>NZ_BMXY01000010.1 GCF_014651995.1 Cognatilysobacter xinjiangensis | reverse complement strand
CGAAGCCCGGCACAAGGCCGGGCTTCGCGGGTACATCCAAGCGCTGCGTATTACGAGTTCTGGACGTTGAGCTCGGTACGACGGTTACGCTCGTTCTTGCACTCCGGCAGCGTCTGCGGGGTGTTCTCCAGCGGACGGCTCTCGCCGTAGCCGTTCGGGCCGGCCAGGCGCGAGGCATCGATGCCACGGCTGGACAGGTAGTCGTACACCGCGCGGGCACGGCGCTCCGACAGCGACTGGTTGTAGGCGTCCGAACCGCACAGGTCGGTGTGGCCGGCCACTTCCACGCGCAGCTGCGGGTAGCGCTGCAGGATGCCGATCGCCTCGTCGAGGATCGCGATCGCGTCCGGACGCAGCGTCGACTTGTCGAAGTCGAAGTTCACGCCCTTGAGGTCGATCGTCAGCGGAACTGGGCAGCCATCGGGGCCGACGGCCTGGCCGGCGGTCGAGCCCGGGCACTTGTCGTCGCAGTTGTTGACGCCGTCGCCGTCGTCATCCTTGTCCGCGCAGGTCACCGTCGGCGCCGGCGGCGGGGCCGCAACCGGCTCCGGACCCAGCGGGATCACCACGCCCACCGAGGCGAG
>NZ_BMXY01000009.1 GCF_014651995.1 Cognatilysobacter xinjiangensis | reverse complement strand
GTCGTACCGAGCTCAACGTCCAGAACTCGTAATACGCAGCGCTTGGATGTACCCGCGAAGCCCGGCCTTGTGCCGGGCTTCGACCAACGACCGGAAGTCAGGCCATCGGTCGGGGAAAAGTTAAACCTTGTTAACGAACCTAAGCGGCCGTGTATCATTCACGCCGGCCTGTTCAGGAGCGTCAAGGCCTGGCCTGCCGTTTCCGACCCACATTGGAGTAGCACATGAAGATCCGCATGCTGAGCACCGCCCTGCTCGCGGGCCTGGCGTTCGCCCAGGCTGCCCAGGCGCAGGAGTTCGACGACCGCTGGTACCTGACCGGTGCGGTCGGCTGGAACATCCAGGACAACGACCGTGGCACCAACAACGCGCCGTTCGGTGCGCTGGGCCTCGGCAAGATGATCGCCCCGGACTGGTCGCTCGACCTCGAGTTGAACTACCAGAACCCGCGTTTCACCGATAACCAGGATCTGTGGTGGAGCCAGTACGGTGTGTCGATCGACGCCCGTCGCCACTTCGTCGCCGAAGGTCGCTCGTGGAACCCGTACGTGCTGTTCGGCGTCGGCTTCCAGCGCAGCGAGGAAGAGTACAACGCGTTCCCGAGCCCGAACTCGCCGGGTCAGCGCGAGGACGGCAACCTGGCGGCCAAGGTCGGCGCCGGTATCCAGGGCGGCACCGGCGCGGTGAAGTTCCGCACCGAGCTCGCCTACCGCATGGACTTCGACGACCAGAGCTTCGCGGCTCCGGACGAGGATGCCTTCGGTGACCTGCTCGCCTCGGTGGGCGTGGTGATCCCGCTGGGTCCGGAGCCGGTTGCGGCCCCGCCGCCGGCGCCGACGGTGACCTGCGCGG
>NZ_BMXY01000008.1 GCF_014651995.1 Cognatilysobacter xinjiangensis | reverse complement strand
ACTTGATGATCTTGGCCACCACGCCGGCGCCGACGGTACGGCCGCCTTCGCGGATCGCGAAGCGCAGGCCGTCGTCCATCGCGACCGGGTTGATCAGCGTCACGGTCATCTTGATGTTGTCGCCCGGCATCACCATCTCGACGCCTTCCGGCAGCTCGATCGAACCGGTGATGTCGGTCGTGCGGAAGTAGAACTGCGGGCGGTAGCCCTTGAAGAACGGCGTGTGGCGGCCGCCCTCGTCCTTGCTCAGCACGTACACCTCGGCCTCGAACTCGGTGTGCGGGGTGATCGAACCCGGCTTGGCCAGCACCTGGCCGCGCTCGACGTCGTCACGCTTGGTGCCGCGCAGCAGCAGACCGGCGTTGTCGCCCGCCTGGCCCTGGTCGAGCAGCTTGCGGAACATCTCCACGCCCGTGACCGTCGTCTTCTGCGTCGGGCGGATGCCGACGATTTCGATTTCGTCACCGACCTTGATGATGCCGCGCTCGATACGGCCCGTGACCACCGTGCCGCGACCCGAGATCGAGAACACGTCCTCGACCGGCATCAGGAACGGCTTGTCGATCGCACGCTCCGGCTCCGGGATGAACGTGTCCAGCGCGTCCACCAGCTTCAGGATCGCCGGCACGCCGATCTCCGACTGGTCGCCTTCCAGCGCCAGACGGGCCGAGCCCGCGATGATCGGGGTGTCGTCGCCCGGGAAGTCGTACTTGCTGAGCAGCTCGCGGATTTCCATCTCGACCAGCTCGAGCAGCTCGGCGTCGTCCACCATGTCGGCCTTGTTCAGGAACACGACGATGTACGGCACGCCCACCTGGCGCGACAGCAGGATGTGCTCGCGCGTCTGCGGCATCGGGCCGTCCGCGGCCGAGCACACCAGGATCGCGCCGTCCATCTGCGCCGCACCCGTGATCATGTTCTTCACGTAGTCGGCGTGGCCCGGGCAGTCCACGTGCGCGTAGTGACGCACCGCGCTTTCGTACTCCACGTGCGCCGTCGAGATCGTGATGCCACGCGCCTTCTCTTCCGGCGCCGCGTCGATCTGGTCGTAACCCTTGAACTCGCCACCGAAACGCTCGGCACCCACCTTCGTCAGCGCCGCCGTCAGCGTCGTCTTGCCGTGGTCCACGTGACCGATCGTGCCCACGTTCACGTGGGGCTTGGTGCGCTCGAACTTACCCTT
>NZ_BMXY01000007.1 GCF_014651995.1 Cognatilysobacter xinjiangensis | reverse complement strand
GCGATGGACGACGGCCTGCGCTTCGCGATCCGCGAAGGCGGCCGTACCGTCGGCGCCGGCGTGGTGGCCAAGATCATCAAGTAAGCTACGTCGCCGCCGCTTCGGCGGCGGCATTCCCGACGCGGTCCGGCGCCTGCGCCAGCCGCGACGGACGCGAAGCCGGCGCCCGCGCCGGTTTCGCACAACCGGGCGGGAAGGGCAGGCGGCGCAGGCCGCCGTTGCCTTTTCGGGAAGCGCCCACAGAGTCATACGCCAGTAGCTCAATTGGCAGAGCAGCGGTCTCCAAAACCGCAGGTTGGGGGTTCGAGTCCCTCCTGGCGTGCCACCTCGGCGGTCTTCGGATGCCCGTCGACCCGAATACCTACCATCGAAGTCCACGCAGGGATGCAGGGCTTTTGCGAGGGACTCGCAAAACGTGAACAGCAAGGTCGTGCAAAACCGCGGCATGCAGGCCGGCACCTCCGCCGG
The DNA here is from genome assembly GCF_014651995.1 of Cognatilysobacter xinjiangensis. GTDB lineage: Bacteria > Pseudomonadota > Gammaproteobacteria > Xanthomonadales > Xanthomonadaceae > Cognatilysobacter > Cognatilysobacter xinjiangensis. The sequence goes on along the minus strand of NZ_BMXY01000007.1, from coordinate 15,836 downwards.
CGACATCGCCAAGTACGTCGTCGCCCTGCTGCTGCTGGGCGCGGGCCTGTTCGGTTTCTACTGGTTCACGGGCTGGGCCACCGGCCTGCGCGCGCTGCTGGTCGTCGTGGGCGTCGTCGCCGGCGGCCTGCTGTTCGCGACCACGGCGCTGGGCGGCCGTACCCGCGAGTTCCTCTCCGAATCACGCTTCGAGCTGCGCAAAGTGGTCTGGCCGGCGCGCCAGGAAGCCCTGCGGACGACCTGGGTCGTCATGCTCGCCGTACTGATCATCAGCCTCCTGCTCGCCGGTTTCGACCTGGTGATCCAGGCGCTGGTCAAGCTTCTGCTGGGGCGTTGAAATGACGGAAATCAACAAGCGCTGGTTCGTGGTGCATGCCTATTCGGGCTTCGAGAAGTCCGTGGCGCAGGCACTGCGTGACCGCATCGTCCGCGAGGGCATGGAAGAGAAGTTCGGCGAAGTGCTGGTCCCGACCGAGGAGGTCGTGGAGATGCGCGCAGGCCAGAAGCGCCGTTCCGAGCGCAAGTTCTTCCCGGGCTACGTGCTCGTGCAGATCGCCGTGAACGACGAGAACGGCATCCCGCGCATCGACAGCGAGTGCTGGCACCTCATCAAGGAAACCCCGAAGGTGATGGGCTTCATCGGCGGTACCGCCGATCGCCCGCTGCCGATTTCGGATCGCGAAGCGGACCAGATCCTGCAGCGCGTTCAGGAAGGCGTCGAGAAGCCGCGTCCGAAGGTGCTGTTCGAACCGGGTGAGATGGTCCGGGTCATCGACGGCCCGTTCAACGACTTCAACGGCGTCGTCGAAGAGATCAACTACGAGAAGAGCCGCCTTCGCGTGGCCGTTCTCATCTTCGGTCGCTCCACCCCGGTCGAGCTCGAGTTCGGCCAGGTCGAGAAGGCCAAGTAATTCTTATCCGAGCCTGCTGCTCGGATAAGTGCCGCTGTTCATCCGGCCGTTCGGCCGGATAGCGCCGGCGGGGCGAAACCGGCGCGGCCGGTTTCGCGTTTCCAACCAGAGGAGGAGTCGGCGCGAACCGCTGACGTTCGAACTCCAGGAGAAAGATCGTGGCAAAGAAGGTTGTCGGTTACATCAAGCTGCAGGTGAAGGCCGGTCAGGCCAACCCCTCCCCGCCGGTCGGTCCGGCGCTCGGCCAGCGCGGCCTGAACATCATGGAGTTCTGCAAGGCGTTCAACGCCGCGACCTCCAAGCTCGAGCCGGGTCTGCCGACCCCGGTCATCATCACGGCCTACTCGGACCGCACCTTCACCTTCGTCACCAAGTCGACCCCGGCTACGGTGCTGCTGAAGAAGGCCGCCGGCATCCAGTCGGGCTCGAAGCGTCCGAACACCGAGAAGGTGGGCAAGGTCACCCGCGCCCAGCTCGAAGACATCGCCAAGCAGAAGGAACCCGACCTGACGGCGGCGGACCTGGATGCGGCAGTGAAGACCATCGCGGGCTCGGCCCGTTCGATGGGTCTCGTGGTGGAGGGCTGAGACCATGGCAATGAACAAGCGTCAGAAGGCCATCAAGGCCGCGGTCGTCCCGGGTAAGGCCTACGCCATCGAGGACGCCATCAACATCGTGAAGTCGGCTACCAAGGCCAAGTTCGTCGAGTCGATCGACGTGGCCGTGCGCCTCGGCGTCGATGCCAAGAAGTCCGACCAGCAGGTGCGCGGCTCGACCGTGCTGCCGGCGGGTACCGGCAAGACCGTTCGCGTCGCGGTGTTCGCGCCGGCCGGTGCGAAGGCCGACGAGGCCCTGGCAGCCGGTGCGGATGCGGTCGGCATGGACGATCTCGCCGAGCGCATGCAGGGCGGCGAGCTCAACTACGACGTCGTGATCGCGACGCCGGACGCCATGCGCGTGGTCGGTAAGCTCGGTACGGTGCTCGGCCCGCGCGGCCTGATGCCGAACCCGAAGGTCGGCACGGTTTCGGCCAACCCGGCTGAAGCGGTCAAGAACGCCAAGGGCGGCCAGGTGCGGTACCGCACCGACAAGGCGGGTATCATTCACTGCACGATCGGCAAGGCCGATTTCGACGCCGACAAGCTGAAGGACAACCTCCAGGCGCTGCTGCTCGACCTGATCAAGGCGAAGCCGGCCACCTCGAAGGGCCAGTACCTGCAGAAGGTCGCGATCAGCTCGACCATGGGTCCGGGCGTGGTCGTCGACCAGACGTCGCTCGCTCTGAAGTAAGTGTCAAAAGGCCGGTGGCTCGATGCCGCCGGCCGATTCTTTTGAAGGCACGGTCGCTTCCGCGGCCGTGGCCGTCAAAGACCGCAGGTGCGGTCAGCGCCGACCGGCGACGGGCAGGAAGCTCAATACGGCAACGGAAACGCCGTCGGTCGAAGCGGGACTGCTTAATCCACCGCCTGCGTAGATGGTGCCCTTCTGGAAATTCGTTTCTGGACGGCCACCACGGGATGCCCTCGCGGCGTCCCCGGTGCCAGGGACCCGGCGCCGCCCCGTCCCGCGACGGCTCTTGCCGATCGCGGAGTTCAATTGGAGGAGTGCAATGGCTCTCAAACTGTCCCAGAAGCAGGAAGTCGTCGCGGAGCTGGCGGAAATCGCCGGCAAGTCGCACTCCCTGGTCGCGGCCGAGTACGCGGGCACCACGGTCAGTCAGATGACCGCGATGCGCAAGAAGGCTCGCGAAACGGGTGTGTACCTCAAGGTCGTCAAGAACACGCTCGCGTCCCGCGCCGTCGAAGGCACGGACTTCGAGTGCGTCAAGGACGCCCTGGTCGGTCCGCTGCTGTACGCGTTCTCGCTCGAGGAGCCCGGCGCCGCCGGTCGCCTGATCAAGGATGCGTCCAAGGGCAACGACAAGCTCAAGGCGAAGGTCGTCTCGGTGGAAGGCAAGCTGCTGCCGGCCGCCCACGTGGACGTGCTCGCCTCGCTGCCGACCCGCGAACAGGCGCTGGCCATGCTGGCCCGCGTGCTGGCCGAGCCGGCCTCGATGTTCGCGCGCGCCGTCAAGGCCGTGGCCGACCAGCAGGGTGGCGGCGATGCCGCGCCGGCTGAAGAGGCTCCGGCGGAAGCCGAGCCGGCCTGATCGTCGACGTTCTTTCCCGAACCCGCTTTAGAAATCAATTTCCAGAGGTAATCCAAATGTCCGTTACCAACGAGCAGATCGTCGACGCCATCGCCACCAAGTCGCTGATGGAAGTCATGGACCTGGTCAAGGCCATCGAAGAGAAGTTCGGCGTCTCCGCCGCTGCTCCGGTCATGGCTGCCGGCCCGGCCGCCGCCGCGGCTCCGGTCGAAGAGCAGACCGAGTTCAACGTCATCCTGAAGTCGGCCGGCGACAAGAAGGTCGAGGTCATCAAGGCCGTCCGCGCCATCACGGGCCTGGGCCTGAAGGAAGCGAAGGACCTCACGGAGGCCGGTGGCACCGTGAAGGAAGGCGTGTCGAAGGACGACGCCGCGAAGATGAAGAAGGACCTGGAAGCTGCCGGCGCGACCGTCGAGGTCAAGTAAGCAGCTTTGCGTCGCCGGATTCCATCGGCGACCCACTGAAGGCTGGGGGCTTTTTGCCCCCGGCCTTCGGTCGTTGTAGACGGACCCGGTTTTTCGGAACGTTCCGACCGGCCCGCTGTCCAACGTCGCCCCGGTGGCGACACGACGACGAGGGCCTTGCGTTCCCCGGATCCAGCGGCAAAGAAACCCAACCGAGTTGGTAGTTGGAAGCAGCTTCAGAGGGCGTGCGGGTGCCGGCAATACCCGCGGCTTCCAACTGACAGTTCATTCAAATCGGGGATTCGGGATTCGGGATTGAGCATTCGCCAAGACACAGGTCCGGCCCAGGCGGCCGTGGCGAATTTCCAATCCCGAGTCCCGCATCCCGGCTTTTCAGAGGCAACTCCATGACGACGTACTCGTTCACCGAGAAAAAGCGCATCCGCAAGGATTTCGGCAAGCGCCGCGCAATCCTCGAAGTGCCCTTCCTGCTGGCCATCCAGGTCGACTCGTACCGCGAGTTCCTGCAGGAGAACACCGACCCCGCCAAGCGCGAGGACAAGGGCCTGCACGCCGCCCTGAAGTCGGTGTTCCCGATCGTCAGCTACAGCGGCAATGCCGCGCTGGAGTACGTGGGCTACAAGCTCGGCGAGCCGGCGTTCGACGAGCGCGAGTGCCGCACCCGTGGCATGAGCTATGGCGCCCCGCTGCGCGTGACCGTTCGCCTGGTGATCTACGACCGCGAGTCGTCGACCAAGGCGATCAAGTACGTGAAGGAGCAGGAGGTCTACATGGGCGAGATCCCGCTCATGACCGAGAACGGCACCTTCATCGTCAACGGCACCGAGCGCGTCATCGTTTCGCAGCTGCACCGCTCGCCGGGCGTGTTCTTCGACCACGATCGTGGCAAGACGCACAGCTCGGGCAAGCTGCTGTACAGCGCCCGCATCATTCCCTACCGCGGTTCGTGGCTGGACTTCGAGTTCGACCCGAAGGACGCGGTGTTCTGCCGCATCGACCGTCGCCGCAAGCTGCCGGTGACCATCCTGCTGCGCGCCCTCGGCTACAACAACGAGGAGATGCTGAAGCAGTTCTTCGACATCAATACCTTCCACATCCTCCCCGAGGGTGTGCAGCTGGAGCTGGTGCCGGAGCGCCTGCGTGGCGAAACGCTGGACTTCGATCTCTCTGATGGGGACAAGGTCATCGTCGAGGCGGGCCGTCGCGTCACCGCGCGTCACGTGCGCCAGCTCGAGCAGGCGGGTATCTCCGCGCTCGCCGTGCCGGACAGCTACCTCGTCGGCCGCATCCTGTCGCATGACGTCATGGATACGAAGACGGGCGAGCTGATCGCGAGCGCGAACGACGAGATCAACGACGGCCACCTGGAAGCGCTCCGCAAGGCCGGCATCGCCCAGGTGGGCACGCTGTGGGTCAACGACCTCGACCGCGGCCCGTACATCTCGAACACGCTGCGCATCGATCCGTCGAAGACGCAGCTCGAGGCGCTGGTCGAGATCTACCGCATGATGCGCCCGGGCGAGCCGCCGACCAAGGACGCCGCGCAGAACCTGTTCCACAACCTCTTCTTCACCTTCGAGCGCTACGACCTCTCGGGCGTGGGCCGCATGAAGTTCAACCGCCGCCTCGGTCGCAAGGAGACCGAAGGCGCGTCGGTGCTGTACGACGCGAAGTACTTCCAGGACCGCAAGGACGAGGAATCGGCGCGCCTGCGCGGCCTGTTCGGCGACTCGTCGGACATCCTCGACGTCATCCGCGTGCTGACCGAGATCCGCAACGGCCGTGGCGTGGTGGACGACATCGACCACCTCGGCAACCGCCGCGTGCGTTCGGTCGGCGAAATGGCCGAGAACACCTTCCGCGTGGGCCTGGTGCGCGTCGAGCGTGCGGTCAAGGAGCGCCTGTCGATGGCGGAGTCCGAAGGCCTCACGCCGCAGGAGCTCATCAACGCCAAGCCGGTGGCCGCCGCGATCAAGGAGTTCTTCGGCTCCTCGCAGCTGTCGCAGTTCATGGACCAGAACAATCCGCTGTCGGAAGTCACGCACAAGCGTCGCGTCTCGGCCCTCGGCCCGGGCGGTCTGACCCGCGAGCGCGCCGGCTTCGAGGTGCGCGACGTGCACCCGACGCACTACGGCCGCGTCTGCACCATCGAGACGCCGGAAGGCCCGAACATCGGCCTGATCAACTCGCTCGCCGTGTTCGCGCGCACCAACCGCTACGGCTTCCTCGAGACGCCGTACCGCCGCGTGGTCGACGGCAAGGTGACCGAGGAGATCGAGTTCCTCTCGGCCATCGAGGAGAACGAGTACGTCATCGCCCAGGCCAATGCGCCGCAGGACGAGAGCGGCAACATGACGGCGCAGTTCGTCGCCTGCCGTTACCAGGGCGAGTCGCTGCTGAAGCCGCCGAGCGAGGTCCACTTCATGGACGTCTCGCCGATGCAGACCGTGTCGGTCGCAGCCGCGCTGGTGCCGTTCCTCGAGCACGACGACGCGAACCGCGCGCTCATGGGCGCGAACATGCAGCGCCAGGCGGTGCCGACGCTGCGTGCGCAGAAGCCGCTGGTGGGCACGGGCATCGAGCGCGCCGTGGCGCGTGACTCGGGTGTCACGGTCAACGCGCGCCGTGGTGGCGTGATCGAGGCCATCGATGCCGCGCGAATCGTGGTCAAGGTCAGCGAGAACGAGGTCAACGAGGGCCTGGACGCCGGCGTCGACATCTACAACCTGATCAAGTACACGCGTTCGAACCAGAACACCTGCATCAACCAGCGTCCGCTGGTGAAGGTCGGTGATCGAATCGAGCGTGGCGACGTGCTGGCCGACGGTCCGTCGACCGACATCGGCGAGCTCGCGCTGGGCCAGAACATGCTGGTCGCGTTCATGCCGTGGAACGGCTACAACTTCGAGGACTCGATCCTGCTCTCCGAGCGCGTGGTCGAGGAGGATCGCTACACGACGATCCACATCGAAGAGCTCACCGTCCAGGCGCGCGACACCAAGCTGGGGCCGGAGGAAATCACCGCCGACATCCCGAACGTCTCCGAGCAGGCGCTCGGCCGACTCGACGAGTCGGGTGTGGTGTACATCGGTGCGGAAGTGCGGGCAGGCGACATCCTCGTCGGCAAGGTCACGCCGAAGGGCGAGAGCCAGCTGACGCCGGAAGAGAAGCTGCTCCGCGCGATCTTCGGCGAGAAGGCGTCCGACGTGAAGGACAGCTCGCTGCGCGTGCCGCCGGGCATGGACGGCGTCGTCATCGACGTGCAGGTCTTCACCCGCGACGGCATCGAGAAGGACAAGCGCGCGCGCCAGATCGAGGAACACGAGATCCGTCGCGTCAAGAAGGACTTCGACGACCAGTTCCGCATCCTCGAGGCGGCGATCTACGACCGCCTGCGCGGCCAGCTGCTCGGCAAGGTCGCCAATGGCGGCGCCGGGCTGAAGAAGGGTGACACGGTGACGAGCCTCGTGCTCGACAGCATCGCCAAGAAGGACTGGTTCACGCTGCGCATGAAGGACGAGGAGGCCGTCGAGGCCATCGAGCGCGCGCAGAAGCAGATCGAGGAGTACCAGAAGGAGTTCGAGCGCCGTTTCGCCGACAAGCGCGCGAAGATCACCCAGGGCGACGACCTCGCCCCGGGCGTACTCAAGATGGTCAAGGTGTTCCTGGCCGTTAAGCGCCGCATCCAGCCGGGCGACAAGATGGCGGGCCGCCACGGCAACAAGGGCGTCGTGTCGACGATCGTTCCGGTCGAGGACATGCCGTACACCGCCAGCGGCGAGACGGTCGACATCGTCCTGAACCCGCTGGGCGTGCCGTCGCGTATGAACATCGGCCAGATCCTCGAGGTGCACCTTGGCTGGGCCGCAAAGGGCCTGGGCAAGAAGATCGACCGCATGCTGCAGGCGCAGAACGCGGTGACCGAGCTGCGCGCGTTCCTCAACGACATCTACAACCACGACACGGGCGTGGTGGGTGAGCGCGTCGACCTGTCGCAGTTCTCCGACGAGGAGCTGATCCGCCTCGCCAAGAACCTGACCGACGGCGTGCCGATGGCGACCCCGGTCTTCGACGGCGCGGCGGAGTCCGAGATCAAGCGCATGCTCGAACTCGCGGACCTGCCATCGAGCGGCCAGACGGTGCTGCACGACGGTCGTACGGGCGAGGCGTTCGAGCGCCCGGTCACGATCGGCTACATGCACATGCTGAAGCTGAACCACTTGGTCGACGACAAGATGCACGCGCGTTCGACCGGCCCGTACTCGCTCGTCACCCAGCAGCCGCTGGGCGGCAAGGCGCAGTTCGGTGGCCAGCGCTTCGGCGAGATGGAAGTCTGGGCGCTGGAAGCCTACGGCGCGGCCTACACCCTGCAGGAAATGCTGACGGTGAAGTCCGACGACGTGCAGGGCCGCAACCAGATGTACAAGAACATCGTCGACGGCGACTACGAGATGGTCGCGGGCATGCCGGAGTCCTTCAACGTTCTCGTGAGGGAAATCCGCTCGCTGGCGATCAACATGGAGCTCGAGGAGCAGTGAGAAACGCGCGGCCGGCGCGACGTCCGCGCCGGCCTGCAGCACGCACATCTCTCTGCGAATCGCTCCCTAGGAGACTGAAATGAAAGACCTGCTCAACCTGTTCAACCAGCAGCGCACGACGATCGACTTCGACGCGATCAAGATCGGCCTGGCTTCGCCGGACCTGATCCGCTCCTGGTCGTACGGCGAAGTGAAGAAGCCCGAGACGATCAACTACCGCACGTTCAAGCCCGAGCGTGACGGCCTGTTCTGCTCGGCGATCTTCGGCCCGATCAAGGACTACGAGTGCCTGTGCGGCAAGTACAAGCGCATGAAGCATCGCGGCGTGGTCTGCGAGAAGTGCGGCACCGAAGTCACGCTGGCCAAGGTGCGCCGCGAGCGCATGGGCCACATCGACCTCGCCTCGCCGGTCGCCCACATCTGGTTCCTGAAGTCGCTTCCGTCGCGCATCGGCCTGATGCTCGACATGACGCTGCGCGACATCGAACGCATCCTGTACTTCGAAGCCTTCGTGGTGACGGAGCCGGGCCTGACGCCGATGGAGCGTGGCCAGCTGCTGACCGAGGAGCAGTTCCTGCAGGCGCGCCAGGAGCACGGTGACGACTTCGAGGCCGCGATGGGCGCCGAGGCCGTCTACGAGCTGCTGCGCACGATCGACCTGCAGACCGAGATGGTCCAGCTGCGCGAGGACATCGCCTCGACCGGTTCGGAAACCAAGCTCAAGCGCCTGACCAAGCGCATCAAGCTGATCGAGGCCTTCATCGAGTCCGGCAACCGCCCGGAGTGGATGGTCATGACCGTCCTGCCGGTGCTGCCGCCGGACCTGCGTCCGCTGGTCCCGCTGGACGGCGGCCGCTTCGCGACGTCGGACCTCAACGACCTGTACCGCCGCGTCATCAACCGCAACAACCGCCTGCGTCGCCTGCTCGAACTCAATGCGCCCGACATCATCGTGCGCAACGAGAAGCGCATGCTGCAGGAGTCGGTCGACGCGCTGATGGACAACGGCCGCCGCGGCCGCGCGATCACCGGCACCAACAAGCGCCCGCTCAAGTCGCTCGCCGACATGATCAAGGGCAAGCAGGGCCGCTTCCGCCAGAACCTGCTCGGCAAGCGCGTCGACTACTCGGGCCGTTCGGTCATCGTGGTCGGCCCGACGCTGCGCCTGCACGAGTGCGGCCTGCCGAAGAAGATGGCGCTCGAGCTGTTCAAGCCCTTCATCTTCTCCAAGCTGCAGCGCCGTGGCCTCGCCACGACGATCAAGGCCGCCAAGAAGCTCGTCGAGCGCGAAGAGCCGCAGGTCTGGGACATCCTCGAGGAGGTCATCCGCGAGCACCCGGTGCTGCTGAACCGCGCGCCGACGCTGCACCGCCTGGGCATCCAGGCGTTCGAGCCGGTCCTCATCGAAGGCAAGGCGATCCAGCTGCATCCGCTCGTGTGTACGGCGTTCAACGCCGACTTCGACGGTGACCAGATGGCCGTGCACGTGCCGCTCTCGCTGGAAGCCCAGCTGGAAGCGCGCGCGCTGATGATGGCGTCGAACAACATCCTGTCGCCGGCGAACGGCGAGCCGATCATCGTGCCGTCGCAGGACGTCGTGCTCGGCCTGTACTACATGACCCGCGCCCTCGAGAACAAGAAGGGCGAGGGCATGGCGTTCGCGAACGTCGCCGAGGTCAAGCGCGCGTACGACAACCGCGTCGTCGAGCTGCACGCCAAGGTCAAGGTGCGCATCACCGAGACGGTGATCGGCGAGGACGGCGAGCGCAGCAAGCGCACGTCGATCGTGGACACCACGGTCGGCCGCGCACTGCTGCAGGAAGTGCTGCCGGAAGGCCTGCCGTTCGAACTGGCCAACACCGAGCTGACCAAGAAGAACATCTCGCGCCTGATCAACAGCTGCTACCGCCAGCTGGGCCTCAAGGACACGGTGATCTTCGCCGACCAGCTGATGTACACCGGCTTCGCGTACGCAACGCGCGCCGGCGTGTCGATCGGCATCGACGACATGACCATCCCGGACGAGAAGAAGGCGATCCTCGCCGAGGCCGAGGCCGAGGTGCTGGAGATCCAGGAGCAGTACCAGTCGGGCCTGGTCACCGCCGGCGAGCGCTACAACAAGGTCGTCGACATCTGGTCGCGCACCAACGAGCGCGTCGCGAAGGCGATGATGGACGCGATCGGCACCGACACCGTGACCAACGCCAAGGGCGAGACGGTCCCGCAGAAGTCGATGAACTCGATCTACATCATGGCCGACTCGGGCGCGCGTGGTTCGCAGGCGCAGATCCGTCAGCTCGCCGGTATGCGCGGCCTCATGGCCAAGCCGGACGGCTCGATCATCGAAACGCCGATCACCGCGAACTTCCGCGAAGGCCTGAACGTCCTCCAGTACTTCATCTCGACCCACGGCGCCCGTAAGGGTCTCGCGGATACCGCGCTGAAGACGGCGAACTCGGGTTACCTGACCCGTCGACTCGTCGACGTGGCGCAGGACGTGGTCATCACCGAAACCGACTGCGGCACGCTCGAGGGTCTGATGATGACCCCGATCGTCGAAGGCGGCGACGTGGTCGAGCCGCTGCGCGAGCGCGTGCTGGGTCGCGTGGTGGCCGAGGACGTGTTCCTGCCGGGCAACGACGAGGATCCGATCGTCACCCGCAACACGCTGCTCGACGAAGCCTGGGTCGCCAAGCTCGAGGAGGCGTCGGTCCAGTCGATCAAGGTGCGTTCGACGATCACCTGCGAAACGCCGTTCGGTGTCTGCGCGTACTGCTACGGCCGCGACCTCGGCCGCGGCCACCTCGTCAACCACGGCGAGGCGGTGGGTGTCGTCGCGGCGCAGTCGATCGGCGAGCCGGGCACGCAGCTGACCATGCGTACGTTCCACATCGGTGGTGCGGCTTCGCGTGCGGCGGCGATCGACAATGTCACCGTGAAGACGACGGGTACGATCAAGTTCAACAACCTCAAGCACGTCGACCACGCCAACGGCCATCTCGTCGCGGTGTCGCGCTCGGGCGAACTGTCGGTGCTCGATTCGCATGGCCGCGAGCGCGAGCGCTACAAGCTGCCGTACGGCGCGACCATCACCGTGCGCGACGGCGCGGAGATCAAGGCGGGCCAGCAGGTCGCGAACTGGGATCCGCATAACCACCCGATCGTGTCGGAAGTGGCGGGCTTCATCCGCTTCATCGACTTCATCGATGGCGTCACCGTTATCCAGAAGACCGACGAGCTGACCGGCCTCGCGTCGAGCGAGATCACCGATCCGAAGCGTCGCGGCACGCAGGCGAAGGATCTGCGCCCGATCGTCCGCATCGTCGATGCGAACGGCAAGGACCTGCAGATCCCGGGCACGGACCTGCCGGCGCAGTACATGCTGCCGCCGCGCTCGATCGTGAACCTGCAGGACGGCGCCCCGGTGGGCGTGGGCGACGTCGTCGCGAAGATCCCGCAGGAAGCGTCGAAGACCCGCGACATCACTGGTGGTCTGCCGCGCGTCGCCGACCTGTTCGAGGCGCGCAAGCCGAAGGATCCGGCGATCCTCGCCGAGCGTTCGGGCATCGTCTCGTTCGGCAAGGACACCAAGGGCAAGCAGCGCCTGATCATCAAGGACGCCGACGGTAGCGAGCACGAGGAGCTGATCCCGAAGTACCGCCAAATCATCGTGTTCGAGGGCGAACACGTGGAGAAGGGCGAGACGATCGTGGACGGCGAGCCGAACCCGCAGGACATCCTGCGTCTGCTCGGCGTCGAGCCGCTGGCCGTTTACCTGACCAAGGAAATCCAGGACGTCTACCGCCTGCAGGGCGTCAAGATCAACGACAAGCACATCGAGGTGATCGTTCGCCAGATGCTGCGCAAGGTCGAGATCAGCGACGCCGGCGACGGCAAGTTCCTGGCCGGTGAGCAGGTCGAGCGCCAGCGCGTCATCGAGGAGAACCAGCGCCTCACGACGCGCAACGAGATCCCGGTGAAGTACGAGCCGGTACTGCTCGGCATTACCAAGGCCTCGCTGGCGACCGAGTCGTTCATCTCGGCGGCCTCGTTCCAGGAGACCACCCGCGTGCTCACCGAGGCGGCCGTCCGCGGCACCCGCGACACGCTGCGCGGCCTCAAGGAGAACGTGATCGTCGGTCGCCTGATCCCGGCGGGTACCGGCCTGGCGTACCACAGCCAGCGCCGCAAGAACGCCAGCGGCCTGACCGACGCCGAGCTGGAAACGCTCGTCGCCCCGGTCGGTGGCGAGGAGGCTCCGGCCGCCGAGGCCGAAGCGGCCGGCGGCGAGGAAGAGTGATGGCAGGGGCCGGCTTGCCCACGGGCGGGCCGGCCCTGCTATACTCCGCCAGCTAAGTAATACCCGGGCAGCCCAAGGCCGCCCCAGATCACCAAATGAGGTCGCAGGGAGCGCCTCGTGTTGGGCCCAGGAAGGGCGGGATCTTCGCAGTGCGCACGCCTCGTTCGGGGCGGCTGCCGCATTGCACGAGTCAAGCCCGTGTCCGGCCGGTAAGGCTGCACGCGGGCTGGGCTTTTTTTCGTCCAGGCTGGCTCTCGGGTCGGCCTTCCGTTTACCACGGGCTTCACGGCCCACACGAAGAGCTCCAGATGGCGACCATCAATCAGCTGGTGCGCAAGCCGCGCAGCCCTGAAACCTACAAGAGCACGTCTCCCGCGCTGCAGAACTGCCCGCAGCGTCGCGGCGTCTGCACCCGCGTGTACACCACGACCCCGAAGAAGCCGAACTCGGCGCTCCGCAAGGTCGCCAAGGTGCGCCTGACCAACGGTTACGAGGTCATCTCGGGTCGTGCTGATCCGCGGCGGTCGCGTCAAGGACCTCCCGGGCGTGCGCTACCACACCGTGCGTGGCTCGCTCGACGCCGCCGGTGTCGCCAAGCGCCGCCAGGCCCGCTCCAAGTACGGCGCCAAGCGTCCGAAGTCCTGATTCGACAGGCGCACAGCGCCGTCGCCTGATACGAGAGGTACACGCCAATGTCGCGTAAAGGTTCCACCCCGCAGCGCTCGGTCCTGCCCGATCCCAAGCACGGGAGCGAGACGATCGCCCGCTTCATCAACATGGTCATGCAGAGCGGCAAGAAGTCGGTCGCCGAGAAGATCGTCTATGGCGCGATGGACGTCATCGGCCAGAAGAATCCGAACGCTCTCGAACTCGTCGAGAAGGCCCTGACCAACGTCGCTCCGGCGGTCGAGGTCAAGAGCCGTCGCGTCGGCGGCGCCACCTACCAGGTGCCGGTCGAAGTGCGCGCTTCGCGTCGTTCGGCCCTCGCCATGCGCTGGCTGATCGATTCGGCCCGCAAGCGCGGCGAGAACTCGATGCCGCGCAAGCTCGCCGGCGAGCTGCTCGACGCCAGCGAGAACCGCGGCGGCGCCATCAAGAAGCGTGAAGAGACGCATCGCATGGCCGAGGCCAACAAGGCCTTCGCGCATTACCGCTGGTGATCCAGCGCTCCAAGCGCTGACAGGGCGGCCGTAGGTCGCCCTTCCACCGGAGGCCGCCTTCAGGGCGGCGTCCGGCCATTTGAGAATCCGAAAACTTACGAGAGGGTCCCGTGGCTCGCACCACTCCCATCGAGCGTTACCGCAACTTCGGCATCATGGCCCACATCGATGCCGGCAAGACCACCACGTCGGAACGCATCCTGTTCTACACCGGCGTCAGCCACAAGATCGGCGAAGTGCACGAAGGTGCCGCGACGATGGACTGGATGGAGCAGGAGCAGGAGCGCGGCATCACCATCACGTCGGCCGCGACGACCGCGTTCTGGAAGGGCATGGACAAGTCCATGCCTGAGCACCGCTTCAACATCATCGACACCCCCGGCCACGTCGACTTCACCATCGAAGTCGAGCGTTCGCTGCGCGTGCTCGACGGTGCGGTGTTCGTCCTGTGCGCCGTCGGCGGCGTGCAGCCGCAGTCGGAGACGGTGTGGCGCCAGGCCAACAAGTACGCCGTGCCGCGCATGGCGTTCGTCAACAAGATGGACCGCACCGGTGCCAACTTCGACAAGGTCGTCGAGCAGCTGAAGTCGCGCCTGGGTGCGTACCCGGTGCCGATGCAGGTGCCGGTCGGCGCCGAAGACAACTTCGAAGGCGTCATCGACCTGCTCAAGATGAAGGCGATCCACTGGGATACGGCTTCGCAGGGCACGAAGTTCGAGTACGGCGACATCCCGGCGCATCTGCAGGCCAAGTCCGAAGAAGCCCGCGGCTTCATGGTCGAGGCCGCCGCCGAGGCGTCCGAAGAGCTGATGGACAAGTACCTCAACGAGGGCGATCTGTCCGAGGCCGAGATCATCCAGGGCCTGCGCGAGCGCACCCTGCGCGTGGAGATCGTTCCGGTCTTCTGCGGCACGGCGTTCAAGAACAAGGGCGTCCAGGCGATGCTCGACGGCGTCATCAACCTGCTGCCGTCGCCGGCCGACCGCCCGCCGGTGCAGGGCATCGACGAGGACGAGAAGGAAGACAGCCGCAAGGCGTCGGACACCGAGCCGTTCTCGGCGCTCGCCTTCAAGATCATGACCGACCCGTACGTCGGCGCCCTGACGTTCTTCCGCGTCTACTCGGGCGTGCTGAACTCGGGCGACCAGGTCTTCAACCCCGTCAAGGGCAAGAAGGAGCGCGTGGGCCGCATCCTGCAGATGCACGCCAACCAGCGCGAGGAGATCAAGGAAGTCCGCGCCGGCGACATCGCCGCCGCCGTCGGCCTGAAGGATGTCACCACGGGTGACACCCTCTGCGCCCAGGACGCCGTGATCACGCTCGAGCGCATGACGTTCCCGGAGCCCGTCATCTCGATGGCGGTGGAGCCGAAGTCGAAGTCGGACCAGGAAAAGATGGGCATCGCGCTGGGCCGCCTGGCCCAGGAAGATCCCTCGTTCCGCGTCCGCACCGACGAGGAATCCGGCCAGACGATCATCTCGGGCATGGGCGAGCTGCACCTCGACATCCTCGTCGACCGCATGAAGCGCGAGTTCAACGTGGAAGCGAACGTCGGCAAGCCGCAGGTCGCCTACCGCGAGACCATCCGCAAGGCGGTCAAGGCCGAAGGCAAGTTCGTGCGCCAGTCGGGCGGTAAGGGTCAGTTCGGCCACGTGTGGCTGGAGATCTCGCCGAACGAGCAGGGCAAGGGCTACGAGTTCGAGAACGCCATCGTGGGCGGCGTCGTGCCGAAGGAGTACATCCCCGCGGTCGACAAGGGCATCCAGGAAGCGGTGGCCAATGGCATCATGGCCGGCTACCCGATCGTGGACGTCAAGGTCCGCCTGGTCGACGGCTCGTACCACGAGGTCGACTCGTCCGAAATGGCGTTCAAGATCGCCGGCTCGATGGGCTTCAAGGAAGGCTTCAACAAGGCCTCGCCGGTCCTGCTCGAGCCGATCATGAAGGTCGAGATCGTCACCCCCGAGGATTACCTCGGTGACGTGATGGGCGACGTGAGCCGTCGTCGCGGCATCCTGCAGGGCCAGGACGACAGCCCGTCGGGCAAGATCATCAACGCGATGATCCCGCTGGGCGAGATGTTCGGCTACGCGACGTCGCTGCGTTCGATGTCGCAGGGCCGCGCGACGTTCACGATGGAGTTCGACCACTACGCGGAAGCGCCGGCGAACATCGCCGAATCCGTGGTCAAGAAGAACTGACGAAACCAACTGCCCCGGGCGCGAGCCCGGGGCACCGGATCAACTGAAACCTGAGGTAATTGCAATGGCGAAGGGTAAGTTCGAGCGCACCAAGCCCCACGTGAACGTGGGCACGATCGGTCACGTGGACCACGGCAAGACGACGCTGACGG
>NZ_BMXY01000006.1 GCF_014651995.1 Cognatilysobacter xinjiangensis | reverse complement strand
CCGCGCAGGTCACCGTCGGCGCCGGCGGCGGGGCCGCAACCGGCTCCGGACCCAGCGGGATCACCACGCCCACCGAGGCGAGGACGTCCTGGAACCAGTCTTCGCCGTCGTTCAGATCGTCGTCGGTGAGCAGCGCGCCGACGCTGTCGTTGTCGGCGGACAGGCGCGCGGCGAGCTCGGTGCGGATCTTCACGCGGCCGACGTCGCCCTGCATACCGAAGCCGATCTTGCCGGCGACGTAGTCGTCCTCACGCTGGCTCGGCGCACCGTTGCGCTCGAAACGGGCGGGGATCAGCGCGTTCGACGGATCGAACTCCTCTTCCGAACGCTGCCAGCCCAGACCCATCACGATGTACGGATTCCACGAACGGCCTTCCGCGATGAAGTGACGACGCACGTCGAACGACACGCCGTACTGGCTCCAAAGCAGGTCCTGGTTACGCTCGACCTTCGGGTTCTGGTAGTTGGCCTCGACGTCGAACGACCAGTTCGGGTTCACCATCTTGCCGAAGCCGATCGCGCCGAACGGGGCATTGTTGGTGCCGCGGTCGTTGTCCTGGACGTTCCAGCCGACCGAGCCGGTGAGGTACCAGCGATCGTCGAATTCCTGGGCCTGCGCGACCGGGAGAATCGACAGACCACCCAAGAGGGCGGCACAGAGGAGTTTCTTGTTCATTTAGTTGTTGCTCCTTGGGGGATCGGAGGAGGGGGAAAGCGCGTCAGCGTGTTCCGACCGTTCTGGACGGCTACATGAACAGAGCCATCGGCGCGGAGCCTAGAAGTGCAGCCGTGAAGGGGCTGTTAACTGCCCCCTAACAATTGCGGAAGTTCCGCGGTGCGTTTTCCGCATTCGCATTCCGTTCAAAACGGCGCTGAAAATCCCGGTGTTTTTTGCGTGTTCGGCAAGTGCGCCTGATCGCGTCGTGCTTGGCTGTCGTACGCACGATCGATGTGCATCGACGCGCTGATCGATGTTTCCCACCCGCAAGAAGCGATCGATTTCGATCGCCGTGTTTCCGACGAACGCGACGCGGGGCCGGCCGAGGGGCGCCGTCCTTGCCCCGGCTCCGGTTTCCCGGCATCGTGCGCGCACCGTACGCACGCGTATCCATGCATGACGCCCGAGCCGACCCTGCCCGTCTATCCGCACCTGTTCTCGCCGCTCGACCTCGGCTTCTGCACGCTGCCCAACCGCGTGCTGATGGGCTCGATGCACACGGGCCTCGAGGACCACGCACGCGACTTCCCGAAGCTCGCGGCGTATTTCGCCGAGCGCGCGGAAGGCGGCGTCGGGCTGATGGTGACGGGCGGTTTCTCGCCCAACGTGCGCGGCTGGCTCAAGCCGATGTCCGGCACCCTCGCCCTGCCCTGGCAGGTGCGCCGGCACCGCCAGGTGACTGCCGCCGTCCATGCCCATGGCGCGCGCATCTGCCTGCAGCTCCTGCATGCGGGGCGCTACGGCTATCACCCGCTGCAGGTGGCGCCGAGCGCGATCAAGGCGCCGATCAACCCGTTCACGCCGAAGGCGTTGAGCGCCGCCGGCGTCGAGCGCCAGATCCGCGCGTTCGTGCGCAGCGCGAAGCTCGCGCGCGACGCGGGCTACGACGGCGTCGAGGTAATGGGCTCGGAAGGCTATCTGCTCAACCAGTTCACCGCGCCGCGCACCAATCGCCGCGATGACGCCTGGGGCGGCGACGCCGGCAAGCGAATGCGCTTCGCGGTCGAAATCGTCCGGCGTATCCGGGAAGCCTGCGGCCCCGATTTCATCGTGATCTATCGACTGTCGATGATCGACCTGGTCGACGACGGCCTGGCCTGGGACGAGGTCGTGCAGCAGGCGCAGGCCATCGAAGCGGCCGGCGCGACGATCATCAACACCGGCATCGGCTGGCACGAGGCCCGCGTGCCGACGATCGCCACCTCCGTGCCGCGCGCGGCCTTCGTCGACATCACCGCGCGACTGAAGCCGCACGTGCGCCTGCCGCTGGTCGCGACCAATCGCATCAACATGCCCGACGTGGCCGAGCGCGTGCTCGCCAGCGGCGCGGCAGACATGGTGTCGATGGCACGTCCGCTGCTGGCCGACCCGCAGTGGGTGGCGAAGGCGCGCGGTGGACGCGTCGACGAGATCAACACCTGCATCGCCTGCAACCAGGCTTGCCTGGACCACGTCTTCCAGAACAGGCGCGCGACCTGCCTGGTGAATCCGCGCGCGAGCTACGAGACCGACCTGGTCTATGCGCCGACACGCGCGCCGAAGAAGGTCGCCGTGGTCGGCGCGGGCGTCGCGGGCCTTGCGTGTGCGACGGTCGCGGCGCAGCGCGGGCACGAGGTGGTGCTGTTCGAGGCGGCGGACGACATCGGAGGCCAGTTCAACCTCGCCCGCCGCATCCCGGGCAAGGAGGAATTCGACGAGACCATCCGTTACTTCCGCCGCCGGCTCGAACTCGATCGCGTCGCGCTGCGGGTGGGCACGCGCGCGACGCCGGAGCAACTCTACGGCTTCGACAGCGTGGTGCTCTCGACCGGCGTGGTGCCGCGCGCGGTGGACTTCCCCGGCAGCGACGATCCGCGCGTGCTGCGCTACGACGACGTGCTTGCGGGTCGCGCAGCGGTGGGTGCGCGGGTCGCGATCGTCGGCGCGGGCGGCATCGGTTTCGACGTCGCCGAGTTCCTCGCGCACGAGGGCGTGTCGCCTTCGCTCGACGTCGAGGCATGGCGTCGCGAATGGGGCGTCGACGTCGGCTACAACACCGCGCGTGGCGGCCTGCGCACGCCGGAAAAGCCGCCGGTGGCGCGCGAGCTCTGGCTGCTGCAGCGCTCACCCGGCAAGCCCGGCGCGCGCCTCGGCAAGACCACCGGCTGGATCCACCGCGCGAGCCTCAAGGCGCGCGGAGTAAAGGCGTTCGGCGGCGTGCAGTACGTGCGTTTCGACGACGCGGGCTTCCACGTCACCGTCGACGGCGTGGCGCAGGTACTGCCGGTCGACAACATCGTCATCTGCGCCGGCCAGGAGTCGAACAACCCGCTGGAGGCGCCGCTGCGCGCAGCCGGGCGGGACGTGCATGTGATCGGCGGCGCGGAACTCGCGGCCGAGCTGGATGCCAAGCGTGCGATCGCGCAGGGCAGCCGTCTCGCGGCCGCGCTGTAGCCAATGGTGCAACCATTCATTGCGGGGATCGTGTTGCGGCGACCTCTGCCGCGCCGGATAGTCGCGCGATCTTTGGAGGAACGTCACCATGAAGCTCTATACCAAGCCCGGCGCGTGCTCGACCGCGTGCCACATCTCGCTGCACTGGTCCGGCGCCGCGTTCGGCGTGCAGGTACTGACCGCCGAGGAGATGAAGGCGCCCGCCTACCTCGCGATCAATCCGGCCGGCGCGGTGCCGGCGCTCGAGGACGGTGATTTCGTGCTGACGCAGAACGCGGCGATCGTCGGCTACATCGCCGACCTGAATCCGGCCGCAGGCCTTGCCGGCGACGGCAGCCCGCGCCAGCGCGCCGAGGCCAACCGCTGGCTGGCGTTCTGCAATGCTGACGTGCACCCGGCCTTCCACCCGCTGTTCGGACCGGCACGTTTCATCGGCGACGAATCGCAGTTCGACGCGCTGAAGGCCGCCGCACGCCTGCGCCTGCGCGGCCTGTACGAGCGCGCGGAACGTGAGCTGGAAGGCCGCGAATGGATTGCCGGCTTCCGCAGCTACGCCGACCCGTACCTCTACATCACGCTGGGCTGGGCCTCGAAGACGGGCGTCGACCTGTCGGGCTTCGACAACCTCGTCGCGTTCGTGCAGCGCATGGAGGCCGACGCCGGCGTGCAGGCGGCGCTGAAGGCCGAAGGCCTGGCCTGATCGTCGCCTGTCATCGCATCAACGAAAAAAGGGCCGGTCGCGATGACCGGCCCTTTCCGTTTCGACGGAGGACGCCTCAGCGGCGGCCGATCTCCACGTACTCGCGATCTTCGGGCCCCGTGTAGTTCGCGCTCGGGCGGATGATCTTGCCGTCCTCGCGCTGCTCGATGACGTGCGCACTCCAGCCGGTGGTACGCGCGATCACGAACAGCGGCGTGAACATCGGCGTCGGGATGCCCATCATGTGGTAGGCCGACGCGCTGTACCAGTCGAGGTTCGGGAACATCTTCTTGGTGTCCATCATCAGGTTCTCGATGCGCTCGGACACGTCGAACAGCGTCTGGTTGCCGCCGTCCGCACAGAGCTTGCGCGAGATCTCCTTGATGATCGGATTGCGCGGATCGCCCACCGTGTACACCGGATGGCCGAAGCCGATGACGATCTCCTTGCGCTCCATGCGCGCGCGGATGTCGGCTTCCGCCTCGTCGGCCGTCGAGTAGCGGCTGATGATGTCCATCGCCACCTCGTTCGCGCCGCCGTGCTTCGGGCCGCGCAGCGCGCCGATCGCGCCGGTGATGCAGGAATGCAGGTCCGAGCCGGTGCCGGCGATCACGCGCGCGGTGAACGTCGACGCATTAAACTCGTGCTCGGCGTAGAGGATCAGCGACTTGTCGAGCGAATCGGCATGCAGTTCGCTCGGCACCTCGCCGTGCAGCAGGTGCAGGAAGTGCGCGGCGACGGAATCGTCGTCGGTCAGCGTCTCGATGCGCGTGCCGTTGCGGGTGAAGTGCCACCAGTACAGCAGCATCGAACCGAAGCTCGCGATCAGCCTGTCGGCGACATCGCGCGCTTCCGACGCCGGATGCCCCTCGCGCTCGGGCAGCACGGTGCCGAGCACCGAGCAGCCGGTGCGCAGCACGTCCATCGGATGCGCGTTCGCGGGCACGAGCTCCAGCGCTTCCTGCACGATCGCCGGCAGGCCGCGCAGGCGCTTCAGCTTGGCCTTGTAGGCCTTGAGCTGCGACGTCGTCGGCAGCGCGCCGTGCACCAGCAGGTGCGCGACTTCCTCGAACGTGGACTTCGTCGCGAGGTCGTGGATGTCGTAACCGCGGTAATGCAGGTCGTTGCCGCTGCGGCCGACCGTGCACAGCGCGGTGTTGCCGGCGGCGGTGCCGCTGAGTGCGACGGACTTCTTGGCCTTCGGGAGCACTTGCTCGCTCATTCGGGATCTCTCGTTGCGGCTTCCGCGACGCGGAAGCGGAATCGGTACCGGCCACGCGCGGCCGGCGTTGCGTCATTCGGCCTTGGACGAGGCGAACAGCTGGTCGAGCTTGTCCTCGTAGGCGTGGTAGCCCAGGAAGTCGTAGAGCTCGGCGCGCGTCTGCAGCGTGTCGACGATGTTCTTCTGCGTGCCCTCGCGGCGCACCGTCTCGTAGAAGTTCAGCGCCGCCTTGTTCATCGCGCGGTACGCGCCGCAGCAGTAGAGCGCGATGTCGACACCGGCCTCGCGCAGCTCGTCGGTGGTGAAGAACGGCGTGGAGCCGAACTCGGTGAGGTTGGCGAGGATCGGCACCTTCACCGCGTCCTTGAACTTGCGGTAGTCCTCCAGCGACTTCATCGCCTCCGGGAAGATCATGTCGGCGCCCGCTTCCACATAGGCCTGCGCGCGCTCGATCGCCGAATCGATGCCCTCGACCGCGGCCGCGTCGGTGCGCGCCATGATCACGAAGCTGTCGTCGGTGCGACCGTCCACGGCGGACTTCACGCGGTCGACCATCTCCTCCTTCGACACCACTTCCTTGCCCGGCCGATGGCCGCAGCGCTTCTGCCCGACCTGGTCTTCCATGTGCACGGCGGCGACGCCGACGCGCTCGAAGTTGCGGATGGTGCGCGCGATGTTGAACGCGCCGCCCCAGCCGGTGTCGATGTCGACCAGCAGCGGCATATGCGTGGCGTCGACGATGCGACGCGCGTCGGTGAGCACGTCCTCCATCGTCGAGATGCCGAGGTCGGGCATGCCCAGCGAATTGGCGGCGACGCCACCGCCGGACAGGTACAGCGCCTTGTAGCCCGTGCGCTTGGCCATCAGGCCGGCGTAGGCGGTGATCGCGCCCATCACCTGCAGCGGGGTTTCCTCGGAAAGTGCGGCGCGAAAGCGCGCGCCGGCGGAAAGTTGCGTCATTGCGACCTCACGGATTGCGGCCCGCGCGAGGCGCGGGCAGTGGCGGGCACCGGCATCGCCGGACCACCAGAGCGACGAAGGCGACCGAGGCCGCCTTCGTCGTGCACGTTACAGCAGGTGCGCGACGCCCTGCCGCTCCTCTTCCAGCTCGGCCAGCGTCTTGTTGATCGCGGCCTGGCTGAACTCGTCGATCGGCAGGTCGCGAATCATCGTGTACTCGCCGTTCTCGGTGGTCACCGGGAAGCCGAACATCACGCCTTCCGGGATGCCGTACGAGCCGTCGGACGGAATGCCCATCGTGACCCACTTGCCGTTGCTGCCCAGCACCCAGTCGCGAATGTGGTCGATGGCCGCGTTCGCGGCTGAGGCGGCCGACGACAGGCCGCGCGCCTCGATGATCGCCGCGCCGCGCTTGCCCACCTTCGGGATGAACTCGTTGGCGTTCCAGTCGGCGTCGTTGATACGGTCCTTCAGCGACGCGCCGCCCACCGTGGCGAAGCGGTAGTCCGGATACATCGTCGGCGAGTGGTTGCCCCACACGACCAGCTTGTCGATGTCGCCGACCGCGACGCCGGCCTTGTTGGCGAGCTGGCTCAGCGCGCGGTTGTGGTCCAGGCGCAGCATCGCGGTGAAGTTCTTCGCCGGCAGGTCCGGCGCCGACTTCATCGCGATGTAGGCATTCGTGTTCGCGGGGTTGCCGACGACCAGCACCTTCACGTTGCGCGAGGCCACCTTGTTCAGCGCGGCGCCCTGCGCGGTGAAGATCTTCGCGTTCTCCAGCAGCAGGTCCTTGCGCTCCATGCCCGGGCCGCGCGGACGCGCGCCGACCAGCAGGGCGATGTCCGCGTCCTTGAACGCGACTTCCGGATCGTCGGTGCCGACCATGCCGGCCAGCAGCGGGAACGCGCAGTCCTCGAGTTCCATCATCACGCCACGCAGCGCCGCCTGCGCCTTCTCCATCGGCAGTTCGAGCATCTGCAGGATGACGGGCTGGTCCTTGCCCAGCATTTCGCCGGAGGCGATGCGGAACAGCAGCGAGTAGCCGATCTGGCCGGCTGCACCGGTGACGGCGACGCGGACGGGGGTCTTCATGAGGGAACTCCGTGGAACGGGTGTGGGGTTGTCGTGCGGATGTTCTTGGATGCCGTCGGGATGGCCGGACGGCTTGGACGCGGAGCTCAGCGCTTCCGCGTCCATCGGATCAGACGAGCTCGGCGAAGAATTCGCGGAAGCGCTCGAGGCCGGGCTGCAACTGCGGCGTCGGGCAG
The DNA here is from genome assembly GCF_014651995.1 of Cognatilysobacter xinjiangensis. Lineage (GTDB taxonomy): Bacteria > Pseudomonadota > Gammaproteobacteria > Xanthomonadales > Xanthomonadaceae > Cognatilysobacter > Cognatilysobacter xinjiangensis. Next base: position 23,856 of record NZ_BMXY01000006.1, on the reverse strand, counting down.
GTGTAGCTGATGCGCAGCGCGCGCGGCTCGCCGAAGGCCGAGCCCGGCACGCAGGCCACGCCCTTGGCTTCCAGCAGCGCGTTGCAGAAGTCGACGTCGCTCTCGATCTTCGTGCCGCTCGGGCCGTGCGTCCTGCCGAATGCGCAGCTGATGTCCGGGAACACGTAGAACGCGCCCTGCGGCTTCGGGCAGACCACGCCGGGAATGCTGTCCATCACCGCCATCACCTGGTCGCGCTTGGCCTGGAATTCCGCGCACTTCTGCTGCGGAACGTCCTGCGGGCCCGACAGCGCCGCCGTGGCGGCCGCGTTGGTGATTTCCGGCACGCTGGTGATGTGGTTCGAGTTGAGCGTGACCACGGCCTTGGCGACCTCCTCCGGCCCGGCCATGAAGCCGACGCGCCAGCCCGGCATGCCGTAGGTCTTGGACAGCGAGTCGATGAAGATCACACGGTCGCGCAGCTCGGGGCGGGCCTGCACGAAGTTGTGGTAGCCGATGCCGTCGAACACCATGCGGTTGTAGATGTCGTCGGTGATCACCCAAGTGTCCGGGTACTTCACCAGCACGTCCGCCAGCGCCGAGATCTCGTCCTTCGAATAGACCATGCCGGTCGGGTTCGACGGATTGTTGAACAGGAACACGCGCGGCTTGCGCGCCAGCGCCTCGTCCAGCTGCTGCGGGGTGAGCTTGTAATCCTGCGACGGGCCACAGGGCAGCAGGTCGACCTTCGCGTTGACGATCTCGGCGATGTCGAGATAGCTGGTCCAGTACGGCGTCGGGAAGACGATGGTGTCGCCCTCGTCCAGCAGCGCCTCGGCGAGGTTGAAGATGACCTGCTTGGCGCCGATGCCGGTGGCGACGTTGGCGCGGGTATAGCCGGTCAGGCCGACTTCTGCCATGTGGGCGAGGAAGGCATCGAGCAGCGCGTCGGGGCCGCGGTTGCTGCCGTACTGGCCGCTGTCGTGCTTCAGCGCTTCGGCCGCGGCGGCGTAGACGTGCTCGCCCGGCAGGAAGTTGGGCACGCCGATCGAGAAGCTGATGATGTCGCGGCCTTCGGCCTTGAGACGCTTGGCCTTTTCGGCGACCTGCATGATCGCGCTGGGCTTGGCGCGGCCAGTGCGCGAGGCGAGACGGGGCATCGCGGAACCTCGAAAAATACGGCGGTGGGGCCGGCCGAGGCGCGACGGCGCAGGGGCCGGAACAGGGCCGAAATAGTATCACGTGAAACTTTCCGGCCGCCCGGCCCGGAAACGCGAACGCCCGCCGGCGCGGGCCGGCGGGCGTCCGGTGGATGCCGCAGGAATCAGGCGCGCGCGTTGGCGTCGAGCGTCGTGTTCCACTCGGCCACGCGGTCGGCCTTGGCGGCCAGCGCGGCGTCGGCATCGCCCTCGACCTTCACCGAGCGGATGATGTCGCCCTGCTTGATCGAGTCGACGACCTCCTGCCCTTCCAGCACCTTGCCGAACACGGTGTGCTTGCCGTCGAGCCACGGGGTGGCGACGTGGGTGATGAAGAACTGGCTGCCGTTCGTGTTCGGGCCCGCATTGGCCATCGACAGCACGCCGCGCTCGTGGCCCAGGCCGTTGCGCGCCTCGTCCTCGAACTTGTAGCCCGGGCCGCCGGTGCCGGTGCCCTTGGGGCAGCCGCCCTGGATCATGAAGTCGTTGATGACGCGGTGGAACGACAGCCCATCGTAGAAACCGCGCCTGGCGAGGTTCACGAAGTTGGCGACCGTGAGCGGCGCCTTGTCGGCGGCGAGCTCGACGCGGATCGGGCCGCGGTCGGTGTCGAAATGGGCGATGAGGGACATGGAAACTCCGGTGGGGAACGAATCAGCGGGGAGATTTTGAACGCGCGGCCGTTAGGGCGATGCGCCCGAACACGGCGCCGCAGCCGACGACGCCGAGCGCGCCGATGCCGAGCAGCAGAATGTCGAGGCCGGCCGGCAGGCCCATCGCGGCCATGCGCTCCGGCTGGTTGCGCAGGACCAGGCCGGCCACGACGAACAGCGCGGCGACCAGGTCGACCGCGATCAGCCACCTCGGAAACGGCGGTACGGACGGCTGTTCAGGCATGGCGGGCGTCCGCGGCGGCTTGCCCGCTATAATAGCCGGCTTCCCTTCTCCGCTTGCGCCTCACGGCGTCTCTTCGCATGTCTATCGAACGCCTGCGCAACATCGCCATCGTCGCCCACGTCGACCATGGCAAGACCACCCTCGTCGACCAGCTGCTCAAGCAGTCCGGCACCCTCAACGAGCGCACCGTGCTCGCCGAGCGCGTCATGGACAGCAACGACCAGGAAAAGGAACGTGGCATCACGATCCTCGCCAAGAACACCGCGATCACCTGGAACGGCAACCGCATCAACATCGTCGATACCCCCGGCCACGCCGACTTCGGCGGCGAGGTCGAGCGCGTGCTGTCGATGGTCGACTCGGTGCTGATCCTCGTCGACGCGATGGACGGCCCCATGCCGCAGACGCGCTTCGTGACGCAGAAGGCGTTCGCGATGGGCTTCAAGCCGATCGTCGTCGTCAACAAGATCGACCGCCCGGGCGCGCGCCCGGACTGGGTGATCGACCAGGTCTTCGACCTGTTCGACAAGCTCGGCGCGACCAACGAGCAGCTCGACTTCCCGATCGTCTACGCCTCGGCGCTGCACGGCTACGCCAGCCTCGACGACCAGGCGCGCAGCGGCGACATGACCCCGCTCTACGAAGCGATCATGCAGCACGTCTCGCCGCCGCAGGTCGATCCGGACGGCCCGTTCCAGATGCGCATCAGCCAGCTGGACTACAGCAACTTCGTCGGCCTGATCGGCATCGGCCGCGTGCAGCGCGGCAAGGTGCGTCCGAACATGCCGGTGAGCATCGTCGACCGCGAAGGCAAGAAGCGCCAGGGCAAGGTGCTACAGGTGCTCGGCTTCATGGGCCTTGAGCGCATCGAGGTGCAGGAGGCCGAAGCCGGCGACATCATCGCGATCTCCGGCGTGCAGGAACTCGGCATCTCCGACACCGTCTGCGCGCTCGAGCATCCGGAAGCGCTGCCGGCGCTGACGGTCGACGAGCCGACCATCTCGATGACCTTCCAGGTCAACAACTCGCCGTTCGCCGGCAACAAGGATCTTTCCGGCGGCAAGTTCCTCACCAGCCGCCAGCTGCGCGAGCGCCTTGAGCGAGAGACGCTGCACAACGTCGCGCTGAAGGTCGAGGAAGGTTCCGACCCCGACAAGTTCCTCGTGTCCGGCCGCGGCGAGCTGCACCTGTCCGTGCTGATCGAGAACATGCGTCGCGAAGGCTACGAGCTCGCCGTGTCGCGCCCCGAGGTGATCATCAAGGAGATCGATGGCCAGCTAATGGAGCCGATCGAGCAGCTCGTGGTGGACATCGAGGAGCAGCACCAGGGCGGCGTGATGGAGAAGCTCGGCATCCGCAAGGCGCAGCTCAAGAACATGGAATCGGACGGCAAGGGCCGCGTGCGCCTTGACTACATGATCCCGGCGCGCGGCCTGATCGGCTTCCAGAACGAGTTCAAGACGCTGACCCAGGGCTCGGGCCTGCTGTTCCACGTCTTCGATCATTACGGCCCGAAGGAAACCGGCGCGATCGCCAAGCGCATCAACGGCGTGATGATCGCCAATGCGCCGGGCGCCACGCCGGCCTACGCGCTCGGCCCGCTGGAAGAGCGCGGTCGCCTGTTCGCCGCGGAAGGCGACATGGTCTACGAGGGCCAGCTGATCGGCATCCACTCGAAGGACAACGACCTCACCGTCAACGCGATCAAGACCAAGCCGCTGACCAACATGCGCGCCTCGGGCAAGGACGACGCGATCAAGCTGACGCCGGCGCTCAAGTACTCGCTGGAGCAGGCGCTTGACTTCATCGAGGACGACGAGCTGGTCGAGGTCACGCCGAAAGAAATCCGCCTGCGCAAGAAGCTGCTGACCGAGAGCGAGCGCAAGACGGCGTCCCGTCGCGGTTGATCCCGCGCCGGTGACGGATCACCCCACCCGTCCGTACGATCCGGATCCGCGCGCACACCCCGGGTTGCGCGCGATCGCGCTGGTCGAGGCGGCGAAGGCCTTCGTGGCCCTCGCCGCCGCCAGTGGTCTCGAAATCCTTGGCCCGGCACCGCTGCGCAACGCGGTGCACCTGCTGATCCGCCACTTCGAGCTCAGCGCCACCGAAGGCCCGCTCGCCTGGCTCGCCAATGCGATCAGCAGCGGCACGGTGCACGCCACCGCCGCCATCGCGGCCGCCTACGGCCTGCTGCACGCGATCGAAGCCTGGGGCCTGTGGCGGGACAAGGCCTGGGCGTCGTGGCTCGGCTGCCTCGCCGCCGCCATCTATCTTCCGTTCGACCTCTACGCGCTCGCCCGCCATCCCGGCTGGCCCGCCGTGACCGTGCTGGTCGTCAACGTCGTGATCGTCTGGGTACTGGCGCGCGACCTGTTCCGCCGACGGACGCCCTTGCCGCGTTGATCCCCGCGACGGATGCTGGCGCGTCCCGACACGGAAGCCCGCCATGCGCCCTGCCCTGCCCGCCCTCGTCCTCGGCCTCGCGCTGGCCGGCTGTGCGTCCACGCCCGCCGGAAACGGTGCCGCGTCCGCCACCGACGCCGAAATGGCGACGCGTCCGTTCGCGCAGTCGCGCTTCGCGTTTCCGTACGAGGAGATGGATGTCGCCGCGCTGTCGGCGCGCATGGCCAGCGGCGAACTCACCAGCCGCGCGCTGACGCAGGCCTACCTCGACCGCATCGCCGCCGTGGACGCCGCCGGCCCGATGCTGGGTGCGGTGGTCACGATCAATCCCGATGCGCTGGCCGAGGCGGCGGCGCTCGACGCCGAGCGTCGCGCCGGCAGGCTGCGCGGCCCGCTGCACGGCATCCCGGTGCTGCTCAAGGACAACATCGACGCGCGACCGATGGCCACCACCGCCGGCTCGCTCGCGCTGGCCGACCATCGTCCGACGCGCGACGCCTTCCTCGTCGAGCGACTGCGCGCCGCCGGTGCGGTGATCCTCGGCAAGACCAACCTCAGCGAGTGGGCGAACTTCCGCTCCACGCGCTCGATCTCCGGCTGGAGCGGCGTCGGCGGGCAGACCCGCAATCCGTACGCGCTGGACCGCAATCCCTGCGGCTCCAGTTCCGGCAGCGGCGCGGCGGTATCGGCCAACCTCGCCGCAGTCGCGATCGGCACCGAAACCGACGGCAGCATCATCTGCCCGGCCGCGGTTTCCGGCGTCGTGGGCCTCAAGCCCACGGTCGGGCTGGTGAGCCGGCACGGCATCGTGCCGATCTCGGCGAGCCAGGACACCGCCGGCCCGATGACCCGCACCGTCGCCGATGCCGCCGTCGTGCTGAACGCCCTCGCCGCCGCCGACAGGGACGATCCGGCGAACGGCGGTCGCCAGCGCCCGGCGGCAGAGGACTACACCGCGCATCTGAAGGCCGATGCGCTCAAGGGCGCGCGCATCCGCGTGCTGCGCAAGAGCGCCGGCTACCACCCGGACGTCGACGCCGCCTTCGAGCGCGCGGTGCAGGCACTGAAGGCCGCCGGCGCGACCGTGGTCGACGCCGAGATCCCCACCGCCGGCAAGTGGGACGATGCCGAGTTCACCGTGCTGCTGTCGGAGTTCAGGCCGGGGCTGGAGGCTTATCTCGCGGACAGCGGCGCGCCGGTGCGTCGCTTCGCCGACCTGATCGACTTCAACCGCCGCCATGCCGCGCAGGAGATGCCCTACTTCGGGCAGGAATTGTTCGAGCAGGCGATGAAGGCCGCACCGCTCGAGTCGACGAAGTACCGCAATGCACGCGACAGTGCGCGGCGCCTCGCCGGCCCGCAGGGCATCGACGCTGCCTTGCGCAGGCAGAAGCTCGACGCACTGATCGCACCCTCGACCGGCCCGGCCTGGCGCACCGACACCGTGCTTGGCGATCACTTCACCGGCGCGGGCTACGGCGCCGCGGCGGTGGCCGGCTATCCGAGCCTGAGCGTGCCGATGGGCGACGTGCGCGGCCTGCCGTTGGGCCTGGTGTTCCTCGGGCCGAAATGGGGCGAGGCGCGGCTGATCGAGCTGGGTTACGCGTTCGAGCAGACCACGCGCGCACGCAAGGCGCCGACCTTCGCGCCGACCATCGACGAGCCGGCCCCGACGCCCTGACCGCTCAGCGTCGCGAAGCCGCGTGCACGGCGTTCGCGGTCGCGAGCGCCGCCAGCACGGCGACGGGCAACAGCAACGCGTCGTAGCCGGCGCTCACGAACAGCCGCGCCGTCGCCAGCCCGCCGACGAAGAAGCCGGTGATGACCGTGCAGCACAGCGCGATTCGGCGACGTGCGATGGGCTCGCCGCGCAGCGCATGGGCCAGCGAAATGCCGAGGTCGGTGAACATGCCGGAGATGTGGCTGGTCCGCACCACGGCGCCGCTGTAGGCGGTGGTGGTCGCGTTCTGCAGCCCGCAGGCGAACGCGGCCAGGCCCAGCGCGGCCGAGGCATGCGTCGGAAACAGCCGCCATGCCAGCAGCAGCGACGCCGCGCAGCCGAGCAGCACGGCGGTATGGCGCTGCCCGGTGCGAAGCGGATCGCTCGGCACGATCGCGCCGCCGACGGCCGCGCCCAGGACGAAAGCCGCAACGATGGCCGCGAGGTGCAGCGTCTGCGCACCGGCGCCGGTCGCCAGCGCGTCGGCCAGCAGGGTGGTCGTGCCGGTGAGATGCGAGACGGCCTGATGCGCGACGCCGACCAGCCCGATCGCATTCACGCCGCCGGCGACGAACGCCAGCCACCACGCGACGGGCCAGACCCAGCGCGGCAGCCGGGCGATCATCGGCGTCGCCCCGCCCTCAGCGCGGCGCGCTGATCTGCGTCTGCTTGCGCACGATCAGCATCGCCACCTCGAGCGCCTGCTCGTAGTTCAGGCGCGGATCGACGCAGCTGCGGTACGCGCGCTCGAGGTCGAGCTCGGTGAGCTCGCGCGCGCCACCGAGGCATTCCGTCACGTCCTCGCCGGTGAGTTCCAGATGCACGCCACCCAGTCGCGTGCCGGCCGCCGCATGCAGCTCGAAGGCCTGCTCGACTTCCGACGCGATGTTCGCGAAGCGGCGCGTCTTGTAGCCGTTCGCGGTCGACTCGGTATTGCCGTGCATCGGGTCGCAGACCCACAGCACGCGGCGGCCATCGCGACGCATCGCGTCCAGCAGCGGCGGCAGCTTCGTCGCGATCTGCGCGGCGCCCATGCGATGGATGAAGGTCAGGCGCCCCGCCTCGTCGCCGGGGTTCAGCACGTCGATCAGCCTGAGCAGCTGGTCGGGCGTCACCGACGGGCCGATCTTCACCGCGATCGGATTGCGGATGCCGCGCAGGAATTCCACGTGCGCGCCGTCGAGCTGCGCGGTGCGCATGCCGATCCACGGGAAGTGCGTCGACAGGTCGAACCAGCCCCAGTTGCGCGGCACCTGCCGGGTCAGCGACTCCTCGTACGGCAGCAGCAGCGCTTCGTGCGACGTGTAGAAGTCGACGCGATTGAGGTTGTGCACCTCCTCGCCCGACAGCGTTTCCATGAAGCGCACGGCATCGCCGATCGCGGCGACCATACGGCGGTACTCGTCGGCGAGCGGCGAATGGCCGACCCAGCCGAGGTCCCAGTATTCGGGGTGGTGCAGGTCGGCGAAGCCGCCGTCGATGAGCGCGCGCACGAAGTTCATTGTCATCGCCGAGCGCGCATGCGCCTTCACCATGCGGCGCGGATCGGGGCGGCGCGCCGCGGCGGTGAATTCGGGGCCGTTGACGATGTCGCCCCGGTAGCTCGGGAGGCTCACGCCGTCGATCGTCTCCATGTCCGCCGAGCGCGGCTTGGCGTACTGGCCGGCGAAGCGGCCGACACGCACCACCGGCTTGCGCATGCCGTGCACCAGCACCAGCGACATCTGCAGCAGCACCTTGAGCCGGTTGGAGATCACGTCCGACGAGCACTCGTCGAAACTCTCCGCGCAGTCGCCGCCCTGCAGCAGGAAGCGGCGGCCGTCCTGTGCCTCGGCGAGCTGCTGCTTGAGGCTCAGGATCTCCCAGGACGTCACCAGCGGCGGCAGACGGCGCAACTCGGCCAGCGCGGCCTCGAGCTCGGCCGAGTCGGGGTACTTCGGCATCTGCACGGCCGTCCGCGCGCGCCAGGACTGCGCGCTCCACTGCTGCGGAAGCGAAACGGCCTGCAGGTTCGGGTCGGTCATCGGAAGGTCCACTTGTCGCGCCGGAACGCCGCGAAGGCGATCCAGATCGCGAGTACGACGAAACAGATCAGCGTCCACACCGGCATCGACTGGCCGAGGAACGTCCAGTCGATCCTCGCGCATTGGCCATCGCCCGTCAGCACCTTCCGCACCACGTCCATGAAAGGCAGCGTTTCGCGAAGGAACGAAAGCGGCGGCCCGCAGGACGGCACCTGGTCGGGCGGCAGATGCTGGATCCACACGTGCCGGCCGGCGATACCGACACCGGCCAGCGCCGGGATCAGCGCGAGCACGCCGAAGAATGCACGGCCGCCGCGCCGCTTCGGGCCGACGACGGCGCCGAGCAGGAACATCAACCCGAGCGCGATCACCGCGATGCGCTGGAAGATGCACAGCGGACAGGGCTGCAGGCGCAGCACGTGCTCGGCGTAGAGGGCATACGCCATCAACCCGCAGCAGGCCAGGAAGCCCAGCAGGAAGCGGATGCGGAATGACGCGCGGATCGGTTTGGAAGCCATGCGGTCAGCGATATCCCCGAAAGGCCGCCATGGTCGCAGGCCGGCGGCGATGGCGCAAAGCACGAACGTCATGCCTGCCGCGCCGCCGTCGAGCTTCGAGCCGTAAAAACGCAGAAGCCCCGGCATTGCCGGGGCCTCGCGTCACGGGCGGGAGCCCGTCATGTACCGGTGCCGATTACTGCGCGGCTTCCGGGCGGTCGACCAGCTCGACGTATGCCATCGGGGCGTTGTCGCCGGCGCGGAAACCGCACTTGAGGATGCGCAGGTAGCCGCCCGGACGGGTGGCGTAGCGCGGGCCGAGCACGGTGAACAGCGTGCCGACGGCTTCCTTGTCGCGCAGGCGCGAGAAGGCGAGGCGGCGGTTGGCGACGCCGTCGGTCTTGCCGAGGGTGATGAGCGGCTCCGCGACGCGGCGCAGCTCCTTGGCCTTCGGGAGGGTGGTGCGGATCAGGCCGTTCTTGATCAGCGAGGCGGCCATGTTCTGGAACATGGCGTCGCGATGGGCGCTGGTGCGGCTGAACTTGCGGCCGGCTTTCTGGTGGCGCATGGCGTTGGATTCCTATGAATGTTGGAACTGCTGGATTTCGCTGTCGCCATCCCGGCGTTGACGCTGTGGACTGCGGTTGGTCCGGTTCCGGCGTTCCTGGCCGGAATGCCGCGGGCTTCGTGGCCCGTCGGGGTGGTGCGCGAATCCCGCCGGTGGGCGGGATTCGGGTTTCGCGGCACCGTATCCGATGCCGCGAGGTACTGCTTGAGAGGGTTACGAAGGAAGCGGGTTCTTTCGTTGCCCTGCCCGCGCCAGCGGCGCGGGCGTTCGCGATCGCAGAACGCTTACGCGTTCAAAGCGCGATCGCTCACCCCATCATCCCGTGCGACGCGATGCCGGCCGGCGGCCAGTTCTCGAGGCGCATGCCGAGCGCGAGGCCACGCTGCGCCAGGACTTCCTTGATCTCGGTCAGCGACTTCTTGCCGAGGTTCGGAGTCTTGAGCAGCTCGACCTCCGTCTTCTGGATCAGGTCGCCGACGTAGTAGATGTTCTCGGCCTTGAGGCAGTTGGCCGAGCGCACCGTCAGCTCGAGATCGTCGATCGGACGCAGCAGCAGGGGGTCAACGCCGCCGGTCTGCGGCTTCTGCGCGCCGCGCTCGCGGTGCGTGAAGTCGCCGAACACCGACAGCTGGTCGGTGAGGATGTCGGCCGCGGTGCGGACCGCTTCCTCGGCATCGATCGTGCCGTTGGTCTCGATGTCGAGCACCAGCTTGTCGAGGTCGGTGCGCTGCTCGACGCGCGCGGCTTCCACGGCGTAGGCGACGCGACGGACCGGCGAGAAGCTCGCGTCCAGCATCAGGCGGCCGATCGCACGCGTTTCCTCGTCAGGACGGCGACGCGCGGCGGCCGGCTGGTAGCCGTAACCACGCTCGATCTTCAGGCGCATGTTCAGCGCCGTGTCCTTGGTGAGGTGCGCGACGACGTGGTCGGGATTGATGATCTCGACGTTGTGGTCGGTGCGGATGTCACCGGCGGTGATGACGCCCGGGCCGGACTTGTTGAGCGACAGCATCGCGCTGTCACCCGTGTGCATGCGAATCGCGACGTCCTTGAGGTTCAGCAGAACCTCGAGCACATCCTCTTCGAGGCCTTCGACCGTGGTGTACTCGTGGAGCACGCCATCGATCTCCACCTCGGTAATTGCGAATCCGGGGATCGACGAAAGCAGGACGCGGCGCAGCGCATTGCCGAGGGTATGGCCGTAGCCGCGCTCCAGCGGCTCGATCACGACCTTGGCGCGATTGCCGGTCAGGCGTTCGATCTGGGGACCACGCGGGCGCAATACCTGGTTGGCGGTAACCGTCATGTTGTGGCTTCTCCTGGGGGCCGGCGTCGTCACGCCGGCCAGGGTGAATTACTTCGAGTACAGCTCGACGATCAGCGCTTCGTTGATGTCCGCCGGCAGGTCGGCGCGGTCCGGGACCGACTTGAAGACGCCCGCGAACTTCTTCGCGTCGACTTCGATCCACGACGGCGACAGGTCCATCTGCTGGGCGACCGTCAGGGCCTCCTGCACACGGAGCTGCTTCTGCGCGCGCTCGGCGAGCGCGATCGCATCACCGGCCTTCACCTGGTACGACGGCAGATTGACGATCTTGCCGTTGACCGTGACGCCGCGGTGGCTGACGAGCTGGCGGGCGGCGGCGCGGGTGACCGCGAAGCCCATGCGGAAGACGACGTTGTCGAGACGCGTTTCCAGCAGCTGCAGCAGGTTCTCGCCCGTGTTGCCCTTACGGTTCGAGGCCTTCTTGTAGTAGTTGCGGAACTGACGCTCCAGCAGGCCGTAGATACGCTTGACCTTCTGCTTCTCGCGAAGCTGGGTGGCGTAGTCGGACAGCTTGCCCTTGCGGGCGGTGGCGCCGTGCTGGCCGGGCTTCTGCTCGAGCTTGCACTTGCTGTCGAGCGCGCGGGCCGGCGACTTCAGGCCGAGGTCGGCGCCTTCGCGGCGCGCGAGCTTACAGGTAGGACCGATATAGCGTGCCATGTCTCAATTCCTCCTCAGACGCGGCGCTTCTTCGGCGGACGGCACCCGTTGTGCGGGATCGGCGTCACGTCGATGATGTTGAGAATCTTGTAGCCGACGTTGTTGAGCGAACGCACGGCCGACTCACGACCCGGACCCGGGCCCTTGATGCGCACTTCCAGCGCCTTCACGCCGTAGTCGAGCGCGGCACGACCGGCCTTCTCGGCGGCGACCTGCGCGGCGAACGGGGTCGACTTGCGCGAACCGCGGAAACCCGCGCCGCCCGACGTCGCCCACGAGAGCGCGTTGCCCTGGCGGTCGGTGATCGTGATGATGGTGTTGTTGAACGAAGCGTGGACGTGCGCGATGCCGTCGGTGACGACGCGCTTGATCTTCTTCTTCGGAGCTTTCGCGGCAGGCTTGGCCATGTCGGTTCCTTACTTCTTGATGGCCTTGCGCGGACCCTTGCGGGTACGGGCATTGGTCCGGGTACGCTGACCGCGCAGCGGCAGGCCGCGGCGGTGACGGAGGCCACGGTAGGAACCGAGGTCCATCAGGCGCTTGATGGCCATGCCGATCTCGCGACGGAGGTCGCCTTCGACGGTGAACTTGCCGACCTCGGCGCGCAGGCGCTCGACTTCGGGCTCGGACAGGTCGCGGATCTTGGTCGTCGGCGTGACGCCGGCCGACTCGCAGACCTGCTTGGAACGGGTACGGCCGATGCCGTAGATGCTCTGCAGCCCCACCCAGACGTGCTTCTGGGCAGGCAGGTTGACACCCGCAATACGCGCCATGAGGCGATCTCCAAAACTGGTGTGCGCCAGGCCAGGCCCGGCGGTTGAACTCTCGGAAAATCCGAAATCTGCGTGTCCCGGCTTGCTTGGACCCATGCGGCGAACCGCATCGGCCGGCATGGGGAGTGTGCCCATGCTCCGGCGACGGACCCCGGCTGTACCGGACACTGCGGCGAACCGCCCTGCCCGGCCCCGCGCACTCCTCAGGCGCGCGTATGGCCATGGATCCACCCGTGCGCGGGACTGCCGCCCGGGTCGCCCATCTGCGGAAGCCGACGAGGTCGACCTACCGCTTCTTGTTCCGTTTCGCCTTCGTGGCCGGGATTCAAACCGTTCGCCCGTCCTGGGCTCGACCGGCAGCGCCGGTCAGCGCGCCATTATGCCACCGAATCGCGGCCGGTGCGACCGGCCGCTGGTGCGATCCTCAGCGGCCGCGATTGCCGCCGCGCAGGTTGGCCTTCTTCAGCAGGCTTTCGTACTGGTGCGACATCAGGTGCGCCTGGATCTGCGCAATGAAGTCCATCACCACGACCACCACGATCAGCAGCGACGTGCCGCCGAAGTAGAAGGACGTGCCGAGCTGCGTGCGCATGATTTCCGGCAGCAGGCAGACCAGCACCAGGTACAGCGCGCCGGCGGCCGTGAGGCGGGTCAGCACGCCGTCGATGTAGTCGGCGGTCGCACGGCCGGGGCGGATGCCCGGGATCAGCGCGCCCGACTTCTTCAGGTTCTCGGCGGTCTCCTGCGAGTTGAAGACCAGCGCGGTGTAGAAGAACGCGAAGCCGATGATCAGTGCCGCGTACAGGATCATGTGCAGCGGCTCGCCCGGCGCCAGCATGTTCGACAGGCGCAGCAGCCAGGACTGCGAGCTGTTCTGGCTGAACCAGGTGGCGGCCGTCGCCGGGAACATCACGATGCTCGAGGCGAAGATCGCCGGGATGACGCCCGACATGTTGAGCTTGAGCGGCAGGAACGAGGTCTGGTTCTGGTATGCGTTGCGGCCGCCCTGGCGACGGGCGTAGTTCACCGTGATGCGGCGCTGGCCGCGCTCCACGAACACCACGAAATAGGTGAAGCCGAACACCAGCAGCGCGGTCACGAGCGCGGCGATCACGCTCATGTCGCCATCGCGGATCTGGCCGAACAGGTGGATCACCTGGCCCGGGATGCCGGCCACGATGCCGGCGAAGATCAGCAGCGAGATGCCGTTGCCGATGCCGCGCTCGGTGATCTGCTCGCCCAGCCACATCAGGAACACGGTGCCCGCGGTCAGCGCGACGACGGCCGTGATCACGAAACCGGGGCCGCCCGCGTAGACGACCGGCGTGCCGCCCGGCGCGGTGGCCGTCTGGAGCCACGTCGCGATGCCCCAGGCTTGGAAGATCGCGAGCGGGATGGTTCCCAGGCGCGACCACTGGTTGATCTTGCGACGGCCCGACTCGCCTTCCTTCTGGATGGCCTTGAGGCTCGGCACCATCTGCGTCAGCAGCTGCACCACGATCGACGCCGAGATGTACGGCGCCACGTTGAGTGCAAACAGGCTCAGGCGGTGCAGCGCACCGCCCGAGAACATGTTGAACATGTCGACGATCGTCCCCTGACGGGTCGACATGAAGTCAACCATCGCCTGGGGATTCACGCCCGGGACCGGAACGTAGCAGCCAATTCGGTAGACGATCAGCGCCGCGACGACGAACAGCAGTCGCTGACGGAGCTCGGTGAACTTGCCGAGGCCGCCGATACCGGCCATCGAATTGCTGCTACGCGCCATCAGGCCCTTACTCCGAAATCGAACCGCCGGCCGCTTCGATGGCCGCCTTCGCGCCGGCCGTAGCCGACACGCCCTTGAGGGTGAAGGCCTTGGTGACGTCGCCCTTCTTCACCACCTTCACCTTCTTCGCGTTGGTCGGGACGAGGCCCGCTTCCTTCAGCGAGGTGATGGTGATCTCGCCGGCTTCAAGGCCCTCGAGCGCGTAAAGCAGGACTTCGACCGATTCCTTCGCCGTCGTCGAGCGGAAACCGATCTTCGGCAGGCGGCGCTGCATCGGCATCTGGCCGCCTTCGAAGCCGGCCTTGATCTTGCCCTTGCCCGAACGCGCGAACGAACCCTTGTGGCCGCGGCCGCAGGTCTTGCCCAGGCCGGAGCCGATACCGCGACCGACGCGCTTGGGCTCGGTACGGGCGCCCTCACCGGGCTGCAGAGTGTTGAGACGCATGGTCGATTACTCCTCGACGCGAACGAGGTAGTGAACCTTGTTGATCAGGCCGCGCACCTGCGGGCTGTCCTTCAGTTCACGCACATCGTTGAGCTTGTTGAGACCCAGCGCGCGCACCGACAGGCGATGAATCGACTGCGTGCCGCGAAGACCCTTGACCAGACGGACCTTGACGGTGCCGCCTTCGACTGCCTGGTTCTTAGCCATTGACCAGATCCTCCACCTTCTTGCCGCGCTTGGCCGCGATCTGCGACGGCGAACGCATGTCGGTCAGGCCACGCATGGTGGCGCGCACGAGGTTGATCGGATTGCGCGAGCCCACGGCCTTGGCCAGGACGTTCTTCACGCCGACCGCCTCGAGCACGGCGCGCATGGCGCCGCCGGCGATCACGCCGGTACCTTCCGATGCCGGCTGCATGAACACGCGGGCCGCGCCGTGGCCGGCCTTGACCGAGTGCCACAGGGTGCCGTTGTTCAGGTCGACGTTGGCCATCGACTTGCGGGCGTGCTCCATCGACTTCTGGATCGCGACCGGCACTTCGCGCGCCTTGCCGTAACCGAAGCCGACCTTGCCATTGCCGTCGCCCACCACCGTCAGCGCGGTGAAGGTGAACTGGCGGCCGCCCTTGACGGTCTTGCTGACGCGGTTGACCGCGATCAGCTTCTCGATCATGCCGTCGTCGATCTCTTCGCGGTTGCGATCACGATCGCGGCCGCGCTGCTGACGCTCTTCTGCCATTTGAATATCTCGGTAGTTGAAAGGACTTGCGGCGTGGCCGCTTATCGTTGTGGTTTACCGCGGGTGCATCGACGGCGCGGGAATCCGCGCCGTCGCCCGGTGCGCGTCTGCACCGGCAGGTCGAACGGGCGAACCGTTCTTAGAACTGCAGGCCACCCTCGCGGGCGGCGTCGGCGAGCGCCTTGATGCGGCCGTGATAGCGGTAGCCCGAGCGGTCGAAAGCGACCTTCTCGATGCCGGCAGCCTTCGCCTTCTCGGCGATCCTGCGGCCGACCTTCGTGGCGGCTTCCGCGTTCTTGCCGTTCTTCAGGCCATCCTTGACGTCGGCCTGGACGGTCGACGCCGACGCCAGGACCTTCGAGCCGTCGGCCGTGAAGATCTGGGCGTAAAGGTGCTGGCCGGTGCGCAGCACCGACAGGCGCGGAACGCCGAGCTCGCGGATGTGGCTGCGGGTCGACTTGGCGCGACGCAGGCGGGCGATTTTCTTGAGCATGGTCTTGTCCTCGAAAGCTGAAGGAGATGCGGTCCCCGGGCGCCCGCACATGCGCGCGGCCCCGTTCGTGGGGTTCGCAATTACGCCTTCTTGGCTTCCTTACGAATGATCACTTCGCCGGCGTACTTCACGCCCTTGCCCTTGTAGGGCTCCGGCGGACGGAAACCGCGAATCTTGGCGGCGACTTCGCCGACGCGCTGCTTGTCGGCACCCGACACGACGATTTCCGTCTGCGTCGGCGTGGCGATGGTGATGCCTTCCGGCGCCGGGAACAGGACCGGATGCGAGAACCCCAGCGAGAGGTTCAGGTCCTTGCCCTGCATGGCGGCACGGTAACCGACGCCGACGAGCTCGAGCTTGCGCTCGAAGCCTTCGGAGACGCCCTTCACCATGTTGGCGAGGATGGCGCGCAGCGTACCGGTCAGCGGGATCAGCGCGGCGTCTTCGGTCGTGAACACGGCGGTGCCGTCCTCGACCTTGACATCGATAGCGGCCGGCTTCGGCACCGAGAGCGTGCCCTTCGGGCCCTTGGCGCTGATCGACTCGGCCTGGACGTTGAGCTCGACGCCCTTCGGCAGGGCGACCGGCTTCTTGGCAACTCGGGACATGTCTGTTCCTCCCTTAGGCCACGAAGCACAGGACTTCGCCGCCGACGCCCTGCTGGCGCGCCTGCGAGTCGGTCATGATGCCCTTCGAGGTGGAGATGATGGCGACGCCGAGGCCGTTGAGGACCTTCGGCAGCTCGGACTTGCCACGGTACTGGCGGCGACCCGAACGCGAGAAGCGCTCGAGGCGTTCGATGACCGGGCGGCCCTCGTAGTACTTCAGGACGACTTCGAGCTCGGTCTTGCCCGGGCCCGCTTCGCTGGTGCGGTAGTCGAGGATGTAACCCTCTTCCTTCAGCACGCCGGCGATGGCGACCTTGATCTTGGACGACGGCATCTTCACCGTCTGCTTCCGAACAGCGGCCGCGTTCTTGATGCGGACCAGCATGTCGGCGATGGGATCAGTCATGCTCATGAGAGTTTCCTTATGAGAAGCACCGATATCCGCGGGATTGCGAATTTCAGTTGTAAGCCGCGGCGGGTCGCCCCGCCGCGGTGAAGCCGGCTATCTTACCAGCTTGCCTTGCGCAGGCCAGGAACGTCGCCGTTCATGGTGGCCTTGCGAAGCATGTTGCGACCGAGGCCGAACTTGCGGTACACGCCGCGCGGGCGGCCCGACAGCTCGCAGCGGTTGCGCTGGCGGCTCGGCGAGGAATCGCGCGGCAGCTTCTGCAGCTTGACCACCGCGTCCATCTTCTCGTCGTACGAAGCCGTGGTGCTGGAGATGATCTTCTTGAGCTCCTCGCGCTTGGCGCCGTAGCGCTTCGCGAGCTTCTCCCGCTTGACCTCGCGGTTGATCATGGAAGTCTTAGCCATTGTTCAATCCTGAGTATCAGTTGCGGAACGGGAAGCGGAACGCTTCGAGAAGCGCGCGCGCCTCGGCGTCGGTCTTCGCGGTCGTGGTGATCGCGATGTCCATGCCGCGCAGAGCGTCGACCTGGTCGAAGTCGATTTCCGGGAAGATGATCTGTTCCTTGACGCCCATGTTGTAGTTGCCACGGCCATCGAACGCCTTGCCGGACACGCCGCGGAAGTCGCGGACGCGCGGCAGCGCGACGTTCACCAAGCGGTCGAGGAACTCGTACATCTTGGCGCGGCGCAGCGTGACCTTCGCGCCGATCGGCCAACCGTCGCGGATCTTGAACGAAGCGACCGACACGCGGCTCTTCGTGACGATCGGCTTCTGGCCGGCGATCTTGGTCATGTCGCCGACGGCGTTTTCCAGGATCTTCTTGTTCGTGGCGGCCTCGCCCACGCCCATGTTGAGCGTGATCTTGACCAGGCGCGGCACTTCCATGACGTTCTTGTAGCCGAACTTCTGGATGAGCTGCGGGACGACTTCGTCCTTGTAGAACTTTTCGAGACGGGTGGTCATTTCTGCATTCCTCAGGCGTCAACCGCCTCACCGCTGGAGCGGAACACACGCAGCTTGCGTCCATCCTCCAGCACCTTGAAAGCAACGCGGTCGCCCTTGCCCGTCGCCGGGTTGAAGAGCATCACGTTGGACGCGTGGATCGGCGCCTCGCGCTCGATCACGCCACCCGGCTGACCCGCCTGCGGGTTCGGCTTGGTGTGGCGCTTGACCACGTTGACATTGGACACGACGACCTTGTCGCCGAGCACGCGGACGATCTCGCCCTGCTTGCCCTTGTCCTTGCCGGCGATGACGACCACCTGGTCGCCCTTGCGGATACGGTTCATGTGTCTTCCTCCGCTCAGAGCACTTCAGGGGCGAGCGACACGATCTTCATGAACTTCTCGTTACGCAGCTCGCGCGTAACAGGTCCGAAGATGCGGGTGCCGATCGGCTCCTGCTTGTTGTTGAGCAGCACGGCGGCATTGCCGTCGAAACGGATCAGCGAACCGTCGGGACGACGGACGCCCTTGCGGGTGCGCACGACGACGGCGTCGTAGACGTCGCCCTTCTTCACCTTGCCGCGCGGAATGGCGTCCTTGACGGACACCTTGATGATGTCGCCGATGCCGGCGTAACGGCGCTTCGAGCCGCCCAGCACCTTGATGCACATCACTTCCTTGGCGCCGGAGTTGTCGGCCACGTCGAGGTAGCTCTGCATCTGGATCATGTTTCGCTCTCCTCTTAACCGGCCGCGCGGGTGACGATCTGCACCACGCGCCAGTTCTTGGTCTTCGACATCGGCGCGCACTCCTGCACGCGGACGACATCGCCCTCGTTGCAGGAATTGTCGGCGTCGTGGGCGTGCAGCTTGGTCGAGCGGCGGATGTACTTGCCGTACAGCGCGTGCTTGACCTGGCGCTCGACGAGCACGGTGACGGTCTTGTCCATCTTGTTGCTGAGGACGCGACCTTCGACCGTGCGAATAGCCTTCTCTGTGTTGTTGTCGGTCATGGCGGGTCCTTACTTCTGGTTCTGGCCCAGCAGCGTCTTCGTGCGAGCGATCTCGCGACGGACGCGGCGGACTTCATGGCTCTTGGCGAGCTGGCCCGTGGCCTGCTGCATGCGGAGCGCGAAGCGCTCCTTGTGCAGGTCGGTCAGGTGGCTGTTCAGCTCGTCGGCCGACTTCGTGCGGAGTTCCTTGAGGTCCATTAGCGCACCGTGCGGGTAACGAAGGTGGTGGTCACGGACAGCTTGGCCGAGGCGAGACGGAACGCTTCGCGCGCGACTTCCTCGCTGACGCCCTCGATCTCGTAGATCATGCGGCCCGGCTGGATCTGCGCGACCCAGTACTCGACGTTGCCCTTGCCCGAGCCCATTCGGACTTCGATCGGCTTCTGGGTAATCGGCTTGTCGGGGAACACGCGGATCCACATCTTGCCGCCACGCTTGACGTAACGGCTGATCGCGCGGCGAGCCGCTTCGATCTGACGGGCGGTGAGCTGGCCGTGGGCGGTTGCCTTGAGGCCGAACTCGCCGAAGCTGACGGCGTTGCCGCTCCATGCCAGGCCGTCGTTACGGCCCTTGTGCATCTTGCGGAATTTGGTTCGCTTGGGTTGCAGCATGGCGGATTACCTCTGCTCGCGGTCGCGACGATCACGACGATCGCCACGGTCACCGCGCTCGGAGCGCTCGCCGCGCGGCGACGAGTTCTCTTCCTGCTTCTCCTGGCCGACCTGGGCGAAGTCGAAGATCTCGCCCTTGTAGATCCAGGTCTTGATACCGATGATCCCGTACGTGGTCTTCGCCTCGGCGAAGCCGTAGTCGATATCGGCGCGGAGGGTGTGAAGCGGCACGCGGCCTTCGCGGTACCACTCCGAACGGGCGATTTCCGCACCGTTGAGGCGGCCTGCGACGTTGACCTTGATGCCCAGCGCACCGAGGCGCATCGCGTTGCCGACCGCACGCTTCATCGCGCGGCGGAACATGATGCGGCGCTCGAGCTGCTGCGCGATCGACTCGGCGACCAGCTGCGCGTCGAGCTCGGGCTTGCGGACTTCGGAAACGTTGATGTGCGCCGGGACGCCCATCACGTCGCTGACTTCGCGACGCAGCTTCTCGATGTCCTCGCCGCGCTTGCCGATCACCACGCCCGGACGGGCGGTGTGGATCGTCACGCGGGCGTTGTTTGCCGGACGCTCGATGAGGATCTTCGAGATGCCCGCCTGAGCGAGCTTCTTGCGAAGCAGCTCACGCACGCGCAGGTCGGCGGTCAGGAACGCGCCGTACTGCTTCTTGTTGGCGAACCACTTCGAGTTCCAGTCCTTGGCGATGCCCAGGCGGATACCGGTGGGATGAACTTTATGACCCATGAGTCTGCTCCGCCTTACTTGCCTGCGCCCACGACCACAGTGATGTGGCTGGTGCGCTTGAGGATGCGGGTGCCGCGGCCCTTCGCGCGGGCCATGAAACGCTTCAGCGTCGGACCTTCGTCGACCATGATGGTCTTGACGCGCAGGTCGTCGGCATCGGCACCCAGGTTGTTCTCGGCGTTCGAGGCGGCGGAGAACACGACCTTGTAGATCATGCCCGCGACCTTCTTGTCGGAGAACTTGAGCAGGGCAAGGGCGCGCTCGACGGGAAGACCGCGCACCTGGTCGGCGACCAGGCGGGCCTTCTGCGGGGAGATGCGCGCGGTGCGCAGGATGGCTTTCGCTTCCATGGTCATCTCCTTACTTCGACTTCTTGTCCGCGACATGACCCTTGAACGTACGGGTCATGGCGAACTCGCCGAGCTTGTGACCGACCATGTTCTCGTTGATGAGAACCGGGATGTGATTCTTCCCGTTATGGACGGCGATCGTGAAACCGATCATTTCCGGCAGGATCGTCGAACGACGCGACCAGGTCTTGATCGGCTTCTTGTTGTTGCCGGCCGTTTCCACCTTCTTGACCAGGTGATGGTCGGTGAAAGGGCCCTTCTTGAGTGAACGTGGCATGGCCGATTAGCTCCTGCGATCGCGAACGATGAACTGCTGCGTCCGCTTGTTCTTGCGGGTCTTGTAACCCTTGGTCGGGACGCCCCACGGCGTGACCGGGTGCGGATTACCCTGGCCGGCCTTGGCCTCACCACCGCCATGCGGGTGGTCGACCGGGTTCATGGCGGCGCCACGAACGGTCGGGCGGACACCGCGCCAGCGCTTCGCACCGGCCTTGCCCAGCTTCTCGAGGTTGTGCTCGTCGTTGCCGACTTCGCCGATGGTCGCGCAGCACTCGGCCGGAACCTTGCGCATTTCGCCCGAACGCAGGCGGAGCGTGGCGTAACCCTGCTCGCGGGCGACCAGCTGCACGCCGGCGCCGGCGGCGCGGGCCAGCTGCGCACCCTTGCCCGGCTTCATCTCGATGCAGTGCACCGTGGAGCCGACCGGGATATTGGTGAGCGGCAGCGTGTTGCCGACGCGGATCGGGGCGTCGCGGCCCGCGATCACCTGATCGCCGTCCTTCAGGCCCTTCGGCGCGATGATGTAGCGACGCTCGCCATCGACGTAGCACAGCAGAGCGATGTGCGCGGTGCGGTTCGGGTCGTACTCGATGCGCTCGACGCGGGCGGGGATGCCGACCTTGTCGCGCTTGAAGTCGATGATGCGGTAATGCTGCTTGTGGCCAC
This sequence comes from Cognatilysobacter xinjiangensis, assembly GCF_014651995.1. Classification (GTDB taxonomy): domain Bacteria; phylum Pseudomonadota; class Gammaproteobacteria; order Xanthomonadales; family Xanthomonadaceae; genus Cognatilysobacter; species Cognatilysobacter xinjiangensis. The sequence continues at coordinate 2,735 of NZ_BMXY01000006.1, read as the reverse complement.
CGCCGACGTGACGCGTCGTGATGCGGCCATGGTGGTTGCGACCACCGGTCTTGCCCTGCTTCTCCACCAGCGGGGCGTACGGATCGCCCTTGTGGAGGCCCGGGGTCACCACGCGGACCGCACTACGGCGGCCGGCGGAGGTGGGCTTGAAGGTCATCAATGCCATCTGTCTATCCTCAGGCCGTGGCCATGACGTCGATGGACTGGCCCTCGGCCAGCGTGACGTACGCCTTGCGCCAGTCGGCGCGGCGGCCCATGCGGAACTTGAAGGCCTTGTTCTTGCCCTTCACGTTCACCACGTTCACCGCGCGCACGTTGACGCCGAAGATCTTCTCGACAGCCGCCTTGATATCGGTCTTGGTGGCTTCGGTGGAGACTTCGAACACGTACTGGTTCGACACTTCCTGCAGTCGCGCGGTCTTCTCGGAGATGCGCGGCGCACGGATGATGCTGTAGAGCTTGGCGTCGTTCATGCCAGCCACTCCTCGATCTTCTTGACCGCATCGGCCGTGAACACGACCGAGTCGGCGCCGACGAGCGTCACCGGGTCGAGACCCTGGACATCGCGGACTTCGACGTACGGCAGGTTGCGCGCCGACAGGTACAGGTTCTCCGTCGCGTCCTCGGTGACGAGGAGCGGACGGCGGCCGGTGCCGAGATCCTTGAGCTTGCCGATGAGGGTCTTGGTCTTCGGCGCGTCGATCTCGAGGGATTCGACGACCGAGAGACGGCCCTGGCGGTTCAGCTCGGACAGGATCGACGCCATCGCGGCGCGATACATCTTGCGGTTGACCTTCTGCGCGAAGCTGCGCGGCTTGGCCGCGAAGGTCACGCCGCCGCCGACGAAGATCGGAGCGGTCAGGGCGCCGTGACGTGCACCGCCACCCTTCTGCTTCTTCGACTTCTTCGTGGTGCCGTTCACTTCCGAGCGCGTCTTCTGCGCCTTGGTGCCCGAGCGGCCCGCGTTGCGGTAGGCGACGACGACCTGATGAACCAGGTCTTCGCTGAAATCACGACCGAACACGGCGTCGGAAACCGAGACCGTCTTGTCGCTGTTGTTGATGGCGAGTTCCATCGTGGTTCTCCTTAGCCCTTCGTCGTCGGGCGGACGATGACGTCGCCACCCGGAGCACCCGGGATCGCACCCTTGACGGCGATCAGGCCGCGCTCGGCGTCGACGCGGACGACCTCGAGGCCCTGAACGGTCTTGGTCTCGTCGCCCATGTGGCCCGACATCTTCTTGCCCGGGAACACACGGCCCGGCGTCTGGCGCTGGCCGATCGAGCCCGGCGAGCGGTGCGAGAGCGAGTTACCGTGGGTAGCGTCACCCATGGTGAAGTTCCAGCGCTTGATCGTGCCCTGGAAGCCCTTGCCCTTGCTGACGCCCTGGACGTCGACGATCTGGCCCGGCTGGAAGATGTCGGCCTTGATCTCGCCGCCAACTTCGAAGGCACCGACCTGGTCGTTCTCGACGCGCAGCTCCCACAGGCCACGGCCGCCTTCGACCTTCGCCTTGGCGAGGTGGCCGGCTTCCGGCTTGGTGAGCAGCGACGCGCGACGCACGCCGACGGTGACCTGCACGGCGCTGTAGCCGTCCGTTTCCGGGGTCTTGATCTGGGTGATGCGGTTCGGGGTCGCCTCGATGAGGGTGACCGGAACCGACTTGCCGTCTTCGAGGAAGACGCGGCTCATGCCGGCCTTGCGGCCGACGATGCCCAACGAATACTTCTTCGCGGTCATGTTCGGAGGCCTCAGGTCAGCTTGATCTGGACGTCGACGCCGGCCGCGAGCTCGAGCTTCATGAGCGCGTCCACGGTCTTGTCGTTCGGATCGACGATGTCGAGCACGCGCTTGTGCGTGCGGGTTTCGTACTGGTCGCGCGCATCCTTGTCGGCGTGCGGCGAAGTAAGAATGGTGTAACGCTCGAGCTTGGTCGGCAGCGGGATCGGGCCGCGCACCTGCGCGCCGGTCCGCTTGGCCGTCTCGACGATCTCGCTGGCCGAGCGGTCGATCAGACGATGATCGTACGCCTTGAGCCGAATTCGGATCTTCTGGTCCGCCATGACGGGTTTCCTTCGTTAAAGAGCGACGGACACGGCGGCTTCATGCGCCATGCCCCACGGTGGCCGCGTACCTCGTGCCCTGCGGCCGGTGACACGCGAAAAACAAGGCAGGCCGGTTTCCCGGCCCGCCAGACAAGAAAGTATAGAACGCGTGAAGCACCACGACAAGCAGCGCGAGGCTGCGGCCGGTGCGACACACGACGCTTTCCATGTCCGGCGAACACGAGCGGCGTCCTGCCCCTCATTTCGCTGTCGATCCCTCCGACGGATCGAAGGGACCGCGATTCTAGCCTGTATGCGAAGGCCGCGTAAAGAGGCGGATCGCCGTTGTCGCTTGCCGCTTATCGGCTATTTGCCCTAATCGATGCTGGCACTGCCGCTTCTGCGGCTTACCAGCTAGACGGCGGCCGTGCGGGCAAATCGGCTATTTGCCCTAATCGATGCTGGCACTGCCGCTTCTGCGGCTTACCAGCTAGACGGCGGCCGTGCGGGCAAAAAGGAAGGGGCGCCGAAGCGCCCCTCCTTCGTGCCGACCGGCCGGAGCCGGTCGAGCGGGTGGCTGGCCGCACCCTGCGGTGCGACCGAGGATCACTTGATGATCTTGGCCACCACGCCGGCGCCGACGGTACGGCCGCCTTCGCGGATCGCGAAGCGCAGGCCGTCGTCCATCGC
>NZ_BMXY01000005.1 GCF_014651995.1 Cognatilysobacter xinjiangensis | reverse complement strand
GCGCCCGCCACCGCGCCGGTCCCGCGCGCGCCGCGCCCGGCGCAGGCGCGGCCGGCCGCCGCCAGCAGCAGCGAGACGCGCGAGCTCGACACCGTGCAGGTCACCGGCTCGCGCCTGCCGCGCGCGCAGGTCGACGGCCCGGCGCCCATCACCGTGATCACCGCCAGCGACATCCAGGCCGGCGGCTTCACCAGCGTGCCCGACGTGATGCAGGCGCTGACGCAGAACGGCGGGCAGACGCAAAGCCAACAGTCGGCCGGCGGCGCCGACTTCTCCCCGGGCGCGCAGCAGGTCGACCTGCGCGCGCTCGGCCCCAACCACACGCTGGTACTGGTCAACGGCCGCCGCATCGCCGACTTCCCGCTGCCCTTCGGCGGGCGCAGCAATTTCACCGACGTCTCCAGCCTGCCGCTCGGAATGATCGACCGCATCGAGGTGCTCACCGGCAGCGCGTCGGCGATCTACGGCTCCGACGCGATCTCCGGCGTCGTCAACTTCATCCTCAAGAAGCAGGCCGACGGCACCACCATCGACTACCGCTACGGCCAGACCGAGCAGGGCGATGCGCAGTCGCACCGGCTCAACGTGTCCGGTGGTGTTTCGCGCGGCGCGTTCAACGCCATCGCCGGCATCGAGTACCGCCGGCAGGACCCGCTGTGGGGCTTCGAGCGCGCGCAGCAGGATTCCAGCTTCGACGGCCCCACCGAGAACTCGCGCGTGCCCACGCGCAACTTCCTGATCACCGACTGGTGGGACGACTACATCGACCCGGGCGAGGAGACGTGCGCGGCGCTGTCGGGCCTCAACGAAGGCACGATGCAGTACGCGTATCGACCGCGCTACGGTTACTTCTGCGGCAGCGACCGCTCGGTGGCCTACCGCACCATGATCAGCAAGCGCGAAGGCTTCAACGCCTATGCCTCGCTCAACTACATGACCGAAGGCGGCGTCGAGCTGTTCGCCGACATCCAGGCCGGCCGGCACGAGCTCTCGCTGTTCCGCGCGCCACGCGGCTGGGCGCTCATGACGCCCGACGGCGTCGAGCACGACTACTTCTACAACGACTACACCGGCCAGCTCGAGTACTGGCAGCGCCAGTTCACGCTGGAGGAGATGGGCGGCCTGCGCAACGGCATGGTCGACACCGTGCAGAAGACTCTCGGCATCACCACCGGCCTGAAGGGCACGCTCGCCGAAAGCTGGGACTACGAGCTCGCGCTCGCGCATTCGCAGTACAAGGCGCGCATCAGCTGGCCGCAGATCATCGCCGAGCGCGCGAACGATCTCTTCCTCGGCCCGCTGCTGGGCTACGACGAGGACGGCTATCCGATCTACAACGCCGACCCGTCGCGCATGTACACGCCGCTGACCCGCGCCGAGTACGACGGCATCGCCGCCGACAGCACCTACCGGCCCGAGTCGGAAACGCAGACGCTCTCGTTCACGCTGACGCAGGGCGAGCTCTTCAGCCTGCCCGGCGGCGCCGCGGGCTTCGCCGCCACCGCCGAGCTCGGCCACCAGAGCTACGACCTCAAGCCCGATCCGCGCGCGCTCGAGTACTACTACTACAGCTGGAAGGACTCCGACGGCGCCGGCAGCCGCAACCGCTGGGCGCTGGCCGGCGAGCTGCGCATGCCGGTGATGGAGCGCCTGAACCTCAGCCTGGCCGCGCGCTACGACGAATACCGCTTCGCCGGCCGCGACGTCGCCAAGCCGACCTGGAGCGCAGGCCTGGAATGGCGCCCGCTCGACAGCCTGCTGGTGCGCGGCTCCTACGGCACCGCCTTCCGCGCCCCCGACCTGCACTACGTGTTCGCCGGCCCCGGCAACGACGAGACCTCCGCGCCCGACTATTTCCGCTGCGCGACGGAGGAGCCGGGGGAGGACCTCGACGACTGCAGCTACGGCGACGAGGGCGTGATCCGCAGCCGCACCGGCAGCCGCGACCTCGATCCGGAAACCAGCACGTCGTGGACGGTGGGCGCGGTGTGGTCGCCGTCGTCGAACATCGACGTCTCGCTGGACTGGTTCGACATCGACATGCGCGACCAGGTGCAGGACCTGCGTACCAGCGAAGTGCTGCTCAACGAGCGGGACTGCCGCCTCGGCACGCTGGACATCGGCTCCGCGCTCTGCGTCGACACGCTCGCGCGCGTGACGCGCATGCCCGACGGCAGCCTGTACGGCGTGCACGTCAACCCGATCAACGTGGCGCGCGAGAGCACCAGCGGCCTCGACTTCAGCACCACGCTGCGCTGGGACACGCGTATCGGCACGTTCCGCCTCAACGGCGGCTACACCTGGGTGCGCCGCCACGAGATCCAGGTGTATCCCGACGAGCCCGTCGTCGACATGTTCGCGGTCAACAGCGGCTACGACATCCCGCGCACCAAGGCGAGCGCGCGCCTTTCCTGGCAGCGCGGCGGCTGGTCGGCGGCGCTGCAGGGCGTGCGCCTGGGCCGCCTGCCCAACGACGATTCCTATTACGAGGTCTACGACCCGGAAGACGGCAACAGCCCGTGGGTATCGGCGACATACCGCTACAACGCCAACGTGCAGTACCGCTTCAACGAGCGCGCGCAGCTCTCGCTGTCGGTGGTCAACCTGTTCGACAAGGCGCCGCCGTACGACCCGACCTCCACCAGCTATCCGTATTACGACATCAGCTGGTTCGACACCGAGGGCCGCACGTTCTACCTGCAGTACACCCACAAGTTCGGCGGCAGCGCGCTCTGAGCCCGTCGACCGGCCGCATCGTCGTCGCCTGCGGCGGCGATGCGGCATTGCGCTATGGGAACCCGGCTTGCGGGACGCAGGCACGACATGCCGGCACTGTCGCGGCGTGACGCGATGCATGCCATCGCGTCACCGCGCTGTTACGTCATCACGTCATGCGAAGCCGCACACGACGCAGCAACCGCATGCGTCGACACGCATGTGCGTGGTCAGCCGCCCGAATGCTTCCGCACCCAGGCCACGTAGGCATCCACCCATGTCTGCAGGAACTCGCGGCTGGCCGGGCCGATGCCGCCGTCGTCGTCGAACAGCCCCTCCTTCGCCTGGATGAAGGCCTCGGGCTGGTTGAGCGTCGGCATGTCGAGGTAGGCGGCGATGTTGCGCAGGTGCTGCTGCGCCATCGCGGTGCCGGCTGCGCCGGGCGACACGCCGAGGATGCCGGCCGGCTTGCCCGCGAACGCGCTGTGCCCGTACGGCCGCGACGCATGGTCGATCGCGTTCTTGAGCACGCCCGGCACCGAACGGTTGTACTCCGGCGTCACGAACAGCACGCCGTCGGCGGCGCGGATCTCGGACTTCAGCCGCTGCGCGGCGGCCGGCGGATTCGCGTCGTCGTCCTGGTTGTAGAGCGGCAGGTCGCCGATCTCGAGCTGCCGGAACTCGACGTCGCCCGGCGCCAGCCGCGCCAGCGCGGTCGCGAGCCGTCGATTGAACGAGTCGCGGCGCAGGCTGCCGACCAGCACGGCGATGGTGAGGGTACTCATGGGAAGTCCTCGCGTTGGATGCGGTGGAACGAATGCACGCGCCGACCTGGGCCCGTGGCCGCCATGTTCCGCCGGTCCGATCAGCGCGGTGTGACTGCGGGCGCGGATATCCCGGTCGTTGGCGCGTCGTGGGCTAACGGCAAACGCGCCGTGGTGGCTCGGGCCGACTGCTTCCTGTCGCTGTCGTTCACGGGGATGGCTGCTAACGAACGCGGCGGGCAAACCGCCGGCAGTATCTGCGTGCCCAGCGGCTGGAACGCCGCATTCCCCAGCGCCGGCGCACCGGTGATGTTCGAGGTGGTCCTGGTGCCGATGGAGCATCCGGCCCCGTGGGCGCCATTGGGTCGTCTATTACCGCCTCGGGTGCGCCGGTAATGACTTGAATACTGCTCGGGCGGCGGTAACAGGCAAGATGCCGTTGACCGGCCAGTCTGGCGGCGACAGGATCGGTTACCGCCTCTCTAAAGAGGCAGAATCGGTGTTAGGCGGTGTAGCGGGGTTACTCGGCAACGTGTTCCTCGGCCGGTCTGTCGGAACGTGGCGGCTCGCTTCGGCTGCAGTGAACGTGCGTCGCGATCGTAGCCAACGTGCCCACACGTGTAGTCCGTGGCTCCGGTCGCATCGGCGGCTCCGGCAGCCACACGCCTCGCAGGTTTCCCGGGCAAGCGCCGGTCAACTCGCGCTGCTAGTGTGTCGGCTACGGGCGGTTTAAGGTCATTGGTCGGGCAGGTTCATCCAAGCCTCTCGGCCGCACCGCGGTGTTAGGTGCCAAGATGAAGATGATCGCAGCCGCATTTCTTGGCTTCCTGCTCTCGGCCGCAGCGCAAGGCGCTGAACCGGCGTTCGCCCGCACGTGCATCAAGGCCACTCAAACCGAGAAGGGCCGGATGGCGGAGGTATCCGTTGCGGAGACCTCCGGCCACAAGGAGGTCGATGCATTCGCCAGGAACCTCGTGAAGGTCTTTCGTCTGCAACTTGGAAAAGGCCAGTCCGTCCCGCGGCAAGAAGGATTCGTCGTAGTCGACTACTTCGAGGACGGCAGCTTTGCCAGTACGCTGTTCAAGGAGAAAGGCCGGCTGGTCCGCGGGTGCTTGGATCTGCAGCCGCTAGAGAACGGCTTTGGCACGGTGTTAGGGCCCATGTCCAGCCTTGCAGCGCTCCTGGCCGCTAAGCGTGATGCGAAGTTGCTCCGGTGGGCTGGCGCGCTATTCGTGCTCTGGCTTACCTGCACTGGCCCACTCCGGTGGGTGGCGGGGTCAACCCTTCCGCCATGGCTTCTTGGGAGTGCGCCCAACCTATTCGCTGGCCTCACGCTCACTTTTTGGCAAGCGTTTGTCGTTCCTGGCAGCCCGGTCGGCTCTGCAGCGGTGGCATTCGTCGTGCTCGGGCTCGTGGAACTGGTTCAACTCGCCATGCCGCAGCATCGAGCCGATTCATTGGACCTGCTGGCCAGCCTCGTCGGCTGCTTCATCGCTGCGGCCGTCTTGTATTGGCGTCGTCGGGTGCCGCAGCATGTGCCGGTGTTAGCGCCCAGAGGAGGTTCTATGCGGTTTGCAACAGGGGGCATATGCGCCGCCTTGGCTCTTGCGCCCGCGATTGCGCTCGGCCACGAGCCTGCTCCCCAGATCCGGTTCCAGCCGGGCCAGCCCGTAGTACTGGAACGGCTCGTAGAGTCGCTCGATGGGCCTGAGGCAGTTGCAGCCCTCGAAGACAATCTGAGAGCCATGCTCGCTTACCCTTCATTGAAAGCACTGGTAAGAGGCTTCGCGGATCCGGGCGAATGCGCCGGGGAGCGCTGTGAAGTGCTCTCCCGTGATCGCGCGCGTGCCACATTCCGCTGGCTTGTTCAACACGGCGTCGCCCCCGACCGTATGACCTATGAGTTCTATGGAATCAGTCGTCCCCTCGCAGAAGGGTCCAGCTCGAGAAATCGAAGGGTGGAAATCAGTCCGGTTATCGAGCGTGTTCCGGCTGGGCGGGTGTTAGGCATCAGATGAAGCTCACGCCGCCACATGCAGCTGTTGTCCTCCTAGCCGCACTCGCTCCAGTGGCTAGCGCGCTTCCGCCGCCGCCACCTCCGCCAGTTCCGGCGGATGCGTATGTGGCATTCATCCCAAATCCCTTGGCAAAGCCGAGCGAGCCTGGCTACCCGCGTCTTCGCAGCACCATCCAGCTATCTGAAACCTCAGCAACTCTTCAGCAAATCCCGGTCCGTTGCTTTGACTCATTTGTAGCGGTTTCGTTCACCGATGGGCCGCAGGTCACCTACCATGGCGACCTTCTGAAAAAATCAAATGGCGTATTGGCGCACCTCAAGATCGAGGCGTGCCCTGAATGTGATCGCCTAGGCCACAAGCCGGACGTTGAGCTGCAGCTGCCCATCCAAATCGGTGGCTCACAGTCGGTCGCAGTAGCGGGAGTCCGCTACTTCCGAGAGTCGGCTGCAAAAGAGTCCGAGTGCAGGGCAGCTGATGCGGTGTTAGGCGGCGGATGGAAATACACGAGCTCTTGCAGTCGATCTCTCGCGCTTTTGCAGCCGTGCCGCGCCCGGAGCTCTCGCTGCGCCAGTTTTGGCTCACCGACCAAAAGGGTATGTCCGGTACGATTACGGATGAAGAATGGAAAGTCGCGGCCGTCGCTCGTACTGATCAGAATTGGTCCGATCTCACCGCAGCGGAAATTGTGTTCTATGGGTGTCAGCTCGCGCATATGGGAGCCAGCGAGTTTTGCTACTACTTGCCGGCCTACATGAGTTACTCGGCGCAACACACAGGCGAGCCGCTCGTAGGCAACGAAATACTTGGATCAGTCCTATTTATGCTTCAGCCGTCGAAGAGTCATCCCAGCCACTCGCATGAACAGTATTCGGGCCTCAGCGTCGCACAGCGCGCTTGCATCAGCAGTTTTCTAGAGTTCGTGTCCAAGCGCGGCAACGAGTATGAGCAAGGTGATGCGTTCCGGGCGCTGCGGCACTGGCGTCAGCCGCCCGCGGTGTTAGCCATGTTCAGGAAACTCTTCTACGGCGTGATGTTTTCTGTGGCACTTCTGCCCATGTCGGCGTCAGCCACTTCGTGCATATTCCCGCAGGTCACGGACGAGACCGTTTCCACGGCTGCTGACGTCTTCGTGTTTCGCGTGCTAAGCACTTCGATCAACGAACAAGCCCCGACGGAACGCGGTCATGCGCTTGCGCGGGGCAACATCCGGGTCGTGGAGAAGCTGCGTGGCCATGCGTCGTACACGGCGTTTGAATTCAGTCCCCACCCCGGCTGCGGCGACCGTTTCGTCGTCGGCCACTACTACATGGCGTTCCTGCCGGCCGGAACCGGCCAGTTCCAAGCTTCCGGCGCCAATGTGCTTGACCTCACCACTGGCTATCGGGAAGGCATCGATAACGTCCGGTGGAATCCAGGTTTCAGGGCCGTGTCCGAGGCCGTCGCGGGCAAAGCGCCGCTGTCACAACTGCTCCCGCCTCAGGACCGCTCCCCGCTGGAATACAGTCCAGCTCCACCGCCGCCGCCGGAACCTTCGAATCACGAGGAACATGGGGTGTTAGGCCTCATGAACAACTGCCGTTGCGCGTCGATATATCCGCACAGCGCGCTGAACTTTGTCGGCAGTCGTGAAGCATGCTGTGCCGAAGTAGACAAGGCCGTCCTAACCGGGTTGCTGCGAGAATCTCTGGTGCCCTCCGCCGGAGAGCCGTACTCGCCTGGGCTTGTGCAGGCTTATGTCTGCAGCCTGTGCGCAGCTACTTGGTTGCTCGAGCTACCGGATCGAGCATCTGGATCTTGGGCGCGCGTAAAGGCGAGTAGCCGGGCGGTGCGGTAGCATGAGGCGGTGTTAGGGCGCTATGGAAGATTTCTCGCATGTGCGGGTGCATGAACGATTTGCCATGCAACGTGCCGCCGAGGCCGAGATCACAGCGCTCCTCGGTCAATTCTTCTTCGCATTTTCGGACTTCGTCACCGCATTACATCTTTGTGTCGCTTGGCACGACTCCGGCAAAGGGCTAGACCAGTACACCGCAATTGCTGGCGATCTCGGCGCGGCGGACTTGCTGAAACGCATCGAGCGCCAAGTCTCGAAGGTCTACGCCAGTGACAAGTCAGCACAACAGGATTACCTCGACTGGCTAGAGAAGGCCCACGAGCTGAGGGAAAGACGGAACTTGTTCGCCCACTCTCGGTGGCATACCGAAGCTTATGGCCGGTACGCAATCGCCATCTCCACCCCAGTCTTCGTTGATCCACCGTTAGAACACCACTTTTCGGTGGAGGTGTTGCGAGGCATTTGCGCTAGCATCCCCCTACTTATTTCCGAACTAAGCAAATTGCGGCGCAAGTATCCTCTCTAGCGCCGGTGTTAGCGCCCTCATGGAAATGTCACGCAATCGGATTCCAAAAATCGGACTCGCGCTAGTACTGGCCTTCTTTGCCTATTGCGCGGTTGTCGTTGGAGACTCGGGCTCCGTTACCGGCGGACCGGTCGAGGTCCTGGGCATTTTTGGCACGGCGCTGATGTTCGTCGCAATCCTTGCCACGTTTGCCACAATCTACATTGCTGCTCGTCGTGCTCACCAAGCCGGGAGCTGGCTTTGGTTCTTTGGCGTCATCTTCATGTGGCCCGTGAGCTACCTGTACACGCTCGCGGTCAACCGTCATGGCTGATGGCGTTCAGGCGTTAGGCCGCTAGGGAAAGCCCATGGATGTCGAAACGGTCAAAGAGCTCTGCTCCGGCTATCCAGGCGCCTCGTCGAAGCTCTACGGGCCGCCGAGCAACGTGCTGGTCTACTACGTGGGCGGAAAGAAGTTCGCCTACTTCAAAACCAGCGAGCCGGAACAGTGGCGCTTCAGCTTCCGCACGTCCGCTGAGCGCTTCCTTGAGCTCACCGACATTCCCGGGTTCAAGCCGGCACGCTATATGGCTAGGTTTCATTGGGTCACAGTCGTCAATGTCGCCGCCGTCCCTGATGCAGAGCTCCGTGAGCTAATCACCTCTTCCTACGAGCGTGCACTCACTAGGCCCAATGGTCGGCGGTCCGGCATCAACAGTTCGCGGCGGTGTTAGGCCTCATGCCCACTCTTAGTCGCGCCATGGTCGTGCTAATGCTGGCAGTCGCGGCGGGCTGTGCATCGCTCACTGACGGTCCAGATCGTCCACGTACCGCGCCCGAACTAGTAGGCACATACGAATTTGGTCGCGCAGGGTTCGCTGAAACGGTGGAGCTTCATGCCGACGGGTCGTATACGCGGACGCTTCTTGGCCACTTGGGCCAGGACTCCGCGAGCTTTGACGGAACCTGGCGGGTTGAAGGCAACCGAATCCTCTTCACTCCCGGCGCCGGCCTGCCGAGCAGTTCAGCGCCCGAGCCCTCCGAAGCCTTCTTCTACCGCCACAAGCCCGCTTTTGCTCCCCAGCGCCTTATAAAGTTCGGCAGGGTCGACGACTGGTTTGTGTATGTGCCGCAGGCTTCCAGATGAGGCGGTGTTAGCGCTCACACGCGGCAGTATTTCCGGCGGCTCCCTCGGAGATCTTGTACACCACGGCTCACGGCAGCAATCGGCGGCAGCAATCGTGGCCGCGGCGCCGGTTTCGCGCTTGGGTCGTTCGCACCCGGCCGCGGAAAGAGTCGCGTTGCGCCTGTCGTTTCCCATCGCGCGCCAGCTCTCGCGCTTGCGTGGCACACTCGTCGCAAGCGAAGAGATCCAGCCGGCCGCTCTTTCGGCGTGTGATCGGTGTTAGAGCCCTGATCATGCTTATCGGCAGTCGGATAGTTGCTCGGAAGCAGCTGGCCAACTTGGCTTTGCTAGTTCTTTCACTGGCGGCCTTCGTCTGGGTTGGTCACGACGCGCTCGACGGGGACTTCACCTTCTGTGCCCGGTACAGCTTTGGCTGCGCCCCCCTCACGGCGGCGGGCACCGGAGTGGCACGGTACTGGACAGTCGTCTGTCTTTTTCTGGCAATGCCTGCCGTACTTGCCCTGCTCGCATGGCATGGCCTCCGTGAGCGGGCTCGTGATCGCTATCGCTAAGCCCGGCACGGGCGGTGTTAGGCCGCTATGGAACTCTTGGGCATCTTCATTGCGCACCCATGGTTGGCCCTGATTGTCGCGGGGCTCTTCATCCTCCTTTGGTGGCGGATCCGCAGCAAACTCGCTCTCGCCGGAGCCGCGGTTTGGGCTAGCTATGCTGGCTACGAGTACCTGATGTTCGCCCGGGTCCTATGCACCGGTGAGTGCAACATCCGAGTCGATCTATTGTTCCTGTACCCGCTTCTGCTGCTAATGTCGGCCGTCGCTGTCATTCACGGCATCATCCTGGCCCGCAAAGCTAAGCGGTGCGCGGCGGTGTTAGCGCCCGCAGTGAGGGCGTAGGTTTTCGGCACTTGGGTCCGGCGCCTCGTCCGTCGCCATCCGGTCCAGCCGCCATCGCAAGCGAGTCGTCGAGCACCGTCGCGCGTGCCCGGAGACTTAGCCGGCTTCACGCAGCGTGCCGCGCTAGGCAAAGCGCACAGCTGAACCGTCTGCAGCGCGGCACCCTGCCCGGCCACATCTCGGCGGTTGCGGTACTCGCCCTGCCATTACTGAATTGGCTTGCCGCCCTGCTTCCGCAGCGCGGCCCGCTTGGCCCTCCTCCGTCGCGCTGGTCGGTGCGTCGCTCACGGGCCGCTGCCGATCCGGCCGTGTCATGGCATCCTCGCGGCCGTAAGTCTTTCGCGGCGTCTGTCCCAACCCGGGCGGGCGCTAACTAGTCGTTCAAGCCGACGCCGCTTCGTTCCGGCTTTGCAGTGGCAGGTAGAGCTTGCCACTGCAAAGCCTCCACTACGCGTCGCGGCTTAACTCCGGTGTTAGGCGGCTGGAACATGATTAATCGCAACTCGAACCCCATGGGCTGGTCACTGCTTCTTAGCGACTTGGCAGATGCTCACGAGCACCTTGGGGAGCTTATCCGTGAGCTTCAGGTCGACCCGGAGTATGGCGAGCCAGAGTTCCGCATTGATCTCGGCCACGTATATGCTCACCTCAACAGGGCGTGGCATCGTCGCAACGTGCCGGAAGACTTCACCGAAGCTGAGTGGGGCCCGGCAGGTCAGTTCCCGAAAGATCTCGAGCCAGTCGCGGTGTTAGCGCCCATAGCCAACTTGCGCGTACTTGCCTGTCGGCTCTAGCGCTTCTGTTACCGAACGGAACCTCCATGACTTTGAGCCAAGCATTAGCCGCGGTGGTCGTATGTGTTGCCGTGGCATCGGTCGGCTGCGCCCCGAGTGACGCTCCGCTGGCCAACCGAGTAGAACCAGCGGTAGCGAAGACGTACTCTGGCAAGACCGCAGCAGATGCTCTAGCGCTCCAAGGGTTTGTAGATGTGAAGGACACGGCCGGGGGAAAGACGTGCCCTCGCGCGAGCGATGTCCATGAAATGGATTTCTGGGCATGGCGGAATGGCGAGACATGGCAAGGCACAGTGTGCAGGACCGCTAGCGCGCGATTCACCATCGAGGCCCGGCGTTTCACTTTGCCCCCGCCAAACGCTGGCCCAGAATAGGCGCACCTCGCGTCCAGGATGGGCGGGTGTTAGCTGTCCCTCCTGCACTCCCGGCTTTCTGCTCAAGCGCTCGAGGTTGCGCCAAGCGCTTCGGCTGCATCACGCTCGCCAAGCATCACGGTTCGCGCCGCACCGGCTTCGTAGTCAGCGGTATTGAATACCGCCCGGACGTCATCGGCGGCGCTTGGAACCATCGCGGCCGGGCTTGCCTGCCTTCGGCCGGTCGGTGCACCGACGTCGGCTTGCTATCGGCCATCCGCCGCTTCGCCCATTGCGGCAGGGCGTAAAGCAAATGCAGTATCCCTATCTCGTGTTGGTCCGCCCCGCCGCTGGCCAGCTAACTAGTCGCTCAAGCCGACGCCACTTCGTGGCGCGGCTTAGCTCAGGTGTTAGCCGCTATGAAAGTTCCACCGCTCCCGATAGCACTCCTGTCCGTTTCGCAATCGGTGTTTGGCGGCTTCGTTGCGCTAGCGTTTGCATACTTCCTGCTTACCGGAGGCTTTCAGCTGGGGGAAGAGCTGCCTGGGTGGGTCGGTCCACTAGGGATCGTGGTAGGTGTTGCCTGCGTTGTCTCGGCAATTCAGTTGTGGCGCTGCCGGTGGTCGGGGCCTTTTTCCTTCTTCGCACTTTGGTTAGTGCCGTTCGTCGCGTCGCTCCCGTTCGCTACGCCAATGGAAATTATTCGGGACGCGAGTTTCATTGAAGGCCGTATTGCCTACTTGCTGGTGTACGGAGTGATCGTGTTCGAGTTTCGGTCAAGGTTCGCGGTGTTAGGGCGCTATGGCAAGCAACACGAGGCAATTGAAGCGAAGCTCGCTGCTGCCAGGTGCAGCACTAGCCATCGTCGGGCTTGTACTCTGCGGTTGCGGCCCCCGACCGGCGCCGACAGTGTCCTCAACGTCCCTATTTGAAAGCCCGGAGATATTCAGCGGTAGGCGCATTCGCTTCAATGCCTGCCTCTCCGCGTTCCACCACGGCGTGCTCGTCGGGCCCTGCGGGTCGAACAGCCCGGGGATCGCAGTGTTTGGAATCGAACGCCTGCCACCCGTTCCGCGAGCGGCCTTCGAGCGATCTGTCGCAGTAGCCCGCCGCGATGGGAAGAGCCACGTTTGCCTTGCAGGCCGTTTCCACTATCTTCCGGGCACAGTGGCCAGCCAATGGGTCGATCTGGACCACTTCCGTTCCGGGCCATGTTCCAGCACGCCCGGGCGCGGTGTTTCGGGTGCGCGCCGGTGTTAGGGCCCATGACGGACCTCACGGCGCTCTTGACCATCAAGCGAGACGCAGCGCTTTTGCGGTGGGCCGGCGTGCTGTTCGCCCTGTGGCTCTTCTGCACTGGGCCGCTGCGCTGGGTTGCAGCTCCAGCACTCCCGCTGTGGCTCTTGGGTAGCGCACCAAACTTCTTCGCGGGGCTCACGCTCACCTTTTGGCAGGCGTTCGTCGTTCCTTCCCGCCCCGCTGGATCCGCTGCCGTCGCGCTGGCTGTGCTCGCGTTCGTAGAAGCGGTGCAGTTGGCCATGCCTCAGCACCGCGCGGATCCGTGGGACCTCTTGGCCAGCCTAGTCGGGTGCTCCTTGGCTGTGCCTGCCTTGTACTGGCGCCGGCGGATGACGCAGCATGGGCCGGTGTTAGGTGCGCCGTGGAAATTCTGAAGCGCTTGAGAGAGAAGCTATCCCGCGGCAACGAGCCGCAATGGGAGGTCATCGCTGTAGATGGCTCAGGGTTCTCGGTGGGCGCCCGTCACGTTCAATGGTCGTGGGTCGAATCCATCGCCGCGTTCAAGCGTGATCTCGTCACCTACGATGATGTCTACTTCCAACTGGAAGGCTCTGGCGAGCCGGTCCTCGTCTGTGAAGAGCAGCCAGGCTTTGCTGCTTGGGAGTCCGAGCTGTGCCAGCGCTTTCCGGGGGTCGCCGGGTGGCAAAACCATGTCATCCAGCCGGCGTTTGCAGAGAACTTCACTGTCCTCTACCGTCGCACGGTGTTAGGCCTCATGCCCACTCTTAGTCGCGCCATGGTCGTGCTAATGCTGGCAGTCGCGGCGGGCTGTGCATCGCTCACTGACGGTCCAGATCGTCCACTTACCGCGCCCGAACTAGTAGGCACATACGAATTTGGTCGCGCAGGGTTCGCTGAAACGGTGGAGCTTCATGCCGACGGGTCGTATACGCGGACGCTTCTTGGCCACTTGGGCCAGGACTCCGCGAGCTTTGACGGAACCTGGCGGGTTGAAGGCAACCGAATCCTCTTCACTCCCGGCGCCGGCCTGCCGAGCAGTTCAGCGCCCGAGCCCTCCGAAGCCTTCTTCTACCGCCACAAGCCCGCTTTTGCTCCCCAGCGCCTTATAAAGTTCGGCAGGGTCGACGACTGGTTTGTGTATGTGCCGCAGGCTTCCAGATGAGGCGGTGTTAGATGGCCACAGACACATCATTAGCAATTGCTGTTGCCGAGTACGTCCAGGCGCTTGTGGGCGCCGAGACGGACCGGGCAGAAGACCGTCCGGCACTGCAGTCTCTGGTCATAAACGCCGCTGGGCTCTTGGCCGAGGCCGTTCTTGGCAACAACGCTTCCGCCGCGGCCCGGGTGGAGGTTCACGAAAGGCTGCGCGGGCATACTTGGCTGCAAGGGGTGGCCCTCGTGGAGCTAGATCGCCGCTGGGCTACAGTGCGCAGCTACACGTCATCGGCGGCCAGGTGTTAGATGCGGCCGATACAACGATGAGGCGGATGCAGAAAAGCTCGGCGATAGCATGCTCCGCTGCAATGGCAGCTTCTCTGGCATACGCGGCCTTTGAGCTGGGCTTGGGCCCGTCACAGTGGCAAATCGTCATCGGCTTCGCTCTGGCCGTAGTCTTCGCCGCGGGGTTCGGCTACCGCTTTGGGCGTTGGTATCGTCCTGTAGGGGGCGAGCGGCCGACCTTTGAGTCGGTGCTCTGTCCTGTCGTCGTGTATTTGCTGGCAAGCTTTAGTGGCTCCGCGGTCGCATGCGTCCTGATGGCGGCCTCAAATCAGCCCTCGCCGCGCGACCTCGTGACAGGCGTTCCGGCAATGGCGCTCTTTGGCGTCCTCTTTGTGTCAATCGCCGCATGGCCGGCGATACTCGTTTCTCATGCGGCCGCTGCGCTGGTGCTGGCAAGGCTTAGCAGGTCCGCAGGTGTTAGGGCGCATGAAGCGACATCTATGGCTACTGGCCGCAATACTCGCCGCGTCCTGCGCGCCCGCTACTCAAGACGCTGGCCCGCGTCTCATTGCCCTTGAGGGCGGCTCATGTCCGAGAACGCTGATAGGCGTCCGGTATCGCGTGGAGGCGATTCTCGGTCCCGACTACACCATCTGCGCCTTGCACCCGCTCGAGCCCGGGTTGCCACGCGCCGAACTCCGGGTGGGCGGTATCTGGGCGTTCCAAGGCGAAACGCCGTTCGCCGGCTTCACCCCCACCGCTGCCGGCCCAATCGCGTGGTTCGCCGCACCGTCCCGTGAGCCGGGCATGCCGGGCGAACTGTCGGCATTTATCCCAACCCAGCTTGGGCGGCCAGAGTTCGCCGAGCTGATCGTGTACCTGCCGTTGCGCCAAAGCCGGGACGCGGTCCGCGACCAGTTGCTGCGAGCAGTCGTAGAGGCGAGCATGCGCCGGTGTTAGGTTGCGGAGGCAGAGTGGACGCGAACTTGCTGCAAGAGCTGATCATGCGCGCCGTTGAGGACGCTGCTCTGCGTCCGCAGTTGGTGGCTGCTCTGTCGGATGCCCGTGTCGCAATCCCGTTGGATAGAGGCTTGGAGAATGGCGTGCTGCCGGCGGACTTCAAGCCGCTTACACTCAACGCCGACCAAGGCTTCCCCGTGCTTGCCACGTTCACATCGCCGGACAAGGCGGCGCCTTGGATCAAACAGCAACCTGCTTTTCAGCATGTGCTGGTCACTGGTTTCGGTTGGGCCGTCAGCGTCGCCCGCCCACCCTTCGGAATCGCGATCAACCCAGGTTACAAATACTCGTTTGCGCTCTCGTCAGCCGAGGTTGCCGCGCTACGTGCGGAGACCGGGGCCGCAACGGTGTTAGGCCTCGGTTGGTTGTCGCAATCGCCGCGTCGCAGCGTTACGTTCAATGCTTCGGCCAATGCGCCGCGTTGCAAAGCTCGCGTTGGAAACATCTGGCCGCGCTCGCTCTTCCGTAACCGTTTCTCGCTTGTCCGATTTGGGTGTCGTCTGCACCTGATTCTCGCGCATGTGGTTCCGCCAACCGTTTCCTGGGCTCACGGCCGAAATGCGCGTCGGCTTCGGTCTGCAGTTCAAAGGCCGGCCGGCGAACGTCCTGGCTCCAGATCGCGGCTCTCGCTTCGGGTGTGATCTCGCGCTGGGCGCCCGCGGCTCTCGGCCGGTTCAAGCTTGGCGGTGTTAGGTGCGGGTGGAAACAACACTGTAGGCACGTCCAAGCAAGGAGAAGCGGGTCATGTCGGATTTCGGCTCAACGTTCACGTCGCTGTCTAATGTTCTTCGCAAGCACACAGCCGGCTTCTCCACCAAGACAGATGAGCCCGGCAACTTGTACGTGGAGCTTCCGGCGGCGGTGCCTAAGGAGAAGCCTCGGTTTTTCGGAGCGGTGCAGACAAAGAAATCCTATGTGAGCTATCACCTCATGCCCGTCTATGAGGATCCGAGCTTGCTAAACGGGATCAGCGAAGGTCTGCGCGGCAAAATGCAGGGCAAGTCGTGCTTCAACTTTAAGACAGAAGACCCAGCCCTCCTCCGGGAGCTAGACTCACTCACGGAAAGGTGTGCGGCGGCAGTCCAGGGTTCGGGAGCCCGCACGGTGTTAGGTGCGGCCAGATGCTGAGCTGGGATATGCGGTCACGAAGCGCAGTTGCATATGCGGCGGCCATGGTCGCATCCGTCGCTTTCTTTCTCGTAGCGGCCCGTGGCGTCGCGGACGTGCCCGCGGTCTGGATAGCGGGATCTGCGTCGTCGGTAGCCGCAGCCGCGGTCGGCTGGTGGCTAGGGCGCTGGTATGTGCCCGCCCAAGGCGAGCGTCCAACCTTTGAACTTTTCGTTTGCCCTCCCGTCGTGTTGGTGCTGTCGTTGTTGCTGGGCTTGGTGGCCCTTACGGCCTGGGCTTTGGTGGTCGGCCCACCGGAACCTAATCCGTTAATGGGTCTCGCGGCTGTGCTGTATTTTGGCTTCGCCGCGTTTCTATCGGAGGCTTGGCCTGCGGTGGTCGTAGCTTTTGGAGCGGCGGGTATTTGGCTGGCAACGTGCAGTAGGTCCGCACGGTGTTAGGCCTCACATGACAGATCAATCGCCCACGCGGTACGAAGAAACGATCATGTGTGAGCCCTCGAAGGATGAGGGCCTCGTATTCATGAAGGTCGTGGCTATGCCGCACGGCGACCCGGTAGAGTTTGACGTAACGCAAGCCCGAGCATTTGCGGAACGCATTCTCGCGGCCGTCCAGGAAGTTGAGTCTGGCTGGGTCGGCGGTCCAAGTAGTGTGGGCCGTGAGGCGGTGTTAGGCCTCACAGGAGAGACCATGCGGGACTTGGTGCAAATTCCCGAAGTGCTTCTAGAGTCGTTGAGGCAACTGGGCCAGGAATACGGTTTTGACTCCAGCGCCCGCAATCCGATTAGGCCTCCCCACGCCGCAGTGGAGCAGAGGATCTTAGCTTTCGGCATTGCAGAAGCCGCGAAGGTTGCATCGCTAATCCTCGAGGCATGGAGACTTATAAATACACGAAGGTGCACTTTCAAAGGCCCCATGACGGGGCGTTGTGGCAGCGCAATCATTGTCACTACATACGACCCTGCGAATGAGGAGCTCATCTTTACTTGTGCCTCAGGCCACTCGATCGTACAACGCAGCCCGCGCATATATCGGTGAGGCTTCAGGCGTTAGGCCCCAATGGCGAGATCCATGAACGCCGAAAAGCTAGCTGGCGGCACAGTTCACGAACTGCCGGACGATTTCCGCGCTGCTTTGGAGAGCGATCCCGCCGTGGCTGGCGTCTGGGCCGATATCACCCCGCTCGCCCGAAACGAGTGGATCTGTTGGGCCACATCACCCAAACAGGCACTCACGCGCCAACGCCGCATCGCCGTCGGGCTGGATAAGATGCGGAGCGGCATGCGGCGGCCGTGCTGCTGGCCCGGCTGTCCACACCGCTGAGCAGTTGAGAACGTCGCCGGTGGTCCAGGTCGCAAGGTTGGGGCGGTGTTAGGTGCCTCTGGCAGCAATGACTCCACTCGCAGAAGTACTTGGCTCCATTGCGCACATCATGTTTCCCGCGGATGACACTCCTCGGGAAATATTCCTCAGCTCCCGAGCGGAGGACGGAGACACTCCTCTGCACGTGTTCGCGTGGCGCAAGGACCTAGAGGCGGCGAGACTCTTGATCGCCGCTGGAGCGGATCCCAATGCCGTCGGGGACATGGGAGAAACGCCTTTGCACGTGGCGGTGCGCCAAGACCTCCCAGAGCTAGCCCGGGCTTTGTTGGCCGCGGGCGCCTCAGCAGATATCGTGTCGGAGCTCGAGGAATCGCCTCGGGAAATGACAGTGCGTAAGGGTGGCGAGCTGGCTAGCGTGTTCAGCGGGTTCGGCACGGTGTTAGGGCGCACAAGGAGGTTTCGATGAACATGACGTTTTCTTTTGGCTGCTCGGTTTTGGCAGTTGTCGCTTTCCCGGTCAGCGCGGCGTCGCTATGCAAAGCGGGCGAAACCGAGCTCTTCCAATGTGTTGCTAACCAGGGAAGAACGGCGGCCGTCTGCCAGCTGGAAAGCGCTGCAGCACCCGAACTGGTTTACCGTTTTGGTCGCCCGGGGAACATCGAGCTCGAGTTTCCGCGAAGGGTCCGCCCAGCATCCGAAGTTTTCACGAAGAACTATATGAGTTGGCCAAAAGGCACATCCTCGCAACTCGGCTTCAGCGTTGGGCCAGTGCGTTACACCGTCTACTCATGGTCCTCGTCGTTCGAAGGCGAACATAGCGGCGTTCTAGTTGAGCAACCCGGAAAGAAGATGCGTGATGTCAACTGCAGAGCTAAGGACTGGGTCACGTTGGCTGCAGTGCAAGCGCTGCCTCTCCCCGAACATGAGTATCGCAGTACGCCGGTGTTAGGGCGCAAATGCTGATCCGCGACAAGCTTGTAAAAACTCAACGCCGTTACCTGCTCCTGACCCTTGCCGGAATAGTGGTCTGGGGCGCTTTGCTGCTCGGTACCGTGGCTTTCACAGGTGGGCAGGCTCCGACATGGCTATTTGTGGCGGCAGTTCCGGTGGTTGGCGTGATACTCGTCGGCGTCGTCGGAGCCAATTTCCTTGTCCGCTGCCCCAAGTGTCGCGGCAACCTGAGCCGGGTTGGCCCACTTTCGGCACGCCCTTGGCTCGGTCGCCGGAGCGTCGCAAACTGCCCCTTCTGTGGCGTCAGCCTGGATAGCCGGGTTGCGCCGGTGTTAGGCGTCAGGAAAAGAGACCTTCGCAATCGAAACTATGTATGAAGCTCCTACTGCAGCCGTCGCGGAGACGGCCTCACCGCCGCGTCGTACACGCCTTCTCATGCGCGTGCTGTTGGCATGCCTCATTTCCTTCGTCCTTCCGGCGCTACTAGCGTTTCTAGGCGCGCAGGGTCTTGGCCGGGCCGGCCTTTGGGCGTTGGCGCTAATGCCGCTTCCTGCGCTCTGCACCTGGGCCTTTCTGGGTCGCCGAAAGCCCAGCGGGGTGGGGCGCTCAATCGCCGTCTTAGTAGGCATAATCTTCGCCGTGCTACTTTGCTTCGTGTTCGGCTCCGTTGTCATCACAATGGCAGCGCTGCTCTGGCAGCCGGAGGTAAACGTGGTGCTGCCGCAGCCTGGCGCGGTGTTAGGCGCCATGGTCATTGCCCTCGCAACCGACGATCGCTCCCTGAAGGTTTTCGCATCGGTCGAGTCGGCTGCGGCCTACTGCGAAGGCATTGACGTAGAAGATGGCGTCTGGCGCTTCTGGAATGGTGAAGGCTGCGAACTAGAAGCCGCGTTCTCGCACCCGAGTGAGCGCGGGCGGTTCTTCGTCCGCAACGGCTCCTATCGCCTCAAACCAGCCGCGGCAGGTGCGCTTCCGTCCCTCGAGGAGGAGCTGGGCCGTGGGGTGCACCTAGAGCCCAACGCTTCCTTTCCGTCCGTCGAGTCGCTGTTGGCTCACCTTGCCCAGAGCAAGCGTGTCGCGCAGCATGGCGCGGTGTTAGCCTTCATGGAGAGATCGCTGTGACCATCAGAAACTTGCTGCTCACCGTGCTGCTGGCCCTCGCTTTCGGTGCGAGGGCCGAGGAGGAAGCACCTCTTGTGCCCGAAGAGTGGCCGACTACGGTCGAGGCTACCGTCGAAGACCTGCTAAAGCACATGCCCGAGTCAGCCCGGAAAGAGTTGGCCGCCATGTCGGAAAAAGATCTTCCGCTTACGCACTTCGGTATTGGCCTATACATTCGCAACCACTACGGGCTTTGGCGCGGCAACAAAGAGTTGGTCAGAGATGTTTGTGGTGAGCCGGTCTGCCACCCCGACGATGCATCAGGCAAGATCGTGGAAGCTCTCTGGAAACGCCTGCGGGCAGAAGGGGTGTTAGGGATCAAGTGGAGATAGCGGCACACTGGTAAGTTACGTTCACTCTGGCGGTTCCACAGCAAGTAATGGAGGACATATGCGAAAGATCGTCTTTTCTTTAATTGGTCTGCTGTCGGCTATGGGTATCAGTGGTTGTGCTTCCTCAGCCTCCACTGAAGACAGCACGGTCCAGTCACGGCGTCTGGAAGCCAACAGGCAGGTGGCGCAAGTGCAACATGCCCGCATGCAGCAAGAGCGGGAGGCCCAGCGGCGGCGTGACGAGGCGCAGGCCGCTGATCGGCGGGCAGCCGCATCTACGCCGAGGCCGTAGCGGTGCGGTGCGGTGGGACGGCGTGGGTGAGCCCTAACAATCCGTCCAAGCCGACGTCGCTTCGCGGCGGCTTAACTCAGGTGTTAGGGGCTGGATGAGGTCTGTCGTCGCATGCACCGTTTTGGTAGCGCTCTCGCCGCTCCCTGCGTATGCCGTTTGCGCCGTCGAGCCTCTGGGGCCGGAGCTCCGCGCTGCGGATGTGGTGTATGTGGGCACCGTGGTGCGGTCGGAGCTTACTGCCCCACTGCCGTCCAGCGCGGCCGCCGAGCAACCTCGGCAGCGGCGCATCGGGCTGCGTCATACCGTGCAGCCGGAAATCATCCTCAAGGGCGATCCCGCAACAGCACCGGCTGTCTTCTCCGCCTGGAAGTACAACCCGCCCAAGTCTCGCCAAACGGTAATCATCTCGGAGCTCTCGGCCGTCTTGCCCGGCGATACTTTGCTCGTCGTTGCTCACCACGGCCAGCCCACTTATTTTGGTTTGTGTTCTGCAACCCGGGAGTGGAACGCGGAAAGCGCGGGGGTGGTGCGTGCGGTTCTTACGCCAGCCCCTGGTTCGGCTTGACTCAGGTGTTAGGCCCCGTGTGCAGAATCCAAGCAAACCCGATGTCTACCCTCGCGAGGATCGTCGACTTCTTGAATTCCATCGGGATCGAAACGACGGAGGGTGATGTGCCGGACTCGTCGTTTCCGCCCGGAGTGCGCATCCAAGGCGGCCGAATCGTCTTCGATCGAAGCATGCCGTGGCCCGGAGACTTGCTTCACGAGGCAGGCCACATCGCGACAGCTCCGGCGTCCTTGCGATCGACCCTGAACGACGGAGTCGAGCTAACTGGCTCGGTCCCGTACGCGACAGAGGCGGAGGCAACGGCCTGGGCGTATGCCGCTGTGGAACACCTGCAGCTGGACCCGACCGTACTGTTTCACACGGGCGGATATCACGGCGCTTCCGATCGGCTGATCGCCACATTTGCAGCAGCCGTCTACCCTGGAGCCTACGGTCTTGCTCGGGCCGATATGACGGCGGTGGGCCCGGATGCGCGCGATCGCGGCGCCGCGGTCTACCCGAAGATGGCTCAATGGCTTCGGTCGTGATGCGGACGGGGCCCAATAACTCGTCCAAGCGGACGCCGCTTCGCGGCGTGGCCTAGCTCAGGTGTTAGGGGTTTGAAATGACTCCGCTACGCGTGCTCGCCGCGTGCCTAGTGGCCGCCTCCCTGCCGGGCTGCGCTGGCAGCACCAAGCCATGTAATGCATTCGGAACGTCGGCGTGCGGTTCTGGGGCGGCTCAAGTCGAACGCGATATTGCTGGCTGGCACAACGCGCAGAACCCTTCGTGTCCGTTTGTCCGGTCGCTGGGTGCCCAGATCCTAAAGAGGAGCGATGGCGGCATTGTGGAACACTGGAAGATTGAAGCTTGCCAAGGTAAGCAGTTCACTTACCGCGCCTACCTTCTCTCGAATGTGGGTTCGTTAACGGTCATGGTCTCGGATCCGCAACCCGAAGATCGCGTCGGCCCCCCCTAACTTGACTCAGGTGTTCCCCTCATGGAGACAATCGAATGAAGTGCCCGAAGTGCGATTCCGAACTGAAGCCCCTCACCCATCACGGCGTTGAAATTGAGCGCTGCTCCGGCTGCGGTGGACAATGGTTCGATGCATTCGAACACGAGGAGCTCAAGCGGCTCGGCGGCTCGGAGAAGATCGACTACTCGACGAAGACGACAGTGCCGCCGGGCGCCGGCTCGGGACGATGCCCGAAGGATCAGCAGCCGCTGTTCGTCATGGTCGTCGCGGGCCAACCTCATATCTCCTACGAGTCGTGCGGCGTCTGTCACGGCGTGTTCTTTGATGCCGGCGAGTTCAAGGATTTCAAGGAAGAGACATTCGGAGAGCGGCTACGTGCCGTCTTTGGCATCGCGAAGGCAGCCCAGCTTGAGGGCTAACGATTCGTCGGAGCGACGCCGCTTCGCGGCGCGGTTTAGCTCAGGTGTCAGGCCCCACAGCAGGATGACCGCACGCGGACTATGAGCTACCTCGTCATCTGCTCGGTCGCGTTCCTCGCTTCGGGGCTCACGTTCTTTTCTGGCTTTGGCCTGGGCACCCTGCTGTTGCCCGCATTCGCGTTGTTTTTTCCGGTCGAGCTGGCCGTTGCGCTTACGGGCGTCGTCCATTTTCTGAATGGCCTTTTCAAGCTCGCGCTGATCGACCGTCGGGCAGCATGGCCGGTGGTGCTTCGCTTCGGGGTGCCCGCGATGGGAGCCGCACTTGCAGGAGGCTGGCTGCTCGCTCGCCTCTCCGATGCGGCGCCGTTACTTACTTCTTCCGCGTTCGGCACTGTGCTTCGCGTCACGCCTGTCAAGCTGGCGGTGGGCTCCGCACTGCTGGTGTTCGCGTCGCTGGAGCTCTCGGCCAAGTTCCGGCAACTGTCGTTCAGCCCACGCCTGCTGCCGGTCGGAGGTCTCCTGAGCGGCTTCTTCGGCGGACTATCCGGTACACAGGGTGCACTTCGCTCTGCCTTCCTCGTCCGTGCGGGGCTCTCCAAGGAAGCCTTCATCGGCACCAGTGTAGTTATCGCCGCACTTGTCGATATCTCGCGCCTGACCGTGTACTCGGGCGCCATCGTCCGCGAGAGCCTACGCTTCAACTACTCATTGCTCGGCGCCGCAGTTGCGGCTGCACTGCTTGGGGCAGTACTTGGCAATCGGTACCTCAGCAAGATCACCATGCTGACCGTTCAGCGCATCGTGTCGGCAGCGCTGCTCGTCGTCGGAGTAGGCCTGATTGCTGGCTTGCTTTAGGTCGGGCGTCCGGAGTGGCGCCCAACAACTCCTCCAGGCCGACGCTGCTTCGCGGCGCGGCTCAACTCGAGAGCCCGAGAAGGGAACATGGATGTCCGGGACGTCGCTTCTTATGCTTCTCGCCGACGCTCGCTTCGCTTTTCTCGGCTCTGGAAAAGCGGCCCTTGGTAATGTGGGGCTCAGGATCGATTCCTCGGGGAGCGTACATGACGTTCAAGCGAGTTCTCCTACTGGCCTAGGCCTCTCGGCGTGACCGAAGCACGCTGTTTCGACCATCGACCATCGACCATCGACCATCGACCATCGCTGCCACGACGCGCTGCGCGGCATCGTATTCCGCCGGACGAGCGGACGAGCGGCGTTGAAGCCCGGCGTCCACTCCGCGAGAGTGGGACGACCCGGCGCGTATCGATCACGCCGCGCGGTCTACAGGAGTTCTGATCGTGGCGACGACACGGATCCTCGATACCTATCTGCACATCCGCGACGGCGGCGGCATCGGTGCGGTACCCGTTGGCGAGGCGTTCTGGCGCGATCTCGCGGAGGGCAGGCTGCCGCAGTTGGAGGAAGGCCGGCTGATGTCGGCCTTCACCTTCGACGGGTCCTGGAGCACGTGGGAGCGTCATCCGTCCGGCGACGAGCTGGTGATGCTGCTGTCGGGATCGGTCACGCTCGTGCTCGAGGCCGAGGGCGGTGAGACGTCCGTCGGGCTCGCCTCGCCCGGCGACTACGTGGTGGTTCCGTGCGGTACCTGGCATACCGCCCGCACGGCCGTCACCACCACGCTGCTGTTCCTTACGCCGGGCGCCGGCACGGAGCACCGGCCCGTCGGCGTCTGACGAGCCCGCTGCCATCCCGCCGGGTCACGGAAAAATTCTGGAGCGCGAGCCTTCGGGCCGACGGCCCGCGCCTGCTGCCCAACGCTAAGCTCGCCATGCGCCGGGCAATGCCGCCCCTCGCGCCTAATCGATGTTCCTGCAAGGAGAGTAGGTATGAGCACGAGCAAGACTCTCGCGGTTGCCGTCGCCGCCTTCGTCGGCGGCCTTCTCGCGGCGAACCTTCCGTCCGCCCTCGCCTCGGCCGAGCCGGCGCCGGATCTGTCCAAGCGCAGCTTCACCGTGTTCATCGACGAGGTGAAGCAGAACTTCGTCTTTGGCGACAGGTTCACCGGTCGCTATACCAAGACGGTGACGCTCTCGGATGGGACGGTGCGCGAGATCACGCTGACGCCGATGGTGCGTGACGGCATGCAGGTGGTCGAGTTCCGGGACACCGGCGGCCTCACGTACATGAGCCTCGATGGCACGACCACCAACGGCACCCTCATGGTGCATCTGCGCGACGATGCAAGCGCAGATGCGGCGCTGAAGGCGCAGGGCTGGAAGATGTAGGCCGCGTGGCGGCGGCGGCCCGGCCGTGCTGTCGCGACGGTGGCCGGGCTATCGCCGCGACGGTTGCCGCGCGGCGCAGGCAGGCGCCGCGCGCGTTCGACCGGACTGAACGCTAGGCCCTGTCCTGCGACTCCGAAGCGCCGCCCGCCTCGCGCGGATCGGCCTGTCGCCCGCCGGCGACGATGCTGGTCGCCGTGAGGTCGGCCGTGACGTTGCCGACGGTCGCGAACACGTCGGGAATCGTGTCGAGCGCGAGCAGCACGCCGAGCGGTTCGACCGGCAGGCCCATCGCCTGCGTGACCGGCATATTGGTCGCCATGAAGCTGACCTGCCCGGGCAGGCCGACCGAGCCCATGCTGATCACCACCGCGAGCGCGGCGCCGGCAACGAGCTGGGCGGCGCTCAGGTCGATGCCGTGCGCCCAGGCGATGAATACCGCGACGCCGACGTACTGCATCGGGCTGGTGATGCGGAACAGCGAGACCGCCATCGGCAGCACGAGCGAGACCACCGGCAGCGGATAGCCGAGGCGCCGCCCCGCGCTTTCCAGCATCGCCGGCAGCGAGGCGAGCGAGGACTGCGTGCTGGCCGCGATGGTCTGCGCCGGCAGGATCGCGCTGGCGAAGCTGCGCAGGCGCTCGCGGCCGGCGAACACCGCGATCGGATACAGCAGCAGCGTCATCGCGATGTACAGCGCCACCTGCAGGCCGATGTAGGTGCCGAACACGCCGAGCATGCCGCCGCCCACGCGGGCGCAGACGGCCAGCACCAGCGCGAACACGCCCAGCGGCGCGGCCCACAGCACCCAGCGCACGATCACGATCATCACGTCGGCGACCGCCTGCACGAGCTCCAGCAGGCGCGCGTGGCGTGCCGGCTCGATGCGCGTGAGCGCGAAACCGAAGAACAGGGCGAACACCACCAGCGGTAGCATCGCGCTGGACGCCGCGGCCGCCAGTGCATTGGCGGGGATGATGCCCGTGAACCATTCGGCGAACGAGGCGGGCACCGCGAGCCCGGCGGTGCCGCCGCTGCCGCCGGCCAGCGCCGCCGCGAGGCCTTCGGGACGCGGTAGCAGCGAGAGAAGCAGTGGCGCCGCGAAGGCGGCGAGCGCCGCGCCGCAGGCGAGCAGCACCAGGAAGCAGATGATCGCGCGGCGCGCGGTGCGCCCGGACGCCGCCGCATCGCGCGCGGTGTTGACGCCGAGGATCACCAGCGCCGCCACCAGCGGCACCACCGTCATCTGCAACGCGTTGAGCCAGAGCCGGCCGATGGGCTGCACCGAGTCGGCGACGCGCGTGGCGACCGCCGCGTCCCAGTTCGCGAGCACGAGGCCGATGACAGCGCCGAGGAGAAGTCCGAGCAGTACGCGGGCGGTCGTCGACACGCGAGTTCCTGTAGTGGGATGAGGTGGCGGGAACGCGAGGTTCAGTCGGCGTCGGGCGGCAGCACCGGTAGCTGCCATGCCTGGCGCAGGCGCCGGTAGTCCGCTTCCGGCAACAGCACGAACACCGGGTGATGCTGCGGATCCAGCCAGCGCAGCAGGTGCTGCATGACCGGCTCGGCCATGGCCGTGCAGCCGGCGGTCGGCGTGTCGGGCGTCTTCCACAGGTGCGCGAAGATGCAACTGCCGGCCTGGCGCCGCCCCTCGGCGTTGTGCTCGATGACGAAGCCCAGCCGGTAGCGCGTGTCGCCGTCGGCATGGATGTCGCGGCGCATCGGCTCGGTCGAGCCGGCGATCCCGTCCTCGCCGACCTCGCGCGAACTGACGATGCGGTTGTAGAGCGGCGACGACGGCACGTCGATGCAGTAATCGCTGGCGGTCATGCCGCGATACGGCAGCAACGCTTCGATGCGATCGGCATAGCCGAATGCGGTGCCGATCTCGAACATGCCGGCCGGTGCGCGGCCGTCGCCCTCGCGCTTCTGCGGGCCGCCGCGCTGCGCGGGATGCAGGCCGATGCCCCACGCGCTGCCGGCGCGGCCGAGCACCACGGGCGCCGGCTCGCCGACCTCGGTCCACGCGGCGTCCCCGCGTGCGCGCTCGAAGCGATGCAGGCGTGCGTGCGTGGCGTCCCAGCCGGCGGACGTCACCACGACCATCTGCCCGGCGCCCTGCCAGGCCCGCGCGGCATCCGGCGATGGCGTGGTCGCGCAGGCCGTCAGCGCGAGCGCGCCGAGCGCGGCGATGCGGAGAAGGACAGCTTGGATGCGGGCGGTGGGCATGTATGCGATACCGGAGGATCAGCCGTCGAGCAGATCCTGCATGTGGTCGAGGTTCTCGTCGAGCGTGCGGCGGTGGCCGTCGCTGGTCTCGCAGAGCAGCACGAAGATCAGGTCGAGCAGGTGCAGCACGGCGGACTGGTAGAGCAGCGGCTCGACGTGGCGACGCCCGTCGTGCGCCGAAATCAGCAGGGGAAGCGCCGCATGCGCGCGCAGCGGATTGGGCGTGTGCCGCGTCACCGTGACTACATGGCCGCCGCGCTCGCGCACGCGCCGCGCGATCTGGCACAGCGTGGGCTGCTGGCCGTGCTCGGAGAACACGAACAGCACGTCGTCGTCGACCGCGTTGCACACGCCGGCCTGCATCAGCGCCGCGTCGACGTAGTGCACGGTGAGCACGCCGAGCATCGACAGCCGCGTCGCGAACGCGCGCGCGGGAATGCCGTCCTCGCCCAGGCCGATCACGTAGACCTTGCCGGCCTGGCGGATCGCGCGCGCGATCGCATCGATCTGCTCGGGCGAATTGATCAGCCGCGTGGCGGCCTCGGCCTGCGACTTGAGTTCCCATAGCGCGTCGGCGAGCGCGCCGAGCGGATGCGTGGCGGTAGGCGCGACGTCCGCCGCGGCCTCGCCGTCGGGCCGCGCGGCGGCCTGCACGATCGAGTACTTGAGGTCCGGATAGCCCTTGTAGCCGAGCTTCTGGCTGAACTTCACCACGCTGGATTGGCTGATGCCGAGCGCGCTCGCCAGCTGCTGCGAGGAGTAGTCGCGCAGCAGATGCGCGTTCTCGAGCAGGAAATCGGCGACGCGCCGCTCGATCGCGGACATGCGATCGCGTTCGGCGCGGATCCTCAGCAGCGGCGACATGCGCGGGGCCCGGTGATGGTCTGGGGCCGAATCATGCCGGAATCGGCTGCAGCCCCTGGATGCTGCGGATGCCCAGGCCCGGGGCGTCGGTCACCGAGATCTCCGACTCGTTGAAGATCACGCCGCCGTCGACCGGGTTGTACGCGCAGAGCGAAGGCCCGTCGAGGTCGACCTTGGTGATCGCATCGGCCTTCGCCACCGCGAGGTGCACCGCGGCCGCCACGCTGATGCTCGATTCGAGCATGCAGCCGATCATGCATTCGATGCCGTAGAGGGAGGCGATGTCGGCGATGCGGATCGCGTTCGACAGCCCGCCGGTCTTCATCAGCTTGATGTTGATGATGTCGGCCGCGCGCATGCGGATCAGGTCGATGACCTCGGTCGGGCCGAACACGCTCTCGTCGGCCATGATCGGCGTGTGCACGTGTTCGGTGACGTACTTCAGGCCATCGAGGTCGCGTGCCTTGACCGGCTGCTCGACCAGTTCCAGACGCACCCCGGCGTCCTCCAGCGCGGTGATCGCGTAGACCGCCTGCTTGGCGGTCCAGCCCTGGTTGGCGTCGAGGCGCAGCAGCGCGCGGTCCTCGACCGCCGCATAGATCGCCTTCACGCGCTCGATGTCGACGCCGATGTCCTTGCCGACCTTGATCTTCAGCGACTCGAAGCCGCGGTCCACCGCGCTCAGCGAGTCGGCCACCATCTTGTCGATGTAGTCCACGCTGATGGTGATGTCCGTGGTGATCACCGGGTCGCCGCCGCCGAGCATGCGGTAGAGCGGTGCGCCGTAGAGCTGGCCGAACAGGTCGTAGACGGCGATCTCCACCGCCGCCTTGGCGCTGGTGTTCTTCTCCAGCGCGGTCTGGATCAGGTGCGTGATGCGGTTGAGGTTGGCGATCTCCTGCCCGATCAGCCGCGGCCCGATGAAGCGGCGGATGGCCTCGAGGATCGAGCCGTGCGTGTCGCCGGTGATCACCGCGGTGGCCGGTGCCTCGCCGTAGCCGACGTGGCCGGTGTCCGTATGCACCTCGACGACGATGTCCTCGACGGCCTCGACCGTGCGCAGCGCGGTCTTGAACGGCGTTTTCAGCGGGATCTTCAGCAGGCCGAAGCGGATGTCGGTGATTTTCATTCGATGGCTTGGAAAGGGGGACGACGCGCCGCTCAGGGGCGGATGCGCTGGATGTTGGTGATGCGGTCGACGAAGCTCTCGCTGCCGTTGAACATCAGCGGGGTGAGCGGCGACACGGTGACGCCGTTGGTCTTCGCGCGGCGTGCCGTGCCATCGGCATCGCGCCAGCTCAGGCCGGTGGTGTCGTGGATGACGTAGGGTTCGCCGTCGACCTGGCCGATCGCCATCATCACGTGGCCGGGGATGTAGATGAGATCGCCGGGCTGCAGCCCGCGCACCAGCGCGAGGCGCTTCTCGCGACTGTCGTTCTTGGTGAGCGCGATGCGGTTGAAGGCGGGGCTGACGGCCTGGTCGCTGGTATTGCGCGGCAGCTCCACGCCCATGCTGCGGTAGACCTCGGACACGAAGCCGCTGCAGTCGCGGCCGTTGAAGTCGTGGCCCCATCCGTAGCGCTCGCCGAGGAAGCGGAAGGCCTGGCGGATGATGTTGGCCTGCGTGAGCGGCAGGTAGTCAGCGCTCGTCGGCTCGATGCGCGGCAGCAGCGCGGGCGAGAACGCGAGCGAGCCGTCGGCATTGCGCACCGGCAGTTCGATCACGTGCGACGTATAGCCGTGCTGGCCGTTGACGGGGTCCGCGACCGGCCAGTCGGCCAGCACGGGCACGCGCACGCCCATGTCGAGCTGCAACTCCGACACCGCCGGCGCCTCGGGGGTGAACACCGTATGCACCTCGCCGCCGGTGACGATGCGGTAGGGCGTCTTGCGCGCATGGCCGAGCACCGTGTCGCGATCGCCCAGCGCGACGTGGCGCTTCTCGACCCAGGCGGCATAGCGCGGGCTGACCACGAACCACCACTTGCCGTCACGGCTCTCGTGCGCGACCGCGACCGGATCGCCGGGAAACAGCGCGCTTTCCTGGAAGCGGTCGATGTCGCGGTCGCCGGCCGACGAGAACGCCGGCTGCAGCGTCGGGAATCCGCGCAGCGGCGCGCGGTGCACGACGAGCCCGTAGCGCGTCGTCCGCGTCGCCGCGATGCCGGCGACGTCCGCATTGGCGACGATCGCGGCGACCGCCTTGCCATCGATGGCGCGGCCCCGCGCATCGAACAGCGACGCCTTCGGCGGCGAGGACAGCTTCTGCACCCAGGGCGCGACCGTCGCGCGCGGCAACGCGGCCGGCAGCGCGGCGAGGTCGTGCATGCTGCGGTCGAGCGCGTAGACCCGTGCGTTCTGCTTGGCGATCGCATTGGCATCGAGGACCACGCGGTCGGCCTGCGGCAGCCGCGAAACCCAGTAGCCGGGTTCGAGCTGTGCGCGTTCGACGCCGATCACGCCGGTATCGGCGGGCACCGTCCAGTCGCGTGCCTGCACGGGGGACAGGGCGAGCAGCAGGGCGGCGGCGAGGGGAGCGAGCAGGCGCATGGTCAGGTTCCGTAGGGCGACAGCGTGGACAGCAGGCCGGCGATCGACAGGCCGACGGCGGTGCCGATCACCAGCCCGAGCGTGGCCAGCAGCACGGCGGCGGGCACCAGCGCCCGCGAGTAGGTCGCGGCGAGCACCGGCGCGGTGGCGACGCCGCCGATCTGCGCGAGCGAGGCGATGCCGCAAAGGTAGAGGTCGAAGCGGAAAAGCTTCGCGAGCAGCGCGAGGATCGCGATGTGCAGCAGCAGCACGCAGAAGCCCGCGGCGACGAACAGCGGCGCGGTGGCGAGGCCGTCGAAATTGCTCTGCGAGGCCAGCACGGCGACCAGCAGCGCGAGCATCGCGCTGGCGAGCGGCGCGGGCACGGGCGAGCGCGCGGCCGGCGTGCGCGCCAGTACCAGCCCGATCACCGTGGCGACCAGCACCGTCCACGCGGTGGCGGTCAGCAGGCCGTTGGAGGGCAGGTGCGCCGCGGCGGCCATCGACACGTTGCCGACGACCAGTGCCGCGCCCAGCCAGAGCAGTACGTCGCCGCCGGTTGCATTGCCCTTGGCCGGCGCTTCGACCTCGACCAGCACGTCGCGCATGTCGGCGCGCGTCCAGCGGTCGAAGGCCGGTGCCACGCGCACCGCGGAGAACAGCGCCACCACCCAGACCGAGTAGCACAGCGCGTCGGCCAGCAGTACCGAGGGCAGCAGGTTGTCGGGCAGCCCGACCGATTCCTTCACCGCGACCAGATTCGCCGAGCCGCCGCTCCAGGTCGCGCTGAGCGCCGACAGCATCATCCAGCCCTCGGCCGGCAATGCATGGCGGAACAGCAGGTAGGTCAGCAGGATCGCGATCTGGATGCTCGCGAGCGCGCAGGCGAACACGGCGAGCACCCGCGGGCCGAGCTTGAGGATCGCGCGCAGGTCGCAGCCGATCATCAGCAGGAACAGCAGCGCGGGCAGCAGCTGCGAGGTCAGCGCCTTCTGCGCGCCGACGATCGCCTCGCTGGCCTGCCAGACACCGGACACCGCGAGCGCGGTCACCAGCAGGTAGGTGAGCACGATGGGCGGCAGCACCGAGAACAGGCGCCAGCCGTACCGGCGCTCGAGCACCGGGAACAGGCCCGCCGCGAGCAGCAGCAGCGCGACGTAGGGCCAAACCGAATCGATCATCAGCGACCGCTACCCCTCGGACCCCGCGTCCGGTGGAGGAATAAAAACTTCTTTGCGGGGCGCAGTCAAGAATAAATTATTGACCGGCGGTTTTCGCCATGTTACACACCCGTCACGTGCCCCAGACGGGTCGTCGCCCACGTGGACCGCTGTTCGCTCTCTCCGATTCCGAACGCGCCCGTCGCGCAGGCCCGACTTGCGCCATGGCGAGCCTGCGTCGCCGCGACGGTGCTCGCGGCTGCGCTCGGCGCGTCGTCGGCGATCGCGGCCGACGCCACGCTCGATGCGGTCGCGCGCGACATCGACGCGGGTCGCTTCGAAGCCGCGCAGGCGCGCATCGACGAGCGTCTGCGCGACGGCGACCTCGCGCCCCAGGTGCGACGCGACCTCGAATTCCAGCGCGAGCGCATGCGCCGCATCCGGCTGGATTTCCCGATGACCGAAGCGCAGGCCCTGCAGCGCCTGCGCGAGCGCATTCCCGACCTGCGCGAGGACGAGTTCCGCCGCTGGAAGGCAAGTGGGCGGATCGAGCACATGGTCATCGACGGCACGCCCTATTACTTCGCACGCTCGATCTCCAACCTGTTCCTGCTCGATCCCGAGGCCGCCGCGCGCCGGGCGCCACCGGTGAAGCCGCCCGTCGTCGGCCCGATGGAACGCGCGAACGCGTACCACGTCGAGGCCGTGCGCGAGGCACGCGCGAGCGGCCGACACAGCGTCGCGCCGCGGCGCGTGCGCGTCACCCAATCGCTGGTCGTCGAGCCCGACGCCGTGCCCGCGGGCGAGGTGCTGACCGCGTGGATCCCGTATCCGCGCGTGATCCCCGGTCAGCAGGAGCGCCTGCTGTTCGCCGGCTCGCAGCCGGCGGCACATCGCATCGCGCCGGAATCGGCGCCGCAGCGCACCGTGCAGCTCGAGCAGCGCGCGAAGGCCGGCCAGCCGACGCGCTTTTCGATCAGCTACGAGCTCACCGTCCACGGGCAGGTCAACACGATCGACGCCGACAGGGTAGTGCCGCTCGACGACGCCACCATCGCGCGCGACGGCCTTGCCGCGCACCTCGGCGAACGCGCGCCGCACATCGTCTACACCGAGGCGATGCGCGCGTTCTCGAAGCAGGTCGTGGGCGACGAAACCAATGCGGCGCGCATCGCCCGCAAGCTGTTCGACGCGGTCGACCGCATTCCGTGGGCCGGCGCACGCGAGTACTCGACGCTCACCAACATCAGCGACTACGCACTGCACGCGGGCCATGCCGACTGCGGGCAGCAGACCCTGTTACTGATGACACTGCTGCGGCTCAACGGCATCCCGGCACGCTGGCAGTCGGGCATGGTCTTTTCCGACGGCGACTACGACAACCTGCACGACTGGGGCTGGATGTACCTCGCCCCGTACGGCTGGGTGCCGATGGACGTCACCACCGGGCGCCTGGACGGCGCGGGCGATCCCGGCGTCGAGTGGTTCTACTTCGGCGGCCTCGATGCCTACCGAATCGCCTTCAACGACGATTACGCGCAGGCATTCGTGCCGCCGAAACAGCATTTCCGATCGGACACCGTGGATTCCCAGCGCGGCGAAGTGGAGTGGCGGGGAGGCAATCTCTACTACGACCGCTGGGATTACACATTCGAGGCTCACGTACTGCCGGAACCCAAGCCGGGCGAATGACGCCCACGGTTCGCGGCCCGCACATCACGCGTTGGAGGGGACATGAAAGCCAAGCGGTCGTTGTCGAAGGGGTTGAAGAAGGGCGCGCTCTGCGTCGCATTGACGGCGTGCCTGGGCGCGATGGCGCCGATGGCGCTGGCGCAGAGCGCGACCGGCGCCGTCGCCGGCCGCGCGGGCGCGGGTGACCAGATCAGCATCACCAACCCGGCCACGGGCGTGAGCCGCACCGTCACCGCGGGTAGCGACGGCAGCTATCGCCTGAGCCAGTTGCCGGTCGGCGACTACACGGTGCAGGCGCTGCGCGACGGCCAGCCGGTCGGCGCATCGGTGCAGGCCAGCGTGTCGCTGGGCGGCACAACCACCGTCAACCTGCGCGACGGCGTCGACGCCGGCAGCATCGACTCGGTGCAGGTGATCGGCTCGCGCATCGTCAACCGCGTCGACGTGTACTCGACCGAAAGCGCGACCAACGTGACGCGCGAGGACATCGCACGGCTGCCGGTGGCGCAGGACCTCACGTCCGTCGCACTGCTGGCCCCCGGCGTGATCGTGGGCAACTCCGGCTTCGGCGGCGTTTCCTTCGGCGGCTCCTCCGTCGCCGAGAACTCGATCTTCATCAACGGCCTCAACGTCACCGACTTCTACAAGCGGCAGAGCTTCTCGACGGCGCCGTTCGCGTTCTTCCAGGAATTCCAGGTCAAGACCGGCGGCTATTCCGTCGAGTTCGGCCGCAGCACCGGTGGCGTGATCAACGCGGTGAGCCGCCGCGGTACCAACGAAGTGCATGGCGGTGTCGAGCTCACCTTCGAGCCCAACGCGCTGCGTTCGACCGCCGAAGACCATTACTACGCCGATGGAACGGTCAACGTGCGCTCCAGCCGCGACAAGTCCTCGTTCGCCAAGGCGAACGTCTGGGCGTCCGGGCCGCTGGTGGAGGACAAGCTGTTTCTGTTCGCCATGTACGAGCAGCGCGACTTCGAGTCCGGCTTCACCAACGCCGCCGGCAGCAACTGGACCAAGCGCAAGTCCGACAACGGCTTCTGGGGCGCCAAGCTCGACTGGAACGTGACGGACGATCATCTGATCGAACTGCTTGCCTTCTCCGACGAGGGCGATGCCAACGACCTGCAGTACCCCAGCTACGACTTCGCCACGGGCACCATCGGCGCCGCGCCGCCGAACCCGTCCACGACGTCGAGCGGCGGCCAGAGCGGGTCCTTTACCTATACCGGCCGTTTCGGCGAGAACTTCGTCGCCAAGGCCATGTACGGCATCAACCGGAGCAGCAGCTTCGGGCGCTCGCTGGCCGACACGCAGTGCGACTGGGTGACCTACAACAACGCGAGCTACGGCGCGGTCTACCGCGCGATGGGTCAGCCGGCCCTGGGGTGCCACCCGGGCGCTAACGTCGTCTCCCACGAGGACGAGCGCAAGGTCAAGCGCCTGGACTTCGAGTGGACGCTCGGCGATCACCTGCTGCGATTCGGCTGGGACCACGAGCTGATGACCACCGACCGCGTCTCGTTCTATCCGGGAAGCGGCATCCAGTACACAGCCTACGGCCGCACCAGTCCCACACAGGTGCTCGACAATGGCGCTGTGCTACCTGCTGGCGTGGACGCGTTCCTGATGGGACGCAAGCGCGCCGACGGTGGCGTGTTCGACATCGAAGCGAGCGCGTTCTACCTCGAAGACGTCTGGAGTATCACGCCGAACCTATTGCTCAACGTCGGCCTGCGTGTGGACGGCTTCGAGAACTTCGACGCCGCCGGCAGCAGCTATATCAAGCTCGACAAGCTCGTCTCGCCGCGACTCGGCTTCTCCTGGGACATGAAGGGTGACGGCAGCACCAAGCTGTTCGGGAACCTCGGCCGCTACTACATGCCCGTGCCCAGCATCATCAGCTACAACTTCGCCGGCGGGCTGACCGACGAGCGCTCGTTCTATGCCCTGAACGGCTGGAGGCCAGCGACCAACCCGGTGACCGGCGCCACGTACATGGAGCCGATCATCGGCGCGCAGATCGGAGGCGTCGACGACAGCTTCAACCTGTCGAACGAGCCCGTGGACCGCGACCTCGATGCGGTCTACCAGGACGAGGCAATCATCGGCTTCCAGGCGATGATCAACCAGGCATGGTCTTGGGGCGTGAACGCGACCTACCGGCGCATGCCCAACGCCATGGACGACGTGCGCATCAACGCTCTGTGCGGCGTTCGCCACGACACGCTCTGGCCGATCGCCAATCCGGGCGACAGCCTGACGCTCTGGGGCACAAAGGCCATGGGTTGTGCCCAGGACGGCTGGGTGACCATCGACACGTCGAAGGAGGGCTACATCACCGTCGGCAGCAACCGGGTCATCGGGTACTCCAAGCCCAAGCGCACCTACAAGGCCGTCGAGTTCCAGATCGACCGCGCATGGGACGACAAGTGGGCATTCAATGCCTCGTACCTGTGGTCAAAGCTGGAAGGCAACCACGAGGGCCCCGTCAATTCCGACACGAACTACGGCGACACCGGCATGGTCCAGCACTGGGACCACCCGGCAAACAACGAGCGCTATGGTGATCTGTTCAACGACCATCGCCATCAGATCAAACTGCGCGCGAGCTACAAGCTCAACGAGATGTGGTCCTTCGGCAGCACGTTCACCGCCCTGTCGGGCGGCCCGATCACCGCGTTCGGCGTTACTTGGCCGGACGAGAACTTCGCCGTCGCCAGCTACACCAGCGAAGGCAGCGGCGGTGGCACAGGCTGGCTCTGCGTCCAAAACTGCAGCGGGCCGTATAACCAGCGCGTGTACGAGTATTCGCCTCGCGGCGCGTTCGGCCGGATGCCGTGGACGTACAACCTCGGCGCCAACGTGACGTGGACTCTGCCGGTGAAGGGCATCGACCTCAAGGCGCGCCTGTCCGTCTACAACCTGCTCAACGACCAGGAAGAGATCAACGTCCGCGCGCGCTACGAGGGCCAGCCCGGCCAGCGTCGCTCCACGTTCGGTACTGCGACGCGCTGGCAGTCGCCGCGCTACGCGCAGCTGGTGGTGACCTGGAACTTCTGACCCTGCCCCGAACGCGGTCGCCGGGTTTCCCGGCGACCGCAGCGGCCGGTGCGGGACCCGCCGCCGCCCCGATGCGATGACCATGAGCGATCAACCCACGCCGTCGGCGATCCTCGACGGCGTCGACCTGCGCGCGCTCGCCGCGAGCCTGTCGACGCCTTTCTACGCGTATTCCGCCGGCGCGATCCGCGCGCGCGTGCAGGGGCTGCAGCGCGCGCTCGACGGGCTGGACGCGCGGCTGTGCTTCGCGGTCAAGGCCAATTCCAACATCGGCGTGCTGCACCTGATGGCGGGGCTGGGGGTCGGTGCGGACATCGTGTCGGCCGGCGAGCTGTGGCGCGCGCGGCAGGCGGGCATCGCCGCGTCCGACATCGTGTTCTCCGGCGTCGGCAAGTCCGCCGACGAGATCGCCGCTGCGCTCGATGCCGGCATCTGGAAGTTCAACCTGGAATCCGCCGACGAGCTGGCGCTGCTGCAGGACATCGCCTACGGGCGCGGCGTCGTGGCGAGCGCCGCCGTGCGCGTGAACCCCGACGTGGACGCGCGCACGCACGCCAAGATTTCCACCGGGCGCGCGGAGAACAAGTTCGGCGTCGACATCGACGAGGCGCGCGGATGGTTCGCCAACGCGGGGCGCTCGCCGAATGTGCGGCTGGACGGCCTGCATGCGCACATCGGCTCGCAGATCCTGGAGCTCGCGCCGTTCGAGCAGGCCATCGCACGCGTCGCCGCCTTCTGGCGCGAGCTGCGCGAAGCCGGCCATCGCATCGACAGCATCGACCTCGGGGGCGGCCTGGGCGTCTGTTACCGCGCCGGCCACGACCGGCCGATCGATCCGGACGATTACGTCGCGGTACTGCGACGCGAGCTGCACGACTTCGACGGACGCATCGTGCTCGAGCCCGGGCGCTACCTCGTCGCCGAGGCAGGCGTGCTGGTCACGCGCGTGCTGCGCGTCAAGCACGGCCGCGGCCGCGACTTCCTGGTGCTGGACGCGGCGATGAACGACCTGCAGCGGCCTGCGCTCTACGACGCCTGGCACGACATCCACGTGGTGCAGGACGCGTCGGCGCCGTTGCAGTGCTACGACGTGGTCGGCCCGGTCTGTGAAACCGGCGACACCTTCGCCCGCGACCGCGTGCTGCCGCGCTGCGCCGCGGGCGACCTGGTACTGATCGGCGGGGCGGGTGCGTACGGCGCGTCGATGAGCTCGAACTACAACTCGCGACCGTTGCTCGCCGAAGTGCTGCTGGACGCCGGCCGCTACGCGGTCGTGCGGCGGCGGCAGAGCTTCGCGCAGATGATCGCCAACGAACAGTTGCCCACCGCCTGGAGCGAGGCATGAAGACGCGCCTGTGCCTGCTGTTGTCCCTGCTGCTGCCGTTCGCGGCGAACGCGGCCGATCCGGCGATCGATGCCGCCTTCGACGCCACGATGCAGCGCTACCGCCTGCCGGGTCTCGCGGTCGGCATCGTCCAGGACGGCGAGGTCGTCTACACGCGCACCGCGGGCGAACTGGCCGCGGGCAGTGGCGAAGCGATCGATTCGAAGACGCTGTTCAAGATCGCCTCCAACACCAAGGCGATGACCGCGGCCACGCTGGCGCGCCTGGTGGACGCCGGCAAGCTCAAGTGGGACGACCCGGTACAGCGTCACCTGCCGCAGTTCCGCATGCAGGATGCGTGGGTGACGCGCGAAATGCAGGTGCGCGACCTGCTGATCCACAACAGCGGCCTGCCCGCCGGCGCCGGCGACCTGATGCTCTGGCCTGAGCCGAACGACTTCAGCCGCGCCGACATCATCCAGGGGCTCGCGCACCTCAAGCCCGTCTACAGCTTCCGCTCGCGCTACGCCTACGACAACCTGCTCTACATCGTCGCCGGCGAAGTCGCCGCCGCGGCGGGTGGTGCGCCCTACGAAACGCTCGTGCGCCGCGAAGTCTTCGAGTCGCTGGGCATGCAGCGCTGCCAGGTCGGCGACTGGCGCCGCGACGAGGTCGGTAACGTCGCCCAGCCGCACGTGTGGCGCGACGGGCGCAACATGCCGGTGCGCGCCGACGGCGTGCAGGTGCGCGCGACCACGATGGAGGCCGCCGGCGGCATCCGCTGCAGCCTCGACGACATGCTGGCCTGGGTGCGTGCGTGGCTGTCGCCGCAGGACACGGCGGCATGGCTTTCGAGCGCGCAGC
The DNA here is from genome assembly GCF_014651995.1 of Cognatilysobacter xinjiangensis. Classification (GTDB taxonomy): domain Bacteria; phylum Pseudomonadota; class Gammaproteobacteria; order Xanthomonadales; family Xanthomonadaceae; genus Cognatilysobacter; species Cognatilysobacter xinjiangensis. The sequence continues at coordinate 129,939 of NZ_BMXY01000005.1, read as the reverse complement.
GCCAGGCCGTGTGGGCGCCGCAGATGCCGATGCCGCTGTCCGCCCGCATGCGCGACTGGGATCGCAGCCATTTCTCCGCCTATGGCTATGGCTGGCGGCTTGCCGACGTCGACGGCGAGTTCAAGGTCGCGCATACCGGCACGCTGATGGGCATGTACTCGGCCGTGACGATGCTGCCGGACCGCAAGACCGGCTTCGTCATCCTGATCAATGGCGAGGCCGAGGACGCGCGCACCGTGCTCACGCAGGTGCTGGTCAAGCACTACACCGCGCGCGATCCGTCGCTCACCGTCGCGCATTACGCCGGCCTGCTCGATGCCGAGCAGGCGCGTCGCCCCGCCGAGGAGAAGGCGCCGGACACCTCGAAGCGCCGCGCCGCGAAGCCCGCCGAGCTGCAGGCGCGCCTCGGCGTCTATCGCGACCCGTGGTTCGGCGAGGCCTCGCTGTGCGTCGACCGCGGCGCGGTGCGCCTGCGCGCCGTGCGTTCCCCGCGCCTGACCGGCATCGTGCAGCGCGTGGGCGAGCGCTGGCTGGTGAACTGGGACGATCCGGGCGTCGACGCCGAAGCCTGGCTGCAGTTCGACGAAAGCGGTCTGATGCGCATGGCCAAGGTCGATCCGCAGGCGGACTTCAGCTACGACTACGAGGACCTCGCGTTCCAGCGCAGCGGGACCTGTCCTTGAGACGCGACGGATGAGGGCATTCGTCGCCGCGCTCGCCGTCGCGATGCTCGCCGGCTGCGCCACCGGGAGGCCGACATTGGAACAGCGCATCGACGCGCTCATGCGCGATTACGACGGCGACGTGCCGGGCGCCTCGCTACTGGTGCTGCGCGACGGCGTGCCGCTGGTGCGGCGCGGTTACGGCCTGGCCGATCTCGAAGCCGGCACGTCCGCCACGCCTGGCACCCACTACCGGCTCGCGTCGGTAAGCAAACAGTTCACCGCCGCCGCCATCCTGCTGCTGGCGCAGGATGGGCGCCTGCGCCTGGACGATCCTGTCCGCCGCTGGCTACCCACGTTGCCGGCCGCCGTCGACACGGTGACGCTGCATCACCTGCTCACGCATACCTCGGGCCTGCTCGACTACGAGGACCTGATGGATCCGGCCGACACGCGCCAGGTCCACGACGTCGACGTACTGCACCTGCTGGAACCGCAGGACCGCACCTACTTCGCGCCCGGCAGCGATTACCTCTACAGCAACAGCGGCTACGCGCTGCTCGCGCTGGTGGTCGAGCGCGCGTCCGGGCAGCGCTATGCGGACTTCCTCGCCGCGCGCATCTTCCGCCCGCTCGGCATGATGCATGCCGTGGCGCATGAGGACGGCCGCACGCAAGTCGTGGACCGTGCGTTCGGCTACAGCTTCGAGAACGGCGCGTGGCGGCGCACCGACCAGAGCACGACCAGCGCGGTGCTCGGTGACGGCGGCATCTATGCCTCCATCGACGATCTCGCGCGCTGGGACGCGGCGCTCTACGACGACCGCCTTCTCACCGATGCATCGCGCGAGCTCGCGTTCACGCCCATGACCGCCACCGACGACCCGCAGGTGCGCTACGGCTACGGCTGGCGTGTCACTGCAGGCATGCTCTGGCATTCGGGCGAGAGCATCGGCTTCCGCAACGTGATCTTGCGCTGGCCGCAGCGCCGCCTGACCGTGGTGCTGCTGACCAATCGCAACGATCCCGAGCCATACGAACTCGCGACGCGTATCGCCGCGTTGGCGATGGACGAGTCGGATCGATAACGCGCATCCCATGACGTAGGCCGCGTCGCGTGGACCCGTGCAGCACCGTGGCGATGGCTGCGCCGACCTCGTCGCCGGTGATCAGCGAAAGCGTGCGATCGAGTAGGGCGCCAGCGGCAGCGTGGTCGGCGCGCCGTCGATGCTCTCGGCAATGAGCCGCGCCGTGATCGGCGCCTGCGTCAGCCCGAGATGGCCGTGGCCGGCGGCGATCCACACGTCCTCGTCGCCGACGCGATCGATCACCGGCAGGGAATCCGGCGTGCACGGGCGCAGGCCTGCCCATTCCGACGCCGGCGGCGAGGCGAGCGCCGGAAACAGCTTGCGCGCCTCGCCATCGAGCCGGTGGATCAGGCCGTAGCGCGGTAGCGTGTCGAGCGCGGTGAGCTCCTTGATGCTGGTCATGCGGATGCCGCTGCGCATGGGCGACACCACCATGTAACGCTCGGCCCACAGCGTCGGCCGCCCGACCATCGGCGTTTCAGGCGATGGATACATCAGGTGGTAGCCGCGCGCCGGGATCACCGGAATGCGCAGGCCGAACGGTGCGAGCAGCGCATTGCTCCACACGCCGCCGGCGATCACGACCTTGCCGGCATGCACGTCGCCGGCGTCGGTCTCCAGTACATAGCCGTCGTCGGCTGGAGCGATCGCCGACACGCGTCCCTGCAGGCTGCGCAGCCCGCGCGACTGCAGTGCGCCAGCCAGCGCCACGCAGAAACCGCCGGGATCGCGCATGGCCAGCGCATCGCGCTGGAACACCGCATGGAGGAAGCCCGCGCCGATGCCGGGCTCGAGCGCGCGCAGCTCGGTGGCGTCGAGCACGTCGAAGCGCACGTGGCGCTCCTGCATCAGCCCGCGCTCCCAGGCGCCCTTGGCGAAGCTCGCGTCCTCGCTGTAGACGTGCAGGTAGCCGGTATGGGCGAGCAGGTCGTCGGCACCGATGTCGGCGGCGAGGTCGAGCCAGCACTCGCGCGTGGCCGCATTGAGTGCGTGCAACGCGTCGATGATCGGCATGACCGCCTCGGGCCGCCCGCTGCGCACGAAGTCGTACAGCCAGCCCGCGTAATGCGGCCAGCGCGACCAGTCGAGCTTTAGCGGCGACAGCGGATCGACCAGCATGCGCAGGCCCTTGCGCAGGATGCCGGGCGTGGACTGCGGCAGCACATTGCCCACCGAGATCGAGCCCGCATTGCCGAACGAGGTTTCCGCGCCCGGGCCGCGCGCGTCGACCAGCACGCAGTCGTGGCCGCGCTGCATCAGCGCATGCGCGCAGGACAGGCCGACGATGCCGGCGCCGATCACCGCCACCTCGGCGTTCACGACGCTACTCATCGGACCGGCACGTCCAGCAGCGGCGGCTGCGGCTCGCCGCGGTCCAGCGTGTAATGCCACCACTCCAGCGGATAGTTGCGGAAGCCGTGCCGAACCATCGCGTCGCGAAGCCGCTCGCGGTTGGCGCGCTGCTGCGCGGTGATGCGGGGCGAGTCGGTATGCGCGCGCTCGTCGAAGAAGTCGAACGGCGTACCCATGTCGATCGGCGCGCAGGCGCCGGCCTCGCAGCGCGCGAGCGTGAGGTCGAGTGTCAGCCCGCGGCTGTGGCCGGAGGTCTCGGCGATGTAGTCGCCCAGCAGGGCCGACTTGTCGACGTCCGGATAGGGGCGCTGCTTGCTGGTTGGATCGTCCGGCCCGCGTGCCCATTCGACGAAATGGCCGACCGCGCGCTGCGGCCGGTAGCAGTCGAACACCTGCAGCGCGTAGCCGTCGCTCTGCAGGTCGCGCGCGACGGCGGCCAGCGCCTCGGCCGCGGGGCGCAGCAGCAGGCAGCGCGGTGCCTCGTAGCCGCGTACCGGCATGCCGACGAAGTTGTCGGAGCCGGCGTAGCGCATGTCGAGGCGCAGGCCGGGTACGGCGGCGCCCGCATCGACGAGGTCGGACGCGTCGCTCGCGCGCGTGGTCGAGCAGGCGGGCAGTGCGGCGGCTGCCGCGAGCACCAGCATCGCCGTGCACCGGCGAAGTACTCGCCCGGTGTCGGATACGGATACGGAAACGGACATCGGCATGTCGGATGAGTCCATGAGCCTGGCCGTCATCCTGCAGAGCGATGCATGCGAAGGGAAGACGGTTGGGTCACATGCGGTGCGAAACACGTTGTTCGCCCCGGGCGCGCCTTAGCTCGACGCGTGCAGCCCGCGCGCCGAGGCTGCTCGCGCCTGCGTTCGGCGCCACCGTCGCGGCGGCGCATGCATCGCCGCCGGAGAGGTTGTTGGTCGGATGCGTCGATCAGCCCGCCTGGAACTCCTGGGCCCACTGCACCGCATCCGCGCCGGCCGGAATCCTGAAGGGTGCATCGGGCCGGGTCGCGGCGGACCAGACCGCTTCCGCCACGTCTTCGGCGCGCGTGCCGGGTCCGACCGACTCCGTCATGCGGGCGATGGTCGCCTGCATGAACGCGCCATAGGCGGGATCGTCCCAGCCGCGCAGGCCGGTGTTGACGACGCCCGACCCAGCGCTGCCGCAATCGAACGGATGGAATGGCCGGCGACCAGCGTCTTTGAAACGTGCTCGCGCTCAGCCAAGCTCGATGCCCGAAGCGACCGGCGTCTAACCGGCGGGCGGTTGCCGCCCGTTGCAGCCAGGATCCCACGCACCGACGTGTGGGCCTGTCGAACATCTTGGCAATCGGGTGGAGCGTCGCCTTTCTGCCAGCGGTCCCGCATCGGGCCCTTCCGGGCATCGGTGTACTGGATCCGGGTTCTTCGCTTCAACCGCAACGCTTTTTGCTGGATAGGCCGCTAGCCATGTGTTGCATCGATCGTATGAAACCGCCGTCCCAAGCGGTCGTAGTTGGCTTCCGCGCCACTGGCGAACGGCCCTCGTGGCGTTCGTCGGTGGCACGACGGCCCGTGAGTTCGTAGAGTTCCTCGAATTCGTTCGGCGAGAGGCACCTTGCCCAACTCGTCCCGCCACGCGGACACCAAGTGCCACGGTGAAAAGTCGCGTAAGGCCGGGCTGTTGGGGCTGCCCTGATGAATCCTGTTTCGATCCGCACGTCGCGCCTTTTCGCCGTTTTGCTTGCATCCCTCGCGGCTTCGGGTGTTGCCGACGCACTCGTCGTCCGACATGACGTGGCCGACGCTGCGTACCTGGCCCGCGAAAGTGAATTTCCGGCCGTCTTCAGTCTGTACAGGACTCGCGCTGGCCACCCGGACTGCTTGGCGACGCTGATCGCGCCGCGCCACGCATTGACCGCGGCGCATTGCACGGACGTCGAGAAGCTTCGTGCCGCGATCGACGCCGGCACCGGGTTTCGCGTCGACATCGCCGGCCGTGCGGACAGCATCGTCGCGGTGTTCGTGCCACCGCTTCGCGCGGATGGTTCGAGCCCGGATGTCGCGATCCTGCAACTGGGTTCGCCCGTCGACGGCATTGAGCCGATCGCGCCGCACGCGATGAGCGACGAAGTGGGCCGCATCGTGCTGATGCCCGGATGGGGCGGTACGGGCACGGGGAAGACCGGAGCCGGCACATCGGATGGCTTCTTCCGCGTGGCGGAAAACCGTGTCGATCGGGCTGAAAACGGTCGCCTGTATTGGGTGTTCGACGATCCGGCGACGGGCCGAGCGCTGACGCTCGAAGGCATCAGCGGCCCCGGCGACAGTGGTGGCCCTGCACTGATGCAGACGGTAAGCGGATGGGAGATCGTCGGCATGAGTTCGGCTCAGCGCAACGGCGACGGGGCCGAGGGCGTCTATGGCGTCGAAGAAGTGTTCGTCCGAGTTTCGGACTTGACCGCGTGGATCGATCGCGTGATCAGGTCGACGACGGACTGACTCCGCGTCCGACCAAGTGGACACGGCATCTTCGCGACGGTGTCGCCAGTGGCTGGCCAGCGCGCATACGACGGAAACCGGACGACGTCGCCTCAGGGAATCCGAGTTCGCGATTGGGTCCTCGACGATCTATACCGTCGTTCCTACCGTCCAATGCTGCTGACGAAGGTGCATTTCCGTCGGAACGCTTAGGCAGCACTTGTCGAGCGACCTTTCGACGGGCAAGACGCGTCCAATCGCGTGCGATTCGTGCCGCACCTGATTGGTGCCAACGCGGTCACGAGGTGGGGCGCCCGGAAACATCGGCGTCAAGGCCTGTCGGGGTCGTGCCGCCCTGCGCTGAGTCACCGTTCTGCGGCGCGCGCTTCGGTTGCGGTAACGGCGTCGAAACCCCTATCCGGTTATTCGATGCCCGAAAGCTGCCGGGTCCCGTCCAGGCCCGGGTTCGTGAGAAAGCTCTCACGACCGGCTGGAGGCCACGCGCCGATCCGTCACAGGAGGTTGGCGCGCCTGGAGGGATTCGAACCCCCGACCAATGGCTTCGGAAGCCACTACGTTGCGTCTGTCCTATGCGACGGCAGTACGTCAGATGTGACGTTAAGCGTTGATATCAAAGGCTTTGCGTATCAACACGTCCGTCGAGGCGACGCTAAATAACGCCAAAGCAAACCACCAAACGCATTATGTGTGTGGCACACGGTTTTGAGTACAAGCCTGCGTCGGGTCCACATGTTCGGCCTATCGAAAAACGGCCGACGCCTTGCAGACGGGCGACGCGAGAAAGGCCCACCGGAATGGCGTCGGCGCACTCAGCTCGACCGGGGTAGGGGGCGGGTGACGCTGTCGAGACAGAGGACGTGGAGCAGGTTCCGCAGGTGCGCGGATCGGCATGTCACTCTGTCCCCGGCTACCCGTATGGGCGGAACACGCGGCCGGCTGCATGACGATTCCAATAAAAAAGCCGCCCAAAGGCGGCTCTGGTTTGATCGGCGCCCGCGGTAGCCAGACATCTGGACGTACCGGTCTCTATAGAGACCCCCGATCCCTCTGGCAGCATGCGCTGATGGCCCAAAGTGCCGCTTCGTTGGGGCCTCGCCTTCGTGCCACTCCGGCGGGCCAATCGTCTTCGGCCCGACCATTCTACGTTACGGTCCCGAGACTGTCTTTCTACGGACCGCTGCTACCCGGCGAGCCGGCCGAAAGGCGCGACCATGGCGCGGGCGATCCCAACCGAAGGCCAGCCGCCCGTAGAGGAAGCGGCAGCGGGGCAGCTCCAAGCGCTCGCATCGATCCGCAGTAACTGCATTGCGGCCGCGTGCATGGCAGAGGCTGCTCAAGACGCCGACGACTAACTCCGAGGGCTTGGTGGTCCAACCATCGGCCCCCCTGACAGGTATGTCGAAACTCTTTCCGACGGCCAGCAAGACCTGGGATCCGACAGCCGTAGGGGCCAGACTATCCGCGTCGCTCGGAAGCCGATTGCGGGTTGAGTTAGCAAACGTATGACGCGTCGCTTCCCTTCGTCCGCCGGGTGAGACGCCGATGCCGCACTCTTCGCTAACCCATGTTAGCTACCAAGGGCCGAAAGAATGTCTTTGAAGACCGACCTCCCGCCGGCACTCGATGCGCTGACCCAAGACCTTGCGCATCGGTCCGCCCTGATTGAGGTGTTGCAGGCGGTTGAAGCTCTGACGCGGGACCGCAACCGTGCAGTCGAGCTCATCTGCAGCGAGCCCCTACGCGTCTTCGACGGGCTCACGGCAGCCGAGCTCGTCGTCCGGAATCGGGCTCCAGATGTCCTCGCCTATCTGGAAAGCATCTCTAGCGGCGCTGTTGGATAACTGCACCCAGCCGGCCACCTGCCGCCAGCGCGAGCCGCGCAGGCGAAGGTGGCCAGTTCTTCGAGCCGGCCACCGCGGCCTAATTACGATAACAAGACGATTATCGTAAACGCTTGCTCGCGTCTTCTATTGGATCGCGCAGCGCTGGTCTTGAAGGGTGAGACGTCAGCCGCACATGCTGCGGGTCGAACACTTTTTTGATCGACCTCGTCGATGCGATAGGGTGAATCCATGGTCGCCAACATCATTCCTTTCCCCAAACGCGGCCGGTTTGCGTCGGAGCCCGGGGCCGATTCCAAATGGAAGTGCGGCACATGCGCTGACGAGGCGGTTGCGCTGGCGGACATCGAGCTGCCGGCGGGGGCGAGGTCCCGGATTTGGCTGTGTGCAGGGTGCATCGACGAGGCGGACGAAGCGGTCTTCCATTGATCGTGATGGCATCGCAGGGGAGTCTGCGAATGCCTTGGATCGCGAGGACGTGACGCTACTGCAGCCAGATCACCCCACGGGCGGCCGTGCAAGTCAATTCAATAGATGGAGGTCAAGCAGATGATTGGTGCCGTTTGGGTCGGATTCGCGAAGGGTTTCAGGCAGGGTGCGCGGGAGGCCGTGCGCGGCTATTGGGCTCCTCTGCGAGTCCGGTACTGGAAATTCGCGGCGCGCGAGATGCGACGCGGCGGATGGGGAGCTATGGCATCGGCCCTCTTCCATCGAGGCTATACGCTGGTCAGCACGGATCGGCTCGATGCAGAAGGTCGCCCGCGCTGACCACGTGGGCTGATCGAATTCCGCGTGCACGCGGGCGTGCACGGTGGCCAAAATCGCGCACTTGCACGATGGGGAGCCCTCATTCGGGCAAATGGTTGCCCAAAGTGGTCCATACACCGTCGGATAACTTGAAAATCGTCACAGGTCCGCAAGAAATTCGCTTCTGTCTTGCTGGGAATGGCAACGTATCTATGACGTTCCAGCAGAACTTGGCCGCAAGTCGTGACGATCTCGGAGTTGATGCAAGCAGAACGTAGTCGCGTGGCGCATGTGGATGTCCTGCTTAGTGACTTGGCGCCGGCCAAAGGGCAGGCCTTTGAAGACGTTTCCTTTGTTCCGAAGAAGGACAGCGACGCCGCTGCGGTACTTGGCTGGAAGCTGGCGATGTCACCTCCTGTCGTGCAGCGTGCTGGAGAGCGATCCTGGCTGGTGATCGCGAATGCGGAGGGGCTTGCGCTGGCGCGTGCCTGCGTACCGCGGGGCGAATGGGCGGCGACCCACATCTCCTGTATCTACTGCAAAGACACGCAATCGGCGGGTCTGACAGCGGCCGACGCAAGCACGGCAGTTGACGTCTGCTTGAAGCGGGCCACCTACAAGGCCGACCGCGCGATCCGCGCACGACTGCGAAAGCAGTTCGGGATCCAGCTGCGCCGCCACGCATTGAGGGTTATGCCGCTTCTTGCGGCGGGTCAGCGCCCCTGAACGCCAAGGCGCGAAATCTGTCGCGCTATGCGACGTTGCTCGAAAGCGGCGGCGACGATGTCAGGAAACAGGTCGCGAATCTCATCGCGACTCTGGGTGTACCACCTGACCTCGCCTACCTCGTCGACGGCCTGAGGCGGACGCGTGAGCTGCTCACGCGAAACGGTCGGGCGTTCGATGAACTCCTGGGGCAGGGTCAGTACTTCTGGACGGACACGACGGCGCTCCTGCGTGCGATGGATGTCGTCGACCGGACCGTCGCGACGTGGACGTTGTCGGCGGACGATCCGGTGATGAGGGCCATGGAGCGCACGCCGGGTCAGAAGGAGCATCCGCTCCGGCACAAATGCCTTCAATGGTGTCCGTTCTGGGCCAATCTGTTCACCGAGCCGGAGCCGGCGTCCAATGCTGCCGAGCGATCTGCTTATGAAGTCATCAGCGACCAGGTCGGACTGAACATTCTGGTGCTGCAGGCGCGTCGGTGCGCCGACGACATTGTTGGCCACTACGAAAGGTGGGCTCTGACCGGTCTTCAGCCGACGCCGGAAAGTGGCCCCTCGGCCAGCCGGATCCGCCAGGCATCGGTCCAGATTCGGCGCCTTTCCGAACAGGCCTATCTGTGGCTGACGCTCCGGCTGGCTGGGAACTATCCGACGCTGGGAGCGCGGGTCGAGGCCACGGCGCGCCACGCGGAGGAGCCGGCGTCGGATGACGCCGGACGAGAGGAGCAGCGCAACGGGACTGCCGTCCTGGACGCCTTCCGACGGTTGCACGAGGAAGTCGTCGGTCCCCGCGCGCCCTCCATGGAATCGCCGGCGCGGCCCTACAGGACAACCCGGCGAACGCTTCCGTTCGGAAACGTCCGGCTCGCGACCGGCCACGTGCACACGGCCACCGACGAGCTCGACGACGGGATGCGCCTGATGCAGCTGTATGCGATCGATGGAAACGGCACGGACGACGAACCGGCGATCGATCCAAGCCATGTGTTCGCGATGATGGTGACTGCGCCACCGGGCGGTGACGCGGGCCCGGAGGGCGCGGAGGCGGAGCGATACGGTTATCGCCGCCTGGAGGCGAAACGTCTTACCCGGGTGATTGCGCGGAGTCAGGCGATGCCTTCCTGCAGCGCGGCGCAACTGGTCGATTGGGCGGTGAAGCGCGTGCGCGACGCGCTTCTGGATCCAGCTACGCATGGTTTGCGGCCGCCCATGCATGAAGTACTCCTGGCAATGCTGGCCACCGGCCGCGATGCCTTCGAGTCGGAGATCCGCATCGTTCGAGCGGACGAACCCCTGCCCGACGCCCGGGATGCGCGCGGCGACGGGGTCTGGTACCTGCAGGGCCTGCGGACATGGCGCATCGAGGTGCCTCCGCCCGCGTTTGGTGACGACGACTGGATTGACGGGCAGGAAATACGGACGAGCCCGTATCTGGACTTGCCGGATGTCCTCGGCTTCTTCAGGGTGGCCGCTGAAACGACCGCCAAGTCGGGGCTTGCGCGAGCGCAATCGACTGAGGGCCCGATATTCCGGGAGGAACTGGACGAGTGGTTGCGCGGGTATCTCTGGAATAAGTGGGCGAGCGTTCGCCAGCTGCGAAGCTGGTTGCCGCGCCGCCTGCTCGAGGTCTCGAACGGTGATCTCGCGTTGGCTCTCCACGTCACACATCAATCGACCGCCCACGCACGCTCGGTCAGCCACTACACCGTGCAGCGAACCGGTGTGGTCCTGCAGCACTACCGCGACGCCCTGCGACCCCTCGCGGAGGACATCGAGATGCCTGTCGGGCAGCCGGACGCGCACATCGGGGCGCGCCGCGTCCCGACGCTCGCGGCGATCGTCGGGCTGGTGTCCGCCATGGCGCAACGCGTGCGTGCAGGCGCTGGGGTCGAGCGTGCCAATGCGCTCACCGCCTACACCATGATCGGGTTTCACCTTGCCGGCGCAGCACGCCCCCTGGCGCTGCGGACAATCCAGCAGGCCGATCTGGAGGACCACCTGATGGTCCTGCCGGAGAAGGGGACGCGCTATGACCGGCGTGTCTTATTCATCCCAGCGGTGGTAAAGCGCCAGCTCCAGCTTTATGGACGAGCATTGCTGTCGTTGGGTATCAGGCCATGCGAGTCGACCGGCGCCTTCGTCATGCTCTCGCAGGATGAACCGGATCCGCAGCCCTTCACCGCTGCGGAGCTTGGCCGTCGCATGGCTGAGTGCGACTTTGAGCTCAAGCCGTACGCATTGCGGCGTTTCACGCGCTCCTACCTGGCCGATCACGGGATCGACGCTGAGGATCTGGACGCTTTCATGGGCCACTGGGGCGCGTTCCTCAGCCCCCATGACCCGCTGTCCTTGTATCCGACACGGCGGTTGCGTGAGCTGGCGGAAGGCCCAGTCAGCCAGCTGCTCGCGAATGTTGGGTACGTGGCACTGCCATGAAGGTCAACTCCGATGACATGGCACCTCTGTGGGCCCTCCTGCCTGGTGAGCTGGAGGACGTTCCACTGCGCGGGCGAACGCTCCTCATGGATGTGCTTCGCCAGCTTGATGCGGCGGAATTGCGTGGCGTACTGACGGCGCCGGAAGACAGTTGCGCGCCAAAGCGCATACGTAACTACGTGCTCAGCTACCTTGCCCGTGAAGGGCTAGTGGGCGGAGCAGCGCCTAGTCGTGACCCGGAGGAGGTGGCCGAGGCGATCGACGTCCTCGAGCTTTGCCTGAAGCGGCACCGCGATACGGAGGGCAACGCCGATGCCGGTCTGCTGGTACCCGTCGTCCCAGGCCCGCCGCCGCTGCCCGACGGCATGGTCTTCGGCCTTGAGCACCGACAGGCGATCGATGCGCGGTTGCTGGATCTTGCGACCTCCGCGTCAACGCCGCAGGTGCGTGTCGGCATGCTGGCCTACTTGCTGGTCACGCGATCGGGCCTGTGCAGCATGCCGCTCATCGCCGCAGCGCTAGGCGCATTGGCTGAGAACGTGCCGGTCGCAGGTACGGACACGATGATCTGGGTCACCATTGATGCCGAAACCAACGGGCAGGCGCAGTCGCGCCGTGTATTTCTCGACCCCGCGACGCTCGCCAGTTGGACGGTCACGCGCGAATTCATAGAGCAGCAACTCAAGGGGCATGGACGCCGTGAAGGCCGCAAGCGGGCCACGCATCTCGTGCGATCCGGGCTCGATGCACTCTGGTGTGCGGCCTTCGATGTACGACCGCCGGCGCGATGGGCGAACCACCTCATGCACGCGACCGCTGCGGAGGTGCAGCTTGATTCCGTTCCGCTGATCGCGGGATACGCGCGGGGTACGGTGATTGCTTCGAGCTGGGACGAGGTGCAATGGCGGCGGCTGCTTGGATGCGAAACGCCGGCCAAGGCTGCAAAGGCGGGCCGCCGCGTGGAATCGGAAAGCTCGCTGACCCGCTACGAACAGCCCGAGGAAGAACTCGCGGTTGCATTTCCAGCGGACGCGGACGACTTCCTCATTCGCTTGCGGACTGTCCTTTCTCGACCGGATTCCCGGCGTGCGGACGTTCTGAGTGATCTCGACGACCTGGCGGCGGCGGAGCCGCTCGGGAGCACGCGGCGTGCGCTGGTTGGCTGGCTACGCGAGCTCGCCGTCGCACGAAAGGGATACAAGCCCGCTCGGCTGTCCACGCTTCGGTACTACCAGTCGACCCTCGGTACACGCCTGCTCGGCATCCTGCCACGGCGCCTTGAAGCGTTGAGCGGTGAAGACCTCATCGACCTGTTCGAGGAGATTGTGGACACGGCGCCGACGGAGCAGGTTGCGCGTCGCTTGAGAAACTTGTTGCGACGGTTCCATGCGTACTGCGTAAAACAGGATCACCGTATCGCTCCCGATTTGAAGCTCGGCGTGTCATCAGGAGGTGCCCAGCCTGTAAGTGCTTGGCACCTGACCCAGCCGGAGTACCGGGACGCGCTTCGATACCTCGGCCGAGTTCCGGCGTTGGACGAACCGGACCGGCTCGCGGCGCAGGTGTTCCTGACGCTCGCCTATCGATTCGGGCTTCGGCGCGCGGAGATCCTGGGGCTGACGCTCGCCGACGTCTACGGCGGCAATGCCGACTGTGATCTCGAGATCCGTTCAAACTCGAGTCGCAGCCTGAAGACGGCAAGTGCGCGACGGCGCCTTCCCTTGAGCCTGCTGGAGGTTGACGAGCGCAAGGCCTTGTCTCGACTGGTCGAACCGCAGCATGAGCGGATTCGGTCCGAAGCCCGCAACGCGTCTGCGTTGTTGGGCCCGCACGCTACGGAAGCGGAATCGAAGGCGCGACGAACAGCCCATATCCGCCAACAACTTGCGCATTCCTTTCTTTTCCTGAAGGAAGAGGACCTGGCTACCCCCGTCGCGGCCATTGCGAACCACCGGCTGCCAAACCACGTCGTGCGCGCGATCCGTTACGTCACGGGCGACAAGCAACTGCACCTGCACCACCTTCGCCATGCGTTCTGCACGCGGAATGTACTGGGCGTGCTGCATGAGGGCCTCCCCGAAGCTGCATGGCGAGCGCTGCCGGCTTTCATCCAGGACATGAAGGACGAGGCCGATGCCTTTCACGCGGCGGTGTTCGCACACGTTGGACGTCGCGCCCGACGTGGCACGATTGTTGGCATAGCGGCGGGACACAACTCAGAGGCGGTGACGCTCCGGCACTACGTCCATGGCCTTGACCTGATGCTGCATGCCGTCCTCGTTGCTGCCCGGCCTTGGCAGCGCCGTACGAGGGAAGCGGATGCGTCTCGCAGCGCAGCTCCTGATCTGAATCACCAGCAGGCGCGCTTGGTATCCGCGTTGTTCGGCAAGTCAACGCAGACGAGGCCTGCCGACGGCGAGGGGCTTCGATGGATGCTGCGACAGGCCCTGAAGCGTGGCGTCAACGCGCACATTCTCGCCCAACGGGATTCGACCAGGTCCTCGGCACATGTCCCCAGCCCTGCCTGGACGCTTGAGCAACCTGAGCTTGCGAAAGCGCCCGGGAAACCTGCGACCTTGGTGCAGCGCAATGCCATGCGTGTCCTACTTCGCCATCTCGATATTGGATTCACGGCCAATACGGCGGTTGCCGCACATGCATTCGAAACGCTTGCATCGAACTTGGCGAAGAACGGATGGGCACGCTTGCGTGGCCAGCAGGCTCGTGTCCTTCGTGATGATTTCGACCGCGCCTTCGGCCCAGCGCTCAAGCTCGAGTACCGGGTTCCACATTCGCAGGCGGGTCGACGCGTGCGCGAAGAACCAAGTGCACGCCAGCTCGACGCGTGGCTCGCCAAGGACGAGGCACGTATCGACGTTCGCATTGCCGATCCGACGGCCGAACCGGGAGCGGAGCGCCAGCACGCGTCGCTCACGGTGGCATGGACCTTACGGGCCGTGCAGGCGTGGCAGGCGGGCGTACACGTTTGCTGACGGTACGGGCCGCCATAACGGGCCTGCGTCCGGATGCCGGGCGCCGGGCGGCTCAAGCCACCGGCATCCACGATCGCGGCGCTCTGCCGCTAGCGCAGGCAGAGTCTTCCCAAGCGGACACCCGCGAGCAGCAGAAGGCCGCCGACTGCGCATCCGGCGACGATAGCTTCCTGAAGCGCCGGATCAATCGGCCTGGATGCCCTCAGTACGATTGCCGCAATCAGGAGCAACATTGTTCCGAACCCCAGAAGGTTCAGGAACAACAGCAGGTCCAATGCCGCGCCTTGTCGCGGTGCCAGCCTGCGGCGCAACGACTGTTCTGGCGGCACGTTCGGTTCTTTCATTGTCCTTTTCCCCGCGACTGGCGATACCTGAATTGGTTCAGGCAATTGGATAGCATTCGCATCGGCTAAGACGTGCGCTCACGTCTGCATGGTCCGGTTGGTCAAACACATGGCACCGGTGCCCATGCACGGCCCGCGCGCGATGCGCCGGTATGCCGGGCGCATTCGGCGCTGCGCTGGTCGCACGCGCGAAGTCGCTGGACGAGCGCGTACGGGTAGGACCCGTCCGGCCTCCGCCTGGCTTGTCCACTAAGGAGGACACGCATCGCAAGGGCGCCGTCTTCCCAGGCGTGCTCCAACCTCGAAAGGGCGGGCTCCAAGCGCGTCAGGCCGAGCAGTTCATGTCCCATGGCCGAAGCGGCACGCGTCAACCGCCTTCCGTCATAACTCCATACCTTTCCGATGTCGTGCAGTAGGGCCGCGGCGATGCCCAAGTCGCGCTCGGTGCCGGTCAGTGTTGATTGCGTCGCGATGTCGCAAGCGACCTCGAGTGAATGCACGGCGAGTCCGCCCGGATAGGCATGGTGGTGGGCAATCGAAGCCGGCAGCGTCCAGTACAGGTCATGGACATCGCGCCGGGCAAAAACACTCTCGACGAACCTGCGCAGCGGCGTCGCGCCTATGGCGTCGACCAGGCGGCGCGTTCCCGAAACGATGCCTGCCACGGGGCATAGGCTGTCGGGCAGGTGCCGAAGCACGGCTGCCGAAGCTGCCGGGCAGGCCAGGGTGATGATGGGGCGCGGCATGCCTGGGGTGTGGATGAGTCCAAACGTCTCGGCGACGACCGGCACCACCAGGCGCCAGCGCCACAGCTCGTCGTCGCTGAAAGCCAGCGCTTCCAAATGTTCGCCGTTAACGCCGAGCGTCAGGTCAGTTCCCTCGGCGCCGGTGCTGCCGCGGCTACGGGCGTCGAGCACGACGCCGGTGACCGACGTTACACGCGGGAGGCACTCAGGCATCTGCATGCGGAGCCTCCTGGTGGAGCGTACGCACGAGGCGTTCGAGTTGTGCACGGCTCAGGGCGGCCAAGGACGGTGGCAACACGGCCATGCTGCTTTCGGCTCCTTGTCCCGTCACCAGTCCAGTAAAGGCGCGGCCGTCGTTGCGCGTCAGGTTCGGCACGTACCGGGAGTAGACGCGAAACAACATTTCCGTCGAGGCGTGGCCCAGTACGCGGGCCACCCATTCGGGGTTCTCGCCGGAAGCGAGCATTAGCGTCGCTGCCGTGTGGCGTGTCTGGTAGGGGCGGCGGGGGGCAAGGTCCAGATGTCTAAGGAGCGGTATCCAGACGCGATTGGTGAAGTTGACGAGGCTCAAGGGGCCGCCGCCGGGCGCGGGGAATACCCAACGACACCCGGCGGGCACGAGGCCCTTCTGCTCCAGAAGTGCCGTGCGCACCGTAGGCACCATCGGAACGTCGCGCGCCGAGCCCTCGGTCTTGGTGTCCAGAAGCACCCCGTTGACGATGCTCTGGCGCACGCGAATGACATCGGCGTCGAAATCGACGTGTTTCCACTCAAGCCCGTTGATCTCGCCCGTGCGCAGCCCGGTGAAGAAACGCGTGACGAGATAGGGCCGATAGTCGGGCCGGACGGCCGCGGTGATGCGGCCTACCTCGTCGAGCGTGAAGGGCTGAATGTCCATCTTCGGAACACGCAACGGCTTGATGTTGCGGAACGCGCTATCGATGCCGTAGCGGTCGGCGGCGTCAGCCAGGATCATCCGCAGCGCGGTCATGATGTGGTTCACCCGCGATGGGGAGAGGTCGTCCTTATTCTTTCGCCCGCTCGAGGTCTGGGTACGCGAGCGGAAATCCAGGATTTCGGCCCGGGTGATCGTGTACAGGGGCTGCTCACCGAAGTGCGGCAGCAGGCGCTTCTCGATGATCGCCTGAAGCGTCTGCGCATGACTTGTACGCCACCGGGGCAGGTTTTCGCGGTACCAGGCCTGAGCTGCTTCGGAAAACGTGGGGACCGGTTGCCCGCTGCCGCTCGGTGGCGGCAGGGCGGACTCGGCCTCGGCTGCCCGCTTCGCGCGGGGGCTGTTCGGGAAAAACGCCGCGTAGTCAAAATTGCCAGTGGCGATGGCCTTGTCGATCTTGCGGGCCAGCGCTTCCACCGCCTTCCGGTTAGCCGGCGTGTCATCCAAGGCAGTCTGCTCACGGCAGCGAACGCCGCGAAGGCTGAAATCGATATAGAGGTGCCCGGTTTCAGGGCGGACACGCACCTTAGCCATGTGCCACCCCGCCATTGGCCATCGGGATCAAGGGCGCCTGCCGGGACGAGCAAGCGCCAATGTCGCGCTCGATTGCTTCCCACAGGAACAGCAGCTTGCGGCCGCCGAAGGGCCGGATGTAATGGATGCCCTCGAGAAGGACGCTGTCCTTCAGGCGGTCGCGGATGGTGCGGATGTCGTAGTGGATGCGCTCAGAGAGCTGCTCGGTTGTGAGGTACGTTGCGGTCATTGACGGTCTCTTTGTACGTCTTGGAATGTAGACGCACATAAAAATGTGCATCTGCGTCCAACGTATCAAAAGAGTTGCGCCTGCCAAAAAATTTGTACGAAATGCGCAAAACGTCTTACGTGAGGCCGTGTCCGTGTTGCGCTACAAGCTCAAGGCCCTGATCGCGGACAAGGAATTCGCCGAGCGGCGACGGATCACCATCCAAGAGGTGGCCGAGGCCACGGGCATCACTCGCAATACACTCTCGAAGATGCTCAACCAGCACGGTGCAGGCGTTCGTACGGAGAACCTGGACCGGCTTTGCGGCTATTTCGCGTGCCGGATCGAAGACCTGGTCGAGTACGTGCCGGACGCCACCCGATAAGGCGTGCGTCCGCTTGGCGATGCGCGCAGCACGGCGAAACGGCGCCGCTGAAAAAGCGATTCCGGCGCGATTCGGGATTCGAACGCGGGCCGCCGGTCATGGCTCATCCGCCAAGTGCGACGCTGTCTGTCGCACCACGTCCTACGATCACCCTGTCACAGGGCGCAGCTTTCGACTCGTGTCTACAAGTCCTACTACTGACGCGGGCCCCGGATCAAGCGACACCGATCAGGGCGGCACGTCAGCGTCAGCCCGAGTCTTTCAGGGCTACCAGCCGGCGATGACGACCGCTGCGACCGCGTCGCGATCGAGGCGGTAACGCACGATGCGGGAGCCTCGTGCGTAACTTGCACGCTTGGCCGCGGCTATCGATTCGCAAGATTGCGCCCCGTGCGTAAGGCGAAAAACTCGAGCCCGCATGACGGTTTGGGTGGGCGCTGGCGTGGCTGGCCACTCTTCGAGGTTCACAGGATGCCTTCGACCCGTTTTCCCGAGCATGCCCGGTTTGCTCAGATGCTCCTGCGGTCGTTGGCAGGCGAAGGTAAGTTGCAGGGGCAACCTGACCTGTCGGTCCCCTCGGCTCGCGGCACACTGCAAGACGATTTCTATATCGAGGACGTCTACACACGGGTGCCTGCGGACCGTGCGCTGATCGAACGCCGCCTGCGCAGCGCTGTACCCGGAACAGCCCACAACGTCCGCGTGCTGGAATCGGCGTCCTTCTCATGGACCGATGAGGAGTTCAGGGTCCGCTTCGAGCACGTCCTGAAGCTCGAACCACTTCATACATTGCTCGTGGTCAATGGCGTCCTGAGCTACGAGGATGCGAAAAGTGCGAGCCGCACGCCGCTTTGGGGCTCCCTCGCGTTCTTCCGGTCGGCGAGGCAACGCGACATGGCCTACTTGCGACACCGCCAGTCACGGGCTCAGCGACTCATCAAGAAGGCTACCGACATGATCCTCGCGATCCATCGGGGCGCGGTGAATCCGCCGGCCATTCTTCCGCTTCTCCCTGAGCCGCGCCGAGCGGCACCGTCTAAAAGGTACCGGATCTCATGAGAACGCCCACCTGCCCGGCATGCGAATTGCCGCTTGCTGTGGCCGACACGGCTGCGGTGAAGCGGGGGATCGAACTCGTGTCGGCCAACACGTCGCAGTGGCGCGGCCGGCTAAACGGGAGCACCTGCCTGGTGTGCCCCAAGTGCGACGCATACGCGCTTGGCATCGAAACCCGGATCGGCGTCCCGTTCTACAGCGACGTCCTGTCGGCATTCCTCACGGTTCACGACTGGGACTGGTGGAACGCGGACACGGTCGAGTGCGACTCAAGGACATGGCCAGACTTTGGATGCGTCACGATCTCCGAGTCCGGCGTGCGCGCTGCGGTCGATTACGTTCGCTCCGCCGCACGGCCTGCTCGCGCCCCGGCTGCCGTGGCTCGCCCCCGGCTAGCCGAGATCGCGGGCCTGCCTCCCGGCCGAGAGGTGGAACCGATCTGGCGCGACGAGCTTAGGAAGCTTGAACTCAGGATGGGCAGCCGGTATGCGTATGCGGATCTCGAGGCGGCTGTGGTCTTGTTGCTCGACGTGTTGGCGCGACACCCTTGGCAGCAAACGAGCCTTGACCACGCCATTGCAGATGAGCAGGCCTGACGCCGTGCCTAGACAGGGGCGCGCGAAGGTTAGGGCGAGACCCGCAATTGCGACGGTAAGTTCGCGCGGGCTGTCCAGGCCCAGCGGTCGCGTAGGCGCGGTGCACCGCCTCGTTGTGCATCAGCGGTCGGACGCGAAGGGTAGAACCAATGGATGAGCGAGTAGAACGGCTAAGAACGCCCGAGCACTGCGAAGCCTTCGCGCGTAACGCCCGCAAGCTCGGCCGCGCGGATCTTGCGCTCGAAGCACGGCAGCGCGCCGTGGAACTGCGTGCCGCGGCGTATGGGGCCGCGTCGGTCGCCGAGAAAGAGTGTCTCGAAGCGATCTACGCGTACGAAGACATCCTTTCCGAAAAGCACGGCAGGCGTGTCCGTGCTTCCCGTACATGGCAGATGATCAAGCGCCGCGGAATTATCGCAGCTATCGAGCAGGCTGTAGATCGGTCGGACGGTACCGCCGGCTTCACTGCGCTGAAGGAGGTTGGACTGGACAACTATGCGTTCGAGGCCGTGATTCTGCGTCATCCGCAATTATTCTCGGACAGCGCGGTTGACCGCTCGCGAAAACGTATGGCGCAGTTCGGCGAGTAGATCCGATTGTTCTGGCGACGACGTCACTGACGCGGGTGCCGAAGCATTCAAGGACGCCCTCGACCCCGTTCCCGGGGCTGGGCGGCATCGACAACGAAGTCTTGGGGGCTTGGGCAATCCTCCGCGGTGCATTACTGGATTGCGCAGCAGTTCCGCCCCGCAGCGCTATGCGCCAGACCGACGTGCGGAGATACCGAGATGGCTTCCGACGGCAGCGGAGCACGTAGCCGATGGCCCTTGCGACGGAGCGAAGTCCGTTGCAAGCCTACGCCTGCCGTAGGCTCGGACTCGGAGAATGTCTGCTAGACGTGCGACGTATTCTGTCGCATGGTTTGAGACGCAACCGGGGGGATGCGTCATGGCGGAACGGCAGAAAGGCGGGGGAATGACGCTTGCGCGCCAGTGGGCGATGTTGCGATGCATTCCACGGCATCCGCACCGGGTGACTGTGGGCGAGCTGCGTGAACGGCTCCGGGATCGCGGCTTTCACGTGACCGCCCGGACGATCGAACGCGATCTGCACGGGCTGTCGGACGTATTTCCCCTGATGGCCGACGAGCGCTCGAAGCCCTTCGGCTGGTCATGGACCCCCGGCGCCGCGTTCGAATTCGCGCCGGGCTTCAGCCCGCCCCAAGCGGTGTCGCTGCTGCTGGCACGGACTCACCTGCAGCCTCTACTCCCTAGCTCGATGCACAGCGAGCTGGTGCCGCTCTACGCGATGGCGGAAAGCGCTCTCGAGGACAGCGGCTGGCGCGACTGGCACCTGCGGATGGCAGTCGTGCCAACGACCCAGCAACTGATGCCACCAAAGATCGAAGCCAACACGCTTGCGATCCTGCATGGCGCCCTCGGCCGGCGGCGGTGCCTGGAAGGGTACTACCGTGCCAAAGGTGCACGGACGTCCAAGCCCGTGCTGATTCATCCGCTGGGCCTGCTGGTCCGGGGGGCCGTCCGGTATCTGGTATGCACCCTGTTCGACTACGGAGATATCCGACAGCTGGCGGTGCACCGGCTCACCGATCTTCGCGAAGTCGGAGCGCCCTACCGCGAGCCTGATGGCTTCTGCCTCCAGACCTACGCTAGCCGCAGTGCGACCCGGTACGAGAGCCGGGGGCCAGTGCAACTGGTCGCTCGCTTCCAGCCGGATGCCGCCGAGCACCTGTTTGAAACGCCGCTGTCGAAGGACCAGACGACGCGTGCACTTCCAGACGGGCGGATCGAAGTGTCCGCCGTCGTGGAATGGGACCAGCCCCTGCGTTGGTGGCTCCTGGCCTTTGGCTCACGCGTCGAGGTCATCGAGCCCGCTGAACTGCGCGCAGATCTCTCCCGTGAGCTCTGCGCGGCCGCCGCGGCGTACGCCCACGGTCCGGGAACGGTGCCTGCCGGCGCACCGGCAACGACCGCGATCGAGGCGGCGGAACTCGCATGATCCCGCCTCTCCGACACGGCTTGTCGCACGACCACCTGACATTGACCGCCCCTGCGGCGTTACCGCGGGCGCGCGCAACCGCGTTTGGGGGCACTCATGCGTAAGGTCGGAAACGACGTTATCTATTCGGCGACGGACTTGGTCCGTTTTCTTGGCTGCGAACACCTCAGCGTTTTGGACACCGCGCATCTCGTTACGCCTTTGCCGAAGGGCGAACAGGACGAGATGGACACGCTCATCCAGAACCTCGGCGTGGACCACGAGCGGGCTTATCTGGATTCCTTGCGCGCCCAGGGCCGGTCGATCGCTGACCTGGGCGAGCCGCGGCGCGCGCTGCCGGAACAGGTCGAGGCCACGCTCCAAGCGCTCAGGCAGGGGGCGGATGTCATCTATCAAGCCGCACTGCAGGACGACGTCTTCGCGGGCTATTCGGACTTTCTCGAGCGCGTCGATACGCCGTCCGATCTCGGCCCCTACAGCTACGAGGTCGTCGACACCAAGCTGGCGCACCGATCCAAGGCCGCCTACCTCGTCCAGCTGTGCTTCTACTCGTCCATCCTGGCGATCCTCCAGGGCCGGATGCCGGCCTTCATGCATGTCGTGTTGGGCGACGGCACCCGTGCGAGCTATCGGGTCAGCGACTACATCCGCTACTACCACGCGCTCAAGGCGCGCTTCATCGCCAGTCGGTCTATCAACGCACCCACCTATCCCGTGCCCTGCGACCAATGCGGGCAGTGTCCCTGGGATCACCTCTGTGCGGAACAGTGGGAACGGGACGATCACCTGAGCCGTGTGGCCAACATCCGGATGTCGCAGATACGCAAGCTCAATGCGGCGGGCATCATGACGCTGGAGGCTCTGGCCGGGCTGCCAGAGGGCGCGTCGGTGCCCAGACTCGCCCCCACGACGTTGCAGGTGCTTCGCCACCAGGCGCAGTTGCAATGGCACGAGCGCACGACTGGGCAGAAGCGATGTGACCTGCTGCCCGTGGTGTCGGAGCCGCCCTTGGGGTTCCTGCGGCTTCCGCCGCCGGACGCGCATGATCTTTACTTCGACATGGAAGGCGATCCGCTGGCACCCGGCGGGCTGGAGTACCTCTTCGGCGTCGGCTGGCAAGAACCGACCGGATTCCGCTTCCAACCCTTCTGGGCCCACAGCCGGAGCGAGGAGAAGGCGGCGTTCGAAGCCTTCATGGACTTCGTCACCAGTCATCTCGAGTGCCACCCGAACGCGCACATCTACCACTACGCGGCATATGAGAAGACAGCGATCCGGCGGCTTGCCTCGATGCACGCGACGCGCGAGGCCGAGGTCGACGACCTGCTTCGGCAGAACCGGTTGGTCGACCTCTACAAGGTCGTTCGGGAAGCGATCCGCGTGTCAGAGTCCGGCTACTCGATCAAGAACATCGAGCACTTCTACCGCGATGCACGCTCCGGCGATGTCCAAGAGGCCGGCGCGAGCATCATCTACTACGACCGCTGGCGGCAGACCCGCGACCCCTCACTGCTGACGGCGATCGAGGACTACAACCGCGACGACGTCGATTCGACATGCGGCCTGCATCGCTGGCTGCTGGGCCTGCGTCCCGCGGAGCTCCCATGGCGTGACGTCGGGTCGCCCTCGGAAGCCGGCGAAGTCGCGCCCCAGGCGGCCGACAGCTCTGCCAAGCAGGAAGCCGACGAGTTGCGCGAAGCGTTGCGGCGGCGCATCGAGGGCGACAACGCGCTGCCCGACGGTCCGGAGCGCCGGCTCACGGAGATGACTCTGCACCTGATCGACTTCCACCGGCGCGAGCAGAAGCCGCAGTGGTGGAAGTACTTCGATTGCATGGAGATGGAATCGGAGGAGCTGCTGGAGGATGCCGAGTGCTTGGCGGGCCTGACTCTGGATCCCGATGTCGCGGTTGTCCCGGTCAAGCGATCACGGCTCGTGACTTACCGGTACCCGCCACAGGACACCAAGCTCAGGAGTGGCAGTCGGGCGACACGGCTGGACACCGGAAAGGAGGTCGAGCTCGTTGAGGTCGATCCCGAAACGCGCCGGGCCTGCATCAAGTTCGGGCCTAGCCACGACACGCCGGGCACGTTGAGTCTCGGACCCACCAGCCCCGTGGACACCAAAGGGCTACAAGCAGACGTCTTGAGGTTCGCGCAGAGCATGCGTGCCGGTGACGAGCGCTTCTTTGCCACAAAGCGTGTTCTGGGCAAGCAACTTCCCAAGGTCAACGGCGTCAGCCCGGGCGAGGATCTGGTTCCTGAGCGGCCGAGCGTCGATGACGTGCTTGGCGTCATTCGCAGGCTGGACGCGTCGTACCTGGTGATCCAAGGGCCGCCCGGGGCCGGCAAGACCTACACCGGCTCGCGGGTCATCGCGGGGCTGCTTGCTGCCGGTCACTCCGTCGGTGTCACCTCAAACAGCCACAAGGCGATCCACAACCTTCTCGAGGCGACGGTGGGCGCGGCGCGGGAAAGCGGATTTGTCTTCCGTGGCTTCAAGAAGGCTTCCGGTCAAAGCACCGATAGCCATTTCGATTGCGACTGGTTCCAGAACAGTGCAAAGAAGGAAGACTTCGACCCGGACGAGCACCGCCTGTTTGCCGGCACGGCGTGGGCCTTCGCGGGACTGCCGGAAGACCTCGAACTCGACTACCTGTTCGTCGACGAGGCGGGTCAAGTATCGCTGGGCAACCTCGTGGCGATGGGTACCCGGGCCAGGAATATCGTCCTGCTCGGCGACCAGATGCAACTCGGACAGCCTATCCAGGGTGCCCATCCGGGACGGTCGGGCGAATCGTGCCTGGAGTACCTAATGGACGGCCGGGCAACGATCCCTGCCGCCGAGGGCGTATTCCTACCGCGAACGTGGCGGATGCACCCGGGCGTGTGTCGCTTCATTTCTGAGGCGGTCTACGAAGGTCGCCTGCAGGCCGAGGGCGGCGCGTTGCTGCGGCACGTCATCGGGATGGTCGACGCTCCGACCAGGGGAATCCGCTTCATCCCCGTTCAGCACGAAGGATGTGCCCAGAGTAGCCGCGAGGAAGCTGAGCAGGTCCTCGAAATCTATCGCAGGCTCCTCGACGCCACGATCGTGGATGGCGAATGTGCCGGTCGCCGGCTCACGTGCCAGGACATCCTCGTCGTCAGTCCGTACAACCTGCAGGTGAATCTTCTGAAGGAGGTTCTTCCGGCGGGTGCACGCGTGGGGACGGTGGACAAGTTTCAAGGACAGGAAGCGGCGGCCGTCATCGTCAGCATGGCGACATCCTCAGCCGAAGAGCTGCCACGCGACATCGAGTTCCTTTTCAGCAAGAACCGCTTGAACGTCGCGATTTCGCGGGCCCAATGTCTCGCGTTTGTAGTGGCAAGCCCGGCCCTTTTGAGCGTGCGCTGCGACAGCCCCGAGCAGATGGCCCTGGTCAACCTGCTGTGCTGGGTTGCAGAGTACTCGGAGGAAGACGAAAGGGCGCCTGCCATCGCGAAACTAACTGAGAACCCTCTACAGGTATGAGCGACGTTTCTGACGAAACAACGCAATGGGCTGCGGCCGTTCAGGCCGTAAGCGCATTGGGCGGGCGTGCGAGCATCGACGAGGTCTGGAGCGAACTGAAAAAGACTCGTCCGGATACACCGTTGGGTACTGTGTCCCAAGCGCTGAATAACGCGGCGGTCAACTCACCGCAAAGGACCTCCCAGACATCCGGGCGCGAGCCGCGACGCACCGACAGCGGCAATCGGTACGACAAGTTGCTCAGGATTGGCCGTGGGTCGTCGGCCACATTCGTCCCCTACGATCCTGCGATCCACGGAACGTGGGAGGTTTATCGGGACGAGACCGCCAGGAGCACCCATGGCACGCTCATTCGTAAAGTCGAAGAGCCTCCATTCAATGCCGCATTGGCCATTCGCTATCTCGAACGCCGGTACCCGGGCCCGGCGCGACGTACCACGCACATCGTGGCATTCCGCACGCGTGAGGGCCGGCATCTTGCGGTAGATCCTGGCAAGGAGCCCGAGCGGAAAACGTCCATCCAGTTGTTCGTGGAGACGGTCCCAGCCGGAGTGCTGCCCGGCCGGGTCACCGAGTATCCGCCCGAACGTACGCGCAACCATCATCTCGCAGCCCACGCACCTAGCCTCGCCCGAGGCCACCAGGCCTATGCCGTGCAGGTCCGCTCATGGGAGGAGCTGGACCACCTTTGCGATGGATACGACGGCATAGCCCCGCCGACCAAGCAGCAGTCCAGTTCCTCCACCAAACCCGTTCAGGCGCACCCCGTGAACCAGCCCATCAATCGCATCCTCTTTGGCCCACCCGGAACCGGGAAAACGCACAGGACGGTCGAGGAAGCGCTGCGGATCGTCGATCCGGAATTCCTGGAACGGCACTCGGGGGAGCGCTCAGTATTGAAGGCGCGCTACGACGAGCTTGCCCAGGCAGGCCGCATCCGCTTCGTCACCTTCCATCAAAGCTTCAGCTACGAAGACTTCGTCGAGGGCATCCGGGCCGAAACGGCCGAGGACGACGGGGCGGCTGGAGGCATTCACTACCGCGTCGAGCCAGGCGTTTTCCGTCAGGTCTGCGACGCGGCGCGCAGTCGTACGGTCACGGAGTCCAGCGGAGACCTCGACATCGACGGTCGGCGCGTGTGGAAGATCTCCCTCGGCGACTGGGCGACCGAGGGGCATATCTTCGACGAGTGCATGCAAAAAGGTATCGCGTTGCTCGGATTTGGATACGGGGTGGACCTCTCAGGCGTCAAGTCGCGAGCAGACATCGTCGACCGGTTGCAGCATGCGCAAGGAACGACGTTCGAGTCCACGGACTACACCGTCACGGCACTCGACACGTTTATCCGTCGGGTGAAAGTGGGCGACCTCTTCATTGTGTCGCAAGGCAACCTGAAGTTCCGAGCGATTGGCGAGGTTACCGGGGAGTACGAGTACCGAGACCGCGGCGGCGAAGACACTTACACACAAGCGCGGCCAGTCCGCTGGGTTCGCCGCTACGATCCGGCGCGGCCGTACACGGACTTGATGGAGAACCGCTTCAGCCAGATGACGATCTACGAGCCGAATGCATCGACGATCAACCGCGATCGGCTCAGGGCGCTGCTTGCACCAACCCCGAACCCGGACGCCCCGCCCGAACCGCGAGTGCTAATCATCGACGAGATCAACCGAGGCAATGTCTCGCGGATATTTGGCGAACTGATCACGCTGGTCGAGCCGTCCAAGCGCGACGGCTGCGACGAAGCACTTTCGATCACGCTCCCGTATTCGCGCGAACGCTTCAGTGTTCCGCGCAACGTGCACATTATCGCGACCATGAATACTGCCGACCGCTCGTTGGCAGGAATGGACGTCGCGTTGCGGCGACGGTTCGAGTTCGTGGAAATGATGCCCGACGTGAGCGTCCTCGACTCGATCGACGTCGCCGGCATTCCGATCGCCGACATGCTGAGGGTCATGAATCGACGTATCGAGGCGCTGCTTGGCCGCGACTACGTACTCGGGCACGCCTACTTCCTCGGATTGAAGGCAGACCCCTCAGTCGAGATGCTCGAGGCGGTATTCCGCTTGAAGGTTCTACCGCTTCTTCAAGAGTATTTTTTCGCCGACTGGCAGCGCATCGCGTGGGTGCTCAACGATCATCGCAAGCCTGCGCATCTCCGGTTCATCCGGGCTACGCAAGGTGCCATTCAAGATCTGTTCGGTAGCGACGTGGAGCTGCCAACCGAAAGCCGGCTGTGGGAGATCAACGACGCCGCATTCGGCGACCCGGCGGCCTATAAGGCCATTATTGAAGTCTCCAGCGAGCCCGCGTGAGACTTGTAACTGTCCGTGAGCACGCCCGGCTTGCCACCGGCGACGTGCCTCCAGAGGCTGGGTTGGATGCCGCGAGCATCAGCCAATCCGCATTCGATTGGCTTTGCATGGAAGCACAGCGGCATCGATCGGGGGGTGCTCCCCTCGTCCAAGTTGAAGGGCGAAAGTGGTTGCGTGTTGACAACTACGTTGGCGTCCTTGAAACGCCCTGTGGCACGCGGCTGGAGATCTTGCCTAAGCACACGGCAACAGCTTCTGATGCTGCGACCTCACGCAGGCTACTAATTCGCATGCTGAGACATGCATTGAATCTGCCGGTTCGAACTACGTCCCCGGCGGATCTCGCGACGTTTGATGCTCCTGTCAGTGAATGGGTGATTCAGCAGTTTCTTCGCGAGCTCGTACTTCTGATCCGGCGGGGCATTCGTTCCGAGTACCGGGCAGTCGAGGAAGAGGTTGGGTTTTTGCGCGGTCGGTTGCGGGTGGGCGAGCAGATCAGGCAGCCGGTGTCCCGGCGCCATAGATTCCAGGTCGAGCATCAGGTGTTCGACGTCAACCGGGCAGAAAACCGACTGATCGTCGCAGCGCTGACCAAGGTCGCGAACCAGACGCGAGAGGCCAGCAGCTGGCGGCTCGCGCATGAGCTTGAGCGCCAGCTGATTGATGTGCCCGCCAGCCGAGACGCGCCCGCGGACCTCAGGCGCTGGAGCACAGAGCGGCTGATGAGCCACTACGAGCCGATCCGGCCGTGGTGCGAGCTCATCCTTGGCGATCGGAGCCCGCTATCGGTATTTGGCGAGTGGCGCGGTCGCAGCCTGCTCTTCCCGATGGAGAAGCTCTACGAGCGGTACGTCGAAGCGTGCTTGCGTAGAGCGCTGCCGCGCGAGACTACCCTCCGGGCTCAATCGGCAAGCCAATACCTGTGCACCCACAACGGGCGCCGGCTTTTCCAGTTGCGCCCCGACTTCCTGGTGGAACACGGGAAGTCGGTATCGGTTCTCGACGCCAAGTGGAAGCTACTCGACGCCAACGATGTCGACCGGAACTATGGGCTCAGCCAACCGGACTTCTATCAGCTATTCGCCTATGGCCACAGATATCGAAAGGGCGACGGCGTACTAGTCCTCATATACCCCAAGTGCGAAGCGTTTTCTGAGCCGCACGAGCCATTCGATCTGCAGGATGGCGTCGTCCTATATGCCTGCCCGTTCGACCTCGAACGCGGATGCCTGCTTTCGCATCCGGCAGTCGCCACGTTTGGGCCCGGGCGGGGAGCTTCCGACCAGCACTAGTCGATTCCGCAGAGAGCAGCGCATCGCGGGTGCTGTGTTCGATTGGGGGCATCAATGTCCGCTGCCAGTCGAAAGCAGCCCTTGGTCTGCTGCCTCAAGGGTGCGGTTCCTAAGGTACCTTTTAAGCTTCGGTTCGCTCCGCCATCTCGAGTGCGTCCTCCACTTCGATACCTAGATTGCGCACCCTGCTCTCCAGCTTGGTGTGACCGCGGCGGATCTGCACTGCACGCAGGTTCTTCGTGCACCGGTAGATCAGCGACGTCTTGGTCCGCCGCATTCGGTGCGTCGAAAGGTGATGGGAACTCCGAGCCAAACGTCACTCATGAGAGGCGCATAGCGTCCGTCATTGGCGGTGCTCGGGACGGCCTAGCTCCTGACCAACTGCAGAATGACGTGGTAGACCAAACTGGCGACTAGCGTTTGCCACCGACCCGTTGCGGACTCTGGGAACCCGATCAATTACCCTCAAATGGGGTTCATTGTCTCGGATCCGGGTGACGAGACGCCGAGTAAACTCAGACGGGCCACTTCACGGTTGAATGCAGCAGGGTTGCGATTCCGTAGGACGATTTCTGACACGGTGTCGCATTGGACGCGACCGCGTTCAAACAATGTCCGTAGCGGAACTCCCAAAATGGGTCATCCGGCAGATGGGCGGCCGCATGAGTATCGTGACAAAGGTAGACCGGCCGGTGGCGTAGAGGCGCACCGCATCTGGGGGGCGGTTAATGCAAAAGGGGGGCAAGGTGGGAGAGCAGAGCAGCGTGCCGAGACAGGCGATTCCGGACACAAGCTACATCTACAGTCGCGAGGCCGCGGTCGAGGTCGGCAAGATGCTGCAGGAAACGGGCGTTACCGATGAGCTGCTGCGCAAGATCACGTCGACCCAGCAGTCACTGCCGTGTAAGGCGGGGTTCGCGGCCGAAGTGCTCCATGTGGAGAGCTTCAATCTCGATGCGATCCTGCAGGATAAGTCCGTACGCGCATTCACCGACCGCCATCCGGGGACGCCGATCAGGACCAACGACCCCACGGTCGACGTCCTGATCCAGGGCGGCAGCAGCGGACCGCAGAAGGTGCAGGTCAAGTACTACAAGACCGGCGAAGACACGCACAAGGCGTTCCGCGAGGTGCGCGACGGGGTCGCGCGCTACAAAGACGCCGACAGCCACCTGTGCCCGGCCGATCAACTCGGCGACGTGCAGGCGAGCGCACGCCGCACCCAGATCAAGGAGGCGGCCAAGCGCCCAGAGGTGGCGGAAGCGGCGCGCCATGTCGAGACCAAGTCGACGTCCCGCCTTAGGCACGATGGTGTCGAGTCGCAGGACCTGACGCTGAATGAAGCGAAGAAAGTCGCCAAGGGTGGCAGCCAGGCCGACGACGTGCTCGCCAGCCGCCGCGACGGGTTCCTCGATGCGTCCCTGGGCAAGCAGGCCGCCAGGGCCGCCACCTCCGCGGCTCTAGTGACCGCGGTCATCGCCGGCAGCCTCAACACTATCCGTTGCCTGCAACAGGTACGCCACGGTGGGATGGAGCCCGGCGCGGCGGCGAAGTACATCCTGACCCAGACGGCGCTTGCCGCGGCCGACGGCGCGCTCAAGGCCGCCGGTGCGACGGCGGCGGTCAGCCTAACCGCACGCGGCCTGCCGGCGCTGTTCCAAGGCAGCGTCTTTCAGTCCAGCCTCGCGGCCGGTGGCATCGCCGGCGCCACGGTCTGCGCGATCGACCTCATCGAATGCCTCGTGCTCGTCGCGGCAGGGCGAATGTCGACGGCCGAGCTCGAACAGCGGGTCGGAACCAATCTGTTCCAGACTGGCAGCGGCGTGCTCGGCGCGTCGATCGGCGCCGCGCTCGGCGCACCGGCGGGTCCGGTGGGCATCCTGATCGGCAGCGTGGTCGGTAGCCTGGTGGCGTCGATGGCAATGACGCTCGCGATCGACAACCACCTCGAGGCGCCCTACCGCGAGACCGTTGCGACTGCGACGCGATTGGTGGAATCGCAGCAGGCGATGGCGTGCTCGCTGGCGTACCTCGCGACTGCGCAGGAGTCGTTCGCCGCCTTTCGCGTAGGCATGGACCAGTCCGAGCGCGCATTCGACGAGCGCATGCGCGAGACGCACGCGCAGGCGCTGCGCATCCGTCAGCAGATTGAAACCATCTAAGGCATCTCTTCCGACCATGAGCACCACGGCAATAAAAACTCGTTCGGACAGCCAGATCGACGCCCTTGTCGCGGACGCCCAGGCGGACAGTACCGCCGCGCAACAACTGGCGCTCGATGCATCAAAACTCGCCGGGCTCGCGACGGAGCGGCTGGAGACGTTTCGTGATGCCGGCTTCTTCAAGCGCTGCTGGTACAAGCTCAACGGCAGGACCGAATCGATCGCGCGCGCGACGACCGCCGATCTCGTTGAGATGCAGGCGCTGGCGTGGCAATACCTAGCTGCGCTGCAGAAGCAGAATCTGATCGAGGCGCGCTCAATCGCGATCATCCGCAACAACCTCGCCGAACTTGCGGAAACGCAGTTCGAGACGCGTGAGCTGCTGCTTTCGCTTACGACGCGCGTTGGCCATAAGATCGGCCGGCTCGAGCAGGTGACGTCGGTGATTGACTGGCGCACGAGCCTTAAGGTGCAGGGATACGATCGACTGCCGCCAGTCATGCAGGTGCTTAGCGTCGTCTACGACTATTCGGCGCTGCTGCGCGAGAATGACCTCGCAATGGAGCGCATCGTCGAGAGCAAGGACCTCGAGGCCGCGTTCGAGATGCTCGGCATCGATGGCTGGCAGGAGTTCACGCTGTCGGGGTTCGCCGAGCGGCTCCTAGACGAGACCATGGCCGCGGGCATGCCGGCGCTGGAGGGCATCGTCGAGATCCGGGCCGGCGAGCGCGTGCTCGCGGCGGACCAGGTCCTCGAGATGGTGTCCGGCAGCGGCTTTAACTGCGTGTACGAGGTGGCAAGCTGCCTGCCGATGATCTCACGCGTCGCGCGCCATGCCCGCGAAGAGGACCGGCGCACGCTCATGCTAGGCAGCGTGCGTGACCATCTGTCGAGCCCGGACGCGCGCTACTGCCTTCTCGACCTCGCGCGCGAGATCGCCGCCGGCATCTCGCTGGTGCGCAGCCTGTGCGAAACCGATGCGCCCGTGGCGCCCGGGCAGGCTCCGGCCACGTTGCCGCAGGAGCCACAGCCTTTCTCGCTTGAGGATCTGCTGTCGCGACACGTGCCGCTGCAGGCGCACCCCATTACCGAGCTGCTGGTCGACGCCAACTCCCGGCAGCTGTACATCGACGCGTTGATTCTGGCGATGGCCTCCCCGGGCGAGGACAGCCAACGACGCGGCTATCTCTCCTCGTTGTCGCGGCTGCTGCAATGCGAACCGGCGGACGCGAGCATCGAGCGCGTGCTTCGCGATCCGCGACGCGTGCAGATTGATCGCGTGCTCGACGAATTGTCCGCGCGCGAGCGCCAGTACGCATGGCTCGTCGATGCCACGTTCCTCGGCTGCGAGGCTGGCGGGCTGACTGCACGGGCGCGCGGCGTTATCCTGCAGATGGCGCGCGCGTTCAATCTCAAGAATGACGATGCTGAGCGGTTCGTCGATGCCGCCACAGTTCTCGCGACGGAGACCGTGCCAGCTAAGCTCATTGAGGCGCTCGCGCGCATCGCGACGCATACCGGCGCATGGCGCGCGATCATCGACTTCCGGAAGCTGTCATTCGCCGGCGCGTTCGCGAAGACCAGCTGGGCGCTGACCCAGCATTCGATGGGTGGCGTCAATCTGTCACTGGCGATCAGCCGGCTGGCGATGGACGTCATGGGACAGATGTCCTTCGGCGACGAGGGCTTCTTCCAACGAACCGCGATTTCGGCGAAGCGCTCGCTGAGCGTGTCGAGCTTCAACGACCTGCGCAAGAAGGTCGAGGCGTTCGAGGAGGGCGGGCGCGCGCACGTCAATGAGGCGAATCGCGTGCTGCGGGCATTCGGCCAGGAATCGCACTACGTTCGCGCGTCGCTGTATGACTGCGCCGCGGACAAGGACACTGCCGTGTCCAATGAGAATTGGTGCGACAACATGGACAAGGCGCTCGACAAGCTCCGCGATTACCTCGACGCCTGCGTCGACGTCATGCACGAGTTGAGTTCGAGGCTCGATGCGATGGAGGCAGGACGATGGTAGGCCGGCCGGGTGGCGCAAGGGCCAATACTTGGCTCGTGCGGTAAGCATTGCATCGGCACCAGTGGAAGAAGTGCCGGTGATCGTGGGAGGCGCCGCGGGTGCCCCGCTGTTGCAACGCGAACGGCAGGTTAGCCGCTTGGACGCGGCGTGCTGTAATCGCCACGTCCGCTTGTGGCCTATTCCGTTGAAAAACTCGCTGTCGCCAACGGGATGGTCGTCCGCTTCGGCCTGATCAGGCGAATCAGTCGATAGAAGCGAGCGATTTCTTCGGCGCGAAAGCGCCTGGCCGCCTCAGACGGCCAGTGCTTTTGATACTTCTTCGCTTTTCGGC
This sequence comes from Cognatilysobacter xinjiangensis, assembly GCF_014651995.1. GTDB lineage: Bacteria > Pseudomonadota > Gammaproteobacteria > Xanthomonadales > Xanthomonadaceae > Cognatilysobacter > Cognatilysobacter xinjiangensis. The sequence goes on along the minus strand of NZ_BMXY01000005.1, from coordinate 97,136 downwards.
ATCAGCCACGCTGCCATCCGCCTCAGGTTCTGCGCGGTCGCGGCCAACAGGAACTCATCCCGGGCACCGCTCAGCCCTCGCAGGCGCAGCCGGTCCAGCCGCAGGATGCGTTTCAGGTGTGCGAACAGCATCTCCACCTTCTTGCGATGCCGCCGCGACTGCGCGTAACGCTCGGTGGTGGCAATCCGCCGGGCGACGTCTCGGGCGCTTTCGTGCCGCTGGCGCGTGATCTTGCGGTGCGTCGTATTCGCGCAGCAGCGCGGCTTCAGTGGACAGCCGGCGCAGTCCGCGACGCTGCTGCGGTAGATGAGCGTGTGGTCGCTGGTGGGCTTGCCGGTCGAACGCAGCACGTTGCCTTGGGGACAGCGGTATTCATCCTCCGCTTCGTCCCACTCGAAGTCGGAGCGCCCCAGCGACCCGTCCTTGCTCTCGCTCTTGTCCCAGACCGGCACGTGCGGCTCGATCGACTTTTCTTCAACCATCCAGCCCAGCATCTCGGACGTGCCGTAGGCCGTGTCGCCGATCAGGCGCTCGGGCTTGATGTCGAACCGATCCTCGACGCGCTCCACCATCGTGCGCGTCGCCGCGACTTCATCGGTTCGATGCGCCGGCGTGGCCTCGACATCCATGATCACGCCCGACTTCACGTCGACCAGATAGTTGGTCGAATACGCATAGAAAGCAGGGCCACCCGGTGCGGCTGTCCACTGTGCTGCAGGATCGGTGATCGACACGTTCTTCGGCACTCGACGCTCTTCGCTGAATGTTTCCAGCGCCTCAAGGTACTCGCGCATCGGACGCGCCAACGACGCACCGTCGAAGGTCGCCTCAGCTCCGGGCACGCCACGCTGTCGGTTCGCGTCGGCCTTGATGACGCTGGCATCGGTTGCGAAGCCTTCGCCGCCGACCAGGCCTTCGGCCAGGCAACGCTGCAACACCTGCTCGAACACAAAGCGCAGCGTGTCGCTGTCGCGAAAGCGACCGTGCCGGTTCTTCGAGAACGTCGAATGGTCCGGCACGGCATCTTCGAGCTAGAGTCGGCAGAACCAGCGGTAGGCCAGGTTGAGATGCACCTCTTCGCACAGCCGGCGCTCGGAACGGATGCCGAAGCAGTAGCCGACGATCAGCATGCGAATCAGCAGCGCCGGATCGATCGATGGGCGGCCCGTGTGGCTGTAGTGCGGAGACAGGTGCTGGTGCAGACCGTCGAGGTCGAGGAACCGGTCGATGCCACGCAGCAGATGGTTCGCCGGGACGTGGTCCTCGAGGTTGAAGGCGTAGAACAACGGCGCCTGCGCTGCCTTCTGCCGACCCATCATCGCGTCGATTCCGCTCGCTTGATGGGTTGTCAGTGGACCAGCTTCAGGACCGTCGATCGACCGAGTTTTTCAACGGAATAGGCCGGTAGCGGACGTGTCGAGACGCAGCCATCACGGCGCAGGGCAGAGGTCCGCTTCCGACCCGAAGCGGGCGGGCATGTGGCGCGATGCGCACTTGGGCGAGCCGTACTCTAGCACTGCGTGTGCTGTACTCATCAAGCTGCCGAATGGTCCGCAAGACTAGGGCGCTCGCCTAGGGCGGCGTGGCGCACTACCTTGCGTCTTCGGCTCATCGACGGACGCCGGACACGCGTCACTGAATAGGCCTCCTAGCGCCGAACCGCTGATTACGGCTTCGAGTCCTGGTGGGCTGACTTCACTATAAATTAGATACAAGCGCTTCCGGCTTTGGCGCATCCGCAGCAGCGGATCGGTGGCCGCTGGATGGCCGTTACGCGAATTCCACGCCAAGCGGCAATGCTGGCGGACTTAAGGCACATACCACCAGAGTGAGTCCGTAGCCGCCGGACCCACTGTGAAGGCTGTTTGCATCGCAATAAATCCGCAGTGCGCGACCCCACGCGCGCTGGTGCGATGGAAGCTCGTTCCAGCACGGATATCCTTGGCCGTAGACCTGCCGGAGTCTGTCCATCCGAGCCAGTGCCCTGCCGCTACGTTGAATGGCATAAAGCCGGCCGCGACCTGGTTGCCGCCGGCCTGGATAGCTCCTCGAAGTGCGAATGCTTTGCCTTCCGGCACAAGAGACGCGATATGCAAACTACTAAGGCCTTCACCGTGGCCAAGTCAGCGACGATGGACAGTGGTCTGCAGAGAATCCACGCCTTCTATCGCAAGTTGGCTGCCTATGCACTATTGACGAGCACTGCATATGCTCGGCTGACGAGAGAGCAACTAGCCCAGGCCGATGGATCGAGTATCAGCTAGCACGCGGTCGCAAATGATGCGTGCTGTAAAAGGCAAGCACACGAAGCCGGAGTTGCTAGTACGGAGCGCCGCGCATCGGTGTGGATTACGCTTCCGAATTCACAAGCGAGACCTTCCCGGTTCTCCTGACGTCGTTTTTCCAAGGCATAAAGTCGCTCTGTTCGTTCACGGCTGTTATTGGCATCGGCATCCGGGATGCCGCAAGGCCACCACTCCAGCCACCAACGTTGAGTTCTGGGCCGAGAAGTTCCGTGCCAACGTGGCTCGGGACAGCCGCAATCGCGACGCGCTGACCGCCTTGGGGTGGAGGGTAGTAGAAGTCTGGGAGTGCGAGGTTCCGACCATGGAAGCAGCTAAGGCATTGATGCTAAAGATATTCAAAGCTGAGTTGGCACCGCATTGATGCGTGGTCTACAGTGGAGCGCTCTATGGGGGTGAGGCTACACTGGGCTTGTCGTGAGCAGGAAATACCACGCCTGCAGTCCGCCCATAGCCCCTGGCGTGCAGCTGCCCGGAGAGGGCTTGCGGACGGCTGTAACAGAACTGCCCGCACTCGCCTTTAGCGTCGCCGAACTGCCATACCTCCCCACGGGCTCACGCCATCGATTGCATCCCTTGGTGGACGCACTGCGAGCCGCCGTCGAACTCGAATGGGAGCCCGACGCTGAGCACGGCAGCTCGCTCCTGACCTGTGCTGCGGCCTTCCGCGACCCCGCCGCGATAGATGTGGGCGTTGCCTCCCGCGGCGATAACGACGAGTGGCTAGACGACGAGGCTGTCGATCCTGCCGTTCTTGAGCCAGCAGAAGCTGAGGGCGTGCGGCCAGCCATGGTCGGCCGTGCGTACGCAATCCTCGAAGCAGAGCGCGAGCGCACGGGCGCCGCCCTCGGTCGAACATCTGTAGAGCGTGTTTGTGCGCTTCTCAAGTTGCGTCCGGCCGAGATACTGCACTTAGAGCAGGACCTTCAGTCGTCGGACCTCACAAGCTCAACTTCGCCCGACGCGAGCGAGCCAGCAGCTGCAGATGAAGACGCAGATGGCAGAGAGGTGCGGCCTAAGCTCGTAGACCAAATTCTGAACCATAAGCTGCTTGGACCGGACCGGGAGCGAGAGCTCGGTCGTGCGATACAGCTAGGACGAAAGTTCAAAGCGGAGATTGATGCCGGTGCGATCGGATCTACACCGGACGTTCAACGGATTATTCTGCGTGGCCACGATGCCCGACAGGCACTTGTCCTGTCCAACGTGCGCCTCGTAATGGACATTGCTCGAAGGTATATAGGGCGCGGGCTTGATCTCGACGACCTCATGCAGGACGGCGTTATTGGGCTGATGCGCGCCGCAGAAGACTTCTCGCCTGAGCTTGGGTTCCGCTTCACTACCTACGCAACCTGGTGGATACGGCAATCAATTCTACGTTCGATTGCCAATACCGGCCGGACCATTCGTTTGCCAGTGCATCTCATCGATCAGCTTCACGTGCTCCGGAGAACCGTTAGGCGTCTGCGCTCGGAGCGGCCAGACAAGAGTTTTCGACCGACCGATGTGGCAGATGAGCTCGGATGGCCGGTAGAGAAGGTCGGCCGTTTGCTCGTTCTCGACGCTGATCGATTTGTCTCTCTTCACTCGGACGATGACGAGGGACCCAGCGTCCTTGATCAGCTCATCGCGGCCGGTCCAACGCCCGAAGCGTTCGCAGTAGACGTAGACATTGCGGAATTCGTTAGAGAGTGCGTAGACGCACTTCCTGCACGCGAGGCGGAGATCCTGCGGCTTCGTTTCGGCTTTGGAAGTGGCGAGAAGCAGACGCTGGAGGATATCGGCAAACAGTACGGCGTTACCCGAGAAAGAATTCGGCAGATCGAAAGCAAGGGACTTCGCCTGCTACGGCGACCGAGTAATCCACTAATCGAATACGGGCGGGAGTTGCTAAGTGACTGACCAACAAAAGGCGACTTCTGCCGAGCTTGCAAAAGCCGTGCATTGGCTTCAACGCAAGGTGGTGGCTGACGCGCGAGGCGATGACTGCTCCACCTCGGACAAGCAGCCGTCCAGTCTTTTTTGGCTAGGGCGACTCGCGCCGGAGGCCGACATTGCCAAGGCTGACGACGATCGGCAAGAGCGCCTGGCACCCTGCGCAGTAGGCCTGCGCCTGAGGCCCCACGGCAAAGGGCCGTGGGTGTTCGAAGTTCAGGCATTCATGCGTAGCTGGTCGAAAGCTGGAAAGACCGCAGACTGGGCTAAGAGCCCTCAAGTTGCGGTGCAGGGCACGATTTCATCAGAGGCGGGCCAGACGTCTCAGCGGTTCCTAGAGAAGGAGCTACGTGCTGCGCTCCGCGAGGCGTCAGGTCGTAATGATCTAAGCGCAGTCTTTGAGGTGACGGTAGAGCAACGCGCAGGCCAGGACGAACTCGTGGTCCTGCTGGTGAACACGTCCGAGGGGAGCGGGAAGTCCGATACCGATCGGAACCTCTACGAGGTGTCATTCCGAGTGCGCGGCCTTTCGACGGACCCGTTCCAACTCGATGGGCTACCTGATGCATTCCGCTACGACCGGGAGCTCCCGGCTATCGGCCTCAACTGCGCCGTTCGACAGGACGGCGAGTACCTTAATACAGACGACGTGCCGGAAGCTCCGCGTCCAAGGCCAGTATTCGTTCCACCCGGTCTGGATGAGGCGCTTCTGAGCTTCGAAGCGTTAGCCAAAGACCCGCTTATGACGGCTGAAGCGCTCTACGAGGCCCACCGCCAGTGGGGGCAACTTCATTGGGCCGATAGTGTACTTTCCGGTCGTGCCAGTAAGGAGAACTGGTCAACGGAAATGCGCAGCGCTGCGGCGCGAGGAGCTGAGGCGTTCGCCGAGGAGAATGAGCGACTTGCCCGGGGGTATCAGCTGCTCGTTAGCGACCACGGGCTGCGGCGCGCATTCTGCCTGATGAATGAAGCAATGGTGATATCGGCCAGAGGAAAATACTCGGGCTGGCGGGCATTCCAACTTGGTTTTCTGCTTGCCAATCTGTCGTGCCTTACCGACCAGGCCGACACGGAGATTGTTGATATCGTCTGGTTTGCGACTGGCGGCGGAAAGACCGAAACGTACCTCGGACTCTTGGTCACCGCCATGCTCCATGACCGCATGCGCGGCAAAGAGTCTGGAATCACGGCGTGGAGCCGGTTCCCACTTCGAATGCTCTCGCTGCAGCAGACCCAGCGATTCGCTGACGCCATTGCAGCGGCTGAACTTACCCGGCGCAAGTATGGGATAGGCGGTGACTCGTTTTCGCTGGGCTTCTTCGTGGGGCAGGGGGCTACACCAAATGCCATCTCACCGGAACCAAAAGATGGTGACCCGAGCCCTTATGAAGAAGAAACCTTGCGTCGTTTCAAGGTGCTCGACAAGTGCCCTTTTTGCCGCGAACCCGGCGTTTCGATTTCGTTCGACCTCAAGACGTGGACCCTACGCCATGAGTGCGGATCGGAGGCGTGCCCGTGGACGGAACGAGCGCTGCCCTTCTATGTAGTTGACGAGGAGATTTACCGCTTTCTGCCGACCGTGGTGGTTGGCACACTGGACAAGGCCGCTTCTATCGGAATGCAAGCGGCTATGCGCGGCTTCGTAGGCAGCCCGTTAGGTCGGTGCACACAGCCGGGTCATGGTTTTACCTATGCTCCTCGGAGCAAGCGGCCGCAGGGATGCCTTGTTCCCGATTGCAAGCATAAGGTCGAGCCTGTCGTCTGTGGCGAGGAGCTCTTCGCGCCGACACTGCGATTACAGGACGAGCTACACCTTCTCCGAGATAGTTTAGGGGCAGTAGACGCGCACTATGAGGCGCTGTACGACCACCTAAGTCAGCGGCTCTCGGGTCGTAGGCCCAAGATCCTTGGTTCCTCCGCGACGTTGGCGGGCTATGAGCGTCAGGTTCGCACCCTCTACCTGCGCGCAGCTCGTGTCTTCCCGCAACCAGGGCCCGCCCCAGGCCTTGGATTTTGGTCGTCCGATGGCAAGGACCTCATGCGGCACTACATAGCCCTCGCTCCGCGTGGCGTTACGGTCGAGCACGCTGTCGATCGCATTCTGACGGTTCTACAACGAAGCATCCGAGGACTAGCAGCTGATCCCGTCTCCGTCTGCGCGGATATCGGTGTTCCGTCTTCACTCGCGCCGCAAATCGTGGATCTCTACGGGACGGACGTCGTATATGGGAACACTCTTCGCGACTTGGACGCGCTTTCGCGATCTGCAGAAACCCAAATCCTCGTTGAGGGTCCTGTCAACCAACGCTCGCTCACCGGGCGCTCGCCCTTCGAGGAGGTGCGAAAAACGCTAGATGATCTTGAGAAGCCGGCAGAGGCATTTGACGACCGGGTGCACGTCGTTATGGCCTCGTCGATGATGTCCCACGGAGTGGACATTGACCGGCTCAATGTCATGGCGATGGTCGGGTTTCCGCTTGGTACTGCCGAGTTCATTCAGGCGACTGCGCGCGTCGGACGCAGGTATCCGGGTCTCGTGATACTTATTCCGAAAATGGGGCGGGAACGCGATGCAGGCATTTATCGCACGTTCCCGAAATTCGTGGAGCATTCCGATCGCTTGGTGGATCCAATCCCGATCACTCGACGTAGCCGGCGAGTTCTGCAGAGAACCCTGCCAGGGCTGGAGCTGGGCAGAATTCTCATGCTTGAGGAGCCCGTCGCGGGTAAGGCTCTAACTCTTCCGCGTGCGCTCCACAAATACCGAACCGGCTCACAGTTCGACCCGGATGTGGAGGTCAGCGAGATCGTGGACGCGCTGGGACTTACTGGTCCGCTTGACGACGCTCTCCGGAAGGACATTGCCAATTGGCTTGACGTCTTTCAGCGCAACGTTGCGGACCCGCCGGCGGACGTGATCTTTACTGGCCAAGCCAGCCCTGGACAAGGCCCAATGCGCTCCCTGAGAGACGTTGAGGAAGCGGTGCCCATCTACGGAAAGGAAGACAGCCTGTGAAGGACGAACGCAGCGCTTCTCAGATTCAATTCGGATTTCTTCCGGAGCAAACCGTCGACGCGAAAGGCGGGGTCTGGAAGGTCGCTTACTGGAACGATCCGCCGAAGGAACATGCCGTTGACATCAAGGCGCTTAGGCATGAGCTCCTCCGTGCAGTGGCGCCCTGGACAGACGCTCAGCGGGACAGTGGTTTCGCCGGACACTTGCGCGCCAGCCTTCCCGTTGAGCTTCGCCGCCTGAATCGCGACCGTGGCGTAACTCTGAAGCCATTTCCCGCCATTTGGATGTGTCGCCGTTCCGGATGCAGGCGGCTACATCGACAGAAGCAGGGAAAATGCAAATGCGGGGCGACCGGGGGGAGGGCGCAGCTGCCGTTTGTGGGGTATCACGAGTGCGGCCGGATCCGAGAGCCGGCTGTGCCGTACTGCAAAGTGCACAACCAAGTCTCTATCCATTACCCGGGAACGGCATCGGCCCGCGACATCCGTTTCTATTGCCCTGAGTGCAACGTAACGCTGCGCCACGGTTTATCAAACAACATCCCTTGCGAATGCGGCGACGGGTCGATGCGCTACAACGTGCACCGCGCTGCCAGCGTGTATACGCCCCGCAGTATCGTCATGGTCAACCCTCCAACAACCCACCGGATTGAGCAGCTCACGGCTGCCGGGGGACCGGCCCGAGCCGTCGAATGGGTGCTTGATGGGATGCAAGAGCGCAGCGCATCAGAAGTAGGTGCTACATCCGAGTCCCTACGACAACAGCTCAAGGCTAGCGGGCTCCCGGATGCGCTAATCGAACAGACCGTGAGGCAGGCGGTCGAGGCCGGTGCTCTGCGAGGGGCGCCGACAGCCCTCGATATTGATCAGGTACAGAAAGAAGCAGCCGAGCGCGACGCCGTTCTTATGGCCATGGCTGCAGCAGAATCACGCATCACTATTGGGGATCTGCAGTCCTCCGTAGACGCGCTCTCGGAAGCGGGCGTCAGATACCACGACTACTATCCCCGGGCGCTTCGAGACTCGGGAATGGAGTCAGTGGAACTCTTCGACAAATTCCCCGTGATGGTGGGGCACTACGGGTTCACCAGGGGGCCGACGGGGCCAGGAGAATCGTCGTTGCGTCCATTCCGCGACCGCGACGGCACCTACTTCGTATACGGAGAAGTGGCAGAGACGGAAGCGATGTTGTTTCGACTGTCTCCACTTCGAGTATGGCGGTGGCTACGCGATGTCGGGATGGTCGATGATCCGGAGCCAGGTACAGCACGCGACGCGAGGCTATTGCTGCTGAGGAGCTGCCAGGTACCCAGTTGGACTACGGAAGGAAACGATGCTGGACGTGCGCTCCTTCAGCTTGTGCACTCACTGTCCCACCGCGCCATCCGAATCATGGCGGTCCACGCGGGGATCGAGCGAAATGCGCTTGCTGAGCTTCTGGTGACACCGCACTTGTCGTTCTACATCTATGCTGCAGCGAAAGGCGACTTCGTCCTAGGCGGGTTGCAGGCGGTGTTTGAGTCAGACCTAGACACGTTCCTGAGGGCTATGGTGTTTGATGAGCACAGGTGTGCGTTAGATCCCGGCTGCGAGCGAGGCGGGGGCGCATGCACGGCCTGTCTCCACATCGGCGAGCCATCCTGCCGGTTTTTTAATCAGCATTTATCCCGGGCGACGCTATTCGGGCCAGCAGGCTACCTGCGTTGAGCCGCGGAGTAGATGCTTAGCGCCGCTGGGTGTTCTTCGGGAATGACGACAATAGCTGCGGCGCGAGCTCTGCTGAGACCGATGTAAGCGCTGGCAAGTCGCTGGCTAGCGGTTGCAGTGCCGCGCCCGAGAGCAAGTAGCACTGCTGCGGATTCAAGGCCCTTAAAGCGGGATACGGTTTCGCATGTAATGCCGTTCCCGCCAAAACTGACTATCGGAGTGTCAAGGATGTAGGCACTTGTCAGACGTGCGGCTAATGCGACGTCGTCAGTGAGAACTGTTAGTTCGGAGGGCCGAAGGTTGTGGTCTTCAACCAGCCGCGCGCCTAGCGCTAATACGGTGGAGACAAGGTCGTCGTCTACCCCGTAGCGCACTACAACCACGGGCGCCCCTTGAGCGCCGGTTTCTGCCGGTGCGTCCTTATAGACCGCATTGACGCATGTCGCGATCTCGGCAGTGTTGCGGCAATTTTCCCAAAGGCTGAACTCCCCGAAGTGAGGAAGTCCGTCTCGCCAGCTCCGACTCCAGAGCTCCTGGCGGTCGTCGGCGAAGACGTACATCAATCCATGCTGCCTGTCCGCAAGGCCGGCCATGAGGGCGGAGAACCAGACTGGCGAGAAATCTTGACCTTCGTCGACGATCAGGGCGTCAACGCGCTCGGCTGACTGTTGAGTCGCAAGCCGCATTGCTTGAGGGCCATCTGATTCCCACCAGGACGACGTCGGATTTCGAGGTACGTCCACTCCTGCCGCCTTCAACGTGCGGATACAGAGGCTGTGGAAGGTGGCAACTTCGATGTTCGTGTCACCTTGGAGCTGCTTTTTCAGCCTGCGCGACAGCAGTTCGTTGTAGCAAACGAATCGAACCTTGCCCCCTTGTGTTGCTAGATGGCGAGCGCGCTGCACGGCAAGGAGAGTCTTTCCGGTCCCGGGACCGCCCGAAATAATCAGTCGAGGGATGCCACGCAGCCGATCGAACACCCGCTGTTGATCTTCAGTCAAGCGAATGATCTCCGCCTCCGAGCGGCGGATGGCCACGTCCAACGTTCTCTCTACGGTGACGGTCGGGGCCAGCAGTGTAATCAGTCGCGACAGGTCGCTCGAAGAAAACGGCTTAGGTGGTCCCCAGTGGGAAAAGACCTGGATCAGCGACTGCTCAAGGCGGTCTAGATCCTCTGCGAAAAGCGTTATTTCACGCGTTGCCGCAATTCCGAGATTGTCGGCAGCGTTTACGTCTGGGAAGACCACCCCGTGCGCTACGCGAACGTGCGACAGCGTTGGCGTCGTTGCCGTGAGAAAGCGCAGTAACGCATACTTCGAATCCGAAGCCTGCGCGTAGGGGTTCTTGATGCGATGGCTGCGACCGCCTCGGTCACGGGAGCTCCACTGCCCGTCGACAACGGAAATACCGCCACCCTTTACCTCAAGGACAAGGACCCCGAGGTGTCTGTTGACGACTACAAAATCGGCCTCGCCGTCGCCTTGCCGTCCCGAGCGCAGGGACTGCCACCGAACAGAGTGGAAGACGTGCCAGTCCGAGCTAAGGCGTTCCATCTGACCGAGCACCGTGAGCTCGGATTCCGGTGGTCCATCTGCGTTTTCATCAAGCCGGTACAGCGTCGCCACGGTGGTCAGACCTCGAGTTTCGTACGCCTTTAGGGTAGCCTTCCTGGCATGGAAGTTGAGCGCAAGTGTGGTCAAGCAGCTGGGCGAGGCGGTACGCCTCGGATCGCCGGCGTTGATCTCTTTTGCGGCGCCGGGGGGCTTACTTACGGATTGGTCAAAGCAGGCGTTGATGTGCGTGCGGGGGTCGACTTAGACCCTGAGTGCGCTTATCCGTACACGGCTAACAATCCGGGGCGGTTCCTCGAACAGGACGTCAGGGCGCTTAGCGGGCGGGACCTCGCATCTCTATGGCGCGGAGCTGATGTCAGCCTTCTGGCAGGGTGTGCACCATGCCAACCGTTTTCCACCTACAGCCAAGCGCGTGACCGCCGGTCTAATCGAGACTGGGGAATGCTGTTGGAGTTCGGACGGCTAGTAGCCGAAGCTCAGCCCGACTTGATCACGATGGAAAACGTCCCGCAGCTTGCAGGGGACGACGTCTTCATGAGTTTTCTCGACGGATTGAAGGGCTACTCTACGTGGCACGGTGTAGTCGATTGTGCCGAGTACGGCGTTCCGCAGCAGCGACGCCGCTTTGTATTAATAGCGTCCCGGCTCGGGCCCATTTCTCTTTTACTCCCAGTGGAGCTTGGCTACCGACGGGCGACCGTGTGGTCCGCGATCGGACGCATGCCGCCGTTAGTCCAAGGCTCCGCAGATCCGCATGACCCCATCCACGCAGCAGCCGGCATGTCCGCGCTGAACCTCAGGCGTATCCGCGCGTCGAGCCCAGGGGGTAGTTGGAGGGAGTGGCCTCCAGCACTGCGAGCAGCGTGCCACCGCCGAGAGTCTGGTGCCGGCTACGGTGCCGTGTACGGGCGCATGGAGTGGGACCGACCCGCGCCGACGATGACCACCTTGTGCCACGGGTTTGGGAACGGGCGATTCGGGCATCCTCAGCAGGACAGAGCGATCAGCTTGCGAGAGGCGGCAATACTTCAGACCTTTCCGAAGCGGTACAAGTTTGTTAGGCCGGGGGAGCGTGTAAAATTTACGACGGTCGGTCGGCTGATAGGAAATGCCGTCCCACCCAGATTGGGTGAGGTAATCGGCCGCAGCCTCATCGCGCACGCAACCGCGGTGGCTGAACGTCGCGCCGAACCAGGGGTGGTCGTCGATCGCGAGGCTGTAACTCCCGACTAGTCAGGCGATGAGGTCGTCCTTCTAGCCGCCCTGCGCCGTCGAGATCAGCATTGCGGACAGGCGCTCCATAGCTTTGCATTATTCATTGAGTAGTCGCGACGATCGTAGTGAATAAGCCCATGCCATGCGACTTAGGCGGTGCGCGAATGGCCTTGGTGACTCGCAACTATGCGATCTGCGTTTCTGTGGTCCTTTGTAGATCAGAAAGGCCGTGAGGTCGTCATCTCGCCAGCCTGCTTCGTTTCCATCGCTAGTCGGCGACGTGGCATAGAAGGTTGCCGTGTGCAAGGCCGGACGCACCAGAAGTTAGGGAAAATGAGAACGGTGCTAAACGTGCCGAGCACATCTCATTGTGTGCCTTACACCTGCCATCGATGAGCGGGACTAAGTGAAGCGCTATGTCGCATCGACGGCCTGCTGTCCGGCAGCGCCGGCGTGCAGTATCAGCATCAAGGTCTGCCAATGCTGCTCGGCCGAGTTGCACCTCCCGCACACAGCCAGCAGTAACAAGCGTCGGAGAGCAACGCCTACCTATCCCGGCGGCGGCAGGCGGCGAACCTGGAAAGCAACGGGCTCAAGTTTCCATTGGTCAATATCCCAGCGGAGGATCGCCTCAAGCACTCCGCCTGAGGCAACGGGAGGCTCCGAGTCCCGGTCCAGCTTGATCCGAGAAACAATCACGAGGCCGGTTCTACCTTTCTCTCTATTATGCAAATTGACTTCGTTCTGAGTCATCAGGATTGAATCGCATAAATCGCTAGTGGTCCCCTTCACTTCGATTTTGAGGAACTCCCCAGTTCGCTGCGCGAGGATGTCATACGACTCAGCCGCAGATTTGTCGTGGCACGTAAAACCCTGCGACTCGAGAAACTCAGTAGCCAAGAGCATCGCTCGTAGTTCGACTGCTTTTCTCTCAGGAGCAGTAAGCCCGTAGCCTTGTGCGCGCGTGCGACGACGCAAGGGCTGCACCACGGTGGCGAGCTCAAGAGCGTCTCGATCTCCTGGCGAGACGTCTTTCTGGTCGAGCTGCGCGAGGTAGATCTCCGAAAGCCGCTGCCCGCAAGCAAAAAGAACGGCGTTTAGGTCGGTGCCGTCAACGTCTTCGACTGGGATGCGTTGGGCGAAGGCTGTGGCCTTCTCAAATGTCCGAGGGAGCGATGCGCGCGCACCAAGGGCAATAGTGTCCGTAAAGGGCGCCAGGCTCCCCCAGCGCTGTTCGACTACCGACCGCGCCCATGATGTCTTCGCCTTCAACTCTTCATCAGATATTGGGCGTAGGTCACCACCGCTCCAGATCGTGCTGCCACAGCCGACCGTCACGAAGAATGCCGACCCGTCAGCAGCAAAATGCAGGACGATATAGAAGCCGGCACGCGCTGTCGGCGACATGGCGTTCGAATAGAGCCGAACCCATGGTGCCTCGGTCTTTCTACCTATGCCATCGGAACCCTCTACGGCGAGATCATCAAAGACGGGGTCGAAAGCTTGACGTAAGGTGGGGAGTCGATCGCGAACCTCTTGCGTCAGACGAGATCGTATGAGGTTGCCGCGCTCCTGCATCTCAGGCGTATTCGATGACGAATATCTTGGCTGAAGCTCACAGATTCGCTTGATATATGTTTTCAATTGAATCTCCGGCTTGTCTGATATACATCAGGAAGATATAGGATGCGCCTACAATCGGGCTCCCGCGCGAACGCGTGGCTTGGTACCTCAGGTTGGCGCCGGTGCCTCCTGCTCTACGCACTGGCACAGAGTTCTTCCCATGCATGCCACATCTGTGAGGTAAGTGAGTCGCGAAAAGGTCTGGCCCTGGCATGACGCGTGCTCGTGTCGGGGCGCTTCCTTAGAAGCATCCGCTCTATCTACGCGTACCCTGCGGCATCCTCCGTGGTAGACCTGTAGCTCTATGTAACGTCCGACACATGATTTGATTTAGCGAATCTATAGTCGTTAAAGTCGAAATAGAACGGTCTCGGCTCGTCGATAGGTTGGTAGCGACGTACCTTCCATACATCTGTCACGATACCGCGCTTGTTGATGTGGATAGGGCTGCTATCAAGCTCGAGCGCCAGCAAAGCCTCAGGCTCTGGAACTCCTGACTTGGCGCGGTATACCTCAAACAGTGACACGTTCCCTATCGTCTTACGCACGATCTGGAACGTAACCGCAGTGTCGCCGAGAGGCGGGTCGGGGCACGAGCTCACTTTAGGCGCATGCGAAACCGTCGCCGAATTTATTGGGCGGTCGGTCAATACCCGCGTAACCGCTTGGAGCGCCGTCTCGTCAATGAATAAAGCTGGACCAGTGAGGCCGCCTTTCGACCCGATGCTTTCGATTGTGTAAGCCTTGGAGAAGGCAAGATTGAGCTGAAACTCATCCGGCGAATATATACACGTCCGATTCTCGAGTCGCGGCTTTGGCCCACCAAATTGCATCATTTCATGAAGGGTTGTCGCTCCTTTCCAAGTTGCAACGCGTTCCCCAAACGTAAGTAATGAGCGTAGCCCGGGCCGACCTCTCTCCCGATCAATAGCATTAACCTGCCAGTGGTTCGTAAGAATGGAATGCACCCACCACAAAAACATTTGAGCGTCCTCGGCATTACCCTGAACGTCGTAAATCCGTGCTAGACCATCGTTAAGGACTAACGCCACTTCTCGCAGGGGAGCAGCTGAGGTGTAAAGGCAATTGGAGAGATCGCGTAGGCGCTCAATGTTCTCCAACGCTCGCTCATCGCTAAAGGTCCAATTGGCTTCTTGAAACGGATCACCAAAGCCCAATAGATCGGACCACATGCAAAAGCATTCGATGACGGCGACACTCATGTCCTGGTCGTCTCGCTATTGACGGGCGCCACAGTAGATCATCCGCATAAAAGGGCCGGACGCGGCGGCCTCTTGTTGTACTAAGGTATCGCGTTCAACAGCGCGGCCGAAGGCCCGATCACGACGTGCAACGCGTTGTCGGCTTGCGTTTGGTTAATTTCCGCGATCTCGGATGCAGTGGCACTTCTTCTAGACAACAGCGGCTGTATGGACTGAGTCGGTCGCGCAAGGACAGCGAGGGATCGCGATAGCGGTACTGAGAAGCCTTGGTGCAGATCCGACTGTGGTATGGGCGTGTCGCCTAGCACGAAGGCCTCCGTGCCTGGCGCATCAAGCAGCCACAGCTCCATACTTTTTAGTTGCGCCTCGACAAGCGGCTTTGCTCGAAGTGCATCCTGTGGCGGAAGCTGATAGGCCTGTGGTGACAGGTCGGTTAGTTCGGTGAGTTCCGCGATCAGTTGTTCCCTGGGACGTGAGCGGAGAACGATGTAGCAGTCGTGCGCATCGGCCTCGCTGACCGCAAAGCTCGCCATTCGCGCCGTAAACTCGTCCAGCGAGTAACTATGCGAGTTGGCGAGCACTTCCCCAAGTTCGCGGCTGCGCTTCGCCCCGCGGTTCAGAATGTCAGGGTGTCGAGTCGCCTGCAGGGCCAGGAGTGCGCAAAGGTGATTCCTGTCGTCTGCTGTGCTCACATAGCCCGGGTTATGCAGCCGCTGGAGGAGCTTCGCATCACGAGCTTCTACCACGGACAGTGCGTCCTCCAACGAGTCCGACGGGTTCCACTTTTCATCAAAAACCGTGTAGAGATAATCCTCTTGCATGATCGTACGTGACGACACAACTTTGATTTCTCCGTTGCGCAATCTGCCAAAGAGGTGACCGTTTGCGCCTCTGAAGTTGCGTTGCCAGTGTTGTGGTACGTAATGATGGTTCGCCTTCTCAAATTTCGACATAGATCCAAGCTTCGGGACATTGGTGGGAACGTCTGTGCGATCCGACAGGTGTCGGTCTGACGGGCTTGAGTGCTTCAATGGGACAAACATTGAACCCAGCATGGCACGTGCTGTACTCAATGCAGGGTGCGCCCCGCGTGTCATTAATGGCGCCCGCCTGCTGACGCCGTCAGGTCGACCACCAGCTTTCCTCTCGCCGCTGGTACTCGTTGTAGTACCAATCGTCGAGGTTCACATCGAGGTCGGCCGTTGCTAGCAAGCGGTCGCCCAGTGGACTGAGCAAATTCGCTGGCGCTCGTGCCCAAGCGAGCCACTCCTCAGCCGGTTCGCGGGCTTCGGTGCCGCGCCGGGCGATCTCTCCGGCAGCAGCGTCGCAGAAGTCGTTGAGTCGACGGGACCTCTCCCATTGCTCGAGTGAGTGAACGAGGCGCACGCGCCGACGACGCTCGATTTCTACGTTGCGAGCGATTTCCTTTTTTCGTTCCTTCTCGACTTCGTACTGGCGGCGCCACGCCTCGCGCTCCTCTCGATGCAGTCGGATACCTGCTGCGACTAAGGGGAGCCCAGCCAGGATTTCGTGGAGCTTCAAGTCGAGAGGCACGTTCGCTGTGCTTGCCCAGACACGGCGCGCGCCATTGGCCACATGGTCCTCTACCATGAAACCCAGCCTGCCCTTGGATACCCACTCGTAGCGCGGATACCACAGGCTGCCGTAGTCGGGCTGTCTAGCATTGGCCTTACGCGGAGGCGGCGGTTCGGTCGGTTGCTTGCTTAGTGTCTCGTGCAAGCGGACACGGATCTGCTCGCCGTCGCACTCGACGGTAGTGCCTTTCTCCCCGACAGCCCAGCGCATGCCTTGCGATTCGGACGCCTTGATCAGCGTATCGAGCAGTCGCATCGCCCGATCAGTCTGCTCAGGGCTGATGCTCACGTCTAAAGCGGTAGTGCCCGAGACATGGACTCGATTGTCCATTGGCTTGGTCTGTCTCAGCACCTTGAGTGTTGCGGCGACCAGCTTGTGTGGCGACGACAGATGCTCGGGCACACGAATGACAGGGCCAAGTGCGGCCGGCCGTGCGAGCGTTTGCCGGTGCTCAGGAGCGAGCACGTTGAAGAACACCGATTCCGAGTTCCCGGCTGCGGCGGCCGGCAACGCAGGCTGCCTGGGGCGGCGGCTCTCAGGCATAGCCCAGTGCCCACGGCCCGGCAGGGGAATTCCGGCCTTCCGGCATGCCTTAGCGACCGCCACGTCGGACACGCCGATTTCGGCTGCGAGTTTCAGTACAGGAGTGGACCAGACCTTGTCGAACAACGATTGCCGGGTGAACTCAACCTGCCGGTACATGGCCGCTCCTCGGGTGGGATATCCGAGCATAGGGCGGCGAGTCGTCGCGGAGGCTTCCACTCGCACGGGCCGACTACCCGGAATGGGCGTGTCCCAGCGAAGGCACAGATCTGTCACAAGGAAGTTGGCGCGCCTGGAGGGATTCGAACCCCCGACCAATGGCTTCGGAAGCCACTACTCTATCCGGCTGAGCTACAGGCGCGTTTTGTAAGGACTTTTTCTACCGCAGGGCCCGATTGTGAGTCCAAGCCCGTGTGCCGCTCCATCTACCCTTGCTGGCTGGTGAGTTGCGGCTTCGGAAGCCACTACTCTATCCGGCTGAGCTACAGGCGCGTCGTTGCGACCGCGCGCGGACGGGCCGCGCGGGAGGGGCATTCTAGCCGCATTCGGCGGCCGCGGGCGGCGTCGCGGTGGACGTGGGCGCTCGCGCCGGTACCCTGTGCGCGCCGCGTGTGGCGGTGCCGCGATGTTCCGATGAGCGCTTCCGTCCCTTCGTCCACCGAACCCGCCGGCTGGCGGCATCGCGTGCGCCTGTACTGGGCGCTGGTGCGCGGCGATCGCCCGATCGGCTGGCTGCTGCTGCTGTGGCCGACCTGGTGGGGCCTCTGGCTCGCGGCGGAGGGCGTTCCGCCGGCGTGGACGCTGCTGGTGTTCTCGCTGGGCGTGTGGCTCACGCGTTCGGCCGGCTGCGTGATCAACGACTACGCCGACCGCTGGCTCGATCCGCACGTCGAGCGCACCAAGGACCGCCCGCTCGCCACGGGCGCGGTACGCGGGCGCGAGGCGCTGGCGCTGTTCGCGCTGCTGATGCTGGTGGCGTTCGCATTGGTGTGCACGCTGAACCGGCTGACCATCGCGATGAGCTTCGTCGGCGTGCTGCTGGCCGCGAGCTACCCCTACCTCAAGCGCTACACGCATTTCCCGCAGGTCTATCTCGGCATGGCGTTCGGCTGGGGTATCCCGATGGCGTTCGCTGCGATCCGCGGCGAGGTGCCGGCGATCGCATGGGTGCTGTACGCCGCGAACATCGTCTGGTCGACCGCGTACGACACCTGGTACGCGATGGTCGATCGCGAGGACGACCTGCGCATGGGCAGCCGGTCGACGGCGATCCTTTTCGGCCGCCACGATCTGCTCGCGCAGGCGCTGCTGTACGCGCTGGTGTTCGCGTTGCTGGCGACGGTGGGCGTCATGGCATCGCTCGGCACCGCGTACTTCGCGGGCCTCGCGGTCGCGCTGGTGCTGGTCGGATGGGAGTTCCGCATCGCGAGGCATCGCGAGCGCGCGGCCTGCTTCCGCGCGTTCCTGCACAACCACTGGGTCGGTCTGGCGGTCTTCGCCGGCCTGGCGCTGGATCTCGCGCTGCGCTGATCAGCCCCAGCTGGGCGGATGGCCGCTGCGCGTCGGCCCCGGCGAGGGCGGTTCGATGACCGCGATCGCATCGGCCGCTTCCGCGGCCTCGTCCTCGTCTTCCCAGCTGTAGCGCACGCGCGCCGGCATGGGGTCGGCATGGCGGCCCCAGAGACCGCCGATCACGCCGCCGACCGCGCCGCCCAGGTGCGACTGCCAGGAGATGCCGGGCTCGTGCGGCAGCACCGACAGCAGCATGCCGCCGAACAGCGAGAGGCCGAGCATCGCCGCGGCGACCGCGGGGCGGTCGCGTCGCACCAGGCCGAGCGTCAGCACCATGAACAGCAGGCCGTTGACCACGCCGCTCGCGCCCAGATGATGCGAGCCGGCCGTGCCCAGCCACCATGCGGCCAGCCCGGAGCCGATCCACGCCAGCGGCAGCGTGCGCATGAGCGCGCGTGGGAACTGCGCGATGGTCAGCGTACCCAGCGCCAGCAGGCCGAGCGCATTGCTGCCCACGTGCGCGGCCGAGCCGTGCAGCAGCGGCGCGGTGGCGATCCCGGCGAGCCCGTCGACACGTTGCGGCCGCACCGACCAGGCCGGCACGTCGAAGCCCGCCTGCGCCGCGTAGATCGCCACCAGCCCGAGCACGGCGGCCAGCGAGAGGTTGAAGGCCCGGCGCCAGCGGCGCGCATCGAGGCGGCGCTGCTGGGCAGGGTCGGACGGCGGTGCGGGCGTGTGAAGGTGCATCCTGCGGACTTGGCGCCGCCGGCCGGGAATGCAAGGCCGGCGGCGCCATCCGTCAGGCGGCGGGCGTGGAACGCTGTGGGCGCAACAGCGACAGCACGACCGTGAAACCGATGATCGTCGCGACCACCGCCAGCGAGACCAGCACCGGGATCTTGAACAGATCGACGGCCAGCATCTTCGCGCCGATGAAGATCAGTACCACCGCGAGCCCGTAGGGCAGCAGGTGGAAGCGGTCGGCCATGCCGGCCAGCAGGAAGAACATCGCGCGAAGGCCCAGCACGGCGAACACGTTGGAGGTCAGCACCACGAAGGGGTCCTCGGTGATCGCGAAGATCGCGGGGATCGAGTCGACCGCGAAGATCAGGTCGGTGATGCCGATCATCACGATGACGATGAACAACGGGGTATAGAGCCGCTTGCCGTTCTCGATCACGGACAGCTTGCTGCCGACGTAGCCACGCGTCAGCGGCACATGGCCCGTGAGCCAGCGCAACAGCGGGTTGTTCTCCAGGTCGGGCTCCTTGCCGGCGGCCCACAGCATCTTGACGCCGGTCAGCAGCAGGAACGCGCCGAACACGTAGAGGATCCAGTGGAACTTCGCGAGCAGCAGCGCGCCGGCGAAGATCATGATCGCGCGCAGCACGATCGCGCCGAGCACGCCGATCACCAGCACCTTCTGCCGCTGTTCCTCCGGTACGGCGAAGTAGGTGAACAGCATCAGGAACACGAAGATGTTGTCGACCGCCAGCGATTTCTCGATCAGGTAGCCGGTGAAGTACTCCAGCGCGATGCGCTGGCCGGCGTCGGGACCGGACTGCTGGCTCACGTACCACCACAGCCAGCCGCCGAAGGCGACCGCGACGGCCACCCAGCCGACGCTCCAGCCGAGGGCTTCCTTGAAGGTGACGCGATGGGGCCCGCCGTGGCGCATCAGCACCAGGTCGGCGAGCAGGGCGAGGACGACGAGACCGCCGAAGGCGGTCCACATCAGGGGTGAGGCGATGGTTTCCAAAGGGAGGCTCCGATACGGGATCACGGGAACCGGAACGCAGCGCTCGGACAAGACGCACCTTCGCCCCGGGACGGGCGAAGGTCTTGCTCGCAGCCGCTTGGGCTGCCGCCGGACCGGAGCCGCGAGGCTCGTAATGACGATCCGGACGTCGGGAGCTACTCCCCTTCGGGCGCCGATGGTAACCGCTCAGGATGAAAACGCCATGACACCTACAATGGGCGGATGAACGAACTGCCCGTGGTACGCCTCAAGAACGCGTGGAAGTCCACGCACCCGTGGATCTTCCAGCGCCTGGTCGACAAGCCGGCCGTCCGCCCCAAGCCCGGCGCGATCGTCGACGTGGTCGGCGTGGACGGCGAGTGGATCGGCCGCGGCTTCTACAACGGCCATTCGCGCATCGCCGTGCGCATCCTCGAGACCGATCCCGACGTCGCCGTCGACGAAGGCTGGTTCCGCCGCAAGATCGGGGCGGCCGTGTCGCTGCGCCGCGACCTGCTCAAGCTGGACGACGTCTCCGATGCCTGGCGCGTTGTGCACAGCGAGGGCGACGGGCTCTCGGGCCTGGTCGTCGACCGCTACGCGGACCTGCTGGTGGTCGAGTTCTTCTCGGCCGGCATGTTCCGCCACCGCGAATGGATCTATGCCGCGCTCGCCGAGCAGTTCCCCGGCTGCCGCTTCTTCTCGTTCGCCGACGAGCACGTGCAGAAGCAGGAGAGCTTCGACTTCCGCGTGCAGTCGGCCGTGCCGCCGGCGATCATCACCGAGCACGGCATCCGCTTCCGCGCCGATCCCTCCGGCGCGCACAAGACCGGCTTCTTCGCCGACCAGCGCGAGAACCGCCAGTGGCTGAGCCAGCACATGCATGGCAAGACGGTGCTCGACCTGTGCTGCAACACGGGCGGCTTCGGCGTGTACGCCGCAGTGCGCGGCGCGAGCGAGGTCACCGGCGTCGACATCGACGATGCGGTGCTGTCGATCGCCAAGGGCAACGCCAAGCTCAACGACCAGCGCATCCGATTCATCCAGGCCGACATCTTCCCCTGGCTGCGCGACGCCGGTAACCGGGGCGAGCAGTACGACGTGGTGATCCTCGACCCGGCGAAGATGACCCGCGACCGCGACCAGGTGATCCCGGCGCTGAAGAAGTACCTCGACATGAACAAGCTGGCGCTCGGCGTGACCAAGCCCGGCGGCCTGCTTGCCACGTTCTCGTGCACCGGCCTGGTCAGCGAAGACCAGTTCCTCGACATGCTCCGTCGCGCCGCGTTCTACGCCAACCGTACCGTGCAGGTGCTCAAGGTATCCGGCGCCGGCCCCGACCACCCGGTGCTCGCCAGCGTCCCGGAATCCCGCTACCTCAAGGCCGTGTTTTGCCGCGTGCTGGACTGAGAAGTGGCTTTTGAAACACGCTGCAAAGCCGTAAGCCGTAAGCCGTAAGCCGTAAGCCGTAAGCCGTAAGCCTTAAACGGAAAGCGGAAATCCGAAGGCAATCGTGAGACCCGAAGGGCGGCGCACAGGATGTGCGCCGTTCGCACCCGAGCCAGGATGGCGAGTGTGCGAATCCCTGCGTAGCGTCCGGTCGCCTGCTGTAGATCTGATCGGGGAAGGTGCTTTCTTTGGTTACTTTCTTTGCACCAGCAAAGAAAGTGACTCGGGCGCGCCAGCGCACGAAACGCTTCAGATTTAGCCTTTTTTCGCGTACTCGCGTACTCGCGTACTCGCGTACTCGCGAATCGTCATCGCAATGATGCGAACCGCGTCGGCGCAGCTACAGAAGCGAAGACCCACCGCGTCGAACGCAGCCAAACGCCGCGCCCTCACGTTCGGCGGTTGAAGCCTGCCGCCACAAGCGACCAGCCCCTTACTCCTTCTCCCGCCGCTCATACCAGAGCGCCAGATGCTCCCGCGACCGCAACAACCCCCGCCCGCGGAACGCCAATCGCAGCATCAGCCGCAGATGCTCCCCCGGCGTGAACGTGTCCAGCTTGCGCGCCGACGTCCACACCGGCTCGCGCAGCAGCACGAAGCGCCCGGCCTTCGCCAGTGCGCGGCTCATGGCCACGTCCTCGCCCGCGTACCAGCGCTCGTCGAAGCCGCCCGCCCCGTCGAACGCCGGGCGCATGCAGAAAACGAAGCAGCCGGCCGCCACGCGCCCGAGCCACACCAGCCGCACGCCGATGGCGATGACGAAACGCTGGTGCCACGGCAGGTCGGCATCGAAGCGAACCGTCGCGCCGCCCCCGACCGCACCGTCGCGCAACGCCGCCAACGCCGCAGCCAGCGTTTCGACAGGGATGCGCGTATCGGCATCGACGAATACCAGCGTGTCGCCCCTCGCCGCACGCGCGCCGGCATTGCGCGTGGCGGCGATCTGCCGGTGCTCGACGCGCAGCACGCGCGCGCCATGCCGCGCCGCCACGTCGCCGGTGCCGTCACGCGAGGCGTCGTCGACCACCACGATCTCGTAGTCGACGCCGCAGCCGCGCGCGGCGGCGTGCAGCGCGTCGATCGTCGCGGGCAGGCGCGGCGCCTCGTCGTGCGCGGGAATGACGAAGGAGAGCATGCGCGCATGCTGGCAGAATCGCGGTGGCGACGATGTCGCTTGCGGCCGCTTGGCCCGCGTGTCGCACGCCTGCGTGAACCGCAGTCTCACGGCCTGAGACAGAAAACCATCTACTGTGGCGCCGCATCCGGCCGCAGGAGCCTGTCATGACCCCGCTCGCCCTCGCTGTCGTCGCCTTCGCCGCACTGGCGCTCATCGCCGTCGCCTTCGCGCTGTGGCGCCTGCATTCGAAGGGTGCCGATCCGCGCCTGCCTTCGCTCGAAGCCGAGCGCGATCGTCTTGCCGCCGATCTGGCCGTCGCGCAGTCGCGCATCCGCGACGATGCCGAGGCGCTGGGTCGCGCGCAGGCGGCGCTGGACGCCGCGCGCCAGGCCGCGACTGATATCGACACGCTGCGCGCGAGCGCCGACCGTCTGCGCGACGAACTCGCCGGCGAGAAGGCAGCGCGCGCCGCCGCCGCGCGCGAACTCGACGAGCGCCGCACGGAACTCGCCGCGCTCCGCGAGGCGCAGGCCGCGCAGCAGGCCGAGTCGCAGCGGTTGTCGGGCGAACTCGCGCAGGCGCAGGCCAACCTCGCCCATGCGCGCCAGGCCGAAACGCAGATGCGCGCCTTCATCGAGGACGCGCAGGCCAAGCTGTCGGCCAGCTTCGCGCAGATGGCCGGCAAGGTGTTCGAGGAACGCGGCGCGCAGTTCGAGCAGAACGTGCGCAGCGCGACGGTGCAGTCCAAGGCCGATATCGAAACCCTGCTCAAGCCGTTCTCCGCGCAGCTCGACCAGTTCCGCCAGCGCGTCGACGCCGTCTACGGCGAGGAAGCCAAGGAACGCGCGACGCTGGTCGGCGCGCTCAACGAGCTGCGCACGCTCAACCAGGACATGGCCGCGCAGGCGGCCGCGCTCACCAAGGCGCTGCGCGGCAACGCCAAGGTGCGAGGCGATTGGGGCGAGCTGATGCTCGAAAGCGTGTTGCGCGGCTCGGGCCTGGAGGAG
The DNA here is from genome assembly GCF_014651995.1 of Cognatilysobacter xinjiangensis. Lineage (GTDB taxonomy): Bacteria > Pseudomonadota > Gammaproteobacteria > Xanthomonadales > Xanthomonadaceae > Cognatilysobacter > Cognatilysobacter xinjiangensis. The sequence continues at coordinate 73,579 of NZ_BMXY01000005.1, read as the reverse complement.
GGCGTGCATTTCGAGCGCCAGAAGCACGTCGCCAACGAGGAAGGCCGCGGGCTGCGCCCCGACGTCGTGGTGCGCCTGCCGGGCGACCGCTGCGTCGTCGTCGACAGCAAGGTCAACCTCGTCGCCTGGGAGCAGGCGATGAACGCCGACGACGTCGACGCGCACCACGAAGCGCTGCATCGCCATGCGATCGCGCTGCGCCAGCACGTGCGCGAGCTCAGCGACAAGCAGTACCCGAAGCTGTTCGGCGAGGCCGCGCTGGATGTCACCGTGGCCTTCGTGCCGATCGAGGGCGCGCTGTCGGCGGCGCTCGGCACCGACGGCTCGTTGCAGACCTACGCCTTCGAGCGCCGCATCGTGTTCGCCTCGCCGAACACGCTGATGGCGCTGCTGCGCGTGGTCGACGGGCTGTGGACGCGGGAGAAGATCCAGAAGCAGGCCGAAGAGATCAACAAGGCCGGGGGGCTGCTGCTGGATGCGCTGACCAACTTCCTCGTCGACTTCGACAAGGTCGGTACGCGCCTGCAGGCGGCGGCCGAGACCTATGCGTCGGCGAAGAATCGCCTGTCGGATTCGACGATGGCGGTGATCCCGCGCGCGCGCCGCCTGGTCAGCCTGGGCGTGAAGCCGAAGGCGAAGCTGCCGGAGGTGCTGGCGCCGGACGTCGACACCGAGATCGAAGCGGTCGGGCAGAGCCTGCTCGCGCAGGTCACCGAGCCGCAGCCCGGCGAGAAGGGCGAGCCCAGGCGCTGAGCGCATGCGAAGACGGCGCGATCGCGTTGCCGCGAATCGCGCCGTCGCATCGAATCCCGAGTGCCTGGATCAGTCGCCCGACACCGGCATCGCGTTGACCGGGATCAGCGGCTGGTTCTCGCGCAGGTAGTCCGGCAGGCTGTCGTCGTCGCGGTCGCCGTCGATCTGGTAGGCGCGACGCTGCATCCACGCATCGCGCACCAGCGTGTAATCGTCCTCGGCGCCCTCGCGCAGCGCGTCGGTCGACATCAGCTGCGCGCGCAGGTCGACCAGCTGCAGGCCCTGCAGCGGCACGCGCACCCTGTCGGCCTCGACCTGGCGCAGCGGCGACAGCGGCGCGTCGCCCACCATGCCGACCACGTCGCGCAGCGTGCGCGGGCCGAACAGGGGCAGCTCGACGTAACGCGAGCGCTTCCAGCCCCAGACGCCGAGCGTCTGGCCGAAATCCTCGTTGGGCATTTCGAGCTTGGCATCGCTGGCCGGATCGAACACGCCGCCGATGCCGAGCGTGGAATTGACCACGAAGCGGCCCAGCGCATGCGCGGCCTGCTTCGGCCGGCCCTGCAGCAGCGAGTTGATCGCCGCGAGCGGCTGGCCGAGGTTGCCGAAGAAATTGCTGACGCCGCTGCGCACCGGGCGCGGCACCACCTTCACGTAAGCGTTGGCGAGCGGCTTGGCGACGCGGCGATCGACCGCGTTGTTGAAGCGGTGCATGCGCCGGTTGTACGGCTCCCACGGGTCGTAGGCGCCGGGTGCGGTACCGGTCGCCGCCGTGGACGTGCCGTAGAGCGCATCGAAGTCGGATTCGGCGGCGGTGGCGTCGGCTGGCGCATCGGTCGTCGTCGTGTCGTCCGCGACAGGCGTTGCGTCGGTATCGGCGTTCGCATCCTGCGCGTCGTCGACTACCGCATCCGTCGCAGCGTCGACATCGAGCGTCGTATCGCTCGTCGTCGTGTCGGTCGTCGGCACGTCCGCCGGTTCGACCGCGTCGGTGGACACGGGCGGCGTATCCGCCTGCGCGGCCGTGGCGCTCTGTTCCTGCGGAGCGGGCACGCCGGCGGTCGTCGCGTCCTGCGCCCAGGCGGGTGCGGCGGCGACCAGGGCGAGGGCGAGGAGTGAGCGGACGGGCACCGACGGCGCCCGGGCGCCGTCAATGGCGGCTCGAGTTTTCATGCGCGGAGTTTAGCGGGGTGGCCCCGGGGTCCGGTCCGTCAGGCGCCGAAACCCAGCGATCCATCAAGGCGATAGGCGGCGCGCAGCTCGGCCAGGCCGGCCGGTTCGCCGTCGATGCGCAGGCCGTTCGCCGCAAGTTCGGCCAGCAGCGCGAGGCCCGCGCTGTCGACGGCCTCGACGCCGGCGAGATCCACCGACGTCGCGCCCGCGCGCAGCGGCTGCAGCGCGCGCCAGGATGCGGCGACGGCCGCCCGGTCGAGGCGGCCGTCGATCTTCAGCACGTCGCCATCGCGGCGGACGCGCGCGGCGCTCATCGTGCGTCCGCCTTGATCTTGCCGGCGCGCAGGTCGGCGGCCACCTGTGCGATCGAGCCACGCGAGAGCGGGCCGTCGAACTGGTTGCGGAAGGTCTGCACGAAGCTCACGCCTTCCACCAGCACGTCGAACACCTTCCACTGGCCGTTGACCTGGTGCATCAGGTAGTCGACCGGAATCGGCTCGCCGCCCTGGCGCAGCATCTGGGTGGACACCTTGGTCGCGCGGCCGTTGGCGACCGTCGTCTCCGACTTCAGGCGCACCGTCAGCTTGGTGTTGAAGTCCAGCAGCGAGGAGCCGTAACGCTGCATGAGGTTCTCGCTCAGCGCGTCGGCGAACTTGGCGACGTCGGCGTCCGATGCGCCGCGGCCGTGCGCGCCCAGCACCAGGCGCGCCGCGTAGTTGCGGTCGAACATCTGGTTGAACTCGCCGCTGACGAACTGCTTGAGCGCGGCGCGGTTCTTCTGGAACTCGCCGCGGCGGGTTTCCAGCGTGTTGAGGATGCGCGTGCTGTTGTCGAGCACGAGCCGGCCGGCGCCACCGACCGGCTTGGCGGTCGCGGGCGCGGCGGGCGCGGCGACGACCGTGGCGACGGGCGCGGCAGCAGCGAACACGGCGGACAGCATGAGGACGAGGGCGGTGCGCTTCATCGGTATCACTCCTGGGTGGCGGCGTCGGCACCCGCGTCGGCGTCGCCGCCGTCCGCGGGTTTGCCCGCACCGCTGAACATGTACTTGCCGACGAGCTGGATCAGGTCGACGGCCGGTTGCGTGAGGTAGAGCTCGTCGCCGGGCTTGAGCGGCGTGGGGTCGCCGCCGGGCGTGAGGCCGACGTAGCTTTCGCCGAGCAGGCCATTGGTGAGGATGCCGGCGGCGGTGTCGGACGGCAGGTCCTTGTACTTCCCCTGGATCGCGAGCGTCACGACGGAGTCGTATTTAACGGGGTCGAGCTGAATGTCGGCCACCTGACCGACGTTCACGCCGCCGATCTTCACCGGCGCGTTCGGCCGCAGCGCGCCGATGTTGGAGAAACGCGCCTTGATCGCATAGGTATCGCCCGCGCCGCCCCAGCGGCTGTTGGTGGAGGCGATGGCCAGCACCAGCAGCGTCGCGAGCGCGAGCAGCAGGAAGGCGCCGACGGCGAATTCGATTCGTGGACTGCGCATGGATCGTTTCCCGACGTTACGTGGCGCGCGGCGCGCCGGATTCATAAGGCTTCTTTCGAAGAGTCCGCACAGGGATGTGCGGGCCTTTGCGAGGGGCTCGCATCATCTGAACAGCAGCGCCGACAGCACGAAGTTGAACATCAGCACCAGCAGCGAGGCATTGACCACCGCACGCGTGGTGGCGAGCGAGGTGCCTTCGATGGTCGGCTCGGCGTGGTAGCCGACGAAAGCCGCCACCCAGGCCGACAGCGCGCCGAACACCGCGGCCTTCTGCAGCGCGACCAGGAAGTCGTCGCGGAAGTCGACCGCGTCGCGCATCACCTGCCAGAACGGGCCGGCCTCCAGGCCGATCACGTGCACCGCTTCCAGGTAGCTCGCGACGATGCCGGCGGCGCAGAAGAAACCGGTGAGCAGCGGCACGCTTAGCACCGCCGCCCAGAAGCGCGGCGCCACCGCCTTGCCGACCGGATCGATGCCCATCAGGCCGAGCGCGGTGATCTGGTCGGTCGCGCGCATCAGGCCCAGTTCGGCGGCGATCGAGCTGCCCGCGCGGCCGACGAACAGCAGCGCCGTCAGCACCGGCGCGAGCTCGCGGTACATGCCCAGCCCGAGTAGCGCGCTGACCTGGTTGGCCGCGCCGTAGGTGGTCAGCGCCTTGTAGCCCAGCAGCGTGAGCGACAGGCCGACGAAGGCGCCGCCGACCAGGATGATGGGCAGCGAGCGCGCGCCGATCTTGTAGATCTCGCGCACCAGCTCGCGCAGGAAGTCGGCGGTCGGCCGGCTCGCGCGCAGCACCGAGAAGGAGAACAGCCCGGCCTGGCCGAGCGTGCGGACGGTGGACGCGAACATCAGGCGGCGGCTCCCGCCACGCGTGGCGCGGCATCGAAGGCGATCGGGCCGTCGGGTGCGCCGCGCAGGAACTGCTGCACGAACGGATCGTCCGACTTCTCGAGTTCCGCCGGCGTACCGGCGAACACGATGCGGCCGTTGGCGATGACCAGCGCACGGTCGGCGACCGGCAGCGTCTCGTGCACGTGGTGCGTGACCACGATGCTGGTCAGCCCCAGCGTGTCGTTGAGGCGGCGCACCAGCGACATCACCACGCCCGAAGCGATCGGGTCGAGGCCGGTCAGGGGCTCGTCGTAGATCATCAGCGGCGGGTCGAGCGCCAGCGCGCGGGCCAGCGCGACGCGGCGCGCCATGCCGCCGGAGAGCTCGCGCGGATAGGCGTCGGCGGCGGCGCGCAGGCCGACCGCGTGAAGCTTCATCTCGACCAGGCGGCGGATCACCGCGTCGGGCAGGTCGGTATGCGTGCGCAGCGGCAGCGCCACGTTCTCGGCGACGGTGAGGTCGGTGAGCAGGCCATTGCCCTGCAGCAGCACGCCGATGCCGCGGCGCAGCTCGAGCAGTTCGCGGCCGCCACGCGGCATCGGCCGGCCCAGCACCTCGACCGAGCCGTCGGCCGGCGCGAGCTCGCCGGTGAGCGCGGCCATCAGCGTGGACTTGCCGCAGCCCGACGGGCCCAGCACGGCGACCACCTGCCCCGGCTCGACCAGGAGGTCGACGTCGCGCAGGATCGTGCGTTCGCCGCGCGCGAGGCGCAGCCCGCGAAGGGCGACGATGGGAGACGTCTGGGTCATGGGATCGGGCGCGGGCGCGCGGGTGGCAGCGAAGGCTACGGGCGCGCGGCTGAACAGGCCGGGAGGCGCGCATTGTCGCAGGGCGTGCCGCGGTGGACCACTGCCGCGCGGAACGGGGCGTTGCGGGCAGCGGGTGCGTCGTTCGTCCGCGCCGTCTCGGCACGATGGGAAATGCCTGCACCTTCGTCGCCGTTCGCGACGCGAGCGCGCAGTCTCGGTGCCGTGTGAGTCCCGTATCTCACCGGCTGCGACATCCTGCGGCAAGATGGCGCCCATGGCCGCGGCCCCCGATTTCCGCCTGTACCACTCGAATTCGCTGGAAATCCTCGCCGGGCTGATGGCCGAGGAACTCCGGAGGCCGGCGGCCGGGCAGGCCCTGCTGGCGCCGGACCTCGTGCTGATCCCGCAGCCCTCGATGCGCCGCTGGCTGCAGGCCACGCTGGCGCAGGCGCACGGCATCGCCGCCAACATCGAGTTCCTGACCCCCGGCGAATTCGTCGCGCGCGTGCTGGACGCGAACGTCGATGGCGCCGCCGACGACCTCGACTTCGAGGCGATGCGCTGGCGCCTGTACGCGCTGCTGGCCGACGAGCGCGCGATGCGCGATCCGGCGCTGCGGCCGCTGCGCACGTACCTGTCCGCGGGCACCGACGAGTACGACGCGCTCAAGGCGTGGTCGCTGGCCGGCGAGCTCGCCGCCACCTTCGACCGCTATCAGGCCTGGCGCCGCGACTGGATGCTGGCCTGGGACGCGGGCCAGTCGCCGCGCGATCCGCAGGCCGCGCTGTGGCGGCGGCTGGGGAGCGACCGCCCGCACCGCGCGCGCCGCATCCAGCACTACCTCGACCGCTTCGGCGCCGAGGCCGACGGCGTGCCTGCCGGCATGCCGGCGCGGCTGTTCGTGTTCGCCACGCTCAACGTCTCGCCCGACACGCTGCGGGTGATCGCGAGCGCTGCGCGCGTCGGCCCGCTGCACTTCTACCTGCCTTCGCCGGTGGCCGCGTACTGGGGCGACGTGCGCACGCTGCCGCATCGGCTCGAGCTCGGCGAAGCCGCCGCGTTCGGCGACATGCTCGACGTCGAGGACAACCCGCTGCTGCAGGCCTGGGGCGCATCGGGCCGCGACTTCATGGCCGTGCTCGGCGGCTACGAGACCGTGCATCCCTCCTTCGAGCTCGGCGTCTACGACGATCCCGAGCAGCGCGGCTTCGACGAAGCGGCGGAAACGCTGCTGCAGCGCCTCAAGCGCGACCTGCTGCATCGCCGCCCGCCGCCCGCGACGCCGTGGCGCGAGACGCTCGACCGCAGCGACGCGAGCCTGCAGGTGCACGCCTGCCACACCCGCCTTCGCGAGGTGCAGGTGCTGCACGACCAGCTGCGTGCGCTGCTGGAGAGCGAGGCCTTCGATCCGCCGCTGCAGCCGCGCGAGATCGCCGTGCTCTCGCCCGACATCGATCCGTACGTGCCGTACATCGAGGCGGTGTTCGGTGGCGTACGCGGCCGCACTGACTTCATTCCCTACACGCTGGCCGACACCAGCCCGCTCGCCAGCGAGCCGCTGGCCGAGGTGTTCTCGCGCCTGCTCGCGCTGCCGATTTCGCGCCTCGGCCTCAACGAGGTGCTCGACCTGCTGGCCACGCCCGCGATCGCGCAGCACGCCGGGCTGGAACCCGCCGCGCTCGACCGCCTGCGCGAATGGCTGGAGGACGCTGGCGCCTGCTGGGGCCTCGACGGCGGCCATCGCGCGCGCCACGGCGCGCCGGACGATGCGATCCACACCTGGCAGTTCGCGCTCGATCGCCTGCTGATCGGCCATGCCACCGGTTCGGACGCGCTGATCGGCGACGTCGCCGGCTGGCCGGACCTGGAAGGCGGCGATCTCGCCGCGCTCGATACGCTGATCGGCCTGCTGCGCGTGCTCACGCGTTACGAGCGTGTGCTGTCGAACGCGATGGGCGCGGAGCAATGGCGCGAGCGCCTGCTGGGCCTGCTCGCCGCGCTGTTTCCCGAGCGCCCGCGCGACGCCGCCGACGAGCGCGCGCTCGCGCGCCTGCGCACGCTCATCGACGACTTCGCCGAGGACGCGCGCCGCGCGCAGCTCACGCTGCCGCTCGAACCCGAGGTGGTGCGTGCGCATTTCGACGCGCGCCTCGCCGAGCCGGACACGCGCGCGTCGCTGCTCAGCGGCGGCGTGAGCTTCGGCCGCATGGTGCCGATGCGCCTGCTGCCGTTCCGCGCGATCTGCATCCTCGGCCTCAACGACTGTGAGTTCCCGCGCTGCGATCCGGGCGGCGGCATCGACCAGCTGGTGCGCGAACTCGACGGCCCGCATCGCCGTCGCGGCGACCGCTCGCTGCGCGACGACGACCGCTTCATGTTCCTGCAACTGCTCGCCTCCGCGAACGACGTCTTCTACCTGAGCTACCTCGGCGCCGATCCGCGCGACGGCAGCGCGCGCGAGCCGTCGGTGCTGGTCAACGAGTTGCTCGATGTCGCATCGAGCTACCACGCCGATCCGGCCGGCGCGCGCCGGCGGCTGGTCGTGCGGCACCCGCTGCAGCCGTTCTGCGCCGAAGCCTTCGGCGCCGACGGCGACGGCATCGAGCCGCGCCGCTTCAGCTATCGCGAAGAATGGCAGGCCGCCGCGCGGGTCAATCCGCTGCGCCGCCGCGAGACGCCGCCGTGGGTAACCACACCGCTGCCGCCGCCGGATCCGCCGGCGCGCGAAGTCGCGCTGCGCGAGCTCGCCGCATTCCTGCGCAGCCCGCCCGACGCCTTCCTGCGTCAGCGCCTGCAACTGCGGCTGCCCGAGCCCGGCGCACCGGTGATCGACGTCGAGCCGCTGGTGCTCGAGCCGCGCGCCGCCGACCGCCTGCGCGAGGCCGTGTTCGATGCACAGGTCACCGGTCGCACGCAGCAGCTCCCGCGCCGCCTGCGCGCGCAGGGCATGCTGCCCGGCGGCGTATACGGGCTGGGCGTGCTGGATGACGTCATCGAGCAAGTGCGCCCGTTCGCCGAGCTCTTCACCGGCTGGCGCGACGGCGAAGCCGAGGAATTGGGCTTCGAGCTGGAACTCGGCGACACGCTGCTGCACGGGCGCCTGCGCGACGTGCATGCGCGCGGCCTTGCACGGCGTCGCTTCGACGAGCTCAACGGCCCGACGCAGATCTCCCACGGGCTCGACTGGCTGGTGGCCTGTGCGCTCGGCCGCGCGTTGCCGCTGGTGCAGTTCGTGCCGCGCGAAGGCCGCATCGAGCTGATCGAGCGCGCGCCGGTGTCGCCCGCGCAGGCCCGTGCGGCGCTGTCGACGCTGCTCGCCCTGCGTGCCGACGGTTTCGCCGAGCCGCTGCCGTTCGGCGCCTACGCCGGCTGGGCCTGGTACGACGGCCAGGACGATCGCGCCTGGCGCGCCGCGCGCGATCGCTGGCTCGGCCTGCGCATCTGGGCCGAGGGCGGCACGCCGTCGGCACGGCTCACGCTGCGCGGCCGCGATCCGTTCGCGCGCGAGGACGCCGCCGAACAGTTCCAGACGCTCGCTCGCCGCGTGTTCGACGCGGTGCTGCATGCGCGCGCGGAGATCGACGCATGAGCATCGTCGAATTGCCACCGCCGATGACCGCGCCCGCCGACGAGACCGATGCGTTCCTGACCATGCCGCTCACCGGCGTGCGCCTGATCGAGGCGAGCGCGGGCACCGGCAAGACATTCACGCTGGCGACGATCGTCACCCGCCTCGTCGTCGAGCGCGGCCTGCGCGTCGGGCAGATCCTCGCCGTCACCTTCACCGAAGCGGCCACGCAGGAATTGCGCGAGCGCCTGCGCCGCCGCCTGCAGCTCACCGCGCGCGTCGCCGCCGGGCTGGTGCTGCCGGGCGAGGACGCGGGCGAGGTCGAACTGTGCCGTCGCCTGGTCGAACGCCAGCAGCGCGTCGAGGACCCGGTCGCGCTGCGCTTTCGCCTGCAGCAGGCCGCGCGCGAACTCGACGGCGCATCGGTGCACACCATCCACGGTTTCTGCGCGCGCGTGCTCGCCGAACACGCGCTGGAAACCGGCGAGCCCTTCCATGCCGGCGGCATGCTGGGCGACGACCGCGAGCTGCGCGAGAGCGTCGCGCATGACTTGTGGCGTGCGTTCGCCGCCGACGCGTCCGATGCCGAATTGCTCGCATCGCTGTGGAAGACGCCCGAAGATCTTGCGGCCGATCTCGGCACGTTGCTGCAGGCGCCGTCGCTGCTGCCGTCGCCGCCTGCGGACGATACGCTGCGGCCGGACCTGCGCCCCGCCGCCGAAGCCCTGCGCGTGGCCTGGCTCGCGCATGGCGACGAGGTGCGCGACGCGATCGCCAATGCGCTCGCGGGCAAGGTGCTGAGCGCGACCAGCTACAGGACGCCCACGCTCGCCGACGTCTACGCCGCGCTCGACGATGCCTGCCGTCGCGATGCGCTGCAGTCCTCGCCGCACGACAAGCTCGCGCTGCTGTCGACGGCCAAGCTCGAGGCCTGCGTCAACAAGGGCAAGCTCGCGCAGTGCCCGCGGTCGCCGCTGTTCGACGCGGTCGGTGCGTATCTGGAGCAATGCGAGCGACACGCCGCATGGCTGCAGTCGCGCAGGATCGCGCTGCTGCACCGTGTGCGTGCGCAGGCCGCGCGGCGGCTCGCGCAGATCAAGCGCCAGCGTCGCGTGCGCGGCTTCGACGACCTCATCGACGGCGTCGCCGATGCGCTCGATGGCGCGCATGGCCGCGCACTGCTGGCTGCGCTGCGACGCCGCTACCACGCCGCGCTGGTCGACGAATTCCAGGACACCGATGCGCGGCAGTGGTCGATCTTCCGCCGCGTGTTCGCCGACGACGACGGCAGCGCACTGCTGCCGCTCGACGACGATGTGCGGCCAGCGCCGTTCCTCGCGCTGATCGGCGATCCGAAGCAGGCGATCTACCGCTTCCGCGGCGGCGACGTGCACACCTACCTGCGCGCGCGGGAGGTCGCGCAGCCCGCGCCGGCGCTGCTGCGCAACTTCCGCTCGCGGCCCTGCGTGCTGCGCGCGGTCGAGCAGCTTTACGCGACGGCGGGCGAGGGCGCGTTCGTCGATGGACGCATCCGCTTTCTTCCCGTCGCGCCGGGCGGCCGCCGCGACGACGGCGCCTGCCTGCGCGACAGCGTGCCCGCGCCCGCGCTCACCGTGCGTCGGCTGTCGGCGCCCGCCGAGGTCAAGGAATTCGATGCGGAGAGCTCGCGCCAGCGCGCCACGCTGGCCTGCGCCGAAGCCATCCACGAAACGCTGGCGCTCGCCGCCGCGGGCCGGCTGACGATCGATGCACGCGCGGTCGAGCCCGGCGACATCGCGGTGCTGGTGCGCAAGCACGACGAGGCGCTGCGCATCCAGCGCGCGCTCGCCGCGCTCGGCATTCCCGCGGTCGCCGCCGGCCGGCAGAGCCTGTTCGCCACCGAGCAGGCGATGGAGCTGCTGGCGATCTTCGAGGCGCTGCTCGCGCCCGGCGACCTGCCGCGCCTCAATGCCGCGCTCGCCACCGTGCTGGTCGGTTTCGATGCGACGCGCATCGAGGCATTGGGGCGCGACGACGTGGCGCGCGCGCGCGAGCTCGGTCGCGCGATCGGCTGGCGCGAGCGCTGGCTGCGCGCCGGGCCGCTCGCGCTGGTCAACGAGCTCTGCGCGCAGGCCGCGCCGCGTCTTCTCGAACTGGTCGACGGCGAGCGCAGGCTGTCGGACTTCATGCAACTGGGCGAGGCGCTGCAGGAAGCCGCGCAGCGCGCGCTCGGGCCGCAGGCACTCGTCGACTGGCTGCGCACGCGCATCGCCGGCGCCGACGATCGCGATCCCGAGCAGCAGTTGCGGCTGGAATCCGACGCGCGGCGCGTGCAGATCCTCACCGTGCACAAGAGCAAGGGCCTCGAATTCCCGTTCGTGTTCCTGCCCTTCGCCGGCATCGGCGGCACGCCGAAGACCCCGCGCTGGTGCATGGTCGATGGCGAGGACGGCCGCGTGCTGCACCTGCAGCCCGACGACGCCTGCAAGGCCGCGCACCGGCGCGAGGAGGACGCCGAGGAAGCGCGGCTGCTCTACGTCGCGCTGACCCGCGCCGAGCACGCGCTGTGGCTGTGCGCGGGGCCGCTGTACGGGCAGAAGCATGCGCCGCTGACCGCGATGCTCGGTGACATTGCCGCGCTTGCGGGGGAGATCGTGGTCGACGACCGCGCGCCCGGCACGCTGGACCTGCCGCCGCTGCGCACCGCGCCGCCGGCGCAGCCGCCACGTGCGCGACATGCGCAGCGCACGCTCGCGCGCGACTGGTCGGTCTATTCGTTCAGCGCACTCGCGCGCCTGGGCAGCGGCGGCGTGGAGGCGCTGCTGCCGCGCGGCGAGCGCGAGGAGGCCGGCGACGAACCGCTGGTGCCGGGCGAGCCGCTCGACCTCGCCACCGAGCTGCGCGTCGCCGCGGCCGACGATCCGCGCTACGGCGGCACGCGCTTCGGCGACGTGGTGCACGGCGCGCTGGAGAACGTCGACTTCGCGGCCTGGCGCGACTGGCGCGACGGCCCGCCGCCGCCCGGGCAGCAGGACGCGCTGATCGACGCATTCCGCGCCAACGCGTACTCGCAGGCCGACATCGACGACGGCCTGCCGTTGCTCGCGTCGCTGGTCGGCCACACGCTCACCGCCGCGCAGCCCGAGGGCGTGCGGCTGTGCGACGTGCCGGACGGCGCTCGTCGCGCCGAGATGGAATTCCACTTCGCGCTCGACAAGGTCGGCGTCGATGCGCTGCTGTCGACGGTGCAGGCGCACGGCCTGCTCGGCGGGCGCGAGGGCTTCGGCACGCGCCGCACGCTCGACGGCCTGATGACCGGCAAGATCGACCTCGTCTACGCGCACGACGGGCGCCATTACATCCTGGATTACAAGACCAACCGCCTGCCCGATTACGGCCCGGCCACGCTGCTGCGCGCGATGCACGAAGGCGAGTACACGCTGCAGGCGGCGATCTACACGCTCGCGTTGCACCGCTGGCTGCGCTTCCGCCTCGGCGCCGACTACGACTACGAGCGCCACATCGGCGGCGTGCGCTACGTGTTCTGCCGTGGCGTCGACGCGCGCCGCGCCGCCTCGCCCGGCATCCATGCCGATCGCCTGCCGGTGGCGCTGGTCGATGCGCTCGATCGACTGTTCGGAGGTGGCGCATGAGCCTGCTCGACGGCCTGCAACGCAGCGGCGCGGTGCGCCCGATCGACCTCGCGCTCGCGCATGCGCTGCAGCGCATCGACGGGACCGTCGCCGAACCGGTGCTGGTCGCCGCCGCGCTCGCGTCCTATGCGGTCGCGCAGGGCCATGCAGCGTTCGATCTGGACGGAGCCCCCTCGCTCGTCGAGGCGCCGCTGGACTGGCCCGACGCCGCGGACTGGCGCGACTCGATCGCGGCCTGCAGCTGGATCGCGCGACCCGAACGCGACGCTGCCAGCGACGAGGCCGCGCCGCTGGTGTTCGAGGACGACCGTCTCTACCTGCGCCGCTATCGCGAGTACGAGCGCCGGCTCGCCGCGGCGCTCGCGCGGCTCTGCGCGAATGAATTGCCCGCGGTGCATGCCGACGTCGATGCGCTGCATGCGCGCCTGTTCCCGCAGCGCGACGCCGGCGCCGCGCAGGCGCGGGCCGCACGCCGTGCGCTGGACACGCCGCTGATGCTGGTGACCGGCGGCCCGGGCACCGGCAAGACCACGACGATCGCGCGCGTGCTCGTGCTGCTTGCCGCGCAGGCGCGCGCGCTTGGGCAGGCCGCGCCGCGCATCGCGCTCGCCGCGCCGACGGGGCGCGCGGCCGACCGCATGGCCGGCAGTGTGCGTCGCATCGCGCAGCAGCTGCGCGACGGCGGCATCGACGGCGCGCTCTGCGATGCATTGCCCGCCGAGGCCAGCACGCTGCATCGCCTGCTCGGCCTGGTGCCCGGCCGGCCGAACGCACGTTTCGATGCCAGGCATCCGCTGAAGCTCGACGTGCTCGTGGTCGACGAGGCCTCGATGGTCGACCTGCCGCTGATGTGCAAGCTCGTCGAAGCGCTGCCCGTCGGCGCGCGCCTCCTACTGCTCGGCGATCGCGACCAGCTGCCGTCGGTGGAGGCGGGCGACGTGCTCGCCGCGCTCGCCGATGCCTCGGACGCCACGCCGTCGCCCGCGGCGCCGCTGGCCGGACGGCGCGTGCATCTCGACCGCGGCTATCGCCAGACCGATGCGCTGGTGCTCGAGCCGGTCGCCGATGCGGTGCGCCGCGGCGATGCCGCGGCCGCGCTGGACGGCCTGCGCGCCGGCAGCGGCGGCGTGCAGTTCCACGAAGGCGCGCTCGATCCACTCGCGCCAGCCACGCGCGAGCGCCTGCTCGCGCCGTGGCGTCGGCTGATCGGCTGCAGCGAGCCGCGCGAGGCGCTCGATCTGGTCAACCGCTCGCGATTGCTGACCGCCCTGCGCGATGGGCCGCAGGGCGCCGTCCAGCTCAATGCGCGCATCGAGGCCGCGCTCGCGGGCGCGCAGCGCGAGCCGTACTTCCACGGGCGGCTGCTGATGATCACCGAGAACAGCGCGCGCCACGGGCTGTTCAATGGCGATGTCGGCATCTGCCTGCGCGACGTCGATGGCGCGCCCATCGCCTGGTTCGACGGTAGCGACGGCATGCGTGCCTTCCATCCGGGCGCCTTGCCCGCGCACACCGGTGCGTTCGCGATGACGGTGCACAAGGCGCAGGGCTCCGAGTTCGACTGCGTGTGGCTGCAACTGCCGGCGGTCGACGCGCGCGTGCTGTCGCGCGAGCTGCTCTACACCGGCCTCACGCGTGCGCGCAGCGAGCTGCACGTGCTCGGCCCCGCGGACGCGATCGCATGGGCGGTGCCGCGCCATGCGCGCCGTGTGTCGGGCCTCGCGCATCGCCTCGGCGCCTGATCGCGCGCGGCATCGCGGGCTCGTCGCGTTAAGCGACCGTTTCCCGAATCGCGTCGCGCCTTCACTTCCGTTGTACCGGCCGGTGCCCAGAGTCGGGTCACCGCCGCCGGCCGGTTGCCGGTTCCCCACCAAGAACAACGGAGTCCACCATGAGCGACGTCAAGAAGGACCACAGCATCGGCGAAGGCACCGGCGCGGTTGCAGGCGCTGTCACGGGTGCCGCGATCGGCTCGGCGGCCGGCCCGGTCGGCAGCCTCGTCGGTGCCGTGGCCGGCGGCGTGATCGGCGCGAAGGCCGGCGACTCGATCGCCGAGGCGGTCAACCCGACCGAATACGAAGACCACTTCAAGAAGAGCTACACGACGGCGTCGTACTACGACAGCTCGCGCGACTGGAACGACTACCAGCCGGCCTACAAGTACGGTTACGAAACCTACGGCACCTATCGCGGCCGCGACTTCGACAGCGTCGAGCCCGAGCTGGAGCGCAACTGGGATACGACGCGCGGCAACTCGCGCCTGGCCTGGGGCGAGGCGCGCGGCGCCGTGCGCGACGGCTGGCACCACATCGAGCGCGCGATCCCGGGCGATGCGGATCGGGACGGGCGTTGATGGTCTGCTTGCGCCGCACTGCGGCGCAGACCATCGACGCGCCCGCCGCGCTGCGGCGGGCCGGACGCTGAGTGGCGCCGCCAGGCGCGCATCCATGAGCTTCACCCCGTAGCACCCGCCGCCCGATACCTCGTCGGTCGGGCCGCGTCACGCTCAACCGCTGCGACTGCTACCCGCAGCACCGGAGGCCGGGAAACCGGCCTCCTTTTTTTGTGGCGATGCAGGCCGGCGGCACGCCGCGTCGCCGCGACGCGGCCAATGACCGGGCCCGCCTGCGTTACGATGCGCGCGTTCAACGACGCAGGAATCCCAATGGCCGACATCGACAAGCCCAGCCGCGAGGAAGCGGAAGCCGCGGTGCGCACGCTGCTGCGCTGGGCCGGCGAGGATCCCGCGCGCGAGGGCCTGCTGGACACGCCACGTCGCGTCGTCGATGCCTATGGCGACTGGTTCGCCGGCTATGCCACCTGTCCCAAGACCTATCTCGAACGCACGTTCGAGGAAGTCGCCGGCTACGACGAGATGATCGTGCTGCGCGACATCGATTTCGAAAGCCATTGCGAGCACCACATGGCGCCGATCATCGGCCGCGCGCACGTGGGCTACCTGCCCAACGGCAAGGTGGTGGGCATCAGCAAGCTCGCGCGCGTGGTCGAGAGCTTCGCGCGCCGCTTCCAGGTGCAGGAGAAGATGACCGCGCAGATCGCCGAGGTGATCGACCGCGTGCTGCAGCCGCGCGGCGTCGCGGTGGTGGTCGAGGCCTCGCACGAGTGCATGACCACGCGCGGCGTGCACAAGCGCGGCGTGTCGATGACCACCTCGACCATGCTCGGTGCGTTCCGCGAGGACGCGCGCACCCGCGGCGAGTTCCTGCAGTTCATCCGCAGCGGCCTGCCGCAGCGCTGAGCCCGCGCGGCCACGCGCCGCGCACCCGGCTTTCACCCGTCGCCGTGTCGACTGTCGCCCCGAACCGGAGCGACCGATGAGCGATCTGCCCCAGTCCCAGCGCAGGAACGTGCCGGACGCCGGCGAAGCCGCACGTGACGTGCGCCGCCTGCAGAACTACGAGCAGCTCTCGCGCGAAGCCTTCGCCGAGCGCTTTCGCGCGATGTACCACGACCCTGCGTTCGAGGCCGACCCCGCCGCGTTCGCGCGCATGGAAGCCATCGCCTGGGACGGCTACGACCAGTACCGTAAGGCGCCGCGCACCGAGAAGGCGGGGCTCGAGTTCGCCGATCCCGACTACGACCTCTCCAGCGAATGGCGCGCCATGCGGGATGCATTGCTCGAGATCGGGCGCCGCCAGCGCGAGTCCACCACGCCGCGGCGCATCCTGCTGATCTGCGCCTCGCCGCGCAGCGAGCACACCTGCCCGGGCGAGTCGTCCAAGACCTGGCGCCTGCTGGAAGCCGCGCGCGAGGCGGTGGTGGCCGAAGGCTTCGAGCACGACGTGCTGGAGCTCAACCAGCTCACGTCCGAATACGGCAAGCGCATCTTCCCGTGCAAGGCCTGCGTGTCCACCGCGATGCCGCTCTGCCACTGGCCGTGCTCGTGCTATCCCAACCACGCGATGGCGCAGGCGCCGGACTGGATGGGCGACATCTACAAGCTGTGGATGGCCGCGCACGGCGTGGTGATCGTCACGCCGGTGCACTGGAACCAGATGCCGAGCGTGCTCAAGCTGATGGTCGACCGCATGGTCTGCGCCGATGGCGGCAATCCCGATCCCACGCGCACGCAGGGCAAGCAGCCCGAGCTCGCCAAGCAGCTCGAACTCGACGGCTGGGACTATCCGAAGCACCTCGCCGGCCGCGCATACGGCCTCGTCGTGCATGGCGACGCCGAGGGCACAAAGGGCGTGCGCCATGCGCTCGCCGACTGGCTGGGATCGATGGGGCTGGTCGATGCCGGCGCCGCCTCGCAGGTCGATCGCTACATCGGCTATTACGAGCCCTACGCGACCAGCCATCGCGCGCTCGATCGCGACGAAGCGATGCTGGAGGAGGCGCGCAACGTCGCGCGTGCGGTAGCGACGCGTGTGCGCCAGCTGCAGCACGGGCAAGACGAGGCCGACGCGGGCCTCGATTCGCCGCGGATGAAGTAATCAGCGCGCGGCGATGATCGCGTGGGCGACGCGGTCGATGTCCACCTCGTCGACGTGCAGGTGCGGCGCGAGCCGGAACACGCCGTCGCGATGGATGCATGCCACGCCCGCGGCGTCGAGCGATGCGCGCAGTGCCGCCGCGCGCGCGGGCGGCGGCGCGATGCCGAGCAGGTGCGGCGACGAGGGCGACACGCACCAGTCGCCGATGCCCGCCGCATCCAGCCGCGCATGCAAGCGTGCGAGCAGCGCACCGAGATGCTCGGCGATGGCCGCCGGCGTCCACTCCACCACCTGCGCGAGGCCCGCTTCGGCGATCGCGAGTCGCAACGGGTCGGCGATCTCGCCGCCGTCGAAACGACGCGCGCCGGCGCGGTAGGGCGGCGGCGCATCGACGTCGAACCGCCACGGCTGCGCCGGCGCGCGACCCTGCCAGTGCTGCTCGAGCGGCGCGATGCGCCCGCGCCATTCCGGCGCCGCGTAAAGAACGCACAGCCCCTTGTGCCCGAGCAGCCACTTGTAGCCCACGCTCATCGCGAACGCGGGCCGCCAGCGTTCGACGTCGCAGGGCAATACGCCAAGGCTCTGGCTGAGGTCGAGAACGATCGGCACGCCGGCCTCGCGCGCGGCCATCGCGACGCGGTCGAGGTCGAGCAGGCGGCCGTCGCGCCAGTGCGCCTGCGAGAGCACCAGCAACGCCGGTGGCGCACGTTCGATCAACGCGACGAAACCCGCCGCGCCGGCCTCGCGCGGCACGGCGTGCATGCGCGCGCCGACCGCCGCGCAGCGCGCCTGCCAGGGCAGCAGCGCCGACGGGAATTCGCCGTTGACGATGCCGACGACGTCGCCGGCCGCCAGCGGCCAGCCGGCCGCCACCGCGGACATCGCATGCGCGACCGACGGCACGAGTGCGATCGAATCGGCGTCCTCGCCGCCGTCGACGTGGAACAGCCGCGAGGCCAGCCCGCGCACGCGCTCGATCTGCGCCTCCCAGTCGGCGACAGACAGCCGCCACGGCGCGATGCCCTCGTCCCAGGCGCGCAGCAAGGCCGCGTGCACGGCGCGCGTGCGCGGCGCATTGGAGGCGGTGTCGAGGTAGATCGCGCCTTCGGGCAGCAGGAAGGCGTCGCGGACGTCGGCGGGGATCGGCATCGCGCCACTGTAGTGCCACGGCCGGTCGCGCCGCCGTCACCCGTCCGTCGCGGCCGCTCCGTAGGCTGCCGGCATGGGATCCGTGATCGACACTCCGCCTGCCGCGATGCAGGGCGCCACGCCGTGCCTCGACGCCCGCCTTCCAGCGCGGTTCGCCGCGGTGCGCGAGCGCACGGTCGAGCTCGCCGCGCCGGTTTCGGCCGAGGACGCGATGGTGCAGTCCATGCCC
The DNA here is from genome assembly GCF_014651995.1 of Cognatilysobacter xinjiangensis. Taxonomy (GTDB): domain Bacteria; phylum Pseudomonadota; class Gammaproteobacteria; order Xanthomonadales; family Xanthomonadaceae; genus Cognatilysobacter; species Cognatilysobacter xinjiangensis. The sequence continues at coordinate 55,499 of NZ_BMXY01000005.1, read as the reverse complement.
GACGCGAGCCCGACCAAGTGGCACCTCGCGCATACCACGTGGTTCTTCGAGACCTTCGTCCTCTGCGCGCTGCCGGGCTACCGGCCCGTCAATGCGGACTGGCAGGTGCTGTTCAACAGCTACTACCAGAGCGTCGGCCCGCAGCATTCGCGGCCGATGCGCGGCGTGCTGTCGCGGCCGTCGCTCACCGAGGTGCTCGACTACCGCGCCCGCGTGGATGCCGGGCTGCACGACGCGTTCGCCCACGGCGAACTCGACGCGGCGCTGTGCCGGCGCGTCGAGCTCGGCCTGCAGCACGAGCAGCAGCACCAGGAGCTGATCCTTACCGACCTGCTGCATGCCTTGTCCTGCAATCCGCTGCGCCCGGCCTACCGCGACGACCTGCCGTCATCGACGGCCGCGGCCGGCCCGCTCGACTGGATGCGTTTCGACGAGGCCATCGTCGACATCGGCGCCCCGCGCTGGCCCGGGGCGGACGCGTTCGCCTTCGACCTGGAATCGCCGCGCCATCGCGTACTGGTCGGTGCGTTCGCGCTGGCCACGCGCCCGGTCACCTGTGGCGAGTACCTGGACTTCATCCACGACGGCGGCTATCGCGAACCGACGCTCTGGCTCAGCCCGGGCTGGAACCGCGTGCGCGCCAAGGGCTGGAAGCGCCCGCTCTACTGGTTGGACGAGGAGCGTCACTTCACCCTCGGCGGCGTGCGCGCGATCGATCGCGAGGCGCCGGTCGCGCAGCTCAGCTACTACGAGGCCGATGCATTCGCGCGCTGGGCCGGCGCGCGCCTGCCCACCGAGTTCGAATGGGAGCGCGCGGCGCAGGGCGTGGCGGTGGACGGCAACTTCGTCGACGCCGGCCGCCTGCAGCCTGTCGGCGACGCACGCGACGGCCTGCGCCAGCTGTTCGGCGACGTCTGGGAATGGACCTCCAGCGCGTTCCTGCCGTATCCGGGCTTCCGCCCGCTCGACGGCGCGCTGGGCGAATACAACGGCAAGTTCATGGTCGGACAGCAGGTGCTGCGCGGCGGCAGCTGCGCCAGCCCGCACGACCACCTTCGCGCCTCCTACCGCAACTTCTTCCCGCCCGAGGCGCGCTGGCAGTTCGCCGGCCTGCGCCTGGCGAAGGACCTCGCATGACGCTTCTGCACTGCCTTCCGCGCACGGCGCACGCAACGCCGGCACTGCTCGACCTCCGCCCGACGCCCGACGACCTGCGCAGCGACGTGATCGCCGGGCTGTCGGCCTCGCCGAAGACGCTCTCGTCGAAATACTTCTACGACGAGCGCGGCTCGCAGCTGTTCGAGGCGATCACGCGACAGCCCGAATACGACCTCACCCGCACCGAGATCGCGTTGCTGCAGCAGGCGATGCCGTCGATTCGCGCGGCGGTCGGCGCGGAAGCCCACGTGGTCGAGCTCGGGAGCGGCAGCGCGCGCAAGACGCAGCTGCTGCTGGATGGGCTCGATGCGCCCGTCGCCTACACGCCGGTGGAGATCTCGCGCGAGATGCTGCTCGACGCCACCGCCCGCCTGGCCGAGGCGTTTCCCGATGTGCAGATGCTGCCGGTCTGCGCCGACTTCACCCGCCCGGTGCCGGTGCCGCGCGCGTGGATGCCCGCCGCCCGCACGCTGCTGTTCTTCCCCGGCTCCACGCTCGGCAACTTCGACGAGGCGCAGTCGGTCGAGCTGCTGCGTGCGATGTGCGAGACGATGGGCGAGGGCGGCATGGCACTGCTCGGCCTCGACCTCGTCAAGGACGTCGCGGACATGGAGGCCGCGTACAACGACGCTGCCGGCGTCACCGCCGAGTTCACCCTGAACCTGCTCGCACGGCTCAACCGCGAACTCGGCGCGGACTTCGACCTGGACGGCTTCGTGCATCGCGCGCGCTGGTCGGCGGCGAACAGCCGCATCGAGACGTCTATTGTCAGCCGGCGCGCGCAGCTCGTGCGCATCGATGGCCGCGTGTTCGTGTTCGACGCGGGCGAGCCGATCCACGTCGAAATCTCGCACAAGTACACCGACGACTATTTCGACGCGATCGCCGCGCGCGCGGGCCTGCGCGTGACGCGCCGCTGGAACGCGCCCGCCGACCGCTTCGGCCTGCGCCTTCTGGAGCGCGCGTGACGACGCAGGATGACGGCATCCTCGACTGCCTCATCGTCGGCGCCGGCCCCGGCGGGCTCACCGCCGCGACCTACCTGGTGCGCTACCACCGCCGCATCCTGGTGGTGGACGCCGGCAAGAGCCGCGCGCGCTGGATCCCGACCAGCCACAACTGCCCCGGTTTCCCGCGTGGCATCCACGGCAGCACGCTGCTGCAGCAGCAGCGCGAGCAGGCGGTGGGCTATGGCGCGGACATCGAGGACGGCTGCATCGCGCAGCTGCGCCGGGACGGCGACGTGTTCGAAGCGATCGCCGCCGACGGCCGGCGCTGGCGCACGCGCTACGTGATCCTCGCCACCGGCATCGTCGACGTGATGCCGCCGCTGGACGGCCTCGAGGAGGGCATCGCCGCCGGCGCCGTCCGCTTGTGCCCCGTGTGCGACGGCTACGAGGCGAGCGACTGCCGTGTCGCCGTGTACGGCCCGCTGGAAAGCACCGTCGGCCATGCGCTGTTCCTGCGCACCTTCTCCGATGACGTCACGCTGATCGCCAGCGACGACGTCGAGGCGGCCGCTGCGGTCGAGGACGCGAAAACCGCCGGCATCGACGTGCTGCCCACGCCCGCGCATCTCGCCTTCGACGGCGGCAAGACCGTCGCCCAGTTCGACGACGGCCGCGAGCAGCGCTACGACACGCTCTATCCGACGTTGGGCAGCACGCCCAACAACGATCTCGCGCTGCAGCTGGGCGCCGAGCTCGACGAATGCGGCGAGATCGTGGTCGGCGAGGACCAGCAGACCAGCGTCGACGGCGTATATGCGGTCGGCGACGTGGTGAGCGCGCTCAACCAGATCGCGGTGGCGGTCGGGCATGCCGCGATCGCGGCGACCAAGATCCACAACCGGCTGCCGCGCAACTGGCGCGAGCGCCGCGAACTGCAGCCGGAGACGGCGCAGGAACTGCCGAGCCCGCCGGGCACGGTGGCGGCCGCGGTGCCGAAGCCGCAGCGCGACTGACGGCGCGCGCGGCCGCCGCGCCGCGGCGCTAGACTGCGCGCCACCCCGGAATCCCGAAGCCCCGTGGACGCCCAACCGTCGCCCGCGCGCCGCGCCGCGCTCGTCTTCATCTTCATCACCGTGCTGATCGACGTGCTGTCGTTCGGCCTGATCATCCCCGTGCTGCCGCATCTGGTGCAGCAACTTGAAGGCGGAGACATCGAGCACGCCGCGTACTGGGTCGGGCTGTTCGGCATGGTGTTCGCGGGCGTGCAGTTCCTGTCCTCGCCGATCCAGGGCGCATTGTCCGACCGCTTCGGCCGCCGCCCGGTGATCCTGCTGTCCTGCCTGGGCCTCGGTCTGGACTTCGTGTTCATGGCGCTCGCGCCCACGCTGGCCTGGCTGATGGTCGGGCGCATCATCTCGGCGATCACCTCGGCGAGCTTCTCCACCGCGAATGCCTACATCGCCGACGTGACGCCGCCGGAAGGCCGCGGCAAGGCCTTCGGCATGATCGGCGCGGCCTTCGGCCTGGGCTTCATCGTCGGCCCGCTGGTGGGCGGGCTGCTCGGCGGCATCGACCTGCGCCTGCCGTTCTGGGGCGCGGCGGTGCTCGCGCTGACCAATTTCGCCTACGGCCTGTTCGTGTTGCCCGAATCGCTGCCGCCGGAAAAGCGCGCACCGCGTTTCGACTGGTCGCAGGCCAAGCCGCTGGCCTCGGTCGCGCTGGTGCGCCGCTATCCGCAGATCGCCGACCTCATCGTGGTGATGCTGCTGGCCACGTCGACGCACTACGTCTACCAGAGCACGTTCGTGCTGTATGGCGACGTGCGCTACGGCTGGGGCCCCACCGGCGTGAGCTACGTGCTCGCGGTGGTCGGCGTGCTGAGCGTGATCGTCAACGCGGGGCTGGTGGGGCGGATCATCAAGCGCCTCGGCGAGCAACGGGCATTGAGCTTCGGGCTGGCCTGCGGCGTGGTCGGCTTCGCGATCTACGGCTTCGCCGCGTCGCCCTGGCTGTTCTACGTCGGCCTGCCGATCAGCGCATTGTGGGCGGTGTCGCAGCCGGCGGCGCAGGCGTTGATGACGCGCGAAGTCGGCGCGGACGCGCAGGGTCGCCTGCAGGGCGCGATCATGAGCCTGGTCAGCCTGACCGGCATCGTCGCGCCGATGATGTACGCGAGCACGTTCGGCTTCTTCATCGGCAAGCGCGCGCCGGTGTACATGCCTGGCGCCGCGTTCTTCCTCGCGGCGATGGTGCTGGCCTGCGCCTGGTTCCTCGCCGTGCGCCATTCGCGCCGCGCCGCGACGGTGGAGCCTGCCACCGCCTGAACGCGTCGGCGCGGTTGTCGCGCCCTTGACGAGCACGCGCCGATGCTCGGCCGTCATGAGCGTTCCCGCATCGATGCCCGACGGCGTGCTCGCCGCACGCCAGGCCGGGCTGGTCTACGTCAGCGACGTCGAGCCCGGCATCCGCCGCCGGAAGAAGGGCGACGGCTTCACCTATGTCGGCGTGGATGGCCGCGAGATCGGCGACGAGGCCACGCTCGCGCGCATCCGCGCGCTGGCAATCCCGCCGGCCTATACCGACGTGTGGATCTGCCCCGATCCCGACGGCCACCTGCAGGCCACCGGCCGCGACGCGCGCGGCCGCAAGCAGTACCGCTACCACCCGGAATGGGCGAGCGTGCGCGGCGACGGCAAGTTCGAGCGCATCGTGGCCTTCGGCGAGGCGCTGCCGAAGCTGCGCAGGCGGTTGTCGAAGGACCTCGCGCTGCCCGGCTATCCGCGCGACAAGGTGCTCGCGATCGTGGTGTCGGTGATGGCGCGCACGCTGATCCGCATCGGCAACGACTGCTATGCGCGCAGCAACCGCTCGTTCGGCCTGACCACGCTGCGCAACCGCCACGTCGGCTTCCTGCGCGGTGGCCGCGCGAAGTTCATGTTCCGCGGCAAGTCGGGGCTCGACCACGAGATCGTGCTCGACGACGCGCAGCTGGTGAAGCTGGTGAAGGGTTGCCAGCAGTTGCCCGGGCAGTCGCTGTTCCAGTACACGGGCGACGACGGCGAAGTGCATGCGGTGGGCTCGGCGCAGGTCAACGAGTACCTGCGCGACGCGATGGGCGAGGCCTTCACCGCGAAGGACTTCCGCACTTGGGGCGGCACCTTGGCCGCGATCGAGCGCTTCGCCGCGATCGAGCCGCCGGCCGACGTCAGCGAGCGCGAGCTCGCGTCGATCGAGAAGCAGGTGGTGTCCGACGTGTCCGACCTGCTCGGCAATACGCCGAGCGTCTGCCGCAAGGCCTACATCGACCCGGCGGTGTTCCTCGGCTGGCGCAACGGACGGCTCGCGCGGCTGACCGCCGGTGCGCGCAACGGCCGCGGCTGGGAGCTCGCGGCGCTGCGCTTCCTGCGCGATGCACGCCGCGAGGCCGCACGCGCGAGTCGTGCGTCGCGACGCGCGTTGCGGGTGGAGAAGTCGCGCAGCCGCGCCACGCGCAAGGACGCCACCGCGGCGCGCCCGCGTCGCCGCACCCGCGCGCCGACGCGTCCGGTCACCGCGGTGCCCGCGGCACTGCAGGCGCCCGCACCGGCCTGAGGCCGGCGCGGGTCATCGAAGCGGAAGAAGCGCGCTCAGCCGCAGCGCACGTTGCGGATCACGCCGGCCTCGTCGAGGTCGACGTTCAGGCGGTCCTCGCGGAACTCCATCGTCACCATCATCCCGGGCTTGATCACGCGCGCGACGGTGGCACCGGACAGGCGGCGCGCCTGCTCGACGTTCTCGGCCGTACCCTGCTTGCCGACGAGCGCGCGCGCCGGTTCGACGTTGCATTGCGCGGCGGCAGGCGGCTGCGGATCGGTCATGGGAGGCGGCGTCTCGGGTGAGGCAGGCGTACCGGTGCAGGCGGCGAGCGCGAACACGAGGGCGGTCGGCAGGGCGGATGCTTTGAGCACGCGGATCATGCGGTCTTCCGGCAGCGGGGGAGGCGATAGCTTGCCTACCGGCGACGAATGCCGCGTCAATGCGAGGCGCGCGGGTTCAGCTGCAGGTGGTGCGGGTGATCAGCGCGCCGTCGTCGAGATAGAGGCTGAGGCGATCGCTGCGCACGACTTCGTCGGTCGCTTCGTCCGGCATCACTAGGCGCACGTCCTGGCTGCCGCTGGCCACGCGAGCCTGCTCGACCACCGCGGCGCTGGCCGCGCGGCCGATCCACTGGTCCGCATTGCCGGGCCGGCAGGCGGTGGGGGTGCCGGCATCGGCTGGGCCCATGGCGCTGCAGGCCGCCACCGAGGCGACCAGCACGATCACCGGGACGACGAGTCGAACCCAGTCGCCTTCGCGGACGGTTCCTTGCAGGGGCATGCCGGCTCTCCCGACACCAGCGGAGCTTCAGGCTGCGTTTCATGCTGTCGTCGGAATGTCAAGGCCTTCGGCCCGTTCATTCGGACGATTGGCAGAGGCGCAAAAGCAGCTGGGACAGCGTCGCAACGTCCTGCCGGTTGTGCTCGGCGACGCGGCGCAGATTGGTCGATGCACCACCGCGCAGGTACGAAAGCCACGCGGCCGGTGCCTGCGACCCCGGCAGGTCGTCCTCGCGCAGGATGCGCAGCGCCTCGCGCTCGATGGTCGCCAGCCGGCAGTTTTCCCAGCGCCCGCGCCAGCGGCGTCGCGACGGATGCAGCAGGTCGAGATGGTCGAGCCCGTCGAGCGGATCCTTCAGCCGCGCCAGGCGATAACGCGTGCGCAGAAGCGGTGCGTCGTAGCTGCGGCCGTTGTAGCTCGCGAGCACGGTGGACGGCGACAGCCAACTGGCGAACGCGCGCAGCATCGCGCGCTCGGCCGCCATGCTGGCGATGTAGAGCTGGCGCACGCGCAGCGCACCGTCGTGCCAGTCGGCTGCGCCGATCATGAAGGCGCGCGTGCCGGTGCCGCCGGCGAGGCCGGTGGTTTCGGTGTCGAAGAACAGCAGGTCCATGGCATCGACGTGACCGTCGCGACGCGCGAACTCGAGCGGCAGCGGCGCATCGGGCGCGGCATGCGCGACCTGCGATTCGATCAGCCACAGGCCTTCGTCGATCTCGGTGCCGGGCAGGCTGCGATCGACGGCGCGCGCGCGTGGCAGGGGCGAGGGTGCACGTTCGCGCAGGCCGAGCAGGCGGCGCAGCGCGTCGATGTCGGCGCTGCGCTTGCCCGACGACGCGGGCGCAGGCGGCATCGCGACGCCGGCGTCCGGCGCGGCATCGTTCGCGGTCGCGCGCGATGCAGCCTCTCCGAGCACCGCTTCCCAGGGCGCGACCGGCGCCGCGGCTTCGTTCGTCGGTTCGCGCAACGCCGACGGCACCGGCGACGCAGCGGGCGCGGGGACGTCGGTCGCGCCGGCCTGGCGCTTGAGCGCGCGCAGCTTGTCGAGCGTCAGCGTCATCGCGTGCGGCTTCCTGCATGGCGCGACGCGCGCGTCATGCGTCGCGCTCCAGCGCCCGCGGCGCGGCATCGAGCGCGATCGCGTCGCTGGGCCTCGCCAGCAGCGTCAGCACGCGGCGCGCGAGCGCCTTCGGTGAGGTCGCGCCCTCTCGTTCTTCGTCCGCCGCCAGCACCGGACCGACGCAGGCGGGGCAGCCGGCGCGGCAGTCGCAGCGCTCGACGAGTTCCGTCGCGCGCTCGACCAGTTCCCGCTGGCGCGTCCACAACGGCTCGGACAGGCCGACGCCGCCGGGGAAGTTGTCGTACAGGTAGATCGTCGGCATGAACTGCTGCAGTTCGAACGGCGCGAGTTCCTGGCCTTCGACGCCGCGCACCTGGCCACGGCCGTTGGCGTCGGCAGTGGCGAACCAGGTGCCGTCGCCATTGCCGATGGCCTTCTGCAGGTCGCGTGCGTCGGCCATCACCGCGAGCGTCGCCACGACGTGCAGCGCGTAGCCCGCGCCGAGGAAGCCGTCGAGCGCGTCCTGACGCGACGCGAACCACGCCAGCAGCTGCGGCTGCGGGATCTGCCACCACGCGGCGGTGGTGTGCAGCTCCTGGTCGGGCAGGTTCACCGGGCCGTAGCCGATGTTTTCGTGCGTGTAGTAGCGGATCTTCTTGTAGCCGGCGACCCGCCGCACCACGTGCACCTCACCGTGGCGCGCATCGCCATCGCCCGCGGGCGCGCGGTCGAACTCGGCGAGCACCTTGAGCTTGGTGTAGTCGATGGAGTCTGTGTAGTAATCGACGAACGTGCGCGTGACGTAGGCCTTGCGGCCTTCCCAGTCGAGGCGTTCGACCTGGTACGGCGTCGACTGCACCATGTGGATCGCGCCTTCGTACAGCGTGAGCGCAGCCGCCGAATAGTCGACCTCGGCGATGATCTGCTGGCGTCCGTCGGTGCGGTCGACGACGACGAAGTTGCCGTCGGCCACGCTGCGCAGCGACACCGCGTTCGCCGGATAACTGTCGGCGATCCACTCCCAGCGATCGCCCTCGCGGTGCACCACCTCGGTCTCGGCGAGCGCTTCGAGGTAGAGCTCCGGCTCGATCGGCCCGAAGTTCTCGCCGGCCACGAACGGCAGCTCGAAGGCGGCGCAACGGATGTGGTCGAACAGGATCAGCGGCTGGTCGGGCGCGATGCGCGCGTGCTCCGGCGTCGCGTCGATGAAGAACTCGGGGTGGCGCACGACGTACTGGTCGAGCGGCTGCGAGTTGGCGACGAGCACGCCCAGTGACGGCTGCTGGCGACGCCCCGCGCGGCCGAAGCGCTGCCACGTGCCGGCGACCGAGCCCGGATAACCGTTGAGCACCACCACGTCCAGCGCACCGATGTCGACGCCGAGCTCCAGCGCGGAGGTGCTGACGATGCCGTCGATGTTGCCGGCCCGCATCGAGCGCTCGACCTCGCGCCGCTCGGTCGGCAGGTAACCGCCGCGATACGCACGGATGCGTGGCGGCTTGCGCGGATCGTGGTCGAACACGTCCTTGAGGTACTTGGTCAGCACCTCGACCATCAGCCGCGTCTGCGCGAACACCAGCGTCTTGAGGCCGGCCTTGATCGCGAGGCGGGCGATGCGGTTGCTCTGCGAGCGCGCGCTCGCGCGCAGGCCGAGGTCGGGGTTCACCACCGGCGGGTTCCAGAGCAGCACGTGCTTGTCGCCGGTGGGCGCGCCCGATTCGGTAATCGCGGTGACGCCGTGCTCGATCAGCGCTTCGGCATGCTGCTGCGGGTTGCCGATGGTCGCGCTGCAAAGGATGAACTGCGGGCTGGCGCCGTAGAACGCGCAGATGCGCTTCAGGCGACGGATCACGTTGGTGACATGCGAGCCGAACACGCCGCGGTAGGTATGCACCTCGTCGATGACGACGTACTGCAGGTTCTCGAAGAACTGCGCCCACTTGGTGTGGTGCGGCAGGATGCCCTGGTGGAGCATGTCGGGATTGCTGACGACGATGTCGCCGTGCAGGCGGATCGCCTGGCGCGCGTCGCCCGGCGTGTCGCCGTCGAAGGTGAAGGCCTTGAGGCCGAGATCGCCGGCGCGCGAGAGATCCAGCAGCTCGGCGACCTGGTCCTGCGCGAGCGCCTTGGTCGGGAACAGGTAGAGCGCCTTGGCGCCGCGCTCCATCGCCGCGGTGACCACCGGCAGCGTGTAGCAGAGCGACTTGCCCGACGCCGTCGGCGTGACCACCACGACATGCTCGCCGCGACGCGTCGCCTCCCAGGCCTGCGCCTGGTGGCTGTAGAGCTTTTCTATACCGCGCGATTTCAGTGCGGCGGCGAGCGCGGCGGGCAGGTCGGCGGGCAACTCGGCGTAGACGCCCTCGCGGCCGGGCAGTGTGAAGTGGCCGGTGATGCGGTCGGCATAGCGCGAGGCCAGGGCCTGGGTCAGGCCCGCGCCGTCGCCGCGGCGCAGCGCGCGCGGGCGGCGCGCCATCGTGGTGGACGGCGCATCGTCCTCGAGGTCGATGCGGCTTGCCGCGCCCTGTGTCGCCAGCTCGCGTCCCGTCGTCGCCATCGTTCGCCCTTCCGCCCGTGAAGGCGCGGATTGGGCCGCAGGGGCGTCGCAGCCTGTGAGACCCAGCGGCGGCTGAGACGCCGGGAGCCGCCGTCAGGCGCTCGCAGGCAGTCCGCGCCCCCAGCTGCGCAGGTGGCGCGCGGCGGGAATGCCGATGCCGCGGGCCTTGCCGTGCGTGTACAGCGTGACGTGCGCGGGCGGCACCGCGAGCTGCCGGCCGAGCAGGTCGCCGAGCCAGCGGTAGTAGAAGTCGAGCGCGGGGATCTCGACGAGTTCGATCACGCTCGCCACGGTGCCGCGAGCGCCGTCGTCGGTCGTTCCCGGTTTTTCCACCAGCAGCCGCTCGCCGCTGCGCTCGACGCTCCAGTCCAGCGCATCGAAGGCCGGGCGCGTCGCGGCGTCGAGCCGCGCACCGAGCACGCGCTGCAGCTCGGCGCCGAGCTTGGGCCCCACCAGGGTGACGTGCAGTTCGTCCTTGGGCTCGAAACGGCGCCCGTCGACGTCGAGCGGCGCGCCGGGCGGCGCATCGTCGAGGGGCAGTACGAGGGTGTTCTCGTTCGACCAGCCGGGCCACATCGTCATCGCGCTGCTCCGTTGGGGACGTGTCCGCAGTGGATCACGCCGCCGTGGACGCCGCGACAAGGCCGCTCGCCGCGGCTCCGTTCATGCGCCGGCAGGCGACCTGCAGGCGCGATCAAGAAATCGCGCTGTTCAGTGGCGTTCCACGCGGTTTTGTTTAGTCGGCGGTCGACTTGGTCAAGCGGGCACTGATGCGGCGCTCGCTAGCGTCGGGTCCATGAAGACGACGACCTCCCGCAGTTTCCGCCTGCATCGCAGCCTCCTCACCGTTGCCGCGCTGGCCGCGTTCGCCACGCTCGGCGCGCCCGCCTTCGCCGCGGACGACCTGTCGCCGGCCGACACCGTCATCGGCACCGATGCGCCGCTGGCGCCGGGCAAGTTCGAGTGGACACCGGATGCGTCGTCGAGCGGGCCGATCGTGGTGGTGGTGTCGCTGCCTGCACAGATGGCGCACGTCTATCGCGGCGACACGCGCATCGGCCGCACCACGATCAGCAGCGGGCGCGAGGGCCACGACACGCCGCCGGGCACCTACGAGATCCTCGAGAAGCGTCGCGACCACCGTTCCAACCTCTACAACAACGCGCCGATGCCTTACATGCAGCGGCTGACCTGGGACGGCATCGCGCTGCACGGCGGCAAGATCCCGGGCTATCCGGCCTCGCACGGTTGCGTGCGGCTGCCGAACGAATTCGCCGCCAAGCTGTTCGAGGTGACCGAGCGCGGCGGCATGGTGATCGTCGCCGACGAGACGAATGCGAGCCAGGCGGTGCTGTATCCGGGCGAGCGCGTGCCGGTCGATCCGTGGACCGGCCGCGAGCCGGGCATGCCCGACACGGGCGTGGCCTCTATCGCGACGCCGGTCGCCACCCCCGTGCTGCGCGACGACGCGCCGGTGCTGGCCGGCAACTGATCGGTGGGAGGGCGACGGCCGCGGCCCGGACGTGCGGGCCGCGGCCGGCTGCCTTCAGTCGCGTCGCAGCGAACGGCCGAAGTCGACCCGCCGCCGCTCGCGCATGACGCCGTCGTCGATGCGGCCTTCCACCAGTTCATAGCCCATCAACGCGAACACGCGCCCGCCGATGAAGATCGGACGGGCATTGCCGTACCAGTCCACGCAACTCGCACGGCAGCCGTCGTCGGCCTCGTCTCGACGCGAGTCCAGCGTGCCCAGCCGGGACAGCGCGAGCGCGCGGTTGCGCACGAACAGCACCGACGCACCGGGCCGCTCGCCGCCATGCAGGATCGGAAGGCCGAGTACGCCTTCGTCGGCGGTCGTCGGCCGATAGAAGAAGCCATGCGTGCGGTGGTCGCCCTGCGAGGCCTCGTGTTGGCGGTAGGCGCCGGCGAGTGAGGCACGCGTGCCGCGCAGTCGCAGCCCGGTGAACACGAGGTCGCCGTCGTCATCGCCGACCAGCACGCCGTCGCCGCCGAGCGCGTCGATGCGTTCGAGCGCATGCGGCAGCGCGAGCGTCTGCACCGGCGCGGTCGAGGCATAGCGCAAGGCATGGACTCGCGCGCGATCGTCGTCGCCGCCGTAGATCAGCCAGTCGCCGATGAAGCGTTGCTGCAGCCGCCAGCCGCCCGTGCCGGGCAGGTCGCGGTACTGCGAGTCGCGTGCGCGCGCGTCCAGCCCGCCGAAGGCCGACAGCGGCAGGCGCAGCAGCGCGAGATCGCGCCCGCCGCGCTGCGAGCGCCACATGCCCTCGCCGCGGCCATCGCGCGCGACCAGCACGTTGAGCCAGCCGTCCTTCTGCAGGAAGCCCATCTGGTCGATCGGGCTGCCGGCCACCTGCAGCATCGACGGCGCCGTGCCGTCGAGCGGCAGCCGGAACAGGCCCGCGGGTGCCGCGCCACGCGTCGTGCGCCGGGCGGAGGTCCACACGTAGACGGCGTCCTCGGCGACATGGAACACGCGGCCGCTGCCGCCAATCACCGCGGTGGACTCGCAGGCCATAGCCGCGCGCCCGAGGTCGCAGACCGACACCGTGTGCAGCACCAGTTCGGCGTCGGCGATGTCGTCGATGCCGCGGTAGATGCGCCGCGCCGGCAGCATGCGGCGGAACGTGGCGTCGCCGTCGCCCGCCCAGTGGCGGTAGGCGGGCAGGCGCTCGCGCCAGGGCGACCACGGGGTGAGTGCGAGCGGCGAGTAGAACACCAGCTTGCGGCCGATCAGCCGGCTCGCGTAGTTGCGCGCCGAGTAGTAATCGCCGCTGCGCAGCTGGTACGTGGCGCGATGGCGCAGGCCGCCGCGTGCGTCGAGGTCGAACAGGCCGACCTCGGTGCCGCCGCGCGCGTAGCTGTAGCCGATCACCGCGACCGTGTCCTCGCTCACCAGCATCTCGTCGTACCAGGTGCCGGCCGGATCGATGCCGGGACCGAACGCGTCGGCCGCGGAGACGGCCTGCAGGCGGTCGCCACCGATGCGCACGGTGAACAGGCGGCCGCGGCGCAGCACGATCAGATGGTCGCCGGCACGCTTGACGATGTCGCCCTCGTCGACGCCCTGCACCTGATTGTTGGTGATGCTCTCGGCGTCCGCCAGGCGGCTGCCGGTGACCTGCACGGATTCGGCGAAGGCCATCTGCGGCGCGGCCGCACTGGGCGCGGGCGGCGCGGGCGGGGGAGCGCCATACACCGCGCGATGCCGGCGGGCGGGCTCGCGCTGGTGCCGGGCCTGCCAAGCGTCCAGCGCGCGCGCGAGCTCGGCCTCGCTGCGGAAGGGCGCGAGGCTGGCAGCCGGCAGCCGGGGTGCGGCGAGCAGGGCGAGCGCCAGCGCCGCGGCGCTGGCGAAACTGCGGAAGGGTCGGTCCATGGCGGTATCCGTTCGTGGGCGTCGCAGCGTCCAACGCACGGGGCGGCGGCATGGGGTTGCCGGAAACGACGAAGCCCCGCCGGAGCGGGGCTTCGTCGACGATGCGGTGGGCTCAGGCCACCCGCACCAGGCGCAGCGGGTTGTCCCATTCGCGCAGCAGCTCGGCCTCGCGTGCCTTGGCCTTCTCGAGGTGCGCTTCCTTGACGTGCCCGTAGCCGCGGATGTGTTCCGGGATCGAAGCGATCTGCGCGGCCAGATCCACGTTGCCGGCGTCGAGCTTTGCCAGCAGGCCTTCGACCGTGCGCACGTAGTCGGCGATCAGCTGGCGCTCCATGCGGCGCTCGTGCGTCTTGCCGAACACGTCGAACGCGGTGCCGCGCAGGCCGCGCATCCTCGCGAGCAGCTTGAACGCGGTGAACACCCACGGACCGTAGGCCTTCTTGACGCCGCGACCCTGCGCGTCCTTCTTCGACAGCATCGGCGGCGCGAGGTGGAAGCGCAGCTTGAAGTCGCCGTCGAACTGCTCGCGCACGCGACGCTCGAATTCGCCGCTGGTGTACAGGCGCGCGACTTCGTATTCGTCCTTGTAGGCCATCAGCTTGAACGCATAGCGCGCGACGGCTTCGGTCAGATCCGTGCTGCCCGGCGCCTTCGCTTCTTCGGCGGCGCGCACCTTCGCCACGAAGTCGGCATAGCGCTTCGCATACGTCGCGTTCTGGTACTCGGTGAGGAACTTCACGCGACGCGCGATCACCTCGTCCAGCGAGCGCGACAGGCGCGCGTCGTCGAGCGGCATCGCGATGACGTTGTCGTCGCCGTGCGACGGCACGTGGCGCAGGTCGTCGTGCACCGGCATCGCGCGCGGGATGCTCGGGCCGCCGGCCTCGTGGCCTTCCCACTGCGCGGGCGGCAGCATCGGCAGCGCATGCGGCGTGGCTTCGGCCTGCGTGCGGCGATTCGTCGTCAGGCCCGCGGCCTCGGCGACGGCGGCCGGATCGATCGCCGCGAAACGGCCCCATGCGAACGCGGTCTTGTTCATCTCGACCGCCGCGCCGTTGAGTTCGACCGCGCGCATCAGCGCGTCGAACGACACCGGCACCAGGCCCTGCTGCCAGGCATAGCCGAGCATGAAGAGGTTGGTCGCGATCGCGTCGCCGAGCAGCGCGGTGGCGAGCTGCGTGGCGTCGACCACGTGCGGTTCGCCGCCGTCGAGCGCACGGCGCACGGCGTCGACGATGTCGGCGGCCGGGAAGTCCATGTCCGGGCGCGTGGTGAACGTGCCGGGCATCGCCTCGTAGCTGTTGAGCACGACCTGCGTGCGGCCCGAGCGCACCTTCGACAGCGCCCAGTAGTCGTTGACCACGACCATGTCACAGCCGAGCACGAGGTCCGCTTCGCCCGCGGCGATGCGCACCGCATGGATGTCGGCGGGTTTGTTCGCGATGCGGATATGCGTGGTGACGGCGCCGCCCTTCTGCGCGAGGCCGGTCTGGTCGAGCACCGACGCGCCCTTGCCTTCGAGATGGCCGGCCATGCCGAGCAGCGCGCCGATGGTCACGACGCCGGTGCCGCCGACGCCGGTGATCAGGATGTTCCAGGGCTTGTCGAGCGCCGGCAGCTGCGGCATCGGCAGGTCGCTGAGGCGATCCTTCGCACTGGCCGAGCCCTTCTTCTTGCGCAGCGTGCCGCCTTCAACGGTCACGAAGCTCGGGCAGAAGCCCTCCACGCAGCTGAAGTCCTTGTTGCAGTTGCTCTGGTCGATCTCGCGCTTGCGGCCGAACTCGGTTTCCTTCGGCAGCACCGACACGCAGAACGACTTCTTGCCGCAGTCGCCGCAGCCTTCGCAGACCAGCGAGTTCACGACCACGCGCTTGGCCGGGTCGACCATCTTCCCGCGCTTGCGGCGGCGACGCTTCTCCGTCGCGCAGGTCTGGTCGTAGATCAGCACGGTCACGCCCGGGATCTCGCGCAGGCGCTTCTGGACGTTGTCGAGCTCGCGGCGGTCGAGGAATTCGACGCCCGCGGGGAAGATCGAGTGGTCGCTCCACTTCTCGATGTCGTCGGACAGCAGCACGATGGTCTGCACGCCTTCCGACCGCACCTGGTGCGCGATCTGCGGCACCGACAGCGTGCCGTCGACCGGCTGGCCGCCGGTCATCGCGACCGCGTCGTTGTAGAGGATCTTGTAGGTGATGTTGACGCCGGCGGCGATCGACTGGCGGATCGCCAGCGAACCCGAGTGGAAGTAGGTGCCGTCGCCGAGGTTCTGGAACACGTGCGGCGTGTCGGTGAACGCGGCCTGGCCCGCCCACGTCACGCCTTCGCCGCCCATGTGCGTGAACGTGTCGGTGTTCCGATCCATCCACGTGACCATGTAATGGCAGCCGATGCCCGCCATCGCGCGCGAGCCCTCCGGCACCACCGTCGAGGTGTTGTGCGGGCAGCCCGAGCAGTAGTGCGGCACGCGCGGGAACGCAGCGCGCGGCAGGGCGAGCTCGGACTCCTTCTGCTCCATCCACGCCAGCACGTCGCGGATGTGCGACGAGTCGTGGAAACGCTGTATGCGCTGCGCGATCACGCGCGCGATACGCGCCGGCGTGAGTTCCGACGTCGACGGCAGGATCCACTCGCCGCTCTCGTCGTACTTGCCGACCACGGACGGGCGCTCGGCCCAGTTGAACATCTGCTCCTTCATCTGGCTCTCGATGAAGGACAGCTTCTCCTCGACCACCAGCACGTCGCTCAGGCCGCGCGCGAACGCACGCAGGCCGACCGGCTCCAGCGGCCACGTCATGCCGACCTTGTAGACGCGGATGCCGAGATCCGTGCAGGCGCGCTCGTCGAGGCCGAGGTATTCCAGCGCCTGCAGCACGTCGAGATACGACTTGCCGGTGGTGATGATGCCCAGGCGCGCATCGGGCGAATCGATGACCACGCGATCGAGGCGGTTCGCGCGCGCGAACGCCTGCGCCGCCTTCACCGCGTACTGGTGCAGGCGCATTTCCTGCTCCAGCGGCGGATCGGGCCAGCGGATGTTCAGGCCGCCCACCGGCATCTCGAAGTCGTCGGGCGTGACGATGTTCAGCGCCAGCGGATTGGCGTCAACCGACGCCGACGACTCCACCGTCTCGGCGATGGTCTTGAAGCCGACCCAGCGGCCCGTGTAGCGGCTCATCGCCCAGCCCACGAGGCCCATGTCGAGGATGTCCTGCACGCCGGCCGGGTTCAGCACCGGCATCAGCGCACTGACGAATTCGTGCTCGGAGCCGTGCGGTAGGGTCGAAGAGCGACACGCATGGTCATCTGCTGCCAGCGCGAGCACGCCGCCGTGCTTCGCGGTGCCGGCGGCGTTGGCGTGCTTGAACACGTCGCCGCAGCGGTCGACGCCGGGGCCCTTGCCGTACCACATGCCGAACACGCCATCGACGGTCGCGCCCGGGAACAGGCCGGTCTGCTGGGTGCCCCAGACCATGGTCGCGCCGAGGTCCTCGTTGAGGCCCGGGGTGAACTTCACGCCGGCGCCTTCGAGGTGCTTCTTCGCGCGCCACAGCTCGAGGTCGAAGCCGCCCAGCGGCGAGCCGCGGTAGCCGGAAACGAAGCCGCCGGTGTTGAGGCCCGCAGCCTGGTCGCGCAGGCGCTGCATGAGCGGCAGGCGCACGAGGGCCTGCACGCCGGACAGATAGATGCGCCCGTCCACGCGGCTGTACTTGTGGTCGAGCGTGTAGTCGGGGTCGGCGATCGAACGCGTAAGGCCCGTGTCGGCCGAGGCGGGCGACGAGAGTTCGGCGGTGCTGGTCATGCAGGCGGCTCCGGCGCGGCCTGAGGGCCGCGGGGTCGTCGGGAAGGGAGGCCGTCCGGCAGGGCGCGGAAAAGCGCGATCGGCACCGGACGAGGGCGCGGATTCTAGCAGTGGCGCCCGTCCCACTCCGTGCGCGCACGTATGGTCGGACCGCCGTCGCGGACGCTGGCACCGCTCTTGCTTGAGAATCGCCGCGCGCGGCCCCGGGCCGCGCCGCTTCGTTCCGGAACAAGAAAGGCCGTCACCCGTGATCAAGACCCGTACCCTCCTGGCCGCGCTGCTGCTCGCGACCGCCGGCGCCGTGTCCGCGCAGTCCAACGACCTGCCGCGCCAGGTCGAGTTCTATTTCGATGCCGACGCGCTCTCGCAGCGCCCGGTGCTGGAGCTGAAAGACCGCAGCCAGACCGGCATCGACCGCCTGATGCGCGCGATCGAGCGCAATCCCGACAGCACGCTGGAGTCGGCGCAGTTGGCGCACTACGCGATGCAGTCGGGCCGCAACGACCTCGGCCGCGACCTCTACGCCCGTGCGCTGGCGCGCATGGACATCAACAACGGCCTGTGGCGCCCGGTGAAGTGGAACTACGGCTGGGACCTCTACCGCGCGGGCGACGCCGAGGGTGCGCTGCGCCAGTGGTCGGAGCTGGGCGGGCGCGGGATCAATTCGTCGTGGCTGCCGCAGACGCTGGCGATCGCGCTGTGGAAGCTCGACCGCCGCGACGAGGCCGTGCGCTGGTACGCCGCGGCGGTTCGCAGCGAGCCGACGCAGTGGTCGACGACGTCGCGCTTCGCCCAGCTGCTGCCGCAGTGGCGCGAGGACGAACGCGCGACGCTGGCCGAGGTGCAGGCCGCCTGGGCGGCGAACCCGCCGAGCTGGCCGTAAGCACCGCGCGGCGACATCGACCGATGCGGTGACCCCGCATCGGCGCCGCCATCGCGCGTTGCGAGCGGGGGGAGACCCCGGCTCACGGGCAGGCGTCACGCGAGCGCCGGTCCATGCGCTGGCCGGCGCGCCACGGTGTTCGCCGTCGCCGCATGGCCACCACCTGAATCACGCGCGGCACCGCACGGCCGCTGCACGGCTCCTGCACGACAGCGGCCGCAGCATGCGGGGCCATGAGCGTTCCAGCGTCCACCGCACCCGTGCCGGTGATCGTCAACACCGGCTCGCGCGCGGGGCAGGACCTGCGCGCCGAAGCGGTGCGCGAAGCCTTCGCCCGGCACGGCCTCGACGCCGAGGTGCACCGCGTTGCCGGCGACGGCATCGACGCGGCGGTGAAGCGCGTTCTCGACGCGGGCGCGCGCACGCTGGTGGCCGCCGGCGGCGACGGCACCATCAATGCCGTCGCCGCGCACGCGGTCGATCGCGAGGACGTGGTGCTCGGCGTGCTGCCGGTCGGCACGCTCAACCATTTCGCGCGCGACCTCGGCCTGCCCGACGACCTCGACGCTGCCGCGGGCCTGATCGCACGTGGACACGTGCGCACGGTGGACGTCGGCGACGTCAACGGACGCCTGTTCCTCAACAACGCCAGCCTGGGCCTGTACGCGCAGATGGTGGAAAAGCGCGAGCGCCTGCAGCACCACCAGCGCCTGGGCAAATGGCGCGCGATGCTGCGCGCGAGCCTGTCGGTTCTGCGCCACCCGCACACGTTCTCGGCGGTGCTGCACGTCGACGGCAAGGAGCTGCGCCGACGCACGCCGTTCGTGTTCGTCGGCAACAACGACTACATCGTGCAAGG
Source organism: Cognatilysobacter xinjiangensis (assembly GCF_014651995.1). Classification (GTDB taxonomy): domain Bacteria; phylum Pseudomonadota; class Gammaproteobacteria; order Xanthomonadales; family Xanthomonadaceae; genus Cognatilysobacter; species Cognatilysobacter xinjiangensis. The sequence goes on along the minus strand of NZ_BMXY01000005.1, from coordinate 36,483 downwards.
CCCGCATGCGGGTGCACGCCACTCGCTGCAGGACGGCGAGCTCGCCGCCTACGTGCTGCGGCCCTACGGCGCCTGGGGCCTGATCGGCCTCGCGCTGCGCGCGCTCGTCGGGCGCCTGTCCGGCGGCCGCGACCTCGACGCCATCCACGCCACGTCGCTGCTGGTCGAGTCGCATCACGCGCGGACGCGGCTGGCGCGCGACGGAGAGGTCGATACCGTCGACACGCCGGTGCTGTTCCGCGTGCGGCCGGGCGCGCTGCGGGTGTATGCCGCGCCCGCGGAGACGGCCTGATGCGCACCGTCGTACACGTTTCCGACCTGCATTTCGGCCGCGTCGATCCCGCGCTGCTGGAACCGCTGCGCGAGGCGATCGTCGCCGCGAATCCGGACGTACTGGTGGTGTCCGGCGACCTCACGCAGCGCGCACGCCGCGCGCAGTTCGCCGAGGCGGCGGATTACCTGCGCACGCTGCCGGGCCCGCAGGTCGTGGTGCCCGGCAACCACGACGTGCCGCTGTACGACGTCGCGCGCCGCTTCCTGTCGCCGCTGCGGCGCTTCCGACGCTACGTCACCGGTGACGAGATGCCGAGCTACGTCGACGACGAGATCGCGGTGGTGGGCGTCAACACCGCGCGCTCGCTCACCTTCAAGGGCGGACGCATCAACGTGCGCCAGGTGCGCGCGATCGAGCGGCGCTTCCACGGCCTGCCGGAACACGTCACCCGCATCGTGGTCACCCACCATCCGTTCGACGTGCCCGAAGGCGGCAACGAAGCCGACCTGCTCGGCCGCGGGCCGATGGCGATGGCGGCGTTCGCGAAGGCCGAGGTGGACGTGTTCCTGTCCGGCCACCTGCATCGCAGCAACGTCGGCGGCACAGCCCATCGCTATCGCATCGAAGGCTTCAATGCCCTCGTCGTGCAGGCGGGCACCGCCACCTCCACGCGCGAGCGCGACGAGGAGAACGCGTTCAACGTGCTGCGCATCGGCGAATCACGGCTGGAGGTGCAGACCTGGCGCTGGGACGCGACGCGCGGCGCATTCGCGCAGGCCGCGGCCGCCGTCTATCGCTACGTCTCCGGTACCGGCTGGCAGCCGGACTGAGTCAGCCGAAGCGCGCGAACTCGACGTGGCCGGCGGCGTTCGCGACCAACGCGCACGTCGTACGCCCCGACCGCGCATGGAACTCGTGCGCCACGCTCTCGGCCGCACGCTCGGCCCAGTCGCGACTGTCGATCCATTCCCTGTGACCGTCCGGACGGCGCAGCACCCAACCGTCCTCGACGGGTTCGATCACGACGCGTTGCATGGCGCGGCCCGGCATTGAGGATGCCGCGCAGTCTGCGACGCGCGTCGCGGCCACGCCGTCGGCCATCGCGGGCGCGCGGCGTCGGATTTGTCCGACTCAGTCCGCCGGGACCGTGCGTCCCTGTGCCCAGGCGCGCAGCGCTTCCACGCGCTCGCCCATCACCACCGACAGCGGGCGGGTATTGCGCAGTTCGGCGCGCAGGGTGAAGTCCGACAGCGGCGCGCCGGCGGCGTGAGCGGCGTACAGGCCGGCGACGATCGCCTGTTCGATCTCCGCACCCGAGAAGCCCTCGCTCGCCGCTGCCAGCGCGGCAATGTCGAACATGGCCGGCTGCAGCCCGCGCTTGCCCATGTGCACGCGGAAGAGCTGCTCGCGCGTCGCCGCATCGGGCAGGTCGACGAAGAAGATCTCGTCGAAACGACCCTTGCGCAGCAGCTCGGGCGGCAACGCGTCGATCTGGTTGGCGGTGGCGACGAGGAACACGCGCGAGCGGCGCTCCGCCATCCAGGTGAGCAGGTAGCCGAGCACGCGGCGCGAGACGCCGCCGTCGCCGCCGCCCTCGTCGGTGGACACGCCTTTCTCGATCTCGTCGATCCACAGCACGCACGGCTCGAGCTGTTCGACCGACTCCAGCGCCATGCGCAGGTTCTTCTCGGTCTCGCCGTGGAACTTGTCGTAGAGCGTGCCGAAGTCCAGCCGCAGCAGCGGCACGCCGAAGCCCGCGGCGACGGCCTTGGCCAGCATCGACTTGCCGCAGCCCTGCACACCGAGCAGCAGCATGCCCTTGGGCGGGTCCAGTCCCGGCGGCGGCTCGGCGGCGAGGAACACCGGCTTGCGCTGCTCGATCCAGCGCTTGAGGCGGCGCGCGCCGGCGACGTCGTCCATCTGCGCGGCGTCGTACTCGTAATGCAGCTGGCCGGAGCGGTTGAGCAGGCCGAACTTGAGCTTGGCGAGTTCGGGCAGGTCGTCCGCGCCGAGCGCCCCGTCGCGGAAGATCAGGTGGCGCGCGATGCGGCGCACGTCGACCGGATCGAGCCCACGCAGGTTGCGAACGATCTGCTGCACGGCCTCGGCGTCCACGGTGACGCGCCTGCCGCCGTGCTCGCGCGCGTAGGCATCGGCTTCCTCGCGCACGATCTTCAGGCGCGCGTTCGCATCGGGCAGGCGCGGGAGGTAGCGCACGGCGAGCGATTCGATGTCCGCCGGCAGCTCGACCGCATGGCCGATCAGCACGATCACGTGCGGCTGGCAGTCGCGGCGCTGCACCAGGTCGCGCAGCATGCGCTGGCTGCCGGCGTAGCCGAGGTAGGGATGCATGTCGAACAGCAGGTAGATGCCGCGCTGCTCGGCGTCGCGCATCGCCTGGAAGGTGTTGGAGGCGTCCGGCGCGATGTGCGGCGGGTCCTCGCGGTCGAAGTCGAGCCGGCGCAGGCCTTCGGTGATCGACCAGCGGTACAGCTCGCGCCAGACGTGCATCAATGCCTGGCGGAACAGCTCGACCACGCGGGCCTCGTCGCGCGTCTCGATCACGATCAGCGGCGTGTTCGCGCGGATCAGGGCGACGAGGTCGTGCAGTTCACTCATGTAGGCCGTCCATGCCGCGCGTCCCCCGCCGGCGGAGGCCGAATCATACGTGCAGGCCGCGGCGGCGCGCCGGCGTGTAGTCTCGGTTCGGCATTCACCCCGTCCTGACCGCCGGCCCGCAAGCTGGCCTGCCCGGAGCCCGAACCCCATGCGCCAACTGATCCTGCTGCGACATGCCCATGCCGACGAACCGCGGTCCGGCCAGGCCGACATCGATCGACCGCTCTCGGTGGAAGGCCAGGCCGCGGCCGAAGCAGTGGGGCGCTGGCTGGTCGACAACGACCTCAAGCCCGACTGCGTGATCTGCTCGCCTGCCCAGCGCGCACGCGAGACCGCCGAAGGCGTGATGCGCGTCACCGGCTACATCGACATGTGCACCGAGGACGCGATCTACGAGGCCACGCCGGGCGTACTGATCGACGTCGCCGACCGCTACCGCGACATCGGCCGGGTGATGCTGGTCGGCCACAACCCGGGGCTCGAGCAGCTCGCCGCGCTGATGGAGAGCGGGCAGACCGGCGACTACCGCGGCATGCCGCCGGCGGGCGTGGTGGTACTCACGCTGCCGAAGACCGCCGCGCTGGAGCCGGGTGTCGCCTCGATCACCCAGTTCTGGTGGCCGTGACGGGACACGTCGCGGCCCTTGTCCTCGCGCTGCTCGCCTGCGGCGCCTGCCATGCCCAGGTCATCGATGTCGCCCGCTCGCGCATCGACTTCGACGTGCATACGCGCATCGGCTCGTCGGTGCGCGGGCGCTTCCCGGTGTTCGAGGGGCGCGTCGACACGCTGCCCGACGGGCACCGGCAGGTGCGCCTGCGGCTGTCGACGCGAGATCTCGAAGTCGGCGGGTCCACGCGCTACACGCGGCTCGCGCGCGGGCCGCAACTGTTCGACGCCGAGCGTCATCCCGTCATCGAGTTCGTCTCCGAGCCGTTCGCGCCGGAGCTGGTGCACCACGGCGGCACGCTCGCCGGACGGCTGCGCATGCGCGGCATCGAGCGCACCGAGCGCTTCGAGCTGCAGCCCGCCGCCTGCGAGCGTGCCGGCCACGACTGCCCGATCCTCGCCACCGGCCGTGTCAGCCGCGATGATTACGGCCTCGATGGCTGGCGCTGGGCGCTGGCCGACCGCGTCCGGTTCCTGCTGAATGTCCGTTTCGCCGACTGATCCGCCGTCCCTCGCGCTGCGCCTGGTGCTGGCGCTCGCGCTGTGCCTCCTCGCCGGCTGCGCGGGCCTGTCGCCGCAGCAGACGCAGGCGGTGGACGCGATCGTCGGCCAGGCGCGCCCCATCGACACCGATTGCGACCGCGCCGACGCCTGCGCGCGCGCGTCCGAGCTGCACGAACTCGCCGGCCGCGCCTTCGCCGAGTCCACGCCGGGCGAGCCGCGCCATTACACGCTGCTGCTCGACCGCGGCAGCGACGCGCTGCTCGCGCGCATCGACCTGATCCGCAGCGCCACCACCGCGATCGACCTGCAGACCTACATCTTCGACGAGGACGACGCCGGGCGCTTCGTGCTCGACGAGCTGATCGGCGCCGCGCGCCGCGGTGTGCGCGTGCGCCTGCTGATGGATCAGCTCTCCGCGCTCAAGCGCGTGGAGACGCTGGCCGCGCTCGCCGGCGTGCACGCCAATCTGCAGGTCCGCATCTACAACCCGGTGCTGGGGCGTGCGCGCATCACGTATCCCGGCTACGTGCTGGCCGGCGCCTGTTGCTGGCGCGCACTCAACCAGCGCATGCATACCAAGCTCCTGCTGATCGACGGCGCGATCGGCATCACCGGCGGCCGCAACTACCAGGACGACTATTACGACTGGGACGCCGAGTACAACTTCCGCGACCGCGACCTGATGGTCGCCGGCCCCGCCGCGCGCGACATGGGCGACAGCTTCGAGCGCTACTGGAACGACGCGCGCAGCGTGCCGGTCGAACACCTCAGCGACGTCGGCCGCCTGCTGCTGCGCGAAGGCGTGCCGGCGCTGCCTGCGGCCACGCCCGACCAGCCCGCGCGGCTGCGTTCGGCCAAGGCGGTGGCCGACGATCCGCAACTGGTGCGCGAGCGGCTCATCAGCCGCGTGCTGCCCGTCGGCCATGTCGACTACGTCGCCGATCCGCCCGGCAAGGACGTGCGCGACGGCCGGCTCTCGCCGTCGAGCAGCGCGCTGCGCGACTTGATCCTCGGTGCGCGCGAGCGGGTGATGCTGCAGACGCCGTACCTCGTGCTGTCGGAGCCGGCGCGCGCGGTGTTCCGCGAGCTGCGCCGCCGCGAATCGCCGCCGCGCGTGATCGTGTCGACCAACAGCCTCGCCTCCACCGATGCGTTCATCGCCTACGCGCTGTCCTACAAGTACAAGCGCCGCTACCTGCGCGACTACGGCTTCAACATCTACGAGATGAAGCCGTTTCCCGAGGACGCGCCGATCGACCTCGCCACCACCGGTGCGATCGGGCCCGACGGCCAGCCGCCGGCGCCGCGCCCGTCCAGGCGCGTGGAATGCGATCGCAACAGCGCGATCGACTGCGCGCAGGCGCGACAGCGCGCCCGCCAGGCGGCGCGTGCGGCAACGCGTCCGCTCGCGCGCGAATTCGCCGCGCTCGCCTTCGGCAGCCGTCGCAGCAATTCGCCGGTTCCGCTGCAGCGCGCCGGCCTGCGCATGGGCCTGCATGCGAAGTCGCTGGTCGTCGACGAAGCGGTGGGCGTGGTCGGCACGCACAATTTCGATCCGCGCGGCGATCGCTACAACACCGAGTCGATGGTGGTGATCCGCGATCCCGCGTTCGCGCGCGAGCTCGCGGCCAGCATCGACCGCGACATCGCGCCGGCAAACTCCTGGGTGATCGCGCCGCGCGACAAGCCGCCCGTGCTGTCCGGGCTCACGTATTCGGTCGGCAAGGCCTCCGAGCAGTTGCCGGTGTTCGACTTCTGGCCGCGTCGCTATGCGACCAGCTACGAGTTCCGGGCCTCGCCCGAGTGCCCGGCGCCGTTGCCGCCGGACGATCCGCGCTTTCGCGACTGCTACGAGCCGGTCGGCGATTTCCCTGAAGTCGCGCTGGGGCTCAAGAGCCTCCTGACGCGCATCTTCACCGCGTTCGGGGCGGGGCTGGCGCCGATTTTGTAAGCGCGTCAGGCGTCGTTCGCGGGGCGCGCGGCGTCCGGCGACTTGAGCTTCTTCATGAAATCGCGGAACGCGGGCATCAGCTCGTCGAAGAGCGGATGGCCGCGGTGCTCGAGCATGACCTCGCCGAACAGCTTCAGGCCGATGGCGAACGCGGCGGAGGTCCCTTCGTCGAACAGGCCGCGTGAGCGGATGCGTTCGGCGATGGCGAGGATCTCGTCGTGGTTGCCGGCCTCGAACACGAGGGGCGCCTGCGTGCCCGGCGCGCCGTTGGCGTCCGCGAGATGCTCGACAGTGATGCGGTAGCGGTGCTGCTTCATGCGATGTCCTCGGGCGGTGTGGCGTCGGCGATGCGCGTGGCGGCGTCGGCGAGGATCGCGGCCACGCGTGCGGTATCCCCGGTGGTCCATTCGTTGCGGTCGGCGAGCGCCTGCTTCAGCGCGCCCATGGCGGTACGGACCTCGTCGGGAACAGCGCGCCGGGCGGCGATGCGTGCACCGTGTTCGGCGCGGCTGCGCACCGCATCGACGCTCTCGCGGTTGGCCGCGAGGAAGTCGCGCCCCGCATCGGTGATCGCGTACAGCTTGCGGCTGCCATCGATGCGCTCGACAGCGACGTGGCCCAGGTCCTCCAGCAACGAGAGACCCGGATACACGACGCCGGGGCTGGGCGAGTACTCGCCATGGAAGAGCTCCTCGATCAGGCGGATCAGCTCGTAGCCGTGGCGCGGCTGCGGCTCGATCAGCGTGAGCAGGAGCAGCTTCATGTCGCCGTGGCCGAAGAGGCGCCGGCCGCGCCCGCCCGGACCGCCGTGGCCGCCGCGGCGTCCGCCATGCGGATGGTCGTGGCCGTGCTCGTGCGGGCCGCCGCGATGCGGGCCGGCCCAGTGGATTCCGCCGCACGGGCCGCAGGACGTCGGGATGTGGGCGCTATGGGGCGCGTCGTCGTAGTGGTGATACCGCGGCATGTTCAAGATATATCGCAATAGAGTGATTTAGATATATCGAATCAGAATGGCGGACGCAATACGCCGGCAACGGGAGCGGGCCACCGTCCATACATCGACATGAGCCGGCGACGCGGATACGCCGCACGGCAGTCGCGAACCCCTGCTGTGCCTACCGTTCGTCGGCCGGGCAACGTCTATCGGGGCCCCATGACTTCCGACCCATTGGCGCGTCCGAATCGGTGTTGTACTTTACCAACACACCGATTCACTAACCCACCGAGACAGCCGCCATGACCACCGACTTCGCCGCCACCGTCCGCACCCCGGCCCCCGTCAACGCCGCCGCCCGCGTCGTGCCCTTCGTCAACCCGTCCAACCGCTCCCGCGAGCGCGACTTCGGCGTCGGCTACGGCCGCAGCAGCGGTTACGCCGCCCCGCGTGGCTACACCAGCAACACCGGCGGTGCCCGTTTCCGCGTCGCCTGATCCACGCACCGCTTCCCGGGCTGCCGCGCAGTCCCGTCACCGCCGATGCAGACGTCCGTCGACGCCGTCGCCCGAAAGGGCCGACCGGATTCCGGCGTCGGGTTCGAGGATTCCCAGCGGGAATCGACGGCGGTGACGCGGGGCGCGGACCCGGGACCGCCGGCCGCGAAGGCCGGCGCGATCCGTCGGCGTCCGCTGCGTCATGCAGCATCGATGCGACGCTGCGGAACGGAGCGCGATCCCTGATCGGGCCCGCCGGGCAGGTAACCTTTCGCGGATGACCGACACGCCCGCTTCGCCCTTCCGCACCGCCACCACGATCGACCGGCTCAACGCGCTCTCGCGCGATACCGCGATCGTCGCGCTCGGCATCGAATTCACCGAGATCGGCCCCGACTTCCTGCGCGCGACCATGCCCGTCGACGCGCGCACCAGACAGCCCTACGGCCTGCTGCACGGCGGCGCCTCGGTGCTGCTGGCGGAGACGCTCGGCTCCACCGCCGGAAACCTCTGCGTGCCCGAGGACCGCATCTGCGTGGGCATCGAGATCAACGCCAACCACGTGCGCGGTGCGCGCGAGGGCGTGGTCACCGGCACCGCGCGTGCGCTGCACGTGGGCGCCGGCACGCACGTCTGGGAAATCCGCATCGAGGACGCACGCGGCAGGCTGGTGTGCATCTCGCGGCTCACGCTCGCGGTGGTCGCGCGCGCGGCGCGCTGATCGCTCCCGTCGCCACCACGCCTCCGGTACGCTTGCGCCGATGAACGCGCCCACTTCCCCCGCAGGCGCGGCCGCGCCGGGCGCCGCCTTGCTGCGCCTGCCGCGCTACCTGGTCCGCGTGCCGATGCTGCTCTGGCACGCGCTGGTGCACCTGCCGCTGACCCTGCTGCTGTTGCTGCCCTTCACCCGCGGCTGGCGCTGGGGCGACGAGCCGTTCCAGCACCGCGTCATCCGCGCCTGGCAGGCCGGCCTGATGCGCGTGTTCGGCTTCCGCCTGCGCCGCGAAGGCGTGCCGTTGCCGGGCGCGGTGATGTTCGTCGCCAACCACGTCGGCTGGGTCGACATCTCGATGCTGCACAGCCAGCGCATGATGGGTTTCGTGGCCAAGGACGAGATCTCGCGCTGGCCGCTGGTGGGCTGGCTCGCCGCGCGCGGGCAGACCATCTTCCACCGCCGCGGCAGCACCGAATCGCTCGGCGGCGTGCTCGGCGAGATGGTGCGCCGGCTGCAGCAGGGCGAGGCGGTCGGCGTGTTCCCCGAGGGCGGCACGCGCGGCGGCACCGAGATCGGCCCGTTCCACGCGCGCATCTTCACCGCGGCGGTCGGTGCCGGCGTGCCGGTGCAGCCGGTCGCATTGATCTACGGCGAGCACGGCGCGGCGCAGCAGGTCGTGGCCTTCGGCCGGCGCGAGAGTTTCGCCGCCAACTTCGTGCGCCTGCTCGGCGAGCCGGCGCGCACCGCGACCGTGCATTTCCTCGAGCCGATTCCCGCCGGCCGCGAAGAGGGCCGGCGCCGTATCGCCGAGCTCGCGCGCCGACGCATCGTCGACGCGATGGGCTGAGCGGCGATGCGCCCCGCCGACTTCGCGCCGCCGTGGTGGCTGCGCGATCCGAACCTCCAGACGATTCTTGGCTCCAGCCCGCTGCGCCGCCGCCTCGGCGAGCGGCGCCTGGCCGCACAGGGTTCGCACTGCACGGCGCACGTCATCGACGCGGGCGACGGCGTACGCCTGTCCGGCGTGCACGACGCGCCGGCCAACGGCGCGTCGAAAGGACTCGCGCTGCTGCTGCACGGCTGGGAAGGCAGCGTCGACTCGAACTACATGCGGCTCACCGCCGGCGAGCTGCTCGCGCGCGGCTGGTCGACGTTCCGGCTGAATTTCCGCGACCACGGCGACAGCCATCACCTCAACGAGCAGATCTTCCACTCCAACCGCATCGACGAAGTGGTGCGCGCGGCGGTGGAAGTCACGCGCCGGTTCCCGGCACCGCGGATGGTCGTCGCCGGCTATTCGCTGGGCGGCAACTTCGCGCTGCGCCTCGGCCTGCGCGCGCCCGCGGCCGGCCTGGCGCTCGAGCGCATCGCCGCGGTCTGCCCGGTACTCGACCCGGCGCGCACCATGCGCGCGATGGATCGCGGCCTCGGCCTGTACCGGCGCTATTTCGAGCACAAGTGGCGCGCCTCGCTGATGCGCAAGCGCGAGCTGTTTCCGCATCTCTTGCACCTCGACGACCGCACGCTGCGCCAGCGCCTGGCGCCGCTCACGCAGTGGCTGGTCGAGCGGCACACCGAATTCGGCACGCTGGAAAACTACTTCGCCGGCTACACACTGGCGGGCCAGCGCCTCGCCGCGTTGCAGGTGCCGGCCGAGATCCTTACCGCGGCCGACGATCCGGTCATCCCGGTCGAGGACTTCGAGCGCCTCGAACGCGCGCCGGGGACGCGGCTGACCATCACCCGCCACGGCGGGCACTGCGGCTTCCTGCTCGATGCGCGCCTCGACGGCTGGGGCGAGCGTTGGGTCGCGCGCGTGCTGGACGCGCCGGAGCCCGCGTAGCGCCCCTACAATCGGGGATTCGCTTCGGCTCCTACCGGAAATCCCATGTACGACACCGTCCTCGACGCGCTCCGCCGGGGCGCCGCCGACGAGGCGCTGCCCGCCGCCCAGACCCTGGTCGACAGCCAGCCCGACGACATCCGTGCGTTGCGCCTGCTGGCCGCCGCGCAGCGCCTGGCCGGCGATACCGACGCGGCGCTGGCCACGCTCGACGGTGCGCTCGAACGCGCGCCCGAGGACGCCGACCTGCACCTCGAACGCGCCGGCCTGCTGCTGCAGGCGCGCGACCTCGACCGCGCCGAAGGCGCCCTCGCGCGCTCGATCGGCCTCGATCCGAACCAGTTCCCGGCCTACATCATCCAGGCCCAGCTGGCGCTGGCCCGCGGCGAGCTCGACGAGGCCGAGCGCCTGGTGCGCACCGCCGCGCGCATCGCGCCGGAGCACCCGCACGTCGGCGCCGTCGAGGGCATGCTGGCGTTGCGCCGCGGCCGCCCCGACCACGCGCTGGAGCTGCTGTCCAAGGCCAGCACCTTCGCGCCCGACGAGCCGCTGCTGCGCAACGCGCTGGGCTTCGCCTACCTCGCCAAGGGCCATCTCGCGTTCGCCGAGCAGGCCTTCCGCGGGGTGCTGCAGACCACCCCGGGCAACCTCTCGCTGCGCGCGCTGGTGGCCGACATCGTCCGCCAGCAGGGCCGACCCGACCAGGCCGCCGACGAGCTGATCCCGCACCTCGACGACCCGGCCGCCGGCCCCGCGCTGCATCGCCTCGCCGGCGAGTTCGAGCTGCTCGCAGGTCGCGTCGACAGCGCCGTGCCGCGCCTGAAGCACGCGCTCGCGATGATGCCGGGCGACCGCCGCGCGATCTCCGCGCTGCTCGCCGCCTGGCAGCAGCGCGACGACCGCGACGACGCGCGCAGCACGCTCGACGCCGCGCTCGCCACGCATCCGCAGGTCAACGACCTGTGGCTCGCGCGCCTCGGTGTTGAAACCTTCGCCGGCGACGAGGCCCGCGCGGTCATCGACCGCTGGCTGGTCGCCATGCCCGACCACGTGCCGGCGCTGGTCGCCCGCCTCACCGCGCTGGACGCGGCGGGCGAGGGCGAGGCCGCCGAGGCCGTCGCGCAGCGCATCGTCGAGCTGCAGCCCGGCCACACCATGGCCGAGATGCGCCTGGTCAACGGGCTGATGGAGCGTGAGCCGCAGGCCGCGGTGACGCGCCTGCGCTCGATCCTCGAGCGCGTGCAGGACCCGGGCATCGCGATCGCGCTGCGCCAGCTGCTGGGCTTCGCGCTGGACCGCGCCGATCGCACCGAAGAGGCCGTGTCGACCTGGCTCTCGCTGCATGCCGAGGTCGCCTCGCAGCGCCTGCCGCCGCCGCCCGCCAGCGGCTTCAAGGGCCCGTGGCCGGAACTCGCGCCGCGGCCCGAGGGCGCGCCGATCACCGTGCTGCTGTGGGGCGCGCCGGGCTCGCTGGTCGAGCGCCTCGCGCGCACGCTGGAAGTCGGCGGCGGCCCGCTGCTGCAGGACCGCATCGGCCCCGAGACGCCGGCCGACCCGTTCCAGCGCCCCGACACGCCGCAGGCGCTGGTCGACGGCAGCCTCGACGGTGCCTACATGGTCGGCCAGTGGCGCGCCGCGCTCGCCGGCCGCGGCGCGCACCCGCAGGTGGTGTTCGACTGGCTGCCGTTCTGGGACAACGCCTATGCGCTGGCCCTGCGCCCGCACCTGCCGGAGGCCGGCCTGCTGATCGCCCTGCGCGATCCGCGCGACATGCTGCTGGACTGGATCGCGTTCGGCAGCCCGATGCCGCTACGCCTCGAGGACACCGTCGAAGCCGCGCGTTGGCTGGCCACGCAGCTCGAGCAGGTCGCCGACATCGAGGCCGGCGAGGTGATCCCGTTCCGCAGCATCCGCATGGACGACATCGCGCAGGACCCGCGCGCCATCGCCCAGGCGCTGGCCGACGCGCTCGCGCTGCAGGTGCCGATCGCGCCGCCGCAGGCCTACGGCCCGGTGCGCCTGCCGGCCGGCCACTGGCGCCGCTTCGACGGCGTGCTCGGCGAGGCCTTCGCGGTGCTCGGCCCGGTCGCCGAGCGGCTCGGTTACACCGCCTGATCCGACGTCCAACCCGGAGATCGCCATGCGCCTTTCCAGCGACAGCTTCCAGAACCGCCAGCGCCTGCCGGAGGAATTCGCCGCCGGCGTGCGCACGGAGGACGGCGCGGGCTTCGGCCCGAACCGCAACCCGCACCTGCGCTGGGACGACGTGCCCGCGGGCACGAAGTCCTTCGCACTGCTGGTGATCGACCCGGACGTGCCGACGGTGCCGGAGATGGTCGGCAAGCCCGGCGTCGAGATCCCGGTCGACCAGCCGCGCTGCGACTTCACCCACTGGGCGATGGTCGACATCCCGGCCGACGTGCGGGAGATCGCCGCCGGCAGCGCCAGCGACGGCGTGGTGCCGCACGGCAAGCAGCAGCCGGCCGGCCCGGCCGGGAGCCGCCAGGGCCTCAATGCCTATACCGGCTGGTTCGCCGGCGAGGCATCGATGCGCGGCGACTGGTACGGCTACGACGGCCCGTTCCCGCCGCCGAACGACCTCCGCCTGCACCGCTACTTCTTCCGCCTGTTCGCGCTCGATGTCGAGCGCCTCGACGTGCCCGACCGCTTCACCTCCGACGACGTGTTCCGCGCCATGCACGGCCACGTGCTGGCCGAGGCCGCGATCCACGCCACGTATTCGTTGAATCCCGCCGTGAAGGACTGATCCGCGCGGCCGATGACGTACCCGGGCGCCCAGCCCGGGTTCATCGGCGGGGCGGCAGGATGCGATGACGGTGCGGTGACGGGAGAGCGCGGTGCGGCAGGCGGGACAGGCGATCGGACGGGGCGTGGCGGGCGTGCTCGCGCTGCTGCTGGCGGCCTGCGGGCCGGCACCGACGCCCGTGTCGCGCATGCCGGTCACCCTCGGCGACCAGGCGGTGACCACGCTGCCGATCGGTAACGAGCCGCAGCCGCAGCCGGTCGACGACCTCACCAGCACGCAGTGGCCGCCGGCGCAGGTCGACCGCGGCCGCGCGCAGGTGAGCTGCGAGCGCGACGATGCCGACGATGCGCCGCGCACACTGCAGTCGCTGGAGTTCTACCCGCTGTTCGACGCCATGACCGGGTGCGAGAGCACCGGCCTGGTGCGCCTGCACTACAGCGGCCGCATCGATGGCGGCTTCACCGAACTGATGCGGCGCGTGTCGGCGATGGCCGAGCGCATGGACCTACCCGAGCGCCTGCTCGACATCGACTCGCCGGGTGGCCACGTCGAGGAGGCGATCCGCGCGGGCGACATCCTCGCCGCGTCGAAATGGACCGTGCGCGTGCAGGAGCAGGCCAACTGCCTGAGCGCCTGCGTGCTGGTGCTGGCCGCGGCCGACGACCGCATCGCACGCGGCAACGTCGGCGTGCACCGGCTGATGCGCGACCGCTCCAACGCGACCTCGCGCGCCGAGCTCAACGACGAACTGCGCAACGTCAACCGGATGGTGCGCGACTACTTCGAGCGCCACGGCGTCGCGCTCGCGGTGGCCGACCTGATGATGACGGTGCCCAACCGCCGCCTGCGCTTGCTCACCGCCGACGAGCTCGACGAGTACGGCCTGGTCGGCCGCAACGCCGCACAGGACGACCTCGAGCGCATCGTGATCCGCCGCAAGTGCGGCGAGGACTTCATGCGCCGGCGCGACGCATTCCAGCGCCAGTACGAGGCGCGCTGCGGCATCGAGGACCGTCCGTGGGAGGACGTCACCCGCTGCGGGCTCGAGCTGCGCGAGGCCTACGGATTCCCGGACGCGAAGTGCCCCGACGAGACTCCGCTCGCCGACGCCGAGCGTCGACTGCATCTCGAGGACGCGCGCGTGGCGCGGCTGGCCCAGGAAGCGGCGGCCGAAGCCGCGGCGGCGGAAGCGGAAAAGCTCGAGGGCGATGCGGTCGCGGCGTCGACCCCGCCCGCAACGACGCGCACCGCGCGCTGAGCCGGCGCCGCACCGTTCGGTGCGGTCGCAGATCGTTGCGATTCGAGAGCGTCGCGTCGAACACATCGCGCCTCCGCGCCGACAACCGCCCGCGTGGATCAGCTCCCCGTGGGCACCAGCGCCAGCAGCAGCACGCCCAGCACCAGCCGGTACACCGCGAACGCGGTGAAGCGGTGCGTCTGGATGTAGCGCAGCAGCCACTTCACCGCCGCGAACGCCGTCAGCGCCGAGGCGACGAAGGCGATCGCCAGCGACGTCCAGTCCTCGCCCGCGGCCTCGCCCGAGCGGGCGACGTCCATCAGTTCGTAGGCGGTCGCCGCGAACATGGTCGGGATGCCGACCAGGAACGCGAACTCGGTGGCCGCCGCGCGCGACGTGGTGCCCGCCAGCAGCGCGACGAAGATCGTCGCCGCCGAGCGCGAGGTGCCCGGGAACACGCCGGCCACCACCTGCGCCACGCCGACCAGCAGCGCGACCGTCCAGGTGATGCGCGCGCGTTCGCCGATCGCCGCCGCACGCTTGGCCGCCAGCACTTCGGCCAGCACCATCCAGCCCGCGCCGAGGATCAGCGCCCAGGCGATCGGTGTGACCTCGTCGGGCAGCTCGAAGCCGGCCTTCTTGACGATCACGCCGAGCACCGCGGTCACGCCGAAGGCCGCGCCCAGCTTGAACGCGTAGTCGCGCGCCGGCTGGCCGTGCACGTCGACGTCGCCACGACCGAGGAAGGACATGCCCAACTGCCACAGCCGCTCGCGGTAGATCGCCACCACCGCGAGGATCGCGCCGGCCTGGATGGCGATGTTGAACAGGTCGGAGCGGTGGCCGAGCCAGCGCTCGGCGATCAGCAGGTGCCCCGTGCTGGAGATCGGCAGGAACTCGGTAATGCCCTCGATCACGCCGAGCAGGAGGGCTTGCAGGAAGTCGGGCATCGCGGGCGCCATCGGAGTCGAGCCGCGATGGTACGGATGCACGGCGGCCGCGTCAGCGCATGCGCGCCCGCACCTCGATGGTGCAAGGCGGCACGGGATTGCACCGGGATGAAGCGGCCGCGGTGAGCTGCGCTCCGTCGTTTGCTTACGGATCAATCGCTTGCGGCCGAGAAACGCTTGGCACCGTCCTTGCTGTGAAGAGCCCGTCAGCGCAATCCCGCGCCGCGCCCTTGCCAGCCCTCGGAGCCGCCATGTCCATCGAGAACGTAGAAAAGCTCATCCGCGACAACAAAGTCGAATTCGTCGACCTGCGTTTCACCGACATGCGCGGTGTGCAGCACCACGTGACGTTCCCGGCCTCGATCATCGAGCCCGGCCTGTTCGAGGACGGCAAGATGTTCGACGGCTCGTCGATCGTCGGCTGGCGCGGCATCCAGCAGTCCGACATGGTGCTGCTGCCCGACGCCTCCACCGCCTTCCTCGATCCGTTCACCGCGGACCCGACGCTGGTGCTGATCTGCGACATCCTCGACCCGACCACCATGCAGGGCTACTCGCGCGACCCGCGCGGCATCGCCAAGCGCGCCGAGGCCTTCCTGAAGTCGTCGGGCGTCGCCGACACCGCGTTCTTCGGCCCGGAGCCCGAGTTCTTCATCTTCGACTCGGTGCGCTTCGCCAACGAGATGGGCCACACCTTCTTCCACGTCGATTCCGAAGAAGCGCACTGGAACTCGGCCACCGAATACGCCGGCGGCAACACCGGTTACCGCCCGATGGTGAAGGGCGGCTACTTCCCGGTCGGTCCGCTCGACTCGCTGCACGACCTGCGCGCGGAGATGTGCAAGACGCTGGCCGCCGTCGGCCAGGAAGTCGAAGTGCACCACCATGAAGTCGCGAACGCCGGCCAGTGCGAGATCGGCGTCAAGTTCAACACGCTGGTGAAGAAGGCCGACGAGCTGACGACGATGAAGTACGTCGTCAAGAACGTCGCGCACCGCAACGGCAAGACCGCGACCTTCATGCCGAAGCCGCTGGTGGGCGACAACGGCTCGGGCATGCACGTGCACCAGTCGCTCGCCAAGGGCGGGCAGAACCTGTTCAACGGCGACGGCTACGGCGGCCTGTCGCAGATGGCGCTGTGGTACATCGGCGGCATCTTCAAGCACGCGCGCGCGATCAACGCGTTCGCCAACTCGACGACCAACTCGTACAAGCGCCTGGTGCCGGGCTACGAGGCGCCGGTGATGCTGGCCTACTCGGCGTCGAACCGTTCGGCGAGTTGCCGCATTCCGTACGTGGCCAACCCGAAGGCGCGCCGCATCGAGATCCGTTTCCCCGATCCGATGAACTCCGGCTACCTCACCTTCGCCGCGCTCATGATGGCGGGCCTGGACGGCATCCGTAACCAGATCGACCCGGGTGCGCCGAGCGACAAGGACCTCTACGACCTGCCGCCGGAAGAAGAGAAGAACATCCCGACGGTCTGCCATTCGCTGGACCAGGCGCTGGAAGCGCTCGACAAGGATCGCGACTTCCTCAAGGCCGGCGGCGTGTTCACCGACGACTTCATCGATGCCTACATCGCGCTGAAGATGAAGGAGGTCACCGCGTTCCGCGCGGCGACGCATCCGCTGGAATACCAGATGTACTACACGATCTGAGCGACCGGCGGCCCGGGGCGAAAGCTCCGGGCCGCTTCGCTTGCGGGCATCGTTTCGATGCCTGCGCCGCGATCCGCGACACCTACCGCCACGCTTCCACGACGCCGCAAGACGCCATGGACATCCGCACCGGCCACCTCGACCATCCCGCCGTCGCCGCGCTGCTGGGCGCGCACCTCGCCGAGCTGTCGTCGCTGTCGCCGCCGGAATCGGTGCATGCGCTCGCGCTCGAGCGGCTCAACTCCCCCGACATCACTTTCTGGGTCGCCTGGGATGGCGACGCGCCGATGGGCTGCGTCGCCCTGAAGGCGCTCGACGCCACGCACGGCGAGCTCAAGTCCATGCGCACCGCCCCCGCCTACCTGCGCCGCGGCGTGGCCGCCGCCCTGCTCGACGTCGTACAGGGCGAGGCGCGCCGCCGCGGCTACGCGCGCCTGAGCCTGGAAACCGGCACGGCGCCCGCGTTCGCCGCCGCGCATGCGCTGTACCGCCGCGCCGGTTTCGTTGGTTGCGGGCCGTTCGGCGATTACGTCGGGGATCCACACAGCACGTTCATGACGCTCGCCCTCGATCCCGCCCACGCCTGATCCGGAGCCCGCATGCGCCTCGCCCGCACGATCGCCGCCCTCGCCACCAGCGCGCCGGCGCTCGCGCATGCGGCGGAGGCGACGGTCGACAAGGGCGATGCCGCGTGGCTGATGGTCGCGACGCTGCTGGTGGTGCTGATGATCGTGCCCGGCCTCGCGCTGTTCTACGGCGGGCTGGTGCGTGCGAAGAACGTGCTGTCGATGCTGGTGCAGGTGCTGGCGGTGGCGTCGCTGGTGCTGGTGCTGTGGATTGCGTACGGCTATTCGCTCGCCTTCGACGGGGGGCGGCGCGCTGATCGGCGGCCTCGGCAAGACGATGCTGAGCGGCGTCGGGCCGGATTCGATCGCCCCCACGTTCACCGACGGCGTCGGCGTGCCCGAGCTGCTCTACGTCGCGTTCCAGGGCGCGTTCGCGGCGATCAGCGCCGCGCTGGTGGTGGGCGGCGTCGCCGAGCGCGCGCGGATTTCGGCGCTGCTGGCGTTCGCGGCGCTTTGGTTCACCTTCGCCTACCTGCCGCTCGCGCACATGGTGTGGTCGCCGAACGGCTGGCTGTTCGGTCATGGCGCGCTGGATTTCGCCGGCGGCACGGTGGTGCACATCAACGCCGGCATCGCCGGGCTGGTGGCGGCGCGCAGGCTCGGGCCGCGGCTGGGTTACGGGCGCGAGCGCCTGTCGCCGCATTCGCTGCCGCTCACGCTGGCCGGCGCGGCGCTGCTGTGGGTGGGCTGGTTCGGCTTCAACGCGGGTTCCGCGCTGGAGGCCAACGGCACCGCCGCGCTCGCCTTCCTCAACACCCTGGTGGCCGGCGCGGCGGGTGTGCTGGCCTGGTGCGCGATCGAGGCCGCGCGACGCGGGCATGCGTCGATGCTCGGCGCCGCGTCGGGACTGGTATCGGCGCTGGTGGCGATCACCCCGGCCTGCGGCACCGTCGGCGTCGGCGGTGCGCTGCTGACCGGCGCTGCGGGCGGGCTCGCGGGCTTCTGGGGCGTGGGCGCGCTCAAGCACCGCCTGCGCATCGACGACACGCTCGACGTGTTCGGCATCCACGGCGTCTGCGGCATCGTCGGCGCGCTGCTCACTGCGGTGTTCAGCGCGCCCGTGCTCGGCGGCGCGATGGGCGCCAACTATTCGATGGTGCGGCAGCTGGGCGTGCAGGCGGTCGGCATCGTGGCGACGCTGCTGCTGTCCGGGCTGGTGACCGCGGCCTCGCTGGCGCTGCTGGCGCGCGTAATGCCATTGCGACTGGAGGCCGACGACGAGCGCGAAGGGCTCGACATCGCCACGCACGGCGAGTCGGCCTACGCGCCGTAACCGCTAGGCGGCCGGCGCGGCGACGGCGTCCACGCCCACCAGGCGGTAGCGCGGCGCCGCGCGATCGCGCTTGGCCGCGTACATGGCGGTGTCGGCCGCGCGCAGCAGGTGCTGGCCGTCGCAGCCGCTGCCTTCCTGCAGGGCGACGCCGATGCTGCCGGCCATGGGCAGCCGCAGCGCGCCGATCTCGAACGGTGCGTCCATCGCCGCGGTGATCGACTGCGCGACGCGCGTGGCCACCGCCGCCATGTCGCCTGCACCCTGCAGCAGCACCACGAATTCGTCGCCGGCCAGGCGCGCGACGAAATCGGTGCCGCGCACACAGCGGCGCAGGCGCACGGCGAACTCGCGCAGCACCGCGTCGCCCACCTCGTGGCCGTGCGCGTCGTTGACCTGCTTGAAATCGTCGAGGTCGAGGAACATCACCGCCGCGTCCGGCGCGCCTTCGACGATGCGCTCCTCCATCGCCTGCATCCAGGCCGCGCGGTTCGGCAGGCCGGTGAGTTCGTCGCGCAGCGCGCGCTGCTCCATCACCTGGGCGATGTGCTTGTGCGTGGTGACGTCGTGGGCGGCCACGAAGAAGCCGAAGGCGCCGTCGGCGAGGCTGGTGGCGTCCGGGATCAGCACCACGTGAGAGTGGCGCTCGCTGCCGTCGGGTTGCAGGCGCATGCGGTCCAGCGCGCCGCGCTGGCCGGACTGCGCGCGCTCGATCTGCGGCAAGGCGCGCGCGTAGCCCTCCTCGCCGATCACGTCGCGCACGTGCAGCCCTGCGATGTCGTCCGAGCGGTCGAACCATTCGCAGTAGGCGCTGTTGGCGAAGCGGAAGCGCAGGTCCGGGCCAACGTGGGCGATCATCGCCGGCACGTTGTCGGTGATGGTGCGCAGGCGCGCCTCGCTCTCGCGCAGCTGGCGCTCGGCGGCGACGCGCTCGGAGATGTCGTGCAGGAACGCGGTGAAAAGATGGCGGCCGCCCAGGCGCACCAGGTTCACGGTGACCTCGACCGGGAACTCGTGTCCGTTGCGGTGCCGCGCGGGCAGTTCCAGGCGCTGGTCCAGCACACGGCTGCCGCCACCGGCGAGGTAGCGGGCGGCCATGCTCTCGCCATGCAGCGACTGGAACCGGTCCGGCACGATGAAGGCATTGAGCGGGCGCCCGACCACCTCGGCGCGGCGCCAGCCGAAGATGGCCTCGGCCGAGCGGTTCCATTCGACGACGCAGCCGGCCTCGTCCATCGCGATGAAGGCGTCGTGCGAGTTCTCGAGGATCGCGCGCATGCGCACCTCGCTCTCGCGCAGCGCGCCCTCGGCCTCGCGGCGCTGCTCGACCTCCACCGCCAGCGTGCGGTTCGCGCTTTCCAGCTCGCGCGTGCGCTCGGCGACGCGCTGCTCGAGTTCATCGTGCGCGCGGCGCAGCGCCGTCTCGGCCTGCACCGTCGCGGCGATGTCCTCGACCACCGCGATGAAGTGCAGCGGCTGGCCGTCGTCGTCGCGTCGCAGCGACACGGTCAGCTGGCCCCACAGCAGGCGGCCGTCGCGATGCACGTAGCGCTTGCGCATCTCGTAGCGGTCGATGCGCCCGTCCAGCACCTGCCGCAGCAGGCCGAGTTCGGCGTCGACATCCTCGGCATGGCTGACGGCGCGGATGCCCATCTCGACCAGCCATTCCGCCGGGTGGCCGACGAAGTCGCAGAAGGTCTGGTTGACGCGCAGCAGGCGCCCGTCGACGTCGACGTGCACGATGCCCACCGGCGCCTGCTCGAAGGTGGCGCGGAACAGCGCCTCGCGCTCGGCGGCCTCGGCCTCGGCGTGCACGCGCGCGCTGATGTCCTGCGCGAACGCGAGCAGCGACAGCAGCGCGCCGTCGTCGTCGAACACCGCCGAATGGAACCATTCGCAGTGCACCACCGCGCCGTCGCGGGTGTAGTTGCGGTTGCGCATCACTTGGCTCGGCGCCTCGCCGGTCACCAGCGAAAGCATCGCGGTGGCGACCGCGTCGGCATCGTCCTCGTGGATGAAGCGCCACTGGTCGGGGCGGTCGCCGATCACTTCCTCTTCGGACCAGCCGAACAGCGCCTCGGCGCGCGGCGACCAGCGACGCACGCGCAGGCGCTCGTCGAACTCCACCACCGCGAGCGGGGTGTTGTTGACGTGCACGCCGAGGCGTTGCTCGGCCTCGTCCAGGCGCTGGCGACGGCGCTGCATCTCCGCATCGAAGATCAGCATCGCCTGCTGCTGCTCGGTGACGTCGCGGCTGATCGCGTAGATGCGGCCGTCCTCGCCCAGGCGCGTCTGCCATTCCAGCCAGCGATGGCCGCCGCTGCGCGTGCGGTAGCGGTTGCGGAAGCGCGGCGTGCCTTCGCCGGCGCGAATGCGCGCGACTTCCGCCGCGGTGCGCTCGCGATCGTCCGGATGCACGAAATCGAGGAAGGGCGTCGCGCGCATGTCGGCGGTCGACCAGCCCAGCGCGGCTTCCCATGCGGCGTTGGCGCGCACGATGAAGCCGTCCTGGGTGGCGATCACCAGCGGGTCGGGGCAGAGGTCGTAGAAGGCGTCCCGCTCGGCGCAGGCCTCGCGCTGCGCGGTCACGTCGACCAACGACACCGCGAGATAGGCCGGTGCGCCGTCGGCATCGGGAATCGTCGAGCAGGACAGCCGCAGCCAGCTCTGGCTGCCGTCCAGTCGCGGCAGGCGCAGCTCCTGGGCGAAGGCCTGCAGGCCGTGGTCGACGACCGCGGCGATGCGCCGCATCAGCGCGAGCGCATCCTCCAGCTCGCAGGCGCCGAACAGCGAGCGCCCGACCAGATGCCCGCGCGTGCGCCCGAGCAGGTCGCAGGCGGCGTCGTTGGCCTCCAGCCAGCGGCCGTCCAGGCCGACCAGCGCCAGCCCGCCCGTCGCATGGTGGAAGGCGTCTTCGAACGACCAGGAAACGGGGGCAGGCATGGCGGGAATCCGGACGGCTTAACCGGTTCATGCAAGCCGTATGCCGGCCGCTGCCGTCGAATGCGCTCGCCGTCACTGTTTGCATGCGTTTCGTGGCTGCGACGACGCCTGCGACGAGCCATCTATTCATGCTGCCTGCGCGGCGAAAGATGTGAACGCCGCGTCGACACAGCGCTACCTATCCTCGCGCGACCCGCCCATGGGGATGGGCGAACCGAGACCTCCAGTGACCGAAGCTACCGCGCGGCGTACCCGTAACGCCGCCAAGAATTCCGCGCCCCGTCCACCCGTCTACGACGAGCCGCTGCAGGCCCTGCTGGCGGCGATGTCGGCGGTGGGCGAGGGCGACTTCGACGTGCGCCTGCCCGGCCACTGGGAAGGCATCGAAGGGCGCCTCGCCGAGGCGTTCAACGCGATCGTCGCGCAGAACCGCGAACTCGCCGCCGAGCTCGCCCGCGTGGGCGGGGCCGTGGGCCGCGACGGCCAGACCCGGCAGCGCATCGCCCCGGCCGCGCGGCGCGGCGAATGGGCGCAGATGGAGCGCTCGGTCAACGAGCTGATCGACGACCTCGTGCGCCCGGTCGAGACCATGACCGAGGCGATCGCCGGCGTGTCCAAGGGCGACCTCACGCGGCTGGTCCCGCTGGACGCCGAGGGCCGCCCGCTGCAGGGCGAGTTCCTGCGCTCGGCGACGATCGTCAACCGCATGATCGAGCAGATGGGCGAGTTCTCGTCCGAGGTGACGCGCGTGGCGCTGGAGGTCGGCACCGCGGGCCTGCTCGGCGGCCAGGCGAAGGTCAAGGGCGTGTCGGGCGTCTGGAAGGACCTCACCGATTCGGTCAACCAGATGGCGTCGAACCTCACCGCGCAGGTGCGCAACATCGCCGAGGTGACGATCGCCGTAGCGAACGGCGACCTCTCGCGAAAGATCACCGTCGACGTGCGCGGCGAGATCCTGCAGCTGAAGGAAGCCATCAACACGATGGTGGACCAGCTGCGCGGCTTCGCCTCGGAAGTGACGCGCGTGGCGCGCGAAGTCGGCACCGAAGGCAAGCTCGGCGGCCAGGCGATCGTGCCGGGCGTCGCCGGTACGTGGAAGGACCTCACCGACTCGGTGAACGCGATGGCGTCGAACCTGACCAGTCAGGTGCGAAACATCGCCGAGGTGACCACCGCGGTCGCGAAGGGCGACCTGTCGCGCAAGATCACGGTGGACGTGCGCGGCGAGATCCGCGAACTCAAGGACACCATCAACACGATGGTGGACCAGCTCAACGGCTTCGCCGCGGAAGTCACCCGCGTGGCACGCGAGGTGGGTACCGAAGGCAAGCTCGGCGGCCAGGCCGACGTGCCGGGCGTCGCCGGCACCTGGAAGGACCTCACCGACAACGTCAACCTGATGGCGTCGAACCTGACGCTGCAGGTGCGAAACATCGCCGACGTGACCACCGCGGTGGCGAAGGGTGACCTCAGTCGCAAGATCACCGTGGACGTGCGCGGCGAGATCCTGCAGCTGAAGGAAACCATCAACACGATGGTGGACCAGCTCAACGGCTTCGCCGCGGAAGTCACGCGCGTGGCCCGAGAAGTCGGCACCGAAGGCCGACTGGGCGGCCAGGCGGTCGTGCCGGGCGTCGCCGGTACCTGGGGCGACCTCACCGAGTCGGTGAACGCGATGGCGTCGAACCTGACATCGCAGGTGCGAAACATCGCGGAGGTGACCACGGCGGTGGCGCGAGGCGATCTCTCGCGCAAGATCACGGTGGACGTGCGCGGCGAGATCCGCGAGCTCAAGGACACCATCAACACGATGGTGGATCAGCTCAACGGCTTCGCCGCGGAAGTGACGCGCGTGGCACGAGAAGTCGGCACCGAAGGCCGACTCGGCGGCCAGGCGCAGGTGCCGGGCGTCGCGGGCACGTGGAAGGACCTCACCGACTCCGTGAACTCAATGGCGTCGAACCTCACGGCGCAGGTGCGAAACATCGCGGAAGTCACCACCGCGGTCGCGAAGGGCGACCTCTCGCGCAAGATCGCGGTGGACGTGAAGGGCGAGATTCTCGAGCTCAAGGTCACCATCAACACGATGGTGGACCAGCTCAACGGCTTCGCCGCGGAAGTTACGCGCGTGGCCCGCGAAGTCGGCACCGAGGGCAAGCTGGGTGGCCAGGCGCAGGTGCCGGGCGTCGCGGGTACGTGGAAGGACCTCACGGACAACGTCAACTCGATGGCGTCCAACCTCACCACGCAGGTGCGAAACATCGCCGAAGTGGCGACCGCGGTGGCGCGAGGCGACCTCTCGAAGAAGATCGAGGTCGATGCGAAGGGCGAGATCCTGCAGCTGAAGAACACCCTCAACGTGATGGTGGACCAGCTCAACGGCTTCGCCGCCGAAGTGACGCGCGTGGCGCGCGAGGTCGGTACCGAGGGCAAGCTCGGCGGCCAGGCGAACGTGCCGGGCGTGGCGGGCACGTGGAAGGACCTCACCGACAACGTGAATTGGATGGCGGCCAACCTCACCACGCAGGTGCGCGGCATCGCCAAGGTGGTGACCGCGGTCGCGAACGGCGACCTGCGCCAGAAGCTGACGGTGGAGGCGAAGGGTGAAATCGCCGAGCTCGCCGACACCATCAACTCGATGACCGACACGCTCGCGATCTTCGCCGACCAGGTGTCGACCGTGGCGCGCGAGGTCGGCATCGAGGGCCGCCTCGGCGGACAGGCCAACGTGCCGGGCACCGCCGGCGTGTGGAAGGACCTCACCGCGAACGTCAATCAGCTCGCCGACAACCTCACCACGCAGGTGCGCGCGATCGCGGAAGTCGCCACTGCGGTGACGCAGAACGACCTGACGCGAACCGTCACCGTCGACGCGAGCGGCGAGGTCGCGGACCTGCGCGACAACATCAACGTGATGATCTCCACGCTGCGCGCGACCACCGAGTCGAACCGCGAGCAGGACTGGCTGAAGACCAACCTCGCCGCGTTCCACGCGATGATGCAGGGCCAGCGCGACATCGAGACGCTCGGCCGCCAGCTGCTCGGCGAGCTCGCGCCGCTGATGGATGCGCAGCAGGGCCTGATCTACATCGTCGAGAGCGACGAGGGCGGCGCCGGCCGCGAGCGCCTGCGCCAGCTCGCCGGCTATGCCGACGCGCCGATGGCGGCGGTCAACCATTCGCTGGAGGTGGGCGACGGCCTGATCGGCCAGTGCGCCGCCGAAGGCCGCATGATCCTGCTGCGCGACCTGCCGGCCGACCTCGTGCAGATCCGCTCCGGCCTGCTCAGCGTGTCGCCGCGCAACGTGATCGTGCTGCCGGTGCTGTTCGAGGACCAGGTCAAGGCCGTGATCGAGCTCGCGTCGGTGCACGACTTCAACGACGTGCACCTGACCTTCCTCGAGCAGCTGTCGCGCTCGATCGGCATCACGCTCAACACGATCGAGGCGGGCATGCGCACCGAGCGCCTGCTGCAGCAGTCGCAGCAGCTTGCCGCCGAGCTGCAGGCGCAGCAGACCGAACTGCAGCAGACCAACGAGGAGATCGCGCTCAAGGCCGCGCTGCTGGCCGAGCAGAAGGCCGAGGTCGAGACCAAGAACAACCAGATCGAACAGGCGCGCCGCGAACTGGAAGCCAAGGCCGCCGAGCTCGCGCTCACCTCGCGCTACAAGTCCGAGTTCCTCGCCAACATGTCGCACGAGCTGCGCACGCCGCTCAACTCGATCCTGATTCTCGGCCAGCAGCTCGCGGAGAACCCGGACAGCAACCTCTCGCCGCGCCAGGTGGAGTTCGCCAAGACCATCCACGCGGCGGGCACGGATCTTCTGCACCTGATCTCCGACATCCTCGATCTTTCGAAGATCGAGTCGGGCACGGTCACCATCGAGACCGAGGACATCTCGTTCGGCCACCTGCGCGAGAACATGGAGCGCGGCTTCCGCCACGAGGCAGAGCGCCGCGCGCTGGACTTCTCGGTCGACTTCTCGGCGGAGCTGGGCCGTTCGCTCACCACGGACCCCAAGCGCCTGCAGCAGATCCTCAAGAACCTGCTGTCGAACGCGATGAAGTTCACCGAGGAGGGCAGCGTGCGCCTCGCGGCGCGGCCCGCGCACGGCGGCTGGTCGACCGGCCACCCGGTGCTCGACACCGCGCCGATGGTGGTGGCCTTCGAGGTCACCGACACCGGCATCGGCATCTCCGCCGACAAGCAGCGCATCGTGTTCGAGGCCTTCCAGCAGGCCGACGCCGGCACCTCGCGCAAGTACGGCGGCACCGGCCTGGGCCTCGCGATCTCGCGCGAGATCGCCGGCCTGCTCGGCGGCGAGCTCACGCTGTCCAGCCAGCCGGGCAAGGGCTCGACGTTCACCCTGTACCTGCCGCTGCGCTACGTGCAGCCCGAGGCCGAGAACGGTGCCACGCGCACGCCCGCGCGCCTGTCGCCGATCCGTCCGCCTGCGCAGGAGACCGAGGCCGACGCGGCCAGCGTCGCGCCGCAGGCGGTGGAGGACGATCGCGACCACCTCGAGCCCGACTGGCCGACGCTGCTGATCGTCGAGGACGACGCGCGCTACGCGGCGGTGATGCGCGACCTCGCGCGCTCGCGCGGCTTCAACGTGCTGGTCACGCACCGCGGGGCCGACGTGCTGCGCATGGCGCGCGAATACCGTCCGAACGCGATCAGCCTCGACATCTTCCTGCCCGACATGCTTGGCTGGACGGTGCTCGCGCGGCTCAAGCAGGACGCCTCCACGCGCCACATCCCGGTGCAGATCGTCACCGTCGAGGAGGATCGGCACCACTCGCTGGAGCGCGGCGCGTTCGGCTACGTCGCCAAGCCGTCGAGCCCCGACGACATCGGCGCCGCGCTCGACCGCATGCGCGACTACGCGCGTCCGCGCGTCAAGAAGATGCTGGTGGTGGAAGACGACCCGGCCGAGCGCATGTCGATCGAGACGCTGCTGGGCCATGACGACGTCGCCATCGAGGGCGCCGGCACCGGCGAGGAAGCGCTCGCGAAGTTGCGCGAGGGCGGCTACGAGTGCGTGGTGCTCGACCTGCGCCTGCCCGACATGACCGGCTTCGACCTGCTCGACCGCCTGCAGGACGAACCCGCGCTGCGCGAAATTCCCGTGGTGGTGTTTACCGGCAAGGAGCTCACCCCCGTCGAGGACGCGCGCCTCAAGCGCGCCGCGCGCAGCGTGGTGATCAAGGGCGTCGAGTCGCCGGAGCGCCTGCTCGACGAGACCGCGCTGCTGCTGCACCGCGTGATCGAGCAGCTGCCCGAGCACAAGCAGAAGATGGTCCGCCGCATCACCGAGTCCGACGAGGTGCTGCAGGGCAAGCGCGTGCTGGTCGTCGACGACGACATGCGCAACATCTTCGCGCTGTCGATCGTGCTCGAGCGCCACGGCATGGAGGTGCTGACCGCCGGCAACGGACGCGAGGCGGTGCAGAAGGTCACCGCCGACCGCGAGATCGACATCGTGCTGATGGACATCATGATGCCGGGCATGGACGGCTACGACACCATGCGCGCGATCCGTGCCGATCCCGAGGCGCGCACGATCCCGATCGTCGCGCTCACCGCGAAGGCGATGAAGGGCGACCGCGAGAAGTGCTTGGAGGCCGGCGCGTCCGACTACCTCGCCAAACCGGTCGTCACCGACCAGCTGCTCGGAGTGCTGCGCCAGTGGCTGCATCGTTGAGCCTGCCGCCGACCACCGCCGACGCGCAGGCGCCGGCGACGATCCTGCTGGTCGACGACCAGCCGGGGCGGCTGTTGTCGTACCGCGCGATCCTCGAGCCGCTGGGCGAGAACCTGATCGAGGCCCGCTCGGGTGTCGAGGCGCTCAAGCTGCTCATGGAGCACGAGTGCGCGCTGATCCTGCTCGACGTCAACATGCCCGGCATGGACGGCTTCGAGACCGCGAGCCTGATCCACCAGCATCCGCGCTACGAAAAGACGCCGATCATCTTCGTCACTGCGGTCAATGTCTCCGACCTCGACCGCCTGCGCGGCTACAAGCTCGGCGCGGTCGACTACGTCATGGTGCCGGTGATCCCGGAGATCATGCGCAGCAAGGTCAGCGTGCTGGTCGAGCTGTACCGCAAGCGGCGCGAGCTGCAGAGCGCGAACGAGCGCCTCGCGCAGGCCAACGAGGACCTGCGCCTGGAGAAGGCGCGCGAGCTGGAGGTGCTCAACGAGTCGCTGCGCGCGGCGAACGTGGTGCTGGCCCAGCGCAACATCGAGCTGCAGGCGCAGATCGCCGAGCGCGAGCGTGCGCAGCAGCGACTGCTCGAGCATGACCGCCGCAAGGACCAGTTCCTGGCCACGCTCGCGCACGAGCTGCGCAATCCGCTCGCCTCGCTGGCCAATGCGGTCAACGTGATGAAGCTTGGCGGCGGCAATGCGTCCGCGCTGCACGAGGTGATGGACCGCCAGCTGGAGCTGCTGGTGCGGCTGATCGACGACCTGCTCGACGTCGCCCGCATCAGCCAGGACAAGCTGGTGCTGCGCCGCACGCCGACGCCCCTGGACGCCGTGCTGCGCTCGGCCGTGGAGAGCGTCGAGCCGCTGCTGCGCAGCACCGGCCACCGGCTCGAGCTGGATGCGGTGCCCGGCGACGTGCTGCTCGAGGCCGATCCAGCGCGCCTGTCGCAGGTGTTCGCCAACCTCATCAGCAACGCGGCGAAGTATTCCGACCCGGCCCAGCCGATCCGCATCGAAACCGAGCGCGACGGCGAGGAGGTGCAGGTGCACGTCTGCGACCAGGGCATCGGCCTCACGCCCGAGCAGGCCGAGGGGATCTTCGAGCCGTTCGCGCAGGTCGACACCTCGATCGAGCGTGCACGCGGCGGCCTCGGCATCGGCCTCACACTGGTCAAGCGGCTCGTGGCGATGCACGAGGGCGCGGTCGTCGCCACCAGCGAAGGCCTCGGCAAGGGCTGCCGCTTCACGGTGCGCCTGCCGCTCTGCCGCGAGGCGGTGGTCGAGTCCGAGCCCGCGCCGCCGATCCCGGCCGCGCTGCCGCGCCGCGTGCTGGTGATCGACGACAACTGCGACTCCGCCGACACCCTGGCGATGATGCTGGAGATGCTCGGCCACCAGGCCCAGCGCATCTACGACCCGCACGCTGCCGAGCAGGCGGTGGGGGATTTCGCGCCCGACGTCGTCTTCCTCGACATCGGCATGCCCGGCATGAGCGGCTACGACGTCGCGCGGCGACTACGCGCGTCGGCGCACGGTGCGACCATGACGCTGGTCGCGGTCACCGGTTGGGGCCAGCCCGAGGACCGGCGCCGCACCGCGGAGGCCGGCTTCGACCACCACCTGGTCAAACCCCCGGAGATCGACTCCATCTGCCGTATTT
Source organism: Cognatilysobacter xinjiangensis (assembly GCF_014651995.1). Taxonomy (GTDB): domain Bacteria; phylum Pseudomonadota; class Gammaproteobacteria; order Xanthomonadales; family Xanthomonadaceae; genus Cognatilysobacter; species Cognatilysobacter xinjiangensis. The sequence goes on along the minus strand of NZ_BMXY01000005.1, from coordinate 7,657 downwards.
TGGGCGCGCTGCCGCCTTGCGAGGCGAAGGTTCAATGAGTGAGCGTCCCCTGTTCGAACGCCTGGTGCACGATCTGAAGGGGCCGCTCTCGCCCCTGCAGACCGCCGCCTACCTGCTGCGCCGCCCCGAGCTGCCGGAGGAACGCCGCGTCGAACTGGCGGAGACCATCGAGCGCCAGTCGCGCCGCATGGCCGGCATGATCGAGGAACTCGGCGACTGGGTGCGCGCGCAGGAAGGCCGGCTGGTGAACCGCCTGCGCCCGGTCGAGGTGCAGATGCTGCTGGACCTCGCGGTCGGCAGCGTGGCCGGCTGCGCGACACAGGCCGACGTGACGCCGGAACTCGACGGCGCGCACCTGGAAGGCGACGAGGGCCGCCTGGTGCAGGCGCTGTCGAGCCTGCTCGGTTTCGCCCAGTGGCGCTCGAGCCAGCCGCCGGGCCTGCACGCCTGGCGCGAGGGCACGCGGCTGCTGATCGAGGTCGCCGACAACGGCGATCCGCCGGACGATGCCGCCGCGCTGCTGGCCAATCCGCTCGCCGAGCCCTACGACCTCGGCCTCGGCCTGCGCCTGGTGGTGGCCGAGGCGATCGTGCGTGCCCACGGCGGCACCATCGACGCGCATGCGCTCGCACCGGGGCTGGCCTTCCGCATCGCGTTGCCGCTGTCCTCGGCCTGAGCGACACGCCGGCGATCACTCCGCCGCCGCCGGCGGCGTCCAGCGGAACACCTGCTCCAATGGCGCCGACAGCGCGTCGGCGATTCGGAACGCGAGTTCCAGCGACGGCGCATAGCGCCCCGCCTCCAGTGCGATGATCGTCTGCCGCGTCACGCCGCAGGCCTGCGCCAGCGCTTCCTGCGTCATCCCGCCACGCTCCTGGCGCAGGCGGCGGATCTCGGTGGTGATCGGCATGCGGCTCAGCGCCGGTCGGCCATGTAGCGCAGGGCGCTCGCCGCGTACTCGAACAGGCTGCCGACCATCACCAGCAGGATCAGCTGGTTGGCGATCATCGGCGGCGTCGCCCACGTGAGCCGGTCGGCCGGCGAGAAGCCGAGCGTCACTGCCAGCACCACGATGCCGGCGACGGTCGCACCGCGACCCCAGGCCGCCGCCTGTCGCGCGACCTCCGCATCGCGCTCGTCGCGCTGCACCCGGTGCTTCCAGCGCGCATCGAGCATCGACGACAGCACCGTCCATGCGACGAGCAGCGTCACCAGCCGGGTGGTCACCGCGCGTACGGCCGGGTCATGCAGCAGGTCCGCGCCCTGGAACACGCGCAGTTTCGACACGAAGTACGCCACCGCGACCGCCGTGAACACCGTGCCGATCCAGGCCCGCCATTCACCCGGGGAGACGGCGTTCTCGACCGCCGACAGATCGGCGCGGCCGAGCGCGAACAGCGCGCCCCACGCGGTCAGCACCAGCACGGCCGTACCGGCGGCGCCGGTATCGAGACCGAGCCAGCGACCGTCGTGGAGCAGCAGCGCGGCGGCGATGCCACCGCCAGCGACCAGGAGCGGAACGAGCAGACGCGCGGTAGAGGCCACGGCGGAACTCCGAACGGATGTAATGTTGACCTTACATTCCGACCGGCGGATGTCAACTGCACATTACATTTCGGCCGACAGGCGGCGTGGCCTGCACTACCATGGTGCAATGATGCAGACCGCGCCCGACCTCGACCAGCTGACCACGCCGCTCGCGTGGACCACGGCCGATGCCCGCATCGCCGGCTGCAACATCGCGTTCGCACGCTGGCTGGGCGTCGGCCAGCGTCGCCTGCTGGGCCTGCCATTGGGCGCGCTGGCGCCGGAGGCCGGCCTCGACCCGGCGCTCGCCCGCGATGCCGAGGCCACCGACGCGCCGCTGCGGCTGCGTCGGCTGGGCCTGCGTTTCGCCGACGGCGCCGAGCGCTTCTGCGACGCCTGGCTGAGCCGCCGCGAGGACGGCTGGCTGCTGGAGGCGCATCCGGTCGACGAATTCCCCGACGACGACCCGGCGCGCCTGCCGTCGGCGCTCAGCGCCGCGCTGCGCGGGTTGGCGCACGAGCTGCGCAACCCGCTGGCGGGGCTCAAGGGCGCCGCGCAGCTGCTCGGCCGGCGGCTCGATCCGAACGATGCCGATGGCCATGCGCTCACCGCGCTGATCGATGCCGAAACCGCGCGCCTGGCCGCGCTGCTCGACCGCCTGCTCAGCCCCGCGCCGCCGCGTCCGCATGCGCCGCTCAACGTGCACGGCGTGCTCGAGCGCGTGCTGCGCCTGGCGGAAGCCGACGCCGGCTGGGCGGTGCGGCTGGTGCGCGACTACGACCCGAGCCTGCCCGACGTCGAGGGTGATGCCGATCGCCTCGTGCAGGGCGTGTGGAACCTCGTGCGCAACGCGATCGAGGCCGGTGCCTCGCAGGTCACGCTGCGCACCCGGGTCGAGCACGGCGTGCGCATCGGCGAGGACGTGCATCCGCTGGCGCTTCGTCTCGAGATCGCCGACGACGGCCGCGGCGTGCCGCCCGAACTCGCCGAGCGCCTGTTCCTGCCACTGGTGAGCGGGCGCGCCGAAGGCACGGGCCTGGGCCTCGCGCTCGCGCAGCAGGTCGCGCGCGAGCACCGCGGCGCGCTCAGCTATCGCTCGCGCCCCGGGCATACCGTGTTCACCGTGCTGTTGCCGCTGCCGGGGCCCGCCGATGCCTGAGCCGTCGATCTGGATCGTCGACGACGAGGCGGCGATCCGCTTCGTGCTGGCCACCGCGCTCCGCGACGCGGGCTGGCGCGTCGACGCCTTCGCCGATGCGACGAGCGCGCTCGCCGCGTTCGACGCAGCGGCGAATCCGCCGGACCTGCTGTTCACCGACGTGCGCATGCCCGGCGACGACGGCCTGGTGCTGCTCGACCGGCTCAAGCAGCGCCGCCCCGAGCTGCCGGTCGTGGTGATGAGCGCCTATACCGACATCGCCAGCACCGCGGGCGCGTTCCGCGCCGGCGCGCACGAATTCCTGTCCAAGCCGTTCGACCTCGACGATGCCGTCGCGCTCGCCGCGCGCGTGCTCGGCCCCTCGATGCCGCCTGCATCGACGCCGGACGAACTGCCTGTCACCGGCGAGGCGCTGCTCGGCCATGCGCCTGCGATGCGCGAGCTGTTCCGCGCGATCGGTCGGCTCGCGCAGGCGCCGCTGTCGGTGTTGGTCACCGGCGAGACCGGCACCGGCAAGGAACTGGTCGCGCGCGCGCTGCATCGCGAATCGCCGCGCGCGCACCGGCCTTTCGTCGCGCTCAATACCGCGGCGATCCCGGCGGAACTGCTGGAGTCGGAACTGTTCGGCCACGAAGCGGGCGCGTTCACCGGTGCGCAGCGCCGCCATGTCGGGCGCTTCGAGCAGGCCGATGGCGGCACGCTGTTCCTCGACGAGATCGGCGACATGCCCGCCGCGTTGCAGACGCGCCTTCTGCGCGTGCTGCAGCAGGGCGAGTTCTTCCGCGTCGGCGGGCGCGAGCTGGTGCGCGTGGACGTGCGCGTCGTCGCCGCCACGCACCAGGACCTCGAAGCGCGCGTCGCCAGCGGCCAGTTCCGCGCCGACCTGCTGCATCGCCTCGATGTGGTGCGCCTGCGCCTGCCGCCGCTGCGCGAGCGTCGCGAGGACATTCCGCTGCTCGCCGCGCATTTCCTCGCGCAGGCCGCCACGCGCCTGGGTGCGCGCGCCAAGCGTTTCGATCGCGACGCGCTCGACCGCCTCGCCGCGCACGACTGGCCGGGCAACGTGCGCGAGCTGGAGAACGTGTGCTGGCGCCTGGCCGCACTCGCGCCGGGCGAACGCATCGCGCGCGCCGACGTCGATGCCGCGCTCGGCACGGTCGAGCCCACGCGTGTCGTGGACTGGGAGCAGGCACTCGCCGACTGGGCGCGTGCCGCGCTCGAACGCGGCGACGCGCAGTTGCACGACACCGCGCGCGAGCGCCTCGACCGCGTGCTGCTCGACGTCGCGCTCGAGCGCACCGGCGGGCGGCGCGGCGAGGCCGCGGCGCTGCTCGGCCTCGGCCGCAACACGCTCACCCGCAAGCTCGGCCCCGGGCGCGTGCGCCGGCCGCGCGACGCGAACTAGCATTCACCGCGCGCGAATGCGCGCACCGCAGACTGTCCGACTCGAAAGGAGACCGCCATGAAGCCCGTCCTCGCCGCACTGCCCCTGCTGCTGCTCGCCGCCTGCAGCACCACGTCCTCGTCGCCGGCCCCGACCGGCGACGCCCCGGCCGCCGCCGCAACGCCGGAGGTCGATTCGGCCACGGTCGCGCTCGCGTCGGCCTCGGGTTCGCTGGTCAGCGGCAAGCTGTCGGCCATGGCGATGGACGGCGGCGTGCACTTCGTCGGCGACATCGGCGGCCTCGCGCCGGGCAGCACGCACGGCATCCACGTGCACGAGAAGGGCGACTGCAGCGCGGCCGACGCCAGCAGCGCGGGCGGCCACTTCAATCCCGACGCGCGCCCGCACGGCAATCCGCAGGGCGGCAGCCACCATGCCGGCGACATGCCGAACATCACCGCGGACGGCAACGGCGTCGCACGCGTGAACGTGCACGTCGACGGCATGACGCTGGGCGGCGCCGCCGGCACCAACGTGATCGGGCGCGCGGTGGTGATGCATGCGCAGGCCGACGACTACGCCTCGCAGCCGGCCGGCAATTCCGGCGCGCGCATCGCCTGCGGCGTGATCCGCGCGGGCGGCTGACGATGCCGGGCCACGTGCGTGTCCGCGAGGCGTATGCCGCCGACGCCGAACTGCTCGCGCAGTGGGCGCGCACGATGGCCGATGAAACCGAGGGCCTGCAACTCGATGCCGGCACCGTGCTCGCCGGCGTCGAGCAGGGCATCGCCGATCCTTCGAAAGCGCGCTACTTCGTCGCCGTGCGCGAGGTGCCGCTGGCCGGCGACGAGGTGATCGCCGAGCCGGTCGGCATGCTGATGCTCACGTCGGAATGGAGCGACTGGCGCTGCGGCCACTGGTGGTGGATCCAGAGCGTCTACGTGACGCCCGCGCATCGCCGCGGCGGCGTGTTCCGCGCGCTGTACGCGCATGTCTACGCGCTCGCCGCGGCGCGTGCCGACGTGGTCGGCCTGCGGCTCTACGTCGAACGCGGCAATGCGGCGGCGAAGGCCGCCTACGCCTCGCTCGGCATGCACGACGCCGGCTACGACATCCTCGAAGCGGCGACCCGCGACGCGCACTGAGCGCGCTCGCTCCGGCCGCCTCCGCGCAGGCGGCCGTGTCGAAAGTCCAGCTACGGTCGCTTGCGCACGCACGGGCTGCGAACTGCGTCACGCGACACCGCCGGTCAGCGACCCGTTCATGTGAAAGCCGCGTGAGGCGCTTACGCTTCGCATCCGACCGGCGTGCGCGCTGATGCGCGGTCGCGCCGCGGATTCCCAACGTATCCCTTGCCTCGCCGCGCGCCGCGCGCGGTGTTCGATCAGGAGTTGTCGCATGCAGTTCATGGGCGCCACGCTGCGCAAGATCACGCTCAAGGACGGGCTTACCGCGCTGCTGTTCAGCCTCGCGCTGACCGGTGGCCTCGCGCTCGCGTTCAAGTCCAGTGGCCGCGACATGTGGGAAGCCACCGACGCGCTGGTGCCGGTGTTCATCGGCGGCCTCGCGCAGGCCGCGGGCATCAATCCGGCGCGCAGCCCGCTGCTGCTCGCGCTCGTCGCCATCGGCGCGGGCGTGGCGATGTTCCTGAGCAAGCTGCTGCTCGGCACGCTGTAAGCCGCGCACGCGCTGCATGACGACGGCCGCCTCCGGGCGGCCGTTTGCGTTGGCGCGCGCTCACATGGTGTCGCGAACCGTTGCGGCACCGTCGCCGCATGGCAGCGTCCGTGGTCCACCAGGCCGTCGACAGCGCGTTCCTCGGCGGCCTCGTCGCCGCGGCCGCGACCGCGCTCGGCGCGCTTGCAGGCGTCGTCGGACGCGACCTGCCGGCGCGCGCCAAGGACGCGATGCTCGGCTTCGGCGGCGGCGTGATGCTCGCCGCCGTCTCGTTCTCGCTGGTGATCCCGGGCATCGCCGCCGCGCGCGCTGCACAGGCGGGCCCGTGGATGGCGGGACTCACCGTCGGCGGGGCGCTGGTCGCCGGCGCGGCCTTCGTGATGTGGCTCAACGCGATCGTGCCGCACGAGCACTTCGTCAAGGGCGTGGAAGGCATGTCGCCCGAGCGCGTGCGTCGCGCCTGGCTGTTCGTGTTCGCGATCTGCCTGCACAACCTGCCCGAAGGCTTCGCGATCGGCGTGGGCTACGCGGGCGGCGAATCGGGCGGGCAGGCGCTGACCACCGGCATCGCGATCCAGGACATTCCCGAAGGCCTGGTGGTCACGCTGTCGCTGATCGCCGCCGGCTACAGGCGACGCCACGCTGTGCTCGCAGGCGTGGGCTCCGGCATTCCCGAGCCGCTCGGCGCGCTCGCAGCGGCCGGTCTGGTGACGTCGCTGCCATACCTGTTGCCGGTCGGGCTGGGCTTCGCCGCGGGCGCGATGCTGTTCGTCATCAGCCACGAACTCATCCCCGAATCGCATCGCAGCGGGCACGAGAGTTTCGCGACGACCGGGCTGATCATCGGCTTCGTCACCATGATGCTGCTGGACACGGCGCTGGCCGGCTGACGCGACGACGCGGTGAATTCACCGCTCCTTGTCGGCAGCGGCCGCAGCGTGGGCGCGCTATTCAACGAGGACGCCCCATGGCCCGCCGCGCCACCAGTGCAGAACGTCTCGCCGAACTGATCGAAGGCATCGACATCGCGATGCTCACCACCGTCGGCCCCGAGGGCTGGCTGGTGAGCCGCCCGCTGTCCACGCAGCAGGCGAGCTTCGATGGCGAGCGCCTGTGGTTCTTCACCGAGGCCGACAGCCCGAAGGTCGGCGAGATCACGCGCCGTCGCAAGGTCAACGTGGCCTATGCGTCGAAGGACGCGAACGTGTACGTGTCGATCGCCGGGCAAGCGCGGCTCAACCGCGACCGCGCGAAGATCCGCGAACTCTGGAGCGACGGATATAAGGCGTTCTTCCCGAAGGGCGTCGACGATCCCAACCTTCTGCTGCTCGAGATCCACGTGCGCAGCGCCGAGTACTGGACCGGCCCGCGCACCGGCGTGGGCAAGCTGCTCGCCTTCGTCGCCGCGCGGGTGACGAAGAAGGAAGAACTGATGGGCGAGAACCGCATCCTCGACCTGCAGGACGGCAAGCGCCGCGCGCTGCGCCCGCCGTCGGACAAGGCCGTGCGCGGTCGCTCGAAGACCGCAGCGAAGAAGGCCGCTGCCGGCGTGCTCACGCGCTCGCGCGCGGCGTCCAAGCGCACCTCCCGCACCGTGCATTGACGCGTCCGCGTCGCCAACCGTTTTCCCCACCGAGATAATGCGATGAAAGCCCTGAACCTGATCACCCTCGCGCTCGTCATCATCGGCGGCATCAACTGGGGCCTTGTCGGCGCGTTCCAGTTCGACCTCGTCGCCGCGCTCTTCGGCGGCCAGGATGCACCGCTCTCGCGCCTGGTCTACATCCTGGTCGGCCTGTCGGCGCTGTGGCAGCTGATCCCGCTGTTCCGCGGCGGCCACATCGGCGAGACGCGCGCGCAGGCGGGACGCTGAGAAAAAGCCCGGCCGCGACGCATCGCGGCCGGGCTTG
>NZ_BMXY01000004.1 GCF_014651995.1 Cognatilysobacter xinjiangensis | reverse complement strand
ATGCGCGCCTGCGGATGTTGCTCCATCGCGAGCTGCGAGTTCGCTTCCGGCCCGGCGCAGCGCGCCGGGCGTTCGCGATGCCTACGCGGCGATGCCGCGTAAGCAGGCATCGCTCACCCAATCTGCCCCGTCAGGTCGTACATGGGAACGAGGATGCCGAGGATCACCGTGCCGATGACGAAGGCCAGCACCATCGTCACGATCGGCACCAGCGCGGCGAGCATGCGATCGAGCGCGAGGCCGGTTTCGTGCTCGAAGGTCTCGGCGGTGCGGATCAGCATCGCATCGAGCGCGCCCGATTCCTCGCCCACCTGGATCATCTGCAGCGCGAGGCGCGGGAAGCGCTTGCCGCGGCCGAGCGCGGTGGACAGCGCGACGCCGTTCTTCACTTCGTCCGCCGCCTTGTCGACGTCGTCCGCAAGCATGCGATTACCCAGCACGTTGCGGCCGATGCCGAGCGCGGTGATCAGCGGCACGCCGTTGCGTACCAGCGTGCCGAGCGTGCGCGCGAGACGCGCGACTTCGATGCGCGCGACCAGCAGGCCCGCGAACTTGCGCCGCAACAACCATGCGTCGAAGGCGAGGCGGAACGCGGGGTCGCGGCGCTTGCGCTCGATCCACCAGATCGCAAGCGCCGGCGCGGCGACGATCAGGATCCAGAAATCGCGCACGAACTCGCCGACGCCGAGGATGATCTTGGTGAACAGCGGCAGCTCGGCGCCGAGGCTCTCGTACATCTGCGCGAACTGCGGCACCACGTAGCCGAGCAGGAACAGCAGGCTCAGCGTGACCATCACCAGCAGGATCGCCGGGTAGATCAGCGCATTGATGACGCGACCCTGCAGCGCGCGTGCGCGCTCGAGGTAATCCGCCAGCCGCGCGAGCGTTTCGTGCAGCGTGCCGCCCGCCTCGCCCGCACGCACCATGTTGACGTACAGGCGCGAGAACGTGCCGTGCTGGCGGTCGAGTGCGGTCGAAAGCGCCGCGCCGCCACGCACGGCCTCGCGGATGTCGGCGATCGTGCGACGCGCGGCCTCGTCGTCCGGCAACTCCAACAGGATCGACAGCGCGCGGTCCAGCGGCTGCCCCGCGCCGAGCAGCGTCGCCAGCTGCTGGGTGAACTGCACGAGCCGCGCGCCTCCGAACGGCTTCTGCTTGAACAGGCCTTTCCAGATCGCCGGCCCGCCGCCTTCGCTCGCGGGTCGCGCCTCGACCGGCAGATGCCCCTGCCCCTGCAGCCGTTGCACGACCTCCTCGACGCTCGCGGCCTCCATCTGGCCGTCGAGCATCTCGCCGCGCGGATTCAATGCCTTGTAGCGATAGAGCGCCATGCGCGGCCTACGACTCTTCCGTCACGCGCAGCACTTCCTCGATGGTCGTAAGACCGGCGAGCGCCTTGGCGATGCCGTCCTCGTACATCGTGCGCATGCCGGCGGCACGCGCGATCTCCTCGATCTCGCCCATGCCGGCGTGGCGCATCACCGCGCGGCGCAGCTCGTCGTTCATGACGAGGAACTCCATGATCGTCGTACGCCCGTGGTAACCGGACGGCGCCAGCGGCGAGCCCTTCGGCCGGAACAGGAAGATGTCGCCTTCCGGCTGCAGGCGCCGCAGGCCGAACTTCTCGATCTCTTCGGGCGACGCGCGGTAGCGCTCGGCATGCGTGGGCTCGAGCCGGCGCACCAGGCGCTGCGCGAGGATGCCGTTGATCGTCGACGTGAGCAGGTAGTCCTCGACGCCCATGTCGAGCAGGCGCGTGATGCCGCCCGCGGCATTGTTGGTATGCAGCGTCGACAGCACCAGGTGGCCGGTGAGCGCGGACTGGATCGCGATGCGCGCGGTCTCCAGGTCGCGCATCTCGCCGATCATGATGACGTCCGGGTCCTGGCGCACGATCGAGCGCAGCGCATGCGCGAAATCCAGCCCGATCGCAGGCTTCGCCTGGATCTGGTTGATGCCCTCGATCTGGTACTCGATCGGGTCCTCGACGGTGATGATCTTGACGTCCGGCGTGTTGAGCTTGGAGAGCGCCGTGTACAGCGTCGTCGTCTTGCCCGAGCCGGTGGGACCGGTGACCAGCAGGATGCCGTGCGGCAGGTCCAGCACCTTCTGGAACTGCGGCAGGAACTCGTTGGTGAAGCCGAGCTTCTCGAAACTCAGCACCACCGACTCGCGATCGAGCAGTCGCATCACCACGCTTTCGCCGTGCGCGGTGGGCACCGTGCTCACGCGCAGGTCGAGCTCACGGCCCTGTACGCGCATCTGGATGCGGCCGTCCTGCGGTAGCCGGCGCTCGGCGATGTTGAGCCGCGCCATGATCTTGATGCGGCTGATCACCGCGGCGGTGAGATTGGTCGGCGGGCTCTCGCCCTCGTGCAGCACGCCGTCGACGCGATAGCGCACCTTCAGCGCCGTCTCGAACGGCTCGATGTGGATGTCCGACGCGCGCAACTCGACCGCGCGCTGGATGATCAGATTGACCAGCCGGATGACCGGCGCTTCGGAGGCGAGGTCGCGCAGGTGCTCGACATCGTCCATGTCGCCGCCCTCGCCGTCGGCGGTGTCGACGATCGCGCCCATCGCGCTGCGGCCTTGGCCGTGCCAGCGCTCGATCAGCGCATCGATCTCCGAACGCACGCCCACCAGCGGATTGAGCGGACGCGGCACCGCGAGGCGCAGCGCGTCGAGCTGGTAGGCGTCCTGCGGATCGGCCATCAGCACTTCGATGGCGGCGTCGGTTTCGCGGATCGGACAGAGATGGAACTGCCGCATGAACTTCGGCGACAGCGCGACGTTCTCAGGCGGCAGGTCGGGCAGGTCCTTGGTCGACACCAACGGCAGGTCCAGCACGGTCGCGACGGCCTCGGCATGGTCGCGCTCGGAAACCAGCCCCAGGCGCCCGACGAGCTCGAGCAGCGATCCGCCGGTCTCGGCTTCGAGGCGGCGGGCGCGTGCGAGATCGGCGTCCTTGAGGCGGCCGCGCTCGATCAGCAGCGCGAGGATGCGCGCCTGTACCGGGTCACCGCCGATGGGCTCTTCCATGTTGTTGACGACCGCGTTCATTTCGACCTCCGTGGCGACCGCCGGACTGTAGCAGGCCGCCACCGCGCGGGAGGCGCGCATACGGGCCGTCCATTGCCCGTCGATTCAACGCGATGAACGCGCTCAGCCCACCCACGCCCGCGCGTTGCGGAACATCCGCAGCCATGGCGAATCGGCCGGCCAGTCGGCCGGGGCCCAGCTGAGGTTGGCGGTGCGCAGCGTGCGCTCGGGGTGCGGCATCAGCAGGGTCACGCGGCCGTCGCGGCTGGTGAAGCCGGCGATGGCGTCGCTGGAGCCGTTCGGATTGAGCGGGTACTGCATGGCCGGCTCGCCGCGACCATCGACATAACGCGCCACGACGTCGATAGCCATGCGCGCGGCCGGGTCGTCGAAATGCACGCGGCCCTCGCCGTGCGCCACGGCAACGGGGATGCGCGAGCCTTCCATGCCCGCGAGCAGGATCGACGGCGACTCGGTGATCTGCAGCAGCCCCAGGCGCGCCTCGAACTGCTCGCTGCGGTTGCGCAGCAGGCGCGGGAAGTGCTCTGCACCCGGGATCGCCGGCGCCATCGCAGCCATCATCTGGCAGCCGTTGCAGACGCCCAGCGCGAACGTGTCGTCGCGACGGAAGAACGCCTCGAAGGCCTCGCGCACCGGCAGCCGCTCGAGCGCGCTCGTGGCCCAGCCGCGGCCTGCGCCCAGCACGTCGCCGTAGCTGAAGCCGCCGCAGGCGGCGAGGCCCGCGAACTCGCGCAGGTCGACGCGGCCGGCGATCAGGTCGCTCATGTGCACGTCGACGGCGGTGAAGCCCGACCGGTCGAAGCCCCAGGCCATCTCCACCTGCCCGTTGACGCCCTGCTCGCGCAGGATCGCCACCTTCGGGCGCGCCGTGTTCACGTACGGCGCCGCGATATCGTCGGCCGGATCGAACATGAGTTTCGGGACGATGCCCGGCGCGTTGAAGTCGCGCGCGACGTGGCGCTCCTCGTCCGCGCAGGCGGGGTTGTCGCGCAGGCGCTGCATGGCGTGGCTGACCGACCACCACGCATCGAACAGCTCCTGCCAGCTCCACTCGGCGAGCGTCTCGCCGTCCAGGCGCACGCGCACCTGCGGCGCGGACGTCGGCACCGCGATTCGCTGCGCGCAGTCGATCAGGCCGTGACGCGCGACGAGGTCGGCGAATTCGGCGCGGTCCTCGGTGGCGACCTGCACGATCGCGCCGAGTTCCTCGTTGAACAGGCAGCGGAACGGATCCTCGCCCCAGGCATCGAGCGAGATGTCGAGGCCGGTGCGCGAGCAGAACGCCATCTCGGTCAGCGCCGCGAAGGCGCCGCCGTCGGAGCGGTCGTGGTAGGCGCGCACCAGGCCCGCACTGCGCGCATCGCGCATCAGGTCGAAGAACTCGCACAGGCGCTGCGGATCGTCGACGTCCGGCACGCCGAAGCCGTCGCGCTCGCCCGCGGCGGCGAACGCCGGGAACGACGCGTCACCGCCCGCTTCCGGATGGCACTGCGCGAGCACAGAGCCGCCCAGGCGCTGCTTGCCCCCGCCGAGGCCGATCAGCCACAGCTCGCTGTCCACGCTGCGATCGAGCAGCGGGGTGAGCTGCGTGCGCACGTCCGGCACCGGCGCGAACGCGGTAATCACCAGCGACACCGGCGACACCGACTTCTGCTGCGTGCCGTCGGCCTGCCACTGCGCCTGCATCGACAGCGAGTCCTTGCCGACCGGGATCGCGAGCTGCAGCGATGGGCACAGCTCCATCGCGATCGCCTTGACCGCGTCGAACAGCAGCGCGTCCTCGCCCGGATGCCCGCAGGCGGCCATCCAGTTGGCGGAGAGCTTCACGCGATCCAGCGATTCCACCGGCGCGGCGCACAGGTTGGTGATCGCCTCGCCCACGGCCATGCGCGCGGCCGCGGCGGAATCGAGCAGCGCGAGCGGCGTGCGCTCGCCGATCGCCATGGCCTCGCCCGTGTACGTGTCGAAGCCGCTGAACGTGATCGCGCAGTCGGCGACCGGCAGCTGCCACGGGCCGATCATCTGGTCGCGCGCGGTCAGGCCGCCGACGCTGCGGTCGCCGATCGTGACGAGGAAGCTCTTGGACGCGACGGTCGGATGCGCGAGCACGCGCAGCGCCGCGTCATGCAGATCCAGCCCGTTCCACTTCAGCGCGGGCCACTTCGGCGCAGGCGGATGCGCGGTGTCGCGGTGCATCTTCGGCGGCTTGCCGAACAGCACGTCCATCGGGATGTCGATCGCCCAGCCCGTTTCGCCGGCGACGACGGCCTCGAGCGTGGCGCCATGGCCGACGACGAGTCGCTCCTCGGCGGTCGCATAGCCGACCACCGCGAACGGGCAGCGCTCGCGCTCGCAGATGGCGGCGAATTCCTCGACGCGCTCCGGCGGCAGGCCGAGCACGTAACGCTCCTGCGATTCGTTGCACCACAGCTGCATCGGCGACAGCGACGGATCGTCGGACGGCACGCGGTCGAGGTTGATCACGCCGCCGAGGTCGGAGTCGTGCAGCAGTTCGGGGATCGCGTTCGACAGGCCGCCCGCGCCGACGTCGTGGATGGTCGCGATTGGATTGCCTTCGGCAAGGCCGACGCAGCGGTCGATCACTTCCTGGCAGCGACGCTCCATCTCCGGGTTGTCGCGCTGCACGCTTGCGAAGTCGAGGGCTTCCTGGCTTTCGCCGGATGCGACCGAACTCGCCGCGCCGCCACCGAGGCCAATCAGCATCGCCGGGCCGCCGAGCACGACGATCGCGTCGCCGGGCCGCAGGCCGTGCTTCTGCACCTGGATGCGGTCGATCGCGCCGAGGCCGCCGGCGAGCATGATCGGCTTGTCGTAGGCGCGCGCGATATCGCCTTCGGGCAGCTCGAAGCTGCGGAAATAGCCGAGCAGGTTCGGACGGCCGAATTCGTTGTTGAACGCCGCGGCGCCGATCGGGCCGTCGAGCATGATTTCGAGCGCGGGCGCCATGCGCGGATTCAGCGCGCGCGGCGCTTCCCACGGCTGCGGCAGCGTCGGGATGCGCAGGTGCGAGACCGAGAAGCCGGCGAGGCCCGCCTTCGGCTTGCCGCCGCGGCCGGTCGCGCCCTCGTCGCGGATCTCGCCGCCGGCGCCCGTCGACGCACCCGGGAACGGCGCGATCGCGGTCGGATGGTTGTGCGTCTCGACCTTGATGCAGAACGCCGAGTCGACCTCGGGCTCGCTGCGATAGCTCGAATCCGCCCCGGTCGGGCGGAAACGGCTGGCCACGTAACCCTCGACCACTGCCGCGTTGTCGCTGTACGCGCTCAGCGTGTGCTGCGGCGTCGTCGCGTGCGTGTGGCGGATCATGCCGAACAGCGACTTCGGCGCCTCGACGCCGTCGATGGTCCAGCTGGCGTTGAAGATCTTGTGGCGGCAGTGCTCGGAGTTCGCCTGCGCGAACATCATCAGCTCGACGTCGGCCGGCGTGCGACCCAGCGCGGTGTAGCGCTCGCGCAGATAGGCGATCTCGTCGTCGGCGAGCGCGAGGCCGAGGCGCAGGTTCGCGTTCTCGAGGTCGGCGAGGTCGATGCGCTCGAGGTCGCCGCGCGCGGGCGCCTCGAACAGCGCGATCGCGTCCTCGCGTGCGTCCAGCAGCGACTGCGTCATCGGATCGTGCAGCAGCTTCGCCAGCCGGCCCTGCGTCATCGCATCGGCAGGCCAGTTCGCGAGGTCGATGCGCATGCCGCGCTCGACGCGATGCACCGGCTGGCCGGCGCCGCGCAGCAGCTCGGTGGCCTTGCTCGACCATGGCGAGCGCGTGCCCAGCCGCGGCGTCACGAAGCGCGACACGTCCGCGTCGCCGCGGGCGGCGACCTGTGGCGCGGCTTCGAGGATCTGACAGAGACGGTCGATGTCGGGCTGCGCGGCGGGCTCCGGCAGCACCCAGTAGGTGTGCCAGGCGCCGGCGATGCGGACATCGGGAGCGAGACTGCGGAGGCGGGCTTGGAGCCGCTCCAGGCGGAACGGCGACAGGGCGGAGGCGCCCTCGAGGACGATCATGTCCGACGGACCGTGCGACGGCAGGGCCCGCCATTGTACCCGCCCGCGGAGGGCGGCCGGTCCGTCAGCCCGCGGCGGGCGTCTTGGCCGGCTCCAGCTTGTCCAGAAGCTCGCGCAGGCGTGCCGGCGGTACGTAGCCGCCGAGCTGCGTGCCGTCGTCGGCCAGCACCATCGGCGTACCGGTCAGGCCGGCGCGCTGGCCGATGTCGTACTGCATGTCGACGGGGCTCTTGCAGCTGCGGGCCGGCACCGGGCGATCGCTCTTGGCGTCGGTGAGCGCCTTGCGGCGGTCGGGCGCGCACCAGACCGACACCATCTGCCTGTAGTCCTCGCTGCCGATGCCGGCGCGCGGGAAGGCGACGTACTCCACCGCGATGCCCTGCCGGTTGTACTCGGCGATCTCGCTGTGGAACTTGCGGCAGAAGCCGCAGCTGATGTCGGTGAACACGGTGACGCGGTGCTTCGGGTTCGCCGGCGCGTAGACGATGCGGTCGCTCGCCGGGATCTTCGCGACGAGCGCGCTGCGCAGCTTGCCCAGCGAGGCCTCGGTGAGATTGGTCTTCTGCGTGGCGTCGTAGAGCGCGCCGCCCGAGCCCGGGATGAACAGGTAGCGTCCGTCATCGCTGACGTAGGCCACCTGCCCGCCGACGACCACTTCGCGGAAGCCCGGGATCGGCGCGGCGCCGACGTGTTCCACCACTGCGCGCGGTTCCAGCGCGCGCACCGCGTCGACCGCGCGGGCATCCGGCGTGCCCGCGGCCGGCTTCGCCTCGGCGGTCGAGCCGGCGGTGCGGCTCAGCGTGCTCGCGCGCGGCGCGGCGTCGGACGGCACCTTCGCGCAGGCGGTGAGGCTGGCGACACCGAAGGCGACGAGAAGGACGGAAGTGCGGAGTGCTCGCATCGGATCGCTGCGCAAGGAATGGGAGGGCCGGATTGTGGCATGGGGGCGCGGACGGTCGCGGCGAACCGGGCCAGGCGTTCAGCAAACCCGGAACACGGCGAGCCACTTGTCCCGGAGCCTCGATTCCACGCGGCTCGGGCTGGATATCGAAATTCATGACACCGGGACCGGCGATCCATGAGGGTGGTTCGGGCAGCCCGTACGGTGGTTCCGAACGCAGATTTCCGATCTTTCGTCGTCGTCCACGGCGTGGCTGCACGGCAACGGATGCCCCGGCCCGGCTATCTATCCATGGCCGGGCGTTCGGCAGCCCGCGCGGCAGTGCCGCGCAGGCGGCCTGCCTCACCCTCGCGGATGGTGCATGCGGTGGAGCTGCTTGAGCTTTTCCTTCGCCACCAGCGTGTAGATCTGCGTGGTGGACAGCGAGCTGTGGCCGAGCAGCATCTGCAGCGCGCGCAGGTCGGCGCCGTGGTTCAACAGGTGGGTGGCGAAGCTGTGGCGCAGGCCGTGTGGCGAGATGCGCGTGGGCTCGATGCCGGCGACCGCCGCGAGACGCTTCACGATCGACCAGAACTGCTGGCGCGTGAGCGGCAGGCCCTTGGCGTCGAGAAACAGGTACGGCGAGCTGCGCCCCTTGCCGAGCAGTTCCGGCCGCGCCTGCGCGGCATAGCGCTCCAGCCAGTGCTGCGCTTCCTCGCCCATCGGCACGAGGCGCTCGCGGCTGCCCTTGCCGGTGACGCGCAACGCGCCCTGACGCAGGTTGACCGCCTGGGCGGGCAGCTCGACCAGTTCGCTGACGCGCAAGCCGGTCGCGTACATCAGCTCGATCATCGCCTTGTCGCGCAGGCCCGCCGGCGACTCGACGTCGGGCGCCGCGAGCAGCGCGGCGACCTGGCTTTCGGTCAGCGCCTTGGGCAGCAGGCGCGGCAGGGTCGGTGAGCCGAGCAGCGCGGTCGGGTCGTCGCTGCGCAGGCGCTGCCTCAGGCACCAGCCGAAGAAGCCG
Organism: Cognatilysobacter xinjiangensis; assembly: GCF_014651995.1. Lineage (GTDB taxonomy): Bacteria > Pseudomonadota > Gammaproteobacteria > Xanthomonadales > Xanthomonadaceae > Cognatilysobacter > Cognatilysobacter xinjiangensis. The sequence goes on along the minus strand of NZ_BMXY01000004.1, from coordinate 268,935 downwards.
CGGAACGCGGAGAGAAGTCGCGCATTGCTGCGCGGCGAATAGCCTTCGCGCGCGCGCCAGGCGAGGTATTCGGAAAGGTCCGAGGCGCTGGCCGCCTGCAGCACGCCATCGCGGCCGCGCCATCGCGCCAGCCCGGCGAGGTCGCGTCGATAGCTGTCGCGCGACGCCGCGGAGAGGCCGGTTTCGGCCCAGATCGCATCGAGGTGGCGGTCGATCAGCTGTGCGTCCGCGGGCCCGAGTTCCGGCATCGCGCGTGCGACCTGTCGCCGCGCCGCCACCCCGCCCGTGCGCCGCGCGCCCGCGTTCGAATCCATGCGCCGCAGCTTAGCGACTATCCTGATCGCATGGCATCGACTCCTCCCGCGCGGCCGTACATCGGCTGGCGCCTGTTCGCGCTGTTCTACGACTTCTGGCCGGTCGCCGCGCTGTGGATGCTGGTGTCCGCCGCGTTCACCGTCGGCTATTACGTCGCGGGGCATGCCGCGCGCGAGAACATCCAGCCCTTCAGCCTGCTGGCATGGTTGCTGTGGCTCACGTGCTGGCTCGTCGCCGGGGCGTATGCGGTGGTGAGCTGGCGCCGCGGCGGGCAGACGCTGGGCATGCGGCCGTGGCGGCTTCGGGTGGTCGGCGGCGACAGCGCGCCGGGCTGGCGGTCGCTGGCGCTGCGTTACCTCGTCGGCACCGCATCACTGTTGCTCGGCGGGCTCGGCTTCTGGTGGGCCTGGATCGATCGCGACCGCCTGACCTGGCATGACCGCGTGAGCGGAACGCGCGTCGAGCGGTTGGCGAAGAAGGGCTGATCCGGCGCGGTCTGATCGGATCGCCGAACGAACAGATGCGTTCTCGGTCGGTGCGGGCGTTCCGTCCGGACGGCACCGCCGCGCGCGGAATGGGCCGGTCGCGATGGCGGATTACAGACGGGCCCACCGCGGCGGGCTGGCGTTTCAAACCGGCACGCGGCACCCCGCCCGGAAATCGCCGCATCACGATCGGCTACGGCGCCCCCCCCGGCGCTGCAGCGCGGCGGGCGTAAGAGCAGGCCACGCGGCAGCGCAAACGCCCGGGAAGCGGGCGATCTGCTGCGCCCGGCCCGCCGCCGCGCGGCGGGCGCTCGGGCGGCCGCGGCGCGGTGCGCCGCGAGCGGCCGCCATCACCCCGAACGCCGCCGGAACAGCATCATCGACAGCGTAAGCATCAATAGCGTCGGTGCGAGGTAGGCCACGCGGTAGTCGAGGTGGAAGGCGCGGGCGGCCCGGACGAACGTCTCCTGCGCCAGCCAGAAGCCCAGCGCGAAGATGATGCCGAGGAACAGGCGCCGGCCGAGGCCGCCGCTGCGCAGCGTGCCGAAGGCGAACGGCACCGCGGCGAGGCAGAGCGCGAGCGCATTGATCGGATAGAACCAGCGGCCCCAGTAGTACTGCTCGAACTCGTTGGCATCGAGCCCGTTGCGGGCGCGGTAGTCCATCGCCTGGCGCAGCTCGCGCGCGTCGAGGTAACGCGGGCGGTCGAGGTCGGCCGTGAGCGCGGCGCTGTCGAGCTTCGAGGCCCACTGCATCGTCGGCACCGTTTCGCGGCGCACCGAGCGCTCGTCGAAATAGGTGCGCGCGACGTCGCGCAGCAGCCAGCTGCCGGGGCGGTGCTCCGCGACCTTCGCGTGCGAGATCGACTTCAGCCGACCGTCTTCCTCGAACTCGTAGAGCCGCACGTCGCGCAGCTCCAGCCACGAGCGCCCGTTCTCGCTGCGCTCCTCGCCGCCCTGCGCGTTGAGGATGACCTCGCCCTCGCGCGCCCACAGCCCCGAGTAGCGCGCGACGACCGTGTCGCGCGTGGTCGCCGTCTTCTTGACCACGTTGGACATGCGGTCGCCCCACGGGCCCAGCGTCTCGCCGTTGACCACCATCAGCAGCGTGAGCAGCGCGATCGAGCCGCCGACGGCGATGGTCAGGCGACGACGCGACAGGCCGATCGCACGCAGCGCGGTGAGCTCGGAGGAGGCGGCGAGCTGGCCGAGACCCATGAGCGCGCCGATCACCGCGGAGGTCGGGAACAACTGGTAGGCGCGGCGCGGCACGGTGTAGGCCACGTGCGCGATCGCCTTGCCGAAGCTGTAGTCGCCCTTGCCCACGTCGCCGATCTCGCCGACCAGCGCGAGGGTGACGTCGAGGCCGAGCAGCACCATCCAGGTCAGCAGCACCGTACCGAGGACGGCGCGGGCGACGTAGAGGTCGTGGATCTTCGGAAACGGCTTCATCGGCGCGCTCCGCGCAGGCGCGGCCGGCGCACCCGGCCGTCGCTGAAGTACAGCCACGCGCCGAGCGCGAGCAGCGGCAGCACCAGCCACCACTGGCCGAGCGCGGCCGGGATCTTCTCCCGCGCGATCCAGTTCACGCTGGCGAGCGAGAGCATGGTGGCGACGAGGTAGATGAGAAAGCCGATCGCGATGCGCCCGAGGCGCCCCTCGCGCGGCGAGCTGCGCGCGAGCGGCACCGCCAGCAACGCGAAGGCGAGCGCGAGGAACGGCGGCGCGATGCGCGAATGCAGCTCGGCCTTGGCTTCGAGGCGGCTGTCGGGAATCAGCCGCGTGGTGGGCAGCATGCGCGGGTCGTTGCTGTCGTAGCGGCCCTGGCTCGCGGGCATCTGCGCCTCGTTGCGGCGATAGCGCATCAGCCGGTAATCGCGGCCGGCGCCCTCGCGCGGGCCTTCGACCTCGAAACCATCGTCGAGCACGAGGATTCGATGGCCCTCGTCGTCGACTTCGAGATGGCCGGCGTTCGCGGTGGTGACGTCGAGGCGATCGTCCTTCTGGCGGTAGATGAAGACGCGCTCGAAGCGCGTGCCATCGGTGGTCATGCGGCTCACGAACACCACGCCGCCGTTGCCGATCGGCGTGAAGCGTCCGGGCTCCAGCCCTGCCACCAGAAGGTTGCGCGTGGCGGCATTGACCATCTCGCGCGACACGCGCTCGGCCCAGGGCGCCAGCCACAACGAGCAGACCGCCACGACCACGATGATCGGCAGCACCGCCGCCAGAAGCGGCCGCAGTAGCCGGCGCGGACCGATGCCGACCGACGCCAGCACCGGCATCTCGGAATCGCGGTAGAGGCGCCCCACGGCCAGCATCAGGCCCAGCATCAGCGCCAGCGGCAGCATGACCGGCAGCCAGTTGAGGAACAGCAGCCCGAGCTGCGGCAGCAGCATGTCGGCGGGGAAGCGGCCCTCGGCAATGTCGCGCAGCACATCGGCGAAAACGGCGCCGAAGGCGACCATCAGCAGCACCAGCGTGGTGGCCAGCATCGCCTGTATGAATTCGGACAGCAGGTATCGGTCGAATTTCAGCATTCGCGGGGGCTGTTCTAGACTCGTCGTTCGTTCAACGGCCCGGCGCGGCGCTTTCCAGCGCGGTCGGGTGCCTGCTCCGGCTCATGCCGGCGCCTGCCCACAGGGTCGGCGATTGTACGTAAAACCCTTTTCACGACCTGCCCGGGACTCCGATGGCCCTCGAATTCGATCCGATCACCGACGCGCCGGCCTCCATCGCCGCCGATTGCGTGATCGTCGGCGTTTTCGCCGACAAGACCCTCACCGAACCCGCGGCCGCGATCGATCGCGCCGCCGGCGGCCGCCTGTCCGCGCTCATCGAGCGCGGCGACGTGTCCGGCAAGACCGGCAAGACCGCGCTGCTGCACGACCTTCCCGACGTCGCTTCGCCGCGCGTGCTGGTGGTCGGCCTGGGCGAGGCGGGCAAGTTCGGCGTGCCGCAGTACATCAAGGCCGTGGGCGACGCCGCACGCGCGCTGAAGGCCGGCCCGGTCGCGCATGCCGCGACCACGCTGCCGCAGGTGCCGGTCAAGGGCCGCGACACCGCCTGGGCCGTGCGCCAGGCCGTGATCGCCACCGACCACGCCGCCTACCGCTACACCGCGACGCTGGGCGAGAAGTCCAAGGCCAAGCTCGAGCCGGGCCTCAAGCGCCTGTCGATCGCCGGCGGCGACGCCCAGTCCGTCGCGCAGGGCCAGGCCGTGGCCGCGGGCGTGCAGTTCGCGCGCGAGCTGGGCAACCTGCCGCCGAACATCTGCAACCCCGCCTACCTCGCCCAGCAGGCGCAGGAATTCGCCGCGCGCTTCGACAGCTGCAGCTGCGAGGTGCTCGACGCTGCGCAGATGGAGCAGCTCGGCATGGGCTCGCTGCTGGCCGTCGCGCGCGGCTCGGCCAATCCGCCCAGGCTCATCGTGCTCAGGTACACCGGCGCGGGCGACGCGAAGCCTTATGTGCTGGTCGGCAAGGGCATCACCTTCGACACCGGCGGCATCAACCTCAAGGTGCAGGGCGGCGTCGAGGAGATGAAGTTCGACATGTGCGGCGCGGCCACCGTGATGGGCACCTTCGTGTCCGCGGTCGGCATGGGCCTGCCGGTGAACCTCGTGGTGGTGGTGCCGGCGGTCGAGAACATGCCCGACGCCAACGCCTATCGCCCGTCGGACGTGCTCACCTCGATGTCCGGCAAGACCATCGAGGTCGGCAACACCGACGCCGAGGGCCGCCTGATCCTCTGCGACGCGCTGACCTACGCGCAGCGCTTCGAGCCCGCCGCGCTGGTCGACGTCGCCACGCTGACCGGCGCCTGCGTCGTCGCGCTCGGCAAGTACGCCACCGGCCTGATGAGCAAGCACGAGGACCTCTCGGCCGAGCTGGTCGCCGCCGGCGAGAACGTGTTCGACCGCGCCTGGCCGCTGCCGCTCTGGGACGAGTACCAGACCCAGCTCGAGTCCAGCTTCGCCGACGTCTACAACATCGGCGGCCGCTGGGCCGGTGCGATCACTGCGGGCTGCTTCCTCGCGCGCTTCACCGAGGGCCAGCGCTGGGCGCACATGGACATCGCCGGCGTCGCCAACGACGAGGGCAAGCGCGGCATGGCGACCGGTCGGCCGGTCGGCCTGCTGTCGCAGTGGCTGATGGATCGCGCCGCGCAGGCCTGATCCGGAACGCCACGCCCCGATGGCCCGCGCCGACTTCTACCTGATCACCACGCCGCGGTTCCGCACGGAGCCGCTGCGCCTGGTCTGCGAGCTGGCCCGCAAGGCCTTCGACGCCGGCCTGCCCACGCTCGTGCTCGCGCGCTCGCAGGAGCAGGCCGAGGCGCTCGACGACCTGCTCTGGGACATGGGCGACGAGGTCTACATCCCGCACCAGATCGCCGGCGCCGAGGAAGACGAGGACGAGGCGGAGGTGCTGATCGCCGCACCCGACGTCGATGCCGCGCTGCGCCCGCTGGTGATCAACCTGCGCGACGCGGCGGTGGAAGGCGCCTTCGACCGCGTGCTGGAAGTCGTGCCGGCCGACGAGTCGGCCCGCGGCCCGCTGCGCGAGCGCTGGAAGCAGTACCAGGCCCGCGGCCTGGAGCTGAAGAAGCACGACATGTGAGGCGCCGGGCCCCGGCCCGGCCCCTGTTCCGCCGCGGCGCCGATGCCGCGAAGGCTGAAGCCCGGGCCGCCGGCCCGCTATGCTGCACGACCGGGCCGCGCCCGGCCGACCCTCGCCCGCCGCGACGCCGATGCGTCGCCGCCGGCCGTTCCCACGCCCCAGATCCGACCGCCATGTCCCTCGCCCCCGGCTACGACCCCACCCAGTTCGAGACGCGCCTGTACCAGCAGTGGGAGGCGAGCGGCGTATTCAAGCCGCGCGGCACGGGCGAGCCCTACTCGATCCTGCTGCCGCCGCCGAACGTCACCGGCACGCTGCACATGGGCCACGCGTTCCAGCACACCCTGCAGGACGCGCTGATCCGCTACCACCGCATGCGCGGCTTCGACGTGCTCTGGCAGATGGGCACCGACCACGCCGGCATCGCGACCGAGATGGTGGTCTCACGCAACCTCGCGCTCGAAGGCAAGGGCGAATCCCGCGACACGCTCGGCCGCGACGGTTTCATCGCGAAAGTGTGGGAGTGGAAGCAGAAGTCGGGCGACACCATCGAGCGCCAGATGCGCCGCCTCGGCACCTCGGGCGACTGGACGCGCAGCGTGTTCACGATGGACCCGATGGCCGCCGACGCCGTGCGCGAAGCCTTCGTGCGCCTGTTCGAGGACGGCCTGATCTACCGCGGCCAGCGCCTCGTCAACTGGGACCCGGTGCTGAAGACCGCGATCTCCGACCTCGAAGTCGTGAACGAGGAGGAGGACGGCTCGCTGTGGTCGATCCGCTACCCGCTCGCCGACGGCGCCACCTACGAGTACGTGGAGCGCGACGCCGACGGCAACGAGGTGCTGCGCGAGACACGTGACTACCTCGTCGTCGCGACGACGCGCCCGGAGACCATGCTGGGCGACACCGCGGCGATGGTGCATCCGGACGACGAACGCTACGCCTCGCTGCACGGCAAGTCCGTCGTGCTGCCGCTGACCGGTCGCCGCATCCCGGTGATCATCGACGACTACGTCGATCGCGAATTCGGCACCGGCGTGGTCAAGGTCACGCCCGCGCACGACTTCAACGACTACGCCGTCGGCCAGCGCCATGCGCTGCCGCTGATCAACATCTTCACCCCCGAAGCGAAGATCCTCGACGGCGTGCTGGCCGACGACGCCGGCGTGCCGCAGGCCTATCGCGGCCTCGATCGTTTCGACGCGCGCAAGGCCGTGCTCGCGGACCTCGACGCGCAGGGCCTGCTCGTCGAGACCAAGCCGCACAAGCTGCAGGTGCCGCGCGGCGATCGCACGGGCCAGGTGATCGAGCCGTATCTCACGGACCAGTGGTTCGTGAAGATGGACACGCTTGGCGCGAAGGGCCTCGCGTTGGCTGAATCCGGGGCCGTGAAGTTCGTCCCTTCGAATTGGATCAACACCTACCGCCACTGGATGGAGAACATCCAGGACTGGTGCATCTCGCGCCAGCTCTGGTGGGGCCATCGCATTCCCGCGTGGTACGACGTCGAAGGCCGCGTCTACGTCGGCCGCGACGAGGCCGAGGTGCGCGCCAAGCACGCCATCGGCGACACGATGCCGCTCACGCAGGACACCGATGTACTGGAGACGTGGTTCTCCTCCGCGTTGTGGCCGTTCAGCACGCAGGGCTGGCCGAACGAACAGCTCATGGCCGAACGCGGCTTCGACCGCTACGTGCCGTCGAGCGTGCTCGTCACCGGCTTCGACATCATTTTCTTCTGGGTCGCCCGGATGATCATGATGACCGACCACTTCACCGGCGAAGTGCCGTTCAAGGACGTCTACATCACCGGCCTCGTGCGCGATGCGCAGGGCCAGAAGATGTCGAAGTCGAAGGGCAACATCCTCGACCCGCTCGATCTCATCGACGGCATCTCGCTCGACGACCTCGTCGCCAAGCGCACGTCGGGCCTGATGCAGCCGAAGATGGCCGAGAAGATCGAGAAGGCCACCCGCAAGGAATTCCCGAACGGCATCCCCGCGTTCGGCGCGGACGCGCTGCGCTTCACGATTTCCGCGCTCGCCACGCACGGCCGCGACATCAAGTTCGACCTCGGCCGCGCGGAGGGCTACAAGAACTTCTGCAACAAGCTGTGGAACGCGACGCGCTTCGTGCTGATGAACACGGAGGGCTTCAGCGCCTCGGGCGTGCCGCAGCCGAAGACCGACGCCGAGCGCTGGATCCTCGCGCAGCTGTCGCGCGTCGCCGCGGAAGCCGAGCAGCATTTCGCCGATTACCGCTTCGACCTGCTCACACAGGCGCTGTACGAATTCGCCTGGAACCAGTTCTGCGACTGGTTCGTCGAACTCGCCAAGCCCGCCCTCAACGGCGACGATGCCGAGGCCGCCAACAGCACGCGCCACACGCTGCTGTTCGTGCTCGAGCGCCTGCTCTCGCTGCTGCACCCGCTGATCCCGTTCGTGACCGAAGAGCTGTGGCAGGCGGTCGCGCCGAAGCTCGGCATCGACGAAACGACGATCATGCTGCGCCCCTACCCGCGCGCCGCCGAGCTGCCGCAGGGCGATGCGAACGCCGAAGCCGCGGTCGAATGGCTGAAGTCGGTGATCTCCACGGTTCGCCGCATCCGCAGCGAACTCAACGTCGCCCCATCGAAGCAGGTGCCGCTGCTGATGGCCGACGGCGATGCGGCCGACCGCGAGCGCGCGTCGCGCTTCGGGTCGCAGCTGCGCTTTTTGTGCAAGCTCGACGCAGTCGACTTCATCGACGACGCGAATGCCGCCCCGGCTTCGGCCGCGGGCGTGGTCGGCGCGCTGAAGCTGCTGGTGCCGCTGGAAGGCCTGGTCGACCTCGGCGCCGAGCGCGCGCGCCTGGACAAGGAGCTCAAGCGCGTCGACGGCGAGATCGCCAAGTCGCAGGGCAAGCTCGCCAGCGACACGTTCGTGGCGAACGCGCCGGCAGCAGTGGTCGAGCAGGAGCGCAAGCGCTTGGCCGACTGGGCCTCGCAGCGCGAAGCGCTCGCCGCGCAGCGCGCCAAGCTGGGCTGATCCGCTAGAGCACGGGCGGTGGTGGCGTCTTGATCACGACGTCCGCCGCCTTGCCCTGCAGTGCACGCGCCTGCAGGGCCTCGGCATCGAGCACGTCGAACCGCCAACGCGCGGCGTCCGCGACCCGGATCGCCGCGCCGCTGACCGCCACGTAGACCGGGCGTTTCGTCCGGTTGCCGTTCTTCGTGTAGAAGTCGGCCTCGTGCAGGTTGACCACGATGGCCTTCGCGCCCCGCGCCTCGCCCTGCGCCGACAGACGATCGAATACGCGGCTGTGGCTCGCCAGACGCAGCCGGGTATCGTCCAGGCTGCCGTCGGGGCGACGCCCGTCGTCGGCCCGCACGTTGCCGAGCCGCTCGTAATCGCAGCCGGGATAGCCCGACAGCACCGGCAGGCCGGCGGCATACGCGGCGGGGGCGGAAAACAGCAGGATCAGGACGAGACGACGCACGGCATTTCTTGGCAGCGGACGTGCGCCCGAGGCTATATCTCGGCCGGCAGCAGTTCCATCGCCATCACGATCGCGTCCTCGCGGCCGTCGCGGGCCGGGTAGTAACGCGGCCGGCGGCCGATCTCGTTGAAGCCTTCCATGTCGTACAGCGCTATCGCGCGCCGGTTCGACGGCCGCACCTCGAGGAAAATCCGCTGCGCGCCGCGCGTTCGAGCGAGCTGGATCAGCGCGCGCAGCAGGCGGCGGCCGTGGCCGTGGCCCTGCTGCTCGGGCGCCACGCAGATGTTCAGCACGTGCGCCTCGCCGGCAGCCAGGCTCATCAGGAAATAGCCGGCGATCGCGCCCTCGACGTCGAGCACCCAGGCCATGTAGTCGGCGCGCAGGCAGTCGCGGAAGATACCGGCGGTCCAGGGGAATTCGTAGGCCCGGCATTCGACGTCGAAGACGGCGTCGACGTCGGCCTCGCGCATGGGCCGAAGCGCCGCGACGGGGCTCGACGGCAGTGCGCTCACGGCGTTCGCGCCGCCTTGCGCAGTGGACGCAGCGCGCGCCAGAACACGCGGCGCGAGGCGGCGTCGCGCGGGATGCCGTGCGACGCCAGCAGCATCGACAGGTCCGCACCGCGCGCGACGCGTGCCAGCGCAGCCGGAACGGTTTCCGGGGACGACCGCGCGGTTGCAGGCTGGATGGCCGGCGCAGCCACGGCCGGCGGCGCGTCGCGGCGCAGCACGTCCAGGCCCATCGCCTGCAGCCATTCGATCTGCTGCGGGCTCCACGGCAGGGTCATGTGGCCGCCTCGACCGGCCGGCGCACGCGGCGCCAGGCCCAGTAGAGCAGCCCCGACAGCGCGTACAGCGCGAACACCGCCAGCAGCACCGTCGGCGGATCGATCGCCACCGCGACCAGCACCGCGACCACCACCACGATCGCGAGGAACGGCACGCGGTCGCTGCGCGGGCCGGCGCCCTTGAAGCTGAAGTAGCGCAGGCGGCTGACCATGAGCAGCGCCGCGACGACGGTGACGCCGAGCGCGACGTAGCGCAGGTCGGGACCGGACAGGCCGAACGAGGCGCAGGTCCAGACGAAGCTCACCACCAGCCCGGCCGCGGCGGGGCTGGCCAGGCCGATGAACCAGCGCTTGTCGACCTGCCCCACCTGCGCGTTGAAGCGCGCCAGCCGAAGCGCGGCGCAGGCGGCGTAGAGGAAGGCGACGATCCAGCCGATCTTGCCTGGCGTGGCGCCGTCCAGCCGCAGCGAGGCGAGCGCCCAGTGGTACATCACCATCGACGGCGCCAGCCCGAAGCTGATCAGGTCCGCCAGCGAGTCGTACTGCACGCCGAACTCGCTCTGGGTATTGGTCAGCCGTGCGACCCGGCCGTCCAGGCCGTCCAGGATCGCCGCCACGAACACGGCCACGCAGGCGTCCGGGAACTGGCCCTGGGCAGCGGCGATGATGGCGTAGAAGCCGGCGAACATGCCGCCGGTGGTGAAGAGGTTCGGCAGCAGGTAGATGCCGCGGGCGCGCGGCCGTGCCGGCGCGGGCGGAGGCGTGGATTCCATTTCCGCAGTGTATCGCTTGCCCCGGCGCCGGGGCGGTGATGCAATCGGCCCGCCCTCGTCCCCGGAGCCCGCCATGCGCCGGCTGTCCACCCTCGCTTCCGCCGTCCTGCCCTTCGCCCTCGCCATCGCGCTGCCCGTCGCCGCCGGCCAGGTCTACACGTGGAAGGACGCCAAGGGCGTCACCCACTACGCCGACGCACCGCCCGCGGGCCAGAAGGCCGATGCGCGCACCTTCGGCGAGCGCCCGGCGCCCCCCGCCGCGCCGAAGGCCGTCGCAAATGCCGACTGCAGCAACGCGCGCGGCAACCTCAAGCTGCTGCAGGGCGACGGCAAGGTCGGCGTCGACGACGACAAGGACGGCAAGGCCGACCGCGAGCTCACCGCCGCCGAACGCGCGGCGCGGCTGAAGGTCGCCCAGGGCGAGGTCGAGCTGTACTGCGACCAGCCCGCCGCCAACGCGGTGACGAAGAAGCAGGCCTGAGCCCGCGCGCCGCGACGGCGGCGCATCCAAAGCGATTCCGGCCGACAGCCGCGCGCCGCATGGCAGAATGCGGCCTTTCCGCGTGCGAAAAACGTCGATGCGCCTGTCGCAGTTCCACCTCCATACCACCAAGGAAACGCCCGCCGACGCCGAAGTCGTCAGCCACCAGCTGATGCTGCGCGCGGGCATGATCCGCAAGCTCGCCGCCGGCGTGTACACGTGGAGCCCGCTGGGCCTGCGCGTGCTGCGCAAGGTCGAGCGCGTCGTCCGCGAGGAGATGACGAACGCGGGCGCGATCGAGGTGCTGATGCCCTCCATCCAGCCGCGCGAGCTGTGGGAGGAAACCGGCCGCTGGGAGAAGTTCGGCGGCCAGCTGCTGAAGATCAAGGACCGCAAGGACAGCTGGTACGCGTACGGCCCGACGCACGAGGAAGTCGTCACCGACTTCGCGCGCCAGGAGCTGTCGAGCTACAAGCAGCTGCCGGTCAACTTCTTCCAGATCCAGACCAAGTTCCGCGACGAGATCCGCCCGCGCTTCGGCGTGATGCGCGCGCGCGAGTTCCTGATGAAGGACGCCTACTCGTTCCACGCGAACGAGGACGACCTCGGCCGCGAATACCGCAACATGTACGACACCTACGGGCGCATCTTCACGCGCCTGGGGCTGAAGTTCCGCGCGGTGGTCGCCGACACCGGCGCGATCGGCGGCGCGATGAGCCACGAGTTCCACGTGCTCGCCGATTCCGGCGAGGACGCGCTGGCGTTCTCGACGGGCTCGGACTACGCGGCGAACGTCGAGCGTGCCGAAGCCGCCGCGCCCGGCCCGCGCGGCGCCGCGACCGAAGCGATGCGCAAGGTCGACACGCCGACGCAGAAGACCTGCGAGGACGTCGCCGCGCTGCTGGGCATTCCGCTGTCGCGCACGGTGAAATCGGTCGCGGTGATCGGTGTCGATCCCGAAAACAACCCGCGCTTCGTGCTCGCGCTCGTGCGCGGCGACCACGCCGTCAACGAGATCAAGCTCGCGAAGCTGCCGGGTCTGACCGAATACCGCCTCGCCACCGAAGACGAGATCCGCGAGCACCTCGATGCATCGCCCGGCTTCCTCGGGCCGATCGCGCCGGCGAAGTCGATCTTGATCGTCGCCGACCGCGATGTCGCGGCGATGGCCGATTTCGTCGTCGGCGCGAACGAGGACGGCTTCCACATCGCCGGCGTGAACTGGGGCCGCGACCTGCCGGAACCGGATCTGGTCGCCGACATCCGCAACGTCGTCGAGGGCGATGCCTCGCCGGATGGTCAGGGCACGCTGGGCATCGCGCGCGGCATCGAGGTCGGCCACGTGTTCCAGCTCGGCGGCAAGTACGCCCAGGCCATGGGCATGACGGTGCTCGACGAGAACGGCCGCGCGGCCACGCCGGTGATGGGCTGCTACGGCATCGGCGTGTCGCGGATCGTCGCCGCGGCGATCGAGCAGAACCACGACGCCAACGGGATCATCTGGCCGGACGCGATCGCGCCGTGGCAGGTGGCCGTGTGCGTGATCAACCCGAAGGGCGTCGAGGCGGTGAACGAGGCGGCGCAGGCGCTGCTGCGCGACCTGATCGCCGCCGGCGTGGACGCGGTGCTCGACGACCGCGGCCTGCGCCCGGGCGCGATGTTCGCGGACATCGAACTGATCGGCATCCCGCACCGCATCGTGGTTTCCGAGCGTGGCCTGCAGGCGGGTACGTTCGAATACCGCCATCGCCGCGCCAGCGAGGCCGAGCAGCTCGATCGCGACACGGCGATTTCCCGAGTGACCGCGGGCTGATTATCTTTCGCGGATTTACTCGATTACTGTCGCTGGTTAGGATGGGCCGCCGCTGCATAGCGCGGCCCATTTTCTTTTGCAGTTTTCGGAGGTGTCATGGCGTTCGATCTCAACAGCATGTCGGCCAAGGAGCTCGAGGCCCTGATCAACCAGGCCAAGAAGCGCCGCACCGTGCTCAGCAAGCGCAAGCCGGTGGCCGCGGTGCGCAAGCGCCTGGAGCAGATCGCGCGCGCCGAGGGTTATTCGATCGCCGAGCTGTTCGGCGTGCGTGGCGCGGCGCCGTCGGCGGCGGGTGCAGGCACCACGGCGCGCAAGTCCACGCGCAAGCCGTCGAAGATGGCCGGCTCGAAGGTCGCACCGAAGTACCGCAACCCCGACAACGCCAACGAGACCTGGAGCGGACGCGGCAAGCAGCCGCGCTGGCTGCAGGCCTATACCAGCCAGGGCCGCGTGCTCGACGAGTTCCTGATCCGCTGATCGCGCTCCATCCGTCCGCCTCGACGCCGGCCTCGCGCCGGCGTCGTCGTTTCGGGCGTCAGAGATTGCGGCGCGGCGGCAGCAGCAGGTTGCCGAACAGCAGGCCCGCCACCAGTGCGGCGAGCGCGTTGATGACCGCGAGCATCGCCGCCTGCCCCGCGCCCACGTCCTGCGTCTGCATCAGGCTGAGCAGGCCGCGCAGGCTGGTGCTCCCCGGCACCAGCATGATGATGCCGGGCACGCGGATGATCGCGCCCGGGCGATGCCACCAGCGCGCGTAGGCATTGCCGATGGCGGTCATCGCAAGCGCGGCGACGAACACGCCGGCCGGGCTGCCCGCGGCCTCGCCGACGAAGCGCGAGATCAGGTAGCCGCAGGCCGCGGCCGCGATCACCCGCAGGTAATCGCGAACGCTGGCGCGAAACAGCACGGCGAAGGCGAACGAGGCGGTCGCCAGTGCGATCCACTCCAGCCAGGCCGGCTGCGGGCGCGCGGCGCGCACCACCGGCGACAGCCCCGCGAGATCCAGCGCGTAACGCGCCACCAGCACACCCACGCCGAGCTTGAGCACGGTGGTGAGCGCGCCGGCAAAACGGGCGGTGCCCGACACGAGTTGCTGGCTGGTGAGTTCGCTCACCGCGTTGGTGAGCGCGAGACCGGGCAGCAGCACGATCAGCGCGGCGATGATCACCGTGTTCTGGTTGAGCGGGCCGACCGTGCTCGCGACCAGGATCGCGATCGTGCCGGCGACCATGCCGGCCAGCGCCTCGAAGCCCAGCCGCACGCGCGGACGGGTTTCCGACAGCTGCGCCAGCAGGCCGATCAATAGCCCGGTGGCGCCGGCGACGCCGATGTCGAGCCACGGCAGGCGCAGCAGGCCCGCCACCGACGCCGCGGCCAGGCCGAAGGCGACGACTTCCGCGCGGCGCGTCGTCGGCGTCGCCGGTGCGTCGAGCGCGAGCATCTGCGCCTTGGCCTCGATCGGCTCCAGCGAGCCGTCGAGCACCTGCTCGGCGATGCGGTCGGTCTCGGCGAGCCGGTGCAGGTCGACCTCGCCCGGCGAAAGCCGGATCACGCGCGTGGTATCGCGCAGGCCGGTGGCGCGACCGGGATCGCTGAAAGTGAGAATCAGGCCCGTCGGGTTCGACCACGGCTCGCAGCCGATGCCCAGCCGCGTGGCCACCGCGCTGAGCGCGCCTTCGAGGCGGTCGGCGGTGGTGCCGTAGCGGTGCAGGCGCAGCGCGAGCTCGACCATGAAGTCGATGCGTGCCGAGTAACTGGCTTCGCTCATGGGGGCGGTCATCGCCACAGCATCGCATGCATCTGCGCGCACGGCCGAGCCGGTATGCTCGCGCGACCATGACCGCCGCGCCCTCCTCGCCACCCGCCCTCGTTGCCGATACCGGCGCGGGCACCGTGCGCCTGTCGGGGCGGTGGACGATCGAACACGCCGCGCGCATCGGCGAGTTGCTGGGCGAGACGCCCGAAGCGCGTGAGGTCGATGCGCGCGGCATCGAGCGCCTGGATTCGCTCGGGGTGCTGCAACTGCTGCGCTGGTCGCGCCGCGCCGGCATCGACTTCACCACCGTCGCCTTCCGCGACGAGCACCGCGCGCTGGTCGCGGCGATCGAGGACGTGGCCGACGAGCGTCCGCGCAGGAAGCGCGAGTACGGCGTGGCCGCGGCGATCGGGCGGCTCGGTTATTCGGTGCAGGACAACCTCAAGGAGGTGCTGGCGCTGATCGCCTTCCTCGGCGAGGTGCTGGTCAAGCTGCTGCGCACGGTGAAGGAGCCCACGCGCTTCCGCCCGATCGCGCTCGTCGCGCACATGGAGCAGGTCGGCCTCGACGCGACGCCGCTCGTGGCGATCCTGTCGTTCCTGGTCGGCGCGGTGATCGCCTTCCTCGGCGCCGACGTGCTGCGCGACTTCGGCGCCGAGCTCTACGTCGTCGACCTGGTCAACGTGGCCTTCCTGCGCGAGTTCGCGGTGCTGCTGACCTCGATCATCCTCGCCGGGCGCACCGCGAGCGCGTTCACCGCGCAGATCGGCGCCATGAAGAGCCGCGAGGAGGTCGACGCGATCCGCACGCTGGGCATGGACCCGATCGACCTGCTGGTCATTCCGCGCCTGCTCGCGCTGCTGGCGATGCTGCCCCTACTCACGTTCGTCGCGATGGTCGCCGGTCTGCTCGGCGGCCTGACCGTCGGCGCGTACGGGCTCGACATCCCGCCGCAGCAATACCTCTCGCGCATGCACGAGACCATCGACGTACGCCACATGTGGGTCGGCCTGTCGAAGGCGCCGTTCTTCGCCACGGTGATCGCGCTGGTGGGCTGCCTGGAGGGCCTGCAGGTGCAGGGCACCGCGCAGTCGGTCGGCGAGCGCACCACGTCCGCCGTCGTGCAGGCCATCTCGCTGGTGATCGTGCTCGATGCGATGGCCGCGCTCTGGTTCATGGTGATGGACATCTGATGGCGACTGCAGGCAACGAATCGCCATCGCCCATCATCCGCGTGCGCGGCCTCGTCAACCGTTTCGGCGAGCAGGTGGTGCACGACGGGCTGGACCTCGACGTGATGCCGGGCGAGATCCTCGGCGTGGTCGGCGGCTCGGGCACCGGCAAGTCGGTGCTGATGCGCTCCATTCTCGGTCTGCGGACGCCCGACGAGGGCGAGATCGAGGTGCTCGGCGTGGACGCGCGCCGCAGCGACGCCGAATCGCGCCGCCACATCGAGCGCAATACCGGCGTGCTGTTCCAGGACGGCGCGCTGTTCTCCTCGCTCACCGTCGGCGAGAACGTCGAGGTGCCGCTGAAGGAGTACCACCGCGACTTGGCCGACGTGCTGCGCTACGAGATCGCGCTGCTGAAGGTGAAGCTCGCCGGCCTGCCGGCCGACGCCATCGACAAGCTGCCCTCGCAGCTATCGGGCGGCATGCGCAAGCGCGCCGGGCTGGCGCGTGCGCTCGCCCTCGACCCGCCCCTGCTCTTCCTCGACGAGCCCACCGCGGGCCTCGACCCGATCGGCGCCGCCGCGTTCGACCACCTGATCCGCACGCTGCAGCAGGCCCTCGGCCTCACCGTCTTCCTCATCACACACGATCTGGACACGCTTTACGCTATCTGCGACCGGGTGGCGGTGATCGCCGACCGGAAAGTGGTGGCCGCCGCGCCGATCGCCGAGATCGAGCAGCTCGACCATCCGTGGGTACGCGAGTACTTCCACGGCCCGCGCGCCCGCGCGGCGCAGGCCGGCCGCGATCGCGCCACCGCTTCTAACGACTGACCTCCACGCACGCCCGACCGGACCCGCGCCCCATGGAAACCAAGGCCAACTACGTCCTCATCGGCGCCTTCACGATCCTCGTGACGGTGGTGCTGCTGCTGTTCGCGCTGTGGGCCGCGAAGTACTCCTCCGACAAGGAATGGCAGAACTACGCGGTCGTGTTCAACGAGCCCGTCACGGGTCTGTCCGAAGGCAGCTCGGTGCAATACAACGGCATCTCGGTCGGCACCGTCGAGAGCCTGCGCCTGTCCCCGGCCGACCCGCGCCGGGTGCTGGCCACGCTGCGCATCCAGGCCGACGCGCCGATCAAGGTCGACACGCGCGCCAAGATGTCGCAGAGCGGCATCACCGGCTCGCCCTTCATCCAGCTCACCGGCGGCAGCCCGAGCGCGGCGCTGCTGGTCACCGTCGACCGCCGCGAGATGCCGGTGATCCGCACCGAGGCCTCGGCGCTGCAGAACATCGCCGACACCGCGAACCGCCTCGTCGCGCGGCTCGACCAGGTGCTGAGCGAGGAGAACATCGCGCACGTCTCCAACACGCTGGAAAACATCGACAACCTCACCGGCTCGATCGCCGCCGAGCGCGAGGACCTGCGCGAGATCATCGCCAACGCGCGCGCCTCGAGCGTCGAGCTCAACGCGACGCTGGCCAAGGCGCACAACGTGGTCGACGACGTCGATCGCGAGCTCGCCAACAAGCTGCCCTCGCTGGTCGGCAAGCTCGACCGCACGCTGGACAAGCTGGAATCGGCGTCCGACGGCGCCAACGGCATCGTCAACGAGAACCGCGCGGCGATCCGCAGCTTCACCAGCGACGGCCTCGGCCAGGTCGGCCCGACGCTGATCGAGCTCCGCGCGCTGGTGCGCGACCTGCGCCAGGTCACCGACCGCCTCGACAGCGGTCCGGCGAGCTACCTGCTCGGCCGCGACCGTCCCAAGGAATTCGAACCGAAGTGAGCCCGCGCATGAGCCTTCGCGACCCGTCCACCGCCCTGCTCCGTGTCGTCGCGGTCGCCGCCGTGCTGGCGCTGCCGGCCTGCTCGCTGCTGGGCGGCAAGAAGGAATCGCCGCTGCAGTTCTCGCCGCGCGTGCAGGTCGCCACCGACCCGGCGTGGCCGAAGGTCGATGCGCAACTGACGCTCGCGCCGGTGCAGATCGGCCGTCCCTACGACAGCCTCCGCATCGCCGTGCGTCCAACGCCGCAGGAGCTGCAGGTATACAAGGGCGCGCTGTGGTCGCAGCGCCCGTCGGAGATGCTGACCAACTCGCTGCTGCGCACCTTCGAGGACTCCGGCCGTCTGCGCGCCGTGGCGCGCTCGGGTGCGGGCGTCAACGGCGATTACCGTCTGCTCATCGACGTACGCCGCTTCGAGGCCGACTACGCCGGCGGCAGCGTGCCGCAGGCCACGATCGAGCTGAGCGTGAAGCTGATGCGCCCGGAAGCCGCCGACGTGCTGGCCTCGCGCACGTTCCTCGAGGCCGAGCCGGCCGCGGGCACCGCCCTGCCGCAGGTTGTCGACGCGTTCGACCGCGCGATGGCGCGCATCGATGGGCAGATCGTCGGCTGGACGCTCGCAACGATGGTTTCGCCACCGCCGGCGCCGGTGCCGGCGCCCATGTCCGAGGCCGGCACGCCGCGGCGCTGAGCGTTCGGGTCGGGTATCGCGTCGGCGATCGGCGATCAGGAGCCCACGATCCGCCGGAACGTCAGGTTGATCCGCGGACCGACGGGCCTGGCGGTGCGCGGCAGCGCATGCCGATAGTTCGCCTGCGTCGCGCCCTGCATCAGCAACAGGCTTCCTGCAGGCAGGTCGAGCGCCAGACGCGGCGCGCCGTCGCGATGGCGCAGCACGAAGCGTCGCGTCGCGCCGAGGCTGACCGAAGCGATCACCGGCGCCGGGCCGAGTTCGCGCTCGTCGTCGGCATGCCAGCCCATGGCGTCGCGGCCGTCGCGGTAGAGGTTGGCGAGTACGCTGTCGAAATCGACGCCCAGCGATTCCCTCAGGCGACCACGCAGCGCGATCAGCTGAGCCGTCCACGGGCGCGGCTCGCGCGACACGCCGGAATAGCGGTAGCGGGCGCCCGCATCGCCGATCCAGCAACTCAGGCGCGGCGAGGCGTGCTCGCGGCCGAACAGGCGGACCACGTGGTTCTCCCAGGGAAGCGCGTCGATTAGGGCGTCGAACAGGCCCGACGCCTCGCCCGGCGCGAGCCAGGCGGGGTCGAGCCGGACGTCGGCATCGGGCAGCGGCAGGCGCTCGAGCATCGCGCGCACGCTAGCACGCGGGCCCGTCGTGATTGGCGCGCTACGGACAAACCGCGACAATGGCGGGTCAGCACGCGGAGAACACCATGAGCGAGACCCCCGAGATCGAGCGCGACGTGATGGAGTACGACGTCGTCACCGTCGGCGCGGGGCCCGCGGGGCTCTCGTTCGCGATCCGCCTGAAGCAGCTGAACCCCGACATCTCGGTCTGCGTGATCGAGAAGGCCTCGACCATCGGCGCGCACATCCTGTCCGGCGCCGTCATCGAGACCGGCCCGCTCGATGCGCTGCTGCCGAACTGGCGCGACAACCCGCCGCCGGTGTGCGTGCCGGCGAAGGAAGACGAGTTCTGGCTGCTGTCGAAGACCGGCGCGCGCAAGCTCCCGGTTCCGCCGGGCATGAACAACCACGGCAACGTCATCGTCAGCCTGAGTGCGATGTGCGCCTGGCTCGCGCCGCAGGCCGAGGCGCTGGGCGTGGAGATCTATCCGGGCTTCGCCGCCAGCGAAACGTTGCATGACGAGAGCGGCGCCGTCATCGGCGTGCGCATCGGCGACATGGGCGTGGCGAAGGACGGCTCGCACAAGCCGGGCTACACGCCGGGCATCGACATCCGCGCCAAGGTCACCGTGCTCGCCGAAGGTGCGCGCGGCCATCTGACCAAGCGCCTGGTCAAGCAGTTCCGGCTCGACGAAGGCCACGACCCGCAGACGTACTCGATCGGAATCAAGGAACTCTGGCAGGTGCCGGAAGAGCGCGTCACGCCCGGCAAGATCGTGCACACGCTCGGCTGGCCCGCGGACAACGCGACCTACGGCGGCAGCTTCCTGTACCACCTCGACAAGGGCCGCATCGCGCTCGGCTTCGTCAGCGGGCTCGACTACAAGGACCCGAACTACAGGCCGTGGGAAGCGTTCCAGCAGTGGAAGAACCATCCCTCGGTAAAGCCGCTGCTCGAGGGCGGCAACATCGTGTCGGCCGGCGCGCGCGCGATCGTCACCGGCGGCTGGCAGTCGCTGCCGACCTGCGAGATGCCCGGCGCGATCCTGATCGGCGACACCGCGGGTCTGCTGAACGTGCCGAAGATCAAGGGCACGCACCAAGCGTTCCGCTCCGGCATGCTCGCCGCCGAGCACCTCGCCGCGAACGCGCTGTCGCCCGCGGGGTGGGACGCGAAGCTGCGCGGCTCGGAGGCGATGGCGGAGCTGCGCGAGGTGCGCAACGTCAAGCCGGCCTTCAAGCGCGGCCTGTGGTTCGGCCTGCTCAACGCGGCGTGGGAGACGGTGACGCGCGGCAAGTCGCCGTGGACGCTGAAGAACAAGCCCGACTGGTGCCAGATGGAAAAGCTGGCCGAGTACGAGTCACCCGACCGCGGCTGGGGCGAGCGCACCCTCGCGCCGCGCGACCGCCTCGCCGGCGTGTATTTCGCCGCGACCGAGCACGACGAGGACCAGCCCGTGCACCTCAAGGTGCTCGACACCTCGATCTGCGTCGAGCGCTGCACCGTCGAATACGGCAACCCCTGCACCCGCTTCTGCCCTGCGGGCGTCTACGAGATGGTCGAAGACAGCGAAGGCCGCCGCCTGCAGATCAACGCCGCCAACTGCGTGCACTGCAAGACCTGCGACATCAAGGACCCGTACGAAATCATCAACTGGGTCACGCCGGAGGGTGGGTCGGGGCCGAACTACCAGATGCTTTGACAGAACCGGGCGCAAAGAAAAGGCCGCCATATGGCGGCCTTTTTTCTGCCGATCGATCAGCGGGATACCATCTCCCAACCGGCCGGGTAGCTGTTGACGAAGTTGACGGCGAACGCACCGTTACCCTGACCGAGCCACATGTACAGCTGGGTCTTCGCCTGGTCGCGCCACAGCACGTCGGCAAGCCCGTCGCCGTTGAAGTCGCCCAGACCGAGCACCTGATACTGGCTCTGCACGTAGCGCGCCCCACCCGTGTAGGACGGCACCGCACCGTTCATCGTCCAGTAGTCCAGACCCACGCTTGGGTTGTGCCAGAAGATGTCCGATCGACCGTCGCCGTTGGCGTCACCAATTCCCGCCATCTCCCAACCGGCCGGGTAGCTGTTGACGAAGTTGACGGCGAACGCACCGTTACCCTGACCGAGCCACATGTACAGCTGGGTCTTCGCCTGGTCGCGCCACAGCACGTCGGCAAGCCCGTCGCCGTTGAAGTCGCCCAGACCGAGCACCTGATACTGGCTCTGCACGTAGCGCGCCCCACCCGTGTAGGACGGCACCGCACCGTTCATCGTCCAGTAGTCCAGACCCACGCTTGGGTTGTGCCAGAAGATGTCCGATCGACCGTCGCCGTTGGCGTCGTATCTGGCCTTCCGATTTGCCGGCGGCACCGGGGTCGGGCTCGTTGCGGCCCGAAAGGTCGCTACAGTGGGAATCGTCTGATTCAGACTCCGGGCATTATCCGCCTGATTCACGACACCGCAGGTGTAACCGCCACAGGTATTGACCCGGGGGTTCGAGAACACGCGATAGCGCGTTTGCCCCGAATCGCCGTACGCCATAATCGTATAGAAGTTGCCGGTCGCGGCCGTCGTCTTGTATCCGAACGAGTAGTCGTAGACACCGTATTCGTTGCTCTGCAGAACATTGTCGTCGCCGTCAGACGTATCCCGGTCGTGGGCCGAGCCCATGTTGTGGCCGAGCTCGTGGGCGAAGGTCTCGTCGCGGCAGAAATAGGTCTTGCCGTCGGTGCCGGCGTCGCGTCCGTCGCTGACGACGGAATAGCCGAAGAACTGGTCGCTCTGATCGATGCCGGACCGGGCGCCGCCGATCAGCCATGCGATGCCGCAACCGTCGTTCTCGGGGTCGTTGAACTTACGGACCAGCGAGACGAGGTCGGCCCCGTACTGGTCGCGCGCGGCGCGCAGTGCGGAGAACGCGGCGTTCGGCGTGGTCTGCGTCGACGGCGCCTTGAAGCCGGTCAATTCCTCGAGAGCCGAGCTGTTCGAGGTCGCGTCCGGATAGTTCACCAGGACCGTCTTGACCAGACGGACATTCGCATTGACCTGGCTGTTGACGTAGGCCTCGTTGGTGACGTCGACGAGGAAGTTCAGTCGCGTCTGCGCCTGCGATTCACCGCCGAGGCCGGAGACGAAGCCGTTGGTATAGCCAATCACGACGTCGACAGTGGTGCCCGACGCACTAGTCGCGGCGGCCGGCGGCGCGCCAGCGACCTCCATCGAAGCGCCGCTTGCCGCCTTGCCTCGCACGACCGCATCGGCCACTTCAGGGGCGACGAAGAAATCGGGATTCGTCGGCCGCGTCGCGGCATTGACGATGCCTGCGACTTGGCGCAGATCAGTCTCCACGAGCCAGGACGCGCCGTTCGCTATTGTCAGCCGCAGGGGTTCCTTGCCAGGCTGCCCGATGCTGCCGAATGCCGCCTTGTCGCCGAAGGTGATGATGGCTTCGCGGTTCGGATCCTCGACCGACGAACCGATCCAGGTCCAGTCGCCGTTCGGATGCTCGACATGGCGGCTGTAGCGGAACCGCAGCGGTTCGCCCGAGGGTGAGGTCATGGCGAGCATGCCGCCGACCGCGGCACGGGCATGCGACTCGCTGAGGTCGGCCCGATGCCAGGTGTAGGCCCCATCGTGGCGAACGACCGGCTGCGCCGGATAACCCACGAGGACACCGCGATCAGGCAACCTGGCGAACCGGTGTGCAGGCGACGGCTGCGCCATTGCCATTCGAGGCATGTCGGCAGCCGGCTCTCGAGCGGCTGCCGACGCCTCCGCGGGCGTACCCGAGTCTGTACGCGTCGAACAGGCAGACACGGCCAGTGACAGCGTAATAAGTAGAGGAACCCGCAGATCCATGATCATCCTACCCCTAAGAGTCAGGTGATCGTCCCGTGAATTCCCTTCTGTTTCAATGGCTAAACCAGCCGCCGGTGTGACCCTATCCGTATATCTAGCGTCTTAGTGGAGCCGCATTCATGAATGGCTGCACAGAGGTTCAGTCAGCTCCGCAGGACGACACCGGTGCGCTCGCGCAGCTCTGCGGTATCCACCCCCGGCGCCACCTCCACCAGCCGCAGCCCGTCCGGCGTGACGTCCATCACCGCCAGATCCGTGATGATCCGGTTGACCACGCCGACGCCCGTCAGCGGCAGCGTGCATTCGGGCACGATCTTGTGCTCGCCGTTCTTGGCGGTGTGCTCCATCAGCACGACCACGCGCTTGACGCCCGCGACGAGGTCCATCGCGCCGCCCATGCCCTTGACCATCTTGCCGGGCACCATCCAGTTCGCGAGGTCGCCCTTGTCGGTGACCTGCATCGCGCCGAGGATCGCCAGGTCGATGTGCCCGCCACGGATCATCGCGAAGCTGTCGTGGCTGCCGAAGTAGCTCGCACCCGCGCGCGCGGTGACGGTCTGCTTGCCGGCGTTGATGAGGTCGGCATCGATCTCGGCTTCCGTCGGGAACGGGCCGATGCCGAGCAGGCCGTTCTCGCTCTGCAGCCAGACGTCCATGCCGTCGGGAATGTCGTTGGCCACCAGCGTCGGCAGGCCGATGCCGAGGTTGACGTAGGCGCCGTCGGTGAGTTCGCGGGCGGCGCGCTGCGCCATCTCGTCGCGGGTCCAGGGCATCTCTTCTCTCCTCAGGCGGCGCGCACGGTGCGCTGTTCGATGCGCTTCTCGGGCGAAGCGTTCACGACGATGCGGTCGACGTAGATGCCCGGCAGGTGCACGTGGTCGGGATCGATCTCGCCGATCTCGACGAGCTCTTCGACCTCCGCAATGCAGACCTTGCCCGCCATCGCGCAGGCCGGGTTGAAGTTGCGCGCGGTCTTGCGGAACACGAGGTTGCCGGCCTTGTCGGCCTTCCACGCCTTGACCAGCGAGACATCGGCGCGCAGCGCGGTTTCCATCACGTACATGTGGCCGTCGAACTCGCGCGTTTCCTTGCCCTCGGCCACCACGGTGCCGTAGCCGGTGCGGGTGAAGAAGGCCGGGATGCCCGCGCCGCCCGCGCGCAGGCGCTCGGCCAGCGTGCCCTGCGGGTTGAACTCGAGCTCGAGCTCGCCCGACAGGAACTGGCGCTCGAATTCCTTGTTCTCGCCGACGTACGACGAAATCATCTTGCGGATCTGCCGCGTCTCCAGCAGCAGGCCGAGGCCGAAGCCGTCGACGCCCGCATTGTTCGAGATCGCGGTCAGCCCCTTGACGCCCGAATCGCGCAGCGCGGCGATCAGCGCCTCGGGGATGCCGCACAGGCCGAAACCGCCGACGGCGAGCGTCTGGTTGTCGGCGACGAGATCCTCGAGCGCCGCCGCCGCGCTCGGGTATTCTTTATTGACAGGCATTGGGCACCTCGGTCGGGTCCGATCATTGGATTCTAAGTTTTTTCTCCGGTGCATTGGCCATTGGTGCAGGTGACGTCGACTTCGCTCGGCCAGCGCCCAGCGCCGATCACGCATAGCTGTACCAGGAACCTCATATGAACCACGGCCCCGCCCAACGGATTGACCACTATCGGGATCCGGACATAGACGTCTCGGTTGTGATCCCCGTGTACCGCGGCGCCCGCAGCATCGATGCACTACGCGACCGGCTCCATGTCGCCCTCGAAAGCGCGGCGTTACGCCACGAGTTGATCTTCGTGGAGGACTGCGGCGGGGACGATTCGTGGCAGGTTCTGGAAGTGATGTGCGCAACACATGGGTACGTCCGCGCGATCAAGCTCAGCCGCAATTTCGGGCAACACGCCGCGACACTCTGCGGCATCGCGCGCGCGCGCGGCCGCTGGGTTGCGACGATCGACGACGATCTTGAGCAACCTCCCGAGGCGCTACCGGAACTGGTGAGAAAGGCCGAGGAAGGCTTCACCGTCGTCTACGGGGTAAATCAGTCCCGCAGCCATGCGGTGTGGCGGAACCTGACTTCGGAACTCGGTCGCGCACTTTTCAAGTTTGCGATTCCCACGCTCAATCGGGAGTACTCGTCGATGCGTGTCGTCGATGGGACGATCGCGCGCCAGCTCGAACGGTTCCAGTCACCTTTCACGTTCGTCGACGGTTATCTTTCATGGCTGACGCACAACTATGCGACGGTCGTTGTTCCTCACCATGACCGCGCCCATGGTCGCAGCAACTACAGCGTGCGAAAGCTCCTCGCGCATATGATGAACATCTTTCTCACTTTTTCCGACCTGCCACTGCGAGCGGCAACCTGGCTCGGGCTGGCCACTGCGGCGGGGGGAGCGCTTTGGGGCTTGGCCATCCTTATCGGTCGCCTGACCGGCGCGGTCACGGCCAGCGGCTATGCCTCGATGATGGCGGGCATTACATTTCTCGGGGGGGTGCAGCTGCTTATACTCGGGATATTCGGCCAGTACCTCGGCCGCATTAATTTCAAGACTGCATCGATGCCGGTATTCCTTGCAGAGAAGGAACTCGGTTCATGAAACCGCTGCTCGTCATCGGCGCCTCTTCGTTCGGCCAGCTTATACGCGCGCTGGCCGAAGACGCGGGCCTACACGTGGCAGGCTTCATCGATGACATCCATGACGGGCCCGATATTCTGGGAGATCGTGCGGCGCTAGGGACCCGCTTGGCACCGGGCGATTATGACCTTGCCATGGCGATTGGCTACTCGCATCTTCCTGCACGCTTGGCCCTCTACCATGAGTGCACGTCCAAAGGATTCGATTTTCCGCCCATCGTCCATCCACGCGCACACATCAACCCGCGTGCCCGCCTCGGCGCCGGTTGCATCGTGATGGCCAGCGCAAATATCGACGCCTTCAGTAAGGTCGAGCCGCTTTGCGTCCTTTGGCCTGCGGCTGTGGTTAGCCATGACTGCAATGTGCGCACCAACACGTTCATCAGCCCCAACGCGACGCTCTGCGGCTTCGCGGAGATCGGACATTCTTCTTTTATCGGTGCAGGCAGCGTGGTGGTAAATGGAAGCCGCGTCCCCGAGAACGGCTTCGTCAAGGCCGGGTCCCGCTACGTAGGGAAGTCAGGCGAATGACGGATCTCAGAGTCGCCGTTCTGCAATCGAGCTACATTCCGTGGAAGGGCTACTTCGACCTCATCCATGATGTCGATCTCTTCATCTTCTATGACGACGTCCAGTTCACGCGACAAGACTGGCGTACCCGCAACAGGATCAAGACAGCGCAGGGAACTCAGTGGCTGTCCATTCCTGCGGGCACCCGCATCGATCGACTGATCTGCGAGGTCGAGCTCGCCGATCCGAGCTGGCAGAAAAAGCATTGGGCGTCAATCCAACAGGCGTATTCAAAGTCACCGCAGTTCTCGCGCTACGCCGGCTTCTTCGAGGACATCTATTTGAGCCGGCCGTGGACTTCGCTGTCCGAATTCAACCAGCACGTCACCCGGCGCATCGCGCGTGATCTGCTTGGTATCGACACGGAGTTTCGCGATTCACGTGAATTCCGCGCCTCCGGGCAGCGGCTCGATCGGCTGCTCGACCTGTTGCAGCGTGCCGGCGCTACGCATTACCTGTCGGGACCGGCGGCACGAAGCTATATTGATCCGACGCGTTTCGAGGCGGCGGATATCGCGCTCGAATACAAGGATTACGCCGGATACCCGGAGTACTCACAGCGTTATCCCCCATTCGAACACGCGGTCAGCATCGTCGACCTGCTCTTCTGCGTAGGCGAAGATGCCCCCCACTATATTTGGGGCTGGCGCGATGACCGCTAGGATATTTCCGTGGCTGATGGTCGCAGCGACGATCTTCCTGACCTCGTATGGGCAGCTCGTCCTGAAGTGGCAGGCCAACGTGCCGCATGCGCCACTGCCGGGTTGGCTCGGCCGACTTCCCGTTGTGGTGCAGATGCTTGCCCGCCCTTGGGTTCTATCGGCCTTCGTAGCGGCGTTCGGCGCGTCGCTGTGCTGGATGATGGCATTGTCCCGACTCGAGCTCAGTCGAGCCTATCCCTTCATGGCGCTGAATTTCCTGCTCGTAACGCTCATTGCGATCCCTCTATTCGGGGAGTCGCTGTCCCCCGCCAAGATTGGCGGCCTCATATTGATCGTGGCCGGCCTGATCGTGATTAGCCAAGGTGCACCGTGATTCCCTTCAATCGTCCCTACATGACCGGCCGCGAGCTGGAGAATATCCAGCGTGCGCATGCAAATGGCCACCTTTCAGGAGATGGCCCCTTTACCCTCGAATGCCATGCTTGGCTGGAGCGTGGGACGGGCGCCAGGCGAGCGCTGCTGACGCATAGCTGCACCGCTGCACTTGAGATGGCTGCACTGCTGCTGGACCTGGAACCCGGCGATGAAGTCATCATGCCTTCTTTCACGTTCGTTTCAACCGCCAATGCATTTGTGTTGCGTGGCGCTGTACCCGTATTCGTCGACATCCGGGAAGACACGCTGAACCTCGATGAGCGACTGATCGAGGCCGCGGTCACGCCGCGCACCCGGGCGATCTGTGTCGTTCACTATGCGGGCGTGGCTTGCGAAATGGACGCCATCCTCTCAATCGCGGCGAAGCATGGACTGCGTGTCGTGGAAGATGCAGCACAGGGCATCATGTCGACCTACCGCGGCCGGCCGCTGGGCGCACTGGGAGATCTTGGCGCCCTTAGCTTCCATGAGACGAAGAACATTATTTCTGGGGAGGGTGGCGCCCTCCTGTGCCGCGATGCGGAGATGGCCGAGCGCGCCGAGATCATCCGCGAGAAGGGCACGAACCGCAGCAAATTCTTTCGCGGCCAGGTCGACAAGTACACGTGGGTGGATATCGGATCGTCTTTCCTCCCCGGCGAGATCACCGCCGCATTCCTGGCCGCGCAGATGGACGCGGCGGAGAACATCACAGCGCGGCGCCTGGCCATTTGGGCGCGCTATCACGCATGGGCAGAACGATACGAAGCGCACGGCTTGGCAAGACGGCCTATCGTGCCGGCGCATTGCCAGCACAATGCGCACATGTATTACCTCTTGCTGCCCACACTCGCAGCGCGCACGGAGTTCATCGCGACTTTGCGAGCGCGTGGCGTAGCAGCGGTGTTTCATTACATCCCCCTGCATTCCGCACCGGCTGGACGGAAATACGGTCGAACGCACGGCACGCTCGAAATAACGGATTCGATCAGTGACCGCCTCGTGCGCATGCCCCTCTGGGTCGGCCTTGAGGACCAACTCGATACCGTCTTCGAAGCCGCAGACGAAGCGATGGAAACCACCGCGGCGATTGCGACATCATGAGCGCCCGTACACGTCCTCAAGCCGCTCGATATCGTCTTCCCCGAGATACCCGCCCGACTGCACCTCGATCAGCTCGACGGGCGTCTTCCCGCAGTTCCGCAGGCGATGCACGCTGCCGCGCGGAATGAAGGTGCTCTCGTTCTCGGCCACCTCGTAGACGCGATCGCCACAGGTGACCTCGGCCACGCCCGACACCACCACCCAGTGCTCGGCGCGGTGCGCGTGCCGCTGCAGGCTCAGCGCCGCGCCGGGATTCACCACGATGCGCTTGACCTGGAATCGCGGCCCGACCGCGAGCGAGTCGTAGCTGCCCCACGGGCGGTAGACCTTGCGGTGGACGAGATGCTCGGTGCGGCCGTCGGCCTTCATGCGGTCGACCAGCGTCTTGACGTCCTGCACGCGGTCCTTGCGTGCGACCAGCGTGGCGTCGGGCGTGTCGACGATGACCAGGTCCTCGACGCCGAGCGTGGCGATCATTCGGCGCTCGGCGGCACGCACGAGGTTGCCGCGGCTGTCGACCGAAATCACGTCGCCGTCGTGGCGGTTGTCGTCGCCGTCGCGCTCGGCCACCGACCACAGCGCCGACCAGGAACCGATGTCGCTCCAGCCGCAGCTCACGGGCACGACGGCGGCGCGATCGGTCTTCTCCATCACCGCGTAGTCGATCGAATCGCTCGGACTTGCCGCGAATGCGTCGCGATCGATGCGGGTGAAGTCGAGGTCGGAGCGCGCGTTCGCATGGGCCTCGCGCGCGGCCCGCGCGATCGCCGGCGCGTGGCGTTCGAGCTCCTCGAGGTAGCGCGCGGCACGGAACAGGAACATGCCCGAGTTCCACCAGTAGCCGCCGTCTTCGAGATACGCCTCCGCGGTCTCGCGGTCGGGCTTCTCGACGAAGCGCTCGACCTCGAAGCCCGCGTCCCCGAGCGGCGTGCCGCGGCGGATGTAGCCGTAGCCGGTTTCGGCATAGTCGGGACGGATGCCGAAGGTGACTAGGAAATTTTCCGACGCCAGCGTCATCGCGCCGGCCACTGCATCGCGGAACGCGGCCTCGTCCTCGATCAGGTGGTCGGCCGGCAGCACCAGCATCAATGCCTCGGGATCGCGCGCCAGCAGGTGCAGCGCGGCCAGCGCAATGGCCGGCGCGGTATTGCGCGCGGCCGGCTCCAGCAGGATGCCGCCGCTCGAGAGGCCGACCGCGGCGAGCTGCTCGCCGACCATGAAGCGGTGGTCGTCGGCACAGACCGTCACCGGGGCCGCGGCGCCCGGCAGGCGGCTCGCCCGCAGCACCGTCTCCTGATAAAGCGAGCGCTCGCCGATCAGCGCGAGGAACTGCTTGGGCTGGTTCTGGCGCGACAGCGGCCACAGGCGGGTGCCGCTGCCGCCACTGAGCACTACGGGATGCAGCATCGGTCGGTCCGGAGGGGGATCGGCGACAGGATAGCGCCCGCCGGCATCACTCCCGCCTAACGGCGGCGGCGGCCGTAGTCGGCTAAAATCCGCGGTTCTCGGCGCGCGCGGCGCGCCCGTCCACGAGATTCCCAACGATGAAGATCCTCGTCGCCTACAAGCGCGTGGTGGACTACAACGTCCGCATCCAGGTCAAGCCCGACGGCACCGGCGTCGTCACCGACGGCGTGAAGCTGTCGCCGAATCCCTTCGACGAGATCGCGCTCGAAGAGGCGCTCCGCCTGCGCGACAAGGGCATCGCCACCGAGGTCGTGGTCGCCACGATCGCGCCGGCCGATGCCCAGGCGCACCTGCGCAACGGCCTGGCGATGGGCGCCAACCGCGCGATCCACGTGGTGGTCGACGCCGGCCAGGACGTGCAGCCGCTCACCGCCGCGCGCACGCTGCTCAAGCTCGTCGAGCGCGAGCAGCCCGATCTCGTGATCCTCGGCAAGCAGGCCATCGACGACGACGCCAACCAGACCGGCCAGATGCTGGCCACTCTCTGGGGCCGCCCGCAGGCCACGTTCGCCTCGAAGGTCGAGGTGGCGGACGGCAAGGCGACGGTGACGCGCGAAGTCGATGCCGGCCTGGAGACGCTCGAAGTCGACCTGCCCGCCGTCGTCACGACCGACCTGCGCCTCAACGAGCCGCGTTTCATCAAGCTGCCGGACATCATGAAGGCCAAGAGCAAGCCGCTGGAGACGCTCGCGTTCGCCGATCTCGGCGTCGATGCCGGCGCGGGCCTCAAGACCACGTCCTATGCTGCGCCCGCGAAGCGCAGCAAGGGCATCATGGTCAATGACGCCGCCGAGCTCGTCGCCACGCTCAAGCAGCGCGGCCTGCTGTAACGAAACGCCGGGCGGACCGCGCATGGCGCGACCGCCCGGATGCGAAGGTTCCCTGAGGGAACGTCGTCACCCGAGGAAATCCCGATGTCCAAGGTCCTGATCGTCGCCGAACACCTGGGCGGCCAGCTCAACGCCTCCACCGCCAAGTGCGTGACCGCCGCGCAGGCGCTGTCGCCCGACTCGATCGACGTGCTGGTGCTCGCCGACGACGCGTCGGCCGTCGCCGCCGAGGCCGCGAAGCTCTCGGGCGTCGCCCGCGTGCTCGGCGTCTCCAATGCCGCCAACGCCAACGGGATCGCGCAGGTGTTCGCGCCGCAGGTCGCGCAGCTGGCCACCCACTACACGCACGTGTTCGGCCCCAGCACCACGTTCGGCAAGGACCTGATGCCCTGCGTCGCCGCGCTGCTGAACGCGCCGCAGGTGTCGGACGCGATGGCGGTCGAAGGCCCGCGCACGTTCAAGCGCCCGATCTATGCGGGCAACGCGATCGTGACCGTCGAGGTGCCGGAAGGCGTCGTGGTCGTCGCCACCATCCGCACCGCCTCGTTCGCCGAATGCGCGCGCGACGGCAACGCCGCGGTGGAAACGGTTTCAGTCCACGCCCCGCTGCCGACGCACACCCGCTTCGTCGGCCTCGCCGCCGGCTCCAGCGACCGCCCGGACCTGCAGAGCGCGAAGCGCGTCGTCTCCGGCGGCCGCGGCGTCGGATCGGCCGAGAACTTCAAGATCGTCTACGACTTCGCCGACAAGATCGGCGCCGCCGTCGGCGCGTCGCGCGCGGCGGTCGACGCCGGCTACGTGCCGAACGAGATGCAGGTCGGCCAGACCGGCAAGATCATCGCGCCGGAGCTCTACATCGCCGTCGGTATCTCCGGCGCGATCCAGCACCTGACGGGCATCAAGGACGCCGGTACGATCGTGGCGATCAACAAGGATCCGGACTCGGCGATCTTCGAGATCGCGGACATCGGACTGGTGGGGGATCTGTTCCAGATCCTGCCGGAACTCGAATCGCAGCTCTGACTACAACTCAGCAAGGAAACCCATGCACCGGTCCATGACTCGATCCGTAGCCGCTATCGCCGCGGCACTTGCCCTCACCGCATGCAATCCGTCGGCGCAGGAGCCTGCCGCAGTACCGAGTGATACCGCCCAGCCCGCCGGTGCGGCATCCGGGCCAGCCCACGCCGTGCCGGCGGCAGCGGCGCAAGGGGCGAACGCACTCATTTCCGCTCAGCCCGGCATCGCGAGTTGCGATGCCGGCAGCGATATCAAGATCAGCTGGAACGTCACCAGCCGACCTGACGTGGCGAACGTCGAAATCTGGCTCGACGGCGCCGATGCGAAACTATTTGCATCGGGCGGCGCGTCGGGAGAGCAGCAGTCCGGCCCATGGGTCAAGCCTGGTACGACTTTCATCCTTCGAAACCAAGCTGACAAGTCGGAACTGGACCGCGTGGCCATCACCGGAGACGAGTGCGATTCGGCTCCTACGTCCTAATCCAGGTCGGCGCGACGAGCTCAACTACGTCTCGACTACGCGGGGCAGGCCCGGATTCGACTGACTGCGACGCCCAACCACCGCCTGTCCGCGCCGGACGGCGGCTTGGGCCCGTCGGCCGTAAAAGTCAAAAGAAGTGGTTGCGCCGATGAACGCGGTGGAAGCCGCAGACGTACCTGTCCGGGGCGCAACACATAACGCTCTCCCCTATCAATGCGAACCGTCGCTCTGTGGGCCGCGACTGCGGCGATGTCCAGGTCAAGCCATCCAGCGCCGTTCAAATCGGGCACCGGAACACCAAGATAGGCGGTAGCCCGGTCTGTCCACGCGTGCGATTCGTCGATACTGAAGCCGAGGTTCGCGGCTCGCGACTCGCTGATCTTCAGCCACTCGCACACCGCGATAGTCGGCTTCGCGGCGGCAGCCGCTGTTACATACGAGGCTTTGGTTCGCGCGTGGGCGATGAGCCAGGCGCCCCATGCTGCCGTGAGCGCCAGAACGACGACCGACATTACTATTCGTCGTGTCACGAGACCCATTCCCCCCTGTAATAGCGCATCACAGCGTAGCTGTTTACAAGGATTGCGAACGCCAGGAATGGGACAAGGCCGATGAGCTTTCGCGCTTCTGATGCGCACACTTTCGCGATTGCGACGCCAAGGATCAGCGCCCAAGGAAACATGAAGAATGTATGCCGGGCTACATTCGTCGCGTCAAACGACGCCGTCGCGAAGAGGAATGTCAGGATCGCCACATAGAAGGCCACGACACGCGTCGGACCCGCAGCTGCCACCATTAATACGGCGGCAATGACGACAAGTGACAGTGTTGCCAGCAGAGTCGTCCAGTGGCTCAGGGTTTGCGCCTCGCCGGAGACGGCTTGGAATAGATGCAGAAGGGCCGGACCCGCAGTCAGGTTCGCGTCCATGAAGCTGCCGCGCCGCCAAGCTTCCAGCGAATTGATATAAGTAAGCGAATCACCGAACTGAATCGCCTGCCACGTGGCAAACGTCATCAACGGGGCGACCATCAGACACAATTGGACGACGCCCGGGCCGTCGAACAATGATCTGGGCCGCCAACGAGCGTGACTGAGAATTGCCAACGCCACGAATACCGCAAGAACAAACGCCTGCGGCCTACCAACGAGTGCAATCGCCGCCAGCAGTGTCGCATCCCATAGCCGTTTGCTGTCGATAGCTATGAATATCCACACGGATAACAGGGCGAAAAGCGGCTCCGAATATCCGACAAAGTTGTATAGCGCCAACGGACTCCCCGCCCACAGGAGCGTCGCAAGGCGGCCGGCCTGTGATCCGGCATAACGCGACGCCAGCACATGGAGACCGACCAGCGTCCCGAAGAGGACGGCCGCCCCGAGCACAGCCACCTCTACGAGGTCGTGTGCCCCGGGAATGACGCGCGTCGCGAGGCCGATCACTCCTGCCGTCAACGGCATGAACGCCGTATTCTGCTTGTTTTCTATGTCACCGTCGAAGCTGTATCCGCGCTCGAAAATGTCCATGTAGTACTGGCCATCGAACGTCAGCGGCCCCTCAAGCAATGGAAGGACACGTGTCTTCGCGGAGAAAAAAATGACGAGCGCGAAAAAAGTGAGGCAAAAGCACCAGGCGACATCGCGCGCTTGAAGGGCATAACTCGACGGTGGCAGCCGAGCGTCAACCTGCCGCGAGGCGATCGACCTCTTCACGCAGTCCTCCTCACCGCATCCGCTGGGCCGAGCCCCGGCACGTGAATGCAAGCGTTGGACTCGCTCTGGAAACGCCCGAGCAGGTGCGTTGGCTTGATGTGGCCAGCGGCGATAGCTGCGCTATCGAGTTCGTGGACCCGGTCGATGAAATGCAAGTCCCACGCTGTACGACCGTGGAAGCTATGCCCGAAGCCACGATCGATAAAGACATCGATGATGTTTCCCCAGGCAATGAAAACCGAGGGCTGAAACCTCTCAAGCATCAAAGGCAGCACATCCTGGGCACGGATACCCTCGAAACCCTCCGCGGAGCAGTCCCAGTCCAGAAACTCGTCCTCCTGCCTCTGGAGTTGCCGATTGAAACGGTAGCTCGGCGGCAACCAAGGCCAAATCTCGTCGACCAAAGCCTTGGCCTCCGGCCAGCGCTGATGACCATTCCTCCCGATCATATCGGAGACGAGCAAACATCCCCCGTTGGCGATTCGCGAACGGATCGAGTCAAACAGGACTTCCAGCTCCACGACATGGTGCAGCGACTGGTTCGCCACCACGACGTCGAACTCCCCGGGCGGCAGTCCCGCGTTGAAATCGTGCACGACAGGCGAAAGTCGCGACTCGAGGTCACTCTCCCGGATCTGCTGCAGGCCGCGCTCGAGGGCGCCCGGACTGATGTCGATGCAGCTGATATGGAAGTCGTTAACGCCCTTGTCGACCAGACGCTTTGCTATCTGGATCTCTGGCGAACAATCTCCACATCCAACGCTGGCGATCCGGATTTTCCTGCCGACCGTGCCCGACATCGCGGCGATCTCCGTCGCGAAGAAGTCTTCGATATTGTCGTACCCGAAGCTGTTGATCAGGGGACGCAGGTACTTGTTCGACCAGTAATGGAAGATCTCGGGCAGATCGTGGACGCAAACTTCCGCGTCGAATCGTTCCCGCTCTTGGGCCAAACGCTCCTGATAGTCCATCTTCATCGGCTTGAATTGGGTCAGCCCATTCTAGCCGTGCAATAGCCTCTCGAAACTCGGCAGGCCCTCTTTTTGTACCAACCACAGGTGACGGATTCCCGCAGCACGACCCGCCTGCATATCGGACTCCTTATCACCGACGAGCAAGGACGCGTCCAGATCGATCGACCAGTCCTTCGCCGCCTTCTCGATCATCCCCGGCTCGGGCTTCCGGCAGCCGCATGGCCCTGTCAGCGCGCCGTCCCCGACCGTAGGGTGATGGGGACAGTAGTAGGTGGCCAGAAGGGGAGCGCCTTGAGCGCGGAACGATTCGTGGATCCAGCCGGTGTACTGAAGGAAATCGTCGACGGTGTACATGCCTCGGGCAATACCCGCCTGGTTGGTTACAACGAGCACCACGTAACTCGCGTCGCGGGCCGCTGCAACCAGCTCGAAGACACCCGGCACCCAATCCGTCGCCGCCCGTGTGTGGACGTGCCCGCGATCGCGGTTGATGACACCGTCCCGATCCAAGAATAAGGCTCGCCTCGGCGTGCCGCTCCCCACCAATATCGCGTCTGCCTGGCGATCTACAAACGGGGCTTGGACGCCTCGAGTCATGGCCGAAACAGGGATTGAGCCCGCCTGAAGTCCTCCGGCACGCCGATGTCGATGAAACCATCGGTGGCCCCGAACCCACAGACTGCCCCCCTCGACGCCATCGGCGTGAGAACCGCAGTCTCAAAGGAATAGGGAGCTTCTCTCGGCAGCGCTGCAATTGCTTCGGGCGTCAGAAAGTATGCGCCGGCGTTGATGAAGCCGGGTCCACTACCTGTCTTCTCCTGCAGCGCGGTTACACGGGCCCCCTCCCGAGCGATTCCTCCATAGCGCGAAGTGTCGTCCACGCGAGCCAGTGCGATGCCCAAGAGACAGCCGGCATCGCGGGTTGCGCGCTCGAGGGCGAAAGGATCGTATTGAAGAAAAGTATCGCCGTTGAGAACGTGCGCACTGCCCTGATGAAGCAGCGACGACGCTTGCATCATCGCGCCGCCGGTACCGAGCGGAGAAGTCTCGACGGAATAGTCAACTGTCATGCGTAGCCACCGCCTGCCAATAGCTTCCTCGACCTTCTCGGAGAGGTGGCCCGTGGCAAGGATTACACGCCTAATCCCTGAAGCCTCGATCGCGTCGAGCACCCACGCCAGAAACGGACGGCCCCCTACCGGCGCCAGAGGCTTCGGGACGTCGCTTACCAACGGACGAAGGCGCGTCCCCAGACCGCCAACCAAGATGATCGCTTCATCACACCGCATGGCGCGGATGCATCTCGGCTTCGATCAGTGCACACAGCATGTGGCCGAGGAACTCGTGGCCTTCCTGGATGCGCGGTGTCTCGTCAGAAGGAATCCGGAAACAGATCTCGCAATCCGCCACCAGCTTGCCGCCGCTATTTCCCGTGAAGCCGATGACGTGCACACCCGTGGTGCGAGCAGCCTCGGCGGCTCGCAGGATGTTCGGAGAATTACCGGACGTCGAGATTGCAACGAGTACGTCGCCGGGCCGGCCAAGCGCTTCGACTTGGCGCGCGAAGGTGTAATCGTACCCGTAATCATTGCCGATGGCGGTAAGAATGCTCGAGTCCGTAGTCAACGCCACAGCGGCCAGTCCTGGTCTGTCGTAGTAGAACCGACTCACCAGCTCGCCTGCCCAGTGCTGCGCATCCGCAGCACTGCCGCCGTTCCCCGCGAACATGATCTTGCCGCCGTTACGCAGGGCGGCCGTACAAAGATTCACAGCTCCGATGAGGTCGGTCGCTAATTCCGCATCGGCGGCCATTAGCTGAAAGTTTGCCAGCGCCTTGGAAAACTCGCTCTCGATATAACTCTTCACCGGCCTGCCCTCCAGGCGACAGCGCCTTGCGGGTTGAAGTGGAAGTCCATGACCTGACCACCTTGGTGCTGCAATGCACGTGACAGCCGCACGCGATCGGTCGGGTCACAGACGAACATCATGAAGCCCCCACCGCCAGCGCCCGACACCTTGGTTGCACGGGCGCCATGAGTGACCGCAACGGCCTCGACCGCGTCGATCACTGGATTGCTCACGCTACTGGCCATGCGCTTCTTAGCCTCCCAACCCTTCTGCAGTGTGCGCGCGAAGGCGTCGAGGTCACCTTTAAGCAAGGCTTCCTTCATTTGCACCGCCTCGAACTTGAGCTGGTGCATCGCGCTCACCGAGTCGTGTGCACCACTAGCTGCATTGCGTACCTGCTCGTCGATGATCCGCGCAGACTCCCTCGATACCCCCGTGAAATATAGGACAAGCGAAGCCTCGAGTTCCGCCAATACCCAATCCTTGATCCGGAGCGGATTGACGATTACCCGGTCACCTGCGTGGAATTCCATGAAGTTGACGCCGCCGAAAGCAGCCGCGTACTGGTCCTGCTTCCCTCCGGCAAGAGCTAGGTCCTCTCGCTCGATGGAATAGGCCAGATGCGCAATCTCGTACTCGCCAAGCGGCAGCGCAAAAAACTCGCAGAGTGCTGCGACGAGGGCAACGACAAGAGTCGACGAGGAGCCGAGACCTGAGCCCGGAGGGGCATCCGAATAGGTGCGAATGCGTATTGGCGGATGACGGCCGTCCAAGAATTGCATGCAGATGCGGGCGTAAACGCCCACAAGCAAGCGCAGTGATGGAGGGGCCTTGTCCAAGCCCTCGGGTGACCAGCAGCAGCGCACGTCGTTGTCCAACGACACGAACTCGGCAGCGCCGCCAGGGGCCTCGTCGACGGTGGCATATGCGAAGCGGTCGATCGCCGCGTTCATCACGAAGCCGCCGTACTGGTCGCAGTACGGCGACACGTCAGTGCCACCTCCGGCCAATCCCAGTCGCAAGGGCGCGCGCGCGCGGACGATCACATGCCCTCCTTGGGCCTAAGGCCGCAAGCGTCTAGCAACCGCTGCGCCATTGCATCGTAGCCGAAGCGCTCCCTGACGAACTCAGCGCCCGCGGACGAAGCGGTACGCCATGCCTTGTCATCGTCGAGCAGGGAAATCACTGAAGCAGCCAGGTCGTCCGGATTGTCTTCGACACGGCAAACAGCGTCGACACCCGGAAGCCCTTGCGCTCCCACCGTCGTCGTAACCAGTGGAAGACCCTGCTGCAATGCCTCGACCACCTTACTCTTGACGCCGGCGCCAAAGCGCAGTGGCACAACTGCCACCCGCGCAGCCTGATAGCGGCGGTGCAGGTCCTCGTCGGTAACGAAACCGGTGACTTCGACTTGATCACCTGCGAGCGACAGGACCCGCGGGGTCGGGTTGGACCCTACAAGTGATAGTCGTACATTGGGATGCCTGAGCCAAATGCGGGGCATGATCTCCGAAACGAGCCACTCGGCAGCGTCGACATTCGGCGGATGACCGAAGCCTGCAATGAACAGCACGCCGCTTCGCCCCTCAGGGCCTGCGTCAGTTCCGAAGTCGTTATACGCGTAGGGCGAGATCGCCTTTGCATCGACACGCTCGATTTCTCTTACAGCCTCTGCTTCCTCTGAACTTGGGTAAAGCACCTCGTCGACACGGCGCCACAGGGAACGCTCAAGCGCCTCCATCTCCGCAGCCATCGGCAGCAGCTCGGGGCGCTTTGCGACATGCGCTTCCTGCCGCATTCTTTGGAAATGTAGGTCGTGCCCGTAATAGACGATGCGCGCCCTGCTGTGACGACGGACCTCCTCCAAGGCGCGATCAGCGACATCGGGGCGTGATAGCAATACCGCATCGAATTGGGCACCGTGCTCGCGCATGAGATCGCCGAAGCGCCCAACCCAGCGCGCACCGTAATAGACCTCGATCCCCATCGCCTTCAGGGCCGGTGCATAGGATGGATCGTCGTGGAGGTTCTCCGGCCAGAACTTGACGATGCAGCCGGCATCAACCAGACAACGAAGCATCGCCAGCATCGTCCGCGAACCCGCATCGCGATCCGGCTGCGGCACGTAGTGATCGACCACAAGCACTATCGGACGCCCCCACGCCCGGTCCCGAGCTCGGAGAACGCACTCGCCATTGGGATAATGCTTAGCGAGTACATGCTGCCAACGCGCATAGAACTTGCGCTGGTTCGCCATTTGATAGGCCTTTATGCCGGCCGCGGTATCGGTGCCGTGCGAT
Organism: Cognatilysobacter xinjiangensis; assembly: GCF_014651995.1. Classification (GTDB taxonomy): domain Bacteria; phylum Pseudomonadota; class Gammaproteobacteria; order Xanthomonadales; family Xanthomonadaceae; genus Cognatilysobacter; species Cognatilysobacter xinjiangensis. Next base: position 230,287 of record NZ_BMXY01000004.1, on the reverse strand, counting down.
ACGCCTTCGTGGTGTACAACGACTGAAAAAGGCGTGTAGTAGACCTCGCGGCCGTGCGCGCGGACCTGAAAGGCCAGGTCCGAGTCTTCGCAGTATGCCGGGGCATAACGGTCGTCGAACCCGCCGAGTTCACTAAAGAGCGCGGTCTCGATCAGTATCGATGCGCCCGAGCAGTAATCAACGCGCCGCACATAATTGAACTCCGGCGCGTCGGGGTCGCCTAGCCGCCCATAATTCCAAGCCGAGCCATCCGCCCAGACAATGCCGCCGGCTTCCTGCAGCCGTCCGTCCGGATACACGAGCTTCGAGCCGACGAGGCCGGCGTCCGGGCGCAAGTCGAAGACCTCTACAAGGCGATCGAGCCACCCGGGTTGAACTTCGGTGTCGTTGTTTAGGAAGCAGAGGTAGCGGCCGCGTGCGAGATTAGGGGCCTGATTGCAGGAGCGGAGGAAACCCAGATTCTCCGCATTCTCGTGATACCGCAGGCCCGGCACGCCACGCAGTTGCTCCATGGCCGAGTCGCCCGAGCAGTCTTCAAGGACGAGCACCTCAAAACTGGCTTGGTCAGGAAGCCTTTGTATGGAGCGTAGACAGTTCGCCGTGTAGCCCAGCTTGCCGTAGGTAGGGATGACGATGGTCACCATCGGCGAAGTCACGTTCGAGAATCGAATGTCTTCGACTGTGTCGACGTTCCCATGGCGGATATCGACAGGAACCGGGCCGTCGGATCCAACGTGCTGGGCCTCCAGCTGCGACGACGTAACGCTGGGCAACAGCGACGGCAAGACGACGCCGGCCGAGCGCCCGCGCACTCGCGCGATCAATCGACGCAAAGGAGATGTCAGCCGCCACGACGTGGATGCCAGGATCTGGCGGATTGCCCGTTCAAAGGCTTTTGCATGCTCCTGAGAAGCCTTCAACTGAGCGTTCGCGTCGCGACAGGCCATCTCCAGCTGAGCCGCTTCGTCACGCGCCCTCTTCAGCTCGCCCTCCAGCTCTTCAAGGCGCCGGGCGCTTTCCGCCGCTTCACGCGCGACACCGCGCATTAGCTGAGCCGCTTCGTCACGCGCCCTCTTCAGCTCGCCCTCCAGCTCTTCAAGGCGCCGGGCGCTTTCCGCCGCTTCACTCGCGACACCGCGCATTTCGGCGCTCAACGCAGCGATGACCTCTTCGCGAATCTCGCGCCCCAGCTTTTCCATTAGTCGCTCGCTTTCCAGACGCTCTTGAAGAACTACGTTGAGACGCTGAACCTCCGTATCCAGCGAGCGTGCCCATGCAACAGCCGACTCGTGGTCCGCCGCGGTCTTGCGGTAGATCTCGCGAAGGCGATCAATCTCGCTGTTTAGCGATCGCGCCCAGCCGATCGCCTCATGATGGTCCTCGACTGTCTTGGCATGGGACGCGCGCAGCGCGACCAACTGTTGGTCCAGCGAAAGAGCCCACTCGGTATGGTCTTTCAGCTCGCCGCGGATCTTGGCCACCTCGGCCGCACGCTCATCAGCCTCGCGACGGCTGCGCGCCCGCATCGCCATCAGTCCATCGATGACATCGGCGCTGGGTTGGAGCATGGACTCGAATGCCGCCAGTGCATCGCGCGTGACCGAGCCGGGCGCATCGAGCAAAGGATGGACGAAGGGCTGGACGCGCGACCGATCCGGGGTAGCGCGGTGATGCCGCAGTTGCGGACGCAGGAACTGGGAGATTGCTTCGTGGTTGGCTTCAAGCTGGTCGAGGGCTATCGACGCTTCCGCTGCCGCGCGCTTGAGCTCGTCTACCCCGTTATCGAGCAGACGCGCATAGTCGATTCGTGCGCGCGGCAGGTCGCGGCTGGCAAGGTCCGCCTCGATAAGATGTCGTGCCCACAGCAGTTGCCCGACGGGCTCGGGCAGGTCATCGCGCCTGGCAAGCGATGCAGCAACCTCGACCGGGTCGCGCCCGACCAGTAATACGTGGGGCTGTATCCCAAGTCCATGCAGGACATCGATCCACAACGGAGCCAGCCTGCAAAGGCGCGGATCCTTCAACGCCCAAAGCCGCTCGCTCGCGAACTCATCCTGTACGAATGCCTCGATGTCGCGCCGCGCCTTGGAAGCTGCAGCCGACGAAAGCCAGCCGTCGGGCATGGCGCGGGGATCGTCCCAAGCCATGCCCAAGCCGGCAAGCAGCGCGTCATTAATGCGAACCGCCTCGACGTGCTCCCAGAACCCGAGTGGGTTGTCCGCACCCGGCGCCATTAGGCTACTACCGAGCGCGGCACCTGCCAGATTCAGTACGCGCGCGAGGGCGGACGTGCCGCTCCGATGCATCCCGAGGACGAGAACAGAGTGTGCATTTTCCATAGGAGGGATACGCAAACAGTCTCGTAGGATGCCGCCACCGCGGCATCCCGGTAGCTTCGGAGTTCCATTTTAACGGAGCGGCACCGCCGGTGTTGGAGATGGCGTAGGCGCGATAGGCGCGACCGCCGGGAGCTCGACGAGCTCGAGACGATCTCCAAGCGAGCTGGTCAGCGCCCGAGCCTGATCATCGGACTCGACCACATACGGGACGATCATAAGGACGAGTTCTGTCTTCGTGTTCTCTCGGCTCCGGGTCTTGAAGGCGTTACCAAGGATGGGAATGTCCTTCAGATACGGCACACCGCCGTCCGAATTGCTGGAACGAGTGGACATCAGGCCGCCAATGAGGATGGAACTGCCATCCCGCAGGCTCAGGCTGCTCGAGAACGACCGGTTGAAGATCGAAGGCGACGCTACGCCGCCGGCCTCCAGCGGTAGAGCCTCACTGACCTCCTGCCGGATTTCAAGATCGATTCGGTCATCCGAATAGACGATCGGCTTGATGTTCAGGATGATGCCCGTCTTACGGTACTGGACCGTCTGCAGCAGGTTGGACGTACCATCCGTCTGCTGTGGCGACGTGGACTGGGAGGTGATGGTCGGGATCTCCGTACCGACGTCGATGCTCGCCTCGGCCCCGCTCTTAACCATAAGGCGCGGGGTCGACAGGATGTTCAGTCGGCTGTCCTGTGCTGCAGCCGTCAACTGAACGCGCGCTTGGCCAGCCACGTCGAGAAGGTAGGTCAGGCCGCTCAGCCCACTGCCTTCACCCCCGCCGTTGCCCGATCCACCACCGATACGGCCGGATGTGATCGTGCCATTGAACCGACCGGGATTGCTGCGCGCGAGCCAGCTGACGCCGAAGTTCTCGTCCTTTCCCAAGGTGACTTCGGCAATCGTCACTTCGATCATGACCTGCCGGGGTGCACGGTCCATTTGCTTGATCAGAGGCTGGACGCGACTCCAGTCCGTCGCCGAGCCCTGGAAAATCAGCGCATTGCGAGGCGCATCCACGACGAGCCTGGATGCTCCCCCAACAGATACGGAAACCGGGGGGGCTGCCGGAGCAGCGGCCGTACCAGCCACGCTCGGCGTAGCGCTCGCGACAGCGTTTGAGCCAGAGCCTGCGTCACCGCGCATGGCATTGATCGTGGCAGCGATTTCCTCGGCGCGAGTGTTCTGAACCATGTAGTAGAAAAGGCTGTCAGAGCCGGCTGCCGGATTCGGCTTATCGATCGTTCTAGCCCAATCCACGGCATGTTCAAGCACGTCCCTGTCACTGGCGAATATCAGAACCGTGTTGGCGGCAGCCACCGGTAGCACGACGATGGCGGCCGACTGGGGCATGGCCTGCCCCGTATGCAGCATTGCACCGAAACCTTCCGCCGCGAGTACGTCGACCAATCGCCGGCCCAATTCATCGGCGGACACAAAAGCAGGTTCAAGCCGCGTGCTGACCCGCCCCCTCATGAACGGCCGATCGAGCACGCGGATCGCAGCGACCGCCTGCCGGACAATCTCCGGCTTCCCGTACAGGACGATCGCATTGCGACTTGGATCGTCCTTGATATTAAGCGCATCAGTCTTGAATGCGGTGCTCAACCACTGGGTGACATCGCCCGTGCGTACAGCCTGCAGCTCGACAAGCTGGAATATCGGACGATGAGAGATCGGCACTTCCGGCAGCGCCCGCCCACTTAGAACCAACGGCGGCTCGAAATCATCGCCCTTGCCTGCGCGCCGAAAATAAACTCGACCGTTCTCGTATACGGTGCTGACACCGTAGGCTTTGAGGACCTGCGTCGCGAGACGGTAGAAGTCTTCCGGCTTCTGTGGCCCGGAGGTGCGCAGGGTCACCAAGTCGTTCAACTTGGCCACCGCAGGATCCATCTGAAACGTCACTCCGAGAACCGTTCCGAAGAATTCATTAATGAAAGCCGGTACGGGCATTGCCTCGATATTGACGTTGATGGGCCCGCCTTTGACAGGCGGCATTGCAGCACCAGCGTTCACCCCGGACACAGCCGCGCCTACACCCGGCACATCGGGCGTATCGCTTCGCACGATAGTGGTCGGTCGCTCGGATCGGCTAGGAGTAACGACAGTTCTATCTTCAACGGATAGCGGGGGCGTCACATCCTCGACAGGCGGCGGAATCCGCACCTTGACCGGCGCAGAACAAGCTGCAATCAGCAACGTCGTGGCCAGCCCGATGCAAGCCCCCTGCAGCGGCGCCGACGAAAAGTGAGTCTTCAATTTTAGTTCCCGCTACTTCTTGGCAGACGCGCACGCCTGACTCTGTTCGGACTCCGCGGCATAAAGCAATCGCTCCTGCCGACAGCCGTCCTTCTCGAAAATGATGCCCGCGGCCGTGATTCCGGCCAACCTGGCGCCGTCAGGAAGCGTTTCACCGACTCTCACACGTGTGTTTCGCCCCCCCTCGACAGCGACCAGCCCCACCGCTTCGGGTCGGGCAATAATACCTACCAGTCGCCAACCACTCTCCTTGGCTCCCGTTTCGTTGTCGTTCGCTCCTCCCCAAGCTGGAGCGTCGCGAACGATGCTGAATTCCTTTTCCGGCGGCCGGAGGGATGACAGCTCAGGCGGAAGGCTCCACCCGGCGGATGCGTGTTCCGGGGGCGGCGGGACGGACACCGGCCAAGCGACACCCGCTACGCTCCCCAGCACCAGCCCGATTGCCGCTCCGGCAGCCAGCGAATGCGACTGGAGCTTATCGACCAGATTCATCGCCGGCTCCAGGAATACGGACGAACGAGACGACCGTCAGTTCGAACGTCTTGTTCTCTCGGTTCAGCACCATCGACCGCTCGATCACCGACAGGGCGGGGCGCTTTTCAATCTGCTGAACCAGGTTCAACACCGCCTTCGGCGGCAGCGACCCACTGATTGATACGGGTACACGCCACAGGTCCGCACTTCCATCGACCGGCTGGGCCGCTTGGGACTGAACCTGCACGGCTGGCCCATGGACTGCAGCCATCTGCCTCACCCATGTAAGCGCGGCGGCCTGGGCCAGTCCTTGGCTACCCGCTACCGGGAGTTGGGCTTCCAGGGCCTTCCGGGCCCGAGCCGCCTCCCGGGCGTGCTCGATCCACTCGGTCTGCCCGGCGAGCGCACGGACCTTGCGCAGATACTGGCGGCGTTCGATGTATCGCGCATGAAGGTCGGCCCGCCAATCTCGCAGGACGAGGAACGCATAGAAGGCCAGCACGGCACCGATTGCCACCGCACCCCAGCGCAGGCGCGCATTCTGCCGGAGTTCCTGCCGGACCCGCTCGACAGAGAGACGAAACGCGTTCATGGCGCGGCCACCTGCTCGGCGCGCGCGCGCCCCACTGTCGCCTTGATCGTTACCTCGTTCTGCGCTCTGCCTAAATCGACGGAGACGTTCGATAGAAGGCGCGAACTCTCCAGAGCCTTCACGATAGCCGTAGGATCAGGATTGGGCACCTGCATGAGGACCCGTAGCGTCCTCGAGTCCTGCATGGTCCACTCCAGCAATCGCCAGTCCGACCCGGGCACCGCGCCAATCACCGCTGCCATCAGCTCCAGCTGACGCGCGGGAGGACGAAGTTCCAACAGATCATCGACGACAGCGAGATCGCGCTCCGTTGCCTCGCGTGCTTCAAGCAAGTTCGCAGAAGCCGCTGCCTCGCGGGCAATCACACGATCGAGCATGATCGTCTTCGTCATTATGCGCAGCGACGAGGCCAACGGAATCGCAAGGAGTGCTACCGCCAACGCAAGAGCACCTGCCTGTAGGAACGTCCGGTGCTGTCCCGTTATGGTGTTCAGTGAGTCCAACCGCTGACGCGTCCAGGGCTGGGAACTGAGCACCTCGTGCTGGACGACCGGCACGCTGCGGGTGGCAGGCTGCCCGACCCCGCGCAGAAACGTGTTCCATTCCGCCAAGTCAGGTGTTTCAGGCCACCATTGGCTCGCGGCAAGTAGCCCCTGCCGCCAGACCCGCCCTTCCACCCCTTCATCGTCGGCGACAAGGCAGATGCCGTCGTCGAGGACCTGCCCGCGGAATATCGACTCCGGCCATGCCTTCTTCGGCAACGGCGCCACACGTGCGTCGGGAAGCTCGCGCACTTGGGCAATAGACCACGCCCAGACCATGGCGCGCGCGCCCACCCACTCGATGTGATGCCCGAGGTCGGGGAATGGCGACCAGCGCTGCAGAGCCAGCGCGGCAAACCCCTTGCGCCGCGAAGCGGGCACACCTTGCGCGTCGATGACCGTGTACGCGCAGAAGCCCCGGGCAATGATCCAGATCGGAGCGCCGCGCCCACCATCGAGCACAGCGAGCCCGTCACTCCTGCGCAGGAGCCTCCGCGGCGAAAACCTTTGCCGCGATCGGGCGAGCGTCGCCTCGAGTCGTTCTTTGATCAGCTGGAAGGGTGAACTCATAGTCCTCGCGCCACGGCCGCCCCCCGTCGTCTCGGGGAGTGAGAGTCCAATGCAGGATCTGGACGGTGCCGCCGGCGGGGGACCACAGCTTGAGCGTGCCAGAGGCACTAGGATACAAGGACAGGGCGTCCTCGTCGGTAAGCAGGGTCCCGGTCAACTGCCGGAATTCGCCAACGTTCAGGAAGGGTCGCAGACGCCGCAACGCAACGATCCGCTCGGCAACGGCCGAGTCGACCCCGGGTAGCGATGCCAGCACCGACGCCGGCGCCGTATTGATATTGATCACCGGGGAGCGGATTGCTGTTAGGTTGGCGACCAAGTCCGCGTCATCCGTTCCGTCGAAAACCTCGTCCCACCCGATAATCCGTCTCAACTCGAGTGGTGAAACGATCGCCCGGTTCGTCGGCGGCGCGCGTCCTCGTTTCTGATACTCCTCCTTTTCCGCGCTGTTCAACCGGTAGAGATCATCAGGATCCTGATAATCCCGCAGCAGGTTATCAAGCGTTTCGAAAGCAAGACCGCGTGGAAGGGGCTTGCGGGCTAGGAACTGCTGGAGGATAGCCGGCGCAACCCAATTGACGCCGATGAGGCCGCGATCGTCCTGCAGAGCGAAACGCGCGGTACCGAGGCCCTGCATGGGCGAGTTGTCGAGAGGGATCTCGTTGCCGACAGGCAGGAACGATCCGGCGTAGTCGTCGTCCGTCGACTGCATCCGCGCCTCATCCTCACTGCGCGTTACGCGCTGGTCGACGGTAAGGCCTCCAAATGTCATTCGCTGCGTGAGCAGGAGATACAGCACAGTGGCGCGCGTATCCGCCAACTCGACATCGGCCGCAAACTGGCGTTGCCGCTCCAGTTGCTGGTCGCGCAGCCGCTGGACGACCACACCGACCGACGCCGCGACCACGGAAAGGATGACGAGCACGGCAAGTACCGAGACCAGCACAAATCCAGCGGCTTCAGGGTGCGCTCGCCACCGCATCACTCCTGCTCCAACTCGAACGGATCGAATCTCGGCGCCAGGGGGCCGCGGACCGAAACGTATCGCAGGGCCTGGTCAGCCCCGTCGCCACTGACCAACGCAACGGCAGCAGGCAGACCGCCCTGGAGGCCTTGCGCAGGCGGCCACGTACTATGTTCCTTCCCGTCAGCGGAGAAGAAGAGAAAGCGCACCGATGCGGACGAACGAAGCGGCAAGGTCCATCGTGATTTTCCATCTTCGACGTACTCGATGCTGGCTTCGCCATCGCCTGCCCTGATCCGCCACGCGAAAGCGGCCGGCGCTCCTGCCGCACCGAAAAGCGGATTCAGGGTTTTGCCTTCCACCCCCGCTTCGGAGCCGATGAACGCCTGATCGGGGTCGGGAAACAACCCAGCGATCGTATCGGCAAACCACGCCTGCACCAGGCTCGCCCGGTCCTGTTCCCCCGCCTGCGCACTGACACGTTGCTGCGCAAGCCGATAGCTGTCCAGCATCTGGAACATCATCGCCGCGGCCATTGACACCAGCATCAACATGACGAGCGTTTCCATGAGGGTGAAGCCCCTCACGATGGCGGTGTGCGCACGCCCTCGCACTCAGTCCTCCTCCAGCCGGCCTGTCTGCCTGTATCCGACCTGGCGGACGTGAAAGCGATTGATCTCACGACCAGCCTTGGAAACCGCGACATCCAGATCGAAGAGCGCCGCCTGGAAGATCGTAGGCAACCCGACCTGGGTGACGGCGGCTTTGGGCGCCTCGATCGGTTTCGCCGTCCAAGTGATCAGAACATCGCCGACACGCCTCTCTCCTGAAGGCGTCTCCATCGGGTTGATACGCCTGACCATATCGAGCGCGGACTGGGAAAGCATCAGCGCTTCGCGATTTTCCTGGATACGTCCAAGCGCAATGACGTTCGTGCTCAACCACGAGTAGAGCGCAATGGCACCCATGCTGAAGATCACGAGGGCGACGATCGCCTCGAGCAGGGTAAAACCGGCTTGCGGCTTCGGGCTTGCCATGGGTCAGGGCACTACATGGGCATCGCAGAATGGTGCGTCCACGGCAATTCGCACCTCCCGTGATTCAGATGCGAGTTGCAGCTCCGCGCTGTCACAAACACCGTTGTGCCGGACCTTCCACGGATTCTTCGTGGTCAAGCGGAATTCCGGTGCGACCGTCAGCGGAGGCGACTCGCCAGCCAAAACCTCATCGCTGATTTCGAGCGTGCGGCCGGCCGAGCGGGCCTCCGCGGGAAGACCACGCACCTGATTGATCAGCGCGTCCAGCTCCCCGCGCCGCTTCCATGCGTCGATTCCCCGTAGAACCGCGGGCGCCACGATCGCGGTCGTCAACCCAAGGATGGCAAGGACGACGATCATCTCGAGCAACGTGAAACCAGGAGCTCGCGCGCTCGTCCCGACGGCCATTACTGGGCAGGCTTGTAGCCGATGTCCGCGTCCAACCCCTCCCCTCCCGGCTTGCCATCGGCACCGAACGAATACAGCGAGTAGGGCTGGTTCCCGCTGGAAACGGGCGCGTACTGATAAGGATTGCCCCAGGGGTCGGTGGGGATCGCGTCCTCGATGTACGGCCCACTCCACGCTTTTGCAGCGCGCGCTTCGGACGGCGCGGTGACGAGGGCGGAAAGCCCTTCATCGGCGGTCGGAAGGCGGCCCATATCGAGTCGGAGCGTCTGCAGCGCACCGCCAAGCATCTTGATCTGCGTGTTGGCGGTCTGGACCTTCGCCTTGTCGGCCTGGCCGAACAGGCGCGGCCCCACGAGCCCCATGATGAGCCCGATGATGACCAGCACGACGATCATCTCGAGCAGTGTAAAGCCGCCCTGCACACGGCGCGGACGGCGCTGGAATGACGGATTCATGATTACCTCGTTCAGATAGCGAGATCGTTGGCACTGGTGATGGCGAGAATCACACCGAGGATGATCGTGCCGATCACACCGCCGATGAGAAGGATCGCCAAGGGTTCGATCAGAATCAGCAGGCGCCGCATGCGATTGCGACCCGCTTCCTCGTACAGCGCAGCAAGGGAATCCAGCATGCTCGCGAGCTTTCCCGAACGCTCGCCGACGCGCACCAGATTGTAGCCAGTCGCGGTCAGGGCATCGTGGTCCTCGAGCGCGTCGGCAAGCGCGCTGCCACCCCTGACCGCGCGGGTTACCTCTCCCATACGGGCATTGCGATGGGGGATCTGCACGCCGGCCTGTGCGAGTTCCAGCGCCTTCATCAAAGGCACCCGGTTTCCCAGCAGCGCGGCGAGCACCTTCGCCCAGCGGGACGTATCCGCCTCGATCAGCCAGGCCCCGACGAGCGGCAATCGCGCAGCGCGGTCCAGTAACGACCTCCGCACGTCAGGCCGACGCAGTGCCACTACGGTTCCCATCACCAGCGCCGCCACGCCCACGAGCAGGATCATGAAGTGCGAGCGCGTCCACATTCCCACCCCCAGAACTGCCCAGGCCAGGAACGGCAGCTCATCCGCCCGCTTGAGAAGCGAAGCGAATTTGGGCACCACGAAAAGGAACATCAGCGCCACTGCGCCTGCGCCGGCAACGATCAGCACCGACGGATAGATCAGGGCATTGCGCATCTCGGTACGCAGGCCCTGCTCGTACTCCAACTGGGCCGTCGCGTCCTTGAGCGCACGCCCGAGCTCACCGGTCAACTCGCCGGCACGTGCCAGCTGGATCACATACTCGGGAAGCGGCAGCCCGCTGCGTGCGAGGGTCGTCGAAAATGCCTGGCCGCGCTGCAGGTCACGACTCATGGCTGAAAAGGCTTCGACCACCTGTGGGTGGTGACCGGAAGCCGCCTGCGACGCAACCGCATCCGCGATCGTCACGCCCGATGTCAGCATCGTGGCGAGTTCCTGCATGGCAAGGATCACATCGGTCGCCTGCAGACGGCGCCGACGGGAAACGGACTTTCCGACCGCATCCCCCGTACGAAGCGCCACGACGGACAACCCACGCCGCTCGAGCAGGCGCATCGCCTCGCGTTCGCCGGCCGCCCGGATCAGCCCGGAGAAGCCCTGCCCCTCGCTATTCAGCGCCTCGTAGTGAAATCGGGCCATCGCTGCTTAGGTGCCCGCCACGCGAAGCACTTCCTCGACCGTCGTCAGCCCCTGCCACGCCTTGAGCAGCCCGTCTTCACGAAGGAACCGGCAACCCTCCGATCGGGCGAGCGCCTTCATGTCATTGACGCTCGCACCCGAAACGATCAGGTGCTGCATGCTCTCGGAGACCGGCACCATTTCGTAGATCCCGAGACGACCCTTGTAGCCCGTACCCAGGCATTTCGGGCAGCCGACAGGCTCCCGCCACTGCGCCGGCACCTCGCCGAATACCTTGGCAACAAGAGGTGCGACTTCCGACTCGACGAGCGCGGGTCCGCGCGCCGGGCGACTGCAGTCACAAAGTCGGCGAACGAGACGCTGCGCCTGTACGGCACGCACAGGCGTAGCGACAAGGAAAGGTTCGACACCCATGTCGACCAGACGCGTGAACGCGCTGATCGCATCGTTCGTATGCAGGGTCGACAGCACGAGATGGCCTGTCAACGCAGCCTGCACCGCGATTTCGGCGGTCTCCAGGTCACGGATCTCGCCGATCATGATCACGTCCGGGTCCTGGCGCAGGATCGAACGCAGCGCATTGGCGAACGTCAGGCCGATATCCGGATGGGCCTGGATCTGCGTGACCGCTGGAAGCTGGAACTCCACGGGATCCTCGACCGTGATGATTTTCTTGAAACCATCGTTCGCCGCCGCGAGCGCGGCATACAGCGTTGTCGACTTGCCGGAGCCGGTCGGCCCGGTGACCAGCACGATGCCATTCGCCGCGGCCGTCCAGTCGCGCATCATCGCCAGATGGTCGGCCTCGAAGCCCAGACGCTCGAGCCCGAGTTCCTTGCGCTCCTTCGGCAGCAGTCGCATGACGACGGACTCGCCGTGCACGCCCGGCAGCGCCGAAACACGAATGTCCATCTCCTGCCCGCCCACACGGGTCGACATGCGACCGTCCTGTGGAAGGCGACGCTCGGCGATGTCCATCCCCGAGATGAGCTTGAGACGCGACGCCACGGCATCGAAACGCTCGCGCGGAAGCTGCAGCCGGCTGTGAAGGACGCCATCGATGCGGAAGCGGACCGAGAAGATCCGCTCTTCCGGCTCGATATGAAGGTCGGACGCCCGCTGCTCGACGGCCTGGGCGAGAAGATTGCTGACGAGCTCGACGACCGGGGCTTCCTCCGCCATCTCCCGGAGATGCTGGACGTCCCCGGCATCCCCTTGGCCGGCGGCGACGGAGCGTGCCAGCGCATCCAGCAGACGCTCGAGATCCTGCGAACGACAGAGGCAGTAGCGCACCCGGACGCCGGGAAGCGCGTGCCGCAGGCCCTCGCGCAGGGAAGGCAGAAGCGGGTCGCGGGCCGCGCAGCGCCATTCGCCGTCGACCTCCTGCCAGAGCAGCACCTGCTGGTCGATCAACCAGTCGAGTCCTGCGGGAATCATCGCACCCGCAGCCCGCAGCGCCTCCTCGTCCGGCAAGGGGAAGTCGACGCCCAGCTGGGGCAGGTCCAGTTGCCGGCCCAGCACCTGCAGCAGGCTGTCTTCGCTGACCGCGCCGATGCGCATGAGGACACTGCCCAATCGGCCGCCGACCCGCTCCTGAAGCGCGAGCGCCTTGTCCAGGTCGGCCCCGCTGATCAGCCCTTCGGCAACCAGCATTTCCCCCAGCAGCACGGGCGGCTCCAGCAGAAGAGCAGCGTTGTCAGAGGACATCGGCAAAACCTCGCTTCAGCGACGCGAAGGCCGTCAGGCCTAAGGCGTATATGACGACGGCCACCAGCGCATAGTTCCCCAGGCTGGTCCAATCCGGCCAGGCGTGGTCGAACAGCACCGTGCGCAACTGCTCGATCGGAACCGTCACCGGATTGATCGCCAGCCACGGCTGCAGGGCCGCCGGCATCGCTGAGCGCGGAAAGAACACCGGCCCCAGGAACATGGTAACCATGACCAGCGGCCCCACGAGCTGCGCCAGATCACGCACGTAGACGCCGAGGGCGGCGAACAACCAGACCAACCCGATCAGCAGGATCGCGAACGGCAGCATGATCACCGGGATCGCCAGCTGCGACAGTGCGAAACCCGTTCCCCAGATGCCATTCACCACCAGAAGCAGCCCCAGCGCCGCCCCCATATGCACGAGCGCGGCGAACAGGCTCACCCAGCCCAGCACTTCCAACGGAAACACCACTTTGGTGACGTAATTGGGCTGGGACACCACGAGGCTCGGCGCGCGGCTGATGACCTCGGCGAACAGCGCATGCGTCAGGGTGCCCGCCAGCAGACGCAGCGCCACCATCAGCATTCCGCCGTCCCCGCCGCCGGGTGCCCGGGTGGTCAGCACCAGGCCGAAGACCAGTGTGTAGACCGCCAGCATCAGGAGCGGCGTTATAAAGGACCAGACCGATCCGAACAGCGAACCGCGATAGCGGCCACTGACCTCACGATGGGTCAGGATGCTGATCAGGGAACGGTAGCGCCACGGATGAGCGACAGCAGAAGACAGACCGGGCGACAAGGGCACTCCCCCGAGAGCGGACGGTTGCAGATGTGACCCAGTCCGCATTACGCAGATCGTAGAGCCGGCGTGAAGCCACGCATCGGCGGGCGTTGCGGAAGTCTAACAAAAAGGCCATTGACGAACGGTTAAACCCCGGTTAGCGTTCGCCCTCGCAATCCGATGTACTTGGGGAAGGTTCAGGTCGGAAGCCACTGAGGGCAACCACCGCTTCCTTTCCCTGGCACAGCTGGTTACCGAGGCCGTCCGCTTCTTGGTACCAGGCGATACGGCGTGTAGCCAGTTCGGGCTGCGAAAATCCAATCCTGACAGGAGTTAGTTCCAAATGTCGATTTCCAAGAAGAACGCTCTCGCCGTTGCCCTCGTGCTCGGTCTGGGCCTCGCTGGCACCGCCAGCGCGTACAGCATCAACACGACCGACAACACGGCGCCGGTCGCCGCCACGGGCGATGACACCCCGGAACTCGTCGATCCCACGACGCTGACTGATGACCTGTACACCATGGCGGATGACGTGATCATCGCCATCGGCAACCAGGATGCGATCATCGGCCGTACGACGGGCTTCAACGTCCGCGTCGACCTGCTCGAAGGCGCGACCTTTGAAGGCAACCCGGCCCCGACCGCGTCGGCTGCCCTCGCCGCGGCTGGCTGGACCGTCACGCTGGTTTCGGGTGGCAACGGCCAGAGCTTCGCGATTTTCGGCCTGCAGCCGCCGAGCTCGACGCCCGTTCCGGGCATCCAGCCGGGCGTGCTTTTCACCCTGGAGTCGCTGGCACTCGACGACGTGACCGCCGCGCTCACCACGGGCGACAACACGCTGATCGGCCAGGTCCGCTTCGTTGACCCGGTTGCGGGTAATGACCTGCCGGGCTCGACCGACACCACCCCGCTGATCCGTGCTGGCCAGGCCGTGACGGCTGACTGCGACACGTCGGGTGGCGACGGCCAGACGCGCATCGACATCGCGCGCACGCCGGGCCAGGCTCCGAAGACCTACTTCACCACCACGGGCGAGATCGGCTCGGCCAACACCGGCACGATCGACCTGGGCGACATCAATGTCGGCGTGAATGAAGGCTTCAATGGCTTTGAGTTCGATGCAGCTGACGAGTTCACGACGACTCTGTCGGGCAACTTCTCGGCGTTCAACAACGCTGCGAACGGCATCTTCCTCGACCTCGACTCGAACTGCTCGACGACGGACGACCAGATCGAAGGCACCATCAACGCTGCCGGCACCCGCGTCACGTTCGAATACACGGGTGACGACGTGTCGATCGGCGCCGACGGCTTCAGCGCTGGCGTCTGCGGCTTCGTCGCCGAAGGCAACACGCGCGTGATCCAGGCGACCTCCGTGTCGGCCCAGACCACGTTCGTGCGTGGCGAGAACGAGCAGTCGCTGCAGGCGTGCAACCTGCTGCCGCTGCGTTACAACGGTTCGGTTGTCGATGTCTACCACATCAACCCGGCTGGTAACTCGACCGCTCAGTCGTTCATCCGCGTCATCAACCCGAGCTCGCTGACCGGTACGGTCACCATCACGGGTATCGACGATAACGGCAACCCGGGCGCTGCCCCGGTTACCTTCACGCTGGCGGCCGGCCGCTCGCTGCAGGTGAACTCGGATGACCTCGAGAACGGCAATGCTGCCAAGGGCCTGACGGGCGCCTTCGGCGACGGCGCCGGCAAGTGGCGTGCCACGGTGAACGGTGAGTTCAACGATATGATCGTGCAGAGCCTGAACCGCAACGCCACCGATGGCACGGTCACCAACCTGACCGATGCTGACAACGAAGGCGAGCAGGTGCTCAACGCCCAGTTCAACAACGGTAACGGTCCGTTCCTGCCGTAACCGACGTTTTACTCGCTATGAACGGGCGGCTTCGGCCGCCCGTTTTTTTTGGAGATCCTGATGGGCGCGCTGCTGCTTCATGGCGTTCCAGATGACAAGCTGGTCACCCTCACGCGTAACCGCGTATCAGGCATGCCCACATTCGTTCTAGAGGGTACGACCGGCTTTCACGCGCACGTGCGGCGCTATTTCCCTGAATGGAACGAAACATTTATTGGAACGGATTTCGATCTTCGCTTCAGTGAATCACCGCTCCCGCTCGTCAGTCACATAGGCGACGCGGATCGTTGCAGACAGGCGCTGACGATGCTGGCTGCCTTGGTTGCATCAACAGGCGCTGCGTGCTTCAACCCGCCGCAGGCCGTCCTCTCTACAGCAAGGGAGATCACCGCACTACGCCTGAAGGGTATCGATAAAATCGACATGCCACGAACCCTTCGCCTTGCCGCTCGATCACCTGAAGACATAGCAGATGTCGCACTCGCTGCCGGCCTACGCTTCCCGCTGCTGGTCCGGATCGCTGGTGACCATGGTGGGGTGAGCCTTGTAAAGCTCGATACGCCCTGCGACTTGTCCAAGTTGCATCGCATTCCTTGGGGCGGCCGCGAGCTTTATGTCACGGAATTTCGTGAGTTCGCTGATCCTGATGGCCGCTACCGGAAGATTAGGCTCGCGGTCGTTGGCACGAACTACTTCGCTCGGCACTTGGTAATTGGCGACAACTGGCTGCTGCACGCCGAGCGTCGCGCCGCCGAGCATGACGTCGAAGAGGCGCGCTTCCTGGAGTGTTTCGATACGGAAACACGCCCGCGTATTGACGCAGCGGTCCAAGAAATCATCAAGCGCACGTGCTTGGACTACTTCGGCATCGATGCCAGTCTCCGACCCGATGGACGGCTTCTGGTGTTTGAAGTGAATGCCTGCATGAACATCCTGCACAACTCACGGCCGTCTCCCAACATCTGGGATCGTCCGATCCAGAGCATCCTGTCCGCACTTCGCGAACGCTTGTCCGCTCCACATTCTTGGGTCCAGCCGGGTGCTGCAGCCGCAGGAGGATGACGTGGCGGTCGACTACGCCGAGATCTTCGAGATCCGTGGGCAGCGGTATCACCGGGCCATGCTTTCCCAGCCGCGCGCGCGCGCCAACGAATTCGCCCGCTTGTTCGACGTCGCGCCACCATCCGCCGGACAACGCGTCCTCGACGTCCCGGCGGGAGGCGGCTATCTGGGGCAATGGCTCGGTGACCGCGTGCAAGTGACCTCGCTGGAGCTGACCGACGGCTTTGGCCATAGCTCGGATGTTATTCACGCCCCAGCAAACTGGCCGGACGCCCTGTACGACCATGCCGTGTGCTTGGCCGCCCTTCACCACATCTCGGACCGCCCGGCATTCCTCGGGCTGTTGCGAGATCGGGTAAGACCGGGCGGAACCATCCATCTGGCCGATGTCCATCAGGACTCACCTTTGACAGGGTTTCTGGATGGATTCGTGGGACGCTACAACCTGACCGGACATCACGGCGACTACTTGCGGGCCGATGATGATCTTTACGGGCAGCTGGGCAGGGTCATTCGATGCGAGGAGGCGTCGTGCCCGTGGGTCTTTCCATCCGAGCCCGACATGCTGGACTTCTGTAGCGAGCTCTTCGGCCTCGAAGGCCATCCCGAGGATGCGCTTGCCACGGAGCTGCGCAGCATCGGCGTCAGACACGCGGCCGATGGCTCGGTCGAGCTGGACTGGCGTCTTCTCTACATCGATATCGAAGTGCGCCCTTGATCCGCCCTGCCCGCGACACGGACGCCTGAAGCCGGCAGGCTGCCCCGGACAGGTCCTGATCGGCGATCATAGTCGGCTATGTCCGACAGCCTGAATCCCACCCCGGCCCGGGACGCCATCGCCATCCGGGTGGCGGACGTGAGCAAGACCTACCGAATGTGGGCCACGCCATCGTCGCGGCTGCTGGTTCCGCTGATGCTGCGGTCCGCGGGCGTGATGGGCCGCATTTTCCCTGCCGCCGGACAAAGACTGGCGGCCCGGGGACATGCCCGGATGCACACGCATACTGCCCTGTCGGACATCAGCTTCGAGCTCAAACGTGGCGAGGCCCTGGGCATCATCGGGCTGAACGGCAGCGGGAAAAGCACGCTGCTGCAGATCATCGCTGGCGTCCTTCCGCCCTCTCAAGGTGCCGTGGAAATCCACGGGCGCGTCGCGGCCCTGCTCGAGTTGGGCTCCGGGTTCAATCCGGAACTAAGCGGCCGTGAGAACGTATTCATCAACGGCGCGATCCTCGGTCTCGATCGCGCGCGAATCCAGGCCGTGCTCGACGATATCGTCGCGTTTGCCGACATCGGCGACTACATCGACGAGCCCGTCAAGACGTACAGCTCGGGCATGGCCCTTCGCCTCGCGTTCGCAGTACAGGTCCACACCGAGCCGGACATCCTGATCGTGGACGAAGCGCTCGCCGTCGGTGATGCGGCGTTCCAGGCCAAGGCGATGGCCCGTATCGACGAGATCCTCAGCCGCGGCACCACGCTGCTGTTCGTCGGGCATGACCTCAATGCGGTAAAGGCGTTCTGCCACCGCGCCATGCTCCTCGAGTCGGGCCGGATCGCACTGAGCGGCCTTCCGGACGAGGTGATCACCGAATACCTGCACCGCACCCACCGGCGGGCCTTGGAGGCTAAGCTGCGACCCGGTGCGGGTGCCGCCGTGGCTCGGCTGGACGACGGTTACGGGCTGGACACGGCCTGCGTGGTGGGGGCCGCCATCAACGATGTCGACCATGCCACCGTCGGTTACGGCCAGACGCTTGAGGTCCGCCTCGATGTGCGCCTCGGACCGGACGTGGAGCACCCGGGCGTCATCTTCGACATCCTCGATGCCAAGGGGCTGCAGCTCACCGGTCGACGCATCATGTTGCCGCGGGTTGCATCGCTCATGATGCTTCAGGTGCGGATCGAGTTCGACGCCCTGTTCCAGCAAGGGATCTATCGCATCCGAAGCCGTGTCATCGATGCGCCCGAACTGGACCGCACGACCGTCCTGTCCCGTCAGGAGGGCCGTCTTTCCTTCGAAGTGGTCGACGACAGCCGGTCGCTTTTCACGGGGATCTTTCCCGTGCCCATGCAGGTCCATTTCTAGGCGTGACCGCTCGCCTCTATTTCCACCGCGATTTCCGAAGCTATACCGGTGGCCACGGAAAGGTCTGGGATTACTTCAACCATGCGGCCACGCATCCGCGGTGGTCGCCGTTCATCTATCTAACGCCCGACAGCATCTCGGAAGGAAATCCGTGGTGGCAGGAGACGGCCCGTCGTCTGCACAAGTGGCAACCCTGCGATGCCTCGGCCCTCTTCGTCGGCGGACTTGATTGGAGCGCGATCCCCTCGGAGCACCCTCCTGTCATCAACATCGTCCAGCATGTCCGTCACGCGGATCCTGCCTCCCCGCTGTTCGAGTATCTCGACCGCCCGGCCGTACGCATCTGCGTAAGCGAGGCTGTCGCACAAGCCATCCTCGCGACGGGCCGGGTGAACGGCCCCGTGCATGTGATTCCAGCGGCGATTGACGTCAGTGGATACGTTGACCGCCCCAAACGTGGCCCCAACGTGTTCATCGGCGCACAGAAGCGACCGGAATTGGGGCATCGCTTGGCGGCGGACCTACGGCTCCGCGGCATCGAATCCCATGTAAGCGATCGGTGGCTCCCACGAGCGGAATATCTTTCGCAAATGGCCGCGGCGCACATCGCGGTGCTTTTGCCCGACCCCAGTGAGGGCTTCTATTTGCCGGGGCTGGAGGCGATGGCGCTGGGATGCGCCACCGTGATGCCCGATTGCGTTGGCAACCGGCAGTACGTCGAGTCAGGCGTTAATTGCCTCGCACCCGCCGCGGACGCCCAAGAACTCGCAGTAGCCGTCGCGTCGCTGACGCCGGCGGATGCCGCTCGTCTCGTCGCGAACGGGTTGTCGACCGCTACGCGTTACAGCCTTGCGCAGGAGCGGCTCGCCTTTCATCGGATACTGGACTCGCTTGGGATCGAAGGATGAATCTGCCCCCCCGCAACCTTGCGCTCACCGGCATCCCGCGCAGTGGCACCACGCTTTGCTGTCATCTACTGTCGCAATGCCCCTCCACGGTTGCGCTGTTCGAGCCGATGGCTGTCTCGACGCTACCCGGAGATCGCGCCGCGGCGATCCGTGAGGTGGAGCACTATTTCGGGCAAGTGCGCGAACAGATCAGGTCTACGGCCACGGCACCCAGCAAGCAGGTCGATGGGCGCGTGCCGGACAACCCTTTTTCCGGGACGGCGGCGGACTCGCGGCGCCGTCTGGTGGTGGAAGAGGGGACGATCAAGGTCGATGTGGCTGGCGCCGATTACCTCCTTGTGATCAAGCACAATGCCGCTTTTACCGCCCTGCTTCCGGAGCTCGGCAACGCGGTTCCGGTTATCGCGATCGTCCGGAACCCCGTCGCTGCGCTTGCATCCTGGACTTCCGTCGATCTGCCGGTGCGCGAAGGACGCGCCCCTGCCGGCGAGTCACTTGATCCCGAACTGCGTGACCGGATCAGTGCGTTGCCGACGGTTCTTGAACGGCAGATCGTTCTTCTGGACTGGTTCTTCGAACGCTTCAGCCGACTCGATCCCGCGCGTGTGCTGCGCTACGAGGACATCGTCAGCTCACACGGCGAAGCGCTATTCACTGTCGCTGGCAGCAGACCGGGCCATGTACCGCGACTTGCGAGCAGGAACCGTCCCGGTGGCGACACCGGCGTACCCACCGCTGCAATCACGAAGCTGATGTCGGGGTCGCGTGCGTGGGAACGCTGGTACACAACGCGGGAAATCGAGGAACAGTACTGCAGCGTGGACGCAGCAGAATGACCTCCCCTCGCATCACGTTCGTCATCGGCGGCGCCCAGAAGGCCGGGACCACCGCGCTCGCGACCTATATGTCCGCCTTTTCGGACATTTGCCTGCCTCTGGGAAAAGAAGCCCACCTGTTCGACCATCCGGATTTCGACGAGAGCTGGACCGCAGCAGATATCGATAGTCGCTTCGCCGCCTTCTGGCCCAGGACGAATGTCCCTTGCCTCGTGGGAGACGCGACGCCGCTGTACATGTTCGACGAACGGCTGATCCGTCGAATTTCGGCCTACAACCCGACGATGCGCTGGATCATCCTGCTGCGTGATCCTGTCGACAGATCCCTGTCCCATTACTACATGGAACGCGGGCGCGGCAACGAACATCTCCCGCTTGCTGCCGCGCTTCTTGGTGAGCCCTATCGGCTGTGGAGGCATCGCACGGAACTGACCCAGGATTCGCCAAGAATCATGCAGTCGTATGTCGCGCGCAGCCGCTACTGCCGACAACTGGATGCGCTCTTCCGCCATACCCCTCGACATAACGTGCTTCTGCTTCGGACGTGCGATCTACGTCAGGATCCAGCGGCCGTAGTTGCTGGAGTCCGACAATTTCTCGGGCTTCCACAGGCGCATAGCCCAGCCGAATTTCCGCCCGTATTCGAAGGGCGCTACGAGCGGGACGGGGACCGCATTGTGCGACGCATCCTCAAGACGCTTTTCCGCAGGGAAGTTCGTGAACTGAACCGCCGCTATGCGATCGATCTGACGAACTAGGTAGTGAGAGCCGTCGGGAAGGCAGCTGGCATAATCCGCATTCGCCCGCAACGAGGAATTGGAATGCCAAGGCTGCGCCTGTTCGTTTTTGCAACCCTCGCCGCATTCGTGCTCGCCGCCTGTAATGAGGGCGCGGAAGATATGCCGGCCGCCACATCCAAGACGGAACGCCCGACGGGCGCCTCGACACCCAGCGGCGTTTCCGGTGGCCTGAACCCCGTGTCCGTCGACGCGAATGCGATCGCCGTCGGCACGCAGGTGAACGGCGATGTCGCCGTGCGTGCGGACAGCCCCCAGTTCACGGTCAACGACACGGTCTACGCGAGCTATTCCGAGGGTCGCCTACCGCCTAGCGGCGGAAATGCGCGCGTGTACTGGACCTATCAGGACGGCAGGACGCATAAGGAAGAAACGGCCAAGATTGAGCCCGGGCAGCAGGCCGTGCTCTTTTCCTTCAGCGCTGCCGACGGCATGAAGCCGGGCCGCTACAACGTCCAGATCGATATCAATATGCGGCCCGTCGGTATCGTCGACTTCCAGATCCGCTGATCGGAAGCCCCCGCTTCGGGGGCTTCCGTTTTGTTTCAGGCCAGCGCAGCGTCGAGATCCGCTTGCAGATCGGCCAAGTCCTCGACACCCACGCTCAACCGCACGAGGTTGTCAAACAGCCCCAACTGCGCGCGCCTTTCCGGCGGCACCGACGCGTGCGTCATGATCGCCGGGTGGTTGACGAGGCTTTCCACGCCGCCGAGCGACTCGGCCAGCGCGAACAGTTCGGTGCGCTCGCAGAAGCGCTTGGCGGCCTCGAGGCCGCCCTTGACGAAGATGGTGACCATGCCGCCGAAGCCGTGCATCTGGCGCTTGGCGAGCTCGTGCTGCGGGTGGTCCGCAAGACCCGGATAGACCACGCGCTCGATCGCCGGATGCGTCTGCAGCCACTCGGCCAGCGCCTGCGCGTTCTCGCAGTGCGCGCGCATGCGCAGGTGGAGCGTCTTGAGGCCGCGCAGCGCCAGGAAACTGTCGAACGGGCCCTGCACGCCGCCGACGGCGTTCTGCAGGAAGGCCATCGTCTCGGCGAGCTCGGCATCGTCGCCAACCACCACCATGCCGCCGACGATGTCGGAATGGCCGTTGAGGTACTTGGTCGCCGAGTGCATGACGATGTGCGCGCCGAGTTCGAGCGGACGCTGGATCATCGGCGAGCAGAAGGTATTGTCGACCACGACGATCAGGCCGCGCCTGCGTGCGATCGACGCGATCTGCTCGATGTCCACCAGCTTGAGCAGCGGGTTGGTCGGCGTCTCGATCCAGACCATCTTCGTTTCGGGCCGGATCGCGGCCTCGAAGGCGGCCGGATCGGTGAGGTCGACCCAGCTGAAGTCCAGGCCTGCGCTGCGGCGGCGCACGCGCTCGAACAGGCGGTAGGTGCCGCCGTAGACGTCGTCCATCGCGATGACGTGGCTGCCGCTGTCGAGCATCTCGAGGATGGTCGACGTGGCCGCCAGGCCCGAGGCGAACGCGAAGCCGCGCGTGCCGCCTTCCAGCGCCGCGACGCAGCGCTCGTAGGCGAAGCGCGTCGGGTTGTGGCTGCGCGAATACTCGAAGCCCTGGTGCTCGCCCGGGCTGGACTGCACGTAGGTCGAGGTCGCGTAGATCGGCGTCATTACGGCGCCCGTCGAGGGATCCGGCGACTGTCCGGCGTGGATGGCGCGCGTGCCGAGGCCGAAGTCGCGTTCGTCGTGCTGGCTCATGCGAAAGGGTTTCCGTGGTAGGCGCGGCACGGGTCGACCATGCCGCGCAGAAATTGGAAGCGCGGGCTTACTGCACCCGACGCCGCAGATAGTTCAGCAGGTCGATGCGCGTGATCAGCCCGAGGAACCGCTCGCCCTCGCTGATGATCGCCACGTGCCCGCGGTCGAACACCGGCAGCAGCGCCTCGATGGGCGAGCGCACGTCGATCTTGTCGAGCTTGCTGACCATCGCCGTCGATACCGGGTCGCGGAAGCGCTGCTCGTCGCCGTAGACGTGCAGCAGCACGTCGGACTCGTCGACGATGCCGACCAGTTGGTCGCCGTCCATCACCGGGAGCTGCGACACGTCGTAGAGCTTCATGCGCTGGTACGCGGTCACCAGCAGGTCCTTCGGGCCGACGACCACCGTGTCGCGCTGCGAGTACGGGCGCAGGATGAGGTCGCGCAGGTCGCCGCGCTGCTCGCGCTCGAGGAAGCCGTTGTCGAGCATCCAGTAGTCGTTGTACATCTTCGACAGGTACTTGTTGCCCGTGTCGCAGACGAACACCAACACCTTCTTGGGCGTAGTCTGTTCGCGGCAGTAACGCAGCGCGGCGGCGAGCAGCGTGCCGGTCGACGAGCCGCCGAGGACGCCCTCCTTCTCCAGCAGCTCGCGCGCGGTGAGAAAGCTCTCCTTGTCGGAAATCGCGTAGGCCTTCTTGACGCGCGAGAAGTCCGAGATGCCCGGCAGGAAGTCCTCGCCGATGCCCTCGACCATCCAGCTGCCGCTCTTCTCGGACAGCGTGCCGCGGTTGATGTACTCCTCAAGGATCGAGCCGACCGGATCGGCGAGGATCAGCTCGGTGTTCGGCGACTTCTCGGCGAAGCAGCGCGACAGGCCGGTCATCGTGCCGGAGCTGCCGCAGCCGAACACGATCGCGTCGAGTCCGCCGACCTCGGCCATCTGCTCGAGGATTTCCGGCCCGGTGCCGAACTCGTGCGCCGCCGGATTGTCGGGGTTGCCGAACTGGTTGATGAAGTAGGCGCCCGGCGTCTCGCTCGCGATGCGCGCGGCCATGTCCTGGTAGTAGTCGGGATGGCCCTTGGCGACGTCGCTGCGCGTGAGCACCACCTGCGCGCCCATCGCCTTGAGATTGAAGATCTTCTCGCGGCTCATCTTGTCGGGCACGACGAGGATGAGCTTGTAGCCCTTCTGCTGCGCGACCAGCGCGAGGCCGATGCCGGTGTTGCCCGCGGTGCCTTCGACCAGCGTGTCGCCGGGCTTGATCTCGCCGCGCTTCTCGGCGGCCTCGATCATCTTCAGGCCGATGCGGTCCTTGATGGAGCCGCCGGGGTTCTGGCTCTCGAGCTTGAGGTAGAGCTCGCAGACGCCGGTATCGAGGCGCTGCGCCTTCACGATCGGCGTGCGGCCGATCAGCTCGAGAACGGACTGGTGCAGGGGCATGGCGGATCCGTACAGCGGGGAATCCGCCCATTCTACCGGGCCGCGCGAAGCGGCCGACGGCCGCCGCGCCGCGGGTGCGGCAGCGGCGTCCGTGAGTTCGCATCAGTGCAGCAGCGAGCCCGCCATGCGGAACAGGCGGTCCTTGGCGTGGAGCTTCTCGCGCTTCATGCGCGTGAGTTCGAGGTCGTCGACCGGACTGATGCCCAGTTCGGCATTCATCACCCGTCGGTCGAGATCCTGGTGGTGCTGGTAGAGCTGCCTGAATTCGGGGTTGCCCTTGATCAGGCTGTCGAGCTCGCTCACGGACCGGTCTTCGAACATGCAAACCTCCTCGGCACTGGCATCCGGCGGCGGGGGCCACCGGAAACGGTGTGGCCGCGTCGCGTCACCGCGTGCAGTGCCGGCGGTGCGCGACCCGGCGTTGCGAGGGGCCGTCGAGGCCCCTTTCAACTCGACCGTACTCCCCGTGTCCGGGCGGGGCAAGCGGCACTGGACCACGGCCGACAGCCGGTCGTCACAGGACTGAAGCTGCCGCGAAAACCGCGTTAAATCCGCGGAAAATCGCTTATTTCTGCGTGACGATGATCTCGACCCGGCGATTCTTGGCGCGCCCGGCGGCGGTGCCGTTGTCGCCGACCGGCTGCGTCGCGCCGCGGCCCGCGGCATCGATGCGCACGCTGCCCGCACCGCCGGCGACCAGCGCCTTGCGCACCGCGTCGGCGCGCCGCTGCGACAGCGCCTGGTTGGACGCCGCGTCGCCCTGGCTGTCGGTATGGCCTTCGATGCGGACGGCCGTGGCGCGCGAGACGTCGAGATAGTGCGCGAGCGCGCGGAGGTTGCCCGACGCGCCGGCGGTGAGCGTCGCCTGTCCGGAGGCGAAAGCGTCGCCGGCGAGCGTGAACACCTCGCCGCGGCTGTCGCGCTTCATCGGTGGCAGCTTGGCGCCAGCGACCAGTTCGGCCTCTTCGCGGGCGAGCGAGAGTTCCTTCTCGCGCGCCGCCGACAGTTTGGCGGCCTGCTGCGTGGCGGCGCCCTGCAGGGCCTGCTCGGCCTCCTGGCGGGCCTGCTCCTCGACCGCCGCCTGCTCGCGCAGGCGCTCGGTCTCCTCGGCGCGAAGTTGGGCCTCGAGACGGAGGCGCTCCGCCTCGGCGCGGGCCTCGGCGGCCTCGCGTCGCGTGGCCTCCAGCTGCAGCTCGGTATAGGTGCGCTCCAGGCGATCGGCGTCGCGCTGGAGTGCCTGCGCGTACGCGGCGAGCTCGGCCGCGCGCACGCGACGCTCGGCCAGCGCCTCAGCGGCGGGACGCTGGCGCGACTTCACCGTCGCGAGCCCATCGATCGCCTGACGCGCCTGCACGCGCTCGAATTCCGCGAGGCCGGAAAGGCGCGGGTCGGCGGCCAGTGCCTGCAGGCGTGCGGCGTGGTTGCCGACCGTCTCGGCGGGTGGTTGAGGCAGCGTGGCGGGGGCGTCGGCATCGATCCCGAGGCGCTGCTGCAGCTCGGCCACCTCGCGCTCGCGCTGCGCATGCGCCGCCTCGGCGACCGCGGCGCGGCTGCGCGCGTGCGCGAGATCGGCCTCGGCGGCGGCGGCGAGCGCGAGGTTGCGCGCATCATCCTCATGGCTCGACGACATCGCGGCCTGGGCCTGCGACAGCTGGGCCCGCGCCCGCGCCAGTTCGGCGCCGGCGTACTGGTCGGCATCGCCCTGGCTCGCACGTGCGACCGCCTGCTGGGCCGCGGCCAGCTCGCCCGTCGGTGGCGGAAGACTCGCGCAGCCGGCGAGCGCCACGGTGAGAGCAAGGGCAAGAAGCGCGTTGCGCGGATGTGCGAAGCTTGGCGACATGGGGACCCGGACCGTAGCGTGGGGACGCGCGGTCATTGTGGCCATGCCGGCCGTACCGGCGCAAACCTGCACGCCAAGCGAGGAGACTGCATGGACATCGGCTACTTCCTGAAGCTGATGACGGAGAAGAACGCGTCGGACATGTTTCTGACGACGGGGGCGCCGGTCTACATCAAGGTGGAGGGGAAGCTGCAGCCCCTTGGCAATACCGGCCTGCCCGCGGGCATGGTCAAGAAGATCGCGTACTCGCTGATGGACGAGGGCCAGGTGCCCGAGTTCGAGAAGAACCTCGAGCTCAACATGGCCTATGCCCTGCCCGACTCCGGGCGCTTCCGCGTCAACGTGTTCAAGCAGCGCGGCGAAGTGGGCATGGTGATCCGCGCGATCAAGAACGTGATCCCGTCGATCGAGGAGCTGCAGCTGCCGCAGGTGCTCAAGGACATCATCGTCTCGCCGCGCGGCCTCGTGCTCATCGTCGGCAGCACCGGCTCGGGCAAGTCGACCACGCTCGCGTCGATGATCGACCACCGCAACTCGAACATGGCCGGCCACATCCTCACCATCGAGGATCCGATCGAGTTCCTGCACAAGCACAAGAAGTCGATCGTGAACCAGCGCGAGGTCGGGCTGGACACGCACAGCTTCCATAACGCGCTGAAGAACGCGATGCGCGAGGCGCCGGACGTCATCCTGATCGGCGAGATCCTGGACGCGACGACGATGGAAGCCGCGATCTCGTTCGCCGAGACCGGCCACCTCTGCCTGGCGACGCTGCACTCCAACAATGCCGACCAGACGCTCG
Source organism: Cognatilysobacter xinjiangensis (assembly GCF_014651995.1). Lineage (GTDB taxonomy): Bacteria > Pseudomonadota > Gammaproteobacteria > Xanthomonadales > Xanthomonadaceae > Cognatilysobacter > Cognatilysobacter xinjiangensis. Next base: position 203,585 of record NZ_BMXY01000004.1, on the reverse strand, counting down.
AGCGCATCCTCAACTTCTTCCCGGAGTCGGCGCACAAGAACGTGCTGATGAATCTCGCGCTGAACCTGCGCGCGGTGGTGAGCCAGCGGCTCGTCGTGGGCGTCGACGGCCGCCGTCTGCCGGCGACCGAGGTGCTGATCAACACGCCGCACGTACGCGACCTCATGCGCCGCGGGCAGGTGCACGAGATCAAGCAGGCGATGGAGGAGTCGCTGGAGGAAGGCATGGAGACCTTCGACCAGTGCCTGTTCCGCCTCGCGAAGGAAGGCCGCATCGACATGGAGGCCGCGCTGCGCGCCGCCGACTCGCGCGACGGCCTCGCGCTCAAGTTCCGCCTGTCCGAAGGCGCGGGCGCCGAGCACGATCCCTACGCGGACATGTACAGCTCGATGTGATCCATCGCGGCTGATACGAAAACGGCGGCCCTGTGCCGCCGTTTTCTTTATGCGCCCCACATCAGGCGCGCTGCGCTTCCGGGCAGTCGGGCTGGCGCTCCGGGCGCGCGGCGTCGAACGCGGGCAGCGCGAGGCAGGCGCGCTCGATGCGCGCGATCGTCGGCCAGCGTTCCATGTCGACGCCGAAGCGGCGCGCGTTGTAGACCTGCGGCACCAGGCAGCAGTCGGCGATAGTGGGCGCATCGCCCTCGCAGAACTCGCCGGTGGCCGGGTTGTCGTCGAGCAGCGCCTCGAACGCGGTAAAGCCCTTCGTGATCCAGTGCCGCACCCATTCGTCGCGCTCGGGCTGCGGCGCGTTCCATTCGTGCTCGAGGTACTGCAGCACGCGCAGGTTGTTGAGCGGGTGGATGTCGCAGGCGATGGTCTGCGCGAGCGCACGCGCACGGGCGCGATCGCGCGCGAGCGCCGGCAGCAGCGGCGGCGTCGGCCAGGTTTCGTCGAGGTACTCGAGGATCGCCATCGACTGCCGGTAGAGCCGTGCGCCATGCTGCAGCACCGGCACCAGTTCCTGCGGATTGGCCTCGCGGAACGCCTCGCTGTGCTGCTCGCCGCCGTCCCTGATCAGGTGCACCGGCACCGTCTCGTACGGCAGCTTCTTCAGGCCCAGTCCGATGCGCACGCGGTACGCGGCACTGGAGCGCCAGTAGGAGTAGAGACGCAGCGGCTCGGTCACGACGGCGGGCTCGGCGATGGGGCTCGCCACCTTACTACCGCGCCGCGGACGACGGCGTGCCGTCCGCATCGCGGGATCGCCCGGTCAGCGGACGTGCGGCTCGATGCGCTGCTCGATCGCGCCGAAGATGCTGCGACCGTCGGCGTCCAGCATTTCGATGCGCACGGTGTCGCCGAAGCTCATGAACGGCGTCGACGGCTTGCCGTTTTCCAGCGTTTCGACGGTGCGCTTCTCGGCGAAGCAGGACGCGCCGAGCGAGGTGTCCTCGTTGGCCACCGTGCCCGAACCGACGATGGTGCCGGCCGACAGCGGGCGCGTCCTGGCCGCATGCGCGACGAGCTGCGCGAACGAGAACTGCATGTCGACACCGGCTTCCGGCGCGCCGAACCAGTCGCCGTTGACGTGCGTCACCAGTGGCAGGTGCACCTTGGAATCGCGCCAGGCATCGCCGAGTTCGTCCGGCGTGACGAACACCGGGCTCAGCGCCGAACGCGGCTTGCTCTGCAGGAAGCCGAAGCCCTTGGCGAGTTCGTCGGGAATCAGGTTGCGCAGCGACACGTCGTTGACCAGGCCGACCAGCTGGATGTGCGACGCGGCCTCCTCGGCCGTCACCGCCATCGGCACGTCGTCGGTGACCACGACCACTTCAGCCTCGAGGTCGATGCCGTAGCTCTCGCTGGGTACGCGCACCGCGTCGCGCGGGCCGTAGAAGCCGGCGCTGGTGGCCTGGTACATCAGCGGGTCGACGTAGAAACTCTCCGGCACCTGCGCACCGCGCGCGCGGCGCACGCGCTCGACGTGCGGCAGGTAGGCGGAGCCGTCGACGAACTCGTAGGCGCGCGGCAGCGGCGCGGCCAGCTGCGTCATGTCGAGATCGAACGCGCCGTCGGGGCTGCCGTCGTTGAGCGACTCGTACAGCGCGTTGAGGCGCGGCGCGACGTTCGACCAGTCCTCGAGCGCGCGCTGCAGCGTCGGCGCGATGCCGTCGGCGCGCACGGCGCGGGCGAGATCGCGCGAAACGACGACCAGCGTGCCGTCGCGGCCGCCTTCCTTGAGGGAACCCAGCTTCATCGGATGCTCCAAGACGGGCGCCGTGCGGCGCGATGGTTTCAATTGTAACTGTCGACCCGCAGGCGGCGCTGCGGCGATCGACCGCGAGCGCTAGTCGTCGCCCAGGAACGCGCCGGCGCGATAGGTGACGACCAGCGTATCGCGATGGCCGTCGCCGTCGACGGGCTGGATCGGAGTGGATTCGTGGATCACGCGGCTGTCATCGAGCAGCAGCGCCGACCACGGCTCCTCCAGCGTGAAGCGCTCGCCGGCCGGGCCGTCGGCCTGGAACACGCGGGTCTCGCCGCCCTTGATGCCGTGGCGGCCGACGAGCAATACGGCGACGAAGTCCACGCCGTCGCGATGCGCGCCTTCCGGCGTCGGGCGGCCCAAGCCGCCGGCAGTGTCGATGCGGAACTGGTGCGCCTCGACGTACCAGCGCGGCTGCGGCCGCAGCTCGTCGAACAGTGCGCCGAGGCCGCGCAACACCTGCAGGAACGCCGGCGCCGTGGCGACGTCGTGGCGGATCGGCTCGAACCAGCGGTGCATGCCGCCGTGCAGCGCGTTGTACTCGACCGGCTGCCAGTGCGCGCGATGCGGTGCCGGCGCGACGTCCACGCCGTCGACCACGAAGCAGGCATGACGGCGACGGCGGTAGCGCCCGCCGTCGCGGAGATAGGTGTCGGGCGCGAGGTCGTCCCAGCTCAGCGCGAGCGCGACCAGCTCGGATGACGCAACGCCCGCGAGCGTCGCGAGCCCTTCGGCCGACACCACGGCATAGCCCTGCGCGCGCATGCGCTCGATGGCGGCATCGGGCGGAACGATCGGCGGCGGGAAGCGGGCGACCATGGCGACTCCAGACCCCGGATACGCGAAGACCCGCGCGAGGCGGGTCTTCGGCGACTGCGATGCAGTCTTCTTGTTTGGCAGCCCCGGATGGATTCGAACCACCGAATGCCTGAGTCAGAGTCAGGTGCCTTACCGCTTGGCGACGGGGCTATGTAGCGAATTCTACCGCGTGGAATGCTGACGGCAAGCCCATCAGCATTCCGCGAAGCGCGATTAGCGCTTCGAGAACTGCGTGGCGCGACGTGCCTTGTGCAGGCCGACCTTCTTGCGCTCGACCTCGCGGGCATCGCGGGTCATGAAACCGGCGCGGCGCAGGTCGCCCTTCAGGTTCTCGTCGTACTCGACCAGCGCGCGGGCGATGCCGAGGCGGATCGCACCGGCCTGGCCGGTGATGCCGCCGCCGGCGACCGTCACCACCACGTCGAACTTGTCGGTCGAGTTGGTCAGCTCGAGCGGCTGGCGCACGATCATGCGCGCCGTCTCGCGGCCGAAGAACTCGTCCAGCGAGCGCTGGTTGATCGTGATGTTGCCCGAGCCCTTGCGCAGGAACACGCGGGCGGTGGAGGACTTGCGGCGGCCGGTGCCGTAATTCTGCTGGGTAGCCATGTTCTTGGACCTTAGATGTCGAGCGTCTGCGGCTGCTGCGCGGCGTGCGGGTGCTCGGCACCCTTGTAGACCTTGAGCTTGCGGTACATCGCGCGGCCCAGCGGACCCTTCGGCAGCATGCCCTTGACCGCGATCTCGATCACGCGCTCCGGGTGGCGCTCAAGCGCCTGGGCGAGCGTCTCGGTCTTCAGGTTGCCGACGTAGCCGGTGAAGCGGTGGTACTTCTTGTCGGCCAGCTTGTTGCCGGTGACGGCGATCTTCTCGGCGTTGACCACGATCAGGTAGTCGCCGGTGTCGACGTGCGGAGTGTAGACGGGCTTGTGCTTGCCGCGCAGACGGCGGGCGAGCTCCGAGGCCAGGCGGCCCAGGGTCTTGCCGGAGGCGTCGACGAGATACCAGTCGCGCTGGACGGTCTCGGACTTGGCGATAAAGGTCTTCATGACAAAACTCTTGGTGGGTGCCTGGTCGGGTTGGTTGGGACACCGGAGCGTCCGAACGTCGCCACGCGTTGTGGTGGGACCGGAGTCCCGCGGAACAAAGAAGCGGAATGATAGCGACCCCTGCCAGCGCGTGCAAGCCGCGTCAAGACCGGGCTAGCATCGCCCGATGCCCCTGCCCCGCCCACCCGCGGCCAACCGGCTGGTCGGCCTGGCCGACCAGTGCGTCCAATGCGGCCTCTGCCTCCCGGCCTGCCCGACCTACCGGCGGGACCGGATCGAGGCCGAATCGCCGCGCGGGCGGATCGCACTCGCCCGCGGCTGGGCGCTGGATGCGCTGGAACCGACGCCTGTCGGGGACGCGCACCTCGACCACTGCCTGGCCTGCCGCGCCTGCGAGGCCGTCTGTCCCGCCGGCGTGCGCTATGGCGCGCTGCTGCTGGAAACCCGCAGTCGGCAGCGCCGACGCCGCGGTGCGGCGGCCGTGCAATGCGCGATCGAGTGGCTGACGGCACGTCCGCGCGGCCTCACGCGGCTGCTGTCGCTGTATCGGTGGAGTTACCGTTGGCTGCCGCGGCGCCTTCGAGTGCTGCCGCGCCCACCGGCCGCGCAAGGCGGGCCGATCTCGCGGGAACACGCTGTCGGGCCGCGCTCGCAGGCGGCCCTGTTCGTCGGCTGTGCGGCGCAGACCTACGAAGCGCCGGTGCGCGCCTCGCTCGCCCGGCTGCTATCGACCTGTGGCATCGACATGTCGATACCCGCCGCGCAGACCTGCTGCGGCGCGCTTCATGCGCATGCGGGCGGTACGGCGATCGCCGCCAGCCTCGCTGCGACGAACCGCGACGCCTTCGCCGGCCATGCGCAGGTGCTCACCCTCGCCAGCGGCTGCCATGAGGCGGTGGCAGCGGCGATGCCCGACGGCACCGCGACCGTCGACGCACTCGACGTCCTCGACCGTCATGCCGACGCGCTCGCGTTCCGCTCCTTCGCCGGGCGCGTGGCGCTGCACCTTCCCTGCACGCAGCGCAACGTGGTCGGCAGCGTGCCCGCACTGCGCCGCCTGCTGGCGCGCGTTCCGGGCCTCGACCTCATCATCCTGGACGCGGGCTACGGCTGCTGCGGCGCGTCCGGCAGCGCGATGCTGCTCGATCGCGAGCGCGCCGCCTCGTTCCGCGATCCTCTGCTGTATCAGCTCGATGCCAGCGGCGCGACGCTGTTGCTGAGCGCCAACATCGGCTGCCGCCTGCACCTGCAGTCGGGCACCGCGGTGCCCGTGCTGCATCCGGTGGAATTCCTCGCGCGTCAGCTCGACGGATCGTTCCCGCCTGCGCAGTAGACTTCGCGCATGAATACCCGACACCTCACTTCGTTCGATCGCTGGATCGACAGCGCGCAGCGTGCGCTCGAGACCGTCGCCGGCGATCCGCCGGCCGTGCGCCGCAACCCCGCCGCCTCGCAGCCGGACATCGTGCTCGACGATGCGGAGCGTCGGCATGCCGCGGGGCTGATGCGCATCAACCATGTCGGTGAGGTCTGCGCGCAGGCGCTGTACGTCGGGCAGGCCTCGGTCGCCCGCGATGCACGCACGCGCGAGCACCTGCTGCATGCCGCGCAGGAGGAGACCGACCACCTCGCCTGGTGCGCGGACCGGCTGCGCGAGCTCGACAGCCGCCCGAGCCTGCTCAATCCCGTCTGGTACGCCGGCGCCTACGCCATCGGCCTCGCCGCCGGGCTGCGCGGCGATGGCTGGAACCTCGGCTTCGTCGTCGAGACCGAGCGCCAGGTCGAGGCGCACATCGATGAACATCTCGAATCGCTGCCGCCCGCCGATGTGCGCAGCCGCGCGATCCTGGAAATCATGAAGGACGACGAGGCGCGCCATGCCGACACCGCCGAGGCAGCGGGCGCGCGTCGCCTGCCGATGCCGATCCCGCAACTGATGGCCGCGGCATCGAAGGTGATGAAAACGGTCGCCTACCGGATCTGATCGGCGGCTAGCATCGTCGCGAACGGAAAAGGCCGGCTTTCGCCGGCCTTTTCGCTACGTACCGCAACCGTCAGTCGACGAGGTTGCGGCCGTGGTAGAGCTCTTCGATCTCGCGCTTGAGGCGCGACTCGACCTTCATCCGGTCCTTGAACGAGAGGTTCTTTGCCTTCTCCTCGAACAGGTAGGTATCGAGGTCGAACTCCTTCAGGTGCATCTTCGTGTGGAAGATGTTCTCCTGGTAGACGTTGACGTCGAGCATCTCGTAGCGGTTGCGGATGTTCTTCGCCAGGTAGTCCTGGATCGAATTGATCTTGTGGTCGATGTAGTGCTTCTTGCCCTTGATGTCGCGCGTGAAGCCACGGACCCGGTAGTCCATGATCACGATGTCGGACTCGAAGCTCTCGATCAGGTAGTTCAGCGCCTTCAGCGGCGAGATCACGCCGCACGTCGCCACGTCGATGTCGGCGCGGAACGTCGCGATGCCGTTGTCCGGATGCGTCTCAGGGTACGTGTGCACCGTGATGTGCGACTTGTCCATGTGCGCGACGACGGCGTCGGAGATCAGCTCCTTGCCCGCGTCGCGCTTGTCGATCACCGGCTCTTCCGAGATCAGGATCGTCACCGACGCGCCCTGCGGGTCGTAGTCTTGGCGCGCGATGTTCAGGATGTTCGCGCCGATGATCTCGGCGACGTCCGTGAGGATCTGCGTCAGGCGGTCGGCGTTGTACGCCTCGTCGATGTACTGGATGTAGCGCTGGCGCTCGTCCTCGGTCGCGGCGTAGGAGATGTCGTAGATGTTGAACGACAGCGCCTTGGTCAGGTTGTTGAACCCCTGGAGCCGCAGGCGCGGCAGTGGCTTGACCACGTGCATGGATCCCGGTGACTGGATAAGACACGGGATTATGAGGCATGCGGGGTGACGGGGAAACGAACGACGGGCAACCAAGCACCATCCGGGCTGGAACGGAGGCCAAAATCCAATAGTGACGGGATTGGCCCTTTGGCCCCGATCGTCTATATAGTCGGTTAAATCCCCTGGATCCTGCCCATGTCCCCCGACCTGGCATATCAGCACACGGCACGCCGGCCCCTCAGCCCGTTGATGCCCGACAACGCGGCGATCGAGCGATTCCTCGCCCACTGCCACCGCCGCCGCTATCCGTCCCGCACCGACGTGTTCCGCCCGGGCGACGCGGCGACGACGCTTTACTACGTCATTTCCGGCTCGGTGAGCATCATCAACGAGGAGGAGGACGGCCGTGAGCTGGTGCTCGGCTACTTCGGCGCCGGCCAGTTCGTCGGTGAGATGGGCCTGTTCATCGAGACCGACAAGCGTGAGGTCACGCTGCGCACGCGCACCGCGACTGAATTGGCCGAGATCGGCCACGAGCGCTTCTACGACCTGCTGATGACGCGGCTGTCGACCGACGCGCCCAAGCTGCTTTACTCGATCGGCGCGCAGATCTCCCGCCGCCTGCTCGATACCAGCCGCAAGGCCGGTCGCCTGGCCTTCCTCGACGTCACCGACCGCATCGTGCGCACGCTGCACGACCTCGCGAAGGAACCGGAGGCCATGAGCCATCCGCAGGGCACGCAGATCCGCGTGTCGCGCCAGGAGCTCTCGCGCCTGGTCGGCTGCTCGCGCGAAATGGCCGGCCGCGTGCTCAAGAAGCTCCAGGCCGACGGCCTGCTCCACGCCCGCGGCAAGACCGTCGTCCTCTACGGCACCCGCTGAGCATGGCTCCGGGCGGCGGCGACGTCCGTATCCGCGACGCGCGGATCGGCGACGCGCCCGACGTCGCCCTGCTGCTCGACGACCTCGGCTATCCCTGCAGCCGCGACGAGGCGGCCGACCGCATCGCGATGGTGCTGGCCGATCCGCGCCAGCGGCTTCTGCTCGCCGAGATCGACGGGCATGCCTGCGGCCTGGCCGCGATGGACCTGCGCTACTCGCTGGTGCGCGGCACCGAGCAGGCGCGCATCACCGCGCTGGTGGTCTCGCCCGAATGCGCGCGCCGGGGCATCGGCCGCCGCCTGCTGCGGGACGTCGAGGCGATCGCCCGCCAGTCGGGCGCCGCACGCATCGAAGTGACCACCGCGCTCAGTCGCGAGCACGCGCATGCCTTCTATCGCGACTGCGGCTACGCCGGCGGCTCGCTGCACTTCGCGAAGCTGCTGGGGGACTAAGCCAGCCAGCGCCGCTTCAGCCTTTCGACGCTCCGTTTCCTAGAATCCGGCGGCCCGCCTGTCCTGCAGTGACGTAACCGTGCCCCTACGCGTTGACCTCCGCCGCCTTGCTGCCACCACACTGGCAATCGGATTCCATGTGGTGTTGGTGATTGCGCTTCTAGTGCCAAGCCGCCCGCTGATCCGTTCCCACGAAGCGAACGCTCTTGTCGTCGACGTCGTACCGTCCCGTCCACTGCCCCCTCCGCCGGCCGAACGGAGCCCCTCACCCACTCCGCAGGCGCAATCAGCGCCCAAACCGTCACCATCACCATCGGCACCGCTTGTCACCGAATCTGCGCCATCCGACGGCGCGGCATCACCGCCGCATATTTGGACTTTCGATCCGTCCCAAGGCGTTACAGTCGTCGTCTACGGCCAGCGGCCTACGCTCGATCTGCCGGCAGCGGACCGACCGGCCGCGGAGATCTCCGGATATCGCGCAGGCTTTGAACCGTCGGAAATCGAGGGTCTCAACGGACCCCATGCCGGCGGCAGCGTGCTGTTCGATGTCCTCGTCGACGAATCCGGCATGGCATCCGCCGTGGTACCTGTCGAGCGGAACTGTTCCGAACGCGCCTTCGAAACAGCCTTGGCTGTGGTCAGCCAGTGGCGCTACGCGCCCGCCACATTCGCGGGCACTCCGGTACAGGGTTGGTTACAGGTGAGAATCGACTTCTAACCGCTTGGCGGTTCACGCGCTCAGTGCACGACCGGAGGCTCGCCCCGCACCGCTTTCCCGCCGCGCCCCGGGCATCCCCAGTTGAGCATCGGCGTGCCGGCCGGCAGGCGCTGCCGAAAGAACGCGATCGCCTTCGGCTTCGGGTTGACCACCACTGGATGGCGCGCGGCACGCAGCAACGGCAGGTCGGCGCTGCTGTCGGAGTACGCGGCCTCCACGTCGCCGCCGAAGCCCGCCTCGCGCAACATCGTCATCTTCATTTCGTGATGGCAGTGGCGGGTGGCCATCATCGCGCCGAAGCGCGGGCCGACCTGCGTGCCGACCACGGGCAGGTCCTCGTGCGCGACGAACGCGAGGATCGCGCGCGCGAGCCGCGGCGGCGCGCCGGTGGCGACCACCACGCGATCGCCGGCGACGCGATGGCGATGCAGCACCTCCAGCGCGACCGGCAGCAGCCGGCGGCGGATGTCGTCGGTATTGAGCGCGACGTAGGCGTCGACCAGCGCGTCGAAATCGTGGCGCTCGAACACCGTGCCGGCCCAGACGAACGCACCGATGCCGCGCCGGCGCGTGGGCAGGAAGGCGATCATCGGCCCCGCGACAGGCGCTATCAGTGCGGCGAGCAGCATCCGCCACGCGCTGCGCCGGATCAGCCAGGCGAACAGGTGGCTGCCGGAGTCGCCGTCGTAGAGCGTGTGGTCGAAGTCGAAGACCACCAGCGGCGCGTCGGCGGCCGACGGCGGATAGCGCGGGCCGTCGAGCGTCATGCGAACAGCCGCCGCAGTGCCGCGCCGGGATCCCTCTCGCGCATGAAGCGCTCGCCGACGAGGAACGTTTTCACGCCCGCGCCGCGCATGCGCGCGACGTCGGCCGGCGTCGAGATGCCGCTTTCGGTCACCAGCACGCGATCGGTCGGCACCGCCTGCTTCAGCTCGAGCGTGGTGTCGAGCGACACCTCGAACGTGCGCAGGTTGCGGTTGTTGACGCCGATCAGCGGGCAGTCGGTCTGCAGCGCGCGCTCGAGCTCGTCGATGTCGTGCACCTCGACCAGCACATCCATGCCGAGCTCCATCGCGAGGTTCGCCATCTCCACCAGCGGGCCGTCCTCGAGCGCTGCGACGATCAGCAGGATCGCGTCGGCGCCGATGAAACGCGCCTCGTAGACCTGGTACGGATCGACGGTGAAGTCCTTGCGCAGGATCGGCAGCGAGCAGGCGCGATGCGCGAGGCCCAGGTAGAGGTTGCTGCCCTGGAAGTAGTCGACATCGGTGAGCACCGACAGGCACGCCGCGCCGCCGGCTTCGTAGCTGCGCGCGATCTCGGCGGGATCGAAGTCGGGACGGATCAGCCCCTTCGACGGACTGGCCTTCTTCGCCTCGGCGATGACGGCTGGCAGCCCGGCCGCATGCTTGGCGCGGATCGCGTCGACGAATCCGCGCGGCGGCGGCGCATCGGCGGCACGCGCCTTGAGGTCGGCGAGCGAGCGGATGCGGCTGCGCTGCTCGATCTCCTCGAACTTGCGCTTGAGGATGGTGTTGAGGATGTCGCTCATCGATCGGTCCTGCGGGAATAGGCGCGCTCGACCCTGGCGATGCGCACCTCGAAATGGTCGTACCAATGGGCGCGGCCGAACTCGCGGGTCGCGCGGTGTTCCGCATGATCCCGCCAGGCGGCGATGGCGTCCTCGTCAGTCCAGTACGAGAGCGTGATGCCGAAGCCGTCGGCGTCGCGTACGGATTCCATGCCGAGGAATCCCGGCTGGGCCGCGGCGAGTTCGAACATGCGTGCAGCCGCGTCGGCATAGGCGTCAGCGCCCTCGCCGTTGCGCTGCGAGGTGAAGGTCACCGTCCAGTACGGCGGCGCGGGCATGCTGGCGAAGCCGCCGCTCATGCCTGCGCGAGCTCGCGCGTGGCGGCGACGAACTGATCGAGCTTCGTGCGTGCGGCGCCGGAGGCGAGCGTGCGCCGCGCCAGCGCGATGCCGGCCTCGATGGATTCGGCGAGACCCGCGACGTACAGCGCCGCACCCGCGTTGAGCGCGACGATCTCGCGCGGCAGGCCGGGCTCGTCGTCGAGCGCGCGCAGCAGCATGGTGCGCGACTCCGCGGCATCGGCGACCTTGAGGTTGCGGCTTGCGGCCATCGCGATGCCGAAGTCCTCCGGATGCACCTCGTACTCGCGTACCACGCCGTCGCGCAGCTCGCCGACGCACGTCGCAGCACCGAGCGAGAGCTCGTCCATGCCATCGCGGCCCCAGACGACCAGCGCGCGCTCGGCGCCCAGTTCCTGCAGGACGCGCACCTGGATGCCGACCAGGTCGGGATGGAACACGCCGAGCAGGATGTTCGGCGCGCCCGCCGGATTGGTGAGCGGGCCGAGGATGTTGAACAGCGTGCGCACGCCCATTTCGCGGCGTACGGGCGCGACCACCTTCATCGCCGGATGGTGCAGTGGCGCGAACATGAAGCCGATGCCGGTGCGCGAGATGCACTCCGACACCTGCGCGGGCAAAAGCTCGATGCGCGCGCCGAGCGACTCGAGAACGTCGGCACTGCCCGAGCTCGACGACACGCTGCGCCCGCCGTGCTTGGCCACCTTGCCGCCCGCCGCGGCGACCACGAACATGCTGGCGGTGGAGATGTTGAACGTGCTCGCACCGTCGCCGCCGGTACCGACGATGTCGACCATGTGCGTGCGGTCGGCGACGTCTACCGGCAGCGCGAACTCGCGCATCACCTGCGCCGCGCCGGCGATCTCGCCGACCGTTTCCTTCTTGACGCGCAGGCCGGTGAGGATGGCCGCCGTCATCGTGGGGCTGACCTCGCCGCGCATGATCATGCGCATCAGCTCGACCATCTCGTCGTGGAAGATCTCGCGGTGCTCGATCGTGCGCTGCAGCGCCTGCTGCGGGGTGATCGGCATGCTCAACGCTCCAGAAAGTTCTTCAGCAGCGCGTGGCCGTGCTGGGTGAGGATGGATTCGGGGTGGAACTGCACGCCCTCGACCGGATGCTCGCGGTGGCGCAGACCCATGATCTCGTCGAAGCCGCCAGTCTCGTCTTCCGTCCACGCGGTGATCTCGAGCGACGCCGGCAGCGTGCCGCGGTCGACCACCAGCGAGTGGTAGCGCGTGGCCTCGTAGGCGTCCGGCAGGCCGGCGAATACGCCCTGCCCCTCGTGGCGGATGCGCGAGGTCTTGCCGTGCATGATCGTCTTGGCGCGCACGACGTCGCCGCCATAGGCCTGGCCGATGCTCTGGTGGCCGAGGCACACGCCGAGGACCGGGACGCGCGGGCCGAGCTCGCGGATTACGTCGACCGACACCCCCGCCTCGTTCGGCGTGCACGGCCCGGGCGAGATCACGATGCGCTCCGGCGCGAGCGCTTCGATCTGCGCGACCGACAGCTCGTCGCTGCGTACGACCTTCACCTCCGCACCCAGCGTCTGCAGGTACTGCACGAGGTTGAAGGTGAAGCTGTCGTAGTTGTCGATCATCAACAGCATGGGTCAGTCCGCGAGCAGGAAGACGGCGTAGATGCGGTCGGTATACGTGACGTAACCCGTCTGCAGCGCGACGCGATTGCGCTCGATGCGCGAACCGGTGACCTGGATCCGGTCCAGGCTCTGCGAGTCGCCAAACCAGTCGTAGCCCGAAGGCCAGCCACCGGCGGAGACGCCATACTGGAACTGCGGGGCGACGTCCGAGACACTGTAGAGGGCACCGAGCTTCGCGCCATATGCCCTGGCGATCGTCGTGGCCTTCTCCCGAGTCGCTTCGATCGACTTTTCGCGCAAGGCCCTGCGAAGCGCTGCCTCGTCGGCCAGCTCGGTGCTGACACTGGACACGGTCAGCTCACGGGAGGTCTGTAGCCCCGCGATGAAACGCTCGAGCGCGTCCTTACGGTCGAACGTCGCGGTAAGCGACCGCTCGACCTCGGTGCCGACGAAGATGTCTTCGCCCGTCTTCTCGTCCTCGCGGGTACGCGGCTCGACGGACATTGCCGTCGCCACGATTTCGTTTTCGTCCACGCCTGCCGCCTTGAGGCTGGCGATGACGTCCGCCAGATAGGCCTCCACCTTGCGGCGCGCCTTGCCGGCGTCGCGGTCGACGACGTCGAACGACACCTTGATCTTGAAACGATCCGGGATCGCCCGCGCCTGGGCGTCGCCATAGACGAGGATGTGCCGCGTCGGTGGCAACGCGTTGACCTGCGCGACGGCGGGAGCGGAAATGGCGAGCAGCAGCGACAGCAGGGCGAAGCGGATCATGGGCTCTCCTTGAACATGCACGGCGTCGGACGACGCCCTTCCCTCAACGCGCGGGCGGGGCGATCGGGGTCCATCAGAGGCCCTTCGCCGCCTGCGCCACCGCTCGGAACAGCGCGCGGCCCTTGTTCATGGTCTCCTCCCACTCCTTCTGCGGGTTGGAGTCGTAGACGATGCCGGCGCCAGCCTGCACGTACAGGCGGCCGTCCTGGATGACGGCGGTGCGGATCGCGATCGCGGTATCGGCATCGCCATGCCAGCCGATGTAGCCGATGCTGCCGGCATAGACGTTGCGCTTGATCGGCTCCAGCTCGCGGATCACTTCGAGCGCGCGGATCTTCGGCGCACCGCTCACGGTGCCGGCGGGGAACGTCGCGCGCAGCACGTCGGCGTAGCTCAGTCCGTCCTGCAGACGCCCTGTCACCTCGCTGACGATGTGCATGACGTGGCTGTAGCGCTCGATCACGAACTGCTCGCCGACTTCGACCGTACCCGGTGCGCTCACGCGGCCGACGTCGTTGCGGCCGAGGTCGATCAGCATCAGGTGTTCGGCGCGTTCCTTCGGATCGGCCAGCAGCTCGGCTTCGAGCGCGGCGTCCTGCTCGGGCGTGGCGCCGCGCGGACGCGTGCCGGCGATCGGGCGCACGGTGACTTCGCCGTCCTGCAGTCGCACGAGGATCTCCGGCGACGAGCCGACCACCTGCATGTCGCCGACGTCGAGGAAATACATGTAGGGCGACGGATTGAGCGCACGCAGCGCGCGGTACACGTCGACCGGGCGCGCCTTGAACGGCACCGACAGGCGCTGGCTCAGCACCACCTGGAAGATGTCGCCGGCGCGGATGTAGTCCTTCGACTTCTCGACCGCCTCGATGAAGCCTTCGCGGGTGAAGCCGGAGACGAAATCACCCTCGTCGAGCGCGGCGGACTGCAGCGTCTCGGGATAGCCGGGCCCGCCCTGGCGCAGGCGATGGGTGAGCTCGTCGAGACGACGCTGCGCGCGCGCGAATGCGCGCTCCTCCCGGGGGTCGGCGTGCACGATCAGGTACAGGCGGCCCTTGAGGTTGTCGAAGACCGCGAGTTCCTCGCTGAGCATCAGCAGGATGTCGGGCGTGCCGAGCTCGTCGGGCTTGCCGCGGCCAGTGGCGGCCAGGCGCGGCTCGATGTAGTCGATGCACTCGAAGCCGAACCAGCCGACCAGGCCGCCGGTGAAGCCCGGCAGGTCGTCGATGCGCGGCACCGAGTGCGCCGTTCGCAGCGCCTCGACCTCGGCGAACGGGTCGTCGACCGTGCGCGACTCGACCAGCTCGCCGTCCTCGGTGACGAACAGCGTGTGGCCGGCGAAGGCGTACACGCGCTTGGCGGGCAGGCCGATGATCGAGTAGCGGCCGAAGCGTTCGCCGCCCTCGACCGATTCGAACAGGTAGGTATGCGGCCCATCGGCGAGCTTGAGATACACCGAGAGCGGCGTATCCAGGTCGGACAGGACTTCGCGGACGACGGGTATGCGGGTATGGCCTTGGGCGGCCTGCTGCTGGAACGATTCGAGCGGGGTCACGGGCGATTCTCAGGACGCGGAAACGGAATGGCGGCGGCTCAAGACCGCCATCGCCAACCCGTGCCTGCCTGGAATCGCTGGTGTGCCCGAAGTGCCATGGGGCGGGACTATAGCGGCTCGCGTGGCGTCGCGCGATCAGGTGCCGGCGCGGTCCCGCCCAGCAGCGGGCAGCCCGCCGGCAGCCGCATGCGCAGCCGGTGCGCGAGGCACTCGATGCGGAAGCGCCCGCCTTCGACGGGTTCGCCGTCGAGGTGCAGCGTGAGCGGCGTCGCCGCGCGCAGCTCGACCCAGGGCAGCCGAGCGCGCTCGCCGGCTTCTTCGACCACCGCCTCGCGCCCGTCGGTCAGCGCTGTCTTCAGCGCGCCGACCACGCCTTCGGGCAGGTCGGGCACCACGGTGACGTCGAGCGCGCCATCGTCGATCAGTGCATCCGGGCATACCGGATGGCCGCCGCCGGCCTGCCGCGCGTTGCCGATCGCGAGCGCGAGCATGTCGCCGCGCCAGCGAAAGCCCGGCCCGTCGAGCTCGACGGGATGCCGCTGCATGTTGCGGATCGCTCGCACGCTGCCGAGCAGATAGGACAGGCTGCCGAGATGTTTCTTCAGGCCTTCGTGGACGTCGGCGGTGGCATGCGTGCCGACACCGCCGGTGGCGACGTTCATGCACCAGCGCTCGGCGCCGTCGGCCTCGATGCGCAACACGTCGACCGGCACGGCGTCGCGCTCAGCCAGCGCGAACGCGTCCTCGAGGTCATCCGGAATGCCCGCGGCCGTGGCGAAGTCGTTCGCGGTGCCGAGCGGCAGAACGGCGAGGTCGGGCGTGGGCGTCGACGATGCGCATGCGGCGATCGCGCCGGCCACCTCGCCCAGCGTGCCGTCGCCGCCGGCGGCGACGATGCAGTCGACACCGTCGCCGATCGCCTCGTTGGCATAGCGCGTGGCGTCGCCATGCTCCCAGGTGACGCGCACGCCGACGTCGAAGCCGCGCGCGCGACGCGCGGCCACGGCGTCGCGCAGCTCGGGCATGCCGGCGGCCTTGCCGTTCACGATCAGGCGCCATCGGGTCATCGTCGATCCTCCGGCGCGCACGGTAGCGACGGGCCGGTCAGCCGGCGATGAAAGCGGTCATCGCCCTGTCATGCGGTGCGCGCAGCATGGAAGGCCATCGCAGGGACGAACGCCGAGGCAGGACGCCTCATCGATTCCCCCGCCGGCGCCTCGCGCGCCGGCTTTCTTTTTCAGCGGCGACGTGCGTCGTCGACCGCGGCCTTCATGCGCGCGATCACGTCGGCATAGTCCGGCGCGTTGAAGATGGCCGAGCCGGCGACGAAGGTATCCGCGCCCGCGGCGGCGATCTCGCCGATGTTCTCGGCCTTGACGCCGCCGTCGATCTCCAGCCGCACCTCGCGGCCGCTCGCGTCGATCATCGAGCGCACGCGGCGCAGCTTGTCGAGCGCCGACGGAATGAACGCCTGCCCGCCGAAGCCGGGGTTCACGCTCATCAGCAGCACCATGTCGATGTCGCCGAGCACGTAGTCGAGCACGTCGACCGGCGTGGCCGGATTGAGCACGATGCCCGCCTGGCAGCCATGCGACTTGATCAGCTGCACGGTGCGATGCACGTGCCGGCTCGCTTCCGGATGGAACGTGATCATCGACGCGCCGGCCTTGGCGAAGTCCGGCACGATGCGGTCCACCGGCTCGACCATCAGGTGCACGTCGATCGGCGCGGTGACGCCGTGCTTGCGCAGCGCCTCGCAGACCAGCGGACCGATGGTGAGGTTGGGCACATAATGGTTGTCCATCACGTCGAAGTGCACCCAGTCGGCGCCGGCCTTCAGCACGTTGTCGACTTCCTCCCCGAGCTTCGCGAAGTTCGCGGACAGGATGGACGGGGCGATTACGGTCGGTTGCATGTCGGCTCTCTTCAGCGACGCGGGCGGCGCAGCGTCTGGATGCGGTCGTAGGCGCCGTTGATCTCGCGCGCCTTCTGCTCGGCGCGGCGGCGCAGCTCGGGCGCGGCGGTGGCGAACTTGTCGGGGTGGTACTGCGACATCAGGCGGCGGTAGGCCTGGTCGATGTCGGCGTCGCTGGCGTCGTCGGGGACGCGCAGCACGCGGTAGGGGTCGTCGCGCAGGCGGAACCAGTCGGCGTCGAAGGCATGGCCGATCAGCAGGCCCAGCAGCGCGCCCAGCGGCGGTTCGGCGCGCAGCAGCGCGGCGCCGGCGAAGAAGCCCAGCAATTTGCCGTACCAGCGGGACGTGCGCACGCGGCCTGTCGGGGGTCGAAAACGAGGGCCGCAGTGTACCTGCAGGCCGTCCACGGCCGGCGTACACTGCCCGGCCCGCCGCCGTCCAGGCGGCCGTGCCGTGTGATGCCCATGCGTCCTTCGCTGCTCGCGTCCGACCTCCCCGGCCTGCACCTGCGCCATCGCGGCAAGGTGCGCGACGTCTTCGATGTTCCCGCCGACCGCCTACCGCCCGGCACCGACGGCGACCACCTGCTCATCGTCGCCACCGACCGCCTTTCGGCGTTCGACGTGGTGCTGCCCGACCCGATCCCCGGCAAGGGCGAGATGCTCTGCCGCATCAGCAACTTCTGGTTCGGCCGGACGGCGCACATCGTGCCCAACCACCTCACCGGCATCGACGTGGCGAGCGTGCTGCCCGACGGCGTGGACGCGTCGCTCTACGCGCAGCGCTCGGTGGTGACGCGGCGCCTGAAGCCCGTGCCGATCGAATGCATCGCGCGCGGCTACCTGATCGGCAGCGGCTGGAAGGACTACCAGCGCACCGGGCGCGTCTCCGGCCTCGCCCTGCCCGACGGCCTGCGCCAGGCCGAGCGCCTGCCCGAGCCGATCTTCACCCCGTCGACCAAGGCCGCGGTCGGCGACCACGACGAGAACATCGACTTCGATGCCGCCGTGCGCCTGTGCGGCGCCGACCTCGCCGAGGCCGTGCGCGACGCCACGCTGCGTCTCTATGCCTACGCGGCAAGCTACGCGGCGCAGCGCGGCATCCTGCTGGCCGACACCAAGTTCGAGTTCGGCACCGATGCCGACGGCCGCCTGTACGTGATGGACGAGATGCTGACGCCGGACTCGTCGCGCTACTGGCCGGCCGAGTCCTACGAGGTCGGCACCAGCCCGCCGAGCTACGACAAGCAGTTCGTGCGCGACTACCTCGAGCAGATCGGCTGGGACAAGACGCCGCCTGGCCCGGTGCTGCCGCCGGAGGTCATCGAGAAGACGCGTGCGAAGTACGCCGAGGCGCTGGAGCGGCTCGCCGAGCTCAAGGTCGACTGACGGCGTCCGCGGCAGCGCGGGTGACGGCATCCCGTGCATGCAACGCCGCCGGCATCGGGCCTGCGGCATGATGGCCGCCCGCCGTCCGTGTGGCACGCCATGAACGCCTCCGCCCGCCCCATCGACCGCTGGTTCGCAAGCTACAGCGACGACCATCGCAACGATGCCAACCAGCGCATCCACGTGCTCTGCGTGCCGGCGATCCTGTGGAGCGTGGTCGCGCTGCTGTGGTGCATCCCCACGCCGGGCACGCTGTTCCGCGACGGCGTGTTCGCGGGCGTCGCGATGGTCGTCGCCGCGCTGTTCTACTACCGGCATTCGCGTCGCCTGGGGCTGGGCATGGCGATCGCATTCGTCGTCATCGGCCTGATCACGCGCGCACTGCACGACGCGCTCGGCTCGCGCGACCTCGCCATCGCCGCCGCGGTGGTGTTCGTGATCGCATGGATCGGGCAGTTCGTCGGCCACAAGATCGAGGGCCGCAAGCCCAGCTTCCTCACCGACCTCACCTACCTGCTGATCGGCCCGGCCTGGGTGCTGGCCAAGCTCTACCGCCGCCTCGGCATCGCGTACTGATGGCACGGCCGGCCGGCCTCGGCGGGCGCGACCTCGCGCTCGTGCTGCTGATCTGCCTCGCGTGGGCAGGCAACTTCCTCACGTCGGCGCTCGCGCTGCGCGAGATCCCGCCGTTCCTGTTCACCGCGCTGCGCTTCGTGATGCTGGGCGTCGCGCTGCTGCCCTTCATGAAGCGGCCGCCCCCGGGCCAGTGGCCGCGCCTGCTCGCCGTCGGCCTGTGCCTGGGCGTACTGCACTTCGGGCTGAGCTTCACCTCGCTCAAGCTCGCCGGTGATCTCTCATCGCCCGCCATCGCGATGCAGAGCTACGTGCCGATGACCGCGCTGCTGGGCTGGCTGATGCTCGGCGAGCGTTTCGCCTGGCGCACGGGGCTGGCGATCGCGGTGAGCTTCGCTGGCGTGCTGGTGCTGGGCTTCGACCCGATCGTGCTCGACCACCCGGCCTCGCTCGTCACGATGCTCGTCTCGGCGCTGTTCCTCGCGCTGGCCACGGTGCTGATGAAGCCGCTGAAGGGCTTGGACGTCTTCAGCCAGCAGGGCTTCATCGCGTGGATCAGCCTGGCGCCGCTGCTGGCGATCAGCGCCGTGCTGGAGCCGGGCGGGATCGCGCACCTCGCGAAGGTGAGCTGGGTCGCCTGGGCCGGTGCGGCGTATGCGGCCTTCGTCGCCTCGCTGCTCGGCCACGGGCTGTACTACGTGCTGGTCAAGCGCCATCCGATCGCGCAGGTGACGCCCTGGCTTCTGCTCTCGCCGGTGCTGGCGATCGTGCTGGGCGTGCTGTTCTGGGGCGATCGTCCGGGCCCGCGACTTCTCGTCGGCGGCGCGATGGTCCTCGGTGGCGTGCTGATCATCGCGTTGCGGGCGATGGCGAAGTCGCGGACGACGCTGCCGGAAGCGAGCGAGATCTAGTCAGCCTTCGCGCCGCGGGAACATCGCGGCGGTCGGCGCGAAGACGCGTGGCGCGTAGCCGAACGCCTCGCGCGCGGGCGCGACGTCGAACACGAGGTCGCGCCGCATGCGCTCGATGGCCGCTTCGCCGAAGCCCATCGCCATGCCGCGCGCCTGCGCGGCGCGCAGCACGAGCTCGAACACCGGCAACGGCAGCTCCAGCAGGTGCGCCGGCGGCTCGAGCACGCGCAGCACGCGGCGCACCATCTCGCGATAGGCCAGGGTCTCGCCGCCCGGCAGGTCGAAGGCGCGGTCGAAGGCGCCGGGCGCGGCGAGGCAGTCGACCGCCGCATCGGCGAGGTCGGCCACGTGCACCGGCTGGCGCAACCCGTTCGCGCGGCGCGGCAGCGGGAACCAGCGCACGCGGTGCGCGATGCGCGTGATGCGGCTGAGCGTGGCGTCGCGCGCGGCGCCGTAGACCAGCGTCGGGCGCAGCACGGTGAAGGCCGCGCCGCGCCCGCGCGCCGCCGTGGCGAGGCGGTCCTCGGCCAGTTGCAGGCGCTGCGCGACGTCGCGCTCGTCGGGATCGATCGAATGCTGTTTCACCGCCACGCTGGTCGAGCCGAACGCGACCACGCGCGCGGCATCGATGCCGGCGCGCGCGTACCAGTGCGAGAACGCGTCGAGCGGGCCCGCGCTCACGATCGCGTCCACCTGCGCGGGCAGCGGTGGCCTCGCATCGAAGTCGCCCTGCAGCCACGTCAGCCCGGGCTCGTCGCGCTGCGGCGTGCGAGAGAGAGCGGTGATCCGCCAGCCGTCGCGGCGCAGGCGGTCGATCAGCGGCTCACCGATCTGCCCCGTGCCGCCGAAAACGAGCGCGTGGCGCATCAGGCCGTTCGCTTCGCCAGCGCCGGCCGCAGCCACAGGTAGCCGAGCACCGCGGAGACCACCGAAGCCAGCAGCACGCCCAGCACGGCCTCCTCGTAGAACAGCGGATCGCTGTAGGCGAGCGAGGCGATGAACAGGCTCATGGTGAAGCCGATGCCGCAGAGCAGGCCGAGGCCGATCGTCGAGCGCACGTCCATGCCGTCCGGCAGGCGTGCGAGGCCGGTCGCGCGCATCAGCAGCGCGGCGCCGACGATGCCGACCGGCTTGCCGAGCACGAGACCGAGCAGGATGCCCATCGGCAGCGCACTGCTCATGTCGGCGAGCGAGATGCCGCCGAGCGCGAGGCCCGCGTTGACGAAGGCGAACAGCGGCAGGATCGCGTAGGCCACCCAGGGATGCAGCGCGTGCTCGAGCGTCTCCAGCGGCGAATGCTCGATCTCGTCGTCGACGCCGTCGCGCTTGTCGACATGCGGAATCATCAGGCCCGTCGCAACGCCCGCGAGCGTCGCGTGCACGCCCGACTTCAGCACGCAGACCCACAGCACCACGCCCAGCAGCAGGTAGGGCGTGAGCGACTTCACGCCGCGCCGGTTGAGCATGAACATGCCCAGCAGCGCGACGGCGGCCCAGGCCAGTGCGACGAACGACATGCCATGCGAATAGAACAGCGCGATGATCACGATCGCGATCAGGTCGTCGACCACCGCGATCGTCGACAGCAGCAGCTTCATGCCGACCGGCACGCGCGGGCCCAGCAGCGCGAGCACGCCGAGTGCGAACGCGATGTCGGTGGCCGTCGGCACCGCCCAGCCGCGCATCGCGCCGGCGTTGTCGTGGTTGAGCGCGGTGAACAGCAGTGCAGGCACCGCCACGCCCGCGATCGCGCAGACCAGCGGCAGCACGAGCTGATCGCGGCTCGCCAGCTGCCCGCTGGTCGCCTCGCGCTTGATCTCCAGCGCGACGAGCAGGAAGAAGATCGCCATCAGGCCGTCGTTGATCCACAGCAGCAACGGCTTGGCGAGTTCGAACGTGCCGAAGCGGAACGCCACCGGCAACTGGCGGAACGCTTCGTAGCCGTCGGCGAGCGGCGAGTTCGCGCACAGCATCGCGATCGCCGCGGCGGCGATCAGCACGATGCCGCCGGCGGCTTCGAGGCGGAAGAAATGGGCGAGTGCGCGCACGGCGCGCGGCGCGTGCGCCGTCGTCTGCGTGGTATCCATGCGTCGAGTATATCGACGCGCCAACGGCATCAGCCGCGCAGCAGCAGGATCTCGAACACGATCCAGCCGGCCAGTGCGATCCCGAGCACGATGCCTTCGTTGCGCGAGACGCGCATATCGCCGCGCAGCACCGGCAACATCAGTGCGCCGAATACGAACGCGGCGGGCAGCTCGTAGCGCACGAACGAGGCCGGCACCGACAGGCCGTCGGACAGCAGCGCCATGCCGCCGAGCACCAGCAGGATGTTGACGAGACTGGAGCCGATCACGTGGCCGGCGACGAGATCGCCCTGCCCGCGCCGTGCCGCCCCGATCGCACCGGCCATCTCGGGCAACGCGGTGCCGATGGCGACGGGCAGCAGGCCGGTCACCAGCGGCGTCAGCCCCATCGACGCGCCGACGGCGGGCGCGTGCCGCACCAGCAACCACGCGCCATAGCCCAGCAGCACGGCCGCGAGCGCGAGGCGGATCAGGTTGAGGCCCAGCATGTCGCTGGTGCGCGTGAAACCTTCGATCTCCGCACGCACCTCTGGCGATTCGTCGCTGGCGCGCATCGCCTTGAACGCAAGCATCGCGACGAAGCCGATCACCAGGATGCCCCCGTCGAGCATCGACAGCCGCCCATCGAGCGACATCACCAGCACCAGCGCCGTGGCGCCCAGCAGCACGACGAGCAGGTGCGCAAGCGAGCGCCAGCGCACCACCAGCGGCGCGGCGATCGCGGCGAAGGCGAGCGTCAGGCCCACGTTCACGATGTTGCTGCCGACCGCATTGCCGAGTGCGAGTTCTTCCTGCCCGACCGCGACGGCGCGGAAATTGACCACGAGTTCGGGAATCGACGTCGCCAGGGCAACGAGCACCAGCCCGACGGTGAAGGTCGGCCAGCCGAAGCGGCGCGCGAGGCCCGCCGCGCCCTTGACCACGGAATCGCCGCCCAGCGCGAGCAGGACGAGTGCGAGCAGGAACCAGCCGATCGATGCCATGACGTCCCCTTACGAGCAGCCTTCGACGTAGTCGACCTGCGGAGCGCGGCCGACGCGCCATGTTGTCACACGTCCGTGCTCGTCGATCTCGAACACCATGGCGCGCGATTTCGAAGCGGCATCGACAACACGCAGGTACTTGCCGCCCTCGACGTACTGGTGCGGCCGTTCCTCGACGCGCCCGGCATACAGGCGTCGGATGTCGTCGGCGCTGAGCCCGACATGCCCACCGCCCGGCGCGACGGTATTCGCACCATGGACGTCGTAACGCACGAAGCGGCCCTGCTCGAACATCAGGTACGGGCCCGCCGCCGTGCCGGCAGGACTGAGGTAGGCGCAGTTGTCGGCCTTGACGTCGTCACCCTTCAACTCGCCTTTCCAGGCCTTGCGCGCCTCGTCGGCGGTCATGCCCAGGCGCAGGTCGCCATAGCCGTCCGCACGAGCCGGCCCGGCATCCACGGCCACGCTGCCCGACGGATGCGGCTCGCCCACCGCGATGCCGCGCGCCCCGCCTGCATCCGGCGGAGGCGCGTCGACGGACGACGCATCGGCGCGCGCATCTCCGGTGGCAGGCGCCTGCGCTGCGGACGCGGCGCCGTCCGCTACCGGGCTGGTGTCCGGTCGTGAACATGCACTCGCGGCGACGAGCACTGACAGCAGCATGAGTGGCTTCATGACGGACTCCGCAGGATTCACGGCAGCCTAGCCGGCGGCCGTGAATCCGTCGCGAAGCGTCAGCGCCCGCCGTCGAAGTGCTTCTGCAGCCCCGCCCAGCAGGCCTGGTAGTCGCGCTGGCGGTGCGCGGCGTCGATCGCCTGCTGCGTGGGGCGGATCACGAAGCGCGCCTCGAACATGAAGGCCATGGTGTCGCGGATGACGTCGGGCTTCGACAGGTCGGCATTGCTCGCCTTCTCGAACGTGGCGGCATCCGGGCCGTGCCCGGTCATGCAGTTGTGCAGCGACGCGCCGCCGGGCGAGAAGCCTTCGGCCTTGGCGTCGTACGCGCCATGCACCAGGCCCATGAACTCGCTGGCGATGTTGCGGTGGAACCACGGCGGGCGGAACGTGTCCTGCGCGACGAGCCAGCGCGGCGGGAAGATCACGAAGTCCATGTTGCCGACGCCGGGCGTGTCGCTCGGGCTGGTCAGCACGAGGAAGATCGACGGATCGGGATGATCGAAGCTGATCGAGCCGATCGTGTTGAAGCGGCGCAGGTCGTACTTCACCGGCGCGTGATTGCCGTGCCAGGCGACGACGTCGATCGGCGAATGGCCGATCGATGCGCGCCACAGGTGACCCTGGAATTTCGCCACGAGCTCGAAGTCGCCCTCGACATCCTCGTACGCGGCGTTGGGCGCTTCGAAGTCGCGCGGATTGGCAAGGCCGTTGCTGCCGATGGGCCCGAGGTCCGGCAGGCGCAGGTGCGCGCCGAAGTTCTCGCAGACGTAGCCGCGCGCGGCGCCGTCGGGCAGCTTCACCGCGAAGCGGATGCCGCGCGGGATCAGCGCGATCTCCTGCGGTTCGACATCGAGCACGCCGAGTTCGGTCTCGATGTGTAGGCGGCCCTGCTGCGGGACGATCAGCAGCTCGCCGTCGGCGTCGTAGAACCAGCGGCCCTGCATGTCGCGGTTCGCCGCGTACATGTGCACGCCGATGCCCGACTGTGACGCGGCGCAGCCGTTGCCGGCCATGGTGAACAGGCTATCGAGGAAATCGACGGACGCCTCGTCGCCCGGCATCGGCAGCGGGCTCCAGCGCATCTGGTCGGGGCTGACCGGGCCGGTGTCGAAATCGTTGTGGAACGTCGCGGCGGCGCGGCCTTCGTAGCGCGCGAAGGGGCCGTGCATCGCGGCGGGACGGATGCGGTAGAACCAGCTGCGACGGTTCTGGTGCCGCGGCGCCGTGAACGCGGTGCCGGAGACCTGCTCGGCATACAGCCCGTGCGCGACGCGCTGCGGCGAGTTGCGGCCCTCGGGCAGCGTGCCCGGCAGCGCCTCGGTGGCGAACTCGTTGCCGAAGCCCGACTGGTAGCCGGTGGATTCGATCGTCATGTCGATGCCCTGATACGAAAGGCCCCTGCAAGCAGGGGCCGGAGATCGTGTCGGCTTACAGCACGCCGCGCTTCATCTGGTCGCGTTCGATCGATTCGAACAGCGCCTGGAAATTGCCTTCACCGAAGCCTTCGTTGCCCTTGCGCTGGATGATCTCGAAGAAGATCGGGCCGAACGCGTTCTGCGTGAAGATCTGCAGCAGCTTGCGGCTCTTGGTCTCGAGGTCCGCGTCGATCAGGATCTTGTTGCGACGCAGGCGCTCGACGTCTTCCTGGTGGTTCGGCACGCGCTGGTCGATCACGTCGAAGTAGGTGTCGGGCGTATCCAGGAACTCGATGCCGGCCTCACGCATCGCCTCGATCGACTCGTAGATGTCGTCGGTGAACAGCGCGATGTGCTGGATGCCCTCGCCCTTGTACTCGCGCAGGTACTCGTTGATCTGGCTCTTCTCGTCGGACGACTCGTTGAGCGGGATGCGCACGATGCCGTCCGGCGCGGTCATCGCCTTCGACAGCAGGCCGGTCTTGGCGCCCTTGATGTCGAAGTAGCGGATCTCGCGGAAGTTGAACAGGCGCTCGTAGTAGTCCGACCACGTCTGCATGTTCCCGAGGAACACGTTGTGCGTGAGGTGGTCTATGAAGGTCAGGCCGAAGCCGCGCGGGTTCGGGTCGACGCCGTCGAAGAAGACGTAGTCGGCGTACGGGTTGGAGCCGTCGTCGATCAGGTAAAGCATGCAGTCGCCGATGCCCTTGATCGCCGGCGCGGACACCACGCCGGTCTCCGGCTTGAAGTCGGCCCTGGCGCCGCCGTTGCCCAGCACGTGCTCGAGCACCTCGTTGGCCGGCTTCTGGAAGCGGATCGCGAAGCCCGAGGCCGACGGGCCGTGCTTGGAGGCGAAGTCCGAGGCGAACGAGTCCGGCTGCTCGTTCAGCAGGAAATTGATGCCGCCCTGGCGGAACAGTGTGATCGCGCGCTCGCGGTGCTTCGCGACCGCGGTGAAGCCGAGCTTCTCTAGGTAGTCGCGCATGCGCGCGCCCTGGCCTTCGGGGGCGGCGAATTCGACGAACTCGAAGCCGTTGATCCCCATCGGGTTCTCGAACGTGGTGACCTGCATGCCGAGATTCGGTTGCGCGCTCATGGGGAGTCCTCGTGATGACGTGGCCGCGAAGCGGCGGTAGGCGGTCGCGCCGGCTTGCGGCGCGGGACCGAGGCTTTATAGTTTCAGATGAAACTACTTGCAAGGCGCGACGCAGCATGAGCCTGAACCGTGACGCCGCCATGCTCGATCTCGAGCATTTCCTGCCCTATCGCCTGTCGGTGCTGAGCAACCGCGTGAGCGGCGCGATCGCGCGCGTGTATTCCGATCGCTTCGGCCTCGGCGTGACCGAATGGCGGGTGATGGCGGTGGTCGGCCGCTACCCGGGGCTGTCGGCCGGCGAGGTCGCCCAGCGCACGGCGATGGACAAGGTGGCGGTGAGCCGCGCGGTCGCCGGGCTGGTCGAGGCCGGCCGCGTCGAGCGCGAGACCCACGGCGACGACCGCCGTCGCTCGGTGCTGCGCCTGAGCGCCGCCGGCCGTGCCGTCTACGACGAGATCGCCCCGCTTGCACTCGCCTTCGAGCAACGCCTGCTCGATGGCATGCCGGCCGACGAGCGCGACGCGCTGTTCCGCCTGCTCGATCGCCTCGACGAGCTGGAACTGCAGGCCGAGTCCGAACTCGGCGCGCTCTGAGCGGCGCGCTGCGCCGGCAGAGAAGAAGGCGGCCCGGAGGCCGCCTTTTTCGCGGAACGTGGATCGCTTACTTCACGCCGTGCATCAGGCGCTGGATCAGCGGCGCGATCAGGAACAGCAGCACGCCCGGGATCACGAGCGCCCAGAAGCCGAAGGTGTAGCCCGACAGCGCCGACTGCACGTTCATGCCGCCCTCGCCGCTCACGTGGCCGGCGAAGATGCCGGACAGGTTGTTGCCGATCGCGGTCGAGAGGAACCAGCCGCCCATGCCGAGGCCGACGAGGCGCACCGGCGCGAGCTTGGTCACCATCGACAGGCCGATCGGCGACAGGCAAAGCTCGCCGATGGACTGGATCACGTACACGGCGAACAGCGTCCAGAACGGGATCTTGAGCGACTGCGGATCGACCAGCGAGCCGAGCGCGAACATCAGCAGCAGGAACGCGAGGCCGTTGAAGATCAGGCCGAGGCCGAACTTGCGCGGGATCGACGGATTGGCGCGGCCAAGGCGCACCCACAGCCAGGCCATGATCGGCGCGAACACGATGATCGCCACCGAGTTCACGGACTGGAACCATGCGTTCGGCCACGTCCAGCCGCCGAAGTCGCGGTCGACGATCTTGTCGGAAAGGAAGGTGAAGGAGCTGCCGGCCTGTTCGAAGAACATCCAGAAAAGGATGTTGAACGCGAAGATGATGAACATCGCGATCACCTTGTCGCGCGCGACGGCTCCGTTGCGCACGCCCTCGATGATCAGCATGACCGCCAGGCCAATGAACAGCGCGGTGAGGATGTACTGCAGCGTGTCGGCGCCGAGCGTGAGCAGAAAGTAGATCAGCGGGATCGCGAGCACGCCGCCGATCGCGGTCATCCACGTGCGGCCCATGCCCTCGGCGCCCGCCGGCGGCAGGCCGATGCCCTTCAGCTGGCGGCGACCGAAGTAGAACCACACCAGGCTGATCAGCATGCCGACGCCGGCGGCGATGAACACCACCTTGTAGGCCGGCGTGCCCTCGCTGCCGAATACCTTCTCGGCGAGGTAGCCCGTAAGCACCGGGGCGATCAGCGCACCGGCGTTGATGCCCATGTAGAAGATGGTGAAGCCCGAATCGCGGCGTTCGTCGGCCGGTGCATAGAGCTTGCCGACCATGGTGGAGATATTGGGCTTGAACAGGCCGTTGCCCACCACGATGGTCGCCAGGCCCAGCTTGAAGACGTTCTGGTCCGGCATCGAGATCATGAACAGGCCGGCCGCCATGAATATCGCGCCCAGCAGGATCGAGCGCTGATAGCCGATGATCCGGTCGGCAACGTAACCGCCGAAGATGGCCGTGGCGTAGACGAGCGCGAGATAGGCGCCATAGATGAAGCCGGCGGGCTGCTCACCCGAGGCGTCGCCGCCGTAGAACTGCGCGACGATGTAGAGAACGAGTGCCCAGCGGATGCCGTAGAACGCGAAGCGCTCCCAGAACTCCGACATGAAGAGCATCCACAGCGGCTTGGGATGACCCATGACCTGCGGGAAATCGGGCGGGTTGGCCGGGGGGCCACCCGGGGCGTGCAGCGGCGGGCCCATGGGTTCGGCGGCGTCGGGTACTTGCGCACTCATTCGGTGATTCCTGTCTTGCATTGGAGGTCTCCGCGTGGAGCGATGCGGAGGCGTGCAACCGGCCGAGGATGTCCGAACCCCGGCGCGGGCGTCAAACCGCCGCTTCCTGCTGCGACGCAGCAGCCTCCCTGCGGCGGAGGGATGAACCGGTCAGGGCGCGAGGTCGACGCCGATGCGCGTGCGCACCTCGAACAGCTCGGGGAAGAACGACAGCTCTAGCGCCTGCTTGAGGAAGCCCACGCCCGACGAGCCGCCAGTGCCGCGCTTGAAACCGATGATGCGCATCACCGTGCGCATGTGGCGGAAGCGCCAGAGCTGGAACTGGGTTTCCAGGTCGACCAGGTCCTCGCAGAGCTGGTAGGCCGCCCAGTGCGTCGACGCGTCCTCGTAGATGCGCTCGAACACGGGCAGCAATTCGGGGTCGGAGACGTGGGCGACGGTCCAGTCGCGCGCGACCGCGCGCGCGGGCACCGCATGGCCGTGGCGGGCGAGGAAGCGCAGCGCCTCGTCGTACAGGCTGGGCGCGCGCAGCAGGCCGTCGAGGAAGGCACGGGCCTCGGGGTCGTGCTCGAACACCTTGAGCATCGCGGCGTTCTTGTTGCCGAGCAGGAACTCGATCGCGCGGTACTGCAGCGACTGGAAGCCCGACGACGGCCCGAGGATGTCGCGGAACTTCATGTAGTCCGCGGGCGTTAGCGTTTCCAGCACGCCCCACATGTCGGTGAGCTGGCGCAGGATCGCTTTGCAGCGCGCGAACACCTTCTGGCAGGCGCCCACGTCGTCGGCCTGGAGGAAGCCGACCGCCGCGCGCAGCTCGTGGATCATCAGCTTCATCCACAGCTCGCTGACCTGGTGCTGGGTGATGAACAGCAGCTCGTCGTGCTGCGGCGGGTTCGACAGCGGCTCCTGTGCCGACAGCAGGCGGTCCAGCCGCAGGTAGCCGCCGTAAGTCAGCCGCCCGGCCAGGTCGGTATGGACGCCGCTTTCCAGCGGGCGCTGGTTGTTCTCGATGCTCATGCGCGATTCCCCTGCGGAACGGGAGGGTAGCGCAGGCGAACGCCGTCACGCTTTTGCAACGGAAACCGGTCACAATTCCGGCCGCGCCACGGCCGCTTCGGTCGCGCCGCCCGGGCCGGAGCGCCCGGTCGGGCCAGGACGGTCCAGGGGGCCGCGCATCGCGCGGAACGCGGCGGGCATGTCGCACGCCGCCCAATCGGGGAAACAGCATGGACAGGTTCTCGCGACGCCTCGCGCGGCTGGGCTTCGGCCTCGTGGCGCTCATCGCCGGCACGGCGCAGGCGCAGGTCGTCATCAGCCAGGTCTACGGCGGCGGCGGCAACTCCGGCGCTCCGTACCGGAGCGACTTCATCGAACTGCACAACACCGGCACGCAGGCCGTAAGCCTCTCGGGCTGGTCGGTGCAGTACACGTCCGCCGCCGGCAGCACCTGGCAGCGCACCGACCTGTCCGGCTCGATCGCGCCAGGCGGCTACTACCTCGTCAAGCAGGCCGACGGCGCCAATACCGCGGCCGCGCCGCTGCCCACGCCCGACGCCACGGGCACGCTGGCGATGAGCGGCACCACCGGCAAGGTCGCGCTGAGCGACCGCGCGGTGACGCTGGCCGGCGCCTGCCCCACCGGCACCGTGGATTTCCTCGGCTTCGGCAGCGCGAACTGCGCCGAGGGCGGCCAGGACGCGGCCGCGCCGGGCCTGAGCAATTCGACTGCCGCGATCCGCATCGACGACTGCGTCGATACCGACAACAACAAGGCCGACTTCCGGGCCGCCGCGCCCGCGCCGCGCAACTCCGCCGCTACGCCGCGCGCCTGCGGCAACACCCGCGTGCGCGCCAACGTGGCCGATGCCGCGGTGATCGAGGGCAACGCCGGCGCGCGCGAACTGGTGTTCAACGTCGCGCTGACCAATCCCGCCGGCGCGGGCGGCGTGCGCCTGCGCTGGTCGACGTACGACGTCACCGCCAACGCGGGCGTCGATTACGTCGCTGCCAACGACGCCGACGCGGTGATCGCCGAGGGCGCCGACCGCGCGCAACTGGTGGTCATCGTCAACGGCGACGAGGCGATCGAGCCGGACGAGACGCTGCGCGTGGTCATAACCGCGCTCGATGGCGCCGAGGCCGGCGACGTCGAGGCGATCGGCACGATCACCAACGACGACTTCGAGCTGCTGCCGATCTCGCGCATCCAGGGTGCGGGCGCGCGCTCGCCGTACGCCGGGCAGACCGTCGCCACGCGCGGCATCGTCACCGGGCGCACCTCGCGCGGCTTCTTCATCCAGAGCCGCGACGTCGATGCCGACGCCGATGCCGCGACGTCCGAAGGCCTGTACGTGTTCACCAACGCCGCACCGCCGGCGTTCGCGACGCCGGGCCGCTTCGTCGCCGCGCGCGGCCCGCTGGTCGAATACGTGCCCGGCGACGATCCGGGCCAGGCTCCGCTCACCGAGATGAGCGGCGCCGGCATCGTGGCGGTGCCGGTCGACGAGGTCGTCTACCCGCTGCCCGCGCCGGTCGAGCTGACCGCGACCTTCCCCTCGCCCGAGGGCCCGCTCGACCAGCTCGAGCGCGTGGAGTCGATGCGCGTGATCGTGCGCGACTTCGTCGCCACCGCGCCCACCGATGGCTCCAAGAACGAGGCGCAGGCGACGTCCACCGGCAACGGCCTGTTCTTCGGCACCGTCGCCGGCCTGCCGCGTCCGTTCCGCGAGCCCGGTATCCAGACGCCCGACGCGCCGCCCGCCGGCAGCATCCCGCCGATCCCGCAGTGGGACTTCAACCCCGAACTGCTCTCGGTGGACAGCGACGCGCTCGGCCTGCCGGCCCTCGACGTGTCCACCGGCACGCGCATCGCCAACCTCGCCGGCCCGCTCAATTACTCGTACCGCCGCTGGCAGATCCTGCCGGACTCGATCGGCGCGGTGACGCCGGGCGCATCGCCGCGCGCGGTGGCGCCGGCGCCGGCCGATGCCTTCAGCGTCGCCGGCTACAACATGGAGCGCTTCTTCGACGAGGTCGACGACCCCGGCAAGAGCGACGTGCGCCTGTCGGCCGCCGCGCTGGAGCGCCGCCTGTCCAAGGCCTCGCTCGGCATCCGCGACTTCCTGCGCCTGCCCGACATCCTCGGCGTGGTCGAGATGGAGAACCTCGCGATCCTGCAGCGCGTCGCGGACCGCGTGAACGGCGACGCGGTCGTCGCCGGCCAGGGCAACCCGGCCTATGCGGCCTACCTGATCGAGGGCAACGACGTCGGCGGCATCGACGTCGGCTTCCTGGTCAAGACGGCGGACGTCGCCGGCGGCAGGCCGCGCGTGGAGGTCGTCGCGGTCGAGCAGGTCGGCAAGGACACCACCTGGCAGACGCCCGACGGGCAGACGCAGCAGCTCAACGACCGCCCGCCGCTCGCGCTGTCGGCCATGGTGCATTACGCCGACGGCCGCGCGTTCCCGCTCACCGTGGTGATCGCGCACCAGCGTTCGCTGCTCGGCGCGGAAACCGCCGACGCCGAAGGCGCGCGCATCCGCATCAAGCGCCAGCGCCAGGCCGAGTTCCTCGCTGCCTGGCTCGACGCCCGCCAGAAGCGTGCGCCGGACACGCGCCTCGTCGTGCTCGGCGACTTCAACGCCTTCGAGTTCAACGACGGGCTCGTCGACGCGATGGGCACCGTCACCGGCAAGCCGTCGCCCGATGAGCAGACCGCGGTGGAAGGCGACGGCGCCGACCGCGTCGAGCCGAACCTGGTGAACCTCACCGACGTGTCGCCGCGCGAGGAGCGCTACTCGTTCACCTTCGACGGCAACGCGCAGACGCTCGACCACGTGCTGGTCAACGAGGACATGGTCGTCGCCACGCGCGACATCCGCCTCGAGCACGCGCGCATCAACGCGGACTTCCCGGAGATCAACCGCAACGACGCGAGTTCGCCCTCGCGCCTGGCCGACCACGACCCGGTCGTCGCCTACTTCCTGCCGCGCCGCCGCGCGGATCTCGGAGTGACGGTGACCGCGGCCGCCTTCGTACCCGGCCAGCCGCTGCGCTTCGAGGCCCGCCTGCGCAACGCCGGCCCCGAGCAGGCCGACTTCCCGGAAATCGGCTTCGAGTTCGACGCGGAGCTGCCGGACCTGTCGGTGACCGCGCCGGCCGGCTGGACCTGCGCGCCCAACCTGGTCGCGGGCGGGCGCACCTCGGTGGACTGCCGCGCCGACGCGCTCGCCGTCGACGCGACCGCGGCCTTCGCGCTCGCCGCGATGCCCACGCCCGCGCTGCGCGGCCGCCCGCTGCTGCTCGTCGCCGCGGCGGATGCACGCTCGCTGGATCCGGACCGGTCGAACAACGCGGCGGGCGCGCAGCAGTCGATCACGCAGAAGGCCGACCTCGCGGTCGCGCTTGCCGGCGTGCCGCTCGCCATCAGCGGCCGCCAGTCCGCCTTCGTTGCGACGATGACCAACCTCGGCCCGCAGACCGCGATCGCACCGCGGCTGGTGGTCACCGGCAATGCACCGGCGGCCTCGGTGACGACCAGCGCCCCGTCGGGCTGGCGCTGCAGCGTGGTGGCGGCCGACGGCGGCTTCCGCGCGACCTGCGACGGCAGCACGCAGGTGGCGGCGTCGCTGCGACCGGTCACGCTGCGGCTGGTGCCGTCCACGGGCCGCAACGCCGGCGAGCTGGTGCTGCGCGCGCAGGTCTCGTCCGCCAGCGCCGACCCGGTGCCGCGCAACGACGCCGCGGGCTACAGGGCGGTGGTGATCCCCTTGCCGCGCTGATCGCCCAGCCGTGCAAGTGCCGGAAGGCGCGGCCCCCGCCGCGCCTTTCGCGCATCTGCGTGCGGCAGTGCGCAATGCCGCTTAACAAGCCCCCCGGTAAAATCCCGCGTTTTCCGATCGCCGGTACCTCACCCGATGACGCTCGCCGCGAGTTTCGAGATCGAATACCTGCAGTACCTGGGCCCCGACGGCACGCCCGTCGCGGAAATTCCCGAGGCCTTCCGCGACGCCTCGGCGTTGCTGCCCCTGTTCAAGCAGATGCTGTTCGTGCGCACGTTCGATGCAAAGGCGATCGCCCTGCAGCGCACCGGCAAGCTCGGCACCTATGCCGCATGCCTCGGCCACGAGGCCACGCACGTCGGCATCGGCGCATCGATGCGGCCCGAGGACGTGTTCGCCCCCAGCTACCGCGAGTACGGCGCGCAGTTCATGCGCGGCGTGCGTCCACGCGACGTGCTGATGTACTGGGGCGGCGACGAGCGCGGCAACGATTTCCCGGAAGCGCGCAACGACTATCCGTGGTGCGTGCCGATCTCGACGCAGTGCCTGATGGCCTCGGGCGCGGCGCTCGCGTTCAAGCTGCGCAACGAGCCGCGCGTGGCCGTGGCCTGCTGCGGCGACGGCGGCTCGTCCAAGACCGACTTCTACGCCGGCCTCAACGCCGCCGGCGCGTTCACCTCTCCTCTGGTGCTGTGCGTGATCAACAACGGCTGGGCCATCTCCGTGCCGCGCGGCGCGCAGACCGGCGCTGCCACGCTCGCGCAGAAGGGCCTGGCCGGTGGCCTGTACTGCCTGCAGGTCGACGGCAACGACCTGATCGCCGTGCTCGAGGCCATGCGCCGCGCCACCGAGCGCGCGCGCAGCGGCCAGGGCGGCAGCGTCATCGAGTTCATGACCTACCGCCTGCACGACCACACCACCGCCGACGACGCGCGTCGCTACCGCGGCGAGCAGGAAGTGAAGGACGCCTGGACGCGCGAGCCCTTCATCCGCCTGCGCAACTACCTCGTCGGCCAGAAGCTCTGGGACGACGAACAGGAAAAGGCCTGGATCGAGGAATGCGGCAAGAAGGTCGACGTCGAGATCAACGCCTATCTGGAAACACCGGTACAGCCCGTGGAAGCGATGTTCGACTACTTGTATGCCGAGATGCCGGAGGATCTTCGCGCCCAACGCGAATACGCGCTTTCGCTGGAGGGCCGTCGATGAACGCGCAGGTCAAGCCCACCGAAAACGCGATCACCCTGATCGAGGCGATCACCCAGGCGCTCGCCTACGAGATGCGCAACGACCCGTCCGTGCTGGTGCTCGGCGAGGACGTCGGCGTCAACGGCGGCGTGTTCCGCGCCACCGCCGGCCTGCATGCGCAGTTCGGCAGCCAGCGCGTGATCGACACGCCGCTCGACGAGACCACCATCGCCGGCCTGACCGTCGGCATGGCCTCGCAGGGCATGAAGCCCGTTGCCGAGGCGCAGTTCGACGGCTTCATGTACCCGATGGTCGACTTCCTCGTCTGCCATGCCGCGCGCATGCGCTACCGCACCCGCGGCCGCCTGACCTGCCCGATGGTGCTGCGCGTGCCGTGGGGCGGCGGCATCCGCGCGCCGGAGCATCACTCCGAGGCGAACGAGGCGATCTTCACCAACGTACCGGGCCTGCGCGTGGTGATGCCGTCGTCGCCGCAGCGCGCCTACGGCATGCTGCTGGCCGCGATCCGCGACCCGGATCCGGTGATCTTCTTCGAGCCCAAGCGCATCTACCGCCAGTACAAGGAAGTGGTCGCCGACGACGGCGAGGCGCTGCCGCTCGACGTCTGCTACGTGCTCCGCGACGGCACCGACATCACGCTGGTGACGTGGGGCGCGCAGGTCAAGGAAACGCTGGAAGCGGCCGAGAAGCTCGCCCAGGACGGCATCAGCGCCGAGGTCATCGACGTCGCCACGCTGCGCCCGCTGGACTTCGCGACGATCGCCGAATCCGTGGCCAAGACCGGCCGCTGCGTGATCGTGCACGAGGCCCCGAAGACCGCCGGCTTCGGCGCGGAAATCGCGGCGCGCCTGGCGGAAGAGTCGATATTCGACCTGCTCGCGCCGGTCGAGCGCGTGACCGGCTACGACACGCACATCCCGCTGTTCCGCCTGGAGATGAAGTACCTGCCGAGCGTGGATCGCGTGGTCGCCGCCGCCAAGCGCGCGATGGCGGCCGGCTGAGCGATGACGCCCAAGGGCCAGGCGATCGACCTTCCGGCCAAGCTCGCCACGTTCGGCGAGCACTGGTCGCCGCGCGTCGTGGCGGAGATGAACGACATGCAGTTCAAGGTCGTCAAGCTCGATGGCGACTTCGTCTGGCATGCGCACGAGGACACCGACGAGGTGTTCCTCGTGCTCAAGTGCGAGATGCGGATCGGTTACCGCGACCACGAAGTGGCGCTGCGCGAGGGCGAGATGGTCGTCATTCCGCGCGGCGTCGAACACAACACCCGCGCCGCGGGCGAATGCCATGCGCTCATCATCGAGCCGCGTGGCGTCGTCAACACCGGCGACGCGGACAGCGACCTGACGGCGGCCAACGACGTCTGGGTCTGAACCCACACTGGAACGAGCAACGCGCATGAGCACCCAGAAGACCTTCCTGCTTCCCGACCTCGGCGAGGGCCTGCCGGACGCGACCATCGTCGAGTGGTACGTCAAGGAAGGCGACGTGATCCGCCTCGACGACAACCTCGTGTCGATGGAGACCGCCAAGGCGGTCGTCGACGTGCCTTCGCCGGTTTCCGGCAAGGTGCTCAAGCTCGCGGGCGGCGCCGGCGATGTCGTCGTCACCGGCACGATGCTGGCGGTGTTCGAGGTCGATCCGTCGATGCCGCAGCGCGCGGAAGGACAGGACACCGGCCACCACCACGGCGGCGGCCATGCCGCGGCCGAGACGCATGGCGGCGCCGGCAAGGAAGTGCCGAGCGACAACGGCCACAAGGTCATCGCCTCCGACGAAGGCGGCGAGCTGCGCGACGACGCCCGGCCCGCCGCGAAGGGCGAGCCGGGCAACGAGCGTGCCGATGCCGGCACCGTCGTCGGCGCGATGCAGTCCTCCGACGCCGTGCGCAGCGAGGCCGCGGTGGCGGTGGGCGGCGTCAAGGCGATGCCGGCGGTGCGCGCGCTTGCGCGCAAGCTGGGCGTCGACCTCACCCGCGTTCGCCCGAGCGGTGCCGAGGGCGTGGTGACGATGGACGACGTCAAGAAGGCCGCGGCCGACGGCTCGGCACGCGCCGGCCAGGGCGGTGGCGCGCCGCGCGCGGCCGACCGCGCTGCCGCGACCGCGCCGCAAATGCAGCAGCAGCCGGCCCCGCAGCCGGGGCAGCGCAGCACGATGTCGCAGTCGGGCAAGCCCATGCGCACGCAGCCGCCGGGCGTCACCGCCAGCGGACAGCCCGAGCAGCTCAAGGGCGTGCGCCGCAACATGGCGCGCGTCATGGCCGATGCGCACGCCAAGGTCGTGCCGACCACGCTCGTCGACGACGCCGACCTGCACGCGTGGATCGGCAAGCAGGACATCACCGCGCGCCTGGTGCGCGCGATCGTCGCGGCCTGCAAGGCGGTGCCGGCGCTCAATGCCTGGTTCGACGGCGAGAACCTGACGCGCACGATGCATCCGCACGTCGACATCGGCATCGCGGTCGATACCGACGACGGCCTGTTCGTGCCGGCGCTGCGCAATGCCGACATGCTCGACGGCAACGGCGTGCGCCAGGCGATCCAGCGCCTGCGCGCGCAGGTCGGTGACCGCACGATCCCGCCGAGCGAACTCTCGGGCTACACGATCTCGCTGTCGAACTTCGGCATGTTCGCCGGCCGCTATGCGACGCCGGTGGTGGTGCCGCCGTGCGTGGCGATCGTCGGCGCGGGCAAGCTCTCGCACGATGTGGTCGCGGTGATGGGCGGCATCGAGGTGCATCGCCGCATGCCGATCTCGCTCACCTTCGACCACCGCGCCTGCACGGGCGGCGAGGCAGCCCGCTTCCTCAAGGCGCTGCTGGACGACATGGCGCTGCCGCAGTAAGCGAATGCCGTTGCGTAGTGCATCGACGGGCGCCGCAGGGCGCCCGTCGTCGTTTCGGCGATGCGCAATGCCGCCGGATCAGAGCGCGGGCAGCAGCTCCCGCGTCAGCAGGCGGACCGTCAGCAGGTGCGGCTGGCGTTCGTCGTAGTTCGTCGTGGTGATCACCA
Organism: Cognatilysobacter xinjiangensis; assembly: GCF_014651995.1. Classification (GTDB taxonomy): domain Bacteria; phylum Pseudomonadota; class Gammaproteobacteria; order Xanthomonadales; family Xanthomonadaceae; genus Cognatilysobacter; species Cognatilysobacter xinjiangensis. The sequence continues at coordinate 166,546 of NZ_BMXY01000004.1, read as the reverse complement.
CCACGGCGCGCTTTTGAGGCAGCAGGAATACCGCATTGCCGCCCGTGCCCGCCATGGTGGGGGCGACGATGGTCGAGTCGCCCGAGGGAATCTTCATCAGCCACCACAGATAGCCGTAGTCGGCGTCCTCGCGCGCGGTCGCCTGCGGCGACAGCGAGCGGCGCACCCAGTCCTCGGGCACGAGCTGCCGGCCGTCCACGCGTCCGCCGTCGAGATACAGCTGGCCGAGCTTCCACAGATCGCGCGTGCGCAGCGCCAGCCCGCCACCGGCCTGCGCAAGACCGAGCGGCGAGTACTGCCATTGCGGCGTGTCGATGCCCAGCGGATCGAACAGGCGGCGCTGCGCATACGCCGGCAGCGGCTCGCGCACCGCGCTTTGCACCACTTCGCCGAGCGTGGTGACGCCCGCAGTGCAGTAGCGGAAGCTGCGGCCGTGCGGCGAATCCGCCGGCCGGGGCATCCACGCCGGAAAGCCCTGCACCGGCAGGTCGGCGTAGAACTGCACCCAGTCCTCGATCAGGTACATGCGCTCCTCGTTGCCGCGCGAGTACTCGTTCTCGTCGTTGCATTCGACGATGGAGGACATCGTCAGCAGGTCCCCGACGGCGATCGCGTCCTTGCGCGGATCCGGGTTGAGCATGTGGCGACGACGTGCGCGCGGCAGCACGTCGAAGACGCGTGCCGAGGCATCGGGCAGCCGCCCATCGGCTATGGCGAGCCCGGTGAGCATGCCGGCGACGGTCTTGGTCACCGAACGCGTGTCGCGGCGCGCGTCGGCGCCGCCGTCGTCGTCGTCGTCAAAGTAATGCTCGTAGACGACGCGGCCGTCCTGCGCGACCAGGATGCTGGTGATCGCCTTGTAGTCGCCCTTTTCGACCGCCAGCGTCGCGCGCTCGAACGCATCGCGGTCGGCCGCCGGCGCGGCGAAGGAAACGGCGGCCATGCACAGGCCGAGAAACGCGTTCTTCATCGAAGTCCTTCCCTGTCGGATGCGCCCACGCTAGCGCCCGCGCAGGCGCGCGTCCTGTACGCGCGAAACCTCGGCGCGACCGAGCGCGAGGCGCCGGAACGCGCCGGGGCTCATGCCGAATTCGGCGACGAACGCACGATGCAGGTGGCTGTCGTCGACGAAGCCGAGCGACGCCGCCGCGCGCGCGAGGGTGCGGCCACGCGCGATCTGCGACACCGCGCGATGCAGCCGGCGCCTGCGCAGGTAATCGCCGGGCGACACCCCGTAGCGTCGGCGGAAGGCACGCGCGAGGTAGACCGGATGGCATCCGGCGATCGCGGCGAGCTCGCCGAGGGACGGCACACCGGCGTCCTCGTCGAGCCGCTCGATCACGCGTTGCAGCTTCTCGTGCGTCGAGGCGGCAACCGGGCGTGGCCTCGCATCAGCCAGCATCTCGCCCAGCGCGGTTTCCACGACGAGCGCGGACGCGGGCTCCCAGCGCCACAGCTCGCGCAGCAGGGGCATCGCGCGCGCCAGCGACTGTCGCGGCAACCGGACCGCGTGCGACGGTGCGCCGTCGGGCCCGCACAGGCGCTCGAACGCGGGCGCCTGCATGGTGAGCGTGAGGAAGAGGCCGTCGCGCGAGCGGAAGCGGTCGCGATGCTCGATGCCCGGCGGGTTGAGGATCACCGCAGGCTCGTCGCAGACCTCGGGCATGTCGGCGGCCTCGCTGACGTAACGGCCTGCAAGCAGCACCAGCAGGTGCATGTCCGCATGGCCGTGGCGCCGGATCCCGTGCTCCGGAACCGTCGGGCGCAGCTGGGCGAGCGCGAAGTCGTCGGTGCCCTGCTGGCACAGCGTGGCGCCTTTGACGCCGATCGGGACGGCATGCGGATCGTGGCGGGACATGGCGGTCGGCGTCGATGCGGGCGCATGGAGCGTAGCGGCCGGCGCGACCAGCACGGGGCACGGTGCGACGAACGCGCGATCGCCGCGACGAAGGCCGCTGCCCGCGGATTGAACGGGCACGCGTCCCCGGTCGCCGCTTCGCGCGGGCCGCCGCGCGTCGGATCGCCGTGGCAGGCGGCGTGCCCGCCGTGCGCGACCGCGCTAACGTCGGGCGCTGGATCCCACGGGAGCGCCGCCATGGCCCACCGCAGCCGCCTCGCCGGCTTCATCATCGACTGCAATACGGACGACCTCGACGCCGCGGCGCGCTTCTGGAGCGTGGCGCTGGGCGCATCGATCGACTCGAACGACGCCAGCGACGAGACGGCCGAATACCGCAAATTCAACGACACGCCTGCCGGCCTGCACATCGAGGTACAGAAGGTGACGCATCCCTCGCGCGTGCACCTGGACATCGAGGCCGACGACATCGATGCCGAAGCCGCACGACTGGAAGCGCTGGGCGCGAAGAAGATCGCGTTCGTGAAGCGCTGGTGGGGTGATGGAGGCGCCGACGGGGCAGCGATTCTGCGTGGTGCGGATGCGCGAGGAGACGGGCCGGTCAGGGCCGAACGAATGGCCCTGAGACGGCTCCACGCGGCAGCGACGCCAGCGTGATGCCCGCGCCGCTGCGTTGCGAGGCACGAGGGTGCGCCGCGCGGCGGCGCGAATAGGCCGGCAGCGCTCGCAGCAGCATTGAAGATGCGCCGGGGCCCACGTCCATGCCGGTATCCGTATCGCCGCGAGCCGTCAGCCGCCGACCTGCGCCGATGTCCCCGCCGCGACCGCCAGCCCGCTCACCACGCCCAACGACGCATCGCCACGAACGAGGGCGGATGCCGGGAACAGCGCGGCCACCGTGCGTTGTACGTCCGGACTGCGCGACATGCCACCGGTGAGGAACACGGTATCGGGCGCGCGATCCAGCTGCGACCGAACGTTCTCCAGCAGCGTGGACAGCGCGTGCAGGTAGGGACGGGCGCTGTCGGACAGCTCGTCGCCCGTGCTCGTCACTTGCAAGCCCGGCTCGATGTAATCCAGCGACGTCGCGTGAATCGCCTGCGTGCTGAGCGCGATCTTCATGGCCTCGACGCCCTGCTGCAGGCGCACGGTCTGGCCCGGCGCCTGCAATGCCAGCATGCGCCGGCCATAGGGTTCGGGCATGTCCTCGAAGCCCCGGCGCGCGCGGAACGCCTGCTGGCGCTGCAGGTCGTGCACGGCGGCGGCCTCGTAGTAGTGGTGGACCGGCGTGCGCGTGTGGTCCTTGCCGAACAACGGCATGAAGCGGCGCATGCTCAGCGCGAGGTCGACGTCGGTGCCGCCCTGCGCGATGCCCCAGGCACCGAGGATCGCGGGCGCTGCGCGCGCACCGCCCACCTCCGCCAGCGCGACATCGGTCGTGCCGCCACCGATGTCGACCACGAGCGTGCGCTGCGCCTCATCGAGGTCGCGGTGGTAACCGAACGCGGCCGCGGCGGGCTCCTCCAGGAACGAGATGTCGTCGAAGCCCGCACCGTGCGCGGCCTCGGTCAGCAGCGCGATCGCCTGCTCGCCGCCGGCCGCGCCCATCGAACTGCGGAACTCCACCGGACGGCCGAGCACCGCGTGTCGCACCGTCGCGCCGAGCTGCTCGGACGCGGTCATGCGGATGTGTTCGAGGATGTGCAGCGCGATGCCGACCAGCACGTCGCGCGCCTGGCCGTGAAGCTTGTAGCCGAGCATCGATTTCGGCGACACCACGAGGTGGCCGTCGCCCTCGGCGAGATAGGCGTCGATCGCGGCATCGCCGTAGAGCGCGTCATGCAGTTGCGCGACCGACTGCCGGGCACGCGCGACTTCGGCCTCCAGCCAGTCCCGGCGCACGGCCAGCAGCGCGTCGCGTCGCAACTGTGATTCCGAGCGGGCGACGAACGAGGTCGTGCCGCCGGTCGCATCGCGCAGCTCGCGTGCACGCGTCGCGGCCCGCGCCTGCTCGGCGCGGCTCGCGCGCACGAGCGCGTCGACCTCCGCTTCCAGCGCGGGCGTAAGCTCGAAGCGCGCGGGGTCCGGCAACGCCTGCGGGAAATAGGCGGTGGTGCGGAACTGCCGGTCGTCGCCGAAGCGCACCAGCTGCAGTTGACCGTCGACGACGGCGCCCGCCGCCGAATAACTGGTTCCGAAATCGATGCCGATGCGCACGCGGTTCATGCCCGTACAGGGCCGCGCATTGTAGGCCGCTTGCGCTATGCGCTGGCCCGCGACCGCGCTCGATGCGAATTCGCGTTTACGTACGCGCAATGCCTACGTACTTGCCGATGGATAGCGGCTTGTGTGCGCGGATGCAGGGCCGTATCGAGACAGCGCCCGGCCGATCGCAATGCGTCGCGGGCGTGCCCTGACTCCGAACCCTCAGTACGCGAACTCGCGGAATACCGGATCGACGCTGCCGCCCCACGCGCCCTCGAACAACTCGAGCTTACGCTCGGCGGCGGTGACGCCGGACTCGACGATCTCCACCAGCGGCTCGAGGAAGATCGATTCGTCGGCGCCATGCGCATTGAGGCGCGCACGACGCTTCAGGCCCGCCGCGCTGATCTTCAATGCCTCGCGCGCCAGGTCGAGCGCGGTGCCGCCGCGGAACGGCAGCTTCAGCGCGCGCCTCGGCACGCCGTCGCGCAGGGCGTGCTGCTCCTCGATGCTGAAATCGCGCACGAGATCCCACGCGGCATCGAGCGCCGCATCGTCGTACAGCAGGCCGACCCAGAACGCGGGCAGCGCGCAGATGCGGTTCCACGGGCCGGAATCCGCGCCGCGCATCTCGAGGTATTTCTTCAGGCGCACTTCCGGGAAGGCGGTGGTGGAATGGTCCGCCCAGTCCTTGAGCGTGGGACGGAAGCCCGGACGCGCGGGCAATTTGCCTTCCATGTAATCGCGGAACGACTGCCCGCTCGCGTCGATGTATTCGCCGTCGCGGTAGACGAAGTACATCGGCACGTCGAGCAGGTAGTCGACGTAACGCTCGTAGCCGAAGCCCTCGTCGAACACGAAGTCGAGCAGGCCGGTGCGGTCGGCGTCGGTATCGGTCCAGATGTGCGAGCGGTAGGAAAGGAAGCCGTTCGGCCTGCCTTCGGTGAACGGCGAATCGGCGAAGAGCGCGGTGGCGATCGGCTGCAGCGCGAGCGAGACGCGGAACTTCTTCACCATGTCGGCTTCGGAGCCGACGTCGAGATTGACCTGCACCGTGCAGGTGCGCGTCATCATGTCGAGGCCCAAGGATCCGACCTTCGGCATGTACTCGCGCATGATCCGGTAGCGGCCCTTCGGCATCCACGGCATTTCGTCGCGGCGCCACTTGGGCTGGAAGCCCATGCCGAGGAAGCCCAGGCCCATCGGCTCGGCGACCTCGCGCACCTCGCGCAGGTGCGTGCCGGTTTCGCGGCAGGTTTCGTGGAGCGTCTCGAGCGGGGCGCCGGAGAGTTCGAGCTGGCCGGCGGGTTCGAGCGACACGGACGCGCCGTCGCGGCTCAGCGCGATCACGCGACCATGCTCCTCCACCGGCGCCCAGCCGAAGCGCGTCAGCCCTTTGAGCAGCGCCTCGATCCCGCGCTCGCCGTCGAAGGTGGGCGCGCGCAGGTCGTCGGTGCGGAAGCCGAACTTCTCGTGCTCCGTGCCGATGCGCCAGTCGGTGCGCTCCCGCACGCCGGAAGCCAGGTAGTCGACGAGCTGCGCCCGCGATCCGATCTCGACTTCCTCGACCTGGCTGGGACCGGACACGTGCACCTCGACGGAACCCGCTGTGCGGGGGGCGGCCAGTCTAGCGGCGGCGGGCGACGTCGTCCGTCGCGGCGACGCACCATCTGCGTTGCGCCGATGCGCGGGTCGGTCGTCGCGTCGGGCTTACGCGTCGAACCCGAGCCAGCCGGCGATCACGCCGCGCGCCTGTTCCACGCCCTGCTTGGACTCGCCGGAGAACACCTGCACGCTCACGCTGTCGCCGAACCGGCTGTGCATCTCGCGGCTGACCGCATGCATGGCCTGCATCTGCTGGCCGCGCCCGAGCTTGTCGGCCTTGGTCAGCAGCGCATGCGCGGGCAGGCCGCGATTGGCCGCGTAGCCGAGCATCTGCAGGTCGTAGTCCTTGAGCGGATGGCGGATGTCCATGACCACAACGAGGCCCTTGAGCGCCTCGCGGGTGGTGAAGTAGCGGTCGATGAAGGCCTGCCAGTGGGCTTGCAGGTCCTTCGGCACCTTCGCGTAGCCGTAGCCCGGCAGGTCGACGAGGAAGCGGTTGCCGGGCGCTTCGTCCCGCTTGGGTTCGAAGTCGAAGAACACCAGCTGCTGGGTGCGGCCGGGCGTCTTCGAGACGCGGGCGAGAGCGCCCTGCTGGCAGATGGCGTTGAGCGCGGTGGACTTGCCCGCGTTGGAGCGGCCGGCGAAGGCGACCTCGAAGCCGCCGTCGGGCGGCAACTGGCCGATGTTGTGCGCCGAGAGCATGTAGCGGGCGCGCTGGAAGGGGTTCGACATGGGACAAGGATCGCACGACGGGGGTCCGCAGCCGACGCGCGTTGACCCGGCCGCCGGCCGGCGCCGATAATTCCGAGGTTCCGGCGTCCTTTCGCGGCGCCTTCCCAGCAGTGTTCCCCGGAGCTTTCTCGCATGCGCCATGCCCGCGCCTATGGCCTCGCCGGCCTCGCCGCCCTCGCGGTCGCCGCCGCTGCCGTCGCCCAGACCACGGTGACCCCGGTCCCGGACCAGGCGCCCGTGCAGGTCGCGCCGCTCGCCGGCGCCGAGGAGCACGCCACCTGGGGCGACCCGAAGAAGGGCCAGTCCCTCGCCGGTGCCTGCGCCGCCTGCCACGGCCTGGACGGCAACCCGAGCGTCCCGACCTACCCGCGCATCGCCGGCATGCCGGAGCGCTACGTCGCCCAGCAGCTCGCGCTGTTCAAGAGCCATGCGCGCACCACCGGCATGGCCGCGGTGATGTACCCGATCGCCGAGCCGCTTTCGGCGCAGGACATGCGCGACCTCGGCGCGTGGTTCCAGACGCAGAAGCCCGCCGCCGGCATCGCCGACGACACGCCGATCGCCGCCGGCCCGAACGCGGGCCGCAAGTACTACGAAGTCGGCGAAGCGCTGTTCCGTGGCGGCGACAAGACGCGCGGCATCCCGGCCTGCATGGGTTGCCACGGCGCCGCCGGCCAGGGTAACCCCGGCCCAGCCTACCCGACCCTCGCCGGTCAGGAAGCCGCCTACGCCAAGCGTCGCCTCGAGGAATACCGCACGGGCACCGGCGCGCCGGCGACCTACAAGAACTTCCACATCATGGCCGCGATCGCCTCGAAGCTGACCGACGAGGAGATCGGCTCGGTGTCGAGCTACCTGCAGGGCCTGCACGACCGCGCCAACGACACCGGCGTCGAGGCCTCGTCCGCGGCCTCGCCGGTCGCCGCCGCGCCGGCGCAGGGCGCCCCTGCCGCGCCGGCGGCCACTCCGGCGGCGCCGGCCAGCGTCCCGGCGCAGACCACCGCCCCCGTGCAGCCGTCCGCCGAAGGCCAGGCCCAGCCGGGCCAGCCGTCGACGCCGACGCAGGGCTGAACTTAGCGATGCGCGGACGGTCGCATGACCGGCCGCCCGCCACGCCCGACGCCGGCCGTGCCATGCGCGGCCGGCGTTTTTCGTTTACCACCATCGAAACCCGAGCCATGACCCGACTGCTCCGACTCGCCGCCCTCCTGCTGCTCGCCATACCCACCGCCTCCATGGCCGCACCGCCCGCGCCGGCGCCGGTGGAAGGCCGCGACTACGAGCTCATCGAGGACGGCCGGCCGTTCCAGCCGACGCCGGGCAAGGTCGAGGTGGCCGAGGTGTTCGGCTACACCTGCCCGCACTGCGCGCATTTCGAGCCGGTGCTGGCGCCGTGGGTGCGCACGCTGCCGGCGCAGGCACGCTTCGTCGCCATCCCGGCCGATTTCCAGGACAGCTGGGTGCCGTACGCGCGCGCCTACTTCGCCGCGCAGGCGCTGGGCGTCGCGCAGCGCAGCCATGCCGCGATGTACGCCGCGCTGCACGACGAGCGCAGCCTCCCGACCATGGATGCGACGCCGGAGGAGATCGCGACCTTCTACCAGCGCTACGGCATCGCGCCGGCGCGCTTCGCCGCCGCCTACAAGGCGCCGGCGGTGGACGCGCAGATGAAGCGCGCGCGCGAGTTCGTGATCCGCAGCCGCATCGACGGCACGCCGTCGCTGGTCGTCGCCGGCAAGTACCGCGTCACCGCGAGCAACCGCGACGCGCAGTTGCGCACCGCGCGCTGGCTGGTCGACCGCGAGATCGCCGCCGCGGCCAAGCGCCGCTGACCCTGTTCTTTCCGGAGATTTCCGCATGAAGCTGCGCCCGGCCCTGCTCCGTTCCACCGTCCTGCTGATCGGCCTGCTCGCCCTGTCGGCCTGCGAGAAGGTGCCGCCGAAAGCGCCGGCCACCACGGCGACGCCCGCCGCCGCGCAGGACGCGCTGCGCGTCGGCGTCGACTACGCCGAGATTCCGAACGGCGCGCCGTTCGAGCCGCAGGCGGGCACCGTCGAGGTGATCGAGGTGTTCGGCTACACCTGCCCGCACTGCGCCCACTTCGAGCCGCTGCTGGGCGCCTGGTCGGCGCGCCAGCCGGCGGACGTGCGCGTGCTGCCGATCCCGGCGCCGTTCGGCGGTGCGTGGACGCCGTACGCAAAGGCATTCTATGCGGCCGAAGCCACCGGCGTGCTCGATAAGAGCCACGACGAGGTGTTCCGCGCGCTGCACGAGGCGCACACCCTTCCGGGCCAGCCCACCGTCGCCAGCAATGCGCAGCTCGCGCAGTTCTACGCGCGCTTCGGCGTCGACGCGGCCGACTTCGCGCGGCGCATGGACAGCGCGGAAGTCGCCGCCAAGCTCGCGCGCGCCGAGGCCTTCATCGAGCGCTCGGGCGTCGACAGCACGCCCACGCTCGTCGTCAACGGCAAGTACCGGGTGCTCGGCCAGTCCTTCGAGGACATGCTGCGCATCGCCGACGCGCTGGTGGCGCGCGAGCGCACCGCGCGCTGACGTCGAAACGGCGTCGTCAACCGCCGCGCGGCCCGCGGCTATGCTGTTCCCATCGACCGGCGGACGCATGTCCGCCGCTTCCGTCCAGGAGATCGTCCCGATGCTGATCCGTCCTTCCCTGCGCCTGGCCTTCGTGCTCGCGCTCGCCCTCGGCGGCACCGCCTGCAGCCGCGGCGACGACGCCGCCACGACCGCCGCGACGACTGAGCCCGCCACCGCGGCCGCGCCGGCCGACGCCGCCACGACGCCGGCCGCGCCGAGCGAGGTGCCGGCCGAGGAACCGCGCCAGCCCGGCCCGATCGTGCCGCCGCAGGGCCCCGCGCCGGTGCTCGGCCAGGACTACGAGGAAATCCCGGGTGGCACGCCGTGGCGCGCCGAGCCGGGCAAGATCGAGGTGGTCGAGGTGTTCGGCTACGTTTGCCCGGCCTGCGCGCGCTTCGCGCCGGTGGTCGAGGCCTGGCATTCCAAGCTGCCGGCCGATGTCGCCTTCCGCTACGTCGCCGCGCCGTTCGGCCCCGAGTGGGACCCCTACGCCAAGGCCTTCTACGTGGCCGAGCAGCAGGGCCTGGTCGGCCGCACGCACATGCCGCTGATCGACGCGATCCATGTCAAGGACAGCATGCCGGGCGAGGGCGACGGCCCCGACGAGCAGAAGATCGCGAATTTCTACGCCCAGTACGGTGCGAACGCGCAGCAGTTCCTCGCCGCGATGAACAGCTTCGCGGTGGCGACCAAGGTCAACCAGGGCCGCCAGTGGATGCAGAAGGCGGGCGTCACCGGCACGCCGACGATGATCGTCAATGGCAAGTACCGCGTTACCGGCGGCCAGACCTACGACGACGTGCTGCGCATCGCCGACCACCTGATCGCCCGCGAGCGCGCGGCGATGGGTGGCGCGTCCACGGGCGCACCGGCGGCGCCGGCCACCGGCAACGGCGGCTGACAGCGCGCGGGCGGACGTGGGCCATCGTCGCCTCAAGCTGCTGAGCGCGAACATCCAGGCGGGCTCGAGCACGCGCGGCTATCACGACTACGTCGCCCGCAGCTGGTCGCACGTGCTGCCGATGGGCGACAAGCGCGGCAGCCTCGACGCCATCGCGCGACTGGCCGGCGAGTACGACGTCGTCGGCCTCAACGAGAGCGACCCGGGCAGCCTCCGCTCGGGCTTCACCAACCAGACCCACTACCTCGCCCAGCGTGCCGGCTTCGCGTACTGGAGCCACCAGCCGAACCGGCGCGTGGGCGGGGTGGCGTCGAGCGCGAACGGGCTGCTGAGCAAGATCGAGCCCAGCGAGGTCGTGGTGCATTCGCTGCCCGGCCGGGTGAAAGGCCGCGGCGTGATGGTGGCGCGCTTCGGCCAGTGCGCGACGCCGCTGACGGTGGCCGTCGCGCATCTTTCGCTCGGCGCCGGCTCGCGGCTCGCGCAACTGGGCTTCATCGCCGAGGTGCTGGCCGACGACCCGCATGCGGTGCTGATGGGCGACTTCAACTGCACCGTCGAGCAGCCGGAGATGGACGTGCTGTTCAAGCGCACGCGCCTGCAGCCGCCCGATCACCGCATCGCCACCTTCCCGAGCTGGGCGCCGCAGCGCGCCATCGACCACATTCTGGTCGGTGACGGCCTCAACGCGGTGCATTTCCGCGCGTTTCCGGCCGCGTTCTCCGACCATCTCGCGCTCGCGCTCGACCTCGACGTGCCCGAGCGCTGCCTCCTGTAACGACGTCGCACCGCGACGCGAGAAGTTGTCATGACCGATCTGCCGCCCTGCCCCACCTGCGCGTCCGCGCTCACCTACAACGACGGCGCGCTGCTCGTCTGCCCCGAATGCGGGCACGAGTGGACGCCGGGCGAGGCCACCGCCGAGGACGCGCCGCGCGTGCATCGCGACGCGGTCGGCAACGTGCTGGCCGACGGCGACTCGGTCACCGTGATCAAGGACCTCAAGGTCAAGGGCGCGAGTGGCCCGCTCAAGGCCGGCACCAAGGTGCGCGGCATCCGGCTGGTCGACGAGGACCACGACATCGACTGCAGGATCGACGGCTTCGGCGCGATGAAGCTGAAATCGGAGTTCGTGCGCAAGGCCTGAGGCTGCGGCGTCGGTCGCGCATCGTGTCAATGCGCGCCGGCACTTCATCACAACGGCGAACGGCCACCGACGCGGGACCCGCGCGACGGCGGCGCCATCAGTCCTCGCGGCGCGTCGCGGCCTCGACGCGGCGGCGCAGCTCGTCGTCGGCGAACACGTCGCGCAGCAGCTTCAACGCATGCTCCAGCCGCGGGCTGTCGGCCAGGCGCATGCGCTCGATCCAGCGCCTGGACGGCGTGTAGTCGCCGAGGTCGATGCCCGTGGCCTGACGGATCTCCTCGAGCTTGCGCAGGCCCTGCTGCAGGCGCTCCCGCTCGCGACGCAACTGCGGATCGCCGTCGGCGGCTTCCTCGCGCACGCGCTGCTGGCGCTCGAACTCGCGGCGATGGTGCGAGGCGATCGCCGCGAGGTCGTCGGCGTCGAACTTCGCGCGGGCGCGCATGAACGAGGCGAGGAATGCGCGCGGCATCGGCTCGGGCTCGCGCGTGGCCGGCACCACGCGGCGATGGATCACGCCGCCGGCGCGCAGCTCCCACAGCCCCCAGCCCAGCGGCAGCTCGCCTTCCTTCACCACGCCCGGCGCGGCGAACACGCACCAGCGGTCGCAGTAGCGCGCGATGCGATCGGCCTTGGCCGGGTTCTTCAGCTCCGCCAGCCAGTCGCCGCGCGCGCACTTGAACTCGAAGCCGGTGAGCTCGAAACCACGCGAGGCATGCAGCGACATCACCACCGCATCCGCGCGCGAGCCGTGCACGCTACCGGTGGCCTCGCGCACCTCGTACACGGTGACGAACTCGTCGGCCGGATGCGCGAGCTTCAGGGCGACGCAGAGGTCGTGGGCGGTGATCTTGCTATCGCTCATCGGCGAAGCGTCGACGGGAACGGCGGACACGGCTATCTCGACGGGCGGGGCGTCGAGCCAGTGTGGCGGCGGCGCGTCTCAGCTGCGGCGACGGACGTTCAGGCAGTCGCCGGGGCCGGCGCCTCGACGCGCGCCAGCGGCAGCACCAGGCGCATGGTCGTGCCCTCGCCGGGCACGCTGTCGATGTCGAGCCGGCCACCGGCCGATTCCATGATGCGGCGGCAGGACAGCAGGCCGAGGCCGGTACCGCCGGCCTTGGTGGTGAAGAACGGGGTGAACAGGCGCGCCATCACTTCCGGCGGGATGCCGCAGCCCGTGTCACGCACCTCGATGCCGGCGAAGTCGCCCGCGAGGTCGTCGCTGACGTCCACCGCGAGCGACAGGCTGCCGGCGTCCTGCCCCTCCATTGCCTGCAGCGAGTTGAGGCAGAGGTTGAGCAGGCACTGCTGCAGCGCGGTCGCGCCGACGGCCACGCGCAGGCCGGATTCGATCGTCGGGAACCCCAGACGCACGCCTCGCGGCACGGAGCCGGCGAGCAGGATCCGAACGCTGCCGAGCACCTCGGCGAGGTCGGCCTGCGCCGGTTCCTGCACCCGGCCGCGCGCGTAGTCGACCATCGCCTGCGCGAGGTCGTGGCCGCGCCGTGCGGCTTCCTCGATCACGTCGGCGGCGCGCAGCGCGGTGGCGCGGTCGTCCTTGGCACGCAGGAGGTGCGGCAGCAGCGCGAGCGGCTGCAGCACGTTGCGCAGGTCGTGGCTGAGGCCTGCGACCAGCAGCGCCAGGGCTTCATTGCGCTGCGCGTGCAACAGTTCGCGCTCCACGCGCTCGCGTTCGGCGCGCGCTTCGGCCTCGCGCACCGCGCGCTGCAGCGCGCTGCACAGGCGTTGCGGGTTCTGCTTGAGTACGTAGTCGGTCGCGCCCTGCTGCAGCGCGAGCACCGCGGCGTCCTCGCCCATCGCGCCGGACAGGAAAACGAGCGGCAGCCGCGGCGCCTGCTCGAGCACGATGCGCAGCGCCTGCTCGCCGGAGAAGCCGGGCAGGTCCGAGTCGGCTAGCACCACGTCCGGCAGCGGGCCGGCGAGCGCCGCGCGCAGCGATGCTTCGTCGTCCACGCGCTCGTAGGTATGCGCGAGGCCGCCGTCCTCCAGCACCGACGAGAACAGCTCGGCGTCCTCGGCCGAGTCCTCTACCCACAGGATGCGCAGCGCGCGGTCCATGGTCAGGCGGTCTTCTCCGGCGCCTCGTTGAACACGGCCCAGAACTGGCCGAGCGTGCGCACCGCGATGAAGAACTGCTCGACGTCCACAGGCTTGACCACGTACGCGTTCACGCCGAGGTTCCAGCTTCGGGCGAGGTCGTTCTCCTCGCGCGAGGATGACAGGATCACCACCGGCAGCGTCTTGAAGCGCTCGTCCTCGCGGATCGTGCGGAGCACTTCCAGGCCGTCCATGCGCGGCATCTTGATGTCGAGCAGCAGCACGGCCGGCAGCTCGTCCGGGCGATCGGCGAACGCGCCGCGGCGGTAGAGGAAATCGAGTGCCTCGATGCCGTCCTCGACGTGCGCGATCGGGTTGGCGAGGTTCGCCTCGCGCAGCGCGTCGAGCGCCATTTCGGCGTCGGCGGGGCTGTCTTCGGCGAGCAGGATGGTGCGGAGTCGGTTCATGCAGGTTCCCCGGTGAGTCGTGCCGGCGCGTCGAGCAGCTCCGGCAACGTGAAGTGGAAAGTGGCGCCGCGATCGGGCTCGGCCTCGGCCCAGACCTGACCGTCGTGGCGCGCCAGCACGCGGCGCACGCTTGCAAGGCCGATGCCCGTGCCCGGGTATTCGCTGGCCTTGTGCAGGCGCTGGAACACGCCGAACAGCTTGGAGGCGTAAGCCATGTCGAAGCCGGCGCCATTGTCGCGCACGCTGAAATGGTGCGCACCGTCGGCGCCGCGCTCGTGGCCGACGTGGATCACGGGCGGGTCGCGATGGCCGCTGTACTTGATCGCATTGCCGAGCAGGTTCTGCCAGGCCTGCCGCATCATGTTCTCGTCGGCCACCACCACCGGCAGCGGCGCGATGTGCCACTCGATCGGGCGCGCGTCGGGCTGCTCGTTGGCGCGGGTGGCATCGAACATCGCGCGCAGGTCCGCGACCATCGACTGCATGTCCACCGCCTGCAGGCGGATCGCGTTGCGGCCGAGGCGGCTGTAGACCAGAAGGTCGTCGATCAGCGCACCCATGCGGCGCGCGGAATCGGAGATCACGCGCAGATAGTGCTGCGTTTTCTCGTCGGCGCCGTCGCCGATGTGGCGGCCGAGCTTGTCGGCGAAGCCGGCGATGTGGCGCAGCGGCGCGCGCAGGTCGTGCGAGACGGAGTAGCTGAAGGCCTCCAGCTCGCGGTTGACCTCCGACACCTGCCCCACCTTGCCCTCGAGCTGGCGGTTGAGCTCGCGAACCTGTTCTTCCGACGCCTTGCGCGCGGTCAGGTCGCTGGCGGTCAGCAGCACGCCGGCGTCGCTGCCCTCGGAGCCGGGCATGCGCACCGCATTGACCACCATGTGCCGCGTCTGCCCGTCGGTGACCTGGGTGAGCTCGTAGTCCCAGAGCTCGCGGCCTCGCGTGGCGACGTCGCGCAGGCGCTGCTGGAACACCGGGTCGGCCCAGGCACCCTGGCCGACCTCGGCGATCGGGCGCGGTGCCATCTCGCCGGGCTCGACGTCGTAGAGCGTGCCGAACGCCTCGTTGGCCAGCACCAGCGACTGGTCCGCGTCGAGCAGCGCGATCGGTTCGCGCACGGCCTGCAGGATGGCCTGCGCACGCTCGGCGGACGCGCGGCTCGCGCGTTCGTTGGCAACGCGGCGATCGGTCTCGCGCTTCCACAGCAGCACGATCACCGCCAGCAGCACCAGCTGGCCCAGCGCGACCGCCGCCGAGGTCCACTGCGCGCGCTCGCGCTCGCGCGAGGCGGCGACGTCGCGCGCGGCCGCCAGGCGCGTTTCTTCCGCGATGACCTCGTTGGCGAGGCTGCGCACCGGCGAGCGCTCGACCATCTCGCGGCCCATCTCGGTCATGCGCCGCGGATCCGGCGCGTCGGCGATCGCCTTGCCCATCGCCAGGCGCTGCTCGATGCGATCGCGCAGCTTGCCCACGCGCACCTGCTGGTCCGGGTTGTCGCGGGTCAGCGCCTGCAGGCGGTCGAGGTCGTCGGGCGCGCGCTCGATCGCGTCGCGCAGGCGCTCGCGAACAAGCGGCACGTCGGTGCCGACGACGAGCGCCAGCGCCGCCGATTCGGCGTCGCGCAGGTCGGTGACCACCGTGCGCGCGGCGCCTTCCACCTGGTAGGTATGGGCCAGCCAGCGCGCGGCGTCGTAGCTCGCCCGGTTCAGCGAACGCTGCAGCAGGAACGGGGCGAGGACGATCGCGGCGATGCCGGCGAGGACGAGCCCGATGCGCAGGTTCGTCGACGGATTCAGGGGCATGGGCCGGTGACGGATCCGGGAGGGGCGCCGATGTTAGCCGGTCGCCCGTAGCGCCGCTGTCACGCCCGCTTGACGCCGGCCGCGCTAGCCGCCGTCGACAGGACGGCCGGCTACGGTGCCGGCCGTCCCGATGTCGCAGGTCAGAAACGCAGGTCCGCGCGCAGGTACCAGAAGCCGCCGCCGGGGATGTCGTAGGTCGAGCCGTCGAAGCTGTTGAGGTTGCAGGACAGGCAGACCGGCGGGTCCTTGCCGAACACGTTGTTGACGCCCGCGGTGAGCTGCAGCCCGCGCAGCCAGTCGGCCTTGTAGCCCACCTGCACGTCGTGGAACGTGGTCGCGCCGAGGCGGTTCTGGCCGACCACCGGCGTGTCCTGGCAGGCCGGCAGGCCGGTGGCGTCGCCGCAGCTCTCGACCAGCTCGCCGATGTGGCGCGCCGTCCACGACGCGTTCCACGGCCCACGCCGCCATTCCAGGATCGCGTTCGACGTCCACTGCGGAATCGAGCGCGTGACCGGGTCGCTGACCAGCCGCCCGACCTCCAGCGGCTGGCGTGAGCCGTCGGCGCCCTCGGCCTCGTAGCGGCCGACGATCGTGTTCTGCCACAGCACGCGGAACGTGCCGACGCTCGTTTCCGGCAGCGCCCAGGTCAGGTCGACGTCCCAGCCGTCGGTCTTGATGACGTTGAAGTTGGCCAGACGGTTGTCGAACGTCTCGATCTGCCGCGTCGACGCGTTGCGGGTGATGCCGCTGCAGTACTGCGGGTCCAGCGTCGCCACGCAGAGATCGAGTTGCGTCTGCGGATCCGGTGCCGCGATCGCGCCTTCGATGGTGTGGCGGTAGAACGTGGCTTCCAGGTCGACGCGCTGCGCGAACGCGGTGTTCTCGAGGATCGACGGCGTCCACACGAAACCGGCCGAGAAGCTGCGCGAATGCTCGGGCTGCAGTGCGGTATTGCCGCCCGTCTCCACGCCGATCTGCGGGTCGAACTGGTTCACGCCGGCCGGCACGCCCAGCACGGTGCAGTTCGCCGCGTTCGCGGCCCAGTTCGCGCCCAGGCAGGGGTCGACGATGTTGGCGTCGAAGCGCGTGCCGAGGCCATAGAGCTCGCCGATGGTCGGTGCGCGGAAGCCTTCGGCGAAGGTCGTGCGCAGCACCAGCTCGTCGGCAATCTGCCAGCGCAGGCCGTACTTGGGAACGAACTCGCTGCCGAAGGTGGAGTAGCGCGAATAGCGACCGGCGACGTTGAAGTCGAGCTTGGTGCCGCCGTGCGCGGGCCCGAGCAGCGGCACGTTGAATTCGACGTAGAGCTCGTTGACGTTGTAGGCGCCCGCGGTGGGCAACGACGGCACGCCGTTGTACTCGCCGCGCACGGTGGCGGGGTCGGGGTCGTACGAGCCCTCGTAGCGTCGGAACTCGTAGCCGGTCGCGAACGACAGCGGGCCGTCGGGCATGTCGAACAGGTCGCCGGTAACGTTCGCGCTGAACACGCCGAGCCGGTTCTCGCTGCGGTCGCGGAAGGTGGGGCTGATGTAGGCGAGCATCTCCTGCGTGATCGTCCCGAAGCCGAAGATGTCCAGCGGCGTGCAGCCCGGCGTCGCCGCGCAGATGGAGGGATCGCCCAGTGCGGTGACGATGTTGCGGATGTTGTAGCTGCCGAAGTTGTCCTGCTTCGCGCGGTTGATCGAGTAGGCGACGTTCGCGTCCCACGACCAGCGGCGCTCGCCCACGTCGAACGCGCCCTCGACGCCGGTGCCCAAGTACGCGGTATCGACGTTCTGCTCGAACACGCGCGGCCCGCCTTCCACCGGGCGGCGGCGGATGGTCTGGATGTTGCTTGCATCGAGCTGGATGCCGAAAGGGTTGAACGGATGATTGGCCGGGATCACCACGTTCGACGCGTAATCGGTGCCGCTGCCGGGGCCGAGGTCGATGGGCTCGGGCGCCGCCTGATTGGTCGACTCGCGCCGGTTGAGCAGCGCCTTCGCGTACCAGCTTGCGTTTTCCGAGAGATCGATGCGCACCTGCCCGAACAGTCCGGCGCGACGGTTCGGCGTGATCACCAGGTTGTAGGGCGCGTAGTTGAACGCGTCGGTAGCGAAGTCGAAGCAGTGGAAGCCGTCGCTGCGCGGCGCCGGGCAGCCGGGCTGGCCCGGCACGTAGACAGGATTGCCGAGCCCCGCATTGGACGTGAGGTCGTACGTCTCGCCGTTGCGCGGATCGGTGAACACGAAGCGTCCGCCCGGCGTGCGCGAGCTGCCGAGCTCGACGCCGGTGCCGTAGACCGGCTCGCGGGTGCGGTCGCGGTCGGACGACTTCACCCCGCGCTGGTCCTGGACGCTCGCGCCGAGGAACCAGCTCGCGCGCTCGTTCGCGCCGCCCCAGGCGATGTCGACGCCGGCATCGCGCCCGTCGCCCGCGGTGTACTGCCCGTAGTTGAGGCTGAGCTGCGCGCCGTCGAACTTGCGCCGCGTGATCACGTTGACCACGCCGGCGATCGCATCGGAGCCGTACAGCGAGGAGGCGCCGTCCTCCAGCACTTCGATGCGTTCGACCACCGCGAGCGGGATGGTGTTGAGGTCGACCGCCGCGCCCACGCCGGAGGCGGACGACTCGTTGACCCAACGCATGCCATCGACCAGCACCAGCGTGCGCTTGGTGCCGAGGTGGCGCAGGTTGACGGTGGTCGCGCCCGCGCCGGTGCCGCCGCCGTCGGCCGGAAAGCCGTCGTTGCCCGACGCGTTGCGCGTGCGGTTGAAGCCCGAGCCGGCGCCGGTGATTTCCTGGATGACGTCGCCGAGCGAGGACAGCCCGGTGCGTTCGATGTCCTCGCGGGTGATGGTCTGCACCGGCACCTGCGTTTCCACTTCGGCGCGTCGGATGCGCGAGCCGGTGACGGTGACGATGTCGAGCTGTCGGGCGGACGTGCCCGGCTCGGCGTCCTGTGCGGCCGCGAGGCCGGGGGTGGCGAGGACGAGGGACAGTTGAACGGCTTTCGCCAGCGCGTCATGGCGCAATGCTTTCATCGCTTCTCTCTCCATAAGAAATGCACAAGCAGGCCCCGCCGCTCGATTTCCCGCGGCGTGTCCCGGTTGTAGTCCGTCCATGCAGCGGCCACAAGCGTGCAGGCGTATGCGCGCCCGTACGTGCCGACGGCCGGTGTCAGCCCTCCAGCAGCAGTGACACCGCCACGGCGACGAGGAACAGCGCGAACACCCGCTTGAGCTGCGGGCCGCTGATGCGATGCGCGAGCCGCGTGCCATACGGCGCCGCGAGCACCGATGCGGCCGCCACGCCCAGCGCCGCCGGCAGGTAGACGTAGCCGATCGAATGCGCGGCCAGGCCGCCCGGCGGCCGGTGCAGCATGTAGCCCAGCGCGCTGCCGATGCCGATCGCCACGCCGCAGGCGGAGGACGTCGCCACCGCGCGCACCGGCGCCACGCCGCGCCAGACCAGCAGCGGCACGGTCATGCTGCCGCCGCCGATGCCCACCAGCGCCGAGACGACGCCGATGCCGCCGCCCGCCGCCGTCATCAGCGGCCCGCGCGGCACCACGTCGCCCGCGCCCGGATGCGGCTTCGAGAACAGCAACTGCGCCGCGGCGATCAGGCAGTAGCCGGCCACGCCCAGGCGCAGCACATCGCCCGGGATCCCCACCGCGATGCCGCTGCCGAACGCACCGCCCGCCAGCAGCCCCGGCACCATCCAGGCGGCCGTCGACCACAGCACCGCGCCGCGTTTGGCGTGCGAGCGCGCCGATGCCGCGGCGGTCAGCACGATGCTGGCCAGCGAGCTCGCGAGCGCGGCATGCATCGCCGACTCGGCCGGGATGCCCATGCGCGGCAGCAGCCACGCGAGCGCCGCCACCAGCACCAGCCCGCCGCCTACGCCCAGCAGCCCCGCGAGCACGCCGGCGACGATGCCCAGCAGCGGAAACAGCAGCCATTCGATGGGCATCGCGGGTCCTCGCGCAAAGCGCGCAGACTGCCTTCCAGCGCGTCCGCTGACCAGAGCGGGCGAATGCACGCCGCGACCACGGCGCGTTCAGATCGCATGGCTATAGTCGGCCGATGCGCCGATTCCGCCCCTCCCTCGCCCCCCTGCTCGCCCTGCTGGCGGCGCTTCCCGCCTGCGCGCAGATTCCGCCGCCGGAGACGCCCGCCGCGGTGACGC
The DNA here is from genome assembly GCF_014651995.1 of Cognatilysobacter xinjiangensis. Classification (GTDB taxonomy): domain Bacteria; phylum Pseudomonadota; class Gammaproteobacteria; order Xanthomonadales; family Xanthomonadaceae; genus Cognatilysobacter; species Cognatilysobacter xinjiangensis. Next base: position 147,012 of record NZ_BMXY01000004.1, on the reverse strand, counting down.
CGCCGGTCGCCCCCGCCGCCACGACGCTGCCCGCACCGCGCGTCGATCCGCAGCTGGCACGCGTGCGCGCCGCGCTGTCGGCCGCCGAATCCGGCAGCTTCGACGCGGCCGCCTATGCCGACCTCGCCAGCCATCCGCTGTACGGCTGGATCGAATACGCCGCGCTGCGACGCGAGCTTCCGTCGATGGACCGCGCGCGTGCCGACGGCTTCCTGCGCCGCTACGGCGGCCAGGCCGCCGGCGAGGCGTTCCGCACGCAGTGGCTCGCCGAAGCCGCCCGCCGGCAGGACTGGGCGGCGGTGGACGCGGCGTGGAAGCCGACCATCAAGGACGTCGCCCTGCGCTGCAGCGCGCTGCGAGCGCAGGACGCGCTGGGCCGCATCACGCCCGAATGGACGCAGCAGGCGCAGTCGATCTGGCGGGAGGGCGCGGAGTCGCTGCCCTCGCAGTGCGATCCCGTGTTCGCCACGCTCGATGCCCGTGGCGGCCTGCCGGCGGCGCTGCGCTGGAAACGCATCGACAAGGCCGCCGAGGCCTGGCAGCCCGGCGTGATGCGCGCGGCGGCGCGCGGCCTGCCCGCCGACGAGGCCGCGCTCGCCAACGACTACGCCGCCTTCGTCGAAGCGCTCAACGACCGCGCACTGCAATGGCCGAGGACCGAGCGCAGCCGTCGCATGGCTTCCTACGGCCTCGCGCGCTACGCCAAGTCGGTGCCGCGCGATGCCGCCACGCAGCTCGCGAAGTTCGGCCCCGCGCTCGGCTTCACCGACGTCGAGCGCGGCCGCGTGCTGTACCAGGCCGCGCTGTGGACGGCGGCGTCGCTCGAGCCCGAATCCGCACAACGCCTCGCCGCCGTGCCCGAGGCCGCCTATGACGACCGCCTGCGCGAATGGCGCGCTCGCGAGGCGATCGCGCGTTCGGACTGGCCCGCCGCGCTCGCCGCGATCCGCTCCATGGTCGGCAAGCAGCGCGAGGATTCGCGCTGGCAGTACTTCGAGGCGCGCCTCGCCGAGCTCACCGGCGATCGCGCGAACGCGCAGCGCCTGTATCGCGCCGCGGCGTCCAAGCCCGAGTTCCACGGCTTCCTCGCCGCCGACCGCATCGGCGAGCCGTACACGCTGTGCCCGTGGATCCCCGGCGACTCGGCGTCGATGCGCAGCGCGGTCGAAGCCGATCCCGCCTTGCGCCGCTCGCTGATGCTGTACGACATCGACCGCATCGGCTGGGCGACGGCCGAATGGAACGACGCGCTCACCCGCTTCGACGCCACGCGCCGCATCACCGCGGTTTCGCTGGCGCAGCAGCACGGCTGGTTCGACCGCGCGGTGTTCTCGCTCGGCAAGGACGATTCGGAGGAGCTGCGGCTGTACACGCTGCGCTTCCCGATCCACCACGAGGCGACGATCCGTCGCGAGGCCGAGAAGAACCGTCTCGACGCCTCGTGGGTGGCGGCCGAGATCCGCGCCGAAAGCATCTTCAACCCGAAGGCACGCTCCAGCGCGAACGCGATCGGCCTGATGCAGGTGCTGCCCGCCACGGGCGCGGGCGTGGCCTCGAAGATCGGCGTGCCGTGGAACGGCGAGTCCAGCCTGTACGACGCCGACACCAACATCGTGCTCGGCACCGCCTACCTTCGCCAGCTGCTCGACGGCTACGGCGAGGGCCGCCCGTACTACACGCTGGCCGGCTACAACGCGGGCCCCGCGCCGCTGTCGCGCTGGAAGTCGCAGCGCCCGTCGATGGATCCGGACTTCTGGATCGAGACGATCACCTACAAGGAAACGCGCGACTACGTGGCGCGCGTGCTGGCCTTCAGCGTGATCTACGACTGGCGCCTGCGCGGCGACGCGCTGCGCGTGAGCGATCGCATGCGCGGCGTGTTCGACGGCCGCCGCACGCCGTTCACCTGTCCGCTCGCCACCACCCCCGCCGCCCCGCAGCCGATGCCGGCGGCGCGCAAGCCGCGCCGCTGAGGCATCCTTCGCGCTCCACACTCGCGGAGACCGCCATGGGACTGCTCGACACGCTGCTGGGCCACGCCGGCGAGAAGGACATCGCAGGGCTGCACGAGGAATTCGGGCCGCTGCTGGCGCCGGGCGAGGTGCTGCAGCGCGCGTTCGGCTTCGTGCGCGACCTGATCGTGTTCACCGACCGCCGCATGATCATCGTCGACAAGCAGGGCGTGACCGGCCGCAAGACCAGCTACCTGAGCATTCCGTACCGCGCGATCGTGATGTATTCGATCGAGACCGCCGGGCATTTCGACCTCGACAGCGACCTGCGCATCTGGGTGTCCAGCCAGCCCGAACCGATCACGCGCTCGCTCGGCCGCGGCGCCGGCGTGCGCGACATCGTCGCCATCCTCGCCCAGGCCACGCGCTGAGCATGCAGGTCTATCTCGTCGGCGGCGCCGTGCGCGATCCGCTGCTGGGCGCCGAGCCCGGCGATCGCGACTACGTCGTCGTCGGCGCGACGCCGCAGCAGATGCTCGACGCCGGCTACAAACCGGTCGGCCGCGACTTCCCGGTCTTCCTGCATCCGGCCACCGGCGAGGAGTACGCGCTCGCGCGCACCGAGCGTAAATCCGGCCGCGGCTATCGCGGCTTCGTGGTCGACGCCGATCCGTCGGTGACGCTCGAGCAGGACCTCGAGCGGCGCGACTTCACTATCAATGCCATCGCACGCGAGGTGCGCGGGGACGGCTCGTTCGGCGACATCGTCGATCCGCTCGGCGGCGTACGCGATCTCGAGGCACGCGTGCTGCGGCATGTCGGGCCCGCGTTCGTCGAAGACCCGCTGCGCGTGCTGCGCGCGGCGCGCTTCATGGCGCGGCTCGCACCGCTCGGTTTCAGCGTCGCCCCGGAAACGATGGACCTGATGCGGGAAATGGCGGGCTCCGGCGAACTCGCTGAACTCACGCCCGAGCGCGTCTGGCAGGAGCTGCGCCGCAGCGTCGCCAGCCCCAGGCCGTCGGCCTTCCTGCGCACGCTGCACGATGCGGGCGCGCTCGGCGCGGTGCTGCCGGAAGTCGAGGCGCTGTACGGCGTGCCGCAGCGTGCCGAGTACCACCCGGAAGTCGACACCGGCGTGCACGTGGAGATGGTCTGCGACATGGCCGCGAAGCTGGCGCCGGGCGACGACGTCACGGGTTTCGCCGCGCTCACCCACGACCTCGGCAAGGCGCGCACGCCGGCGGACGTGTTGCCCAAGCACATCGGCCACGAGAGCGCGGGGCTCGCGCCGCTGCGCGAACTCTGCGACCGCCTGAAGGTGCCCACCGCGCACCGCCAGCTCGCCACCGCCGTCTGCCGCGAGCACCTCAACGTGCATCGCTTCGACGACCTGCGCGCCTCGACCGTGCACGACCTGCTGCAGCGCTGCGACGGCTTCCGCAACCCGCAGCGCGTCGCGCAGATGGCGCTGGTCTGCGAGGCCGACAAGCGCGGGCGGCTCGGCCTCGAGGATGTGCCCTATCCGCCGCGCGAGGGCCTGCTCGAGGCGCTCGAGGCGGCACGCGCGGTGCGCGCCGATGCGATCGCGCGCGAAGGGCTCGAAGGCCCGGCGCTGGGCGAGGCGATCCGACGCGCGCGCATCGACGCCATCGCGCAGGCCACCGGCAAGAAGCGCTGACCGTGAAGCCCCGTGCCCGCGGCTCAAGTCGGCGGCCACCGCGCCGTTACCCGCAACGATGAGCGACGCCTGCCCGGACCCGTCCGAGACCGCGCCCGCGCTCTCCATAACGCCGGACTGGATGCGTTTGCTGCAGGCCGACCGCATGGACGTGCTGGCGGCCGCATTGCGTGCCTGGCTCGCCCGACACGGCCGACGCGTGACCGTCGCCTGGCGCACCGGCCCCGATGGAGCCGTCCGCACCGAGCCGACCGGCAGCGGGATCGAACTGGATCCGTCGTTGCCGTCGCGACTGCGGCCCGGCGAGTGCGCCCGGCTTCCGTGCGGCGCGGGCGTGGTGAAACTCGCAGGCGACGTGCCGGACCTCTGGGTCCTGGTGGCCGATGTCGACGGCGCGAACGATGCCGCGGCGCTGCCGGCGATCGACGTGGTGCAGGCGCTGGCCGCGCACGTGCTGGAACGCGACCGCCTGCGGCAGGCGGTGGTGCGGCTCGAGCGCGCCGAGGGGCTGCAGCGCGCGCTGTACGAGATCACCGACATGGCCAGCTCCGGCCTCGACATGCCGGCGATGCTGTCCGGCCTGCACCGCATCGTCGGGCGGCTGATGTACGCGGAGAACTTCTTCATCGCGTTGTACGACGCCGACCTCGACGCGATCCGCTTCATCTACTTCGCGGACGTCGCCGACGACGAGTGGCAGGACCCCGACGCGGTGGACCCGATGTCGGAGATCGAGGGCAGCCTGACCTGGCACCTCATCCGCCATGCCAGGCCGCTGATGGGGCCCACGTCCAGACTGTACGAACAGGTGAGCGGCCCACTGGCGATCATCGGCCCCGGCGCGGCCGACTGGCTCGGCGTTCCCATCGTGATCGACGGGCACGTGCGCGGCGCGCTGGTGGTGCAGAGCTACGATCGCGGCGACCTGTACACGCCGGTCGAGCGCGACCTGCTCACCTATGTCGGCACGCATATCGTGACGGCGATCGACCGCAAGCGCGCGTTCGACCGCCTCGAGCAGCAGACGCACGAGCTGGAGCGGCAGATCGACGTGCGCAGGCAGGTCGAGCAGCGCCTGCAGCACGAAGTGATGCACGACCCGCTCACCGGACTGCCGAACCGCGCCTACCTGCGCGAGCACCTGGCCCGTGCGATGGCGGCGCAGGCGCGCGACCCGTCGCAATGTTTCGCGGTGCTGTTCCTCGACCTGGACCGCTTCAAGGTGATCAACGACAGCGCCGGCCATGTGGTCGGCGACGAGCTGCTGAAGGTGGTGGCGCGCCGCTTCTCCGACTGCCTGCGCACGCCCGACATCGTGGCGCGCCTCGGTGGCGACGAGTTCGCGATCGTGATGCACGGCATTACCGGCAGCGATGCGCCCGCACGCCTCGCGCGGCGCCTCATCGACGCGATGCAGGAGCCGGTGCGCGTTCAGGACAAGGAGCTGTTCAGCGGCGTCAGTATCGGCATCGCGCTGGGCAGCCCGTCGTACACGGCACCCGAGCAGCTGCTGCGCGATGCCGACATCGCGATGTACCGGGTGAAGGAACGCGCGCGCGGCGGCTTCGAGATGTTCGACGAGCAGCTGCACCGCCAGGCGCTGGAGTTGCTGGCACTCGAGAGCGAACTCCGCGCCGCCGCATCGCGCGACGAGTTCCTCCCGCATTTCCAGCCCATCGTGCGCCTCGCCGACGGGGCCGTGGTCGGCTACGAAGCGCTGATGCGCTGGCAGCATCCCACCCGCGGGCTCCTCGCGCCGGCCGCGTTCCTGCGCGCGGCGGAAGCCTGCGGTGTGCTGGAGACACTCGACTGGCAACTCTACGAGAACGTTTTCCGCAGCGTTCCGTCACTGCTGCGCGATGGCCAGCGCGTGAGCCTCAACGTGTCGCCGCGCCACTTCCTCGTGCACGAACTCGACGAGCGCCTGCTCGCGCTCATGCAGCGCCACGGCGTCCGCCCGGAGCAGGTGCGCATCGAGATCACCGAGGGCGCGCTGATCGAGAATCCGGCCCGCGTGGGGGCATGCATCGACCGCCTGCGCTTGGCCGGCGTCTATACGGCGCTGGACGACTTCGGCACCGGCTACTCGTCGATGAGCTACCTGCACCGCTTCCGCTTCCACACCATCAAGCTCGATCGCTCGTTCATCGCCGATCTCGGGCCCGGCGGGACGAAGGTCGCCGCGGCCCTGGTGCGCGCGGCGGTCGACCTGTCCCGGGCGCTGGACCTCGAAGTGATCGCCGAAGGCATCGAAACCGACGAGCAACGCGACGCGGTGCGCGCGTTGGGCTGCAGCTTCGGCCAGGGCTATCGCTTCGCGCGGCCGGCGGCGGCATCGGTGTTCTCGGCGCCGGTGGACACGCCGGCGTGATGCGGCGCCGGAGCGACCGGCAGGGCCCGGCTCAGCGCCCGTAGACGGGGCGGTGCGCCTTCACCGCCATCACCACGCCCAGGCCCGCCAGCAGCGACACCGCCGAGGTGCCGCCGTAGCTCAGCAGCGGCATCGGCACGCCGACCACCGGCAGCAGGCCGGCGATCATGCCGCCGTTGACCAGCACGTAGACGCAGAAGGCCATGGCGAGCGCGCCGGCGAGCATGCGCGAATAGCCGTCGCGCGCCTCCACCGCGATCCACAGGCAGCGGCCGATCACGAAGAGGTACAGCGCGAGCACGGTCACCACGCCGAGCCAGCCGAACTCCTCGCTGAGCACGGCGAAGATGAAGTCGGTGGTGTGCTCGGGCAGGTAGTTGAGGTGCGACTGCGAGCCGTGCATCCAGCCCTTGCCGGTCAGGCCGCCCGCGCCGATCGCGATCTTCGACTGGATGATGTTCCAGCCCGCGCCGAGCGGATCGGATTCCGGATCGAGGAAGGTGAGGATGCGGTCCTTCTGGTAGGGCCGCAGCAGGAAGAACCAGGCGACCGGCGCGGCGGTGGCCACGCCCGCGCCCGCGGCGGCGAACCACCACCACGACAGGCCGGCGAGGTACAGCACGAACGCGCCGCTGAGCGCGACGAGCATGGCCGTGCCGAAGTCGGGCTGCTTGAGGATCAGCAACGTCGGCACCGCGATGATCGTGCCGGCGATGAGCGTGACCCTGAAGCTCGGCGGCAGCGGCCGGCGGTTGAGATACCAGGCGACCATCATCGGAAGGCTGATCTTCAGCACTTCCGATGGTTGGAAATAGAACACGCCGAGATTGATCCACAGGTTGCCGCTGCGTCCGCTGCCGACGACCAGCACCACCAGCAACGGCACGATGGAGGCGACGTAGACGTACGGCGTCCAGTTGCGCAGCTGGTTGATGGGAATGCGCGACACCGCCCACATCGCCGCGAGGCCGATGCCGTAGTGCGCGCCGCGCGCCACGACCATGCGCGTGGAGCCGTCGCCCGCGCTGTAGATCACCGCGAGGCCGATCGCCATCAGGCCCGCCAGCGCGCCGAGCAGCGGCAGGTCGAGCGTGCGCACGAAGCGCAGCAGCATGTCGTACAGCCAGCGCAGCAGGATCATCGCGCACCCGCCTGCAGGGCCTGCAATGCGGCCAGCGCCTTCTGCGCGGCGGCCTTCGCCTGCGCGTCGCGCGTGGCGGGCGCGGGCTTCGGATCACCCGTGGCGGGCGCCGGCTCCTGCGTTTCGACCGGCTGCGTCGGCGTCGACGTTGGTTTCGCGGGAACGCGCGCGGGCGTCGCTGGCGCGGCCACGGCGGGCTTGGCGGCCTCGGCTTCGGCTCCGGGCACGTACTCGAGCGATGCCCCGCCCTGCGGCGAACGCGTCACGCCCTCGGCCGGTTCCGGCATCTTCCCGAGCAGCCAGGCATCGAACACCTTGCGCGCGATCGGCGCGGCGGTGCTGCCGCCGTAACCGCCGTGCTCGACCGATACCGCGATCGCGATGCTCGGCGCATCCGCCGGCGCATAGCCGACGAACAGGGCCTGGTGGCGCAGGTGGTAGGGCAGCGCATGCGGATTCACGCTCGCACTGCCCTTGCGGCTCACCTTTTGCGCCGTGCCCGTCTTGCCGGCCATCAGGTAGGGCGCGCCGCGCGCCATCATCGCCGCGGTGCCGCCGCCGTGCACGGTCGCGACCATGCCGTCGTGCACCGCGCGCAGGTTGGACTCGCTGTCGCTGATGCGCGGCGCGGCTCCGCGCGCGGTCGAATGCCAGTCGCCGTTGTACCCCTCGCGCGTGGCCATCACCACGTGCAGCGGATGCAGCGCGCCGCCGTTGGCGAGCGCCGCGGTGCCCCGCACCAGCTGCAGCACCGTCGCCACCCAGTAGCCCTGGCCGATGCCCGCGATCACCGTCTCGCCGGCGTACCAGGGCTCCTTGCTGCGCCTGGACTTCCACTCCGGCGACGGCACGATGCCGATGTTCTCGCCGAGCAGGTCCAGCCCCGACTTCTGCCCGAAGCCGTAGCGCCGCATGTAGGTATCGAACCTCTCGATGCCCATGTCGTAGGCGAGCTTGTAGTAGTAGTAGTTGACCGACTGCGCGATCGACTTCTTGAGGTCCGTCCAGCCCGCGGCGCCGTGCGCGTCGCGATAGCCGCGGCGCTGGCCCGGGATGTGGAATTCGCCGGTGGAGAACACCGACGACTCGGGCGTGCGCAGTCCGCTGTCCAGGCCCGCGAGCGCGACCAGCGGCTTGATCGTGGAGCCCGGCGGGCCGCCGCCGAGCACGGGACGGTTGAACAGCGGGCGCGAGGGATTCGTCGTCAGCGCCCTGTAGTGCTTGTGGGTGATGCCGTTGACGAACAGGTTGGCGTCGTAGGACGGCAGCGAGACCATCGCCAGCACGTCGCCGGTGCGCGGATCCACCGCCACCGCCGCGCCATCCATGTCGCCGAACGCGGTGACCATCGCCTGCTGCAGGTCGATGTCGATCGAGAGGCGCAGGTCGGTGCCGGGTTTGGCGGGCACGCGGCCGACGGTGCGCAGCGGGCGGCCGTCGACATTCGTTTCCACCTTTTCGTAACCGATCGCGCCGCGCAACTGCGACTCGTAGGCGCGCTCCAGCCCGGTCTTGCCGATGTGCGTGAGCGCATCGAAGCCGGGGCCGAGCGCCTTGACGTCGTCCTCGTCGACGCGGGCGACGTAGCCGATGATGTGCGCGGTGAGCTCGCCGTACGGATAGCGGCGGTTGAGGTAGGACACCAGCTCGACGCCCGGATAGCGCCAGCGGTCGACCGCGAAGCGCGCGGCCTCCTCGTCGCTCAGCCGCATCTTCAGCGTGATCGGCTTGAAGCCGCGCGAGGCGCGGCGCGTGTCGTCGAAGCGCTCGACGTCCTCCGGCGCGAGCTCGACGATGCGCGCGAGCTGCGGCAGCCATTTCGCCGGGTCGCCCGCCTCGTTCGGCGTGACGTCCAGGCGCCAGGCCGGCACGTTGTCGGCGAGGATGCGGCCCTTGCGGTCGTAGATCAGCCCGCGGCCGGGCACCACCGGCTGCAGCTTGATCCGGTTGGCCTCCGAGCGCGTGGCGAAGTCCTCGTGCTGCAGCACCTGCAGGCGGAAATACCAGGCGCCCAGCCCGACCAGCGCGAGCACGATGCAGGCGAGCGCGAGGAAGGCGCGCGCGCGGAACTGCGCGGCCTCGGCCCCGGCGTTCTTCATGCGTCGACTGCGCGGGCGGACGAGTGCCATCGGGCTATCGCTTGCGCTTGCGCCAGGCGCCGAGGCGCAGCGCATCGAGGATCAGGAACACCGGCGGCCACAGCAGCATGCCCACCAGCGGCGCGCTCCAGTAGCTCCACGGCAGCACCGGCTCGCGTAGCGCGAGATGCAGGCCGGCGCTCACGATGCGGTCGTTGACCAGCAGCGCGCCCAGCGTGAGCGCCTGCTGCGACAACGGGAAGAAGCGCAGCCGCGCGCGGAAGCGCTGGACGATGAAGGCGAGGATGACCAGCCGCAGCGCCTGCTCGCCGAGCAGCCCGCCGTAGACGACGTCGGCGACAAGTCCCACGCAGAACGCGAAGCCCAGGCCGACGCGCTCGGGCGCCTCGATCAGCCAGTAGGCCAGCACCAGCGCGAGCCAGAACGGCCTCAGCGGCTGCAGCGCGAGCGGCAGCGGCAACAGCCCCAGCAGGAGCGCGACCAGCAGGCTCACGGGCAGGATCCAGCGCGGATACGAGCGCATCAGCGGGTCTCCTGCGGCGTGGTCGTGGGAGGCGTCGCCGGCGTCGTGGCGCGCGATGGCGGCGTGCCGGCATCGCCGCGCGCGGGCGTCGCCGTGGACGACCCGGCAGGCGCCGCCGTTGGGTTGCTCGATGGCGACGTCGTGCCGGGCGCGCCCGGCGCCGGATTCGCGGCCGGCGCATCCTGCAGCGAGCCGCCGATGCCCACCTGTCCCGGCACGCCGGTGAGGTGTTCCGGCGGCGGAGGCGGCAGCGGCAGGCGCGCGGCGTTCGTGCGCAGCAGCAGCACCTCGCGGCCGCGATCGAGCTGCGCGGCCGGGCGCACGTCGCCTTCGAGGAAGGCGCGGCTCTCGTCGGGCCGCAGCGCGACGATGCGCCCGACCGGGAAGCCCGGCGGGAAGCGCCCGCCCAGGCCCGAGGTCACGATGCTGTCGCCCACGCGCACGTCGCTGGACAGCGGGATGTTCTCCAGCGCGAGCAGGTCGCTGCGGCCGGTGCCGTAGGCGACGAGCCGCACGCCGTTGCGCGCGATCGCCACCGGCACCGCGTGGTCCGGGTCGGTGATCAGCAGCACGTCGGACTGCAGCGGACCGACGCGCGTGACCTGCCCCAGCAGGCCGTAGGCATCGATCACGCTCTGGCCCTCGCGCAGCTGGTCGCGCGTGCCGGCATCGAGCACGATGCGCTGGCGCGTGGGGTCGAGGTCGACGTCGAGGATGGGCGCCAGCTGCACGTCGAGGCCGCCGCGCTGCGCGGCGTCGAGCAGCGCACGCAGCCGCGAGTTGTCGGCGATCACAGTGCTGAGTCGCGCGATGCGCGCCTGCGCGATCAGCAGCTCGCGGCGCAGTTCGCGGTTGCGCCGCGCGAGTTGCGTGGCGGTGGCGACGTTGTCGATGGTGTCGCCGGCGACCTGCCCCGGCAGGCCGGCGACCGCGCGCACGGGCTCGGCGACGATGCCGGCCTGCTCGCGCAGGCGGTGCATCCAGCCGCCTCGATGGTCGAGCACCGCGAGCGCCACGGCGGCGGCGAGATACGCCAGCAGGCGCAGCGTTCCGGCGGCGTCCCCGAGTCGGGCGGGAGCGGAGGGAGCGGGCACGGGCGGGCGGCTGGCCGAGGTCGAAGGGAAGTGGCGCGATCCGCTGCGGTGCGCCTGCGCGCCCCTGATGCCGGGACGCCGCCGCCGATCGCGGTCGCGGCGCCCGTGGTGCGCGCTTATTCCGGCGCGAAGAACTCGTTGCCGTGCATGTCGACCAGCTCGAGCGCACGGCCACCGCCGCGCGCCACGCAGGTCAGCGGATCGTCCGCCACCTGCACGTGCAGGCCGGTTTCCTCGCTGATCAGCCGGTCGAGGTCGCGCAGCAGCGCGCCGCCGCCGGTGAGCACGATGCCGCGCTCGGCGACGTCGGCGCAGAGCTCCGGCGGGGTCTGCTCGAGCGCGAGGCGGATCGCCGCGACGATGCCCGACAGCGGCTCGCGCAGCGCGTCCAGCACCTCGTTGCTGCTGATCGTGATCATCTTCGGCACGCCCTCGGCGAGGTTGCGGCCGGAGACCTCGATGGTGCGCACGTCCTGCTGCGGATACGCGCAGCCGATCTCCAGCTTGATGCGCTCGGCCGTGGCCTCGCCGATCAGCGTGCCGTAGTGGCGGCGCACGTAGTTGATGATCGACTCGTCGAAGCGGTCGCCGCCGATGCGCACCGACTGCGAGTAGACGACGCCGTTGAGCGCGATCACCGCGACCTCGGTGGTGCCGCCGCCGATGTCGACGACCATCGAGCCGCGCGCTTCGGTCACCGGCATGCCGGCGCCGATCGCCGCCGCCATCGGCTCCTCGATCAGATACACCTCGCGCGCGCCGGCCTCTTCGGCCGATTCCTTGATCGCGCGACGCTCGACCTGCGTCGAACCGGCCGGCACGCAGACCAGCACGCGCGGGCTGGGGCGCAGGAAGCGGCTCTTGTGCACCTTGCGGATGAAGTGCTTGAGCATCTCCTCCGTGTACGTGAAGTCGGCGATGACGCCGTCCTTCATCGGGCGGATCGTGGTGATGTGGCCCGGCGTGCGGCCGAGCATCTGCTTGGCCTCGGCGCCGACGGCGGCCACCGAACGGCTTCCGCCGACCATGCGGTCCTGGCGCACCGCGACGACCGACGGCTCGTTCAGGACGATGCCCTGGCCGCGGACGTAGATGAGGGTATTGGCCGTGCCCAGGTCGATGGACAGGTCGTTGGAGAAAATGCCGCGAAACTTCTTCAACATCGGGGGAATGGCCCGCAAAAGGGAGGCGCGAGAGGCGGGCGCCGGAACACGGGCGCGCGAGGGTGGCCAGCCTAGCAACGGGGCCTGTGCCGGGCAAGGAATCACGGGCCCTTCACGGCGCTTTCTGCCGCATCGGGTCACACAGCGGCCATGTTCAGCTTCCGGGCCGGGCCTTCGGGGCCTGTGACGCTGGCCGCACCGGCCGCCAGCCGCTACCCTACGCGCCGCGCCGCGCCGGGCGCGGTGACTGGAAACGTATCGGATGTCTGCCCTGATCTGCGGCTCGCTGGCCTACGACACCATCATGGTGTTCCCGGACCAGTTCAAGAATCACATCCTGCCGGACAAGGTGCACATCCTGAACGTGTCGTTCCTGGTCCCGCGCATGCGCCGCGAGTTCGGCGGCTGCGCCGGCAACATCGCCTACAACCTGAAGCTGATCGGCGGCGATCCCATCCCGATGGCGACGGTCGGCCAGGACTTCGCGCCCTACCGCGCGCATTTCGAGAAGTGCGGCATCCGCCTCGACCAGGTCCGCGTGATCGAGGACATGTTCACGCCGCAGGCCTTCATCACCACCGACCTCGACAACAACCAGCTCACCGCTTTCCACCCGGGCGCGATGAGCCGGTCGCACGACAACCACGTGCGCGAGGTCGAGGGCGTCACGTTCGGCATCGTCGCGCCCGACGGCTACGACGGCATGCTGCAGAACGCGCAGGAATTCCACGACTGCGGGATCCCCTTCATCTTCGATCCCGGCCAGGCGATGCCGCTGTTCAGCGGCGAGGAGTTCCGCCACTTCATCGAGCTGGCCGACTACGTGGTGGTCAACGACTACGAGTCGAACCTGCTGCAGGAACGCACCGGCTGGGACGAGAAGACGATCGCCGCCAAGGTACGCGCCTACATCACCACGCGCGGGCCGCGCGGCTCGCAGATCCATGTCGACGGCCAGTGCCACGAGATCCCGCCGGCGCGCGAGCGCGCGGTGGTCGATCCGACCGGCTGCGGCGACGCTTTCCGCGCCGGCCTGATCCTGGGCCTGATGCGCGGCTACGACCTGCCCACCTGCGGGCGCATGGGCTCGCTGATGGGCGCGCTGAAGGTCGGCCATCCGGGCACGCAGAACCAGACCTTCGGCTACGACGACTTCGCCGCCGAGTTCCACGACCAGTTCGGCTACACGCTGGGCTGAGTGACGCGCGGCGCCCACGCGGCGCCGCATCCGTTCGACCGTCGATGCACGCGAACCGCGCGCGTGCTCAGCCGACGCGGCTCCAGTCCGGCTGCACCAGCGCCTCGAGTTGCGGCCTGGCGAAGTAGTAGCCCTGGAACAGGCGCACGCCCGCCGCTCGCAGCCAGGCGTATTCGCGCTCGGTCTCCACGCCCTCGGCGACGACGGTCGAACCCAGCGCGTTGGCCATGCGCATGACGCCCTCGACCACGACCTGCCGCGGGCGGTGGTGGTCGATGTCGCGCAGCAGTTCCATGTCGAGCTTCAGCACCTGCGGCTGGAACTGCACCAGCAACTGCAGACCGGCGAAGCCCGCGCCGAAGTCGTCGATGGCGGTGACGAAGCCGCGCTGGTGGTAGTAGGCGAGGATCGACAGCGCGTGCTGCGGATCGATGATGCGCTCGCCCTCGGTGAGTTCGAATATCAGCTTCTCGACCGGCATCGCTGCGCGGTCGGCCGCGGCGAGCGTCACGCGGATGCAGCTCGCGGGCTCGTAGACGGCATTGGGAATGAAGTTGATCGACAGCCGTGCATCGCCCAGCCCGAGCCGCGATGCGGTCTCGATCGCGAGCACGCGACAGGCCTGGTCGAAGCGGTAGAGCGTGTCGGCGGTGATCTGCTCGAGTACCCAGCCCGCGCCCTGCCCGTCCGGGCCGCGCACCAGCGCTTCCCATGCGAATACCTCGCGACGGGTGACGTCGACGATGGGCTGGAAGGCCATGCGCAGCGCGAGGTCGAGCGGCTCGGCGTCGCGACAGCGGGCGCAGCCGGGGATGTCCTGCGGAGATGCGGTCATGGTTCCCCTTACCAGCCCGGCATGCGCTCGGGGTCGAGCCCGCCGACCTCGAATACCGCGTCCTGCGCGGGCGCACCCTTGAGCGGCACGCGGATGGTGATCGTCTGCGCGCCGCGCGCGGTGCGCCACAGGCCGCGCTCGTCCTCGATGAACATCGCGATGGCCTCGTCGGTCTTCGGCCGGCTGCCGGCCATCGTGCGCGGCTTGCCGTCGACGTCGAGCTTCAGGCGGCAGCCGCCGTAGCAGTCGAAATCACCGTTATCGAGCACGAGGTAGCTGCTGCGGCCCCATTCGGGATGGTCGCGGAAGATCAGCCGCACATGGCTGCGACCGGCGCCGGTGTCGATCGCATCCTTCGAGTAGATCGACGCATTGAGCTGCCGGCCCTTGCCGACCGGCTGCGTCTGGTAGGACCACAGGCCCTGCAGTCGCGCTGTTTTCGCCTGCGCGTCGGCGCGCGACTTCGCGTCGGCGCACTGCGTGGCCAGCCGCTTGAGCGCGTCGCTGCCCGGATGGCGGAAGCCGAGCACGTCACAGTGCGCGCGTGCCAGCGTCCAGTTCTCGCTCGCGATCGCCGCCTCGGCCTGCCTGGCCATGTCCTCGGCGGCCGCGGCGTCCTGCTGCGCCTTCGCCTGCGCGGCGGCCTGCGCAGCCGCCTGCGGGTCCGGGCGCGGGCCGCAGGCGGCGAGCGCGATCAGCAGCGTGGGCGGGAGCAGTCGGGACAGACGCATCGCGGCGTTCTCCGGCGGGACGGAAGGGGACGATAACAGCCGCGCCCGGCACGATGCCGCTGCGCGCAACGAAAAGGCCGCCGACCTCGCGGTCGACGGCCTTCGTTCCAGTATTTCGCGGCGGGTTACTTCGCCGCGCCGCCGCGTGCCTTCGCGTCGGCGATCACCTGCTCGACGCTGCCCGAGGTGATCGGGTGGTAGCCGGGCTTGGCCTTGGCGTAGACCTGCTCGGCGAATGCGAGGCCCTGCGGCGTCTGCACCAGCGCGCCGTAGGTCGGCATGATCAGCTTGCGGCGGCCGATGCGCGCGAGGAACTCGCCGATCGCCTCGTTCGCCTGCGTGTAGCCGCTGCGCACCGCGAGCGGATACCAGCGCTGCGCGATCTCGCCGTTGCTGGTGCCGGTGAAACGGTAGGCGGCGTCGAGCGCGGCGAGGCGCTCGGTCGGCAGTGTCTCGGGCATGCCCTCGATGAAGTGCACCCACTCCTGCGTCGACCACTTCGAGGTCAGCGTGTTCGCCGGCAGCGCGCCGCCGTCCAGCCAGGCCTTGCGCGCGGCGTCGACCGCATCGAAGCGCGGCGACGACAGCTGCGGCGCCGTCGACGGGATGCCCGGCTCGTACAGCCACGCATCGAACTCGGCCTGCGTGACCTTGCCCGGGTACTTGTCGAGCAGGTTGGCCTTGGCGTACTCGGCGAACTGCTGCGTGCCGATCGACTGGAACGCGAAGTGGTCGAAGTAGCCGCGCAGGAATGCGTCGAAGTTCTCGCGGCCGAAGCGCTGCTCGAGGAACTGCAGGAACCACGCGCCCTTGGCGTAGACGGTGGAGCCGAGGTTGTCGTCCGGGTCCTTCAGCACGCCGGGCTTGACCGCCAGCGGCTGGCGCGAGGTGTTCTCGGGCGTGAACTCGGCGCGCAGCTCGTTGCGCGCGATCACGCTCTCCATGTCGGCGCGCTCGCGGCCGTAGAGCGCCTCGACGATGCGGTTCTCGACGTAGCTGGTGAAACCCTCGTTGAGCCAGGCGTCACGCGAGGTGGCGAAGGTGACGAGGTTGCCCGACCAGCTGTGCGCCAGCTCGTGCGCGACCAGCGACACCAGCGACTTGTCGCCTGTGATGACCGTCGGCGTCGCGAAGGTCAGGCGCGGGTTCTCCATGCCGCCGTAGGGGAACGAGGGCGGCAGCACCAGCACGTCGTAGCGCCCCCAGCGGTACGGGCCGTAGAGCTGCTCGGCGGTGGCCATCATCTTCGGCGTGTCGACGAACTCGGCGGCGGCCTTCGGCGCCATCGACGGCTCGGCCCACACGCCCGAGCGCGGGCCGGTCGGCTTGAACACGAGGTCGCCGGCGGCGATGGCCATGAGGTACGACGGGATCGCCTGCGGCATCTCGAAGCTGTAGTCGCCGTCACGCACGGCGGCGGGGTCGTTGTTGGCGCTCATCAGCACCATGACGTCCTTCGGCGACGTCACGTGCGCGGTGTAGGTGAAGCGCACCATCGTCGTGTCCTGCAGCGGCACCCACGAGCGTGCGTGGATCTGCTGCGACTGGCTGAACATGAAGGGCGTCTTCTTGCCTTCCGTCATCTCCGGCGTCAGCCACTGCAGGCCCGATGCGTTCGGCGAGGTGCGGTAGGTCACGCGGATGCGCTTGTTGCGCTCGGGCGCGGCGATGGTGAGCGCGCTGCCGAGGATCTTGTCGGCCGGCGCGAGCACGTGGGTGAGGTCGGTCCAGCGGCCGTCGGCGCCCTCGCCCACCACCTTCTCGATGGTGAGGTCGCGCGTGTCGAGCACCAGCTTGCCCCACTTCGGATCGAGCCAGTCCAGCGTGTAGGTCACGCTGCCGGCGAGCTGCTTCTGCGCGAAGTCGACGTTGAGCTCGAGCGCGAGGTCCTTGATGCGGACCTTGTCGGGCTCGGCGAAGGAATGCTCGTCGGGGCGCGCGGCCTCGCTGGCGGCAGGCGCGGCCGGCTTGGCGGCATTGCCCGCAGCCGTGGTGGTGGCGTCGTCGCGATTGCAGCCGGCGACGATGGCGGCGATGCCGATGGCGAGGCCGCACAGGGTCAGTGAGATCGATCGCATGGTCGAGGCTCGTCGGAGAAGGGCCGCAGTGTACTGCGGCCGTTTCGCGCGACGCGCGCGGGCATGACTTACGACCTATGCGCGCAGGCCGCGCCGCGTTCAGCCGGCGCGGCGCGCGATGGCGTCAGGCGCGGTAACCGGTATGGATCGCGACGATGCCGTTGGAGAGATTGCGATAGCCGCTGCGCACGAAGCCCGCGGCCTCCATCATGCCCTGCAGCTCGCGCTGCGGCGGATGCTTGCGGATGCTTTCGGCGAGATAGCGGTATGAGCCTTCGTCGCCGGCGATCATCGCGCCGAGCTTGGGCAGCACGTTGAAGGAGTGGAAGTCGTAGAGCGGACGGAACCAGTCGGCCGTGACCTGCGAGAACTCCAGCACGCGCGCCTGCCCGCCCGGGCGCAGGACGCGGTTCATCTCGCGCAGCGCGGCGTCCTTGTCGGTGACGTTGCGCAGGCCGAAGGCGATGGTGACGAGGTCGAAGCTGGCGTCCGGGAACGGCAGCGCCTGCGCGTTGCACTGCACCCAGTCCAGGCCGCGCACGAGGCCGCGGTCGGTCAGGCGGTCACGGCCCACGCGCAGCATGTCGCCGTTGATGTCGCCGACCACCACCTCGCCGGCGTCGCCGACGCGGTTCTTGAGCAGCACGGCGATGTCGCCGGTGCCGCCGGCGAGGTCGAGCACGCGATCGCCGCGCTTGACCTGCGCGGTGGCGACGAAATAGCGCTTCCAGATGCGATGGATGCCGAACGACATCAGGTCGTTCATCACGTCGTACTTGGAGGCGACGGACGAGAAGACCTCGCCGACGAGCTTCTGCTTCTCGCCGACGGGGACGTCGCGGTAGCCGAAATGGGTGGTGCCGGGGCGCGTGTCTTCGCTCATTCGGCGATTATCGCACCCCGGCGGTACCGGTCAGGTGCCGACGTTGAAATCGTTCTCGCAGTCCGCGCAGCCGAGCTTCTCCAGCGCCATCGACATGGCCAGCGTGTAGCTCTGCGCCTGGTAGCCGTTCACCACCGCCACGCGCGGGCCGGCGTCGTCGGGAAGCTGCGGTTCGGGGCGGTCGAAGCTGTCGTCGTGCACTTCGATGTAGGGCACCTGCAGATGGCTCAGGCTGCGATGCAGCGGGCCGTCGCCGGCGCAGCGGCCGGGGTCGAGCAGGATGATGTCGGCCTGGCCGCGGTCGATGCGCGCGAGCCGCTCGGCGAGCTGCCGCTCGGTGGCGCAGCGGTAGTGCAGCAGTGCATGCCCCGCCGACTGCGCGCGCTGGCTCAGGCCCGCCTGCACGTTGCCGTCCGGTTTTCGGCCCTCCGGGTTGTCGGGCCCGTGGATCATCACGATCGCCATCTCGTATCCGCTCCTGCACCGGGCCATCCGGCGCGTCACGGTCGACGTTAGGCAGGCCGATGTGCAGGCTTCATCGAAATCGTGGCCGCTACGCGCGACGCCGCGGCGCGGTTCATGCACGCGACAGCCGCCACCTGTCCGGTTCAGGCATGCGCACGCCGCGAGCGGCCATTACGTCGCAGCCACGCGCCGCGCTGCATCGTCTCCGTCAAGGAGGCCGTCGATGCACGAGAACCTGGAAGGCGCGGAAACGCTGTCGCTGGCGAAAGCCGCCGACTATCTGATCGAGGAGTGCCGCATGGTGCTTCCCGGCGTGCAGGCGCTGTTCGGCTTCCAGCTCGTCGCGGTGTTCAACCAGCGCTTCGACGATGCGCTCACGCATGGCGAGAAGCTGGTGCATCTCGGTGCGATCGCGCTGGTGGGCGTGGCGATCGCGCTGATCATGACGCCCGCGGCCTACCACCGCCTCACCGCGCCCGATCGCGTCACCGGGCACTTCGTGCGCATTTCCACGCGCCTGATGATGCTCGGCATGCCGTTCCTCATGCTCGGGCTGGTGCTCGACACCTACCTCGTCGGCCGCCTCATCGACGGCCACGTCGTGGCGGGCGTGGTCGCCGCCGCGCTGATGGCCGTGTTCTCGATGCTCTGGTTCGGGCTGCCGCTGCTGGCGCGTGCGCGCCGCAGCGGCGAGGCCCCGCGCTAGAGGATGTAGCGCGAGAGATCCGGGTCCTTCACCAGCTCGGCGAGGTGCGCGTCGACGTAGGCGGCATCGATGGTGACCGCCTGGCCGTCGCGATCGGGCGCCTCGAAGCTCAACGAATCGAGCAGGCGCTCCAGCACGGTGTGCAGACGCCGTGCGCCGATGTTCTCCTGGCGCTCGTTGACCTGCGCCGCGAGCTCGGCGAGGCGCTCGATCGCATCGGCATCGAACCTGAGCCGCACGCCCTCGGTGCGCATCAGCTCGATGTACTGGTGCGTCAGCGAAGCACGCGGCTCGGTGAGGATCTTGACGAAGTCGTCCTTGCTCAGCGAGGACAGCTCGACGCGGATCGGGAAGCGGCCCTGCAGCTCGGGGATCAGGTCGCTGGGCTTGGCGAGGTGGAATGCGCCCGAGGCGATGAACAGGATGTGGTCGGTCTTCACGGAGCCGTACTTGGTGCTCACCGTCGAGCCTTCCACCAGCGGCAGCAGGTCGCGCTGCACGCCCTCGCGCGAGACGTCGCCGCCGGTGATGCCGCTCTCGCCGCGCTTGGCGATCTTGTCGATCTCGTCGATGAACACGATGCCGTGCTGCTCGCAGGCCTCGATCGCCGCCTCGCGCACGTCCTCCTCGTTGACCAGCTTGCCGGCTTCCTCCTCGATCAGCATCGAGCGCGCGGTGGCGATCGTCATCGTGCGCCGATGGGTCTTGGCGCCTGCCACCTGCGAGAACATCTGCCGCAGCTGCTGGCCCATCTCCTCCATGCCGGGCGGCGCCATGATGTCGACGCCCACGTTCACCGCGCTCTCGATCTCGATCTCGCGCTCGTCCAGCGCGCCGCTGCGCAGCTGCTTGCGCAGCTTGGCGCGCGTGGCCTCGTACTTCTTCTGCTCCTCGGCCTCGTCGTCGTGCGGCTGCGTTTCCTCGAAGCCGAACACCGGGCCCTTCTCGCGACGCGGCAGCAGCACGTCGAGGATGCGCTCCTCGGCGCGTTCCTCGGCCTGCGTGCGCACCTTGGTCTTGGCCTGCTCGCGATACATCTTGACCGCGGTATCGGCGAGGTCGCGCACGATCTGCTCGACGTCCTTGCCCACGTAGCCGACCTCGGTGAAGCGCGTGGCTTCCACCTTCACGAACGGCGCGTTGGCGAGCGTGGCGAGGCGCCGCGCGATCTCGGTCTTGCCGACGCCGGTCGGGCCGATCATCAGGATGTTCTTGGGCATCACCTCGTTGCGCAGCTCGGGCTCGAGCTGCATGCGGCGCCAGCGGTTGCGCAGCGCGATGGCGACCGCGCGCTTGGCGTCGTGCTGGCCGACGATGTGGCGGTCGAGTTCCTGCACGATCTCGCGCGGGGTCATGGTGGCGCTGCTGGTATCGGGCTTCAGGGGCATGGTCCGGATTCGTTGGAAGGCGTCGTGATGCGGCGTCACGCGTGCGCGCCTATCGGGCGCGGCGACACGGCTCAGGCCAGCTCTTCGACCACCAGGTTGCGGTTGGTGTAGATGCAGACGTCGCCGGCGATGTTCAGCGACTCGGTGACGATCGAGCGCGCGTCGAGCTCGGTATGCGCGAGCAGCGCGCGCGCCGCCGACAGCGCATACGCGCCGCCGGAGCCGATCGCGACGATGCCGTCCTCGGGCTCGATCACGTCGCCGGTGCCGGAGACGATCAGCGAGGTCTCGCGATCGGCCACGCACAGCAGCGCTTCGAGCTTTCCGAGGCGGCGCTCGGTGCGCCAGTCCTTGGCCATCTCGACCGCGGCGCGCTGCAGCTGGCCGTGCTTCTCGAGCTTCGATTCGAACAGTTCGAACAGGGTGAACGCGTCGGCGGCGGCACCGGCGAAGCCGGCCAGCACCTGGCCGTCTCGGCCCAGGCGGCGCACCTTGCGCGCATTGGCCTTCATGACCGTGTGGCCGAGCGTGACCTGACCGTCGCCGCCGACCGCGACGCGGCCATTGCGGCGCACCGACAGGATCGTGGTGGCGTGGAAGACGTTGGGATTGCGGCTGGGATCCATCAGGGCTCCGGAATCGGACCGGGTAGCGGTCCTTGGCGCCGGCGGTGCGGCGATCGTGCCGCCGCTCGAAGCGGCGTCATTCCGAAGTGAGGGTCGCCCGGCCGGCGTTCAAGCCTCGTCGTCGACGTCGGCCGCTTTCCGCCGCGCACGCGGATGCGCGGCGTCGTACACCTTCGCGAGATGCTGATAGTCGAGGTGCGTGTAGATCTGCGTCGTCGACAGGTCCGCGTGGCCGAGCAACTCCTGCACGCCGCGCAGGTCGCCCGACGATTCGAGGATGTGGCTGGCGAACGAGTGCCGCAGCATGTGCGGATGCACCTGCTTGAACAGGCCCTGGCGCTCGGCGAGCTGGCGTACGCGCAGCTGTACGGCGCGCGCTGTAATGGGTGCGCCACCTCGGCCCGGAAACACCGGCTCGTCGGGTTTCGCGCCGGTCGACGCGCGCCAGTCGGCGAGCGCGGCGAGCGCATGCGAGCCGATCGGCACCACGCGCTCGCGGCGGCCCTTGCCATGCACGGTCACCAGCGCATCGTCGAGGTCGACCTGCGCCCAGCGCAGGCCGCAGAGTTCCGCCAGCCGCAGCCCGGAGGAATAGAACAGCTCGAGCAGCGCACGATCGCGCAGGCCCAGAGGCGCGTCGACCGGCGTCTCGACGAGCAGCTTCGCCTCGTCCGGATCGAGCACCTTCGGCAGCTTGCGCGGCGCCTTCGGCGCACGCAGGCCTGCAGCCGGGTTCGCGGCGATGCGTCCGTGCCGCAGCATCCAGCCGTAGAAGCTGCGGCAGGCCGACAGCCGGCGCTGCAGCGTCTTGGGCGCGCAGCCGCGACGGTGCTCGTCGGCGACGAAGCCCCGTAGATGGTCGCCATCGAGCGCATCGACGGCGACGCCGCGCGGCGCGGCCCAGCCCGCGAGCGCGACGAGGTCGCGCCGGTAGGCGTCGAGCGTATGCGTCGACACCTGGCGCTCGCCGGCGAGATGCGCGAGGAAGGCCTCGACTCTCGCCGGCGTCGCTACGGGCGCGGCGTCAGTCGACATACCTCGACAGCGCCGCGCCGAAGGACTCGCCCATCATGCGCAGGAACAGCGTGCCCATACCGGGGTAGAAACGGTTCGGCTCGCGGCTGCCCACGGCGATCATCGCGAGCCCGTGCGCGCTGAACAGCGCCGTGGACTGCACATCGTCGACGCGCTCGCCGTAGAGCACATCGTGCTTGGCCGGCTGCAGGCGCCCACACAGCGGCTCGTCGCCGGCCAGGAAGTCGGCGAAGGGCTTGAAGCGCATGTCGCCCGGGCCGATCACGTCGAGCCAGTCGGCCGGCTCGACCCCGTCGATCGGCTTGAGCAGGATGATGCGCACGATGTCGCCGTTGAAGTCCTCGGCCAGCGAGGCGGCCATCGCGCGCAGCGTGTCCACCGCGCTGGTCTGGCGCATCAGCGCCAGCGTGAGCTGGTGGATGCGCACCGACAGGCGCTCGTTCTCCTGCGCATTGGCGAACAGCTCGTGCAGGCGGCGCGTGAGCTCGCGGTTCTTCTCGCGCAGAAGGTCGAGCTGGTAGCTCGCCAGCGAGGCCGCCGGGCCCGATTCGCGAGGCACCACCAGCGAACCGGCGAGGTCCGGGAACTGGCGCAGGAACTCGGGATGGCGTCGCAGCCACGTCGCCACTTCGTGCGCGCCGAGCGTGTCGGTGCTGTCGGTCATGCGATCCACTCTCCTTCGAATACGAATGCGGCGGGGCCGGTCATGGCGACGCTCGCGTCGTCCGCCGGCCACTCGATGTGCAGGGTGCCGCCGGGCAGCTCGACGTCGACGGCACGATCGGTCCAGCCGCGCCGCATGGCGACCACGGCCGCCGCGCAGGCGCCGCTGCCGCAGGCCCGCGTCTCGCCGACGCCGCGCTCGTACACGCGCAGGCGCAGATGGCCGCGATCGAGCACCTGCAGGAAGCCGACGTTGACCGAGTCGGGGAACGCGGCGTCGCGCTGCAGCGCCGGGCCCAGCGTGTCGACCGGCGCGCGCGCGGCGTCGTCGACGCGCAGCACCGCGTGCGGATTGCCCATCGACACCGCGGAAAAACGCGCGCTCAGGCCGTGCGGCGCGAGGTGGTATTCCTCGGCGGGCGCGAACCCGGCCAGCGGGATGCGCGTCGGCTCGAAATCGGGGCGGCCCATGTCCAGCCGCACGCGGCCGTCGTCGGTGACTTCCACCGCATGGCGCCCGGCAGGGCTTTCGACCTCGAAGCGCGCGGCCAGCGGCTCGCCACGCGAGGCCGCGTCGCGGCGCAGCCAAGCGGCCACGCAACGTGCGCCGTTGCCGCACTGGCCCGCGCGGCTGCCGTCGGCATTGAAGATGCCGTAGCGCGCGACGACGCCGGGCGTCGCGGCCGGCTCGATGATCAGTATCTGGTCGCAGCCGACGCCGGTATGGCGGTCGGCGAGCGCGCGGCACAGCGCCGGCGACGGCGGATCGCGGCCGTCGCGCAGGTCGAGCACGACGAAGTCGTTGCCCGCGCCGTGCATCTTGGAAAAACGCATGACCGCTTACGGCGTGGGCGGCGGCGTCGCGCTCGGCGGCGTGGCGGCCTCGCCCGTCTCGGCGGCATCGCCTTCCGGCGGCGCCTGCTGCTGGTCGTTGAGCGTCTCGGGCGTCGGATCCGCGGCCGGCGGCGACTCGGCGGGCGGCGCCTGCTCCGGCGACGGCGCGGTCGGCAGCACCAGCGGGCCCTTGTTGCCGCAGGCGGCCAGGCCGAGGGAGAGGAGGAGGACGGCAACAGGTCTGACGTTCATCGTGCGAGTGTAGCGCGTGGCTTCAGCGCGGTTCGGGACGCCGCCACAACCACAGGGCGACGATCGCCATGCAGCCGATGCCGACCACCGCCATCCACAGGCGCGGCGCGGTCAGCAGCATCACCAGGCCGGCGAGCGCCATCATCGCGGTCGCCAGCCGCTTGGCGCGGCGGCTGACCGCGCCCTGCGCCTGCCAGTCGCGGATCACCGGGCCGAAGCGCGGGTCCGCCAGCAGGCGGGCGTGAAGCCGCGAGGAGCCGCGCGTGGCGGCGAAGGCGGCGAGCAGCACGAACGGCACCGTCGGCAGGCCGGGTACGACGATGCCGATCAGACCAAGGCCGAGCGCGGCATAGGCGAGCAGCCACCAGGCCCAGCGGAAGCGGGTCGGTGTCGACTTCATGCGGTGCGACCCGACGCGCGTGACGCGGCGGCGAAGCCGGGCGGCTCCGGCGCGCGTGCGGCACGACGTCGCCGGGTCGCGTCGCCGACGTCGCGACCTCCCCAAGCGGCGAACACATCGCGTGGAGCGGCACCCCACATGACGATCGCCGCGCCGTTACTTCGCCGGCATCGACGTCTCGGCCACGCCGAGCTGATCGAGCGCGAACGCGTACATCTCGGCCAGCTCGCGATAGCGGCGGAAGCGGCCCGACTTGCCGCCATGGCCCGCGTCCATGTTGGTGCGGAACAGCACCGGCTTGTCGGAGGTATTGAGGTCGCGCAGGCGCGCCACGTACTTCGCCGGCTCCCAGTACTGCACCTGCGAATCCCACAGGCCGGTACCCACGAACATCGCCGGATAGGCCTGCTTCGACAGGTTGTCGTACGGCGAGTACGACAGCATGTAGTCGTAGAAGTCCTTCTTCTCCGGGTTGCCCCACTCGTCGTACTCGTTGGTGGTGAGCGGGATCGACGGGTCGAGCATCGTCGTCACCACGTCCACGAACGGGACCTGCGAGAGGATCAGGCGGTACTTCTCCGGCGCCATGTTGCTGATCGCGCCCATCAGCAGGCCGCCGGCGCTGCCACCGTAGGCTGCGACGCGATCCCTCGACGCATAGCCCTCCTTGACCAGGAAATCGGTGACGTCGATGAAGTCCGTGAAGGTGTTCTTCTTCTTGAACAGCTTGCCGTTCTCGTACCAGGCGCGACCCATTTCCTCGCCGCCTCGGATGTGCGCGATGGCGTAGACCATGCCGCGGTCGAGCAGGCTCACCGCCGGCAGGTTGAAGCCCGGGTCCATCGACGAGCCGTAGCTGCCGTAGGCGTACTGCAGCAGCGCGGCCTTGCCGTTCTTCTCGAAGCCGCGCCGGTAGACCAGCGACACGGGGATCCGGGTGCCGTCGCGCGCGGTGGCCCACAGGCGCTCGGTCACGTACTTCGACGGGTCGTAGCCCAGCACCGGCTGCTGCTTGAGGCGGCGACGCTCGCCGGTGCGCACGTTGAGCTCGTAGGTCGTCGACGGCGTGGTCATCGACGTGTAGCCGTAGCGCAGCCAGTCGGTCTCGGGCTCGGCGTTGACGTCCAGGCCCATGCTGTAGGCGGGCTCGTCGGCCTTGACGTATTCCTCGCCCGCACCCTTCAGCAGGCGCAGGCGTTCCAGCCCGTCGGAGCGCTCGGCGATGACGGTGAAATCGCGGAACAGTTCGAAGCCGTCGATGAACACGTCGTCGCGCGCGCCGATCCACTCCTTCCATTCGCGCCGCGAGCGCGCCTCGGTCGGCGCCGTCATCAGCTTGAAGTTCTTCGCGCCGTCGGCATTGGTGCGGATCACCCAGCGGCCTTCGTAATGGTCGGCGAGGTATTCGACGTCGCGCGCGCGCGGGGCGAACACGAAGAACTCGCGCGGATCGGCCGCCGGCGCGCAGCGCATCTCGTCGGACACCGTGCTGCTGACCGAGATGCAGATGAAGCGGTCGTCGCGCGTGCGGTCGACGCCCATGTAGAAGCTGTCGTCCTCTTCCTCGTAGACGAGCTCGTCCTGCTCCACCGGCGTTCCCAGCACGTGCTTCTTCACGCGCTTGGTGAGCAGCGTCTCGGGATCGTTCTCGACGTAGAAGACGGTGCGGTTGTCGTCGGCCCAGACCACGTTCGGCGACACGCCGCGGATCTCGTCGGGATACGCCTCGCCGGTCTCGAGGTTGCGGAAGCGGATCACGTACTGGCGGCGGCCGACGGCGTCGTCGGCGTAGGCCATGAGGCGATTGTCCTGGCTGACCTCGTAGACGCCGACGCTGTAATAGTCGCGGCCGGCGGCTAGCGCGTTGACGTCGAGCAGCACCTGCTCGTCGGCGAAGTCGCCGGCGTCGTTCAGGCGCTGGATCGCCTCGGCGGTGAGGCCCTGCACGTCGCGGCGGCGCGCATGAACAGGGTAGTCCTTGCCGGTCTCGTAGCGCGAGTAGTACCACCAACCGCGCTCGCGGAACGGCACCGAGCTGTCGTCCTGCTTGATGCGGCCGACGATCTCGTCGTACAGGCGATCCTCGACCGGCTTGAGCCGCTGCATGTACGCATCGACGTAGGCGTTTTCGGCCTTGAGGTACGCCAGCATTTCCGGGTTCTGGCGACGGTCGTCGCGCAGCCAGTAATACTCGTCCTGCCGCTCGGCGCCATGCGGCGCGCGCACCACGTGTGGCTTCTTGGCGACGTCGGGCGGCGTGGCGGTGTCGGCGGCGTGCGAATTCGTGGTCATGAGCGCGGCGATGAGGAGCGTCAGAAGGGGGCGCATTGTGCAGGTCCCTGCGGCAAGAAAAAGCCAAAGCCGCCCGGAGGCGGCCTTGGGTCGGTTTCAGTGCATGCGCACGGCGGTCACTTCCCGCCGAGCGTGTTCCAGAGGAAGGTGAAGGCGAGCGCGTTCATGTGCGCGGCCTGCGCGTTGTTGGCCGAGCCGCCGTGGCCGCCCTCGATGTTCTCGTAGTAACGCACGTCCTTGCCGGCGGCGAGCATCTTCGCGGCCATCTTGCGTGCATGGCCCGGATGCACGCGGTCGTCGCGCGTGGAGGTCATGAACAGGGTCGGCGGATAGTCCTTGGCCGGGTCGAACAGGTGGTAGGGCGAGAAGCCCTGGATGAAGGCCCATTCCTCCGGCTTGTCCGGATCGCCGTATTCGGCCATCCACGACGCGCCCGCGAGCAGCTTGTGGTAGCGCTGCATGTCGAGCAGCGGCACCTGCACCACCACCGCGCCGAACAGCTCCGGGTACTGCGTGAGCATGTTGCCCGTCAGCAGGCCGCCATTGCTGCCGCCCTGGATGCCCAAGTGCTTCGCGCTGGTGATCTTGCGCGCGACGAGGTCCTGCGCGACCGCGGCGAAATCCTCGTAGGCCTTGTGGCGGTTGGCCTTGAGCGCGGCCTGGTGCCAGCGCGGGCCGTACTCGCCGCCGCCGCGGATGTTGGCGACCGCGTACA
Source organism: Cognatilysobacter xinjiangensis (assembly GCF_014651995.1). Lineage (GTDB taxonomy): Bacteria > Pseudomonadota > Gammaproteobacteria > Xanthomonadales > Xanthomonadaceae > Cognatilysobacter > Cognatilysobacter xinjiangensis. Next base: position 119,890 of record NZ_BMXY01000004.1, on the reverse strand, counting down.
CGCCGCCCTGCTCCAGCCAGCCCTTGCCGACGCTACCGGAGTAGCCCGGCGTCAGCGAGATCTCGAAGCCGCCGTAGCCGTAGAGCAGCGTGGGCGCGGTGCCGTCGGCCTTGAGGTTCTTCGGGCGCACGAGGAAGTACGGGACCTTGGTGCCGTCCTTGGAGGTCGCGAAGTGCTGCTCGATGACGTTCTTCGACGCATCGAAGAACGTCGGCATCGTCTTCAGCACTTCGGGCTTCTGCCCGAGCGTGGCCAGCGACAGCGTGGTCGGCGTGAGGTAGTCGGTGGCCGTCAGCCACACCGCGTCGCTCTCGTCGGCATCCACCGCCGACACGCCGAGCGTGCCGAACGTGGGCGCGCCGACGAACTCGACGCGCTGCCAGCCGTTCGCGCCCGGCGTGAGCACGCTCAGGCGGTTCTTGACGTCCTGCAGCACATTGAGCACGAGGTGGCTCTTCGTCCACGTCGCGCCCGCAAGCGAGGAATGCTCGTCGGGCTCGAACAGCACCTCGAAATCGCGCTTGCCGGCCATGAAGTCGTCGAACTTCGCGGCGAGCAGGCTGCCTGCCTTGTAGGTCTTGCCGCCGGCCGTGTACGGCTCGCGCAGCTCGAGCGTGAGCCATTCGCGGCGCACGTTCTTCTGCGCGGAGTTCGGCGCGTCGACCTTGACCAGCTTGCCGTCGCTGCCGCGCAGGTACAGCTCGTCGTTGTAGAACGCGATGGTGCGGCTGACGAAATCGCGCTCGAAGCCCGGCGTGTGGTCCCGCGAGGCGGCGATGTACATGTCGGCGTTCGTGCCTTCGTACACCGTGGTGGCCGACGCCAGCGGCGTGCCGCGGCGCCATTCCTTGACGATGCGCGGATAGCCCGACGGCGTCATCGAGCCGGCGCCGAAGTCGGTGAACACGTAGACGCGGTCGCGGTCGATCCAGCCCAGGCCGCCCTTGGCTTCGGGACGGAAGAAACCGCCCTCGACGAAGCGCTTGGTGGTCAGGTCGAATTCACGGGTCACGTCGGCATCGGCGCCGCCGTTGGACAGCGCGACCAGGCAGCGCGTGTAGTCCGGGCGCAGGCAGTCGGCGCCGTGCCAGACCCACTTCGCGCCTTCGGCCTTGTTGAGCGCGTCGATGTCGAGCACCGTCTCCCACTTCGGGCTGGGCTTGCGGTACTCCTCGAGCGTGGTGCGGCGCCAGACGCCGCGCTCGTGCTGCGCGTCCTTCCAGAAGTTGTAGTAGTACGCGCCGATCTTCTCGACGCCGGGAATCTTGGCGTCCGAGTCCAGGATGGCGCGGATGTCGCCTTCGAGCTTCTGGAAGCGCGGCGTGTTGGCGAGCTCGGCCTCGGTGGCCGCGTTGCGCTCGCGGACCCAGGCGAGCGCGCGCTCGCCGGTGACGTCCTCGAGCCAGAGATGGGGGTCGGTCTGCATGCTGGCCTCCTGCGCGTTTGCGGCGCCCGAAGTGGCCAGCATGGCGGCGAACAGAAGTCCGGAAGTACGCAGCGTCATCACGTCGGGCTGGAAAAAAAGGAAACCCGGACGCTAGCACAGCCGCTCGCGCGGCTTAACCGCCGCAGGTCATGCCGCGCGACGCAGTGCCGCGCGACGGGCGCCGCGGGCGTGCCGGCGCGCCTGCGGCAGAGCGCGCCGCGCCACCGCACGCGCCGGCACGGCCTCGCGGCCGCGGCCCGGCAGCGCGAAGCCGCGCACGGCCCACCAGGCGCAGGCGGGCATGCCGACCAGCCACATCGGCAGCCAGCCGATCGCCGACATGCCGCGCGCCGCGGGCAGCAGCGCGACCAGCACCAGGCCCACCGCGACGGCGGTGCACAGGACTTCGTCGAGAACGGACAGCGGGGCGCGGGCTTCGGTCGACATGGGCGGTGGCAGCGGCAGTGGACGGGCCGCCACGATGGCGACGGCCCATCTCACCGGCTGCGATGCCCCGCGCGGGCCGACGAGCGGCCGTGGCGACTCAGCGCCCGTACTTGCTGAGCGCCAGCTCCAGGTGCGTGATCGCCTGCTGGCGCAGCGCCGCGGGCTCGACGATCTCGGCGTCGGCGCCGTAGTGCATGACGTCCATCAGCAGCTCGCGCGCGGTGCTGTAGGGCACCTTCAGCTCGTAGCGGCCATCGGGCAGGAATCGGCCCTGCTGCTGGGAATGCCAGTGCTCGTCGGCCACCCAGCGCGCGGCCTTGGCGCTGAACAGGATGGTCGCCCAGCCCTTGGGCGCGCCGGAGAAGATGCCGTAGCTCGAGGACAGCTGGCGATCGAGTTCCTCGTCGGGCACGTCCTTGACCGGTTCGTCCAGCACCTTGGCGTTCTGGATGCGGTCGACGGCGAAGCTGCGCAGCGCCTCGCGCTCGTGGTCCCAGCAGTCCAGGTACCAGTTCTCGCGGTAGTGCGTGAGCCGCTGCGGCGAGACGGTGCGGCGGGTCTTCTCGTCGGTCGAGCGCGCGCGGTAGTCGAACGCCAGGCGGCGACGGTCGAGCACGGCGGTGGCGACGTTGCGGAAGCTCGCCTCGTCGAGCCGGCGCCGGCGATGCGGAATCACGCGGATGCGCTCGACCGGCACGCGGCGGCCGCCGACGTGCTCGCCGAGCAGCTTCTCGATGCGCTGCTGCAGCGGCGCCAGCGCGGTCGACAGCACGCCGCCGCCCGAGCGCATCAGCAACTGCTGGGCGGCGAGCAGCGAGTAGAGCTCCTCCGACGACAGCCACAGCCCGGGCAGCTCGAAGCGCGTGCCGTCGCTGTGGTCGTAGCGGAAGCCGGCCTCGCCATTGCCCACCACCGGCGCCATCAGGTAGTCGCGCAGGTAGGCGAGGTCGCGGTAGACCGTCGCGCGCGAACACTGCAGCTCCTCCTGCAGGCGCTGCACCGTCACCGGGTAACGGGCGGCGCTGAGGATGCGGTGCAGGGCGTGGATGCGTTCGATGCGTTCCATCAGGTTCCAGTCTCGGGGCCGGCTGCGACTAAGGATGGCACTGTGCGCGCGCCAGCGGCTAGGCCCGGCGAAAGCGGCAGTGTCGCGGCGCGCATGGCGCCGGGTCGTGAAAAGGGCGGGAGGGGCGCGGGGCACGTGGGCGGTCGGGCACAATGGCGCGATGCGCGGCCCATCCGAACCGGTGATCGACACGTCCCCCACCCCGGGCGACGAGGTCCGCACCACCACCTGTTACATGTGCGCCTGCCGCTGCGGAATCAAGGTCTGGCTGCAGGACGGTCGGATCCGGTACATCCAGGGCAACCCCGAGCACCCGGTCAACAAGGGCGTGCTCTGCGCGAAGGGGTCCGCCGGGATCATGCAGCACTACTCGCCGGCGCGGCTCTCGAGGCCGCTGAAACGGGTAGGTGAGCGGGGCAAGGGCGAGTTCGAGGAGATCAGCTGGGACGAGGCGCTCGACCTGGCGACGTCCTGGCTCCGGCCCATCCGCGAGCGCAATCCCGACGAGCTCGCCTTCTTCACCGGCCGCGACCAGAGCCAGGCGCTGACGGGCTGGTGGGCGCAGCAGTTCGGCACGATCAACTACGCCGCGCACGGCGGCTTCTGCTCGGTGAACATGGCCGCCGGCGGGCTGTACACGCTCGGCGGCAGCTTCTGGGAATTCGGCGAGCCGGATTGGGAGCGCACGCGCTACCTGATGCTCTGGGGCGTCGCCGAGGACCACGATTCCAACCCGATCAAGCTCGGCCTCGGCCACCTGAAGGCGCGCGGCGCGAAGATCGTCTCCGTCAACCCGGTGCGCACCGGTTATGGCGCGATCGCGGACGAATGGATCGGCATCCGCCCCGGCACCGACGGCCTGTTCGCGTTCGCGCTGATCCATGAGCTGCTGCGCACCGACCGCATCGATCTCGACTACCTCGTGCGCTACACCAACGCGCACTGGCTGGTGATCCGGGACCCGGGCGCGGCGGACGACGGCCTGTTCGCGCGCGACGCCGAAGGTCGCCCACTGTGCTTCGACCGCACGAGTGGCGCGCCGGTCGACGCGAATTCGATCGACGTGCAACCTGCCGTCGTCGGCGAATACACGCTGGCCGACGGGCGCATCGCCGTGCCGTCGTTCCAGCTGCTCGCGGAGCGCTACCTCGATCCGCAGTACGCCCCCGATGCGGTGAGCGGGCGCTGCGGCATTCCCGCCGACACCATCCGCCGCATCGCGCGCGAACTCGCCGAGAACGCGTTCGACCACGAGATCCGCCTGCCGGTGCGATGGACCGACGCGTGGGGCCGCGAACACGCCGAGATGGTCGGCCGCCCGGTCTCGATGTACGCCATGCGCGGCATCAGCGCACACAGCAACGGCTTCCACACCTGCCGCGCGCTGCACGTGCTGCAGCTGCTGCTCGGCGCGGTCGACACGCCCGGCTCGTTCCGCTACCAGCCGCCGTTCCCGAAGCCCATTCCACCGCCGAATCGCCCGGGCCGCACGCGCCAGGCCAACGGTGTGCTGGACGCCGCCCCGCTCGGCTTCGTGCACGGGCCCGAGGATCTCGTCGTCGACGAACACGGCCAGCCGCGCCGCATCGACCATGCGTTCTCCTGGAGCTACCCGCTCGCCGCGCACGGGATGATGCACACCGTCATCCGCAACGCCTGGGCCGGCAATCCGTACAAGATCGACACGCTCATGATGTTCATGGCGAACATGAGCTGGAACTCGTCGATGAATACCGCCGAGACGATCGGCTGGCTCACCGACAAGGACGAGAACGGCGAATACCGCATCCCGCGCATCATCTACTGCGATGCGTTCTCTTCGGAGATGGTCGCGTACGCCGACCTCGTGTTCCCCGATCCGACCTACCTCGAGCGCTTCGATTCGATCAGCCTGCTGGACCGGCCGATCTCCGATGCCGACGGCGCCGCCGACGCGATCCGCCATCCGCTGTTCGACCCCGCCACGCAACCCGATGCGCAGGGCCGCCCGCGCGACATCCGCGGCTTCCAGAGCGTGCTGATCGACCTCGGCGCGCGGCTCGGTTTTCCGGGCCTCGTCAGCGAGGACGGCGCGCCGAAGTACCGCGATTACGCCGACTACATCGTCCGTCACGAGCGTGCGCCGGGCGTTGGCCTGCTCGCCGGCTGGCGCGGCGCCGACGGATCGCTCGAAGGCAAGGGCGCGCCGAATCCCGCGCAGCTCGACGCCTACATCGCCAACGGCGGCTTCTGGCGCAGCGAGATTCCGGAGCACGCGCGCTACTTCAAGATGGCCAACCGCGGCTATCTGGAATGGGCGCAGGCGATGGGCTTCGTCGGCAACACCCAGCCGATCGTGCAGCAGCTCTATTCGGAGACGTTGCAGAAGTTCCGCCTCGCCGGGCAGGGCCATGGCGCACACGTGCCGCCCGCCGAGCATCGCGAACGCGTCGCGACGTATTTCGATCCGCTTCCGATCTGGTACGAGCCGTTCGAGCAGGCGCAGCAGGGCGAGGCCGGCGACCGCGAATTCCCGCTGTCGGCGATCACGCAGCGCCCGATGTTCATGTACCACGCCTGGCATTCGCAGAACGCCTGGCTGCGGCAGATCGCCACGCGCAACTACCTCTACCTGCATCCCGACACGGCGAAACGCCACGGCATCGGCGACGAGGACTGGATCGACGTCACCTCGCACCACGGCACAATCACCGTGCAGGCGCGCACCGCCTCGAACGTGCAGCCCGACACCGTGTGGACCTGGAATGCGATCGGCAAGCGGCGCGGTGCATGGAAGCTGCCCAAGGACACGCCCGAGGCCACCAAGGGCTTCCTGCTCAACCACCTGATTTCCGACATCACGCCCAGGGGCGACTACGCGAACGCCGATCCGGTGACCGGCCAGGCGGCGTGGTTCGACCTGCGCGTGCGCATCACGAAGGTGGCGGGCGAAACGATGTCGCAGCCGCAATTCCCCGTCCTTCCGCGCGGCGAGGTCAACGAGGCCCCGCTGCGCTACGGCGCCGATTTCCGTCGCGCGCGCGACACCCGCGAGGCCTCATGACACCGCGCAAGATCATCGGTTACGCGCTCGTCGCGATCGGCTTCCTGCTCATCATCCTGATGGGATACGGCGTCATCGAGCCGTTCGGCGACCTCGGCGCGGCACGCGACCTCGGTGAGCTGATGCGCATCGTCGCGCCGAGCTTCCTGATCCCGTTCGCGATCTTCCTCGCCGGCGTCGCGCTCGCACGCGGAGGCCGCCGCCGGTGACGATGCTGCCGCCGCCGACGCCGAAGAAGCTCGGGCTGGTCATCGACCTCGACACCTGCGTGGGCTGCCACGCCTGCGCCGTGGCCTGCAAGGAATGGAACGCGGGCGGTTTCTCGGCGCCCCTGCCGGACGAGAAGCCCTACGGCAATGCGCCCACCGGTGTGTGGTTCAACCGCGTGCACAGCTACGAGCTGGCGGCGGTGCTGGTGGACGACGAGCACCCGCCGGCGCCGAGCGAATCGGATACGTCGATGCGCGATGCCGGGCATCTCGGCGATTTCGATCGCGGCGTCGGCCTCGACGCGGCACGCGCGCAACCGCCGCGGCCCGACAGCCCGGATGCCGTCGTCGCAACGTCGGGTTCAGCCTGCGGCTCGATGTCGATCGCCGCCGAAGCCGCACAACCGGCGATGACGCTGCACTTCCCGCGCTCCTGCCTGCACTGCGAGGAGCCGGCTTGCGTCACCGTGTGTCCGACCGGCGCCAGCTACAAGCGCGCCGAGGACGGCATCGTGCTGGTCGACGAGAGCAGGTGCATCGGCTGCAAGCTCTGCTCCTGGGCCTGCCCGTACGGCGCACGCGAGTACAGCAGCGTCGAGGGGGTGATGAAGAAATGCACGCTGTGCATCGACCGTATCTACAACGAGAACCTGCCCGAGGCCGAGCGCCAGCCCGCCTGCGTGCAGGCCTGCCCCACGCGCGCGCGGCATTTCGGCGATCTCGCCGATCCGCAGTCGAAGGTATCGAAGCTGGTCGCCGAGCGCGGCGGCGTCGACCTGATGGCCGAACTCGGCTACAAGCCGACCAACAAGTACCTGCCTCCGCGACCGCGTCGTGCCGCGCCCGCCACGGCGGCGCCGGCCGAAGCGCTGGACACCGCCGTGCTTCCGCCAGTGCTGCGCTGGCTAGACCGCGTGCTGTCGCGCTGAGATGGGCATGCATCGACTTCGTTCGCTTTCCCGCCGTTGCGGGCGCGCCGCGTCAGCATCGCTTCCTCTCGACGCGACCGCACATTCCCACAGCCCACGCGGCGCTGCTGCGCAGGCGGTGACCGCATGAATCCCGCCCTATCCGTCATTTTCTTCACCACGCTTTCCGGTCTCGGCTACGGGTTGCTGGCCTGGAGCGGCGTTGCCGTGTTGATCGGCACCTCGCCGCGTGCGCTGCTGGCGTCGCTGCTGCTCGGCGTCGCGCTCGCCATCGTCGGGCTGCTGTGTTCGGTGGGCCATCTCGGCAAGCCGCTGCGCGCATGGCGGGCGTTCTCGCAATGGCGCTCGTCGTGGCTGTCGCGCGAGGGCATCGTCGCGCTGGCGACACTCGTGCCGGCGGCCCTGCTCGCGCTCGTGCTGCTACCGCGCTTCGTCGCGCTGGACGTTGGGCCGCTGGCCTCGCCGGGCACGGCGCTGCCGATTGCCATCGGCGCATCGGTGCTCCTGACGCTCGGCGCGCTGGCCACGGTGTACTGCACGGCGATGATCTACGCGTCGCTGAAGCCGATTCCGGCGTGGACGCATCGCAGCGTGCCCGCGGTGTACCTGCTGTTCTCGCTCGCCTCCGGCGGCGTCGCCTTCCTCGCGCTGCGCGCGCTGTTCGGTGCGACGCCGTCGCGCATGACGCTGCTGTTCGCGATCGTCGGCCTCGGCGCGCTCGCGCTGCTCAAGGCGCGCTACTGGTCGTCGATCGATACGACGCCGCTGCCGGTCACCCGCGGCGACGCGGTCGGCCTTTCGGCGCGGGAGGTCCGGGTGTTCGAGCGCCCGCACACCGAAGGCAATTTCGTGACCCGCGAGATGGTGTTCGTGCTCGCGCGCAAGCACGGCGCTCGACTGCGCGCGATCGCGCTCAGCGCGTTCGCGACACTGCCCGCGCTGGTGCTGGCGGCGACGGCATTCTTTCCATCCGCAGCCGCCCCCCTGCTGGGCGTCGCCACGCTGTCGGTGCTGCTGGGCGCGTTCGTGGAGCGCTGGCTGTTCTTCGCCGAAGCGCGCCACCTGGTGTCGCAGTACTACTGAGCGGCGACGCTACGGAACGCCCTCGGCGGCGGAGCGCCGCGCGGCCGCGCAGCTCAGGAAACGAACGGCCCGGTGTCGGGATCGGCGGAACCGGCGATGAGCTCGCCCGCGCCCAGTTCGAGCAGTTCGCGGGCGACGCCCTCGCCCAGCGTGCCGGGTCGATCGATCGGGCCTTCGGCGTCGGCACGCACCAGGCGACCGTCACGCGCGGAACCGACCAGTCCCTGAAGCCGCAGGCGTGCGCCGTCGAGCGTCGCGAACGCGGCCACCGGCACGTGGCAGCTGCCGTGCAGCGCACGGTTCATCGCTCGCTCGGCCTCCACGCGGGTGCGCGTTGCGCCGTCGTCGAGCGCGGCGAACAGCGCCTGCGTGGCCGCATCGTCGCTGCGGCATTCCACGGCGATCGCGCCCTGCGCCGGTGCGGGCAGCCAGTCGGGCGCGTCGAGACGCGCGCGGATGCGCGCGTCGAAGCCCAGGCGCTGCAGGCCGGCGCAGGCCAGCACGATGGCGTCGTAGTCGCCGGCGTCGAGCCGCGCCAGACGCGTGTTGACGTTGCCGCGCAGGTCGCGCAGCACGAGGTCGGGCCGGCGCGCGCGCAGTTGCGCCTGCCGGCGCAGCGAGGAGGTGCCGACGACGGCGCCCTGCGGCAGGTCGTCGATGCCGTCGAAGCGGTTGCTGACGAAGGCATCGGCATGATCGGCGCGCGCGAGGATGGCCGGCAGCGCGAAGCCCGGCTCCAGTTCCATCGGCACGTCCTTGAGCGAATGCACCGCGCAGTCGGCCTCGCCGCGCAGCATCGCGAGCTCGAGTTCCTTGAGGAACAGGCCCTTGCCGCCGATCGCCGCCAGCGAGCGGTCGAGCACCTCGTCGCCGCGCGTGCTCATCGGCACCAGTTCGACGACGAGGCCGGGATGCGCCGCGCGCAGGCGGTCGGCGACGTGTTCGGTCTGCCACAGCGCGAGCGGGCTCTTGCGGGTGGCGATGCGCAGGACGCCGGGCGTCGCGGAGAGATGGATATTGGTCACCCGCGCATTGTCGCGGATCGCGGCGCGCGGCCCAACCGGCCCTATGGAGGCGGCGTCAGAGCGCCCGTTGCCGGATGGCCGCGAGCACGGCGCCGAGCGCGCCCAGCAGGAGCGCACCGCCGAGCACGTGGCCCCGCACGGCGCCCATGAGCGCACCGAGCGCCATGCCTGCAAGGCCGGCGATACCCACCATCAGCCACGTCGACGCGGTGCGGTCGCCACGGGCGCGACCGGTCTCGATGTCCTGCCGTGCGAGGTGCATCGCCATCACCGTTGCCGCGGCCGCTTCGGCGGAGGTGGCGTCCAGCCGGGGACGGTAGGCGGGCGCCTCCGGTCCGACCTCGGTCACAGGTGCGCGAGGCGCTCGCGCAGGCTGGAGACGCAGCGACGGCTGACTTCCAGCGGTTGGCGGCCGTGGCGCAGCACCGCCTGCACATGGCCGTCGGGGCAGCGCTTGAGTTCGACCAGCTCGTGGCGCGCCACCAGGCAGTTGCGGTGGATGCGCACGAAGCGGTCGCCGAATTCGATTTCCAGCGAGCGCAGCGACTCCTCGATGAGGTCCTCGCCGCGCGCGTGGTGCACGACGACGTACTTCTCCTCGGCCTGCAGGTAGTGGATGTCGTCGATGGGGATCAGCCGCAGCGAGCCGCGCAGGCGTGCGCACAGGTGCGTGCGCTTGCGGCCGTCGCCATTGGACGCGGCGCGCGCGGCGGCGAGCCGGCGCACGCGCTCGAGCGCGGACGCGAGCCGCTCGGGCCGCACCGGCTTGACCAGGTAATCCAGCGCCTCGGCCTCGAACGCGGACACCGCGTGCGCGTCGTAGGCGGTGCAGAAGATGACGGCCGGGCGCGGCTCGCCGGCGGCGAGATGGCGCGCCGTCTCGAGCCCGTCCATGCCCGGCATCGAGATGTCGAGCAGGACGAGGTCCGGATGGTGCTCGGCGCAGGCCTGCAGCGCCTGGGCGCCATCGGACGCCGTCGCGACCACGCGCACGCCGGGCTGCTCCTCGAGCAGCGCGCGCAGGCGGTCGCGAGCCAGCGGCTCGTCGTCGGCGACCACTACATTCAGCGTATCCACGTTCCCCTCCGCCGATACCCCCCCGAACCGATATTAGCGTTCCCGGAGGCCCGTGGAAGGGGGCGTCAGCGTTTTTCGGGATCGGCCTGCAGGCGGGCCTCGAACCAGGCCCGCAGCGCGTCGATTTCCTCCAGGCAGACCTGGTGCTGCATCGGGTAGGCGTGGAAATCGACCGTGAAGCCCAGTTCGCGCAGCCGCCGCGCGGCGTCCTCGCCCGCGGCGTACGGCACGACAGGGTCCTGGCGGCCGTGGGCGACGAATACCGGCTGGCGTCGTGCGGCCTCGGGCGTGTCGCCCAGGCGCGCCAGCGCGTCGGTGCCCAGCGGCAGGTAGGTCGACAGCGCGACGAGGCCCGCGAGTGGCTCGCGGCGGCGCAGGCCGGCGGCCAGCGTGACCGCGCCGCCCTGCGAGAAGCCGGCGAGGATGATCCGCGACGCCGGCACGCCGCGCTCGATCTCGCGCGCGATCAGCGCTTCCACGCGCGCCACCGACTCGTCGACGCCCTTCGAATCCGCGCGCCCGGCGAGGTCGAAGCTGACGATGTCGTACCAGGAGCGCATGCGCATGCCACCGTTGATGGTCACCGGCTGCACGGGCGCGTGCGGAAACACGAAGCGGATCGCCGGCCAGTGCGGGCGCACCAGCTCGGGCACGAGCGGGGCGAAGTCGTTACCGTCGGCGCCGAGGCCGTGCAGCCAGACGACCGCCCAGCGCGGCGACGGGCCGGTCTCCGTTTCGATGCATTCGGGCAGGTTCAAGGCGCGGTCCGCTGACGAAGGGACGCGGACTATAGCCGCCTCATGCAGCCATGCGCGCGCAGCTCTCGGCGCAGCGCCGGCAGGCGTCGGCGCAGCGCTGCATCTGCGCGTCGTCGCCCATGGACGCGCAGTCCTCGGCGCAGCGGCGGCAGATCTCCATGCAGGCGCGGCAGGTGTGCACGTGCACGTCCGCGCCGCGCAGCATCGCGTCGGCGCTGGTGCGGCAGATGTCGGCGCAGGTCTCCATCAGAGTGATGTGCGCCGGGTCGGCGTGGCGGCCGCCCTGCTCCAGGCAGTAGCGGATCGTCGCCACGCAGATTGCGTGGCAGTCGCTGCAGTTGCGGATGCATTCGTCCATGGACGCATCGCGCTGCGGGGAATCGTGATGTGCCATCGCTCGGTCTCCACGCGGGCCGCCCAGCCTGCAGGCACATGCGTGGCGGTGACGTCGATGCGGCCGTGGCGCGTTCCATCGCGCCGCGGCGCTCAGCGGCCACGCGCGAGCACCGGGCTGCGCACCGCGCGTTCGGGCCAACCGCCGGCCAGCGCCCGGTACACGCCGACGCCGCTGGCGGCCGCACGCGTGCGCGCATCGGCCAGCGCGTCCTCGGCCTGCAGGCGCACGCGGTCGGCATCGAGCACTTCGAGCAGGTCGGCCGCGCCGGCGCGATAGCGCAGCCGCGCGAGCTCCGCCGCACGTGCGCTGTCGGCCGCAGCCTGCGCGAGACGCGCGGCTTCGTCCTCCGTGCGCCGATGGCGCAGCAGCGCGGTCTCGGTGTCCTCCAGCGCGAGCAGTACCGCCTGCTGGTACTGCGAGAGCGCGGCATCGGCGCCGGCATCGGCGGCGCGGATGCGCGCGCGGACGCGGCCGATGTCGAGGAACGACCAGTCGATGCCCAGCGCCACCAGCCGCGTGCCGCTACCCGATTCGAACAGTGCCCCCGCATCGACCGCCTGCGAACCGATCAGCCCGCCCAGTGTGAGCCGCGGGAACAGGTCGGCGGTGGCGATGCCGATGCGCGCGGTGGCCGCGTGCAGGCGGTGCTCGGCGGCGGCGATGTCGGGCCGGCGCCGCACCACCGACGCCGGCGTTTCGCCGTCGAGCGTCGCCCGCACCGCCGGGATCGGTGCGACCTCCGCCAACGTGGCCACCAGTGCGTCCGGCGTGCGGCCGGTCAGCACGCCGAGGCGGTGCATGGCCGCGCCCTCCACCGCCTCCAGCGCCGGGATGCGTGCGCGCGTGGCCTCGAGCAGTGAACGCGAACGCACGAGGTCGAAGTCGTTGTCGCGGCCCGCGTCCACGCGCACCTGCACGATCCGCAGCGATTCCTGCTGGTTCGCCGCGTTCTCGCGCGCCACGCGCAGGCGCTCCTGCGTGCCGCGCAACTCGACGTAGGTGCGCACGGCCTCGCCCACCAGGCTCACCTGCAGTGCATCGAGGTCGGCAGCCGCGGCCCAGGCCTCGGAGCGCTGCGCCTCGACGCCGCGGCGCACGCGGCCGAACACGTCGATCTCCCAGCTCGCGACGGCCTGCGCCGAGTAGCTGCGGACCTCGCTGCCGTCGCCGCCTTCGTCGCGGCTGAACCGCTGCCGCGAGGCATCGGCCTGCGCGGTGATGGTGGGCAGCAGGTCGTAACGCGCACCGCGCAGCAACGCGTTGGCGCGATCGAAGTTGGCGAGCGCGGCCTGCAGGTCGCGATTGGACGCGAGCACGTCGTCGACGATGCGGTCGAGCACGGGATCGCCGAGCCGTCGCCAGAACTCGCGCGTGTCCGCGACGCCCGGTGCATCGGACGCTGCTGCGGCCGCGTCCGGCGCGCGCACGAATTGCCCGGGCAACGGCATGTCCGGCCGTACGTAATCGGGTCCCACGCTGCAGGCGGCAAGCAGCGCGGTCGAAAGCGCGAGGGCGAGCGTGCGGGTCACCACGGCAGCACCTCGCCGAGGTGGTGGAAGCCGCCGCTGGGGCCGTCGGCGCCCAGCAGCGCCATCTCCACACTGGTGCGCGCGCCGGTGCGCACGTCGAGTTCGCCGCGCGCGTTCATGTCGGTCTTCACCGAGCCCGGATGCACCGCGTTGACCTTGATCGGCGTGTCGCGCAGCTCGTGCGCGAGATGCACGGTCCAGGCGTTAAGCGCGCTCTTGGACGCACCGTAGGCCGGCATCTTGATGTCGAACACCTCGGACGAAGGATCGGTGTGCGCCGCCAGCGAGCCGAGCACGCTGGACAGGTTGACGATGCGCGCGGCAGGTGCCGCGCGCAGCAGCGGCAGGAAGGCCTGCGTGGTGGCGATCACGCCGAACAGGTTGGTTTCGAAGGTCTCGCGCCAGGTGCGCAGCGACTGCTGCGACGGCGACAGGCCGAAGTCGTCGAGGAAAACACCGGCGTTGTTCACCAGCACGTCGAGACGGCCGAACTTGTCGGCCACGTCCTGCGCGGCCTTGCGGATGCTCACGGGGCTGGTCACATCGAGCGCGATCGCCTCGACGGAGAGGCCCTCGGCCTGGAACGGCACCGCGGCGGCGACGGCGCGGGTATGGTCGCGGCCGGCGAGCAGCACGTGCAGGCCCTCGGCGGCGAGCTGGCGCACGGTCTCGAGGCCGAGGCCACGGGTGGCGCCGGTGACGAGGGCGATGCGGCGGGTGTCGGTGGTCATGTCGATGTCCTTTCTTGATCAGGCGTGCAGGGGTTCGGCGTCGAGGACGTCGGCGGCGCGCGCGCGGCGGCGCGTCACCAGCGTTCGCAGGGCGACGTAGAACACGGGGGTGAGGAACAGGCCGAACAGGGTCACGCCGAGCATTCCGGCGAATACGGTGATGCCGGTGGCGCCGCGCACCTCGGCGCCCGCGCCGTGCGAGAGCACCAGCGGCACGGTGCCGGCGATGAAGGCGATCGAGGTCATCACGACCGGCCGCAGGCGCAGGCGGCAGGCCTCGAGCGCGGCGTCGACGATCGAGCGTCCCTGCATCTCCAGTTCGCGGGCGAACTCGACGATCAGGATCGCGTTCTTGCACGCCAGGCCCATCAGCACGACCAGGCCGACCTGCACGAACACGTTGTTGTCGCCGTGGGCGAGCCAGACGCCGACCAGCGCCGACAGCAGCGTCATCGGTACGATCAGGATCACCGCGAGCGGTAGCGTCCAGCTCTCGTAGAGCGCGGCGAGCACGAGGAAGGCCAGCAGCACCGCGAGCGGGAAGACGACGAGCGCGGCGCGGCCCTGGCTGGCCTGCTGGTAGCTCAGGTCGGTCCATTCGATGGCCATGCCGGGCGGCAGCACCTTGCCCGCGATCGCCGTCATCGCGTCCATCGCCTCGGCCGAGGACATCGCGCGCGGGTCGGCCTCGCCGGCGAGGTCCGCCGCCGGATAGCCGTTGTAGCGCAGCACCGGGTCCGGGCCGTAGGTCTGCCTGACGGTGACCATCGAGCCGATCGGCACCATCTCGCCGCGCACGTTCCGCGTGCGCAGCCCGGCGATGTCCTCGACGCTGTCGCGGAACGGCGCGTCCGCCTGCGCGATCACCTGCCAGGTGCGGCCGAACTGGTTGAAGTCGTTGACGTAGGCGCTGCCGAGGTAGGTCTGCAGCGTGTCGAACAGCTCCGTGAGCGGCACGCCCTGCGCCTTGGCCTTGACGCGATCGACCTCGGCGTCGAGCTGCGGCACGTTGGCCTGGTAGCTGGTGATCGGGAAGCTCATGCCCGGCGTCTGCGCGACGGTGCCCTGCATGGCCTGCACGGCGTTCTGCAGCGCGCCGAAGCCCGCACCGGAACGATCCTCGACGAACAGCTGGTAGCCGTTGCCGTTGCCCAGGCCGAGGATCGGCGGCGGCATCATCGAGAAGCTGAAGCCCTCCTGCAGGCCCGCGATCTTCTGGTTGATCTCCGCATTGATCTCGGCGGCCGAGCGACGCTCGCCGAAGGGCTTGAGCGAAAGGAAGGCGACGCCGGTGTTGGGCGTATTGGTGAACTGCAGCGCGTTGAGGCCGGGGAAGCTGATCGTGTGCTCGACGCCTTCGGTCTTCATCGCGATGTCGGTGACCTGGCGCAGCAGCGCGTCGGTGCGCGCGATCGATGCGCCCTCCGGCAGCTTCACGCCGGCGATGAGGTAGCCCTTGTCCTGCGTCGGTATGAAGCCCGGCGGCACCGCCTTGAACATCAGGCCGGTGGCGACCAGCAGCACGGCGTAGACCACGAACACTGCGCCGCGACGGCCGAGCGCCTTCGACACCGCGCCCTGGTAGCGGTGCGAGCCGGTCTGGAACAGGCGGTTGAACGGGCGGAACAGCCAGCCGAACAGGCGGTCGATCAGGCGCGTCGGGGCGTCCTTGGCGGCGCCGTGCGGCTTGAGCAGGCGCGCGGCGAGCGCGGGCGACAGCGTGAGCGAGTTGATCGCCGAAATCACCGTGGAGATCGCGATCGTCACCGCGAACTGCTTGTAGAACTGCCCGGTGACGCCCGACAGGAAGGCCATCGGCACGAACACCGCGCACAGCACGAGCGCGATCGCGATGATCGGGCCGGAGACTTCCTTCATCGCCTGGTGCGCCGCCGCGAGCGGCGTCAGGCCCTCCTCGATGTTTCGCTCGACGTTCTCCACGACCACGATCGCGTCGTCCACGACGATGCCGATCGCCAGCACCAGGCCGAACAGCGTCAGCGTATTGATCGAGAAACCGAGCAGGTGCAGCGCGGCGAACGTGCCGACCACCGACACCGGCACGGCGATCAACGGGATGATCGACGCACGCCAGGTCTGCAGGAACAGGATGACGACAAGCACCACCAGCGCGATCGCTTCGAGCAGCGTCGACACCACGGCCTTGATCGAGTCGCGCACGAACACCGTGGTGTCGTAGACCGAGCGGTACTCGATGCCGGCCGGGAAGGTCTTGGCGAGGCCGTCCATCTTCGCGATCACCTGGTCGCGGATGTCCAGCGCATTCGCGCCGGGCGCCTGGAAGATGCCGATCGCGACCGCGTTCTTGCCGTCGAGCTGCGAGCGCAGCGTGTAGTCGCCCGCGCCGAGTTCGATTCGCGCGACGTCCGACAGCCGCACCACCTCGCCGCCTTCGCCGCTCTCGAGCACGATGTCGCGGAAGGCCTCGGGCGTGGCGAGCCGGCCCTGCGCGTTGATCAGCGTCAGGAAGTCGCTGTTCGGCATCGGCTCGGCGCCGAGCTGCCCGGCCGAGACCTGCACGTTCTGCTCGCGCATCGCGCGCACGGCGTCCCCGGCGGTGAGGCCGCGCGCGGCGAGCTTGTCGGGGTCCAGCCAGACGCGCATCGCGTAATCGCCGCCGCCGAAGATCTGCGCGTCGCCGACGCCGCGGATCTTGGCGAGCTCGTCCTTGACGTGCAGGCGCGCGTAGTTGCGCAGGTAGAGCGTGTCGTACTTGGCGTCGGGCGAAACCAGGTGCACCACCATCAGGAACGTCGGCGACTGCTTCTGCGTGGTCACGCCCTGCCGGCGCACGTCCTCGGGCAGCCGCGCCAGCGCCTGGCTCACGCGGTTCTGCACCTTGACCGCGGCGTCGTCGGGATCGGTGCCGGGGCGGAACGTCACCGTCATCTGCAGCACGCCGTCGGAGCCGGCGACCGACTTCATGTACATCATGTTCTCGACGCCGTTGATCGCCTCCTCGAGCGGCGTGGCGACGGTCTCGGCGATCACCTTCGGGTTCGCGCCCGGATACACGGTGCGCACCACCACCGAAGGCGGCACCACCTCGGGGTATTCGCCGATCGGCAGCAGCGGGATCGCGATCAGGCCGGCGGCGAAGATCACGATCGACAGCACGGCCGCGAAGATCGGGCGGTCGATGAAGAAGCGGGAAAAGTCCATTGCGGGGGTTCCTTGGCGGAAATCCGGGCCGAGGGGGCCCGCGCCTCCGCGCATCGCGGAAGCGGGGCATCGACGTCAGGGGGTGGCGCGGTCTACTTCGCGGCGAGCGCCGACGCGGCGGGCGGCGCGCCCATCGCGATCGGCTTCGGCGCGACCGGCATGCCGGGCATGAACACCTTCTGCACGCCGTGCACGATCACGCGGTCCTTCGGCGACAGGCCGGCGGTCACCACGCGCAGGCCGTCGACCTGCCGGCCGAGCGTTACGTCCTTGCGCTGCGCGGTGTTGTGCGGGCCCAGCACATAGACGTACTTGCGGTCCTGGTCGGTCAGCACCGCCTTGTCGTCCACCAGCATCGCCGGCGCGGCGGTGCCGCCCTGCAGCTGCACGCGCGCGAACAGGCCGGGCGTGAAGCGGCGATCGGGATCGGCGACGACGGCGCGCGCGCGGATGGTGCCGGTGCGCGGATCGACCTGGTTGTCGACGAAATCGAGCCGGCCTTCGTGCGGGTGGCCGTCCTCGTCGGCGAGGCCGATGCGTACGATGCTCTGCGCGCCGCCGCGCCCGTCGCGCTCGAGCTGCTTGTAGTGCAGGTAGGCCTGCTCGTCGGTCTCGAAATAGACATGCACGGGGTCGACCGACACCAGCGTGGCGAGCAACGTGCTGTCGGCCTGCGCGAGATTGCCGCGGGTGACCAGCGCGCGCCCCACGCGCCCGCTGATCGGCGCGCGCACCTGCGTGTACTGCAGCTCCAGGCGCGCGGCTTCCACCGCCGCTTCGGCCGCGCGCACCGCGGCATTGCCCTGTGCGCTGGACGCGCGGCGGCTCTCGAACTCCTCGCGCGAGATCGCCTTGGCGTCGATCAGCGTCTGCGCGCGGCGGTCCTGGGCCTGCGCCAGGCGTGCCTCGCTGCGCGCGCGGTCGAGCTCGGCCAGCGCGCGGTCGAGGTTGGCCCGGTAGCGACGCGGGTCGATGGTGAAGAGCAGGTCGCCCTTGCGCACTTCCTGGCCTTCGGTGAACGCCACGCGCTCGATGTAGCCGGACACGCGCGGGCGCAGCTCGACGGTGTCGACGGCGGCCACGCGGCCGGTGAAGTCGTCCCACTGCCCGACCGGCTCCGTCAGCACCGGCGCGACGCTGACCTCCGGCGGCGGCGGCATCGCGGGGCCGGTCTCGGCCTGGCTGGTGCAGCCCGCGGCGGCGAGCGCGGCGGCGGTCGCCAGTGCGAGGGCGAGGCTGCGGATCGGAAACGTCGTTCGGTTCATGGTGCGTCCTGCGAAGGGGTCGGAACGGAAAGGGATTTCAGGAGCGCGCGCGCATCGGCGATATCCGGATCGCGCGCGTCGGCATCGCGCGGCGGCGGGCGCGGCTCGAAATCGACGACGGGCGCGATGCGCATACGGCGCGGGGCGGTCGCGAGTGCGACGGCCTCTTCTCCGATCCGCCGCACGCACGGCCACTGCGGGCAGGCATGCGCGGCATTGGCGTCGCTGCGCGCGGGCGCGGCGACATCGAGCAGCTGCACGCGCACGCCCTCGGCCTGCGCCTCGTCGGCCAGCACGCGCACCAGCATGCGCAGCGAGGCGGCGGCGACGGAGCGATGGCCGTAGCCGGACCAGGGCGTGGCGCTGCCGGGGCCACCGACCACCACGTAACGCGCGCCCCCGGGCGTAGACGACAGCCAGGGCAGCAGGTGTCGCGCGGCAACGAGGTGCGGGACGAGATCCTCGTAGAGGCGCCGACGCAGGACGTCGGGCGACTGTTCGAGCACGCGGCCGCCGTCGTTGCCGCCCTTCATCGCGACGATGACGGCATCGACCGGCCGCCCCAGCCGGCGCAGCTGCGCCACCAGCCGGGCGCCGCCGCGATCGTTCGACAGCGAGGCCCGCAGCAGCGTCAGGTCGGCCTGAGGATGCGCGGCCTCCAGCGCCTTGAGACCGCTGCAGCCGCGCGCCACGGCGATCACGGCGCGACCGGCATCGATCGCCGCCGCGACCACCGCGCGGCCGATCGTGCCGGTCGCGCCGAGCACGAGAACGGCGGCGCTCATTGTCCCGTTCCCGGGATTGTCCCGCCCGCATTCGGGATGAAGGCACGGCGCCAGCCACCCGGCAGCAGCGCAGCGGCCGTCAGCAGCAGCGGCAGAAGCACTGCAGAACCGGCCGACCAGGCGAACAGCCAGAGCCCGGCGCGCCCGCCGCCGGCCACGTGCCCGACCAGCGCTGCGCCAAGCGCGACCGCGCCTGCGGCACCGGCGAGCAGGGCCGCGGTGGCGAGGGGTCGGAGGACAGAAGCGGCAGTCATGGTGGATGCCTCGATGGGGAGGCTGCGCAGGCTAGTCCTGCGCCCGGGTTTTGATTAGCCACAACTTTGGGGAATGATTATCCCGACGAAGGGATAGTCCGGTGGTCCCGGCCATGCCATCCTGCGCTCCCGGACCCGAGGAACCCGCCCATGTCCCGCGACCTCAACGACACGCTCGTCTTCGTCAAAGTCGTCGAGCACGGCAGCTTCATATCCGCCGCGCGTGCGCTGCGGCTGCCCAAGACGACGGTCAGCCGCAAGGTGCAGGACCTGGAGACGCGCCTGGGTGCGCAGCTTCTCCATCGCACCACGCGCAAGCTCGGCCTCACCGAGGCCGGCAATGTCTACTTCGAGCACTGCCAGCGCATCGCGCGCGAGCTCGACGAGGCCGAAAGCGCGGTCAGCCAGCTGCAGGGCGGTCCGCGCGGCTGGCTGCGCGTCACCGCGTCCTACTCGATCGGCATCAACTGGATCGCGCCACTGCTGGGCGAGTTCCACGCGCTGCACCCGGAGGTGCGCGTGGAGATGGTGCTCACCAACGAATCGCTCGACCTGATCGACAAGGAGATCGACGTCGCGCTGCGCGTGGGCAACCTGCCCGACTCGAACCTCGTCGCACGCCGGCTCGCGTCGTTCCGCTCGCAGGTCTACGCGAGCCCGACGTACATCGAGCGCTACGGCGAGCCGCTGCATCCGGACGACCTGCAGCACCATCGCGCGCTGACGTTCTCGAAGTTCCGCCGCAACGGCACCTACATCTGGCCGTTGTCGGACGGCGAACGCAGCGTGGAATACCGCGTCGATCCCGTGCTCGTCGCCAACGACCCGGGCTTCCTCACCGGTGCGCTGCTCTGCGGCGAGGGCCTGATGCTGTGCAGCGACGTGCTGATCAAGGGCATCGTCGAACAGGGGCTGGTGCGCCACGCCCTTGCCGGCTGGACAGGCCCCGAGTACGACTGCAGCGCGGTATTCCCGAAGGGCCGCGTGCAATCGCCGAAGGTGCGTGCGTTCGTCGACTTCCTCGTCGAGCGCCTCACCTTCGACGCCGACTACGTGCAGACGGTCTGCCCGGCCAAGCGCGCGCTCGCGGCCGAGCAGGCCGAGGTGGCGAAGGCGCTGGCGAAGACGGTGGTCGCCGAAGCCGAGGCGCGGATCGCGGCACTCGCGTCGGCGTGAGCCGCGCGGCATCGAATGGGCCCACCAGGATTCGAACCTGGAACCAAGGGATTATGAGTCCCCTGCTCTAACCGTTGAGCTATAGGCCCGCAGCGACGCGATTGTACCGGGTGCACAAACGACGAGCCCGCCAGAAGGCGGGCTCGTTGCGTTACCGCGTGACGCGTTCGATCACTCGATGTCGAGGAACGAGCGCAGCTGCTCGCTGCGCGAGGGATGACGCAGCTTGCGCAGCGCCTTGGCCTCGATCTGACGGATGCGCTCGCGGGTGACGTCGAACTGCTTGCCGACTTCTTCCAACGTGTGGTCCGTGTTCATGTCGATGCCGAAGCGCATGCGCAGCACCTTGGCCTCGCGCGGCGTCAGGCTGGCGAGCACGTCGCGCACCGTTTCCGAGAGGTTGATGTCGGTGGTCGCGTCGATCGGGGACATGACGTTCGTGTCCTCGATGAAGTCGCCGAGGTGCGAATCCTCGTCGTCGCCGATCGGAGTCTCCATCGAGATGGGCTCCTTCGCGATCTTCATGACCTTCCGGATCTTGTCCTCCGGCATGTCCATTTCCTTGGCCAGCTCCTCCGGCGTCGGCTCGCGGCCGTACTGCTGGAGCATCTGGCGGGAAATGCGGTTGAGCTTGTTGATCGTCTCGATCATGTGCACCGGGATACGGATGGTGCGCGCCTGGTCGGCGATCGAGCGCGTGATGGCCTGGCGGATCCACCACGTGGCGTAGGTCGAGAACTTGTAGCCACGGCGGTATTCGAACTTGTCGACCGCCTTCATCAGGCCGATGTTGCCTTCCTGGATGAGGTCGAGGAACTGCAGGCCGCGGTTGGTGTACTTCTTGGCGATCGAAATGACGAGGCGCAGGTTCGCCTCGACCATCTCCTTCTTGGCCTTGCGCGCCTTCGCCTCGCCGTAGGCCATCGCGCGCGAGATCTCGCGCAGCTCGGCCAGCGTGACCTTCATGCGCTGCTCTTCGTCGATCGTCGCCTGCTGCTCGAAGACGATGCGGTCCTTGACGTCGCGCAGGGCACTCGCCCACTTCTGCTTGCGCTTGAGCAGCTCGTCGACCCACTCGAGGTTCGTCTGGTTGCCGTCCCACGCACGGATGAAGTCCTTGCGCGGCATCTTGGCGACGCGCACGGAGAGATCGAGGATGCGACGCTCGTGCTCCTTCACCTTGGCGACGGACTCGCGCAGATTGCGCACCAGCGCGTCGGTGAGGTTCAGCGGGAGCTTGAGCGTGACGAAGATCTCCGCCATCTCCTCGCGGATCTTCTTGGTCGTCTTGTGGTCCGGGCCGTTCTTGGCGTGCGACTTCTCGAACTTGGCGTAGAGGTCGGCGAGCGCGCCCATGCGGTTGGCGACTTCGGCCGGATCCGGACCGGTCGGGCCCGCTTCCTCGGCGGCGTCGTCGGCATCGTCGGCGTCGTCCTCCTCGACCTCGGCATCGACGTCGGCCTCGGGGACCGCCGGCGGCTCCGGCACTTCGTCGATCTGGTCGAGGAAGCCGACCACGACTTCCGCGAGGCGCTTCTTGCCGCCCTTGTGCAGTTCGTAGTCGTTGAGGATCCAGGCGATGGTGCCCGGGAACGAGGCGAGCGAGGCCTGGACCTGGGTCAGGCCCTCTTCGATGCGCTTGGCGATGGCGATCTCGCCCTCGCGGGTCAGCAGCTCGACCGTGCCCATCTCGCGCATGTACATGCGCACGGGGTCGGTGGTGCGGCCACCCTCGGTGTCGAGCGAGGTCAGCGCGGCTGCGGCTTCCTCCGCGGCGGTCTCGTCGACCTCGCGGTTGCCGCTCGCCTCGCCGGCGAGCAGCAGGGTCTCGGCATCCGGTGCGATCTCGTGCACCTGGATGCCCATGCCGTTGATCATGCCGATGATGTCTTCGATCTGTTCGGGATCGACGACGTCGTCGGGCAGGTGGTCGTTCACCTCGGCATAGGTGAGGTAGCCCTGCTCCAGACCCTTGCTGATGAGTTGCTTGATGTCCGACACCTGGGTCTGACGTTCGTTGGCCATGGGCTGCGCCACCTACGGATAAGGGGTCAAGGGAACCTTCTATTATACCAGCGCCGGTTGCCGGGCCGGTCCGGCCAGCGGCCGGAAGCTGAGCGGGTCAGGCCCGCAGCAGGAAGGTGACCGGGCCGTCGTTGACCAGGCTGACCACCATATGGGCCCCGAAACGCCCCGTTTCCACCACCGGATGGGTGGCGCGGCAGGTTTCCACGAGGCGATTGAAGAGGGGTTCAGCGACCTCGGGCGGGGCCGCGGTCTGGAAGCCCGGGCGCATGCCGGAGGACGTATCGGCCGCCAGCGTGAACTGGCTGACCAGCAGCAGCCCGCCGCCGGTCTGGCCCAGCCCGAGGTTCATGCGACCCGCCTCGTCCGCGAATACCCGGTAGCCCAGCAGCCGCTGCGCCATCCGCGCGACCTGCGCCTCGCCGTCGCCCGGCTCGACGCCCACCAGCGCCAGCAGGCCGGGGCCGATCGCCCCCACGGTGGCGCCGTCGACGGTCACGTCGGCGCGGGCGACGCGCTGGATCAGGGCGAGCATGCGGGCCTCCGAGGATGCGGCCGACAAGGCTAGCAGCCGGCGGCGCGCGGCCGTCGACCGCCCGATCCGTAGACTTGGCCGGATGACGCGCCTGCTCGCCGCCCTGCTCCACGCCTTCGCCTACGCGCTCGCCCGGCTGCCGTGGCGGCTGCTCGCCGCCCTGGGCGACGCCCTCGCCGAACGCACGCTGCGCCGGGACCGCCGCGAGGCGCGCGTGGCCGCCCGCAACCTCGAGCTCGCCTACCCCGACCTGCTGCCCAGCGAACGCGAGGCGCTGCGCCGCGGGATCCTGCGCACCACCGCGCGGCAGACGCTGGAGACGCTGCGGCTGTGGACCACGCCGCCGGCGCGCAATCTTTCCCGCATCGACGAGCACATCGGCAGCGCGCACCTCGACGCCGCGATCGCCGCCGGCCGCGGCGTGATCGTCATCGCGCCGCACTACGGCAACTGGGAGCTGCTGAACCAGTGGCTGGCCTCGCGCACGCCGCTGGCGATCCTGTACGCGCCGCCGGAATCGCCGGTGATGGACGCCTTCCTCAACCGCGTGCGTGCCGCGCACGGCGATGCCTCGCGCGTCACCCAGATCCGCGCCGAGGCGGCGGGCGCGCGCCAGCTGTTCAAGTGGCTGCAGGGCGGCGGCGTGGTCGGCATCCTGCCCGACCAGCAGCCCAAGCAGGGCGACGGCGAGTTCGCGCCGTTCTTCGATCGCCCCGCGCTCACCATGAGCCTGCCCGGTCGGCTCGCCGCGCGCACCGGCGCGACGGTGCTGATGGCCTGGTGCGAGCGCATCGGCGAGGACGACGACGGCCCGCGCTTCGCGCTGCACGTCGAACCCGCGCCGGCGCAGGTCGCCGACCGCGACGTCGCGACTTCGGTGGCCGCGCTCAACCGCGCGGTCGAGCAGGTCGCGCGGCGCGATCCCGCGCAGTACCAGTGGACCTACAAGCGCTTCTCGATCCAGCCCGACGGCACGAATCCGTACTGGCCGGACTGCTACTGAGCCGGAGCGCCGGCCTCGCGCGCGACGTCCAGCAGCATCGCCTCGTAGGCCGCGTTCATGCGCTCGCGGCTGTAGCGCGTGAGCGCGGTCTCGCGCGCAGCGGCGGCGAGTCGCGTGGCGTACGCGTCGTCGCGAAGCAAACGTTCGAGCACGTCGGCGAGCGCGACCGGATCGTTCTCGGGCACCAGTCGCCCGTCGACGTCGTCGCGCAAAGTCTCGCGCACGCCCGGCACCGCGCTGCCGACCACCGCGCAGCCCGCGGCCATGCCCTCGATCAGCGCCAGCGGCATGCCTTCGTAGTGCGTGGACAGCACGCAGATGCGGTGGCGCATCAGCAGACCCGGCACGTCGCGATGCAGGCCGAGCAGCTGCACCTGGCCGTCGAGCCCCAGCTCGCGCACGAGCCGTTCGACCGGGCCGCGGTGCGCGGGCTTCCCGGCGCCGGCGAACAACACCGGGGGCGAAAGCCCGCGCTCGCGCAGCAGCGCGACGGCGCGCACCAGCGTCGCGTGGTCCTTCTGCTTGGAATAGCGCGCGACCATCAGGATGCCGGGCTCGCGCGCGGCGAGCGGATGCGCGTCGGCCTGCGCGAACGGCTCGACGCGCACGCCGTTGGGAATCGCGATCGTGCGTGCGTCCGGCATGCCCATGCCCAGCAGCACCTGACGCACGCCTTCGGAGCAGCCGACGATGCGCGCCGTGCGCCGCGCCAGCCAGCGCGTCTGCGCGAGGCGCCAGCGCGTGTAGCGCTCGCGCGTGTTGTGCTCGACGTGCACCAGCGCCGGCACCTTCGCCAGCAGCCCGGCGTAGCGGCCCCACAGGTGCTCGGAGAAACCGTGCGCGACCAGCACGTCGGGCTTCCAGCGCCGGCACAGGCGCGCGAGCGCGAGAACGGTGGACAGATGCGTCGCGCCGCTCACGACCTCAAGCGGCACGCCGGCATCGCGAAGCTCGGCGATGCGCGCGGGATCGCCGCGCCGCTTGCGCCGCAGCACCAGCAGCGGCGCGATCGCGTCGCCCGCGCGCTGCGCGTTGACCAGCGCGATCGCCACCTGCGTGGCGCCGCCGGAAAAGCCGCCGGTGACGAAATGGATCACGCGCACGGGACGGTCGGGCATCGCGGCTCCTTGCTCGGGCCGACAGCGTAAGCCGCGCCGGCACTCACGCCTATACTCGCCGCCGGTTAACCGCGTGGCCCTCATGACCGACACCCTGCCGCTGTCCGGCGCCGTCATCACCTTCAACGAGGCCGACCGCATCGCGCGCTGCATCGCGTCGATGCGCGCGGTCTGCGACGACGTGGTGGTGCTCGATTCCGGCTCGACGGACGGCACGGTGGAGATCGCGCGCGGCCTCGGCGCGCGCGTCGAGCACCGCGACTGGGACGGCTTCGCGCGGCAGAAGAACGCGGCGATCGAACGCACGCGCCAGCCCTGGGTGCTGCTGCTCGACGCCGACGAATGGCTGGAGCCGCAGGCACAGGTCGCGCTGCGCCGCCTGTTCGCCGGCGACGTCGAGCACGCCGACTGCTGGCTGCTGCGCCGGCGCACGCACTTCCTCGGCCATGCGATGCGCGCCGGCAGCTTCGCGCGCGAGCCGGTGCATCGCCTGTTCCGCCGCGAGCTGCGCCATGCCGACGTGCCGGTGCACGAATACCTCGACGTCACCGGCCGGCGCGTGCGCATGTCCGACGTCGAACTCGAACACGACACCGCGCGCAGCGAGGCCGAGTACTGGGCCAAGCTGCAGCGCTACGCGCGGCTGTGGGCGGAGGAACGCGCGGCGCGCGGCAAGCGCGTGGGCCCGGGCCGCGCGCTCGCGGCGGGCATCGCCTACCTGCTCAAGAACCTCGTGCTGCGCGGCGGGCTGGTCGACGGCGCCGCGGGCTGGCGCTTCCACCTGCTGCACGCGCGCTATGCGGTGCTCAAGTACCGTCTTCTTCGGGCGCTGACGCGGGGGGCGTGAGCGCCTCGCCCGGGGCGCAACGCACCGCGCGCGCCGGCACCAGCCACCAGTCGCGACGGTTGCTGATGCCGAGGTCCACGGAAACGGAGCGATCGATGCAGGGCGCCAGCGCGTTCGCTTCCACCATCAGCCAGCGCGTCGCTGGTGCCGCGCGCTGCCAGTCGAGCGCATCGCGCAGTTGCAGCGCGGCATCGCGCTTGAAGCCGAACGTGCGAACGGCGCGGTCGGCCATCAGCAGGTTCTGCTCCTTCCATGCCACGAAGCCCAGCTCGGCGTCGTCGCCGATCGTCGCGCCCGCGCGCCGCATCAGCCCGCGGGCGGAACTCGCGTCGTTGAGCAGGGGCTGCATGGCGAGGCCGGCAATCAACCACAGCCCGGCGAAGGTGCCGAGCAGCGCGGCGACGCCGCGGCGCAGGCCGAAGAACAGCAGCATCGCCCCGCCCCAGGCACCGATCGCGAGCAGCGCCCAACCCAGCGCATCGCCGCTGCCGGCGAACCCACGGATGTCGTCGAGACGCTGCTCGAACGAAGGATGCCCGAACGCGACCATCGCCCCGGCGATGCCCAGCACGGCCGACAGCAGGGCTGCGAGCGCGAACGCGAGGCGCCGCGCAGCGACGCGCTCGACCACCTGCGGCAGCCACGGCCCCAGCGCGAGGCAGAACAGCGGCAGCGCGGGAAGGATGTAAACCTCGCGCTTGCCGGCGCTGAGGCTGAAGAACAGCAGGATCGCGACGACGCCGCCGAGCAGCACGAGAAGCCGCGCGTCCTTCGCACGCAGCGCATCGCGCCAGTCGCGCCACAGGAACGGCACTGCGAGCCACGCCGGGATCCACTGCGTCAGCATGACCTCGACGAAGTACCAGGCCGGCTGGCGGTGATGCCACGGGTCGGCATAACGCTTCGCCGTCTGTCGCAGCAGGATGTCGTCGGCATACGCGTGCAGAGCCGGGTCCTGGCTGTGCGCGACGGTCCACAGCATCGGGCCCACCCAGAGCGCGACGGGCAGCAGCAGCACGAGCGGCCCGAGCCAGGTCGCCGGCCGGCGCCAGCCCATCGGCCCGATGCCCTGCCAGCCGCGTGCGATCGCGAATGCCGCGGGAATCAGCACCAGCAGCGCGACCACGCCCACGCCCTTGGTGATGACGCCCATGCCCGCGGCGAACCAGCCCAGCCACCACATCGGCAGGTCGGGCCCGCGCAGCAGGTGCCGCAGAAGCCCGTAGGCCGACAGCGTGGTCCAGAAGACCAGCAGCGGATCGATCTGCGCGCGCCGCGCCTGGAAGGTGAAGGCGACGGTGAACAGCAGCGCCCAGCCCGCATGCGTGCCCGCGCGACGCTCGTACAGGCGCGCACCGAGGTCGCGCACCAGCCACAGCGTGCCGAGCGAGGCCAGCAGCGACGGCAGCAGGAAGGCGATGCGCAGGTTGCCGACCAGCGCCAGCGCCGCGGCCTGCAGCCACATGAAGAGCGGCGGCTTGTCGGCATAGAGCTCGTCGCCGCGCATGGGAAACAGCCACTGCCCGCTCTCGACCATCTGCCGCGCGACCAGCGCGAAGCGCGGCTCGTCGGCCGGCCAAGGGTCGCGCAGGCCGAGCCCCGCGCCGAGCACCAGCACGGCGAGCAACCAGAACAGCCAGCGTTCGCGGGATTCGGCGGTCTTGAGCATGCGCGGATGATACGGAGCGCAGTGCGGCGCCGCCTTCATCGCGTCACACGGTTCCGCCGTCGATCAGGAAGGTCCGTGTAGGCGCACAACGCACGTCAGTGGCGAACGCCGCGACTGACGGAGCCCTGCTCCCCTGCGCTTCGATGACCCTGCGTGCGATGCCGCCGACGCCGCACCGCCGCGTGTTCAACCCGCCTTGCGCAGCCGTGCGTAGAAGAAGCCGTCGCGCCCGCGCTCGCCGGGCAGCACCTGGCGGCCGACGCCGCTTTCGCGGCCGAAACGGGCATCCAGCGGCTCCGCGCGCGCATCCGGCCTGCGCCCGAGGAAGGCCTCGACCTGTCGCGCGTTCTCGTCCTGCAGGATCGAACAGGTCGCATAGACGAACGTGCCGCCCGGCACGAGCGTGGCCCACAGCGCGTCGAGCAGGCGCGCCTGCAGTGCGAGCAGCGCGGCGAGGTCGCTCTCGCGACGGTGCAACACCACGTCGGGCTGGCGGCGCACGATTCCGGTCGCCGAGCACGGCGCGTCGAGCAGTACCGCGTCGAACGGCGTGCCGTCCCACCACGTGTCGATATCGGCGGCGTCGCCGGCGACCAGCCGCGCCTGCAGGCCGAGGCGCTGCAGCGTGCCGTCGACCTGCTGCAGGCGCGCGGGTTCGACGTCGATCGCGGTCATCGACAGGGTCGGATCGCGTTCGAGCAGGTGCGCGGTCTTGCCACCGGGCGCGGCGCAGGCATCGAGCACGCGCGCGCGGGGGCGCGGCATCAACACGTCGGCCACCGCCTGCGCGGAGGCGTCCTGCACCGACACGTCGCCCTCCGCGAAGCCCGGCAGCGTCGCCACCGGCACGGCCTGCGCGAGGCGCAGCGCGTCGGGCAGATCGTCGTCCAGCGTGAATTCGACGCCGGCTTCGGTGAGCCGCGTGGCATACGCATCCCGAGTGCCGCGTCGACGATTCGCACGCAGCCACATCGGCGGTGGTGCGGCGCTGGCAGCGTAGATCATGTCCGCGTCGATGGGCCAGTCGGCCTCGATGTGACTGCGCAGCCAGCCCGGCCAGTGCGCGCGCGGATCGCCCGCCGGCACGCCTTCGCGCACGGCGCGGCGCAGCAGCGCATTGGTGAGTCCGGCGCGGTGCGCCTGCCCGATGGCACGCATCGATTCGACCGTCGCGGCCACCGCCGCATGCGCGGGCAGGCCGAGCGGATCGAGCTGCGCGAGGCCGGCGATCAGCAGCGCCCGTGCGAGGCCGTCGCGCTGCGGCAGCGGCTTGGCCATCCAGGCGTCCAGCGTGGCCGCGTAACGCTGCGGCGCGCGCAGCACCGCGAGGCAGATCGCTTCCGCGAGCGCGCGGTCGCGCGGATCGGGCAGCGTCGACAGCGCCGGCCCGAGCTCGGCGCGCAGCGAGCGATGCCGGTGCAGCACCGCGTCCAGCACACGCGCGGCGGCGATGCGTGTGGCGACGCCGGGCGCAGCCGTGGACGCGGGCCGGCGCTCAGTCATGCGTCACGCGACGCGCAGGTCCTGCCGCGCGTTGAGGAAGTCCGCGGCGGTGATCGCGCGGCCGCCCTCGCGCTGCAGCACGCGCACCCGAAGTACCCCGTCGCCGCAGGCGATGTCGATACCTTCGCGGCCCGCGCGCAGCAGCGTGCCCGGCGCGGCGCCGTGCGCGGCGTCGACGGCGATCGCCCCGTGCACGCGCACGCGCTCGCCGGCGATCTGCGCCTCGGCCATCGGCCACGGATTGAATGCACGCACCTTGTTGGCGAGCGCGCGCGCCGGCTGCGTCCAGTCCAGCCGCGCCTCGGCCTTGTCGAGCTTGTGCGCGTAGGTGACGCCTTCTTCCGGCTGCGGCTGCGGCACCGGGCGGATACCCGCGCGCAGCAGGCCGAGGCCGTCGGCCAGCACCTGCGCGCCGAGTTCGGCGAGGCGGTCGTGCAGCTGCCCGCCGGTCTCGTCGGCGCCGATCGTGATCGACTGCGACAGCAGCACCGGGCCGGTATCCAGGCCCTTCTCCATCTGCATCAGGCAGACGCCGGTCTCGGTGTCGCCCGCCTCGATGGCGCGCTGGATCGGCGCCGCGCCGCGCCAGCGCGGCAGCAGCGAGGCATGTACGTTCCAGCAGCCGAACGCGGGGATGTCGAGCACCGACTGCGGCAGGATCAGGCCGTAGGCGACCACCACCATCACGTCGGCCTCCAGCGCGCGCAGCGCGTCCTTCGACACCTTCGCCTTGAAGTTCTCAGGCTGCAGCACCGGAATGCCGCGCAGCAGCGCTTCCTTCTTCACCGGCGACGGCGTGAGCCCGCGGCCGCGGCCGGCCGGCCGGTCGGGCTGCGTGTAGACGGCGACCACCTCGCCGCGCTGCGCCGCGGCGCGCAGGCAGGGGACGGCGAACTCGGGCGTGCCGGCGAAGACGATTCTCATGCGGACTCGGCGTGGAAAAACGACGGCGGAGGATAGCGGCGCGCACGCGACGGCATCGCGCACGTCACGCGGGTTCGTCGCGGGCCGCGCGGCGGCCCGCCGCGTCAGGCGCGCTTACGCTTGGCCAGCTTCTTGCGCACCATCTCGCGCTTGAGCGGCGAGAGGTAGTCGACGAACAGCTTGCCGGCGAGGTGGTCCATCTCGTGCTGGATGCAGACCGCGAGCAGGCCGTCGGCGGCCATCTCGAACGGCTGGCCGTCGCGTCCGATCGCGCGCACCTTGATCGAATTGGCGCGGGTGACGTCGGCGAAGATCTCCGGCACCGACAGGCAGCCTTCCTGGTAGACCTGTTCCCCCTCGCGCTCGAGGATCTCCGGGTTCACGAAGACCAGCGGCTGGCTGCGGTCCTCGGAAATGTCGATGACCATGAAGCGCTCATGCACGTCGACCTGGCTCGCGGCCAGGCCGATGCCGGGCGCCTCGTACATGGTCTCGAACATGTCGTCGAGGCGGGCCTGGAAGGCCGGCGTGGTGACCGCCGCCGGGTCCACGGGCTTGGCGACCGTGCGCAGTCGGGTGTCGGGGAATTCGAGGATTTCGAGAATGGCCATGGCGGGATCCGGGGCGCCGCCGGCGGTTCGGGCGGCGGCACGCGCAGCAGCGGGTCGCTGCGCGAAAGAAATGGGGGTCACCGTCACAACCGCAAGACGGGGCGCCATTCTACCGCCTGGCGGGCATTGCGCCGGCCGCTGCGGGCTGGGCTATAGTGCCGAAGCCCTTCAAGGAAGGGGCTAGCCTGCTGGGGAATCAGGTCCATGGCCATGATGAAATCGTTCCGCGCGGTGGCTGCCGCCGCGCTGCTGACCGTCGCCGCGTACGCCGTTTCGGCGGATTTCCGCGACGGACATCCGGACACCTACACCGTCAAGCGCGGTGACACGCTCTGGGACATCTCCGCGCGCTTCCTCAAGAAGCCGTGGCTGTGGCCGGAGATCTGGCAGGCCAATCCGCAGATCCGCAACCCGCACCTGATCTATCCGGGCGACGTGATCTCGCTGGCCTATCTCGACCGTGTCGCCGTCCAGCCGGGCGCCCGCACCGAGGCGCCGCTTACCGGCGTTCCGCTGTCGGAAGTCGAGCCCTTCCTGAAGAACCTGCGCGTGGTCGACGACATCGAGGGCCTGCCCTACGTCGTCGGCATCGAGGAGGACCGCCTGCGCAGCACCGGCGGGCAGGTCGTCTACGTCAAGGGCGTCGACGCGCAGCCCGGCCAGCGCTGGGCGGTGGTCCGCCCGACGGTGCGCTATTCGCACCTCGACCGCACCCAGTGCTGCGACCTCTTCCACACCGACGACCTCGATTTCCGCGGCCGTCGCACGTTGGACGGCGCGAACTTCTGGACGAACGCAGTCACTCCGGACAAGGGCAGCGAGATCCTCGGCTACGAGCTGATGCAGCAGGCCACCGGCACGGTGAGCCGCGCGGCCGGCGGCTACGAGGCCGCCACGCTGGTGCTGGACGGCAACGGCCGCGAGGTCCGCGTCGGCGATCGCCTGATTCCGGTCGAGCCGCAGCCCTACGACCTGCAGTTCTTCCCGCATCCGCCCAAGGCGCAGTTCGAATACGGCCGCGCGCAGGTGCTGGCCGTCGCCGACCAGCTCGCCAACGGCGGCCGCCACGACGTGATCGCGCTGTCGGTGGGTGCCCGCGACGGTGTCGACAACGGCACCGTGTTCTCGACCTGGCGCGTGGGCAGCACCGTGCCCGACCGCGTCGCCAAGGGTGCCGACCGCGATGCCGACACCATCGCCCGCGCCGACCGCGTGCGCCTGCCCGACGAGTTCGCCAGCCACGTGATGGTGTTCCGCACCTTCGACAAGGTCAGCTACGCGCTGGTGATGGACGGCATCCGCCAGACCCGCGTCGGCCAGGAACTGAAGCATCCGGACGCCGCGAACTGACGTTCGGAGTTTTCCTACAGCGATACGCGACGGCGCCCGAGGGCGCCGTCGTCGTTTCGGGGCGAGGCTGGGCGCATGTCCGACGCCCTCGCCCTCGCCACCCTGATCGCCGCCGGCGGCCCGCTGGCCCCGCGGCGGGCGCTGCTGGAAGCCGCCGGCAATGCGCGGGCCGCGCTGCGCGACCCGTCGCTGTGGTCGGCCAGTGGCGTAAGCGGCGCGCAGGCCGCCGCGCTGCGGCGCCCGGACGCGACGATGCTCGACGCGGTTTCGCGCTGGCTGGCGGCGCCCGGCCATCGCCTGCTTGCCTTCAACGATCCCGACTACCCGCCGGCGCTGCGTCATGCCGCCAGCCCGCCGCTGGCGCTCTGCGTCGCCGGCGACCCCGCGCTGCTGTGGCGACCGGCGATCGCGGTGGTCGGCAGCCGCGGCCCGACGCCGGCCGGGCGCGAACACGCCGCCGAGTTCGCACGCGCCTTCGCCCGCGCCGGCTTCGTGGTCGGCAGTGGGCTGGCCGCGGGCATCGACGCCGCCGCGCATGCCGCCACGCTCGCCGTGGATGGCGGCACCGTGGCGGTGCTCGGCACCGGGCCGGACGTCGTCTACCCGCGCTCGAACACCGAGCTGCACCGCCGCATCGCCGAGGCGGGCGCGCTGGTCACCGAGCACCTGCCCGGTACCGGCCCGCGCCGCGAGCACTTTCCCAGCCGCAACCGCCTGCTGGCCGCGCTGTGCCTCGGGACAGTCGTCGTCGAGGCGGCCGAGCGCTCGGGCGCGATGATCACCGCGCGCCTGGCCGCCGATGCGGGCCGCGAGGTGTTCGCCCTGCCCGGCTCGATCCGCAATCCGCTGGCGCGAGGCTGCCACCGGCTGATCCGCGACGGCGCCACGCTGGTGCAGTCGCCCGAAGACGTCATCGAGCAACTGGGCGCGGCCGCCGCCGAGGAAGCCGCCGCGCACCGCCGCGAGCTCGATCGTCCGGCGCCGGCCGCGGATGAATGGACGGCCAGCAACGATGCCGCGATGCCGGGGTCCGACCACGAGGTTTTGTGGAAAGTGCTCGGCTTCGACCCCACGGATATGGACCAGCTCATCGAGCGCACCGGATTGACGCCCTCCAGGCTGTCCTCCATGCTGCTGGTGATGGAGCTGGAGGGTCGCGTGGCCCAGCAGCACGGACGGTTCTTCCGCGTGGCGTGAAGTCCCGGCTGCTCCCTCGCGAAACGGGGTCCGGACCCACCGCGCCGCCCGGCGGCGCAGGCCGAGGGAAATGAAAGAAAGCATCCTCGACGTACTGCTCTATCTCTTCGAACACGTCCTCGACGACGACACCGACCTGCCTGCCGACGCAGAGGCGCGGCAGGGCTCGACGCTGCTCGCCGAACTGACCGAGGCCGGGTTCTCGGCCGACGAGATCCACAAGGCCTTCGACTGGCTGGACGCGCTGGCGCAGTCGCGCGCTGCGCCGCAGCCCGCGCGGGCCGGCGGCCCCGTGCGCGTGTTCGCCGCCGCCGAGGTCGAGAAACTCGACACCGACGCGCGCGGCTTCCTGATGTTCCTCGAGCAGCACGGCGTGCTCGACGCCGGCCAGCGCGAGCTGGTGCTCGACCGCGCGCTGGCGCTGGAGCAGGAGCGCATCGACCTCGACGACCTCAAGTGGGTCGTGCTGATGGTGCTGTTCAACCAGCCCGGCAGCGAGGCCGCGTACGCCTGGATGCAGACGCAGATGTTCGACGACGAGGCTGAGCCGGTACATTAGGCGGCAGGCCTCTGGGGAGAGGCCCTCGTCCGGGGGATCGATTTGGACTGGTACTACCACGACCCGGCACAGGGTCGCGTCGGGCCGTTGTCGGCCGAAGAACTGCGCAACCGTTACCGCGACCGCCGCATCCAGCTGGACACGCTGGTGTGGCGCGACGGCCTGCGCGAATGGCAGCCGCTGGATCGCGTGGGCGAGGAGCTCGACCTGCTGTCGGTGACGCCCGATACCCGCCTGCCGCCCCCGTTGCCGCCCGGCGCGCCGGTGTCGACGACGCCCGCCTACGCCGCGTCGCCCGCCCGCGGCCCGGCCGGCTACGCGCGTCCGGCGCCGCCGCCGAAGCGCGGCATGTCGGGCTGCCTGATCGCGCTGATCGTCGTGGGGGCGCTGGCCGTGCCGACGCTCGGCATCCTCGCCGCGATCGCGCTGCCGGCCTATCAGGAGTACACGATCCGCGCCAAGGTCGCGGCCGCGGCGGACGTGCGCGCCGCCGCGATCGCGCCGCACGTCGAGGCCGCGCAGGCGCGCCTCGGCCGCTGCCCGGACGACGCGGACGAGGCCGGCATCGAAGCCGCCGACGGCATCGACTTCGGCGAAGTCGACGGCGCCCGCTGCGCCTTCCGCATCACCCTGCAGGGCGTGCATCCGAAGGTCGACGGCAAAACCCTCGTGTACGCAGCACCCGCCACCACGGGCCAGCCCTGGGACTGCACCGGCGGCGA
Source organism: Cognatilysobacter xinjiangensis (assembly GCF_014651995.1). Classification (GTDB taxonomy): domain Bacteria; phylum Pseudomonadota; class Gammaproteobacteria; order Xanthomonadales; family Xanthomonadaceae; genus Cognatilysobacter; species Cognatilysobacter xinjiangensis. The sequence goes on along the minus strand of NZ_BMXY01000004.1, from coordinate 85,444 downwards.
CCTGCCCGACCGCTATCGACGCATGCAATGCCGTTCCGGAGACGAATGACGCCATGACCGCCTGGTACTACAGCGATACGCAGCGCAACCGCCTCGGCCCGGTCGCCGCCAGCGACCTCGAGCTGCTCCACAACAACGGCCAGCTCGCGCCGGAGATCCTGGTCTGGCGCGAAGGCATGCCGGACTGGAAGCCCTGGCGCGAGGTGATGGCCGAGGTGCTCGGCGGCCCCGTCGCCACGCCCGCCCGTGCCAGTTTCGCCATCGCCCGCGATGACACGCCGGGCGGTGGCAATCCCTACGAAGTCGTCGAGCGCGTGCAGCCGGCCTCGCCCTATTCCGCACCGTCGGCGGCCCTGGGTCACGGCTACGCATCGGCGGTGACCGACGGCGAGGTGGTATATGCCGGCTTCTGGAAGCGCTTCGCGGCGTACACGATCGACAGCTTCATCGTCGGCATCGCGGGATTCGCCGTGCAGATGGTCGTCGCGGGCGTGGTTTTCGGCGGCATGGCGGCCGTGAGCAGCAATCCTTCGGAGATGTTCGCGACCGGCGCCGGCATCCTGGGCGTTCTGGTGATGTACCTGTCGCCGCTGGTGCTGGCGGCCGTCTACTACGGCTTCTTCCATGCCTCGGCCAACCAGGCGTCGCTGGGCAAGATGGCGGTCGGTATCAAGGTCACCGACGAGCACGGCGGACACATCTCGTTCTGGCGCGGCTTCGGCCGGTACTTCGGCCTGATCCTGTCCAGCATCCCGCTCGGCATCGGCCTGATGATGGCCGGCTTCACCGACCGCAAGCGCGCCCTGCACGACATGCTCTGCAGCACGCTGGTGGTGGACAAATGGGCCTTCACAGCGCATCCGGAGCGTCAGCGACACGAACTGGGCACGGTGACCATCGTCATCCTCTGCATCTCGGCTCTGTTCGTCGTGGGCTACATCCTCCTGATCGGCTTCTTCATCACCGCACTGGGCGCCGGCATGGGCCGATAGCCTGCCCCGCGCAGCGGCCCCGGCTTGACAGCCCCGACCGCCGCGTGATGACACTAGATATAGTGCACGCCACGCCCGCGGACCCTTCCGCGGGCGTCGCCGCTTTTCCACGTCCCTTTTTCACGCTAGCGCGGACCCTTCGCGCGACCGGATTCCGGGCCACCCGCCCCTTTGGTGCCCCCATGGCCAAGAACCTCCTCATCGTCGAGTCGCCCGCCAAGGCCAAGACGATCAACAAGTACCTCGGCAAGGACTTCACCGTCCTCGCCTCCTATGGCCATGTGCGCGACCTTGTCCCCAAGGAGGGCGCGGTCGATCCCGAGCGCGGCTTCGCCATGCGCTACGAGCTCATCGACAAGAACGAGAAGCACGTCGACGCGATCGCCAAGGCTGCCAAGGGCGCCGAGCACCTCTACCTGGCGACCGACCCGGACCGCGAGGGCGAGGCGATCAGCTGGCATATCGCGGAGATCCTGAAGGAGCGCGGGCTGCTCAAGGACCGCTCGCTCGAGCGCGTGGTGTTCACCGAGATCACCCCGCGCGCGATCAAGGAGGCGATGACCCGCCCGCGCGCGATCGCCGAGCCGCTGGTCGACGCGCAGCAGGCGCGCCGCGCGCTGGACTACCTGGTGGGCTTCAACCTCTCGCCCGTGCTGTGGCGCAAGGTCCAGCGCGGGCTGTCCGCGGGCCGCGTGCAGTCGCCGGCGCTACGCATGATCGTCGAGCGCGAGGAGGAGATCGAAGCCTTCGTCGCCCGCGAGTACTGGACGATCGAGGGCGAGGTCGCGCATCCGTCGCAGCAGTTCAACGCCAAGCTGACGAAGCTCGACGGGAAGAAGGTCGAGCAGTTCACCCTGACCAACGAAACCGACGCGCATGCCGCGCGCGACCGCATCGTTCGCGACGCCGCCGGCATGCTGCAGGTCACCGACGTGACCAGCAAGGAGCGCAAGCGTCGCCCGTCGCCGCCGTTCATCACCTCGACGCTGCAGCAGGAGGCCGCGCGCAAGCTCGGCTTCACCACGCGCCGCACGATGCAGGTCGCGCAGAAGCTGTATGAAGGCCTGCCCATCGGCGCCGAAGGCACCGTCGGCCTGATCACCTACATGCGTACCGACTCGGTGAACCTGTCGCAGGACGCGATCGTCGAGATCCGCGACGTGATCGCACGCGACTTCGGCACGCGCGCCGTCCCGGACAAGCCGAACACCTACACGACCAAATCGAAGAACGCGCAGGAAGCCCACGAGGCGATCCGCCCCAGCTCCGCGCTGCGCACGCCGGCGTCGGTGGCGAAGTACCTGCCCGACGACGAACGCCGCCTGTACGAACTGATCTGGAAGCGCGCGGTGGCCTCGCAGATGGTGCCGGCGACGATGAACACCGTGAGCGTCGACCTGGCCGCGGGCAGCGAGCATTCATTCCGCGTCTCCGGCACGACGATCGTCGATCCCGGTTTCCTCGCCGTCTACGAGGAAGGCAAGGACACGAAGAGCGCGGAGGACGACGAGGAAGGCCGCAAGCTGCCGGCGATGAAGACGGGCGATCGCCTGCCGCTCAACCGCGTCGTCGCCGACCAGCACTTCACCGAGCCGCCGCCGCGCTTCTCCGAAGCCTCGCTGGTGAAGGCGCTCGAGGAATACGGCATCGGCCGCCCGTCGACGTACGCGTCGATCATCGGCACGCTGCAGGCGCGCAAGTACGTCGAGCTCGAGAACCGCCGTTTCCGGCCGACCGACGTCGGGCGCGCGGTGAGCAAGTTCCTGTCCGCGCACTTCACCCAGTACGTCGACTACGACTTCACCGCCAAGCTCGAGGACGAGCTCGACGCGGTAAGCCGCGGCGAGGAGGACTGGGTGCCGCTGATGGAGCGTTTCTGGAAGTCCTTCAAGACGCTCGTCGACGACAAGAAGGACAACATCGACCGCACCGACGCGGGTAGCGTGCGCGTGCTCGGCGACGATCCGAAGTCGGGCCGCCCGGTGAGCGCGCGCATCGGCAAGTTCGGCCCGCTGGTGCAGATCGGCACCAGCGAGGATGAGGAGAAGCCGCAGTTCGCCTCGCTGCGCCCGGGCCAGAGCATCTATTCGATCTCGCTGGAGGACGCGCTGGAGCTGTTCAAGCTGCCGCGCGACCTGGGCGAGAGCAACGGCGAGAAGGTCACCGTCGGCATCGGCCGCTTCGGCGCGTTCGCCAAGCGCGGCAGCACGTATGCCTCGCTGGCGAAGGAAGACGATCCGTATGCGATCGGCTTCGAGCGCGCGGTCGAGCTGATCGAGCAGAAGGAAGAGATCGCGCGCAACCGCATCATCAAGCAGTGGGACGGAATCGACCTGCAGGTGCTCAACGGGCGCTTCGGGCCGTACCTGTCCGATGGCCGCATGAACGGGCGCATCCCGAAGGACCGCGATCCGGCATCGCTGACGCTCGAGGAAGCGCAGGCGATGATGGAAGCGACCGGCAAGCCGATGCGCGCGAAGTTCATGAAGAAGGCGGCCAAGAAGGTCGCGGCGAAGAAGACGGCGGACAAGCCGGCGAAGAAGGCCGCGACGAAGAAGGTCGCCAAGAAGGCGGTGAAGAAAGCCGCGAAGAAGGTGACGGGCAAGAAGGCGGCATCGAAGACGGTGGCGAAGAAGGCCGTAGCGAAGAAGGCTTCGACGCGCGCCGTCGAGGCGGACGACGCGCCGTTCTGACGGAGCCGGCATGCGCTGGAGTGGACGCCTGCACGACTGGAACGACGCGCGCGGGTTCGGCTTCGTCACGCCGAACGGCGGCGGCGAGCGCGCCTTCGTGCACATCCGCGCATTCGCCCGCGCGCACCGGCGCCCGGTCGATGGCGACCTGCTGAACTACGTGGTGGAGGTCGACGGCCGCGGCCGCCGCAATGCGGTCGCGGTGCGCTTCGCCGATGCGCCCGCGCCCGTCGCGCCGCCGCCGCGCCGCACGAAGCCGTTCCGGGCAACCGGTTTCGCCGCGCTGTTCGCGCTCGCATTGCCCGCCGCCTGTGCGATCGGCCTGCTGCCGTGGAAGGTGGCCGGCGTGTACGCCGCGGCCAGCGCGGTGCTGTATTTCGTCTACCTCGGCGACAAGGCGGCCGCGCAGCGCGGTGGCCGGCGCACGCCGGAGAGCACGCTGCACGGGCTCGCGCTGGTCGGCGGCTGGCCGGGCGCAGCGTTCGCGCAGCAGCATTTCCAGCACAAGCGCAGCAAGGACGAGTTCGTCGGCACGTACGTCGCGACCATCGTGCTCAATCTCGCCGGGCTCGTCGCATTCGCGGTGATGCGCCACAAGGGCGCGTGGCCGGGCTGATGGAGGCGCTGAACGTGCCGACGTCCGTCGCGCTGCTGATCCGAGGCGGCGTGCTCGCCTACCCGACCGAAGGCGTGTGGGGCTTGGGCTGCATACCGTTCGACGGCGAAGCGGTGCATCGCCTGCTGGCGATCAAGCGTCGCCCCGTGGAAAAGGGGCTGATCCTGGTTGGCGCGGATGCCGCGCAGTTCGACGCGGTGGCGGACTGGTCGGCACTCGACGACGCAGCCCGCAAACGCGTGTTCGCCAGCTGGCCCGGCCCGAATACCTGGGTGGTACCGGCCTCGCGCGCGGCGCCCGCGTGGGTCACCGGCGGGCAGGCGGGCATCGCGCTGCGGGTGAGTGCGCATCCCGTGGTCGCGGCGCTGTGCGCGCGGCTGGGCGGACCGATCGTGTCCACCAGCGCGAACCTGTCCGGCGAGCCTGCGGCGCGTCGTCGCGAGGACCTCTCGCCCGCGCTGCTGGCGCTGGTTGATGGCGTCTGCGAGGGCGAGACGGGCGGCCGCGAAACGCCCTCGACCATCCGCGACGCCGTCACCGGCGCGGTGCTGCGCGGCTGAACCGGTGCGAACGCCGGTCGACGGGCGGCTTCCGCCGTCACGGGCAGCGGCGCAAGATCCGCCCATGTCGCGCCTCCTGCCCGTCCTGCTCATCGCCGGCACCGTGGCCCTGCCCGCACCTGCGGCCACGCCGACGGCGCCCGCGCAGGTGACCATCTACCGCTGCACCGATGCGCGCGGCCAGCTGGCGCTGCGCGATTCGCCCTGCCGGGCCGGCGAGCGCCAGGAAGTACGCTCGATGCTGCGGCCGACGGATCCACCGGCGCGGCGTGTCGTCGCCGCGCCCGCGGCGCCTGCAAAGCGCGGTAATGCCGCTGCCGTGCTGCCGCCAACCCGCGTGGTCTACCGCACCGCGCCGCGCCCGCTCTACGAATGCACCACGCCCGACGGCGACCGCTATACGAGCGAAACGGCGGAGGGCAATCCGCGCTGGGTGCCGCTGTGGACGCTGGGCTATCCCGCCGTGGTCGGCGCGCCGGTGGTCGAGGGCGGCTACGGCGCGCGCGTCGAGCATCGCGCGGGCGGCACGCTGATCCGCGCCGACGCCGGGCGCCGCTGGCGCGGGCCGGGCTACCGAACGCCGGTCGCGCTGGGCGGCGCCGGCACCTGGGTGCGCGATACCTGCCAGCCGTTGCCGGCCGCCGAGGTCTGCAACCTGCTGCGCGACCGGCGCGAGGCGCTGGATCGTCGCTGGTTCAGCGCGCTGCAGGGCGATCGCGACGAGATCCAGCGCGAGCAGCGCCGCATCGACGCGCGCCTCGGCGAGGACTGCGCATGAGGCGGTCGGCGCGCGTGCTGCTGGCGGCGCTCGCGCTGGCGCCGCTGGCATCGACCGCGCAGACGGTGATCTACCGCTGCGTCGCCGCCGATGGCGCAGTGACGCTGCAGAACGACGCGAAGTGTCCAAAAGGCACGAAGCAGCAGAAGCGCGTGCTGCCCGTGCCCACGCCGGCACCCGCGCCGCCGATAACAGCGGCGGCGCCCGCGCGGCCGATGCCGGTAGTCGAAATTCCGCAGGCCACGACGGCCAGTCCGGGGCCGGCCGGTACGCCGGCCTCCGCTCGCCCCGAGCCCGATGCCACGACGCTGGCCACGCCACCCCGCCCCGCGCCGCCGCTCTACGTCTGCCTGACTTCGAGCGCCGAGCGTTACTACAGCGCGTCCGCCGAAAGCTCGCGCTGCGCGCCGGTGGCCACGCGCGGCCTCGACGGCGGGCCCGGCGCGGCGGAGGCCTGCGAGATGGTGCAGGACCGCTGCGAGCCGGTCCCCGAGGCCGAGCGCTGCACGGCGTGGGCCGACTGGCGACGCACCTCCGAGCAGGCCTCGATCTTCGATCCCGAACGTGCCGACGCGGCCCGCGCCGATCTTGCCCGGGTGGATGCAGCCGTCGCCGGGAGCGTCTGCGCGCGCTGAACGCGAGGCGCCCACCTGCAGGCCGGCGAGTCATGTCGCGATCGAACACGGGCCAGCGCGTGTCGAACGATGCGAGGACCTCGCCCGACAAACCGACGGGCGAAGTCGCCGCGCGTCGCTAGCCCTCGATCACCTCGACCGGCTCCGGCACCTCCACGGGCACCGGCTCGGCCGGTATCGGCACCGGCGGCGCGGCCGGCGGTGCGGCAACGGGAGGCGCGGCGACCGGCGGCGCGGGCACCGGCTGCACCGGCACGGGCTGCACGTCGATGGGCTCCTCCGACAGCGGGGGCTCCTCCACGGGCACGGCATCCTCGGGCAGCTCGTCGACCACCTCGGGCAGTTCGCCCTCGCCACCGTAGAGCGAATCGTCGGGCAGCACCATCGGCGCCGGCGCGGGCGCGCGCTCCACGCGCAGCACGGCGCCGCCCGGCGGGGCGATGCGCACGGCGCTGGAGGCGAAGTCGCGCCACATGCGCGCCGGCAGCGAGCCGCCGGTGACGCCGCGCATCGGCGTGCCGTCGTCGTTGCCGACCCACACGCCGATCACCAGGTCACCGGTCATGCCGACGAACAGCGCGTCGCGATGCTCCTGCGTGGTGCCGGTCTTGCCGAACGTGGGCTCGCCGCCCAGGCGCGCGGCGCGGCCGGTGCCTCGCTCGACCACCTGCCACAGCATGTCCAGCATCATCGCGCGCAGGCCCGGGTCCAGCGGCGTGGCGGGCGCGACCTTCGCACCGGGCAGGCCGTGCGGGGTGACCGGCGTGGTGCCCTGCGCGAACGCGGCGTACGCCGCGGTCAGCTCCATCAGCGTGACCTCGTAGGTGCCCAGCGCGATCGACGGATCGCGGCCGAGCTCGCTGCGGATGCCGAGGTCCTGCGCGGCGCGCACCACCGCATCCGGCCCGACCTGCTGCACCAGCCGCACCGCGGCGACGTTGCTGGAACGCGCGAACGCGTCGCGCAGCGGGATGCGGCCCTGGTAGCGCCCGTCGTAGTTGGACGGCTTCCAGTCGCCCTCCTCGATCGGCGAGTCGTCGACCAGCGTGTCCGGCGTGGCGCCGGCACGTAGCGCGGCCATGTACGTGAAGAGCTTGAAGGCCGAGCCCGGCTGGCGATGGGCCTGGGTGACGCGGTCGAACTGGCTCTGCGCGTAGTTGCGGCCGCCAACCAGCGCCAGCACCTCGCCGTTCGGGCGCATGGCCACCAGCGCGGCCTGCGTGGCGTTGAGCCGGCGCCCTTCCGTCGCCAGCCAGCGCTTGACCACGCGCTGCGCGAGCTTCTGCATGCGCGCGTCCAGCGTGGTGGTGACACGCACCTCGCCGTAGTCGGCGTCGAAGGCCTCGCGCGCCTGCGGGGCGACCCAGTCGGCGAACCAGGTACCGCCGGTGAGGCGGTCGCCGGGCTTGAGCACCTTGGGATCGCGCACCTTCTTCGCCTCGGCCGCGGTGATCACGCCGGCGTCGACCATCGCCTTGATCACCACGCGCATGCGCGCCAGCGCGGCCTTTCGGTCGTTCGTGGGCGCCAGCTTGCTCGGCGCCTTGACCAGCCCGGCGAGCATCGCCGCCTCGCCGATCGAGAGCTTCTCCGGCTCCTTGCCGAAGTAGTGCCTGGCCGCGGCGCGCAGACCGTAGACGCCGTCGCCGTAATAGATGGAGCTGAGGTAGCGCGACAGGATCTCGTCCTTGTCCAGCCGCGTCTCCAGGTAGAGCGCGATCAGCGCCTCGCGCACCTTGCGGCGGATCGTGCGGTCGGGCTCGAGGAACGCGGTCTTGGCGAGCTGCTGGGTGATGGTCGAGCCGCCCTGGCGCACGCCGCCGGCGCGCCAGTTGCGCATCAGTGCGCGCGCCACGCCGCGCGGGTCGACGCCGAGGTGCTTGTAGAAACGCCGGTCCTCGATCGCGACGATCGCGCCGGTGACGTGCGCGGGCAGCGTCGTCACGTCGACCGGCGCCTCCTTCACCGCGCCGCGCCGCGCGAACGCCTCGCCGTTGCGGTCGACGAGCACGAGCATGGGATCGGGCAGCGGCTCGAGCGCGCGGTCCAGCGGAAGCCGCCATGCGAACCAGGCGAACAGGAGCAACAAGACGCCCAGCACCGCCAGGGCGATGCGCACGGCGCGGCGCTGCAGCAGGGGCGATGGTGGCGTGCCAGGGGTGGACGGGATCGACGCGGGCGTGGACGGCGGGGGCGGCGCGGCGCCGTCCTCGTCATGGGGCAGTTTCGGCATGGCGACGGTGTACCACCCCGCGCGTGATCGCGACAGTCGCGACCGCATCGTCGCGCGTGTAGATGCCGACACGATCACGCTGAAACAGCTGAATCGCGTTAGCCGGGCTTTCACCACATCCAAGCCGGCGGCTAACAGCCGGCTGCCTAGGATCGAACACGGATCGGAGCGATGGACCGTCATCGCCCGGACCGAAAGCGGAACCCGACCTCTTTTCCCCCATTGGCGACCGCGCGTCGCAGACAAGGAGCTTGGACATGGCGAACAACGACGGCAACAACGGCGGACGCAGCAACCGCGGCTTCGCGGCGATGGATCCGCGCGAGCAACGCGAGATCGCCCGCAAGGGCGGCGCCGCGGTCAGCCAGGACCGCGAGCACATGGCCGCGATCGGCCGCAAGGGCGGCGAGGCCTCGGGTGGCGGCAACCGCCGCAACCAGAACAACGCGGCCGCGGGCAACGAGAACCGTGGCGGGATGAACGCCGGCGGCTCGTCGCGCGACCTGTCCGGCGGCATGAACGCCGGTGGCCGCGACATGGGCTGAGGGCACACCGCCCGATTGAACGAAAAGCGCCCCGCGGGGCGCTTTTCACGTTTTGGGCTTCGGGACGCGATCCTGGCTCAGAACCCGTAGCGCAGGAAACCGCCGTCCACGGCGATGCATTCGCCGGTGATGTAGCCCGCCGCCGGCAGGCACAGGAAGGCGACCGCCGCCGCGACTTCCTCCGGCTCGCCCACGCGCCCGAGCGGGGTGCGCAGCAGCACGTCGTCGAGGTACTCGGCGTCGGCCAGCTTTCCCGCCGTGCGCCGCGTGCGGATGTACCAGGGCGCGACCGCGTTCACGCGCACGCCGTCGTCGGCCCATTCGCAGGCCAGGTTCTTCGTCATCTGGTGCAGCGCCGCCTTGGCCATGCCGTAGGGTGCACCGGTGCGCACGTGGGTCAGCCCGGACACGCTGCCCACGTTGACGATGCAGGACTGCGGATGCCGCGTCAGCAGCGGATGCGCGTAGCGCGACAGCTCGAACGCGGAGAACAGGTTGACCTCGAAGATCTGCCGCCACTCGTCGTCGGCGTAGTCGGTCGAGGGCTTGCTGAGGTTGCCGCCGGCGTTGTTGATGAGGATGTCGAGCTCGCCCTCGCCCTGGTCCTCGACCCAGTCCAGCAGCTCGCGGCGCTGCTCGTCGATGCCCACGTCCGCGGTGAACGCCATGACCAGGCGGTCGGGGTATTCGTCGGCGAGGTCGGCGCGCGCGGCGTCGAGCGCATCGCCGTCGCGCGCGGCGAGCATGACGTCGGCGCCGAAGCCCAGCAGTTCGCTCGCGATCGCGCGGCCGATGCCGGCGCTGCCGCCGGTCACCAGCGCGAGGCGGCCATCGAGTCTCCAGCGTGTGTCGTCCATGCGGCCTCCGGCGGGTGGCGCGTAGGATAGCCGGGCACGTACCGCCCCCGTCCGCCGGAGACCGCCATGCCCCGCGTACCCGCCGTCGCGCTACTCGCCCTTCTCGCCGCCTGTTCGAAACCCGAGGTGCCCGAGCGCGACACGCCGGTGGAGCCGCAGGCGAGCGCGCGGCACGACGACCTGAAGCGCGCGATAGATGCCCCGCTGCGGAAGGCGCGCGGCGCGCAGGACGCGGTGGATGCCGCCGCGAAGGCGCAGGACGCGGCGATCGAGCAGGCCGAAGCCGGCTCCTGAGCCTCAGCCCGTCGCGTCGGCCGCGTCGGGGTCGCGGCAGCTGCGCGCGATGCCCAGCAACGCGTCGATCGACGCCGGCTTGCGCAGCACGCGGCAGCCGTAGCGCGCCTTGAGGTCGCGGGAGACGGTGGCGTCGACGTTCGCGCTCAGCACCGTCACCGGGATGTGGCCACCGTCCTCGCGCGAGCGCAGCACGTCGAGGAACTGCCAGCCGTCCATCACCGGCATGGCGAGGTCGAGCAGGATCAGGCAGGGCGCCGCGGGCTCGTCGTCGAGGCGATGCAGTGCGTCCTCGCCGTTGGCGGCGAGGCGCACGTCGAAGCCCTCGAGCTCGAACAGCGTGCGGAAGGTATCGCGGATGTCGGCATTGTCCTCGACGATGAGGATCGCCTTGCCGGGCGTGTCGGTATTCATCGGAATGGCGGCGCGGGCCGCGCGTGACCTCTATGCGGCGACTTTCCCGTGCAGCGGCCATAGCGCGCGTGAAACACGGCCGCGCCGCGACGGCGCGTTCAGCGCGCGAACAGCCTCGGCCGCTCAGCCGGCGATGAGGCGCAGCAGCACGGGCGGATCGACCGGCTTGGTGAGGTGGGCGTCGAAGCCCACCGCATGCGCGCGGGCACGATCCTCATCGCGGCCCCAGCCGGTGAGCGCGATCAGCCGCGCGCGCGCGGTGCGCGGGTCGGCGCGCAGCCGCGCGGCGAGCTCGTAGCCGCTCATGCCGGGCAGTCCGATGTCGAGCAGCGCGATGTCGGGCACGAACTCGTCGATGAGCGCGAGCGCGGATTCGCCGTCGCCGGCGCCGCGCACCTCGTAGCCCTCCAGCCCCAGCAGCGCCTCCAGCATCAGCAGCGCGTCGGCATTGTCGTCGACCGCCAGCACCCGCCTGCCCTGCGCGCGCGCCGCGCCCCCGTCGTCGGATGCGGGCGCGCTCGCGCTCGGCTCGATCACCACCGGCAACTCGGCAACGAAGCGGCTGCCGCGGCCCGGGCCGTCGCTCTCGGCCCAGAGGCGCCCGCCGTGCAGTTCGACCAGACGCCGCGCCAGGGTCAGGCCGATGCCCAATCCGCCATGCGCATCCGAGCCGCGTCCGCGCACGAACATCTCGAAGATGCGCTCGACCTGCGCAGGCGCGAGGCCGAGGCCGTCGTCGCTGACCTCCAGCCGCAGGCGGTCGCCCGCGGTGCGCACGCGCAGCGCGACGTGCCCGCCCGTGGGCGTGAACTTGGCCGCGTTGTTGAGCAGGTTGGTGAGCACCTGCGACAGCCGCGTGTCGTCGACATCGAGCAGGCGGCCGGGCTCGGGCACGTCGATCGCGAAGTCGAGGCCGGCGGCGTCGAGCAGCGGGCGGCTCGCCTCCACCGCGCCGGCCACCAGCGTGCCGACGTCGACCGGATGGCGCTTGAGTTCGATGGTGCCGCGGGTCACGCGCGCCAGGTCGAGCAGGTCGTCGATCAGCCGCACCATGTGGCCGAGCTGGCGCGACATCACGGCGCGCGTGCGCGCGGCGAGCGCCGCGTCGTCGGTGGATTCCAGCAGCGCGAGGCCGGTGCGGATCGGCGCGAGCGGATTGCGCAGCTCATGCGCGAGCGTGGCGAGGAACTCGTCCTTGCGGCGGTGCTCGTGCTGCAGCTGGTGGTAGAGCGTGGCGTTGTCGATCGCCGCGGCCGCGCGGCGCGCAAGGTCGAGCGCGATCGCGACGTCGCCTTCGGCGTAGTGCCGCCCGCTGTCGGAATGCACCAGCGTGAGCACGCCGATCACCGTGCCGCGCGCGAGGAGCGGCACGAGGATGCAGGAGCGCAGGTCCAGGCGCAGCAGCAGGCTGGCATGGTCGGCGTTCCGGGCGCTGCCGCGCAGCATCGCCGGCGTGATGTCGGGCACCCATACCGGCTCGCGCGTCTCGATCGCGCGCCATTCGCCGCCGTCGCCGCGCCGCGGCGGGTAGCGCTCGAAGAGTTCGCGGCCCATGGCCTGGTGCGCGGGATCGGGGTGGTACACCGCCACGCGCTGCAGCTCGCCGCGATCGTCGATCAGGTCGACCGCGAACCAGTCGGCCAGGCGCGGCACCACCACGCGCGCCAGGCCTTCGAGCGTGGTGGCGTAATCGAGCGAGGCGCCGAGGATCTCGCCGGCATCGGCGAACACGCGCGTGACCTCCTCGGCGAGGCGGCGTGCGGTGGTGTCGACCGTGACGCCGAGCATTCGCACGGGCTTGCCGTCGGCGCCGTATTCGACGGTGCCGCTGGTCTGCACCCAGCGCTCGCCGCCGCCCGGTGGGCGCAGGCGGTACTCGATCGGCCCGAACATGCCATCGCCTTCGAGCGCGCGCGCGGTGGCCTCGTGCATCAGTGCCACGTCGTCGGGATGCAACGCCTGCAGGAACACCTCGCGCGGGCCGATGTCGGTGCCGAAGACCTCGCAGGCACTGACCGAACACTCGACGTGGCCGGTGGCGAGGTCCCAGTCCCAGACCACCATGCCGCCGACGGCGAGCGCGCGACTCAGGCGGTCCTCGCTCTCGCGCAGGCGGCGCTCGGCACGACGCGCCTCGGTGACGTCGTCGTGCACCAGCACCACCTCGCGGATCGCGCCCTCGTCGTCGCGCACCGGATACGCGAACGCGCTGACCCAGCGCACCGGATCCGGATCGTCGGCGTCGCCCGCGCCGGGCACGCTGATGCGGCGGTCGTAGGCGATCGCGGGCAGGTACGTGGGCGTGCCGTCGAAGGCGCGGCGCATCAGCGGCGCCAGGCCCGTCTCGGCCAGCTGCGGATCCTGCAACACGTTGTAGCCGTCAAGCTCAGCCAGCCCCAGCCCCCACAGCGCTTCGAACGCGCGGTTGACGCCGAGGGTGCTGCCGTCCGGCGCGAGGCGCTGCGTCGACAGCGGCGACTGCTCCATGATCGCGCGGAAGCGCTGCTCGGACAGTCGCAGCTCCGCCTCCGCGCGACGACGCTGCTCGATCTCGTGCTGCGCGCTGCGGTACAGCCGCGCGTTCTCGATGGCCAGCGCGGCGCGGCGCGCGAGTTCCTCGGCGAGCAGCTGGTCGTCGCGATCGTAGCGGCGCGTCGATTCGGTGATGCCAAGGCTCAGCACGCCGACCACGTCGCCGTGCGCGATCATCGGCGCGGCGATGTAGGAGCGCAGCCCGATCGCCGCCACCAGCCGCGCATGTTCGGCGTCGCGGGTGAGCGCGTCGACCAGGTCTGGCGGGAAGTCCTCGAACAGCTGCGTGCGCCGCGAGGCGAGCGCATGCCCGGCCGGCGCGGGCGATTCGGGCAGCGGGTTGCGCAGCGCGACTTCCTCGAGCAGCGCGCGCTTGGCCGGCAGCACGTGCGCGGTGGCCACGCGGCGCAGCACGCCGTCGTCGACGATGTCCACCACGCAGAGGTCGGCCAGCTCCGGCACCGCCAGCTGGGCGACGTGCTGCAGCGTGCTTTCGTAATCCAGCGACGAGGCCAGCACTTCGCCGGCACGGGCGAGGAAATCGAGTCGATGCAGGGCCTGGGCGGCGGCGGGCGTTGCGTCGGGGGAATCGGAAGGCATGGAGGCCGCGGGCCGGGCGAGGCACCGACTATAGCCAAGCCCGGCGTGTGCATCGTGGTGACGTCGCGACACCAAGGAAAAAGGCGGCCGAAGCCGCCTCGTTCCTCGCTTGCCGGGCTCAGAGCCCGCAGAAGCAGTAGGCCACCGCCATGACCGGCGCCCCGCGGCGCTCGGCCGCGGAGGCCTCGAGGAAACGCAGGTCGCGTGCGGCCTGCGGCGCGGCCTTCGCCAGCAGCGCGCGCGCCATGTCGGACTCGGCGAGCAGGCCGGCACCCATGCGGCTCTGCGCGAAGCCCGTGAAGAACTTCTCGAACGGCGTCGGCGTCTTCTCGATGTAGCGCACGCGGTAGTCGCCGCGCTTGCCGAGCCTGGCGCGCTGCGCCGCGTCGTCCAGCGCCACCTGCAGGCCGCCCATCGCGTCGACGATGCCGCGCTCGCGCGCCTGCGCGCCGCTCCACACGCGGCCCTGGGCGATGGCATCGATCTGCTCGACGCTGCGGCCGCGCGCCTTGGCCACGCGGCCGGTGAAGTCGCGGTAGCCCTTCTCGATCACGCCCTGGATCACCTGGCCGACGCGCGGGTCGAGCTCGCGGGTGAGGTCGAACGCGCCGGCGTAGGGCGTGGTGCCGACGCCGTCGGTGTGCACGCCGATCTTCTCCAGCGCGCGCGGGATGGTGGGGATCACGCCGAAGATGCCGATCGAACCGGTGATCGTCGACGGGTCGGCATAGATGCGGTCGGCATTCATGCTGATCCAGTAGCCGCCGGAGGCGGCGACGTCGCCCATCGACACCACCACCGGCTTGCCGGCGGCCTTCAGGCGGTCGACCTCGCGACGGATCTGTTCGGAGGCGAATACTTCGCCGCCCGGCGAGTTCACCCGCAGCACCACCGCGGCGACGTTGTCGTCGTCATGCGCGTCGCGCAGCAGCGCGCTGGTGGAATCGCCGCCGATCGTGCCCGGGGGCGCGTCGCCGCCGGTGATCTCGCCCTCGGCCACCACCACCGCGACGTGCTTCTCGGGCACCACCTGTTGCAGGCGGTTGTCGAGGTGCGCGAGGTAGTCGTCGAGCTCGATGCGGCGGAAGCCACCCTCGGCGTTGTCGTCGGCCGCGCCGCGCTCGCGCAGCAGGTCCCAGACCTGCTGGCGGGTCTTCAGGCCGTCGACCAGCTTCTGCCGCAGCGCGAGCTGGGCGAGGTCGCCCTGCGCGGCGGCGACGCCGGCCGGCAGGTCGTTGACCGACGCGGTGAGCTGCGCGACGTCGAGCTTGCGCGCCCGGGCGACGTCGCCGAGGTAGCGCTGCCACACGTCGTTCATCCAGAACAGGTCCGCTTCCTTCGAGGCGGGCGAGGCGGCGTCGAGCACGTAGGGCTCGGCGGCGGACTTGAACGTGCCGACCTTGAACAGGTGCACGTCGACGCCGAGCTTGTCCTGCAGGCCCTCGCGGAAGTACTGGCGATAGCGCGACAGGCCTTCGAGCACCACGCCGCCCATCGGATCGAGGTAGACCTCGTCGGCCTGCGCGGCCAACAGGTACTGCTTCTGGTCGAGCTGCTCGGAGAACGCGACCACCTGCTTGCCGTCGGCGCGCAGACGCGCGATCGCGTCGGCGACCTCGCGCAGAGAGGCCATGCCGCCGGCCTGCAGGTCGTCGACGTGCAGGTAGACGCGCTCGATGTTCTTGTCGCGGCGCGCGGCTTCCAGCGCGCGCAGCACGTCGCGCAGCTGCAGCTCGCCGCTGCGGCCGCCCATGCTCTTGGCGAACGCACGGCTGACCGGGTCGCTGGTGTACTGCTCGACCAGGTTGCCCTCCGGCGCGATGACCAGCGTGGTGCGCGGCAGCATCGGGCGGCCGCTGCCGGCCGCCAGCGAGGCCAGCACCATCATCAGCACCAGCAGCAGCAGGCCGAAGAAGAGGATGTTGAGGATCAGCCGGCGCGTGAAGTTCATCACGTCCCAGAGGCCGACGAAGAAGCTCGCGACGGGGCCGCGGCGTACGGAATTCATGGGGAAGATGTCTCGGAAATATGCAGGTACAGGTTACCGGCCCGGGGCGGGTTCTTCATGTCCCGGACGTCACCGGGCCGTTCAGCCCGTGGCCGCGCGGGCCCGGGCGACGCGCTCGGGCCGGCTCGCACGGGCGAAGCGCAGCCCAAGCAGCAGGGCGGCGACGGTGAGCCCGGCGATCAGGCCCGTCCACATCCCGCGCGGCCCCCACACCGGCGCCCCGAAAAGGCCGAGGCCCAGCGTGGCGCCCAGCGGCATGCCGATGCCCCAGTAGGCGAACGCCGCCAGCAGCATCGGCACACGGGTATCGCGCAGCCCGCGCAGCGCGCCGGCCGACAGCACCTGGATGCCGTCGGGGAACTGGAACGCGGCGGCGAAGAGCAGCAGCGAGGCCGCCAGCGCGGCGACCGCCGCGTCGTGCGTGTACAGCGAGACGATCGCGTCGTTGCCGACGAGCATCGCGAGCGCGGCCAGCGCCTGCGTGCCCAGCACGATCGCGTAGCCGGCGAGCGCGGCACGGCGCAGCGCGGCGGGGTCGCGCCGGCCCAGCGCATGGCCGACGCGCACCGTGGTCGCCTCGGCCACCGCGAGCGGCACCATGAAGGCGAGGCTGGCCACGTTGATGGCGATCTGGTGCGCGGCGGCCGGCACCGGGCCGAGCCGGCCGATCAGCAGCGCGGTCACGATGAACAGGCTGCCCTCCATCAGCACGGTCACGCCGATCGGCAGGCCGGTGGCGAGCAGGCCGCGGATGACCGGCCAGTCCGGCGGGTCGAAGCGGCCGAACACATGCATGTCGCGCATGCGCCGCGAGCGCGCGTGCACGACGGCGAAGGCCAGCGCCTGCAGCCACATCATCGCCGCCGACGCGATGCCGAGCCCGCCCGCGCCCATCTCCGGCAGCCCGAGCGCACCGAAGGTCAGCACGTAGCCCAGCGGCACGAGCACGAGCAGCCCGCCGCCGCCGAGCAGCATGGTCGGCAGCGTCCAGTGCAGGCCCTCGGCGAGGTAGCGCATGGCGAGGTAACAGGTCAGCGCCGGCACGCCCCAGCGGATGCCGTGCATGAAGGCCGTCGCGCCGGGCACGATGTCGGCGGCGATGCCGAACGGCGCGAGCGCGGCCGGCGCGAAGGTCAGGAAGGCGAACATCGCAAGGCCCAGCGCGAAGGCCAGCCACAGCGACTGCCGGAACAGCGGGCCGATCGCCTCGCGACGGCCGGCGCCGTCCAGCTCCGAGACCTGCGGCGGCATCGACATCAGCGTGCCCATCGGCACCATCATCGGCAGCCAGAACAGCGCGGTGCCCACCGCCACCGCGGCCAGCGTGGCGGTGCCGTGCTGGCCGGCGATCGAGCTGTCGACGAAGCCGATCAGGCCGGTGGACACGTGCCCGGCCACCAGCGGCGCGGCGAGCGTCGCGGTGCGGCGGATCTCGTGGCGGAACGGGCGGGCCGATGGCGCTGGCGCGGACACGGGAACCTCGGACGCGCGGCGCGCCATCGTAGGGCCGTGCGCGTGCAGCCGCCAGCACGGCTGCAGCCGCGGCGTCGACGTGCTGCAATACAGGCCACACGCGATGGGGAGCGCGATGCACGCCGCCGATACACCGACCGCCTGCGAGAACTGCGGCACCGTCCTGCAGGGCACGTACTGCCATGCCTGCGGGCAGAACTCGCACAACCCGCTGCGCAACGTCGCGCATGCGATCGAGGACGTCTTCGAATCGTTCTGGCACCTCGACGGCCGCGTGTTCCGCACCCTGCGCGACCTGCTGGTGCCCGGGCGCGTGGCCTGCAACTACCTCGCCGGCCAGCGCGTGCGCTACATCCCGCCGCTGCGCCTGTTCGTGGTGCTGACCGTGCTGACGTTCTTCGTCGGGCGGCTGGTGTACGGCGCACCGGACGGCGGCGTGGTCCGCATCGGCGGCAACGAGACGCCAACCAAGGAGGAGATCCGCTTCGACAAGGAGCCGGGCACCACGTTCGAGGACGCGAAGACCATCGAGGACGTCGTCCGCCAGCGCGACAAGGCGCTCGAAGGCATCGCCGAAGGCCAGCGTGCCGTCGGCATGCTGCCGATCGCCGCGCAGGGCATGCAGCGCGCCGAGGCGAAGGTCCGTGCCGACGCCGAGATCCGCATCGCGCAGTTGCGCGCGCAAGGCGCCACTGAAGCACCCGCGGCCGTCAACGGGGACGCGGGCAAAGTGTCGACCGATGCGCGCACGTCCACGACAGCCGCGGCCGGTACCGCGCCGACCTCGCCTGCGACGGAGAAGCGCGACGCCGCGTCGACGCCGGAGGCCGCGGCAAGCACCAGGGACGAGGACGAGGACAAGACGCCCGACGTCGAAGGCGGCATCGACAAATTCGTGCGCGGCATGAGCACGGCGACGCTCCGCGATCCGACGAAGCGCTGGCATCCCGAAACCAATCCCGCCGACGTGAACTGGCTGCCGGCGTTCGGCGACCGCCTGTTCAACCACAAGCTCGAGACCATCGCCAACAACTTCAAGCGCTACACGAGCGAAGAAGGCAATTTCCTCAAGGCGTTCGTCGCCGCGCTGCCCACCGCGCTGTTCCTGATGATGCCGGTGTTCGCGCTGCTGCTGCGGCTGTTCTACATCCGCCGCCGCCATGGCGTGCTCGAGCATCTGGTCGTCGCGCTCTACAGCCATGCCTTCCTGCTGATGGCGATGATGGCCATCTTCCTGCTGTGGGGCATCGGAAGCAGTGTGGTGCAGCCGCTCGGCGCGCTGTTCTACCTGCTGATGACCTTCGTGATCATCTACATCCCGGTCTATCTGCTGATCATGCAGAAGCGCGTCTACGGCCAGGGCTGGCCGAAGACGATCGTGAAGTACCTGCTGATCGGAGGCGCCTACCAGTTCCTGCTCGGCTTCGCGGCCACGTTCGCCGCGCTGCTGCCGTTCCTGGGGGGCGAATGAACGCGGTGGTCTACGAAGTCAGTGCCGACGTCGATGCGGCCATACGCGAGGACTACCTGCGCTGGCTCGGTCCGCACGTGGCGGAGATCCTCGCGCTGCCCGGATTCGCCCGCGCGGACGTGTTCGAGGTCGTCGATCCGGCGTCGCCGGACACGCTGCGCGTGTGCATGCACTACCACCTGGTCGACGAGGCCGCGCTGCAGGCGTATCTGCGCGAGCACGCGCCGCGGCTGCGCGCCGACGGCATCGCGCGCTTCGGCGGGCGCATGCGCGCGCAGCGTCGTGTGATGCGCGCGCTCGACCTCGCTCGCTGAGTCAGCGCTCCAGCCGCAGCGCGAGCCAGCCGGCGCGGTTGGCGTCGGAGGTCGACACCAGCTCGCGCCGCAGCGCCTCGCGCGCCGCCGGCGGCGTGCGCTGCACCAGCACCGCGAGCTTGTCGCGCTCGACCGCATTCATCGCGCGCAGCGTGCGCAGCAGCGGCTCGCGCTCGTCGGCGGGCACCTGTGCGAGCAGCGGCTGCAGGCGCGGGTAGTCGACGCCCAGCACGGGGCCGAGTCGCCAGCCGTGGCGCGCACTCGCGTCGAGTTCGTCGAATTGCGCGCGCAGCGACCGCTGCGTGGCCGCGTCCAGCGAGGCGAACTGCACGGCAGCATCGCGCAGCTGACGGCGTTCGACGTCCGGCAGCGCGCCGAAAGCCTGCCAGGCGGCCCGCCGCTCGCCACGCTCGGCCAGTGGCCGTCGATCCCACTCGTCGGCACGCGCGGCGAACGCATCGCGCTGGGCCTGCGTCCACGTCGCCCACAGCCGGGCACGCGCCTGCAGCGTCGCGCGCTGCGCCGGCTGCAACAGCGCGATCACCGGACGCAGGTCGCGCGGCACGTCCTGCGCGATCGCGGCGCCGGTGGCCAGCACGACCAGTACCGCGGCCAGCGCGGGCTTACGGCGCATCCGAGCTGGACTCCGATTCGGGGACGTCCACCGTCGCTGCCGGCACCGGGACCACCTCGGCCACCGGCACGTGACCGATCGTCCAGGCGAGGAAGGCGGCGTCGCGGGACAGCCGCTCCGCGGCCGGATCGGCCAGCAGGTCGAAATCCGGATGCGCGATCAGTCCGCTGGTGCGCGAATAGGTGCTGGCGGGCTGGCCGGCCGGCGGCAGCGCGACGATGCGCACATCCGGGCCGGGCGGCGCGTCGGCCCAGAACGAGGCAGCGAGCGCGACGAGCGTGACCGCAGCGACGGCGGCGGCCGCGATGCGATGGCCGGTCCAGAACGCATGCCGCGGGAAGAAACGTTCGGTGCGACCGGCCAGAGCACCCTCGCGCATGCGCGCCAGCCGCAGCGAGCGTTCGGTCGGCAGGCCGCGGATGCGGGCCTGGACGTCGGCCTGCAGCCGCATCCAGGCCGCCGCGTCGGGCGCGCCATCCGGCAGTACCGGGAGGGCACGCAGCACGGCGCGGCGCAGGCTGCCGGGGGCGACGTCGAGCACCGCGGCCGCCTGCGCCTCGTCGAGCCCGGCCGCGAGGCGCAGCAGCAGCGCCGCGCGCACGGCCGGCGAGCAGGCCGGCACGAACGCGGGCGGGCGGGCGCGGGTGGCGCGCCGCAGCGCCGGCTGCGCGAGCAGTGCGCACCAGAAGCGTCGCGGCCAGTCGGCCATCGGCGCGTCCACCGCCTCCTCGCGGAAGGCGGCCATGGCGCGGGTCAGCGCGGCATCACCGATCGTGGGATCGCCGGCCTGCAGCTCCGCGAGCACCGCCGCGCGGCGCTCGATGCCACGCAGGAACGCGGCCAGCGCGGCCGGCCGGGCGAGGTCCGGCGTCGGCGTCGGGACGGTCGGGGACATGTCGAGATGATAGCGGCGACCACCGTCCACCGGCCCGGACCTGCCCCTGCGACGGCTTGACAGGCGGCCGTGTCGGCCTCCCGCCCTTGTGTGACGCGGGTCCGCGGCCGGACACGTTGTGCACAGCCGTCATTTTCCGGTCATTCGCAGCCCGCGCGACGCATCGCGGCTAGCCTGGTCGCCGTGTTTCACGCACAAGCCATTGAAATAATTACGAATATCCGAGGTGGCGATTTTTTCGCCAACCTGTGGCCGCTCCGTGCCGTGACGGGCTCGCGCACATCGACCGACAGTCCATTCACAGACTTATCCACACGGCGTGTGGATAACGGTCGTTCCCCTGTGGGGACGGGCACTTACGTTCGATTCATGATCGCGGCGCGAGCAATGCGATCCAAGCTCGGGGCCGCCGCCGGACCCGTCTCGACCTAGACTGCGACCCATGCCGGTCACCCCGCCCCCGACGCCCTCGAACCCCACCCGCGCGGTGTGGAAGGTCGCGATCGGCGGCCTGCCGCTGCCGCGCCTGTTCGACTACCGCCCCATCGAGGGCGACGACGGCGCCGTGCCGGGCTGCCGCGTCCGGGTGCCCTTCGGCAGCCGCGAGCGCATCGGGGTGATCGCCGCGGTCGGCCCGGCCGATGACGACGGCGCCGACCTCAAGCCTGCTCTCGAGCGCCTGGACGCCACGCCGCTGCTGGCCGGCGAACTCTGGGACTCGTTGCGCTGGCTTGCGCATTACACCCACGAGCCGTTCGGCGAGGTCGTCGCCACCGCGCTGCCCACGCTGCTGCGCCACGGCGAGCCGCTGCCGCACACAGACCGCCTCGGCTGGCGCCTGTCCGCCGCCGGTGTCGACGCGCTGCCGCGTCTGCGACCCGGCCGCCCACGCCGCCTCGCCGAGCGCCTCGCGCAGGGCGAGGTCGCCGAGGACGAGCTCGACAGTCTGTTCGACGACTGGCGCGCCGCGCTGCGCAGCCTCGACGGCCGCGGCCTGGTCGAGCAGGTGGTGATGACGCCGGCCACCGCGCCCGCGCAGCCCGGCCCCGAACCCAACGACGAACAGCGCGCCGCGATCGACGCCCTGCTCGCCTCGCGCGACGCGTTCGGCGCCTTCCTGCTCGACGGCATCACTGGCAGCGGCAAGACCGAGGTCTACCTGCACGCGATCGCCGACTGCCTCGCGCGCGGCAAACAGGCGCTGGTGCTGGTGCCGGAGATCGGCCTGACGCCGCAGACGCTCGCGCGTTTCCGCGCGCGCCTGGGCGTGCCGGTGTACGCGCTGCATTCGGGCCTGTCCGACGGCGAGCGCGCACGCACGTGGGCGGCCTGCCTGCGCGGGCAGGCGCGCGTGGTGGTTGGCACGCGCAGCGCGGTGTTCCTGCCGTTGCCCGATGCCGGCCTGATCGTCGTGGATGAGGAGCACGACGGCAGCTACAAGCAGCTCGACGGCATCCGCTACCACGCGCGCGATTTCGCCATCTACCGCGCATCGCAGTTGAACGTGCCGATCGTGCTGGGCAGCGCGACGCCGTCGATGGAATCGCTGCGTAACGCTCGCACGCAACGCTACACGCACCTGCACCTGCGCAAGCGCGCGGGCGTGGCCAAGCCGCCGGCCGTGCGCGTGATCGACATCCGCAAGCGCGCGCTCGATGCCGGCCTGTCGAACGAGCTGATCGATGCGCTCTCGCGCACGCTCGAAGCCGGCGGCCAGGCGCTGGTGTTCAAGAACCGCCGCGGCTACGCCCCTGTCCTGCTGTGCCACGACTGCGGCTGGAGCGCCGAATGCCCGCGCTGCGACGCGTCGATGACCGTGCACGCGAAGGGCCGCCGGCTGCAGTGCCATCACTGCGGTGCGTCCAAGCGATCGCCCGATGCCTGCCCGGATTGCGGCGGCCTCGCGCTGCAACCGCAGGGCGCCGGCACCGAGAAGCTGGAGGAGACGCTCGCCGCGCGCTTCCCGCAGGTGCCCGTCGTGCGCATCGACAAGGGCACGACGCGCAACCGCGACGCGCTGGTCGGGCATATCGAAGCGCTCGGCCAAGGACCGGGCCTGCTGGTCGGCACGCAGATGCTCGCCAAGGGCCACGATCTTCCCGGGCTCACGTTGGTCGCCGTGGTCGGCATCGACGAAGGCCTGTTCTCCGCCGATTTCCGCGCACCCGAAAAACTCGCGCAGTTGCTGGTGCAGGTATCGGGCCGCGCCGGTCGCGCCGACCGCCCCGGCGAAGTGCTGCTGCAGACGCATCATCCCGAACATCCCTTGCTGCACACGCTGCTCACCGGCGGCTATGCGCAGTTCGCCGACGAGGAACTCGCGCTGCGCGAGGAAGTGCAGTTCCCGCCCTTCGCGCACATGGCGATGTTCCGCGCCGAAGCGCGCGACATGGACGTCGCCAACGCCTTCCTCGTGCAGGTGCGCGCGCATCTCGAAGCCACGTCGCCCGGCGCCGTGCTGACCACGCACGGCCCCCTGCCCGCCCCCATGCCTCGCCGTGCCGGCTACCAGCGCGCGCAGCTCGTCGTGTCCTCGAACGCCCGCCCCGCCCTGCATGCCGCCCTCGACGCCGCACTGCCGTCCATCCGCGAACTGCCCGAGGCCCGGCGCGTGAGGTGGTCGCTGGACGTGGATCCGGTCGACCTGTATTAGGATGCCGGCATACGCCCAAGGACAGGGTCATGCGAAACGATGGAACGACGACGCACCGCCACATCGAACGCCGCGATGGCGATTACTCCAGTGACGGTACGCGCCCGCATTGGCAGACGACGCATTCCCTCGACCGCGCCCCCCATCGAACGGGCGCCTGGAAGCGCGCAGACGCAGCGATTCCGCGCGTTCGGCGGATCGACGACGCGCGCGAACTGCACCTCAAGAACGCAGCCCAGTGACTGCGAGCTTCGTGCCACCGGTGACATCGCGATCGCACGATCTTTCCGCCCGCGCCCGTCGCGACACCACGAGCGGTGGCGGGTCGCGTTCTCTATTCGATCACTCTCAACCTACGGTCACTGCACAGATGAACAGCCTCTTCCAACGTGCGTACCTGGCGTCGGTCGTTGCCCTCGCTCTCGCGGCCTGCGACGGATCAACGGCGCCGACGCAATCGACTCCGCCGGCGACGCCGAACGCCGTGGCGGCGACAGGTGCTCCTTCTGACGCACCCCAGACGACGTCGCTGCCGTCCGAGCGCCTCAATCACCTCGTCGACGATCTGCTCCGCGCGCAATATCCCGAAGGATTCGACGCCGAGCACCAGTGCTGGAAGGCGACCTACGGCGACGGCGAGGCAGCGATGGCCTATTGCATGCGACCTCTGCCCCCCAGCGCGGTCCTAGAAGAAGGTCGCCAGATCATTTACGTCGCGACCGCCAGCGCGGCAGACATCCAGGGAAATGCCGCCTACCGCTACGGCGCGGTCGATCCTGGCATGTTCGACGCGTTTCGCCTGAGCGTCGCGCCCAATGGAAAAGCCACGGTTACCGCATTCCGCAAGGGAATGGATTTCGGCAGCGCCGGCGACTGCGGATGCGTGAACGCCGACCTCGTCGCCTTGGGCACGAACGTCCATGGCTGGGTGTTCAGCAGTGGTGGCACGGCTCAGGGCACCACGACCGCGACCCATTCGCTGGTCGCACCGGTCGGCAAAACCTTCATGGACGTGGGCGGGATCCCGCAGTACGTCGAAGATGATCAGGACGTGGAGTACCGGATCGCGATCGGCAGCGAAAAGGCGGAAAACGGCTGGTATCCCGTCACGGTCACGAAGTACCGAAAGAACGAAAGGCTCGACTCGCGCGTACTGCGATTCGAGGTAGGCGCGAAGCGCTATTCGATGCCCGAATCGTTCTAACAACCCGCTATTGGCAAACGAAGGATCGTTCCATGCCGAATTCAAAGGCCATTGACCGTCATTGGGAACAGAATCGCGAGCTTCTCGCAGAAGCCGCCCGCAATGCCGGCGTCGACCCCGGGATCCTGGTCAAGATCGCGGGCTTCGAGTCAGGGTTCGACACGCACGCACGACCCATCAGCCGCAGCCATCCTGAGCGCAATGTCATCAGGCAGTTCGATGGGACGATGGCTCTGTCCTCGGCCTATGGCCTCGGCCAGTTCACCAAGGACACTTGGCTCGACGTGATCCATCGTCATGGGGAGAAGTACGGTGTCGCCAACGCGGCGCGCATGACCGAGGAGCAGGCCAATGCGCCAGCACTGAGGAATGATCCGAGGCTACAGGCCGCAATGCTCGCCGAATTCACACGCGAGAACATTGCGCGTGGGCGCGCACTCGGCGGGCCGGATCCCGACGCGAATGTCTACGCCCTCCACAACCTCGGCAGCGGCGACGGCCCGAAGTTCCTCGAAGCACTGCGGAACAACCCAAGGGCGCCGGTTACCGCCGTACTGTCGGCGAAGGTCATTCGCGGCAACCCCGCCCTCTATGGCGATGGCAACCGCACGCTGGAGGACGCCTATCGCGTGATGGGGGCCAAGATGGACGACTACGCGAGCTACGCGGCCGCGCTCGGCGCCCTTCCGCCTCGGCAGGAATCCGTACCGCCACCTATGCGGCACGCGGCGCCGGCCGCTTCTGATATGCAGAACCGCGCTGCCATCTACAACGAGGCCCGTCTGCATTTCATCGACGGCCGCGAGCGCTTCGAGTACGGGCGCGGGGACACCGGTCGCAGGCCGAACGAGGGTGGTGATGGCCGCACCGACCAGAGCCGCAACGAGCGCGACCTCGACGGTGATGGGCGCAAGGGCGTCGACTGCTCGTCCTTCGTCTGGCGTGGCCTTCGCAACGCCGGTTACGACGTGCCCGCAGCTGCGTTCACGACACGCGACCTCTTTAACGGCCGCGATGTCACGCCCTATGCCCGGCGACACTTCGACGTGGTCGCAGCGGATCAGGCCCGACGGCCCAACGGCTCACTGCAGCGCGGCGACATCCTCATGTTCAAGGACAAGAGCGGCACCGGGCAGCATGTCGGCATCTTCCAGGGCTATGACGCCAACGGCCACATCCAGTTCATCGGGTCACAGGTGAGCAGCGGACCGGCCCTGGTCACGGTGAGGCCCGGGGCCTACTGGGACGGCCACAACCAAGTGATCGTCGGCGCCCTCCGCGCCAAGCCGGAATTCCACGTGCGGGCGCCGCTGCATGCGCAGGCGTCGGCGACCGCCGGCCGCGAGCACGCGGCGACGGTGCAGGCGGAACGGCCTGCTGCATCGGTGCCGCGGCCGGCAGTCCCGCCCGCTGACGCCGACGGCGTCCTTCGGCACGGCGAAAAAGGCCCTGCGGTATCGACGCTGCAGCAGCGCCTCGCCGATCTGGGCTATCGCGGCAGGGACGGCAAGCCGCTCGAGGTCGACGGCGACTTCGGCGACAACACCCGGTTCGCCGTGCAGGCGTTCCAGCGCGAGCACGGACTCGAGGGCCTTGGCGTCGCCGGGCGGAAAACGGCAACGGCGCTTGCGGGCGCCGAGCTCGCGCTGCTGAGCCATCCGTCCCACCCGCAGCACGCGCTGTACGCGCAGGTGCTGGAGCGCGTGCAGGCGGAGGAGCGCGCGAAGGGCATCGCACCCGGCCCCCACAGCGCGCGCATCGCGGGTGCCCTCGCCGTGGAATGCCTGCGCGAGGGCATCACCCGAGTCGACCGCGTCGAGCTCAATCGCGACATCACGCTGGTGCGCGGCGTGCAGGTCAGTGCGCTGCGCGACGAGCCCGGCCTCAACATCACGACCGACGCGATCAGCACGCGACAGGCCGCGGCGCAGCCGATGCTCGAAAGCACCGAGCAACTGCAGCAGGTGGCGGCGAACCGCGAGGCGCGGCAGCTCGACGCGCAGCAGCGGCAGGCGGCCACGCCCGTACTCGCGCAGTAGCGATAGCGGCGCCGGCCTTCATAGGACGGCGCCGCGGTCTGGGCGACAATCGCGCCATGACCAGTCTTCTCGAATCCCTCCGCCAGCACTCCACGATCGTCGCCGACACCGGCGACATCGAGGCCATCGCCCGTTTCCGTCCGCTCGACGCCACGACCAACCCCTCGCTGCTGCTCAAGGCCGCCGGCCTGCCCGGCTATGCGCCGCTGCTCGAGGCCGCCGTCGCCGACGCGCAGGGCGCGGATCGCGACGCCCGCATCGCCGACGCGTCCGACCGCCTCGCCGTCGCCATCGGTGGCGAGATCCTCAAGCTGATCCCGGGCCGCGTTTCCACCGAGGTCGACGCGCGCCTGAGCTTCGACAGCGAGGCCACGGTCGCCAAGGCGCACCGCCTGGTCGAGCTGTACGAAGCCGCGGGCATCGGCCGCGACCGCCTGCTGATCAAGATCGCCTCGACGTGGGAAGGCATCCGCGCGGCCGAGCGCCTGGAGCGCGAAGGCATCCACTGCAACCTCACGCTGCTGTTCTCGTTCGCGCAGGCCGTGGCCTGCGCCGAGGCCGGCGTATTCCTGATTTCGCCGTTCGTGGGCCGCATCTACGACTGGCACATCGCGGGCGGCGCAGCCAAGCCGGCCACGCCGCAGGACGACCCGGGCGTGCAGTCGGTCACGCGCATCTGGCAGTGGTACAAGCGGCACGGCTACGACACCGTGGTGATGGGCGCGAGCTTCCGCAACACCGGCCAGATCACGGCGCTCGCCGGCTGCGATCGCCTGACCATCTCGCCGGAGCTGCTCGCCGAGCTGCAGGCCGGCGATGCGGCGCTGCAACCGGCGCTGGTCGACGATGGCGCACGCGAGGCCGCGCCCGCGCGCATCGACGAGCCCGCGTTCCGCTGGCAGCACAACGAGGACGCGATGGCGACCGAGAAGCTCGCCGAGGGCATCCGCAAGTTCGCGCAGGACCAGGTGAAGCTGGAACAGCGGCTCGCCGCGCGCCTCGGTTGATCGACAGCGACGGGGCCCGCGGGCCGCCTCGCGTATCGCGCGTCAGACGTCGAGCTCGACGATGGCCGCCTCCACACGGCGGCCATCGATACGCAGCCGCGCCACGGTGATCGGCAGGCGGAAGCGTCGGCGCCCCGCGCTGCCCGGATTGACGATCAACACGCCGTCGCGCGTTTCGACCAGCGGTTTGTGGGAATGTCCTGCGACGATGACGTCGACGGGCGCGCCCGCGGGCCGTGCCGTCAGTTCCTTGAGGTCGTGCATCATGTAGACGGCGACCTCGCCGAGCCGTAATACGCGCGTTTCGGGAAGCTCGCGCGCCCACTCCGCGGTGTCGTTGTTGCCCCGGATGGCGGTGACCGGCGCGATGCGGCCAAGCGCATCGAGGACTGCCGGATCGCCGATGTCGCCCGCGTGCAGGATGCGCTCGCAGCCCTGCAACGCATCGAGCGCTTCGGGGCGCATCAGGCCGTGCGTGTCGGAGATCAGGCCGATGTGCATCACGACGCTTCGTCCGTCGTTTCTGCCGGCACCGATGACCCGGCTCCCGCGAGCGGGTACTCGATGAAGCCACGCGGCACGCGATCGACCAGCCAGACGCCGTTCTCCGCACGCAGGAACACGTGGCCGGCCGCATGCATCGCATGCGCGCGGACGCCGAGCACCGCGGGCATGCCGTGTCGCGAGCCGACGCGTCGCGCCGTGTCCGCGTCGGTAGACAGGTGTACGTGCATGCGGCGGCCACGATGCAGGCCGTCGCGCAGGATCGAGCGCAGGTGCCGCGTCGCGGTGCCGTGGAACAGGCGCGCCGGCGGTTCGACCGGCACGAGTCCGAGATCCACCGCGATCGAATGTCCTTGCCGCGCGCGGATGCGCGTGCCGCTGTCGTCGATGGCGTAGCGCTGCTTGTCATTGGCGGCGACGATCTCGTCGATCGCGACGCGGTCGAGCGCCACGCCATGCGCGTTCGCCTGCGCGATCAAGGCGTCGATGTCGGCCCAACCGGCGTCGTCGAGCGACAGATCGATCGCGTCCGGCGCATGTCGCAGCACGCGGCTGAGGAAGCGGCTCTGCCGGACCCGCTCGGGCCGCATCAGTGCGGGCGTTCGCGGCGCCGGAAGAAACGACCGAGACCGGACGCGCCGCGGCGTGGCTCGCGATCGTCGCGGCCGGCACGCGTCTGCTCCTCGGCGATCGCGAACAGGCGCTGATCGAGTTCGGAGATCAGCTCGTCGAGCACGTCGCCGGTCGAGCGGTCAGGCCAGCGTTCCAGCGCTTCCACGCCCATCTGTACGAACTGCGCGCGCGTCTCGGGCGGAAGCTGCAACTGGTGCTCGGCGAACCAGCGGTCGAAGCGCAGGCTGACCTCGCCGGCCGCGGTCGCGGGATCGAGATGGACGGGCGGCGACGGTTCCATGCATGTGCTCCGGACGGAGTGCATCGGTATAGCCGACGGCGTCGGCATGGCGCGTGAGCGGCGGTGCGTCGTGCCACGCGTGCCCCGCAAATGCGAACGGCCCGGTTTCCCGGGCCGCCCACCAGAACATCGTGCGGGAGCGCTTAGGCCGCGAACAGCGCGCGCATCTTCTTGAGCGCGTTCGCCTCGATCTGGCGGATGCGCTCGGCGGAGACGCCGTACTCGTCGGCCAGCTCCTGCAGCGTCACCTTCGCTTCGCTGTCGAGCCAGCGGCGCTTGATGATGTCGCGCGAGCGCGCGTCGAGTTCGGCGAGGCCTTCGCGCAGCACGCTGAGTTGGCTGCCTTCCTCGTCCTCGCGCTCGTACAGCTGCGAGGGGTCCTCGCCCTGCGCCGCGAGATACGCGACCGGGCTCGGCGGGCCGTCCTCGTCGCCGTCGTCGGGCATGTCGAAGCCGATGTCGCGGCCGGACAGGCGCGACTCCATCTCCAGCACCTCGCGCTCGGAGACGTTGAGGTCGGCGGCAACCGCGCGCACCTCGTCCGCATTCATCCACCCGAGGCGCTTCTTGCTCTTGCGCAGGTTGAAGAACAGCTTGCGCTGCGCCTTGGTCGTCGCGACCTTCACGATGCGCCAGTTCTTCAGGATGAACTCGTGCATCTCGGCGCGGATCCAATGCACCGCGAACGACACCAGGCGAACGCCCTGGTCGGGGTCGAAGCGCTTTACCGCCTTCATCAGGCCGATGTTGCCTTCCTGGATCAGGTCGCCGATGCCGAGGCCGTAGCCGTTGTAGCCGCGGGCGACGTGCACCACGAAGCGCAGGTGCGAATGCACCAGCTCGCGGGCGGCGTCGAGGTCCTCGTGGTCGCGGTAGCGGCGCGCGAGCGCCTGCTCGTCGTCGACGCTCAGCACCGGGATGCGGTTGACCGCACCGATGTAGGCCTCGAGCGAGCCGAGCGGGCTCAGCGCCGCCATCGAGGGCACGGGGAGGTTGTTGGTGACGAGAGCAGTGGTGGCTGTCGTGGTCATAGGCTCTAGGTTAGCAGTCGGGTACTTGGACTGCTAAAGGGTCCGGAAGTTCCGAAGCGTTGCATTCATGGCACGAATAACAGCGAATCATGCCGATCGACCCGTTCACTGCGGGTAAAACCGGCCGCACCGGCCTGAACCATGTCCATGCGGGCGTCGAAGCGGCTTTTCCAGCCATGACCCATGGCAGGGGTCGGCCACGGCCGCCGGCGGCCACTACACTCGATCCCGCATGACGACGCGATCCAGGCCGACCTCCTTCGACATCGCCTACCGGGCCGGCGTATCGCAGGCGACCGTCTCGCGCGTGCTGCGCGGCGGCGCGCGGGTGAGCGAGGAGACGCGCCGGCGGGTCGAGGCGGTGGTCCGCGAGCTCGGCTACCGGGTCGACCGTCGTGCTTCCGGCCTGCGCACGCGCAGCTCGGGCCTGCTGGCGCTGCTGCTGTTCGAGTCGGCCACGTCCGACGGGCCGCGCGTCGACCCGGCATTCCTGGCGCTGCTGGGGCCGATCAGCCGGGCCTGCGAGGCGCGTCACCGCGAACTGCTGGTGGCGGTCCGCCAGCGCTCGGACGGGTGGGAAATCGATTACGGCGACCCGACGCGGGCGGATGGGCTGATCCTGCTCGGTGACGGCGAAGACCACGCCGCGTGCGAGCGGCGGGCGGTGCTGGCGCGTTCGGGCATCCCGATGGTGGGCTACGCGGCACCGCCCGGGCACGGCGTGGCGACGGGCGGTGCCCTGGTCGACGAGTTGATGCGGAAGATCGGTGGCGGGACGCCGGTGCCGCCGGCAGCCGCGGAACCGGCGCCGGCCTGAGCCCGACCATGCAGTGAATGCCGCCTCGATCAGGCGGCTAGACGCGCGTTCGGGCGACGTCACGGTACCGGCGCCGCGACGCCTCGCATCGCCCGCGTGCCCAAGCTGAAGACTGCCGACGCCG
Organism: Cognatilysobacter xinjiangensis; assembly: GCF_014651995.1. Lineage (GTDB taxonomy): Bacteria > Pseudomonadota > Gammaproteobacteria > Xanthomonadales > Xanthomonadaceae > Cognatilysobacter > Cognatilysobacter xinjiangensis. The sequence goes on along the minus strand of NZ_BMXY01000004.1, from coordinate 54,608 downwards.
CGACCCCGGCCGGCAGCGGTCCGCGTCTATGATGGCCGCATGATCCTGCAGCTCTCCCTGGACCACGCGCCTGTCACCCTGCTGCTGGTGTCGGCGGCCGCCATCGCCGTGCTCGGCGGCGTCTGGCTGGCGCGGGCGCTGTCCCGTCCGGGCCGCCGCGCGCGCTGAGGCGCCGCGTCAGGCCGCGCGCAGGACGGCCGCCTCGCGCGCGAGCCGTGCGATGCCGTCCCAGTCGCGCGAAGCCAGCGCATCGGTCGGCACCATCCACGAGCCGCCCACCGTCGCCACGTTCCTCAGCGCGAGATAGCCGCGGGCCTTCGACGCGTCGATGCCGCCGGTAGGGCAGAAGCGCACGTCGGCGAACGGGCCGGCGAAGGCCTTCAGCGCCGTGATGCCGCCCGCCGCCTCGGCGGGGAAGAACTTGAAGCGCCGGTAGCCGCGCTCCATGCCGCACATCAGCTCGCTCGCGGTCGCGACGGCCGGTATGAATGCGAGCGCGGTGAGTTCGGCGGCTTCGTACAGCGCGGGCGTGGTGCCCGGCGCGATGCCGAAGACCGCGCCCGTGGCCTCGACGGCGCGGAAATCCTCCGCGCGCAGCATCGTGCCGGCGCCGACGATCGCATCCGGCACCTCGTCCACGATCGCGCGCATGGCGTCGAGCGCCACCGGGGTGCGCAGCGTCACCTCGAGCACGCGCAGGCCGGCGTCGACCAGTGCGCGTGCCAGCGGCACGGCGTCCTCGACGCGGTCGATGGCGAGCACGGGCAGCACGGGCGCCTGCGCGAGGATGTCATCCACGCGCGTGGCGCGGGTTTCCGGTGTCCAGATCATCGTGTGTGCTCCAGTCGGTCGCGCAGCGCGGCGGCGGCACCCAGGAGGCCGGGCTGCGGATGGGTGACGACGTGGATCGCGACGTTCTCCACGTAGGCGGCGAAGCGGCCCTTGGCGAGGAAGCGTTCGCGGAACGCGCTGCGGCGAAGGAACGGTACGAAGCGCGGCACGATGCCGCCGGCGATCATCAGGGCATGCGCGCCGTGGGTCAGTGCGATGTCGCCGCAGACCGAGCCGAGGATCGCGCAGAAGCGTGCAAGCGCGCGGCGCGCCGAGTCGTCTTCGCCTTCGGTGGCGAGACGGACGATGTCGGCCGGCTCGCGCAGCGCGTCGCCGCCGGCATCGCGCAGCACCGCGTCGATGCGCGCGAGGCCTTCGCCGCAGAGCACGCGCTCGTTCGACGTACGCCCGTACAGCGCATCGACGCGGGCGACGATGCGCCGGTCCTCGTCGTCGATCGGCGCGAACGTCGCATGCCCGCCTTCGGTTTCGATGGCCTGCCAGCCGCGCGTCGCGTCGCCCAGCAGCAACGCGACGCCGAGGCCGGTGCCCGGGCCCATCACGGTGACGGGTGATGCGGGCGGCAGCGAGGTATCGCCGTAGAGAGGCACGACATCATCCGCCGCAAGCGCAGGAATCGCCCGCGCGACGGCACCGAAGTCGTTGAGCACGCACAGGTGTTCGAGGCCGAGTGCGCGCTCGAGCTCGCTGCGTCGGAACGACCAGGCGCGGTTGGTCATGCGCACCTCGTCGTCGCCCTTGATCGGCGAGGCGATGGCGAAGGCGGCGTGGCTCGGCGTGGCTTGCACACCGTCGAGGTAATGCACGCAGGCCTCGTGCAGGCTCGCGTAGTCGCTGCCGCGCAGCGCCTTCATGTCGTGCAGCCGCGGCGTGGGCGAATCGAGCTCGACCAGCGCGAAGCGCGCGTTGGTGCCGCCGATGTCGGCGACCAGCCCGACCGCCGTCATCCGGCGAGTTCCCGATCGCTCGCGTCGAGCAGCGCGCACGCGCCCTCCTCCGCGCTGCCGACTTCGCGGCGCATCAGCGCGAACAGCTCGCGGCCCATGCCGGTGCGGTTGGCGGAGAGGTCGGTGCGATGCGGCGTACGTGCGGCGAATGCGCCTTCGTCGACGAGCACGTCGACGGTGCCGGCGTCCGAATCGATGCGCACCACGTCGCCCGGCTGCAACCGTGCGATCGGCCCACCGTCGGCCGCTTCAGGCGTGAGATGGATCGCCGCGAGAACCTTGCCCGATGCGCCCGACATGCGGCCATCGGTGAGCAGCGCGACCTTCTGGCCACGGTCCTGCAGCACCGACAGCGTCGGCGTGAGCTTGTGCAGCTCCGGCATGCCATTGGCCTTCGGGCCCTGCCCGCGCACCACGGCGATGAAGTCGCCCTCGAGCAGGCCGGCGCGGAATGCGTCGAGCAGCGCTTCCTGCGCCTCGAACACCTGCACCGGCGCTTCGATGACACGATGCTCCGGCGCGACTGCCGACACCTTCACCACCGCACGGCCGAGATTGCCCTGCAGCCGGCGCAGGCCGCCCTCGGCATCGAACGGCTCGGCGAGCGATCGCACGACCGACGGATCGCGCGACTGCACCGGTGCATCGGCCCACTTCAGCTGCGTGCCATCGAGATACGGCTGCCGGGCCTGGTCGCGCAGGCTGCCGCCGTGCACCGTCCGCACGTCCTCGTGCAGCAGGCCGCCGTCGAGCAGTTCGCGGATCACGAAGGCGACGCCGCCCGCGGCCTCGAATGCGTTCACGTCGGCCTCGCCGTTCGGATAGACGCGCGCCAAGAGCGGCGTCACGCGGGAGAGTTCGTCGAGATCGTCCCAGTCGATGCGGATGCCGGCCGCGCGCGCGATGGCGACGAGGTGGATCGCGTGGTTGGTCGAGCCGCCGGTCGCGGCGAGGCCGACCATCGCATTGACGATCGAGCGCTCGTCAACGACGTCGCAGAGCGGCGTGTACTCGTCGCCCAGTGCGGTGATGCGCAGAACACGCTCGGTGGCGGCGACGGTGAGCGCGTCGCGCAGCGAAGTGCCCGGGTTGACGAAGGCGGTGCCCGGCATGTGCAGGCCCATCACCTCCATCAGCATCTGGTTGGAGTTCGCGGTGCCGTAGAACGTGCAGGTGCCGGCGGTGTGGTAGCTGGCGGCTTCGGCGTCGAGCAGTTCGTCGTAGCCGACCTTGCCCTCGGCATGCAGCTGGCGGATGCGCGCCTTCTCCTTGTTCGGGATGCCCGATGGCATCGGCCCCGCGGGCACGAGGATGCACGGCAGGTGGCCCCAGCTCAGCGCGCCGATCAGCAGCCCCGGCACGATCTTGTCGCAGATGCCGAGCAGCAGCATGCCGTCGAACATGTCGTGGCTCAGCGCGATCGCGGTGCCGAGCGCGATCGCGTCGCGCGAGAACAACGACAGCTCCATGCCGAAGCGGCCCTGCGTGATGCCGTCGCACATCGCCGGCACGCCGCCGGCGACCTGCGCGCTTGCGCCGTTCGCGCGCGCGATCGCGCGGATCAGCACCGGGAAGTTCTCGAACGGCTGGTGCGCCGACAGCATGTCGTTGTAGCTGGTGACGATGCCGATGTTCGGGCCGACCTGCCCGCGCAGGTGGGGCTTGTCCGCGCCGGCCGCGGCGAAGCCGTGCGCGAGGTTGCCGCAGCCCAGCGCGCCGCGCGCCGGGCCGTCGTGGCGCATCGAGGCCATGCGGGCGAGATACGCGGCGCGCGTGGCAGCGCTCCTGTCGCGGATGCGCTCGGTCACGCGCTCGACGGTGGGATGCAGGGACATCTCAGGGACTCCAATGGATATGCACCGTCGCCTCCGGCGCATGCAGCACGGCAGCGACCGGCCGCTCGAACGCGTCCGGATCCGCCATCGCCGCTGCGAGTACGTCGCGCTTGGCATCGCCCGCGAGGGCGAGGTGCAGCGCGCGGGTGCGCAGCAGGCGCGCGGCAGTGAGCGAGATGCGTGCGAATGGCGCTTCGACAGGCAATGGATCGGGGTCGATGCGCAGCGCATCAAGCGTTGTCGACGGATCCAGCCCCGCCGCCAGTTGCCCGGCGTTCGGGAACAGCGACGCGGTATGCGCGTCGCCGCCCATACCGAGGACCACCGCGTCGAACGGCTCCTTGTGCCCGGCAAGCATCGCGGCGGCGTAGCGCTCCGAGCGCGCGGGATCGCCGTCGTGCGTGGTGAGCGCTTCGATGCGCACGGCGGTTCCGCCGAATATTTCCCGCAACTCGCGCACGTTCGAGCTGGGGTGATCGTGGGGCACGCAGCGCTCGTCGGTGGGTATCAGCACGATATGCGCGGGGCCGGGCGTGTCGCGCCAGCGCCTGGCGAGCGCACGATAGGCCGGCAGGGGCGTGCGCCCGCCGGCGAGCGCGAGCAGCGCGCGTCCACGCGTGGCGAGCGCGGCCTGCACCGCGGCGTCCAGCTCGCGTGCCAGCGCGGCCGCCAGTGCGTCCCCGTCCGGATAGGCGTGTTCGACCCAGGCCATCGTCATTCGCGCCAGCTGTGTCCCTTGCGGTCGATCAACGTCGCCGCCGCGCTCGGGCCCCAGGTCCCGGCCGGATACGGCTTGGGCAGCATGCCGGTGGCACGCCAACCGTCGTGGATCGCATCGACCCACTGCCAGGCGGCCTCGGTTTCGTCGCGACGCACGAAGAGCGTGCCGTTGCCTTCGATCGCATCGAGGTACAGCCGCTCGTACGCGAGACGGCGGCGATGTGCGGCGAATTCCTCGTGCATGTCGAGGTCGAGCTCGACCGGCGAGAGCTGCAGGCCGCCGCGGTCGAGGCCCGGCGTCTTGCTCATCACCTGCAGTTCGATGCGTTCCTCCGGTTGCAGGCGGATCACCAGCGCGTTGGGCTGCGGCGCGGCGCCGAAGATCGAATGCGGCACCTGGCGCAGCTGCAGGTAGATCTCGGTCGATCGGCGTGGCATGCGCTTGCCGGTACGCAGGTAGAACGGCACGCCGGCCCAGCGCCAGTTGTCCACCTGCGCGCGGATGGCGACGAAGGTTTCGGTGCGGCTCGCACGTCCCAGCTCTTCCAGATAGCCCGGCACCGCCTGCCCCGCGATCGCACCGGCCGCGTATTGCCCGGCGACCGTCTCGGTGGCGACTTCGTCGCGCCCGATCGGCCGCAGCGAGCGCAGTACCTTGATCTTCTCGTTGCGTACCGCCGTCGGGTCGAAATGCGAGGGCGGCTCCATCGCGACCAGGCACAGCAGCTGCAGCAGATGGTTCTGCAGCATGTCGCGCATCGCGCCGTAGTCGTCGTAGTAGTCGCCTCGGCCTTCCACGCCGACGGTTTCGGCGACGGTGATCTGCACCTGCTGGATGTGCCGCGCGTTCCACAGCGGCTCGAACAGCGCGTTGCCGAAGCGCAGCGCGAGAAGGTTCTGCACGCCGTCCTTGCCGAGGTAGTGGTCGACGCGGAAGATCCGCGCCTCGTCGAACACCGCGGCCACCGCGTCGTCGATCGCGGTCGCGCTGGCGAGGTCATGGCCGATCGGCTTTTCCAGCATTACGCGCGTGCCGGGGCCGGCGAGGTCCATCGCGCCCAGCGCGCGGCAGATGTCGCCGTAGAAACGCGGTGCGGTGGACAGGTGGTAGACCGCGTCGCCGCCCTCGCGCAGCGCGTCGATGCGCTGACCCAGCGTGGCGAACGAGGCCTCGTCGCCGAGCGTCGCCGGCACGTAGTGCACGCGTTCCAGCAGGCCACGCAGCTCGGCGTCGTTGAGATCGCCGGCCGGCACGAAGCGGCCGATGGCCTGTGCGACGTTCTCGCGGAAGCCCGCGTCGTCGAACTCGCTGCGCGCGCTGCCGAGGATGCGCAGCCCGGGCGGCAGCAGCCGCTCGCGGTGCAGGCCGTACAGCGAGGGCAGCAGCATGCGCTGTGCGAGGTCGCCGGAGGCGCCGAAGATCGTCAGCAGCGAAGCGGGGCTGGGGCTCATGGACGCTCGTATCGAAACGAAGGGCCAGCCTAGCGGGCCGGCCATGAAGAAATCGGCGCCGGCCGTACGGCCGCTGCCTGGCATGTGTCGCGCCGCTCAGGCGCCCTGCCGCGCGTCGAGCATCGGCTGCAGCCCTGCAAGCGACGGCAGCGACCAGTCGATCGGCGTATGCCCGCGCCGCGCGATGTACTCGTTCGCCGCCGAGAAATGCCCGCAGCCGATGAAGCCGCGATGCGCCGACAGCGGCGAGGGATGCGGCGCCTTCAGCACACGATGCCTCGACATGTCGATGCGCTTGCCCTTGGCCTGGGCGTAGCTGCCCCAGAGCAGGAATACCAGCCCGTCGCGCTCGCGGTTGAGCACGTCGACGACATGGTCGGTGAAGCCTTCCCAGCCCTTGCCCTGGTGCGCGCCGGCACGGCCGGCTTCCACCGTCAGCACCGCATTGAGCAGCAGCACGCCCTGCCAGGCCCAGGGCAGCAGGCAGCCGTGGTCGGGCCGCGCGATGCCGAGGTCGCGCTGCAGCTCCACGTAGATGTTCGCGAGCGACGGCGGCACCGGCACGCCCGGACGCACCGAGAACGCGAGGCCGTGCGCCTGCCCGGGGCCGTGGTACGGGTCCTGGCCGAGGACGACCACGCGCGTGGCATCGAACGGCGTCGCATCGAAGGCGGCGAAGATCTGCGGCCCCGGCGGGAACACCTGCGCGCCGGCGCGCTTGCGCTCGCGCAGGAAGGCCGAGAGCTGCTGCATGTCCTCGCGCAGCAGGTAATCGCCGACATGCGATTTCCAGCCGGGTTCGAGCTTGATCTGGTCGGCGTTGGGCATCGCGCTATCGTCGGGCGTCGCCCGTCGCGGCGCAACGAACGGCTCAGGCTTCGACGGGCAGTCGCGACAGCCGCAGCTGGAACAGCGTCTTGGTCACCAGCAGGCGCTCCTCGATCGGCTTGAGCACCAGGTCGTTGGCGCCCGCACGCAGCAGTTCGCTCTGGTTCTGCGGATTGGCGTCGCCGGTCATGACGAGGATCGGCAGGCGGCGCTTGCCGTAGCCGAACTGCACGCGCAGGCGGCCGAGCAGGTCGTGGCCGGACAGCTCGCCCTTGAGGTAGACATCCGTGAGCACGAGGTCGGCGCCCACGTCGTCCTCGCCGCGATGCGCGTCGAAATGCGCGAGCGCTTCCTCGACGCCGATGAAGTGCAGCACCTTGAGCCCGTGGCGCTCGAGCATGCGCTTGGTGGCCACGGCAACGACCTTGCTGTCCTCGACGTAGAGCACGCGCGCGCCCGGGATCGGCTCGGGATGCACGTAGCCGCGGATGAAGGCGGCCAGCGCGTTGTGGCCGAGCGCCTTGTCGAAGTAGTCGGTGACGTCGTCGGTGAACGCGCGCGATTCCAGGTGCGACTGCGCATCGCCGGAAACGACGATGACCGGCACGTATTTCTGTCCCGCCGCCTCGCGCACGGTGCGCGCCAGCGCGATGCCGTCGCCGTCGGGCAGCGCGAGCGCGGTGGTGACGAGATCGACCGGGCCGCTCGCCAGCGCCTCGCGCGCCTGCGCGACGCTCTCGCAGGCCACGACGTCGACGCCCGGCACCTCGCGCTGCAGTACGTCGGCGATGAGCTTGCGCACCAGTCTGCTGCCGTCGACCACCATGATGCGGGCCGACGAGGCCGGGAGATGGCGAAGGTCCTGCGAGTGCTCCGTGCTCAAAGATCAGTCGCCGGTCGAGCGGGTCTGCCTCAGATAGTGACCGGTCACCAGCCCCGCGCCAAGCCAGCCGAGCACGCCCGCGCCCAGAACTGCGACGGCGGCCCGGATCGGGTCGAAGCCCTGCAGGCGGAACCCGCTGCCATACGCCTGCGCGAGATCGGCGATCGGCGCGCGCAGTGCCAGCTCGGCGCCGGTCAGCAGGCCGAGCGCGATCAGGCCCGAGAGCAGGCCGTAGCAGGCGCCGAGATACAGGAAGGGCCGACGCACGAAGCCATCGGTGGCGCCGAGCAGTTGCAGCACCTCGATCTCGTCGCGACGCGACTGGATGTCCAACCGCACCGTATTGCCGACCACCAGCAACCCGCCGAGGCCGAGCAGCACCGCGAGTACCCAGGCGATGCGCTCGCCCAGCAGCAGCCAGCGGTCGAGGCGCTGGCGCCAGGCCGCGTCCTGCTGCACGGCGTCCACGCCCGGCAGCGCCTGCAGCGAGGCGGCGAGCGCCGCGTCGTCGCCACGTGGCGTGACGCGCAGGAGATGCGGCAACGGGTTGTCGCCGAGCGCGTCGGCCGCGGCCGCGAGGCCGCCGGTTTCGCGCAGCTCGCGCAGGCCCTCATCGGCGCTCCGCAGCTCGACGCCCGCGACGTCGCCACGCGCGCGCAGCTGCGCGGCCAGCGACTGCGCCCGGTCGAGCGGCGTGCCGGGTTCGAGATACACGCCCACCTGCCGCGATTGCTGCACGTCGCCGGTGAACTGCGAAAGATTCGACAGCACGGCCCACAGCCCCAACGGCAGCGCGAACGCGATCGCCATGACGCCGACGGTGAGCCCGGTGGCCCACGGCTTGCGCAGCATGCGGCCGAGGCTCGCGACCAGACTGTAGACGTGGTGGTCGAACCAGCTGCCGATGCGCGAGCGCGTGCGCACGGCCTCGGTACGGACGGCCTTCGTGCTCATTCGGCGAGGTCTCCCGGCGCGATGTCGTCGACCAGCCGGCCGTGGTCCAGCACCAGCACGCGCTTCTTCATGCGCCGCACCAGCGCGAGGTCGTGGCTGGCCACCATCACCGCCGTGCCGCGCATCGACAGGGATTCCAGCAGCGCCATGATTTCGGTCGACAGCGCGGGATCGAGGTTGCCCGTGGGTTCGTCGGCCAGCAGCAGCTTCGGCTCGGCGGCGATCGCACGCGCGATGCCCACGCGCTGCTGCTCGCCCGCACTGAGCTGGCGCGGCAACGCGCGACCGCGATCGCCGAGGCCGACCTTCTCCAGCGTGGAGCGCACGCGCTTGGCGATCTCCGCGCGATGCATGCCGCGCAGGCGCAGCGGCAGCGCGACGTTGTCGTCGATGCTGCGGTCGGCGAGCAGGCGATGGTCCTGGAACACCACGCCGACGTCGCGGCGATGCAGCGCGATGCGCCGCCCGCCGAGCTTGCCGATGTTGCGGTCGGCGAAGATCACCGCGCCGCGCGTGGCGCGTTCGGTGAGGTGGATCAGCCGCAGCAGCGTGCTCTTGCCGGCACCGGAGTGACCGGTGACGAACAGCATCTCGCCGGGCGCGACGTCGAAGCTCACGTCGACGAGCGCATCGCGCCCGCTCGCATAGCGCTTGCCGACGTTGTCGAAACGCAGAAGGCTCATGCGGCGGAGTATCGCAGATGCACCGTCGCCGCCCGCGCGGCGCCGCAACGAAAACGGGCGAACCCGAGGGGCCGCCCGTCGTCCGACGCGAAGTCGCCCGATCAGTGCTGCGTGCGCGGCCCGCGCGTGACCAGCGACTTCAGCCCGCGCGCCACGCGGTGCAGCAGGCCCGGTTTCTTCGCCGCGGACGCCGGCGCGTCCGCATTGGCACGCGAGGCTTCGAGCTCCGCCTTCGCGCGCGGCGTGCGCGGCTGGGTCAGCGTGGAACGTGGCTCCGACGATGCGGGGCGCGGCGACGCGGCCTGCGCGCCGTTCTCCGCGACGGCGCCGTCCACCGGCTTGCCGCGACGACGGCGACGACGCTTGCGCGGCGCCAGCTCCTCGCCGGTGACCGGATCGATGCGCGGCGGACGCGGCGGCTTCGGCGCGGCGTCGGCAATGGCGGGCGTCGCCTCGACGGCATCGACCGCACCTTCCGGCTTCGGCGCACGCGGGCGACGCTCGCCCTCGGGCTTGGGTCCGCGCGGACGGCGCTCGCCGTCGCGGCCGGCCGAACGTCCACCGCTGCGCGGCTTCACGCCACGGCGCGCGTCTTCCTCGGCCTTGGCCTCGCGCGCCTCGCGGAAGATCGCCGACACGCTCTCCTCTTCCTCGCCTTCCACCTTCTCGCGCACCGGGCGCGGCAGCGCGACCAGCATCTCCGGCGTCACCTGCTCGGTCGGCAGCTTCTGCTCGATGTAGGCCTCGATGTCCGGCAGGCTCATCGCGTAGCGCTCGCAGGCGAAGCTGATCGCATCGCCCTCGGCGCCCAGGCGCGCGGTGCGGCCGATGCGGTGGACGTAGTCCTCGGCATCGAACGGCAGGTCGTAGTTGTAGACGTGCGAGACGCCGTCGATGTGCAGGCCGCGCGCGGCGACGTCGGTCGCGACCAGGATCTCGAGCTGGCCGGCCTGGAACTTCTTCAGCAGCGACTCGCGCTTCTTCTGTGGCACGTCGCCCGAAAGTACGCCGACGCGGTAGCCCGCGCGCTCCAGCGCACGCGCCACGCGCTCCACGAACGCCTTGGTGTTGACGAACACCATCGTGCGCGCGCCTTCGCTGCGCGACAGCAGCGCGATCAGCAGCGGGATCTTTTCCTCGTCCGACGGGTAGTACACCTTCTGGCGCACGCGCGCGGCAGTGATGGTCTCGGTCTCGACGACCAGCTTCTCCGGCTCGTTCATGTGCTCGTAGGCGAGCTCGAGCACGCGATGGCTGAGCGTCGCCGAGAACAGCAGCGTCTGTCGCGTGGTGCGCTCGGGCATGCGGCGCAGCAGGAAGCGGATGTCCTTGATGAAGCCGAGGTCGAACATGCGGTCGGCTTCGTCGAGCACGCACATCTCGCAGGCGTGCAGGCTGACCACCTTGTGCTGCTTGACGTAGTCGATCAGGCGGCCGGGCGTGGCGATGATGACGTCGGCGCCCGACTGCAGGATCGCGCGCTGCTTGTCGTAATCGACGCCGCCGTAGACCAGCGCGAACTTCAGGCCGAGGTCGGAGCCGAACTTCACGGCGTCCTTGTGGATCTGGATGGCCAGCTCGCGGGTCGGCGCCAGGATCAGCGCGCGCGGATCCTCCGGCTTGCGGTCGGCCAGCGCCGGGCGCGTGAGCAGCCGGTTCACCACGGCGACGAGGAAGGCGAGCGTCTTGCCGGTGCCGGTCTGCGCCTGGCCGGCGACGTCGCGGCCGGCCAGCGCCAGCGGGAGGGTGAGGGCCTGGATCGGCGTGCAGCGCGTGAAGCCGGCGGCTTCAAGGCCCGCGAGCAGCGCGGGGTGCAGGTCGAACGAGGAGAAGGTGACGTCGGTTAAGGGTTTGTCGCTCATCAGGATCCGGCGCGCCGGTGGGCGCTTGCGTAGGAGACGGCGGCCGGAAGACGGCGGCCGGCAAGGCGTCCGGGCGCGCGTGAGGGCGGCGACGGGGTGCATCCGCGGAACACTGCGGATGCGGCCGGACGGTCGTGCGGGGCTTGCGCCACCGCGTAGGGCCCCCAAGTGTAGCGCATGCCTGCACGGCGCCCGTGCGACCATGTCGGCCGCGCCCCGATCCGAGGAGACCTGTTCAGTGAGCGACAAGATCAAGCATGTCGGCGACGCCGACTTCGACCGCGAGGTCCTGCAGTCGGCCGAGCCCGTGCTGGTGGATTTCTGGGCGCCGTGGTGCGGTCCCTGCAAGATGATCGCCCCGGCGCTGGACGAGCTGGCCGCGACCTACGACGGCCGCGCGAAGATCGTGAAGGTGAACGTCGACAACGAGCGCCAGACGGCGCTGAAGTACCACGTGCGCTCGATCCCGATGCTGCTCGTTTTCAAGGACGGCCAGATCCACGGCCAGCAGATCGGCGCGGTGGGCAAGGCCCAGCTCGCGCAGCTGATCGACAAGGCGCTCTGAAGCGCCGCGGTCGCGCCGACGGCGTGACCCGCCCGTGAACCGGTGGACGGCGTGCCGCGCGATGCCGCCGTCTCTCCGGTAAGGTGACTCCCGACCCCGTCCGGCCTTCACGCGGCACAGCCGCTCGACGCGGTCGAATGCCTCCGCCCGAGCGCTTGCACGCCTCGTCGCGGCGGTGCTAGTTTCCTGCAGGCCCGGCGCGTTCGCGCTCGCCGCACCCCTCTGATTCTCCGAATCGATCCGATCCCGACCTCGCCCGCGCATCCGCGGGCGCTCGCCGCTTAGCGAGGAATTCCGCTTGTCCGACCAGACCCCCGACGCCGGCGAAGTCGCCGAGAAGCGCGTGCGCAAGACGCGCGTGGCCAAGGCCGACGCCGCCGACACCGCGCCCGCCGTCGCCACCCCCGTCGCCGAGGCGCCTCGCGCCGAAACGCCGCAGCCGGAGGCGCCGCGCGCGCCCGCCGACGCCCCCGCCCGCACCGAGTCCGCGCCGCGCAACGACGCAACGGCCGCCGAGGCCGCGCCGGTCGCCGGCGCGCCCGAGCCGTCCACCTCCGGCGAGTCCACCCCGTCGTCGCAGAACGGCGGCCAGCAGGGCCCGCAGGGCGAAGGCGGCCAGCGCATGAGCCGTCGCGAGCGCTTCAAGAATCGCCGCGAGCGCCAGCGCGAGCGCCAGCGCGACGGCGGCATGACCGACGAAGGCGCCGGCAACGGCGAGGGCTTCGTGCCGCGCCCGCACCCGCAGGTGCCGGAAGGCTTCCCGACCTATTCGCTCGGCGACCTCAAGCGCATGCCCGCGCCGAAGCTGCTCGAGATCGCCGACCAGCTCAACATCCACGAGGGCGTCGCCCGTGCGCGCAAGCAGGACGTCATCTTCGCGCTGCTGAAGGTGCTGACCCGCCACGGCGAAGGCGTCGCCGCCGACGGCGTGCTGGAGATCCTGCCGGACGGCTTCGGCTTCCTGCGCGCGGCCGAGGCGAGCTACCTCGCCGGCCCGGACGACACCTACATCTCGCCGTCGCAGATCCGCCGCTTCAACCTGCGCACCGGCGACCACATCGCCGGCCGCATCCGCTGGCCGAAGGACGGCGAGCGCTACTTCGCGCTCAACATCGTCGACACCATCAACGGCGAGCCGCTGGAGGCGTCGAAGAACAAGGCGCTGTTCGAGAACCTCACCCCGCTGTTCCCGCGCCGCAAGTTCCGCCTCGAGCGCGGCGACGGCAGCACCGAGGACATCACCGGCCGCATCCTCGACCTGATGGCGCCGCAGGGCAAAGGCCAGCGCGCACTGATCGTGTCGCCGCCCAAGGCCGGCAAGACCATGCTGATGCAGCAGGTCGCCAGCGCGATCACCTACAACCATCCGGACGTGCACCTCATCGTGCTGCTCATCGACGAGCGCCCGGAGGAAGTGACCGAGATGCAGCGCACCGTGCGCGGCGAGGTGATCTCGTCGACCTTCGACGAGCCGGCCGCGCGCCACGTGCAGGTCGCCGAGATGGTGATCGAGCGCGCCAAGCGCCTGGTCGAGCACAAGAAGGACGTGGTGATCCTGCTCGATTCGATCACCCGCCTGGCGCGTGCTTACAACAACGTCGTGCCGAGCTCGGGCAAGGTGCTGACCGGCGGCGTCGACGCCAACGCGCTGCACCGCCCGAAGCGTTTCTTCGGCGCCGCGCGCAACGTCGAGGAAGGCGGCTCGCTGACGATCATCGCCACCGCGCTGATCGACACCGGCTCGAAGATGGACGAGGTGATCTACGAGGAGTTCAAGGGCACCGGCAACTCGGAAGTCCACCTCAACCGCCGCATCGCGGAGAAGCGCGTCTACCCTGCGATCGACATCAACCGCTCGGGCACGCGCCGCGAGGACCTGCTGATCGAGCCGGAGCTTCTGCAGAAGATCTGGATCCTGCGCAAGCTGCTGCACGGCATGGACGAGATCGGCGCGATGGAGTTCCTGCTCGACAAGATGAAGAACACCAAGTCCAACGACGAGTTCTTCAGCTCGATGAAGCGCTGAGGCGCGGATCGATGCCAGAAAAAAGCCCCGCTTCGGCGGGGCTTTTCACATCAGAGCGTGCCGTCGCCGATGCGGCGGTAGCGCGATTTCGGCAGGCCGAAGCTGCCGTTCTCGCCGACATCCTCCACGCCCGGAATGCGGTCAGCCAAGGCCGGCGCCAGCCAGGGAATGGGGCGGCCGAGCGTGCGCGCTTCCCACGTCCAGCTGCCCTGCTCGGGCGTGCCCGCGTTGCCGATGGTGTAGACGAACGCGATGAACCCGGTAAGCGGTTCCGCATCGCCCGGCGCACGGGGCGCGAGCGTCAGGTCGAACTTCCAGCGGCGCATCGCGCGCACGCTCGCGGCCTCGAGGTCGGCCACGTAAGGCGCCAGGCGACGATCGCTGCCCTTGACGTTGTAGAGCGCGGTCTCGCGCGCGACCGCGTCGAGGACCTGCCCGTCCTCATCCATGCGCACGGCGACGAGAACGCGTCCGCTGACGCCCGCCCGCAGGGATGCGGTCGGATACTGCGGTGCCACGCGACGCGCGACCTTAGCCGACAGGATGCGGCTTTCGGATCCGCCTCCATCGTGTTCGCGCCCGTCGGCCTCGTCGGGGAAGGTCAGGTGCTCGATCTTCATCTCGAACGCGCCGTCCTCGCGCGGCACCGCGGCGAGCGACAGCCGCACCGGCGCGATCGCATTGACGACGCGGCCATCGACGACGACGGGCTCGAAGCGCCAGCGCATGACCATCGCGCGCAGGCTTTCGGCCAGAGAATCCTTGATGACCGTGGTGGGCGTGAAACCGACGACGGCGCCGCTTGTTTCGATCTCGAGCTTGCCGTCGACGCGCGTGGCGAGCACGGGTTCCTCGATTACGACGTCGGCGAGCCGCGCGGCATGGGCCGGGGCGATCGCGACAAGAAGCGCGAAGGCGAGCATGAGGTTGCGCATGGGTTCCTCCCTGAAGTCCCGCGGAGCATAGCGTCAGCCGGCGGCCGTTTCCCGGTCGACCACCACCCGATCCCGCCCCCGGCGCTTGGCTTCGTACATTGCGGCGTCCGCGCGCGCCAGCCACTCGGCGTTGGACTCCCCTTTGCGCAGCACCGCGCCCCCGATCGACACGGTGACCGCGCGGCCGCCCGCGCGCAGGCGCGTCGACACAGCGGCGCACAGGCTCTCGGCGAAGGCCTGCAGGTCGTTGACGCCGGTACCGGCGAGCAGCAGCACGAATTCCTCGCCGCCGAAGCGGAACAGACGGTCGCCGACGCGGCAGTACGACTGCACGAGCCGCGCGAACTCGACCAGCGCGTCGTCGCCCGCGTCGTGGCCGAGCGCGTCGTTGATCGCCTTGAAGTGGTCGAGGTCCATGACCACCAGCGCGGCGGGCACGCGATGGCGATGGAAGGCCTCGGCGGCGATGCGCAGTTCCTTGTCCATCGCACGCCGGTTGGCGACGCCGGTCAGCGGGTCGCGTGCCGCCAGCGCTTCGAGCTGGTCGCGCTGCAGTTGCGTGCGACGCGCGAATACGTAGGCGATCACGCTGGTGACGGCGGCGCTCGCCAGGTACATCAGGCGGTGCGCCATCGAATCGAACGCATGCGGCTCGAGCATCATCAGAAGCATGAGGGTCGAGGCCGCGACCAGTGCGCGGCTCCAGCGCAGCAGCAGAAAATACGAGGCGATCACCGGGTAGGACCACAGGGCGCCGGCGAGGTCGAGTACCCGTGCGATCAGCAGCAAGCCGATGGTGGCCACCGTGACCAGGAACAGGCTCGCGCGCTCGAGGTCGCCGCCGCGCCAGGCGTAGAGCCCGACGCCGCCGAGCGCGATGACGATGGCGCCGTCGAGCAGCGCGGCATCGGCATCGCCCTGCACCAGGCGGTAAACCGCGAAGGGCAGCACGCCGAGCAGGCCCGCCGCGCAGAACAGCACGACGACGGAGAACTGGAGCTCGTTGCGCAGCCGTTGCAGCGACATCGGGCCTCCCATACCGGATGACGGGATGCCGGCCCCTGTACCGGCCGTCGCAGGCTAGCGTGCCCGGTGCCGCGCCCGGGTGAGGGATGTCCGGGCGCGGTCGAGGGCCTAGGATGACCGGGTCCCGGATCCGGAAAACCCCATGCACGGCGGCGGCCTCGAACTCGCACTGGTGTTCCTGCTCGCCGCGGTTGCGGCCGCCCCGCTGTTCCGCCGTCTCGGCCTGGGCGCCGTGCTCGGCTATCTCGTCGCCGGCGTGCTGCTCGGGCCGCAGGCGCTGGGCGTGGTCGCCAATGCGGCGCCGGTGCTGGGTGCGTCGGAGATCGGCGTGGTGATGCTGCTGTTCGTGCTGGGCCTGGAGTTATCGCCGTCGCGGCTGATGGTGATGCGGCGGCCGGTGTTCGGCGCCGGCAGCGCGCAGATGGCGATGTGCGGGCTCGCGCTGGCGCTGGTCGCGCGGCTGGCCGGCCTGCCCTGGACGGCGGCGATCGTGGTCGGCCTCGCGCTCGCGCTGTCGTCGACCGCAGTGGGCCTGCAACTGCTGGCCGAGCGCCACGCGGTGCACAGCCAGCACGGTCGGCTGGCGTTCGCGATCCTTCTGTTCCAGGACCTCGTCGCGATTCCGCTGCTCGCGGTGGTGCCGCTGCTCGGCCATCACAGCGATGCGGACGCGATCGACCTGCGTGCGATCGGCGAAGCCGTCGGCGCGCTGCTCATCGTGATCGGCGGCGGGCGCCTGCTGCTGCGGCCGGCGTTCCGGCTGGTCGCCAAGAGCGGCATGCCGGAGGTGTTCACCGGCGCCGCGCTGCTCACCGTGCTCGGCGCAGCATGGCTGATGCAGCAGGCGGGGCTGTCGCCGGGCCTGGGTGCGTTCCTCGCCGGCGTGCTGCTGGCCGATTCCGAGTTCCGCCACGAGCTCGAAGCGCAGATCGACCCGTTCAAGGGTCTGCTGCTGGGCCTGTTCTTCATGGCCGTGGGCATGAGCATCGACATCGCGCGCGTGGCGGCCGAGCCGCTGCGCATCGCCGCCATGGTCGCGGGCCTGCTGGCGGTCAAGTTCGTGCTGATCACGCTGACCGGCCTTCGCCCGGGCCGGCTCGGCTGGCGCGACGCGCTGCAGCTGGCCGGCGTGCTCGCGTTCGGCGGCGAGTTCGGCTTCGTGGTGTTCTCGGAAGCCGCGCGCGCCGGGCTGATCGATGCCGCCACCCGGGACCGCCTCGTCGCCACCATCGGCCTGTCGATGGCGCTCGCGCCGCTGCTGCTGCTGTTCGTCGGGCGCCTGCTGCGCCATGCGCCGAAGGCGACGCCGCGCGCCTTCGACCCTATTCCCGACAACGGGCCCAAGGTGCTTATCGCCGGCTTCGGCCGCTTCGGCCAGATCGTCGCGCGCCTTCTCGGCGCGCAGAAACTGCCCTTCATCGCCATCGAGCCCAGCGCCGACCAGGTCGACTTCGTGCGTCGCTTCGGCAATCCCGTGTACTACGGCGACCCGAGCCGCTCCGAACTGCTGCGCTCGGCCGGCGCCGAATCCGCGCAGGTGTTCGTGATCGCGCTGGAAGACCCGGAAGCTTCGGTGCGTACCGCGCGCGCGGTGCGCCAGCTCTATCCCGACGCGATCGTCTACGCCAGCGCGCGCGACCGTCGCCACGCATGGGAGCTCATGGACCTCGGCGCCAAGGCCATCCGCGAGACCTTCCACTCCAGCCTGTACACCGGCGAGCGCGTGCTGGTCGATCTCGGCCTCGATCCCGAGACGGTGCATGCGCAGGTCAAGGGCTTCCGCGAGCACGACGAGCGCCTGCTGCGCGCGCAGTACGACGTGCGCGACGACGAGGCCGCGCTGATCCAGACCTCGCGCGATGCGCGCCGCGAGCTAGAGGAACTGTTCAATGCCGACGCCGGCGAAGGCGTGCTGGGCGGCATGCTGCGCGGGCGCGGCAAGGCGCCCGCGTCGTCGAACTGACGGCTCGCCGGTCCGGCAAGCGGACCCGAGCCAGCAGTACCTCAGGCGATGCCGTGCTGCACGCGCAGTTGCGCGATGCGCGCGGCGACGGCCGCGTCGATGCGGGTCTGCTCGGCCTGCGCGAAGATCGTGCCAAGCACGCGCTTCTCGTCCTCGTCGAGGACGCGATCACGCTCGGCGAGTTCGAGCAGGCGATCGAGCTCGGCCATGTCGAGCAGGCCGTCGTTGCCGAAGACGTCGATCGAGGCGAGTGCGATGTCGAGGTGGCTGCGCGAACCGCTCATGGGACGTCCTTGTTCGGGTGATTGAAGGTGGCCGAGTATGCGCGCGGCGCGCGAGCGGCCGTCAACGATCGCGCAGGAAGCGCGCCATCGAGATGTCGCGCGGCGAGGTGGCCGGTGCGAACTCGGCGGCGATGTCGACGAAGCCGCGCATCAGCGCGATCTCGCGCGGGCTGCGGTTGAGCGAGTCGCGAAGATCCGGGTCGGCGCCCGCCTTCAGCAGGTGCTGCACCACGCGCGACAGCCCGTGCAGCGCGGCCAGGTGCAGTGGGCCGAAGCCGCGCGGATCGCGCGCGTCAAGGCGCACGTCCTGCGCGAGCAGTTGATCCAGCGCGGCGAGCAGGACGTCCTCGTCCACCGCGGTGCCGGGCTCGGCGCGCGCGCCGAGCAGCAACAGCAGCGGCGTGACGCCGTTGGCGGCCTGGTCGGGCTCGACGCCGGCGAGCACCAGTGTGTCGAGCAGCGCGACCACGCGTGCGCGGTCGCGCGCGGTGAACGCGTACAGCGCGGCGCAGTGCAGCGCGTTGCGGCCCTGCGCGTCGACGGCCTGCACGTCGGCGCCGGCGGCGATCAGGCGCATCGCGAGTTCGGGCAGGCCGAGCGCGCTCGCCACCATCAGCACGGTGACGTCGCCGGGCAGGCGCTGCTCGAGCGCGACGCCGGCCGCGACGAGGCGATCGACGATGTCCAGGTGCCGCATCGACACCGCGGCCGACAGCGGCGTGGCGCCGGACTGCGCGGCGAGGCCCGGATCGGCGCCGCGCTGCAGCAGCAGCTCGACCACCGCGCGATGCCCGCCACCGGCCGCGCGCAGCAGCGCGCTGCAGCCCTGGCGGTCGACGGCGTCCACCGGCAGGCCGAGGTCGAGCAGGCGGCGCACGGCCTCGTCGTCGCCGGCCATCGCGGCGGCAGGCACGTCCTGCGCGCGCAGCGGGCGGCGCGGCAGCGGCCAGCTGCGCCAGTCCAGCCAGTCGGCGATGTCGCGACGGCCGGCGGCCAGCGCAACGCCCAGCGGCGTCTGGCCGTCGGTCGCGCGCAACTCGGTGCAGGCGCCATGCGCGATCAGGCGCTTGACGATGTCGACGCGGCCGAGCGCGGCAGCGAGGTGCAGCGCGCTCATGCCGCGGCTGTCGCGCGCATCGAGGCCGGTACCGATCTGCAGCAGGCGCTCGATCAGCGGCAGCCAGCCCAGGCGCACCGCGAGGGTGATCGCGGGATCGCCGCCGCGCGATGGGCCGAACGGATCGACACCGCGATCGAGCAGTTCCAGCGCGAGGCGCTCGCCGTGCACGTCGCCCGGTACGCAGGCGGCGAGGAATCGCGCGAGGCCACCGCGGCCCGCGGGCGACACGCCGGCGTCTAGCAGGCGGCGCAGCGCCGGCAGCGCAGCGGGGCCGCGGCCCAGCAGCACGAACAGCGCGGTCTGGCCCTGCCCGTCACGAACATATGGATCGGCGCCGCGCGAGAGCAGCCAGGCGACGTTGCGCGGGTCGGCGACGATGTCGTCGTCGTGCAGCAGCAGGCCGAGATCGCCCGGCGTGAGCAGGCGCACGATGTCGTCGAGCCCGCTGCGGCCTTCGCGCAGCCCTTCGCGCAGCAGCGCGATCGGCGCGCGATCGGGCAGCGGCGCGTCGTCGTCGTCGCGCAGCGCGGCCGGCAGGCGGTAGCCGGCGTCGAGCGCGGCGACCAGCGCCCAGCGGCCCGACTCGGCGGCCCGGTCGACCGGCCGGCGGCCCTGCCTGTCGGCCTGCGCGGGATCGGCGCCGAGTGCGATCAGCCGCGAGACCAGTTCCGACGTCGCACGATCGCTGTCGCAGGCCAGCGAGAGCAGCCCGCGACCCTCGCTGTCCACGCGCGCGGCCTGCGCGGCGCCGCCGTCGGGCAGCTGGCGCAGCAGTTCGTCGACGACGTCGAGATGGCCGCCGCGCACGGCTTCCATCAGCGGCGTGCGTCCGTTCGCGTCCGACAGCGTCGGATCGGCGCCGGCCTCGAGCAGCGCTACGACGATCTCGATGTGGCCCGCATGCGCGGCCACGTGCAGCGCGCTGCGGCCCTGGCGGTCGCGCGCGTCGACGCGGGCCCGGCTCTTGAGCAGCAGCACGACGCCGGCGGGATCGTCGTCCTCGCTGCCCGCGGCGGCGAGCAGCGCGGGCTGTCCGCCCGGCGGCTCGGGCCGCGCGCCGCGCTCGAGCAGGAAACGGGCGACGCGCCAGTTGCCGGCGGCGCAGGCCATGCCCAGCGGCGACAGGCCCTCGTTGTTGAGGACCTCGAGCTCGGCGGCGGCATCGCGCAGCAATGCGGCCACGCCCGGATCGGTGCTGCGCGCGGCGAAGTGCAGCGCGGTATTGCCGTCGGCGTCCTTCGCGCGCGGATCGGCGCCGTTGGACAGCAGCGTCATCACGGCCTCGGGGCGGCCGTGCCAGCTGTCGCGGGTGGCGGCCAGCAGCGGCGTCATACCGGCATGCGCGGCGTTGATGTCGACGCCTGCCGCGATCAGCGCTCGCAGCAGGCGCAGGTCGGGCAGCACCGCGGCCAGAACGGGCAGCGCGCGCTGGTCGCGGTCGCCGGGCGTCGGGAGCGCGCGCACGTCCGCGCCGGCATCGATCAGCGCGAGCGCACGCTCGACGCGCCCGCCGCGCGCCGCGGCATAGAGCTCGCGCGCGAGCGCCTGCGGATCGGCGGCCTCGGCGCGTGCCGGCAGCGGCTCGACCGGCGCGGCCTCGATGTGCACGTCGTCATCGGGTGACACCACGTGCGCGACGGCACGCGCCGGCGCGAATCGCTGGATCAACAGGTGCAACGCCGGCGTGGCGAACGCCAGCGCGATCGCGATGCCCCAGCGCGCCGGGCCCTGCAGCAGGCCGGGCCAGGCCAGCAGCAGCACGCCCAGCGCAGGCAGCAGCACGCAGGCGGCGATGCCGAGCCCGCGCCAGGCGCCGCGGTCGACGTCGTCGCGCACGGCCCAGTGCGTGCGCAGGTCGCCATCGCGCTCGGTGCCCGGCCACACGGGCCACGTCGGCCACAGCAGAAGCCAAGCGATGCCGACCGCGAGGCTGGTCGCGATCGCCGCCGACAGCGAGCCGCTGCGCAGCAATGCATCCAGCGGCCAGCCCACCAGCGCGGCACTGCCGGCGGTGGCCGCCGACCACAGCGCGAGCACGGCGAGCGCATGACGCGTCGACAGCCTGCGCACGTCGCCGCGGCGCAGCGCGAGGCCGAGCGCGGCGAGCGGTTGCGCGAGCAGCAGGCCGAGCGCCGCCGCCGGCAGCGCCACCACGGCGACCGCCGCCAGCGCCACCGCCGCGACGATCAGCGCGATCGCGCGTGGAGCCCGTCGATCAGGCATCGCGGCTCCGGTAGAACTCTTCGGCGTCGTAGGCGGCCGCGTCGGGCGGCGGCGGCATCTGCAGGAAGAAGCCGCGCGTCGCCAGCGCCTCGCGCACCTGCACGGGATTCGCGCGTGCCAGCCGGCGCTCCGGCGTCAGCTCGATCTCGAGCACGAACTCCAGCCCGCCCAGCTGCGCGCGCACCGGCTCGGGCAACGCGTCCAAAGCGTCGCGCGCGGCGAGGTAGACGTAGGTATCGGCCTTGCGAAGGCTCTTGTAGACGTAGGCGTGCATCGCGACGACGCTCGGTGCGGGCGTCGGCACAGCATACCCGCTGCGCCGCGCGCTTCCGTCGCGGAATCAGTGGTAGCCGGCGTCCGCGGAGACCTTGCCGGCGAACACGCGGTACGACCACCACGTGTAGCCGAGGATGGCCGGCAGCAGGATCACCATGCCGACCAGCATGAAGCCCTGCGAGGACGGCGGCGAGGCGGCGTCCCAGATGGTCAGGTTGGGCGGGATGATGTTCGGCCAGAGCCCCAACACCAGCCCGACGAAGCCGAGCACGAAGAAGCTCAGGGTGAGGATGAACGGGGTCGCGTCGCGGCCCTCGCGCAGCGAGGCGCGCCACAGCCACAGAGCGTTGGCGAGCGCGGCCACCGGCACCGGCGCGAGCCACCAGAAACTGCCGCCCTCGAACCAGCGCGCCATGATCCGCGAGTCGAGGAACGGCAGCCACGCGCTGACCAGCCCCATGAACGCGACCACCACCAGCACCAGCGGCCGCGCCATGTAGCGCGAGACGCGCTGCAGGCGGCCCTCGGTCTTGAGGATCAGCCAGGTGCTGCCCAGCAGCGCGTAGCCGAACACCAGCGCCACGCCGGTGAGCATCGCGAACGGGCTGAACCAGCCGAACGCGCCTTCGACGTAGCGCCCGTCGCGCAGCGGCATGCCTTCCACGATCGCGCCGAGGATCACCCCCTGCGCGAACGCGGCGAAGGTGGAGCCGGCGGCGAACGCGCCGCCCCAGAAGCGTTTGGCGCGCGTGGCCTTGAAGCGGAACTCGAAGGCGACGCCACGGAAGATCAGCGCGATCAGCATCAGCAGCACCGGCAGGTACAGGCCCGAGAGCGCGACGCTGTAGGCGACCGGGAACGCGGCCAGCAGGCCGGCGCCGCCGAGCACCAGCCAGGTCTCGTTGCCGTCCCAGATCGGGGCGGCGGTGTTCATCATCAGGTCGAGGTCCTGCGAATCGCGCGCGAACGGCGCGAGCACGCCGATGCCGAGCACGAAGCCGTCGAGCAGCACGTACATGATCACGGCGAAGCCGATGATGAAGAACCACACCACCGGCAGAACGGTGACGGCGTCCATCAACGGGCCTCCCGGATTTCTTCGTCGTCGAAGTCGTCGCCCACCGACAGCGGGCGCTTCGGCCGCCGTTCGCCGTCGTCGGCCTGCGGGCCCGGATCATGCGGCACGGGGCCATGCTTGACGAGCTTGACGATGTACCAGATGCCCGCGCCGAACACGATCGCGTAGACGATGCCGAACGCGGCGAGCGAGGCGATCACGCTGCCGGCCTCCACGTTCGGGCTGACCGCCTGCGCCGTGCGCAGCAGGCCGTAGATCACCCAGGGCTGGCGGCCGATCTCCACCACGTACCAGCCGGCCAGCAGCGCGATGAAGCCGCTGAAGGTCATCGCACGCCAGAAGCGCAGCAGCGCGCGCGATTCGTACAGCCGCTTCCTGCGCAGCGCCCACAGCGAGGCCGCCGACATCAGCAGCATCAGCATGCCCAGCCCGACCATCACGCGGAACGACCAGAACACCGGCGCCACCGGCGGGCGGTCCTCGCGCGGCACTTCCTTGAGGCTGCGGATGTCGCCGTCCCAGGAGTGCGTGAGGATGAGGCTGCCCAGGCGCGGCACCGCGACCTCGTAGTGATTGCGCTCCGCTTCGCTGTCGGGCAGGCCGAATACCACCAGCGGCACGCCTGCGCCGGGCTGCGTGGGCTCCCAGTGGCCCTCGATCGCGGCGAGCTTGGTCGGCTGGTGCTCGCCGACGGCGAGGCCGTGCAGGTCGCCGACGAATATCTGCAGCGGCACGGTGATGCCGGCGAACAGCACCGCCATGCGCAGCATCCGCTTGGCCGCCTCGACGTGCGTGCCGCGCAGCAGATAGCCCGCGCTCACGCCGCCCACCACCAGGCAGGTGGTGATGAACGCGGCCAGCGCCATGTGCACCAGCCGGTACGGGAACGAGGGATTGAAGATGATCGCCCACCAGTCGGCGGGCTCGAAGATGCCGTCTGCGGTGATCGTGTAGCCCTGCGGCGTCTGCATCCAGCTGTTGGCCGACAGGATCCAGAACATCGAGATCAGCGTGCCCAGCGCCACCATGCAGGTGGCGAAGAAATGCAGCTTCTCCGACACCCGCTTGTGGCCGAACAGCATCACGCCGAGGAAGGTCGCCTCGAGGAAGAACGCGGTGAGCACCTCGTAGCTCATCACCGGCCCGAGGATGTTGCCGGCCTTCTCGCTGAGCACCGCCCAGTTGGTGCCGAACTGGAAGCTCATGACGATGCCGCTCACCACGCCCATGCCGAAGCTGATGGCGAAGATGCGCAGCCAGAAGAAGTAGATGTCCTGCCAGACCGTGTCGCGGGTGCGCAGGAAGCGCCAGTTGCAGAACGCCAGCCAGCTGGCGAGGCCGATGGTGAAGGCCGGGAACAGGATGTGGAACGAGATGACGAATCCGAACTGGATCCGTGACAGCAACAGCGCATCCATCGAGGGCTCTCCCTACGATCGTGGTCGTCTATTCGCCGGCGTATTGTGCGCCTGTCGCTGGGCGATGTCAGTGAAGCCGCCCGGGCGCAGGCGCAGCCGGGCATGCGCAGCCTGTCGCCCGTGCCCCGGATGCCGCGGGCGCGACGCTGAACGCGCGCAATGACGGATGCCACAGCCGACCCGGTGCAGCGGCTGTTACCCTCCGGCGACTTCGTTCCACGGACCCGCCGATGCGTCGCAGCAGCCTCGTCACCGCCCTCCTCCTCGCCGGCCTCGCGCCGCTCGCCGCCGCGCAGACGGCGCCCCGCGTCACCCTCGACCAGGCCATGGCCGATCCGGACTGGATCGGCAACGGCATCGAGCAGGCCTGGTGGTCCTGGGACGGGCAGTCGGCCTACTACACGCAGAAGCGCACCGGCGCGACGATCCGCGACACCTTCCGCCTGCCGATCACCGGCGGCGCCGCGACGAAGCTCGACGGCGCCGATCGCGCGGGCATCGACGGCGACGGCGTGGTCGACGCGAGCGGCACGCGCATGGCGTTCGCGCGCGGCGGCGACATCTTCGTGCGCGACCTCAGGACCGGCGCGCTCACGCAGGTGACGCGCACCGCCGCGCAGGAATCGCGCCCGCAGTGGGGCCCGCAAGGGCAGCTGGTGTTCCGCGCCGACAACGACTGGTTCGCCTGGCGCGCCGGCGCCGGCATCGCGCAGGCCGCCTTGCTCAAGGCCGAGGAGGATCCGGACAAGGCGAAGAAGGACGACGACCTGCGCGCGCGCCAGCTGCGCATGATCGACACGCTGCGCACCGACCGCGAGAAGCGCGAGGCGGCCAAGGCGCAGGACAAGGCCTGGCGCGCGGCCGATCCCACCGCCGCGCCGCCGGCGGCCTACCTCGGCAAGGACGTCGAACTGGTCGACAGCGCGCTCTCGCCCGACGGGCGCTGGCTGCTCGCGGTCACCTATCCGAAGGACGCGAACCTCGGCCAGGCCACGAAGATGCCGAAGTACGTGACCGAATCGGGCTACGAGGAATTCGAGGAAGGCCGCACGCGCGTCGGCCGCAATCCGCCGGCCGCGCATTCGCTGTGGCTGGTCGAGGTCGCCACCGGCGCCGTCTCGCCGCTCAAGTTCGACGACCTGCCGGGCATCAAGACCGACCCGCTCGCCGAGCTGCGCAGGAAGGCCGGCCAGAAGCCGCTCGAGGGCGCGCGCGCCGTGCGCATCGAGACCGACGGCGACGGCAGCGGCCCGGCCATCCACTGGAGCGACGACGGCCGCGACGCCGCGGTGCTGGTGCGCGCGGTCGACAACAAGGACCGCTGGATCGCGCAGGTCGACACCGCGGCGAAGAAGCTCGTCGCGCGCGACCGCCTGACCGACCCGGCGTGGATCAACTGGAATTTCAACGAGTTCGGCTGGCTGCCCGGCAACGGCCGCAACCGCCTGTGGTTCATGTCGGAGAAGAGCGGCTACGGCCATCTCTACATCAGCGACGCGCCGGGCCAGGCGCGTGCGATCACCAGCGGCAAGTGGGAAGTGTCGAACCCGCGCCCGGCGCGCGACGGCCACCGCTTCTTCTTCGGCTGCAACCGCAACTGGCCGGGCGACTACGAGGTCTGCGCGGTCGACGTCGATGGCGGCGCGGTGCGCGAGCTGACCAACCTCGACGGCGTCGAGGACTTCGCGCTGTCGCCGGACGAATCGAAGCTGCTGGTGCGGCATTCCTCGGCCTATGTGCCGGCGCAGCTCGCCGTGCTCGACGCCAACGGCGGCGAGGCGCGCACGCTCACCGACAGCCGCACGCCGCAGTACAAGGCGATCGATTTCATCCAGCCGGAGATCGTGCAGATCCCGAGCAAGCACGGCGCCGGCACCATCTGGGGCAAGTTCTACGGCCCGAAGAACTACGAGCCCGGCAGGAAGTACCCGGTGGTGATGTTCGTGCACGGCGCGGGCTACCTGCAGAACGTGCACGCGCGCTATCCGAACTACTTCCGCGAGCAGATGTTCAACAACCTGCTCGTCGACTCGGGTTACGTGGTGCTGGACATCGACTACCGCGCCTCCAGCGGCTACGGCCGCGACTGGCGCACCGCCATCTACCGCCAGATGGGCGTGCCGGAGCTGCAGGACCACCTCGACGCGCTCGACTGGGCCGTCGCCAACCGTCAGGCCGACCGCGACCGCGCCGGCATCTACGGCGGCAGCTACGGCGGCTTCATGTCGCTGATCGCGCTGTTCAAGAGCCCCGGCACGTTCAAGGCCGGCGCGGCACTGCGCCCGGTCACCGACTGGTCGCAGTACAACCACGAGTACACCAGCAACATCCTCAACACGCCGGAGATCGATCCCGAGGCGTACCGGATCAGCTCACCGATCGAGTACGCGAACGGCCTGCAGGACCACCTGCTGATCGCACACGGCATGATCGACGACAACGTGTTTTTCAAGGACTCGGTGATGCTCACGCAGAAGCTCATCGAGCTGCGCAAGGACAAGTGGGCGATCGCGCCGTACCCGATGGAGCGCCACGGCTTCACCCATCCGGACGCGTGGTACGACGAGTACCGCCGCATCCGCGAGCTGTTCGGGGAGGCGCTCGGCCAGTAACGCCGCGCTGCCCGCTTCAGCCTGAAACACGCCCGCCGGCACGACCGGCGGGCACGATCCATGCGCCGCGCCCGAGCGGCCGGCACCGAAGGGAATCCCGATGTCACGCCACCGCCTGCTTCCGCTCGCGCTCGCCTGCGCGCTCGTCCTGTCGCCCGCGTTCGCCGCAGATACCCCCGCGCTGCCCAAGGGCATGAGCGCCGGCCCCTGCATCGAGGGCATCTGCGAGTACCGCCTCGCCAACGGCCTTCGCGTGCTGCTGTTCCCCGACGCGAGCAAGCCGACCGTCACCACCAACATCACCTACGGCGTGGGGTCGGTGCACGAGAACTACGGCGATTCCGGCATGGCGCACCTGCTCGAGCACCTGCTGTTCAAGGGCACGCCCACGCACCGCGAGATCCCGGCGGAGATGAAGAAGCGCGGCATCGGCTTCAATGCCACCACTTCGCTCGACCGCACCAACTACTTCGGCTCGTTCCCGGCCAGCGACGAAACGCTTGACTGGATGCTCGCGCTGGAAGCCGACCGCATGGTCAATTCCTTCGTCGCGAAGAAGGATCTCGACAGCGAGATGACGGTCGTCCGCAACGAGATGGAAGCGGGCGAGAACAATCCGGGCGCCGTGCTTGGCCAGCGCGTGCGAGCCGCCGCCTACCAGTGGCACAACTACGGCAACAGCACGATCGGCGCGCGCAGCGACGTCGAGAACGTGCCGATCGAGCGCCTGCAGGCCTTCTACCGGACCTGGTACCGCCCGGACAATGCCACGCTGGTGATCGCGGGCCGCATCGAGCCCACGCGCACGCTCGCGCAGGTCGCCAGGTCCTTCGGGGCGGTCAAGCGCCCGGCCGCGCCGCTACCGCGCTTCTACACGAAGGATGCGGCGCAGGACGGCGAGCGCGAGGTCACCGTGCGCCGCACCGGCGACCTGCGCTTCGCGATGCTCGCCTACCACCTGCCCGCCTACACGCATCCCGACAGCGCCGCACTCACCGTGCTGTTCGACGTGCTGGGCGACACGCCGACCGGCCGCCTACACAAGGCGCTGGTGGAAACGCGCCTGGCCGCCGGCACCGGCGCGGGCGCGAGCCTGCTGCGCGACGCCGGCCTCGCGACGCTGGTCGCCGCGTATCCGAAGGATGGCGATCCATCGAACGTGGAGGCCGAGCTGCTGAAGCAGATCGAACAGCTCGCCGCGCGCCCGGTCACCGACGAGGAGGTCGCGCAGTCCAAGCAGCGCATCGCCAACGGCTTCGAGCTGCTGATGACCGACGTCAACGCGGTCGGCATGTCGCTCACCGGCGCGGTGGCCAACGGCGACTGGCGCCTGCCGTTCCTGCAGCGCGATCGCATCGCCGCGGTCACTGCCGACGACGTCAACCGCGTGGCACGCACCTACTTCAAGTCCAGCAACCGCACGCTCGGCCGCTTCGTGCCGACCGACGCGCCCGACCGCGTCGAGCTGCCGGAGGCGCCCGACGCCGACAGCCTGCTCGCGGGCTACACCGGCAAGGAAGCGGTCGCCGCGGGCGAGGCCTTCGACGCCACGCCGGAGAACATCCAGGCGCGCACGCAGACGTTCACGATCGGCGATGGCCTGAAGGTCGCGCTGCTGCCCAAGGACACGCGCGGCGACACCGTGGTGCTGCGCGCGACCTTCCGCTTCGGCGACGTCGAGCAGCTCAAGGCGAGCCCGCGCGCGGCCAGCGGCGCCGCGGGCGCGCTGCTCGCGCGCGGCTCGCAGTCGCTCACGCGCGACGAGATCGCGCGCCGCTTCGAGGCGCTGCGCACCGAATGGGGCATCGGCGGCGGCATGCAGTCGGCCAACATCTCGTTGACCTCGCGCCGTGACAGCATCGGCGAGGCGCTCGTGCTGGCCGCCGACATCCTGCGCAATCCGGCCTTTTCCGAAGCCGAGTTCGAGCAGTACCGCCTGCAGGCGATCACCGGGCTGGAATCGGCGCGCAAGGAACCCGGCACGCTCGCCGCGCAGGCGCTGGCCGAGCACTTCGACATCTGGCCCGAAGGCCATCCGCTGCGCCATCAGTCGATTGACGAGGCGATAGCCGACCTGCGCGCGCTCAAGATCGAGGACGTGCGCCGCTTCCACCAGCGCTTCTACGGCACCGCCGAAGGCGAGATCAGCGTGGTCGGCGATTTCGACGCCGAGGCGATGCGCACGCAACTCGAAACGCTGTTCGCCGGCTGGCGCTCGCCGGTGCGCTACGCGCCGATTCCCACGCACCATGTCGACATCGCACCCGAACGCCAGCGGCTGGAGTCGCCCGACAAGGCGAATGCCGTCGTGCTCGCGCGGCTGAACATCTCGCTCAACGATCGAGACGCCGACTACCCCGCGCTGCTGGTCGCCAACTCCATCCTCGGCGGCGGCGGCATGAAGTCGCGCCTGACCGACCGTATCCGCCAGAAGGACGGCCTGAGCTACGGCGTGGGCAGCAGCCTCAGCGCCGATGCCAGCCGCGAGGGCCGTGACGATGCCGGCAGCCTGTCGGTGCAGGCGATCGCCGCGCCACAGAACGCCGAGAAGGTGGAAGCCGCGCTGCGCGAGGAAATCGAGCGCCTGATGCGCGACGGCGTCAGCACCGACGAGTTGCGCGACGCGGTCGCCGGCCTGCTGACCCAGCGCCGCCAGTCGCGCGCCGCCGACGGCAACGTGGCCGCCACGCTCGGCAGCAACCTCTACTACGCGCGCGACATGCGTTTCCAGGCCGGCATCGACGCGCGCCTGGCCGCGCTGACGGCCGACGAGGTCAATGCCGCGATCCGCCGCCACATCGACCCGGCGAAGCTGAGCGTCTACCTCGCCGGCGATTTCGCCAAGGCGACGCCCGCGAAGTAGGCGACGATGGCCGCGACGGACGCCCCGTCGCGGCCTTGGGCGCGCGGGTTCAGCGCGACGACGCGATACTGCGCGCCCCGCCGCTTCCGTTTCACGCGCGCCGCGCCATGCACGATTACGACGTCCTGATCATCGGTGGCGGCGCCGCCGGCCTGATGTGCGCGTTCACCGCGGGGCGGCGCGGCCTGCGCGTGGCGGTGATCGAGCACGCCAACCGCGTCGGCAAGAAGATCCTGATGTCCGGCGGCGGGCGCTGCAATTTCACCAACACCGGCACCACGCCCGCGAACTACCTGTCGGGCAATCCGCATTTCTGCAAGTCGGCGCTGGCGCGCTACACGCCCTGGCATTTCATCGAGATGGTGGAGCGCCATCGCATCGCGTACCACGAGAAGGAACTCGGGCAGCTGTTCTGCGACGAGTCATCCAAGCTCATCGTGAAGATGCTGATGGACGAGTGCACGGCGGCCGGCGTGCGCGTGCTCACCTCGTGCGGCGTCGATCGCGTGGAAGCGATGGGCGAGCGCGACTTCCGCGTGCATACGGCCGCGGGCACGTTCCGCGCGCCGGCGCTGGTCGTCGCCACGGGCGGGCTGTCGATCCCGAGCATGGGCGCGACCGGTTTCGGTTACGAGCTCGCGCGCAGCTTCGGCCACGCGGTGCTGCCCACGCGCGCGGGTCTGGTGCCGCTCACGCTCAGCGGCACGCACCAGCAGCGCTTCGCGGAGCTCAGCGGCGTGGCGTTCCCGGTCACCGCCGAGGCCAACGGCGCGAGCTTCAGCAACCAGATGCTGATCACCCATCGTGGCCTGAGCGGGCCCTCGATCCTGCAGATCTCGTCCTTCTGGCAACCCGGCGACGCGCTGGTGCTCGACCTGCTGCCGGGCCTCGACGCGCTCGATTTCCTCGAGGCCCAGCGCGCCGCACGCCCCGCCGCGATGCTGCACACCGTGCTCGCCGAGGTGCTGCCCAAACGCTTCGCGCAGCGCCTGTGCGAGGTCTGGCTGACCGACCGGCCGATGAAGCAGTTCACCCCGCCGCAGCTGCGCGAGGCGGCCGCGCTGCTGCAGCGTTTTCCAGTCACGGCGAGCGGCACCGAGGGCTATCGCACCGCGGAGGTCACGCTGGGCGGCGTCGACACGCACGAGCTGTCGTCGACCACAATGGAATCGCGCCGCGTGCCCGGGCTCTACTTCGTCGGCGAGGTGGTCGACGTCACCGGCTGGCTGGGCGGCTACAACTTCCAGTGGGCCTGGGCCGCGGGCCATGCCTGCGGCGGGGCGGTCTGCGCCTGATCAGCGACGCGGCCAGCCCGCGCGCAGCGCCCACAGGCCCGCGACGCCGGCGATCCACGCCGCCGCCGGGACCGACAGCAGCTTCGGCCCGCCCGCCTCCAGCGCGTACAGCAGCGCGGCGACGATCATCAGGCCGGTGCCCAGCAGCGCGGCCACGGTGCGGCGCTGCATGCGGCGCACCTCGTCCACGAGATGCGTCAGCTCCGCCGAGCGCAGCGTGAGTTCGTGACGGCCTTCCACCTGCTGGCGCAGCCAGGCGTGCAGCAGGCGCGGCATCTCCGGCGCATGCGTGACCAGTTCCGGCAGGCGCTTGCGGAACTCCACCGCGAGCCGCTTCGGGCTGTAGCGCTGGCGCAGGATGCGCGCCAGCACCGGCTCGGCCACGCCCCAGATGTCGATCTGCGGATCGAGCAGGCGCCCGACGCCCTCGATGTTGAGCAGCGTCTTCTGCAGCAGGATCAGCTGCGGCTGCAACGTGAGTTCGTACTTCTGCGCGGTGCGGAACAGCTTGACCAGCACTTCGGCCAGCGGCACTTCCGACAGCGGGCGGGTGAAGTACGGCTCGCAGACGGCGCGCGCAGCGGCCTCGAGTTCGTCGATGCGCGTGTGCGCCGGCATCCAGCCGGCGTCCACGTGCAGCTCGGCGATGCGGCGGTAATCGCGGTTGAAGATCGCCATGAAGTTCTCGGCGAGCCAGTACTGGTCCTCGTCCGAGAGCTGGCCCATGATCCCGAAATCCAGCGCGATGAAGCGCGGATTCGCGCGCCGCGCCGGGTCGCTGTCGACCCAGATGTTTCCCGCATGCGCATCGGCATGGAAGAAGTTGTCGCGGAACACCTGCGTGTAGAACACGCGGACGCCCTTGGCGGCGAGCGCGCGGCGGTCGATGCCCGCGGCATCCAGCGCGGCGATGTCGTCCGACGGGATGCCGTGCACGCGCTCGAGCGTCAGTACGCGATCGCCGCTGTGCGACCAGATCACCTCGGGCACGTAGAGATCGTCGCTGCCCTCCCAGAACCGGCGCAGCACGCTGGCATTGCCGCCCTCGCGCTGCAGGTCGAGTTCGGCATCGAGCGTGTGCTCGATCTCGTCGACCACCGCATGCGGGCGGATCTTCTCGGCCTTCGGATGGGTGCGCTCGACCACGCCGGCGAGCGCGCGCAGCAACGAGATGTCCTGCGTGATCTGCGTGCGGATGCCGGGCCGCAATACCTTGACCACCACTTCGCGACCGGTGCCCGGCAGCGTGGCTGCGTGTACCTGCGCGATCGAGGCCGAGGCCAGCGGCGTCGTGTCGAAGCTCGCGAATGCTTCGGCCACCGGGCGGCCGAGCGACTGCTCGACGATGCCGCGCGCGATCTCGCCGTCGAACGGCTTGACGCGATCCTGCAGCAGCGCGAGTTCCTCGGCCACGTCGTGCGGCACGAGGTCGCGGCGCGTGGAGAGGATCTGCCCGAACTTGACGAAGATGGGCCCGAGCTCCTGCAACGCCAGGCGCAGGCGCGCGCCGCGCGGCAGCGCTTCGACCTCCGCGCTCGCACGCGGCACGAACGGGCGCCCGAGCTTCAGCCAGCGCTCGGCCGGCGTGCCGTCGAGCAGCGCGTCGAGGCGGTAGCGCAGCAGCACGCGGCCGATGCGCCAGGCACGCAGCACCGGCGTCATGCGCGTCGCCCGGACAGGCGCGCCACGCGTGCGGCAAGTCGATCGACGTCGTCGCGCACGGTGTCGATGTCATCAAAGAAGGCGGCGAGCTCGTCGCGGCCGACGACGTCCTGCGATTCGTGCTGCACGTAGTCGGCGGCGTTCGTCGCGACGACGCCGGCGGCGTTGCGTGCGGTGCTCAACGCAGCGCGGATCAGCTGCGCGACCTGCACACCGAGCACGTCGCCGAAGGCCGCCACGAACGGGCGCTGCCAGTCGGGATCGAAGCGCTCGGCCAGGCGCTGCAGGCGGCGCGCGAGGTCGGCATCGCCCTCGATGCGCAGCTTGCCGACCGCGGGCGCGTCGTCGCGGCGCATGAAGGGCAGCTGCGCCAGCAGGCCGCCCAGCGTCGCGCGCACCGACAGGTCCGGCTCGGCCTCCCCGGCCACGGGCCCGACGCGCAGGCGGTCGCCGTCGACGTCGATCTGCAGCGCCAGCGGCGGCGTGGCCACGCGCAGCACCAGGCGGCGGCCATCGAGGCCGCGCAGGCCGTCGCGGGTGTCGGGATCGAGCGCCAGCGCGCGGTTGAGCGCCGCCTCCAGCGCGCGCCCGGCCAGCGGTTTCAGCGAGTCGAGCGGCGTTCGGCGTTCGTCCATGCCGGCATTCTAGCCGCGCGCCTGTTTGCGCCCGTTACGCGCCCTGCCAGGCCGCGCGCAGGCGGCGCAGGCCTTCCTCAAACGACACCGCGGGCACCCAGCCGAAGTCGCGTCGCGCCGGTTCCATCGAATACCAGTGCGTGGTGACCAGCTGCTCGGCGAGAAAGCGCGTCATCGGCGGCTCGCCCTTGAGCGGCAGCAACGACCACGCGGCCTCGCAGGCGGCGCCGATCGCATAGGCGACGCCGAACGGGATCGTGCCGTTCGCGCGCGGCGCACCGGCGGCATCGAGCAGCGCGTCCATGGTCTCGCGCATCGAGCGCGGATCGCCGTTGCTGACGAAGTACGCACGGCCCGCGCAGGCCGCACCCGGTCCCAGCGCGTCGAAGGCCGCGAAATGCGCATCCGCCGCATTGTCGATGTAGGTGGTGTCGACGAGATTTTCGCCGTCGCCCACCAGCTTCAGGCGGCCGACGCGCGCGCGCTCGACGATGCGCGGCAGCAGCTGGTTGTCGCCCGGGCCCCAGATCAGCCGCGGACGCAGCGCGACGACGGCGAGGTCCGTGTCGTTCGCCGCCAGCACGCGCTGCTCGGCGATCTTCTTGGTCGACGCATAGGGCGACTTGAGATGCTCGCCGTAGGGCACTTCGTCGGCGCCGAGGCCGGCGACGGGATGCGTGGCGCGATGGGTGACGCTCGGCGTCGAGGTGTAGACCAACCGCCCGATGCCGTGCTCGCGGCAGGCGTCGAGCACGTGCTGCGTGCCGGCGACGTTGGCGTCATGGAACTCGCGCGGCTCGCGGCTCCACGCGCCGGCCTTGGCGGCGTTGTGGAAGATCGCGTCGCAGCCGCGCGCAGCGGCGATGACGTCGTCGCGGCGCGCGAGGTCGCCGCGCATCTGCGCCACGCCCATCGCCTCGAGCGCCGCGTAATGCCCACGATTGAAACTCACCACCTCGTGCCCGCGTGCGCGCAGGCCGCGACAGAGCGCCTGGCCGAGAAAGCCGCCGCCGCCGGTAACCAGGACTCTCATGCACCGATCTCCTTCGCGGCCCATGCCGCAAGCTTCTCGCGGCCGATCTTGGCGTTGTGACGGATGTCGACGGGGAAGCCGTCGTACCGCAGGAACACGTCGATGCTCGCGGTGTTCGCATGGCCGCGGCCGATGTCGCGCAGCCCGGCTTCGATGCGCGGCCATTCCCGCACATCGACGCCAGGCTTGAGTTCTACGCAGAGCACCGGCCGTTGCGCGCCCGCCGCGCCGACGCCGACGAGCGCCGTGCGGTGCACGTCGGCATGGGTGTTGAACACCGGTTCGACCTGTTCGGTGTAGAGCGCGCCGGTCGCGGTCTCGACGCGATGGGTCTTGCGGCCGCAGAACCACAGGCGGCCCTCGGCATCGAGCCAGCCGACGTCGCCCATGCGATGCACCACGCGCTCGCTGCCGTCCGGCGCTACTTCCCGGATCTTCGCGAGCTTCGTCGACGCGTCGCGACGGAAATAGGTATCGGTGGCGGTCGGGCCGGCGACGGTGATCTCGCCGATCACGCCGGTGTCGACGACGAGATCATCGGACCAGCGCTCGATCGGCGCATCGTCGATGCGGATGATGCGCACCTCGTTCGGCGCCACCGCGCGGCCGACGCAGGTACCGGCGCCGGCTTCCGTCGCCGCGCGCGTGGCCTGCAGCTCGCGGCTCTCGATCACCGCGACGGGCAGGCATTCGGTCGCGCCATAGGGCGTGTAGAACGCCGCATCCGCGGGCAGCAGTGCGCGGATGCGTGCCACCACCTCGGCAGGCACCGGCGCGCCGGCACTGGTGACGCGGCGCAGCGTCGGCAACGGCTTCCCGTACTCGGCCAGTACACGCATCAGCGCGGGCGAGCCGAACAGCTGCTGCGCGCCGAAGCGCTCGATCGCCGCATGCAGCCTGCGCGGATCGGCCTTGGCCGGGCGCGTGGCGTCCATGTCGGGAATGATCGACGTGAGCCCGAGCGCGGGGCCGAACAGCGCGAACGGCGGGAACGTCGGGAAGTCGACCTCGCCCTCGCGGATGCCGAGCGCGGTTCGCATCAGCTCGATCTGCGCGACGAAATGCCGGTGCCGGTAGATCACGCCCTTGGGCACGCCCGTCGAGCCGCTGGTGAACAGGATCGCGGCGACGTCATCGGGTTCCGTATCGGCGAGCTGCGGGC
Source organism: Cognatilysobacter xinjiangensis (assembly GCF_014651995.1). GTDB lineage: Bacteria > Pseudomonadota > Gammaproteobacteria > Xanthomonadales > Xanthomonadaceae > Cognatilysobacter > Cognatilysobacter xinjiangensis. The sequence goes on along the minus strand of NZ_BMXY01000004.1, from coordinate 19,416 downwards.
CCGCGCCCGCGCCATCGGCCTCGACGCGCGCGAGCGTGTCGTCGGCGAGCCACGCGCGCGCGCCGGTGGTGATACGCAGGCGCGCGCTGCGCGACCAGCGCAGCAGCACGCGCGCGAGCTGCGCGAGCGGGATGCCGATGAAGGCCTCCGGCGCGGCCTCATCCAGGCACTGCCTCAGCGCGCGCCTATCGATGCCGGGATCGACCAGCACCGGCACCGCGCCGGCCTTGAACAGCGCGAACATCAGCAGGAAGAACTCGGGCGACGGCTTGACCATCACCACGCAACGCGTGCCGCGCGTGACGCCGCGCCTGGCCAGGCCCGCCGCGATCGCGTCGCTGCGTGCATCGAGTTCGGCGTAGCTGAGCGCGACGTCGTAAGTCGCCAGGCCGTCGGCCCCGCGCGTTCCGGGGCAGCGCATCGCGATGCGCGCGGGCTCGCGCGCGGCCATGTCGGGCAGCGCGGCGGCGATGTTGCAGGGCGTGCGTGCGGACCCGCTCATGCGCGCGGCTCAGGCCAGCGGATGGGTGTCGAGGAAGCGGCGGATGGCGGGCACCAGCACCTCGTGCTTGTCGGCCAGCACGTAATGGTTCGCGTCCTCGAACGCGTGCACTTCCGCGTTCGGCAACGCGCGGCGGAAGCCGTCGAGGAAGTGCCTGTCGAACACGAAGTCGCGCAGGCCCCAGCCGATGAAGGCGGGGCGATCGGCGAACGAGGGCAGCGCGTTGCCGACGCGTTCCAGCAGCGGCCACGCGCGGTCGCCGGGCGCGAGCGGAATGTCCTGCATGAAGCGGATGGTCGAGATCGCGTTCGCCCAACCGTGGTACGGCGCGTCGAAGGCATCGCGCGCCGCGCGCGGCATCGGCCGCGACACGCCCAGGCGCGAGGCGCCGCGCGCGAACAGGTTGAAGCGACGGATCGCCCAGGCGCCGAGCGTCGAGTCGCGCCCCACCGAGAGCCGCCAAGGCATCGGCTTCGCAGCCGGCAGCGGGAACGCGGCGGTGTTGAGGATCACCAGGCGCTTGACCTGTGGCATGTGCGACAGCGCCCAGCCGAAACCGATCATGCCGCCCCAGTCGTGCACCGCGAGCGTTACGTCGCCGGTGACGCCTGCATGCGCGAGCAGCGCGGTGAGGTCGTCGACGCGCGACTGCAGCGTGTAGTCGTAATGCGCCGGATCGGTCGACGGCGTACGCGCCGGCCGGACGCCGCCGCCGTCGTCCGGCTTGTCCGACAGCCCCATGCCGACGTGGTCCGGCACGATGCAGCGGTAGCGGTCGCGCAGGCCGAGCACGAGGTGGCGCCAGTAGTAGCTCCACGACGGATTGCCGTGGACCATCACCACCACCTCGCCTTCGCGCGGGCCCTCGTCGAGGTAGGACATCGAGATACCCGGCCGCACCTCGAAGCGTTGCGGCGTGAACGGGTAGTCGGGGAAGGAAGCCGTGGCGGTCATGGTGTTCGGGGGCCTGAAAGCACACGGCCGCACGAGGCGGCCGGTGGTGTCGCGATCAAGGTGTCGGGCGGATTACCAGACCACTTCCGCCATCGAGCAGTTCAGGCCCGAGCCGATGCCGAGCAGCGCGACGCGGTCGCCCTTCTTCAGGCGGCCCATCTCGCGGAGCTTGGAGAGCACGATCGGCACCGAGGCCGGGCCGATGTTGCCGTGCTCGCCGAAGATGGTCAGGACCTTCTTCGGGTCGATGCCCATCGCCTTGGTGAAGGCGGCGGTGTGCACCTTGCTCACCTGGTGCACGACGAACTCGTCGAGTTCCTCGGCGACCCAGCCGAGCTTCTGGCGCGCGACTTGGAAGGTCTTCTGCGCGAGCTTGACGCCTTCGATCAGCAACTGGCGGGTGTCGGTGACCATGCCGTCGAGGTTGCCGCGGCAGAGCTTGTTCCACTCCGTGGCCGCGCGCGTTACGCCGCCCCGGTAGCGCGGCGCGCCCGGCGCGAGCTCGGCACGGGCCATCACCATCGCGGCGGCGCCGGAGCCCAGCGTCAGCGTGGCGAGCTCGTTGCGGAAGGCTTCCTCGGTGACGTCGGCATGGGTCAGGCGCTCGAGCGTCTTCTCATAGGCGAGGTCGGCGGTCTCGCCGTCGACCACCAGCGCATATTCGATCTCGCCGCGCTCGATCATGCGCGCCGCGATGTCCATGCCGTTGATGAAGGCGAGGCACGCGTTCGCGACGTCGAAGTTCTGGCAGGTGTCCGGCAGGCCCAGGTTGCCGGAGACGATCGAGGCCGTCGACGGCTCGAGGTAATCGCGGCTGACGGAGGTGTTGACCAGCAGGCCGACGCGGCCGGGCTCGATCCCGGCATCGCCCAGCGCCTTGACGGCGGCGAGGGTGGCGGCGTCGGAGGCCAGCATCGGGCCGTCCCACAGGCGACGCTCGTTCACGCCGGCGATGTCCTTGATCACGTCGGTACGGATACCGAGGCGATCCAGCGTGGGTCGCAGCCTTGCGTTGATTTCGTCCGTCGTGAGGCGGCGCGGCGCGTCGATGTGCGCGAGGCCGGCGATGGCGACGTGTTGGAACAGCATGGGCGACAGCTCGTGGGCGACCGGAACACACAAGCTTAACGCGCGGGGCAGTACGGCGCACACCCGCGTACGGGGGCGCACGGTTCAGGAAACCCCGTTCAGGCGGCGATTCAGCCCGGGCAGCGCCAGGCCGAGTAGCGCTGGCGGCCGTCGCGGGGCGGCTCCAGCGGCAGCACGGTGTTGGCGCCCAGGCTCACTGCCTCGTTGCGGGCCATGGTTTCCAGCTCCTCCTGCACGCGCAGCGGGTTGCGCTCGTAGAGCGCGACGCGGTCGGTGACGTTGCCCTCGATCTCGCCGAGCTTGGTGCAGCCCGCGGTGGACGCGCCGGCCGCGAGCACGCGCACGCTGGCGGCGCCGGTCTCCATGGGCACCCAGGTGCAGGCGCCGGCGAGCAGGCAGAGGGCGGCGATGGCGGTGATGCGGATCATCGGCAGGGTCCGGAAACGACGACGCGCGGGATTGTCGCCCCGCGCGTCGCCATCGCAAAGCCCGGCCGCTTACTTCGCGACCGGCTTGCCGTCCGCGTCGACCACCTTGACCTCGCCGAGGCCGAGCTCGCGCACGCCGGACTCGATCTTCGGCAGGTCGCCCACGACCACCCAGGTCAGCGCGTTCGGGTCGATGCGCTTGGCGGCCTCGGTGACCATCGCCGGCGTCATCTCGCGGTTGCGCTCGGCGAAGCGCACCACGTAGTCCATCGGACGGCCGTAGCGCAGGTTCGACGCCACCTGCGAGAGCACGGCCGAACCGGTCTCGTACGCGCCCGGCAGGCTGAGCGTGTTGGTCGCGCGGATCTTCTCGACCTCCTTCGCCGTCGCCGGCTTCGTACCGCTCGCGAACTCGGTGACCTCGCGGCGCAGCTCCTTGATCGACTCGACGGTCTTGTCGCTCTGCACGGCGGCCGAGGCGATCCACGGGCGCTGGCCGAGCGTGTTGCTCGCGCCGCTGTAGGAGCCGTAGGCCCAGTGCTTGTCCTCGCGCAGGTTCATGTTCAGGCGCGAGGAGAACTCGCCGCCGAGCACGCCGTTGGCGAAGTCGAAGTCGATCGTGCCGGCGTCGGCGGTCGGCGGCACCAGGCCGGCGACGTAGACGTTGCTCTGGATCGCGCCCGGCTGGTTGACCAGGTAGACGCGGCCGGCGGCCGGCTTGGCGACGGTCGGGACCGTCGGCAGCTTCGGCGCGTTGGCGGGGGTCTTCCAGTCGCCGAAGCGCTTCTCCAGCTCGGGCAGGATCTGCGCGAGCGTGGTGTCGCCGACGATGACGATGCGCGCGCTCGACGGCTGCAGCCAGTTGGCGTGGAAGTTGACCAGGTCGTCGCGGGTCAGCGACTTGATCGAGTCCTCGGTGCCGGTGCCGGTGAACGGGATCGCATACGGATGGCCGTTGCCGTAGAGCAGCGGCGGCAGCACGCGCAGCGCGGCGGTCTGCGGACGCGCCTTCTCCTGCTTGATGCCGGCCAGCCACTGCGCGCGCACGCGTTCCATCTCGGCGGCGTCGAAACGCGGGCGACGCACGACGTCGGCGAACAGGTCCAGCGACTCGGGCAGCTTGTCCTTCAGCGCCGACAGGCCGACGGTGGCCTGGTCGAGGCCCGCGCCGGCGCCGATCTGCGCGCCCAGCGCCTCGCTGCGCGCCTTGAGCTGCAGCGCGCCCAGGTCGCCTGCGCCCTCGTCGAGCATGCTCATGGTGAAACTGGCGGTGCCGAGCTTCTTGCCGAGGTCCGCGGTGTAGCCGCCCGGGAACTCCATGGACAGCTGCACCACCGGCACTTCATGGCGCTCGACCAGTGCGACGGTCATGCCGTTCGACAGCGTGGCCATCGCCGGCTGCGGGAACTGGAGTTCCGGGAACGACGACGGCATCGGCACGCCGGTGCCGCGGTCGACGTCGGTCTTGACCGTCTTGAACTTCGGATCGGGCTTGGGCAGCGGGGCCGGCGCCTTGGCCGGTGCGGCGACCACGCGCTCGGGGATCGACGAGGCCGGCGTCTCGCTGGGCTCGACCAGCAGCGTGTGCGAGCCGACGCCGAGCCACTTGCGGCCGATGTCGCGCACCTGCTCGGGCGTGGCCGCCATCAGCACGGCGAGGTCTTCCTTGAAGCAGTCCGGCTTGCCGGTGTAGACGGTGCATTCGGCCAGCGCGTCGGACTTGCCGCCGAAGCCGCCGATGCGCTCGATGCCGCGCACGAAGTCGGCGCGGATCGCGGTCTTGGCCTGCTCGAGTTCAGCCTGCGTCGGGCCTTCGTTGACCAGGCGCTTGAGCTCCTCGTCAATGACCGCCTCGACCTTCGCGGGCTCCACGCCCTGCTTGACGTCGGCGGTGATCATGAAGGTGCCGGAGATCTCCTGGCTCCACAGCGCCGTGCCGGTGTTGTCGACCAGCTTGTCGCCGTAGACCAGGCGCGTGTCCAGGCGCGAGGTCGCGCTGCCGCCGAGGATCTGGCTGAACATCGCGAGCAGCGTGGAGTCGCGCGTGCCCGTCTCGGCCACCGGCCAGGCGCGGTAGATGCGCACCTGCGGCACGCGATCCGGGATCGTCTCGCGGGTGTCCTGGGTGCGCTTGGGGATGTTGGTCTGCATGTCCGGCAGCGTGGCGCTGGCCGGGATGTCGCCGAAGTAGCGCGTGACCTTCTGCTTCGCGGTGGCCACGTCGATGTCGCCGGCCAGCACCAGCACGGCGTTGTTGGGGCCGTACCAGCTCTTGAACCAGGTCTTGACGTCGTCGAGCGTGGCGGCGTCGAGGTCGGCCATCGAGCCGATCGTCGACCAGCTGTACGGATGGCCCTGCGGATAGATCGCCTCCATCAGCTTGCTGATGATGCGGCGGCCGTAGGGCTGGTTCTCGCCCTGGCGCTTCTCGTTCTGCACCACGCCGCGCTGCTCGTCGAGCGTCTTCTGGTCGATCGCGCCGAGCAGGTGGCCCATGCGGTCGGACTCCATCCACAGTGCGGTGTCGAGCGCGGTGGTGGGCACGTTCTGGAAGTAGTTGGTGCGGTCGGAATTGGTGGTGCCGTTCTGGTCGGTCGCGCCCACCATCTCGAACGGGCCGAAGAACTCGTCGCGATGGTTCTCCGAGCCGTTGAACATCAGGTGCTCGAACAGGTGCGCGAAGCCGGTGCGGCCCGGCGATTCGTTCTTGCTGCCCACGTGGTACCACAGGTTCACCGCCACGATCGGCGCCTTGCGGTCGGTATGCACGATCACGCGCAGGCCGTTGGGCAGGGTGAATTCCTCGTAGGGGATGTCGACGGTCGCGGCGGGCGCGCTGCGGGCCGGGGCGGCGGCGACGGGCGCGGCCACGCCGGCAATGGCGGCGGCCACGGCGAGCGCGAGCAGGGCGGCGCGCGGACGGCGCGACAGGGACTGGGACATGCGGAACTCCGGTAGGGCCGGCCCCCGCCGGCAACCGCCGGATGCTAGCCCAGCGGCAGGCGAAGCGGACCGGGCCACAAGTACCGGCCCGCGCATGAACGCGCTCATGCACGCCCGCGCCTACACTCGCGCGACCGTCGCCCGGAGCCCGCCATGTCCCGTCGAAACGTGCTGATCACCGGTGCCAACCGCGGCATCGGCCTGGAATACGTCCGCCAGTTGCTCGCCCGCGGCGACCACGTGATCGCCACCGCGCGCCACCCCGCGCAGGCGCACGACCTCAACCGCCTCGTCGCCGAGCACCCGGGCCGGCTGCACGTGTTCCCCCTGGACGTGATGGACCCGAAGGCCGAGGCGGAAGTCGCGCGCGAGCTGCCGCTGGTCCTGGGCGACGAGCCGCTGCACCTTTTGATCAACAACGCCGGCCTGCTGCATTCGGGCGAGCGCTTCGGCCACGTGCCGGCGGCGAACCTCGAGGACAGCTTCCGCACCAATGCGATGGGCCCGTTCCTGCTCGCGCAGGCCATCGAGCCGCGCCTGGCCGACGGCGCGAAGGTCGCGAACATGACCTCGCAGCTGGGCTCGATCGCCAACACCACGCGCTTCGGCACGCCGACCTACGCGATCGGCAAGGCCGCGCTGAACATGGTCACGCGCCTGCTGGCCGCGGCGCTGGCCGATCGCCGCATCGCGGTGGTCTCGCTGCATCCGGGCTGGGTGCAGACCGACATGGGCGGCGCGCAGGCGCCGCTCGCGCCGCAGCAGTCGGTCGCGGGCCTGCTTCGCGTGATCGACGGCCTCGACATGGCGCGCTCGGGCAGCTTCCTCGACTGGCAGGGCGAGACGCTGCCGTGGTGACGCGCAGGCTGCGGCGATAATCGCCGCATGTTCGACGTCGTCCTCTACCAGCCCGAAATCCCGCCCAACACCGGCAATGCGATCCGCCTGTGCGCCAATACCGGCGCGCGGCTGCATCTGGTCGAACCGCTGGGCTTCGACATGGACGACCGCCAGCTCAGGCGCGCCGGGCTCGACTACCACGAGTACGCGACGGTGAAGGTGCATCGCGATCTCGATGCCGCGCTCGCGCATCTTCGCGACGTGCATGGCGACGGGCTGCGGGTGTTCGCCTTCAGCACGCGCGGTCGCGTGCGCTTCGACACGCCGGCCTATCGCGTGGGCGATGCCTTCCTGTTCGGCCCGGAAACGCGCGGCCTGCCCGACGACGTGCTCGACGCCCTGCCCGGGTCGCAGCGCCTGCGGCTTCCCATGCGGCCCGGCGTGCGCTCGCTCAACCTGTCCAACGCGATCGCGGTGACGGTGTTCGAGGCCTGGCGCCAGCAGGGCTATGCCGGCGGCGGCTGACGCCTCGACGCCGCGCATCGCGCGCGCCCCGTAGTCTCGCCCGCGGGCCGCAGGGCGGCGAAGGAGATCGGCATGCGCATCCTCGTCACCGGAGCGACGGGCTTCATCGGCGGCGCGGTCGTCGATGCGTTGCTCGCGCGCGGCCACGTGCCGGTGCCGGCGGTGCGCGACGTGGCGGCGGCGAAGCGTCGCTGGCCGACGCTGCAACCGGTCGCGGTGGATTTCGCGCGCGACACGCGGAGGTCGGCCTGGTCGCCGCGGCTCGCCGGCGTCGACGCCGTGGTCAATGCCGTCGGCATCCTGCGCGAAAGCGCGGTGCAACCCTTCGATGCGCTGCACGACGCCACGCCGCGCGCGCTGTTCGATGCCTGCGTCGACGCCGGCGTACGCCGCGTGGTGCAGGTCTCCGCGCTCGGCGCCGACGACGCGGCCGCGAGCCGCTACCACCTGTCCAAGCGCGCGGCCGACCGCCACCTGCTGTCGCTGCCGTTACAGGCCACCGTCGTGCAGCCGTCCGTCGTGTTCGCACCACAGGGCGCGAGCGCCGGCATGTTCCTGATGCTGGCGACGCTGCCACTCGCGGCATTGCCGGGCGGCGGCGTGCAGAAGGTGGCGCCGGTGCATCTGGACGACGTGATCGAGGCGATCGTGCGGGCACTGGAAAGCGATGCACCGCCGCGGATGCTGGCCGTGGTCGGCCCCGAGTGCATGAGCTTGCGCGACTACCTCGACACGCTGCGCCGCGGCCTCGCGCTCGGCCCGCTGCGCGCCGTGCGGGTGCCGATGCCACTGGTGCGGTGGTCGGCGCGACTGATGCAGCACTTGCCCGGCTCGCTGGTCGAACCCGAAACCATCGCGATGCTGGAGCGCGGCAACTGCGCGCCCGCCGACGACCTCGCCGCCCTGCTCGGCCGCCCGCCGCGCGCGGCGAACACTTTCGTACTCTCGGCGACGCGCGCGATGACGCGTCGCGACGCGCAGCTGCGCTGGGCGTCGCCCCTGCTGCGCGTGTCGCTGGCGATCGTGTTCCTCGTCACCGCGGCACTTTCGTTCGGGTTGTATCCGGTCGAGCGCAGTTACGCGCTGCTCGCGGACGCGGGCCTGCATGGCGCTGCGGCCACGCTCGCGCTGTACGCGGGCGCGACGCTGGATCTCGCGCTCGGCATCGCGATGCTGCTGCCGATCCGTCGCGGCGCGGTCTATCTCGCGGCGATCGCGCTGATCCTCGGCTACACCGCGATCATCAGCGTCGCGCTGCCCGCGTTCTGGCTGCATCCGTTCGGCCCGGTGCTCAAGAACCTGCCGATCCTCGCCGCCCTCGTACTGCTGCATGCACTGGACCGCCGCCCGTGAACGATTACCTGCTCGTCAAGACGCTGCACATCCTGTCGGCGACGTTCCTGTTCGGCACCGGCGTGGGCACCGCGTTCTACCTGCTGGTCACCACGCTCGGCCGCGACGTGCGCGTCGTCGCCAGCGTGACGCGCTGGGTGGTGATCGCCGACTGGCTGTTCACCGCGACCACCGCCGTGCTGCAACCGCTGACCGGCATCTGGCTGGCGCATCGCCTCGGCATGCCGCTGCACGTGGGCTGGCTCAAGTGGTCGCTGGCGCTGTATGCGGCGGCGATCGCCTGCTGGCTGCCGGTGGTCTGGCTGCAGATGCGCCTGCGCGACCTCGCCCGCGCCGCGCTCGAGGCCGGCACGCCGCTGCCGCCGGCCTACTGGCGCGCGTTCCGGGCCTGGGTGCTGCTGGGCGTGCCCGCGCTGTTCGCCTTCCTCGCGATCTTCTGGCTGATGGTCGCCAAGCCGGTGCCGTAGCGCCGGGCCCTGCCGCCATCGTGGGTTTCCCGCCGTGCCGGAACGCGATCGCGCAGGCGCGAGGGCGCCGAGGCGGCCGTCGACCTGAAGCCGCCTGAGAAGTTCCTAAACCGGTGAGTTCAGGATTAAGGAAGCGTTGTGAAGCGCTGCGGATACTTCGCTGCACCGGCCGGTCAGCGGCCGGCCACCAATAACAAGAGGCACCCCATGAAGCGCACCCTGCTTGCCCTCACGCTCCTCGCCGCCCTGCCGTTCGCCGCCTCCGCGGCCGAGGGCGTGTCGTACAACTACGTCGAAGGCGGCTACGTCCGCACCGACCTCGAGAACACCGGCACCAACAACGATGCCGATGGCTGGGCCCTCAACGGCTCGGGCGCGATCGCCCCGAACTTCCACGTGTTCGGCGGCTACTCGAAGCAGTCGATCGACGGCGTCGATGTCGACCTCGAGAACTGGCGCCTGGGCGTGGGCTACAACCGCGAGATCAACACGCGCCTCGACCTCGTGACCCGCGTCGCCTACGAGAACTACGACCTCGGCGGCCTGCCGGGCGACAACTCCGCCGACGGCTTCAGCGTCGAGGCGGGCGTGCGCGGTGCGTTCACTCCGAACCTCGAGGGCTATGCGCTCGCCGGCTACGAGAAGACCGAGGACTTCGACGGCGACTTCTACGGCCGCGTCGGCGCGCAGGTGAAGTTCAACCCGACCTGGGGCGTCAATGGCGAAGTGAAGTTCGCCGACGGCGACACCCAGGTGTTCGTGGGTCCCCGCATCTCGTTCTGACGGATCGACTCTCTCCCGATCCTGAACGAAAGCCCGGCTCCGGCCGGGCTTTTTCTTATGTGCAATGTGACGGCCCTGTTAAAATTACGTTCTGCGGCGGAACTGAGCCGCAGCGAATTTCAACAAGAACAGGGACTTACATGAAGACCAAGATTCTCGCGCTGGCGCTGGCGCTCGCTCCGTTCGCCGCCTCCGCTGCACCGCTGTCCTACACCTACGTCGAGGGCGGCTGGAACAAGCTGCACGTCGAAGACGACCTCCTCGACAACCCGGAAGCCGACGGCGGCTTCATCCGTGGCTCGTACGACCTCGGCTCGGGCGTGAACGTGTTCGGCGGCGTCTCGCGCGCCTCCGAGGACTTCGGCCTCGCCCCGGGCGTCACCGCCGACCTCGACCTGACCCAGTACGAACTCGGCCTGGGCTACCACCAGTCGATGTCCGACCGCGTCGACTTCATCGCCGAGCTGGCGTACGCGCGCCTCGATGCGGACCTCGACGTCAGCGGCTACGGCAAGATCGGCGACGACATCAAGGGCGGCCGCGCCGCGCTCGGCGTCCGCGGTCAGTTCAACGACGCGCTGGAAGGCCTGCTGAAGGTCAACTACTACGGCGGCGGCGACTTCGACGAGACGTTCACCGGCGTGATCGGCGCGCAGTACAAGTTCAACCCGACCTGGGGTATCACCGCCGAAATCGAGCACGGCGAGCTGGTGTCGAGCAACGAAGACACCCGCTACATGGTCGGCGTCCGCGCCAGCTTCTGATCTCGGTCAGCGCATAAAGAAAAAGCCCGGCTCCGGCCGGGCTTTTTTGTTGGCGAAGCTGCGCGGCGTCAGCCGAACAGCTCGTCCGGGTACTCGGGCTTCTGCTCGCGCGCGAGCAGCCGGCGCAGGCCGTCGGCCGGGGTCATCCGCCCGTGCAGTACCGCGCGCACGGCCTCGGAGATGGGCAGCTCGACGCCGGCCCGCTCGGCCTGGCGCATCACCTCGTCGGCGGTCTGCACCGACTCGACCACCTGCCCGATCTCGCGCACCGCGTCGGCGATCGACTGCCCGCGGCCGAGCGCGAGGCCCAGGCGGCGGTTGCGCGAGAGGTCGCCGGTGCAGGTCAGCACCAGGTCGCCGAGGCCGGCGAGGCCCATCAGCGTCTCGGCCTTGCCGCCCAGCGCCTGGTTCAGGCGCAGCATCTCGTTGAGCCCGCGGGTGATCAGGCCCGCGCGTGCGTTGAGGCCGAGCTGCATGCCGTCGGCGACGCCGGTGGCCACCGCGAGCACGTTCTTCATCGCGCCGCCCAGCTCGGCGCCGAGCATGTCGTCGCCGGTGTAGGCACGGAACGCCGGGCCGTGCAGCGCCTCGGCGACCGTCTTGGCGAAGCCGGCGTCGTCCGAATGCACGGTGAGCGCGGTCGGCAGGCCCTGCGCGACTTCCTTGGCGAAGGACGGGCCGGTGACGACCGCGAGCGGCACGCCCTCGCCCAGCACCTCGGCAGCCACCTCGTGCAGGAAGCGGCCGCTACCGGGCTCGAAGCCCTTGGTCGCCCAGGCCACGCCGGCGTCGGCCGGGCGATGCGGCGCGAGCGCGCGCAGCGTCTCGGCGAAGGCATGTGAGGGCACGACCACCAGCACCAGGTCGGCGTCGGCGAGCGCGGCGGCGAGGTCGGTGGTGGCGGCGAGCGTGTCCGGCAGCGGGATCCCGGGCAGGTAGCGCGGGTTCTCGTGCGCGGTGTCGATCGCCTGCACCACCGCGGCGTCGCGGCCCCAGAGCACGGTGTCCTCGCCGTTGCGCGCGATCAGCGCGGCCAGCGCGGTGCCCCAGGAGCCCGAGCCGAGTACCGCGACGCGCCGGACGGCGCGCGCGGTATCAGCCATGTCCACGTCGTTTCCGGTCATCCCGGATCAGGCGTTGCCGACGGCCTCGGAGGACTCCAGGCCCTGCGTGGCGCGCTGGCGCAGGCCTTCGGCGTACAGCGCCTCGAAGTTCAGCGGCTGCAGCAGGAACGGCGGGAAGCCGCCGGCCTGGATCAGGTCGGAGATCAGCTGGCGCGCGTACGGGTACAGCACGTTCGGGCAGTGCGTGCCGAGCACGGCGTCGAGCGTCTGCGCGTCGAAGCCGGCCAGGCCGAACACGCCGGCCTGCTTCACCTCGGCCAGGTACATCGGCTTGTCGTCGGCGGTGCAGGTCAGGGTGATGCCGAGCACGACCTCGAAGGCCGCGTCGTTCAGGCGCGTGACCTGCTGGTTGAGGTTCATCGAGAGCTGCGGCTGGGCCTGCTCGTTGAACACCGCCGGGGCGCCCGGAACCTCGAACGAGACGTCCTTGACGTAGATCTTCTCGACGGTGAAGGACGGGCCGGTGGCGGCATTGTCGTCGGTGGCGCCGAGGACGGCGTCGTTCTGGATCTCTTCGGTCATGGCTGCGCTCCGGCGCGGATGTCGATGCGAAAGGGGCGGGATTATGGCACGCCCGGTTTTGCCGGACGCCGGGCGCTCAGGCGCGGCCCTTCACCAGCGGCAGGCCCGCCTGCTGCCAGGCGGCGACGCCGCCGTCCAGCCAGTACACGTTCTGGAAGCCGGCCTTGCGCAGCTTGCCGGCCGGCGCGGCCGAGGCCTGTCCGCTGCGGCAGACCAGCACCACCGGGCGCTCCTTGGCGCCCGCGAGCAGCTTGTGCTCGGGGCCGAAGGCGCTGGCCTGCACGTTGCGGCTGCCGGCGATGTGGCCCTTCTCGAAGTCGCCCGTGGCCGAAAGGTCGACGACCAGCGCATCCTCGCGGTTGACCAGCGCGGTGAGCTGCGGCGGGGTCAGCGCCTTGTAGGGGCGGAACAGGCGCGCGATCTCGGTATAGACGAGCGCGAGGCTCAGGCCGACGAAACCGATGGCGAGCATCTGGTGTCGGCCTGCGAAATCGAGGAGTTCCTGGAAGGTCACGGACGATCGCCCACGTTACGGGGCGCGGATTGTCGCATGGCGCGGCCGCGGCTCAGCGCCCGCCCCATAGATCCGGCAGCCCGCTGGTGATCCACCAGGCCTTGGCCTTCGGGTCCCAGCGCCAGACCTCGCGGTAGCGCACGGTGCGTTCGGCCAGCGTGTTGCGGTTGATCACGCCGATCTCGACGTCGCGCACCGCGGTGCCGGCCTTGTAGTCGACGGTGGCGCCGAGGTCGCGGTAGGACGAGATCTGCACCTGGCGGTAGCGCTCGGCCTCGATCGAGCCCGGCGCCTGCTCGGCGCGTCGCTCGGGGTCGAGCAGGTTGACCGCGCCTTCGAAGTTGCCCCAGCGGATGGCGGCGGCCCAGCCGTCCTGGGCGGCGGGCAGCGCCCGCTGGGCGGGGCCGGCGACGGCCAGGCCGACGAACAGCAGCAGCGCGAACGGCAGGCGGCGAAGCAGGCGGTGCATGGCGGTCTCCCCTTGGTGCGCCGATCGTAGGCCGGCGCGCGCGCCGCGCCCAGCGGACGGCGTCGCAGCCCGGCGAACGGTTCAGCCGGCCGGCGGGCGGGCGATCGCCGCGAAGCGCGCCTCGAAGGTGGTGGCCGCGCGGCCGTCGGGCAGGTCCACGCGCGCGACGAGCTCGATGCGGCCGCGGCCCTTCTGGCGGATCGCGTCGAGGAAATCGTCCCAGGATGCCTCGGGCGCGGCGACCGCCTCGGCCTCGAGGTCGTCGTAGAGCGGCGCGAGGTAGCGGATGCGGCTGTCGGCGACGTAGATGTCGCAGTCCAGCCCGGCCGCCTCGACCGCGAGCCACACGCGGCCCCAGCAGGCCAGCGTCATCAGCGAGGCCAGCGAGCCGCCGAACGCGCAGCCCTTGTCGTTGACGTTGAGTGCGAGCGGCGCGCGCAGGCGCAGGCGCTCGCCGTCGAAGCCCGCGATCGACAGGCCCAGCGCACGCACCGGCGGCATGCCCTGGTAGTGCGCATCGAGGTGCGCGAGCGCGTCGCCGCTCATGGCGACACCGTGCGGTATGCGAAGCTGCGCGGCATGCACGACTCCCTGTCGACGGGCCCGCGATGGTACGTGATCTCGCTGCGCCCGCGCGGTCAGCACCAGCGCCTGCGCGACGTCGCGCGGCGTGCGGGGCATGCGGTGATCGCGCTGTCGCCGCTGCGCATCCGCGTACATGAGGACACGGCCTCGCGCGACGCGCTGCGCGAGGCGCTGGGCTGCGACGTCGTGCTGTTCACCAGCCCCAACGCGGTGGCCGCGGCGCGCGCGCTCGAACCCCTGCCCGACGACCTGCCCGCGATCGCGATCGGCGACGGCACGCGGCGCGCGCTGCGCCGCGCCGGCGTCGATCACGTGGAGGCGCCCGCGCGCATGGACAGCGAGGGCGTGCTGAACCTGCCGCGGCTTTCGGACGTGACCGACCAGCGCATCGGGCTGGTGAGCGCGCCGGGCGGACGGGACCGCATCGCGCCGGCGCTGCGCGCGCGCGGTGCGCAGGTGCTGCGCGCCGACATCTACAGCCGCGAGCCCTGCGGCCTGCCACGCACCGGGCTGCGCGCGCTGCGCGGCGCGCAGGGGCGGCTGGCGCTCGCGCTCACCAGCGGCGAGGCGCTGGACCTCGCCGTCGCGCAACTCGAGCCCGCCGACCTCGCGCGGCTGCGGCAGGCGCGCGTGCTGGCGGCGAGCGATCGCCTGGTCGAGCACGCCAGGCGCCTGGGTTTCGCCGACGTGCTGCGCGCCGACGGGCCGCGACCGTCGCAACTTGTCGCCGCGCTGAACCGCGCGCCGGGCTGAAGCGGCTTTTCACGGCGCGTCCCGCGGCCGCTGCCGAGACTCGCGGGGTCCGCCGTCTCGGGAAATCCATCATGGCCTTCGTACGCAGCCTGCTGATCTGGACGGTCGTCGTGCTCGCCGTCGCCCTCGCCGCCCAGGTGCTCCTGCCCGAACCCGGGCTGGTGCTGCTGCGCTACGGCGGCCTCGACTACACCACCACCGTACCGCGCGCACTCGCCATCGGCCTGGCCGTATTCGCCGGCCTGTGGCTGCTGCTGAAGCTGTTCGCAGCGCCCGGCTCGGCGCTGCGCCGTCGCCGCGAGCGCAACGAGCGCTCGCGACTGAACTCTGCGCTGGAGGACCTGCACCTGGGCCGCTGGGAGCGCGCCGAGCGCACGCTCGCCGCCACCCGCGATCCGGATTCGGTCGCCATCGCCCGCCTGCACGCGGCACGCGCCGCCGCGGCGCGCGGCGAGACCTCGGTGGCCGTGCAGCATCTGGATGCGCTGTCGGCCACGCATCCGGCATTGCGCGCGATCGGCCAGGCCGAGCTCGCGCTCGCGCAGGGCCGCCCGACCGACGCGCTGGTCGCACTCGAGATGCAAGCCGCACAGCCGCTGCCGCCGCGCGGACTCGCGCTGCGCGCACAGGCGTTGGCCGAGATCGGCCATTACGACGAGGCCTACGGAATGCTCGGCGCGCTGCGCAAGCACGATGCCGTGCCCGCCGCCGACCTGCCGCGCCTGGAAGCCCGCTGGGCGCGTGGCGCGCTCGCCCATGCGCGCGACGGCAACGCGCTGGCCGCGCAGTGGGACGCAATGCCGGCGACGCTGCGCCGCGATCCCGCCGTCGCCGCCGCCTATGCGGAGCGCGCCGCCGTGCTGCACTGGGACGATGCTGCGGCACAGGCGATCGAGCAGGCGCTGGAAGCGAACTGGGACGAGTCGCTGGCCGCGCAGTACGGCCGGCTGCCGGTGGGCCGGCTCGACGAGCGCCTTGCGCGCAGCGAGCGCTGGCTCGCGCAGCATCCCGACAGCCCGGGCCTGCTGCTGAGCCACGCGCGGCTGCAGCACGCGCATGGCGACTGGACCGGCGCCGACGCCACGCTGCGCCGCGCGATCGCGCGCGGCGCGGGCCCCGAGGCATGGGAGCTGCTCGGCCACGGCCACGCCGCCAATGGCGAGGACGCCGCCGCGCGCGTCGCCTATGCCAATGCCCTGCGCAGCGCGCGCGGCGAGGAGCCGCTCGACCTGCCCGTCGACGCGACGCGCCTGCCGCGCGATTACGAGCTGCGCGACGGCCGGGGGCCGACGCGCCTGCAATGAGTGTGAGGGAGGGTGCCTGCGTCGCCTCCGGGCGGCGCAGGCCTCGTTTCAGCGCCGACGCAGGCGACGCACGACGATCACGACGATCGCCGCCGCAAGCCACAGCGGCCAGATCGTGATCGCGATCAGCACGAGTTCCAGCACACCGCGCCACCCGTCCGCGAGCGCGCCGCCGACCCGCGAAACGAAACCCGGGCCTTCGTGGCGCAGCACCGCGTCCACGTCCGGGCGCTCGGCGCGACGCACGCGCTCGGGCTGGCGCATGGTGATGTCGAGCGTCGCGAATTCGACGCGGTCCTCGAAGCCGCGCTGTTCGACGACCGCTTCATCGCGGGCGGCCTGCTGCGCCGCACGACGATCGATGACGTCGGCGCGGACAGCGGGCCTGCCGTCCTGCGCGACGTCGCCCAGCGCGGACTGCGCGCGATCATGGCGCAGGCGCGCGAGTTCGCGTCGCAGCAGTTCGAACTGCGCGTCCACCGCTTCGTAACGGCGGCGGTCGAGGAACTCCATCTCCGACGCGATCGCACGCAGGAAGGCCTGCGCGCGGTCGCTGGGCACGCGCACCTGCAGCTCGCCGCGGGTGACGTAGGTGCTGAGTTCGACGAGGCGCGCATTGCCGATCGGGCGGCGTTCGGTACGCCGCACGTCGGCCGTGACCTCGCTGCGCGTCACGAAACCGCCGAAGCGCGCGGCGAGATCCTCGATGCGCACGGTGCTGCGCTGCACGTCCGCCACCTGGCAGTCGACCTGCGCGGTGCGCACGAAGCGGCGCGTGCCGGACGGCTGCGTCATCGCGGCGGAACCCATCGCGTCGGCGCCGACGCCAGGGCCGCTGACGGCAGGCTCGGCGGCGGCGCGTGGCGCAGCCGGGGCGGCATCGGCGGCGGCGACTGCCGCACGGCTTTCGACCTCCGCCTGCGAGGCGGTCCCGCCATCGGCGGCCTGCTCCTTCGAGCATGCCCCGGCGAGCAATGCGACCGCGAGCGCGGCCGCGAGAGGAACGGTAGGACGACGGCTCATGTGCGGCTCCGGGTGGACGTGTCGTCGAGGTTCAACGACCCGGCGACGGTAACGGGGTTACCGCCGGCTCCGCACCGGCCGCGATCAGCGCTCCAGGATCGCCACCACGCCCATGCCGCCCGCCGTGCAGATCGAGATCAGGCAGCGGCCGCCGCCGCGCTGGGCGAGTTCCTTCGCCGCGGTGGCGACGATGCGCGCGCCGGTGGCGGCGAACGGATGGCCGGTGGCCAGCGACGAGCCGTTGGGATTGATCTTCGCCGGATCGATCGCGCCCATTGCGCCTTGCAGCCCCAGGCGCGTGCGGCAGTACGCCTCGCTCTCCCAGGCGCGAAGCGTGCACAGCACCTGGGCGGCGAAGGCTTCGTGCAGCTCGTAGAAGTCGAAGTCCTGCAGCGAAAGGTTGTTGCGCGCGAGCATCTCGGCCACCGCGATCGTCGGTGCCATCAGCAGGCCTTCGCCGGCGACGAAATCCACGGCCGCCACGTGCGCGTCGCGCAGCCAGGCCAGCGGCTCGATGCCGCGTGACGCCGCCCAGTCCGCCGAGGACAGCAGGCAGGCCGACGCACCGTCGGTGAGCGGCGTGGAATTGCCGGCGGTGAGCGTGCCACGCCCGCTCGTGCGGTCGAATGCCGGCTTGAGCGAGGCCAGCTTCGCCATCGTGGTGTCCGGGCGCATGATGTTGTCGCGCGAAACGCCACGGAACGGCACGACGAGGTCGTCGAAGAAGCCGCGCTCGTAGGCGGCGGCGAGCTTCTGGTGCGACTCGTAGGCGAGCTGGTCCTGCGCCTCGCGCGGAATGCCCCATTCCTTCGCCATGTCCTCGCAGTGCTGGCCCATCGACTTGCCGGTGCGCGGCTCGGCCACGCCGGGGAAATCGGGCTTGAGCTCGCGCGGCGAGAAACCGGCGAACGCACGCAGCTTCTCGCCCGGCGTCTTCGCCGCGGCCATCTTCAGCAGGCGGCCGCGCAGCTTCGCGCCGTAGACGATCGGCACGTCGGAGGTGGTGTCCGAGCCGCCGCCCACGCCCGAGTCGATCTGCCCGAGCGCGATTTTGTTGGCGATGTGCACGATGGTGTCGAGCGAGGTGCCGCAGGCGCGCTGCATCGTGATGCCCGGCGTCAGCGGCGACAGGCCGGAGGACAGCGTGGCCTCGCGGCCGAGGTTCCAGTCGGACGAGTGCTTGATCACCGCGCCCATCGCCACCTCGCCCAGGCGCTGGCCCTGCAGGCCGTACTTCTCGACCAGCGCGCCCAGCGCGCGGACCGACAGGCCCAGGTTGCCGACGTCGGCATAGGCGGTGTTTTGGCGGCAGAACGGGATGCGGACGCCGCCGAGCACGGCGACGGGACGATGCAGCTGCATGGCGGACCTCATGGACGACGACACGGCCCGTCGAAGGCCGTCGGTATGATGCGGCGAGTGTAGCGCCACCAAACGCCAGCGTACTGATGACCGAATCGCCGACCGACAACGACGCCACCGCCGTGCACGTGCTGGGCGCCCTCGCGCTGGAACTCTCCGGCACGTCCGCACCGCGCCGCGACCGCCTCGCGCAGGCGGAAGCCGGCGAACTGGCCTCGTTGATCGCCGCCGACCTCGCCGCGTTCGCGCCGGACGCGGCGGAGCTGGAGCTGGTCACCGTGGGCGCGCACTACGACCCCGTGGAGCTGCTGCGCCCGGGCTGGCCGCTGCACGGGGAACTCGATGCGCTGGCCGCGCGCGCGCCCGGCCGCAGCCGCGGCCGCATCGTCGCGTTCGGCGCGCACGACGATCGCCTGCCGGGCGACCTCACGCCCTCGCCCGACCTGACGGGGGGCCCGCTGCGGCTGGTGCCCATCGTGCTGGGCGGCGACCCGGCGCGTGTCGGCCCGGTCGGTGATCTCTTCGAGCAGGAACTGCTCGAGCGCGGCATGGCCGGCGCGGCCACCGCGCTCGCGGCGCAGTCGATGTTCGGCCTGCAGGTCGAGCACGCGCGCTACCTCACCGTGCACGACCTCGCCGCGATGACCTCGCTGCAGTACGAGCACGCGGGTCTCGGCGCGCTGTGGCCGGTGATCGAGACGGCGCTGCTCGCGCCGGAATCGGATGCCTGGCTCGATGCGCCGCCCGAGCCGCTCATCCGTTATGTGGACGGCGAAGCGCGCATCGCGCTGTTCTCGCCGCCGGCGTGGCAGAAGCGTTACGCGGTGGGGCTCGACTGCACCACGGAAGAGTGCCGCGAGCAGGCCTACCGCCAGCACCAGCATTTCGAAGCGCGCCAGCGCCAGCTCGCCGCCGTGCTGCAGGCACACGGCGTCGTGGTGAACTTCGTGCACTGCGATCGCGACGTCGACTGCGTGGCCGCGCTGGGCTGATCGACATGCGAACGGCGCGACATTCGCCGCGCCCGTCGCATCGAAACCTTCGAACGCAAGCCCGGCCGCGATGCGTCGCGGCCGGGCTTTTTCTCAGCGTCCCGCCTGCGCGCGCGTCTC
>NZ_BMXY01000003.1:262084-348668 GCF_014651995.1 Cognatilysobacter xinjiangensis | reverse complement strand
GGCGGCGGCCGGCGGCGCCTGCGCCGGGCGCGGCGCGCGCGGGACCGGCGCGGTGGCGGGCGCGGGCCGCGCAGCGGCGGCCGGCACCACCAGCACCGCGCCCGAGGCGTCGCGCTGCGCGGTGAAGCCGCTGCCCTGCAGCAGGCGGGCGAGCCCCTGCTGCGCCGTGTAGCTGCCCTGCAGGCCGGGGCTGCGGCCGCCCTTGAGCTGGTCGGCGCGGTAGACGAGCTGCGTGCCGGACTGGCGCGCGTAGGCGTCGAGCGCGCTGGCGAGGTCGCCGGCCGGCACGTCGAGGCGGATGCCATCGGCCGCCTGCGCGGCCAGCGCGGCGGAACAGGCCAGGGACAGGAGCAGGACGCGCAAC
The DNA here is from genome assembly GCF_014651995.1 of Cognatilysobacter xinjiangensis. Lineage (GTDB taxonomy): Bacteria > Pseudomonadota > Gammaproteobacteria > Xanthomonadales > Xanthomonadaceae > Cognatilysobacter > Cognatilysobacter xinjiangensis. Next base: position 348,304 of record NZ_BMXY01000003.1, on the reverse strand, counting down.
GGTCGGAACGGCTTCACGTGGATTCCCCAGTGCGCCGCGGCGACGGCGCTTCCAGCGATCAGGACGAACGAGCCGGGCAAATCCCCCGGCGGTTCAACGCGCGTGCAGCACGATGCCGTCGGCGCGATGCTCGGCGCGCACCGCGAAGGCCTGCTCCAGCAGGCGCGCGAAGCCTTCGACGTTGTCGCAGCGGAAGCTGCCGCCGATGCGCAGCGCGGCCACGGTGTCGTCGCCGATCACCAGCCGGCGCGCGCTGCAGTCGGCGAAGCGCGCTGCGGCCTCGTCGAGCGTGGCGTCTCGGAACACCAGCTGGCCGCTGTGCCAGCCGAGCATCTCCTCGGCCTCGGCGATCGGCACGGTGCGCACCAGCACGCCGTCCTCGCCCACCAGCGCGATGCTGCCCGCGGGCAGCAGCGTCACCGGGCGCACGCCGTCGCGGCCGCGCGCGGGCTCGAGCCGCACGCGCCCTTCGGTGACGACGACCTGCAGGCCGTCGGGATCACGGCGCACCGAGAAGCGCGTGCCCACCGCGACCACGCGGCCGGCGCCGGCGTCGACCACGAACGGGCGCGCGGCGTCCTTGGCGACGTCGAAGATCGCCTCGCCCGCCTGCAGCGCGATGCGGCGCTCGCGGCGCGACAGCCGGACCTCGATGCGGCTGTCGCTGGCGAGCGTGGCGCGCGAGCCGTCGGACAACGGCAGCCGACGCACCAGGCCCGGCGCGCTGTCGTAGCTCGCGGCGTCGATGACGTGGAGGTTCCACCAACTCCAGCCGGCGACGGTCGCGCCGGCCAGCGCCGCGGCGGCCAGCCAGCGGCGCAGCCGGGGACGTCGTGGCGACGCATTGCGCGCGCGCGGCGGCGGGATATCGACCGGTGCGGCATGCGGCGCCGGCGACGAGGCATAGCCGCGCGGCGGCGGGCCCGGCCGCCGCCAGCTCGCGCCCAGCGCCTGCAGGCGGCCGCTCTCGCGCCAGGCGGCGTCGAGGCGCAGGAACGCCACGCGATGGGCGACGTCCTCCGCCAGCCAGGCCTCCAGCGCCTGCGCATCGGCCTCGGCCCATGCACCGCCGCCCTCGCGGCGCGCCAGCCAGTCGGCGGCCTTGCGCTCGATCGCGATCGCGCGCCCCGGCGGCGGCTCAGTCGGCCTGCTGTCGCCCATGCGGCGCCTCCGTTTCCACGGCGGGCGCCGCGTCCACGGCGTCGCCGCCGTGCATATGACCGGCGAGCAGGCGCATGCCCTTGGCGATGTGCTTCTCCACCGTCTTCTCGCTGATGCCCAGTCGCACGGCCACCTCCTTCTGCGACAACTCCTCGACACGCCGCAGCCAGACCACCTCCCGGCACCGGTCCGGCAGGCGGTCGAAGGCGTCGGCGATGCGCGCGAGCATCTGCCGGCCGCCGCTCCAGCGCTCCGGCGAGACCTCATCGATCAGGACGTGCGAAGGCTCGAAATCACCCATCGGCTCGATCGAGACGACGCGGCCGCGGCGCAGGCGATCGGTGATCAGGTGGCGCGCGGTGGCGAACAGGAAGGCCTTGGGCTGCGTGGGCAGCGAGCGCCCCGCGGCCTCGTAGACGCGCGCGTAGACCTCCTGCCGCAGGTCGATCAGCTCGTCGCGATGGCGCCAGCAACGCGCCAGGTAGCGCGCGAGCGCGGCCTCGTGCACGAGGATCTCGCGGATGAACCAGTTGTCGAGTTCGACCGGCATCGGGACACCATAGCCGAGGGCGGCCCGAAGCGGCCGGACGGGGGAAATCGCCCGGCCGTTCGTCCTGTGCAGAACGAATCACGCCTGGAGCACCGCCCCGATGCATCGCCGAGCCGCCTGGCCGATCCTTTTCACCGCGGTGCTCGGGCTGGCGCAGGCCGGCGCCGCGTTCGCCGCCGGCTACCAGCGCCACGTCATCGGCGACCTCTCGCTGCCCACGCCGGAGCGGCCTGCCCCGGGCCTGCTGCTGATGGGCGGCGGCGACCGCAACTTCGACGCGCTGCGCTGGTTCCTCGCCAAGGCCGGCCACGGCCACGTGGTGGTGCTGCGCGCCTCGCAGGCGGGCGAGATCGGCGAGGAGTTCTACCGCGAGGTCGGCGGCGTGGCCTCGGTGGAGACGTTCGTGTTCGACGACCGCGACGCGGCCAGCGATCCGAAAATCCTGCGCGCGCTCAGGCGCGCCGACGGCATCTTCCTCGCCGGTGGCGACCAGTCGCGCTACGTGCGCTTCTGGCGCGGCACGCCCGTGGCCGCCGCGCTCGACGCGCATGTGCGCGCCGGCAAGCCGCTGGGCGGCACCAGCGCCGGGCTCGCGATGCTCGGCGAATACCTCTACGGCGCGATGGACGGCGGCAGCCTCACCAGCCCCGAGGCGCTGTCCGATCCGCTCGGCCCGGCCAACACCATCGAGACCGGCTTCCTGCACATCGACGCGCTCAAGGGCGTGGTCACCGACACGCACTTCCGCGAGCGCGGCCGCCTCGGCCGCCTCGTCGCCTTCGTCGCCAAGGCCGAATCGCTGGCCGGCCGTCCGCTGATCGGGCTCGGCGTCGACGAAGACGCGGCGGTCGCGGTGGAGGCCGACGGCAGCGCGCGCGTCTACGCGACCGCGCCGGGCGCCGGCGCCACGCTGGTGCGCGGCGGCTTCGCCGAGCGGCAGGCCGAGGACGAGCCGATGAAGCTGTCGCGCGTGGAGACGATCGGCATCGATGCGAACTCGCGGCTGCATCTGCCCGAGGGCCGCGTCGAGCGTCCGCCGTTCCAGCGCGGCTATGCGGTGCGCGACGGCGTGCTGGTCGCGCTGGACGCACCGATGCTGGTGCTGCACGGCGGCGCCGGCGTGGAACGCGCCGGCATGACGCCGGCCGACGAGGCCGCCGCGCGCGCCGCGCTCGAAGCCGCGCTGCGCGCCGGCCATGCGCGCCTGAAGGCGGGCGCGCCGGCGATGGACGCGGTGACCGCCGCGGTGACCGTGCTGGAGGACGCGCCGCAGTTCAACGCCGGCCGCGGCGCCGTGTTCACCCACGACGGCCGCAACGAGCTCGACGCCTCGGTGATGGACGGCGCGACCGGCAAGGCCGGCGCGGTCGCGGGCGTGCATCGCGTCCGCAATCCGTTGCAGCTCGCGCGCACGGTGATGGAGCGCTCGAACCACGTGATGATGGTCGGCGACGGCGCCGAGGCGTTCGCGAAGTCGCAGGGCATCGGGCTGGTCGACCCGTCGTGGTTCCGCACCGAGAAGCGCTGGCAGCAACTGCAGCAGGCGCTGAAGGAGGAAGCCAGCGCGCAGGCGGCGAACGTGCCACTGGTGCTGCCGGGCAAGGCCTACTTCGGCACCGTCGGCGCGCTCGCGCTGGACGCCGCCGGCCACCTCGCCGCGGGCACCAGCACCGGCGGCATGACCAACAAGCGCTACGGCCGCGTGGGCGACTCGCCGATCATCGGCGCCGGCACCTGGGCCGATGCGCGCTGCGCCGTATCGGGCACGGGCTGGGGCGAGTTCTACATCCGCGGCGCGTCGGCGCACGAGATCTGCGCGCGCGTGCGCCTGGCCGGCACGCCGCTGCGGCGCGCGGCCGACGCCGTGATCAACCGCGACATCCCGAAGGCCGGCGGCGACGGCGGTGCGATCGCGCTCGGCGCCGATGGCAGCGTCGCCTTCCCGTTCAACACCGAAGGCATGTATCGCGGCTGGATCGGCGCCGACGGCGTGCCGCACGTGGCGATCTACCGCGAAGACGCGCTGGCGATGCCGGTACCGTGACGACGGCTGGCCGCGTCGCAGCGGCCCGGTTGCGCGGATATATCGGCGGTTCGAAGCATCGGCGGTCGGGCGCAAGCCCGATCGCCGATCGCGTTCCGGGCACTTGAACGCAGGCGAGGATCGCGGCGCACGGCGTTACCCGTGGCGTGTCCATCGTCGTCGATGCCGTCGGCGGAACGCATCGTCGCCAGGGTGCCAGCGGCCGTACGCACGGCGATGATGCGCGTTCGGCGAAGATGCGCCGGTTTCCCGCGGATCCGCCTGCATGCTCGAACCGTCCAAGCGCCCCAGGCGCCGCACATGGCTGATCGCGGCCATCGCCGTCGTTCTCGTACTCGTGGTGCTGTTCGGCCTGATGCGCCTGCGCGGCGCTGCGCTGCCCGGCTACGAGGTACAGGCGGGCCCGCTGGTGCAGAACGTGGTGGCGACCGGGCGCATCGCGGCGGAGTCGCGCGTGCAGGTGGGCGCGGAGATCGCCGGGCTGGTGCTGGAACGCCGCGTGCGGGACGGCGACCGCGTCGCGCCGGGCGACATCCTGGTGATGCTGCGTGCACGCGACCTCGAAGCGCGGCGCGACGAGGCGCGCGCGGCACTCGCGGCGCTGCGCGAGGCCGACCGCCCCGATGCCGAGGCGCGGCTGCGCCAGGCCCGCGCGGAACTCGCGCAGGCCGAGCGCGAGGCCGCGCGTCGTCGCGAACTCGGCGCGCGGCAACTGGTCGCGCGCGAGGACGTCGAGCAGGCGCAGCAGGCGGTGGTCGCCGCGCGCGCCGCGGCCGAGCAGGCACGCGTCGCGCTGGAAGCGCTCGCGGGCGGCGCGCGCGAGGCGCAGGCGCGCCAGCAGCTCGCCGCCGCGGACGCCGAACTCGCGCGTGCGGTGATCCGCGCAACCGTGGCCGGGACCGTGCTCACGCGCGACGTCGAGCCCGGCGACACCGTGCGCGCCGGCGACGTGCTGATGGAGATCGCGCGCGACGCGCCCGGCGAGATCCTGTTGCCGCTGGACGAGAAGAACCTCTCGCGCATCGAGGTCGGCCAGAGCGCGACCTGCATCGCCGACGCGTTTCCCGACCGCCCGTTCGCCGCCACCGTGCACCACGTCGCGCCGGGCATCGATCCCTCGCGCGGCACGGTCGACGTGCGCCTGCGCATCGACCCGCGCGCGACCTTCGTGCGCCAGGACATGACGGTCACCGCGACCATCCTCACCGGTCGCCGCGAGCGCGCGCTGGCGGTGCCCAACGATGCGCTGATCGACGCGCGCGACGGCAGCGATCGTGCCACCGTGCTGGTGGTGCGCGACGGCCGCGTCCGCCGCGTCGCAGTGAAGCTGGGCCTGCGCGGGCTGGCCGCGAGCGAGGTGCTCGAGGGCCTGCGCGCGGGCGAGCAGGTCGTCGCCGCCGGCGCGCTCGCGGCCGACGCGCTGCCGAAGGACGGCGCGCGCGTGCGCATCGACGGCCAGCCGCCGCCGACGGCCGCCGAGTCCACACGCGGCGAGCCGCCGGTCAAGCTCGACTGAGCGATGTGGATCGAAGCCACCATCGCGATGCGCTTCCTGCGCCAGGGCCGCGCGCAGACGCTGCTGATCCTGTTCGGCATCGCGGTGGGCGTGTCGGTGATCGTGTTCGTCACCGCGCTGATCTCGGGGCTGCAGAACAACCTCGTGCAACGCACGCTGGGCACGCAGTCGCACGTGCGCGTGGAGGCGCCCAACGAGGCCAACCGCATCGCGCCCGCGCCGCCCGGCACGCTGCAGCTGGTGCTGGAGGACCGCCGCGCGCAGGCACTGCGTCCGATCGACAACTGGCCCGAGGTGCGCGACGTGCTCGACACGCTGCCCGGCATCACCGCGGTCTCGCCGGTGGTGTCCGGCCCCGCGTTCGGCCGCCGCGGCGAGGCGGTGCAGTCGGTCGCGCTGGTCGGCGTCGACCTGCCGCGCTACCTGCGTGTCATCCCGCTGGACGAGAACATGGTCGAAGGCCGGCTGGAGGTCGGCTCGGGCAATGCGGTGGTGGGCCGCCAGCTCGCCGAGGACCTCGGCCTGCGCACCGGCGGCAAGCTGCGCCTCGATGCGGGCGACGGCCGCGAGGCGATCGTCAACGTCGCCGGCATCTTCGAGCTCGGCGTGCGCGAGCTCGACGCGCGCTATGTCTACCTCGACCTCAAGCAGGCGCAGTCGCTGCTCGCGCTGCCCGGTGGCGTGACAGTGATCGACGTGACGGTGGAGGACCTGTTCGCCGCCGACCGCAGCGCCGCGCGCATCCGCGGGCTCACGGGGCTCAAGGCCGAGAGCTGGCAGGAAACCAATGCGCAGCTGGTCAACGCGCTGACCTCGCAGAGCATGTCCACGCGCATGATCAGCTTCTTCGTCGCGATGTCGGTCGCGCTCGGCATCGCCAGCGTGCTCGCCGTCAGCGTGGCGCAGCGCACGCGCGAGATCGGCATCCTGCGGGCGATGGGCACGCGGCGCCGGCAGATGCTGCGCGTGTTCCTGATCCAGGGCGCCGTGCTGGGCCTGGCCGGCTCGCTCATCGGCGCGCTCGCGGGATTGGCGCTGGTCGGGGCGTTCAACCGCTTCGGGCCGGGGCTCTTCTACATTCCGCTGCCGCCCACGCTGGTGCCGGCCGCGATGGCACTGGCGACCATCGCTGGCGTGATCGCGGCGGCGGTGCCGGCTTCGCGCGCGTCCCGGCTCGATCCGGTGGAGGCGATCCGCCATGCGTGATCGCCGCGAGGTGCTGCGGCTGGAAGGCCTGCGCAAGTCCTACAACATCGGCCAGCCCAACGAGGTCGAGGTGCTGCACGGCGTCGACCTGTGCGTGGACAGCGCGGATTTCGCCGCGCTGGTGGGTCCGTCAGGTTCGGGCAAGAGCACGCTGCTGAACCAGATCGGCCTGCTCGATTCGCCCACCGACGGCGAGCTCTACCTGCTCGGCAAGCCCACCCGCGAGATGGACGACGAGGCGCGCACCGCGCTGCGCGGGCGGAACATCGGCTTCGTGTTCCAGTTCCACCACCTGATCGGCGCATTCACCGCGCTCGAGAACGTGCTGATGCCGGTGATGGTGGCGCGCGGCAAGCCCGATCGCGAGACGCTCGACCGCGCGCGCGGGCTGCTCGCCGACGTCGGTTTGGAGAAGTACGCCGACCGCAAGCCCGACCAGCTCTCCGGTGGCCAGCAGCAGCGCGTGGCCATCGCGCGCGCGCTGATCACACGCCCGGCGCTGCTGCTCGCCGACGAGCCGACCGGCAACCTCGACACGAAGACCGCTGCCGACGTATTCGAGCTGCTGCGCCGCTTCAACGCGCAGTTCGGCTGCGCGGTGCTGGTGGTGACGCACGACCCGCGCCTGGCAGACACCTGCGATCGCACGATCACGCTGGTGGACGGCCGCATCGACGGCGACGAGCGCCACGACGCCGCACGCGCGGACGCGTCGTAGGACGGCGATCGCGCGCGACATCAAGCTTCCGCGGCGCCCGCCGATAACGTCCGACAGGGCGCGGGGTACGCGCCCGGCCCGGTGCTAGGCTCGGGCGGCACGGCGCGTCGGGGGGACGGCATGCGGACGATCGGCAAGGGGCTGGGCCTGGCGACGCTGCTCGCCTGCGGCGCGGCGCAGGGCGCGCAACTGGCGGTGGACCTGGCCGATCGCCAGGGCCGTCCGGTCGCCGACGCGGTGGTCAGCCTGGTGCGGGCCGACGGCGCGGGTTCGGCGCCGGCGGCAGGCGCGCCGCACGTCGTCGACCAGAAGAACCTCGCGTTCCGGCCCTACGTCGAAGTGCTGCGGCCCGGCGAGTCGGTGGTGTTCCGCAACAGCGACGCCACCCGCCACCACGTCTATTCGTTCTCGCGCGCGAAGTCGTTCGAGTACGTCGTCGCGCCGCGGCAGGAATCCGCGCCGATGACCCTGCCGCGCGCCGGCGTGGTCGCCGTGGGCTGCAACATCCACGACGGCATGATCAGCTACCTCTACGTCACCGACGCGCCGTGGTCGGCGCGCAGCGACGCGCGCGGGCACGTCGTGCTCGACGGCCTGCCGGCGGGCACCTACGAGGTGCGCGTCTGGCATCCGCGCCTGCCGCCGACGAAGCAGGAGATCGCGCAACCCGGCGTGGTGCTCGGCGCCGACGACCATCGTCGCCTCCCATTCGCACTGGCGCTGCTGCCGGACCCGCGCCGCGCGGTCGACCGCGAGCGCACGGGCTACTGAGCCGATGAGTTTCCGCGTCCGCCTGGTCACGTTCGTCGTCGCGCTGCTGGTCGCCGTGCAGGCGCTGACCGGCGTGCTGGTCTACGGCGTCACCCGGCATGCGCTGATCGGCGAGGGCCAGCGCCAGCTCGGCGTGGCCGCCGGCGCGTTCGCGCGCCAGCTCGACGACCTGTCCGAACGCGTCGCCGCGAGCGTGCAGGTGCTCTCGCTGGACTTCGCGCTGCGCTCGGCGATCGCGCAGCAGGATCGCGCCACCGTGCTCTCGGCGCTGTCCAACCACGGCCGCCGCGTGGGCGCCACGCAAATGCTGCTGGTGGGGCTCGACGGTCGCGTCGAGGCCGATACCGCCGGGCGGCTCGCCCCGGGCGCGGCGTTTCCGTACGCCGACCTCGTCGAGCACGCGCTGCAGCGCCCGGCGTCGGCCGTGGTGGCCTCGCACGATCGCGCGCACTGGATGGTGGTGGTGCCGGTGTTCGCGCCGGACCTCGTCGGTTTCATCGCCGCTGCGATCCCGGTCGACGACCGCCTGCTCGCGCGCTTGCAGGCGCAGTCGGCGCTGCCCAAGGACGTCGAGCTCGCCACCGTCGACGCCGGCCGCTGGCGCGGCATCGCGCACGGCGCCGGCAGCGGGCTGCTGGTGCGCGAGCTCGGCCCCGCGAGTTCGACGCTGCCGATGCGCGCCGAGGTGGTCGAGGCCGACGACGGCCGCGAATATGTGATGCAGGCGGTGCCGCTGGCGCGCTCGCGGCACAGCGCACCGGTGGTGGCGCTGCTGGGCTACTCGGTCGACGCGGCGCTGGCGCCGTACCGCGCGGTGGGCCTGACCTGGGCCGCGCTGCTCGGGCTCGGCCTGCTCGCGGGCGTCGCCGGCGCCTGGCTGATCGCACGCAGCGTGTCGCGTCCGGTCGAGCGGCTCGCGGCATCCGCGCGTCGCATCGAGGCCGGTGACTACGCGCCGATCGGCGCGCGCGTGCAGGGCGACGAACTCGGCGCGCTGGCCGCGGCCTTCGATTCGATGGCCGCGGCGATCCGCGAGCGCGAGGCGCGCATCCTGCACCAAGCCGCGCATGATCCCGTTACCGGCCTGCCCAACCGCAGCGCCGCCGAAAGCGCGATCCAGCGTGCGCTCGACGCGGCGCCGAACGGCGAGGCCGCGCTGCTGATGGTCGGGCTCGAGCGCGTGCCCGATATCGTCAAGACGCTGGGGCACGGTGTCGGCGATCGGCTGATGCACGACGTCGGCCGGCGCCTCGCGCTCGTCGCCGGCGCCGACGTCGCGCGCGCCACCGACAGCCGTTTCGCGGTGTTCCTGCCCGTGGCCGCGCGTGCCGATGCGGTCGCGCTGGCGACGCGGCTGGTCGATGCGCTCGCCGAGCCCTATCGCGAGGCGGACGTGAGCCTCGACCTCGCGCCCGCGGTCGGCATCGCGCTGGCGCCGCTGCACGGCCGCGACGCCGCGGGCCTGCTGCGCCGCGCCGACGTCGCGCTGCTCGCGGCCGCGGGCAGCGAGGGCGCGATCGCCGTCTATGACGAGGCCACGGATCCGCACCGCCCCGAGCGCCTCTCGCTGATGGGCGACCTGCTGCGCGCGCTGGAGCAGGACGAAGGCCTCGCGCTGCACTACCAGCCCAAGCTCGACCTGGCGACGGGGCGCATCGACAGCGTCGAGGCGCTGGTGCGCTGGCGCCATCCGCGCCTGGGCCTGCTGCCGCCGGACGCGTTCGTCGGGCTGGCCGAGCAGACCGGCCACATCCGCCGGCTCACGCGATGGGTGCTCGCGACCGGCATCGCGCAGGCCAGTCGCTGGCATGCGGCCGGGCGTGACATGCGCGTGTCGATCAACGTCTCCGCGCGCGACGTGGAAGACGCCGAGCTGCCGCGCCGCGTCGCCGCGCTGCTCGCCGCGCACGGCCTGCCCGCGGCCAGCCTGGTGCTGGAGATCACCGAGAGCGCGCTGATGCGCGATCCCGATGCCGCGCTGCCGGTGCTCGAGCGCCTCGCCGCGCAGGGCATCGCGCTGTCGATCGACGACTTCGGCGTCGGCCAGTCGTCCTTCGCCTACCTGCGCCGGCTGCCGGTGCGCGAGCTGAAGATCGACCGCGCCTTCGTCGCGCCGCTCGCGCAGTCGCCCGAGGACCGCGTGATCGTGCGCTCGATCGTCGAACTCGCGCATGCACTGGGCTGTCGCGTCACCGCCGAGGGCGTGGAGGAGCGCGCGGCGCTGGACTACCTCGCCACCGTCGGCTGCGACCACGCGCAGGGCTACCTCGTCGCGCGGCCGATGGAGGCCGTCGCGCTCGACGCGTTCGAGCCGGACCTCGAATTCGCGGTGGGCGCATGAGTCGCGCACCGCTGCTCGCGTTCGCCTTCGCATCGGTGACGCTGCCGGCGGCCGCGCAGTCCGTGCAGCTGCACGGCTTCGTCGAGACGCGCGCGATCGCCTTCGATGGCGACGATGACCGCTGGCTCGACGGCGGCCACGGCAAGGCGCGCACCGATGCACGCCACGACGGCCTCACCGCCTGCGGCGTGCTCGCCGCGCAGTGGCAGGCGACGCCGGAACTGTTCGTCTCCGCCGAGGCGCAGTACGTGCCCGAGGCGCGTCGGCCGCTCGACCTGATCGACGCGTCCGTGCGGTGGCGGCCGGTGTCGACCACGCCGTGGCGAACGTCGCTGCGCGCCGGCATGTTCTTTCCGCCGGTATCGCTGGAGAACGACGCGGTCGGCTGGACCAGCCCGTGGACGCTCACGCCGTCGGCGATCAACACCTGGGTCGGCGAGGAGCTGCGCACGCTCGGGCTCGAAGGCCGCGTCGAGCATCGCGGCGAGCGCGGCACCTTCGGCGCGGGCCTCGCGCTGTTCGTCCAGAACGACCCGGCCGGCGAGCTGCTGGCCACCCGCGGCTGGGCGATGCACGACATCGTCGCCGGGCTCGACGGCAGCCTGCGCCAGCCCGACGACATCGCCGCGAGCGTGGAGGGAACGCCGCCGGTGCGCTTCCGCCCGTTCATCGAGATGGACCATCGTCCCGGCGTGTACGCGACGGTCGACTGGCGCACGCCGGCGCAGTCGCGCGTGGTGCTCACCGCCTACGACAACCGGGCCGACGCCACGCGCGAGATCGACTACGCAGGCCGCGAGCTCTACGCCTGGCGCACGCGCTTCTGGAGCGCAGCGGGCGAGCATCGCGTCGGCGACATCGTGCTGCTCGCGCAGTTGATGCGCGGCAGCACGCTGGTCGAGCCCATGCCGGGCCTGCAGTTCGACACGCGCTTCGCCGCCGGCTACCTGCTCGCCGGCTGGGAGCACGGCGCATGGCGGCCGGCGCTGCGCGTCGACCTGTTCCAGTCGAAACAGACGCCCGGCGGCGGTGCGTTCGCGCGCGACGAGCACGGACGCGCGTTCACCGCCGCGCTCAACTGGCGCCCGAACGACCGCCTGCGCGTCACCGCCGAAGCCCTGCACATCGACAGCACGCGCCCGCAACGACGCGCGCAGGGCCTGGCGCCACGGCAGCGCGAAACCCAGCTGCAGGCCAGCGTGCGCTGGTTTTTCTGACGTGCATGCAATGCTGCGGGACGGCCCTGCATACGCCGGCGCACGGGGCCCTCGCTAGACTGTCGCGTCCCCGCCGCAGCCCCGTTCCATGTCACCGACCGACCTGATCCACGCCTATTACGACGCCTTCAACCGCGGCGACCGCGACGCCATGCTCGCGCTGCTCGCCGACGACGTCGCGCACGACCGCAACCAGGGCGGCCGCCACGTCGGCCGCGCGACGTTCGCGGAGTTCCTCGCGCGCATGGACCGCTGCTACAGCGAGCAGCTGCGCGACATCGTGGTGATGGTCGACGCCAGCGGCACGCGCGCAGCCGCCGAGTATGTCGTGCACGGCACCTACAAGGCCGACGACGACGGCCTGCCCGCCGCGACCGGGCAGACCTACGTGCTGCCCGGCGGCGCTTTCTTCGACATCCGCGGCGGCCGCATCGCGCGCGTCACCAACTACTACGACCTCGCCGACTGGATCGCCCAGGTCGAGCGCGCGTGAGCGGGCTGCGCGTCGAGACGGTGCGCGGCGCGGCCATCGGCGAGCGCCTGGCCGACGTCGCGCGCCTGCGCATCGCCGTCTTCCGCGACTGGCCATACCTCTACGACGGCGATGCCGGCTACGAGGCGCGCTACCTCGCCACCTACACGCGCAGCCCCGACAGCCTCTTCGTGCTCGCGTTCGACGGCGACCGCATCGTCGGCGCGTCCACCGGGCTGCCGCTGATGGACGAGGAACCGGCATTCCGCGCACCGTTCGAAGCGCAGAACATCGACGCGGCGCACGTCTTCTACTGCGGCGAATCGGTGCTGCTGCCCGGGTACCGCGGGCGCGGCCTCGGCCATGCGTTCTTCGATGCGCGCGAAGCGCATGCCCGCACGCTCGGCGGCTTCACGCATACCGCGTTCGCCGCTGTGCATCGGGATGCAGCCGATCCGCGCCGCCCCGCCGGCCATCGCGACAACGACGCGTTCTGGCAGCGCCGCGGTTACGTGCGCCAGCCCGCCATGACCATGCGGCTGGCGTGGAAGGAGATCGGCGAAGCGCAGGACAGCGAGAAGCCGCTGACCTTCTGGCTGCGCCCATTGGAGGCCACGCGATGAAGGTCGCCGTCGCGAAATACGTGATCGGCCGGCCGGCCGACTTCTACGCCTTCGCGGCGCGCCAGCGCGCGCTGCTCGGCGAGGCCGCACGCGCCGGTGCGCGCATCGCGGTGCTGCCCGAGTACCTCGCATTGGAACTCGCGTCGACGTTCGACGATGCCGTGCAGGCCGACCTGCTGGCCTCGCTCGCCGCCATCCAGATCCATCGCGAGGCCTGGCTCGCGCTGTTCGCGGGGCTGTCGCGCGAGTTCGATCTCGTCGTGCAGGCCGGCACGTTCCTGGTCGACGTCGGCGGGCGCTATCGCAACCGCGCGTACTGGTTCGCGCCGGACGGCCGCCACGGCTTCCAGGACAAGCTGCAGCTCACCGCGTTCGAGAAGCACACCGGCCTGATCGACGGCGGCGACGCGCTGCGCGTGCTCGATGTCGACGGCGTGCGCGCCGGCATCGCGGTCTGCTACGACAGCGAGTTCCCGCTGCCGGTGCGCGCGCAGTGCGAGGCTGGCGCGCGTCTGCTGCTGGTGCCCAGCTGCACCGATACCGAGGCCGGCGCGCGTCGCGTCGAGGTCGGCTGCCTGGCGCGCGCGCTGGAGAACCGCGCGTTCGTCGCGCAGTCGGTCACCGCGGGCGAGGCGCCGTGGAGCCCGGCGCTCGACGTCAATACCGGCGAGGCCACGCTGTACGCGCCGATGGACCGCGGCCTGCCGGCCGACGGCATCGTGGCGCGCACGCGCGGCAACGCGGCGTGGGCGATCGGCGAACTCGATTTCGATGCGCTGGAGGCGAGCCGCGTCGATGCGCAGGTGGCGAACGATCGCGACTGGCCGCGGCAGTCGTCGCCGGCGCTCACGCGCGCACGGCTGGACGACGGCCTCGGCGGCTGAGGCCGCGCCTCAGCGCAGTTCGGTCGATACGTCGAAGCGCTCGATGCGCGCGCCCAGCCAGCGCACCAGCAGCGCGACCTCCGCGGCCAGCACCGCGGTGGCGCCGACCGCGGCGACGACGATCGCGAGCGGCCACTCGGCGACGAGGCGCACGGCGAACAGCAGCGCGCCGGCGACAATCGACGCGGGCACCAGCGACACCGCGAGCGCGAGCAGGTAGACGCCGCCGAAGATCAGGCGCTGGCCCATCACGTCGATGCCGCCGCCACGCCCGCCGCTGGACCAGCCCGGGAACAGCAGCAGGCCGGCGAACGGTACGCAGAGCATCAGCGCACACACCAGCGGCGCGAGCAGGACCACGGCGACGCCCGCCGAGGCGACGAGCCCCGGCGTCAGCCAGCCGCCGCCCGGCGCGCGCCACAGCAGGCAGGCCGCGGCGAACAGCAGCAGCCACTGCGCGGCCACCAGCATCGCGATCGGCGTCAGCAACTGCCCCAGCGCGATCTGCCAGCCGCGCAGCGGCATCGCGCGCAGCACGTCGAGATGGTCGAGCGTCTGCCGCAGGCCGCCCTGCACCAGCATCGGCCCGACGAACGCGCTCCACGCCGCGATGCCCAGGAACAGGTAACCGAACGGCTGCAGCAGCGTTGCGCCGAACGGGCTTCCGGCCAGCCAGGTGCTCGCGACGAACACCAGCACCGCGGCGATCAGCGCATTGCGCGGGCGCCAGAACGGACCGGCGGCAATCAGGCCCTTCCACAGGAACGCGGTGGCGGCAGGGCCCTGGGGCGACAGCTCGAAGGCCGCGCGACGAGCACGCTTGGGCGCGCCGCGCAGGCGCATGCGGCCCTCGCGCATGGCGCCCAGCGTTTCGGCGCGCTTGCGCGCCAGCGCGATCGAGGCCTCCTCGAACGAGACCTGCGCGCGCACCACCCAGGCGTAATGCGCCACCAGCAGCGCCAGCGCGGCCGGCAGCGCGCGCAGGAACGCGGCGGTGTCGACGGCGAACAGCGGCGCGAGCAGCCAGCGCAGCGGCGCCAGCACGGCCGCCGCGGGGCCGCCGCCCAGCGTGTCGGCGACGTAGCGCGCCAGCGCCCGCCCGTCGGCCATTGCCGGCGGCGGCGCATGCGCACGCGCCCAGGCGATGCAGGCGACAGCCAGTGCGGCGACGATGGCGACGACGACGGCGCGCCTTGCCAGCGGCGGCAGGCCGAGGTCGAGCAGGCGCTCGCGCATGAACGAGGCGCCCAGGAAATGCAGGCGCAGCGTGGCGATGATCAGCCACAGCGCGGTCGCGTACTGCAGCGGCCCGATGCCGACCGCATGCCCGCGTCGCAGCAGCAGCGACAGCAGGAACACCGACACGAACAGCACCAGCTGCGCGCGCAGCACGCTGATGTGGATCAGCCCGGTGCGCGAGATCGGGGCGGGAAACAGGAACGCGGTTTCGGCTTCGGAAAAACGCAGTGCGGCGCGATCGCTCGGAAACAGCCAGGCGTAGAGCAGCACCAGCAGCAGCGCGAGCGCGGCCAGCGGCAGGATGACGCCCGTCAGCTCGGCCGGCATGGCCATGAAGCGCGCACCGGTGCGCGGCGCGGCCAGCATGTGCCGGAACACGAACCAGTACATGTAGGCAGCGCCGGCGATCGCACCGACGAGGTACTTGGGCTGGCGCAGGCGCTTGAGGCGCTGGCGCAGCATGCCGGTCAGCGAGGTCGCCTCCAGGTACAGCAGCGCGCGGACGGTGTTCATGCGCGCGGCGCGTCGACCGCGTCCTCGGTCGCAAGGAAGAACACGTCCTCCAGCGTCGCGCCGTCGCCGGCGAAGCGCGCGCGGATCTCCTCCACCGCGCCCACCGCCATCGCACGGCCGTCCTTGAGGATCAGCAGCGTGGTGCAGACCTCCTCGACCAGGCCGAGCAGGTGCGAGCTCAGGATGATCGCCGCGCCCTGCGCGGCGAGGCCGCGCATCACGTCCTTCATGCGGCGCATGCCGCGCGGGTCGAGGCCGGTGAGCGGTTCGTCGAAGATCACCGCCTTCGGGCCGTGCAGCAGGCCGCAGGCGATGGCGAGCTTCTGCTTCATGCCGCGCGAGAGCTCGGCCGGCAGCAGCTGGCGCTTGTCGGCCATTTCGAGGTCGGCCAGCAGCGACTCGCCGCGCGCCTTCCAGTCGGCCACGCCGTAGAGCCGCGCGACGAACGCGAGGTGCTGCTCGACGGTGAGGTAGTCGAACAGCCGCGGCTCGTCGGGGATGAAGGCCATCGTGCGCTTGGCGCCGACGGGATCCTTGGCGAGGTCGATGCCGCCCAGGCGCACCGTGCCCTGCGTGGCCGGGATGATCCCGGCGACGCAGCGCAGCGTGCTGGTCTTGCCGGCGCCGTTGGGGCCGACCAGGCCCATCACCTCGCCCGGCCGCACGCTGACGGAGAGCGCGTCGACGGCGGTGAAATCGCCGTAGCGCTTGGTCAGGCCTTCGACTTCGATCATGTCCCGCACTCCCCTGTGGTGGACCCATTGTGGCGCGCCGCAACGGCCCGTTGCAGCAGCGCGCGTGCGGTTGCGGACGCCGGCGTTACCCTGCCCGTCCGTCCCCGCAGGAGCCGCCGCGATGATCGAGCGCGTCATTCCCGCCCGCCGCAAGGACCTCGGCGGCTTCGAGGTCGGCCGCGTGCTGCCGGCGCCGCTGGCGCGCATGGTCGGGCCCTTCATCTTCTTCGACCACATGGGCCCGGCCGACTTCGCGCCCGGCCTGCCGCGCAGCGTGGACGTGCGCCCGCATCCGCACATCGGCCTGTCGACGGTCACCTACCTGCTCAGCGGCGAGATCATGCATCGCGACAGCGTCGGCTCCGAGCAGCCGATCCGCCCGGGCGAGGTCAACTGGATGACCGCCGGCCGCGGCATCACCCATTCCGAGCGCTTCGAGAAGGGCCGCCGCGAGGGCGACCGCCTCGACGGCCTGCAGACCTGGCTCGCGCTGCCCGAGGCCGACGAGGAGACCGACCCGGGCTTCGTGCATTTCGACGCCGCGGAGCTGCCCGCCTTCGACGAGGCCGGCGTGCGCGGGCGGCTGATCGCCGGCCGCGCGCTTGGGCTGGCCGCGCCGGTGCCGGTGCATTCGCCGCTGGCCTATCTGCACCTGGAACTCGATGCCGGCGCGCGTTTCACGGTCCCGGCCGAGTACGCCGAGCGCGGCGTCTACGTCGCCCGCGGCGACGTCGAGATCGACGGCCAGCCGGTGCCGGACACCCACATGGCGCTGCTCGGCCGCGGCCGCCCCGGCGTGCTGGCCGCCCCGCGCGGGCCGGCCACGGTGATGCTGCTGGCCGGCGAGCCGGTGGGCCCGCGCTTCATCGAGTGGAACTTCGTGTCCTCGCGCAAGGAGCGCATCGAGCAGGCCAAGGCCGACTGGCGCGCCGGCCGGATGAAGCTGCCCGACCTCGACCACGACGAGTTCATTCCGCTGCCGCCCGATCCGGTGCCGCCGCCGAACCCGATGTCCTGATCCGCCGCGCGCGTCGCGTTCCGCGGCCCCGCACAGCGCCGTCAGGCGGATGCGGGTGATAAACTGCCGTGCCCGGTGGCGCTGCGACGCAAGGTCCGTCCCACCGTCCCGACCCCAAATTCCCTCCGCGCGCGAGAGCGCGCACAAGGTGGATCGTGCGCAATTACGACCTGGTGTTCCTCAAGAAATTCTCGATGGTGATCGGCTTCCTGTCGGTGGTCACCATCGCGCTCATCCTCGCCGCGCTCTACCTCAACGGCGTGCTGCCGGCCGAGCGCGACCCGGCGATGAACCGCATCACCGAGCAGCGCATCGCGCCGCAGGGCGCGGTCTACGCGGGCCAGACCGGCGCTGCCCAGCAGGCCGCCGCCGCTGCGGCCGCCGCGGCCGCGGCCGCCTCGCAGGTCGCCTATGGCGGCACCACCGACGGCTCGGTGATCTTCGGCCAGCTCTGCGCGGGCTGCCACGGCTCGGGCGCCGGCGGCGCACCGACGCTGGACCGCGCCCACTGGGCCGCGCGCCTGCCCAAGGGCACCGATACGCTGCACAAGCACGCGATCGAGGGCTTCACCGGCACGGCGGGCGTGATGCCGGCCAAGGGCGGCAACCCGGCGCTCACCGACGAGCAGGTCATCGCCACCGTCGACTGGATGCTGGCCAACCTGAAGTAACTCCCCGCACCGCTCCGCACGACGCCGCCTCCGGGCGGCGTCGTCGTTTCCACGCCCCGCTCCGTATCCTGCCGCGCATGCCCAGCCCCGCCTTCCCCGAACTGCCGCCCGGCGGCGTCGCCCCGCTGATGCTCGACGGCCCGGCCGGCCCGATCCAGGCCGTGGTCGACACGCCCGAGCCCGGCGTCGCGGCGCGCGAGGTCGTCGCCATCGTCTGCCATCCGCTCTCCACCGAGGGCGGCAGCCTGACCAACAAGGTGGTGACGATGGCCGCGCGCGCGCTGCGCGAGCTCGGCGCCACCACCGTGCGCTTCAACTTCCGCAGCGTCGGCAAGAGCGCGGGCGACTTTGACAACGGCATCGGCGAGTCCGAGGACCTGCGTGCGGTGGTCGACTGGGTGCGCCGCGAGAAGCCCGGCCACGCGCTCTGGCTGGGCGGCTTCAGCTTCGGCAGTTTCGTCTCGCTGCGCATGGCCGCCGCGCTGCAGCCGGACCTGCTGTTCTCGATCGCCCCGCCGGCCGGCCGCGCCTGGGACTTTGACAACATGGGGCTCTACACCGGCCCCTGGTTCGTGATCCAGGGCGATGCCGACGAGATCGTGGCCGCGCAGGACGTGCACGACTGGCTCGACGGCCTCGACCGCCTGCGCGCGCCCGCCACCCGCATCCGCATGCCCGGTGCCAGCCACTTCTTCCACGGCCGGCTGATGGACCTGCGCCAGGCGGTGAAGGACGGCGTGCGCGCCGAGCTGCCCAACGCCGGCCTGGACCCGGCCGCGTGACGACACCCTCGCAGCACTACGACGAGGGCGTCGCGCGCGGCGACTGGCAGGCGGATCCGGCGCAGCGCCCCGCGCTCGCCGAACTCGACCGCCTGCATGCCGCGCTGGTCGACCCGCCGAAACAGGGCTTCCTCGACCGCCTGGCCGGCAAGCGCGCGCCCGCGCCGAAGGGCCTGTACCTCTGGGGCGGCGTCGGCCGCGGCAAGACCTTCCTGATCGACCTGTTATTCGACGGCCTGCCGTTCGCCGAAAAGCGCCGCACGCACTTCCACCGCTTCATGCGCGAAGTGCACGACGCGCTGCGCGCGCATGCCGGCGCGAGCGATCCGCTGGCGATCATCGCCAAGGAGTGGCGGCGGACCCTGCGCGTGCTGGTGCTCGACGAGTTCTTCGTCAACGACATCGGCGACGCCATGCTGCTCGGCCGCCTGCTCGAGCGCCTGTTCGCCGAGGGCGTCGCGCTGGTTACCACCTCGAACACCGAGCCGAAGAATCTCTATCGCGACGGCCTGCAGCGTGAGCGCTTCCTGCCGGCGATCGCGATGCTGGAGGCGAACACGGTGGTGCTGTATCTCGACAGCGCGACCGACTACCGCCTGCGCGCGCTGACGAAGTCACCGGTATATCGCGCGCCGCTGGATACGCAGTCCGACGACTGGCTCGCGCAGCGCTGGGCCGAACTCACCGGCCATGCGCCGAAGGAACACGGCCCGCTGCGCATCGAGGGCCGCGACATCCCCGTGCGCGCGCGCTGCGAGGGCCATGCGTGGTTCGATTTTTCCGCGCTCTGCGAAGGCCCGCGCGCGGCCAGCGACTACATCGAGATCGCCACCGAGCACCACACGATCTTCGTCGGCGGGATCCCGCGGCTGGACGACGGCCGCGCCGACCCCGCGCGCCGCTTCGTGCATCTCATCGACGAGGTCTACGACCGCCAGGTCAACCTGGTCTGCACCGCCGACGCGGCGCCGACGGGGCTGTACCGCGGCGAGAAACTCGCCGGCGCGTTCGAGCGCACGGCCTCGCGCCTGATCGAGATGCAGTCGGCCGAGTACCTCGCGCGCGAGCATCGCGGCTGAGCGCCGCGACGCTCGCGCTCAATGCACCGTGCGGCGGCGCGTGCCGCTCACGATCTCGGCGTCGACCCAGCCCAGCGCGGCATCGTCGTCGTCCCAGCCGTCGGCGTAGTGGTAGCGGCGGAACTCGTAGAGATCGTTGGCTTCCACGCGCATGCGGCGCGGCTCGCGGGTTTCGCTGGCGGTGGTGGTGGAAGAGCGGGTGTCGGTGATCGTCTGCATCGGTCCATCCCCATGTCCTGGTGGCGTCTCGACGCTAGGAATCCGCTTTTCAAGCATTCGTGAAAATGCCGGCCGCGGTTCGCGCGCAGGCAGCGGCCGTTCATGGAGCGCCCGTCACGCAGCGGCCGTTAGCCTTCGCGCGTGATCCGATTCCTTCCCCTCTGCCTGCTCGCCGGCACCGCCGCCGCGCAGGCCCAGGACGCGTCCCGCGCTGCGGTCGAACTCGACCGCGTGCAGGTGATCGCCACCCGCGCGCCGCGCGCCGTCGAAGCCACGCCCGCGGCGGTATCGGTGCTGCAGGGCGACGCGCTCGACACCGCCGGCCACGGCGCGACCCTGTCGGAAACGCTCGCCGGTGTGCCGGGCGTGCTGGCGCGGCCGCGGCAGAACTGGGCGCAGGACGAGCAGATCTCGATCCGTGGCTTCGGCACGCGCGCGAGCTTCGGCATCCGCAGCGTGCGGCTCTACGTCGATGGCATCCCCGCGACGATGCCCGACGGGCAGGGCCAGGTTTCGCACTTCCCGCTGGGCGAGGCGCAACGCATCGAGATCCTGCGCGGGCCGTTCGCCGCGCTGTACGGCAACGGCGCGGGCGGCGTGGTGCAGCTCTGGACGGAAGACGGTGGCGACCCCGAGCGCGTCGGCCTGCGCGCGTCGGCCGGCGATTTCGGCAGCCGGCGCATCGGCGCGAACCTGCGCGGCGCGGCGGGCGACGTCGATTACGCGGTCGCTGCCTCGCGCTTTTCCACCGACGGCTGGCGCGCGCATTCGCGCGCCACGCGCACCGGCGTCAACGCCAAGCTGGCGATGCCGCTGGCGGGCGGGCGGCTGACGCTGGTCGGCAACGGATTCGATTCGCCCGACGTCGAGGACCCGCAGGGCCTCACGCGCGAGCAGGCGCTGGCCGATCCGCGCCAGGCCAGCGCCGGCGCGCTGCGTTTCGACACGCGCAAGACCGCGCGCCAGCTGCAGCTCGGCGCGATCTTCGACCGTGACTTCGGCGACGACGCGCTGCGCGTGCTCGCCTACGGCGGCCGCCGTCGCGTCGAGCAGGTGCTGTCCACGCCGCCCGAGGCGCAGCGCAGCCCGTTGAGTGCGGGCGGCTGGGTCGACCTCGAATCGCCGTTCGCCGGCATCGACGCGCGCTGGACCTGGCATCGCGAACTCGGTGCGCGTCCGCTCGAGGTCGTGCTCGGCCTCGACGTCGAGCGCCAGCGCCAGTCGCGAGCAGGTTATGAGAACTTCGTCGGCGACGTCGCCGGCGTTCGCGGCGCACTGCGGCTGCGGCAGGAAGACCGCGTCGAATCGGTCGATCCCTACCTGCAGGCGACATGGGACTTCGCGTCCGCGTGGAGCCTCAGCGGCGGCCTGCGTGCCACGCGCGTGACCTTCGAATCGGACGACCGCTTCGTCACCGCGGCCAATCCCGACGACAGCGGGCGCACGCGCTATTCGGCGCTGTCGCCGGTGCTGGGCGTTACCTGGCGGCCGAACGCGATGCTGTCGCTCTATGCCTCGGCCGGGCGCGGCGTGGAGACGCCGACCTCGAACGAACTCGCGTATCGCAGCGATGGCGGCAGCGGCCCGAATTACCTGCTGCGGCCGATGCGCCTGCGCAATGCGGAAGTCGGCGCGCGCGTGGCGCGCGGCGGCCTGCGCGGCGAGCTCGCGCTGTTCCAGGCCGACGCGCGCGACGAGCTGGTGGTGAACACCAGCGTCGGCGGACGCACCTCGTTCCGCAACGCCGGGCCGACGCGGCGACGCGGCGTCGAGGGCGCACTGCGGCTGCCGCTGGGTGAGCGCTGGCGGCTGGATCTCAGCGGCACCTGGCTCGACGCCGAGTTCCGCGCGCCGTTCGCGTCCTGCACGGGTACGGGCTGCACGTCGCCCGCGATCGTCGAGGCGGGCACGACGCTGCCCGGCATCCCGCGCACGCAGGCGTATGCGGCGCTGCGCCGCGGTGGGGCGACAGGCTGGCAGGCGCAGGTCGACGCACTGCACGTCGGTGGTGTGAGCGCGACGACGGCCGGCGACGTACGCACCGACGGCTACGTGCTGCTGGGCGCGAGCGTCGCCTGGGCTTTCGACGGTGCGCACGCGCGCGGCCGTGTGTTCGCCGGCGTGGCGAACCTCGCCGACCGCCGCTACATCGGCTCGGTAATCGTCAACGACGGCAACGGGCGCTATTTCGAGCCGGGCGCAGGACGCACGTTCACGCTCGGTGTCGAGGCGCACTGGGGCGACTGAGCCTCACGCCTGCGGAACACCGCGCGTCGAACCGGCGGGTACGATGCTCGTCCCCCATTGCACGAGTCCCGCGCCGATGAAATCCCGTGCCGCCGTCGCCTTCGCTCCCGGTGAACCGCTGAAGATCGTCGAGATCGACGTCGCGCCGCCGCGCGCGGGCGAGGTGCTGGTGCACATCACGCATACCGGCGTCTGCCATACCGACGCGTTCACGCTGTCCGGCGACGACCCGGAAGGCCTGTTCCCGGTGGTGCTGGGCCACGAAGGCGCGGGCATCGTGGTCGAGGTCGGCGAGGGCGTGACCAGCGTGAAGCCGGGCGACCACGTGATTCCGCTGTACACCGCCGAATGCGGCGAATGCCTGTTCTGCAAGTCGAACAAGACCAACCTGTGCGTGGCGGTGCGCGCCACGCAGGGCCGCGGCGTGATGCCGGACGGCACCTCGCGCTTCTCCTACGAGGGCCAGCCGCTCTACCACTACATGGGCTGCAGCACCTTCAGCGAGTACACCGTCGTCGCCGAGGTTTCCTTGGCCAAGGTGAACCCGGATGCAAACCCCGAGCACGTCTGCCTGCTCGGCTGCGGCGTCACCACCGGTATCGGCGCGGTGCACAACACGGCGAAGGTGCAGGAAGGCGATTCGGTCGCGGTATTCGGCCTCGGCGGCATCGGCCTCGCGGTCATCCAGGGTGCGCGCCAGGCGAAGGCGGGCCGCATCATCGCGATCGATACCAACCCGTCGAAATTCGAGATGGCGAAGCAGTTCGGCGCCACCGACTTCGTCAATCCGAGGGACTTCGACAGGCCAATCCAGCAGGTGATCGTCGAGATGACCGGCTGGGGCGTCGACCATTCGTTCGAATGCATCGGCAACGTCAACGTCATGCGCGCGGCACTCGAATGCGCGCACCGCGGCTGGGGCCAGAGCGTGATCATCGGTGTCGCCGGCGCGGGGCAGGAGATCAGCACGCGGCCGTTCCAGCTGGTCACCGGTCGCACGTGGAAGGGCACCGCGTTCGGCGGCGTGAAGGGCCGCAGCCAGCTGCCGGGCATGGTCGAGGACGCGATGCGCGGCGACATCGAACTCGCGCCGTTCGTGACCCACACCATGCCGCTCGACGACATCAACCGCGCGTTCGACCTGATGCACGCGGGCGAGTCGATCCGCAGCGTGGTGCACTTCTGATGCAGCGCATCGAGCGCCATGCGTCCTTCGGCGGCTGGCAGGACGTCTACGAGATCGAATCGGCTACGCTCGGTGTCAAGACGCGCGTCGGCGTCTACCTGCCGCCGCAGGCGATCGAAAGGCCCTGCCCCGTCGTGTACTGGCTGTCGGGCCTGACCTGCAGCGAGCAGAACTTCATCACCAAGGCCGGCGCGCAGCAGCACGCGGCCAGGCACGGACTGATCCTCGTCGCGCCCGACACCTCGCCGCGTGGCGAGGGCGTGCCCGATGCGGACGGCTACGACCTCGGCGTGGGCGCGGGCTTCTACCTCGATGCCACGCAGGTACCGTGGAATTCGCACTACCGCATGCACGACTACGTGGTGCACGAGTTGCCGGCGTGGGTGGAGGCGAACTTCCCCGCCAGCGACGCGCGTGGCATCGCTGGTCACTCGATGGGCGGCCACGGCGCGCTGGTGCTGGCGCTGCGCAATCCGGGCCGGTACCGCAGCGTGTCGGCGTTCTCGCCGATCGTCGCGCCCACGCAGGTGCCATGGGGCGAGAAGGCGTTCTCCGCCTACCTCGGCGACGACCGCGACGCCTGGCGCGAGTGGGACGCCTGCGCGCTGATCGCGGATGCGCGCGAGCGCCTGCCGCTGCTGGTCGACCAGGGCCTGGCCGACGAATTCCTCGAGAACCAGCTGCGCCCCGAGTTGCTGCGCGAGGCCTGCGAAGCGGCCGGCCATCCGCTGGAGCTGCGCCTGCAGCCCGACTACGACCACAGCTACTACTTCATCGCCAGCTTCATCGGCGAGCACCTCGCGCACCACGCCGAGATGCTGCGCGGCTGACGCGGCGCATCGACGGCGTGGGATGCATCGCCGCCGTCGGCCTTCGCCTTACGGCGCCGGCACGTGCACGCGCCGGCGCACGGCCCGCAGCAGCGCGTAGACCAGCACCAACACGCCCAGCGAGATGGCGATCGCGCGCCATTCCTCGGCCTTCAGCGTGGTGCAGATCGCGGCCATGATCGCGAAGCCTACGATCGGCATCAGCATGCCGCCGGGCAGTCGGAACGGCGCGCCGCGCTCGGCGATGCCGCGTCGCTGCAGGCGCCATGCGGCCAGCGCCACCGACGCGTAGACGATGCAGATCGCGCCGCCGGACACGGCGGCCAGCGCGTCGAAGCTGCCGCCGACGGCGAGCAGGCAGGCCAGCCCCGCATGCGTGGCGAGGCCCAGCACGGGCACGCGATAGCGCGGGCTGGCGCGGCCGAATACCGCGGGCAGGTAGCCGTCGCGACCGAGCGCGAACAGCAGGCGCGAGGAGCCGAGCAGGTTGCCCAGCAGGAACCCGGCCATCGACACGCAGGCGGTGACCAGCAGCAGCGTGCGGCCGACGCCGAAGATCGCACCCGCGGTGTCGGCGATCGGCACCGGGCTGGTCGCCAGCGCGCTGCCGAGCACGCCCTGCCCGACGATCTGCAGCCCCAGGTACAGCGCCACCACGATCAGGATCGCGACCACCGTCGCGCGCGGCACCGTCCTGGCCGGATCGTCGAACTCGCCGGACGGCACCAGCGCGGTCTCGAGCCCCGAGTACGCGAACATCACCAGCACCAGCGAGCCGCCGAGTGCGGCGAGTGACGGCACATCGCCCGGATCGAAGCTCACCTGCCCCCAGTCCACGAACGGCAGGCCGATCAGCACCAGCAGCACCAGCGGCGCGAGCTTGATGCCGGCCAGCGCGGCGATCGCGCGCGAGCCGAGCTTCACCCCGAACGCGTTCAACGCGAACAGCGCCGCATAGGTGCCGATGATCAGCGCCGCGCGCGCGCCGCTGCTGTCGAAGGCGGGCGCGAGGCTCGCCACCTGCTGCGAGAACGAGGCCGCCACCGCGGCGCTGGACGCGACGTGGCTGATCCACATCAATGCGCCGCCGACGAAGCCCACGAACGGCCCGAACGCGACCGAGAGATACGTGTACGGCCCGCCGGTGGCATGCGTGCGGCTGCCCGCGGCGGCGAAGCACAGCGCGATCGGCACGATCGCGAACGCGCCGGCGATCAGCGCGAGCGGCGCGGCGATGCCGACCCCGCTCGCGAGCGCGCCGGGCATGCGGAAGATGCCGCCGCCCACGGTCGAATTGACGATCGCGGCGGCGAGCACGAGCGTGCCGATGGCGCGCACGAGCGCGGCGTCGCCCTGCAGCGGGCGCGGAAGCGGGGACGATGTGGACACGGGCGGGCCGGCAGTGGATTCCGTGGCGAGCGTCGCACGCTGCGTTGCGGCCTGCAGCAGGGGCCGCTGGAAAGCTGGAGTAGCATCGACGGCCACTTTCCGGAGCCGCCGCATGCGCCTCATCGTGCCGACCGCCGCCCTCGTCGCGGCCCTCGCCCTCCCCGCATCCGACGCGCACGCGGCCGCCCGCCCCGAGGTCGATGCCGCGGCGCAGGCGGTGCAGCCGCAGGTGGTCGCCTGGCGTCGCGACTTCCACCAGTTCCCCGAGCTTTCCAACCGCGAGGCGCGCACCTCGCAGAAGGTCGCCGAGGCGCTGCGGAAGATGGGCCTGAAGCCGCGCACCGGCATCGCGCACCACGGCGTGGTGGCGATCATCGAAGGCGGCAGGCCCGGGCCGAAGCTCGCCCTGCGCGCCGACATGGATGCGCTGCCGGTGACCGAGCGCGTCGACCTGCCGTTCGCCTCGAAGGTGACCACGCAGTTCAACGGCCAGACCACCGGCGTGATGCACGCCTGCGGCCACGATGCGCATACCGCGATCCTGCTGGGCATCGCGCAGTCGCTGGTGAAGATGCGCAAGGACCTGCCCGGCCAGGTGATGCTGGTGTTCCAGCCCAGCGAGGAAGGCGCGCC
Organism: Cognatilysobacter xinjiangensis; assembly: GCF_014651995.1. Lineage (GTDB taxonomy): Bacteria > Pseudomonadota > Gammaproteobacteria > Xanthomonadales > Xanthomonadaceae > Cognatilysobacter > Cognatilysobacter xinjiangensis. Next base: position 322,261 of record NZ_BMXY01000003.1, on the reverse strand, counting down.
CACCGGCGAGAAGGGCGGCGCCTCGCTGATGCTGGAAGAAGGCGTGTTCGCCGACTTCAAGCCCGACGCCGTGTTCGGCCTGCACGTGTTCTCGTCGATCCAGGCCGGCCAGATCGGCGTGCGCCCGGGGCCCGAGATGGCCGCGTCGGACCGCTTCGAGATCGTGGTGAAGGGGCGGCAGACGCACGGCTCGCGGCCCTGGGGCGGCGTCGATCCGATCGCCGCGGCGGGCGAGATCGTCACCAGCGCGCAGTCCATCGTCGCGCGCCGCACCGACATCGCGAAGCTGCCGGTGGTGGTGAGCTTCGGCGCGATCCACGGCGGCATCCGCTACAACATCATTCCCGACGAGGTGCGCCTGATCGGCACCATCCGCACCTTCGACGAGGCCATGCGCCAGAAGGTGTTCGCCGATCTCAAGAGCGTCGCCACGCACGTGGCCGCCGCGCACGGCGCGACGGTGGAGGCGAACGTGCCGGACATCGACGGCAACCCCGTCACCTACAACGACCCCGCGCTGACCGCGCGCATGCTGCCGAGCCTGAAGGCGGTGGTCGGCGAAGCCAACGTAATCGAGCCGCCGCTGCAGATGGGTGCGGAGGACTTCTCCTATTTCGCCAAGGCCGCGCCGGGCCTGTTCTTCTTCGTCGGCGCCACTGGTGAAGGCATCGATCCGCAGACCGCGCCCAGCAACCACTCGCCCGAATTCAAGCTCGACGAGCGGTCGCTGGACATCGGCCTGCGCGCGATGCTGCAGGCCACGCTCGACTTCCTCGACACGCCGAAGGCCTGACATGACCGACGCCGCCATCCCGCTCGGTCGCCACGTCGACTATCCGACCACCTACGACGCGACGCTGCTGTTCCCGATCCCGCGCGCGCAGGGCCGCGACGCGATCGGCATCGCCGCGCCGCTGCCGTTCACCGGGCACGACCGCTGGCATGCCTACGAGCTGTCCTGGCTCGACGCGCGCGGCAAGCCGCACGTGGCCACCGCGACCATCGGCGTGCCGGCCGACACACCGAACCTGATCGAGTCGAAGTCGCTCAAGCTCTACCTCAACTCGTTCAATTCGACCGCGTTCGACAGCTACCAGGCCGTGCGCGACCGCATCGCCGCCGACCTGTCCCAGGCCGCCGGCGGCGAGGTGTCGGTGGCGTTCGGCCTGCCGCCGGTGGATCGCCCGCGCGCGGACGTGCTGCTGGATACCATCGAGACCGACATCGCGCACTACGGCCCGCCGGACGCGACGCTGCTCGCGCTCGATGCCGCGCGCGGCGAGGTCGAGGAAACGCTGACCAGCGAGCTGCTGAAGTCGAACTGCCCGGTCACAGGCCAGCCGGACTGGGCACGCGTCACCATCGCCTATCGCGGCGCGGCGCTCGACCACGCGAGCCTGCTGCGCTACATCGTCTCGTTCCGTGACCACTGCGAGTTCCACGAGCAGTGCGTGGAGCGCATCTTCGCCGACATCAGCGCGCTCGCCGCGCCGTCGCAGCTGTCGGTGGAAGCGCGCTACACGCGCCGCGGCGGGCTCGACATCAATCCCTGGCGCGCCACGCCCGGCACGCCCGCGCCGGCGGCGGCCCGCGACGAGCGGCAGTAGCGTTCACGCCCGTGTCCCGCCGCGTTAACGCGGCCGGGCGCAGAGTCGGACCCCTCTCTCCCCGCTGGGGCAAGCAGGCGCGACGCAGGTCGCGCCTTTTTTTTCGACCGCGCACGGCCGGCGCACTACCATGGCCGCCCTTGCCGTCCCCGAGTGCCGCCATGAAAGTCGCCCCGCCGCTGAACGACGACCAGATCGAACGCCTGTCCGAGCTGCTCGACACGCGCGCCGTGCCGTTCAAGGGCTTCAACCTCGAGGCGCTCGACGGCTACCTCACCGCGCTCGCGCTGTCGCCCGAGGCGGTGCCGTTCGAGGAATGGGAACCGGCCGTCTGGGGCAAGCCGCCGCGCTGGGCCGACGAGGACGAGGCCCGCGACATCCGCGCGCTGCTGGCCACCCATGCCGCCACTGCCGAGCAGCGCGTGCGCTACGGCGACGAGGACCTGCCCGACGCGCTCGCGCCGCTGCTGTGGCTGCCGGAGAACCTCGACGAGCACGACGACGACGAACTCGACGTCGGCCGTGACTGGGCGATGGGCTTCTTCACTGCTGTCGAGCTGCGCGAGCCGGCATGGGAAGGCTGGCTCAACGACAACGAGTGGATCGAGGAGATCTTCGACCTGCTCGACCGCCTCGCCAGTGGCGAGGTCGTCGGCGAGGACCCGACCCAGCCCGGCGAGCCGGTCACCTACAAGCAGCGGCTGGAGATCATCGCCAGCCTGCCGGGCATGCTCAACGACCTGCACCACCACCGCATCGAAGCGCTGACCCCGCGCGAGCCGATCCGCCGCGAAGCCACGCCCGAGCGCAACGAGCCCTGCCCCTGCGGCTCGGGAAAGAAGTACAAGAAGTGTTGTGGGGCGACGGGCAACGTATAGACGCGAAGCGTCCCGCTGTCCGTGGCGCCATCGCGACCAGCGATGCCGGATCGCTCCGATCTCACTGCATCCCAATAGCCGTCGTCCCACGGCGGCGCACGCGATTGCGAACGGAAATGATCGGACACGATCGCGTCGCCTGGAGCACGCCGCATTCCGTTGTCGTGAGCGGCATCGCAACCAGCGATTGCCGGCGTTCTCCGCATCGTGACGCTTCGATGAGGCGGCCTCACGGCTTCGAACGCCACTGCGAACGGCAATGGTGCGGCACGATCGCGCTCCATCGAACGCAGGTGTTCTGCCGCCAGCGAGCCCGATGAACGAGGGCCGGCGGGGCGGTTCGCACCTCGAACAGGCACCGCGTGTCGCCCGGCTCAGCATCGCGAACCGCGATGGCCGCGCGTCGTAGTCGGGAGATCTGCCGGGGCTCCGCCAGCAGTACCGAGACCCCTTGCAGCGATGCCCGGTCCCGACCATCGGCGTCCATGCCGCTCGCACCGACCGGACCGCCATCCAACCGGCCCGCCGCAACGCAGCGGCTGCGCGGCGCGCCCGCGCACGTCGTGACCTCGACGGCTGCCGAGGCCACGACGTCCCTTCAGCCGTTATTGCCCGTGCGTCGCGAACGGCGTGGTGCGCCCGTCCGCCTCGATGCGCTCGACCGTGTAGCGCTGCACGCGGCCGTCCGGCACCTCCATGCCCGGGGAGCCAAGCGGCATGCCGGGCAGGACAAGGCCGCGCGCATCGCCGCGCTCGGCGAGCAGGCGCTTGATGTCGGCGGCGGGCACGTGCCCTTCGATGACCAGTCCGGCGATCTCGGCGGTATGGCAGCTGCCCTTGCCCAGCGGCACTCCCAGCCGCTTCTTCACGGGCTCGAGGTCCTCGCGCTCATCGACTTGCACGGTGAACCCGGCCTTGCGCATGTGCTCGACCCAGCCGGTGCAGCAGCCGCAGGTCGGACTCTTGTGCACGAGCACCGGAGGCAGCGCGCGGGTGGCGGGCATCGCGGCGGCGGCCTTCGATACGGCCGTGCGACCGCCCGGCGTTGCGGCCGCCTTCGGCGATGCGGTGGCACGCGGCGCCGAGGCGGCGGGCACGTCGGTCGGCGCTGCGCAGGCGGTGAGGGCAGGCAGCGCCAAGCCCAGACCGATCAGCAGCAGGGCGTGGAGCGAACCGCGCCCGTCGCGCGATGGGCTCGACGCCGAGGGCGCTGACGGGGCGGCCACGGTGCACGCGGGCGCGCCGGGTGGAATCGTTCGGAACATGATCATCTCCAGTGAATGCGAATGCACGGCGGGCGATCGTTATAGCCCGCGCGGTACGGTGGCCGCTCCTTATCGACACGGCCCGGGGGATGGATGCGGCCGGCACGAACGCGATCGACCGACACGTCGCGGTACACGCCAGCGAAGGCTAGAACGACAGTCGCAGGCCGGCGACGATGCGCGTGTCGCGCACCGCCTCCCCGTCCTCGCGCCGGTAGTCGGCGGTGCCGCCGAACGCCCGATCGACCTCGAGGCCGACGTAGGGCGCGAAACCGCGCGTGATCTCGTAGCGCAGCCGCGCGCCGGCTTCGACGGTGGCGAGGTCGCTGCCGCGATGCAGGGCGGGATCGTCGCGGCCGAAGGCTTCCGCTTCCGTGCGCCACTGCAGGATCCAGCGATTGGTGAGCAGCGTGTCGTACTCGGCCTCCACGCGCATCGCGGTGCGGCCGCCGCTGCCGACATACGCGGTTGCGCGCACTTCGAACTTGTAGGGCGCCATGCCCTGCAGGCCGACCGCCGCCCAGGTGCGCGACGGGCCTTCGCCGACATCCTTACGGACGCCGCCGACCACGTCCCACCACGGCGTCACCAGCCGGCCGTACAGAAGCTCGACGCGCGCCGCTTCGAGGCCGCCGCCGTCGCCATGCGCATCGGCGCGCAGCCAGGCGCGATGGATGTCGCCGCCGTACCAGCCGGTGACCTCCGTGGCGTAGCCGTCGGCATCGTCGGCTTCGAGCCGGTCGACGCGCAGGAAGCCGTGGCGCGTGCGGTCGTGCGCGGCATGGCCGGCGACCGGCGGAAACGCCGCGGCGCGGTCGGCGTCGGTGACCGCCGGGATGGGCGTGCGCGGCTGCGTGGTGGCTTCCGCGGGTGACCACGCGGGTATCGCGTAGTGCGCGCCCGGATCGACGGATGCGGGTTGCGCGCGTGCCGCGGGGGTTACGCGATGCGCGGCATGGGGGTCGGGCGCGGTGTCGTGGCGTTCGTGTCCCGCATGCGCGTCGTGCGGCCTGCCGGCTTCGAATGCGGGGCCCGCGGGTGCGCCCGGTGCTGGCACCCCGTCGACGTGTGCATTTGATTCGGCACCCAGCGTCGTCGCATCGCCAGGTGATGGCGATGGCGACGCATCGCGGTGCGCGGCATGCCGATCCGCAGCGGCGGCATCGTGGTCTGCGTGCGCCGCATGGGCGCCCGACCGCGCAGCGGCCGGAGGCGCGTGAGCGGCATGTGCCGATGCGTCATTCGCGGGGTGCGTATCGGCATCATGCGCGGCGGCTGCGGAAACGCTCTGCGATTGCCGTGTCGCGCGATGCGCCGCATGCGGATCGGGCGCCGGCTGCGACTGCGGCGCGGCGTGCACCTGCGCATCGGCGTGGTGCTGCGCAGGCGCCGGCCACGCGATGGCGAGAACGAGCAGAGGCATGGCCTTCATTCGCGCACCTCCACGGTCCGCATCATTCCGGACTCCATGTGGTAGAGCAGGTGGCAGTGGTAGGCCCAACGGCCGAGCGCGTCGGCGGTGACGCGATAGCTGCGGCGCGAGCCCGGCGGCATGTCGACGGTGTGCTTGCGCACCATGAACGCGCCGTCGTCGTCCTCGACGTCGCTCCACATGCCGTGCAGGTGGATCGGGTGCGACATCATCGTGTCGTTCACCAGCACGATGCGCAGGCGCTCGCCGTACTTGAACGCGAGCGGCGCGCTGTCGCTGAACTTCTGGCCGTCGAACGACCAGGCGAAGCGCTCCATGTGGCCGGTGAGGTGCAGCTCGACGCTTCGGCCCGGCTCGCGGCCGTCGGGGTCGCCGGACAGGCTTTTCAGCATCGAATAGCTGAGCACGCGGCGGCCGTTGTCGCGCAGGCCGTTGCCGGGATCCTCGAGGCGCGAGGTCGGCGTCATCGCCTGCCCGTCCACCAGTGGATTGCCGCGCTCGCTGGCCGGATGCGACTGCATCGGCATGCCGCCGTGCATCGACTGATCCGTCGCCGGCATGGCGTGCGCGGAATGATCGACCGGCGCCGGCATCGCATGCGCGCCGTGGTCCATGCCCGCCATGGCGTGGCCGGCATGCGCATCGGGCGTCGCGGCCGGCATCGCAGGGGCGCCGTGCGTGCCGTGGTCCATCGCCATGTCGCGCATGGTCAGGATGGGGCGCGGATCCAGCGGCGGCACCGGCGCGCGCAGGCCCTCGCGCACCGCGAGCGTGCCGGACACGAAGCCGGTGCGCGCCGAGTCCTGCGCGAACAGCGTGTAGGCGTCCTGGCCCGAGGGCCGCACCAGAACGTCGATGGTCTCGGCCGCGGCGATGCGGAATTCGTCGACGCTCACCGGGTGCACGTACTGGCCGTCGACGGCGACCACGGTCATCTCGAGGCCGGGAATGCGCACGTCGAAATAGGTCATCGACGCGCCGTTGATGAAGCGCAGCCGCACGGTTTCGCCCGGCGCGAACAGGCCGGTCCAGTTGCCCGGGCCGGTCGTGCCGTTCATGAGGTAGGTGTAGGTGTTGGCGTTGACGTCGGAGAGGTCGCTCGGCGTCATGCGCATGCGGCCCCACATACCGCGGTCGGCGAGCGTGGCGTGCAGCCCGTCGCGCGAGGCGTCCCGCGCGAAGTCGCCGACGGTGCGCCGGTAGACGTTGTCGTGGCCCGGCATGCGCTTGAGCCGCGCGAACAGTGCCGCGGGCGTGAGGTCGGTCCAGTCCGAGAGCAGCACCACGTGCTCGCGCTGGTAGGCGAACGGCTCGGGGCCGGCGGGATCGATGATCAGCGCCCCGTACAGCCCCGCCTGCTCCTGCATCGCCGAGTGCGAGTGGTACCAGTAGGTGCCGGCCTGGCGCACGTCGAAGCGGTAGACCCAGGTCTCGCCGCGATGGATGCCGTCGAAGGAGATGCCGGGCACGCCGTCCATGTTCGCGGGCAGGAGGAGGCCATGCCAGTGGATCGAGGTGTGGTGGCCGTGCACCGAGCCCGCGGGCAGCGCATTGCGCACGCGCAGCGTCACGGTGTCGCCTTCGCGGAAGCGCAGCGCGGGCGCCGGCAGCGAGCCGTTGACGGTGACCGCGGGGCGCACGCGGCCGGTGTAGTCGACCGGCGTTTCGCCGATCACGAGGTCGAAGTCGGTGCCGCGAAGCTCGGGCACGCGCGGCGCGGCGGCGAAGGCGGGCAGTCGCGCGCCGAGCGCGAGCGCGGCGCCGCCGGCGGCCAGGCCCTGCACGAAGCGGCGACGCGACGGCGACGGAACGCCCGCGGCGCGGGCGTCCGGAAAGTCGAACAGCATGGGATTCACTCCAGAAAGGCGGAAGGGACGGCCCGGAACGGGCGACGCGTCAGCCGATGGGAGGTCGCAATGGATCGCCCAGTCGCGGCGCGCGGTGGCGCGGCGTCAAGTCCATCGATGCCTGCATGGCGTCGGGCAATGCCGCGGCCAGGCGCAGGCCGGTGAACACGGGCACGGCCGGTACCGGGCACGCGCAGGGACCGGCATCGCAGCAGTCGTCGTGGCTCGCGGGCAGCGGCTCGGCCGGCGCCGCGTCGTGGCAGTCCGGCATGTCGGCCATCGCCGTCATCGCATGCGACTCGAGCTGCATGCGCGCCTGCGCGCGCGCACCGGCCACGCCGCTCGCGACCAGCGCGAGGCAGAGCAGCAGACGCAGCAGCACCGGAAATGTCCGCATGTCGGTACTTTACCGCGCGCGCCCATCCGCCGGGCCGCCGCCGCATGAACGCGGGCGTCGCCGCTTATGCTTGGGCTTCCCCGAATGCCGGAGCCGCCATGCGCGCATCCCTTCTCGCCCTCGCCGTCACCCTCGCGCTCGCGGGCTGCCAGAGCGCGCCGCTCGCCGCGCCCGACGCGCCGCCCGCCATGGCCTCGCAGCAGACCGCGGACGCGCGCTTCAAGGCGGTCGCCGATGGCTGGCTCGACGGCTGGATGCGCCTGAACCCGGTCAGCGCGACGCAGCTGGGTGACCACCGTTTCGACGACCGCATCGACGACCTCTCCGCCGACGGCCGCGCGCGTCTGGTCGACTTCAGCCGCCGCACGCTCGCCGCGCTGGATGCGATCGACACGCAGGCGCTCAGCCGCGAGAACCAGGTCGACGCGCTGATCCTGCGCAACCAGCTCGAATCCGACATCTGGAACCTCGAGACTTTCCAGAGCTGGGCCTGGGACCCGCAGGTCTACAGCGGCCTTGCCGGCGGTGCGATCTACAACCTGATGGCGCGCGAGTTCGCGCCGATGCCGCAGCGCCTGAAGTCGGCGACCGCGCGCATGGAGCGGATTCCGACGTTGTTCGCGCAGATGCGCGCCAACCTCGACCCCGCGCGCGTGCCGAAGATCCATGCCGAGACGGTGGCCAAGCAGAACGCCGGCGTGCTGCAGCTGATCGAGCAGTTCATCGTGCCGAACGCGGACCAGCTGAGCGGTGCGGATCGCGCCCGGCTGGACGCGGCGGTGGCGGGCCTGCGCAAGGCGGTCGCCGAGCAGCAGGCGTGGCTGGACGGCACGCTGGTGCCGAACGCGCGCGGCGAATGGCGCATCGGCGCCGGGCTCTACGACCGCAAGCTGAAGTTCGCACTGATGTCCTCGCTGTCGCGCGCGGAGATCGGCCAGCGCGCGCGCACCGAACTCGCACGCGTGCGCGACGAGATGTACGGCCTGTCGAAGAAGGTGCTCGCCGGGCGCAAGGGCGCGCCGGCGACGCCCGCCACGCCCACCGACGACCAGCGCCAGAAGGCCATCGAGGCCGCGCTGGAGCTCGCGTACGCCGAGCGCCCCGCGCGCGATCGCGTGGTCGAGGACGCGCGCGCCGCGCTCGACCAGGCCACCGCCTTCGTCAAGGCGAAGGATCTCGTCACCGTGCCGCCGGACCCGGTCAAGATCATCCTGATGCCGGAGTTCCAGCAGGGCGTGGCGGTCGCCTATGCCGATTCGCCCGGCCCGCTCGACAAGGGCCTGGACACCTACTACGCGATCTCGCCGATCCCGAAGGACTGGACGGCCGCGCAGACCGACTCGTTCCTGCGCGAATACAACTCGCGGATGATCCACCTGCTCAGCATCCACGAGGCGATGCCGGGCCATTACCTCGAAGGCATGCACTCGGCGCGGCATCCGTCCACGCTGCGCGGGGTGCTGCGCTCGGGCCTGTTCGCGGAAGGCTGGGCGGTCTACACCGAGGACATGATGGCCGACGCCGGCTACATGGACAGCGACCCGCTGTTCCGCCTGGTGCAGCTGAAGTTCTACCTGCGCACCATCGCCAACGCGATCCTCGACCAGGGCGTCCACGTGGACGGCTGGAGCCGCGATCAGGCCATGCGCCTGATGATGCACGACACCTTCCAGCAGGAGCGCGAGGCCGCCGGCAAGTGGGTGCGGGCGCAGCTCTCCAGCGCCCAGCTGCCCACGTATTTCGTCGGCAGCGCCGAGCATTTCGACATGCGCCGCGCGGTGGAGGCCAAGGAGGGCGCCGCGTTCGACCTCAAGCGCTACCACGACCGCGTGCTGGGCTACGGCGCGCCGCCGGTGCGCTTCGTGCGCGAGCTCATGCTGGACCAACCCATCGAGTAAACCGCTCGAAAAGCCCTGTTCATCGAAGGGCCTGCCTGCAGACGGCCCGTCGTGCAAGTCTTGTGCGACGGGCTGCATCGCGCCAGCATGGGCCAATGGCCACTGCAATGCTGGCGCCGGACCTGCGAAGGTTCGTCGTCGCCAAGATCCATTCGGTGCCGATGCTCGAGGCGCTCCTGTTGCTGCGTTCACGCGCGGACGGCTGGACGATGCGCGAGCTCGCCGAACGTCTGTACCTGCCCGAGCCGCGCGTCGACGCCCTCGTCGCCGAGCTCTGCCGCGAGGACCTAGCGACACACGCGGACGGCGTGGCGCGGTATGCGCCGGCGAGCGGCGAACTCGCGCGGCTGGTCGACGAACTCGCGGGCACCTACAGCCGGCGCGTGGTCGCGGTGACGGAACTGATCCACTCCAGCGTCGGTCGGCAGGCCCGCGATTTCGCGGATGCATTCGTGATGAGGCGTGACGAATGAACGGCATCGTCTATCTGCTGTGCGCGGCCGCCGGGCTGCTCTGTACTGCACTGCTCACGCTCGGTGCGCGCCGCACGCGCTCGCGTATGCTGGTGTGGAGCGCGATCTGCTTCGGCCTGCTCGCCGCCTCCAACATCGTGATGGTGCTCGACGCGCTGGTGTTCCCCGGCGCGGCGCTGTGGCCGGTGCGCCACGGGCTGTCGCTGCTGGCGGTCGGCAGCCTGATCTACGGCCTGATCATGGAGGAACGCTGATGCAGATGTTCCTGCTCGGCATGGTGTCGATGGGCTCCGCGGTGGCCGCGCTGCTGTTCCTGCGCTTCTGGCGCAGTGGCCGCGACCGGCTGTTCCTGTGGTTCGCCGCCGCCTTCATGCTGGAAGCCGTCAATCGCGGGGTGTATGCCTGGTTCGGCGCCGGCAGCGAAGCCGCGCCTACCTACCTGCTCGCGCGGCTGGTGTTCTTCGGCCTGATCATCGCGGGCATCCTCGACAAGAACATGGTCGCGCGGCGGCTCGGCCGCTAGCGGCGCACGCGCTCGACGCCGATCGGCAGCGCGCCTGCCCGCGCCATCTCGCCGGCCTCGAAGGCGGCCGGGTCGCGCAGGCGGTCCTCGAACATCGCGGTCGCGTCCTCGCCCCAGTACAGCTCGCCGTCGAGCGCGAACGTGGGCACGCCGAACACGCCGTCGGCAACGGCGGCTTCGTAGTTCCGCTGCAGCCGCGCCTTCACCTCGGGATCGGCGATCGCCGTTGCCGCGTCGAGGCCGAGCCGCGCGGCCACCGGCGCGAGCGATTCGGCGTCGTCGCCGCGCAGGCCATCGCGCCAGAGGTGGTCGAAGATCGCGTCGACGGACTCGTCGGTGCAGCCGGCGGCGATACACAGGCGCAGCGCGGCCAGCGGATTGAACGGATGCGCCGGCGGAAAGCGCAGCGGGATGCCGGCGCTGCGCGCGCGCCAGACCACGTGGCGATAGGTGAAGCGCCGCTTCTGCGGCATCTCGGCCGGGCCCTTGTGGTCGAGCCGGTCGAGGAGCGCCGCGAACAGCACGGGCCGGTATTCGATCGCGTGGTGCCTGGCCAGCTCGCGCACGCGCCGGCGCTGCAGGTAGGCGAAGGGCGAGATGAAGTCGAAGTACCAGCGGATCGTCATGGCGTGGTCGCCTGCATGAAGGGAATCAACGGCGGTCAAGCCAGAGGTAACCGAGCACCACCAGCGCCGCGGCGGCGACCGCCAGCGCGATCTTGATCCAGCTGTAGGGCCGCTCGCCGGCGATCGCGCCGGTATAGCCGTTGACCAGCACCTGGAACGCGCGCCGCCCGTAGGTGTAGCTCACCAGCCACACCGGCATCAGCACGTGCTTGAAGGTGCGACCTCGGTAGGTCGAATGCACCGACAGGTTGCGGTGCGTGTCGCCCGGCACCTGCGCGGCGCACAGCCCGCGCACGTCCTGCTCCATCTGCGCGAGGTTGAGATCGGCCGCGCGGCGCAGATCGACCTGGTAGCGCTCCACCGTCCAGCCGCGCACGTACTCGGCCGCATAGGGCACGAGGTCCGTGGTGGTGGGGAACGGCTCGACCCGGGCCAGCAGCGGCGCGTGCGCGCCCTGCGTGCCGGCGATCAGAACGTCGTCGAAGAAGTGGTCGAGCTCGCCCGCGGCCGGCACCCAGCGCACGTGGCGCACCTGCCGCGTGCGCGTCTGCCCGTTCTGCGTGTAGGCCTCGGTCGTGTAGTAGTAGTGGCCGGCCTCGGCAGTCCACTCGGCGTGCACGTGGGCGTCGAAGGTCCAGTACGGCAGGTAGAGGCCGCGCAGGGTGTCGGTGAGCGCGGCGCGCTTGAGCCGGTTCGGCGCGAACCAGCGCGTGCCGTACCACGTGCGGATGGACTCGCGCACCTGCGTCTCGGCGATGCGGAAGGGCAGGAGGCTCTGCGGGGTGATCGCGTCCTTCAGCGCCTCGTAAGGCACGATCGCCGGCGAGCCGCAGAACGCGCAGCGGTCGGCAACGCGCGACGCCTCGAACACGCTGATCGCGCGGCAGCTCTCGCACTGCACCTGGCGGCGCGCCTCGCCGTAGCCGCGTCCGCCCTCGTCGGCCTTCGCGAGTGCCTGCGCGAGGTCGAGCTCGGCGATCGCGCCCGGCGCGGGGTCGCCCGGCTGCCACGGCGCGGTGGTGCCGCAGTAGGGGCAGACCAGCGCCTGTTTCGCGGCGTTCCATTGCAGGTCGCCGCCGCATTCGGGGCAGGCGCGCTTGTCGAGCGTCGCCTCGGCGACGGACGGGACGACGTCGACCACGTCAGGCGCCGCGCAGGTACTCGTCGAGCGCCGCGCGCGCGATGCGATAGGCGTTGCCGATCTTCCGCCCCTTGAGTTCGCCGGCCTCGATCGCGGCGATCACGTCCTCGGTCGAGACCGACAGCAGTTGCGCAGCCTGTTCCGGGGTGAGCACGTCGAGCGCGGGCGCCTCGCTCGGCGCGGGCTTCGCCGCCGCCGCGTTCATGCCCTGCGTCATCTGCTGCGCCATCGCCATGCCCATCGCGAGCTCGGCCGGCGCCGCGGCCACGCTGCCGCCGCCCTGGCCCATTGCGCTGGCCATCTGGAATTTCACGTAGTCGTTGAGATCGCCGACCGCCGCCATCCCCGAGCGCTTGTCGATCGCCTGCTCGACCTCCGGCGGCACCGACACGTTCTCGACCACGAACGCGGTGATCTCCAGCCCGTACTTGGCCTGCATGATCGGGTTGACCACCGGCAGCAGCGCCTCGCCCAGCTGGCTGTAGCGCGCGGCGATGTCCAGCGCCGGCACCTTGGCCATCGCCAGCGCCTCCGTGAACACGCTGACGATGCGCGAGCGCATCGTGCCTTCGAACTCGTCGAGGCGGAAGTTCTGGTCGGTGCCGGCGACCTCGCGCAGGAACTTCGGCGCGTCGACGATGCGGAAGTCGTAGGTGCCGAACGCACGCAGCCGCACGAGGCCGAAGTCGGCGTCGCGCATCATCACCGGGTTGGCGGTGCCCCACTTGTTGCCGGTGAACAGGCGCGTGTTGAGGTAGTAGACGTCGCACTTGAACGGCGACTCGAAGCCGTACTTCCAGCCGAGGATCCGCGACAGGATCGGGATGTTCTCGGTCTTGAGCGTGTGCTTGCCGGGGCCGAACAGGTCGGCGAACTGGCCGGCGGCGACGAACTGCACCATCTGGCTGTCGCGCACGATCAGCTGCGCGCCGTTCTTGATCTCCTTGTCCTCGTCCGGAAAGCGGAAGGACAGCGTGTCGCGCGAGTCGTCGGTCCATTCGATGATCTCGATCGCCTGGCCCTTGATGAAATCCAGAACGCCCATGTCCGCTCCTCGCTGGGGCGCGATCGCGCCGGTCGCCCGATTCTAGGCATGCCGCGGCCCGGCGATAATGTCCGCGTTCGACTGCCCGATCGCCACCGATGCGCCATCCCTGCCTGGCCTGCGGCGCCTGCTGCGCCCATTACCGCGTCGCCTTCCACTGGTCCGAGACCGAGCCGGATCTGGCCGGTACGCCGCCCGCGCTCACCGAGGTGCTCGATCCGCATCGGCTGGTGATGCGCGGCACCTACGGCGGCGCGGCGATCCGCTGCGTCGCGCTCGCCGGCACGATCGGCGAGGCCGCCGCCTGCTCGATCTACGCGCATCGCCCGTCGCCCTGCCGCGACCTCGTCGCGAGCTGGGAGCACGGCGCGCCCAGCCCGCAGTGCGATCGCGCGCGTGCCGCGCACGGGCTGGCCCCGTTGCAGCCGGCGGATTTCCCGCAATCGCCGCTCGAGGCCGTCGTCGCCTGACGCCGCGGCGTCCGCACGCTGCCGTACGGCCGCTTCGACACGGCCGCCGTTTTGCCGCCCCTGCGGCAAGACGCGACAATGCGCGGTCCCGCGATGCACGCATCGCCCCCGCACGCCGCGCGTGCCCGATTCCGCGAGAACCCCATGTCGACCACGCCGAAGATCCTCTACACGCTCACCGACGAAGCCCCGTACCTGGCCACGGCCTCGCTGCTGCCGATCGTGGAAGGCTTCGCGCGCGCGGCCGGCGTGGCGGTGGAAACCCGCGACATCTCGCTGGCCGCGCGCATCCTCGCGCAGTTCCCGGCCGAGCTCGGCGAGCGCGCGGTGAAGGACGACCTGGCCGAACTCGGCCAGCTCGCCACCACGCCGGACGCCAACATCATCAAGCTGCCGAACATCTCGGCCTCGGTGCCGCAGCTCAAGGCCGCGATCCGCGAGCTGCAGGCGCAGGGTTTCGCGCTGCCGGACTATCCCGAAGAGCCGTCCAACGACGCCGAGCGCGACGTCCGCGCACGTTACGGCCGCGTCATGGGCTCGGCCGTGAACCCGGTGCTGCGCGAGGGCAATTCCGACCGTCGCGCGCCGGCCTCGGTGAAGGCGTATGCGCGCAAGCATCCGCATCGCATGGGCAAGTGGTCGAGCGAGTCGAAGTCGCACGTCGCGCACATGGACGGCGGCGATTTCTACGGCAGCGAGACCTCGACCACGCTGGCGAACGCCACCACCGCACGCATCGAATTCACCGGCGCCGACGGCGCGACGCGCGTGCTCAAGGACGGCCTCAAGCTGCAGGCCGGCGAGGTGATCGATGCCGCGGTGCTGTCCACGACGAAGCTCGCACAGTTCATCGACGCGCAGCTCGAGGACGCGAAGGCGCAGGGCGTGCTGTTCTCGCTGCACCTGAAGGCCACGATGATGAAGGTCAGCGACCCGATCCTGTTCGGCGTCGCGGTCAAGCGCTTCTACCGCGAGGCGCTGGAGAAGCATGCCGACGCGCTGGCGGGCATCGGCTTCGATGCCAACAACGGCATCGGCGACCTCTACGCACGCCTGCCGCAGCTCGACGAGGCCACGCGCGCCGCGATCGAGGCCGACATCAAGGCGGTGTACGCGAACCGCCCGGCGGTGGCGATGGTCAATTCCGACAAGGGCATCACCAACCTGCATGTGCCGTCGGATGTGATCGTCGACGCCTCGATGCCGGCGATGATCCGCGACAGCGGCGGCATGTGGAATGCCGAGGGCAAGCTGCAGGACGCCAAGGCCGTCATCCCGGATCGCTCCTACGCCGGCATCTACCAGGCGGTGATCGAGGACTGCAAGGCCAACGGCGCCTTCGACCCGGCGACGATGGGCAGCGTGCCGAACGTCGGCCTGATGGCGCAGAAGGCCGAGGAATACGGCTCGCACGACAAGACCTTCCAGCTCGAGGCCGCCGGCACCGTGCGCGTGCTCGACGCCGACGGCAACGTGCTGCTGTCGCAGGCGGTTGAAGCCGGCGACATCTTCCGCATGTGCCAGACCAAGGACGCGCCGATCCGCGACTGGGTGCAGCTGGCCGTCAACCGCGCGCGCCTGTCGAACACGCCGGCGGTGTTCTGGCTGGATGCCAACCGCGCGCACGATGCGCAGCTGATCGCCAAGGTCGAGCGCTACCTGAAGGACCACGACACGGCGGGCCTCGACATCCGCATCCTGTCGCCGGTCGAGGCGATGAAGTTCTCGCTCGCGCGCCTCCGCCGCGGCGAGGACACGATCTCGGTCACCGGCAACGTGCTGCGCGACTACCTCACCGACCTGTTCCCGATCATGGAGCTCGGCACCTCGGCCAAGATGCTGTCGATCGTGCCGCTGATGGCCGGCGGCGGCCTGTTCGAGACCGGCGCCGGCGGCAGCGCGCCCAAGCACGTACAGCAGTTCACCGCCGAGAACTACCTGCGCTGGGACTCGCTCGGCGAATTCCTCGCGCTGGCCGCCTCGTTCGAGCACCTCGCCAACCGCTACGGCAACGCGCGCGCGCAGGTGCTGGCCGATGCGCTGGACGCGGCGAACGCGCGCATCCTCGACGAGAACCGCTCGCCGGCGCGCAAGGTCGGCGAGCTCGACAACCGCGGCAGCCACTTCTACCTCGCGCAGTACTGGGCGCAGGCGCTGGCGCAGCAGACCGCCGACGCCGAGCTCGCGCAGCGGTTCGCGCCGGTGGCGAAGGCGCTGGTCGAGAACGAGGCCACGATCCTGCGCGAGCTGGTCGAGGTGCAGGGCGGCCCGGTCGACATCGGCGGCTACTACAAGCCCGACACGGCCAAGCTGTCGTCGGCGATGCGCCCGAGCGCCACGCTCAACGCGGTGATCGACGGCCTACGCGGCTGACGCGCCGCCGGGCGGGACGTCCGTGTCCCGCCCGGTACCCGCCCCTCACTCGAAGAAGTACTCCTCGACGTCCTGGTCGACCGTCGCCGGCGGCAGGCCGTCGTCGTCGCAACGCGCGGCGACGTGCCGATAGGGCGTCGCGGGCATGCACGGGGCCGGATCGCGGGTCGGGTCCATGGCGGGCGTCCTGTATCGGGGATGCGGCCAGCTTCGCCGCCGCGCATGACAGACCGATGCCAGCGAGATGGCGGTTCCGCGGCGGCCGTGGCGACGCCGCCTGCCGGCCACTGCCGTTAAGCTCCGCGCACCCCTGACTGGAGCGTTGCCATGCGTCCGATCCTGCTCGCCGCCGCCCTGACCTCCACCCTGCTGCTTGGCGCCTGCGCCAGTACCGCCAACGATGCCGACACCGGCCGCCCGATGGTCACCAACGGCATGGGCGCCGCGCTCGACGCCGCCATCGCCGGCAGCTGGCGCGACCCGGCCAACGTCGCGCGCGACGTCTATCGCCATCCCAAGGAGACGCTGAGCTTCTTCGGCGTGCGCGGCGACCAGACCGTCATCGAGATCACGCCGCCGCCGGGCTGGTATGCCGAGATCCTCGCGCCCTACCTGCGCGACAACGGCCAGTACGTCGCGGCGGTGATCGACCCGGCGTCGCAGGCGGACGAGAAGAGCCGCGCCTACTACCAGAAGAACCGCGACGGGCTGCAGCAGAAGTTCGACGCCGCGCCCGCGCAGTACGACCGTGCGCGCATCGTCGGCTTCGACCCGAAGGCGCCGTCGTTCGGCCCGGCGAATTCGGCCGACGTGGTGCTGACCTTCCGCAACGTGCACAACTGGCGCATGGCCGGCACCGCCGAAGCGATGTTCCGCGGCTTCTTCGACGTGCTCAAGCCGGGCGGCGTGCTGGGCGTGGTCGAGCACCGCGCCAGGGCCGACGTGCCGGCCACCGACAAGTCGGGCTACGTCGGCCAGCAGCAGGTGATCGCGATGGCGCAGGCCGCGGGCTTCGTGCTCGACGGCTCGAGCGAGGTCAACGCCAACCCGCGCGACACCAAGGACCATCCGAACGGCGTGTGGACGCTGCCGCCGGTCAATCGCCACGACGCCGCGGACGACGCGAAATACAAGGCGATCGGCGAGAGCGATCGCATGACCCTGCGTTTCGTGAAGCGGCGTGCCTGACGGCGTACCGGCCTGGGTGGACGCCGCGCCGCTGGGCGCGGCGCGCTGGAAGCTGGTGCGCATCACCCGCCGCGGCGTCGGCATGACGCTCGCGGCGGTGCCGTTCTGGGCCGCGATGGCGGGCGTGGCCGCGTTCGCCGGGCTCGATCCCGCCACGCTCGCGCTGTTCTTCGTGATCGCCGGCGCGCTGGGCTACCCGGCCGGCTACCTGCTCAACCGCGCGCTCGGCGGCGACCTCGCCGCGCGCGGCAGCGAGTTGCGTGGCATCGTCGGCGCGATCACCGTCGGGCAACTGCTCGGCTGGCCGCTGGTTATCGCGTTGCTGGCGATGGAAGTGCGCCTCGTGGCCTTCGCGCTCGCCGCCATGCTCGGCGCGCACTTCCTGCCGTACGGTTGGCTCTATCGCGCGCCGGCCTATTACGCATCGGGTGTCGCCGGCGCGGTCGTCGGGGCGGCACTGCAGGCGCTCGCGCCAGCTGCGGCGAACGTTGCCATCCCCACCGCGATGGCGCTGCTGTACGCGGTCGCGGGCGCCTCGGTCTGGCGCCGCAACCGGCGCGAAGGCGCGTCGTGCTGATCGCCTTCAACAAGCCCTACGGCGTGCTCTGCCAGTTCACCGATCGCAGCACGCCGCCGCGTCCGACGCTCGCCGGCTTGGGCCTGCCACCCGGCGTGTACGCGGCGGGGCGGCTCGATTACGACAGCGAGGGCCTGCTGCTGCTCACCGACGACGGCGGGCTCGCGCACCGGCTCACCGATCCGCGCCACAAGCAGCCCAAGACCTACTGGGTGCAGGTCGAGGGCGAACCGCAGCCGGCGCAGCTCGACGCGCTGCGCCGTGGCGTCGAGCTCAACGACGGCCCGACACGCCCGGCGCGCGTGCAGCGCATCGACGCGCCGGCGCTGTGGCCGCGCGATCCGCCGGTGCGCTTTCGCAAGACGGTGCCAGACGCGTGGCTCGAGATCACGATCACCGAAGGCCGCAACCGCCAGGTGCGGCGCATGACCGCCGCGGTCGGCCTGCCGACGTTGCGACTGGTGCGCGTGGCCATCGGTGCGCACGCGCTGGATACCCTCGCGCCAGGCGAATGGCGCCGCCTTGCGTGACGTCGACGCGAGTGAATCGTTCACTCAACCTGAATAGGGCGCACGGCATAAAACGAGCCCGTCTGATAACGTCGGCGCTTCCTGAATGCGCCACGGATCGGCGCGCACGAGAGGACGAATGAGCAACCCCAGCGGCACCACCGCCAAGATCCTGGTCGTCGACGACCAACCGGCCAACCTGCGGGTCGTCGGCATGCTGCTGTCGCGGCAGGGCTACCAGGTGGTGACCGCCGACAGCGGTCCGAAGGCGCTGGAAATCTGCGAGACCGATCCGCCGGACCTCGTGCTGCTCGACATGATGATGCCGGGCATGGACGGCTTCCAGGTCATGGAGGAAATGCGCGCGGGCGCCGCGCCGCCGAGCCTGCCCGTGGTGTTCGTCACCGCCGCGCAGGATCGCGACCTGCTGCTGCGCGCCTTCGACGCCGGCGCGGTCGACTACGTCACCAAGCCCTTCCTGCCCGAGGAGCTGCTCGCGCGCGTGTCCGCGCACGTCGGCCTCAAGCTCACCCGCGACCGCCTCGAGCGCGTCGCCAACGAGCGCCAGGAGCTGGTCAACCTGGTCGCGCACGACCTCAAGAATCCGCTGTCCTCGGTGCTGTTCGCCAGCGAGATGCTGATCACCGGGGCCACCAAGCCCGAGCGCGTACCGCGCTACATGTCGATGATCCACGAGAGCGCGACCGACGCGCTCGGCTACATCCGCCAGTACCTCGAAAGCACGGGCCGGCGCGACGAGGGCGCGGCGCAGACCGCCTCGCTCACCGGCACCATCGACTGGCTGGTGCAGCGCTACGAGTACCAGCTCGAGGCACGCGGGCTGCAGGTCAAGGTCGAGCGCCCCGCGCAGGACGTCTCGGTGCGGATCGACGAGCGCGTGCTGCGCCAGGTCAGCGAGAACCTGATCACCAACGCGATGAAGTACGCGCCCGGCAGCGAGCTCACCATCGCCGGCCGCCCGGGTGCGCCCGGCTACTGGCAGCTCGTGGTCGCCGACCGCGGCCCGGGCATTCCGCCCGCCAAGCAGCGCGAGCTGTTCAAGCCGTTCGTGCGCCTGCACGAGGGCGACGACGGCATGTCCTCGGGCCTAGGCCTGTCGCTCGCCAAGCAGATCGTGCAGAAGGCCGGCGGCCAGCTCTGGTACGAGGACCGCAAGAGCGGCGGCGCACGCTTCGTCATCGAGTTGCCGCAGGCCTGAGCCGCGGTCGCCGCCGTGCGCGGCGCCGCGGTTCATTGACACTCCACTGCGATCGCGCGGCGGCGTGCGTGCACCGGAGCTCGGTGCATGGTGCGCGACTGCGTCGTCGGCCGGCCTCGCGGGCTTACTTCGGTAGTCGTCGCGCGGCCGATGCGTCACGGGCTGCGATCCGAATGACGGCAACCGCAACCTCGCGAAGGGTTTCGGGCTGCAGAAACGACGATGCCGCCGGAAACCGGCGGCATCGTCGGGTCGGCCCGGGCCGACCTTCCCGTCGAACTCAGTGCTGCGTGCGCGACTCGCGCGTGGCACGCGAACGGCTGCCGCTGCCGCTGCGACGCGTGGTGGTGCCGCTGCTGTTGCGACGCGACGCGCTGCGCCCGCCGCTCTTGTCGGCACTGCGCGTCTCGATGCGGCGCGCGCTGCCCTCGATGGTTTCGCCCTCGCCGTTGCCGTTCTCGGCGCGCTGGGCGCGGCGGCGCGCGGCGTACCAGAGCAGGCCGGCGCCGGCGAGCGTGGCGACCGCGATGACGGGATTGCGGCGCACCACCGCGAGGCCGGCACGCGCACCGGCGCGCGCGGCGCCGAGCTTCATGCCGCTGTTGAGCAGGGTCGACGCCTTCGGCGCGAGGCTGCGGAGCGAATCGCCCGCATGGCCGGCCAGGTCGAGAGCGCGTTCGGACAGAGAATCCAGCCTGTTCATCGTCGAAGTCCTTCGTTGATCGGCGCTCAATGTCCCGCCGCTATCGTCGATGCGGCGTGAGAGACGGCGCCGTCGGCTGAATGGCCGCTTGCTGCGCGCGAGCTCAGGTGCCGCGCGGCTTGGCGCGATGCGTGGCGGTCGCGGTCCACGGATCGTCGGGCCAGGGATGCTTGGGGTAGCGGCCCTTCATTTCCTTCTTCACTTCCGGGTACGTGCGTTCCCAGAAGCCGCGCAGGTCCTGCGTGACCTGCAGCGGGCGGCCTGCGGGCGACAGCAGGTGCAGCGTGAGCGGCACGCGCCCATCGGCGATGCGCGGCGTATCGGCGAGGCCGAACAGTTCCTGCAGCTTCACTGCGAGCACCGGGGACTGCGGCGTGCCGTCCGCATCCGTCGCATAGGCAATCGCGCGCTCCATGCCGGACGGCACGGCGATGCGCAGTGGCGCGAGCGCGTCGACGCGCTGGCGCGTGGCCCAGTCGACGTTCGACTTCAGCGCCTCGCCGAGCTCCTGCTCGCCCAGCGCATCGAGCCGCGTCTTGCCCGACAGCGCGGGCTTGAGCCAGGTATCGAGCGTCGCCAGCAGTGCACCGTCGGACAGGTCCGGCAATGCATCGGCGAGCTCGGGCATCCACGCACGCAGGCCGCGCACGCGATCGCGCCACTGGCGCAGCGAATCGGTCCAGGGCAGCGCATCGAGGCCGAGCTGGCGCACGGCATCGACGAGCGCGTCGGCATAGCGCGACGGGTCGGGCTTCGGCAGCGGCTTCGACTCCAGCACGATGCGATCGAAACGCCGCTCGCGCACCGCGCTGATCGCGCGCGCGTCCATGTCCCAGACCACGCGATCCTCGTTCACGAAGCGCTGCGGGAAGTCGCGCTCCAGCCGCGCCTCGTCGAGCGGCGCGGCCTGCAGGATGCGCGCGTCGCGCATCTCGTCGCGCAGTTCGTTGACGACCAGCCACGGCTCGCCGCGCAGCAGCGAGTCGTCGAACAGGCGCACGGTGCGACCGCTGGCGAGCTGGTAGCGCAGCGCGTCGACCGGATGGCGGCGCGCGATGCGGTCGGGGAAGGCGTGCAGCAGCACGTCGCCGAGCGCATGCGGCGGGGCGTGCGACGGCGGCGCGGCGTCGAGCCGCAGGCGTCGGCGCCACTGCTTCGCGGCCTGGTCGATCTGCGCGAGCGCGCTGCGCGAGGCCTCGGGGGGCACGCGTCCTGCGCGGAACGCGGCGAGGGCCTGCCAGCGATCGGCGAGCGCGTCGCTGCGTGGGCGGCCCGGCGCGGCGCGCAGCGGATCGCGCGCTTCGATCAGCGCGGCGAGGTCGCAGGCCAGCGCCTGCTCGCGCGCATCCGCGGGTGCGAGCAGCATCGCCGCCAGGCGTGGATGCGTGCCCAGCGCGAGCATGCGTTTGCCGAGCGACGTGACCGTCGCGCCGTCGAGCGCGCCCAGGCGTTGCAGCAGGTCGCGTGCGGCGTTGAACGCGCCCGTCGGCGGCGCGTCGGGAAAGCGCAGGTCGCTGCCGCCCCAGAGCGCGAGTTCGAGCGCGAGGCCGGACAGGTCGACCTGCGCGATCTCCGGCCTGCGCTGCGGCTCCAGCCGTTGCGACTGCGGCCACAGGCGGTACGCCCAGCCGTCGGCGACGCGGCCGGCACGACCCGCGCGCTGATCGGCCGAGGCCTGCGCGATCGGCACCACGTCCAGCCGCGAAAACCCGCTCACCGGATCGAAGCGGGGCTCGCGCGCGAGGCCGGTGTCGATCACCACGCGCACGCCGGGCAGGGTGACGCTGGATTCGGCGACGTTGGTGGCGAGCACCACGCGACGCCGCGCATCGGGCGCGGGCTGCAGCACGCGCGACTGCTGTTCGACGGGCAATTCGCCGTGCAGCGCGAGCACCTCGGCGTCGACGTGCTCGACGAGTTGCTGGACGCGGGAGATTTCGCGCTGGCCGGGCAGGAACACCAGCACGTCGCCCGGATGCGCGGCGATCGCGTGATCGATCGCGCGGCGCACCTGGTGCTCGGTCTTCTCGTCGCGACGCGCGGGGAAATGCGCGATGTCGACGGGATAGCTGCGCCCTTCGCTCGACAGACGCGGCGCGTCGAGGAACTGCGCGAGCCGTTCGCCGTCGAGCGTGGCGCTCATCACCACGATGCGCAGGTCCTCGCGCAGCTGCGCCTGCACGTCGAGCGCGAGCGCGAGGCCGAGGTCGGCGGCCATGTGGCGCTCGTGGAACTCGTCGAACAGGATCGCGCCGATGCCCTCGAGCATCGGATCGTCCTGCAGCATGCGGGTGAGGATGCCTTCGGTGACGACCTCGATGCGCGTGTCGGCGCAGACGCGGTTCTCGAAGCGGATGCGGTAGCCGACCGTGCGGCCGACCTCCTCGCCGCGGCTCTTCGCCATGAACGTGGCCGCCGCGCGCGCGGCCACGCGGCGCGGTTCCAGCATCAGGATCTTCCGTCCGTCCAGCCACGGCGCATCCAGCAGCGCCGGCGGCACCTGCGTGGTCTTGCCGGCGCCGGGCGGCGCCTCCAGCACCAGGCGCGGATGCGCGGCGAGCGACTCGCGGATGCGCGGCAGCAGGGGGTCGATGGGGAACGCGGGCCGATTCACGCGACAAGCATAGAGGGCCGCCATCGCGGCTCAACCGCGTGCGAGCGCTGCCAAGGCGGAAACGTCGACGACGATCGGCGGCGCGAGGCCGCTTGCACCCGGCGTTGCGTCGCGGCGCGTCGCTATCCTATGCGGCCCGTTCCGCGAGCCCGACCCGTGCAGCTCCTCGACATCGGCGCCAACCTCACCCACGAGTCCTTCGACCGCGATCGCGACGAGGTGCTGGCGCGCGCACGCGCGGCCGGCGTCGCGCAGATGGTGGTGACCGGCGCGAGCCGCGAGCATTCGCCGAAGGCGCTGGAACTCGCGCAGTCGCATCCGGGCGTGCTGTTCGCGACGGCGGGCGTGCATCCGCACCACGCGGTCGAGTACACCGCCGAATGCGATGCCGAGATGCGCGCGCTGCTCGCGCACGACGAAGTGGTCGCCGTCGGCGAATGCGGGCTGGACTACTTCCGCGACTTCTCGCCGCGCCCGGCGCAGCGGCGCGCGTTCGAGATGCAACTGCAGACGGCCGTCGACACCGGCAAGCCCTTGTTCCTGCACCAGCGCGATGCGCACGACGACTTCGTCGCGATCATGAAGAACTTCGAGGGCCGGCTCGGGCCGGCGGTGGTGCACTGCTTCACCGGCACGCGCGAGGAGGCCTTCGCCTACCTCGACCGCGACTGGCACATCGGCATCACCGGCTGGCTCTGCGACGAGCGCCGCGGCCAGCACCTGCGCGAGATCGTGCCGCACATCCCGGCGAACCGGCTGATGATCGAGACCGACGCGCCCTACCTGCTGCCCCGCACGCTGAAGCCGACGCCCAAGGACCGCCGCAACGAGCCCGCCTTCCTCGCGCACATCGTCGAGGAACTGGCGCGCGATCGCGGCGAGACCGTCGAGGCGGCCGCCGCGGCCAGCACGGCGACGGCGCGCGCGTTCTTCCGGCTGCCGGCGGCCGGCTGATGCGCCAGTCGATCGCGCATGTCGCACTCGTCGTGCGCGATTACGACGAGGCGCTCGAGTTCTATGTCGGCCGGCTCGGCTTCGAACTGGTCGAGGACACCTACCAGCCCGAGCAGGACAAGCGATGGGTGGTCATCGCGCCGCCGGGCGCGACCGGCGCCACGCTGCTGCTCGCCCGCGCGTCGACGCCCGAGCAGGCCGCGCGCGTCGGCGACCAGACCGGCGGCCGCGTGTTCCTGTTCCTGCAGACGGACGACTTCCGGCGCGATTACGAACGCTTCCTCGCAGCCGGCGTCGAGTTCATCCGCCCGCCCGTGGAGCAGCCCTACGGCACGGTGGCGGTGTTCGTGGATCTCTACGGCAACCGCTGGGACCTGCTGCAGTACCGGAACGGCGCGGCCTGAGGCCCCCCGACGGCCTACTGCCGCCTCGACATACCCCTCCGTATCCTTGTCGGCCATCGGGCCGGCAGGCCCCAAAGGTTCGACTGATGACCAAGCGGCACTGGATGGCGTTCGTGGTGGCCGGGCTCGCGCTCGCCGGCTGCGGGAAGAAGGACGAAGCGGCCCCCGAGGCCTCGCCGGCGATGGCGGTGACGGTGGTGCCCGCGCGCGTCGAGGAGATTCCGCGCGAGATCCGCGTGTCCGGCCCCGTGGCCGCGCGCGAGGAGATGCAGCTCGGAGTCGAGGTGACGGGGCTGCGGGTCACCGGGCTGTACGTCGACGTCGGCGACTTCGTGCGCCAGGGTCAGGTGCTGCTGGAGCTGGACGCGCGCACGCTCGACAGCGAACTGCAGCAGGCCGAGGCCAGCCATCGCGAGGCCCAGGCCGCCGCGTCGCTGGCGCAGGCCAACCTGCGCCGCGCCGAGCCGCTGCTGCGCGAGAAGTACATCTCGGCCGGGCAGGTCGACGAGCTGCGTGCCGCGCGCGACCAGGCCAATGCGCGCGTGGCCACCGCCCGCGCCTCGCTGGACGCCGCGCGCCTGCGCCGCAGCTACGCGCAGCTGCGCGCGCCGGCCGACGGCATCGTCAGCAAGCGCAACGTGCAGCCCGGGCAGATCGTCGCCGGCGGCACCGAGCTGATCGGGCTGATCCGCGACGGCCGGCTGGAATGGCGCGCCGAACTCGCCGATGCGGAGCTGTCGGCGGTGAACGTCGGCGATCCGGTGGTGATCCGGTCGCCATCCGGGGGTGATGTCGAAGGCGAGGTGCGTGCCGTGCCGCCGGGCGTCGACGCCGATACCCGCACCGCCACGGTCTATGCCGACCTGCCCGAGCCCGACGGCCTGCGCGCCGGTGCCTACCTGCCCGGCCGCATCCTGGTCGGCGCGGCGCGCGCGCTGGTGGTGCCGGCGACGTCGGTGGTTCAGCGCGACGGCAACCCGTATGTGTTCACCGTCGATGGCAAGAACGTCGCGCGCCGCCTGCGCGTGCGCACCGGCACCGAGACCGCCGGCAAGGTCGAGATCCTCGGCGGCCTGCAGGCGGGCGCGCAGGTGGTCGAGCAGGGCGCCGGCTTCCTCGGCGACGGCGACCCGGTGCGCGTGGTGCCGGCGACGGCCGCGGCCCCCGCGGTAACGGGCACGGGCGCGACCCGATGATCAACGTCTCGGCCTGGGCCATCCGCCGGCCGCTGCCGGCGCTGATGATCTTCTTCGTGCTGTGCGTGGCGGGCCTCTGGGGTTTCTGGAAGCTGCCGGTCGCGCGCTTTCCCGACGTCAGCTTCCCGATGGTGGTGGTCACCATCAGCCAGCCGGGCGCGGCGCCGAGCCAGCTGGAGACCGAGGTCACGCGGCGCGTGGAGGACCAGGTCGCCACGCTCGACGGCGTCAAGCGCGTCACCTCCTCGGTGACCGAGGGCGTGAGCACCACCGCGATCGAATTCCAGCTCGAGACCGACCTCGCCAGCGCGCTCGACGACACCCGCGCCGCGGTCAGCCGCATCCGCGCCGACCTGCCGCAGGACGTGCAGGAGCCGCTGGTCACCAAGGTCACCATCGGCGGCGCGCTGATGACCTACGCGGTGGCCTCCGACCGCATGGGCGTGGACGAGCTCTCGTGGTTCGTCGACCGCGACGTGACCCGCGCGCTGTTCGGCGTGCCGGGCGTGGCGCAGGTGTCGCGCCAGGGCGGCGTCGAGCGCATGGTGCGCATCGACCTCGATCCCGACGCGCTGCAGGCCTACGGCATCACCGCGGGCGCGGTGAACCAGCAGCTGGCGCGCACGCAGGTCGAGCGCCCGAGCGGTCGCACCGAACTCGGCAGCGGCCAGCAGGTGCTGCGCACCATCGCCACGGTGCAGGACGCGAAGCAGCTCGAGGATTTCGCGATCGCGCTGCCGGACGGCCGCGGCGTGCGCCTCGGCACGCTCGCGCGCATCACCGACGCGACCGCCGACCCCACGCAGGTCGCGCTGCTCGACGGCAAGCCGGTGGTGGCGTTCTCGATCTCGCGCACGCGCGGCTCCAGCGAGCTCGCCGTCGCCGAGGAAGTGAAGGCCGCGCTCGACACGCTGCAGAAGCAGAACCCCGGCACCGCCTTCCAGCTGGTGACCTCCACCGTCGACGAGACCGAGCGCTCGTACCACTCGTCGATGGAGATGCTGTTCGAGGGCGCGCTGCTCGCACTCGCGGTGGTCTGGCTGTTCCTGCGCGACTGGCGCGCGACGTGGATCTCCGCGATCGCGCTGCCGCTGTCGATCATCCCGACCTTCGCGGTGATGTACTGGCTGGGCTTCTCGCTCAACATGATCACGCTGCTGGCGCTGAGCGTGGTGGTGGGCATCCTGGTCGACGACGCGATCGTCGAGATCGAGAACATCGTGCGCCACCTGCGCATGGGCAAGACGCCGCTGGAAGCCGCGCGCGAAGCCGCGGACGAGATCGGCATCGCGGTGATCGCGACGTCGATGACGCTGGCCGCGGTGTTCATCCCGGTCGCGTTCATGCCCGGCATCGCCGGCAAGTTCTTCCGCGAATTCGGCTGGACGGCCGCGACCGCCGTGCTGTTCTCGCTGCTGGTCGCGCGCCTTTTGACGCCGATGATCGCGGCCTACCAGCTCAAGTCGCACGGCGAGGAGGAGAAGGAAGGCCCGCTGATGCGGCGCTACCTCGGCCTCGTCGACGCGGCGCTGCGCCATCGCTGGATGACCTTGGGCATCGCGACCGCGTTCTTCGTCGGCTCGCTCCTGCTGGTGCCGCTGATCCCGACCACCTTCATTCCGTTTACCGACATCGGCCGCAGCAACCTCAGCCTCGAGCTCGCGCCGGGCACGCGGCTGGAGGAGACCGTCGCGCTCACCGAGCAGGCGCGCGCGAAGCTGAAGTCGATCCCGGAGCTCAAGCAGGTGTATGCGACGGTGGGTTCGGTGCTGGACGTCGGCGATCCCGGCAAGACCGGCGTCGGCGAGCCGCGCAAGGCCAATCTGGTGCTCGACTGGGGCCAAGCGGGCGATCGCGACCGCGACCAGAAGCAGCTCGAGCGCGAGGTACGCACGCGCCTGGCCGACCTGCCCGGCGTGCGCCTGTCCTACATCTCCAACGAGCCGGGCGAGAACCTGATGCTGGTGCTGGCGGGCGACGATCCGCAGCAGTTGCAGACGGCCGCGGTCGCGCTGGAACGCGAGCTGCACACCATCAAGGGGCTGGGCAGCATCAGCTCGTCGGCCTCGCTGCTGCGGCCGGAAATCCAGATCCTGCCCGACCCGCAGCGCGCGGCCGACCTCGGCGTCGCCACCGCCGACATCGCCGAGGCCGCGCGCATCGCCACCAGCGGGGACTACACGCAGCGCCTTGCCAAGCTCAACCTGCCAGAGCGGCAGATCCCGATCCGCGTCGGCTTCGCGCAGCAGACGCTGCGCGATCCCGCGCTGATCGGGCAGCTGCGCGTGCCGGGGCGCAACGGGCCGGTGCCGCTCGCGGCGGTCGCCGACATCGTGCCCGGGAGCGGTCCGTCGGTGATCTCGCGCTACGAGCGCCAGCGCAACGTGACGTTCACCGCGGAGCTCAACGGGCGGCCGCTGGGCGAGGTGATGCAGCAAGTGCAGCAGCTGCCGACGGTGAAGAACCCGCCGGCCGGCCTGAGCTTCATCAATACCGGCGACGCGGAAGTGTTCGTCGAGCTGTTCACCGGCTTCGTCGTCGCGATGATCGCCGGCATCGCCTGCATCTACATGGTGCTGCTGCTGCTGTTCAACCACGCGCTGCAGCCGCTCACCATCCTCACCGCGGTGCCGCTGTGCGCGGGCGGTGCGTTCGGCGCGTTGCTGCTCACCAACAACATGCTGTCGCTGCCGGCGCTGATCGGCCTGCTGATGCTGATCGGCATCGCCACCAAGAACTCGATCCTGCTGGTCGACTACGCGGTGATCGCCGAGGACGAACAGGGCATGAGCCAGCACGATGCGCTGGTCGACGCCTGTCGCAAGCGCGCGCGGCCGGTGATCATGACCACCATCGCGATGGGCGCCGGCATGCTGCCGATCGCGCTCGGCCTGTCCGGCGATTCGAGCTTCCGCCGTCCGATGGCGATGGCGGTGATCGGCGGCCTGATCACGTCCACCGCGCTGAGCCTCGTCGTCATCCCGGCGGCGTACACCGTCGTCGACGATCTCGGCGGCTGGATGCGGCGCAAGCTGCGTCGGGACGTGAAGCCGCCGGCGGCCTGACGCGCGACGGTCCGGGAACATGCGGTGGCGCGATCGTCCGGCGCAGCCGGACGATCGCCGTCACTCGTAGCGCAACGCCTCGATCGGATCGAGCCCGGCGGCCTTCGAGGCCGGCATCAGGCCGAACACCACGCCGACCATCGCCGAGAAGCCCGCCGCGACCAGCACCACCCACAGCGGTACCGACGCCGGCGGGAAGTTGGGGATCAGCGCAGCGATGCCCGCGCCCGCCGCGTAGCCGAGCACGATGCCGACCACGCCGCCGAGAAGCGCGAGCAGCGCGGCCTCCAGCAGGAACTGCACCATGATGTCGCGGCGCGTGGCGCCGAGCGCCTTGAGGATGCCGATTTCGCGGGTGCGCTCGGTCACGCTCACCAGCATGATGTTCATGATCCCGATGCCGCCGACCAGCAGCGAGATGCCGACGATGCCGCCGAGCACCGCGGTGGCCATGCCGGTGATCTTCTCGAGCTGTTCCTTGATCGAGTTGGCCGCCTGGATCTGGAAATCGTCCTCGACGCCCGGCTTCAAGCCGCGGCTGGCGCGCAGCGCACGGCGCGCGCGCTCCTGCACGGCGTCGACCTCGTCGATGCGCTGCACGGTGAAGGACACGCCGATCATCGGCTCGATCGCGTTGCCGGTCATCGCGCGCGCGACGTCGAACGGGATCACGACGTAGTTGTCCTGGCTGAAGCCGAACACCTCGCCCTTGGGCTCCATCATGCCGACGACCTTGAACCAGTCGCCGCCGAGCTTGATGTACTGGCCGACGGGATTGGCCGGCATGTGCAGGTCGTCGCGCACCTTGCTGCCGATCACCGCGACGCGGCGGCGGCCCTCGTCGTCGGCGCGGGTCAGGAAGCGCCCGACCTGCGGATAGCGCGCGCGCACCTGCTGGAACTCGCTGGTGGTGCCGATCACCTGCGGCTGGCTGCTGCGGCCGCGCCAGCTGGCCTGGCCGGCAGCGACGCCGAGCGTGGGCGCGACCTGGTCGATGCCCGGCACGCGATGGCGCAGCGCATCGACGTCGCGCGCGGTGAGTGTGTTGATCTTGCCGGTGCGGAAGTTGTCGTTGTCGTTCTCGGCCTCGACGCTGAGCGTGCTGCCGCCGATGTCGGCGAACTGGCTGCGGATCGAGTCGGAGAAGCCCTGCACCAGCGAGACCACCGCGATCACGCTGGCGGTGCCGATCAGGATGCCGAGCGTGGTCAGGAAGCTGCGCAGCCGGTGCGCCGACAGGCTGGACAGCGCGGCGCGCAGCGCTTCGAGATAGGCCTGCATCAGTGCACCGCCGCCGTGCGGGGCACCTGCCGCACGTCTTCCACGATGCGCCCGTCGAGCACGCGCAGCACGCGATGGCAGTGCGCGGCGATGTCGGGCTCGTGGGTCACCACGATGACCGTCTGGCCCTGCGCGTGCAGCGCGTCGAACAGCGCCATGATCTCGTGCGAGGTCTGCGAGTCGAGGTTGCCGGTGGGCTCGTCGGCAAGTAGCAGCGAGGGCTCGCCGACCAGCGCACGCGCGACGGCCACGCGCTGGCGCTGGCCGCCGGAAAGCTGGTTGGGGCGATGGTCGAGGCGGTTGCCCAGGCCCACCTTGTTCAACGCCTCGGTCGCGCGGCGCACGCGTTCGGCGCGCGGGAGGCCGCGGTACACCAGGGGCTGCATCACGTTCTGCAGCACGCTCTGGCGCGGCAGCAGGTGGAAGCTCTGGAACACGAAACCGATCTCGCGGTTGCGCACGCGGGCGAGCTCGTCGTCGTCCATGCCGGCCACGTCGCGGCCGTTGAGCACGTAATGGCCTTCGGTGGGTGAGTCGAGGCAGCCGAGCAGGTTCATCAGCGTGGACTTGCCCGAACCCGACGGGCCGGTCAACGCGACGTACTCGTTGCGACCGATCGAAAGGTCGACGCCGCGCAGCGCCTGCACCACTTCCTCGCCCATCGTGTAGCGCTTCACGATGCCCGCGAGCTCGATCACGACGCGGCCCCGTCCTTGTCGTTCGCGGCCTCGAGTTCCTTCGCGGTCTTCACCGTGACCTTGTCGCCGTCGCGCAGGCGGCGCAGCGTCTTGGCCGGGCCTACGATCACGCGGTCGCCCGCCTTGATGCCGGCGGTGATCGCCTGCCAGCGGTCGTCCGAGGGCCCGGTCTTCACCGCGACCTTGCGCGCGCGGCCGTCGCGCTCGACCCACACGTAGAGCTTGGGCTCGGCGGCCTTGGCCGCTTCCTTCGGCGCATCGCCGTCGTCGGCGAGCGGCGTTTCCGCCGTCTCCTCGACGACCGCCTCGACCGGCACGGCGAGCTGCGCGCGGCCATCGCCGAGGTACACGTCGGCGCGCGCACTCATCCCCGAGCGCAGGTTGAGGCGGCCGGGATCGTCGAGCGTGACGGTGACCTTGTACGCGCGCGCCTGGCCTTCGATGGTCGGCGCCAGCGCGATCTTTTGCACGCGGCCGTGCAGCGCGGTATCGGGATACGAGGCCGGGTAGACGTCGACCGACTGGCCGATCGACACCTGGCCGATGTCGGCCTCGTCGACCTTGAGCTCGGCGATCAGCGCGGAGACGTCGGCGATCTTCATCAGCTTCGCGCCGGCCAGCGCGTTGGTCGACGGGATCGCGGTCTCGCCGACCTTGATCGGCAGGTCGACGATGCGGCCGGCGATCGGCGCACGGATCTCGGTCTTGCCGAGCTGCTCGTAGGCATCGCCCAGCACCGCCTGCGCGCGGCGCAGCGATTCGGTGCTGGTGGCGAGCTCGGCGCGCGCCTGCTCGAGCGCGAGGCGGTCCTCCTCGAGCTTGTTGCGGTCGATCAGCTGCTGCGCGGCCAGCGCCTGCGAGCGGCGGTACTGCGCCTCGCGCAGCGCGAGCGTCGCGCGCTGGCGATCGATCGCGATCTGGCCCTGGCGACGGCCCGCCGTCTCGCGGTCGATCGCGTTGCGGTAGGTCTTGGGATCCAGCGTCATCAGCAGCTGGCCCTGCTGCACGGTGTCGCCTTCCTCGACGAGGATGCGCTCGACCTTGGCCACCACTTCCGCGGTGAGGTTCACCTCGGTGCCGTAGGCCAGCGTGCCGGAGGCGAGGATGGTCGGGCGCACCGAGTGCTGCGCGGCCGGCTGCACCTGCACGTCCACGCCGCCTTCGCCATGCAGGCCGCGCAGCGCGAACGGCAGCACGAGCACGGCGACGACCAGCGCGCCGGCCAGCCACTTCTTCGTCTTGGGAGTCATCGAAAAACCTGTCAGGGAATCAGCGCGACCACGCCGTACACCACCAGCAGCGGCAGCAGCGCGACCACCAGCGCCTGCGCCCACGAGCTGCGCGCGAAGATGCGCCAGCCCAGCGCCGACAGGAACACCGTCCAGATGCTGAGCAGGTCGGCGGTCTGCGCCAGGCGGTTCCAGCGCGCGTCCGCCGGCAGCTGCACCAGCAGCGGGTCGACGTGGGTGAGCATCAGCGATTCGATGCCGGTCTGCGGGTTCATGGTGAGCGCGCCGACGAGCGCGATGATCGAGCCCAGCACCGCCGGCATCGCCGACCAGGCCGCCAGGCTCAGGCCGTGCTTGTAACCGAGGCCGCGGCCGGTGATCTTCGAGACGATCCAGTAATACAGGGCGCTGATCGCCAGCATCAGCGCCACGGTGACGACGACGCCCACCGCGCCGAACACGCCCATCACCTTCGGCGACGGCATGTTGGCCCTGGCCTGCGCCATCTGCTTGGCCGACATCTGCGAGCCGGAGGCGTCGAACATGTGGTCCGCGTACCAGGCCGGATCGACGCGGAAGAAGTACGCCAGCGTGAACGCGATCGCCAGCACGGCGAGCACCAGCGCGGGCACGAGGAAAGTGGGGCGCTCGCGCTCGGCGGCGAACACCTTCGACGGCTGCAGAAAAATATCGACGAGCTGGCTCATCGCGGTCCTCCCCCGGACGTTGCGTGTGCGGACTGTGGGCGCATGCGATCCCCCTCGCATGGGCCTGAAGTCATTCTAGCTTCGCAGGCCCACGCCGCGCTTGAGCAGCCACAGGCCGAGCGCGCCGAGCACGACGACGAACGCGAGCATCAGCCCGTAGGCGACCGCGAGCGGCACGTCGCTGCGGCCGAGCAGGCCGAAGCGGAACGCGTTGACCATGTAGAAGATCGGATTGAGGTGCGTGGCCGCCTCGGCCCAGCCCGGCAGCAGCTTCACCGAATAGAACACGCCGCCCAGATACGTGAGCGGGGTGAGGATGAAGGTCGGCACGATCGCGATGTCGTCGAACTTCTTCGCGTACACGGCGTTGACGAAGCCGGCCAGCGCGAAGATCGTCGCGCCCAGCAGCACGGTGGTGAACGTCACGAACGGATGCGGCACTTCCACGCTGGTGAACAGCATCGCGATCAGCAGCACGATCGCGCCCACCATCAGACCGCGTAGAACGGCACCGGCGACGTAGCCGGCGAGGATCACCCAGTTCGGCATCGGGCTGACCAGCAGCTCCTCGACGTGGCGGCCGAACTTGGCGCCGAAGAAGCTTGAGGAGATGTTGCCGTAGCTGTTCTGGATAACGCTCATCATGACCAGGCCCGGCACGATGAAGTCCATGTACTTGATGCCGTCCATGCTGCCCACGCGCGAGCCGATCAGCCCGCCGAAGATCAGGAAGTACAGCGTCATGGTGATCGCCGGCGGTACCAGCGTCTGGCCCCAGATTCGCAGGATGCGGTGCACCTCGCGGCGCACGATGGTGCCGAGCGCGACGAGGTGGCCGGACGGCGGGGTCTGCAGCGTGTCGGGAGAGGTGGACATCGGATTTCCGTAGACGTTGGCCGCGTTCAGACCGCGGCGGTGCCGGCGTTCTCGCCGGTCAGGCGCACGAAGAGTTCTTCGAGGCGGTTGGACTTGGTGCGCATCGAGCGCACGCGGATGCCCGCGGCGTCGAGCGCGGCGAACACGCGGTTGAGGTCCATCGCGCGCGGCATCTCGACGTCGAGCGTGTGGTCGTCGCTGGCGGCGATCGTGGTGCCTTCGATCGCGGGCAGCTGCGCCGGCAGCACGCCGTCGATGTCGAGCAGGAAGCCTTCGACGTCGAGCTTGGCCAGCAGCGCTTTCATCGAGCCCTGCTCGACGATGCGGCCTCGGTCGATGATCGCCACGTGCCGGCACAGGCTCTCGGCTTCCTCGAGGTAATGCGTGGTCAGGATGATGGTGGTGCCCTGCGCGTTGATCTCGCGCAGCGTCTTCCACATGCCGCGGCGGATCTCGATGTCCACGCCGGCGGTCGGCTCGTCGAGGATCAGCAGGCGCGGCCGCGTCATCATCGCGCGGGCGATCATCAGGCGGCGCTTCATGCCGCCCGAGAGCGTGCGGCTCATGACGTTCGCCTTCTCCCACAGCTGCGCGCGGCGCAGCTCGGCCTCGGCGCGCGCCAGTGCCTCGGCGCGCGGCACGCCGTAGAAGCCGGCGTAGTTGACCAGGATGTCGATGGGCTTTTCGAACAGGTTGAAGTTGATTTCCTGCGGCACGAGGCCGATCTGCCGCATCGCCGCTGCGCGGTCGCGCACGAGGTCGATGCCATGCACCGAAACCGTTCCCGAGGTCAGGTTCACCAGCGAGCTGACGATGCCGATTAGCGTCGACTTGCCGGCGCCGTTGGGGCCGAGCAGGGCGAAGAAGTCGCCCGGCGCTACGTCGAGCGAGACGCCCTTCAGCGCCTCGATGCGGTTGTCGTAGGTCTTGCGCAGGTCGCGCACGGACAGCGCGGGCGCGCCGGCGGAAGTCGCAGCGGGTGCGGTCATGTCGGGGGGTCGAGCCGTGATCCCGGTAGTATAGGCAGCCTTCGCGCGCACCCCGCGCGCTGCAGCGTTCCAGCGGCCGTGCCGCGGGCGCCCGATCGGATCGCAGTCTTGGCCATCGTCCAGTTCCTCCTGAAGCTCGTCTCGCGCCGCATGCTGGCGCCCAGCGTCGGCCACTACAGCTTCGTGCGCGAGGACGGCCAGCCGCTCGACTTCATCCCCGGCCAGTTCATCCAGGTGCATTTCACCTACGCCGACGGCACCGCGACCAAGCGCAGCTATTCGCTGGCCACGATCCACGACCACGCGCTCGGCCCGGGCGAGGCGGTGGAGATCGCGGTGAGCTACGTGCCCGGCGGCGCGGCCACCGCGCTGTTCGAGGGGCTGGAGATCGGCGGCACGGTGATGGCGAGCGGGCCGTTCGGCCGCTTCTGCCTGATGCCGGGCGACAGCAACCGCCGTTACCTGCTGATCGCCACCGGCACCGGCGTGACGCCCTACCGCGCGATGCTGCCCGAGCTCGAACGCCTGATCGGCGAGCGCGGCATCGAGGTGGTGCTGCTGTTCGGCGCGCGCACGCCGGCCGAGCTGCTCTACGGCGACGAGTTCCGCGCCTTCGCGACGAAGCATCCGTCGCACTTCCGCTTCGTGCCCTGCTTCTCGCGCGAGTTGCCCGAAGCGGGCTCGCCGCAGGCGCATGCCGACGTGCGCCACGGCTACGTGCAGCAGTTCCTCGACGAGTTCGCGCCCGACGCGGCCGGCGACGTCGCGTATCTCTGCGGCAATCCGAACATGGTCGACGCCTGCTTCGAGGCGCTGAAGGGTCACGGGCTGGCGGTGCAGCAGATCCGCCGCGAGAAGTACGTCAGCTCGAAGTAACGCGGGGCGGATCCCCGGCCACGCGCGCTGCGCGTGGCGCTCTCGGGCACGCGAGCCTGCGGCTCGCAAGCCGTGCCCGTTCGCCCACCGCGAGAAGTACGTCAGCTCGAAGTAACGCGGGGCGAATCCCGGCTGCGCGGTGCGCGACAGGCACATCGCCGCGAAGCAAGGGACGGACGTCTTCGGTCGCGCGTAATGCATGGCTGCGGACGCGGAGCCGGGGCGCGCAGGCCTTGCCCGTTCGCCGCTGCAAGCTGCGCATTTGCTTAAGAGACTTGGCGACGCTGCCATCGCGACGTTCGCGATGGCACGACCGTCCGTCGGGGTCTGTAAAGCGAGCTTGACAGCCCGCCCGCAGGCGGTGAGGATGCCTGTCAAGTTTACTTGACCGCCTGCCGTGAAGACCTCGAAAGTCCGCCTCTGCCTCGCCTCCGGTGTCCTGCTGCTGCTCTGCACGGCGGCCGCGCACTGGCTGGTGCCCGGCCTCGTACCGGATTTCGTACGCGGCCTGCTGGCCGGCATCGGCACCGGGCTGCTGGTCGCCGGGCTGCTCGCCCGCCACCTGCCGGATCCGGCCGACGCCAGCACGCCGGCGCTGCGGCGCCGCTACATGCGCGAGTTCGCGCCGGCCATGGCCGGCTACACGGTGGCCATCCTCGGCTCGATCTGGCTGCTCAAGCACCACGTCGACGACCCGGCGCTGCGCGCGCTGGTGGCGCTGTCGCCGATTCCGTTCGTGGGCCTCGCGATGCGCGCCATGCTGCGGCACATCCGCGACACCGACGAGATGCAACGCCGCATCGAGGTCGAGTCGATCAGCCTGGCCACCGCGCTGGTCTCGCTGGCGTATTTCGCCGCGGGCCTGCTGCAGGCGGCAAAGGTGATCGACGTGCCGTCCGCGATGGCGATGATCTGGGTCTTCCCGATGCTCTGCCTGGTGTACGGGCTGGCGAAGATCGTGATCGCGCGGCGCTACGGCTGACATGGAAAGTCGCATGCGCGAGCTGCGCGAGGCGCAGGGCTGGTCGCAGGGCGAGCTGGCCGAGCGGCTCGCGGTCTCGCGCCAGACCATCAACGCGATCGAGACCGGCAAGTACGACCCGAGCCTGCCGCTCGCTTTCCGCATCGCCCGGCTGTTCGACGAGCCGATCGAGGCCATCTTCCTGCCTGGAGACACCGTATGAATCCGCGCCTTTCGCCGGCCGCGCGCCGCAACGCGCTGCTCGCCGCCGCCACCGCGCTCACGCTGCTGCTGTCGATCGTGTTCGACCTCACCGCGTTCGCCACCGCCGTCTACTCGGCGCTGTGGATCGCGTTCCTCGGCCCGTCGCGCTGTGGCGCGGCGGCCTGAGCCCGCTACGCCATGTCCAACCCGTCACCCATGAACCTTCGGAAACACGCCATGCCTCGCACGCGCTTGCTCGCGACGGCGCTCGTACTCGCACTCGCCGGTTGTTCCGGCGCGCGCGACGCGACGCCGCAGCCGGAGGCCGAGTCCGCCAAGCGGACGGTCGGCCGCATCCAGTTCGAACCCTGCGCGCTGTCGGGCGCGCTCGCCGCGCAGACGCTCGACGGCATGTGCGGCACGCTGGCCGTGCCGGAAGATCCGGCCAAGCCCGACGGCCGCAAGATCGACCTGCGCATCGCCTGGCTGCCGCCGCGCGACAACGCCGAGCCGGTCGCCGACCCGGTGTTCTTCCTCGCCGGTGGCCCCGGGCAGGCCTCGTCCGAATACGCCGCGCAGGTGGCCGGCGCGCTGCGCGAGGTGCGCAAGGCGCGCAGCCTGTTCTTCATCGACCAGCGCGGCACCGGCGGCTCGGCGCCGCTGGACTGCCCGAAGGACCTGCTCGGGCAGTACGAGGACCGCGAGGGCCTCGAGGCGATCGCCGAGTACGCGGGCAAGTGCGCGGCGACGCTGAAGAACGATCCGCGCCTGTTCACCACGACGATCGCGGTCGAGGATCTCGACGCGGTGCGCAAGGCGCTCGGCGCGCCGACGGTGAACCTGGTCGGCGTGTCCTACGGCACCCGCGTCGCGCAGCAGTACGCGATGCGCCATCCTGGCAGCACGCGCAGCATCGTGCTCGACGGCGTGCTGCCCAACGACGTGGTCGCCGGCGGCGAGTTCGCGCGCATGTTCGAGCGCACGCTCGAGCTGCGCGGCCAGGCCTGCGCGAAGGACCCGGCCTGCGCCAGGCGCTATCCGCAGGACATGCGCACGCAGCTGGCCACGCTCAAGCAGCGCCTCGCCGCGGCGCCGGTCGAGGTCGAGTACCGCGATCCCGCCACCGGCGAGGCCAAGCGCGATAAGCTCACCGCGCAGACGGTGGTCGGCCTCACGCAGCTGTTCTCCTACGTGCCGCAGGCCGCAGCGCTGCTGCCCGTCGTCGTCGACGAGGCGGTGCAGGGCCGTTATGGCCCGCTCGCCGCGCTCGCGTCGCTGGGCGGCGAGTCCATGAGCGGCAGCATGAACCGCGGCATGCAGTGGTCGGTGATCTGCGCCGAGGACGCCGACCGCTACGTCGTCGATCCGGCCGACGCGAAGACCGCGCTCGGCACCGACATGGCCGACATGTTCTTCGCCGCCTGCCGCGCCTGGCCGCATGGCACGCGCCCGGCCGACTTCGCCAGGCCGCTCGCGAGCGACGTGCCGGTGCTGCTGATGTCGGGCGAGCTCGATCCGGTGACGCCGCCGGTCTACGCCGAACGCGTGGCGAAGGCGCTGCCCAACTCGAAGGCGGTGGTGCTGCGCGGCCAGGGCCACAACGTGATGGCGATCGGCTGCATGCCCAAGCTGATCGGCAAGTTCATCGAAACCACGGACGCGAAAGCGCTCGACACGAAATGCCTGGAGACGGTCGCGCCCGTGCCGCCGTTCACCAGCTTCAACGGATGGGAGCCGTAAGCCGGCCATGATCACTGCACGCAACCTGCACAAGTCGTTCAAGACCAAGACCGGCCTGGTCAAGGCGGTCGATGGCGTCGAGTTCGAAGCGCCCGATGGCCAGATCACGGGCCTGCTCGGCCCCAACGGCGCCGGCAAGACCACCACGCTGCGCATGCTCTACACGCTGATGCGTCCCGACACCGGCGAGGTGATGGTGGACGGCGTCGACGCCGCCAAGGATCCGATCGCGGTGCGCCGCGCGCTGGGCGTGCTGCCCGACGCGCGGGGCGTCTACAAGCGCCTGACCGCGCGCGAGAACATCGCCTACTTCGGCGAGCTGCACGGCATGTCGAAGGCGCAGATCGCCGCACGCACGCAGGTGCTCGCGCGCGAACTGCAGATGGACGACATCCTGGACCGCCAGACCGAGGGCTTCAGCCAGGGCCAGCGCACCAAGACCGCGATCGCCCGTGCGCTGGTGCACGACCCGCGCAACGTGATCCTCGACGAGCCCACCAACGGCCTCGACGTGATGACGACGCGCGCGATGCGCGGCTTCCTGCAGCAACTGAAAAGCGAAGGCCGCTGCGTGATCTTCTCCAGCCACATCATGCAGGAGGTGGCCGCGCTCTGCGATCGGATCGTGATCATCGCGAAGGGCCAGGTGGTCGCCGCCGGCACCGCCGACGAGCTGCGCGCGCGCTTCGGCGAAACGAATCTCGAAGACGCCTTCGTCAAGGCGATCGGCTCCGAAGAAGGACTGCACGCATGAAGAACTCGCTGCTCTCCACCGTGTGGTCGGTGATGCGCAAGGAGCTGCGCGACATCTCGCGCGACCGTCGCACGCTCGCGCTCGCGCTGCTGCTCGGCCCGTTGCTGTATCCGCTGATCATCATCGGCACCGGCTCGATCGCGGAAAAGCGCGCGAAGACGGAACTCGACCGCACGCTGGTCATCCCCATCGAGGGCCGCGAACGCGCGCCCAACCTCGTCGCCTTTCTCGCCACGCAGGGCATCGAGGCGAAGGCGGCGCCGAAGGATCTGGATGCGGCGATCGCGCGTCAGGACGAGGACGTCGGCCTGCATATCGACGAGGACTTCGCCGCCGACTGGCGCGCGGGCAAGCCGGCGGTCGTCGAGATCGTCGCCGACAGCACGCGCCGCAACGCGGAGATCCCGCTGGCCCGTGTGCGTGCGGCGCTGGACGGCTACCGCGAGCAGATGGGCGCGCTGCGCCTGCTCGCACGCGGCATCGATCCATCGGTGACGCGCGCGGTCAACGTCGGCAGCCGCGACGTCGCCAGCGAACAGGCCAAGAAGGGCCAGGTGCTGTCGATCCTGCTGCCGTACCTGCTGATTCTCAGCTCGTTCCTCGGCGGCGCCTACCTGATCCTCGACGCCACCGCGGGCGAGCGCGAGCGCCAGTCGCTGGAGCCGCTGCTGGCCACGCCGGCTTCGCGCGGCGGCATCGTCAGCGGCAAGATCGCGGCGGCCTGCGCGCTCGGCCTTCTGTCGCTGCTGCTGACCCTGCTGTCGTTCAAGCTCAGCGCGCAGCTGGCGACCACCGCGCGCATGCTGGACGTGAGCTTCCCGGCGATCGCGAAGATGCTGGTGGTGCTGGTGCCGATGGTGCTGATCGGCACCTCGCTGCTGACCTTCCTCGCCGCCGCGTCGAAGAGCATGAAGGAGGCGCAGAGCCACATGACCTGGCTGATGCTGCTGCCGATGATCCCGTCGATCCTGCTGATGGCCAATCCGATCAAGAGCCAGGCCTGGCAGTTCGCGGTGCCCTTCCTCGCGCAGAACCAGCTGCTGCTGAAGATCGTGCGCGGCGAGCTGATCGATGCCCGCACCTGGCTGGTCTACTTCGGTGCGAGCTTCGGCCTCGCCCTGCTGCTGTGGTTCGCCGCCGTGCGCCGCTACCACCAGGAACGCCTCGCGATCGCGGGCTGATCCGCATGCTTCGGTTGTTTGGAGGGCCGGCGCTCGCGCCGGCCCTTTCTTTTGCCTGAACACGACACGGCCGCTTTCACGCGTCACAGCCGCTGGCGGTCGGAGGCTGGGGCCCTGACAAGGAGACCGACCATGCGCAGCATCCTCGCCACCCTCAGGAAGGAACACGACCAGCTCCGCGCCCTGTTCGAGCAGGTCAACGCCACCACCGACCGCGCCGAGAAGACGCGCCTGGAGCTTCTGCAGAAGATCGAGGCGACCCTCGTGCCGCACGCGAAGTGGGAAGAGATGGTGTTCTATCCCGCGCTGAAGTCGCGCGCGAACCACGAGCAGAAGCTGCTGTGGGCCGAGGCCATGCAGGAGCATCGCGCGGTCGAGCAGAGCGTGCTGCCCGACCTCAAGGCCTGCGAGCCGGGCAGCCGCGAGTTCGCCGGCAGCGCGAAGGTGATGGGCGAGTTCATCGACCATCACGCGAAGGAGGAGGAGCGCGAGATCTTCGCGGTCATGCGCGAGCTGTTCACCGCGCAGGAACTCGCCGAGATGGACGAGCAGTACGAGGAGTGGAAGGCCTCGGGCATGGGCGAGGCGATGACGCTGCACGCGAAGATCAAGACGGGCGTGGCCTCGATCTTCCGCTCGCCGGGCGCGCCGGGCTGATCAGGCGGCACGGTTGACGACGCAAAAGCCCGGCACCCGCCGGGCTTTTTCCATCGGGGATCGTCGCTGGCCGGTTCGCGTTGCGCGCCGACGCGACACGACGCGTTCGCTGCTGATACGCAGACAGCGGATGCGGTCCGCACGGCACCGTAAGCGACTCGCGGAACCGCACACAGCCACAGCGTCGCGCGTTGCGACCCGCCAAGAAAAAGCCCGGCATCCGCCGGGCTTTTTCGTCGATCACGCTCGCGACGGTCAGGTGCCCGGATTGAACGAAATCGTGCGGCGCGTGGTCACCGGCGCATCGACCGGCTGGAAGCGCCAGCGCTTCACGCCCGCAATGGCCGCGCGATCGAACACGCGCGGCGGGTTGGCGCGCACCACGCGCGCAGCGGAGACCGAGCCGTCCGGCGCCACGGTGAACTCGACCTGCACCTCGCCCGACTGCGCCGAGCGCAGCGCTTCCGGCGGGAAGGCCGGCATCGGCGTGGACAGCGCGCGCAGCTCGGTGTTCGCGCTGGCGGCGGCCGGACGCGCCGGCGTGGCCGGCGTGTTGGCTGCGGCGGTGCGCTGCGCGGCTTCGCGTTCGGCCGCCGCGCGTTCGGCGGCGGCCCGGTCGGCCGCGGCCTTGTCGGCGGCGGCGCGGTCCGCGGCGGCCCTTTCGGCAGCGACGCGCTCGGCTGCGGTGCGGTCGGCGAGCTGCTTGGCGGCCAGCTCCTGCTGCTTCTTCTGGTCCTCGAGGCGCTTCTTCTCCAGCTCGACCTGCTTCTTGGCCTGCTCCTCGGCGGTGAGCTGCTGCTGCACGGCGCGCTGCTGCGCGATCTGCTGCTGCTCGGTGACGGAGGTCTTCAGGCGGGTCAGCGCCGGATGCTGCGGGTCGGCCTTCTCCAGCAGCGCGGTCAGGCGCTGGGCCTCGGCGAAGTCGTCGCGCGAGACGCTCTGCTCGGTCGCGATGACGGTCATCGGCAGCAGGTCGGTCAGCGCGCTGGCGACCGATGCGTCGCCCGGCGCCTTGTCGCGCAGCGCCAGGTAGTACTCGACGGCGTTGTCGCCGGCCGGCGCGTACAGGCGGTTCTCGTTGTAGGCCTTGCTGGCGGCCTCGCGCAGCTGGTCGGCGGACATCGCCGCGACGCTGCTGGAGATCACGGTGGCCGGCGTCGCCGCGGGCTTCGCCGCCGTGGCGGCGGCATCGGCCGCGGGCGTGGCGGACTCGTCCTTGCCGCAGGCGGCGAGCAGGCCGCCGAGCGCGAGCACTAGGGCGACGCGCGGCAGCATGGAAACGCGCGGCATCGGCCGGACGCGGGTATCGGAATTCATGGTCTCACTCCCCTGAGGTGCGGAAGGTACGCGCACGCGCCTAGATCGCCCGCGGCGCGGGGGTTTGTCAAGCACGACCGCGGTGTTCTGCGCAGGCCGGCCGCAAGCCGGCGCCGTGGCGCGACGGCGCCTGCCGCGGCGCGTCAGCCAGCGACGCGCGCGGGCAGGTGGACCGGCGCTCACGCGGCAGCGCCGCCGCCTGTCGATAATCCGCCGCTGCCTCCGCGAACCGACCGGCATGGCCCCGAACCTGCGTTTCCTCGATGCGCCCGGCGACGTCGCCGCCCTGATGCGTGCGCACGACTGGCACGACTCGCCGCTGGGCCCGCCGGCGCGCTGGCCGCAGTCGCTGCGCAGCGTGGTCAGCCTGATGCTGCTGTCGAAGTTCCCGATGTTCGTGGCCTGGGGGCCGTCGCTGGGCCTGCTCTACAACGATCCCTACGCGGAGATCCTCGGCATCAAGCACCCGGACGCGCTCGGCCGCCCGTTCGAGGCGGTGTGGTCGGAGATCTGGGACGACATCGAGCCGCTGGCGCAGCGCGCGCTGGCCGGCGAGGCCGTCTTCATGGAGAACCTGCCGCTGACGATGCGGCGCAAGGGCTTCGACGAGCCGACCTGGTTCACCTTCAGCTACTCGCCCGTGCTGGACGAGCACGGCGACGTGGCCGGCATGTACTGCGCCTGCACCGAGACCACCGCGACGGTGACCGCCGACCGCACGCGCCGCGCGCAGATGCAGCGGCTTACGTCCCTGTTCGAGCAGGCGCCGGGGCTGTTCGCCGTCACCCACGGCCGCGAGCACGTCTACGAGATCGCCAACCCCGCCTATCTCGAGTTCGTCGGCCGCAGCAGCAGCATCATCGGCCTCACGGTGCGCGAGGCGCTGCCGGAGCTCGACCAGCGCTTCATCGACGAGCTCACCCGTGTCTACGACACCGGCGAGCCCTTCATCGGCCGCCGCATCCCGATCGGAC
This sequence comes from Cognatilysobacter xinjiangensis, assembly GCF_014651995.1. Lineage (GTDB taxonomy): Bacteria > Pseudomonadota > Gammaproteobacteria > Xanthomonadales > Xanthomonadaceae > Cognatilysobacter > Cognatilysobacter xinjiangensis. The sequence continues at coordinate 279,413 of NZ_BMXY01000003.1, read as the reverse complement.
TGCGGCGCAGCGATGCCGGCATGGAGAACCGCATCGTCGACTTCGTGTTCCAGCCCATCGTCGACGACGCCGGCCGCGTGGACGGCATCTTCATCCAGGGCACCGACATGACCGAGCACGCGCTCGCCGAGCGCGCGGCGCAGACCGAGCGCCAGCGGCTTGAGGCGACGATCGAGTCGCTGCCCTCGGGCGTGGCGCTGGCCGATCCGGACGGCACGGTGATCCGCGTCAACGCCGCGCATCGCGAGATCTGGGGCCTGCCCGCGATGCCCGGCGCCGGCCACGAGCAGCGCGAGTGGCGCGGCTGGTGGGCCGACGGCTCGAGCCGCGACGGCGAGCGCGTGGGCGAGGGCGACTGGGCGCTCGCGCGCGCGCTGCGCGGCGAGACGGTGCGCGGCGACATCGTCGAGATCGAACCCTTCGACGACCACCCGCGGCGCACGTTGCTGCTGCAGGCGATGCCGGTGCGGCTGGACGACGGCGAGCTTGCCGGCGCGGTGGTCGCGCAGACCGACATCAGCGACCGCGTGCGCGCCGAAGCCGAGCTGCGTGCGAGCGAGGCGCGCTTTCGCACCATCGCCGACGCGATGCCGCAGATGGTCTGGTCGACGCTGCCCGACGGCTACCACGACTACTACAACCGCCAGTGGTACGCCTACACCGGCCTGCCCGAAGGCGCGACCAACGGCCACCACTGGACCGACGTGCTGCACCCCGACGACCGCGACGAGGCCTGGCGCTGCTGGCGCCGCAGCCTCGAGAGCGGCGACGACTACGAGGTGCAGTACCGCCTGCGCCATCGTTCCGGCGAATACCGCTGGGTGCTCGGGCGCGCGCTGCCGGTACGCGACGAACGCGACGCGATCATCCGCTGGATGGGCACCTGCACCGACATCCACGAGCAGCGCCTGTCGCGCGAGGCGCTGGAGCGCAGCGAACGCGCGCTGCGCGAGGCCGACCGTCGCAAGGACGAATTCCTCGCCATGCTCGCGCACGAGCTGCGCAATCCTCTGGCGCCGATCAGCACCGCCTCGCAACTGTTGCTGCTGTCCTCCGATCCCGTGCGCGTGCGCGCGGCGGGCGAGGTGATCGGCCGCCAGGTGCGGCACATGACCGAGCTCGTCGATGACCTGCTCGACGTCTCGCGCGTGACCCGCGGCCTGGTGCAGCTCGAAATGGAGACGGTCGACCTCAAGGCGGTGCTGACCGGCGCCGTCGAGCAGGTTCGTCCGCTGATCGACGCGCGCCGCCATGCGCTGCGCACGCGGCTGCCGGCCGGCTCGCTGTGGGTGCGGGGGGATCGCACGCGGCTGACGCAGATCGTCTCCAACCTGCTCAACAACGCCGCCAAGTACACGCCGGAGGGCGGCGAGATCACGCTGGATGCGCGGACCGAGGACGGGCAGGTCGTGGTGCACGTGCACGACAACGGGCAGGGCATCGAGCCCGGGCTGTTGCCGCAGATCTTCGACCTGTTCACCCAGGCCGAGCGCTCGCCGGACCGTGCGCAGGGCGGGCTCGGCATCGGGCTCGCGCTGGTGCGCAGCCTGGTCGCGCTGCACGGCGGCGCGATCAGCGCGGACAGCGCAGGACGCGGGCGCGGCGCCACGTTCACCGTGCGCCTGCCGCAGGTGGCCGCGCCTGCGGCCGCGGACAGCCCGGCCGGTCACGCGGGCTTCGTCGCCGAGGACTGCGCGCTCGACGTCGTCGTGGTGGACGACAACGTCGACGCCGCGCAGACGCTGCAGATCCTGCTCGAGGCCTACGGCCATCGCGTTCGCGTCTACCACCGCGCGCAGGACGCGCTCGACGCGCTGTGCGCGCAGCCGGCCGACGTCGCCTTCCTCGACATCGGCCTGCCCGACATGACCGGCCACGCGCTCGCGCTCGCGCTGCGCGAACGCCTCGGCGCACGCAGCGGCGTGCTCGCCGCACTGTCGGGCTACGGCCAGCCGCAGGACTTCCTGGCCTCGCGCGAGGCGGGGCTGGACTGCCACCTGGTCAAGCCGATCGATCCGCCGACGCTGCTGGGCGTGCTCGAACGCGCCTGCGCGCCGCGGGCGACCTAGCGAGCCCGGCGCGCCGGCGTGAACCGTCGCAACACACCGGGTGTGCGAGCGTCTGCGCGCTTCGACCGACCGGATCCCGCATGCCCTTCGTCCGCCTGTTCCTGCAGCTCGTGCTCGCCGCCTGTGCCGGCCTGTTCGCGTTCGATGCGCGCGCCTGCGACACCGCGTCGACCTCGGGCAGCGACACCGCCGCGCGCATCGCGCAGATCGCCTGTGACGAACACGCGCTGTGGTACGCGCCCTTCGTGGACGAGCAGGGGCGGCTGGCGAGCATGCGCGTCTCCGAGGCCGAGGGCCTGCGCCTGCGCGACGGCGCCACGCCGGCCTGGCGTCGCGTCGCGGCCTACTGGCAGGGCGGCGGCGTGCGCTGGCCGTATCCGGGCCTGCCGGCCGACGCCGACTGCAATGCCACCGGCGTCACCGCCGGCGCCGCGCTCTGCCGCACGTTCCTGATCGACACGCCGTGGTCGGCGGTGTTCGTGTCCTGGGTGATGACGCGCGCCGGCGTGCCGGGTTTCCAGGCCTCCGCGCGACACGTCGACTACGTGCGCGACGCGTACCTGCGCAGCGCGTCGGGGCCGTATCGCCTCGCCGACCCCGATGCCGACGCGCCCGCCGTCGGCGACATGCTGTGCTTCTCGCGCGCCTCGCAGGTGTTCGGCACGCAGGGCTTCCGCGACTGGCTGGGCCGCGCGTTCTCCGACACGCTGCCGATGCACTGCGACATCGTGGTGTCGACGTCGGGCAACCGCGCGCGAGTGGTGGGCGGCAACGTGCTGCAGGGCGTGACCATGCGCGTGCTGCCGCTCAATCGGCTCGGGAAGCTGTGGTCGCTGCCGCGCCGCCGCGGCGGCGAGCCCGAATGCCAGCCGTTCAATCCCGAGGCCTGCAACTTCAATCGCCAGGACTGGGTGGCGCTGCTGAAGCTCAATCCTTCCGCGAACGTGCCGGCCGTGCCGGCGACGCCGCAGGCCTGCTGCGTGATCTGCGTGCTGCCGATGGCGCCCGGCATGAAGCGCTGCCCGGCCACGCCGGCCGGGCCGAACGCCTCGCCGGTAACGCCGCCGACACCCACACCGACGCCGTAGAACACGCGAGGCTTACCGCCCCGCCGGCGGCTCCCACAGCTCGACCTTGTTGCCTTCGGGATCGATGACCCAGCCGAATTTCCCGTACTCCGAGTCCTGCATATCGCCCACGACGTTGCAGCCCTCGCTGCGCAACGCGTCCAGCAGCGCGGCGAGATCGGCGACGCGGTAGTTCAGCATGTACGGCGCGGAGCTCGGCGCGAAGTGGTCGGTATCGGCGGGAAACGCGCTCCAGATCGTGCTGGCGCCCTCCTCCTGCACGAACACCGCACCGCCCCAGTCCTGCATAGGCAGCCCGAGGTGCACGCGATACCACTCGCTCAACGCGGCGGGATCGGCCGCCTTGAAGAAGATGCCGCCGATGCCGGTCACTCGTTTCATGCGCTGCTCCGCGTCGGAAAGGCTGCACGATGGCGCGTCCGGCGGCGTGGCGCCAGTGTCGCAGTGCAAATCGCGGCCCACGTGCCGCCGGCACGTGAAGCGCCGGTGCGCAGTCACGTGCGCGCTCGCGCGCCGTCAGCCGGGCTGCTGCGGCACGGTTTCGCGGATCAGCACCTCGGACTGCTCCTCGACGAGGTCGGCGCGCAGCATGTCCTCGATGCTCGCGCGGCTCTGGCGCTCGGCGGCGCCGGCCGCGTCCTTGAGCATGTCCTCGTAGCTCGACCACGCGACGGTCAGCCGCAGGTCCCAACCGCCGTTGCCGCCGGCGAGCGCGGGCTCGGCCAGCCGCAGCCAGCGCACGCGCCCGGCCTGGCGCTCCCTGAGCAGCCGCTGCAGCTCGGTCTTCTGGAACAGCGCGCCGAACTGGCGCTCCTTGCCGGCCTTCACCCAGAACGTCTTCTCGACGACGACGGGCGTGTCCTGCGCGATGGACGAAGCGGGCCAGAGCAGGGCCACGCACAGGAGAAAGGTCGCGTGCTTCATGTCGATGCCGTTGCGTGCGGCAGTCGATTCTCGCATCCGTGCGCGGCGCGTTCGTTGCGCATGCGCGCAGAACGCGACGCGGCCCCTAACGTTTCCACTATGGGGACATCGCGCTACTTGCCGATGCAGAAGCTCGAGAAGATGTGGCCCAGCAACGCATCGGCATCGACGCGGCCGGTGATGGCGCCCAGTGCATCGTGCGCGCGGCGCAGCTGCTCGGCGGCGAGGTCGAGATGCTCGTGCGCGAGCTGCGCGCGCGCGCGCTGCAGTTCCTCGCGTGCCTGCAGCAGGGCCTGCACGTGGCGGGTGCGCGCAGTGAACGCGCCATCCACGGCATCGCTGTCGGGACCGAGCGCGAGTTCGCGCAGGCGACCGCGCACCGCATCGAGGCCCTCACCGGTCGCGGCCGATACCGCGAGCACATCGGCGGGGAGCGTGGGTGCGTCGACGAGATCGCACTTGTTCGCGAGCCAGAGCACGGCCGGCACGCCGTCGATCGCGTCGCCTATCGCCGCGCGTCCGCCCTCCACGTCACGCACGTCGACCACCGCGATCGCGAGGTCGGCACGCGCGAGTTCGCCACGCGCGCGGCGCATGCCCTCGCGCTCGATCGCATCGCCGCTCTCGCGCAGGCCGGCGGTGTCGACCAGCATGAGTTCGACGCCCTCGATGCACACGGTCTCCTGCAACACGTCGCGCGTGGTGCCGGCGATGTCGGTGACGATCGCGCGGTCGACGCCGGCGAGCGCGTTGAGCAGCGAACTCTTGCCGGCGTTCGGCGGGCCGACGATCACCGCGTGCAGGCCGTCGCGCAGGCGGCGCCCGCGTTCGGTCGCGGCGATGAGCGCGTCGAGGTCCTGCTCGATGGCGTCGAGCCGGGTGTGCAGTTCACCGCCGCCGAGCGTGTCGAGCGGCTCGTCGGCGAAGTCGATGGCGGCCTCGCAGTGCACGCGCACGTGCAGCAGCGCCTGCGCGATCGCCTCGACGCGCTCGGAGAATTCGCCGTCCAGTGCGCGGCGGGCGGCGCGGGCGGCGCGTGCGTCGCTCGCGGCAATGAGGTCGGCGACGGCTTCGGCCTGTGCTAGGTCGAGACGCCCTTCCAGGAACGCGCGCTCGGTGAACTCGCCGGGCCGCGCGGCGCGTGCGCCGTGCGCGAAGCAGGCCTCGAGCAGCTGCGCGAGCACCGCGGGGCTCCCGTGCGCCTGCAGTTCGACCACGTCCTCGCCGGTGTAGCTCGCCGGGGCGGCGAAATACAGCGCGAGGCCGTCGTCGAGCACCTCGCCGCGATGCACGAAGCGCACGTGGTGCGCATGGCGCGGCGCGAGCCTGCGGTCGGCGATCGCTTCGCCGATCGCACGTGCGCGCGGGCCCGACAGGCGCACGATGCCGACGCCCGCGCTGCCGGCGGCGGTCGCGATCGCGGCGATGGTGTCGCGCGGGCTCATCGCGTTCGAAGCTCCGATATGCGAAGCCCGCCGTGCGGCGGGCTCCGTGCGTCAGGCCTTCTTCGGCGCGTCGCCGTACTTGCGCAGGAAGTACCACTGCTGCGCGAGCGTGAGCAGGCCGTTGGTCACCCAGTACAGCACCAGGCCGGACGGGAAGAAGGCGAACATCACGCCGAACACGATCGGCATGAACTGCATCATCTTCGCCTGCATCGGGTCCATGCCGGTGGTGGGCGTGAGCTTCTGCGTCAGCCACATCACCGCCACGTTGATCGCCGGCAGCACGAAGTAGGGATCGCGCGCGGTGAGGTCGTGGATCCAGCCCATCCACGGCGCGTGGCGCAGCTCGACGGACTCCGACAGCATCCAGTACAGCGCGAGGAAGATCGGCATCTGCACCAGCAGCGGCAGGCAGCCGCCCATCGGGTTGACCTTCTCCTTGCGGTACAGCTCCATCATCGCCATCTGGAACTGCTGGCGGTCCTCGCCGTGGCGTTCCTTGAGCTGCGCGACCTTGGGCTGCAGGCGGCGCATCTTCGCCATCGAGCGGTACTGCACGTTGGCCAGCGGGATCATCAGCGTCTTGATGATCACCACCAGGCCGATGATCGACCAGCCCCAGTTGCCGATGAAGCCGTGCAACCAGGCGAGGATGGCGTACAGCCAGCCGGCAAGGGTGGCGAACAGGCTGTAGCTCGAGAAGTCGACGGCGCGTTCGAGGCCCTGCACGTTCTGCGCGGCGATCTGCTCGACGCTCTTGGGGCCGACCCACAGCGAGGCCTGCGTCGAGGCCTGCTGGCCCGGCGCGACAGCCAGCGTCGGGCCAACGCTGCGGATCACGTAATTGGTGCCGCCGACGCCGCGCGGCGTGGCGGTCTCGAAGGTCGAGCTGTCGCCGCGCTGCGGGATCCATGCGGTGAAGAAATGGTGCTGCAGCAGCGCGACCCAGCCGCCCTGCACCTTCTTGGACAGCGCGCCGTCGTCCTCGAAGTCCTTGTAGGCACGCTTCTCGTACTTGTCCTGCGGGCTGTACCAGGCCGCGCCCTGGAAGGCGAACACCTGGCCGGACATGAAGCCGCCCTTGGGCTCCGGCGGCATCACGCGGCTCAGCTGGCGGTACACCGTGCCCTGCCACGGCGCCGCACCGGTGTTGGCGACCACGTCGCGCACCTGCACGGCATAGCTGCCACGGGCGAACACGTAGGTGCGGCGCACGCTCACGCCGTTCGGGCCCTGCCAGACGAAGGGGACCTCGAGCGTGCTGGCGCCCTGCGCGAGCTGGTAGCTGCGCGCCGGGCCGGCGGGCACGAAGCCGGCGAGATGCGTCGGCGACGGCGCGCCGCCGGCGGCGACCCAGCCGCTCTGGGCGACGAAGTAATGCTGCGGATCGGTGGAGAACAGGCGGACCGGGCGCGCATCGGCATCGAGGTTCGGGTACGCCGGCAGGTCGGCCTGCAGCATCTGGCCGCCGTCGAGGACGGCGTCGAGCACGTCGGTATGCACGGTCACCGCACTTGGCGATGCCGCTGCGGACGCGGCGGCAGGCGCCTGGCCCGGCGCGGTCGGTACGGCGCCCGGAGCGGCGGCGGTCGGCACCGCGCCTGTCGTGGCGACCGCAGCGGTCGGCGCCACCGGCGGCGCGGCCTTCTCGCGCGCCCATTCCATCCACAGCAGCGACGCCACCATCAGCCAGGCGAACAGGAGGAACAGGCGGGTCTGGTTCATCGGCAGGCGTGCTCAGGCCGGGCGCATGTCGGATGCGCCGGCGGATGGAGGAGTGGGCGGCGGCATTGTGCCGGCGGGGGCCTGTGCCGGCAACGCGCGGGCACGACGCAGGAGATCGTGGAAGGCGGCGCGCAATTCAAGGCCGGAACGCGCGGCCGCGCCGGGACGCGCGACCAGCACGTAGTCACCAGGCGGCAGTTCGGCGCGCAGGTGGCGGAAGGCGTCGCGCAGCTGGCGCTTGATGCGGTTGCGGCCGACCGCGTGCGGATCGACCTTGCGCGATACAGCCAGGCCGAGGCGCGCCTCGCCGCTGTCGTCGGCGCGCCAGTGCAGCGCGAGCACGGGCAGGCCCGTGCGGCGGCCGTCCTTGAACACGCGATCGAAATCGGCACGCGTTCGCACGCGCGCCGATCGGGGAAAACGCAGCGGAGTCATGATGCGTCGATGACGCAGGCGTCCGCGGCGGTCATGCGCAACGCGGACGCCACCCGGCGGAAAGGCCGGGCACGGACGTCAGGCCGTGAGGCGCTTGCGGCCCTTGGCGCGGCGACGGGCCAGGATCTTGCGGCCGTCGGCCGTGGCCATGCGGGCACGGAAGCCGTGGTCGCGCTTGCGCTTGAGGTTGCTGGGCTGGTAGGTGCGCTTGGTGGCCATGGTCGGCTCGCGAAAAGGACGGCAATAGAGAACCCGGAAGTCTAGCGGGGCAGCCGAACCCGGGTCAAGCCGGCGTGACGGCGCGGACGCGGATACCCGACCCGGGGCATGTGGACAAGTCTGTCCCCGGGCTGTGGATAAATGCTAGTCTGCCGGACCCCCGAACCGATGGACGCGGCCTCGCCCGAGGCTTCCGCGTCGCCTTTCCGTCGGTCCTGTCCCACTGATTTTCCACGGGTTTTCGCCTTGACCTCGACGATGGACGCCTGGCCCCGCTGCCTCGAACGCCTGGAAGCCGAACTGCCGGCGGAGGATGTGCATACCTGGCTGCGTCCGCTGCAGGCCGACCTGCAGGACGGCCGCGCCGTGCTGTACGCGCCGAACGCCTTCGTGGTCGACCAGGTGCGCGAGCGCTACCTGCCGCGCATCCGCGAGCTGCTGAACTATTTCGCTGGCGCCGAGGACGTGCGCCTGGAAGTCGGCGCGCTGCCCAAGGCGCGCACCGCGAGCCCGGCGACGGCCGCCACGGGCAGCGCCCCGGCCGCGCAACCCGCGCCGCCGATGCCGTTCAACGGCAACCTCGACAACCACTACACCTTCGAGAACTTCGTCGAAGGCCGCAGCAACCAGCTCGGCCGCGCCGCGGCGATGCAGGCCGCGCTCAAGCCCGGCGACCGCGCGCACAACCCGCTGCTGCTCTACGGCGGCACGGGCCTGGGCAAGACCCACCTGATGTTCGCCGCCGGCAACGCGATGCGCACCAACGATCCGTCGATGCGCGTGATGTACCTGCGCAGCGAGCAGTTCTTCAGCGCGATGATGCGCGCGCTGCAGGAAAAGACCATGGACGCTTTCAAGCGGCAGTTCCAGCAGGTCGACGCGCTGCTGATCGACGACATCCAGTTCTTCGCCGGCAAGGACCGCACGCAGGAGGAGTTCTTCCACACCTTCAACGCGCTGTTCGACGGCCGCCAGCAGATCATCCTGACCTGCGACCGCTATCCGCGCGAAGTCGAAGGGCTGGAGCCGCGCCTGAAGTCCCGCCTGGCCTGGGGCCTGTCGGTGGCGATCGAGCCGCCGGATTTCGAGACCCGCGCGCAGATCGTGCTTTCCAAGGCGCGCGAGCGCGGCGTCGAGATCCCCGAGGACGTCGCCTTCCTGCTGGCCAAGAAGATGCGCAGCAACGTGCGCGACCTCGAGGGCGCGCTCAACACGCTCTCGGCCCGCGCCAACTTCACCGGCCGCGCGATCACCGTCGAGTTCGCCCAGGAGACGCTGCGCGACCTGCTGCGCGCTCAGCAGCAGGCGATCGGCATCCCGAACATCCAGAAGACGGTGGCCGACTACTACGGCCTGCAGATGAAGGACCTGCTCAGCAAGCGCCGCACGCGCTCGCTGGCGCGGCCTCGGCAGATGGCCATGGCGCTGGCCAAGGAACTGACCGAGCACTCCCTGCCGGAGATCGGCGACGCCTTCGCCGGCCGCGACCACACCACGGTGCTGCACGCCTGCCGCCAGATCCGCACGCTGATGGAGACGGACGGCAAGCTCCGGGAAGACTGGGACAAGCTCATCCGCAAGCTGAGCGAGTAAGGTGTGCACGGCGGCTGTGCAGGCGCTGGGCAAGCTGTGGACAATCCGGAGGCGCGCCGACGACCGCCGCTTTGTCCACAGGTTGGCCACCTGACCGGGGACGGTTCCCAACAGGGTCCGGGGTCGAAGAAACGCTATAGAATTCAATGGCTTGAGAGGGTTTTCCCGCGTTTCGGCGCCCTCCACCGCCACCATGCTTTTGATTTAATCCACTTCTTAGAAACGGTACGGGGATCGGGGTCCAGATGCGCTTTTCCCTTCAACGCGAAGTCTTCCTGAAGCCGCTCGCGCAGGTCGTCAATGTCGTCGAACGACGCCAGACGCTGCCGGTGCTGGCCAATCTCCTCGTCCAGGTGCAGGGCGGGCTGCTCTCGTTGACCGGTACCGACCTCGAGGTCGAGATGGTCAGCCGCGTCGCCGTCGACGACGCCGAGGACGGCGAAACCACGATTCCGGCGCGCAAGCTGTTCGAGATCGTGCGCGCGCTGCCCGACGGCAGCCGCATCACCATCAGCCAGTCCGGTGAGCGCATCAGCCTGCAGGCGGGGCGTTCGCGCTTCACGCTGTCGAGCCTGCCGTCGACCGATTTCCCGTCGCTGGACGACGTCGATGCCACCGAGCGCGTGCAGGTGCCGGAAGCGGCGCTCAAGGAGCTGATCGAGCGCACCGCGTTCGCGATGGCGCAGCAGGACGTGCGCTATTACCTCAATGGCCTGCTGTTCGACCTGCGCGAAAGCTCGCTGCGCTGCGTCGCCACCGACGGCCATCGCCTCGCGCTCTGCGAATCGGGTCTGGAAGGCACCGGCGCGCAGACCAAGCGCCAGCTGATCGTGCCGCGCAAGGGCGTCACCGAGCTGCAGCGCCTGCTGGAAGGCGGCGACCGCATCCTCGAGCTGGAAATGGGCCGCGGCCACCTGCGTGTGAAGCGTGACGATGTGACCTTTACCAGCAAGCTCATCGACGGCCGCTTCCCGGATTACGAGGCCGTGGTGCCGATCGGCGCCGACAAGGAAGTGCGCATCGACCGTGACGTGCTGCGCGCGGCGCTGCAGCGCGCGGCGATCCTGTCGAACGAGAAGTACCGCGGCGTGCGCATGGAAGTCTCGCCGGGGCAGCTGAAGATCTCCGCGCACAACCCCGAACAGGAGGAGGCGCAGGAGGAGATCGAGGCCGAGACTCGCGTGGATGACATTGCGGTCGGCTTCAACGTTGGCTATGTGCTGGACGCGCTTGGCGCGCTCAAGGACGAGGTCGTGGTGCTGCAGCTGCGCGACGCGAACTCGTCCGCCCTGCTCCGCGAGGCGTCCAACGAGCGCTGTCGCCACGTGATCATGCCGCTGCGTCTCTGACGGCCGCGTTCCACGTGGAACATTCGACGCCCGGCCAAAGCCGGGCGTCGTCGTTTCGGGCTTCAGCCGGGCGCAGGAGGCGCGCACGACGGTGTGGAGCCCCCGGGTCACACCGCCCGCGCCTATCCTCCTCTACCCTGTGCGGCCCCACCCGCCCTACCGAGCCCCGTGCAGGTCACCCGCCTCGACATTCGCCGCCTGCGGCGCTTCGACGACGTCAGCCTCGAGCCGGCCGCCGGGCTGAACTTGCTGGTTGGCGACAACGGCGCGGGCAAGACCAGCGTGATCGAGGCCCTGCACCTCATGGCCTACGGCCGCAGCTTCCGTGGGCGCGTCCGGGAGGGTCTGGTGCAGGCGGGCGCGGACGCGCTCGAGGTCTTCGTGCAGTGGGACGAGCCGGCGGCCGATAGCGTCCGGCATCGCAAGGCCGGGTTGCGGCATTCGGGCAGCGACTGGACCGGCCGTCTCGACGGCGAAGCCGTCGGCCAGATCGGCGAGCTCTGCGCGGCGCTGGCGGTGGTGACCTTCGAGCCGGGCAGCCACGAGATGATCCATGGTGGCAACGAAGTCCGCCGGCGCTTCATGGATTGGGGGCTGTTCCACGTGGAACATGGGTTCCTGCGCCCGTGGCGCCGCTACGCGCGGGCGCTCAAGCAGCGCAACATGCTGTTGAAGCAGCGGGTGCGCGATGCGCAGTTGGACGCCTGGGATGCGGAACTGGCGGAGACCGGCGAGGAACTCACCGAGCAGCGCCGCCGCTACATCGAATCACTGGCGCCGCGCTTTGCTGGAATCATTGACGAGCTCGCGCCGGCGCTGGGCGAGGCCATGCTTGCCTACCAGCCCGGCTGGAAGCGCGACGAGCTGTCGCTCGCCGATGCCCTGCTGCTGGCCCGCGATCGCGACCTTACGAGCGGCCATACCAGTGTCGGCCCGCATCGCGCCGACTGGCGCCCGGCCTTTACGCGGATTCCGGGTCGCGACGCGCTCTCGCGTGGCCAGGCCAAGCTCGCCGCGCTGGCCGCATTGCTGGCGCAGGCCGACCTGCATGCGGCCGTGACCGGGCAACAGCCGGTGTTCGCGCTCGACGACTTGGCCTCCGAGCTCGACCGCCACCATCAAAAGCGCGTGCTGGAGCGCCTTCAGGCCCGCGGCAGCCAAGTCTTCATCTCCGGTACCGATCTACCGGCGGCCGTGGCAGAACTGGGGCTCGAGCAGCGTGTGTTCCACGTGGAACAGGGTGAGATCCGGCCCGCCTGAGACGCCCGTTCATCCGCCGTCCGCCGACCCGCTGAGACGCGCTGCTATACTTCGCGCACGTATAGCTAATGTGTCGCGTCGCCGTCCACAGCCGTGGCACGGCCTCGCCGGAGGCTCCTGCCTGATGTCCCAGATGCCCGAAGACGCCGCGACCGCGCCGTCCACCACCTACGACTCTTCCAAGATCACCGTGCTGCGCGGCCTCGAGGCCGTGCGCAAGCGTCCCGGTATGTACATCGGCGACGTCCACGACGGCACCGGCCTGCACCACATGGTGTTCGAGGTGGTCGACAACGGCATCGACGAGGCCCTGGCCGGCCACGCGAACGAAGTGCAGGTCACCCTGCATGCCGACGGCTCCTGCTCGGTGTACGACAACGGGCGCGGCATCCCCGTCGACATCCACAAGGAAGAGGGCGTGTCGGCGGCGGAGGTGATCCTCACCGTGCTGCATGCCGGCGGCAAGTTCGACGACAACTCGTACAAGGTCTCCGGCGGCCTGCACGGGGTGGGCGTGTCGGTGGTGAACGCGCTGAGCGAGAAGCTCTGGCTCGAGGTCTGGCGCGACGGCTACCACTGGCGCCAGGAATACGCGCTGGGCGAGCCGGTGTATCCGCTGGAGCGCCTGGAGGCTTCCGATCGCCGCGGCACGCTGCTGCGCTTCAAGCCGGCCGCGGAGATCTTCACCGACGTCGAATTCCACTACGAGATCCTCGCGCGCCGCCTGCGCGAGCTGTCCTTCCTCAACTCGGGCGTGCGCATCGTGCTCAGTGATGAGCGCGGCGAGGGCAAGCGCGACGTGTTCGAGTACGAGGGCGGCATCCGCTCCTTCGTCGAGCACCTGGCGCAGCTGAAGAACCCGCTGCACCCGAACGTCATCTCGGTGACGGGCGAGCAGAACGGCATCACCGTGGACGTCGCCCTGCAGTGGACCGACGCCTACCAGGAAACGATGTTCTGCTTCACCAACAACATCCCGCAGAAGGACGGCGGCACCCACCTGCAGGGCTTCCGTGCCGCGCTGACGCGCACGCTGACCAACTACATCGAGCAGAACGGGCTGGCCAAGCAGGCCAAGGTCGCGCTCTCGGGCGACGACATGCGCGAAGGCCTGATCGCCGTGCTGTCGGTGAAGGTGCCCGACCCGTCGTTCTCCTCGCAGACCAAGGAAAAGCTGGTCAGCTCCGAGGTCCGTCCGGTCGTTGAGAGCACGTTCGGTGCACGTTTGGAGGAGTTCCTGCAGGAACACCCCCACGAGGCGCGTGCCATCGCCGGCAAGATCGTCGACGCTGCCCGTGCGCGCGAGGCCGCGCGCAAGGCGCGCGACCTGACCCGCCGCAAGGGCGCGCTCGACATCGCGGGCCTGCCCGGCAAGCTCGCCGACTGCCAGGAGAAGGATCCGGCGCTGTCGGAGCTCTTCATCGTCGAGGGCGACTCGGCGGGCGGCTCCGCCAAGCAGGGCCGCAACCGCAAGACGCAGGCGATCCTTCCGCTCAAGGGCAAGATCCTCAACGTCGAGCGCGCACGCTTCGACCGCATGCTCGGCAGCGCCGAAGTCGGCACGCTGATCACCGCGCTCGGCACCGGCATCGGCAAGGACGAGTACAACCCGGACAAGCTGCGCTACCACCGCATCATCCTGATGACCGACGCGGACGTGGACGGCTCGCACATCCGCACGCTGCTGCTGACGTTCTTCTACCGCCAGATGCCGGAGCTGATCGAGCGCGGCCACGTCTACATCGGCCTGCCGCCGCTGTACAAGATCAAGCAGGGCAAGACCGAGCTCTACCTCAAGGACGACGCGGCGCTCGACGCCTACCTCGCCGGCAACGCGGTCGACGGCGCTTCGATGATCCCAGCCACCGACGAGCCGCCGATCGGCGGCGAAGCGCTGGAGAAGCTGCTGCTCGCGTATGCGAACGCGCGTGACGCGATCCGTCGCCATGCGCACCGCTTCGACGCGCAGGTGCTGGAGGCGCTGCTGGACATCGCCCCGTTCGACGCCGGCACCGTGACGCTCGATGCGGCCGCGCTGCAGGCCATCGAGGCGCGCATCAACGACGGCCTGCTCGGCAAGCCGCGTTATCGCCTGGAATGGAACGCCGCCGACGAAGCGCGCCCGGCCGCGCTCGTGGTGCGTCGCGCGCACATGGGCGAGGAGACTGTGCAGGTGCTGCCGATGACCGCGTTCGAGACCGGCGAGCTGCGCGCGATCCGCGAGGCGGCCACGCAGCTCCACGGTCTGGTGCGCGAGGGCGCGCAGATCGTGCGCGGCAACCGCGCGCAGCCGATCGCGCGCTTCGCCGAGGCCTACGACTGGCTGATGGAGGAAGCCAAGAAGGGTCGCCAGATCCAGCGCTTCAAGGGCCTGGGCGAGATGAACCCGGAACAGCTGTGGGACACCACGGTGAACCCGGAAACGCGTCGCCTGCTGCAGGTGCGCATCGAGGACGCGGTCGCCGCCGACCAGATCTTCTCCACGCTGATGGGCGACGTGGTCGAGCCGCGCCGCGAGTTCATCGAGGAGAACGCGCTGAAGGTGGCCAACCTCGACGTCTGACGCCCACGTCGACATCGCCAAACGACGGAAGGAGCCCGGGAAACCGGGCTCTTTCCGTTCGTGCAGGCGCGTCGCACCCCGCCTGCGCCGTCGATGCAGGGCATCCTGCGCGTTCGTCGGCGATTGACGGCCCCTTGATCGCCGGCCGCCTACAACCGGAAGCCCCATTGCCGGATGCCGCCATGAAGCCTGTCCTGCTCGCGTTGACGATCACCCTCGCCGTCGCGGCCTGCGCGACCACCACGACCTCGCCGACCGGTCGCCGACAGGTCGTGGGCGCCGTCTCCGAACAGGAACTCAACCAGCTCGGCGCCGAGGCGTTCGCGCAGGCCAAGGCGCAGACGCCGCAGAGCAGCAACGCGCAGCAGACCGCCTACGTGCGCTGCGTCGTCGACTCGATCACCCGCCAGCTTCCGGCCGGGTCGCAGGCCGGCTGGGAAGTCGCGCTGTTCCAGAAGGACGAGCCCAACGCGTTCGCGCTGCCCGGCGGCAAGGTCGGCGTGTACACCGGCATCTTCCGCGTCGCGCAGAACCAGGACCAGCTGGCCGCGGTGATTGCGCACGAGATCGGCCATGTGATCTCGAACCACCACAACGAGCGCATCACGCGCCAGGCCAATGCGCAGACCGGCCTGGGGATCATCGGCGCGTTGATCGGCGCACGCTACGGCGAGGGCGCGGCCAATACCGTCAGCCAATACGGCGGCATCGCGGCGCAGGGCCTGATCCTGCTGCCCAACAACCGCACGCAGGAAGGCGAGGCCGACGTGGTCGGCCAGCAGCTGATGGCCCGCGCCGGCTTCGATCCGCGCCAGGCGGTGAACCTCTGGCAGAACATGATCGCGACCAGCCAGAGCCGCGCGCCCGAGTTCCTTTCCACCCACCCCGACCCGGCCTCGCGCCTGAGTGAACTCGAGCGCCGCGCCAGCGGTCTGATGAGCGAATACCAGCAGGCGCAGGCCGCCGGACGCCGTCCACGCTGCGGCTGAAACGTCGAACACGTTCATCCAGCGCTTCGTTCCGCGTCCCACCGCCGCTCGGGATTCTGCTAGCGTGACCGCCCCCGCGGCTCCTCGCCGTCCCCACGCCGCGTTTTCGCGGTCAAACGAGGTCCTCCGATGAACCTGTCCGATCGCCGCCAGCACGTGCTGGCCGCCGCCGTCGCCGCGCTGGCCGGCATCGCCACGCTCGCGCCCGTCGCGCATGCGCAGGAAAGCACCGACACCTCCTCGACGAGCGTCGCCGGCCGCCGCGCCGCGCGTCAGGCCAAGCAGGCCAACGAGCAGAACGCCACGAAGGGCAGCGAGTCGCAGGCCGAAGCGCGCTATCCGAACGCCACGCGCAAGAATCCGGGCGCGAAGGCGTCGGCGAAGGGCGCCAAGCGCCTGCAGGGCCTGGTCGAGCTGTTCAACGACAAGAAGGACGCCGAGACCCGTACCACCGCCGACACGATCATCGCCGACGCCGATGCCTCGGCGTACGAGAAGGCGTTCGCGGCGCAGCTCGCCGCGCAAATGGCGATCGGCGCGCAGGACTACGACGCCGCGCTGCGCTACATCGGCATCGCCGTCGATGCCGACATCCTCGACAACGACCAGCACTACACGCTGCTGCTGCAGCGCGCGCAGCTGCAGATCCAGGCCAAGGACTACGCCGCCGCGCTCGCCAGCGCCGATCGTTTCCTCAACGAAACCAAGTCCAACGATCCGCAGGCGCTCGCCACCAAGGGCAATGCGCTGTACCGCCTCGAGCGCTATGCCGAGGCCGCCGATGCGCTGCGTCCGGCCGTTGCCGCGCAGCCCGACCGCGGCGACCTGCAGCAGCTGCTCGCCGATTCGCTCGCGCGCAGCGGCAAGGGCGACGAAGCCCTGCGCATCGCCGAGCAGGCCGCGGGCGGCAACCCCGGCGACAAGCAGGCGCAGTTCAACCTCGCGCAGAACTACATCCAGAGCAAGCAGAACGCCAAGGCGATCGAGGTGCTCGAGCGCATGCGCAAGGCCGGGCAGCTGACCGAGGACACGGACTACCGCCAGCTGTTCACGCTCTACGCCAACATGGAAGGCAAGGAGCAGCAGACGATCGACGCGATCAACGAAGGCCTGTCCAAGGGCGTGCTGAAGCCCGACTACAACGTCTACGTCGCGCTCGCGCAGTCGTACTACTTCAGCGAGCAGGTCGAGAAGGCGATCGAGAACTACACGAAGGCCGGCCCGCTGGGCAAGGACGGCAGCGCGTACCTCAACCTCGCCAACCTGCTGCGCAACGAACAACGTATTCCCGAAGCGAAAGCGGCCGCGCAGAAAGCGCTCGACAAGGGCCTGAAGAACCCCGAAGCCGCGAAGAAGATTCTTGCGCTTCCCGGCAAGTAAACCGAGCACGGTAGTGCTCACGAGTGCACAAAATGCGCTTGGAACCCCTACCGCTGTTTGGTATATGCTTGGAAATTCCCACGGCGTGAAGGCGCCGTGGCTGATCCGCCCGCGGCGCCATGGCGTCCGGAAATTCCTCCTGAGCAATGGCGCATGACGCAAGACCTCTCCCACGCCACTCGTCGAGATGATGAAGGACTGAACTGGGCTCGTATTGCCGGTGTCTCCTCTGCCATCGCCGTGCACGTCGCGGCACTTCTTCTCCTTCTCGTCCCGGCGACCGCGCCGAA
>NZ_BMXY01000003.1:0-261960 GCF_014651995.1 Cognatilysobacter xinjiangensis | reverse complement strand
CCGCCGCCGCCGCCGCCGCCGCCGGAACCGCCGAAGCAGCTGATCCTGAATCCGCCCAAGCAGCAGATCGTCCAGCCGACGCCGACGCCGCCCCCGCCGGAGAACCCGCCGGTGGTGAACACGGATCCGAGCCCGATCGATCCGCCCGCGCCGCCGCCGGCTCCGCCCGCGCCGCCGGCCGCCGCGCCGCCGCCGCCGACGCCGCAGACCGGTGGCGCCGCCAGCGTCTGCAGCCGTGCGCCGATCTCGTACCCGCCCTCCGCCCTGCGCGAGCAGGCCGAAGGCACCACCTCGGTCACCGTCAGCTGGTCCGCGGACGGCACGATCACCAGCGCGAGCGTCCGCAAGAGCTCGGGCAACCGTGACCTCGACCGCGCCGCCCTGTCGCAGATCAAGCGCTGGAAGATCTGCCCGGGCACCACCGGTACCGGTTACGTCGACTTCCAGTTCTCGCTGGGCTAACGCCCTCGCGCCGCAAATCGATCCTTTGCATCAACTTTCAACTACTCAACAAAGGTAAGCGTCATGCTGCTTGAAACCCTCGCCCAAGCTGCCCCCGCCGGAGGCAACGCCGCATCTGCTCTGACGCAGATGGGCCCGCTGCACCTGCTGCAGGAAATGACCAGCGACCCGGGTGCGTTCCTCGTCTCGTGGGTCGTCCTGCTCACTCTGACCCTGATGTCGGTGCTGTCGATCTACTGGATCGTCATGAACCTCATCAACAACATCCGCCTGCGCTCGCACAGCGACCGCGTGATCAGCACGTTCTGGGAGACCCCGAACGCGCAGGACGCGATCCGCTACATGGAAGAGCAGCCGCGCTCGGAGCCGTTCTCGAAGATCGCGCTCGATGCCGCCCAGGCCGCCGCTCACCACCAGCGCCACGAGGGTTCGCGTCTCGTCGAGTCGCTGAACCGCTCCGAGTTCGTCGACCGCGCCCTGCGCCAGGCCGTGACCCGTGAGTCGTCGCGCCTCGAGGCCGGCCTGACCGTGCTCGCCACCACCGGTTCGACCGCGCCGTTCGTCGGCCTGCTCGGTACGGTGTGGGGCATCTACGGCGCCCTGATCCGCATCGGCGCGTCCGGCCAGGCTTCGATCGACGCCGTCGCCGGCCCGGTCGGTGAGGCGCTGATCATGACCGCGCTCGGCCTGTTCGTCGCGATCCCGGCGGTGCTGGCGTACAACTTCTTCAACCGCCTCAACCGCGTCACCAACAACAAGTTCGATACGTTCGCGCACGACCTGCACGACTTCTTCGCCACCGGCGCTCGCGTCGGCGAAGTCCCGGCCAAGCGCTAAGCCGGTTCGAACGTCTTAACCGGAGTCGAAAATGGCCTTCAGTTCAGGCAACAGCAGCGGCCCCATGGCCGAGATCAACGTCACCCCGCTGGTGGACGTGATGCTGGTGCTGCTGATCATCTTCATGATCACGGCCCCGCTCATGAGCCACAAGGTGAAGGTGGAGCTGCCCGCTGCCAACCTCGATAAGCGCCCTGATCAGGCACCTCCGGTCCCGCCGATCACGCTGACCGTCAAGGAAGACGGCTCCGTGTTCTGGAACGACGAGGCGATCAACCGGAACCAGCTCGAGAGCCAGTTCTCGGTGGCCGCTCAGCAGACGCCGCAGCCGCAGCTCAACGTGCGCGGCGACAAGACGACCAAGTACCAGGTCCTTCGCGAACTGGTCGACATGGCCCAGAAGCAGGGCATGCGCAAGGTCGGCTTCGTCGCCACCAAGGAAAAGTAAGGAACCGCCATGGCTTTCAGCACAGGCTCCGGCAGTGGCCCCATGGCCGACATCAACGTGACGCCGCTCGTCGACGTCATGCTGGTGCTGCTGATCATCTTCATGGTGACGGCGCCGACCCTCTCGTACCCGATCGACATCAACCTGCCGCAGCCCACCCTGAACCCGCCGCCGCAGGATCAGGAGCCGCCGCCGCCGGTCTCGCTCCGCATCGACGCCTCCGGCGTCGTGTACTGGAACGACGCACCGACGCCGCTGAACCAGCTGCAGAACGTGATGACGCAGACGGTGCAGCGCGACCCGAGCAACCAGCCGCGGCTGGAGATCGACGTCAACGGCCAGGCCGAATACGAAGTGCTGGCGCGCGTGCTCGCTTATGCGAAGAACGCCGACATGCAGAAGATCGGCTTCGTCCAGAAAGACCAGTAATCCAGAAACAGAAAACGCGCTTACCTTGTTGAAAACGCCGCCTCCGGGCGGCGTTTTTTTATGCGTGCCGCATGCCCATGCGATGGTGCACCTGCGCGCCGTTTCGGAAACGACGGAAGCCGCGTCGACGCGATGCGCTTCGCACGCGGCAGCGCCGCCAGATTGCGCGTTCTCGTCGTCGGTCGATTCGTCGCATCACCACGCGCGCTGCCGATCGACGCACATCGCCTAGGCGACTGCCCTCGCACCACCGGGCCAGCGCCGCCTTGCATCGACCGCGCCGACCCGCGTGCAGGGTGTCGCGGCCTTCAGCGCACCGAATCGATCAAACGCAGGTAATTGGCGACCGTCGGCGCGAGGCCGTGGTACAGCGCTTCGCCGATCAGCGCGTGTCCGATCGAAACCTCGAGCACGCCGGGCACGTCGGCGAGGAACTGCGCGAGGTTGGCCTGGCTGAGGTCGTGGCCGGCGTTGACGCCGAGGCCCGCGGCCTGCGCGCGCAACGCGATCGTGCGGGCCGAGGCGAGCGCGCGCGTGGCGTCGCCGGCGGCGAAGGCTTCCGCGTAGGGACCGGTGTAGAGCTCGATGCGATCGGCGCCGACGTCCTTCGCCCGTTCCACCCCCGATGCCGCCGATCGCCCGGCAGCGAGGTCGTCCGCGTCCACGAACAGCGAAACGCGGCAACCGAACGACTTCAACGTGGCCACGACGTCCCGCAGCGGCGCGAGGTCGCCGCGGAAGTCGAAGCCGTGATCCGACGTCACCTGGGCATCGCCGTCGGGCACCAGTGTCGCCTGCGCCGGCCTCACCGCGCCGCAGAGCGCGATGAAGCCGGGATAGCCCGGACGCGGCGGCGCGAACGGATTGCCTTCGAGGTTGAGCTCGACGCCGCGCGTGCGGGTCAGTTCGGCCAGCGCGTAGACGTCGTCGCGGGTGACATGGCGCGCATCGGGGCGCGGATGCACGGTAATGCCGAAGGCGCCGGCGTCGAGGCAGGTGCGTGCGGCCTGCACGACATCGGGCTCGCGACCGCCGCGCGAATTGCGCAGCACGGCGACCTTGTTGACGTTGACGCTGAGGTGGGTCATTCGCGGATCGAAGGCCGGCGCCGTCGCGCCACCACCGCGATGCTTGGCCGAAGCCGGGGCGATTGCAAGCCCGCCCGCGAGCCGTGGGTGAAGCGGCATACGCGCGAAGCGGGCGCAGTGGCGACGTGCGCCCATCGGCCGCGCGCTCTCCGGATGGCGGGTTTGCGAGGTGCGACGTGCGGCCTGCAAGGCCACCGACCGCGCGTCGAGACCGGCTGCGCCGTTGCGCTCACTCGCGTGCCCGAGCGGCGTCGGCATCCGCCGTCGTGCAGGGCGGTAGCGCGGCCGAACGATGCGGGCGCCATGCGATGTCGCGCAGCTCGAGCACGAACCGCCCGCTATCGTCGGCGGCCGGCATCGCCGCGGGTTCGATGATGAAAGCCGCCCCGTCGCCCGGCTCGATGACGGCTTCGAACGACGCCGGCCGCGAGTGCTCGAGCAACCGGCTCCAGACGGCGCCGGTATCGGCGTGCAGCAGGGCCACCTGATCCGGTTGCAACCGCCAGGGCGGGCCGTCCGGCCCGTAGACCGCAAACGCGACCGCGCGCGGGCCTGAATTGCGGATCGTCAGCGGCAGCACTCGCGCCGGCAGGCAGTCGCCCGCATCGATGAGCACGCCGTCGGGCGCCAGGGCCGCCAAGTGTCGGCAACCGGCCAGCGTCAGCACCCCCAACACGAGGGCGCTCCGCGCGTGCAGGCCGCGGGGCCTGCGGGCTCAGCCGGCCTGGGGCGGCTCGCTGCCCGCTTCGGCGGCGGCGCGGCGCGCCTCGGCCTGTTCGCGCATGCGCTGCAGCTCGACCGGGTCGATGATCGTCGACGGATCGCCGCTGCGGCTTTCCATGCGGCTCGCCAGCAGGCCCATGAGCCAGGCGCCGAGCAGGCCGAGGCCGGCGAGCAGCGCGACCGCCATCAGCGCGCCGGACGAGGTCTTCAGGGCCACCGCGAACGCGGCGATCGACAGCAGGAGATAGAGCCAGGACATCCCGTACCCCTCGGGTGTTTGGCCGGAGTGTAGCGGAGCGGCCTGGCCGACCGTCGCCCGCAGGGCGCGGTCGTGGATCCGTCCATCGCGATCGCGCCCCCTGCGGTGGCGCCGCTCAAAGCAGCGGCGACATCAGCCGCGCCAGCGCCTCGGGCAGGCGCACGCGCCAGAAGCTCTGGCGGCCTTCGCGGCGCACCCGCGGGGCCTGCGACATGTCGTGCTGCAGCAGCGCCTCCAGCGAGTCGGCGATGCCGGCGTCGCGGAACAGCATCGACACCTCGAAGTTGAGGCGGAAGCTGCGGTGGTCGAAGTTCGCGCTGCCGATGATCGCCATGTCGTCGTCGCAGAGCAGCGCCTTGGTGTGCAGCAGGCGCGGGCCGTACTCGTGGATGCGCACGCCGGCGGCCAGCAGATCGTCGAAGTAGGAGCGGGTGGCGAACGTGACCAGCCGCGAGTCGCTGCGGCGCGGCACCAGCAGGCGCACGTCGAGGCCGGCGAGCGCGGCGGAGGTCAGCGCCATCATCGCCGCCTCGCCGGGCACGAAGTAGGGCGTGGCCAGCCAGACGCGGCGGCGCGCGGCGTGGATCGCGGAGACGTGCAGGCGGTGGATCGCCTCCCACGGCCCGTCCGGGCCCGAGACCAGCACCTGCGCGGCGACGGCGCCGGGCTCGCAGGCCACGCGCGGCATGCTCGGCGCGCGCTGGCCGGTGGCGTAGATCCAGTCCTCGAGGAAGACCTGCTGCAGCAGCGCCACCACTTCGCCTTCCAGGCGCAGGTGCAGGTCGCGGTAGGCGTCGGCGCGCAGGCGCTCGTCCTGCTCGTCGGTGACGTTGATGCCGCCGGTGAAGGCGACGCAGCCGTCGACGATCACGATCTTGCGATGCGAGCGCAGGTTGAGCCACGGGCGGTGCCAGCGCGCGAGCATCGGGTGGAACCAGGCGACCTCGCCGCCGGCCTCGACCAGTGGCGCGAGGAACTGGCGACGCATCTTCGCCGAGCCCACCGAGTCCAGCAGCAGCCGCACCGTGACGCCGGCGCGCGCGCGCTCGATCAGCGCGTCGCGCAGCCGCGTACCGGTGCGGTCGGGCTCGTAGATGTAGTACTCGACGTGGATGTGGTCCTGCGCGGTCGCGATCGCCTCGACCAGCGCGTCGTACTTGGCCGCGCCGTCGACCAGCAGGCGCACGTCGGTGGCGCTCGCCGCGGGCAGGCGGGTGGTGGCCTGGCCCAGGCGCGCGAGCTCCAGCGCGTCCGGCGGCAGCGAGCTGCTTTCCGGCGCGTCGGGCAGGCGCTCGCGCGACCGCCCGCGGCGCAGGCGCTGGCGACGGATGCGTTGCGGGCCGAACACGTAGTAGACGACGAAGCCGAGGTAGGGCAGCGCCGCGAGGCTGATCAGCCAGGCCAGCGTGGCCGCGGGCTCGCGCTTCTGTAGCACGATCCACAGGCCGAGGCCCAGCAGGTAGGCCACCCAGCCGCCGACCAGCCAGTGCCAGAGCGCGGGCTGTGCGCGCACGCTGTCGCAGAGCCACTCGACGAGCCTCAGCATCCGCGTCGGGCCTTGGTGCGACGCGTCGACCCGTGCTCGCGCACGCGCCCGGCTGCCGCAGCGCCGGCTGCGCGGGAATCCGAGGCGGGGAGGCTGGGCGAAAGGGCGTCGTGCATGTCGGCTCGCAGGGCCGGCCGGCCCGGACGTTTCGATGATACGGTCGCTGTGCAAAGCGACCGTCACGACCGCGGTCACCGCCGATGAGACCGGCGCGCCCGACAATCCACGCATGACCGACGCGCGCAAACCGACCTCGCCGATCAAGGGCCGCGGCGCCGCCTCGCGCGTGGCGTCGCGCTTCGACGCCACCACCACCGAGGGCGTCGACGACGGCTGGGGTTCGGTCTACGAGGACCTCGCCGACGCACCGAAGCCGCAGACCACCGTCACCGAGGAACGCGCGCGCACGATCCTGACGCGCAACACATCGCCCGACGTCGGCTTCTCGCAGTCGCTGAACCCGTACCGCGGCTGCGAGCACGGCTGCGTGTACTGCTTCGCGCGGCCCACGCACTCGTATCTCGACCTCTCGCCCGGGCTCGACTTCGAGACCAAGCTGTTCGCCAAGACCAATGCGCTCGACCGACTGCGCGACGAGCTCGCCAAGCCCGGCTACGTGCCGCAGGTGACCGCGCTCGGCATCAATACCGACGCCTACCAGCCGATCGAGCGCCGCTACGGCATCACCCGGCAGGTGCTGGAACTGTTCGCGGAAACCAAGCACCCGGTGAGCTTCGTGACCAAGGGCGCATCGATCGAGCGCGACGTCGACCTGCTCGAGCGGATGGCACGCGAGAACCTGGTCAGCGTGCATTTCTCGGTGACTACGCTCGACAACCGCCTCGCTTCGAGACTGGAACCGCGTGCGTCAGCGCCGCACGCCAAACTGCGTGCGATGAAGGCGCTCAGCGAGGCCGGCGTGCCCGTGGGCGTGATGGTCGCACCGGTGATCCCGATGATCACCGACATGGAGATGGAGCACATCCTCGAAGCCGCGCGCGAGCACGGGGCGCGCGAGGCCGGCTACACGCTGCTGCGCCTGCCGAACGAACTCAAGGACGTGTTCCGCGAATGGCTGGAGCTGCATTACCCCGAACGCGCCGCGCACGTGATGAGCCTGGTGCAGCAGATGCGCGGCGGCAAGGATTACAGCGCCGAGTTCGGCACCCGCATGACCGGTACCGGCGTGTTCGCGCAGCTCATCCAGCAGCGCTTCCGCAAGGCCCGCGCGCGGCTGGGCTACGGGCGCCTGCCCGACCTCGACACCACGCGCTTCGTGCCGCCGCGCAGGCCCTCGCCGCAGGGCAGCCTGTTCTGATCGTCGCGCCTGCCTGCGACGGCGAAGCCCTACACTGATCGGACACCGGCGGCCGTCCACCGCCGCAGCATCGTGCCTGTTGCCGATTCCGACGCCGGCTCCGCAGCCCCTCGTCGAAAGGAACCCCTCCCGATGCAGCTTTCCCGATTCATCGAAACGCAGATGGACGCGATCCTCGTGGACTGGGAGACGTTCGCGCGACGCAACGCGCCGGACGGCTCCGGCATGACCGACCTCGCGCTGCGCGATCACGCCAAGGACATCCTGCAGGCCGTCGCGCTGGATCTCGCGCTGCCGCAGTCGACGGAAGAGCAGTTCGCCAAGTCGCAGGGCGATTCCGACGACATGCCCGGCCCGCGCACCGCCGCGGCGATCCACGGTGCGCTGCGCCAGGACAGCGACTACTCGCTGCTGCAGCTCAGCGCCGAATTCCGCGCCCTGCGTGCCACGGTGCTGCGCCAATGGCTGCCGACCGTCGCCGCGATCGACGAAGCCGCGCTCGACGACATGGTGCGGTTCAACGAATCGATCGACCAGGCGCTCGCGCAGTCCATCGTCGCCTATTCCGAACGCGCCAACGTCGCGCGAGACCTGTTCCTCGCGGTTCTCGGCCACGACCTGCGCTCGCCGCTCGCCAACGTCGCGATGATCGGGGAACTGCTCACCCGCGCCGGCGTGTCCGCGGCGCAGGTACGCGACCTGGGCGAGCGCGCCTCGCGCTCGGCGAGGTTCATGAACCACATGGTCGACGACCTGCTGGGCTACACGCGCGTGCAGATGGGCCGTGGCATCCCGACCTTGCCGGCCGAATGCGACCTCGCCGACGTCGTCAACGCGGCCGTGGCCGACGCCGGCGCCACCTATCCCAACACGCGCTTCGACATCGCGACCGAAGGCGACCTGCGCAGCGATGTCGATGCGGTGCGCGTCCAGCAGTTGCTGACCAACCTGCTGGTCAATGCCGCCCAGCACGGCGGCACGGCCTCGCCGGTGCGCATCGAAGCCGGCGGCAGTGCCGATGCGGTGGTGCTGCGCGTGATCAACCACGGCCGCCCGGTGCCGCAGGAGGACATCGAGCGCATCTTCAAGCCTCTGGTGCAGCTGCCCGCATCCGACACGCGCGCCACCAGCCTAGGGCTCGGGCTCTACATCGCCCGCGAAATCGCGATGGCACATGGCGGCACGCTCGCACTGACCTCCGACGCCGACCGCGGCACCGTGTTCGAGGCACGCCTGCCGCGCCGCGCCACGGCGGCCTGACTCACGCCGGCCACAGCGGCCCGCCCAGCCAGAGCCAGCGCGACATCCATGCGCAGACCAGCGCGATCAGCGCCGTGAGCGGCAGGCCGATCTTGAGGAAGTCGGCAAAGCGGTACTGGCCGGGGCCGAGAATGATCAGGTTGCCGTGGTGGCCGATCGGGGTGAGGAAGGCGACCACCGCGCCGAGCGCCGTGCACACCACGAACGGTGTCGGCGGCAGTTCCAGCGACTGCGCGAGGTTGAGCGCGACCGGCGCGAGCAGCACGGTGGTCGCGCCGTCGGAGAGGATCTGCGTGAGCAGCGCGGCGGCGCCGAACATCACCAGCAGGATCGCGAGCGCGGGCCAGTCGGCGACGAGGTGCAGCAGGCCGTTGGCGAGCAGCTCGGCGGTGCCGGTTGTCTCCATCGCGATGCCGAGCGGGATCACGCCGGCGATCATCACGAAGATGCGCACGTCGATGCCGCGATAGGCCTGCTCGACGTCGATGCAGCGCGTCGCCACCATCGCGACCGCGCCGAACAGGAACGCGAGCGGTGCGGGCACCCATTCGGTGACCGCGGCCAGCACCGTGGCGACGAGGATCGCCAGCGCGAGCGGCGCGCGCAGGCGGCGGCGCGCCTCGCCCGCGAACGGCATCAGCATCAGGAAGCCGTGGTGGCGCGCCAGCTCGGCCAGGCGCGACGCGCGGCCGTACAGCACCAGCAGGTCGCCCTCGCGCAGGCGCTGTTCGGCCAGCCGCAACGTGTGCGGCCCGCGCCGGCGCCACAGCCCCGCGACGACCACATGGAAGCGCCGCGCGAAGTCGAGCTCGCGGATGCTGTGCGCGATGAACTCCGACGCGGGCGCCACCAGCGCCTGCACCAGCTGCGGGTCGCCGTCGCCATCGACGTGGTGCGAAAAGCGTGTCACCGCATGCAGGTCGAGGCCCGGATCGTCGTGCAGCGAGGCCAGCGCGTCGGCCGAGGCTTCCACCAGCAGCACGTCGCCGGCGATCAGCGGACTGTTCTCGCCGAGGTCGCGACGCACGTGGTTGTCGCGCATCCAGCCGTGCAGCTTGAAGCGATCGCCGAGCGCGTCCTGCAGCTCCTTGAGCGGTCGCGTGCTCCAGCGCCCGCCCTCGACGATGCGCAACTCGGTGCGGTAGCAGCCCAGCTGCATCCAGTCCTCTTCGTTCGCATGGCCCGCGCGACGCGGCAGCAGCCAGCGCATCACCAGCATGTAGGGGACGCTGATCCCCACCAGCGCCAGCCCGATCGGGGTGATGGAGAAGATGTGCAGCTCGCCGGCGTCGGCGCGTTCGAGCAGGTCGGCGGCGAGCAGGAAGGCCGGCGCGCTCACCAGCGTGAGCGTGGTGCCCAGCGACGCGGCGAGCGACATCGGCATCAGGAGTTTCGATGGCGACAGCCCGCGTGCCTGCGCGATGCGGGTGACGATCGGCAGCATCATCGCGGTCACCATCACGTGATGGGTGAACGACGACAGCGCCGCCACCGCCGGCATGATGACCAGCACCGCCCGCCATTCCGCCTGCCCTGCCGCGCGGCCGATCCATTGGCCGAGCCGCTCGGTGATGCCGGTCGCCGCGAGCGCGCCGGAGATCACGAACACCGCGGCGACGATGATCGCCGGCTCGCTGGCGAAGCCCGACAGCGCCTGTTTCGGATCGAGCACGCCGGTGAGAACCAGCGCCGCGAGCGTGATCATCGCGGTCACGTCCACGCGCAGCCGCTCGCTGACGAAGAGGTAGAGCGCGCCGGCGAGGATCAGCAGGAACGTGATCTGGTGCAGGTCCATGGCGGAGACGTCGTAATGGAGCGCCATCCTGCCATCCGCGCGTGGACGCCGCGCCTGCGACGCCGCGTGGACCGCCCCGTCACCGCGGTTGCTTACACTGGGCCGTTTTCCGCGAGTCCCGCACCGTGCCCGTCTCCCCGCTGCCCACCGACCGGATGGATCCGACGTCGCCCTCGTTCGAGGCGCTGGTGCGGGCCTGCACGGCACCGAGCGCACTGCTCGATGCACAGGGCACCGTGCTCGCCGCCAATTCCGCATTCGTGCAGCGCCTGCGCCTCGACGCCGGTGCGCGGCTGGACGGGCTCGATGCGTCGCCCGGCGAAGGCGGCGTGTCGATCGACATCGACGGCGGCCGGCTGCACGTGCGCGCACTCGACGCCACGCACCGGCTCGCGCAATGGCTAGAAGCGCCGGTCGACCGGACCGCCGAGCAGCGCCAGCTGCAGATGTTCGCCGACACCGTCGCGCACGACCTGCGCGCGCCACTGCGCTCGATCGACAGCTTCGCGCGCCTGCTCGAGGAGCGCGCCGCGGCCAAGCTCGATGCCGCCGAGCGCATGCACCTCTCGCGCATCCGCGCCGCCGCCACGCGCATGTCGGGACTGCTCACCGCCTTGGGCGAACTCTCGCGCGCGGCCAGCGCGGCGATGCAGCGGTCGGACGTCGACCTGTCGCTGCTCGCCGAATGGGCGATCGCCGAACTGCACGACGCCGAGCCCGAGCGGGATGTCGTGGTGCACGTGCAACCGGACCTGCATGTCCTCGGCGACGAGCGCCTGCTGCGGCAGATGCTGCGCGAGCTGCTCGGCAACGCGTGGACATTCACGCGCCACACCTCGCCTGCCGAGATCGACGTGCGCGGCGAGCGCGTCGGCAACATGTTGCGGATGTCGATCCGCGACACCGGCGCGGGTTTCGACATGCAGTATGCTCACAAGCTCTTCCAGCCGTTCCAGCGCCTGCACGGCGCGGAGCAGGGCGCGGGCCACGGGCTCGGCCTGGCGATCGCGCAGCGCATCGCGCAACGGCATGGCGGCGGCGTGACGGCGGAATCCGTCGAAGGACAGGGCAGCACGTTCACCGTGGAGCTGCCGGTCGCGGACGACGAATGAGGCGACGATGCACAAGGAAATCCTGCTGGTCGAGGACAATCCCGACGATGTCGAGCTGACTCGGCTCGCTTTCGACGAGGCGAAGATCGCCAACCAGCTCGCGGTGGTGGGTGACGGCGCCGAAGCGCTCGACTACCTGTTCGCGCGCGGACGCTTCGCCGATCGCGATCCGGCCGATCTTCCGTCGCTGGTGCTGCTCGACCTCAACCTGCCCAAGATCGACGGCCGCGAAGTGCTGCAGGCCATCCGTGCGAACGAGGCGACGCGCGCGCTTCCCGTGGTCGTGCTCACCACCAGCACCGAGCCGTTCGACGTCGAGGCGACCTACGCGCTCGGTGTGAACAGCTACATCCAGAAGCCGGTCGACTTCGAGCAGTTCGTGTGGGCGGTCAAACAGGTCGGCCTGTACTGGCTCGTGCTCAACCACGCGAAAACCTGAGCGCGCTTGCGGCGCGCCGCAGACATTACGCGCCGAACAGCATTTCCGAGCGCTGGAACAGGATCCAGCTGGTCGCGATCACCTTGTCGCCGCCCTGCGGGCGATTGCCGCGATGGGTGTGCGTGAACGCGGCCGGCGCGATGAGCAGCGAGCCGGCCTTCGGCGCGATCTTGCGGCGCTGGTAGAGGAACTCGGTCTCGCCTTCGTCGAATCCGTCGTTGAGGTAGACCGTCCACAGCAGGTGGCGGTGCAGCGTTTCCGCCGACGCATCGCGCGGGAACAGCTCGCAGTGCCAGTACGGATACCCGCCGCGGCCCGCGCTGTAGCGCTGCAGGTTGATCGCGCCGGGACGGAACACGTGCATCAGCACCGGCATGAGCTGTTCGTCGTCCATCGCCTGCAGACGCTCGGCGGTGAGGCGATGGCGTTTGTCGCCGTCCTGCGTCTCCAGCATCAGCGGCGCCACCAGCGTGTGCGGATACAGGCGCACGTAGTCGCGCAGGCCCGCGATGACCGCCTGGTTGAGTACGTCGACCTCGGCGCTCCAGTCCTCGCGGCCGGAGATGGTCAGATCGAGGCTGTCCTTCATGTCCGGGAACACGCCGCTGCCGATGCGTCCGGGCTGCAGGTCGCGGCTGGCGGCGAGGCGCTCCACCACCCGGCGGCACCAGTCGGCGTCGAGCGCGCCGTCGACGACGTGGATGAAATCGGGCGCTGCGGCGTCGGCGTCCATGCGGTCACGGGAGCGGGTAGGGAGCCGGATCGTCGCATGCCGGGCGACGTTGCGTGGATGAAACTTCCTCGCCGGCGCATGCATCGAAATACTCGCGCACACGGAAGAGGCCGCTGTGACGTGCTTTCGACGCCTGCCGGCAGCCGCCGGGCTGTCGACGCCAGCCTCACGAATCCGAATTCCCGCTGAGCGGCGTATCGCCGCTGCAACGGATTTCACTGAGCGCGCGATGAACGCAGCCGCCATCACAAGAAAAACACGTTTCAAAACAACGGCTTAAGAAGTTGGCACGGGACTGGCTCCATGGGGGATGCCCACCGAGGAGCCGCCGTGTCCCGATCCCCCGCCGTCCTGCTGATCGCCCTCCTTGCCTCGTTCGCGGCGGACGCCGCGTGGGCCGGTGAGCCCGGCGCGCCGGTTGCGGCGCAGGACGAGATGCTGGTGGTCGCCCGCAGCGTGATGCCCCGCATCGCCTATCGCGGCCTCGAGCCGACCGCCAATCCCGTGCGGGTCGAAGCGACGGTGTTCCCGGGCCGCGTCTTCCACGGCGTGCTCGACGGCATGGTCCAGCGCCTCGTCGGCGACGACGACCTCGGCGACCGCGCGCCGCTGCTGCGCCAGGGTCCCGCCGCGGCGCGCGGCATCGGCGTCGACGTGCCGGTGGCGGGCCTCGGCTTGGGCGGCGCGGGCGCGGGCCCCGGTGCATCGCGCGGTGGCGGCTCGATCGGCGGCATGGTGACGTCCGCTACCGCCGGCATCGGCGATCGCGTCAACCAGGCCATGCAGCGCGCGACCGGCGCGGGAGTCGGCCCGTGAAGCGGATGCTGCTCCTGCTGATGCTCCCGCTGGCCGGCGTGGCGATGGCACAGGACGCGCCGACGCCGGACACCCCGGCCGAGCCGCCACGCCCCTCGCTCGACCAGACGGTGATCGGTGGCAGCTTCGCGCACGCGCCGGACGGCGTCTTCAGCGCGAATGCCGCGGCGGGCGTCGGAAACGTGCAGGTCAACCTGCGGTCGATCGCCGACGGCGCCTCGTCCGGCGCGGCCGCCTATGCACGGCAGCGTATCGACGCCACCGGCGCCGACCGCGCACGCGACGCCAGCGCCGTCCTCACCGGCGCGGCGCTCGCCTTGCCGCGCGGCATCGTGGGCCTGAACCAGGCCGCCGGCAGCGCCAACGCGCAGGCCAACGTGCTGGCCATCGGCACGCGGCCCGTCGCCGGCATCGCGCAGCAGATCGACAACCTCGTGCTCGCGTCGGTGCATGCCGACGCCGCGCCGGCCGACGCCGCCACGGCGCCGGCCGCCACTCCGCTGCGCGAAGCGCGCATCGAAGGCAACGCCGGCCGCTCACCGGCCGGGATCTTCCAGCTCAACCAGACCGCCGGCGTCGGCAACGCGTCGGCCAACGTGCTCGTGCTCCAACTGCCGGGGAGTACGCCTTGAACCATGTCCTTCGGCAGAACCGTCGACCCCACAGGAGAGAACCCATGAAACTGCACCGCACCCTGATCGCCCTTGCCGCCGCCTCCCTCTTCGCCGCTCCCGCCTTCGCCTTCGGCGACGACGCCTGGATCGACGGCTACGTCTATGTCGACGACTGGGCGATGACGACGGCCTATGTCGACGTCTCCGGCGACGTCGATGTCGCCAGCCGCTCGTCCGCCACGGTCGATCAGGACCAGGCCGCCGGCTTCAACTACTCGTACGGCGAAGGCGACCAGGCCGCCGACTTCAACGGCAACGCGATGGAAGACGCCAGCGGCAACATCGGCGTGAACATCTCGGCCGGCGCCGGCAACGCGCAGGCCAACGACGCCGCGCTTTCGGCGGTCGACGGCAACCGCGTGTTCGCCAGCGCGCAGGTCTTCGGCTACCAGGAATCGCTGCTCAACGAAGGCACGTCCTACATCGGCGGCTTCTACAGCGCGGTGATCGACGACGACGCGCTGTCCGACGCTTCCGGAAACATCGGCGTGAACGTCGCCGCGGGCGTCGGCAACGTCCAGGGCAACGCGATGGCCGCTTCGGTCAACAGCTCGGGCCGCTACGCGCTCGCCAGCGCCGACAGCGACCAGATCGCCGACTCCAATACGTGGGGTACGTCGACCTTCGCGCCGCACGACCTGTTCGCGGTTCTCGGCGGCAATGCGCTGTCCGACGCCAGCGGCAACATCGGCGTGAACGTGTCGGCAGGCGTCGGCAACCTGCAGCACAACGGCCTGGCGATCGCCTCGGCCTCGTGCGGCACCTGCACGCCGTAATCCACGCCCTGCGGTACTGCGGTGGCCGGCTCCGGCCGGCCACCGGCTTCCGGACGATGATCCCGATGCTCCGTCGAACCTTCCTGGCAATCGCCGCAGGCCTATCGCTCGCCGCTTCGGCCGCGCACGCGGAAAGCCGCATCGAGCTGGCACCGCTGACCGGCGTCAGTGGCCAGAAGTCGATGCGCACGCTGCGCGACATGCGCTTTCTCGACATGACGCCGCAGCGCTACGACTTCAGCTGCGGCTCGGCGGCGCTCGCCAGCCTGCTCAGCTCCGGCTACGGGATCAGGACCACGGAAGAGGACCTGATCCGCTGGATGATGGAAGGCGCGGACACGCAGGAGATCATCCGCAACGGCTTTTCGATGCTCGACATGAAGCGCTACGTCGAGCACCTCAGGGGCTTCCGGGCCCACGGTTTCAAAGTCGACGCCGATGCGCTGTACCGCCTGCAGATGCCGGTGATCGCGCTGCTCGACGTCAAGGGCTACAAGCATTTCGTGGTGGTGAAGGGCGCGTCCGCCGGGCGCGTCTTCGTCGCCGACCCCTCGCTCGGCCATCGCGTGATGAGCGAGCAGGACTTCGTCAAGGGCTGGAACGGCATCCTGCTCGCGGTGGTGGGCGATCGACCGCTCGCCGATTCCTATCTCGTCAACGGACGCGTCTCGCCGGCACTCGCACGCCGCACCGAGGCGCTGGGCATCGCGTCGATGCCGGTGCCGGTGGTCGAGCTCGGGCTGGTGCGCGCGGACCTGTTCTGACCGATGACGACACGTACCGAATCGAGGCACCCATGAAGAGTCGCTCCCTCCCCCTCGCCTTTTTCATGGTCCTCGTGGCAGCGGCGAGCGCTCCGGCGCTCGCCCTGCCCCCTTCTTCGCAGCCCGCGGCGGACGTCCAACCGGTGCGCGTGCAACTGGTCGACGACGCCACCCTTGCCGGCATGACCGGCAAGTTCTTCGGCGCCGACATGCTGGTCGGCGTGCGCATCGACCTGGTGTCCACGCTGTCGACCGCGCAGGGCGCCACCGCCACCGCGACCGGTTCGCTGTACGTGCGCCGCGTCGGCAACGGTTTCGACGTGCGCGTCGACAGCCAGGCCGATGCCACCGCAGGCGCGACCGATGCAGCGCAGGGCGGCGGCGCGCTGGCCATCGGCGGCGACGGCATCCACGTCGACGGCATCGGCCAGGTCACGCAGATCGCCGGCGACGGCAACCGCATGGGCAACCTCGCGGTGGTCCAGCTCGGCAGCGCGCCGGGTGCGCCTTCGGGCTTCAACGGGCAGATGGGCGCGCAGGCCGAGGCCGGCGGCCTCACCGCGCGGGTGAGCTTCGTCGGCGGCGGCGTGCAGCTTGGACTGGTCGCGCCAGGCGCTACCATCCGGCAGGAGGTGACGCCGGGCGCGTCGACCCGGGTGCTGCAGACCGGGCGGATCGCCGGGGATGGCTTCACCGGGAGCAATGCCCTGCATCTGCAGATGATGACGACGGCGCTGCCGACGTCCTCGATGCAGCAGCTGGGCATCCAACAGGCGCTGTCGGCGCTGTCCGGCCTGCGCCGCTGACCGCCTGCCGACGTCAAGGATCACGACATGCCGCCACGCCCGCCGCGTCTCGCCGACGCGCTGCTCGTCACCGCTCTCGCCGTCGCCACGCCGGCGGCCTTCGCCGCCGAACCGCCCGCCAGCGAGGCGGGCGACATCGATTCCACGCTCCGCACGCTCACCACCAAGCTCG
Source organism: Cognatilysobacter xinjiangensis (assembly GCF_014651995.1). Classification (GTDB taxonomy): domain Bacteria; phylum Pseudomonadota; class Gammaproteobacteria; order Xanthomonadales; family Xanthomonadaceae; genus Cognatilysobacter; species Cognatilysobacter xinjiangensis. Next base: position 245,503 of record NZ_BMXY01000003.1, on the reverse strand, counting down.
ATGCGCAGGAAGCCGAGATCGCGCGCCTGCGTGCGCAGGTCGAGGAACTGCAGCTTTCGCAGCAGCGCGGCCGCGGCCTGGCCGACGGGCCTGCGCCCCAGCAGCAGGCTCCCGCGCCCGTGGATGCCGCGCGCATCGCGCGCGAGCAGGCGCCGCCACCCGCCGATGCGCCCGTGCAGGTCGGCGAGGCGCGCCGCGACGAGGACGAGCAGCGCCGCCAGCAGGAGAAGGCGCTGGTGATCCGCGAGCACGCGCCGCTGTTCGAGCGCCGCTTCACCCTCGACGTCGGCGGCTCATACAGCTACTACGACCGCCGCGCGCTCACGCTCAGCGGCTTCCTCGCGCTCGATGCGATCTTCCTCGGCACCATCAACCTCGACCAGAGCAAGGCCAGCATCGGCACCTTCGATGTGACCGGGCGCTGGGGCCTCACCGATCGCCTTAGCATCGAAGCCAACCTGCCCTACGTGGTGCGCGACACGCGCTTCGTGAGCGGCGGCGCCGGCGGTGCGGCGAACACGGTGAGCGAGGTGCACGTGCGCTCGCACGGCGTCGGCGATGCGAGCGCGGCGGTGTACTACCAGCTGGTGAAGGAAGCCGCACGCCGGCCGGACATCGTCGCCAGCCTGCGCGTGCGCGGGCCGAGCGGCCGCGATCCGTTCGGCCTCAAGCTGATCCAGGCCGACGGCGACAACACCAACCTCAACGTGCCCGAGGAACTGCCCACCGGAACCGGCGTGTGGAGCGCGACCGCGAACGTGTCGCTGCTGCGCACCTACGACCCGGTGATCCTGTTCGGCAACCTCGGCTACACCTACAGCCGTCCGCAAGGCTTCGACGACATCTCGCCGATCGTCGGCACCGTGGCACCGGCGGACGTCGCCCTCGGCCATATTCTTCAGCTCAGCGGCGGCGTGGCGATCGCGCTCAACGACCGCGCCGCGATGAGCTTCAGCGTGGCCAGCGCGTTGCAGGCCGCGACGCACACGCGCGCGCCCGGCGGCGCGTACTCACGCGTGCCCGGCAGCTCCAGCAATGCCACCGCGTTCAACATCGGCGCCAGCTACGTGCTGCCGTCGGGCTGGACGTTCAACGGCCAGCTCGCTGCCGGCCTCACGCCCGACGCGCCCAACTTCGTGTTCGCCCTGCGCGGCTCGAAGCCGTTCTGATCAGGCCAGCGACAGGCCGCGCGCACGACGGCGATCGGTCGCCGGCGGCGCGCGGCGGTCGCTGGCGCGACGCCCGCCGGTGACCGCCAGCGTCGTTGCGATGGGCGTCGGCACGAGGCCCGCGGCCGGCGCGTCGTCGCCGGCATCCTCGCGCAGGCCGTAGCGCACCATCAGGCGGTAGAGCGTCACGCGCGAGACGTCGAGTTCGCGCGCGGCATCCACAAGGCGACCCTGACAACGCTGCAGCGCCGCCTCGATCGCGCGCCGCGTCGCGTCGGCGCGAACCTCTTCGAGCGTCGGCGGCGTGGGCGGGGCGATCGCGTCGAGGCCGAGGTCGGCCGCGGTGATCAGCCGGCCCTCGCACATCACCACGGCCTGACGCACGCGGTTGATGAGTTCGCGCACGTTGCCCGGCCAGTCGTAGCTGTGCAACGCGCGCCGTGCGCAGGACGAGTAACCGCGGATCACGCGCTGGCCCTCGCTGGAATAGCGCGACAGCGCATGCGCGGCGAGCAGGTCGATGTCGCCGCCGCGCTCGCGCAGCGGCGGCTGCGCGAGCCGCAGCACGCACAGGCGGTGGTAGAGGTCGGCGCGGAAGCGGCCCTGCTCGATCAGCGCCTCGAGGTCGTGGTGCGTGGCCGAAACGATGCGCACATCCACGCGCACCGTGTCGTGGCCACCGAGACGCTGGAAGGTGCCTTCCTGCAGGAAGCGCAGCAGCGAAGCCTGGCTTTCCATCGGCAGGTCGCCGATCTCGTCGAGGAACAGCGTGCCGCCGTGGGCCATCTCGATGCGGCCGAGCTTGCGCGCCTGTGCGCCGGTGAACGCCCCGCGCTCGTAGCCGAACAGCTCGGACTGGATCAGCGAATGTGGGATGGCGCCGCAGTTGATCGCCACGAACGGCATCCCGCGGCGCCTGGAATGCGCATGCAGCGCCTGCGCGGCGAGCTCCTTACCGGTGCCGGTCTCGCCGGCGATGAAGACCGGCGCTTCGGTCATCGCGGCCTTGCACAGCGCACGCGCCAGGGCCTTCATCGCCCCGCTCTCACCGATGATGCCTTCGAGCCCTTCCTGCACCAGCCGCACCGCCGACTGGCAGGCCAGCCGCGCCATGCCGTGCGCATGCCCGATCACCGTGTCGATCACGTTCTCGGGGCAGGGCAGGGTGACGTAGTCGTAGCAGTAGTCGCGGATCAGCCGGCGCACCGCGGGCTCGTCGAGCTGTTCGGCGGTGACGCCCGCGACCCAGCCGACGTTGCTGGCGGCCAGCGCCGGCCCGAATTCGGCCAGCGCCTGCTCGTCGAAGCCGTCGCGCAGATCGAGCAGGCCCGCGAACGGATGCGTCGCGCGTCGCTGCACGATGCGCAGCACCCCGCGCACGTCGGCGGCGGGATGCAGCTTCCAGCCCAGTGGCTGCAGATGCGCGGGCGGCGGCGCGCATCCCGCCCGCGCAACGTGAATCAGGTCCCGGCCCGCGCTCCCACTCGTCATGCGGCGACTCCCTGTCGTCGGCGCCCACGCGCCGAAGGCCAAAGGTAGCCCCTGCAGGTGTCAGGTCAAGCTTTCGTGACAGCCTTCACACAACCTTGACGTTTACGCGACGGCGCGTGCCTGTGCGTCGTGCTCCGCGTGATAGCGCACCGCGGCCTCGACCTCGTTCTTCGAGCCGAGGAACACCGGCACGCGCTGGTGCAGGCCGGTGGGCCGCACGTCGAGCATGCGCTGGCGGCCGGTGCTGGCCGCGCCGCCCGCCTGCTCGACCAGGAACGCCATCGGGTTGGCCTCGTACATCAGCCGCAGCTTGCCGCCCTTGGGCGCGCACTTGCTGTCGAGCGGATAGCTGAAGATGCCGCCGCGGGTCAGGATGCGGTGCACGTCGGCCACCATCGAGGCGACCCAGCGCATGTTGAAGTCCTTGCCGCGCGGGCCTTCCTTGCCGGCCAGCAGGTCGCCGACGTACTGCTGCATCGGTTCTTCCCAGAAGCGCTGGTTCGACATGTTGACCGCGAATTCCCTGGTCTCCTCGGGAATCCGCATGCCGCGCGTGGTCATCACGAACGAGCCGATCTCGCGGTCGAGCGTGAAGGCGTGCGTGCCGTTGCCGATCGTCAGCACGAGCATCGTGCTCGGGCCATAGGTGCAGTAGCCGGCCGCGACCTGCGCGGTGCCCGGCTGCAGGAAGTGCTCGTCGCCGACCGTCTCCACGTCTTCCGGGCAGCGCAGCACGGAGAAGATCGTGCCGACCGAGATGTTGACATCGATGTTCGACGAGCCGTCGAGCGGATCGAACAGCAGCAGGTACTTGCCGCGCGGGTACTCGTCGGGGATGGCGACGCAATGGTCCATCTCCTCCGATGCGAGGGCGGCCAGATGCCCGCCCCAGGCATTGGCCTCGAGCAGGATTTCGTTGGAGAGCACGTCGAGCTTCTTCTGCGCCTCGCCCTGCACGTTGATGCTGGCTTCGCCGCCGCTGCCGGCATCGCCGAGCACGCCACCGAGCGCGCCCTTGCCGACCTGGATCGAGATCGACTTGCAGGCGCGCGCCACCACCTCGATCAGCAGGCGCAGGTTCGGGCCGATGCGGCCTTCGCGCTGTTCCTCGATCAGGTAGCGGGTGAGCGAAACGGGCGAGGCGGTCGGGTTCATCGGCGGTCGGCATCCGGACGGGATGCGCATTGTCGCCGATCGCGCCGGAGGCAGCGTCGAGGCGTCAGGCGGCGTGGTGGCGCGGCAGGCCGAGCGCATGGCGGCGCACATGGCGCGCGAGGTTGTCGCGCGCGATCGCCAGCATGTGCAGCGGCGCGTCGGGATCGGCTGCGTCCATCACCCGACATGCGGCCTCGGCGGCATCGGCCGCGGCCTGCGCGGCGGCGCGGTCGGCCAGCATCGTCTGCAGCAGGCGCGCCTGCCCCATCAGCCGGCGCTCGAGCACGAAGTCCGGGCCCGCGCCGGCGCGGCGCATGGCATGGCTGATGCCGTCCTCGAAGTAGGCATGCTGCTGGTGGAGGCGGTCGGCGGTGATCTCGTGCATGGAGCGGGTCCGGCAGGGGGCGCAGAGCGTGGTCGTCCGCGCGTGAGCGCGAGGTCGCGATCGCCCGGGAACGTTGCCGGCCGCCTAGACCGGCAGTGGCGACGCGCGCCCGTTCGCGGGCGACAATCGCGGGGCCGTGTCCGTCCGCATCGCCCGTAGCCCAACGCCGACGCGCGCCGTGCGCGCAGGCGTCGTCGCGTGCGCGGGGGCCGCGCGATGAGCGCACCCGTGCGCAAGGTGATCCACGTCGACATGGACGCGTTCTACGCGAGCGTGGAGCAGCGCGACGATCCGTCGTTGCGCGGCCGCCCCGTCGTTGTCGCCTGGAAGGGCCTGCGCTCGGTGGTCTGCGCGGCGAGCTATGAGGCGCGCGTGTTCGGCATCCGCTCGGCGATGCCCGCGGTGCGTGCCGAGCGCCTTTGCCCGGATGCCGTGTTCGTGCCGCCGGACTTCGCGCGCTACAAGGAGGTCTCGCGGCAGATCCGCGCGATCTTCGCGCGACATACGGCGCTAGTGGAGCCGCTGTCGCTGGACGAGGCCTATCTCGACGTCACCGTGCCGCTGTCGGGCCTGGCCAGCGCCACCGACATCGCGAAATCCATCCGCGCCGAGATCCGCGAGACCACTCGGCTGACCGCATCGGCAGGCGTCGCGCCGAACAAGTTTGTCGCCAAGATCGCCTCGGACCACCGCAAGCCCGACGGCCTGTTCGTGGTGCCGCCGTCGAAGGTCGAGGCCTTCCTCGCGCCATTGCCGGTCGGACGCCTGCCGGGCGTGGGCCGGGTCACCCAAGGCGAGCTTGAAGCGATGGGCCTGCGCACGGTCATCGACCTTCGCGAGGCCGGCCGCGAGGCGCTCATCGAACGTTTCGGCCGATGGGGCCGGCGCCTGCACGAGCTGAGCTGGGGCATCGACGAGCATCCGGTGGAGCCCGAGCGCCCGCACACGCAGATCTCCAGCGAGGACACGCTTGAGAACGATCTCGCGCTGGACGCGCTCGCGCCGCACATCGCGCGCATGGCCGAACGCACCTGGGCCGCGTGGCTGCGCCAGCGCGAGCGCGACGCGCACGAGGGGCGCCCCGCCCGCCGCCCCCGCACCGTCGTGCTCAAGCTCAAGACGTCCGACTTCCGCATCCTCACCCGCTCGCTCACGCCGGCGCGCATGCCCGGCGACGCCGCGGCGCTCGCCGCGCTCGCGGTGTCGCTGCGCGAGCGCGTGGCGCTGCCCGCGTCGACGCGGTATCGGCTGATCGGCGTGGGCCTGGCGAACCTCCACGAGCCCGGCCCGCAGGTCGACCTGTTCGAACCCGCGCACGACGCCTGATGCGCGCGGCGCGGGCGTCGGCACGTGGCATCGGTCACGGCCGCGCAAGCATTCCTTTCGACCCCGGCGCATGGCAATGTGAACGGGGGACGGTGCTTCACACCGTGGACAACCGGAATGGCCGCCGATTTCAACGCGTTCGACGCCAGTCCTGTGCCCATGTGGGTCTACGAGCCCGGCAGCCTTCGCATCCTCGCCGCCAATGCCGCGGCCGCCGCGGCCTACGGCTACGACCGCGAGGCCATGCGCTCTCTGACCCTGCTCGACCTGCGCCCCGAATCCGAACACGAACGCCTGCTCGCGCACCTGCGCCGCCCGCGCGGCGCGCGCGACGAGGGCTTCTGGCTGCACTGCCACCGCGACGGCAGCCACATGCACGTGCAGGTGCAGGTCGCAGACATCGATTACGACGGCCGCCCCGCGCGCCTCGTGGTGGCGCGCGACGTCAGCGAGGCCGAGCGCGCGCAGGCCCGCGTGCGCCTGATGGCGCAGGCGATGAGCGATGCCGGCTACGACTGGGACATGGCCACCGGCCGCATCTGGTTCAGCGACAGCTTCGCCATCAACTTCGGTTTCGACTCGGCCACGCTGCCGACCCTGATCGACGACTGGACGCGCCTCGTGCATCCCGACGACCGCAGCCGCGTCACCGCGGGGCTGGATGCCGCGATCCGCGCCGGCGAAACCTACTGGACCGACGAGTACGCGTTCCAGCGCGGCGACGGCACCTACACCGACGTGCTCGACCGCGGCTACATCCAGCGCGACGGCCACGGCCACGCGGTGCGCATGGTAGGCGGCATGATCGACCGTCGCCCGCAGCGCATCATGTCCACGCGCCTGCGCCTGCTCGAGCGCGCGGTGCACGCCTCGGGCAACGGCATCCTGATCGCCGACGCCGCCGATCCGGCGCTGCCGATCGTCTACGCCAATCCCGCGTTCGAACAGATCACCGGCTACGCCGCGGTCGACATCGAAGGCCGCCCGTTCGACTTCCTGCAGGCCGACGAGCCGGCCGTTGCCGAGGCCGTGCACCGTGCGCTGCGCGAGGGCGAGGAAGTGCAGGTCGAGCTGCAGGGCCTGCATCGAGACGGCACCGCGTTCTGGTACGACTACCGCATCACCCCGATGCGCGACGCGCAGGGCCGCGTCAGCCATGTGCTCGGACTGATGGCCGACACCACCGAGCGCCGCCAGCATGCACTGCAGATGCAGTGGCGCGCCACGCACGACGCGCTGACCGGCCTGCCCAACCGCCACTTCGTGCTCGAGCGCATCGGCGAGCTGCTGCGCGGCCTGCAGGGCGAGGCGCGGGTGAGCGTGCTGATCGTCGACCTCGACGAGTTCCGCCTGGTCAACGACGGCTTCGGCCATGCCGCGGGCGATCGCGTGCTGTGCGAAATCGGCGCACGCCTGCGTCGCGTGCTCGGGCCGGCCGCGCTGGTCGGCCGCTCCACCGGCGACGAGTTCGTCGTCGTGCTCGACGGCGAGGACGAGATGCAGGCCGAGCGCGTCGCCGCGCGCGTGCATGCGGCGCTGGTCGAGCCGCTGGAAAGCGTGGTCGAGCGCTGCAACCTCAGCGCCTGCATCGGCTACAGCCATTACCCGGAGGACGCCGGCAGCGCCGAGAGCCTGCTGATGTGCGCCGAGCTCGCGATGGGCAAGGCCAAGAAGCAGGGCCGCAACTGCACGGTGGCCTACCGCGCCGGCGCCACGCCATCGGGCGGCGGCAAGCTGCAACTGCTGCAGGAGCTGCGCGAAGGCCTGGAGCGCCGCGAATTCCGCCTGCTGTTCCAACCGCTGTTTTCCGCCGACCTGCGCCTGGTCGCGCTCGAAGCGCTGGTGCGCTGGCAGCATCCGCGTCGCGGCCTGTTGCCGCCCTCGGAATTCATCGCCGTCTGCGAGGAGAGCGGCCTGATCGTGGAACTCGGCCGCCGCGTGCTGCACGAGGCCGCGCGCCATCATGCGCTGCTCGCGCAACAGGGCCTGGGCCACGTGCGGCTGTCGGTGAACGTGTCGGCCATGCAGTTCGCGCACGGCTTGCTCGACGACGTGCAGCAGGTCGTGCGCGAGTTCCAGTTGCCGCCCGGCGCGCTGGAGCTCGAACTCACCGAGAGCGTGATCGTCGACGATCCCGCGCGCGCCGCGCAGGTGATGGTGGCGCTGGCCGAACTGGGCGTGACGCTCGCCATCGACGATTTCGGCGTCGGCTATTCGTCGCTGAGCTACCTCAAACGCCTGCCGATCCATCGGCTCAAGATCGATCGCTCGTTCGTCAACGACCTCGAATCCGACGCGAGCGACCGATCGATATGCGAGGCGGTGATCGCGCTCGCGCGCACGCTGCAACTGGGCGTGGTGGCCGAGGGCGTGGAATCGGAGTTCCAGCGCGACTGGCTGCGCAGCAGCGGCGCGGGCGAGCTGCAGGGCTACCTGTTCGCCAAGCCCCTGCCGTTCGAGACCGCCACGCAGGTGGCGCCGGTCGCGGCCGAGCCCGCCGGCTGAGCGGCCGTTCAGGCTCTACGGCCGGTCTTCGCCTGGTCTTTACGGCCGCTGGCGATCCTGTGCGCGACGCGAGACCGCGTCGTCTCGAATCCAGGAGCTTTCCATGAACACCAACAAGATGCTGCTCGCGATCGCGCTCGGCCTGGCGCTGACGGCCTGCAACAAGGATCAGGCCGCCGATTCGGCCGGCGAGGCCGCCCAGGCCGCCGGCGAGGCGCAGGAAGCCGCGACCAACGCCGCCGCCACGGGCGATGCGCAGGCTGCCGCCACCGCGCAGTCGGCCGCTGACGCCGCCGCCGCCGCCGCCGATACCGCCGCCAACGCTGCGGCCAATGTCGGTGGCACCGAAGAGACCCGCCGCGACGACCTCGCCGACGCCGCCGAGCAGTCGGCCGACGCCGCCGAGCAGGCGCGCAATGCCGCCGAGGAGGCCAACGCGGCCGCCGACGGCAAGAACAACACGAACGGCCAGTAATCCGCGTTCGGGTGGAAACGAAAAGGGCCGCCTCCGGGCGGCCCTTTTTTTGTGTCGCCAGCGCGGCTCAGACGTCGCCGTCGGTCAGCCAGCCCTCGCCGGTGCCGCGGTTGAACACGCGATCGCCCTCGCGCACGTGGCCGGCGGGGATCGAGTCCTGTTGCGCAAGGCGCGCATAGATCGGGGTGAAGTCCGGCTGCGTCGCCTCGAACAACTGCTCGAACGAGTCGATGACGAAATACGTCTTCTGGTAGGTGTCGATGCGGTAGCGCGTGCGCATGATCCGCTCGAGGTTGAAGCCGATGCGGTTCGGCGCATCCGACTCGAGGCAGTGGATCGATTCGCCCTTCGACGACAGGATGCCGCTGCCGTAGATGCGCAGTCCGTCCGGATCGCGGATCAGGCCGAATTCCGCCGTGTACCAGTACAGGCGCGTGAGATTGGCCAGCGCCTCCGGACCAATGCCGTGCGCCTTGACCCCGCCGCGGCCGTAGGCCTGCATGTAGTCGGCGAACACCGGGTTCATCAGCAGCGGCACGTGGCCGAACAGGTCGTGGAACAGGTCCGGTTCGGACAGGTAGTCCATCTGCTCGGGCGTGCGGATCCACCACGTGACCGGGAAGCGCCGGTTCGCGAGGTGGTCGAAGAAGTCGAGCTCGGGCAGCAGGCCCTGCACGCCGATCAGCTCCCAGCCGGTGGCCGCGCGCAGCACCTTGTTGAGGTCGTCGAACTTCGGGATCTCGTGCGCGCTCATGTGCATGGCGCGCTGCGCGTCGAGGAACGCCTGGCTGGCGCGGCCGACCAGGATCTTCTGCTGGCGCTCGAACAGCTGCGCCCAGACGTCGTGGTCGATCGGCGTATAGCCGGACCAGGGCTGCTCGATCACGGCCGTGGTGTAGACGGGCACGTAGCCCTTGTCGGTGAGCTGGTGCTCGATGCGCTGCGGCTGGGCGTTCATGGCGGGCCTCCGGCTGACGCTCCAATCTAGACGGCGCGGCGCGCAACGGGGTTGCGTTGTTGCGCCCCTGCAGGCCCGTGGCGCACGATCCGTGCGTCATACGAGGAAAACGCGCAACAGATGGCCACCATCGACCTCGACCGCACCGACCTGCTCCTGCTCGCTGCCCTGCAGCACGAGGGCCGGCTGACCAACGCCGAACTGGCCGAGCGCGTGCACCTCTCGCCCTCGGCCTGCCTGCGCCGTGTGCAGCGGCTCGAGCGTGACGGGGTGATCGCCGGCTACGCGGCGCAGGTCGATCCCGAGCGGCTGGGCCTGGGCCTGCAGGCCTTCGTGCGCGTGCAGCTCGTGCGCCACGATGCGGCCTCCGTGGCGGCCTTCAGCGGTTTCGTCGAGCAATGGGAGGAGGTGGTGGCCTGCCATGCGCTGACCGGCGACATGGACTACCTGCTGCAGGTCGCGGTACGCGACCTCGAGCATTTCTCGCGCTTCCTGCTCGACCGCCTGCTCAACCAGGCTGGCGTGGCCGACGTCAATTCGAGCTTCGTGCTGCGCACCGTCAAGGCGTTCCGCGGCCTGCCGCTGCCGCGCGGCTGAGGCTCAGCCGGCCGCCTCGCCCGCGCGGCGGCCACCGGCCGGCTCGACGTCGAGCACCACGCGGTCGCGACCGGCGCGCTTGGCCTCGTAGAGCGCGACATCGGCCCGCGCCAGCGCCCGTGCGAAGGCCACGTCCGCGGGCCAGCCCGCGACGCCGACGCTGATCGTGACCGGCACCCCGCCCAGCGGCGCGGCGGCGATCGAGGCACGCAGGCGCTCGGCGGCCTGCACCGCCTCGTCCAGCGAACCGGCGTCGAGCAGGGCGAGGAACTCCTCGCCGCCGTAGCGCGCCAGCCGCGTGCCGGCGCGCAGCTGGCGCGGCATGTGGCGCCCCAGCGCGCGCAGCACCTCGTCGCCGCCCTCGTGGCCGAAGGTGTCGTTGACACGCTTGAAGTGGTCGACGTCGATGAGCAGCAGCGCGGCCCGCCGCCCCTGCGCGAGCACCTCGGCATGCCAGGCGTCCACGCCCTCGTGCAGCGCGCGGCGCGACATCAGCCCGGTGAGTTCGTCGGTGCCGGCCTGCACCCGCAGGCGCTGGCCCAGCCGCGCATTGGCGAGGTTCAGCACCAGCGCCCCGACCACCAGCGGCAGCAGCGCATAGGTCGCCGCGTACAGGCTGAGCGCGGGCTCGGGCACGTACATGAGGTGGCGTCGCTCGGGGCCCGAGTAGGTCATGGCGCCGAACAGCCCGTAGGCCCAGGTGGCGGCGTAGAACGTCATCGTGGCGGCCACCGTCATCTCGGCCGCGCTGCGCGGCGCCAGCAGCGCGGGGCGCAGGGCCACCGCCGCGGCGCTGGAAACGGCCAGGCAGGCCGCATGGAAGACGATGCCGAACGCGTGGTGGCCCTGCGTCCACGCGAGTGCCAGCACGCCCGTCGGCAGCAGCACGTCGAGCAGCGCCGGATGGCGCACCACGTGGCCGGTTGCCAGGGCCAGCAGGCCGCGCGAGACCAGCGCGGTGGCCGCCAGTGTGGCCGACGCGCCGACGAGGATCGGCAGCCGCCAGGCCCAGCTGGTGAACGCGTTCTGCGACAGCCCGAAGCCCAGCAGCAGGAATCCCCACAGGCACCAGCGAAGCGGCCGGCGCAGGCTGCGGTCGGTCTGCATGGCCAGCCGCATCATGCCGGCACTGACGAACGCGCCGCTGCCGCCGATGACAAGGGCCGACATCATGTCGATGGTGTGCATGGGCGGGCGTCAGGAGGCGTTGGCGCGATATCGGCGCGGCACGGAAGCTCTACAGCGACAGCGACAGCGACAGCGGCGCGTCAGGCGGCCTCGAATTCGTCCCAGAGCGCGACCAGCCGTGCGAGCGGCGCATTGCCCTCGATGCGGTCGCGGACCAGGGCCAGCGAATCGACCCATTCCCCGGTGGCCGCGGCGCGGCGATGGTCGGCATGGAAGCCGCGGAAGCCCATGTACCAGCGGTCGAACGCGCGTTCGACGCCGGTGGCGCGCTCGATCACCGCGAGGTCGTGGTGCAGCGGCGAGGCCTGGATGGCGCCGAGCGTGCGCTCGATCGCGGCGGGCTCGCCTTCGAGGTACTGCACGATGCGGTCGCCGTCGCGCAGCAGCGCGCCGGTGATGCCGCGACGGGCGTTGCGCACGCGCGAGCCGATCAGGATCACCTCGAGTTCGGCATCGGTGAGGCGCTCGTCGGCGCGGCTTTCGTAGAGAAGTGCATCGATCATCGCGACAGTCTGCATGTCGCGCGTCGACATCGCGCGTACCGGCGTCACGCGCCGGCGGATCGATCAACAGGCGGGATCGCGGCCCACCAGCTTCGACAGCCGGCCCTGCTGCGCCTTGCAGGCCGCGCGCGCGCGTTCGGCGTCCTTGGCGGCCTGCGCTTCGGCGCGACTGCGCGCGGCCTGCGCACGCGCCTGCTGCAGCTGCGCGATCTTCGCGCGGATCTGCGGCAGCGCCGCCACCGCCGCGCGCTCGCCCTCGAGGATCGCGGTGGCCTTCTGCTCGAATGCCGCCGGGCCGATGTCGTTGACGCTCGGGCGGATCACCACGTCGGCGCGCGCGAGTTCCTGCGCGCCGAGCTTCTGGCCCATGATCGTGATGGACTGGTTGACCGTGCCCAGCAGGCTGCCCGGCGCCTTGCCGCTGGCCTTGGTCGAGATGTCGACCGCGATGACGATATCGGCGCCGAGCTGGCGCGCGGCGTCCACCGGCACCGGGCTGACCACGCCGCCGTCGACGTAATGCGACCTGCCGATCGCCACCGGCTCGAACACGCCGGGGATGCTGCTGGACGCGCGCACCGCCTGGCCGGTGTTGCCGCGCACGAACACCGTGCGCTCGCCGGTTTCCAGCTGCGTGGCCACCGCAGCGAACGGCTTGCCGAGGCGGTCGATCGGGCGGTTGCGCACCTGCGCGTTGACGTAGTCCTGCAGCGCCTGGCCCTGCACCAGGCCGCCGGAGAACAGGCGCACGTCCTTGATGCGGTCTTCGTCGAGCGCGACCGCCTGCTTCTGCAGCGCGAACGCGTCCATGCCGCTCGCGTAGAGCGCGCCGACCACGCTGCCGGCGCTGGTGCCGCTGACCACGTCGACCTTGATGCCGTTGGCCTCGAGCATCTTGATCACGCCGATGTGCGCGAAGCCCTTGGCCGCGCCGCCGCCGAGCGCGAGGCCCACGCGCACCGGCGCGACGGGCGCGGCGACCACCGCGGGCTTCACCGCCGCCGGGGAGGGGCGCGTCTCGTTGCCGCCGCAGCCGGCGAGGACGGCGGTGAACAGCGTGGCGGTGGCGAGCGTGCGCAGGGACGTCATGGGCTTGATCGGGGCAGCGGGGCGGGCATTGTCGCCGCCCCGCGCCGGTGGCCGCTTAAGACGGGCTGACGGCGTGTGCGTCGTCGCGCAGCGCCATGTCGCGGCCGACGGGGACGCCGGGGACGGCGTTCGCGCCACCGCGGCGGCGACCGCCGCCGTGCGCCATCGTGGCGCCCGCAGGCTCAGAAGCCGTTGTCGCCGTCGAGCAGGCGACCCAGACCGCCGAGCATCGAGCCCTCGCCCACGTTCTTGCCGCCGCCCTGCGGCGCCGCGGCCAGCATGCGCCCCGCCATGCGAGAGAACGGTAGCGACTGCAGCCAGACCTTGCCCGGGCCGGTCAGCGTGGCCAGGAATACGCCTTCGCCGCCGAAGAACATCGACTTGATGCCGCCGACCGGGCGCACGTCCATGTCGACGGTGGGATGGAAGGCCATCACGCAACCGGTGTCGACGTCGAGGCGCTCGCCGGGTGCGAGGTCGCGCTCGACCAGCGTGCCGCCGGCATGCACGAACACCCAGCCGTCGCCCTCGAGCTTCTGCATGATGAAGCCCTCGCCGCCGAACAGGCCGGTGAGGATCTTCTTCTGGAAATGGATGCCGACCTGCACGCCGCGCGCGCCGGCGAGGAACGAGTCCTTCTGGCAGATCAGCCGGCCGCCGTGCTCGGACAGGCGGATCGGCAGCACGGTGCCCGGATACGGCGCGGCGAAGGCCACGCGCGCCTTGCCCTGGCCGTTGTGCGTGTACACCGTGGTGAACAGGCTCTCGCCGGTGATGACGCGCTTGCCCGCGCTCATCAGCTTGTCCATGAAGCCGCCGCCCTGGCCGCTGCGCGAGCCGTCGCCGAACGCGGTCTCCATGCCGACCACCGCGTCCTTGTACATCAGCGCGCCGGCTTCGGCGATCGCGCTCTCACCCGGATCGAGCTCGATCTCCACGAACGGCATGTCGTTGCCGACGATGCGGTAGTCGATGTCGTCGTTCATGCCGCGCGAGCCGGCCATCGGCGGCGGAGGCGGCGGCATGTGCGTGCCGGGGCCGCCGAAGGCCTCGGCGAACTCCGGCATCGCGCGCACCGGCTGCCAGCCCGACAGGCCGTCGCGCCAGCACACGTGGTCGGGGTTCTGCCGCGCGTAGGCGAAGGCGGCGTCCGGATCGAGCGGGCCCACGCGCTCGCTGGTGCGGGAATTGACGAAGAACCACTGGCTCACGGCGCGCTCCATGTCGGCGGAAGGGAGGAAGTGTAGCGAGGGTGCGAAGGCGGGCATCCGTCGCAGGTCATGCGCGCGACACGCAGGCGCCGGCATGCTGCCTGTACGGGAAGCGATTCACCGTGCGCGTCCATCACGCTCCGGCGTCGGACGCGGCCCATTCTCTGGTCGGACCGCGCCGCTGCGGACGCGACTCAGCGTTCCGGGCCGGCCTGGCACGGATCACGGCGCGCATTGAACACCTCGCGCTCCGTGTCGTCGCGGCCATCGCCACACAGCCAACGCCGGCCGGTCACCGCCTCGGGCAGCACGATCGGTACTTCGACCGGCTGGAGGCCGACCGCGGCCGCAAGATTGCGCCAGCGACGCCCGTCGCGCACGTAGACGTAGGCGAGGTCGATCGCGCGGCCATTCACTTCGACCGTCCAGTACGCGCGGCCTTCGGGGCTGCGGTAGACGGTGGCGCCGCGCGGGTCGTCCCAGATGCGGGCGATTCCGCTGGAACGGACGGTCATGCGGCGCGAGGCCGTTTCGCCGCAGGCCGCGCAGTAGACGTGGACGACGCTGCCGATCTGCAGGCGCCGCAGCGCCGCCTGTGCATCCGGCAACTGCACGTATTCAAACTGGTCGGCGCGCACCGCGGGTACGGCGAGCACGGCCAGCGCGGCGAGCAGCAGGGCGGCGAGATGGCGCAGGCGCGCCTGCTGCCGGCGGCGCGGGCGGGGGGCGCCACTCATGGCACGCGTGCCGCCACCCAGGCGTCGACGCGCTTGACCCCGGCCTGGCGCAGGGCGCTCGCGGCCGCGCGCAGCGTGGCGCCGGTGGTCATGACGTCGTCGACGATCGCCACGTGTTCGGGCAGCGGCAGCTTCGGCCAAGCCTGGAACGCGCCCTTGAGGTTGCGCCGGCGCGCGATCGCGGACAGCCGCGACTGCTCCTGCGTCGCACGCAGCCGCACCAACGCTCCCGGCAGCACCGGAACGCCCAGCGCGCGCCCGAGCGGACGCGCGATCTCCAGCGCCTGGTCGAAGCCACGCCGGCGCAAGCGCGCGCGGTGCAGCGGCACCGGCACGATGGCCTGCGGCCGTGCCGCCTCGCGCAGGCGCGTGGCCATCAGCTGTGCGACCAGCCGGCCCGCGGCGAGGTCGCCGCCGAACTTCAGCCGCGGCAGCAGGCGATCGAGCGGCGCGGCGTAGAGGAAGGGCGCATGCGTTTCGGTGATCGGCGAGCGGCCGTCGAGACAGGCGCCGCAGATGCCGCCGGCGTCGGGCAGCGGCAGCGCGCAGCCCAGGCACGCGCTGCGGTTCACCGGCAGCGCGGCCTCGCAGGCGGCGCAGAGATCCAGGCCGTCCAGGCCCGGGTCCTCGCAGGCGAGGCAGCGGGTCGGCCACAGCAGGCGGGTGGCGTCGTTGCGCAGCCAGAAGGCCAGGCGCTCGCGCAGGCCGTCAACCGGCGGCGGGGCGATCGGGTTGACAGTCGCGTCCATAGGTTTCCAGACTGCCCGCCCCGCCTCGGCGTGACTGTCGGAAAAATCCTATGGAAGCTGTCAGTGAAGTGCGCGCCGTGCCCGCCGGCCTGCGCCACGACTGGTCGCGCGAGGAGATCCTCGCCCTGTTCGCGCTGCCGCTGACCGAGCTGCTGCATCGCGCCGGCACGGTGCACCGCCAGCACTTCGACCCGGCCGAGGTGCAGGTCTCGACGCTGCTCTCGGTCAAGACCGGCGGCTGCCCGGAGGACTGCGCCTACTGCCCGCAGGCGCAGCGCTACCACACCGGCGTCGACGCCACGAAGCTGATGGAAACCGACGCCGTGCTCGCCAAGGCCCGGCAGGCCAAGGCCGCCGGCGCCACGCGCTTCTGCATGGGCGCGGCCTGGCGCAGCCCGAAGGACCGCGACATCCCGAAGGTCGCCGAGATGATCCGCGAGGTGAAGGCGCTCGGCCTGGAAACCTGTGCCACGCTCGGCATGCTGTCGGGCACGCAGGCGAAGGCGCTGCGCGAGGCGGGCCTGGACTACTACAACCACAACCTCGACACCGCGCCCGAGTTCTACGGCGAGATCATCCAGACCCGCGAGTACCAGGACCGCCTCGACACGCTGTCGCACGTGCGCGACGCCGGCATGAAGACCTGCTGCGGCGGCATCGTCGGCATGGGCGAGACGCGCGAGCAGCGCGCGGGCCTCTTGCAGGCGCTGGCGAACCTGCCCGCGCATCCGGATTCGGTGCCGATCAACAAGCTGGTGCAGGTGGAAGGCACGCCGCTCGCCGGCACCGCGGCGCTCGATCCGTTCGAGTTCGTGCGCATGATCGCGGTGGCGCGGATCATGATGCCGCGCTCGATGGTGCGCCTGTCGGCCGGCCGCGAGTCGATGAGCGACGAGCTGCAGGCGCTGTGCTTCGCCGCGGGCGCGAACTCGATCTTCTACGGCGAGAAGCTGCTGACCACCGGCAACCCCGACACCGAGCGCGACCTTGCGCTGTTCGACCGCCTCGGCCTGCGCGCGATGCAGGTGACGGAGACGGCGAACACCGTGCACGCCGACATCGTCGATGCCGAGCCGGCGTTCGGCGCCGCCTCGATGGGCTGCGGCACGGGCTGCGGCTGCGCGGCCTGAGGTGATCTGGCGCGAGCGCATCGCCGAATCCAACGCCGCCCGTGACGCCGCGGCGCGACGCCGCGTGCGCCGCACCGTCGGCAAACGCGATGGCATGCGCTGCGAGGTCGACGGGCGCGCGCTGCTGAATTTCTGCAGCAACGACTACCTCGGGCTGTCGCAGCATCCCGAGGTGATCGCCGCGCTGCGCGACGCGAGCGTCGACGGCGTCGGCAGCACGGCCTCGCACCTGGTCTGCGGCCACCATGCGCTGCACGACGCGCTCGAGCGCGAGATGGCCGACTGGCTGCAGGCGCCGCGTGCGCTGCTGTTCGGCAGCGGCTTCGTCGCCAACCTCGCCGTGCTGCAGGCGCTGCTGCGCAAGGGCGACGTCTGCCTGCAGGACAGGCTCAACCACGCCAGCCTGATCGATGCCGCGCGGCTGTCCGACGCCACGCTGCGCCGCTATCCGCACGGCGAGGTCGGTACCGGTGAGCGCCATATCGTGGCCGCCGGTGGCGCACCGGCGCTGATCGCGACCGACGGCGTCTTCAGCATGGACGGCGATGTCGCGCCGCTGCACGACCTCGTTGCCGTCGCGCGGCACCACGACGCGCTGCTCTACGTCGACGATGCGCACGGCATCGGCGTGCTCGGCCCCGAAGGCCGCGGTAGCGTGGCGGCCGCCGGTTACGGCGTTCGCGACGTGCCGCTGCAGCTCGCCACGCTGGGCAAGGCGCTGGGCACGTACGGTGCGGTCGTCGTCGGCGACGAGGACATCGTGCAGTACCTGTCGGAAACCGCGCGCGGCTACGTCTACACCACCGCGTTGCCGCCCCCGCTCGCGGCGGCGAGCCTCGCGGCCGTGCGCATCGCGCGTCGCGCCGACGACCGCCGCGACACGCTGCGCGCGCTCGTCGCGCGTTTCCGTGAGCGCGCCGCGCAGAACGGCCTCGACGTGCTGCCGTCGGACACCCCGATCCAGGCGGTGATGACGCACGACGACCGCCGCGCGCTCGCGATGTCGAAGTCGCTGGAAGACGCCGGCTACTGGGTCTCCGCGATCCGCCCGCCCACGGTGCCGGAAGGCGCCGCGCGGCTGCGCGTCACGCTGACCGCGCTGCATGCCCCGCACGACGTCGATGCGCTCGTCGAAGCGCTGGCGCGTGCGCGCGACACCGCATTCGAGGCGGTGAGTCCGTGAGCGGCGAGACCGATCTCGCGACGATGCTCGGCACGCTCGACGTCGAGCCGCGCGACGGAACCTGGACGCTGCTCACGCGCCGTGCGCCGGACGCCGCGCTCGACGCGCAGGCCGCCGCGCGCATCGACGAGCGCGAGGGCATCACCTACGTCGTGCCGGAACACGTGGCGCGCGAACACGGCGAGTCGCCCCGCTTCGTCGCGGCATGGCTTACCTTGCGCGTGCATTCCGCGCTCGACGCGGTCGGCCTTACCGCGGCCGTGTCGCGTGCGCTGGCCGATGCCGGCATCGCCTGCAACGTGCTGGCAGGCTTTCATCACGATCACCTGCTTGTGCCGGCGGCACGTCGCGCTGATGCGATCGCCGCGCTGCACGCGCTGCGCGGGAACTGACATGCACATCGAATCGCACGGCGATGGCCCGTCCATCGCGCTCGTCCACGGCTGGGCCATGCACGGCGGGCTGTTCATGCCGCTGGTCGAACGCCTGCGCGGCCACTACACGCTGCATCTCGTCGACCTGCCCGGCCACGGGCGCTCGCACGACAGCGACATGCCGCTCGATCCCGCTGCGCTCGCGCCGGTGCTGGTCGATGCGGTGCCCGACGCGGTGTGGCTGGGCTGGTCGCTCGGCGGGCAGTTCGCGCTGCGCGCGGCGCTCGACCAACCGGCGCGCGTGCGCGGACTGGTGATGCTCGCTTCGTCGCCGCGCTTCGTGGTCGCCGACGACTGGCCTCATGGCGTCAAGCCGACGCTGTTCCGCGATTTCGGCGACGCGCTGTCCAGGGATTTCCGCGGCACGCTCGACGGTTTCCTCGCGCTGGAAGCACTGGGCTCGGCCAGTGCGCAGACCGAGCTGCGGGACCTGCGCGCGCGCGCCTTCGAACGCGGCGAGCCCGCGCCCGCGGCGCTGCTGCGCGGGCTCGAACTGCTCGACGCATTCGATGCACGCAATGAACTGCCGCAGCTTCGCGTGCCGAGCCTGTGGATCTCCGGCCGCCGCGACCGTCTCGTGCCCGCCGGCGCCATGCCCGCGGCCGCCGAACTCGCGCCGGATGCCACCAGCCTGGTGATCCGCGACGCCAGCCACGTGCCTTTCCTCGGCGCGGCGGACGAGGTCGCGCAGGCCATCGACGATTTCGCCACGCGCGCTTTCGCGCACGGCCACGACATGACGATGCAGCTTCGATGAGCGAGATCTTCGACCACCGCCAGGTCGGCCGCGCCTTCTCGCGCGCCGCCACGCATTACGACGAAGCCGCCGCGTTGCAGCGCGAGGTCGGCGTGCGCCTCGCCGAATCGCTGCCCTACTACGAGGACAAGGCGCTGGGCGCGCGCACGCCGCAGCTGGTGCTCGACGTCGGCTGCGGCACCGGCCACGGCACCGCGCTGCTGCAGGCGCAGTGGCCGAAAGCGCAGGTGATCGGCCTCGACCTCGCGCCCGGCATGGCGCGCGAGGCGCAGCGTCGCGTGTCGACGAAGCGCGGCCTGCTGGATTTCTCGAGGAAGCCGCAGATCCTGCGCGCCGATGCGCTCTCGCTGCCCTTGCGCGAGAGCAGCGTCGACGTGCTGTTCTCCAACCTCTGCCTGCAGTGGATCGAGGACCTGCCGGCGGTGTTCGCGGGTTTCCGTCGCGTGCTGAAACCCGACGGCCTGCTGCTGGTGTCGACCTTCGGCGACCAGACGTTGATGGAGCTGCACGAGGCGTTCTCGCAGGCCGACGACGCGCCGCACGTGAGCCCGTTCGTCGACATCGCGCGCTTCGGCGACGCGCTGATCGCCGCGGGCTTCCGCGATCCGGTGCTCGACCGCGACCTGTTCCGCGTGTCGCAGCCCGACCTGCCCACGCTGATGCGCGAGCTGCGCACGCTGGGCGCGACCAATGCGATGCGCGATCGCCGCCGCGCGCTCACCGGCCGCGCACGTTTCGCGCGCGCCGCGCAGGCCTACGAGGCGCTGCGCACCGAGCAGGGCCTGCCGGTCACCTGGGACGTCGTCTACGCGCAGGCCTGGGGCCCGAAGCCGGGCGCGCCGATCCGCATGGGCGGCATCGACGAGGTGCGCGTGCCGGTCTCGCAGATCCCGATCCGGCGACGCGGTTGAACGCGCCCGCACGCCTGGCGCTCGCGGCGGTCGGACTGGCGCTCGCGTCGGCGCTGTTCTTCACCTCGACCTACGTGCTCAACCGCGCCGCCGCGCTCGACGGTGGGCACTGGGCGTGGACGGCGTCGCTGCGCTACCTGTGGACGGTGCCGCTGATGCTGCCGCTGATGCGCGGTCGCTGGACGCCGCTGTGGCGCGCGATGCGTGCGCATCCGGGCGCTTGGCTCGCATCGAGCGGCATCGGTTTCGTGCTGTTCTACGCCTGCCTGAGCTATGCGGCGGCGAGCGGCCCGGCGTGGCTGGTCGCTGGCACGTTCCAGCTCACCGTGGTCGCCGGCATGCTCTGCGCGCCGCTGCTGTACCGCGATGCGCGAAGGCGCATTCCGCCGGCGGCGCTGGTCACTGGCCTGATCGCCTTCGCCGGCGTGCTGCTGATGCAGCGCTCGCAGGCCGGTGGACGGCTCGACGCTCAGGCATGGATCGCGATCGCCTGCGTCGCGGTGAGCGCGTTCGCCTATCCGCTGGGCAATCGCGGGCTGATGCTGCACCTGGAACGCGCGGGCATCGAACTCGACGCCACCCAGCGCGTGTTCGGCATGACGCTCGCGAGCCTGCCGCTGTGGCTGCCGTTCGTGGCCTATGCGCAGCTGGCCGCCGGCGCGCCGCCGCTGCGCCAGGTCGGGTTGACGGGCGGCGTCGCGCTCGGCGCGGGCATCGTCGCCACGGTGCTGTTCTTCCGTGCGACGGGACTGGTGCGGCGCGATCCTGTCGCGCTGGCCGCGGCCGAAGCGATGCAGGCGGCGGAGATCCTGTTCGCCACCGCGATCGGCGCGCTCTGGCTCGGCGAGGGCTGGCCGACCGGCCATGCAGCAGTCGGCGCGTTGCTGGTGATCGCCGCGATCGTGCTGTTCAGCGCGCTGGTCGCGCGGCGTCCGCCGGCCGCGGCGTGACGCGGAACAGCACGCGTTCGCGGTAGGGCGCGCCCAGCGCCTCGACGTCGAAGCCCTGCGCCTCGATGCGCTCGCGTACCTGCGGCCACAACCGCGCATGCGTGATCCACAGCGTGTCCGGCTCGTGCTCCCCGAGTTCGGTGGCGAGGTCCTCGTCGTAGTCGGGGTTGAAGCGCGACTGCGGATACGGGTCCAGCGTGATGCGCTCGATCTCCACGCCACGCCCGAGGTGCAGGTGCAGGCCGTAGCGCGCCATGTCGTCGACGAACAGCACCTCGCCGACGCGATCCTGCGTGCGCGCGCGGATCTCGCGCGCCCAGTCGGCGGCGTTCTTGTGCGTGGGCCAGTAAGCCGCGGCGGCCTTGAGCGCGAGCAGCAACACGGCCCAGGCCACGAGCCGCGGCCACGGCGGCAGCGCGCGGCCCTCGCGCTGGCGCTGCATCGCCACGAGCAGCGCGAGCGCGCCGAACAGGGGCAGGATGTAGAGCGGCAGCCGCGAGCGCGACAGGCAGAACACGATCAAGGGCAATGCGAGCCACAGCGTGACCAGCAGCCAGCCACGCTGCTCGTCGCGGCGCACGGGCAGGCGCCATTCGCGCAGTTGGACCGGCAGCGCGCGCAGCCAACGCCACAACGTGCCGGTCCATGGCAGCGTGCCGAGCAGCAGTGTCGGGGCGTAGATCGCGATCCAGCCCCACCACTGGCCATGCCGTCGGAATTCGTTGCTGGCGATGCGGCCCACCACCTCGTCGCCGAGGAAGTAGCGCAGCAGCCCCGGGTTGCCGTGGATCACCGCCGCGTACCAGGGCAGAGCGACCGCCATGAACACCAGCAGCCCGCTCCACTGCAGCACGCGGCGATGCGCATGGCCGCGCAGCAGCCAGTCGTAGGCGAGGATCGGCAGCAGTGGCAGCAGCCCGGGCGGGCCCTTGGTCAGGAACGCGAGGCCGAAACCCGCCCACATCAGCACCAGCCAGTACAGCGCGCGGCGAGCGGAACCGAAGCGCGCCTCGACGAACGCCCATACCCCCAGCGTCTCGGTGGCGGCGAGCACGTAATCGGTGGTGATGAGCTGCGTGGCGCCGAACGGAAACAGCATCGTCGCGTAGACGACGGCCGCGGTGCGTTCGCTGCCCGGCGCGATCCGCCGCGCCATGCGCGCGACGAACAGCACGCACAGCAGGTACGAGAGCGCCGCAGGCAGACGCGCCGCGAAAGGCGTCTGCCCGAACAGCGCGATGCTGCTGGCGATCGCCCAGTACGTGAGCGGCGGCTTGGTCCAGTGGCCGACCTCGTCGTTGCGGCGCGGATTCAGCCAGTCGCCGCTGTCGAGCATGTTGAGCGCGACGTTGGTGTAGCGGCCCTCGTCCGGGTCCCAGATGCCGCGCGAGCCGAGAAAGCCCAGCGCCAGCACGACGGCGAGCAGCGCGATCCACGGCCACGGCCGTCGCAGCATGCGCGGCAGCCGGACCGGGGCCTCGCTCATGCGCGCACCATTGCCTCGATATCGACGTTGCCGCCCGACAGCACGATGCCCACGCGCCGCTCGGCGAAGAGATCGGGATTGGCGAGCACCGCCGCGAGCGCGACGGCCGACGACGGCTCGACGAGCTGCTTCATGCGCGTCCAGACCAGCCGCATTGCCGCGAGCGTGGCGGCGTCGTCCACCACCAGCGCCCTGGCGCCATGCGCGCGCAGCATGTCGAAGTTGATCGCGCCGAGCGTGCCGCGCAGGCCGTCGCAGACGGTGTCGGGCGTGAATGCGGTGACGCGCGCGCCGCGCTCGAGCGAGGCCGCGGTTTCCGCCGCGCCGGCGGGCTCGGCGAGATACAGCTGCGTCGATGGCGACACGCCGGCGATCGCGAGCGCGGTGCCCGCGGCGAGCCCGCCGCCACCGACCGGCACCACGATGGCATCGAGCGCCCGTGTCGCCAGCAGCTCGAGTGCGGCGGTGCCCTGGCCGGCGATGACCAGCGGATCGGTGTACGGATGCACCAGGCGCGCACCGAGCGACTGCTGCAACTGCGCGCACATCGCTTCGCGCGCTTCGATGGTCGGCTCGCATCGATGCAGCACGGCGCCGTAGGCGGCGATGGCCGCGAGCTTGCCGGGCACGGCGCCCTCGGGCACGACGACGTGGCAGGCGATGCCGCGATTCGACGCCGCCAGCGCGAGCGCCGCGCCGTGGTTGCCGGAGGAATGCGTGACCACGCCGCGCCGCGCCCCGTCCTCGTCGAGCGACCACACCGCATTGCAGGCGCCGCGGAACTTGAACGCGCCGATACGCTGCAGATGCTCGGCCTTGAAGTGCAGGTCGCATCCGGCGAGCGCATCGATCGTGCGCGAGGTCAGTACCGGCGTGACGTGCGCATGCGGCGCGATGCGCGCGGCGGCGGCGAGGACGTCGTCGAATCCCGGGTCGGTCATGAAAGCGGGGCGGTCGAAAGAGCGCCTAGGGTAGTGGCTGGCCCGCGATGCGCGCAGCGCCGGTCGTCACGTGGCGCGGCGGCGTCCGAGCAGGCTCACCGCGGTGGAGCCGGCGACCACCAGCGCCGCACCGATCCAGCCGATCGCCGACATCGGCTCGGGCGCGAGCATCGACGGCCACAACCCGTGCACGATCGCCACCACCGCCAGGCACAGCAGCGGCGTCACCGCGAGCACCGCCGACACGCGCGAGGCCTCCCAGTGGGCGAGCGCCTCGGCGAAGGCGCCGTAGGCCACGACGGTGTTGAGCGCGCAGAACGCGAGCAGGCCCCACTGCGCGCCATCCAGGCGCAGCAGCTGCGTCGGATGCGCGAACGGCCACAGCAGCAGGGTGGCGACGACGTAGATCGCCGCGAGGATCTGCATGGAACCCAGCTTCACCAGCAACTGCTTCTGGGCGAGCGCGTACACGGCCCACACCACCGCGCCCAGCACCACCAGCAGCGAGCCGGTGAGGTAGGCCCGGGTACCGCCGTGGCCCGGCGTGGTGTCCACGTGTGCGAGCTGGTCGCGGAAGAACAGTCCGAGCCCGGCGACCAGCAGCGCCATGCCGAGCCACTGCGCGGCGCGGAAGCGCTCGCCGAACACCACGATGCCGCCGACTGCCATCAGAAGCGGCGCCAGCTGGATCAGCAGCTGCGCATTGCCGGGCGAGGTGCGGCCCACGCCCAGCAGGTAGAAGACGTAGTTGCCCACCAGCATCGCCGCGGCGAGCGCCAGCAGGCCCATGCCGCGCCCGCCCAGCCCGCGCAGGCCGCCGAGCTTTCCGCGCAGCGCCAGCCAGCCCATGGTGAGCACGGCGGCGACCAGGAAGCGGAACCAGGTGAGTGTGAGCGGATCGAGCGCCTGCAACGTCACCTTGAGCGCGACGGGCAGCGTCGCCCAGCACAGTGCGGTGACCAGGCTCAGCACGAGGCCGAGGCGGGTGCGCCCGGAAGCGCGATGCAGGTTCGACATGTCGGGCTCCGGGCGAAGGCGTGCGATGCTCGCAGGCGCCCCGTCACCCGGCAATGCGGGCGCGCGCACCACTGTGTGCGGGCGATGCGTCGCGCGCTGCCTGAACCGTCGCGCTGAACCGGTCAGCGGCGTGCGGTCGACAGCGGAAAAGTTAAGCGGTAGTTCAATGCCACCGGCCGAAGCTGCATCGACCGCTACAGGGGAAGTCCATGATCCGCAAGCTGCTGATACCGCTCGCCGCGACCACGCTGCTCGCCGGCTGCGTCACCACCGCGCCCTACGGGTATCGCGGCGGCGGGCAGGGCGACTACTACTACGGTTCGCCGTCGGTCGATTACCGCTACCACGGCGCGTACCCGGGCTACGGCTACGGCTCGCCGTACTACGGCCCGTACCGCTCGGGCATCTCCGTCTGGGGCCGCTACGGCTCGCCGTATTACTACGGCCCGTCCTACTACACCTATCCGCGCTACTACCCGCGCCCGGTGCCGCGGCCGCATCACCCGGGCGACAACCGCCCGCGCGTGGACCGTCCCGATGGCGCGCCCTGGCGCAATCCGGGCGGGCTGACGCATCGCCCGCGCAACGACGACGGCGGCAACCGCCGCCCGCCGCCGCAGATCGCGCGCCCCGAGGGCGGCAGCCGGCCGGCGCCGGCGATTCGTCCGCGCGGTGGCGACGGCGGCTCGCCGATGGGCGAGATGATCCGCCGCGCGCGTCGCGACGGCGGCCAGCAGGAACGCTAGAAACCGTGACGGCGGCGGCTTGCGGGCCCAACCGCCGCTGGTCAAGCTAGCGGCGCATCGCCCGCACCGCGGCCGATCGCGTCTTTCCGCCATGTCGGACCCCGGCGAGGAATCTCGGATCCCCCCTGTTCCGCCCCTCGCCGGGGCCGGCACCCGGTCGCCGACCGGATGGCATCGAGGCATCCTGAAAAGGTGAAGGGCCGGACGTCCCCCGACATCCGGCCCTTCGTGCTTCCCCGCGGGCGCTTGGCCAGCCCCTGTTCCAATACCGGCCGACGCATGCGCCTGCCCCGCTGGGTGCAGGGAAAACAGCTGCATGAAGCGTGCCAGTGCCCGGCGACGGCTTTCCGCGGCCGCTCGGCGGACCGCAGTCACAGATCGGCGCCTGGCGCGCGGGCGCAAGGTGACGCAATGCGGCCATGCCCGGCCGCGGCGGTCAGGCGCTGACGCAGGCGTCGGTCGCCTGTTCAGCCACGCGCCGCCTGTGCCTGCGCGACAATGCGCGCGCATTTCCGGGATCCGCGATGCCTTCTCCCGTTTCGACGTGAGGGCTCGGTGTCGATCCGTCGGCAGGCGTGCGCGCCCGTGGCCGCGCGGACGCCGCCAAGGCGCCGCGCCATCGACGTCCGCCGTGACCCGGCCGGGGCCATGCAGGCCGCCGTCGCATGTGGAGCAATCGATGAGTAACGACTTCTACCGTTTCGACGTGATCGTGGTCGGCGGCGGCCACGCCGGCACCGAGGCCGCGCTCGCGGCCGCCCGCGCCGGCGCGCGCACGCTGCTGCTCACGCATTCGATCGAGACCGTCGGTGCGATGAGCTGCAACCCCGCCATCGGCGGCATCGGCAAGGGTCACCTGGTCAGGGAGATCGACGCGCTCGGCGGCGTGATGGCGCGTGCGGCCGACGCCGCCGGCATCCAGTGGCGCCGCCTCAACGCGAGCAAGGGCCCGGCTGTGCGCGCGACGCGCTGCCAGGCCGACCGCGCGCTGTATCGCGCCTACATCCGCCGCGCGGTGGAATCGCAGCCGGGGCTCACGCTGTTCCAGGCCGCCGTCGACGACATCGGCTTCGACGACGGCCGCGTCTCGTCCGTGCTCACGCAGACAGGGCTGCGCTTCTTCGCGCCTGCCGTCGTGCTCACCGCCGGCACGTTCCTCGCCGGCAAGGTGCACGTCGGGCAGACGACGTACGCGGCCGGCCGTGCGGGCGACCTGCCGGCGACCGCGCTTGCCGCGCGCCTGCGCGAAGGCCCGTTCGTGGTCGACCGCCTGAAGACCGGCACGCCGCCGCGCATCGACGGCCGCACGCTGGACTACTCGGTGATGGAGGAGCAGCCCGGCGACGATCCGCGCCCGGTGATGTCGTTCATGGGTTCGACCGCCGACCATCCCGCGCAGGTGTCGTGCTGGATCACGCACACGAGCGAGCGCACGCACGAGGTCATCCGCGCCGCGCTCGATCGCAGCCCGCTCTACACCGGCCAGATCGAAGGCATCGGCCCGCGCTACTGCCCGTCGATCGAGGACAAGGTGGTGCGCTTCGCCGAGAAGGCGAGCCACCAGATCTTCGTCGAGCCCGAAGGCCTGGACGTCGCCGAAATCTATCCGAACGGCATCAGCACCTCGCTGCCGTTCGACGTGCAGCTCGAACTCGTGCGCAGCATCCGCGGCTTCGAGCAAGCGCACATCACGCGCGCCGGGTACGCGATCGAATACGACTTCTTCGATCCGCGCGGGCTCAAGACCACGCTGGAAACGAAGGCAATCGACGGCCTGTTCTTCGCCGGCCAGATCAACGGCACCACCGGTTACGAGGAAGCCGCGGCGCAGGGCCTGCTGGCCGGCGTCAATGCCGCGCGCTTCGTGCGTGGCGAGGCCGGCTGGAGCCCGCGTCGCGACGAAGCGTATCTGGGCGTGCTGGTCGACGACCTCACCACGCAGGGCACGTCCGAGCCCTACCGCATGTTCACCTCGCGCGCCGAGTACCGCCTGCAGTTGCGCGAGGACAATGCCGATGCGCGGCTCACGCCGGTCGGCCGCGAGCTCGGCCTGGTCGACGACGCGCGCTGGCAGCGCTTTTCCGACAAGCGCGAGGCGATCGAGCGCGAGACCTCGCGCCTGCGCGCGCTTTGGGCGGCGCCGAACAACGCGCTGGGTCGCGACGTCGCCGCCGCGCTCGGCATCGAGGTCAGCCGCGAGACCAATGCGCTCGACCTGCTCAGGCGCCCCGAACTCGACTACGCGAAGCTCGCGTCGGTGCCGATGCTCGGCCCGGCGGTGGCGGATGCTGACGTCGCCGAGCAGGTCGAGATCGGCGTGAAGTACGCGGGTTATCTCGATCGCCAGCGCGAGGAGATCGAGCGCGCGCGGCGCCACGAGGACACCACCATCCCCGAGGCCTTCGACTACGCCGACGTGCGCGGGCTGTCGGCGGAGATCCTGCAGAAGCTCGAGCGCGTGCGTCCGCAGACGGTGGGCCAGGCGCAGCGAATTCCCGGCATGACGCCGGCGGCGATCTCGCTGCTGCTCGTGCACCTGGTGCGCCGGCAGCGCGAACGCGTGGCCTGACCGCACGCGAAAAAAAGAGCCGCGCCTGCGATGACAGGCGCGGCTCCGGCCGGAGCGCGGATCGGCGTGTTCGTTCACCCTCCAGTGCACGGATGCCGACGTGCTGCGTCGACGGCATCGCGCGATCGATCGCGCCCCTCGGACGATGGCGGGAGCAGCGCCCTCGTCCGCCGCCGATCGCTCAGCCCGGGCGGCGCACCAGCGAGCCGATCTGCCACAGCGCCGACAGGCCGACCAGCACGTAGACGATGCGTGCCAGCGGCGCGGACTGCCCGCCGAACAGCGCGGCGACCAGGTCGAACTGGAACGCGCCGACCAGGCCCCAGTTGAGGCCACCGACGATCACCAGCACCAGCGTCACGAGATTCAATGCCTTCATAGCGTTCTCCTGTTAGGGGACGACGGCTCAGCGCGGCGGCATGAGCACCTTGTCGATGACGTGGATGACGCCGTTGCTGGCCATCACGTCGGCCTTGACCACGCGCGCGTCGCCGACGTTGACGGTGCCGCCCGTCGCGCGGATGGCGACGTCGCCGCCCTGCACGGTGGTGGCCTTGCTCATGCCGGCCACCTGGCTCGCGGTCACGCGGCCGGGGACTACGTGGTAGGTGAGGATCGCGACGAGCTGCTCGCGGTTCTCCGGCTTGAGCAGGTTCTCGACGGTGCCGGCCGGCAGCGCGGCGAACGCGGCGTCGGTGGGCGCGAACACGGTGAACGGACCGGCGCCCTTGAGCGTGTCGACCAGGCCCGCGGCCTGCAGTGCGGCGGCGAGCGTCTTGAACTGGCCGGCGGCGACGGCGGTGTCGACGATGTCGGCACGGGCCTGCGTCTGTGCGGCGGTGGAGGCGGCCGGCTGCGCGGCGAACACGGGCGCGGCGACGGCGAGCGCCAGCGCGGTGGTCAGCGCGGCGAGGGGCGCGGGGACTTTGCGGGTGTGCATGGCGAGGCTCCTGGACAGGGACGCCCGCCAGTCTCCGCAGTGCCGGTTAACCGGCTGTACAAGACAGCCTTGTACAGAGGCTGTACATTCGAGCCATGTACCCCATCAAGGCCGCTGCCGACCTCACCGGGCTGAGCCCCGAGACGCTGCGGGCCTGGGAGCGTCGCCACGCCGCGATCCGGCCGGTGCGCGACCCGCAGGGTCGCCGCCTGTACGACGCCGCCACCATCGAGCGCCTCGGCCGCCTGCACCGGCTGACAGGCCGCGGCCATCCCATTCGCGACCTCGCCGCCCTGGATGACGACGCGCTCGAGCGCCTGCTCGACGACGGCCGCCAGGCGGCCTACGGCGGCGTGGAGACGCTGCCCGGCCGGATGCTCGACGCCATCGCCGACTACCGCGTCGACGAATTCGACCGCGACCTGTCGGTAGCGATCGCCACGCTCCCGATGCCGGTGCTGATGGCGCGCGTGGTGATGCCGTTGCTGCGCGAGGTGGGCCTGCGCTGGTCGGACGGGCGCCTGGCGATCGCGCAGGAGCGCCTGGTCAGCAGCCTGCTGCGCATGCGCCTGCTGGCCGTGCTGAACCCGCCGCCGCGCGAGCGCCGCGCACGCGTGCTGTTCGCCACGCTGCCCGGCGAGCGTCACGAGCTCGGCCTGCTCGGCGCCGCGCTGCAGGCGCACGAGGCCGGGCTGCCCGTGCTCTACCTCGGCACCGAGCTACCGGCCGCGGAAATCGCGCGCGTGGCGACGCGGCTGGACTGCGCCGGCATCGCGTTGGGTTCGGTCGACCCCGAGCAGGCGCGCGCGACGCTGGCCGAACTGCGCGAGCTCGACGCCGCGCTGCCGCCGGGCCTGCCGGTGTGGATCGGCGGTGCCAATGCGCGCTACCTCGCCGAGGCGCTCGGGCTGCCGCGCGTGCAGGCGGTGCTCGATCCCGACGCACTCGCGCGCTTCGCCGCCTCGCGCACGCGCGGGCGGCCATCGCAGCGCGCGGCCGCCTGAGGCCGCAAACGCGAAACGCCCGCACGGGGCGGGCGTTCCGTCGAAGCGCGGGTGATGGACTTACTGCAGCGACGCGCGCGGCGGCGCCTGCTCCGAATCGACCTGGCCCTGCTGGCGCTTCATCAGCTCGATCTGCTCGGCGCCCATCTCCAGCAGCTGCTTCTTGCGCTCGGCCATCTGCACGCCGAGCTCGTCGAGCTGCTCGCGGCTGAAGAGCTCGCGCGCCTTCTTGAACATCTCTTTCTCTTCTTCCTCGGCGTGGTGCTCGACGAGTTCCTTCAGCACCTTCGCGCGGCCGCTGAAGCGGTCGCTGGTGATGTCGGTTTCCAGCAGGTCGGGCAGCACGAGCTCGCCGGCGGCGCGGTGCTCCTCCAGCGCCTCGAACACCATCGCCTCGTCCTCGGACTCGCCGACGGCTTCCTTGAACGCGGGATAGAAGATCTCCTCCTCGATCTGGGTATGCACGTCGAGTTCGAGGCGGATCTTCTCGACGAGTTCGGCACGCGTCTTCTCGGCGCGCTTGGTGGTGTTGGTCAGCTGTTCAAACAGGCCGCGCACCTTGTCGTGGTCGGCCTTCAGCAATTCGATCGCATTCATGGAAGCACCCGTGTCAGGTGGGGAAGGAAGCCGGGCGATGACGGTGCCAGCCGCTCCGTGAGGCCGGCGTCAGACATGCGTGTCGATCCATTTCACGACGCGGTCGTGGTAGTCGACGCGGTGCGCGGGCTTGCCGCTGCCGGCCAGCGAGTGCGAGCCGCCGGGGTAGACCACCATCATCGCGTTGGGGTGCCCGGCGCGGATGACGTTGGCGAACATCTCCTCGCATTGGCCGACCGGGCAGCGTTGGTCGTCCTGGCCGTTGAGGAACAGCGTCGCCGTATCGATCTTCGCCGCGTACTCGACCGGCGACAGCCGCGCGTACTGCTCGGCCGACTCGTGCAGGTCCGCGCCCATCGCATACGGCGTGACGTAGTAGCCGGTGTCGGACGTGCCGCCGTGCGACTGCAGGTTCGCGACCGGCGCGCTCACCACCGCCGCCTTGAACATGTCGCTGTTCGCGGCGGTCCACGCGCTGAGATAGCCGCCGTAGGACTTGCCGTAGCAGCCCAGCGCCTCGCCGACCACGCGCTCGTTGCGCAGCTGCGTCAGCACCGCCTCGACCTGCGGCAGGTCGTACTCGCCCCAGTGGCCGATCAGCCGGCGCGCGAACTCGCCGCCGTAGCCGCCCGAGCCGACCGGGTTCGGTGCGATCACCGCATAACCCTTGGCGATCAGCGGATACCAGTAGAGATGGCTGGCGAAGTCGATCAGCGTGATCGACTCGGGACCGCCGTGGAAATCCACCAGCGCCGGGAACGGACCGTCGCCGTCGGGCGGCAGCATCACCCAGGCATCGATGCGCTCGGTGCCGCCCTTCGCGTCCGGGACCTCGAAGCTGCGCTTGCTCACGCGCGGGCGGATGCGCTGGCCGAACCACTTGCGGTTGAACGCCGTCAGGCGCCTCTCGTTGCGGCCGTCCCAGTCGACGCGGAACACCTCGTCGAGCTCGCGCAACGTGGAGGCCACGAACACCAGCGCGTCGCCACTCGGTGCCAGTGCGGTGACGTGACGAAGGCCGCCCTCGATCGGCGTCACCTCGCCGCTATCGACATGCAGTACGGCGATCTCGAACAGGCCGTTGCGCGAGGCGATCGTCGCGATGCGGTCGCCGTCGGGATGCCAGACCACCGTCGCACCTTCGAGTTGCAGGTCATCGCCCCGCGGCGCGCGCTTCTCGCCGCTGTCGACGTCGTAGACGAACAGCGCAACCAGCGACTCGCCTTCGATTCGACCCGCACCGAACGCGAGCTTCTTGCCGTCCGGGGAGAAGCGCAGGCCCGACACCGAATACAGGTCGCGGGTGACCTGCCGCGCATCGCTGCCGTCGCCCTTGGCCAGCCACAGGTCGGCCTGGTGGCGCTGCTGGCCGCTGCGCTTGCGCGCGAACGCGAGCGTCGCGCCATCGGGCGACCACATCGCATCGGCCACGTCGAAATCGCCTTCGACCAGCGTGGTCACCTCACCCGACGTCGCGTCGATCGACACCAGCCGCGTGCGCTCGCCGACCTTCGGTCCCGAACCGTCCATCTTGTACGGCAGGTAGCGCACCACCAGCGGGCGATCCTGCGATTCGGGATCGTCGTTCTCGTCTTCCTTCCACTTGAAAGACTGCAGCGCGAGCAGGCGCTTGCCGTCCTGCGACCACGCGACGAGGCTCGAGACGCCGTTATCGCTCTTCGTCAGCACGCGCGCTTCGCCGCCGTCGGTCGCGATCGTGTAGACCTGCGGGCTCTCGTCGTCCGTGCGTTGCGAGACGAAGGCCACGCGGCTGCCCGTCGGGTCGATCACCAGCGACTGCGCGTTGAACTTCGAGGACGTGAGCTGGCGTGCGCGGCGATCGGACTGCGTATCGAGCAGCCAGGCGGTGGAGCGATAGCCACCCTTGGCCTTGCTGGCGCGCGACATGACGAAAGCGACCCGACCGTGTTCGGTCACGCCGCTGATGTCCTGGAGATGGCGATGCTGGTAGACGTCGTCGGGTGTGACGGGTTCCATGGCGCCTCTGACGGGGCTTGCCGGAAACGGGAAAAAGAAACGCCTTGGCCGTCAAGCCAAGGCGCTCCGGAAAGGAGAAGCGGTCGCGAAGGCGACCGCGGGTTCCTCAGCGACGCTCTTCGCGGTTGTTCTGGTTGTTGCGGTTCTGCTCGTTCTGCTGCGAGCTGCCTTCGCGACGCTGCTGGTCGTTCTGCTGGCCCTGGCCTTCGCGGCGCTCGTTCTGGTTCTGGTTGTTCTGACCTTCGCGACGCTCGTTGTTCTGGTTGTTCTGGCTCATTCGGTCGTCTCCTGGGGGATTTGGGATGGGCCGGCCGAAGCCGGCCCTTTTCGCTGGAGCGCCGCCCTCGGCGCCTGGTCTTTTCGTCGTTGTCTTCTTGAGTCCAGTTCACCGAATTCACGGTTAGCGCTGCGTGCAAAAACGGTCGCTGCAGCGTGACGATGAACCGGGATGCTGAAGAGTTAACCGACGTGCACGACTCGTCAGTGACGGACATGCGAGACGTTGTTCAACTCCGCCGCGAGCCAGCTGCGCACCAGCGTTTCATGGCGCTGCTCGGCCGCGAGTGCGTGGCGGAACCCGTCGGCGATCTCGTCGCGGCCGAAGCCTTCGGCGAGCTCGATGAGAAGCTCCCACGATGCGTTGTCGATCAGCTCCGCCGCCAGCAGCGTGTCCAGCGCCTGCGCGAGCGTGGTGCGCGGGTCGTTCATCGCCTGCAGCAGGCCCATGCCCTGCACGCCAGTGACGTCGGCGCAGGGCGTCATCGCCGTGCTGTCGCCGCCGAGGCGCTCGATGGTGTCGGCGAGCAGGCGGAAATGCGCGGCCTCCTCGTCGCGGATCTCCTGCAGCGCCGCCATCGTCATGCCTTCGGGCAGGCGGTCGAGCTGGCCGATCTTCAGCAGCGCAGCGTCGTACAGGCGCGTGCCGCTGCGCTCGAAGGCCAGGCGCTCGGCGATCTTGTCCAGCAGCACGTGCATGCGATGACCGGTGAGCGCCTGCGCGGTTGCGCCGACCATGCCCTTGACCGAGGTCGGCGGCGGGATCGAGCCGACGCTCTCCTCGCTCATGTACGACGCACGGAACTCCTCCACCGTGACCGGCGGGCGGCCGACGTCTAGCTGATAGCCGTGCATGTCCTGCAGTTCGACCGCATCGAGCGGCGAGGCCTTGAGGCCGGTGCGGTTCTTGCCCAGGGAAACTTCGGGTTGCATGGATGACTCCTTAGTTCGTGCGTCAGGCGGCGCGCGGCATCGGCGGCGCCAGTTCGGTGCCGGGGCGGTAGACGTAGCCCTCGGCCACGGCCTCGGTCGGCGAGCCCTGCGAGTTCATGTGCTCGCGATAGGCGAGCGTGGCCTCGCTCTCCGAGCCGTCGGTCGTGTACTCGTGCCGATCGCGCGGTAGTCGACCTCGCGGGTGAGCACCTCGCGCACGAAATCACGCTGGCTGGCGAACGGGATCGGGTCGGGCAGCGTGTCGCCGATCACCTCGGCGGGATCGCGCCGTTCGTACTGCTTGAACAGCTCCATGACCATCGAGAGCTGGCCCATCTCGTAGTCGAGGAAGCGTTCCCACAGGGCCTTGATGCGCGGGTTGGTCTCCTGCTGCACGCAGCCGTAGTAGTTGTAGACCTCCATCAGCTCGTGCATGAGCCACTGCTCCATCCACGTCTGGTCGGGGTCGATGATCGACTCGTACTGCGTGGTGTGCTGCTCCTCGATCGAGGCGATCTCGGCGTACAGCAGGCGCGCCACCGGGTCGGTGAACAGCGGCCCGATGTTCATGTAGTAATTGTGGGTCTGCTGCTCGGCCGACATGATCGTGAGCGCGTGCAGCTTGCTCAGCGGATGCGCGATCTTCGCGTCCATCGGCGTGCGCAGGTCGTCCTCGGGATCGCGGTGTTCGACGATGGTCGGCCGGCCCGGGAGGATGTCGGTGTAGCACTGCAGGATGTTGTTCGCGTCCTTGCCTTCCAGCCGGTCGAGCATCGCGCTGTAGCGATACATGTGGTCGAAGTCCTCGAGCAGGCCGAAGCGATAGGTCTGCGCGAGGTATTCGTCGGGCTCGCGCTGCGCGACGGCCGCGGTGACCTCGATGGCCACCTGCTCGTAGGCGATGGTGGTTTCCAGCGGCGAGTGGTCGGCGCCGATCAGCCAGTTGATCGCCGTGGCCTGGTGCTGCTCGACGCGGCGGATCTTGGCGAGCGGAAGTCGCAGGTCGCGGTTCATGCGTGCGCACATGTGCGAGAAACGGTTGGCTTCCAACTCCAGGCCGTTCATCAGGATGATGCACACGCGAGTGAATGCGTCATCGTCCAGCTTGCTGATCGGCGTCTGCACCAGCTCGCGCCAGGTGAAGCGCTGCCGGTCTATCGGACATCCCTTGATGTCGTTGAGGCTCAGGGCCATCGGGTATCTCCTTGCACGGGGTCGGAATGCGGCAAACGTCGCAACCTCCGTGCCAGCATGCAGCGACAGCGACAGCGCGCAATGCGTGTCCACATGCCTGAAAAGTTTTCGTTTGCCGGCAGCGGCCGTGCCTTCACGGTGTCTCGCGATGGCGCCGGTTAGCGTCGCGATCCGGCCTCACGGCTGGCCGTACGTGCATCCCCATCCCACGGAGAGACCGACACATGAACACCAAGACCCCGCTCGCACTGGCCGCCGCTGCGCTGGTGCTGTTCGCCACCACCGCCTGCAACCGCAACGAGGATGCGGCCGGCGGCACCAACAACACGCCGGCCGCCACCGCCGACACCGCGCCGGCCGATGCCACCGCCACGCCGGACGCCACCGGCGGCACGATGCCGACGGGCGATGCGGCCGCTGCCGCGCCTTCGCAGACCGAAGCGCTCGCACTGGTCAACGTGATCAACGATCACGAAGTGAAGGCGGCCGAGCAGGCCAAGTCGAAGAACGTCACCGGCGACGTGCTGGCCTACGCCAACATGATGCAGGCCGAGCACACCAAGAACATGGCCGACACCACCGCGCTGCTCGACAAGAACGGCGGCGCGCCGGCCGATACCGCCGCCATCACCGCGCAGAAGCAGAAGGGCGAGGCCGAGCGCCAGCAGCTGGCGTCGCTCGACGGCGATGCGTATGCCAAGGCCTACATCGATGCGATGGTCGCCGACCATGCCGACGCGCTGGGCAAGCTCGACAGCATGCTGATCCCGGCCGCCACCGACGACGCCGTGCGCCAGCACCTCACCACGACGCGCGACCACGTCAAGCAGCACCACGATCGCGCGGTGGAGATCCAGGGCAAGCTCGGCGGTACCGCCGGCGCCCCTGCCGCGCAGTAATTACCGACGTTTCCGTCGCGTAACGGGACCCGCGCTCCGGCGCGGGTTCTTTTTTGCATCGCGAATGACGGGCGCTGCGGTAGCGCCCGCTGTCACGCCCGCTTACGCGCGAGCGGCGAGCCTATCCACCCCTGCTAGCGGATGCGCGACATGTCCCCGAAGGCTCCTCCGTCGAAGACACCCGAACCGCGGGCGCGCAGCCAGCGCGACGAGCGCGAGGAAGTCCGCCGTCGCGAGGAACGGCTGCAGAGCGCCGCGGGGCGCGATGCCGAAGCCGGACGCAACGCGGGGCGCGCCTCCGACGAGATGCGTCAGTCGACCGAGTGATCGACCGGCGCCGCGCCCCGGCCGTTGCCGCCGTCCACCGATGGCGTGCCGGCCGGCGCGGTTTCCGTACGTGGCTCGGTGGCCGGGTCGCGACGCCTGTCGCGCTCGTGGCCGTCGTTCGGCGGCGTCAGCGAGCCGCCCTGGCCGGGCTCCTCGTGGCGGTCGTCGGGCTTGCGCAGCTCGCCCTGCTCGAAGCGCACTTCCTCGCCCTGAGGCCGGTCGCCGTGCAGCTTGCTCATCGCGATGCTCCCGCCGTGATCGATGAGGCGACTCTAGCGCGCGCGGCGAACAATGCGCGTGAGGGCGCTCAGCGTTCCTTGCGGTAGTTGAGCGAGGCGCGGTTCTCGACCGTGCTCGATTCGAACGTGGCATCCACGCCGCGGCGGATCAGGTACTTCAGCGTCAGCACCTGCCCGCTGCCGAACAGCGACACGCCGTAGCCCACGTACAGCCGCGGCGACAGGTACTTGCCGATGCCGAGCACGCTGCCGCCGAGCGTGCGGCTCTCGATCACGCCGGCGTCGTCCAGGCCCAGCCGCGTGCCGAGCTCGGAGGCCAGCAGCGAGCCGCCGGCCGACAGCGCCGCGCTGGCCGCGCCGATCTGCCGCCCCTGTTCGCCGCCGACGGTGCCCAGCGGCCGGCCCAGCGCGAGCATCGACAGCGCCTCGGATTGCGTGCCGCCATTGCTCGACCACACGTTGGCGCGCGGCTCGGTGGCATGGCCGGTGACGTCGATGCCGGCGGTGACGCCGCCGACGTCGCGCTCGGCGCGGATGTTGAGGATCGGATCGGCGATCGCGCCGCCCGACCAGGTCAGCTCGCCGCGCGTGACGTCCAGCCGCTGGCCGTAGGCGAGGTAGCGCCCGGATACGTCCATGCGGCCGCGCGCGGTGATGTCGTCGGTGCCGGAACTGCTGCGCAGCTGCACCTGCCCGGCGAGGCGGCCGTCGAGGCCGAAGCCCTGCAGGCGCACGTCGCGCCCGGACACCACCGCGAGGTCCAGGGCCAGCGCCGTCGGCGGCTTGACGTCGCCGGACGGCTCGACCGGGTCGAGCACCACCACGTCCGGCGAGGCCTTCACCGCGCCATCGAAGCGCTCGAGCATCACCAGCGCCGACGGCACCACCACCGTGCCGGTGACGGTGAACGGCTCGCCCGCGCCGCTGCGCACGCGCACGTCGGGGTTGGCCACAGCACGCAGCTGCCGCGTGTTGGCCACCTGCACGTTGGTGCCGCGCACCGCGAGCTGCAGCGGCGCGCCTTCGCCGCGCCAGCCCAGCCGCCCGTCGACGTTGAGCACGCCGTCGCCGGAGCGCACGCGGCCGTTGATGCGCGCGGTGCCGTCGGGCAGCGCGTCGAGCGCGGCCTCGCCCTGCGTGAGTTCGATGCCCAGCGCCGGCAGCTCGGTCGAGAAGCCGGTGAGCCGCGCCTGCCCGCCCAGCTGCGGCGCCAGCCGCGTGCCGCCCAGCGTGATGCGCCCGCTCAGGCGGCCGCGCGGGTCGACGATGTCGGGCGAGAACAGTTCGATGAAGGTCAGCTCGTCGGTGTCGATGGCCACGTTGCCCGACAGCGGCGCGTGCGCGGCCCAGCCCATCGCCACGCGCCCGTCGATGCGGCCGCGGTCGAACAGGCCCGAATCGAGGTCGACCTGCAGGCGCTGCGGGTCGAAGGCGAGCCGCGCATCCAGCCCGCGCCAGCGCACCAGCTCGTAGTCGTCGCGCGCGTCGAGCCGGAAGCCGCCCTGCGCGGAGGTGATGCGCGCGGTGCCACGCCAGGAATTGCCGACGCCGCGCACCTGCGCCTGCCCGTCGACATTGCCGCTGACGCCCCAGGCGCGGCCATCGGCGTGCTCGGGCAGATAGCCGGCCACCAGCGTGAGCGGCAGGCCGCGCGCGGTCACGTCGGCGCGGCGCGGCCAGTCGGCCGAGCCGCAGAGCTCGCCGCCCGCGTTCGAGCGTAGGCAGGTGGATGCGACGCCGACGCGGCCGCCGCCGAAGCGCAGCTGGGTGGCGCGCGTCAGCTGCCAGGGCGCGCCGCGCGTGGGCGCGAGCTGCAGCGACGCGACGTTCGCCAGCCAGTCGGCACCCGCCTTGCGCAGCCCGCCGGCCACGGCGAGCGCCCCGAACGGGCCGCGCGCATCGGCGCGCAGCTGCAGCGCCTCTACCGCGCCGCGCGCGTCGGCATTCAGTGCGTCGAACGGCAGGCCGACCTGCAGCCCGCTGCCGCGCAGCGTGAGCGCGCCCGGCGTGCCGGCGCGCCAGGGCAGGCGGCCCTTGGCGACGAGCGTGCCGACGCGGTAGTCGGCGAAGGCCACGTCGCGGCCGTCGAGGTCGGCGGCGATGTCGGGCGCCGTGCGCGGGCCGGTCAACCGCAGCGTGCCGCGCACGACGCCGCGCGCGTCCGGCAGCAGGTCGGCCAGCTGCAACGGGCTCAGGCGTGCGTCGATGTCGAGGCGGTCGCCGATGCGGCCGCGCGCGTCGATGCGGCTCGCGCCGGCGCCGAGCTGCAGCTGGCCTTCGACGTCGCCGCCGCGCAGCTCCGCCTGGCCGCGGCCCGAAAGCGCGCGCCCACGCAGCGTGCCGCCGAGCTGCGCGAGTTCGACGCTGGCCTGCAGCTCGGCGGGTCGGCCCGGTGCGCCGAGGCGGCGCTGGCCGGTGCTGCGCAGCTGCGCGTCCACCGCGCCCGGCCAGCCGGCGACGACGAACGACGGATCGAAACGCTCGAGGCGCGCGCTCGCGTTCCAGCGCTGCAGTGCGCCGAAGGCCGCTTCGCCCTGCACGAGGGCGCGACCGCGGTCGGCGGTGAGCGCCACGGTGCCGCGGTAGACATCGTCGATCAGCCGCACCTGCCCGCTGGCGCCGACCGCGCGGCCGCGCAGGCGGCCGCCGAGGCGCGGCACGTCCAGCGTCGCCTGCAGCGCCTGGCCGGTGGGCTGGTGGCCGGTAGTGCGCAGCACGCCGCGCAGCGCGCCGTTCCAGCCCGGTGCGAAATAGCCGGGGTCGAAGCCGTCCAGCTGCGCGTGCAGGTTCCAGTCCAGCGCCGGGCGCCAGGTGATGCGGCCGTTCGCCTCGAGCACGCCGGTCGGCATGCGCGCGAGCAGGCGCTGCACCATGAGCTCGGCTTGGCGCCCGCGCCCGCTGAGCGCGACCTGCGCGCGCTGGCCGTTGCGCAGCAGCGTGCTGTCGCCGTTGACCGTCCACGCCGCCTGCGTGCCGGCCACCGCGAGGTCGGCATCGGCGATCACCTGCGACGCGCCCTCGCCCCAGCGCAGCCCGCGCGCGGCCAGCGTGTAGTCCACGCGCGCATTGCGACGGTCGCCGAAGTCGCCGCGGCCGCGCGCAACGATGCGCCCGCCGAGCAGCTCGACGTCGAGCGGCGCGAATGCGAGTACCTGCTGTTCGAGATGCAGCACCGACGGATTCACCGCGATGCGCATGTCGCCGCGCACGATCGAGCCCTGCAGGCGCGCGTCGCCGCCGGTGCCGTCGGCGCGCACATCGACGTCCACGGCGTCCGGCGGATCGACCGGCGTGCCCGACAGCGCGGCCACGTCGAGGCCGCTCGCGTTCGCACGCAACTGCCAGCGCGGGCGTTCGGCCCCGCGCAGGCTCAGCGTGGCGCGCACCGGACCGGGCGCGGCGCCGGCCAGCGCGACGTCCATCGCGTCGAGATCGCCGCGCGCGACGAAGCCCAGCCGCAGCGGCGTACCGGAACTCTTGGCCGGCACCAGCGCAGTGGCGACCAGGTCGGTGCGGTAGTTCTCCACCGGCGCGTAGGTGCCGTGCGCGGCGAAGCGGCCGCGGTCGCTGTCGACATCGACGCGCGTGAGCGCGAGCCGGCCGTTGCTGGCGTCCACGCCGCCGCGCAGGCGGCGGATCTCGATCAGCGGCTCGGCCTGGCGCGTGATGCGCAGCCCGTCGACGCGGATGTCGTCGGCCTGCAGCGCGAGCGGCACGGTGATCTGCGGCAGCGAGTCGGGCCAGCGCGGCAGCTCGAAGGGCTCGTCGCTCTCGGGCAGGTCGAGCGTGGCGTTCTCGACCTGCATCGCATCCAGCCGCAGGCGACGGCCGAGCAGCGGGCGCAGCGCCGGATCGAGCGTCACCCGCTGCGCGTCGAATGCGACCTTGTTCCAGCGGAAGCGCACGTCGTGCAGCGTGAGCGGGCCCGACGCCGGGCCCTCGGCGTCCTTCCAGTCCAGCGAGGC
This sequence comes from Cognatilysobacter xinjiangensis, assembly GCF_014651995.1. GTDB lineage: Bacteria > Pseudomonadota > Gammaproteobacteria > Xanthomonadales > Xanthomonadaceae > Cognatilysobacter > Cognatilysobacter xinjiangensis. Next base: position 205,469 of record NZ_BMXY01000003.1, on the reverse strand, counting down.
ATTGGCCGGCAGGCGCGCCTTGATCTGCGCGAGCAGCAGGTCGCGCCCGGCAATGGTGGTGAGCAGCCAGTAGGCGAACGCGACCACCAGCAGCAGCACGCCGCCGGTGATGACGCCACTGCGGATCGCGATCTTCTTCGCACGCGCATGACGCTTGGCGCGCAGTTCGCGGATGCGCGCCTCGCGCTCCTCCGGCGTCGGCTCGTCGGGGCGCGCGTTCTTCGCGTCGGGCAGGCGGCTCACAGCTCAGCTCCGAGGCCGAGGTAGATCTGGAACGGCGAGTCGGGGTTCTTCAGCCCGCGTGCGACGTCGATGCGCACGGGGCCGACCGGCGAGCGCCAGCGCACGCCGAAGCCGACGCCGGTGTGCAGGTCGGGGCGGTCGTTGAACGCGCTGCCGGTGTCGACGAACAGCGCATAGCCCCAGCGGTCGTTGAGGTACTGCTCGAACTCGACGTCGCCGGTCAGCACGTTGCGCGCGCCTACCGCGAAGCGGCGCCCGGCATCGCCCACGCGCGGGCCCACCTCACGCCAGCCGTAGCCGCGGATGCTGCGCTCGCCGCCGGCGTGGAAGCGCAGCGACGGCGGCATCGTGCCGATCGGCGCATCGCTCCAGGTGTGGCCGAGCTCGCCGCGCGTGATCAGCCGCGAGCGCGGGCCGAGGCCGCGATACCAGGCAACCGAGGCACGTGCCTGCGCGAACAGCACGCCGTCGTCCTCGGCCACGCGGCCGCGGCCGCCGCGCACGAACGCGTTGGCGCCGAAGCCGCGGCGCGGCAGCAGGCGGTCGTCCACGTCGACGTAGTTGGCGCTGATCTCGGGATACCAGAACGAGGCGTAGCGGTAATCCGGTGGCGTGGCCGGATCGCCGTCGTCCTCGGCCGCGTACGCCCAGCGCTCGCGCAGCACGTGCAGGCTGGCGACGGCCTCGAGCTCGCGGCTGATCTGCCCGCTGCGGCTGGCGAGGAATTCCACGCGGCGGTTGTCGATGAAATCGGTCTGCTCGTCCGCGGCCTGCAGCGCGAACGTGTACCAGCCGTCGAGCCAGGCGAACGCGGGAATGCGGTAGTTGAGCGTGAGCGTCTTGCGCCGCTGCGCGTAGTCCAGCAGCGCGGTGCCCTTGTGGCCGCGGCGGTTGAGGTAGCGGCGGTCGATGCCGAAGCGCACGCCGGCGCCGCTGTCGGAACCGTAGCTCAGGCCGGCGGTGTAGACGGTGCGCTTGGCCGGCGTCAGCGTGACGTCGACCGGCACCTGCAGGTCGACCGCCTTGTCCGGCGCGATCGCCACGTCGATGCCGGAGAAGTAGTCGAGCCGCTGCAGCGATTCGCGCAGGCGCTCCACGCGGTCCTGGTGGAAGGGCGCGCCGCGGCGCCAGAACACCAGCTTCTGCAGCAGGTCGTCGTTGATGATGGATGTCGGCGTCTGGGTGAACTCGACCGGGCCCATGCGGTAGCGAGGCCCGCTGGTCCACAACAGGTCGATGTCGGCCGACCGCGTGGCGCGCGTGACCTCCACGCGATGCGACGGGATCTCGGCATCGAAGTAGCCGCGCTCGGCCAGCACGCGGGTGATGCGCGTCTTGCTGGCCTCGTAGACCGCGTGGTCGAGCACCTCGCCCTCGACCGGGCGGAACGCGTCGACTTCCTCGCGCACCACTTCTTCCGCGCCGGCCTCGCCCTGCACGCGCACCGAACGACCGCGCACGGTGACCGCAGGGCCGGGGTCCACGTCGATGGCGACGACCTCGCCCTCGCGCGACACGCGGATCACCGGCGAGTAGTAGCCGAACGGCTCCAGCGCGGCGCGCGCCTCGGCCTCGATCTCGCCGACGAGATAGTCGAGGCGGCGGTCGCCGATGTCGGCGCCGGTTTCGTCGTTGATGGTCAGCGACAGGCGGATGTTCTCGGCCAGCGCCTCGTCGACGCCGCGCACTTCCACGCGCTCCACGCGCGCGGCCCAGGCGGACGGCGCGACGCAGGCGAGCAGCAAAAGGGTGTAGACGGCGCGCCGGCCGCGGGGATCAGTCCGCATCCGGTCAGGATAGCGATGGCCGCGTTGAAGCGGCCGTGATGGATGCGGACGGCCGCTTCGCCACGCTGCGCCGGTTCAGATCGAGAGGTACTCGATCGCCGCCACGCTGCCGAGGCGGTCGGCGAGGCGCTGCAGCAGGGCGAGGCGGTTGCGGCGCACGGCCACGTCGTCGACGTTCACCATCACCTTGTCGAAGAACGTGTCGACCACCGGGCGCAGCTGCGCCAGGCGCGCGAGCGTGCCGGCGTAGTCGCGGGCATCGAGCATCGGATCGGTGTCGACCTCGGCCTGCGCGAGCGCGACGGCGAGATCCCTCTCGGCGTCCTCGGCGCAGAGCGACGCATCGAACGTCGCCGACGCCTCGCCCTCGGTCTTGCGCAGGATGTTGCGGATGCGCTTGTTCGCCGCGGCCAGCGCTTCGGCTTCCGGCAGCTTCACGAACTCGCGCACGGCCGACACGCGAGCGTCGAAGTCCGGCAGCGATTCGTGCACCGCGTTGAGCACGGCGTCGAACTGCTGCGGCGTGACGTCGCGATCGGCGTAGTAGCCGCGCAGGCGGTCGTAGACGAAATGGGTGATGTCGTAGGCGCCGACATCCGCGGCCTGCACCGGCTGCAGCGCGACCGCGCGCTCGACCAGCCCGTGCAGCATCAGGTCGTGGCCGCCTTCGAGCAGCGTGCGCGCCAGGCCCAGCGCGTTGCGGCGCAGCGCGAACGGATCCTTGTTGCCGGTGGGGCGCAGGCCCGCGGCGAAACCGCCGGCCAGCGTGTCCAGGCGCTCGGCGATCGCCAGCACCTGGCCGAGCCTGGTCGGCGCGATCGCATCGCCCGCGAAGCGCGGCATGTAGACCTCGTCGAGCGACTGCGCGAGGTCGAAGCGCTCGGCATCGCCGACGTCGGCCAGCGCGGCATCGTGCAGCGCGTAATAGCGGCCGGCGATGCCCTGCAGCTCCGGGAACTCGCCGACCATGCGCGACTGCAGGTCGTTCTTCGACAGCAGCGCGGCGCGGCGCGCGAGCGCCGGATCGACGTCGACATCGCTCGCGATCATCTCGGCCAGCGCGGCCACGCGCTGCGCCTTGTCGGCGATCGAGCCGAGCTTGGCCTGGTAGGTCACGCCCGGCAGGCCTTCGCCCATCGCCACGAGGCCCTGCTTGAGGTCCTCGTCGAAGAAGAAGCCGGCGTCGGCGAAGCGCGGGCGGATCACGCGCTCGTAGCCCTTGCGCACCTCGGCCTCGTCCTTCGACTCGATGTTGGCGATGCCGACGAAGTGCTCGGACAGGCGACCGCTGGAATCGAGGACCGGGAAGAACTTCTGGTTCGCCTCCATCGTGGCGATCAGCGCTTCCTGCGGCACGCGCAGGAACTCGCGCTCGAAGCTGCAGGCCACCGCCTTCGGCCATTCGACCAGGCCGTTCACTTCCTCGAGGATGCCCGGCTCGATGCGCGCCACGCCGTCCACCGACTGCGCGGCGCGCTCGACCTCGGCGCGGATGCGGCCGCGGCGCTCGTCGGGATCGACCAGCACCTTCGCCGCGCGCAGCGATTCGACGTAGTCCGACGGATCGGTGAACCACACCGGCTTGTCCGACATGAAGCGATGGCCGCGGCTCATGCGGTCGGCCTTCACCCCGAACAGTTCGACCTCGACGATGTCGCCGCCGTGCAGCACCACCAGCCAGTGCACCGGCCGCGCGAAGCCGAAATCGTTCGCGCCCCAGCGCATCGGCTTGGGGATCGGCATGCCGGCGACGGCCTCGGCCAGCACCTCGCCCAGCAGCGACGCGGTCGACGCGCCCGGCTTCACCGCGCGGTGCACGAAGCGCTCGCCCTTGGCGTCGGTGACGCGTTCGAGCTGCGTCCACTCGACGCCGGCCTTCTGTGCGAAGCCGTCGAGTGCGCGCGTGGGCGCGCCGTTCGCGTCGAGCGCGATGTTGAGATACGGGCCCAGCACCTCGGACTTCTGCTCGGGCTGCTGCGCGGCCACCTTCGGCAGCGCGACGGCGAGGCGACGCGGCGTGTAGAGCGGCTTGGCGCCGGTGCGGTCGAGCTCGATGCCGCGCTTTTCCAGGCCGGCGACCACGCCGTCGAAAAAGGCCTGCGCCAGGCCGGGCAGCGCCTTGACGGGCAGTTCCTCGGTGCCGAGTTCGATCAGCAGGGGCTTCATGCGGGGTCCTTCGCGCCCTTGGGCTGCGGCAGGTAGAACGGCGCGTAATGCGCCCGGAAGACGTCGAGGGCCTCGCAGCGCGCGACGAACGCGGCGAGCGCCGGCCAGCGCGAGAGCTCCAGCGGCACGGCGTCCTTCAGATAGGTCGTGTAGCAGGCGACGGTGATGTCGGCGAGCGTCATCGCGTCGGTAACGAGCCACTGCCCGTCGCGCGCCGCGCAGGCGGCGTCGAGCGCGGTCATCGCACCCTCGATCTGGGTCAGGCTGCGCGCGAGCAGCGCGTTGGAGCGCTTGTCCTCGGCATGGAACAGGCGCTCGAGCACCATCGCGACGCCGCGGTCGGCCGCGCCGCTGGCGAGGCCCATCAGCCGCATCGCCTCGCGGCGTTCGCGGCCCGCGGCGGGCAGCAGCGCATCGCCGTCGGTCTCGTGCTCGATCCAGTCGAGGATGGAGGACGACTCCATCAGCACCTCGCCGTCGTCGAACACCAGCACCGGCACGCGGCCGAGCGGGGAGTACTCGCGGATGCGGTCGAAGTCCGCGCCGACCGACCAGGCGCGGTGCTCGAACGCGATGCCGCGCAGCGCCAGGGCGATGGCGACGCGCCGGGTGAACGGCGAATCCAGCAGGCCGATCAGGATCATGCGGTTTCCGCCGTGGTCTTCAGCCCCGGGAAGCCGAGCTTCTCGCGCTGCGCGTGGTAGGCCTGCGCGACGCCCTGCGCCAGCTTTCGCACGCGCAGGATGTAGCGCTGGCGCTCGGTGACGCTGATCGCGCGGCGCGCGTCGAGCATGTTGAAGCTGTGGCTGGCCTTGCAGACCTGCTCGTAGGCCGGCAGCGGCAGCCCGAGCTCGGTGAGCTTCACCGCCTCGGCCTCGCAGGCGTCGAAGCGGTGGAACAGCTCGGCGACGTCGGCGTGCTCGAAGTTGTACGTGCTCTGCTCGACCTCGTTCTGGTGATAGACGTCGCGGTAGGTGACGGGCGTGCCGTCGGGGCCGATCGTCCACACCAGGTCGAACACGTTGTCGACATTCTGCAGGTACATGCACAGGCGCTCGAGGCCGTAGGTGATCTCGCCGAGCACCGGGCGGCATTCCAGGCCGCCGGCCTGCTGGAAGTAGGTGAACTGCGTGACTTCCATGCCGTTGAGCCAGACCTCCCAGCCCAGCCCCCAGGCGCCGAGCGTCGGCGATTCCCAGTTGTCCTCGACCAGGCGCAGGTCGTGCACCTGCGGGTCGACGCCGAGCGCCTTCAGCGAGTCGAAGTAGAGCTCGACGATGTTCGGCGGCGACGGCTTCATCACCACCTGGTACTGGTAGTAGCGCTGCAGTCGGTTCGGGTTCTCGCCGTAGCGGCCGTCGGTGGGGCGGCGACACGGCTGCACGTAGGCCGCGTTCCACGGCTCCGGGCCGAGCGCGCGCAGGAACGTCGCGGGATGGAAGGTGCCGGCGCCGACCTCGAGGTCGAGCGGCTGGATGAGCACGCACCCCTGTTCGCCCCAGAAGGCGTTGAGGCGCTGGATGAGTTGCTGGAACGTGGGGGCCGGCATGCTGCGTTCCGTGTGGGCGCGCGGAAAGCCGGCTAGTATAGCCACGCGTTTTTCCACCTATTTTCCGGCCGTCATCCGGCCTGCGGCGGCGATTCCGGCACATCGGGTCGAACGCCCGATCCGGGCGGCGACGGCTCCGCGCGAACGATCCGCCGGCCCGCGAACGTGACCCCACACTTCCTCATCCTCGAAACCGGCCAGCCGGTCGCCTCGATGCGCCGCCACGGCGGCTTCCCGCACTGGATCCGCACGGCGGCTGGCCTGCCGCGCGATGCCGCGGTGGTGGTGGACGTCGAGCGCGGCGATGCGCTGCCCTCGCGGGACGGTTTCGCCGGCGTGATCGTCACCGGCTCGGGCGCGATGGTCACCGACCGCCACGACTGGAGCGAGCGCACCGCCGCATGGCTGGGCGAGGCCGCGCAGGCCGGGCTGCCGCTGCTGGGCATCTGCTACGGCCACCAGCTGATCGCCCACGCGCTCGGCGGCGAGGTGGGCTGGCATCCGCGCGGCCGCGAGATGGGCACCGTCGAGGTCGAGCGCCTCGCGTCGTCCAACGACGATCCGCTGTTCTCCGGCCTGCCGGAGCGTTTCGCCGCGCAGGCCACGCACCTGCAGTCGGTGCTGAAGGTGCCCGAGGGCGCCACGCTGCTGGCGCGCTCCGGGCACGATCCCGTGCACGCCTACCGTTGGCGCGACGCGGTCTGGGGCGTGCAGTTCCATCCCGAATTCAGTACCACCCACATGCGCGGCTACGTGCGTGCGCGCCGCGACGCGCTGCACGGCGAGGGCCTGTGCGCGACGTCCACCGAGCGCGCTGTCAGCGCCACCCCGCATGCGCGCCGCGTGCTGCGCCGCTTCGTCGGTTTCGCCCGCCGCCGCGCCTGAACCCGGAAACCGCCTCCATGACACAGATCCGCAAAGTTCCCGCCAGCGCCGGCGCCGACTGGCTCGTCACCGGCTTCCGTCTGCTGCGACGCTCGCCGCTCGGCCTCGGCACCCTGGGCATGCTGTTCGGCCTGCTCGGGCTGGTCGCCAATCTCGCGCTGCAGCGCTCGGTCGAGCTGGCGATGGTGCTGCAGTTCGCGCTGATCCTGCTCGGCCCGCTGCTGCTGGCCGGCATGGTCTACGCGGCGCGCGAGGTCGAGGCCGGCCGCCCGGCCACGCCGGGCCACCTGCTGCGCGGCATGCAGGAAGGCAAGGCGCCGCGCCTTCTGGCCACGCTGCTGCCGCAGATCGCCGCGGTGATGCTGCTCATGGTGCTGCTGTTCGCGCTGATCGGCCCGAGCGGCATCGAATCCATGGCCGAAACGTTGCAGAAGCTGCAGGGCCAGGCGCAGCCCGATCCCGCGCTGGTGTCCGAGCTGCCGCTGCGGCGCATGATGCTGTGGCTGCTGATCGCGATCGTGGTCGGCGTGCTGACCGGCTTCTTCACCTTCACCGCGCTGCCGGACATGATGTTCACCGAGCGCGGCGCGTTCGCCGCGATGGGCGCGAGCTTCCGCGCCTGCCTGCGCAATCTTCCGGCGATGCTGGTGTTCTTCGTGCTGCTCGCGATCGCGGTGGTGGTGCTGCAGGTGCTGGTGCTGCTGATCGCCGCCATCGTCGGCTCGGTGGCCGGCCTGTTCGCCGCCGAGATCGTCGTGCAGCTCGTGGTGCCCGCGGTGCTGATGCCGGCCATCACCGGCGCGATGTACATCGCGTGGAAGCAGATGCTCGGCGACGGCGAGGGCCACAGCGGTGCGGCCGCGCCGCCCGCCTTCCACGGCATCGAGGCCTGAGCCTCAGCGCCTCGCCACCAGTCGCGAGGCGAGGATGCCCGCTTCGTAAAGCAGGCACATCGGTATCGCCAGCATCAGCTGCGACACCACGTCCGGCGGCGTGATCACCGCCGCGACCACGAAGATGCCGACCACCGCGTAGCCGCGCCATTCGCGCAGCTGCGCCGGCGTCACCCAGCCCAGCAGCACCAGGATCACCAGGGCCACGGGCAGCTCGAAGCTGGCGCCGAAGGCGAGGAAGATTACCAGTACGAAGTCGAGGTACTTGCCGATGTCGGGCGTCTGCGCAACGACCTCGGGGGTGAACTTGGCGAGGAAACCGAACGCGGCCGGCAGCACCACGAAGTAGGCGAACGCGCAGCCCAGGTAGAACAGGCCGACCGCCGATACCAAGAGCGGCATCGCCACGCGCTTTTCCTGGCGGTACAGCCCCGGCGCGACGAACGCCCAGGCCTGGTAGAGCAGCCAGGGCGCGGTGGCGAACAGCGCGGTCATGAAGGCGAGCTTCATCGGCACGAAGAAGCCGCCCGCGGGATCGGTGGCGATCAGATGCCCCGAGCCCGGCAGCGTTTTCAGCAGCGGATGCGCGAGCAGCGTGTAGATGTCGGCCGCGAACGGCATCAATGCGACGAACACCACGATGACGCCGACCGCGCCGCGCAAAAGCCGCGCGCGCAGCTCGATCAGGTGGTCGAGCAGGCGGGGCGCGCCGGTCGGCGGCGGCAGCGCGTCGTCAGCGCGGCTCATGCGGCGAAGGCGTGGTGGACGGCTCGGTCATGCGCAGCTCGGCGTCGTCCTGCTGCGCGCGCAGCGCGCTGTCGTCGACACGGGGCGTCGCCGGCTCGGGCTCGGCGACGCCGGGCGGGCGCGCCATGCGTGCCTCGGCATCATCCAGTTGCGCGCGCAGTCGCTCGCCATCGGCGCGCAGGGCGTCCTGCGCCTCGCGCATCTCCTCGCGCGCGCGCAGGATGCTGCGGCGCATGTCCTCGTCGGCCAGTTCGTTCTCGAGTTCGCTGCGCACGGCGTACCACTGCGCGCGCGCGCGGCGTACCCACAGGCCGGCCATGCGCGCGGCCTTGGGCAGGCGCTCGGGGCCGAGCACGATCAGCGCGACCAGCGCGACGACCAGCAGCTCGGAAAAGCCGATGTCGAACATGGCGCCGCGCGCCGGGGCTCAGCGACGGTCGCGGTCGACGTCGCTGGCGTCGCGGTCGCGCTCGCGCGTCGCGGCCTCGTCGCGGCGCTCGTCGGCGAGGCGCTTGGCCTCCTCGTCGCCGCGCACGCCCTTCTTGAATTCGCGCACGGCTTCGCCGACGTCACGCGCGCCGCTGGTGAGCCGCTTGGTGCCGAACACCAGCACGACGATCACCAGAACGATCAACCAGTGGGTAAGGCTCCAGCTGCCCATGGCGCTGCCTGCTTGAAAAATAGAGCGCGCAGGATAACGCAGCGCCCTGTACGGGACTTACGGCAGCGGTTCGGTTTTCACCGCGGGTTCGGCGTCCTGGAACGGCTGCGGCGCCGGCTCGGCGGCCACCGGCGCGGCCACCGGCACCGTCGTAGGGCCGCTCGGCTGCACGGGCGCGGCGACGGCGACGTTCGCGCTGGTGCCGCGTTCGGCGCGCGCGGCGGCCGTCGCTTCTTCCAGTGCGTCGCGGAAGTCGACCAGTGCCGTCGACGGCGCGCTGCGCGCGCGGCCCTCGAAGATCATGCGCGGCGTGGTGCCGGCGCCGTAGGCGAGCTGGTTGGCCTGGTCGTCGACCTGCAGCGCCGCGCCGTCGAGCGCGATGCCGGCGAACAGGCCGCGCGCGCGCGACCACGACCAGATCTCGGCCTTGAGCTGGCCGTCGGTGGCCGTCGCCGCGCTGCGGCCGACGGGGCCCGCGGCAACCGACGCATCGGCGCCCAGCGTCACCTTGCCGTTGACGATCGAATCCACGCCGCGCGCGCCGCGGAACACCAGCACGATGTCGGAGGACTGCAGGCCGGCCTGGAAGCCGATCGAGCCGCCGGTGAGCTTGACGAAGGCCGGCTGCGACCAGGTGCCGTCGGGATTCTTCACCGCCATCACGCCGTGGCCGCGGCGGCCGCCGACGACGAGGCCGATCTTCAGCGTGTCGGGCACCACGACGATCGCGCGTGCCTCGTCGAGCAGCTTGTCGGGGATCGACGACTCGGGAATCTCGCGGATCTCCTGCAGCACGCGCAGCGAATTGCGCGCGCGTTCGTCCTCGGCCGGGCCGGCGATGGCCGGTGCGGCGACGACGAGGCCGAGCGCGAGGACGAGGCCGGACAGGCGGGGAAGACGGGCCATGGTCGATACCGGAAGAGGGCGGGTGGTTCAGGCTAGTGAGGCCGGGATGAATATCAAGCAACCGTAGCCGGCGCCGCGGCCGCTCGGTGCGTCGACGACGCTGCATTCCGTCGCCCCGGCTGCGCCCGCATGTGCGGCGCTGTCATGCTATGCCGATGACCGCCGCGCCCCGCACCGCCCTCGTCCTCGCCAACCTCGGCACGCCGGATGCGCCGACGCCGGCGGACGTGCGTCGCTACCTGTCCGAGTTCCTGCACGACCACCGCGTGGTGTCGATGACGCGCTGGCTGTGGTGCCCGCTGCTGCACTTCGTGATCCTGCCGTTGCGCGGCGGCCCGGTGGCGAAGAAGTACGCGTCGATCTGGATCGACGGCGAGGACGGCGGCTCGCCGCTCGCGGTGTACACGCGGCGCCTGGCGCGCGCGGTGCAGGCCGAGATGCCGGACGTGCGCGTGGTCGAGGCGATGCGCTACCGCCGGCCCTCGCTGCAGGGCGTGCTCGCGCAGCTGGAAGGCGAGGGCTACGCGCGCATCCTGGTGCTGCCGCTGTATCCGCAGTACTCGACCACCACCACCGCGTCGATCGAGGACGTCGCCGCGCGCATGGACGCGATCAGGCCGCGCGTGCTGGCCGACTACCACCTCGACGCCGGCTGGGTCGCCGCCGTCGCCGACAGCATCCGCGCCGGGCGCGAGGGCCTGTCGGGCGATCGCCACCTGTTGTTCTCGTTCCACGGCATCCCCGAACGCCTGATCCGCGGCGGCGACCCCTACCAGCGCCAGTGCGAGGCCTCGGCCGCGGCGATCGCCGACGCGCTCGGGCTCGAGCACCGCCAGTGGTCGCTGGCCTACCAGTCGCAGTTCGGCAAGGAGAAGTGGATCGGCCCGTCGACGCAGGCGACGCTGCAGTCGCTGGCCGCGCGCGGCGTGCACGACGTCGACGTGGCCTGCCCGGGCTTCGCGGTCGACTGCCTGGAGACGCTCGAGGAAATCAGCGAGATGCTCGCGCACGAGTTCGCGCAGGCGGGCGGTCGCATGAACTACATCCCCTGCCTCAACGACTCGCCGGCGCATGCGCGCGTGATCGCCGACATCGCGCGGCGCGAACTCGACGCGATCGCCTGACATGCGCGAGATCCACCTCGACACGCCGTTCGGGCGGCTGGCGGCGCTGCGCTTCGGCCATGGCGGCACGCCGGTGATCGCGCTGCACGGTTGGCTGGACAACGCGGCGAGCTTCCTGCCGCTGTCGGCGCATCTCGACGGCCTCGACCTGGTCGCGCTCGACCTGCCCGGGCACGGCGCCAGCGCACACCTGCCGGCCTCGGCCGAGTACACGCTGGTCAATGCCGCCCGCGCGGTGCTGAGCGCGGCCGATGCGCTGGGCTGGACCCGCTTCTCGCTGCTCGGCCATTCGATGGGCGGCGCGACCGCGACGCTGGTGGCCGCCGGCGCGCCGCAGCGCGTGGCGCGGCTGGCGCTCATCGAAGCGCTCGGCGGGCTGACCGAGGCCGAGGACCGCACCGCGCAGCGCCTGCGCGAGGCGTTCGCGGCGCAGGCCGAGCCGGCCGGCGCGCGTCGTCGTGTGTTTCCCGATGTGGCCCTCGCGGTGCGCGCGCGCCTGCAGGCCGGCGGCCTGGGCGAGCCCGCGGCACGGCTGATCGTCGAGCGCGGCCTCGCGCCGGCCGGCGACGGCGGTTACGCCTGGCGCAGCGATGCACGCCTCACGCGGCCCACCGCGGTGCGCATGAGCGAGGCGCAGATGCGCGACGTGATCGCCGCGATCGAATGTCCCGTGCGGCTGGTGCACGCGGTGCCCGCGTTCCGCTTCTTCCCCGCCGATGTACGCGACGCGCGTGCGGCCTGCCTGCGCGATGCCGAGGTCGTGGGGCTCGACGGCGGGCACCACCTGCACATGGAGATCCCGGCGCAGGTCGCGGCGGTGATCGGCGGTTTCCTGCGCGGCGAACGGGCTGCGTCGTAACGTCGGTTCGACCGGAGGACGCAGCGCGACCGCGGCGGCCGGCCCGATCGCGGGCCGATGCGATGTCAGGGATTAGAACGTGATCGGCAGCCGCACCATCAGCGTGGTGTCCGGCGTGTCGCGGGTGACGCCGACGCCGAGCGAGACGTTGAGGCTCATGTGGTCGTTGAAGCGGTAGGAGCCGCCGAGCAGCAGCGTGCCCAGCATCACCCGCACCGAGGCCGGCAACGGTTCGCCGTTCTGCTCCGTGCGGTCGACCCAGCTGTGGTCGTAGCCGATGGAGATCGCCGCCTTCTCGTTGAGCGCGAGGCCCAGGCCGACGTTGAAGCCGAGCACGTCGCCGGCCTTGAGGTCGCCGATCGGGTCGGTCGTCGTTTGCGGGAAGCCCGGCGGCGCGCCGGTGAGCACGGTGCGCGAGACGTTCTTGCGCTCGAGGTTGTGCAGATAGCTGAAGCTGCCGAAGAACACCACGGGGTCGGAGGCGTACAGCCAGGTCAGGCCCGGCTGGATCGATTCGAAGCCGCTGCCGGTCGGCGATTCCAGTGGCAGGCCGGTGCCGGTCGCGTTCTCCACGCAGCGCGTCACGCAGTCGGTCACCACCTCGAACAGGTCGCGGCCGGTGCGCGACTTGTAGCGCAGCCAGCCGACCCAGTACGCGCTGTCGGGGCTGCCGCGGTTGAACTGGTAGCGCGCGGTCACCTCGACGTCGCCGATGCCACTGCCTTCGGTGTTGAAGGCGGTGTCGGTGGCGCTGCCGGTGAAGATCTCGCGGCTCACCGTGTCGGTGTAGCTGTAGACGTACGGCACCTTCGCTTCGACCTCGAAGCGGTTGGTGACCCCGAAGCGCCCGGTGAGCGCGGCGGTGACGGTGGTCGTCTTGACCTGGCGCACGTCGATGAGGCCGATCAGGATCGCCGGGATGACGGTGTAGCCGATCAGCGCGACGCGGTCGTTCGAGGAGTAGCCGACCTGCATCGAGGGTTCGAGCACGAAGTGCCCGCGCGGCGTGAGCACGCCGGGCTGCTCGAAGATCTGCGCGAGCTGCGGGCGCGAGCTCTCTTCGGTCGGCGCCTGTCCGACCGGCTGCGTCGGTGGTGCGCCGTTGTTCGGCGCGGCGGCCTGCGCGGCATTCACCTGCGGGCCGGTGGACGCGGTCGTCGCGCCACCGCCGGTGGCCTGCGGGTCCGCGGCCATCGGATCGAGCGCGTCCAGCGCGGCAGCACCCGAGACGATGCCGGTCGCCGCCGCGGCGCTGCCGAGCATCGACGGCGCGATGGCGCCTTCGCCCCGCAGCGAGTCGAGCTGGTCGGCCCGCACTTGGTCGCGCAGCTCGGCGATGTCCTGCGACTGCGCATCGAGCTTCTGCCGCAGCGCGGACAGCTCGGCGGCCTGCGCCTCAACGAGCTTCTCCAGCTGCGCCATGCGATCGGCGTCCTGCGCATGCGCGGTGCCGGCGAACGCCAGCGAAACGGCGATGGCCAGGGTCAGGCGACGGAGCGGGGGCATCGGCGACCTCGGAGGGCGTATCAGGGCGTGCCGCCGAGACGCAGCGCGTCGTCGAGCGAACGGGAGAAGTTCATGCTCTGCAGCAGGCCGAGCGTATTCACCGTGGCGTGAAGACCCGTCAACGCCTGGATCTGCTGGTCGTCCAGCGCGTTCTGGATCACCACCGTGCCGATGCCGGGCGTGATCGTGGTGGCGCCGCCGACCTGGATGGTGCGGCCGTCGGTGAGCGAGGCCAGTTCGCGTGCCTGGTCCGGCGTGATCGTGGCGAGGTTCGGGATGTCCACGCGCTGGGCGACCACGAGTTCGCCGTTCACCGAGACGAGGCGCTCCAGCCCGAAGCCGATCGCCAGGCCACCGGGCAGCTGGTAACCGCCGCGCAGCCCGTCGAGTTCGCCGGGTTCGATCGCGGGGCCGAAGTCGTCGGCGGCGCGCACGGCGGGTGCGAATACCAGCACGACGAAGAGGAAGGGTGCGAGCAGGGCGGGCAGGCGCATGTCAGAAATCTCCCGGTCCACGACGTGGCATGACCACGTCCTGCAGCCCCCGCCGCTGGATGCCGATGGCCAGCGGTGCCGCGGGCGCGATGCGCCAGTCGGCGGGGCGGTTGAATTGCGCGACGTCGCGGCGGTTGTGCACCACGAACAGCACGCGGTTGTCCCAGAGCTGCTCGAAACGCGCACGCGGCATCGAGCGCGTGCCACGGGCCGGATCGCCGAGCAGCACGCGACCGCCCTTCAGGCCCTTCACCACGACGAAGTGGCGATAGCCCTTGTCGTTGAGCAGCACGATGGCTGGCACGCCTTCCTCGGCGAGCTTCTCCAGCGGCAGCCGGAAGCCGTCGGCCTGGTAACCCAGCGACGCCAGGTAGCGCCGCATGTCGAGCATCGAGAACCCTTCCTTGCGGATCTTCGCGGCGTCGCCGTTGGCGTACATCTCGCGGAAGACGTCCATCTCGCTGACGCGGTGGCCGTACTGGTAGGTCAGCAGCGTCGCGGTGGCCGCCGAGCCGCAGCTGAAGTCGTACTGCTGGCGCACGGTGTTGCGAAAGCGCGCCTCCTTGAGGCTGGTCACCGGCACCGAATAGGCGCTGCCGGATGCGCGCAGGTCGACCGTGCTCGCGTGCGCATGGCCGGCGAGGCCGACCGTCAGCGCCAGCAGGAATGCCGCTGCCCTCATGGCGTCGGCGCGAACTGGATGCTGACCACCGTGCTGTTCTGGATCAGCACGTTGTTGCCGCTGTTCTGGATCACCGTCGACAGGCCGGTGGCGTTGCCGAACGCGCCGCCGTCGACGAGGTTGGCGCCGCTGGTGACGTTGCTGGCGGTGTTGCCGTCCACCTTGCCGTTGACGTCGGAGACGTTGGTGACGGTATGGACGTTGTCGCCGCCGCGCAGGGCGTCGAGCGACTCGCCGGTGAGCGGCTGGGCGAAGGGATCGCCGGGATCGGCAGGCGCCGTGTCCGGCGCGGACGCGGTGTCGAACGACAGCGGGATCTCGCGGACCTGCAGCTCGGGCAGCATCGGCTCGACGGCCTGGGCCGTGGAGGCGAGCAGGCCGAGGCCGGCGATCGCGAGGGTCTTTCGCAGGGAAATGCGCATGGCGTCTCCTTGGGTCGTGGCTGCCGGAGGCCGGCAGGCGGAACCGGCGGGGCCGAAGCCCCGCCGGCGACAAGGAAGCGACGCGCCGCCTAGGCGACGCGTCGGTCGCACCGCTTAGCGGCCGCCCACGTTGAGGTTGGACTGGACCGTCACGCCCTGCTGGATGAACGACGAAGCGCCCGAGTTCTGGCCCATGACCATAATGCCGGCGGCCGCGTTGGCCGAGCCGTTCATCTGGTTGGAGGCGTCGAACGTGCCGGCGTCGGCCGTGCTGGTGCCGCCCGTGCCGCCCGCGCCGCCGTCGCTGCCCGGCGCATCGCCGTCGCCGTTGGCGTAGCCGCCGTAGCCGTCGCCGCCGTTGCCGGCGCCCGCATTACCCGAGTAGGCGACGTTACCGAAGCTGCCCACCGAGTTGCCCGACACCGAACCCAGCAGCACGGTGGTGGCGACCGCCGAGCTCGAGTTGAACGAGTCGGTCGTGGTCTGCGTCGCCGACGCACCGCCGCTGGCCGCGACGCCCATGTTGTCGGCGGCGGCCATGCTGTTGTCGGAGTTGTCGCTGTTGTCCGAGTTGTCGGAATTGTCGTTATTGGAGTCGTTCGTCGAGTTGTCGGCGAAGTTCAGCGAGTTGTCGGTGTTGTACGAGTCGTTGGTCGAATTGTCGGAGTTGTCCGAGTTGTCGTTGTTCGAGTCGTTGGTCGAGCTGTTGTTGTACGAATCGGCGATCGCGACCGAGTTATCCGAGTTGTCGCTGTTGTCCGAGTTGTCCGAGTTGTCGGAGTTGTCGGCGAAGTTCAGCGAGTTGTCGGAGTTGTCGGTGAAGTTCAGCGAGTTGTCCGAATTGTCGGAGTTGTCGTTGTAGGAGTCGTTCGTCGAGCTGTCGTTTCCGGAATCGGAGACCGCCAGGTCGAGGTTGCCCGAGTCGCTGACGTTGCCGGAATCGGTGTTCGAGTTGTCGTTGTACGAGCCGTTCGTCGAGTTGTCGTTGTAGGACTCGGTGATGTCCTGCGCGAAGGCGGGGGCGGCGAAGCCGAGCGCGATCGCGACGGAAGCGGCGATAAGGGTCTTGCGCATGAGACTGTCTCCTGGAGGTCGACATGGGGGAGGAAGGCGCCTTGGCAGGCGCATCGGCCTCGTCGCACATCCCGTGCCAAGTCGTGACGCACGTCACGAAATGCCGATCATCGCCGCCGAATGAACCCTTCGCGAACGTAGTGCCGCTTCGCCGCTCCAGTGGTTTCGCGCTTTTCCCGGAAAAGCCTTCGCCGCTGCAGAAAATTTTGCCGCGACGGTGCGGTGACGAAACCGTTGGGTTTCGTCGGCGCTTAATGAAGTTTCGACGTCGCCCTGATGCCCGCTTCGCACCGACCGCACATTCCGGCTTTATCGACGGTGTGGCGAGATGAGCCCCGCATGCAGCCGGGCACGAGCGTGTCCGCCTATCAACCCGCAGGCGTATCGCAGGCCGCGCGCAGCGCGGCCTTGATCGGCCGCCCGCGTGTACGCAACAGGTCGCGCTGCGCTTCCCAGTCCGGATAGCGCCGCTCCACTTCGTCCCAGAACGCGCTCGAATGATTCGCCTGGATCAGGTGGCAAAGCTCGTGCACCAGCACGTATTCGAACGCGGCGGGCGGCGCGATGACCAACGCAAGGTCCAGCCGCATGCGGCCGTCCGGGGCGAGCGAGCCCCACAGCGAGGTCAGCGGCCGGATGCTGACGTCGCGCGGCGCCCGTGGCAGCGACGGCAGGTATTTGGGCAACCAGCGGCCGACGTCGGCGCGCGCCTGCGCGAGGTAGAAATCGGCGAAGGCCTTGCGCACGCGCCGCGCGTCAAGCGCAGGTGGCAGGGTGGCGGCGATGCCCGCCTCCTCCAGCTCGACACGCAGGAAGCGGCCCTCGCGCCAGGCCAGCGGCACGTCGACGCCGCGAAGCGGCAGCGTCGTGCTCGTACCGACCTGCAGCGGCTCGACGCCGTCGAACGTATGGCGCAGCTGCCCCGCCAGCCAGCCCGCGTGTTCCTGCACGAAGGCGAGCGCACGTCGCTCGCTCGTGCGCGGCGGCATCGTCAGCCGCACGCCGCGCTCGGTCACCGTCAGGCGCAGGCCGCGCACGCGGCGGTTCTCGACGCAGCGCACTTCGACCGTGCCGCCGTCGGGCAACGTCGCCCGCAGCGGCGCGCGCGGCGCGGCAGGCGTCGCGACCTGCGGCGGCCGTGCGCGGAAGAACACGGCCGCTTACTCGACCTTCGACAGCTTGAACGCGGGCTCGAGCACGCTGAACAACCGGCGCAGCTCGTGGCTCATCAGCGCGAAGCGCGCCTCGAGCTCGGCGCGCAGGTCCTCGCGCTCGGTGTTCTCCAGCGTGTCCACCGCGCCGTCCAGCAGCTTGAACTTGCGGATGACCAGGTCCTCGCCGAGCACGAAGCTCACGTGGTCGTCGAGGTTCAGCGCGAGCCGCGTGACCTGCTTGCCGCTCTGAAGGTGCTTGTCGATCTCGGGGTTCTTCTCGAGCTCCATGCGCTGGCACTTCACCACCGCGCCCTGGTCGAGCGCGTCGCGCAGCTCGCATTCGTCGCCCATCGACAGCCCGTCCGGCAGTGACTCGCCGGCCAGCCAGCCGGTCAGCACCGAGCGCGGCGCCACCTCGGCATTCAGCGGCAGCGCCGGGAAGCTGCCCAGCGCCTTGCGGATCTCGCTGACCACGTTTTCGCCGGACTTCTTGCTGGACGTGTCGATGGCGACGATGCCCTGCTTCATGTCCAGGATTGCGTCGGTACGGGTCGGGCGCACGAAGGCGCGCGGCAGCAGCTCGGTGATGAGCTCGTCCTTCAGCCGCTTGCGCGTGCGCCCGCCCGGGCGGCGGCCTTCCTTCTGCTCGATGTCGTCGAGCTTTTTCTGCAGCATGTCGTTGACCACCGCACCCGGTAGCAGACGGTCCTCGCCGCCGACGGCGAGCCAGTAGGCCTCGTCGAGCACGTGCTTGAGGCCTTCGGTGTCGCGGCCGAACGGCGAGATGAAGCCGCGCGTGGAGAGCTCCATCGGGCCGACGGGGCGCAGCGCGCATTCGGCCAGACCGGCGTCGAAGGCGTCGAGCTGCAGGGAGGTCGGGAAGCGGAAGAGGGTGATATTGCGAAAGAACATTCGGTTTGATTTCTTCTTCGAGGTGCGAGGGATGCCCGTCGCAACGTGTTGAAAAGCGAAAGCGTTTCGTGCGCTGTCGCGCCCGAGTGACTTTTCTTTGCCGCTGCAAAGAAAAGCAACCAAAAGAAAGCAACTTCCCCGACGGATCTACAGCTCGCGACCGGCGACGCCTGCGCAGATCGCCACACTCGGCCTCCTGTCTCGGGTGGCGACGGCCGACATCCTGTCGGCGCCCTTCGGGTCTTACGATTGATTCGGCTTGTGCGTTACCCGTACGAGGCGGCCGTCAGTTCTCGTCGTCACCCGGCGCTCCCGCGAGCCAGGCATGCGCATCGGGCAGCGGCGCGTCGCTGCGCGCGCCGAGCGCCATGAAGTCGAAGAGCTTGGGGTCGCTGAGCTGCGAGGGGCGGATGTCGCCCAGCGCACGCGCGATCGTCTCGATGCGGCCGGGCGATTCGCGCTCCCAGGCGTCCATCATCCTCTTGACCTGCTTGCGCTGCAGGTTCTCCTGCGAGCCGCAGAGGTTGCACGGGATGATCGGGAACTGCTTCGCCTCCGCGTACGCGGCGATGTCGTCCTCCTTGACGTAGGCGAGCGGGCGGATCACCACGTGCTTGCCGTCGTCGCTGAGCAGCTTGGGCGGCATGCCCGAGAGCTTGGCGTGGAAGAACATGTTGAGGAAGAACGTGGCGACGAGGTCGTCGCGGTGGTGGCCGAGCGCGATCTTGGTGAAGCCTTCCTGGTCGGCGTAGGTGTACAGCGCGCCGCGGCGCAGGCGCGAGCACAGCGAGCACATGGTCTTGCCCTCGGGCACGACGCGCGTCACCACCGAATACGTATCCTGCTCGAGGATGTGGTACTTCACCCCGATCGACTCGAGGTAGGCCGGCAGCACGTGCTCGGGGAAATCCGGCTGCTTCTGGTCGAGGTTGACCGCGACCATCTCGAAGCGCACTGGCGCCTTCTTCTGCAACTGCAGAAGGATGTCGAGCATGGTGTAGCTGTCCTTGCCGCCGGACAGGCAGACCATCACCTTGTCGCCGTCTTCGATCATGCCGAAGTCGGCGATCGCGCGACCGACCTGGTGGCGCAGGCGCTTGGCGAGCTTGTTGGCCTCGTGCGCCTGCCGGCGCGCGGGCGACCGCGGAGCGGGTTCGGCGAGCGTCAGGACGGGAAGGTGTTCGACGTGAGCGGGCGACGGCGTACTCATAGGCCGCCATTCTACGGAAGGGCTGTCTCCGCACCTGACGAGGTTCAGCGGCGCGTCCGGCATCACCTTCCGCCGCTCCCCGGCATCGCCGGGCCGGGCTAAGCTCGCGGCATGAACGACGGCCGCACCCCCGCCGACATCGCCCGCCAGCTGGCCGACCTGCGCCAGCAGCACCGCGACCTCGATCTCGCGATCGACGGCCTCGCGCACGCGCCGATCCACGACGAGCTCGCGATTACGCGTCTGAAGAAGCGCAAGCTGCAGCTCAAGGACTGCATCGCGCGGCTGGAATCGGCGCTGATTCCCGACGAACCGGCCTGATCAGGCGGCCGGCTTCGCCGCCTCGGGGCTGACCTTCTCGATCGAATGCCGCAGCTCGCGGCCGAGGATGAACTTCGCGTCCTTGGCCCAGGCATCCAGGCGCTCGTCGAAGGTGAGCTTGCCGTTCTCGTCGGCCCACACCAGGCGCAGCTCGCGCAGCTTGGCGATGAAGCCGCGGAACAGCGACTTGTCGAAGAACTCCGGCGCCGCCGGCGCATACAGCAGCGACAGGCGCTGCGCCGCCAGCTGGCAGAGCGTTTCCAGCTCGCCCGCGCTCAGCGTGCCCGGGCCGTTCTTCACCAGCACCGAGATGGCGATGTAATAGCGCTCGAACGCCTGCTGCAGCGAATGGCCGATCGCACGCAGGCGGAACACCTCGTCGGACTGGCTGGCGTTGCGCGAGAGCTGCTCGCGGTCGTCCTCGTCGCGCGCGCGCAGAAGGCCCTCGGCCTCGAACAGGTCGACGGTCGCGCGCAGGCGCTCGACGAACTGGTCCTCGCTCCACGGCAGGAACAGCTCGGCCTGCAGGAACGGGTACACGCTGCGGCCCAGGCGCAGCACCGAGGACAGCGTCATGCGGCGGTTGTGCTGGAAACAGCAGGCAACCCAGGACGCGGCGGTGAACAGGTGCAGCACGTTGTTGCGGAAATAGCTCAGCAGCACCGCCTTCTCGTCGTCGACCTCCAGCACGTCGCCGAGCGGATGCTTCACGCGCAGCAGCACGCCGATCTCCTCGCCGTGGGCGATGATCTCCTCCGGCGTATGCGGCGTGACGGTGACGCGGTCGGAATACGGCAGCTGCGCGAGGATCTTCTTCGACAGCGCGATCTGCTGCAGCAGGTCGGCCTCGCTCATGGCGTGCTTCGGCGTGGACAGCATCGCCAGCGCGAGCAGGTTGATCGGGTTCACGTCTGCCGCGCGGTTGATGTTGACCTGGATGCGCTCGGCCAGCGTGTCGACCGTCGCCGCCATCCACGACGGCTTCTCGTCCTCGGGCAGCGGGCGGCCGTCCCAGTCGGGCGCCTTCTCGGCCAGCACGTCGGTCAGGCGGATCGGCTCGCCGAAATTCACCACCACCTGGCCGTAGTTGCTCGACAGCACCTTCGGGATGCCCATCAGCAGCTGCCAGATCGATTCCTTTTCCTTCGGCTTGCCGGACAGCTCGTCGAGGTAGCTGCGGCCTTCCATCAGCTTCTCGTAGCCGATGTACACCGGCTGGAACATCACCGGGCGCGTGGGCGCGCGCAGGTAGGCGCGCAGCGTCATCGCGATCATGCCGCCCTTGGGTTGCAGCAGGCGCCCGGTGCGCGAGCGGCCGCCCTCGATGAAGTACTCGATGGAGTAACCGCCGGCGACCAGCTGCGCGAGGTATTCGGAGAACACCGCCGAGTACAGCGCGCTGCCGCGGATCGAGCGGCGCAGGAAGAACGCACCGCCCTTGCGCAGGAACGTGCCCACCACCGGCAGATTGAGGTTCACGCCCGCGGCGATGTGCGGCGGCACGATGCCGCGCGTGTACAGCAGGTAGCTGATCAGCAGGTAGTCCATGTGGCTGCGGTGACAGGGCACATAGACGACTTCGTGGCCGGGCGCGTCTTCCTTCACCCGGTCGAGGTGGTGGACCAGCACGCCGCGGTAGATGCGGTTCCACACCGGCGCCAGCAGGAAGCTCGCCGAGCGCACGACCGGGTGCGAGTAGTCGGCCGCGATCTCGTAGGCGTAGGCATGCGCCTTCTTCCACGCCTCGGCCACGCCGGTGTTGTCGCGGCGCGCCTGGTCGGCGATGGCGTCGAGCACGCTGGGCGCGGCGAGTACGCGGTCGACCAGCAGGCGGCGCGTCGACAGGTCCGGCCCGATCACCGCGCTGCGGATGCGGCGGAAGTGCGTGCGCAGCACGCGCGAGAGCTTGCGCACCGTGCGCTCGGGCGGCAGGCCCTCGTCGGCGATGGCGCGCATCGACACCGGCGGCGCGAAGCGCACGTAGGTCGAGCGGCCGTTGAGCGCGATCGACAGCAGGCGGCGGAAGCGGCCGACCAGCTGCCAGTTTTCCGAGAACAGCACCGAGAACCAGCCGCTGGTCTTCTCCGGCGCGCGGCCGACGAAGATCGACACCGGCACCAGCTGCACGTCGAGCGCCGGATCGGCGCGGTGCGCCTCGATCAGGCGTGCCAGCGATTCCGAATGCGACTTGCCGTTGGGCACCTGCGGCCGCTCGAGCACGCCCGGAATGTTCGGGATCGGCGCGATCGGCCCCACGCTGCGGCGCGATAGCGCGACATAGGCGCGGCCGCGGCCGGTCGGATCGCCGGGAAGCGGGTTCAGCGGGGACGGCAGGCCGGCCTCGCGGCAGGCGCGGTCGAGGATCAGTGCGTTGGAGAGGCCGTAGTCCTCCAGCACGTAGCAGACCGGGCGCCCGTTCCACTCAGGCAGCACGTGTTCGGCGGGCGCCGCCGGTTCGATCTTGAGCGCCACCCACGGCGACAGCACGCGGCCTAGCACGCGCGCCCACAGCGGGCGCGAGGCAGTGTCGACCTGGCGCGGACGCGGCGGCGGGGGCGGCGGGTCGAGCACGGAATCGCCCGGCGTCGCGCCCGGCATCGGCAGCTCCGGCTGGTCGGGATCCACGGCGTCGCCCGCCGGCGGCGCGGACGCCTCGACGGGCGTCGACGCCGGATCGGACGTCGAAGTGCCCGATTCGGGCATGGAGCCGTCGGGAAACGGCAGGGGCGTCTGCTGGGCCATCGCCGGCATTATGCCGAAGCGGCTCCATCGGGCCGCGGGCGCCGCCGGGCCCGTTCACGGACTGCGGCGTGCATCGCAGACCCGTCCGCTCGACCCCGCGGCCGGAAAAGAAAAAGGAGGCCGAAGCCTCCTTCCAAAATCCGACCGGAGCCGGCGGGACAACAACGAGTTGGACAGCGCCGGCCGGAGCCGGACGAGAGATAGCTTAAATAAACGTTATTCCTAACACAACGGCACGGGTTTGCGTCGTAGGTTATTGATTTTTCGATCTGCGTGTCGCCGTCGTCCCTACGCCCCCTCCCAGTAGACGAAATCCGGTCGACAATCCGGCCAGCGCTGTCGTATACCCCTCGGTCCGCGACATGTCGCGGCCAACGGCCTGCCAAGGGGGTGGGCCGTTTTCTTTCAGAAATGGGGATTTCATGAAGAATCGTTCCAAGCGCGACACCCGCGCGGGGCTCGCGCGCTCGCTACTTTCCTGCGCGGTCGTCGCCGGCTTGGCGGTCGGTGCCGTCCTGCCCGCCGCTGCCCAGCAGGCTCCTGCCGAAACCGGCCGCGTCGGCAATCCCGACAGCTGGCGTACGCGCGAATTCAATGCCGACTGGGGGCTGGGCGCCATCAACGCCCAGTACGCCTATGCGCGCGGCCTGACCGGTCGCGGCGTCCGTCTCGGCGTCTTCGACAGCGGCGCTGCGCTGGGCCACGGCGAGTTCGCCGGCAAGAGCACCCGCAGCATCCGCATCGCCGACCTGCTGCGCGATGGAAGCCGCTGCGCCAACAACGTCGCGCTCGACGGCCCGGACGCCTGCTTCAGCTCCGATGGCGGCAGCGTCGCGGTGGACTATTTCGAATACACCGACGAGGACCGCGCGCTCGTGCAGTACCTCGTCGACATCGGTTACCTCTACGACTGGGTGCCGGAGTATCTGGAGTCGCTGGCCGGCTTCCATTACGGCACGCACGGCACGCACGTCGCCGGCACCATGGCCGCCAATCGCGATGGCCGCGGCACCCACGGCGTGGCCTTCGGCGCCGACCTCAGCGCTGCCCGCCTGTTCTCCAATACCTACCAGGACCTCTTCAGCCTGCTCGGCGTGAACGGCGGCCAGAGCCTGGCCATCGGCCCGGACAGCTCGGCCGTCGCCGACATGTATGCGCAGATGGGTGCGCAGGGCGTGCGCGCGATCAACCACAGCTGGGGGCTCTCGACCGAACCGAACACCGCGGCGGACATGGACGAGCTCTACCACCTGCCAGGCGTCGACGAGTACTTCAGGACCTATGCCGACCCGTCGCTCGAGGGCCACGTGCTGCAGGTGTTCGCCGCGGGCAACAACTACGGCGACATCGCGGGCATCTACGCCACGCTGCCGCGCTACGTCGAAGGCCTCGAGAAGTACTGGCTGAGCGTCGTCAACGTCAACGACAGCGGCGACATCGACGAGAGCTCGAGCATCTGCGGCCTGAGCCGCGACTGGTGCGTGACCGCGCCGGGCACCGACATCGCGTCGACCATCGTCGACGGCCGCATCGACGGCAACGTGGTGCGTGACGACAAGGGCAATGTGATCGGCCTGGATATCACCAGCCAGCAGCCCGAGTACGGCTATGGTTACATGACCGGTACCTCGATGGCCGCCCCGCACGTCACCGGGGCGCTCGCGTTGCTGATGGAGCGCTTCCCCTACCTCGACAACCCGCAGATCCGTGATGTCCTGCTGACCACGGCGATGGATCTCGGCGCCAAGGGCGTGGACGAGATCTACGGCTGGGGCCTGATCGATCTCAAGAGGGCCATTGAAGGGCCGGGGCTGCTGCGTGTCGACACCGACGTGGTGATGAACCAGCACGCGGGCGGCGTGCACACGTGGTCGGGCCTGGCCTGGGACGACTGGACCAACGACATCGGTGGTCCGGGCCGGCTGACCAAGTCGGGCATGGGCTGGCTGCGCCTTTCCGGCGACAACGGCTTCGCCGGCGCGACGGTGAAGCAGGGCGTGCTCGAGCTCACCAGCGACAACGCGCTCACCGCGGCGACCACCGTCGACGGCGGCGTGTTTCTGCTGGGCGGTCGTCTTTCAGGCAGCACGCTCACGGTGAACAACGGCGGCACTGCGACCGTCAACGGCGCCGTGGCCGGCGCTACGACCCGCGTCAACGCAGGCGGCCGCCTCGGCGGTACCGGCACGCTCGACGGCCTGTCGGTCTACGGCACCGTCGCGCCGGGCAACAGCATCGGCACGCTGCACGTCAACGGCACCTACCTGCAGGGCGCGGGTTCGTTCTTCGAGGCGGAACTCGGCGCCAACGGCGCGTCCGACCGCATCGACGTGGCCGGCAACGCCGTGCTGCAGGGTGGCACCGTGCGCTTGTCGGGCCCGTCGGGTACCTACCTGCTCGGCCAGCAGTACACGCTGCTCAACGCGACCGGCGGCGTCACCGGGCAGTTCCAGGCGCTGGACCGCAGCGCGTTCTCGCCGTTCCTGCGCTTCGACCTCGCCTACGGCGCGAACGCCATCGGCCTGAACGTCGCGCGCGGAATGGCGCTCGCCGACGCCGGCGGCACCGCCAACCAGCGCCGGGTCGGCGCCGCGGCCGACGCCATGGCGGTCACGAACTCGCTGCTCACCTCGCTGACCCAGCTGTTCCCGGCGCAGGCCCAGGCCGCGTTCGATGCCTTGGGTGGCGAAGCGCATGCGAGCACGCGTGCACTGCTCGTCGACACGAGCCGCCACGTGCGCGAAGCGGCACTCGCCCGCGGCCTGCCGCAGGCGGCACCGGGCGCGGATGCCGAAGGCGGCACGTCGATCTGGGCGCAGGGCCTCGCGACCGGCGGCCACGTGAATGCCGACGGCAATGCGGCGCGCATTGACGCGCAGGGCAGCGGCGTGCTGGTCGGCGTCGACCACACGTTCGCCGGTGGCTGGACCGTCGGTGGCCTGCTGGGCCGCAGCGAGGACGATTTCAGCGCGGGCGCACGCGCCAGCCGCGGCGACACGCGTGCCACGCAGCTGGCGGTCTACGGCGGCAGCCGCCTCGGCGGCGTCGGCCTGAAGGGCGGCGTGGCCTGGGCGGATCACGACATCGACATGCGTCGTCGCGTCGCGTTCGGCAACGTCGACCAGACGCTCGTCGCCGACTACGGCACGCGCACGCTGCAGGGCTTCGTCGAAGGCAGTTGGCGAGTGGAGGGCGCGAATTGGGCGGTGGAGCCCTACGCACAGATTGCCCACGTCCGTGTGGATGCCGATCGCTTCAGCGAGACGGGCGGAAGCGCCGCGCTGACCGTCGAGGGCGACAGTCGTGTCAACCTGTCGACTGCTGGCGTGCGCTTCGCGGTGATGCCAGCCGGCCGCGGTCAGACGCCCGGCTGGCTGCAGTTGCGCGGTGGTGTTGGTTACCGCCACGCGTCCGGCGATCTCGACTCGGCCACGCAGGCCGTGTGGGCAGGCGGCGGTGCGTTCAGCGTACAGGGCGCCACTCTGGCCGAGAACGCATGGACGGCCGAGGCAGGCATTGGTGCGTGGCTGAGCCCGCGCACGCTGCTCGAGCTGGGCTACACAGGCCAGCACGGTGATGAGGCGCGCGACCACGGCGCCTCGGCGCGGATCTCTGTCCGCTTCTGACGGCACAGGATGCATGGATGCATCACGGAGAAGGCGGCCGAAAGGCCGCCTTTTCTTTTTCGCGTCTAGAGACCGATGCAGGTGATTGACGCCCAGGTGTCGGGCATCGACCGATCCTCAGCCGTCAAGTAAGGCCCGGATCGCCGCGAACCCGGCGTCCGCGCGCGCCTTCTTGTTCTCGGCATCGGCCACCGGATCGGCGCCGTCGCGCTGGATTTCGGTAGCGGGCAACTCGTCGAGGAAGCGGCTGGGCTTGAGCCGGAGCACTTCGCCCCAGCGCTCGGCGCGCTTGGAGTACGACAGCCAGAGCCGCTCCTTTGCGCGGGTGATACCGACGTAGAGCAGGCGACGCTCCTCGTCCAGACGGCCTTCGTCTAGGCTCGCCTCGTGCGGCAGCGTGCCGTCCTCCATGCCGACGATGAAGACGTAGCGGAATTCCAGGCCCTTCGCGGCGTGCAGGCTCATGAGGCGCACCTGGTTGCCGGGCTCGCCCTTGTCGGCATGCGAGAGCAGCGCGAGCTGCGCGGCGAGTTCGCCCGGGCCGGCGTTGCGCGCGCCCTCGAACCAACCGGCGAGTTCGTCGATGTTGGCCTTGCGACGCTGGAAGCTCGCCTCGTCCTTGCACTGCGCGCGCACGCTCGCGAGCAGGCCGCTGCGCTCGGCGACCTCGCCGACGAGTTCGGCGGGCGTCGCGTGGGCCGACTTCGCGCGCAGCTGGCGCACCAGCGTCGCGAAGGAATCCAGGGCATTCGCGGCACGCGGCGGCAACTGCTTCAGCGCGCCGACGTTCTCGATCGCGCGCGCCATCGGCATGTGCGCATGCGCGGCGAGTTCGGCGAGCTTGGCGAGCGTGCCCGCACCGACCTCGCGCTTGGGCGCCTGCACCGCGCGCAGGAACGCGGCGTCGTCGTCGGGATTGGCGAGCAGGCGCAGCCAGCTCAGCACGTCCTTGACCTCGCCGCGGTCGAGGAACGCCGTGCCGCCGGAGAGGTGGTACGGCACGCGCTGCAGTTGCAACGCTTTTTCGAGCGCGCGGCTCTGGAAGTTGCCGCGGAACAGCAGGCAGAAATCGCTCCACGGCGCGCACGTGCTGGCCGCGATGAA
Organism: Cognatilysobacter xinjiangensis; assembly: GCF_014651995.1. Classification (GTDB taxonomy): domain Bacteria; phylum Pseudomonadota; class Gammaproteobacteria; order Xanthomonadales; family Xanthomonadaceae; genus Cognatilysobacter; species Cognatilysobacter xinjiangensis. Next base: position 178,402 of record NZ_BMXY01000003.1, on the reverse strand, counting down.
CTGGATCTCCGCCGCCACCTTCTCCGCCTCGTGCGCGGCGTCGCGGCATTCCCAGATGCGGATGCGCTCGCCGTCGGGCTGGTCCGACCACAGCGTCTTCAGGTGCTCGTGCGGGTTGTTGGCGATCAGCGTGTTCGCCGCGCGCAGCACGCGGTTGCTGCAGCGGTAGTTCTGCTCCAGCTTGACGATGCGCAGCGTCGGGTAGTCGCTGCCGAGCTGCAGCAGGTTGTCGGGGTTGGCGCCGCGCCAGGCGTAGATCGACTGGTCGTCGTCGCCCACGCAGGTGAACAGGCCGCGCGGGCCCGCGAGCGCCTTGAGCAAGCGGTACTGCGCGTCGTTGGTGTCCTGGCACTCGTCGACGAGCAGGTAGCCGATGCGCTCGCGCCAGGCCAGGCACATGTCCTCGTCGGCTTCAAGCAATTGCACGGGCAGCCGGATCAGGTCGTCGAAGTCGACCGCGTTGAAGCTCGACAGGCGCTGCTGGTAGAGGTCGTAGACGGTCGCCGCCTCGATCTCGCGCGGGGTGCGCGCCTCGCGCATCGCTTCCTCGGGCGAGAGGCCGGCGTTCTTCGCGCGCGAGATCAGGCCCTTCACCGCGTCGATGACGTCGGGCTTGCTGCCGGCGGGCAGCAGGTCCTTGATCTGCGCGGTGCTGTCGTCGGCATCGAAGATCGAGAAGCCGCGGCGCAGGCCCGCCTTCGCGTGCTCGATCTGCAGGAACTTCAGGCCCAGCGCGTGGAACGTGCAGATGGTCAGGCCGTCGGCCGCATCGCCCCTGATGCGCTTCGCCACGCGTTCGCGCATTTCCTTCGCGGCCTTGTTGGTGAACGTGATCGCCGCGATGCGCTTGGCCGGCATGCGATTGGATGCGATCAGGTGCGCGATCTTCTCGACGATCACGCGCGTCTTGCCCGAACCGGCGCCGGCGAGGACGAGGAGAGGACCGTCGCAATGCTCGACGGCAGCGCGCTGCTGGGGATTGAGGCCGTGCATCGGAACCACCTGCGGGCGGAACATTGTGCCGTACTGCCCGGGGGTGTGAAATTCCCGGATGACGCCGCCAACGTGCGGGCGTAGAGTCGGGCGGGCCTACCATGGAGGGGCCCGGATGAAGCGCTTCGTGCTGCCGCTGTTGCTGCTCTCGCTTGCTGGCCCGGTCGCAGCGGGAGAGCCATTGCCTCCGGACCCGCTGGAAGACCGATCGATGGTCCGTGCGGGGTTCCTCAGCAACCATCCCGACTGGGAATACCGGCTGATCGGCTACGAAGCCTATCGGCAGGGCCGCCATGACGACGCGTTCGCCGCGTTCCGCCGCGCCGGCTTCTTCGCGGACAAGCTGTCGCAGGCGATGATCGCGGAGATGTACTGGAGCGGCACCGGCGTGCAGCGAGATCGCGCGCTCGCCTACGCCTGGATGGATCTCGCGGCCGAGCGGGGCTACGCGAGCTTCCTACGGTTGCGTGAGCGCTATTGGCGCCGACTCGACGCGGCCGAGCGCCAGCGGGCGCTGGACGAAGGGCAGGCGATCTACGCGCAGTTCGGCGATGCCGTGGCGAAGCCGCGCCAGGAGCGCCTGCTGCGTATGGCGCTGCGCAGCGTTGTAGGCAGCCGCACCGGCTTCGGCGGCAATGGCCAGACACTGGTAATCGCCCAGTCGGGCGGCATCGACAGTACTGTCGATAACACGAAGTTCTATGACCGCCAGTACTGGGAACCAAAACAGTACTGGCAGTATCAAGACCTCGTGCAGCGCGACATCCGCACCGGTTACGGCAGCGCGGGCGAACTCGAGCAGCACGCGGCATCGGACGCCACCAATGCACTGATCGCGACGGACGGCGACAGCGTCGACGAGCCCGCACCGCCGGTCGAAGAACGACCGCGCTGAAGCCCTGCGCGGCACGACGTTATCCGCCATTCCGATGCTGAACGGCCGCCTTCATAGGCCATCGGTTGGCTGGTGACGTCGCTGCCGGCCTCCTATCCTGCGCGCCTCTCAAAACCATGCAGGATGCTCCCATGCTGTTCCGTCTCGTTGCGACCACCTTGTCCCTGGCACTAGGCTTGGGCATGGCGTCCGGCGCCGCCTTCGCCGCCGACACGTCGAAGGACGCACCGAAGGACGCGCGCTCGCTCGAGTTCGAGATGATGCTTCGCGGCCATCCAGACTTGGAGTACCGCAAGTACGGCATGGAGGCCTACGCCCGCAAGGACTACGAACGCGCGATGACGTTGTTCCGTCGCGCCGCGTACTTCGGCGACAAGCCGTCGCAGGGAATGATCGCGGAGATGTACGCCGGCGGTCACGGCGTCACGCGGGACATGGCGCTGGCCTATGCGTGGATGGATCTCGCCTCGGAGCGCGGCTACAAGGATTTCGTCATCCGTCGCGAACGCTACTGGGCGCGGATGAGCGAGGCCGAGCGCGCCCGCTCGCTGGAGGAAGGCAAGGCGATCTACGCGGAATACGGCGATGCCGCCGCCAAGCCGCGTTTCGCGCTGCAGCTGCGCCGCGAATCGCGACAGGGCGTGGGTAGCCGCACCGGTTTCGCAGGAAACGCGCGCATCACCATTCCGAGCGCGTTCGGCGACCAGTCCGTCGACGCCACGCAACTGCGTAGCGTCAGCTACTGGGATCCGGAGAAGTACTGGAAGCTGCAGGACGCGATGTGGAGGAACCCGGGCGGCAAGGTGGAAGCGGGCGACCTCGAGGACGTGCGCGCCACGCAGGCCGCGCCGTCGGCGACGAAGACCGACGAGCCGGCCGCACCGGAGTCGGAGCCGCGCTGAGCCGCGTGCGCAGTCGTTAAACTGCGCGCATGGCGAAGCTGTACTTCTACTACTCGGCGATGAACGCCGGGAAGACCACCACGCTGTTGCAGTCGGCGCATAACTACGCCGAGCGCGGCATGCGCACCTACGTGCTCACGCCCGCGCTCGACGATCGCGCCGGGCGCGGCGTGGTGTCCTCGCGCATCGGACTGTCGGCGCAGGCGCAGGCGTTCTCGCGCAGCGACGACCTGGAAGGCTGTGTCCAGCGCGACATCGCCGCGCACGGGCCGCTGCACTGCGTGCTGGTCGACGAATCGCAGTTCCTGACCAAGGCGCAGGTCTGGCAGCTCACCGAGGTCGTCGACCGGCTGCGCATTCCGGTGCTGTGCTACGGCCTGCGCACCGATTTCCGCGGCGAGCTGTTCGAAGGTTCGCAGTACCTGCTGGCTTGGGCCGACGAGATCGACGAGATCAAGACGATCTGCCACACCGGCAAGAAGGCGACGATGACCGTGCGCGTCGACGAACACGGCCGCGCGGTGCAGGACGGGCCTCAGGTGGAGATCGGCGGCAACGAGCGCTACGTGTCGGTCTCGCGCGCGCAGTTCAAGACGGTGATGCGCGGCGAGGGCACCATCGAGCCAATGCAGGTGCCGCTGCCGCTGGAGCGCCGCGAGGGCTGAGCCGCGCCGTCGCGGCAGAACGGTTTTTCGCGCCTACTCGCGCATCGCCATGCGCAGGCCGGCGCGCCGGCACTGCTGGTCCAGCCGTTCCAGCTCGCGCAGCACCACGCTGCCGTCGGGCTGCGCACCGCCCACCGCCTCGACCAGTTGCGACAGATGCCGCGCGGCCCGCGAACGTGGCGCGCCCTGGCAGCGGATCGCGTCGGCATAGGCGGCTGCACGCCAGGCGATCGGTTCGGGCCGTGTCGAGCCGCGACCCGAGGCGGCGATGACATCGAGGACGCGCAGCGCGACGGTATCGCCGCGGGCGGCCTGCGCCCGTGCGAGCGACAGCTGCGCCAGCCGCGTGCGCATGTCCGTCGGGCCGTAGCCGAGGCGCAGGAAATGCAGCGCGCGGGTGAGCTCGGGCAGTGCGCGCGGGTCGCTGCGTTCGGCATCGAGCTCGCCGAGCAGGCGGTCGACGTCGGCCACCGATGCATCCGCCGCGCCATGCCGGTCGACACGCAGCTGCCGCGCCTGCGTGAGCAGCGTGCGCGCGTCCTCGTGGAGGCCGTCCTCCTGCAGCACCTGCGCCTGCAGCGCGAAGGCGGCGGCGATGGCGTCGGTATCGCCGCGCTGTCGGTCGATCGCCAGCGCGGCATCCAGCGCCGACAGGGCCGCGGCGCGACGCCCGAGTTCCCATTCCACCCGCGCCAGCGCGAGGTTGCTGTCGCGCAGCACCAGGCTCGACGCCGGCAGGCGCGCGACCAGCTGCGCGTGGCGCATGCGCAGCGGCAGCGCTGCATCGCGATAGCGCGACTGCTCGATCAGGACCTCGGCAAGTTCGCGGCGCACCGCGAGGGTCACCGGATGCTGCGCGCCGTGCACGTCCTGGGCGACGGCGAGCGTATCCAGCAAGGCGCGCTCGGCGCGGCCGGGGTGGCCGAGCCGGCGCTCGACGGTGGCGATCTGGCGGCCGATGTCGACCTGCAGCGGATGGCGCGGGCCGACCTCGGCATCGAGCCGCGCGCGCGCCGCGCGATAGGTGCCGAGCGCCGCGTCCGATTCACCCTGGTCGACCTGCAGCGAGGCGAGGTCGAGTCGGCTCTCGATCTCCGCCACCGCCGCGCCCGGCGCGTTGACCGACTGGCGCAGCACCAGCGCGCGGGCGAACAGCGCCCGCGCCTCGCGCAGCTCGCCGAGCGCGCGTTCGCAGCGGCCCAGCTGCGACAGGAACTCGGCGGCGGGCGTCGGCAACGCCGCCTGCCGGCGCTCGGCCAGCGGCAGCAGCGGGCGCATGCCGGCGACGCAGCCGCGCGCGTCGCCGGTGCGTCGCAGCACGTCGCCCCGCAGCGCGCCGGCCTCGAGTTGCAGGCCGTCCGGCACGGTGTCCTGCGCGTCGAGCAGCCGGCGCTGGCGTTCGAGCACCGCGAGCGCCTGCGAGTAGTCGCCCAGGCCCATGCGCAGCCGCGCGACCAGACCCAGCAGCTCGGCCTGCGCGACCGGCTCGCGCGCGAGTTCGCGGTCGCCGCGTTCGACGGCGGCATCGAGCAGCGCGCGCAGGTCGACCGCGCGCGCGTCTCGCGTCTCGGCGGCCTTCTCGAAGACGCTGGCGATGAAGTCGCGCATGGCCTGCGCGCGGCGTGCCTCGTCCACCGCCTCGCGGCTCTGCTGCCAGGTCACGCCCACCGCGACGGCGATGAAGACCAGCGCGGCCGCGGTGCCGGCCAGCGCCCAGCGGTGACGGCGCAGGTACTTGCGCGCCAGGTACAGCAGGCCCTGCGGCCGCGCCAGCACCGGCCGCCCGGCGAGGTGGCGTGCGAGGTCCTCGGCTAGCGCTTCGACCGACGGATAGCGCTGCTCGGGCTGCTTGCACAGCGCGCGCATCACGATGTTGTCGAGGTCGCCCATCAGCCGGCGCGCGCGGCGGCGCAACTGCTGGCGCTCCAGGCCCGTCAGCGCCTCGGCGTCGCGCAGCAGGCGCTGCGAGGGCCGCATCGGGTCGTGGCTGAGGATGGCCTCTTCCCATTCCGCGTCGCTCTGACGCTTGAGGCGGTAGGGCTTGCTGCCGGTCAGCAGCTCGTAGAGCACCACGCCGAGCGAGTACACGTCGGTCATGGTGGTGACCGGCGCGCCGCGGATCTGCTCGGGCGCCGCGTAGTGCAGGGTGAACGCGCGCGCGCCGGTACGGGTGTGGTCCATGCGCGGCGCGGCGCCGTCGAGCAGTTTCGCGATGCCGAAGTCGAGCAGTCGCACCTGCCCGTCCTGCGTGACCAGGATGTTCGACGGCTTGAGGTCGCAGTGCACCACGAGGTTGGCGTGCGCATGGCTCACTGCCGCGCAGACCTGCCGGAACATGCGCAGCCGGGCGTCCAGCGGCACGTCCAGGCGCTGCCAGTAGCGGGTGATGGGCTCGCCCTCGACGTACTCGAGCGCGAGATACGGCAGGCCCTCGGGGCTGACGCCGGCGTCGAGCAGGCCGGCGATGTGCGGATGCGCGAGGCGCGCGAGGATCTGCCGCTCGCGCGCGAAGCGCAGGCGCAGGTTCTCGTCGGTCAGGCCCGGCCGCAGCAGCTTGAGCGCGACGCGGCGCTGGTACAGCCCGTCGGCGCGTGACGCGCGCCAGACCTGCCCCATGCCGCCCTCGCCCAGCAGCGTTTCCAGCCGGTACGGGCCGACCTCGCTGCCTTCGCGCAGCAGCGCCTTGGGCACGACGATGGGCTCGGCGAGGAAGTCGTCGCGACCGTCCTCGAGCGCGAGCATGCGCGCGAGTTCGGCGGCGAGCTCGGCGTCGTCGCCGGCGATCGCGTGCAGGCGTTCGTCGCGCGCGGGCGGGTCGAGGTCGAGCAGTTCGTCGAGGTGCGGCGACAGCCGCAGCCAGCGTTCGGCGTCCATGGTCACCGACCGCGCATGGCGATCAGGCGGCCTGCTCGTCGCCTTCGAGGCTCGCGAGCAGGAACAGGCGCGCCTTCTGCCAGTCGCGGCGGATCGAGCGCTCCGAACGCTCCTGCAGGGCGGCGATCTCCAGCTCCGACAGGCCGCCGAAGTAGCGCAGTTCGACCACCTGCGCCAGGCGCGGGTCGACCGCGGCGAGCTTGTCCAGCGCGCCGTCGAGCGCGAGCAGGTCCTCGTCCAGCCGGATCGCGCCCTCGCCGTCCTCGGGGATCGACGTCACGCGCTCCAGCCCGCCGCCGCGCTTCTGCGCCAGCCGCTGGCGCACGTGGTCGACCACGACGCTGCGCATCGCGGTGGCGGCATAGGCGAAGAAGTGCGCGCGGTCGCCGAACTGCGCGCCGTGGCTGCCGATCAGCTTGAGGTAGGCCTCGTGCACGAGCGCGGTGGCGTCGAGCGTCTGCTCCTGCTGGCCGGCCAGCTGGCGCCGGGCCATCGCGTGCAGTTCCTCGTACAGCGTGCCGAGCACGCGGTCGAGCGCCTCGCGGTTACCGTCGCGCGCGGCGTCCAGCCAGTTGGTGATGTCCGCGCTGTCGCTCATCGGCGTCCCGTCCTCACGGTGCGACTATACCCCTGCAGGCTGCACCGGGCTTGGGCCGGAGGGCATGGTCGGACCCGCCGTTGGACCGGCGGTCAGCGCTGGCAGGCCGGGCACCACACGCTCGCCCGCTGGCCGATGGTGGACAGCCGCAATGCGCGGCCGCAGGCACGGCAGGGTTCGCCGTCGCGCCCGTAAACCGACAACTCCTGCTCGAAGTAGCCGGGTGCGCCATCGGGGCTGATGAAGTCGCGCAGCGTGGTGCCTCCGCGGGTGATGGCATAGCCGAGGATGGCCTTCACCGCCTCGGCCAGCCGGCGGTAGCGCTCGCGCGAAACCTTGCCGGCCTCGCGCAGCGGCGCGATGCCGGCCATGAACAGCGCCTCGGCCGCGTAGATGTTGCCGACGCCGACCACCACCGCCTGGTCCATCAGGAAGGTCTTCACCGGCGCGCGGCGGCCGCGCGAGAGGCGGTAGAGGTAGTCGCCATCGAAGGCGTCCGACAGCGGCTCGGGGCCGAGGCCCGCCAGCAGCTCGTGCGTCTCGCCGACCGGCTGCCACAGCAGGCAGCCGAAGCGGCGCGGGTCGTTGAAGCGCAGGACGCGGCCGGTATCGAGCGCGAGGTCGACATGGTCGTGCGCGCGCAGCGGCGTGTCGGCCGGCAGCACGCGCAGGCTGCCCGACATGCCCAGGTGCAGCAGCGCACTTCCGACGGCGGTGTCGAGCAGCAGGTATTTGGCGCGACGGCGCACCGCGTCGATGCGCTGGCCGGGCAGCGCGTTCGACACCTGCGGCGGGATCGGCCAGCGCAGGTCGGGCCGACGCAGCACCACACCGGTCACGCGGCGGCCCTCGACATGCGGCGCGAGGCCGCGGCGGGTGGTTTCGACTTCAGGCAGTTCGGGCATCGGGTCGGCCGTTGGTCAGTGCACGGAACGTGGTGGCAGTCGCGTTTCCGGACAAGCGGCGGCCGCCTTCACGCGATGGCGAGCCCGGCCCGTGCATGAACCGCGCACCCGTCGATGCTTCCGCGCGCCCAGATGCGCGATAGCCGATGGCATGATGCCGGTGCCGCGCGTGCGGCTCGGCGTGCGCGCCGCTTTCACCCGGAGTACTCGATGTCCGCTTCGCTCACCGATTTCCTCGCCGGCGGCCTGCTGCAGCTCGGCTGGGGATCGATGCTCGTCTACCTGCTGGTGGCGACGCAGATCACCATCTTCACCGTCACCCTCTACCTGCACCGCTCGCAGGCGCACCGCGCGGTGGACTTCCACCCGGTGCTGGCGCACTTCTTCCGCTTCTGGTGCTGGCTGACCACCTCGATGATCACGCGCGAATGGGCGGCGATCCATCGCAAGCACCACGCCAAGTGCGAGACCGAGGACGACCCGCACAGCCCGCAGTTCAAGGGCATCAGCACCGTGTTCTGGCGCGGCGTCGAGCTCTACCGCGCCGCTCGCGCCGAGCGCGAGGACATCGAGAAGTACGGCAAGGGCTGCCCGGACGACTGGATCGAGCGAAAGCTCTACACGCCGTACGCCACGATGGGGCCGACCATCCTGCTGTTCCTGAGCTTCGCGCTGTTCGGCTTCAAGGGCGTCGCCGTGTGGGCGATCCAGATGGCGTGGATCCCGTTCTGGGCCGCGGGCGTCGTCAACGGCCTCGGCCACTGGTGGGGCTACCGCAACTTCGAGACCACCGACACCGCGACCAACCTCACCCCGTGGGGCGTGTGGATCGGCGGCGAGGAGCTGCACAACAACCACCACGCCTTCCCGTCCAGCGCAAAGTTCGCGCTGCGTCGTTGGGAGTTCGACATCGGCTGGGCGGCGATCAAGGCGCTCGAGGCGCTGCGCCTCGCCAAGGTGCTGCGCGTGGCGCCCACCCTCGACGTGCGCCCGAACATCGCCATGCCCGACGGCGAGACGCTGAAGGCGCTGCTCGCGATCCGCTTCCAGGCCATGACCGACTACTACCGCACGGTCACGCTGCCAGCGCTGCGCGAGGAAGCGGCGGCGATGAACGCCAAGGCCAGCCAGCTGCTGCCGTCCAAGCTGCGCAAGGGCCTGGCCGATGGCGGCCGCTGGCTCGACGAGGACAAGAAGGCGCGTCTCGCCGCGTTCCTCGCCGAACGTCCGAAGCTCGCCACCGTCGCCGAGTACCGCGCGCGCCTGGCGCAGGTGCTGGACGAGCGCTCCAGCGATGCCAAGGCCACGCTGGCCCGCCTGCACGCTTGGTGCCAGGAGGCCGAGGCCAGCGGCATCGCCTCGCTGCAGCAGTTCTCGGCCCGCATGAAGGGTTATGCGCTGGCGCCGGCGCACTGACATGCGCCGGGCGATCCGCCACCTCGGGGCCGCGCTGATCTGCGCGGCCCCGTCGTTTGCGGGCGCGGCGCTCGCGGCCGGGCCGGTCACCTCCAGCGGCGACTATCTCGCGCGCATGGATACCGACGGCGACGGCCGCGTCTCGCTGCCCGAGTTCCAGGCATGGATGGGCTATGCCTTCGAGCGCATGGACGTCGACCGCGACGGCGTCGTGTCCGCCGCCGAGCTGCCCGGTGGCCGCGGCAAGCCGATCTCGCTGGCCGAGCATCGCGCCGCGCTGGCGGCCACGTTCGCCCGGCAGGATCGCGACCGCGACGGCTATCTCGACCGTCGCGAACTCGCGGCCCCGCCGCAGCGCTGAGTGGCCGCGTTCCGCCCGCCGGCCCTCGATGGCGTCGGCGCGAGCCGCGTGCAGCTGCGGCCGGGCGACGGGGCCACCTATCTCGACGCGCTCTGCGCGCGCTTTCCGAGCGTCGATCGCGCCACGTGGGCTTCGCGCTTCTCGCGCGGACGCGTGCTGGGCGGCAACGGGCACGCACTCGACGCGCAGGCACGTCTGCATACCGGCGGCGAGGTCTTCTACTACCGCGAGGTGATCGACGAGCCGTCTTGCGCCGGCTTGGAAACGCTGCTGCACGTGGACGACGACATCGCCGTCGTCGACAAGCCGCACGGACTCGCCGTGATACCGGCGGGCGGCTTCGTGCGCGATACGTTGCTGGCGCGGCTGGTGCGCCGGCTCGGCATCGACGACATCGCGCCGCTGCACCGGATCGATCGCGATACGGCGGGGCTGGTGCTGTTCTCGCTGCGTGCGCGTTCGCGCGATGCGTATGCGGCGCTGTTTCGCGAGCGGCGCATCCGCAAGCGCTACGAGGCGCTGGCAGGGCCGTTGCCGGGGGTCGCTTTTCCGGTGATCCGCGAGAGCCGGCTGGTGCGCGGCGAGCCGTTTCCCGCGATGCGGGAGATGGAGGGTGTCGCGAATGCCATCAGCGTGGTCGATGTGATCGAGCGGGGCGATGGCGTTTGGCGGTATGCGCTGGAGCCGGTGACGGGGCGGAAGCACCAGCTGCGGGTGCATATGGCGGGATTGGGGTCGCCGATCGTGGGGGATCGGTTGTATGGCGGAGCCTGTTCGGATGGGCCGTTGAAGCTGGTAGCGAAGGCGGTGGAGTTCGAGGATCCGCTGGATGGGGCGCGGCGGGTGTTTACGAGCGCGTTCGAACTCTGAGCGAATTGTGCCGCGGCTTGGTGCTTGATTGCTGCGAGGTCGAAAGGCAACGGCGTTTCGCGCGCTGACGCGCCCGAGTCACTTTCTTTGCTGGTGCAAAGAAAGTAACCAAAGAAAGCACCCTCCCCGATCAGATCTACAGCTCGCGATCGGATGCGACGCAGGGATTCGCACACTCGCCATCCTGGCTCGGGTGCGAACGGCGGCCATCCATGGCCGCCGCCCTTCGGGTCTTACGATTGCCGACGGCTCGCGTGTTGCGTGTTACGTGCCGCGCGCCCGTCGCTGCGCGAAGACATGAGAGCTTTGCCTGCAGTCGCAGTCGCAGTCGCAGTCGCAGTCGCAGTGCGATGCGGCGATAGGTGTCGCGACGCCGCCGCGACTACTTCGCCGGCGTCCCGAACAGCACGCGGCGTTCCTCGTCGGTCATGGGCTTGGCGTAGGCGGCGCTCGCATCGGCGTAGACCTTCCTGGTCGCCTCGCGCTCGCCGATCTGCGCGAACCAGCGCTTGAGGTGGGGCGTGTCGTCGAGGTTCTGCTTGTGCGCCTCGTGCGGGACGATCCACGGGTAGATGGCCATGTCGGCGATCGTGTACTCGCTGCCGGCCACGTACTCGCGATCGGCCAGGCGCTTGTCGAGCACGCCGTAGAGGCGGGCGGTCTCGCGGGTGTAGCGGTCGATCGCGTAGGGCACCTTCTCCGGTGCGTACACGTTGAAGTGGCCGTTCTGGCCGGCCATCGGGCCGAGGCCGCCCATCTGCCAGAACAGCCACTGCAGGACCTCCGCGCGGCCGCGCACGTCGGCGGGGATGAAGCGGCCGGTCTTGTCGGCGAGGTAGAGCAGGATCGCGCCGGACTCGAACAGCGAAAGCGGGTCGCCGCCGTCGGCAGGTGCATGGTCGACGATCGCGGGGATGCGGTTGTTCGGCGCTATGGCGAGGAACTCTGGCCTGAACTGCTCGCCCGCGCGGATGTCGACGGGGATGATTCGGTACTCGAGGCCCACCTCCTCGAGCAGCAGCCGCGGCTTGTAGCCGTTGGGCGTGGCCCAGTAGTACAGGTCGATCATGTCCGGCTCCGTGCATGGGGAAAACGCGATGCTAGGCCGCGCGCCGGAGCCGGGCGTGGTGTCCGCGCGCACGCAGCGTTGCGACGGCCGCTGCTTGATGCTCCGCAGACCCGCGCGGCGCTAGCGTCGATGCCTTCCGGAGTGCGAGGCCATGCAACGAGAAAGCGGCATTTCCCCGTCGCGCGGCGCGCTGCGCGGCGATGCACGCAGCCACGACGGCCTGCCGGCGCGCATCCGCGACGCCATCGAGCCGTTGCCGGACATCGACGATTCCGCCTTCGCCGAGGCCTTCGACCGCTATGCCGACTGTCGCGTGGTGCTGCTGGGGGAAGCCAGCCACGGCACGTCCGAGTTCTATCGGGCGCGCGCGGCGATCACGAAGCGGCTGGTGGAACGCCACGGCTTCCGCATCGTCGCGGTGGAGGCCGACTGGCCGGATGCGGCGGTGATCGACCGCCACGTGCGCCACCGCGAGCCCAATGCCGACGCACCACCCCCGTTCACCCGCTTCCCCACCTGGATGTGGCGCAACGCCGAGGCGGCGGCGCTGTTCCGCTGGCTGCGGCAGTTCAACGCGGCTCGCGCGGCGGACGATCGCGCCGGCTTCCACGGGCTCGACCTCTACAGCCTCAACACCTCGGTCCGCGCGGTGATCGACTACCTCGACGACGTCGACCCCGATACCGCGGCGATCGCACGCCAGCGCTACGGCTGCCTGATGCCGTGGATGAAGGACCCCGCGCACTACGGCCTGGCCGCGCTCACGCACGAGCACGTGCGCTGCGAGGAGAGCGTGCTGGCGATGCTGCGCGAGATGCTCGACCGTCGCGTCGAATTCGCGCGCCGCGACGGCGCAGACGGTTTCGAGGCCGAGCAGAACGCGCGGCTGGTGGCCAACGCCGAGAACTACTACCGCGCGATGTACCGCGGTGCCACCGAATCCTGGAACGTGCGCGACTCGCACATGTTCGAGACGCTGCTGCAGCTGCTGCGAAACGAAGGTGGCGCGTCGCGCGCGGTGGTCTGGGCGCACAACTCGCACATCGGCGATGCCCGCCACACCGAGATGGGCAGCGAGCGCGGCGAGCTCAACCTCGGCCAGCTCTGCCGCGAGCATTTCGGCGACGAGGCGGCGCTGATCGGCTTCGGCACGCACAGCGGCACCGTCGCCGCCGCGAACGACTGGGATGCCCCGATGCGGGTGATGGACGTGAGGCCGTCGATGGCGGGCAGCGTCGAGCGGCAGTTCCTCGACGCCGGCGAGCCGCGTGGCGTGCTGCACCTGCGCGATGCCGACCCCGAGCTGCGCGCCGAGCTGCTCGCCGAGCGGCTGGAGCGCTTCATCGGCGTGATCTACCGGCCCGACACCGAGCGTTGGAGCCATTACGCCGAGGTCTCGCTGGCGCGGCAGTTCGATGCCTACGTCTGGTTCGAGACCACGCGCGCCGTCGAGGCGCTGGATGGCCCGCACAGCGGCGGCGTGCCGGAGACCTATCCTTTCGGCCTGTGACCCGCACCCGCCGATCACCGGCCGCGTCGGATGCTGCGCGTCGATGGACGACGTACTTCCCGCTTCGCTGTTGTGGACGCTGCTCGGCGCGGTGATCTACCCGCTGTGGCTGGCCGCGGGCGTGGCCGACGTGCTGGTGCACTGGCGCGATCGCATCGAGTGCCGCGCCGGCACGCGCGAGTCGGCCATGCACCTGCTGATGTGCCTGCAGATGGGCGTGCCGGTGCTCGCAGTGCTGTTCCTCGAGGTCACCGCGCCGGTGTTCCTGCTCTCCACCGCGCTGGTCGCGCTGCATGGCTGGACGTCCTGGCGCGATTCGCGCTTCGCCGACAGCGTGCGGCGCATTGGCCCGACCGAGCAGAAGATCCACGTGGCGCTCGATGCGGTGCCGTGGTTCGGCCTCGCGCTGATCGCGCTGCTGCATCGCGACGCGTTGGTGCCGCTGCTGCAGGCCGGTCCGGCCGACTGGTCGGTGCGCTGGCGCGAGCCGCCGTTCGCGCGGGCGACCATCATCACGGTGCTGCTCACGTCGGCCGTGTTCGGGGTGTTGCCTTCCGCGCTCGAACTGGCGCGCGCGTGGCGTACGGTGCGACGCGCCGCGCTGTGAGGCCCGGCGGCGCTGCGGCACACTGGGGCGTCCCTCGCCGGAGCCCACCATGTCGACGCCCGAGACCGTCCCGGTCGATCCCGCCTTCGCCGCCCGTGCCCGCCTCGATGCCGACGGCGCCGCCCGCCTGCGCGAGCGCGCGGCGCGCGATCCCGACGGCGTCTGGCGCGAGCTCGCCGGCCGGCTCGAGTGGATGCGCGCGCCAACCGAGATCCGCGACGTCAGCTTCGACCGCGACGACTTCCGCATCCGCTGGTATGCGGACGGCGAGCTCAACGCCAGCGTCAGCTGCCTCGATCGCCACCTCGACGCGCGCGGCGACCGCACCGCGCTGATCGTCGAGCCGGACGATCCGGCCGGCGAGGCGCAGCGCATCAGCTACCGCGAGCTGCATGCGCGCGTCTGCCGGCTCGGCAACGCGCTGCGCAACCTCGGCGTGCGCCGCGGCGACCGCGTCACGATCTATCTGCCGATGACTGCCGACGCGGTGGTCGCGATGCTGGCCTGCGCGCGCATCGGCGCGGTGCACTCGGTGGTGTTCGGCGGCTTCGCGCCGCAGTCGATCGCCGACCGCATCGCCGACTGCCGCAGCAAGCTGGTCATCACCGCCGACGAGGGCTGCCGCGGCGGCCGGCGCGTGCCGCTCAAGGCGAACGTCGATGCCGCACTGAAGCTGGCGGGCACGAATTCGGTGGAGACCGTGCTGGTGGTGCGCCATACCGGCGCCGGCATCGACATGCAGATGCCGCGCGACCGCTGGATGCACGCGGTGGTCGACGGCCAGCCGGACGTCTGCGAGCCCGAGCGCATGAACGCCGAGGACCCGCTGTTCATCCTCTACACCTCGGGCAGCACCGGAAAGCCCAAGGGCGTGCTGCACACCACCGGCGGCTATCTCGCATGGGCGGCGTGGACGCACGAACAGGTGTTCGACCTGCGCGAGGACGACGTCTACTGGTGCACCGCCGACGTCGGCTGGATCACCGGTCACAGCTACGTCGTCTACGGCCCGCTGGCCAACGGCGCGACGCAGGTGGTGTTCGAGGGCGTGCCGAACTACCCCGACGTCTCGCGCTTCTGGAACGTCGTCGACCGCCATCGCGTGACGATCTTCTACACCGCCCCCACGGCGATCCGCGCGCTGATGCGCGAGGGCGAGGCGCCGGTCAAGCGCGCCTCGCGCGCGTCGCTGCGCGTGCTGGGCAGCGTCGGCGAACCGATCAATCCGGAAGCCTGGCGCTGGTACTACGAGGTCGTCGGCGACTCGCGCTGCCCGATCGTCGATACGTGGTGGCAGACCGAGACCGGCGGCATCCTGATCTCGCCGCTGCCCGGCGCCGGCCCGCTCAAGCCCGGTTCGGCGACGAAGCCGCTGCCGGGCATCCGCGCCGCGCTGGTCGATGCCGAGGGCCGCGCCGTCGAGGGCGAAGGCGAGGGCAACCTCGTGCTGCTCGATTCCTGGCCGGGCCAGATGCGCACCGTCTATGGCGACCATGCGCGCTTCATCGAAACGTACTTCTCGACGTATCCAGGCATGTACTTCACCGGCGACGGCGCGCGACGCGATGCCGATGGCGACTACTGGATCACCGGCCGCGTCGACGACGTGCTCAACATCAGCGGCCACCGAATCGGCACCGCGGAAGTCGAGAGCGCGCTGGTCGCGCACCGCGATGTGGCCGAGGCCGCGGTGGTCGGCTATCCGCACGACATCAAGGGCCAGGGCCTGCATGCCTACGTGACGCTGAAGGCGGGCGTCGAGCCGACGGATGCTTTGCGCGCCGAACTCGTGCAGTGCGTGCGCAGCGCGATCGGCGCGATCGCGACGCCCGACCGCATCCAGTGGGCGCCGGGCCTGCCGAAGACGCGCTCGGGCAAGATCATGCGCCGCATCCTGCGCAAGATCGCCGAGGGCGCGGCCGACCAGCTCGGCGACACCTCGACGCTGGCCGAGCCCGCGGTGGTGGAGACGCTGGTCGCCGATGCGCGCGCCTGGTCGTGATGCATTGATGTGCAGCGGCGCCGCGGCCGTGCGGCATCCATCGCGATGACGCTGGCCACGCTGTCGACGCCTCACCTGTCGATGCCGCCGCTGCAGGCGCGGCACGAGGCGCTGTACACCGCGCTGTACGCCGACCCGCGGGTGATGTCGCGCATCGCCGCGCCGCTCGCGCCCGACGAGGCACGGCGCGCGTTCGCCGCGGCGTTGTCCGCGCTCGACGATCCCGAGCCCGCCCTGCGCACCTGGGCGGTGCTCGAACGCGATACCGGCCGTGCGTTGGGCATCGGCGCGATGATCCGTCGCGAACGCGACACCGAACTCGGCCTGATGCTGCTGCCCGCGGCCTGGAACGCACGCTACTCGCACGAGGTGATCGACGCGCTGGTCGCGCATGCGTTCGACGGCCTCGGCATCGATCGGCTGGTCGGCATCTGCCGCGCCGGCGCCAACGAGCGCATGTCGCGCCGCCTGTTGCGCGCGCACGGTTTCGTCGACGTGACGCCCGACCGGCCCGGCACCGCGCAGTGGGCGCTGGACCGCGGCGACTGGCTGCAGCCGGTTGGCATGCCGCCCGCGGCGGGGTAGGGTGGGCCGGTCGTCGTTGGGGAGCGACTGCGTGGACATCGAGAGCGCGCGACCGGGCCATCTGGCCTGCGTCGGGCTGGGAATGCTGCTGGGCGGCCATCTGGCCCCGCGCGCCCGCGCCTACCTGGAACAGGCCGACGTCGTCTTCGTGGCCGCGTCGGACGCGGTCGTCGAGCTCTGGGTGCAGTCCATCCGCGCCGACGCACGCAGCCTCCAGCCCTACTACGCGGAGGGCAAGCCGCGCCGGCAGACCTACCGCGAGATGATCGAGGCGATGCTGGCCGAGGTGCGCGCCGGCCGTCGCGTCTGCGCCGCGTTCTACGGCCACCCCGGCGTGTTCGCACAGGTGCCGCACGACGCCATCGCGCAGGCCCGTGCCGAAGGCCTCGCTGCGGTGATGGAGCCCGGCGTCTCGGCCGAGGCCTGCCTCTACGCCGACCTCGGCATCGATCCCGGCCGCTGGGGCTGCCAGCACTACGAGGCCACCCAGTTCCTGCTCTACCAGCGCCGCATCGACCCGACCGCGCACCTGGTGCTGTGGCAGGTCGGCGTGGTCGGCGACGCGGCCTGCCGCCGTTATGCGTCCACGCGCGCGCATCGCCAGTTGCTGGTCGACCGCCTGCTCGCCGACTACCCACCGGAGCATGAGGTGGTGGTCTACGAGGCCGCCACGTTGCCGATCGCCACGCCGCGCATGGAACGCCTGCCGCTCTCGCGCCTGGCGGGCGCCGAGTTGTCCATGCAGTCCACGCTGGTGGTGCCGCCCGCGCGGCCGCCCGTGCCCGATCCCGCGATGCGCGCGCTGTTCGCGCGCCTCGACGCCGATTCCGACGCCGTACCTGCCTGAAACGAGGAGTTCCTCCATGTCCAGCCTGCCGCTCCTGCTCGAACAGCTCGCCTGCACGCCTTACGGTGACGACGCCTTCGTCGCCGCCGTCGACGGCCTCGAGCCCGAACTGCGCGCCGCCCTGCTCGGCCGCGACACCGCCGGGCTCGTCGCCGCGCTCAGCGGCCGGCCGGTGATGGCCTGCCTGATCATGTCGCCGGACGAGGAATCGCCCGAGCCGGCCGAGCAGCCGGACGAGGACGAGCCGGGCAGCGAGGACGCTCCGGGCGCGTAAAGCGTTATGCTCAGCTCGGATTCAGTCTCCGAGCCGAGCGCGGAGTCGCGGCATGGCAATCCATTCCCTGCGGTCGTTGCTGCTGGGGGCAGGCCTGTTCCTGCTCCCCGCGATGGCGTGCGCGACGTCCTTCGCCGATCGCCTGCGTGAGGCCGATGCGGTGCGCAGCGGGGATTCGGCGCGCTTCGTGGCACTGGTCGATGGCCTCGCCCGCGACCGCGACCGGGCCGACGAGTCCGAGCTTCGCCACCTTCGCCTGCTGCAGGACTACCGGCGCGCGTTCGCGGGCGATTACCAGGGCGCCTCGGCCGATGCGATGGCGCTCGTCGAGCAGGCACCCGAGCCGGTACTGCGCTACCGCGCCGCGTTGCTGGTCAGCAACATCGCCGCGCTCAAGCGCGACTACCTCGTCGGCCTGCGTTACCTCGATCGTGCGCTGTCGATGCGCGACCGCATCGAAGATCCGGCGATCCGCAACCTCAGCGGCACGGTCGCCGGCACGCTCTACAACGAATTCGGCCATTACGAGCTCGCGCTCAATGAAGCCGAGCGCGTGCTCGCCGACCATCCTGACCCGCACAACCGCTGCGGCGCACGGCAGATCCGCGCGCGTGCGCTCAACGGACTGGGACGCACGCTGGACGAGGGGCGCGACATCCAGGAGGCGATCGCCGACTGCGCCGCGCAACGGCAGCCGATGGCGGTCAACGCCATTCGCGCCACGCTGGCCGAGTATTGGGCGGCGCACGGGCGTCGCAAGCAGGCGATCGCGCTGCTGGAGAAGAACCTGCCGGAGACGCTCGACACGGGCTACACCCGCCTGATCGGCGAAGTGCGCCAGCTTCTCGCGCAGTTCCATCTCGACGAGGGCGACGTCGCCAAGGCCCAGGCCCAGGCGCGCGCCATCGTCACCGCGCCCGGCCAGGACCCGACCTCGTTGGCGACCGTCGTCGCGCACCGCGTGCTCTACCTGGCGGCGATGCAGCGCGGCGACACCGCCGAGGCCTTCCGCCACTACCGCCTCTACGCCGAGGCCGACAAGGCGCGGCTGGACGACATCAAGGCGCGCGAATACGCGTTCCAGCTCAGCCGCCATGAGATCAAGCAGAAGAACCAGTCGATCGCGCTGCTGACCAGCAAGAACCGCCTGCTGAGCCTGCAGCAGGAGGTCGACCGCCGCACCAAGTGGAACTTCAGCCTGGCCATCGCGCTGCTGCTGGTGCTGGTGGCCTCGTTCGGCTACTGGGGCTGGCGCGCGCGCCGCATGCACGGCTCGCTGCGCCGTCTCGCCGAGACCGACGGGCTGACCGGGCTGGCCAACCGTCGCCATTTCCGCGAGCGATCCGAAGCCGTGCTCGCGGCCTGCGCCGAGCGACGGCGCCCGGTCAGCGTGCTGCTGCTCGACCTCGACCACTTCAAGCAGATCAACGACCAGTGCGGCCATGCCGCCGGCGACTGGGTGCTGCGCGAGGTCGCGCGCGTCGGGCGTCTGCATTGCCGCGAGCAGGATCTGTTCGGACGACTCGGCGGCGAGGAGTTCGCGCTGACGCTGGTCGACTGCGATGCCGATGCGGCCATGCGCACGGCCGAGGCCTGCCGCCGCGCGATCGCCTCGATCGACGCAGGGTCCACCGGCTGCGGGCTGCCGGTGACGGCGAGCGTCGGGGTGGTCGCCACCCGGGGCGCCTCGGACTACGACTACGAGGCGCTGATCGCCCATGCCGACGCGGCGATGTACCGCTCCAAGCTGGCCGGCCGCAACCGGGTGGCGCTGTACACGCCGCCGCCGGTACCCGGCGCCGGTCAGGCCGAGCCCGCGCTCGACCGCCGCAATGCCGAGGCGATGCTGCGCGAATACTGAGCCGTCGCTGCACGTCGACATGGTCGCGACACGCGGGCGGTAGCGTGGGGCCCACGCCCGAGCCGCGACGACCTCCGCATGGATGAGAACCGACGCATAGCGGACTACCTGCGTTCCACCGCCGACCTCACCGAGTACTTCCGCACCTGCCGGGAGACCGGGGACCTGACGCTGGTCGAGAGCGCGCTTCGCGACATGCCCGAATGGGCGACCTTCCACGAGGTCAAGAGCGCGCTCGGCGCGGCAGGCCTGCGCCTGAGCGTCACGCCGCTCACCGCCGCCGACAAGGTACTGCCCGATTACGTGGAGCGCCGTCGCGGCCCGCGCATGCACTGACCGCGACACGCATCGGCCGCGCAACAAAAAACCCGCCGGAAGGCGGGTTTTTCGCAGGAAAGCGATCGCAAGCCAGGGCTTACTTGATCTTGCCTTCCTTGTACGGCACGTGCTTGCGCACCACCGGATCGTACTTCTTGATTTCCATCTTGCCGGGCGTGTTCTTCTTGTTCTTGTCGGTCGTGTAGAAGTGACCGGTGCCGGCCGAGGAGATCAGGCGGATCTTGTCGCGCTTGGAAGCCATCGTCGTCTACTCCTCAGATCTTTTCGCCGCGGGCGCGAAGATCGGCGAGCACGGCGTCGATGCCGTTCTTGTCGATGGTGCGCAGGGCATTGGCGGAAATACGCAGCTTGACCCAGCGATTCTCCGAAGCGACCCAGAAGCGGCGCTCGTGGAGGTTCGGCTGGAAACGGCGGCGGGTCTTGTTGTTGGCGTGGGAGACGTTGTTACCCGTCACCGTACGCTTGCCGGTGACCTGGCATACCTTGGACATACGCACCTCGAGAGGTATTGGGCTTCCCTTGGCCAGGGAGGCGGCGGCCCCGACGCGCCTTGTGGGCGTCGCGCGATGCGGGCGGGGTGCCCACGCACGCAGGAAGCGCGGCGGGCGATTCGCAGGTGCCGGAAAACGCGCTTTCCGGTGGACGTCCGCGCCGATGGAAGACGGCGGACGCAGCGAGCCGCGCATTATGGCCGCAGATCCCTTTGCGGGCAAGCACTTACGCGTGCCGCGCCGCGGCGGGCCCGTTCAGCCGGGCGGCGCAGTGCTCAGTGCGGGGCGCGGTCGCGCCGCCAGCCGCGATGGCGGATGTCCAGCCACAGGCTGTAGACGGCGGTGAACGCCGGGAACAGGTTCTGGATCACGCCCACCGAGTCGCGCTTCTGCGAGAACACGAAGTAGCTCAGCGTCATCAGGCTGCCGACCACGCTCATGTACCAGAACAGGCGAGGGATCACCGGCTTGCCGGCACGGCGGCTGGCGGTGAACTGCACCAGCCAGCGCCCGCCGAACATGGCCGCGCCGACCAGGCCGATCAGTTTCCACGGCGAGGCATGCAGCCCCGTCCACGCGAGCCACGGGATCGGGCTGTTCATGAAGTCGCCCACCACGGTCAGACCTCCTCGGTCCGCGTGAGGCGCGAGCGGGTGATCAGCCAGGCCACGCCGCGCAGGTCGCGGATGCCGACCAGCGCGCGGTTCAAGTTGTTGTACTTCGACACGCCGGCGCCGCGCGGGCGGTGGTTCACCGGCACGCTCACCGTCTTCCAGCCGGCGCGCTGCATCAGCGCGGGCAGGTAGCGGTGCATGTGGTCGAAGTAGGGCAGGTCGAGGAAGGCCTCGCGCTCGAACAGCTTGATGCCGCAGCCGGTGTCGGGCGTGGAATCGCGCAGCATCCGCGAGCGGATCGCGTTGGCGATCTTCGACGCCCAGCGCTTGCTGCCGGTGTCCTTTCGCTGCACGCGCCAGCCGGCGAACAGTTTCACGTCGGCCGGCGACTCGTCGCGCATGGCGAGCAGCTTGGGAATGTCGGTCGGATCGTTCTGGCCGTCGCCATCGAGCGTGGCGATCCACGCGCCGCGCGCGGCCTTGACGCCGTTGCGCGTCGCCGTGCTCTGCCCGCTGTTGCTCAGGTGCCGCACGATGCGCAGCTCGGGCGCCTCGGCCTTCAGTGCCTGCAGCGCGGCGACGGTGTCGTCCTTCGAGCAGTCGTCGACGTAGACGATCTCGAACTCGGTGACGCCACGCAGGGCCTGCACGATCTCGCGTACCAGCGGCGCGACGTTGCCCGCCTCGTTGTAGACCGGAACGACGACGGAGAGCGGAAAAGCGGGCGTCATGGGGATCTCGATGGGTGGCCGCGTCCGTGCGACGGGGCTCGTGGGCCCGTTGGAGCGGCATTGTCGCCGATAGTTCCGCGGCCGCCGTCGCCGCAGGGCGACGCTGCGGTACGCCGCGCGCCTGCAGCCTCGACCGGGTTCGACCGCGGTCAGCCCGCGCGCGGGCCCCGCAGGCGCTCGAGCACGCCGTCCAGCGATTCGAGGTCGCTGTAGTGGATGACCAGCCGGCCCTTGTTGCCGCGGCCGTTGAGCACGTTGACCTTGGTGCCCAGCGTCTCCGCGAGCTCGCGCTCGAGCGCGACGATGTCGGCCTGCGGACGCGCCTTGGCCGCGCGCGGCTTCGCGCCGCCTGGCACTTGCCCCGCCATCAGCTGCTGCACGCGGTGCTCGACCTCGCGCACCGACCAGCCGTTTTCCGCGGCCTGCCGCGCGAGCGCGACGGCGGCCTGCGGCTGCAGCGGCAGCAATGCGCGCGCATGGCCCATCTCGATCGCGCGGGTTTCCACCAGCACGCGGATCTCGGGCGGCAATTCCAGCAGACGCAGCAGGTTCGACACCGCGGCGCGCGAACGGCCCACGGCTTCCGCGGCCTGCGCATGGGTGAGGTCGAACTCGTCGATCAGGCGCTGCAGCGCCTGCGCCTCTTCCAGCGGGTTGAGGTCCTCGCGCTGGATGTTCTCGATCAGCGCCATCGCGACCACGGTGCGGTCGTCGACCTCGCGCACCACCACCGGGATCTCGGCGAGGCCCGCGAGCTTGGACGCGCGCCAGCGGCGTTCGCCGGCGATGATCTCGTAGGTCTTGCCGCCGTGGTCGCGGATCTCGCGCACCACGATCGGCTGGATCACGCCCTGCGCCTTGATCGATTCCGACAGCTCGGCGAGCTTGGCTTCGTCCCAGTGGCGGCGCGGCTGGTACTTGCCGGCGACCAGCGCGTCGACGGGGAGCTGGCGCAGCGTGTCGCCCGGCTGCGCCTCGACGATCTGCGGCGCCTCCGCCGCGGCCTTCGGGCCGAGCAGCGCTTCCAGCCCGCGGCCGAGGCCGCGCTTCTTCGCCGTGCTCATGCCGCAGCCTCCTGCGCCTTCTTCGCCGCGACGTCGCGCTCGCGCGCACGGCGCACCACTTCGCCGGCGAGGCCGAGGTATGCCACGCCGCCGCGGCTGGCGCGGTCGTAGCCGACGATCGACTGGCCGTGGCTCGGCGCCTCCGCGAGGCGCACGTTGCGCGGCACGATGGTGCGGAAGACCTTGTCGCCGAAATGGTTGATGAGCTCGGCCGACACCGCGTTGGCGAGGTTGTTGCGCACGTCGAACATGGTGCGCAGCACGCCCTCGATCTCGAGCTTCGGATTCAGGCGCGCGCGAATGGCCTCGATCGTTTCGACCAGCGCCGAAATGCCTTCGAGCGCGTAGTACTCGCACTGCATCGGCACGATCACCGAGTCCGCGGCGGTCAGCGCGTTGAGCGTGAGCAGCGACAGCGCCGGCGGGCAGTCGATGAGGATGAAGTCGTAGTCGGCGCGCAGCGGTTCCAGCGCGGCCTTGAGCTGCTGCTCGCGCTCGCCGCGATCCATCAGCTGGATCTCGGCGGCGGTGAGGTCGATGTTGCCGGGCAGCAGGTCGAAGTCCTCGGCGGTGCGCACGATGGCGGATTTCGCGTCGGACTCGCCGAGCAGCACCTCGGTGATCGACGCCTCGATCGCGCGCTTGTCCACGCCCGAGCCCATCGTCGCGTTGCCCTGCGGATCGAGGTCGACCAGCAGCACCTTCTGCGGCGCGCGGGCGAGCCCGGCGGCGAGGTTCACGGCCGTGGTCGATCGCGATGATGCGGGCCATTCGGCTCGTTCCCCTGGCTGGCTGCGGTGGACGCGGAACGGAACCGGGCCGCCTGCGCGGCGGTCGGTCGGGTCCGCTCCGGACCGCCTAGGATACCCGCCCGCGCGCCGCACCATGAGGCGCGGAGCGCGCGGGCGGGCGCCGGTCATACTGTCGCGATGCCTGCCGACCTGCCCTCCGACCTTCGTCCGATGCTCGAGTCGGGCCTGACCGACCTCGGCCTCGACACCGCGCATGCCCCGCGCCTGCTCGCCTACCTGGCGCTGCTGGTGCGCTGGAACGCGACCTACAACCTCACCGCCATCCGCGACCCGCGCGAGATGGTGACCAAGCACCTGCTGGACTCGCTGGCCATGCACGCCTTCGTCGACCCGCTGGTCGCCTCGAACGGCGCGTTGGCCGACCTCGGCACCGGCGCCGGCCTGCCCGGCATCCCGCTGGCGATCGTCAAGCCGGGCCTGCGCGTCACGCTGGTCGAGAGCGCGGGCAAGAAGGCGCGCTTCATGCGCCAGGCGATCCGTGAGCTGGGGCTGGACGGCGCGCGCGTGGCCGAGTCGCGCATCGAGGCGCTGGACGAGCCAGGCGCCTACGCCGCGATCACCGCGCGCGCGCTGGCGACGATCCCGCTGATCCTCGAATTGGGCGGGCATCTGCTCGCCGGGGACGGCGTGCTGCTGGCGATGAAGGGCGTCCATCCCGCCGACGAGCTGGCGCAGCTGCCGGCCGGCTGGGTGCTGCGCGACAGCCGGCCGCTGCGGGTGCCGGGCCTGACCGCCGAGCGCCACCTGGTGACGGTCGGCCGCGCCTAGTCGGAAAAGCGCGGCCCGGCCGGGTGCCAGGCCAGCATGCCGACGAACCCGTCCAGCGGCAGGCGCCGCAGGGTCCAGTCGCCCGGTGCGCCGAGCGCGGCGTCCATGGCGACAAGGCGTGGCGCGGCCGCCGGATCTTCGAAGCCGTCGAAGCACAGCCGGTGCAGGCCGAAGGCCAGTCCGCGCCCATGCGCCTTCAGCACGGACTCCTTGGCGCACCACAGGCGCAGGAAGGCATCGGCGCGCCGGTCCTCGGGGAGGGCGGCAAGGCCGGCGGTCTCGCCCGGGGCGAAGTAGCGGTCGGCGAGTTCGAGCACGCGCGGGCGGGCCCGCGGGCGCTCGATATCGATGCCCACGCGCACGCCCTCGCCCAGCGCGATCGCCAGCCGGTCGCCGCTGTGGCTCCAGTTGCAGTCCCAGTCGCCGAGCTGCAGCGCGGGGCGGCCGTGCGGGCCGCGGCCGATCGCCAGCGCCGCCGGGTCCACGCCGAGTTCGGCGCCCAGCCAGGCGCGCGCGGCCGGCTCGGCCGCCGCCTTCGGCGGCAACGCGAGGTCGGCGACGAGCACCGGGCCGAAGCGGCGGGGGCGGGCGGAAGCGGGCATCGCGGCTGACCGGGCGGGGCCCGCAGCGTAAAGTAAGCCGCCGGGGAACGCAGGTCGGAACCAGCATGTCGGCGGTGGTCGGAACAGAACTCGACGGGGGCGCGCGCCTGCAGGCGCTGGTGACCGGCCCGTCCACGCGCGTGGTCGCCTACGACCACGGCCGCCCGGTCACCCGCGAGACCTTCGAGTCGCACGTGCGCGCCGTCGCCGGCACCTTGCCGCCGGCCGCGTACGCGGTGAACCTTTGCGAGGATCGCTACCGCTTCATCGTCGCGCTCGCCGCCGCCGCCCTGCGCGGGCAGGTGACGCTGCTGCCGTCCTCGCGCGCGCCGGCGGTGGTCGACGCCGTGCGGGTCGAGCACCCCGATTCGATCTGCATCGGCGACGGCATGCTCGATCCCGCGCCGCCCGGCTACCACCGCCTGCCCGACACGCTGCCCGCGCTCGACGGCCCGCCGCTGGAGATCGATGCAGACGCCGCGCTGGTGATCGGCTTCACGTCCGGCAGCACCGGCCAGCCCAAGCCCAACCTCAAGACGCTCGCGAGCTTCGTCGCCAGCACCGCGCAGAACCTCGCCGCGCTCGACGACCTGCTCGCGCCTGGCATCACCACGCCGCTGGTGGCGACGGTGCCGCCGCAGCACATGTACGGCATGGAGATGTCGGTGCTGCTGCCGCTGCTGGGCGATCTCGCCGTGCACGGCGGCCGCCCGTTCTTCCCGCAGGACGTCGCGCGTGCGCTCGCTGAATGCCCACGCCCCGCGCTGCTGGTCAGCACGCCGGTGCACCTGCGCGCGCTGGTGCAGGCGAGCGTCGACGATTCGTCGTTCCGCATGCCGCCGCTCGCGGGCATCGTCTCGGCCACGGCACCGCTGCCCGCCGAACTTGCGCGGGCCGCGGAGGCTGCGTTCGGCTGCGAGGTGCGCGAGATGTTCGGCTCGACCGAGACCTGCATCTTCGCGCGCCGCCGCACCGCGCAGGACGATGCATGGACGCTGTTGCCGGGCGTGCGACTGCATCCGCAGCCCGACGGCACGCTGGTCGACGCGCCGCATCTCGCCGCGCCGGTCGCGCTCGCCGACATCGTCGAGCTGCTGCCCGATGCGCGCTTCCGCCTCTGCGGTCGCAATGCCGATCTTCTCGAGATCGCCGGCAAGCGCGCTTCGCTCGGCGACCTCACGCGGCGACTGCTCGCGGTGCCGGGCGTTGTCGACGGCGTCGTCGTGCAGCTCGATGCGGATGCGCACGGCGTCGCGCGCATCGCCGCACTCGCGGTCGCGCCCACGCTCGATGCCGATGCGATCCTGCGCGTGCTGCGCACGCAGATGGATCCGGTGTTCCTGCCGCGCCGTCTCCGTTGCGTCGCATCATTGCCGCGCAACGAAACAGGCAAGCTCCCGCGTGCCACCGTCATCGAGCTGCTGCAGGGCTGAACGCACGGCCACTTTCACGCAATGCCGACGCCGCGCGTCGGCAAACGCCTGAAAACGCGGCGGATTTAATACGCGCCCGTCACAGCCGCCTTCCCAGACTGAGCTCGCCCCCATCGCAGGGGTGCCGAATTCACCCTCTGACTGGAAAGGAGAAACCCCATGAGCTTCATCATTTGGCTGATCGTCGGCGGCATCATCGGTTGGGTCGCCAGCATGATCATGCGGACCGACGCCCAGCAGGGCGCGCTCATGAACATCGTCGTCGGCATCGTCGGCGCGTTCCTCGGCGGCTGGCTGGGCGGCATGCTGCTGGGTGATGCGGGCAGCATCAACAACGGCGACTTCTCGCTGTCGGGCCTGCTGATGTCGCTGCTGGGCGCCGTCGTCCTGCTCGCCATCGTCAACCTGTTCCGTCGCGGCCGCGTGCGTTAACAGGCGACACGGTTTCGACGAAAAAGGCCCGGATTTCCGGGCCTTTTTCGTTATGCGGCTTCGTGCGAATCACTCGTGATCGCCGATCTCGACCCAAGCCGGCGCATGGTCGCTCGGCCGCTCCCACTTGCGCGGCTCCTTGTCGATGCCGGCGGCGACGCACCCGCTCTTCAGCGCGTCCGACACCAGCGTCAGGTCGATGCGCAGGCCGAGGTTGCGGCGGAACGCGAACTGGCGGTAGTCCCACCAGCTGAAGCTGCGATCGTCGGGATTGAGCGCGCGGAACGCGTCGTGCAGGCCGAGCGCGCGCAGGCGATCGAGTGCATCGCGTTCGGCGCGCGAGGTGAGGATGCGTTCCTCGTTCCAGTACACGGGATCGTGCACGTCGCGTTCGTCGGGCGCGATGTTGAAGTCGCCGAGCAGCACCAGCTTCGGATGCCGCGCGATCTCGCCCGACAGCCAGGCATGCAGCGCATCGAGCCAGCGCAGCTTGTAGGCGTACTTGTCGCTGCCCACCGACTGCCCGTTGACCACGTAGACATCGACGACACGCACGCCGTTCACCGTCGCGGCGAGCACGCGCTTCTGCTCGTCCTCGAAGTCGGGAATGCCGACCTGCACGTCCTCGATCGCGCCGCCGCCGGGGCCGTCCATGCGCGAGAGGATCGCCACGCCGTTGTAGGTCTTCTGCCCGGAGAACACGCTGCGGTAGCCCGCCGCCGCGAGCGCGGCGTCCGGGAACTTCGCATCCTCGAGCTTGGTTTCCTGCAGCGCGACCACGTCGGGGCGCGCGGCCGCGAGCCACTGCTCGAGGTGCGGGAGCCGCACGTTCAGGGAATTGACGTTCCAGCTGGCGATCTTCATGACGGAAGTCTAGCCGCAGCCGCCAGCCCGGCTGGCATGATCGCGGGCCCGAACCCGATCGCCCGGCCATGATGCCCATCGACCTGCGCAGCGACACCGTCACCCGTCCCACGGCCGCGATGCGCGAGGCGATGCTGCGCGCGGAGGTCGGCGACGACGTCTACGGCGAGGATCCGACGGTGATCGCGCTCCAAGAACGCGTGGCCGCCGACCTCGGCTTCGAGGCCGCGCTGTTCACGCCCAGCGGCACGCAGGCCAACCTCATCGGCCTGATGGCGCATTGCGCGCGCGGCGACGAATACATCGTCGGCATGGACGCGCATACCTACAAGTTCGAGGGCGGCGGCGCGGCGGTGCTCGGCTCGATCCAGCCGCAGCCGATTCCGCAGGCCGCCGACGGCAGCCTGCCGCTGGAGGTGGTCGAGCGCGCGATCAAGCCGGTCGACCCGCACTTCGCGCGCACGCGCCTGCTCGCGCTGGAGAACACCTGGCACGGCCGCGTTCTGCCGATGGGTTACCTGCGCGATGCGCGCGAGTTCTGCGACCACCACGGCCTCGCGCTGCACCTCGACGGCGCGCGCCTGTACAACGCCGCCGTCGCGCTCGGCGTGCCGGCCGGCGACATCGCGCGGCATTTCGACAGCGTGTCGGTCTGCCTGTCGAAGGGCCTCGGCGCGCCGGTGGGTTCGGTGCTCGCCGGCTCGCGCGTGTTGATCGAATCGGCGAAGCGCTGGCGCAAGGTCTGCGGCGGCGGCATGCGCCAGGCCGGCATCCTCGCCGCGGGCGCGTTGCACGCGCTCGACCACCACGTCGCGCGCCTGGCCGATGACCACCGCCGCGCCGACACGCTGGCGCGCGAACTCGCCGCGCTGGGCCTGCCCGCGCAGGCGCATACCAACATGGTGTTCGTCGACACGCCCGTCGAGCGCCAGGCCGCCTTGAAGGCGCACCTGGCCGCGCACGGCATCGTGATCTCGACCGGCTACCTGCCGACGATCCGCCTGGTCATGCACCTCGACGTGGACGACGATGGCGTCGCGCGCACCATCGAGGCGTTCCGCGCGTTCGCCTGATCAGCGCGCCAGCCAGCGGATCACGCGGTCCAGCCGCGAATAGGGCGGCCGCAGCAGGTCGGTGACGGCGAGGCGCCGCTGCTGGAACACCGGCAGCAGCTTGCTGAAGGTGTCGAAGCCGGCCTGCCCGTGGATCGCGCCCATGCCGCTGGGGCCGATGCCGCCGAACGGCAGGCCCTGCGCGCCGAAATGCAGCAGCGTGTCGTTGACGGTGACGCCGCCGGCGAGCGTGCCGTCGACCAGTGTCTCGACGTTCGCGCGCGCGTGGCTGAAGGGGTACATCGCCAACGGGCGCTCCAGCGACGCGATGCGCGCGACGGCGTCGTCCAGCGTGGCGTACGACAGAACCGGCAGGATCGGGCCGAAGATCTCCTCGCGCATCAGTCGCAATGACGACGGCGGGTCGACGACCAGCACCGGCGGCAGCAGGCGGGTGGCCGCGTCGCCGTCGCCGAACGGCGCGATCACCGTCGCGCCGGCCGCGCGTGCTTCCTCGACGTAACCGGAGAGTCGCGCGTACTGCGCGCCGTTGATGATGCGGGTGTAGTCGGGCGAGGCAGCGAGGTCGCCGTAACGCGCGCGAAGCTGCGCGAGGATCGCCTCGACGAACGCATCGCGGCGTGTCGCATCGACCAGCGCGTAGTCCACGCCGATACAGGTCTGCCCGGCGTTGAACCACTTGCCGGTGGCGATGCGCGCGGCGGCGGTTTCGACTTCGAAATCCGGGCAGACGATCGCCGGTGCCTTGCCGCCGAGTTCCAGCGTCACCGGCGTGAGGTTCGGCGCGGCCGCGGCCATGACCTTGCGGCCCACCGCGGTGGAGCCGGTGAAAAGCAGATGGTCGAACGGCAGCGCGGCGAAGTCGGCGCCGACGTCGGCGCCGCCGATGGCGACGGCGACGCGATCGCCCGGGAACACGTCGGCAAGCAACTCGCGCAGCCATTCGCTGGTGCGCGGCGTGTGCTCCGACGGTTTCAGGTAGACGTGGTTGCCGGCGGCGATCGCACTCACCAGCGGCACCAATGCAAGGTTGACCGGATAGTTCCAGGGCGCGATCACGCCGACCACGCCCACCGGCATCGGCCGCACTCGCGCGCGCGCCGGCCACAGGCGCCAGCCGACCTTCGCGCTGCGTGCGCGCGACCAGCGCCGCAGGTGCGCGAGGCAGTGGTCGATCTCGGCCAGCACGATCAGCGTCTCGGCTATGAGGTTCTCGTGCGCGGAGCGATGGCCGAAGTCGGCGCGGATCGCCGCGTCCATCGTCGATTGCCGCGCGTGGAAGGCCCCGCGCAGGCGGCGCAGGTCGGCCACGCGCTGCGCGAGGTCGGGCTTGCGCGCGCGCCAGGCGGCCTGCAGGCGCGCATGCGTGGCGACGAGTTCGGGATTCAGCGTGTTCATGCGTTCGGGCCGGCCGGCGGACGCCACAGCCTACAATCCGCGCATGGCGATCCGACCCTACCTCGAGCATTTCCCCGTCCTCGGCGCGCGTGCCTACGTCGACGAGGCGGCCACCGTCATCGGCGACGTCGTGCTCGGCGACGACACGTCCGTGTGGCCCGGCACGGTGATCCGCGGCGACGTCAACTTCATCCGCATCGGCGCGCGCACCAACGTGCAGGACGGCACGGTGATCCACGTCAGCCACGACGGCCCGCACGCCAAGCTCGGCGGCTTCGCCACGCGCATCGGCGACGACGTCACCATCGGCCACAAGGCGGTGATCCACGCCTGCGTGATCGAGGACGCGGTCCTGATCGGCATGGGCGCGATCGTGCTCGACGGCGCGGTGGTGCGAAAGCACGGCTTCGTCGGCGCCGGCACGGTAGTGCCGCCGGGCAAGGTGGTCGGCGAAGGTGAGCTGTGGCTCGGCAATCCGGGCAGGAAGGTGCGCATGCTCCGCGACGCCGAGATCGAAGGCCTGTACTACTCGGCGCAGCACTATGTGCGCCTCAAGGATAGCTATCTCGGCGGTGGCTGAGCGCCGCCGCGACCGGTAGAGTCGCGACGGGGAAATCCGAGGGACCAGTCCATGACGCAGCAGGACGCGCACGGCCGCGCGAGGCCATCCGTGGGTAGCGCGTCGCGCATCCGCTGACGCCGCGACGCCGCATGCTGCTCGATACGCATCTGGACGTGGTGACGCCCGAAGGCGTCGCCCTGCACCTGCCCGTCGCCGGGCCGGTGCCGCGCGCGCTGGCCTGGCTGATCGACTTCGCGCTGCGGCTGGCCGTCGTGTTCGTCGCCTCGATCGTGTTCGGCCTGCTCGGCCGCGCGGGCACGGGCTCGATGGCTGTGCTGATGTTCCTCGTGTACTGGTTCTATCCCGTCGCCTTCGAGGTGCTGTTCGACGGCCGCTCGCCCGGCAAGCGCGCGCTGGGGTTGCGCGTGATCGCGGCCGACGGCTCGCCGGTGGGCTGGCGCGCGTCGTTCACCCGCAACCTGCTGCGCGTGGTCGACATGCTGCCGTTCGGCTACGCGTTCGGCCTCGTCGCCTGCCTCGCCGATCCGGCCGGGCGCCGTCTGGGCGACATGATCGCGGGCACGCTGGTGGTGCACCTGCTGCCCGAACAGGACGCGCTGGCGGTGCCCGACATCGCACCGCAGCCGCCGCGTGAGCCGTTGCCGCAGGCCGAACAGGCGGCGATCGTCGCCTTCGCCGAGCGCGCGCCGCAGCTCACGCCCGCGCGTCGCGACGAGATCGCCGACATCGCCGCGCCGCTGGTGGAGGCCCGCGGCGCGCAGGCGGCGGAGAAGCTCTATGCGATCGCCGCCTGGCTGCTGGGACGCCGCGCATGAAGCAGGAAGCCTTCGTCGCGCGCCACCAGGCCGAATGGAGCGCCTTCGAGCACTGGCTCGACACGCGCGGCGCCAGCCCGCGTCGCGCACGTCGCACGCGCGCGGACGGCGCGCTCGACGACAGCGAGATTCCCGCGCGCTACCGGCGCCTGACCCAGCAGCTCGCGCTCGCGCTGCGCCGCGGCTACAGCCCGCAGCTCACCGCGCGCCTGCAGGGCCTGATGCAGCGCGGCCACGCCGTGCTCTACCGCACGCCGCCTCCGCACTGGCGCCGCCTCGCGGCCTTCCTCGTCGGCGGCTTCCCGCGGCTGGTGCGCGAGGAGGCCCGCTGCATGCTCGCCGCCGCGGCGATGCTCTACCTGCCGATGGTGCTGGTGTACGTCGCCATCCAGCTGCGGCCCGAGTTGTCCTCGGCGCTGTTCTCGCCGGTGCAGCTCACCGAATTCGAGTCGATGTACGACCCGACCGACCCCGTGCGCAAGCTCGGCCGCGACGGCGGCACCGATGTCGCGATGTTCGGCTTCTACATCTTCAACAACGTCTCGATCGCGTTCCGCACGTTCGCCTCCGGCGCGCTCGCCGCGGTCGGCTCGATCTTCGTGCTGGTGATGAACGGGCTGATCATGGGCGGCGTCGCCGGCCACCTGCACGCGGTGGGGCATGGCGACCCGTTCTGGCGCTTCGTCTGCGGGCATGCCTCGTTCGAGCTCACCGCCATCGTGATCGCCGGCGGCGCGGGCCTGCAGATCGGGCTGCGGCTGCTCGCGCCGGGCCGGCAGCGGCGCATCGACGCGCTCGTCGAAGGCGGCCGCCGCGGCGCGCTGCTCTGCGCCGGTGTCTTCCTGATGCTGGTGATCGCGGCCTTCATCGAGGCGTTCTGGTCGTCGATCGGCTGGATGCCGGCATCGGTGAAGTATTCGGTGGCGGCGCTGCTGTGGCTGCTGGTCGGCGCGTGGCTCTGGCGCGGCGGGCGCGGGCGCCTGCCGGGCGATGCGGACGGCGACACATGAGGGTCGATGCGATCACCGTGGTGCTGCGGCCGCGCTCGTCGTGGGAGGCGGTGGAGTTGGGCACCGCGCTGGTGCGCCGGCATGCGCGTGCGATCTGGACGCCGTGGCTGGCGGTCACGCTGCCGCTGTTCGCCGTCGCCAATGCGCTGGCGTTCTGGATCGGCGTGCCCACGCTCGCGGCGATCGCGATGTGGTGGCTTAAGCCGGTGTTCGACCGGGTGCCGCTGTTCGTGCTGTCGCGCGCGGTGTTCGGCGAGGTACCGGACACGCGCAGCACCCTGCGCGACGCGTTCCGCGGCGGCGGGCGCGCGATGCTCGGCTATCTCACCTGGCGACGCCTCGGCCCCGCGCGTTCGCTGCTGCTGCCCGTCGACGTGCTCGAGGGCGGCGATCCGCGGCAGGCGGGCGCGCGTCGGCGCGTGCTTGCCGGGCCGGCCTACGGCGTCGCCTCGCTGGCCACGCTCACCTTCCTCCACTTCGAGATGGCGCTCGCCTTCGGCTTGGCGCTGCTCGCGTTCCTGTTCGTGCCCAGCGAATACCTGCGCACCTCGTTCATGCTGCTCTGGCAGCACCTGCAGGACTCGCCGGCCTGGTTGCTGGTGATCGAGAACGCGTTGGCCTGGACGGCGACCAGCGTGCTGGAGCCGTTCTATGTCGGTGCGGGCTTCGGGCTCTACCTCAACCGCCGCACCGAGATTGAAGGCTGGGACATCGAGCTCGCGTTCCGTCGCCTGCGTGCGCGCCTGCTCGCCGCGGGCGGCGCCGCGTTGCTGCTCGGCGCGGTGTTCATGGCGCCGCTGCCGTCGATCGCGGCGACGCCGGAAGCGAAGCGCGCGCCCGGCTGCCCGCTGCCCACGCGCACCGAGCGTACGTTGCGCGAGGCTTTCGGCGAGGCCTATGTCGAACCGGGCGCGTTCCATGACGCCGTCGACCGCGCCTATGCCGACCCGCGCCTGCATCCGCAGCGCACGGTGTCGCAATGGAAACCGAAGAAGCCGCGCGAGGACCGCGGATCAATGCCGCTGCCGGCGTGGCTCGACCACATCGGCGCGCTGATCGGCACGCTCGGCCGCGCGGCGTTGTGGCTGCTCGCCGGTGGCGTGCTTCTGGCCCTCGTGCTCACCGCGAAGCACTGGCTGCCGTGGCTGCGCGGCCTCGCGATGCCGCCCGTCGCACGCGCCACGCCGGTCGGGGAGCAGGCCTCCGCGGCGGTCGAGCCGTTGCCGGACGACGTCGTCGCCAGCGTGCGTGCTCTGTGGGACGAGGGCCGCGCGCGCGATGCGCTGGCGCTGCTGTACCGCGGCGCCGTCGAGGCGATGGTGGCGGCCACCGGCCGCGAGCTGCCGCCGGGCGCGACCGAGGCGCAGTGCCTGCGTGCGTCGCAAGCGCTGCCCGAGGCGACGCGTCGCACGTTCGCGCGGGTGGTGCGGCTGTGGCAATACGCGGCCTATGCCGAGCGCCTGCCCGCGCAGGATGCGTTCGACGAAGCGCTCGCCGAGGCCGCGCGCCAGTTCGGGTGGCGCGCATGAAGTGGCGCATCGCCCTGCTGGTGCTGCTCGGCCTCGCGATCGCGGGCGGGCTCGTGGCCTGGTGGCTGCACACCTACGAGCGCGTGACCGAGAGCGTCGACATCCCGCGCACCGGCGAGGCGGCGAGCAATCCGCTGTTCGATCTCGGCGTGGTGCTGGAAAACGACGGCCGCACGGTCAGGCACTGGCGCCGCCTCGAACCTGCGGCGATGGCGCTCGGCCCGCACGACACGGTGCTGTACGACGGCGACCTGCGGCGCCTGCCCGCGCGCGTGGAGGCGCCGCTGCTCGACTGGCTGCGTGGCGGTGGCCATCTGATCGTGGCCGCCCCACCGGTCGACGTGGTCGGCGACACCTTCGAGCCCGGCGTCGATGAGCACCACGTGCGCGTGCCGCTGCTGGATGCGATGGGGGTGCACGCGCGGCTGGATCGCGCGCGCTGCAGCCGCGCGCCGCGCGGCCTGCCGGTCGAGCTGTGCATGGGCCGGCAGTTCGATGCGCCCGGCGCCGAGCCGCGCATCGGCGATGGTAAGGGCGACCTGTTCGCGCGCGTGGCGGTAGGGCGTGGCAGTGCCGACGTGGTCTCCAGCCTCGGTTTCCTCGACGAGGGCTCGCTGCGGCACCAGCACAACGCCGAGTTCGCCCACCAGTTGATCGCCCGCGGCGACCGTCGCGGCGCGGTGCACCTGGTGCACGTCAGCGACATGCCCTCGCTGTGGCTCACGCTGCTGCGCCACGGCTGGCCGGTGTGGCTGCCGCTGCTGCTCGCGCTGGCCGGCGGGCTGTGGGCGCGGATGCGCCGCTTCGGGCCGCAGGTGCCGTCGCCGGTCGCCGGCCGACGCTCGCTGCTCGAGCACGTCGCCGCCAGCGGCGCGCACCACTGGCGTTACGGCCGGGCCGACGCACTGCACCTCGCCATGCTCGACGCCTTCCACGCGCGCCTGCGCCGCCGCGACCCGCAGGCCGCCGCGCTGCAGGGCCACGTGCAGGTGCAGCGCCTGGTCGAGCGCACCGGCCTGCCCGAGGCGCAGGTCGTCGACGCGCTCACGCCTCCCGATCCGCGCGACCGCAAGGCGCTCGTCGCGCGCATCGCCACCCTCGTCCGCATGAGAACCCGGTTATGACCGACACCCTTCCCACCGCGCTCGGCAACGACGCGCTCGCCGAGAACGCCGCGCGCCTGCGCGAGGCGGTGTCCGGCGCATTCATCGGCCAGCCCGACGTGCTCGAGCAGATCCTCGTCGCGCTGCTGGCGGGCGGGCACGTGCTGATCGAGGGCGTGCCCGGCCTCGGCAAGACGCTGCTGGTGCGCGCGCTGGCGCAGGCGGTCGACTGCGATTACGCGCGCGTGCAGTTCACGCCTGACCTGATGCCCAGCGACATCAGCGGCCACGCGGTCTGGGACCCGAAGAGCGAGACCTTCTCGATCCGCCGCGGCCCGGTGTTCACCAACCTGCTGCTGGCCGACGAGATCAACCGCGCGCCCGCGAAGACGCAGGCCGCGCTGCTGGAAGCCATGGCCGAGCGCCAGGTCACCATCGAGGGCCAGAGCTTCGAGCTGCCGCCGCCGTTCATGGCGCTGGCCACGCAGAACCCGCTGGAGCACGAGGGCACGTATCCGCTGCCCGAGGCGCAACTCGACCGCTTCCTGCTCAAGGTGCTGATCGGCTATCCGCAGCGCGCCGACGAGGTGCGCATGGTGGCCGACGTCAGCCGCGGCGCGGCCAGCAGCTTCGACCTCTCGCGCGTGCCGCGCGTGCTCGGCCCCGGCGACATCGTCGCGATGCAGCAGGCCACCGCCGCGCTGCACGTGGACGACGCGGTGATCGACTACGCCGTGCGCGTCGCCGCGAGCACGCGTGACTGGGCCGGCATCGCGCTCGGCGCCGGCCCGCGCGGCTCGATCGCGCTGGTGCGCTGCGCGCGTGCGCAGGCGGTGCTCGCCGGCCGCGACTTCGTCACGCCCGACGACGTGCGCGAGGTCGCGCTGCCCGCGCTGCGCCACCGCATCACGCTGGCGCCGGAGCTGCAGCTGGAAGGCCAGTCGGCCGACGTCGTGCTGCGCGCGCTGCTCGCGCGCGTGGAAGCGCCGCGCCAGTGACCGGCCCGCGCGCCCGCGCCGAGCCCGCGCGACGCTGGCCGCGCCCGGCGCCGCCGTTGCTCGCGCTGCTCGCGGCGTGGGCGGCGATCGGCATCGCGGTGGTCGCGGGCCTTTTGCCCGTGATCGCTTGGTCGTGGGCCGGCATCGCCATCGGCGCGCCGGTACTGGTCGATCTCGCGCGCCTGCTGCGCCTGAAGCTGCCGTCGGTGCGGCGCGAGATGCCCGACACTTGGCCGGTGAGCGTGTCCACGCCGGTCACGCTGGTGTTCGACGACGTGCCGTCGCGCCTGCGCCTCGACGTGTTCGACCTGTCGCCCGGTGCCTGGCGCGTCGACGGGCTGCCGCGCCGGCTCGACCTGCGGCCGGGCGTGCAGGCGCGCGTCGACTACCGTCTGGCGCCGCAGGCGCGCGGCGATTTCGACTTCGACGCCACGCAGCTGCGGTTGCATTCGCCGTGGCGGCTGCTGCGCCGCGACGTGCTCGCCGGCGCGCCGCGCGCGGTACGCGTGTATCCCAACTTCGCGCCGCTGGCGAAGTTCGCCATGTTCAGTGCCGAACAGGCGTCGCGCCTGGTCGGTGCGCACCTCAAGCGCCGTCGTGGCGAAGGCACCGACTTCCACCAGATGCGCGAGTACCGCGTCGGCGATTCGATGCGGCAGATCGACTGGAAGGCGACCGCGCGCACGCGCCGGCTGGTCTCGCGCGAGTACCAGGACGAGCGCAACCAGCAGGTCGTGCTGCTGCTCGACACCGGCCGGCGCATGCTCGCGCGCGATCCATCGCCCGGCGGCGCGGGCGAGGCGATGAGCCATTTCGACCACGTGCTCGACGCGTCGCTGGTCGTCGGCTGGCTGGCGCTGCGGCAGGGCGATGCGGTCGGCCTGCTCGCGCACGGCGGCGATGCCGCCTGGGTGCCGCCGCAGCGCGGCGCGGCGGCGATCGACCGCCTGCTGCGCGCGACCTACGCGCTGCAGCCGCGGCCGGTCGCCACCGATTTCCTCGCCGCCGCGACCGACCTTGCGCTGCGCCAGCGGCGGCGCTCGCTGGTCATGCTGGTCACCAACCTGCGCGACGAGGACATGGACGACGTGCTCGCCGCGGCGCAGCTGCTGCGGCGGCGCCACGTGGTCTGCGTGGCCAGCCTGCGCGAGGCCGCCCTGGACCGTGCGATCGCGGCCGAGGTCACCGACCTGCCCGGCGCGCTTACCGCCGGCGCCACCGCGCAGTACCTCGCACGACGCGCCGAGGCGCATGACGCGCTGCGCAGCCATGGCGTGCTGGTGCTCGACGTCACGTGCGCGCAGCTGCCGGCCGCGCTGGTCGAGAAGTACCTCGCGGTGAAGCGCGACGGGCTGCTGTAGCCGCGCGTCAGGGCAGCTTGAACTTGCGCATCGCGCGCAGCGGCCAGATCGAGGTGAACTGCGCGCCGCCCACCAGCCGGTAGGCGGCCGACAGGCCCTGCTGCACGCCCATGCCCTCCAGCACGTCGCGCGCCTTGCGGAACGCGGTGCGCGGGTCGGCGGTCAGCATGAAGAGGTTGATCTCCTTCGCGCTGACGTCGTAACCCTCGAGCTCGACGCTGTCTTTCAGCACCTTCTTCAGCTCGTCCTCGACCGTGGCCAGGAACGCCTCGTCGGCGAGCGACTTGCGCCAGAACTTGATGACCAGCTGGTAGTCCATCGCGCGATTGTAGGCGGCCCGCGTGCAGGCCGGATCGACGCGCTCAGTGCGCGTTCGCCGCCTTGCGGCGCGAGGCTTCGTCGAGCAGCCGCGTTTCCGCTTCGCGCACGAGGCCCTGCGCGTAGATCGCCCACGCGAGGTAAGCGCGGATGCGCTGGAAGTAGCGATGGCCGAAGTTCTCGCGCGCGCGGATGCGGCGCTCGCAACGGCGCTTCTGCTCCTCGAGGTATTCGCGGATGCGGATCAGCTTGGCGCGCGCGGCGGGGATGCTCAGGCCGTCGAGCGCGAAGAACGGCAGCTCGCCGAACGCCGGATGCAGCGACAGCGGCGACTTGTTCCAGTTCACCGCGGCGATCGCGGCGAGCTGGCCCGGCGTGCCGGCGCGGCCGCAGTCGCAGCGCACCTGCCAGCGCAGCTCGTTCATCGCCAGGCTGGGCGCGCCGCCGCAGTCGGCGCAGGCGTTGAGCCAGCGCTGCGCGTCGAGCGGGTCATCGGGGCCGAAATCGAGCCAGGACGGGTCGATGTCGATGAAACGGTCGTCGGGCGTGGGCTGCAGGTGGTCGGATCGGGCGGTCATGGTTCTCCTCGGGCAAGGCGCAGCGACGGCCGTCCGGCCGGATCCCTGTCGTGAAGAGCGCCGCTCCCACTGAGCGTGGAGCCCGCGCATTGTCGCGCATGTGGCGTTAGGACGCGGACGCCGCCACCGCAACGCCGCGATGCGCGATCATCGCCCGGGACTTCACGGAGCCACGCATGCGCCGTCCCGCCTACCCGATCGCCGTCCTCGTCGTCGCGCTCGCCACGTTCGCCGCCTGCCGGCGCGATGCGCCGGCGCCTGCCGAAACGGGCCTCGCGACGCCGGTCGTCGCGCCCGTCGTCGACACCGCGCTCGTCCGCGCGATCCGCGAGCAGGCGCGCGACGTCGACGTGCAGGGCCGCGGGCGCGTGTCGAAGCTGTTGCCGGACGACAACGACGGCAGCCGCCACCAGCGCTTCGTGCTGCGCCTCGACGACGGCGGCACGGTGCTGGTCGCGCACAACATCGACGTCGCGCCGCGCATCGCCGGCCTCGCCATCGGCGACGAGGTCGAGTTCCGCGGCGAGTACGTGTGGAACGCGAAGGGCGGCGTGGTGCACTGGACGCATCGCGATCCGCGCGGCGCGCACGTCGGCGGCTGGCTGCGCCACGCGGGGCGCGCCTACGACTAGGGCGCGGTCGCCGCTTCCAGCATCGAAAGATGCGCGAGCGCGGCGGCGCGGTCGTTGCCGCACATCGAGGCCGAGGGCCGAAGCCCGCCGCAGACCGCGGGCCGGCGCGGATCGCCGAACAGCCGGCAGCGCAGCGCGTCGTCGAGCTGCACGCAGGCCACGCCTGCGGGCTTGCCGCCGGGCATGCCGGGAATCGGCGAGCTGATCGACGGCGCGATGCAGCAGGCCGCGCAGCCGGCGCGACAGGGCAGGCCGGCATCGGCCAGCGCATGCGGCGTCGGAAACGGGCGGCTCATCGCGGGGTCACGGCGCCGGCAGCTCGCGGCGCAGCACGTCGTACACCGGCGCGGTATCCGGCATCACGCCGTGCCAGAGCCGGAAGCTCTCGGCGGCCTGCTCGACCAGCATGCCGAGGCCGTCGATGCACGCCGCCGCGCCCCGCGCGCGCGCCGTTTCGAGAAACATCGCGGCATCCCGGCCGTAGCCGAGGTCGACCGCCGTCCAGCCATCGGCACCTGCGTGGAGGAACGGCCAGTCGATGGCCGTATCGCTGCGTGCGGCCGACGTGCTGTTGATGACGACGTCGAACACGGCGTCGTCCGCGTCATCCCATGCCAGCGCCCGCACGCGCGCGTCGTTCAAGCGCGCCGCCAGCGCGTCGCCGCGTGCGGAACTGCGGTTGCGGATCGCCAGCACCGCGATGCCCGCGTCCAGCAATGCCGGCGCCACGCCCGCCGCCGCGCCACCGGCGCCGATCAGCAGCACGCGCGCGCCGTCGAGGCGCAGGCCGTGGCGTTCGCGCAGGTCGCGCACCAGGCCGATGCCGTCGGTGTTGTCGCCATGCCAGCGCGGCGCGCCGCCGGCGGCATCGTCCACGCGCACCAGCGTGTTCACCGCATCGGCACGCGCGGCCCGCTCGCTGCGCGTCGTGCAGAGCGCGGCGGCGGCAGGCTTGTGCGGCAACGTCACGTTCGCGCCGCGGCCGCCTTCGCGTGCGAAGCGCTCGACGGCGACGGCGAAATCCTCCGGCGACGCCTCGATGCGCACGTAGTCCAGCGCGATGCCGCATTGCGCGGCGAACGCGGCATGGATCGCCGGCGAGCGCGAATGCGCGACGGGCTGGCCGAACACGGCGAATCGGTTACGGTGCATCGGTCCTCGACGGCCGGAAATCACGCGTGCGCACCGTACACCACCTCGTCCCGCTCGCGCTGCTGATCGCGATGCCCTGCACGGCGTTCGCGCCCTGGGGCATGGAAGGCGTCGGCATCGTCTCCACGCGCAACACCGAGCTTCGCGCCACGGTGCATCCCGACGGCAACAGCATCATCTGGAGCAGCCCGGACCGCGCCGGCGGGCCCGGCGGCGGCGACCTGTGGATCGCGCGGCGCATCGACGGCCGCTGGCAGGAGGCGCGCCCGCTCGCACTCAACACGACCGCCAGCGAAAGCGATCCCGCGTTCAGCGCGGACGGCCGCTGGCTGTACTTCGCCTCCGACCACGCGGGCGGCGTCGGCGGCAACGATCTCTACCGCGCGCCGTTCGTCGACGGTGAAGCCGGCACGCCGCAGAACCTCGGCACCGCGGTGAACACGCGCGGCGACGAGCGCTCGCCCATGCCCTTGCGCGACGGTCGCCGACTGCTGTTCGCGAGCGACGGCCGCCCCGGCGCGAAACGCCACGATCTTTACGTCGCAATCTGGCAGGGCGATGCGCTCACCAAGGTGCAGCCCGTGCCGGGCATCAACACTGATGACGACGAGTCCGACGCAATGTGGCTGGCCGACGGCGACGGCCTCGTGTTCGCGCGCTCGCAGGACCTCGCGAGCAAGCCGGTGCAGCTGCTGGTCGCGCGTTGCCGGGCCGGCGCCTACGTCGAGGCCGCGCCGCTCGCGCTCGCCTTCAATACGGAGGACGCGCGCACGCTGGCGCCGATGCCGGACTGGAACCGCCCGGTGGAGATGCTGCTCAGCGGCGCGGCGCCCTCGCCGAAGGCAGGCCGGCTCGACGTTTACCGCGTGCTGGTGCCGACGGTGAAAGGCGACGGCAGCTGCGGCTGAGCGCGCACGGATGTGCTGAAACGACGAAGCCGCCCGCAGGCGGCTTCGATCGCAACGCAGCGACGCGGCTTACGCGCTTTCGCGTAGCCAGCGCGCGGCATCGAGCGCGTAGTAGGTCAGCACCCCGTCGGCGCCCGCGCGCTTGATCGCGGTGAGCGCTTCCAGTGCGACCTTGCGCTCGTCCAGCCACCCGTTGATCGCGGCGGCCTTGAGCATCGCGAACTCGCCGCTGACCTGGTAGACGAACGTCGGTGCGCCGAATTCGTCCTTTACCCGCCGCACGATGTCCAGGTAGGGCAGGCCTGGCTTGATCATGATCATGTCGG
Source organism: Cognatilysobacter xinjiangensis (assembly GCF_014651995.1). Taxonomy (GTDB): domain Bacteria; phylum Pseudomonadota; class Gammaproteobacteria; order Xanthomonadales; family Xanthomonadaceae; genus Cognatilysobacter; species Cognatilysobacter xinjiangensis. The sequence continues at coordinate 137,234 of NZ_BMXY01000003.1, read as the reverse complement.
CGCCTTCGGCGAGATCGAGCGAGACCTCGCGCAACGCCTCGTCGGAATTCGCCGGATCCATCTGGTACGTGGCCTTGTCGGCCTTGCCGAGCGCGGCGGCGCTGCCGACGGCATCGCGGAACGGTCCGTAGAACGCGCTCGCATACTTCGCGCTGTAGGCGAGGATGCGTGTGTGGATGTGATCGTCCATCTCCAGCGCCGCGCGGATCTCGCCGATGCGGCCGTCCATCATGTCGCTGGGCGCCACGATGTCGGCACCGGCGCGCGCATGGCTCAGCGCCTGCTTGACCAGCGCGTCGACCGTCTCGTCGTTGAGCACGTAGCCGTTCTCGTCGATCAGCCCGTCCTGCCCGTGCGAGGTGTATGGATCGAGCGCCACGTCGGTGATCACGCCGAGCTCGGGGAAGCGCGACTTGAGCGCGAACACCGCGCGCTGCACCAGGCCCTCGTCGTCCCAGGCCGCCGCCGCGTCGAGCGACTTCGCCTCGGGTGCGGTGACCGGGAACAGCGCGAGCGCGGGAATGCGCAGCTCGGCGGCCGTTTCGGCCACGCGCAGCAGCTCGTCGACCGACAGCCGCTCCACGCCCGGCATCGAGCCGACCGGCGCGCGACCGGCCAGTTCATGGACGAAGACGGGGTAGATCAGGTCGTTCGCGGTGAGGACCGTCTCGCGCATCAGCCGGCGCGAGAACTCGTCGCGGCGCATCCGCCGCGGGCGCACGTAGGGGTAGCTCATGCGCAAAGTTTACTCCTGCGCACGACCGGGGCCGGCGGGCGGCAGGGCCCAAGGTCAGCCGCGATTCGACGAGGTGGCATGGACGCGGGTCAGTACGCGAACACGCGACGGCGCCGCGGCTGCACGTGGACCACGTCGCCGCGCCGCGGCAGTGCGTCCGGCTCGCCGGCGCCGCCGACCTGGAGCGGCAGCGCTACTGGCGTCGATTTCCAGCGTCTGCCGGCCCGTCGACCGGTGATGCCCTGCAAGCCGCGACGTGCGGCCTCGACGGTCAGAAGGCGACTTGCGCGCGGGTGAACAGGGTCTTCTCGGTTTCACGGTCGCTGGCGGGCGCGCCGCCGTCGAAATCCGCTTCCGAGTAGTTCGTCATCAGCTTGAGGTTCTGGGTGAGGTACCAGTTCAGCCCGATCGTCCACGCACGCACGTGCCGCGCGGCGCTCGCGGGATCGGCGAAGAGCGGGAACGCTTGGTCGTCGACGCTGAGCGCGCCGACGCGCGCGGCGAGCTCGAACGCACCGAGGCCGTCGCCGGTGAACGGACGGTCGGGCTTGACCGTGCCGCGATAGGACGCGGCCTCGCCGGTCAGCACCCAGCTCGCGGCGAGCTGCCAGGCGCGGTTGTCGATGCGCGCCGCGGTGCCGCCGACGCGCACGTCCTGCGACGACTCGACGTACTCGCCGAGCAGGCCGACCGGCCCGTGGTACCAGTAGGCCTGCGGCGCGATGCGGCGGCGCGCGCCATCGGCCTGTACCGCGCCGCGATAGCCGAAGAACTGCGCCTGGCCCGGCGTGCGGTAGCGCGGCAACGCGGCGCTGCCTCCGCCGGTCACGTCGCCCGTGCTCGCCGCCAGACCGACGCCGAGCCCGGCCGCGGCGTTGTCCGCGCCGCGGAACGGCTCCCAGAAGACGCGCGCGGCGTATTCGAACGCATCGTCGCTGTTGGCCGAGGCGCCGTCGCGCCCGTCCGGCGCGCCGTTGAACACGCCGGCGGCGTAGGTCAGCGCGCCGCCGTCGAACTCGCCCTGCAACTGCACGCCGAGGTCGCGGCTGGGCGCGAGTTCCGACGACAGCCCGAGTTCGACGAAGGTATTGGCGCCCGAGGACTGCAGGCGCTCCAGGCCGACCGGCGCCTTGAACTTGCCCACGCGCAGCGTCGCGCGCGGGTCGAACTTCAGGTCGATGTAGGCATCGGAAATGCTCGCGCTGTCGCCAGCTAGCTCGGGCATCAGCCGGAAGCCGATGAGCTTGCCGAGGCTGCCTTCGAGCGTGGGCTGCGCGCGACGCAGCAGGAAGCCGTCGTTCTGCGGCAGCGCGTCGTCGCCGAGCCAGCTGCGTGCATCGGCCTGCACGAGACCGCGGAAACGCAGCTCCACGCCCTGCTCGGGCGGCGACTTCAGCGACACGCCCTTGTCGGCGCTGACGCTGAGCGTGGAGACGGATGCGGCCGACTGCGCGGTGGCCGGGGCCGATGCAGCGACGGCGGCCGGCGCATCACCCTGTGCGAGGCGACGCTCGATCGCCTTCAGGCGAGCGTCGAGCGCGGCGAGGCCGACGGCGTCCTCGTTGACCGCGATCCCCAGGCGCTGCTCGACCGCGCGCAGGCGCGCATCGAGCTGCTCCGCACTCGGCGGGGCCTGCTGCGCGCGGGCCGCGCCGCCGGCCAGGAGCAGCGCGAGCGCGAGAACGGAAGGACGAAGCGACATCGGGATCTCCTTGGGGCCCACTCAGGCGGGGGCTCATCGTGGCGGCTCGCAGTGGCCGGCAGGCAGTGTCCCGGCGCCGCGGCCCTGCGATGGACACGCGGGCGACGCCCCGGATCCATATCCATGGGCGCCCGCGATGGCGGGAACGGTGGGCCGCCTCGATGCGACGGTCGACCGTTTGTTGACCAGGCCGACGTCGAAGGCGCGTGAGCGCAGGTCGGCCTTAAGGCGGAAAAGGCATTGCGAGCCTGCCGCGACGGGCCTGGCCCGTGGATCAGAGCAGGCCGCCGCCCAAGCTCAGGCGGATCGCCGCGACCACCATCACGGCGACGTTGAGCAGCAGCCCCGCCTTGGCGCGCCCGCGATTCTCGCGACGCGTGGTGGCCACGCCGATCGCGGCGATCACCGCGCCGATCGCGGCGAAGGGGATTACCAGCCAGTTCATGATGCCCAGCAGCGGGATCAGCGCGAGCAGCATCCACAGCGCCATCGCGATGCCCCAGATCAGCGAAACCAGTCCCATCGTTCTTCTCCTCAGCCGTGACAGCCGTCGATTTCGAGCCGCAGTTCGCGGCGGCAGACGCGGGCGTGCAGCACCACGCGCGGCGCGTCGGGCAGGCGCGCGGCCAGTGCGGCGTCGACGCCCGCCAGCTCCTCCACCTCGCGGACGTAGGCCTTGAGCGGCGTCGCCGCGCCAGGCGTCGCCGGCAGGTCGGGGCGGTGCGTGCGGGCGACGTCGATCAGCGCGCCGATATTGGCGAGCGTCTCGTCGAGCTGCGCGGACACGCAGTCGTGGTGCAGCGATTCGTGGCCGCGGATCGACGCGGTGCCGGACAGCAGCAGCGGCATCGCGCCGGGCGGCAGCATCGCGCGGGCGAAACTCGGCGGCTGCGGGCCGTACTGGCGCGGATAGCGGTAGGCGCTGACCTGGCGCGGGTTTTCCAGCGGCGTGCCCGGCAGGCGCGACGCCAGCCAGTACACCTGCAGGCGCCCGTTCGCGCGGATGCGGCCGATCGCGGTCGCGGCCGGCAGCGTGTCGGTCGAGAAGCCTTCACCGAGGCCTTCGGCGCGGCCGATGCAGAAGTGCTTGTAGCGCTCCTCGTCGCCCTCGCCGAGAGTGATGTCGTCGATGTAGTTCCAGATGCGCAGCAGGTGCGGATAACCCAGCGACTCGGTGCGCGCGCGCAGCGCCGCATAGGCGTGGGCGGCGGCGGCGCGGATGTCGCCGTCGACTTCCGGCACGTCCATCGCCGCCATCAGCAGGCGGCCGTCGTGCGCGTAGGCGAGGTCGTCGACGCGACCGCTCGCCACCGTCGCGCCCGCGCGCCAGACCTCGAACGGCGCATCGCCCTGCGGTTCGAGCTCGACGCGGATCAGGCGAGGGTCGTCGTTGCGCGGCGCATCGCGGCCGAAGGCGACGACGGCGAGCACGTCGGGTCGGGCGAGCAGGGTGTCGAGCGGGTCATGCGAATACGTCACCGACAACGCCGGGGACTGCACGTTCAGCGGCAGCGTCATTGGGATTCCTGCAGGGTTTCGGCATCGAAGCCGGCACGCGCCTGGCGCCGGCGCGACAGCCAGCCGCGCAGCGCGTCGCGCCACATGCCGAGCGCGGTGAGCGCGTAGATGGCGCGGAACACGCGCAGCCGCCAGACCACCGGGCGCGCGTCGAACACGTCGCCGGCGAGCATCGACACCACGGCCTTCTCGACGCCGAGCACGTCGCGCGGATTGGCGAACAGGTGCTTCATCACCGGCGAGGTGAAGCGGTAGATGAACCACTTGAATTCGTCGATGCCGGCGTCGAACTGCGCCTGCATCGCGTCGAACAGCGCGGCCTCGCGCGCGGGCTCGCGCAGCGCGGCGTCCACCGCCCGCGCGGCCTGCTCGGCGCCGTGCATGGCGAGGTAGACGCCGGAGGAGAACATCGGGTCGACGAAGGCATAGGCGTCGCCGACCAGCAGCCAGCCCGGCCCGTGCATGCGCGTGCATTCGTAGGCGTAGTTGCCGGTGGCATGCACCGGTGCGATGCGCTCGCTGCCGATCATCCGCTCGGCCGCCTCGGGCACCGACTGGATGGTGCGCATCAGGAAGGCATCGCTGTCGCCGCCGCGCTGCTTGAGGTGCTCGGGTGAGCAGACCGCGCCGATGCTCATGACGTCGTCGCGCAGCGGGATGAACCACATCCAGCCGTGCGCGTGGCGGTAGATCGTGATGTTGCCGGCGTCCCCGCCCGGACGACGCGCGACGCCGCTGAAGTGGCTGAACACCGCCGCCGACTGGTGCCGGCGGTTGCGGCGCTTGAGCTTGAGCTGGCTGCCGAGCAGGGTGTCGCGCCCGGTGGCGTCGATCAGCATGCGCGGCCGCAGCGAATGCGCGCCGTCCGGGCCGGTGGCGAGCACGCGCGCGGGGCGGCCGTCATCGCCGAACTCCACGCGGGTGACCCGGGTCGCCTCGCGCGCATCGACGCCGGCTCCGCGCGCGTGCTCGAACAGCACCTGGTCGAATTCCTCGCGCTTGACCTGGAAGGCGTAATCGGCGCCGCCGCGCAGCGCGCGGTCGAAATGGAAGACGTTGTAGCGCCCGCCGTCGGCCGGGAAGTCGGCGCCGCGCTTGAGCACGCCGATCTCGCGTACCCTGTCGAGCACGCCGAGCCGCTCGAGGATGGGCATGTTCGCCGGCAGCAGCGATTCGCCGATGTGGAAGCGCGGATGCCGGGACTTCTCCAGCATCACCACCTTCCAGCCGGCCTTCGCGAGCAGGGTGGCCGTCGCGCTGCCCGCCGGGCCGCCGCCCACCACCAGCACATCACACGCCTCGGCGGCATCGATGGCAGAATTTCGCACCTCATTCATGGCATGAATGATACCGGGCGGGCCCCGCCGGACGGCCGCTTAACCGTTCACCCGCCCGCGGTCCACGGCAATGCGCCGGATCGTGCCCTTCGCTAGCTTCCATGGAAATGCCGATGTCGACCCAGACGCCTGCTGAAACCGAACTCGCCGAGCTGCTCGTCGAGAGCCTGAACCTCGAAGGCGTCAATGCCGCCGACATCGATCCCGAGGCGCCGCTGTTCGGCGACGGCCTGGGCCTGGACTCGATCGACGCGCTCGAACTCGCGCTCGCGATCAGCAAGCGCTACGGCTTCCAGCTGCGCAGCGACAGCGACGAGAACCGCCGCATCTTCGGCTCCCTGCGCGCGCTCGCCGAGCACGTGCAGGCCAACCGCACCGCCTGACATGAACGTCGCGCTCGCCCGGCTGCTGCTGAGCGCGGCGTATCCGCTGCTCGCGCATGCGGCGAGCGCCACGCACGATCCGCGGCTGGCCGCGCTCGCGCTGCTGGACATCGTGCTGATCCTGCTGGTGCTGCCGCTCGCGCAGCGCCGCGCGGGCGCCTGGCTGACGGTCGCCGGCGCGACGGCACTGCTGTGGTGGATGCAGCACTCGGTGCTGCTGCCCGTGCTTCTGCTGCTGCCGCCGGTGCTGTTCCCCTGGCTGGTGGCGTGGTGGTTCGCGCGCACCCTGCTGCCCGGCCGTGTGCCGCTGATCAGCCGCATCGTCGGCGGGCTGGAAGGCTGCGCGCCGGCCGACCTCGCGCCGCCTCTCAAGTCGTACACGCGTGGGTTGACCCGACTGTGGGCGATTGTGCTCGCCGGCATCGGCCTCGCGAACCTTCTGCTCGGCATCATCGCGGTGCCAGACGGCCTGCTGGTGCGGCTGGGCTATACGCCGGTGGTGACGGTGCCGCAGGTGATGTGGTCGCTGTTCGCCAACATGCTCGACTACGGCGTGGCCGGGCTGCTCATGGCCGTCGAATACCTGGTGCGCATCCGCCTGTTCCCGGATCGCCCCTACCGCAGCTTTCCGCAATTCATCCGCCGCCTGGGCGCGCTCGGTCCCGCCTTCTGGCGCGACGTGATGCGCTGAGCCGAGATCCATGTCCGCCTCGACCGACACCCTGACCGTCGCCGAGCCGCTGCCCCTGCGCGCGGCCTGGCTCGTCGCCAACACATTCCAGCTGCTGTTCACGCTCGCGTGGACGGCGGCCTGCATCACGCTCGCGCTGCTGGTGCGCGCGGTGACCGGCGATGCGCGCATCCCGTTGCGCATGGCGGCGTGGCTGTGGGCGCCCGGCCTGCTCGGCGGTGCCGGCGCGCGCGTGGACATCGAGGGCGTGGAAAACGTCGACTGGAGCCGGCCCTGCGTGCTGGTCGCCACGCACGAATCGATCATCGACATCTGCGCGCTGTTCCGCGCGGTGCCGGTGCCGCTGCGCTTCATGCTCAAGCAGGAGATGACGCGCGTGCCGTTCGTGGGCTGGTACGCGAAGGCGATGGGCATGTGCTTCATCGAACGCGACGGCAGCCGCGCGTCGATGGTGAAGAGCCTGCGCGCGGCCGGTGAAATCGTGAAGGCCGGACACGTGCTGTGCATCTTCCCGGAAGGCACGCGCAGCCGCGGCGGCGTGGTCGGCGAATTCAAGGCCGGCGCCTTCCAGGTCGCGATGGGCGGCGGCGTGCCGGTGGTGCCGGTGGCGATGACCGGTGCCGGCGCGGTGCTGCCCGCCTACAGCTTTCGCGTTCGTCCGGGCACGATCCGCGTGCGCATCGGGCAGCCGATCCATGCCCGGGGCAGCGGCGCCGAGGCCCGCGAGACGCTCGCCCGCGATGCGCGCCAAGCCGTGCTCGACCTGATCGCGAAGGACTGAGATGGAGTTCGTCGTCGACGCCGCGCATCCCGCGCTGCCCGGCCATTTCCCCGGCGATCCGATCGTGCCCGGCGTGGTGCTGCTCGACCGCGTGGTCGAGGCGATCGAGGCCGCGCACGGCCCACTCGCGCGCCTGCGCCTGCCGCAGGTGAAGTTCGTGCAGCCGCTGCGCCCGGGCGAGGCCGCGCGCGTGGAGCTCGACGGCGCCGCGCCGCGCTGGCGCTTCCGCATCCTGCGCGGCGACACGCTGCTCGCCAGCGGCGACGTCGCCGACAGGGACGCGGCATGAGCGACGACTGGAAGCAGCGCCCCGAGGGCGGCGGCTGGTTCGCGCTGTGGCTGATCCGCGCGATCGGCTGCTACGGCGGCCGCAGCGTCGCCCGTGCGCTGCTCTACCCGATCACGCTGTACTTCCTGCTGCGCCGCCCGTACGAGCGCGCGGCCTCGCGGCGCTTCCTCGATCGCGCGCTCGGCCGGCCGGCGACGCTGTGGGACATCGCGAAGCACATCCACACCTTCGCCTCGACCATCCTCGACCGCGTGTTCCTGCTCAGCGGCGAGCTCGATCGCTTCGACATCCGCACCCACGGCCTCGACGCGCTGCACGAGCCGCTCGACCGCGGGCAGGGCGTGCTGCTGTTCGGCTCGCACCTGGGCAGCTTCGACGCGATGCGCGTGCTCGGCACCAAGCGTCCGCAGACCAAGATCCGCGTGGTGCTCGACAAGCAGCACAACCCGTCGATGCAGGCGCTGCTCGACGCGCTGAATCCCGAGTTGGCGGCGAACATCATCGATGCCGGCATGGACGGCCCGTCGGTGCTGCTGGCGATCAAGGAAGCCACCGACGAGGGCGCGCTGGTGGCGCTGCTGGTCGACCGCGCGCAGCCGGGCACGCCGACGCTGGACGTGCCGTTCATGGGCGGCACCGCGGCCTTCCCGACCTCGCCCTGGCTGATCGCGGCCATGCTCAAGCTGCCGGTCTGCCTGGCCTGGGGCCTTTACAGGGGCGGCAACCGCTACGAGCTGGATTTCCGCATGTTCAGCGAGGGTCTCGTCGCCGACCGGCATAACCGCGCGGCGGTGATGGCCGACTGCGTGCGCCGCTACGCCGTGGCGCTCGAAGATCGCGCGCGGCAGGCGCCGTACAACTGGTTCAACTTCTTCGAATTCTGGCGCGACGACGATGCTGCGACGATTCCTGTTCCTCCTGCTGCCGATCGCCCTGCTGGCGCCGACGCTCCACGCCGCGTCGCCTGAGGTCGATGCCGGCTGGATCCTCGGCAAGCTGGCGCACCCCGCGCCGATGCGCACGCAGTTCGTCGAACTGCGCGGCTCGCGCCTTCTGAAGAAGCCGCTGCGCATCGAGGGCGAGTACGCGCGCCCGGCCGAGGACACGCTGGTGCGCGAAGTGCGCGTGCCCTACGCGGAGGTGTCGACCATCCGCGCCGACAAGGTGACGATCGCGCGCGGCAAGTCGTCGAACACGTATCCGCTCTCGCGCGCGCCGCAGCTCGCCGGCCTGCAGGACAGCTTCGGCGCGCTGCTCGCGGGTGACCGCGCGCGCATCGAGCGTGCGTTCCGCCTCGAAGCCGCCGGAACGCGCGAGCGCTGGACGCTGCGCATGCTGCCGAAGGACGCGCGCATGGCCGGCGTCGTGCGCGACATCGTGCTGCACGGTCGCGGCGCCGAGCTGCGCTGCATCGAGACGCAGCCGGCGAAGGGCGACCTGCAGCGCACGCTGCTGGCGGGCGCGGCGGTGTCGGCGGCCGGCGTCGATGACGCGGCACGCCTGGCGACGCTTTGCCGCGGCGACGCCGCTCGATGACGGTCGAACGCCGCGCGCTCACCCCGCGCCTGCGGATCGTCCTCGCCCTGGTCTGGCTCGCGCTGCTCGCCGCGCTCGGCTGGGCCGCGGGCCGCTCGCTGGATCTCGGCGGCGACCTGCGCAAGTTCATGCCCGCGCCGCGCACGCCCGCGCAGCGCCTGCTGATCGACGAGCTCGGCGAAGGCCCGGGCGCGCGGCTGCTGCTGCTCGCGATCGAGGGCGCGCCGCAGGACGCACTGGCCGCGCAGTCGCGTGCGCTCGCGACGAAGCTGCGCGCCACGCCCGGCATCGCGCTGGTCGCCAACGGCGATGCCGACCTGTCGGCGATTCCCGAGCGCCTGCGCCCGTATCGCTACCTGCTCTCCGACACCGCCGCGACCGGCGGGCTCGGCGCGGCCGCGCTCACCGATCAGCTGCAGCAGCGCGTCGCCGACCTCGGCTCGCCGATGGCCGCTGCGATCGAGCCTGTCATCGAGCGCGATCCGACGCTGGAGATGCTCACGCTCGCGCAGCGCTGGGAGCCCGCCGCGTCGCCGCAGAAGATCGACGGCCTGTGGTTCGACCGCGCCGGCCGCCGCGCGCTGCTCGCGGTGCAGACTGGCGCGGCCGGCTTCGATCCCAAGGCGCAGGAAACCGCGGTGGCGTCGATCCACGCCGCCTTCGACGAGGTGCGCGGCGCGACGCCTTCACGGCTCACGCTCACCGGCCCGGGCGCATTCGCGGTCGATGTCGCCGGCCGCACGCAGAGCGAGGCCAGCCTGATCGGCACCATCGACACGATCTGCTTCGTGCTGCTGCTGTGGATCGGCTACCGCTCGTGGAAGGCGCCGCTGCTGGGCGCGTTGCCGCTCGCCACGGCGGGCCTCACCGGCCTCGCGGCGGTCGCGTTCGCCTTCGACGGCGTGCACGGCATCACCGTGGCCTTCGGCTTCACCCTGATCGGCGTCGCCCAGGACTATCCGATCCATCTCTTCAGCCACCAGCGCCCCGGCGTGTCGCCCTGGGCCAGCGCGCGTGCGCTGTGGCCGACGTTGGGCACCGGCGTCGCCTCGACCTGCATCGCCTACATGACGTTCCTCGTGTCGGGCGTGGACGGCCTGCGCCAGCTGGCCGTGTTCACCATCGTCGGCCTCGGCAGCGCGGCGCTGGCCTCGCGCTTCCTGCTGCCGGGGCTGATCGATCCGGCGCCGCGCGACGTCGCCGCGTCGCTACGGCTGCGCGCGTTGTGGGCGCGCATCGCGCGCGGGCCGCGGCTGGGCGTCGGCGCGGGGCTGGTGGCGGCGGTGCTGCTGCTCGCCGCGGCGAAGTTCGCCCCCGGCCCGTTCTGGGAGAACGATCTTTCCAAGCTCACGCCGGTGCCCGCGGCCGCGCTCGCGAAGGATGCCGAGCTGCGCGGCGAACTCGGTGCGCCGGACGTGCGCTACATCGTCGCCTTGCCCGCGCGCGACGAACAGGCCGCGCTCCAGGCCAGCGAACGCCTGCTGCCGGTGCTCGAGCGCCTGCGCGCGCAGCGTGTGATCGCCGGCTACGACCTCGCCGCGCGCTACGTGCCCAGCGCCGCCACCCAGCGCGAGCGCCAGCAGCGGCTGCCGTCGGCCGACATGCTGCGGCGCGACCTCGCCACCGCGCTCGCCGACAGCCCGTTCCTGCCCGATGCGTTCGACGGCTTCGTCGAGGACGTCGGGACCGCGCGCACCGCCGCGCCGCTCACCCCGCGCGATCTCGCCGGCACACCCTTGGCGAGCGCGGTCGAGGGCCTGCTGGTCTCGCGCGGCGACGGCGCCACCGCGCTGGTCACGCTCACCGGCCTCGCCGATCCCGCCGTGGCGTCGCGCGCACTCGCCGGCAGCGGCGCGCAGCTGATGGACCTCAAGCAGGCGTCGGAATCGCTGGTCGCCGATTACCGCGGCCGCGTGCTGTGGGCGCTGGCGCTGGCCGCCGTGCTGCTCGCCGCGACGGTCTGGATCGCGCTGCGCTCGCCGCGCCGCGTGGTGCGCGTGCTCGCGCCGATGGCGCTGACCACGCTGCTGATCCTCGCCGTGCTGCGCCTGTGCGGCGTCGAGCTGAACCTGTTCCACCTCGTCGCGCTGATCCTCGCGGCCGGGCTGGGGCTCGACTACGCGCTGTTCTTCGACCACGCGGGCGACGACCCGGACGAGCAGGTGCGCGCGCTGCACGCGATCCTGGTCTGCTCGGCCACCACGCTGCTGGTGTTCTCGCTGCTCGGGCTGTCGAGCATCCCGGTGCTGCGCGCGATCGGCCTCACCGTCGCGATCGGCGTGGTGGCCAACTTCGTGCTCGCGCTGGCGATCGTGCGCCATGCGCCGCCCGCGGAGGCCGCATGAGCGACGCGTTCGACAGCCGCGAGGCGATCGCCTGCCTGATCCCGCATGCCGGCCGCATGTGCCTGTGGCAGCGCGTGGTCGAATGGAACGACACGCGCATTCGCCTCGAAGCCTTCGACCACGTGGCGCCCGACCATCCGCTGCGCCACCGCGGGCGCCTGCACGCGGTGCACCTGGCCGAGTACGGCGCGCAGGCGATGGCGGTGCATGGCGGGCTGCGTGCCCTGCGGGCCGGGGGCGGCGCGCGGCCGGGCCTGCTGGTCGCGCTGCGCGGCGTCTCGCTCATGCGCGATCGCATCGACGATCTCGACGGCGCGCTGGACGGCGAGGCCGAGGTGCTGGTGGAGAGCGCGACCGGTGCGCAGTACGCGTTCGTCATCCGCCACGCCGGCGAGGTGGTCGCCGAGGGCCGTGCCGCGGTGATCCACCCCCAGGGTTGACGCTCAGTGGCGCGCGAAGCGCGCCTCGTCCGTTGATGCGATGCCGGCCTGCGTGCTCTTGCGCAGCGTCAGCGCCTCGTCGGCACGCTCGAACACGGCCAGCGGATTCTCGGTGCCCGAACGGCTGCCCGCGGCCGCCGCGAGTGCGGTGGTGCCGAGCGCGACGGCCGTGGCCTGGCCCACGCGTTCGATGGCCTGCAGACGCTCGTCGGCCGCATCGCCTTCCAGCGTGAGCACGAATTCCGGGCCGCCGGCGAGGCGGCTCATCGATTCGCCGCCGGCGAGCAGGCGCTCGAGCGCGCGCTCGCACTGCAGCAGCGCCTGCTCGACGTGGCGATGCCCGTGCCGGCGCACCGTCTCCGCGTAGTCCTGCAACTGCAGGATCGCCACCGAATAGCGCGACGTCGGCCGTGCCTCGCCGCCCGCGCTCGGCGAGGCCTGGATCGCCGCGGCGCGTTGCGCCTCCAGCAGTTGCCGGCGCGATTCGAGCAGGTTCATCGCGATGCGCGCCAGCGAGGCCAGCGCCTCGCGCTGCGTGTCGTCGAGCGTGCGCGGCGCATGGTCGATCACGCAGACCGTGCCGACCGCGGTGCCATGCGGCGTCACCAGCGGCATGCCCGCGTAGAAGCGGATGCCGAGCCCGCCGGTCACGTCCGGATGATCGCGGAATCGCGGGTCGTTGGCGGCGTCGCGCACTTCCATCAGCAGCTGCGGCTCGCGGATCGCGTGGTCGCAGAAGGCCAGCGCGCGCGGCGTCTGCGTCGACTCGATGCCCACGCGCGACTTGAACCACTGCCGGTCGCGGTCGATCAGCGACATCGTCGCCACCGGCGCGCCGCACAGGCGCGCGGCGAGCCGCACGATGTCGTCATAGGCCTCCTCGGGCAGGGAGTCGACGATGCGATAGGTATCGAGGTCGCGCTGGCGCTGTGTCTCGGACATGGTGCCTTCCGTGCGGATGCCGAGCGCCATTCTTCCGATGCCGGTATTCGACGCGCAATGAAGACGGGCACGTGCTGCGCCCCGCGCCGCGGCGGATGCGCCGATCTGCGACACAGGCCACGTCTGCGACAATGACCGCTTCTTCACACGGAATCCGACGATGGCCCTGCGACGCGCACTGGTGACCGGCGGCAGCGGCGACCTGGGCGGCGCGATCGCGCTCCGCCTGGCGCGCGACGGCGCGCACGTGATCGTGCATGCCAACCGCGGTGTGGAACGTGCGCAGTCGGTGGTCGAGGCCATCCGCGCGGCGGGCGGCTCGGCCGAAGCGGTCGCCTTCGACGTTGCCGACGCCGACGCGAGCGGCGAAGCGATCGCGCGCATCCTCGAAGCCGGAGCGGTGCAGATCGTCGTCAACAACGCCGGCATCCACGACGACGCGCCGCTCGCGGGCATGTCGCGCGAGCAGTGGACGCGCGTGATCGATGTGTCGCTGCACGGCTTCTACAACGTCACCCAGCCGCTGCTGCTGCCGATGGCACGCGGGCGCTGGGGGCGCATCGTCAGCATCTCTTCCGTCGCGGCGGTCACCGGCAACCGCGGTCAGGCGAACTACGCCGCGGCGAAGGCGGCGCTGCACGGCGCGTCGAAATCGCTGGCGCGCGAGATGGCCAGCCGCGGCATCACCGTGAACGTGGTGGCGCCGGGCGTGATCGAAGGCGCGATGGCGAAGGACGCGTTTCCGATCGAGACCATCAAGCAGATCGTGCCCGCCGCACGCGCCGGTCGGCCGGAGGAAGTGGCTGCACTGGTCGGCTTTCTCTGCGGCGACGATGCCGGCTACGTGACCGGGCAGGTCATCGGCGTCAACGGCGGCATGGCGTAGCGCCTGCTACACCCGTTTCCGCGCCGGTGCTTCGACCGGCAGGAGACGCCCCATGATCCGACGCCTCGCTGCCCGGCTGCTGCTGCCGCTGGTCCTCGCCTTCGCCTTCGTTCCCGCCGCCGCGGCGCGCGCGCCGGACATCGCCGACGATGCCCGCAATCCGCCGCCGCCCGTCGCGCTGTCGAGCTTCGACCGCTTCCGCGTCGAGCCCATCGCGATGAGCGAGGAGATCGCGCGGCACAAGGGCAACGTGGTCGCGCGGCAGTACCTGCAGGTCGATCTCGACGAGCGCGTGCCCAAGCTGATCGAGCCGTGGAACGCGCGCGAGTCGACCACCGGGCGCACGCTGCTGGTGAAGCCGGAGGTCGAGGCGATCCGCTTCATCACCGGCGGCAAGCGGCTGCTCGCCGGCGGTTTCGCCGGCAACTCCTGGGCGGTGCTGCGGCTGCGGCTGGTCGATGCCGACAGCGGCGAGCTGATCGCCGAGCCGCGTTTCTACCAGCGCGCGCACGGCATCTTCGCCGGCTACAGCCTGGGCGCGGCGGACAAGCTGATGCTCGCGCGGCTCTCCGACATGGCCGCGGCCTACCTGCGCGACAACTTCGACGCGCCGCGCGGCAGCACGGTGGCGACGTCCACGGCGAAGATGGACTGAGTGCACGCCCGGTTCATCGCCGCGCGCGAAGATGGCGGCGATCCGCCAGGAGACCGCCATGTCCCCGCCTCCGTTCGTTCCCGTCGTCCTCGCCGCGCTGCTCGCCGGCTGCGCGAGCGCCTCGCACGTGATGATCTCCGACCCGCGCCCGCCGATCGCGGTCGAGCAGGTGCGCATCTACGTACAGCCGCCGCAAACGCGCTATGTCGAGATCGCGCTGCTCGACGCCAGCACCGGCGAGTTCACCTACGGCGCGCAGAACCGCGACAACACGCTGATGAACCGCCTGCGCGCGGAAGCCGCGAAACTCGGCGCCAACGGCGTGCTGCTGCAGGAGCGCGGACAGGTGCCCTCGGGCAGCGGCGTGGGCATCGGCGTCGGCGGCGGTGGCCGCCACGTCGGTGGCGGCGTGAGCGTGGGCATCAACGCACCGAAGGAACGCGCGCGCGCCGTGGCGATCTGGGTGCCCGACGCGCCGGGCGGCTGAGGCCTTACGCGATCGCGTCGGCCGGCGCGGTCTCGGCGTACCACGCGGCGTCGAGCAGCGGCTGCGCCGGCGCAGGGTGGCCGTCGAGCAGCATGTCCAGCGAGCCGCCGTCGATGTCGGGATGGCGACGCCGCGCATGCGCGAGCAGTTCGGCGGCGAGGTCGTGCATGCGCGCCACGTCGCCGCGCATGCGCTCGACGAAGGCCGCGGGCTCGAGCGTGTCGCCCAGCTGGCGGTTGAGCTCGTGGAACCAGCCGATGCGGTACTGGTCGAGCAGGCGGCCGTCGGCCGGCGCGGTGTCGTCGCCCTCGGCCTTGTTGCGCGCGCCCCAGTCGCGCAGCAACGCCTGAATGCCGAGGTTGAGCATGCGCGCCTGCCCGAACAGCGGGCGCAGCGTACCCAGCACCGGCAGCGAGGCGAGGTGGCCGGAGAAGAACAGCGGCGCGAGCAGCGACCAGTAGTACGTGTAGTCCCAGATGATCTTCAGCGGCATCACCTGCGAGTCGCCGAACAGGCGGTACTGGTCCTGGTAGAGCGTCAGCGTGTTCTCGTAGAACGAGAAATAGAGCTGCTGGTACAGCTGCGCCATCGCTTCGATCGGCTTGCCGGCGCGATCGGCCTCGATGAGCTCGCAGATGTAGGTATTGCTGATCGCGATGAAGTCGCTGCCGGGCGAATAGAACGGGTCGAGGAACACACCGGCCTCGCCGGTGATCGCCCAGCGCTCGCCGGAGAACACCTGCCTGGCGCCGTGCGAGAAATGCCGCAGGAACATGAAGTCCTGCAGCGCATGGCCGCCGGCTTCGAGCGACGCGGCCACGCGCGGCTGGTGCCGGCGCAGCCAGGCCATCGCCTTCTCGTGCGTGTTCATGGTGTCCAGCGGATGCAGGTCGCCGTCGCAGACGATGCCCAGCGAATGCTGGTCCGACGACAGCGGGATCAACCAGAACCAGTAGCCCTCGCCGCACATGTGGTTGGTCGAGCGCCAACGGTCCGGCGGCGTGCAGCGTCCCAGCCAGTCGGTGTCGGTCGACCAGTCGCGCGGGTCGATGTGGCCGGACACGCGCCACCACGCGGAGTTCGCGTTGTGCTCGTTCGGCTGCACGAGGTCGAGCTTGCGCTTGATCAGCGCGGCGCGGCCGCTGGCGTCCACCACCCAGCGCGCGGACAGCGCGTGCGCCTCGCCGTCGGCCTCGTAGCGCACCGCGTGCGCGTCGCCGCCGCTGCCGAAATCGAGGCCGCGCACCGCGGCGCCGTCGACGATCGCGATGCCTTCGGCACGCGCGCGCTCGGTCAGGAAGTTCTCGAAGCGGCCGCGGTCGATCTGCCAGGAGGCCGTGGGCAGCAGGCGGCTGACGCCGAGCTCGGTGCAGGCGTCGACGTCCATGCGGCCGTCGCTGAAGAAGAAGCGGAAGCCGAACTTGCGGATGTGTTCCTCGTCCAGGTGCCGGCGCAGGCCGAGCACGTGGGCGAAGTAGTGCGCGCCGATCTCGACGGTGGACTCGCCGACCTTGAACGCGCCTTCGCGAACCGGATGGCGGTGGCGCTCGATCACGGTGATGCGCAGCGAAGGCTCGCGCTGGCGCAGCTGCAGGGCGAGGGTGAGGCCGGCCAGGCCGCCCCCGAGGATCGCGACGTCGACATCGGTCTGGGGTGCGGCGTTGGTCATGGTCAGCCTGTCCGGGCTTGGGCGACGCCCGCGGGCGCGGTGAACTCGCCGCTGGGGTCGTGGATGATCACGGGCGTGGCCCGCGTACGTCGGTATTCGGCGGCCACGTTGCCGTAGGCGAACACCTGGCCCACCACGTGCGAGGTGATGCGCCAGAGGTCGCGCAACGGGCGGAAATGGCTCTTGCGGAATTTCACCGGGCCGCCGGCCGCCTGGTAGCGCGATTCGATCGGCACCGCCACGCAGCGCACGCCGAGCTGGCGCGAGGCCGAGATCAGGATCTGCGCCTCGTAGACGAAATCCTCGCCCGGGATGTCGCCCAGCGCGCAGACCGAGGCCGGGTAGAAGCGCTGGCCGCTCTGGCTGTCGGCGAGGCGGAAGCCGCAACCGATCGCGATGCCCCAGTCGCCGAACTCGTTGGCCAAGCGCCGGTAGGTCGGCTGGCGCGAACGCTTGCGCAGGCGCGCGCCGATGACGATGTGCTCGGGATACGCGTTGGCGGCCTCGAGCAGGCGCGGAATGTCGTCGGCCGAATGCTGGCCGTCGCCGTCCATGCTGATCACGCCGCGGAAGCCGCGGCGCATCGCCTCCGCGAAGCCGTCGCGCAGGCCCGCGCCCTTGCCCATGCGCGTGGCATGGCGGATCACCGTGATCGGCAGGTCGGCCACGCGTTCGACCGTGTCGTCGTCGGAGCCGTCGTCGATCAGGATGACGTTCGGGCACTGCGCGAGCGCGCCTTCCACGACGTCGCGGATCCGCAGCGCCTCGTTGAGCGCCGGGATCACGATGGCGATGTCGCGGGCGACGATCGGCTCAGCCATGCAGGATCTCCACGTCGAGCACGCGGCCGGGGCCGGCCTTGAGCGTGCAGCGCGGCGCATTCGCCGCGAGTGCCTCGAACAGCGGCAGCATCGGCCGCATCGCATTCTGCGGCGCGCGCGCGAGCAGCGCACCCGCGGGCTCGGCCGGCTCGCCGTCGCGCAGCGCGAGGCCGACGCGCGGCCCGCCGTCGCGGCGCGACAGCACCAGCGCGCCGCCGAGCAGGCCGCTGCTGGGCTGCACCTTCGCCAGCGGGCCGGTGGACGCGCTGTCGTAGGCGACCAGAAGCACGGCGTCGCTGCCGGTCGCGAGTTGCACGCAGGCCTCGACGAGGCCCTGCGCGAAGGTCGCGTCGAACGCACTGATCGAGGTCGCCGGTTCCATCGCGCCGGCACCGATCGTCCAGTAGCCCGCGGCCGCGTTGTGCACCGAGTTGTGGAAGCGGATCGGCGAGATCGCAGTGGGCTGCTCGGCGAGCGTCGCGCACATGTAGTCGGTGATCGCGAGATCGCCGTGCATGGAGGCGAACACCGACGGCAGCGTCTTCGGATCGCGGCCGGCGGCGGTGCAGGCCGCGAGCGCGACGTCGAGCGCGACCGCGACGCTGTCGGGCGCGCGGCGGCGCTCGTTGGGCGGCAGCAGCTGCGGCGACGGGCGCACCGGCGCGCTGTCGGGCAGCACGCCCTGCCGTACGAGCGCGATCGCGTCCTGCCACGTGGGAACGCCCGGCGCCCAGAAACCGACGCCTTCGATCCGGGCCGTCAACGTCATGCGGCCACCCGGCCGAACAGCAGCGAGCAGTTGTTGCCGCCGAAGCCGAAGGAATTGTTCATCGCGTAACGGATCTCGCGGCGTGCGGGGTCGAAGCGGATCTGCGGGCCGCAGACCTCGTCGGGCGTGGACGCGCCGAGCGTGCCCGGCAGCTCGCCGCTTTCCAGCGCGAGCAGCGCGATCACCGATTCGACGATGCCGGCGGCGCCCAGGGTGTGGCCCGTCCACGCCTTGGTCGAGCTCGCGTGCAGCGTGTCGGGAAACAGCGCCTTCACCGCGATCGACTCGGCGCGGTCGTTCGCCGGCGTGGCGGTGCCGTGCAGGTTGAGGTAGCCGACCTCGCCCGCGTCGATGCCGCCGCGCGCGAGCGCCTGGCGCATCGCGAGCTGCGCGCCGAGGCCTTCCGGATGCGGCGCGGACATGTGGTGCGCATCGGAGGATTCGCCGTAGCCGCGCAACTGCAGGCCGGTGTCGCCGTCACGCGCGCGCTCGACCACCGCGAAGCCGCCCGCCTCGCCCAGCGACAGCCCGTCGCGCGTGGCGTCGAACGGTTTGCAGGGATTCGTCGACACCAGCTGCAGCGAGTTGAAGCCGAACAGCACGCTGCCGCAGAGCGTGTCGACGCCGCCGACGATCGCCGCATCGGCCATGCCGGCTTGGATCAGCCGTGCCGCCTGCGCGAACACCTTCGCGCTCGACGAGCAGGCGGTGGCCACGGTGACGCAGGGGCCACGCGCGCCGGTGGCCTGCTGCACGAAATCGCCGGGCGAGTGCACGGTATGCACGATCGCGCGGCGCAGGTCGGCGGGGAAGGTCGGCGCGCCGTCGGTGTCGGGCTCGAGGCGGGTGTAGGCCTCCTCGGTCGCGCCGATGCTGGAGGTCGAGGTGCCGATCACCACGGCGACGCGCTCGGCGCCGTGCGTCGAGATGGCCGCGCGCACCGCGTCGAGCACGCCGTCCTGCCGCAGCGCGATCCATGCCAGCCGGTTGTTGCGGCATTCCCAGCGCGACCACTCGGCCGGAAGCGGCGCGTCCTCGACGCCGTCGACGCGGCCGATCCACGTGTCCAGCCGCTCGGCGCCGAAGTCGTTGCGACGCAGGCCGCTGCGGCCCTCGCGCAGCGCGTCACGATGCGCGTCGAGCCCGCGGCCGAGCGCACTGGTGGCGGTGAACGCCCGGATCGCCAGCGGCGGCATGGGCAAAGCGTCGGACGACGGCACGATCTGTTCTCCGGGCAGGGCCGGGAAGTATGCCAGCCGTCCCCATGACGGACGTTCCTATCCCGTATCCTGCGCGGGCCGGACGGGGGTCCGGCCTGAACGGTATCGCCATGTCGTCCCGTGCCGCCCACCAGTTCACCCTGTTCAGGGATCGCGACGTGCTCCACGCGGGGCTGGTCGCGGTGGCCGTGTGCGTGCTGTCGGCGGGGCTGGTCTATCTGGCCTACCTGGTCCACGTGGTCCGCACCGCCTGGCGCGCGCCCTGCGACCCAGCCTGCGGCGCGCACCTGCTGCTGTTCGGCAAGCACGTGCCGGAAGGCCGGGTGGACGGCGATTTCGCCGCGCGCCTGGACCGCGCCGCCGCGCTCTGGCGCGCGCAGCCGCAGCGGCGCTTCGTGCTGCTCGGCGGCGGGCCGCAGGGCAGGCCGACCGAGGCGGAGATCGCACGTCGCGAACTGTTCGCGCGCGGGCTATCGCAGGACGCGCCGCTGCAGCTCGAATCGGCCTCGCGCGACACCGTGCAGAACCTGCGCAACGCGCGTCAGATGCTCGGCGACGCGGTGCGCGAGCGGGTGACGCTGCTGTCCAACCGTTATCACCTGGCCCGTTGCGCGCTGTTCGCGCGCCAGCTGGGCTTCGACGTCGAACTCTGCGCCGCCGAGCCGCGCCTGCCGCTGCACCCGCGCACCTTCGTACGACTCGCCGGCGAAGCCGCCTACGTCTGCCTGGCCGACATCGGCACGCGCTGGGCGCGGCTCACGCGCAACCAGCGGATGCTGGCGCGGGTGACCTAGCGCGTTCGAGGCGCGTGTGCCGGGCGAATGGCACGCGCGCCGCGGAACCCTCGGCCGACGCGTCCGGACAGTCCGCCTCCGATCACCGGCACCGCTTTGTCGGCGGCACAGCCATGTCGACACCGATGTCGCGCTGACCTCTTGATCGCAGCACGCGAAGTCGGTCGCGCATGGAAGCCGGAAACGAAAACGCCCGCATCGCTGCGGGCGTTTTTCGTTTCCCGGGGACGGGAGGCCTCAGCCCTTCTTCGCCTTCTGCTGCGGCACGAACTGCTCGCGCACCGCCTTGGCCAGGAGCTTCGGCGGCAGCAGGCCCTGGTCGAGCAGGAAATCGTTGAAGGCCTTGCGGTCGAAGCGGTCGCCGAGCGCGATTTCGGTTTCGGTGCGCAGCTGCATGATCTGGCTGTAGCCGTGGAAGTAGCTGCCGGCCTGGCCCGGCGAGCGCACGGTGTAGCGATCGACTTCCTGGCGCGCCATCGCCTTCGACAGCCCGACCTTGTCGACCAGCCAGGCGAACGCGGTGTCGCGGTCGGTGAGGCCGAGGTTGAGCATCGGGTCGAGCATCGCGCGGCTGGCGCGCAGCAGGCGCAGCTGCAACGCGATCAGCTGGCCGTCGAGCGGCTCGTACGGAACCATCTCGGCCTCGGCGTACAGCGCCCAGCCTTCGACGTTGACCGAGTTGAACGCGTACAGCGTGCGCGCCAGCGAGATGCCGCGCTCGACCATCGCGGTGAACTGCAGCTCGTGGCCCGGGCGGCCTTCGTGCGCGGAAAGCGTCCACGCGCCGGCCGGGTAGTTGAAGTCGTCGTAGGGGCCGTCCGCGCCGGCGTTCGGGTTCGACAGCGGCAGCACGAAGGTGCCCTGCTGGCCGGTATTGCCCACCAGCGGCGCGGGCAGGAAGTGCGGCGCGGGCTGCGCGGCGCTTTCGGCCGGCGTGCCCACGCGCATCTGCATCGGGCGGTTGGGCAGTTCGACGACCTTGTTCGCGGCGATCAGGCGATCGAGCTCGGGCATCACCACCGTGCGGTAGTGCGATTCGATCTTGTCGTTGGGGATCGGCGTCTTCTTGAGCTGGCGGATCACCGCGACGTAGTCGGTATCGCTCCAGCCGTGCGCCTTGGCCACCAGCGGCGCGATCTGCTGCATCGCGTTGCGGGTCTCGGCGAACTCCAGCTGCGCGCGCTCGATCAGCGTACGCGGGTCGATGTCGATGCCCACGCCCTTGAGCGCCAGCGTGTACAGCTCCGGCGGCAGCGCGTAGGTGGTGCGTGCGGTCGGCAGCACGGTCGACTTCGTCCACACGGCGTAGTCGGCGAGCTGCCTGTCGAGCTCGGCGAGCGCGGGGCCGGCCTCGACCTTGTACTTCGCGAACAGGTCCTTGATGCCGCTGCGGTAGGTGTCGAGGTTGTCCAGCGACTGCTGCACCTCGATCTGCGTGGGCTGCAGCAGGCCGGCCTGCGCGCGTTCCTCGTAGCGCTGGCGCGCGAGCGTCGCCAGCGGCGTGCTGCCCGGCGCCTGGCCGACGTAGGCCTGCAGGCGCTTGACCGCCATCGCGCGGCGCTCGGGCGCGGTCTGGTCCGACAGCAGACCCTGCAGGCCGCCGAACACGGTCTGGCCGACGTCCAGCCACGGGCGCGTCATGCGCTCGCCGACCTCGCTGCCCTCGATCGCATCGTCCGCGGCCTGGATCAGGATTTCGATGTCCTGGCGGACGTTCGGGTCCGTCTCGGTCGCGAGCTTGGCGCGCAGCTCGTCGCGCGCCCTCGCGGTCGCGGCGCGGAAGCGCGCCTGGTAGTCGGGGCCGAAGTCGAAGACCTTGTCGTCGAAGCCCGGCACGCCGAAGAACGAGAGCTGCTCGGGCTGGAACGGCGCCTGCGCCTTCAGCAGGATCTGCGCGTACTGGTTGCTCTTGGCGACCCAGGCCGGCGCGGGCTTGGGCGCGGTCTTGGCGGCCGGCGTGGCGGGCGCGGCGAGGGCGACGCCCGGCGCGGCGAGCGCCAGGGCGAGGGCGAGAACGAGCGGCTTGGTCATGGCGTCATCGGCTCCGGGAATGCGGCGAGGATGGCGCGGCGGCCGCGAGGCGGCCATGCGCCGAAGGTCACGTCAGCGCTTGAGGCAGCGGTCGAGGAAATCCTCGGTGATGCGCAGCCGGTGCAGCAGGTCCTTGCCCTTGAGGCCGTGCTTGGCGCCGGGGTAGGTCATCAGCTCGAACGGCTGGCCGCGCTGCTGCAGCGCGCTCATCAGCACGGTGGAATTGCCGAACAGCACGTTGTCGTCGGCCATGCCGTGGATCAGCAGCAGCTTGGGCGCGTTCTCGCCGACGAGCCCGTCGACGTGCTCCAGCACGCGCGCGGCCTGGTAGCCCTTCGGATTGCGCGCGGGCAGGTCCATGTAGCGCTCGGTGTAGTGCGTGTCGTACAGGCCCCAGTCGGTGACCGGCGCGCCGGCGACGCCGCAGGCGTAGTCGCCCTCGCCGCGCGCGAGCAGCATCAGCGTCATGTAGCCGCCGTTGCTCCAGCCGTAGACGCCGACGCGGTCCTTGTCGATGCCCGGCTGCGACGTGAGCCAGTGCAGCGCGGCGCGCTGGTCGTCGACCTCCACCGTGCCCTGCCTGCCGTAGAGCGCGCCGCCGAAGGCCGCGCCGCGACGCGGGGTGCCGCGGTTGTCGACCGAGAACACCACGTAGCCCTGCTGCGCGAGGTACTGGTTGAGATCCGGCGCCCACGTCTGCTTGACCGTCTGCGAGGCCGGCCCGCCGTACACGTTCACCACCACCGGGTACTTCTTCGACGCGTCGAAACCGGCCGGGCGGATCAGCGAGTAGTGCAGCGTCGTGCGCCCGTCGGCGGCCTTCAACGTGCCGAACTCCACTGGCAGGTGCGCGGCGCGGAACGGCGCGTACGGATGCTTCGGGTCGGCGAGGTCGTTCCTCAGCAGCGTGGCGATCTCGCTGCCGTCGGCGCGGTGCAGTACCAGCTGCGGCGGCGTGGTCGGGCTCGACCAGGCATCGACGTACACGCTCGCGTTCGCGGCGAACGTGGCGCCGTGCCAGCCGGCCTGCTTCGACAGCTTCTCGATCGCGCCGCCCTTGAGCGGCACGCGGTAGAGCTGCAGCTGCGTCGGCGATTCGCGGCCCGCGCTGAAGTACACCCAGCCGTTGGCCTGGTCGACCGCGAGCAGGTCGTCCACCGGCCAGTCGCCCGAGGTCAGCGCGGTGGCGCGGCCCTTGTCGTCGACCACGTACAGATGCTCGAAGCCGCTGCGCTCGCTGCTCCACAGGAAGCGCCCGTCGTCGAGGAAGCGCAGCGCATCGTGCAGCGGCACCCAGGTCTTCGAGGTCTCCGTCACCAGCGTGCGCTGCTTGCCACTCGCGAGTTCCGTCTCGATGAGCTCCAGGCGGCGCTGGTCGCGCGACTGGCGCTGGAACGTGAGGCGCTGTGGATCGCGCCAGGTGACGCGCGCGAGGTAGATGTCCTCGTTCTTGCCCAGATCGATCCAGCGCGGCGCGGGCGTCGCGGCGGCGGGATCGATCACGCCCAACTTCACCGTCACGTTCGTCTCGCCAGCGGCCGGATAGCGCTGCTCGACGACTTCGGTGCGGTCCGGATACACCTCGTAGCGCTTCTGCACCGGCACCTTCGATTCGTCGATGCGGGCGAAGGCGATGGCCGAATCGTCCGGCGCCCACCAGTAGCCGGTGTGGCGGCCCATCTCCTCGTCGGCGACGAATTCGGCGACGCCGTTGCCGATGGTCTCGCTGCCGTCGAAGGTGAGCTGGCGCTGCACGCCGCTGGCGAGATCGATCACCCACAGGTTGCGGCCGCGCACGAAGCTCACGTACTTGCCGGCCGGCGAGATCTTCGGATCGGTCGCGAAGCCCTGCTTGTCGGTGAGCTTGCGCACCGCGGCCTTGCCCGACTTCGACAGGTCATACAGGTAGAGCTCGCCGCCGAGCGGGAACAGCAGCGTCTTCCCATCCGGTGAGAACTGGTAGTCGACGATGCCGGAGAGCGCGGCGATGCGCTGGCGCTCGCGGCGCGCCTTTTCCTCGTCGCTCAGCACTTCCGCGCCCGGAAGCACGTCGTCGGAATCGACCAGCAGGCGGGTGCCGCCGCTGGCGATGTCATGGGCCCACAGGTCCAGCCGGTTGCGGTCGCGTTCCTTGCCGCGCAGGAAGGTGACGCGCGTCCCATCCGGCGACACCTTCGGCCGCGCGAGGCTCGGGCCCGACAGCGGCGCATCGCCGGCGAGGGCCTGAAGCGTAAGGCGGGAGGGCGGCGCGGGGGTCTCGGCGGCGGCGGGAAAGCTCAAGGCGGCGCTCAGCAGGAGGGCAGGGAGAACAGCACGAAGCCGGAGTCGGTTCATGGCGGGTCGTATCGCGGGAGTCGGGCGAGTGTAGGCCGGAGGGGGTGCTGGCTGAACAAGGATTTCTTCACGCGGTGCTGATACGGTGGTGGGCCATGCCCCCCTCCGCCTCCCTGCGCGGGCGTCTTCGCGACGCCACCGCCGCCGCGCACGCGCGCATCGATTCGCAGGTCGGCGATGCCGTGGCGGATGTACCCGGCTACGCGGCCTTCCTGCGCGGTATGCACGGCTTCGTGCGCCATGCGCGACAGGTGCTCGGCAATGCCGACGACCTGGCCGCCTGCGAGCGCGCACTGGCCGATGACCTCGTCGTCCTCGCCCATGCCCCGGTCGACATCGACGTCGATCTCGGCGACGGCGCCAGCCGGGAGATGGCCCGCCTCGGCTGGCGCTACGTCATCGCCGGCTCCTCGCTGGGCGCGCGCGTGCTGCTGCGCCGCGCCGAGGCGTTGGGCTTCACCGAAACCCACGGCGCGAGCTACCTCGCGCTGCATGCGCGCGGCGATGCCTGGCGCACGCTGCTCTCCACCCTCGAATCGCTGCGGTTGAGCCCGGCTGACGAGGCCTGCGCCTGCGAGGGCGCCAACGATGCCTTCCAATGCGTCGAGCACTGCCTCGACGCCGGCCGATCCGGACTCGCCGCATGACCCGAATGACCACCGTCGATGCCGACGGCTGCACCAAGGAACCGATCCACCTCTCCGGCGCGATCCAGTCGCACGGCTATCTCGTCAGCTGCGCGATGCCCGATTGGACCGTGCGTCACGTGTCCGCCAACATCGACCAGCTGCTCGACGTGCCGGTGGACGCGCTGCTCGGCCATAGCCTGCGCGATTACTTCAGCGAGGACGTGCTGCAGACGGTGCTCGACACGCAGTCGCTGGTCAGCCCCGGCGCGCTCGCGCAGCGCGCGGGCCAGGCCAACCTCGGCCCGCTCGGCACCGCCTGCGATCTTGTGGTGCACGTCGCCGACGACCTCGTGCACATCGAGATCGAGCCGCGCCACGAGCGCGGCCCATCGCCGCAGCCGACCGCGCTCGCGCAGTCGATGATCGCGGCGGTCGCACAGGACTCGCACGGCAACTTCCACGACTACGTCGCCGCGCAGGTGCGCGAGCTCACCGGCTACGACCGCGTGATGGTCTACCGCTTTCTGCACGACGGCACCGGCGAGGTGATCGCCGAGGCCGTGGCCGACGACATGGACCCCTACCTCGGCCTGCGCTACCCGGCCTCGGACATCCCGCCGCAGGCGCGCGCGCTGTACCTGCGCAACCGCCTGCGGGTGATCCCGGACGTCGACTACGTGCCGCAGCCGATCATTCCCGGCGTCACGCCGGACGGCGCGCCGCTCGACCTCTCGCAGCACGCGCTGCGCAGCGTGTCGCCGATCCACCTCGAATACCTGCGCAACATGGGCGTGGCCGCGTCGATGTCGATCTCGATCATCGCCGGCGGCCGTCTGTGGGGCCTGATCGCCTGCCACCACCACAGCCCGCGGCTGGTGCCGCCGGCGATCCGCGCCGCGGCCGACCTGTTCGGCCTGTTCGTCTCGATGCGCGTGGCCTCGGGCGACCAGCAGAAGACGATGGCGCACTTCGAGCACGCGCAGCAGTTGCGCGACGAGCTGGTGCGGCGCCTGGTCGACGCGCGCGACTTCGACGCGGCGCTGGTGCGCGAGCTGCCGCTGCTGCGCGCCGGCCTCGATGCCGACGGCGCCGCGCTGTGGTCGCAGGCGCGCTGGCAGGCCGACGGTCAGGGGCCGGACCCGCGCCGCATGGCCGCGCTGGTGGACTGGCTGCAGCGGCAGGGCGCCGCGGGCCTCGTCGCCAGCGATCGCGCCGAGGACTGGGCGCCGCGCATCGAGGGCGATCCGGTCGCCGGGGTACTGGGCTTGCGCCTGGGCGCGGACGACTGGCTGCTGCTGTTCCGCAACGAGCAGGTCGAGACCGTGCGCTGGGCCGGCGAGCCGAAAAAGGCGCTGGTGCCGACCGACGATGGCCTGCGCATCGCGCCGCGCCGCAGCTTCTCGGTCTGGCGCGAGAGCGTGCGCGGCCGCAGCGCGCCGTGGTCCGAGGCCGACCGTCGCGGCGCCACGCGCCTGCACGCCGTGCTGGCCGAGCAGCGTCGCCGCATCCAGAGCCGCCCGGACGACATGCCGGCGCTGGACCTGCAATACCGGCAGGCCGCGATGCACGACCGCAGCCGCCGCCTCGACGAACTCGCGCAGCTGCTGCAGGGCCTGTCGCATCTCGAGGCCGGCGCGAGCCGACGCCTGGACGCGCGGATCTCCGAGCTCGAGGCCGAGCTGCGCCGCCTCGCCGACATGCCGCTCACCTAGTACTGAACCACGCGGGGCCTGCGACAGCGGCCCCGTACACTGTCCGCATGGATGTCTCCCACCTTCTCGACGCGCTGAACCCGGCGCAGCGCGAGGCCGTCTGCGCGCCGCTCGGCCACTACCTCGTCCTCGCTGGCGCCGGGTCCGGCAAGACCCGCGTGCTCACCCACCGCATCGCCTGGCTCAACGAGGTCGAGCGCGTGCCGGTGCACGGCATCCTCGCCGTCACCTTCACCAACAAGGCCGCGGCGGAGATGCGCCACCGCGTCGACATGCAGCTGGAGAACGGCGCGCGCGGCATGTGGCTGGGCACCTTCCATGGCCTCGCGCACCGGCTGCTGCGCCTGCACTTCGAGGCCGCGCGCCTGCCCGACAGCTTCCAGGTACTCGATTCCGACGACCAGCTGCGGCTGATCAAGCGCGTGATGCGCGACCTGGAGATCGACGAGACGCGCTTCCCGCCGCGCCAGATCGGCTGGTGGATCAACGCGCGCAAGGACGAAGGCAAGCGCGCGCAGCACATCCAGGGCGGCGAGGACGAGTGGACCGACGTCATGCGCAAGGTCTACGCCGCCTATCAGGAACGCTGCGACCGCGCAGGCCTCGTCGACTTCGCCGAGCTGCTGCTGCGTGCGCACGAACTGCTGCGCGACCAGCCGCAGCTGCTCTCGCATTACCGAAACCGTTTCAGGCAGATCCTGGTCGACGAGTTCCAGGACACCAACGACATCCAGTACGCGTTCATCCGCGTCCTGGCCGGCGACACCGGGCAGGTGTTCGTGGTCGGCGACGACGACCAGGCGATCTACGGTTGGCGCGGCGCGAAGGTCGAGAACGTGCAGAAGTTCCTGCGCGACTTCGACGGCGCGAAGACCATCCGCCTGGAGCAGAACTACCGCTCCACCTCGACCATCCTCGATGCCGCCAACGCGGTGATCGCGCACAACCCCGACCGCCTCGGCAAGAAGCTGTGGACCGACGTCGCCGGCGGCGAGCCGATCGACCTCTACGCGGCCTACAACGAGATCGACGAGGCGCGCTTCGTCGTCGAGCGTGTCAAGCAGTGGGTCGCCAATGGCGGCAGCTATCGCGACACCGCCATCCTCTACCGCAGCAACGCGCAGTCGCGCGCCTTCGAAGAGGTGCTGATCGGCGAGCAGCTGCCCTACCGCGTGTACGGCGGCCTGCGCTTCTTCGAGCGCGCCGAGATCAAGGACGCGCTGGCCTACCTGCGCCTGATCGCCAACCGCGCCGACGACGCGGCCTTCGAGCGCGCGGTCAACACGCCGGCGCGCGGCATCGGCGAGCGCACGCTGGACGAAGTGCGCCGCGTCGCCCGTGCGGAGGGTTTCCCGCTCACGGTCGCCGCGCTCAAGCTCGCCAGCGGCAACGTGCTCGCCGCCCGCGCGCGCAACGCGCTGGCCGGTTTCCTCAAGCTGATCGACGACCTGCAGGTCGAATGCGCCGAGCGCACGCTGCCGGAGAAGATCGACCACGTGCTGCTGCGCTCCGGCCTGCGCGAGTTCTATGCGCGCGAGCAGAAGGGGCAGCTGGATTCGCGCATCGAGAACCTCGACGAACTGGTGTCGGTGGCCTCGCGCTTCAGCTACCGCGACGAGGACGACGAAGAGCCCGAGCTGCCCGAGCTGGTCGCGTTCCTGTCGTACGCATCGCTCGAAGCCGGCGAAGGCCATGCGCGTGCGAACGAGGACGGCGTACAGCTGATGACGCTGCACAGCGCGAAGGGTCTCGAATTCCCGCTGGTGTTCCTGGTCGGCCTGGAGGAAGGCCTGTTCCCGAACGGCAAGTCGGCCGAGGAAGCCGGCCGCATGGAGGAGGAGCGCCGGCTGGCGTACGTCGGCATCACCCGCGCGCGCGAGAAGCTGGTGCTGAGCTACGCCGAGGCCCGGCGCATCCACGGCATGGACATGTACGGCATGCCCTCGCGCTTCCTGCGCGAGATCCCGGCGCCGCTGATCCACGAGGTGCGCCCGAAGGTGCAGGTGGCGCGGCCGGTGTACGGCGCCGGCAGCCGCCGCGTCGACAGCGGCCTCGTCGAGACGCCTGCGATGCCGCTGGGCGCGACCGTGCGCCATCCCACCTTCGGCACCGGCACGGTCACCGACGTCGAGGGCAGCGGCGCGCATGCGCGCGTGCAGGTGAACTTCGACGACGTCGGCAGCAAGTGGCTGGTGGCGGCGTTCGCGAACCTGCAGCAGGTCTGAGACGTGGGGCCGCGGCCCCTCACTGCATCGAGCAGTCCACGACTTCCGCCGCGTTGCCGGTCGCGCCGGCGCCGCGGCAGGCCAGCGTGATCTGCTGCTCCGGCCGCAGCCCGGCCACCACTTCGTGCTTCAGCCCCTGCGCGCGCACGGGCGGGTAATCGTTGGCGGCCAGCGTCAGCGCCGAGCCGTCGCGGCCGGTGTCGGCCACCATGCCGGTCAGCAGCAGACCCTTGTCGCGGTACAGCCGGTCCGCCTCGGCCTTGTCGTAGGCATAGGCCGAGGCCAGCTCGACGGCGGTGATCGAGGTCATGAACGCACGCGCCGAGTCCTCCAGCCGCGGGCTGCCGACGGTCGAGGCCGGGGCGGGCGCGCTCGTGGCCGCCGGGGCGGCACCGGCGGGCGATGCGGCATCGGCCGTCGCGTCGTCGCCGATCAGCCGCGGCGCGATGGCGCCGCCCGGCGCGGCCATGAAGTACAGCAGCGGCGAGACCAGCACGGCGGCCACCAGCGGCGGCAGGCCGGTGCGGCGCCCGGCCCGCGCGGCCAGCAGCGCGAGCACCAGGCCGGCCACGGCCAGCGGCACGCCGGCGACGACGCGCAGCGACGGCAGCAGCAGCGCGATCCACGCCAGCACCAGCACGATCCAGGACAGGCGGGCCCACGGAGCGGGCTTCGACGCGGCAACGGTGGTCATATCGATCTCCCTTCGATCAGGACGGAACGGGTCGGGCTTACCAGCTCAGGATCTTGTACTGCACCGGCGTGATCGGGCCTTCGCCGCGACGGCCGTCCAGGCGTCCGTCGTTGTCATCGTCGGTGAGGTAATAGGTGACGCCGTGCCTGGGCACGATCTTCACCACGCGCAGCAGCCCGGCCACGCGGTACTCGGACACGGTGTCGCCGTTCTCCAGCGTGCGCGTGACCACGTCGGCATCGGCGAGCGCGAGGGTCGGATCGTCGACGGCGGCCATCGAGGCGCAGCCGGCAAGGACGGCTAGGCCGAGCGCGAGCGGGATCAGTCGGGGCATGGGCGGGCCTCCGGGCGGGCGCCCAGCATACGGCCGCCCGTGCGTGAACGCGCGGCGCAGGGCGCGCGACGCACGGCCCGTAGAATCGCCGGATGAAGAAGCTCGTGCTGATCGACGGTTCCAGTTACCTCTACCGCGCCTTCCACGCCCTGCCGCCGCTCACCAACGAGTTCGGCGAACCCACCGGCGCGCTGTTCGGCGTGGTCAACATGCTGAAGTCGGTGCTGGCCGAGAAGCCCGACTACGTCGCCTACGTGGTCGACGCCTCGGGCCCGACCTTCCGCGAAGCGCTCGACCCCACCTACAAGGCCAACCGCGCGCCCATGCCCGACGACCTGCGTGCGCAGGTGCAGCCGCTGTGCGACATCGTGCATGCTCTGGGCATCACCATCATCACCGAGCCGGGCGTTGAGGCCGACGACGTGATCGGCACGCTCGCGCTGCGCGGCTTCGCCGAGGGCCTGGACGTCACCGTGTCGACCTCCGACAAGGATTTCGCGCAGCTGGTGCGTGATCCGGTCGACGGCCGCGGCGTCGCGCTGGTCAACACCATGAGCGGCAGCCGCATGGATTCCACGCAGCGCGTGGTCGAGAAGTTCGGCGTGCGGCCCGACCAGATCGTCGACTTCCTCGCGCTGATGGGCGACAGCGTCGACAACATCCCGGGCGTGGAGAAGTGCGGCCCCAAGACCGCGGCCAAGTGGCTGGCCGAGTACGACACGCTCGACGGCGTGGTCGCGAACGTCGATGCGATCAAGGGCAAGATCGGCGAGAACCTCAGGCGCGTGCTCGACCGCCTGCCGCTCAACCGCACGCTGACCACGATCAAGACCGACTGCGCGCTCGCGCTCGGCCCGCAGGACCTCGCGTTGCGCGAGCGCGACCACGAAAAGCTGCGCGAGCTCTTCACCCGCTACGGCATGCGCCAGGCGCTGCGCGAGTTGGAAGGCGGCGACGCGGGCGCCGCGCCCGCCGGCCCGGGCAGTCGCGGCGTGGCGGCGCAGGTCGCGCCGGCCGAGGCGCTCGACCCTGCGCTGTCGGCCCCGGGCGAGTACGAGACGGTGCTGACGCAGGAACGGCTCGATGCGTGGGTCGAAACGCTGCGCGCGGCCGACGAGTTCGCGTTCGACACCGAGACCGATTCGCTGGACGCGCTGTGCGCGAACCTGGTCGGCCTGAGCTTCTCCGTCGAGCCCGGACGCGCCTGCTACATCCCCGTCGCGCACGACTATCCGGGCGCGCCCGCGCAGCTCGACAAGGCGCAGGTGCTGCGCGCGCTGGCGCCGATCCTCGAGGACGCATCGAAGAAGAAGCTCGGCCAGCACGGCAAGTACGACATCCACGTGCTGCGCTGCCATGGCGTCAACGTGCGCGGCTACAGCGACGACACGATGCTGGAGAGCTTCGTGCTCAATGCCACCGCCACGCGCCACGACATGGATTCGCTGGCGAAGAAGTATCTGGGCTACGAGACCATCAAGTACGCCGACGTCGCCGGCAAGGGCGCCAAGCAGATCCGGTTCTCGCAGGTCGCGCTCGACGACGCCACGCGCTATGCCGCCGAGGATGCCGACGTCACGCTGCGCCTGCATCGCGTGCTGGCGCCGAAGCTGCGCGAGGTGCCGCCGCTCGAGCGCGTGTACCGGGAGATCGAGATCCCGCTGATCCCGGTGCTCGAGCGCATCGAGGCCAACGGCGTGATGATCGACGCCGACGAGCTGCGCCGGCAATCCGCCGACATGGCGCGGCGAATGCTGGAGATCCAGCAGCGAGCGACGGAGGTCGCCGGCCGCACCTTCAACATGGATTCGCCCAAGCAGATCGGCGCGCTGCTGTTCGACGAGCTGGGCCTGCCTGCGACGGTGAAGACGCCGACCGGCGCGCCGTCGGTGAACGAAGAGGCACTCGAAGCCATCGCCGACCAGCACGAGCTGCCGCGGCTGATCCTCGATTACCGTGGCCTCGCGAAACTGCGCGGCACGTACACCGACAAGCTGCCGGAGATGCTCAATCCGCGCACGCACCGGCTGCACACGAGCTTCCACCAGGCCGGCGCGGCGACCGGGCGCCTCGCGTCCAGCGATCCCAACCTGCAGAACATCCCGATCCGCACCGAGGACGGCCGCCGCATCCGCACCGCGTTCATCGCGCCGGACGGCCGCCGCATCGTCGCCTGCGACTATTCGCAGATCGAGCTGCGGATCATGGCGCACCTGTCCGAGGACCCGGCATTGCTGCGCGCGTTCACCTCGAACGTCGACGTGCATACCGCGACCGCCGCGGAAGTGTTCGGCAAGACGATCGAGACCGTGGAGCCGAACGAACGACGCGCCGCCAAGGCGATCAACTTCGGCCTGATGTACGGCATGAGCGCGTTCGGGCTGGCGACGCGCCTGGGTATTTCGCGCGGCGAGGCGCAGGACTACATCGCGCTGTACTTCGCCCGCTATCCCGGCGTGCGCGAGTACATGGACCGCACGCGCCAGCAGGCGCGCGACCAGGGCTACGTGGAGACGGTGTTCGGCCGCCGGCTGTACCTGGAGAACATCAACGCCCGCAACCAGGGGCTGCGCTCGGGCGCCGAGCGCGCCGCGATCAACGCACCGATGCAGGGCACCGCGGCCGACATCATCAAGCGGGCGATGATCGACATCCACGGCTGGCTGCAGCCGGATGCCGAACGTGCGCTGATGGTCCTGCAGGTGCACGACGAACTGGTGTTCGAGGTGGACGAGGCTTTTGTGCCCGAACTGGTCGACGAGGTGAAGCGGCGCATGGCCGCCGCTGCCGAGCTGAAGGTGCCGCTGGAGGTCGAAGCGGGCGTCGGCCTCAATTGGGACCAGGCCCACTGAGGCGCCGCGCCTGCACCAGAACGATGCAGGGGCACCAACGCGAAGGCCGCTTCGGACAGGCCGCATGCGGACGCGGTCGCGCCGGTTCCCCGCGCCGGATCACGCTTTGCCGACAAGCGGCAGGAAATCGATGAATTCCCCCTGAATTTTTACGGATTGACAACGGATGCCTTCACTTTCCGTGCATGTTCCCGGTGCTTTCATGTCCCTGCGCCGGATGCAACGTCCGACGCTGATCCTCCCCTCCCCTGGAGCGATCCCCGGAACGTAAGGCCCCTCCCCAGGCCCCGTTCCTCAGCCCCGCCGGCCCCCCCTGCCTGCGGGGCTTTTTATTGCCCGCGATTCGCCGGCGGCCTGATGAGGCGCCTCGCGTCCGCATGTGCCGCCTCGCGTCGCAGGTCGTCATCGCGGTAGTGCCTCGGCCTCGATCATGTATTCGCCCAGCGCGCGCCCGGCCCATCGCGCTGTGACGGTGTAGCCGGCGCGTGCGAGGCAGCGACGCACCTGCTCGGGTGATGCGCGCCAGCGGAAGGGCTCGCCGTGGCGAACCAGCCAGCGCCGCGCCACCGCGGGCATGCGACGGAACCCGGCGCCGCAGCCATCCGCGGGCTCGAGTGCGGAAAAGATCAGCCTCGGAGGCACCGTGGACGCCGCCAGCCGGCGCAGCAGGCGCATCACGTCGCGTGGCGGCAGGTACATCAGGACGCCCTCGCAGACGACCGTGGCCGGCCGCGCCGCGCAGAGGGCGTCCAGCACATCGATGTCGACCGGCAGCGTGAGTGCGTGCATCCGCACCCCGGCTTCGTCGCCCAGGCGGGCACCACGTCGTCGCAGCGTATCGGGGTGATCGGTCTCGATCACGACCGCCTGCGGTGCGTGTCGCACGAGCGCGCGGCCCAGGCCGTCGAAGCCGATCCCTGCCCAGATCACCGGGGCGTCCACGACGGAGGTGCGCTGCAATCGCGCCCACAGCCAGGCCTTGCGCGCGCAGTGGTGCGCGGCGAGGCCCGGGAGCACCGCGCGCTCCACCAGGGCCATGAGCCATCGCCCGGGTCGGTAGCGCGCCAGCGCCAGCCACGATCCCTCTGCGTCGAGCGCGGTCTTCGCGATGCGGATGGCGGCAGGCGGAAGCCCGTGCGCGGCACCCGCTCGCACCACCGAACTGGCGACCAGCAGCGCGGTCGCACTCGGCGTGCCGGATTTCATGCCGCTGCGCGCAGCAGCGAGGCCTGCAGCGCGCAGTACCAGTCGCTGGCGAGCGTGCCCTGCGGATCGCGTGCGCGCTTGGTCGCGAGTACTTCGTCGATCCCCGGGTAGGCGGTGCGTAGCTGGTCGGGCCGCGCGTCGCGGTGGTAGGTCAGGTAGAAGCTGCCGCCCAGCTCGAGCGCCCGGTCGATGAAGCGCTGCATGTCCGCTCGCACGCGGCGCCGTCCGTCCGTGTCATGGCGCACGTGGACGTTGAGCACCACGCAGGCCCAGTCCTGCTTCGCCCAGCACAGGCGCGTCTCGTGTTCGGCGCGGATCTGCCGCACCGTGCCGTAGACGAGGTCGATTCGATGGCGTCGGCAGTCCTCGGCGAGCACCGCGAGGAAGTCGGCGATCGACCCACGCGGCACGTAGAGCTCGGTAATGAGCTCGGAGCCGCGGTGGCCGAGACAGGTATCGATGGCGTCGTGGTAGCCGTCGAGGTAGACCCCGAACTGGTGGTCGTCGCTGCCGTAGCGCTGGCCGTCGGTCGACAGGTAGAAGTCGCTGTAGCGCCGGAACGCGGCGGTCTTGTCGGTGTGGGCGAGGGCGAGCAGCTCGCGCCAGTGCGCGGACGACAGGTGGCGCGCCGCCTCCGCGGGATCGGCGTCGCCGTCGCAGGGCCGGTAGACCGAGAACACGCCGAGGTCGAGGAAGTCGGGACTGTCCGGGTCGATCGCGAACTGGAAGTCGCCGTACAGCGCGCCATCCACGCGGGCCTGCTCGAAGGCGGCATGCAGTTCGTGACGGCGTATCAGCGAGACATGGCGGGCCAGCACCCGGCGCGGCGCGAGGCGCAGGGTCAGGTCGGTCACGACGCCGAACATGCCGTAGCCACCGATCGCCAGCGCGAACGTTTCCGGCGCGCTGGCGCGGTCGACGCGGTGGATCCCGCCGTCGGGCGTGACCAGCGTGAATGCCTCGATGTCTTCGACGAACGGCCGCATGTCGAGCCCGCGTCCATGGATGTTGGCGGCGAGCGCGCCGCCGAGGCTGAAGTCGTCGGCCCCGGTCTGCTTCTGGCGCAGCGCCCAGCCGTCGCCGGACGGCGAGCGCCGCGCTTTCAGGAAGTGCTGCAGCGCCGGCCAGCGCGTACCGGCCCCGCAGCGCACGAGCCCTCGCGTGCGGTCGAAATCGATGACGCCGGCCAGCGCGGCGGTGTCGAGCAACCAGCCGCCCCCGGCGAACTGTTGCCCGCCCATCGCGTGCTGCGCGCCGGCCACGGCGACGCGCTGCCCCGACCGCGCCGCGCGACGCAGCAGCTCCGCGACCTGTTCGGCCGATTCCGGGCACTCGATGCGTGCGTGCCGCGTGGGATTGAGCCGGCTGTGGACGTCATTGCGTTGCAGCGGGTGGTCTCGATCGATCGGGTTCATGGGCGGGCTCCGGTGTGCGTCCGAAGCCAGCGGACCCGCGCCAGTAGCGCCATGCAAGCCCGGCATGCAAAGTAGCGCGAGGCGCTACCGCGCGTGACGCAGGCCGATACTTCGATGGACCTTCCAGGCCCGACGGCCGATCCCTCTGCGCTGATCGATGCGCTCAAGCGCGCCCTGCGCCGCCAAGGCCTGACCTACGCCGTCGTGGCCGGGCGCATGCGGCTGTCGGAGGCCAGCATCAAGCGGATGCTGTCGCGCGGGCGGCTGAGCCTCGCGCAACTGCTCCAGCTGGCGGAGATCGCGGGAACCGACCTCGCCGAGCTCGCACGGCAGGCGAAGGGCGGCACCCGCCTGCCGCGGCGGCTGAGCATCGAGCAGGAGCGCGCGCTGGCCGCCGACCCGCGTCTCCTGCTGCTGTTCCACCTGCTGGTGAGCGGGCGCAGCGTGGACGAGATCGCGGGCGACTTCGAGTTGCGAGGTACCGTCCGCACCCTGCTGCTCGCGCGGCTCGACCGCCTGGGGCTGATCGAGCTGTTGCCATCGGACCGTGTGCGCCTGCGCATCGCACAGGACTTCGCGTGGCGCAGCGATGGACCCGTGCGGCGCCGCTACGGCGCGCAGGTACTGCGCGAATTTCTCCACGACCGTTTCGACGGCGAGCGCACACTCCTGCGGTTCGAGGTGCGCGAGCTGAGCGAGGCGTCGATCGAAATCCTGCGGCGCAAGCTGCAGCGGCTCTCGGCCGAGGTCACCGAGCTTGCCGAGCTCGATGCGGAGCTGCCGAGCGGGCGCCGACGCAGCGTCGGCGTCGCACTGGCGATGCGGCCGTGGGTGTTCTCGCTCGCGGAAGCGCTGAAGTCGAAAGACGGTCCCGCAACGGGCGAGCCCGGCAGGACGGCCTAGCCCGCCAGCTCGGCTAGCCAGTCGCGCGGGCGCAGGTAGTCGGCCAGTCGCGACTCCGGCGAGCCGGGCTCGGGTGCGTAGCCGTACTCCCAGCGCACCAGCGGCGGCAGGCTCATCAGGATCGATTCGGTGCGGCCGCCCGACTGCAGGCCGAAGTGCGTGCCGCGGTCGAAGACCAGGTTGAACTCGACGTAGCGGCCGCGGCGGTACAGCTGGAAGTCGCGCTCGCGTTCGCCGCAGGGCGTGTCGCGCCGGCGCTCGATGATCGGCAGGTAGGCGTCGAGGAAGCCGTCGCCGACGGCGCGCGTGTAGCCGAAGGCCTCCTGGAAGTCGCCGTGCAGGTCGTCGAAGAACAGGCCGCCGACGCCGCGGGTCTCGTCGCGGTGCTTGAGGAAGAAGTACTCGTCGCACCAGCGCTTGTGCGCCTCGTAGCGTTCCTGGCCGCCGAACGGCTCGCACAGCGCACGGGCGACGCGGTGCCAGTGCAGCACGTCCTCGTCGAACGGGTAGTAAGGCGTGAGGTCGAAGCCGCCGCCGAACCACCACGCCACCGTCTCGCCGTCGCGCTCGGCGCGGAAATGGCGGACGTTGGCATGCGTGGTCGGCACGTACGGATTGCGCGGGTGGAACACCAGCGACACGCCGACCGCGCGCCAGAACGCGCCCGCGAGCTCGGGGCGGTTGGCGGTGGCCGACGGCGGCAGCCGCGTGCCGGAGACGTCGGAGAACCCGATGCCGGCCTGCTCGAACACGCCGCCCTCGCGGAGGATGCGCGTGCGCCCGCCGCCCTCGATCGGCGAGGTGCCGGGCACCTTGGTCCAGGCGTCCTCGACGAAGCGGGCGCGGCCGTCGGCGCCCTCGATGGCGGTGCAGATGCGGTCCTGAAGGCCGGTCAGCCAGTCGCGGACGGTGTCGAAGTCGGGCAGGGCGCTCATACGTGGATTCTAGCGAGCGGGTCGGCGCGCCCGCGTCGGTGCGTCGCACTGCGACAATGCCGCCCCGCCGCGGAGTGCCCATGACCGACCTCGCCCTGCCCGTGCTGCACGTCGACGACCGCCTCGCCGTGGTGGCCAAGCCCGCGGGCCTGATGGTCCACGACAGCGCGCTCGCCCGCGGCGAGACCGACTTCGCCGCCGACCGCCTGCGCGAGCAGTTCGGCCGTCCGGTGTTCCTGGTGCACCGGCTCGACCGCGCGACGTCGGGGTGCCTGCTGCTCGCGTTCGATCGCGACACCGCGTCCGCGCTCGGCCGCACGCTGATGTCGCACGAGGTCGAGAAGACCTACTGGGCGATCTGCCGCGGCTGGCCGGCGGAGGCCGAGTTCGTCGTCGACCATGACCTCGACGGCGGCCCCGGCAAGCCGCAGAAGAAGCCCGCGATCACCCGCTTCCGGCGCATTGCCACCGCCGAGATCGACGTGCCGTCCGCCGGCTTTTCGACCTCGCGCTACGCCTGGCTGGAGGCGAGCCCGCAGACCGGGCGCTTCCGCCAGATCCGCCGCCACCTCAAGCACCTCTCGCATCACCTGATCGGCGACACCAGCCACGGCGACGGCCGCCACAACCGCGCGTTCCGGATGATGGGGATCCACCGCATGCTGCTGCATGCACGGGCGCTGGCCTTCGCGCACCCGGCCACGGGCGAGCCGCTGCGCGTGGAGGCGCCGGTGGACGACGAATTCGCCAAGGCGCTCGCGCTGTTCGACGCGCAGTGAGCCTTACTTCTTCGGCGTGGCCTTCTGGAGTTCGTCCTTGAGATCGGCCATCGACCGCTGCATGAAGGACTGCATGATCGGCTGCATCTCCTGCATCGTGCGCCCCATCACCAGTGGCATCTTCTGCAGGATGCCGTGGCCTTCGGGGCTGCGGTAGAACCGCGTCATCGCGACGACCTCCTCGGCACTGAACACGTCCATGTAGACGCGGCGGTAGATCGGCGAGAGCCGCGACCAGCTCATTTCCTCACGCAGCATCGCCTGCTGTTTTGCGAGCAGCTTCCGCAGCAGTGCGCGATCGGCGTCGCTGGCATCGGCCGGGAGCGCGCTCGCCGCCATCTGCTCCATCGACTTTCCGATCTGGTCGTACATGCCGTCCAGCGTCGACGACATGTCCATCGACGCCATCAGCGCATCGACCTGCTCGGTGGTCGGCGAGGCGGCCTGCGCGAACGGCGCGGCAAGGACCAGGGCGGCGGCAAGTACGAGACGCTTCATGTCGATGGACCTTCCTAGGGATCGGCGAATGCTGCGGGCGATGGGTGACGGCGTCAACGCGGGCGCGTCCCTAGAATGCTTGGCATGAACACGCCTCCCGATATCCCCGAGAACGAACTCGTCGAACGCTTCGTGCGTTCTGCGGGGCCGGGCGGGCAGAACGTCAACAAGGTCGCGACCGCGGTCGAGCTGCGCTTCGACATCGCCAATTCGCCCACGCTGCCCGACGACCTGCGCGCGCGCCTGCTGGCGCGGCGCGACCGACGCGTCACCGGCGAAGGCGTGCTGGTGATCAGTGCACAGCGCTTCCGCACGCAGGAGCGCAACCGGGAGGACGCGCGCGAGCGCCTGCGCGCCTTCATCGCCGCCGGCGCGCACGTGCCGAAGAAGCGCGTGGCGACGAAGCCCACGCGGGCCTCGAAGGAGCGTCGGCTGGAGGCCAAGAAGGGCCGCGGCAGCATCAAGCGCGAGCGCGCCACGCGGCAATGGGATTGAGCATGAGCGAAGGATCTCCACCGCACGCGGGGCCGCCCGGGCAGGTGCCCCCGCTGCCGCCGAGCGCGCCGCAGGTGCGCCCGAACCGTTTCACGCGGTGGCTCGGGCGCACGGTGCTGCGGCTGGGCGGCTGGCGCATGCTCGGCGAGCTGCCCGACGTACCGAAGCTGGTGCTGATCGCCGCGCCGCATTCGTCCAACTGGGACGGCGTCTGGGGCTTCGCGGCCAAGCTCGCGCTGGGGCTCGACGCGCGCATCCTCGGCAAGGACGCGCTCTTCAAGGTGCCGGGCCTCGGCCCGCTGCTGCGCCGGCTGGGCGTCATCCCGGTCGATCGCAGCAATGCCCGCGGCGTGACCGGGCAGGCGGCGGCGATGATCCGGGAGGCCGACCGCATGTGGTTCGCGCTGGCGCCGGAAGGCACGCGCCGCCGCGTGGAGAAGTGGAAGACCGGCTTCTGGAAGATGGCGCGCGCGGCCGACGTGCCGGTGCTGCCTGTCTATTTCCACTATCCCGACCGGGTGATCGGCATCGGCCCGCTGTGGCGGATGACGGACGACCTCGCCGCGGACATGGCGCGCGTGCGTGCCTGGTACGCGCCGTGGATGGGCCGCAACCGCGGCACGCTGTAGCCGCACGCCCGTCGCGCGGCCGATCGCCTGCCGTCGTCATCGTCGTTGCAGGCGTGCATGCCACGGCGGATGCGGGCCGCCCGGTCGTCGCCACCGCCGAGTACCCCGTCGGCTCTAGGCGCTCATGCGTTCGTGCGCATGCACGGGCCGCGCGAGCCGTCATCGCCGCTCAGGGCGGTGCATCCATCTCGGCGAAGCCCGGTGCGCCTGCCGGCAGCAGCGTCGGCTGGTCGGCCAGGAAGCCGCGCGCGACCTCCTCGGATCGCGCATAGGCCGCAATCGCCAGGCCCGGCCCCGCGCTCACGCGGCGCACGCCGAGCTGGCGCAGCGTGTCCGAGGCGGGCAGGCCCGGCATCGCCATCAGGTTGAGCGGCAGGTCGACGGCCTGCACCGCGGCGGCGATCTCGGCCGCGTCCACGAGCGCGGGCACGAACAGGCCGTCGGCGCCCGCGTCGCGGTAACAGCGTGCGCGATGGACGCTGACCGCGAGTCGCTCCGCGGCTGGCGCGAGCGCGGCGAGGTAGACGTCGGTGCGCGCATTGACGAACAGCCGGTCGCGGCCGTGGCGCGCGCGGATCGCCCGGATCTTGGCCGCGAGCACGTCGGGCGATCCATCGCCGTCCTCCAGGTTGATCCCGCCGACGCCGCAGTCGACGAGCGCATCGACCAGCGCGGCGACCGCGTCCGGATCGTCCGAATAGCCACGCTCGAGGTCGATTGACAGCGCGGCGCCCGGGCAGGCGCGGCGGATCTCGGCCGCGCGCTGCAGCACCTGCGCAGGCGCGAGCGCCTCGCCGTCGGAGAGGCCGAGCGACCAGGCCACACCGGCGCTGGTGGTGGCGACAAACGGCGCGCCGGCGGCTTGGACGCGACGCGCGCTCGCGGCGTCCCAGGCATTGGGCACGCGCAGGTAGGGCGTCGCGCGCAGCAGATCGGGCAGGCGTAGTGGCTGGCGCATGCAGGGGGTGCCGTTCGGTCCGGAATGAGGTCAGCAGAGGGCGAGCTGGCGGCTTGGCGCGTCGTCCCGTCGGTCGCGCACGCTGCGCTCCAGCGCGAGCAGGCGCGCCTTGCGCGGCAGGCCGCCGCCGTAGCCGACGAGCTGGCCGTCGCGGCCGATCACGCGATGGCAGGGGATGACGATCGCGAGGCGATTGCGCCCGTTCGCCGCCGCGACGGCGCGCGCCGCGGTCGGCCGGCCGATGCGCCCCGCGAGTTCGCCGTAGGTCGTGGTGCCCCCGTGCGGCACGGCGCGCAGCGCGTCCCAGACCGCGCGGTCGAAGGGCGTGCCCGGCGCATGCAGCGGGCACGTGAATGCATCGAGCTCGCCCGCGAAATACGCGGCGAGCTCACGCTCGACGTGGTCGAGGTGCGGATGCCCGCCCTCGCTCGCGACATAGCCGTGGCGGGCTTCGAGCGCGTGCAGCTCGCGCGGCAGCGCCGGGCGGTCGGTGAATTCGAGCAGCACCAGGCCGCGCGGCTCGGCGAGCGCGAGCATCGGGCCGAGCGGCGTGGCGAGCACGCGGTGCACCGCGCGATGCGGCGTCGCCGCGCGACCGGGCGGCACGCCGTAGCGGCGGCGGAAGGCGTCGCGGAAGCCGCTGAGCGAGGCGTAGCCGGTGTCGGCGGCGACGTCGTCGAGCCCCGCGCCCTCGCGCAGCCGGTCCAGCGCGAGGCCGAGTCGCCGCGCACGGACGTGGGCGGAGAAGCTGCTCCCGCGATGCTGGCGGAACCAGGCGCGCACGCGCTCGGGCGCGAGGCCGAGGTCGCGCACGTCGGCCTGCGTCCAGGCGCGGTGCGGCTCGCGCTCGACGGCCTCGAGCAGCGGCGCGATCCACGCGGGTGGCGCGTCGACGGCTTCCAGCGGCCGACAGCGCAGGCAGGGCCGGAAGCCGGCCGCCGCGGCCTCGGCGCAGGTCGGATAGAAGTCGACATTGCGCGGCAGCGGCTTGCGCGCGGTGCAGGTCGGGCGGCAGTAGATGCCGGTGGTGCGCACCGCGGTGATGAAGACGCCCTCATAGGCGGCGTCGCAGGCGAGCATTGCGGCGACCATCTCGTCGCGCGGCGGCAGGGGTCGGGGCGCGTCCATCGGCAGATCGTAGACGGCGTGCGGCCCGGCGCTCCACCGCGAAAACGCGGGGGAATTCGCGCCGGGCTCAGGACGCGTCGGGCACGCGGCCGACGCTGTGCACGAGCTCGACGAACGCGCGCGCCTGGATGCTCAGAGCGCGTCCGCGCCGCGTCACCACGCCGTAGCTGCGCGACGGGAAGAACGCGGACAGCGAGCGCGAGGCCAGCTTGCCGGCGTCGGCCTCGGTCAGGCAGATCGCGGTGACGATCGAGATGCCCAGCCCCATCGCCACGTACTGCTTGATCACCTCCCAGCCGCCGACCTCCAGCGCCACGGTGTAGGGCACCCGCGCTCGCTGGAACACGAGGTCGACCATGCGGTAGGTGGTCTGGCGCTGCGGCGGCAGGATCAGCCCGTAGGGCGAGAGGTCGGCGAGCTCGATCTCCGGCCGGGCCGCCAGGGGGTGGTCCGGCGGGGTGATCAGCATCGGCTCGAAGGTGTGGACCGGCACGTAGGCGAGGTCGCCGGGCACGTCGAGCATCGAGCCCACGGCGAGGTCGGCGCCGTCGTCGCGCAGCAGGTTGAGCCCGCGCGGGCCGGTGACGTTGTGCAGGATCAGGCGGATCTCGGGATATCGCGCGCGGAACGCCTCCACGATCTTCGGCAGCAGGTAGACGATGGTCGAGCTGCCGGCGGCCACGTGCAGCTCGCCGGCGTCCAGCCCGCGGATGCGGTCGCGGAACATCGGCTCGAGGTTGTCCAGGCCCTCCACCAGCGGCCGCGCGAGGTCGTACAGCGCCTCGCCTTCGCGGGTCAGCACCAGCCGGCGGCCGCTGCGCTCCAGCAGGCTCACGCCCATCTCCCGCTCCAGCGCCTGCAGCTGCAGGGTCACCGCCGGCTGGCTGAGGAACAACGCCTCGGCCGCACGCGACACCGAGCCCAGCCGCGCGGTCTGGCAGAAGGCGCGCAGCGGCTTGAGGCGGTCGGCCTTGTAGGCGAAGCGGGAGGCGGCGGACTTGGGCATGACGGTCGCGTGTATTCGATTTTCAAATAGATCGCATTGACAAATCTTGTTTGTCAAATACCAGACGCAGGCGCATGGTCGGTCAGGACGAAACGGCCATACGAGGTGTGCGATGTCGGCAGTGCTGATCGAGTCGGGGGACGGGGTTCGGGGAGTCGAGGTTCGCGGTCGGGTGGACGGGCAGGACGCGCTGCTGACCGCCGAGGCCCTGGCCTTCCTCGCCGCCCTTCACCGCCGCTTCGAGCCCGAGCGCCAGCGCCGGCTGCAGGCCCGCCGCATCCGCCAGTCGACCTTTGACGCCGGCGCGCTGCCCGACTTCCGCCCCGACACCGCCCACATCCGCGCCGCCGACTGGCGCGTGGCGCCGCTGCCGGCCGCGCTGCAGGACCGCCGCGTCGAGATCACCGGCCCGGTCGACCCGAAGATGGTCATCAACGCGCTGAACTCGGGCGCGAAGGTCTACATGGCCGACTTCGAGGACTCGACCTCGCCGACCTGGGCCAACCTGGTCGCCGGCCAGCAGGCGCTGCGCGGCGCCGTCGCCGGCACGCTCGAATTCACCGCGCCCAACGGCAAGCACTACGCGCCCAAGCCGTTCGCCGAACAGGCGGTGCTGATGGTGCGCCCGCGCGGCTGGCACCTCGACGAGAAGCACGTCCTCGTCGACGGCCAGCCGATGTCCGGCAGCCTGTTCGACGCCGGCCTGTTCGCCTTCCACAACGCACGCGCCTTGGCTGCGAAGGACCGCGGCCCCTTCTTCTATCTGCCCAAGCTCGAGTCCATGGAGGAGGCCCAGCTGTGGAACGACGTGCTCGATCACGTCGAGGCCGAACTGAAGCTGCCGCGCGGCCAGATCAAGGCGACGGTGCTGATCGAGACGTTGCCCGCCGCGTTCGAGATGGAGGAGATCCTGTACGCCCTGCGCGATCGCATCGCCGGCCTCAACTGCGGCCGCTGGGACTACGTCTTCTCCTACATCAAGACCTTCCGCCGCCACCGCGACAAGGTGCTGCCCGAGCGCGGCCAGGTGACGATGACGCAGCCGTTCCTGCGCGCCTATTCCGAGCTGCTGATCCAGACCTGCCACCGCCGCGGGGCGCACGCGATGGGCGGCATGGCGGCGCAGATCCCGATCGCGAACGACACGGCCGCCAACGACGCCGCGCTCGCCAAGGTGCGCGCGGACAAGCTGCGCGAGGTCACCGCCGGCCACGACGGCACCTGGGTCGCGCACCCGGCGCTGATCCCGCTCGCGCAGGCGGTGTTCGACGAGCGCATGCCCGGCGCGCACCAGAAGCACCTCACCCGCGAGGACGTGCTGGTCACCCGCGACGACCTGATCACCCCGCCGATCGGCTCGATCACCCGCGCCGGCTTCGAGGGCAACGTCGAAGTCTGCGTGCGTTATCTCGCCGCGTGGCTCGACGGCAACGGCTGCGTGCCGATCCACTGGCTGATGGAAGACGCCGCCACCGCCGAGATCGCTCGCGCGCAGCTCTGGCAGTGGCTGCGCGCCGGCGACCTTTATCTCGACGACGGCACGCCCGTCGACGAAACCCTGTTCGAGCGCGCGCTGATGAAACTGCCGAGCCTGGCGAGCACCGACATCCCCGGCGCCAGCCGCATCAACGAGGCGATCGGCCTGCTCGACCGCCTCACCCATGCCGACGAGCTCGAGGCCTTCCTGACGCTGCCCGCCTACAGGCGCCTCGACTGAGTTTTCCGAACAACCCGCGATGACCCGAGCCGTCCGCACGGCGGACGGAACGGCCCCGCTTTGCCCGACGACGACCCGACAGGAGATCCGCCATGACGACGACGCTTCCGACCGCCGACCAGCTCCGCGAGCAGTGGGCCAACGATCCGCGCTGGGAGGGCGTGACCCGGCCGTACTCGGCCGAGGACGTCGTGCGCCTGCGCGGCCGCATCCCGGTCGAGCATTCGATCGCGAAG
Organism: Cognatilysobacter xinjiangensis; assembly: GCF_014651995.1. Classification (GTDB taxonomy): domain Bacteria; phylum Pseudomonadota; class Gammaproteobacteria; order Xanthomonadales; family Xanthomonadaceae; genus Cognatilysobacter; species Cognatilysobacter xinjiangensis. The sequence goes on along the minus strand of NZ_BMXY01000003.1, from coordinate 92,517 downwards.
ATCACGTCGCAGAAGCTGTGGAATTCACTCAAGACCGAGGACTTCGTCAACGCGCTCGGCGCGATGACCGGCAACCAGGCGATGCAGCAGGTCAAGGCCGGCCTCAAGGCGATCTACCTTTCGGGCTGGCAGGTCGCGGCCGACGCGAACATCGCGGGCGAGATGTATCCGGACCAGTCGTTGTACCCGGCGAACTCGGTGCCGCAGGTGGTCAAGCGCATCAACAACACGCTGCTGCGCGCCGACCAGATCCAGTGCGCGGAAGGCCAGGGCGACATCGACTTCCTGCAGCCGATCGTGGCGGACGCGGAGGCCGGCTTCGGCGGCGTGCTCAACGCGTTCGAACTGATGAAGGCGATGATCGAGGCCGGCGCCGCCGGCGTGCACTTCGAGGACCAGCTCGCCAGCGTCAAGAAGTGCGGCCACATGGGCGGCAAGGTGCTGGTGCCGACGCGCGAAGCGGTCGAGAAGCTCGTGGCCGCGCGCCTGGCCGCCGACGTCATGGGCGTGCCGACGCTGATCGTCGCGCGCACCGATGCCGAAGCCGCCGACCTCATCACCAGCGACGTCGACGACAACGACAAGCCGTTCTGCACAGGCGAGCGCACGGTCGAAGGCTTCTACAAGACGAACAAGGGCCTCGACCAGGCGATCAGCCGCGGCCTCGCCTACGCGCCGTACGCGGATCTCGTCTGGTGCGAAACCGGTAAACCTGATCTCGAGTTCGCCCGCAGGTTCGCCGAGGCGATCCATGCGAAGTATCCCGGCAAGATGCTCGCCTACAACTGCTCGCCGAGCTTCAACTGGAAGAAGAACCTCGACGACGCGACGATCGCCAAGTTCCAGAAGGAAATCGCGGGCTACGGCTACAAGTTCCAGTTCATCACGCTGGCCGGCTTCCACGCGCTGAACTACGGCATGTTCGACCTCGCCTACGGTTACGCGCGCCACCAGATGAGCGCATTCGTCGAGCTGCAGGAGAAGGAATTCGCGGCGGCCGAACGCGGCTTCACCGCGGTCAAGCACCAGCGCGAGGTCGGCACCGGTTACTTCGACGCGGTGACGCAGACCATCCAGGGTGGCCAGTCGTCCACCGTCGCGCTCAAGGGCTCGACGGAGGAGGAGCAGTTCGAGCGGGCGGCCTGATCGGGCTCTTGGTCGCGCGCCGTCAGACCGAAGGTTCGATGCCGATCGGCATCTGACACGGCGTCGAACGCGATTGCTGAAAAACGCCGGGAGCCTTCCCGGCGTTTTTTTGCGTGGAGTGGCGGGCGGGGTCGCGGAATGGAACCTGCGGCCGCCGCTCAGGCCGCCTGCGTGCGCGCCTGCTCGACGCCCCGGTAGGCGAGAGCCTCGGCCAGATGCGGCGTGTCGATGCCGTCGCTGCCGGCCAAGTCGGCGATGGTGCGTGCGACGCGCAGGATGCGGGTCATCGAGCGTGCGGAGAGCTGCAGGCGCTCCACGGCGCGTTCCAGCAGCGCCTGGTCGTTGGGCTGCAGCCGGCACATCGCGAAGGTCTCGCCCGGCGTCATGCGCGCGTTCGGCTTGCCGCAGCGCGCGAGCTGCAGCGCGCGTGCGCGCTCGACGCGGGCCCGCACCGCGGCACTGGACTCGCCGGCCCGGCCGTTGGCACCGAGTTCGCTCGCCGGCAGACGGGTCAGGCCGACGTGCAGGTCGATGCGGTCCAGCAACGGGCCGGAGACCTTGGCACGGTAGCGCTGGATGGCGTCGCCGCTGCAGCGGCAGCGCCCCGACGGGTCGCCGGCCCAGCCGCAGGGGCAGGGATTCATCGCCGCGACCAGCTGGAAGCGCGCCGGGAACTCCGCGCTGCGCGCCGCGCGCGAGACGGTGACCACGCCCGATTCCAGCGGCTCTCGCAGCACTTCCAGCGCCTGCCGTTGCCACTCGGGAAATTCGTCGAGGAACAGCACCCCGTTGTGCGCGAGCGAGACCTCGCCCGGCCGTGGCTGCGCGCCGCCGCCGATGAGCGCCACCGCGCTTGCGGTGTGGTGCGGCGCGCGGAACGGGCGTTCGAGCCAGCGCGACGGATCCAGCCCGCGTCCGCTGATCGACGCGATGGCGGCCGACTCCAGCGCCTCGGCCTCGCTCGCTTCCGGCAGCAGGCCCGGCAGGCGCGAGGCGAGCAGCGTCTTGCCGCAGCCGGGCGGGCCGACCAGCAGCAGATGGTGGCCACCGGCCGCGGCGACCTCGAGCGCACGCCGCGCCTGCAGCTGGCCGCGCACGTCCGAGAGGTCGGGCCCGGCGGTGCGTACCACGGGCGCTGCCACCGCGGTCGGCAGCGTCTCGCGCCCGGCGAGCATCGCGCAGACCTGCAGCAGCGTGCGCGCCGTTCGCACTTCGACGCGGGACGCGAGCGCGGCTTCCGCGCCGTTGGCTTCGGGCACGACCAGCCTGCGCCCGGCATCGCCCGCCGACAGTGCCGCTGGCAGCACGCCATCGACCGCCCGCAGCTCGCCGGTGAGTGCGAGTTCGCCGAGGAACTCGACGTCGCGCAACGCTTCCAGCGGCACCTGTCCGCTGGCGGCGAGGATGCCCAGTGCGATGGGCAGGTCGAATCGCCCGCCGTCCTTGGGCAGGTCCGCCGGGGCGAGGTTCACGGTGATGCGCCGCTGCGGGAACTCGAACTGCGCGCAGGCGATGGCGGCGCGTACGCGGTCCTTGGCCTCGCGCACCGCGGCCTCGGGCAGGCCGACGATGTTCATCGCCGGCAGCCCGCCGCCCAGGTGCACCTCGACGCGCACTTCGGGCGCACGGATGCCCGTTCGCGCACGGCTGTGCACGATCGCCAGGTTCATGGCGGCGGCCTCAGTGGCGAGGCGCGGGCGGCGCGTCGGCTTCCAGCGCGGCGACGGTGCGCTCGAGCTGCTCGAGCTTCTCGCGGGTGCGCAGCAGCACCGCGCGCTGCACTTCGAACTCCTCGCGCGTCACCAGGTCGAGCCGGGTCAGGCCGGCCTGCAGCACGGCACGGAAGTTCTGCTGCAGCTCCGTGCGCAGTTCCTGCGCGGATTCGCCGCGAAGGCCGGGCGGAACGAGGGCGCTGAGGCGGCGGGCGAGGTCGTCGAGCTGGTCGAGGTCGATCATGGAAGGTCTCCGGCGATGCAGGCAGGTTGCCTGCACGGCCCGGGGGATGCCGTCGGCGGGCGCCGCGGGCGGCTGTCGGAAAACTCCGAAGCGCGCGCACTTTACCCGCTCGCGGCGCCGCCGGCCGCGCGGGTTATCCTCGCGGCCACAGGAGGATGCCGATGAAGATGGTCATGGCGGTGATCAAGCCGTTCAAGCTCGACGACGTGCGCGAGGCGCTCGCGGAGGTCGGCGTGGCCGGCATCACCGCGACGGAAGTGAAGGGCTTCGGGCGCCAGAAGGGCCATACCGAGCTCTATCGCGGCGCCGAGTACGTGGTCGACTTCCTGCCCAAGATCAAGCTGGAGGTCGCGGTCGGCGACGACCAGCTCGACGCGGTGGTGGAGGCCATCATGAAGGCCGCCGGCACCGGCAAGATCGGCGACGGCAAGATCTTCGTGTGGGACCTCGAGCGCGTGGTGCGCATCCGCACCGGCGAGCTGGACAGCGACGCGCTGTAGATCCGGCCTCAGGTGGTGCGGGTGCAGTTGCGCCCGGCACCCTGGGCCTTGCGCAGCGCCTGGTCGGCGCGCGCGAGCAGGCGCGGCAGGCCTTCGTCGCCCGGGGCCAGCGCGGCGACGCCGAGGCTGATGGTCACCCGCAGCCCGGGTGCAAGGTCGTCGAAGCGCAGCGACTCGACTTCGGCACGCAGGCGCTCGGCGATCTGCCCGGCGCTGTCGATGTCGCTGTCGGGCAGCAGCACCAGGAAGCGCTCGCCGCCCATGCGGCCGATCTCGTCGGCGTGACGCAGCGCGTGCTGGCAGGCCTCGGCCACGCGTGCGATCACCGCGTCGCCGGCCGCCTGGCCGTGGACCTCGCGCAACGCCTCGAAACCATCGATCTCGAACGCGATCACGCTCAGCGGGCGCTCGTCGGCGCGCGCATCGGCCAGCGCCTGCGCGCCCAGCACTTCAATGCGGCGACGGTTGGCGACACCGGTGAGCGGGTCGGTCAGCGCCAGCACGCGCAGCCGGCGCGCCTGCGTGATCTGGCGACCGATCCACAGCCCGAGCAGGGCGATGAGCGCGACACCGAGGCCCAGCGCGATGCGCTGCCAGCGCCGGGCCTTGGCCTGTGCCTGCGCCTCGCGCTCGCGCAGCGACTTCTCGGCCGCGACGCGCCGGCTTTCGAGCTCGCGCTGCGAGGCTTCGGACTGCTCGCGCAGGATCAGCGCGCGCTGCTGGCTGCGCTCGGCCAGGCGTTTCTCGCGCAGCGCGAGGTAGCGCTTGTAGTCGGCGAGCGCGGCCGCGCTGGCGCCGCGCTTCTCGTGCAGCTCGGCGCGCACGGGATACAGCGCCTCGAGGTAGCGCTCGTTGCCGTCGCGCTGCAGCGTGGCCTCGGCGCGCGCGAGCAGCGCCAGCGCGCGGTCGGCCTCGCCGCGGATCGCGCGCGCGCGGCCTTCGAGCAGGTCGAGCATGCCCTCGTTGGAGCTGTCGCCGATCAGCGCGAAGCCGGCGCGCGCGGCGGTGACGGCCTCCAGCGCCTGCGCCGCATTGCCCAGCGCGGCCTGCGCCGAGGCGATCGCCATCTGCACCGGCGCCGCCTCGGCCACCGGCAGGCGCTGGCGCGCGATGCGCAGCGCGTCGTCGTAATAGGCCAGCGCGCGCTCGGGGTGGCCGGTGTCCTCGTGCAGGAAGCCGGTCTGCAGCGCGATCACCATCAGGCTGCCCCAGTCCTGATGGCGCTGTGCGATGGCGCGGCTGCGGTCGAGGTATTCGCGCGCCTTGTCGTACTCGCCCATGCGGCGGTAGGCGATGGCGATGTTCTGCAGGTTGCCCTCGGAGCGCTCGGCCTGGCGAGCGCCGTCGTAGAGGCGCTGCGCGTCCATGAAGTCGACCAGCGACTCGGCATGGCGACCGAGGTAGGAATACATGTTGCCGCGCAGCACCAGCGCGTCGCCGACCAGCGCCGGGTGCTCGGAGCGGCGTGCGATCTCGACGCCGCGGGTGAACAGCGCCAGGCCCTTCTGCGCGTCGCCCAGCATCGACTGCAGCGAGGCCTCGCACAGCTGGAAGCGCGCCTCGACCTCGGCGTCGCCGAGCTGGCGCGACGCGGCGAGCCCGCGCTGCGCGAAGGCCAGCGAGGCGCGCGTGTCCTCGGGCGACTGGAAGCACTCGGTGGACTGGTACAGCAGCTCGCGGCGGCGGTCGCCGGGCGGCACGAGCGCGCGCAGGCGGGCGAGGTCGGCCTGGCCTTCCTCGGGCGTCGCCGGGTTCAGGCGCTCGCTGTCGAGCTGCTCGAACAGCTTGTCGAAGGCCGCGGCGCGGTCGACCTGCGCGGCCGCGGGCGTCGCCGCGAGCGCGGCGAGCAGCAGGACCAGCAGCGATGCATGGAGTCGGGGCATCGGCGTCGTCGGGCGCGGCGTCTCGTCGACGGCCGCGCCCCCGTGGCTCACGCGTCCAGCGCCTCGGCGACGAACGGCGGCGTCGCCAGCGCGCCACGGTGGATGTCGGCGCTGTAGTACTTGGTGCGGATGCCGGACTCGCGCGCGGCCTGCTCGCGGAACTCGAAGCCGCCGGACTTGCGCGCCAGCGTGCAGCTCCACCAGCCGGTCGGGTAGCAGGGCTGCGGGAACGGCAGCGTCTTGAACGACGTGAAGCCGGCCTTGCCCATCTCCGCGCGCATCGAGCGGATGAGGTCGAGCAGCGCGAGCGGCGACTCGGACTGCTGCACGAGGATGCCGTCGTCCTTGAGCGCACGGAAGCAGGACTCGTAGAAGGCCTTGTTGAACAGGCCCTCGGCCGGGCCGACCGGGTCGGTCGAGTCGACGATCACGATGTCGACGCTGCCTTCGGGACAGTTCTTCATGTACGCCACGCCGTCGTCGAACAGCAGCTCGGCGCGCTTGTCGCCGTTCGAGTCGCAGAGCTCCGGGAACCACTTCTCGGCCATGCGCGTGACCTGCTCGTCGATGTCGCACTGCGTGGCCGACTCGACGCCCTTGTGCTTGAGCACCTCGCGCAGGGTGCCGCAGTCGCCGCCACCGATGATCACGACGCGCTTCGGGTCCGGATGGGTGAACAGCGCCGGGTGCGACATCATCTCGTGGTAGAGGAAGTTGTCGCGCGTGGTGAGCATCACCGCGCCGTCGATGAGCATGAGGTTGCCCCAGTCGGTCGTCTCGAAGATCTCGATCTTCTGGAACGGCGACTGCACTTCATCGAGCTTGCGGGTGACGCGATAGCCGATGGCCGAGCCGGTGTGCTCGAAGTTCTCGTACTGCCAGGTGGGTTCGCTCATGGCGGTTTCTGCGATCTCGTAGCCGTAGGCGGCAAACACCCGAGTGTAGCGGACGCCGCCGCGGTCGCCGGTCGTGGACGCTCACGCGGGCCGCGTAGGCGCCAACTGCAGTCGCGTGGCCACGGACCGGGCAGGCGCCGTTCCGGCCTGTCGCGCCGCCATGGCGGGCACGCGGTTTACCGCCGCTTGAACGCCGGTCGGCCGAGATCGGCGCCCGGTCACGCCCCAAGCCCTAGAATGCGCGCCTTCACAGCTGGGGTGCGCCCGATGTCCGACTGGTCGATCGACCTGGCCCGCAAGACGTATTCGATTCCTTACTGGTCGGAAGGCTATTTCGACGTCGACGCCGCCGGGCGGGTCAGCGTGCATCCGCAGGGCGCGGACGGCCCGTCCATCGCGCTCGCCGAGGCGGTGGACCGCGCGCTCGACGGCGGCGCCCAGCTGCCGCTGCTGGTGCGCTTCCCCCAGATCCTCTCCGACCGCCTGCGCAAGCTGCAGGACGCGTTCGCCTGGGCGATCGGCGAGACCGGCTACGGCGGCGGATACACGGCCGTCTATCCGATCAAGGTCAACCAGCACCGCTCGGTGGCCGGCACGCTGGCCTCCAATACGGGCGAGGGCTTCGGGCTGGAGGCCGGCAGCAAGCCGGAGCTGATGGCGGTGATCGCGCTGTCGCGCCCGGGCGGGCTGATCGTCTGCAACGGCTACAAGGATCGCGAGTACATCCGCCTCGCGCTGATCGCCCGCAAGCTCGGCCACGACACCTACATCGTGATCGAGAAGCCCTCGGAGCTGCAGCTCGTGATCGAGGAGTCGAAGGCGCTGGGCGTGACGCCGGGCCTCGGCGTGCGCATGCGGCTGGCCAGCCTCGGCGCCGGCAAGTGGCAGAACTCGGGCGGCGACAAGGCCAAGTTCGGCCTGTCCCCACGCCAGGTGCTCGACCTCTGGAAGCGCCTGCGCGATGCCGGCATGGGCGACACGCTCGGCCTGCTGCACTTCCACATGGGCTCGCAGATCAGCAACGTGCGCGACATCGCGGGCGGCATGCGCGAGGCGGTGCGCTACTTCATCGAGCTCTCGCGCCTGGGCGCGAAGGTGAAGTGGATGGACGTGGGCGGCGGCCTCGGCATCGACTACGAAGGCACGCGCTCGCGCAGCTACTACTCGATCAACTACGGCGTGCGCCAGTACGCGCTCAACATCGTGCAGCCGCTTGCCGACGCCTGCGAGCAGAACGGCCTGACGCCGCCGCGGATCGTCACCGAATGCGGCCGCGCGATGACCGCGCACCACGCGGTGCTGGTCACCAACGTGTCGGAAGTCGAGCGTGCGCCCGAAGGCCGCGTGCCCGACGCGCACGACGACGAGCCGCTGGTGATCCGCCACCTGCGGAGCATCCACGGCGAGCTCGACACGCGCCCGGCGGTGGAGCTGTTCCACGAAGCGCAGCATTACCACTCCGAGGGCCTGGACGCGTACACCACCGGCGCGCTCGACCTCACCCATCGCGCGCGCATCGACGACCTGTTCTACGCGATCCTGCACGGCGTGCGCGCGCGCCTGAACCCGCTGGAGAAGACCCAGCGCGCGGTGCTCGACGAGCTCAACGACCGCCTGGTCGACAAGTACTTCGTGAACTTCAGCGTGTTCGAATCGATGCCCGACGTCTGGGCGATCCAGCAGGTGTTCCCGATCGCGCCGATCGAGCGCCTCGACGAGCCGCCCGCGCGCCGCGGCGTGATCGCCGACCTCACCTGCGATTCCGACGGCCGCATCGACACCTACGTCGAGAACGAGACGCTCTCGACCTCGATGCCGATCCATTCGCCCCGGCCGGGCGAGGTCTACCGCATCGGTTTCTTTCTGGTGGGCGCCTACCAGGAGATCCTGGGCGACATCCACAACCTGTTCGGCGACACCGACGCCGTGGCGGTGAACGTGAACGGGCAGGGTTTCGAGTTCGTCCAGCAGCGCCGCGGCGACACGATCGACGTGATGCTGGACTACGTCGGGTACGATATCGCCCAGCTCCGGCAGGCGTATCGCGACAAGGTCGCCGCCGCCGGACTGGCCGCCGACGAGTCGCAGCGGCTCGACGAGGCCCTCGAAGCGGGCCTCACCGGCTACACCTATCTGGACGACGCGCCGTTCGACTGACGGCGCCAGGAACACGACATGAAAACCGGATTCATCGGCCTCGGTGCGATGGGCGCGCCGATGGCGCGGCACGTGCATTCGCGCGGCCTGCTGACCGCGGTCGGCTCGCGCACCCAGGACAGGGCCGACGCGCTGGCGGCCGAGCTCGGCGTGCGCGCCGCGCGCTCGGCGCAGAACTTCGCCGATTGCGATGTGGTCGCGCTGTGCGTGCCGCTCGATGCCGACGTGCTCGAGAACGTCGCCGGCCTCGCCGACGTGCTGCGTCCGGGCAGCGTGGTCATCGACCATTCGACGGTGTCGGTGGACACCGCGCGCCGCGCCGCGGCGATGTGCGCCGAGCACGGCATCGGCTTCGTCGACGCGCCGGTCTCCGGCGGCGTCGAAGGCGCGCGCAATGGCAGGCTGTCGGTCATGGCGGGCGGCGACGAGGCGGTGCTGGAGAAGGTCCGCCCGGTCTTCGACTGCTATGCCGCGCGTATCTCGCACATGGGCGACACCGGCGCCGGCCAGGCCACCAAGGCGGTCAACCAGGTGCTGGTGGCGGGCATCAACGAAGCGGTGTGCGAAGGCCTCGCGCTGGGCGAGAAGCTCGGCCTCGACGCGACGCGCCTGCTGCCCACGCTGATGGCGGGTGCGGCGGCGAACTGGTTCCTCGACAAGCGCGGCGCGACGATGCTGCGCGACGAGTTTGCACCCGGCTTCAAGAACGCGCACATGCTCAAGGACCTGCGCATCGTGCAGGCCATGGCGCAGTCCACCGGCATCCGCACCACGGTCATCGACCAGGCGCTCGCCGACTATGCGGAGCTGGTGCAGGAACGCGGCCTCGGCGAGGCCGATACCTCCGCGCTGATCGCGCTCAAGCGCGCGCGCTGATCAGGTGCGCCGGCGGGCCGCGACGCGCTCGCCGGCGAACGCCGCCGCCCACGCCGCCAGGCCCGACAGCGCGAGTTGCAGAGCGGTATTGCGCATGACCCAGGCCAAAGGCGGCGACTGCTCGGCCAGCGCATAGGCCGTGGCCGCGCTGGCCAGGCCGATCGCCAGCACCAGCGCCACCGCGATCCAACGGAAGCCGCCGCGCGCGATCGCGCCGCCGGCGGCCATCGCGACCATCGTCGCGACCAGTTCGAGCGGGGTGATCGGCCCCAGCGCCGTCGTCAGCGCGAGCAGCGAATGCCGCACGAGGAACAGCGCGCCGCTCAGGCCCAGCAGCAGGACCAGCGCCACGGTCGTGGCGACCAGCCGCCGCGACGGCGGCGTGCCGCCTGCGAGACGGTCCAGCACCTGCCTCCGCGGCGCCGGCATCGGTTACTGCGTCTTGATCGCCATCGCCGACAGGCCGCCACTCGCGAGCTTGCGCTTGGCGTCGGCCAGCTCGCCCGCGCTGCCGTAGGGCCCCATGCGCACGCGGTAGACCGTCTTGCCGCCGATCTGCGCCGACTCCACGCGCGCGCCCACGCCGAGCAGCGCGATCTTCGCTTTCAGCTCCTCGGCCTGGCCCGACGCCTGGAACGCGCCGGCCTGCAGGATGTAGCGGGTGTCGTCGTCGGCCGGCTCGGCAGCCGGCGTCGTCGCCGTCGTCGTGCCGGCGGCAGGCGTGGCCGGGCGGCTGTCGGTCGCGGCGGTGCGCGGTGCGCTCTCGTCGACCGGGGTCGGCAGCGGACGCGGATCGGTGGCCGTCGCCGGCGTGGCGGGCGTCGGGGTGGCGTTCGCGGCCGCCTCGCGTGCCTTCTCGGCGCGCTCGCTGGCGGCGAGCTCCGCGTCGGTCATCGGCACTTCCTTGCCGGGCAGCAGCGTGTAGAAGTCGAAATCCTGCTGCGCCTTCGCATCGTCGGCCGTGGCCGCGGGCTTCGGTCGCGTGGCGGGCTCGGCGATCGGCGCCTCGTCCACCACCGCGTCCTCGTTCACCGCCTGCGGCTGCGCGTCGGGATTGGGCGTAGGACGGAAGAAGCCGTCCTTCTGGCGCTCCATCAGGCGCGGCGCGGCGACCACGACGAGCAGCGTCACCGCCACGCCGATCACCAGCCAGGCCCAGCCGGGCATGCCGCCGTTGCCGCCGCCGCCGGAGCGGCGGGCCTGGGTCTTGCCACGCTTTGCTGCCACTTACATCACCTCGGGGGCGGAGACGCCCAGCAGGCCCAGTCCATTGGAGATGACCTGACGCGTCGCTGAAGCCAGCGCGAGGCGCGCGTTGCGCACCGGGGCTTCGTCGACCAGGAACTGGTGCTCGTTGTAATACGACTGGAACGCCTGCGCGAGTTCGAGCAGATACGCGGCGATCTGGTGCGGCTCGAGGTCGCGACCCGCGGTCTCGACGACTTCCGCGTAGCGCGAGAGCGTGGTCACGAGCTCGTGCGTGGTCGCGTCGTCGAGGTCGAGCTGCTGCGACAGACCGTCGTCCACGTCGAACGAAAGGCCGCGCTCCTTGAGCTGGCGCATCAGCCCGCACATGCGCGCATGGCTGACCTGCACGTAGTAGACCGGGTTGTCCATCGACTGGCTGCGCGCGAGGTCGATGTCGAAGGTGAGCTGCGAGTCCGGCTTGCGTGCGATCAGGAACCAGCGCACGGCGTCGCTGCCGACCTCGTCGATGAGGTCGCGCAGCGTGAGGTAGCTGCCGGCGCGCTTGGAGAGCTTCACCTCCTCGCCGCCGCGCATCACCGTGACCATCTGGTGCAGCACGTATTCCGGCCAACCCTGCGGGATGCCGGCGTCGAGCGCCTGCAGGCCGGCGCGCACGCGCGCCAGCGAGCCGTGGTGGTCGGCGCCGAGCTCGGTGATCGCGCGCTCGTAGCCGCGCTGCCACTTCGACAGGTGGTAGGCGACGTCCGGCACGAAATAGGTGTACGTGCCGTCGGACTTGCGCATCACGCGGTCCTTGTCGTCGCCGAAGTCGGTCGAGCGCAGCCAGAGCGCGCCACCTTCCTCGTAGGTGTGGCCGTGCGCGATCAGCTCGCGCACCGTCTCCTCGACCTTGCCGTCGGTATAGAGCGACGACTCGAGGAAGTAGACGTCGAAGCTGACGCCGTAGGCCTCCAGGTCGAGGTTCTGCTCGCGGCGCAGGTAGGCGACGGCGAATGCGCGGATCGCGTCGAGGTCATCAGGATCCTTCGCGCCGACGACGGTGTGGCCTTCGACCTCGACGGCATCGCCGCGCAGGTAGGCGGCCGCGACATCCTTGATGTAGTCGCCGCGGTAGCCGTCCTCCGGCCAACCCGCGTCGTCCGGCCCGCGGCCCTGCGCGCGCGCCTGCACGCTGATCGCGAGGTTCTGGATCTGCACGCCGGCGTCGTTGTAGTAGAACTCGCGCGCCACGTTCCAGCCGTTGGCCTCGAGCACGCGCGCGATGCAGTCGCCGATCACCGCCGCGCGGCCGTGGCCGACGTGCAGCGGGCCGGTCGGATTGGCCGACACGTACTCGACGCCCGCGCGGCGGCCGTTGCCGCTGTCGTTGCGCCCGAAGGTCGCGCCCTGCGACGCGACGTCGCGCAGCGTCGCGCGCCAAGCGCCTTCGGCGATGCGGAAGTTGATGAAGCCCGGGCCGGCGATCTCGACCGAAGCGATCGCCTCGTTCTTCGGCAGCGCGTCGACCAGCGCCTGCGCGATGGCGCGCGGGTTCGACTTGGCCGGCTTGGCCAGCAGCATCGCGGCATTGGTCGAGAAATCGCCCTGCGCGCGGTTCTTCGGGCGCTCGATCACGAAATCGGGCGAGGCGGCGTCGGCCGGCAGCGTGCCGGCGCTGCGCAGGGTGTCGATGGCCTGCTCGACGAGGGCGCGGAGGGTGGATTTCACGGGCGGTCCGGGACTTCGGGACGGGGGCGGCATTGTACGGGCGCGCCGTCGCCCACGCCGGGCGGGGCGCGGCAAGGCGGCGAACGGTGCGTGGCCTCCGGCATGCATGCGGCGCGTCGCCTGTCCGTTCTCGGGGCGCCCGCGTGCACAACGGCTGCCGACCGCGCCCGGGAAGGAGGGGCCCGCACGCGGCCGGCACGGCCTCCACACACCTCAGACCCAGCCGCGCGCCGCCATCGACACCGCCGGCCCGTCGCCGACCACGAAATGGTCGAGCAGGCGCACGTCCACCAGCGACAGCGCCTGCTTGAGCCGCGCCGTCACCGCGCGGTCCGCTGCGCTGGGCTCCGGGTTTCCGCTGGGATGGTTGTGGCCGACGATGACGGCCGCCGCGTTGTGCGCCAGCGCGCGGCGGGCGACGTCGCGGGTGTGCACCTCGGCGCCGTCGAGCGTGCCGTGGAACATCTCCTCGAAGGCGAGCATGCGATGGCGCGTGTCCAGGAACATCACCGCGAATACCTCGTGGTCGAAAGCGCGCAGGCGCTGCGCGAACAGGCGCCCTGCGGTGGGGGGATCCTTCAGCGCCTCGCCCCGCTCGAGGTCGGCGGCGAGCACGCGCTGGCCCAGTTCCAGCGCCGCCGAAAGCGTGCAGGCGCGCGCCGGGCCGAGCCCGGGAAGTTCGGCGAGCGCGGCGGTCGGCTGCTCCATCAGCCGGCGCAGCGGGCCGTGCGCGGCGAGCAGGGCGCGTGCGGTGGCCACCGCGTCCTGGCCGCGCAGGCCCGAGCCCAGGAACAGCGCGACGAGCTCGGCGTCGGACAGCGCAGCCGCGCCGCGGGCGAGCAGCTTCTCGCGCGGACGCTCGGCGGCCGGCCAGTCGCGGATGTGCATGTGTCCCTCCATGGACGACGTCGTTCCCTCGGCGGTGATTACAACGCGGTGCGCGGCGCGGCCGACGTCGGGCGATTCCGGCCGTTCGGGTAAGCTGTCGGCCGCATTCGCCGTAGGATTTTTCGCCACGTGACCGCGCTTACCGGCCATCGCGTCCTGCTCTGCGTGACCGGCGGCATCGCCGCCTACAAGGCCGCCGAACTGGTACGCCGCCTGCGCGACGCGGGCGCCGAGGTGCGCGTGGCGATGACCGAGAACGCGCAGCGCTTCGTCGGAGCGACCACGTTCCAGGCGCTGTCGGGCGAGGCCGTGCGCAAGTCGCTGTGGGACGAGCACGCCGAGGCCGCGATGGGCCACATCGAACTCGCGCGCTGGGCCAGTGTGGTGGTCGTCGCGCCGGCCACGGCCAACACGATCGCCAGGCTCGCGCACGGTTTCGCCGACGACCTCGTCAGCACGCTGTGCCTCGCCACCGAGGCGCCGATCGCGGTCGCACCGGCGATGAACCGCGTGATGTGGGCGAACGCCGCAACGCAGGCGAACGTCGCCACGCTGCGCGACCGCGGCGTGCTGCTGATCGGCCCCGGCAGCGGCGACCAGGCCTGCGGCGAAGTCGGCGAGGGCCGCATGGCCGAGCCCATGGCGGTCGTACGCGCGCTGTCCGGAGAGGACGCGTGAGCCGGCTCGCGGGCCGGCGCGTCGTCGTCAGCGCGGGGCCGACGTACGAGGATCTCGACCCGGTACGTTTCCTCGGCAACCGCAGCAGCGGAAAGATGGGCTTCGCGGTGGCCGCGGCCGCTGTCGCGCGCGGCGCGGACGTGCTACTCGTCGCCGGGCCGGTGTCGCTGCCCACGCCTGCGGGGCTTGCGCGCATCGACGTGCGCAGCGCCGCGCAGATGCACGAGGCGGTGATGGCCACGCTGCCCTGCGACGTCTACGTCGGTGCGGCCGCGGTGGCCGACTACACGCCGGCGTCGATCTCGCCGGCGAAGATCAAGAAGCAGCCCGGGCAGGACGGCCTCGTGCTGCAGCTGGTGCGCACGCGCGACATCCTCGCCGACGTCGCCTCACACGCGTCGCGCCCGGCGCTGGTGGTCGGCTTCGCGGCCGAGACGCAGGACGTCGACGACTACGCGCGCGCCAAGCTCGTCGCCAAGAACCTCGACCTCATCGCCGCCAACCGCGTCGGCGTGGAAGGCAGCGGCTTCGAGAGCGATGCGAACACGCTCATCGTGCACGACGCGCAGGGCGCCACCACGCTCGGGCCGGCCGCCAAGACCGAGCTCGCGCACGGCCTGCTGGACCTGATCGAGGCGCGACTGCCATGACCGACCACACCATCGAAGTGCGCCTGCTCGACGCGCGCTATGGCGACACCTGGCCGCTGCCCGAATACGCGACGCCCGCGAGCGCCGGCGTCGACCTGCGCGCCGCGCTCGATGCACCGCTCGTCATCGCGCCGCGCGAAACGCACCTGCTGCCCACCGGCCTGTCGATCCACATCGGCGATGCGAACCTCTGCGCCGTCATCCTGCCGCGATCCGGCCTCGGGCATAAGCACGGCATCGTGCTCGGCAACGGCACCGGGCTGATCGACGCGGACTACCAGGGGCCGCTGATGGTCAGCGTCTGGAACCGCGGCGAGGCGGCTTTTACGATCGAGCCGGGGGACCGCATCGCCCAGCTCGTCGTGCTGCCGATCGTGCGGGCGCGCTTTTCCGTGGTGGACGAATTCGAATCGACGGCGCGCGGCACGGGTGGCTTCGGCCACACCGGCGTGCGCTGACAATCAGGAGTGAACGCAATGCCCAATGTGCAGGTCGACCGTCTGAAGCCGCTGCTCACGCTCGCCGCAGCGTTGGCGCTGGTGCTCGCCGGCTGGTTCGGATGGAACGCCTGGGCGCAGTGGCGCAACGAGGCGCGCACGGCCAAGGTGGAGGACGCGCGCGACGCGGTCGCGGCCTCGCTGGGCGCCACCGTGCGCGATGCGCAGAAGCGCTTCGCCGACCAGCTGGCCAGCCCCGGCGTGCGCGACGCGCTCGCGCGCGGAATGATGGACCGCGCCGCCGAGCAGCTCACCGCCGGCTGGAAGGGCGCGAGCGCCGGCGAAGTGCGCGCGGCCGAACTGGGCGGCGTCTACGAGGCGGTCGGGCAGAAGGGGGGCAAGGGCCCGGGCTACGGCCACGTCGCCGTGCTCGAGACCGCGATCTCCACCGGCAAGCCGGCCACGCTCGCGATCCGCGAGAACGGCGCGTTGTGGTTGGGGCTGGCTGCGCCGGTCACCGCGGGCACCACGCCGGCGGTCGCCTTCGTGCGCGTGCCGCTGTCGGGCCTGAACGCCGCGATGGACGCCGCCGACATCGGCGAGGACACCTATCTCGCGGTGCGCCAGGGCGGCGCCACGCTCGCCCGCAAGGGCGACGAAGCGCTGACCGACAGCGCCGAAGCGCTGATGGCGCCTGTCGATGGCAGCGAGCTGCGCGTCGCCGCCGGCGTACCCGACGTCGCCGGCGCGCCGCTGGGCATGGGCTCGATCGGCTGCGCCATCGCAGCGCTGCTCTGCCTCGCGCTCGCCGCCCTGGTGCTGAGCCTGCCGAAGCTGCTCGCACGCCGCGCCCGCGTGGCGGTCGACGAGATCGACGATTCGCCGACGCTGGCCGACGTGGTGCGCCCCGTCGAGCCGCCACCGGTGCCGGAAGGCGCGAGCGCCGAGGCGGTCAAGCAGACGCTCGCGCTCGATCGCGGCATCTTCCGCGCCTACGACATCCGCGGCATCGTCGGGCAGAGCCTGGACGCCGGCATCGCCGAGCTGATCGGCCAGGCCATCGGCACCGTGATGCAGGAGCAGGGCCTGCGCGACATCGTGGTCGGCCGCGACGGCCGCCTGTCCGGCCCCGCGATGGCAGAGGGCCTGATCACCGGCCTGCGCCGCGCCGGCCGCAACGTGCTCGACATCGGCGTCGTGCCCACGCCGGTCACCTACTTCGGCGCCTACCACCTGCGCGCCGGCTCCTGCGTGTCGATCACCGGCTCGCACAATCCGCCGGACTACAACGGCTTCAAGATCGTGGTCGGCGGCGAGACGCTGTCGGGCGACGCGGTCATGGACCTCTACTCGCGCATCGCCGACGACCGCCTGCATACCGCGCCCACGCCGGGCAACGTCGAGCAGCGCGACATCGCCGAGGACTACGTCCAGCGCATCGCCAGCGACATCCAGATCGACCGCCCGCTCAAGGTGGTGGTCGACGCCGGCAACGGCGTGGCCGGCGAGATCGGCCCGCGCGTGCTGGAAGCCATCGGCGCGGAAGTCATCCCGCTGCACTGCGACATCGACGGCACCTTCCCGAACCACCATCCGGACCCGAGCGAGCCGCACAACCTCGTCGACCTGATCCAGATGGTCGACCGCCTCGACGCCGACTTCGGCATCGCCTTCGACGGCGACGGCGATCGCCTCGGCGTGGTCACGCGCGACGGCCAGAACATCTTCCCCGACCGCCTGCTGATGCTGTTCGCCGCCGACGTGCTCGAGCGCAACCCGGGCGCGGTGATCCTGTTCGACGTGAAGTGCACCGGCCGCCTGCCGGGCCACATCCTGCGCTACGGCGGCAGCCCGCTGATGTGGAAGACGGGCCACTCGCTGATCAAGTCGAAGATGCGCGAGACCGACGCCGAGCTCGCCGGCGAGATGAGCGGCCACTTCTTCTTCAAGGAGCGCTGGTACGGCTTCGACGACGGCATCTACGCCGCGGCGCGCCTGCTGGAGATTCTCGCCGCGAGCCCGCGCACGCCGACCGAGACGCTCAATGCGCTGCCCAACGGCGTGTCCACGCCGGAGATCAAGGTCGACGCACCCGGCGGCAACCCGCATGCCTTCGTCGAGCGCTTCCAGGCCGAGGCCACGTTCGAGGGCGCCCGCCTGTCGACCATCGACGGCCTGCGCGTGGACTACCCGGACGGCTGGGGCCTGGTGCGCGCGTCCAACACCACGCCGATCCTGGTGATGCGCTTCGACGCCGACTCGCACGAGGCGCTGGCACGCATCCAGGCCGCGTTCCGTGAGCAGATCCTCGCGCTGCAGCCGGACCTCGCGCTGCCGTTCTGACGGCGGCCCCGGCGCCGAAACGGAATCGCCCGCGACGTTTGTCGCGGGCGATCTCGTCTGGCGGGGCCGGAACGCGCCGCGGCGCGTCGTTCAGCCCGCGGGCTGCGTCGCGGCGTTGCCGGCGGGCTGCGGCTTCATCTCGCGATAGCGCGCCACCGCCTCGTCCATCTGCGCGCGGATCGTCGCCGACTCGCGCTGCAGCGAGGCCAGCGCGGCCTGCTGCGCGAGCAACTGGCGATGGTGCGCCTGGATCTCGTCGGCGAGCTTCTTCGGCACCGGGCGCTGGTTGAGCTCGGCGTCGCCGGCGCGGCGCAGCCGGTTCACCAGGCCCTCGCGCAGGCCGTCGATGCCCATCCGCGCGGTCTTGATCGCATCGCGGTTGAGCACCACGCGATTGTCGAACGAACGGCGCAGGTCGGCTTCGGTGGCGAAGGTGGTGACCATCGCCATCAGCCGGCGGTGCGCGGCTTCGGCCGCCGCGGCGGCGTCCGCCTGCGCGCGCGCCTGGGCTTCCGCCGAGGCCTTCTCGTCGGGCGTCAGCGCGCGCGGCAGCGTGGCGGTGGCCATGCCGCTCTTAGCGTTGATCTCGGTGCGTGCCGCATCGACCGCGCTCGCCGGCAGCGCGTCGCCGCAGACCTTGCGGCCGCCCTCGTTCCAGCAGTACAGCTTCTTCGCCGGCGTCGCCTGCTGTGCATGCAGAGGGGCGACGGCGCCGGTCAGGGCGAGCGCAAGCAGGGAGGCGCGGATCATGGGTGGGCGGTCGCTCGACGAAGTCTCGCCAGTGTCAGGCAAATTTCGCGCCAGCGGCCGTCATTCGCAACCGTAGGCCGCGCGGTAGGCCTGCAGCGCCTCATGTGGGACGCCCGGCACGTTTCCGGCGTCGAGTTCGAGCAGGTCGGCCATGCGCGCGACCGCGACCACCGGCAGCCCGTGCTCCTGTGCGACGGTTTGTGACGCCGAGCGTCGCGATACGGCCGGGTCGACCGCTTCCTCGCGGTCCAGCGCGATCACGATGCCGGCAGGCACGCCGCCCGCGTCGCGGATCAGCCCCAGCGCCTCGCGGATCGCGGTGCCGGCGGTGATCACGTCGTCGACGATCAGCACGCGGCGGCCTTCGAGCGCGGCGCCGATCAGCATGCCCCCCTCGCCATGCACCTTGGCTTCCTTGCGGTTGAACGCGACCGGCAGGTCGCGCCCGCGCCGCGCGAACTCGCAGGCCAATGCGGTGGCGAGCGGGATGCCCTTGTAGGCGGGGCCGAACAGCACGTCGAACTCGACGCCCGCGGCCTCGACGGCGTCGGCATAGCAGGTGGCCAGCTGCGCCAGCGCGGCGCCCGAATCGAAGCGCCCGGCGTTGAAGAAATACGGGCTGACGCGACCGGACTTTAGGGTGAATTCGCCGAAGCGCAGCGCGTCGACGGACAGGGCGAGCTGGAGGAAGAGGGTGCGGTGGTCGGCCATCGGATCGAAGCTGCTGCGACGGAAGACCGGCATCGTAAAGCAGCCAGCGGCTACGCTTGGCGCCCGGTCGCCGCGGGCGGCCGGTTCCATCGAACCGGACAGCACATGCGCGTCATCAGCTTCAACGCCAACGGCTGGCGTTCCGCCGCCAAGAAGGGCTTCATCGAATGGCTGCACGAGAAGGGTGCCGACATCCTCTGCGTGCAGGAGACCAAGGCGCAGGAAGACCAGCTGCGCGTGCCGGGCCTGGTGCCGGACGGCTATCACGCCTATTTCCGCGACGCCTCGACGAAGAAGGGCTACAGCGGCGTGGCGATCTACAGCAAGCGCGAGCCCGACGAGATCCGCTCGGGCCTCGGGCGCGCCGATTTCGACGAGGAGGGCCGCTACATCGAGGCGCGCTTCGGCGATCTCTCGGTGGTGTCGGTCTACGTGCCGTCGGGCACCACCGGCGAGCTGCGCCAGGGCTTCAAGGAATCGGTGATGGACTGGTTCGCGCCGATCCTGCGCGAATGGCTCAGCAACGGCCGCAAGTACATCGTCTGCGGCGACTGGAACATCGTGCGCAGCCAGCGCGACATCACCAACTGGCGCGGCAACCAGAAGCAGACCGGCTGCCTGCCGCACGAGCGCGCGTGGCTCAACGGCCTGATCGCCGATACCCACGGCGACGGCTCGCCCTGCGCGGGCGACCTCGGCTGGCTCGACAGCTTCCGCGTGGTCAAGCCCGACGAAGCCGCCGAGTACACCTGGTGGAGCAATCGCGGACAGGCGCGTGCGAAGAACGTAGGCTGGCGCATCGATTACCAGCTCGTGACGCCGAACCTGCGCGACGCGATCCGCCACTGCGAAACCCACCGCGAGCCGCGGTTCTCCGACCACGGCCCCTACATCGTCGACTATGACCTCTGAAACCAAGGCGGCCCGCCCGGGCTGGCAAAGCGTCCTCCGCGGCCTCGGCCAGCGGAAGGTGGCGGTGATGCTGATGCTCGGCTTCGCCTCGGGCCTGCCCTTCATGCTCGTCGGCAACACGATGGGCTACTGGCTGCGCGAGGGCGGCATCGAGCTCGCCACGATCGGCTTCGCCTCGTGGGTCGGCCTCGCCTATTCGTTCAAGTTCCTGTGGGCGCCGATCATCGACAAGGTGCGCGCGCCCCTGCTCGGGCGCTGGCTCGGCCAACGCCGCGGCTGGATGGCGCTGGCGCAGGTCGCGATCGCGCTCGGCCTGCTCGGCATGGCGCTGGTCGGCCCGGCGGGCGGGCTCGGTGCCTTCGTCGGGCTCGCGCTGGTCGCCGCGTTCGCCTCGGCGACGCAGGACATCGTGATCGACGCCTGGCGCATCGAGAGCTCGGAGAAGGGCGAGGAGCTCGCGCTGCTCAGCTCCGCCTACCAGCTCGGCTACCGCGCCGCGCTGCTGGTCACCGACGCGCTGATCCTGATCCTCGCCGCGCATATCGGCTGGATGGCCTCCTACGAGCTGATGGCCGCGGGCATGGGCATCGGCCTGCTCGCCACGCTGTGGGCGCGCGAGCCCGACGCCAGCCTGCGCGCCACCGCCACGCACGGCTCGCTGCTGACCGGGCGCGGCCTCTACGACGCGATCGTCGGTCCGTTCGTGGCGTTCTTCCGCGCCCACGGCAGCTGGGCGCTGCTGATGCTGGTCGCGATCAGCCTGTACCGGCTGCCCGACTTCTTCATGGGCCCGATGGCCAATCCGTTCTATGCCGATGCCGGCATCGACAAGGAAACCGTCGGTGCCGTGCGCGGATCGATCGGCCTGATCGCCTCGCTCGCCGGCATCACGGTGGCCGGCCTGTTCGCGCTGCGCTTCGGCTACGTCGCCACGCTGCTGGCGGGTGCGATCCTCGGCCCCGGCTCCAACCTCGCGTTCGCCTGGCTGGCGTTCCACGGTGCCGACACGACGAGCTTCTCCATCGCGATGTTCATCGACAACTTCGCGACCGGCTTCGCCGGCACCGCGCTGGTCGCCTACATGTCGTCGCTGACCAACGTCGGCTACACCGCGACGCAGTACGCGCTGCTGAGCTCGTTCTATGCGCTGCCCGGCAAGTTCCTGAAGGGCCTGTCGGGCGAGGCGGTGGAGTGGTTCGCCGCCGGCGATTCGCTGCTGCACGGCTACGGCGAGTTCTTCGTGCTCACCGCGCTGATGGGCCTGCCGGTGCTGCTGCTGTGCATCGCGCTGGTGCGGCGCCGTCCTGCCGCCGTGGCCACGCCTCAGGCGGGGTAGACGGCCCCGAGCACCCGCGGCCCGCGCGCGCCGGTCACCGCCGGCACGTTGCCGGGCAGGCCGGCCAGCGTCTGCCGCGCGAGCCACGCGAACGCCATGGCCTCGACGAAGTCCGCGTCGAGGCCGTGCGCATCGGTGGGCTCGATCGCGCAGCCGTGCAGGCGCGCGGCGATGCGCTCGATCAGCCGCGCATTGCGCACGCCGCCGCCGCAGGTGAGCACGCGCTTCGTCGCCGGCTGATGCGCGAGCAGCGCATCGCAGATCGTCGCGGCGCTGAGTTCCATCAGCGTCGCCTGCACGTCCGCGGTTGACTCGTCGCCGCGCAGGCGCGCCTCGACCCAGTCGAGATGGAACTGCTCGCGGCCGCTGCTCTTGGGCGGCGGCTGCGCGAACCACGGCTCGTCCAGCAGGCGCGCGAGCAGCGCATCGTCGACGCGCCCGCTCGCGGCGAACGCGCCGCCGCGATCGAAAGCCTCGCCGCGATGGCGCAGGCACCACGCATCCATCAGCGCGTTCGCCGGACCGGTATCGAAGCCGCGCACGTCGCCCGCACGCGGCAGCAGGGTGAAGTTGGCGATGCCGCCGAGGTTGAGCACCGCGCGGTCCTCGTGAGCCGACTGCAGCATCGCCGCATGGAAGGCCGGCACCAGCGGCGCGCCCTGGCCGCCGGCGGCGACGTCGCGGCGGCGGAAATCGGCCACGGTGGTGATGCCGCAGCACTCGGCGATGACGTTCGCGTCGCCGATCTGCCAGCTGAAAGGATGTGCGCCGTCGTGCCCGGCACCGGCGGGGCGATGGCGGACGGTCTGCCCGTGCGAGCCGATCGCGCGCACGTCGCGCCCGTCCACCTTCGCGTCCGCGAGCAAGGTCTGCACGGCCGCGGCGAAGGCCTCGCCGACCTGCACGTCCAGCATGCCGATCTCGTCCAGCCCGCGCGCATCGCCGCCCTGGCCGAGTTCGACCAGGCGCGCCCGCAATGCGGGATCCCAGGGCAGGGTGATGCCGTGCTCGAGCCGGCAGCCCGTGTCGGACGCGTCCGCTCCAAAACGAACGAGCGCCGCGTCAATGCCGTCGGCGCTCGTACCGGAAATCAGGCCGACGTAGAGACCGTCGGCCGGTGTCGCGCTGGTCATCAGGAACGGCGGCCGGGCTTCGTATCGTTCTTCGACGGCGCCTTCGCCACGCGCGGCTCGTCGTCGCCGGCGTAGATGATGTTCTCGACCTCGCGGATGCGCGCGAGCGCCGTACGCGTCTGGCCGCGGAAGGCGGCGAGCGCGGCGCCGGACAGCGGCTCCGGCGGCGGCATCGTCACGCTGAGCGGATTGCGGTGCACGCCGTTGATCTGGAATTCGTAATGCAGGTGCGGCCCGGTCGACATGCCCGAGGTGCCGACGTAGCCGATCACCGACCCCTGCGAGATGCGCTGGCCGACCTTGTACTTGCCGAACTGCGACATGTGCGCGTACAGCGTGGTGTAGCCGCGGCCGTGGTCGAGCATCACCACGCGGCCGTAGCCGCCCTTCCAGCCGACGAACTTCACCCGCGCATCGCCCGCCGCCATGATCGGCGTACCGGTGCCCGCGCCGTAGTCCACGCCCTTGTGCATGCGCATGCGGCCCAGCACCGGATGCTTGCGCGCACCGAAGCTCGAGGTCAGCCGCGCGTACGGAATCGGCATGCGGATGAAGGAACGGCGCAGCGAGCGGCCGTCCGCGGTGAAGTACTCGGGCTTGCCGTCGCGCACGAAGCGGAACGCCGAGTGCAGCTTCTGGCCGGTGGTGAACGTGGCCGCGAGCACGGGGCCGGTGTTGACGATCTCGCCGTCGCGCCAGGTCTGCTCGACGACCACGCTGAAGCGGTCGTCGGCGCCGACATCGTCGTTGAAGTCGATGTCGTACTTGAACATCTCGTCGGTCAGTGTGTTGACGTGCGAGCGGGTCAGGCCCAGCTTGCGCGCGGACGCGTACAGCGAACGCCCGACCTTGCCGCTGATCACCACCGTGCGCGTCTCGGTCGGCCGCACGATGACGTTCTCGTGCACCTCGCCGTTCTTGACGGTGAGTTCGACCTGGCGGCTCGCGTCCTGGTCGAAGCGCACGGCGCGCAGCTCGCCGCCCACGGGCAGGTCGAACGCGATCTGCATGCCGGGCTTGAGCGAGCGCAGCTGCGCCTTGAGCGTGGGCTGCGCAAGCAGCTTCTCGCGCGTGGCCTGCGGGATTTCCAGCTCTTTCATGATCGAAGCGAGCGTCTGGCCGCGCTTGATCTGCACGATCTGCCAGCTGTCGCCCTGCGCCTGCGCCAGCCGCAGCGGCGGCAGCGCGAGGGCCATCGAATGTCGCGGTGCGGGCGCATGGCCCTGCGTCACCACCGGCCGGTCGAAGCCCGGTACGATCGCCGCCGCCAGCATCGCGGCCATCGCGAACAGGCTCGCGTGAGCCCACTGCCTGCGCGACCAGCGTCCGCTGAAGCCCGTGCTTTCCTGCGCGACGACCTGGCGATGCAGGGTCTTTTCGCGAAGGGCATCGAGGCGCGCGCGGCGCGCCGAGACGGTGTCTGTCATGCTCGTTCCCCGAAGGCCGTGTAGGCCCCGTCACGACGGTAAAATAGACACGCTAGGTCTGTGCGTCAAACCATTGATGTAAATGGTTTTTTTCGTCAAGGCCCGTTTTACGTCCACTTAACTTTTGACTGGTCCGAGCGTGGACCGCGGTCGCAAGTCGCGACCTTCCGTGAGACCGAACCATGTCGACCCAGGCTGCCCTCGACCTCATCGCCCGCGGCGCGGACGAGATCCTCAAGCCCGAAGAGCTGGCCAAGCGGCTGGACGAGGGGCGCCCGCTGCGCATCAAGGCCGGCTTCGACCCGACCGCGCCGGACCTGCATCTCGGCCACACCGTGCTGCTCAACAAGATGCGGCAGTTCCAGGACCTCGGCCACCAGGTGATCTTCCTGATCGGCGACTTCACCGGAATGATCGGCGACCCGACCGGCAAGAACGCCACCCGCAAGCCGCTGACGCGCGAGGACGTGCTCGCCAACGCGGAGACCTACGCCGAGCAGGTGTTCAAGGTGCTCGACCGCGAGCGCACCGAGGTGCGCTTCAACAGCGAGTGGTTCGGGAAGATGTCGGCCGCCGACATGATCAAGTTGGCCGGCCAGCACACGGTGGCGCGCATGCTGGAACGTGACGACTTCTCCAAGCGCTTCGCCGCGCATCAGTCCATCGCCATCCACGAATTCCTCTATCCGCTGGTGCAAGGCTACGACTCGGTGGCGCTGGAGGCCGACGTCGAGCTCGGCGGCACCGACCAGAAGTTCAACCTGCTGATGGGTCGCGGCCTGCAGGAACACTTCGCCCAGAAGCCCCAGATCGTGCTGACCATGCCGCTGCTCGAGGGCCTGGACGGCGTCAACAAGATGAGCAAGTCGCTCGGCAACTACATCGGCATCGACGAGCCGGCGATCGACATCGTCACCAAGACGATGAAGATCGACGACACCTTGATGTGGCGCTGGATCGACCTGCTCAGCTTCGACATCTCTATTGGTGAGGCACGGGCGCTGCGTGGCGACATCGAGTCGGGCGCGCTCAACCCGCGCGACCTCAAGATGCGCCTGGCCCGCGAGCTGGCGGCGCGCTTCCACGGCGCGGCGGCGGCGGAGCAGGCCGTTGCCGGCTGGAACGCGGCCGTGCGGGGCGAGGGCGATGTGTCCCAGCTGCCGCTCGCCGATATCGTCATTCCAGCCGACGGGTTGCGTATTGCCGCCCTGCTGACGGCCGCCGGCCTGACGCCGAGCAACTCCGAGGCCAACCGCAAGCTCAAGGAGCGTGCGGTGCGCATAGACGGCGAGATCTTCGAGGACGCGAGCCGGCAGTTCATGCCGGGCTTCGAGGGCGTCCTAGCGGTCGGAAAGCGCACGTTCGCGCGGGTCCGCCTCGTTACCGCCTGAACGATCGAAAAAAAACTTCTCACCGGGGCTTCACAAGCGCCCCGGATCTCTACATAATGGCCGACCCAGCTGATGACGACCGCCGACAAGGCGACCGACGGAAAGCCGGGGCAGCAAAAAAATTCGATCACAGGGTGTTGACAGTGATCGAAAATGCTCTAAGATGGGCGGCTCACTCGGACGGATTGATTGCCGGGTGAAACGTAAGAGGGACGAGGCGCTGAGGCCGAAGTCCGGTGATCTTTGACAGTGTGCGCAGGTGACTTGTGCGGGCGTCTGGTGGTGGATGACTGTCCATCGCAGATGTCTCGTATCAAGCACAAAGATTCAAGTAAGCATGCAAATGCAAGCTGAGTTTTGGTGCCTGGACGGGCTCTGCACTTCAAAGCTTTAGCTGATCCTTCGGGATTGGTTGCAAAACTTAAGTGAAGAGTTTGATCCTGGCTCAGAGTGAACGCTGGCGGCAGGCCTAACACATGCAAGTCGAGCGGCAGCGGGTCCTTCGGGATGCCGGCGAGCGGCGGACGGGTGAGGAATGCATCGGAATCTGCCTCTATGTGGGGGATAACGTAGGGAAACTTACGCTAATACCGCATACGACCTACGGGTGAAAGCCGGGGACCTTCGGGCCTGGCGCAGAGAGATGAGCCGATGCCGGATTAGCTAGTTGGCGGGGTAAAGGCCCACCAAGGCGACGATCCGTAGCTGGTCTGAGAGGATGATCAGCCACACTGGAACTGAGACACGGTCCAGACTCCTACGGGAGGCAGCAGTGGGGAATATTGGACAATGGGCGCAAGCCTGATCCAGCCATGCCGCGTGAGTGAAGAAGGCCTTCGGGTTGTAAAGCTCTTTTGTTGGGGAAGAAAAGCTTCCGGTTAATACCCGGGAGTCCTGACGGTACCCAAAGAATAAGCACCGGCTAACTTCGTGCCAGCAGCCGCGGTAATACGAAGGGTGCAAGCGTTACTCGGAATTACTGGGCGTAAAGCGTGCGTAGGTGGTTCGTTAAGTCTGATGTGAAAGCCCTGGGCTCAACCTGGGAACTGCATTGGATACTGGCGATCTGGAGTGCGGTAGAGGGTGGCGGAATTCCCGGTGTAGCAGTGAAATGCGTAGATATCGGGAGGAACATCCGTGGCGAAGGCGGCCACCTGGACCAGCACTGACACTGAGGCACGAAAGCGTGGGGAGCAAACAGGATTAGATACCCTGGTAGTCCACGCCCTAAACGATGCGAACTGGATGTTGGGTGCAACTTGGCACTCAGTATCGAAGCTAACGCGTTAAGTTCGCCGCCTGGGAAGTACGGTCGCAAGACTGAAACTCAAAGGAATTGACGGGGGCCCGCACAAGCGGTGGAGTATGTGGTTTAATTCGATGCAACGCGAAGAACCTTACCTGGCCTTGACATGTCTGGAATCCTGCAGAGATGCGGGAGTGCCTTCGGGAACCAGAACACAGGTGCTGCATGGCTGTCGTCAGCTCGTGTCGTGAGATGTTGGGTTAAGTCCCGCAACGAGCGCAACCCTTGTCCTTAGTTGCCAGCACGTAATGGTGGGAACTCTAAGGAGACCGCCGGTGACAAACCGGAGGAAGGTGGGGATGACGTCAAGTCATCATGGCCCTTACGGCCAGGGCTACACACGTACTACAATGGTGGGGACAGAGGGCTGCAAGCCGGCGACGGTGAGCCAATCCCAGAAACCCCATCCCAGTCCGGATTGGAGTCTGCAACTCGACTCCATGAAGTCGGAATCGCTAGTAATCGCAGATCAGCATTGCTGCGGTGAATACGTTCCCGGGCCTTGTACACACCGCCCGTCACACCATGGGAGTCTGTTGCACCAGAAGCAGGTAGCTTAACCTTCGGGAGGGCGCTTGCCACGGTGTGGCCGATGACTGGGGTGAAGTCGTAACAAGGTAGCCGTATCGGAAGGTGCGGCTGGATCACCTCCTTTAGAGACCGGCAGCACTGCTGCCAGGCGCCCGCACAAGACACCTGCATTCGAAGTTCCAGAATCCCACGGGGGATTCTGGGGAGCGTCCCGCATCACGGGGCTTTAGCTCAGCTGGGAGAGCACCTGCTTTGCAAGCAGGGGGTCGTCGGTTCGATCCCGACAAGCTCCACCATCTCGCTGGCCTGCGCTGCGGACAGCAACATCGGGTCTGTAGCTCAGGTGGTTAGAGCGCACCCCTGATAAGGGTGAGGTCGGTGGTTCGAGTCCTCCCAGACCCACCATTTGCTCCGAATACTTCGAATGTTTGCACACACAAGATTAGAACCGCACGGGCGCTGAGGCCGGTGAGGTGTTCTTTGAAAATCAGGATGTAGCGAGCGTTTTAGACGTGAATGTCTACAGACGTGTCGTGAGGCTAAGGCGGGGATCCTCGAGATCCCTAAAAATTGAGTCGTTGAATTCGCGTCCGGGCTTTGTACCCCTGGACACAAATACGACCCCGAGGCGACTTGGGGTTATATGGTCAAGCGAATAAGCGCACACGGTGGATGCCTTGGCGGTCAGAGGCGATGAAGGACGTGACAGCCTGCGAAAAGCGCGGGGGAGCTGGCAATAAGCATTGATCCCGCGATGTCCGAATGGGGAAACCCACTGCGCAAGCAGTATCCTGCAGTGAATACATAGCTGCTGGAAGCGAACCCGGAGAACTGAAATATCTAAGTACCCGGAGGAAAAGAAATCAACCGAGATTCCCTGAGTAGTGACGAGCGAACGGGGACCAGCCCTTAAGCTGGATTAGTTTTAGCGGAACAACCTGGAAAGGTTGGCCATAGACGGTGATAGCCCGGTACGCGAAAAGGCTTTTCCAGTGAAATCGAGTAAGGCGGGGCACGTGAAACCCTGTCTGAACATGGGGGGACCATCCTCCAAGGCTAAATACTACTGACCGACCGATAGTGAACCAGTACCGTGAGGGAAAGGCGAAAAGAACCCCGGAGAGGGGAGTGAAATAGACCCTGAAACCGTGTGCGTACAAGCAGTCGGAGCCCGCAAGGGTGACGGCGTACCTTTTGTATAATGGGTCAGCGACTTACTGTTCGTGGCGAGCTTAACCGTATAGGGGAGGCGAAGGGAAACCGAGTCTGAAAAGGGCGCATAGTCGCGGGCAGTAGACCCGAAACCGGGTGATCTAGTCATGCCCAGGGTGAAGGTCCGGTAACACGGACTGGAGGCCCGAACCCACTCCCGTTGCAAAGGTAGGGGATGAGGTGTGATTAGGAGTGAAAAGCTAATCGAACCCGGAGATAGCTGGTTCTCCTCGAAAGCTATTTAGGTAGCGCCTCATATGTATCCTCTCGGGGGTAGAGCACTGTTATGGCTAGGGGGTCATTGCGACTTACCAAACCATTGCAAACTCCGAATACCGAGACGGACTGTATGGGAGACACACGGCGGGTGCTAACGTCCGTCGTGAAAAGGGAAACAACCCAGACCCACAGCTAAGGTCCCAAATTCATCGCTAAGTGGAAAACGATGTGGAAAGGCACAGACAGCCAGGAGGTTGGCTTAGAAGCAGCCACCCTTTAAAGAAAGCGTAATAGCTCACTGGTCGAGTCGGTCTGCGCGGAAGATTTAACGGGGCTAAGCGATGAACCGAAGCTTGGGGTGCACAACTTGTTGTGCGCGGTAGAGGAGCGTTCCGTAAGCCGTTGAAGGTGACTTGAGAAGGTTGCTGGAGGTATCGGAAGTGCGAATGCTGACATGAGTAACGATAATGCGGGTGAAAACCCCGCACGCCGAAAGCCCAAGGTTTCCTTGCGCAACGTCAATCGGCGCAGGGTGAGTCGGCCCCTAAGGCGAGGCTGAAAAGCGTAGTCGATGGGAAGCTGGTTAATATTCCAGCACCTCGCGTAAGTGCGATGGAGGGACGGAGAAGGTTAGGCAGGCCCGGCGTTGGTTGTCCGGGTGAGAGAGTTGAGGCGGTCCCCTTAGGCAAATCCGGGGGGGCAACGTTGAGACTAAGGACGAGTCCTTTAGGACGAAGCTGCTGATATCACGCTTCCAGGAAAAGCTCCTAAGCTTCAGCTTACGCAGACCGTACCGTAAACCGACACAGGTGGGCAGGATGAGAATTCTAAGGCGCTTGAGAGAACTCGGGTGAAGGAACTAGGCAAAATAGCACCGTAACTTCGGGAGAAGGTGCGCCCTTTTTGGTTCATAGCTGAGAAGGGCCGCAGTGACCAGGCCGCTGCGACTGTTTATCAAAAACACAGCACTCTGCAAACACGAAAGTGGACGTATAGGGTGTGACGCCTGCCCGGTGCTGGAAGGTTAAGTGATGGGGTTAGCCGCAAGGCGAAGCTCTTGATCGAAGCCCCAGTAAACGGCGGCCGTAACTATAACGGTCCTAAGGTAGCGAAATTCCTTGTCGGGTAAGTTCCGACCTGCACGAATGGCGTAACGACAGCGGCGCTGTCTCCACCCGAGACTCAGTGAAATTGAAATCGCTGTGAAGATGCAGCGTTCCCGCGGCAAGACGGAAAGACCCCGTGAACCTTTACTATAGCTTTACACTGAACGTTGAGTTCGTCTGTGTAGGATAGGTGGGAGGCTGTGAAACCGAGGCGCCAGCTTCGGTGGAGCCATCCTTGAAATACCACCCTGATGTGCTTGACGTTCTAACCTGGCGCCGTTATCCGGCGCGGGGACCGTGTATGGTGGGTAGTTTGACTGGGGCGGTCTCCTCCCAAAGAGTAACGGAGGAGCACGAAGGTACGCTCAGCGCGGTCGGACATCGCGCACTGTGTGCAAAGGCATAAGCGTGCTTGACTGCAAGATCGACGGATCAAGCAGGTACGAAAGTAGGTCTTAGTGATCCGGTGGTTCTGTATGGAAGGGCCATCGCTCAACGGATAAAAGGTACTCCGGGGATAACAGGCTGATACCGCCCAAGAGTTCATATCGACGGCGGTGTTTGGCACCTCGATGTCGGCTCATCACATCCTGGGGCTGTAGTCGGTCCCAAGGGTATGGCTGTTCGCCATTTAAAGTGGTACGCGAGCTGGGTTCAGAACGTCGTGAGACAGTTCGGTCCCTATCTGTCGTGGGCGTTGGAGATTTGAGAGGGGCTGCTCCTAGTACGAGAGGACCGGAGTGGACGAACCTCTGGTGTTCCGGTTGTCACGCCAGTGGCACTGCCGGGTAGCTATGTTCGGAAGCGATAACCGCTGAAAGCATCTAAGCGGGAAGCGCGCCTCAAGATGAGATCTCCCGGGAGCTTGACTCCCCTGAAGGAACCATCAAGACCAGGTGGTTGATAGGCTGGGTGTGTAAGTGCAGCAATGCATTGAGCTAACCAGTACTAATGATCCGTGCGGCTTGACCATATAACCTCAAGACGCTTTGGGCAGCCAAAGCACCTTACCCTCGCGATACGTCGCGACATTCACTGCTCGCTACATCCCCCCCTTTTCCGCTCGAACCCACGGGTTCGTCGGTAACCAACGAGAGCGCGGCGCCGTGAGGCGACCCTCCACCCTCTCCCTGGTGACCATAGCGGTGTGGAACCACCCGATCCCATTCCGAACTCGGACGTGAAACGCACCCGCGCCGATGGTAGTGTGGCTTTGCCATGCGAGAGTAGGTCATCGCCAGGGTCTTTATCCCGCAACCCCCCAGCCGTCCCAACGGCTGGGGGGTTGTCTTTTGGGCGATAGGAAATGTCGCTCCGACTCGGCAAGGAAAGCCGGGCACCTGCGGGCGGGACGTGGACGTTGCTCGCGTGCTCGCTGAGCTAATCCTGCCGACCTGGTGATGCCGCCGTCTGCAACTGGCGTGGAATCTTCTGCCTGCAGGCGTCCTGCCATACCACGCGGCGCTGCGTCGCCTGTTCGTCCAGTCAAGCCGGCGAACGTAAATAGTCCCGAAAACGCTTTCGAAACTGTCGCTTGGAAACCTCGTAGGCGTAGCTGACAGAGGGCCCCTGTTCGCGCCGCTGGTATCGGTAATGACGCCGATGGACGTCCTCGCGGACGGCGCGGCCTTTCCGGCGCCGGTGCTGACCGACCCACTCCTGTGCGCATATCGGCGGCGCCAGTCCGCGGTTGCCTGACAGGGCATGCAACACCTCTGGTTGCGCGCAGCGAGACGGCCGCGCTCAAACCGGGATGCCGTGCGGCCCGGATGCAGACATCGCCGGGCGGCGCGTCAAGCCGCGGTGGCGCGCCCGCTTTCAACGTTGCCGCCGATCGCTCAGACAGCAGCCAGGCTCAATGGCCGATTTTTGCCCGCCTCGGCCGGGCTACGAGCGATCCGACGCCCGATCTTTCGATGCCGGCCCCATCAAGGCAGGCCAATGGCGGCGATTCATAGAATCCGCGGCGTGTCCTCGCCGACGATGACGACGTCGGCCGGACGCCTCGCGAACAGGCCGACGCTGACGACGCCCGGTAGCTGGTTGATCGCCGTTTCCATGGCTACCGGGTCGATGATGCGAAGGCCATGGACGTCGAGGATCCAGTTGCCGTTGTCGGTGACGACGCCCTCGCGCCAGACCGGCTGGGCGCCAGTGAGCGCGACGATGTCGCGGGCGACCAGGCTGCGGGCCATGGGGACGACTTCGACCGGCAGCGGGAAGCGGCCGAGCACATCGACCTGCTTGCTGGGGTCGATGATGCAGACGAAGCGCTGGCTCGCCTGCGCGATGATCTTCTCGCGCGTGAGCGCCGCGCCGCCGCCCTTGATCAGGCGCTTGGCGGGGTCGCATTCGTCGGCGCCGTCGACATAGAGCGCCAGCGGGCCGGTCGCGTTGAGGTCGAGTACCTCGATGCCATGCGCACGCAGGCGTTCGGTGCTCTGCTCCGAGCTGGAAACCGCGCCGCGGACGCGCTCGGGCTCGCGGCCCAGCGCGTCGATGAAGTAGGCGACCGTGGAGCCCGTGCCGACGCCGACGATCATGCCGTCCTCGACGAAGTCCATCGCCTTTTCGGCGGCGCGCCGTTTCGCTTCGCTCATGGTTTCACTCGAGGGACAGGAGAAGGTTCCACTGCGCTGCCGATACCGGCAGCACGGACAGGCGGCTGCCGCGCTTGACCAACGCGAACTCCTCGCCAAGCTCATCGGCGTGCGCGCGGATCTCGTCGAGCGGAATGATGCGCGACAGCTTGCGCTCGAACGTCACGTCGACGTTGAACCAGCGCGGCTCTTCCTGCGTGGCCTTGGGGTCGAAGTAATGCGACGCACGGTCGAACTGCGTCGGGTCCGGGTAGGCCTCGCAGGCGACGGTCGCGATACCGACGATGCCGGGCGGCGTGCAGTTGGAGTGGTAGAACAGCACGCCGTCGCCGGTGCGCATGCCATTGCGCATGAAATTGCGTGCCTGGTAGTTGCGCACGCCGGTCCACGGTTCGGTGCCGACGCGCTGCAGGTCATCGATCGAGAAGGCGTCGGGCTCGGATTTCATGAGCCAGTAGCGGCGGCGTGCACTCATTCGGCGGTCGGGGCGATGTAGACGGAGGATTCGGTGCAGACAGCGTCGAGCGGCACGTCCCACGCGGCGGGCGCGATCGCGTCCACGCGCTGCAGTTCGTACGCGGCGCCGACCAGCAGCGGCCGCGGTTGCCGATCGCGCACGCCTGCGAGCGTGCGGTCGTACCAGCCGCCGCCCATGCCGATGCGGTTGCCGTTGGCGTCGAATGCGACCAGCGGCATCACGATCGCGGCGAGCGCGGATGCGTCCAGCAGCGAGGTCGGTTCGACATCGGGCTCGGGGATGCCGAAACGGTTGGACACGAGCGCGTCGCCCGAACGCCAGGGCGCGAACCGCAGGCGATCATCGTCGCCGAGCACGGGCAGGCAGTAGATACGATCGCTGCCGAGCGAGGTCTGCCAGGACAGCAATGGGATCTCGCCATCAACGGCCCAGTAGCCGGCGACGTAACCCGATGCCGGCATCGATGCGAGCGACGACAGACGCGCGGCCACCTGCTGCGCGGCGGCGATGCGGAAGGCCGGCGTGAGCGCCGCGCGGCGCGAGCGGATGTCGCGGCGTAGTGCGCGGAGATCGACGCTCATCGCGGCCCGTCCGGATCGGACAGGCGCGACGAGGAGAAAGAGGAGTCCTCCACCATGTCGATGCGTGCGAAACGACCTTGAACCCGGGGTTCAAGTGGGAACGCTCGACCATCTTCGGGCTTCCCGCTCGTGGACGGGCATGCGCGCCGGACGGTTGTCACGTTCCCGGTGTCGTTTTTAAGGGCCAAGGCGAATGTTTGCACACGCCGTCGCACACAGCAGAGGACGTGGACGGAGTATAGCGCGTGGCATCGCGCGCGCACTTTCCGCGCGGATGGCGGCTGGCTGGAATTCAGCAGGTTGATGGTCGCGTGGTGGCGTGCCGCGACGTCGCCTTCGCGGCACCTGTGCGAGGCGGCGGTATGCGCAGGTCAGCCGGAGGACTGCTCGAGCAGGTCGTCGAGGCGGCGGTTGAGCATGCCCAGCGAATGCGCGATGTCGCGCTCGCGATGGGTGTCCGGGCGCACCTGCAGGAACTCGTGCGCGATGTTGAGCGCGGCGAGCACGGCGATGCGGTCGACCGCGGCCATGCGGTTGCTGCCGCGGATCTCGCGCATCTTGTTGTCGAGGAGCTTGGCCGCGGCGAGCAGGCCGTCGCGCTGCTCGGGCGTGCAGCCGACCGTGTATTCGCGGTCGAGCAGGCGGACGTTGACGGGTTCGGACGTGCTCATGCGGGCGGGCTCAGGTGTGCTGCTCGAGCGAACGCAGGCGCGCGATCATCGCTTCCACGCGTACGCGGGCCTGCTCGTTCTTGGCCAGCAGCGAGGCGCGCTCGGACACCAGTTCGGCCTGTTGCTGGCGCAGGCTGCGGTTCTCGTCCTGCAGGCGTCGCAGGCGGTCGCCGAGTTCGTCGATGCGCCGGGCCAGCCGGTGGATCAGCTCGAGCGTCTGGGGCCTGTCGTCCATGCGGCCACGATAGCAGCGCGCGGGGGCGAATCAAGGCAGGGCGACGGCACCCGGGATGCAGGCGTCCCACTCCCATTCGCGCAGGAAGCGCTCGCAGGTTGCCGGGTCGAGCGGGCGCGACAGCCAGTAGCCCTGGATCTCGTCGCACCCGTGGCGGCGCAGGAAGTCGAGCTGACCGGCCGTCTCCACGCCTTCGGCGACGACGTGCAGGCCGAGCGAATGCCCCATGGCGATGACCGCACTGGTGATCGCCTCGTCGTCGGCGTCGCGGGTGAGGTCGCCGACGAACTCGCGGTCGATCTTCAGCGCGTTGATGGGCAGGCGCTTGAGGTAGGCGAAGGACGAGTAGCCGGTGCCGAAGTCGTCGATCGACATGTGCACGCCGAGATCGCGGATGGCGTGAAGCGCCGACCACGTGGCCTCGGCCATGACCACGCTTTCGGTGAGCTCGATCTCGAGGCGATGGGGCGGCAGGCCGGTCTCGGCGAGCAGCCGTTCGATGGTGCCTTCGAGCTGGCCGCGGCGCAGCTGCAGCGCCGACACGTTCACCGACATCGCGATGTCGAGGCCGGCCGCATGCCAGGTGCTGAGCTGGCGACAGGCATGGCGCAGCGCCCATTCGCCGATCTCGAGGATCAGCCCGGACTCCTCCGCGAGCGGGATGAACTGACCGGGCGAGACCGGGCCGAACTCGGCCGAGTTCCAGCGCAGCAGCGCCTCCACGCCGACGATGCGCTGCTCGCGCAGCGACAGGCGCGGCTGGTAGACCAGCGACAGCTCCTCGCGGTCGATCACCTTGCGCAGGGCGGCCGACAGCGTGGCGCGCTGGCGTGTCTCCACGTCCATCGAGCCTGCGTAGCGCATGAAGGTGCGACGGCCGAGTGCCTTGGCCTGGTACATCGCGGTGTCGGCATGCTTGAGCAGGTCCGACGGCGTGTCGGCATCCTCGGGATACAGCGCGACGCCGATGGACGGCGAGACGACGACGTCGCGCAGGTCGCCGGCGTCGAGCGGCGCCTCGAACGCGGCGAGCAGGCCGCGCGCGAGCGCCTCGGCCTCGGCGGCGTCGCCCACGTGCTCCATGACCACGGTGAACTCGTCGCCGCCGAGCCGCGCCACCACGTGATGGCCGCCGACCGCGTGCTGCAGGCGGCCGGCGGTGGCGCGCAGGATCGCGTCGCCCGCAGCGTGGCCGAGCGAGTCGTTGATGTCCTTGAAGCGGTCGAGGTCGAGGAACAGCACCGCGATACGCGTTTCCTGGCGCTTGGCGCGCGCAATCGCCCGCGACAGCCGCTCCAGCAACATCGCGCGGTTCGGCAGCCCGGTCAGCGTGTCGTAGTTGGCGAGGTAGCGCAGTTCCTGTTCGGCGCGCTTCTGGTCGGTGATGTCGGACAGCACCGCGACCCAGTGGCCGCGCTGGCCGGCGCTGTCGAGCACGACGCTGGCCTGGAGCCAGCACAGGAATTCGCCGCCGTCCTTGCGGCGCTGCCAGAGCTCGCCCGACCAGCGGCCGTCACGGCGCAGCGCGTCGCGCATGGCGCGGTAGACATCGGCATCGTGCTGGCGGCTGTCGATGAGGCTGGTGTCGTGGCCGACCACTTCCGCTTCCGCGTAGCCCGTCATCCGGGTGAAGGCCGGGTTGACCGAAACGAACAGGAAATCGTCGTCGAACACTGCAACGGCTTCGGCCATGCTGCGCAGCACTTCGCTGGCGACACGGCGGTCGCGCTCGGCGCGGCGCGTGGCGGTGATGTCGCGTGCGGTGCCGGCGATGCGCAGGGCGCGTCCGTCGGCGTCCTGCTCGACCACGCGGCCGCGCGCGCCCATCCAGGTCCAGCCGTCCTGGCCGTCGAGGACGCGATGCTGCGACTCGAACACCGGCGTCTCGCCGCGGACGTGCTGCCTCAGCTGCGTGCGTACGCGTTCGATGTCGTCGGGATGGATGTGGTGGTTCCGCCGGTGCAGCGATTCGGCTTCCAGCTGCGCGTCGCCGTCGGTGACGCGCACCCGCACGCGGTGCATGGCGCCATCGCGCAGATCGTAGTCCCAGAACTGCTCGCCCGAGGCCCAGAGCGCCACTTTCAGGCGTTCCTCGCGCTCGCGCAGTGCGGCCAGGTGCGCGCCGTCGCGGCGGCGGCGCTGCAGCCATTGCCAGCCGGCGAACCCCAGCGGCGCCAGCAGCAGCAACGCGGCGGCGGCGAGCACCAGCGGATGGCGCCACAGCGGCGCGTGCACGGTGACGTCGAAGCGCAGGCCGTCCTCGGTCCAGCGCCCGCTGCGGTCGGTGGTCTGCGCGCGGAATGTGTAGCGGCCCGGCGGCAGGCGCGAGTAGGTGATCTCGCGCTGGGCGCCGTTGTCGATCCAGCCGCGGTCGAACCCGTCGAGCCGGTAGCGGTAACGCGGACGCGCGGCCGGCGCGAAGTCGAGCGCGCCGATGCGCAGGCGCAGCAGGTCCTCGCCGGCGGGCACT
Organism: Cognatilysobacter xinjiangensis; assembly: GCF_014651995.1. GTDB lineage: Bacteria > Pseudomonadota > Gammaproteobacteria > Xanthomonadales > Xanthomonadaceae > Cognatilysobacter > Cognatilysobacter xinjiangensis. The sequence goes on along the minus strand of NZ_BMXY01000003.1, from coordinate 56,122 downwards.
TCGAGGCCGCCGGGCACGCGCAGCGCGGCCTCGCCGAGTTCGCGCTCGCCCAGGCGGGCCGACAGCAGGCGCAGCGGCGGGCTGATGGCCGGGGCGTCGCGGCGGGACGGGTCGACCAGGTTGAGCCCGCGCACGCCGCCGAAGGCGAGGCGACCGTCGCTGAGCCTGCCCGCGGCGCCGCCGTTGAATTCGAGGTCCTGCAGGCCGTCGCCGAGCCCGAACAGGCGCGCCTCGTGCAGGTCGGGGCGATAGCGCAGAAGGCCGGCGTCGGTGCCCCCCCACAGCGTGCCGGCCGGGCCTTCCTGCAGCGAGAAGATGATCGAACCGCGTTGGCCCGGCAGGTCGGCATCGAGCGGTCGGCTGAGCGTCCACTCGCCGGTGCCGACCGGTTGCGCGACCGCGAGTCCGCCCTGCGTGCCGATCCAGACGCGTCCGCGCGCGTCCTGGTGCAGGGAGCGCACCAGGTTGTTGGGCAGCGCGACGGTGGTGCCGGCCGAATGCCGGTAATGGCGCACGCGACCGGTCGCCGGTTCGAGCACGTCCAGGCCGTCGCCGGTGCCGAACCAGACCTGGCCGTCGCGCGCGACGAGCAGCGCGTGCACGTTCGGGTGCGAGAGCGTGCGACCGGCGACGTGATGTTCGAGCGCGCCGGTCGACGGCACGAAGCGGTAGGCGCCGTCGCCCGCGGTGCCGAGCCAGAGCGCGCCGTCGGGCGCGACGACGAGTGCGCGGAACGAGGGCTTGGCGACACCGGGCAGGGGCACGGCGTCGAGTCGTCGCGTGGCGGGGTCGAGTTCGAACAGGCCCGACGAGGCGGCCGCCCAGAGCCGGCCATCGCGGCCCGGCGCGAACGCGGCGACACGGCCGCCGCCGAGCCGGTCGCTCAGGTCCTCGTAGGCGCCCGTCGCGAGGTCGTAGCGCAGCAGGCGGTCGCCGTCGGTACTGATCCACAGCGCGCCGGGCGTGCCGGTGACGGCCCGCACGCTGTCGTCGGCGGCGGGGCTGCGGCGGTCGGCATCCGGTGTGCTGGTGACGTAGGCGAAGCGGGCGCCGCGCGGATCGCCGACGGCCGCGCCGCGGTACTGCCCGCCCACCCAGAGGGTGCCGCTGCGGTCGACCAGCAGGCGCCCGATGGCGTCCTCGGGCAGCGCGCCCGGCACGCTGGGGTCGGCGCGAAGCGCACCGACGGTCCCCGTGGCCGGGTCGAAGCGGCGCAGGCCGTCCGGATAGGCCGACAGCCACAGGCGGCCGTCCGGCGACTGCACGATCGCGCGCACCTGTGCCGGTTGCCGCGGCGTGTCGCCGAGCCAGACCGGCACGCGGGTCTCGCCTTCGATGCGCTCGAGGCCACGGTCGCCCCCGACCCACAGACGGCCCTCGCGGTCCTGCAGCAGCGACCAGGCCGGCGCCGCGTCCCCGATGCGCCGTGCGGTGCGGCCCTCGATGCGGTAGAGCCCCGCGCCCGTCGCGTACCAGAGGCGGCCCTCGCGGTCGCGCAGCAACTGCTGGCCACGGGAGCCGGTGCGGTCGGGCAGGTCGAGCAGGCGCTCGCGGTGCCCACTGGCGGGATCGAGGCGGTCCAGGCCGCGAACGGTGCCGACCCAGAGCGCGTCGGGCGCGGCGGCGAGGGCCACCACCTGGCGGTCGTCGCGGCGGTCCGGCGCCGCGCTGCCGTAGCGCCGGATCGCGCCGGTGCGCAGGTCCATGCGGGCCACGTACTGCGAGAACGTACCGACCCACAGGACCGGTCCGTCGCCGGCGGCGATCTCGGTGACGAAGCTGTCGGGCAGGCTGCCGGGGTCGTTCGGGTCGTGGCGGAAGACGCGGTAGCGCTCGCCGTCGTAGCGGTGCAGGCCGCCCTGCGTGCCGATCCAGACGAAGCCGAGTGAATCCTGTGCGATCGCGCCGATCGAGCCCTGCACCAGGCCGCGCTCGCTGCCGACGGGCTCGAAGTAGACCTCGCGCATGGCCGCGGCGGCAGGCGACGCCAACGTCGCGAATAGCAGCAGCATCGCGAGCTGGGCCCGCAGGCGCGTGGCGACGGGAGCACGCACGGAGCGGGTGGGAACAGGCATCGAGCGGCAGTGTAGGGGGCCTTCACGCGGCGTCACAACCGCGCCAGCGGCCTCGCGCGGTCGCGTTGCTACACTCGCGACCCCCATCGCGCCCGAAGCGAGACCGTGTCCGAATCCGAACTGCCGACCGTTGCCGAGATCGATGCCGAATCCGTGCGTCTGGGCCTCGCCACCTCGCCCTACGAACTTCACGGCGCGCTCTGCGGCTGGCTCGCCGGCGGTGGCCGCGACGAACGCGGCTGGCTGGCGCCGGTGTTCGCCGACCGCGACCTCGCCGCGCCCGCCGAGGGCTCGCCGTTGGATCGCCTGCGCGAGATCACTGCCGCGCAACTGTCGGACCGAAGCTTCGAGTTCGAACTGCTGCTGCCCGAGTCCGACGCGCCGCTGGTCGAGCGCAGCGGCGCGCTGTTCGACTGGTGCCGCGGCTTCGTCGGCGCATTCGGCCTCGCCGCCGGGCAGGCCTCCACGCTGTCGGACGAAAGCCGCGAGGCGCTGGCCGACCTGGCCAAGCTCGCCGCCGCGCAGCCGCAGGAGGACGGCGACGAGGAAGACGAGGAAGCGCTGGTGGAGATCGAGGAGTTCGTACGCGTGGCCGCGCTGCTGCTGCACGGCGACTGCGTGCTCGCGCGCGAACACCGGCAGCGCCTGAACTGAGGACGCGACGGCGCGCGGCCGCACCGCGCCCGTGACTGCACCCCGTGGAACGCCGTCTAACATCGCCACGATGGCCCGATCGATTTCCGAACCTCGAAACACGCGCAGCCCCTACGCGCGCCGTCGCAGGCACCTGATGCGCATGGCCGGCGACGACGCGATCGTGATCGTCCCCGCCGCCGCCGAGCGCATCCGCAGCCGCGACACCCACTATCCCTATCGGCAGGATTCCGACCTGCTGTACCTCACCGGCTTCCCGGAGCCCGAGGCCGTGCTGGCGCTGATCCCCGGGCGCCGCCACGGCGAGGCCATCCTGTTCTGCCGCGAGCGCGATCCCGAGCGCGAGGGCTGGGACGGCCCGCGCGTCGGGCCCGAGGGCGCGGTCGAGGCCTTCGGCGTCGACGACGCCTATCCGATCACCGACCTCGACGATATCCTGCCGGGCCTGCTGGAAGGCCGATCGCGCGTCTACTACCACTTCGGCCGCGACGCCGAGTTCGACCTCAAGCTGATCGGCTGGCTCAACCGGGTACGGGCGCAGGTGCGCAGTGGCGCGCAGCCGCCGCACGAGTTCCTTGAGCTCGGCCATCTGCTCGACGAGCTGCGGCTGTTCAAGGACGCCGGCGAACTCAAGCTGATGCAGAAGGCCGCCGACGTGAGCGTCGCCGCGCACGAGGCCGCGATGCGCGCCGCGCGCCCGGGCATCGCCGAATACGAGCTGCAGGCCGAGCTCGAATACGTGTTCCGCCGCAATGCCGCGACGCCCGCCTACAACAGCATCGTCGGTGCGGGCGCGAACGCCTGCGTGCTGCACTACAACGCGAATTCGGGCGCGGCGCGCGGTGGCGAGCTGGTGCTGATCGACGCCGGCGCCGAGGTGCAGGGCTACGCCGCCGACATCACCCGCACGTTCCCGGTGAACGGGCGTTTCTCGCCGGCGCAGCGCGCGCTGCACGACCTCGTCGGGCAGGCACATGCCGCCGCGCTCGCGAAGGCGCGGCCGGGCGAGGTCTGGGATTCGATCCACGAGGCCGCCGTGGCGACGCTCGCCGAAGGCCTGCTGCGGCTGGGGCTGCTCAAGGGCAAGCTCGAGAAGGTGATCGCCGACGGCAGCTACAAGCGCTTCTACCGCCACAAGACCGGCCACTGGCTCGGCCTCGACGTGCACGACGTCGGCGACTACCGCGTCGACGGGCAGTCGCGCGTGCTCGAACCCGGCATGGTGTTCACGATCGAGCCCGGGCTCTACGTCGATGCGAACGACACGACGGTCGATGCGAAATGGCGCGGCATCGGCATCCGCACCGAGGACGACGTGCTGGTCACCAAGGACGGCGCGCGCATGCTGACCGCCGCGCTCGCCCGCTCGGCCGACGAGATCGAGGCGTTCATGGCGCGCTGACCGCGCCGCGCGGATTCACCAACTCGCGCCGTCCGCCACCAGCGCGCCCGCATGCGCGGCGGCGCATTCGGCCAGCGCCTGCAGGTCGTAGCCGCCTTCGAGCATGGACACGATGCGGCCCTCGCAATGGCGTCGGGAGATCTCGCGCAGCTGCCCGGTGATCCAGAGATAGTCGACCGCTTCGAGTTCGAGCTGCGCGAGCGGATCGCGCTGGTGCGCGTCGAAGCCGGCGGAAATGAAGAGCAACTGCGGCGAGAACGCGTCGATGGCCGGCAGCAGCGTCTCGCTCCAGGCGCGGCGGAAGCCCTCGCTGCTGGTGCCCGGCGGCAGCGGTGCGTTGAAGACGTTCCCGATGCCCCGCTCGTCGGCATGGCCGGTCTCGGGGTACAGCGGCAGCTGGTGCGAACTGCAGAACACGACGCGCGGATCGCGCTCGAAGATCGCCTGCGTGCCGTTGCCGTGGTGCACGTCGAAATCGACGATCGCGACGCGAGAAAGGCCGTGCACGTCCAGCGCATGCGCGGCGGCGACGGCGATCGAATCGAAGAAGCAGAAGCCCATCGCGGTGTCGCGCGTGGCGTGGTGGCCGGGTGGCCGCACCGCGCAGAACACGCGGCGTGCCTTGCCCGACATCACGGCGTCGACCGCCGCAATACCCGCACCCGCGGCGCGCAAGGCGGCTTCGGCGGCACCGGGCGAGAGGAACGTGTCCGCATCGAGCTGCACAGTGCCTTCGGCGACCGGCGTGTCCAGCACCTGCCGGATCAGCGCGTCGTCGTGCACGCGCGCGAGCTGTTCGCGAGTCGCCAGCGGCGCCTCGGCCCAGGGCAGGTCGGGATAGGTGTCGCGGATCGCGTCGACGACCGCTGCGAGCCGCTCCGGGCGCTCGGCATGGCCCGGCGGCGGCACGTGCGCCGCGCAGGCGGGATGGGTGATCAGGAGCAGCGGCAGCATGTCGGTCATGCCGCGATTGTCACCGAGCCGCGAGGCGAATGCAGGCTTGCCGACGAGCCGGGTGACGGCCGGCGCAGGCGTCGGGCTTGGTCAGCGAAGCGATCGCGTGATTACGACGCGTCCTGCCGCTCCGTCGTAGCGCGTGGCCACGAAACGTCGGATGCGGACTAGGCCGCTCGCGTCGCGGTCCTCGGGTAGCGACGCGAGCGCGGCGACGACACCTCAGCCGTGGCGCCGCTCATGGTTCCAGAGCACTTCGCCGTGGCCGCTGGCGCGCGCCAGCACGCGGGCCAGCACGAACAGCAGGTCGGACAGGCGGTTGAGGTAGCGGATCGCTTCCGGCCGCACGGTTTCCACACGCGACAGCGCGACGCATTCGCGCTCGGCGCGACGCACCACGGTGCGCGCGATGTGGCAGCGCGCCGCGGCCTCGCCACCGCCCGGCAGGATGAAATCCTTCAGCGGCGGCAGCGGCTCGTTGAACGCGTCGAGCTGCTGCTCGAGACGCTCGATGTCGGCATCGACGATCGCCGCATGCCCTGGGATGCACAACTCGCCGCCGAGGTCGAACAGCTGGTGCTGGATCGACGTCAGCAGGCGTGCGACGTCCTCGGGCAGTTGCGGGCTGGCGAGCACCAGCCCGATGCAGGAATTGGCCTCGTCGACCGTGCCGTAGGCGTCGACGCGCGGCGAATCCTTGCCGGTGCGCGAGCCGTCGCCGAGGCCGGTGCTGCCGTCGTCGCCGGTGCGCGTGTAGATCTTCGAGAGGCGGTTGCCCATCAGCGCGCGGCGACGGCGCGGCCGTTGCGCGACAGTGCGCCGGCGGCGACGTACACGACGGTGGCGCCGGCCACGTACATCGCCGCGGTCTGCAGGTAGCCCGGCAGGAACTGGAGGTAGTTCTGCGCCCAGCCGGCGACGGTCGGCGCGGACACCGCCACCCAGTAGAAGCTGCCCTGCGCGATCAGGTGGCAGACGGCGGCCGAGACGACGAGCGAGGCGGCGAGCAGGCCCAGCGAGCGCAGGTCGCGGCCGACGCCGCGGCGGCGCAGCCACATGCCGCCCGCCCACATCACGAAGTAGGCCGGCACCAGGCACCAGTACGCCGGCGACACGCAGTAGTGCTGGAAGAAGCTCGCGCCGCTGCGGGTGATCACCGCGTAGTCCACCAGCACCGCCAGCGCCATCAGCACGGGGAACGCCCAGCGCGTCCACGTCGACAGCGCGAAGCCGCCGATGAAGAACACCGCCCAGGACGCATCCGGCACCGGTGCGAAGTGGTTGAGGCGCGTGGCCGCCATCAGCGCGGCGAGCAGCATGAGGATCAGGGTGCGCTGGGCGGTGGCAGTCATCGGTCGCTCCGGAAGGACAGGGCCGGCACGGGACCGGCGAGCCCCGCATTCTAACGGAGCCCACCCGGGCAGGCCGTATCATGGCGACATGAATGCCGACGCGCCGCGCAAGCACGACCTCGTCATCGTCGGAGGCGGCCTGGTCGGCGCCAGCCTCGCCCTCGCACTCGAGCCGCTGGGGCTCGACGTCGCGCTGGTCGACGCCACGCCCGCCGGCGAAATGCCGCCGGTGTTCGACGAACGCTCGCTCTCCTTCTCCGAGGCCACCGTCAACGCGCTCACCGCGCTGGGCGTGATTCCGATGCTGCGCGCCGCGGGCGGACCGATCCGCCGCATCGTGGTGAGCCGCGAGGGCGACTTCGGACAGGCGAGGCTGGACGCGACGCGCTACGGGCGCACCGAATTCGGCCAGGTGGTGGTCGCGCGCGATTTCGGCCATGCGCTCGAAGCGCGCCTGGAGACGATGCGCGGGCTGACCCGCTACCGCCCCACGCGCTTCGTCGGGAGTTCCATCGACGGCGATGTCCGCCGGGTCACGCTGCAGGGCACGGATGGCACGGTCGAGCTCGCCGCGCCACTTGTCGTCGGCGCCGACGGCACGGCGAGCGGCATGCGAGCGGCGCTCGGTATCGGCGCCGAAACGCTCGACTACGGTCACGCGCTGCTCGTCGCCCGCCTGCGCACCGAGCGCGCGCCCGACGGCACCGGCTACGAGCGTCTCACCGATGCCGGCCCCACCGCATTGCTGCCGCGCGCCGACCGTCATTACGGGCTGGTGCACGGCGTGGCCTCTGCGGAGGTCGACACGGTCGAAGCGCTCGACGAAGCCGCGTTCCTCGCGCGCCTGCAGTCACGCTTGGGCTGGCGCCACGGGCGTCTGCTGGCCTGCGGCCCGCGCAGCCGTTACCCAGCGCGTCGCGTGGTCGCCAACGCGACGACGGCGCCGCGCGCGGTGCTGGTCGGCAATGCCGCGCAGACCATCCATCCGCTGGGCGCGCAGGGCTTCAACCTCGGCCTGCGCGATGCGCTGACGCTGGCCGAGGAGATCGCCGCCGCGTTGCCGCAGGGCCGCGATGCACTCGGTGCCGACGCGCTGTTGCAGCGCTATGCGGCGCGGCGCGTCGACGACCGCCGCCGCACGCTCGCGTTCTCCGATCGGCTGTTGCGCGTCGGAATGGCGCGTGGCGCGCTGATGCGGCCGCTGCGCTCGCTGGCGCTGCTTTCGCTCGACCATCCGTCGTGGCTGCAGGCCTGGCTGGTCGGCGGCGCGATGGGCTATCGCGGCGACGTGCCTGCGCTCTGCCGCGGCGACGACGCGAGGCGGCGCGCATGAACCGGCGCGAGGGCGTGGACATCGCGGTGGTCGGCGGCGGCGTGGTCGGCGCGGCCGCGGCGCTCGCGTTCGCGCGCGACGGCTGGAGCGTCGCGCTGCTGGAAGCGCGTGAGCCGATCGCCTGGCGCGAGGCGCAGCCCGACCTGCGCGTGTTCGCCATCGCACCCGACGCCATGGCACTGCTCGACACGCTGGATGCCGGCACGGCCGTGCGCGCCGCGCGTGCGCCGGCCTATCGCCGCATGGAGGTCTGGGATGCCGCCGGCGGTGGCGCGCTGACCTTCGATGCCGACCGTTTCGCACGACGCGAGCTCGGCTGGATCGTCGAGAACGCCCTGCTGGTCGATCGCCTGTGGCAGGGGCTGCGCCGCGAGGGCGTGGCGCTTCACGTGCCGGCGTCGGTCGAGGCCTTCGAGCAGGACGACACGCGCGCGACGCTGCGCCTGGACGACGGCCGCCGCCTGCACGCACGGCTGGTGATCGCCGCCGACGGCGCCGCCTCGTCGCTGCGCGGGTTCGCCGGCATCGATGCGCCGACGCACGACTACGGGCAGGGCGGGCTGGTTGCCTATGTCGATGCCGAGATGCCGCTGCAGGCGACCTGCTACCAGCGCTTCCTTCCTACCGGCCCGCTCGCGTTCCTGCCGGTCGGCGCGCATCGCGCATCGATCGTGTGGACGCTGCCGGCCGACGAGGCCGCACGTCTTCGCGACAGCGACGAATCGACGTGCGCGACCGCGCTGACCGATTCCTCCGGCGGCCGCCTGGGCCGCGTGACGCTAGCATCGCCGCGTGCGGTGTTCCCGCTGCGGCGGCAACTCGCGAGCGCGTACCGCGCGGGTCGGCTGCTGCTGGTGGGCGATGCCGCGCACGTGGTCCATCCGCTCGCGGGGCAGGGCGTCAACCTCGGCCTGCGCGACGTCGCCGCGCTGCGCGCCGCGCTGCCGCGCCCGGGTCGTGACGCCGATCCCTCGACCTCGCGCCTCGCGCGCTGGGCACGCGAGCGCCGCAGCATGAGCGCACGCGCCGCCTACGGTTTCGAAGCGATCAACCGCGGCTTCTCCAACGATGCGCTGCTGCCGACGATGCTGCGTGGTCCGCTGCTGGGGCTTGCCGGCCGGCTGCCGCCGCTGCAGCACCTGCTGTGGAAGGAAGCGGCGGGGCTGTAAGCGGCGATCAGCGCGCCGTGGTCACGCGAGTGCGGTGGCCACGCTCGATCAGTTGATCCTTTCGCGTCAGCGCGTCGACATCCGACGCGTCGCGTCGCTGTCGACCCAGGCACGGAACTCCGCGGCATCGAGGCGACCGTTGCGGTTCACGTCGCTGTGCGCGAAGCCCGCCGCCAGGCGCGCATCGGCGCGCGCCTCGTCGCGGCTCAGGTTGCCGTCGCCATCGCGATCGAGCGTGCGGAACCAACGTGCCGGGTCGTCGCCGAGCATCTCGCGCGTCGAACCGGTGCGCCTGGCGAGGCTGCCCTCATGCAGCCAGGCGCGCAGCTCCTCGGTCGCGATCGTGCCGTCGCCATTGGAATCGATGGCCGCGAAGTTCGAGTTGAGCGTCAGATTCGACGCGGCTTCCTCGCGTGTCAGCAGGCCGTCGCGATTCGTGTCCAGCACCGCGGTATCGATCTGGAAGCGGCTGTCCGTCGATGCGTCGGCAGGCGCCGGCATGCCGTCCTGCGCCGATGCATTGAACGCCAGCAGCGCAGCGAGCGTCGCCATGGAAACGGTTCGAATACTCATGTCGCCACCTCTGTGGGGATGCGGCGCGAACGCTAGACGCGAGGGGGTCGATCGCGCGTGGAATCCGGCGGTCTCGTCGAAAGGCCGCTCAGTCGCTCGACAGGCTTCGTGCGCCTGAACGACGATGCCCCGCCGGGGCGGGGCATCGGGTGTCGCGGTGACGTTCGGTCGATCAGGGCGTGCGGTCCATCGCCGTGCCGCCGATGGCGTCGAGTTCGGTCCGCGACAGGCGGCCATCGCGATTGGTGTCCAGACGCGTGAACGCGGCGGTGAACTCGGCCCTGGTCACCGAGCCGTCGCCGTTGCCGTCGAACAGCGCGAAGTCGCCGCTCGCCGCAACGGCGCTATTGCTCGACGCATTGGCGCGCGCGGTATCGGAGGCATTGCTCGACGCATTCGTGGTCCGGCCGCGCGCATCGGTGTTCTGCTCGGTCGTGCCCCACGTGGTGCTGCTGTTGCCGGCGCTGGTGGTGCCGGTGGTGGCGCCCGCGGTCGGGCGGGTTTCGGTGCTGGTGCTCTGCGCGAAGGCCGGTGCCGCGAGGCCCAGCGCGAGCGTCGCGGCGGTGTTGATCAGCGTGTTTCGAACGTTCATGGTCGCCTGCCTCGTTGATGAGGCGGCGATGTTGGAGGCCTTCGGATTAACTGCACGTCCAAGCGGCAGGCTTCGCGACAGGGCGGCTCATCGCGCGCTCAGCTTTCAGCTGCCGGTGCGCGCGAACACCGTGATCTCCTCGCGGTCGTGGTACAGCTGCCGCGCGCGCCACTGCACCGGCCGTTGCGCCTCGCGCTCGAACAGCTCCATGCACTGGCGCGTCTCGTCCCAGCGCTTCTTCATCGGCAGCTTGAGGTTGAAGATCGTGCGACGACACCAGCCTTCGCGCAGCCACGTGGCCATGCGCTCGGCGACGCGCCGCGGCTGCTCGACCATGTCGCAGACCATCCAGTCGAGCGTCCGCTTGGGATGCCAAACGAAACCGTCGGCACGCAGGTGCTCGACGCGACCGCTGTCGAGCAAATGCTGCGCGAGTGGGCCGTTGTCGACGCTGGTCACGCGCAGGCCGTTGCGCATCAGCACCCAGCTCCAGCCGCCGGGTGCGGCACCGAGATCGGCCGCCTGCATATTCTCCTTGATCCACGTCGCGCGTTCCTCGGCGTCGAGCAGCGTCAGCAGTGCTTCCTCGAGCTTGAGCGCGGAGCGGCTCGGCGCCTGCGGGTGCATGCGCAGGCGCGGAATGCCCATCGGCCATTCGCTGGCGTCGGCCGGGTCGACGATGCCCAGGTGCGCGTGGTCGCCGCTTTCCAGCAGCACGTGCAGGCGCGGACGGGCAGGCGAGTCGATGTGCGTGAGCCAGCCGGCCTCGCGCAGCGCAGGCCGTAATGCGTTGCCGAGCGCACGCGCCAGCGCGGCGAGCGGCTTGCCCTCGTCGCTGTCGGGATGCTCGACGTGGACGTCGCCGAAATGCAGCGTCGGCTCGCCGAGCGTGACGGCCATCGCGGTGACGATGGCGCCGACGCGGTCGGGTTTGATGCCGGGCGATGCGCCGAGCGTCGGGAGTTCGGCGAACGCGACCATCTTCTGCCGCGCGAAGATCAGTTCGCGGAAGGGCAGTGCGCGCGACAGCGCGGCCGCGTCCTCGCAGACATAGCGCACGAAGCCGCTGCCACGATCGGTGCGCCCGTAGCCGGCGAAGCCGAGCATCGCCGCGCGTTCGGTGAATTCGGCCGCGAGCTCGGGCTCGAAGCCGGCACGGCAGTAGCCCAGCAGTGCCGGCTGTGCGAGGGGCGCGGCCATCGGAGCGTCAGTACCGCGCGCCGCCGCCGGCCGAGTACGCGCGCAGCGCCTCGCAGGCGGCTTCGCGCTGCACGTCGCGCACGACCTCGATGCCGCGCCGCTCGAGCTGGCCGACCCAGTCCGCCGGCAGCGGGCCTTCGTCGAATTCCGTCAGCGATTCCACGTCCTCACTGCGCGCGCCGATGAGCAGGCGATCGATGCCGGCCCAGACGGTGGCGCCGTAGCACTGGCAGCAGGGTTGCGCGGACGTGGCCAGCGTGACGGGGCCGACGCGCGCGCCGCTCGCATCCTCGTTGAGACGTGCGCGCTGCGTGCGCTGCTGCGCGAGCATGTAGGCCATCGTCTCGGCATGCGCGACCGAGCAGGTATGCGGCATCACGCGGTTCACGCCGATCGAGACGATGCGATCGTCCGGACCGAACACCGCGGCGCCGAACGGGCCGCCGCTGGCGGCCTCGACATTGCGGCGGGACAGGTCGATCGCGAGCGCGACCTTCGCATCGTCGCCTTCGTAGGCGCGGCCGGTATCGACGAAGTCGTGCACCCACGCCGGCAGCGTGAGGTGGATCTGGGCGTAGAGCATCAGTGGGTCATCATCACGTTGGCCTTGCAGGCGCCGGCGACGCAGCTGCAGCTGTCGATCGGCTTGAAGGCGCAGGTCGACATCGTTCCGCGCGCCTGGCAGTCGGCCTGCACCGCGGCCGGGTCGACCGGCGAATCCTTGTTGACGCAGGCCGGCTGCGTGCCGCAGCAGCTGCCGACGTCCTTGACCACGCAGTCGGCATCGGTGGCGCAGCTGGTCACCAGTTTCGGCACGCGGGCGGGCAGCTCGTCGACGCGCTCGGGCGGCAGCGGCGTGCTCTTCGGCGGCGCGGGCTCGGTGCGGCCGGGAATGCCGGTGTCGGACTTCGCGGGCGGCGTGGCATCCGGCGCGGCCTCGCCCGAGGTGGCGACGGGCGCGAGCGGCGTTTCGGCCGACGTGGTCGGCCGCGCGCAGCCGGCCATCAGCGCAAGGGCGAGAAGCGGTACGAGGGCGAATGCACGCATGACGGTGCTCCGTGACGGGGAGATCAAGCCTTGCCCGACCAGGTGTCACGCAGCGTGACGCTGCGGTTGAACACCGGGCGCGCCGCCGAGTGGTCGTAGCGGTCGGTGACGAAGTAGCCGATGCGCTCGAACTGGAAGCTGGTTTCGGGCGCGGCCTCGGCGGCCGCGGGCTCGACGTAACCCGACACCACGCGTCGCGATTCGGGGTTGAGGTAGTCGCGATACGTCTTGCCGTCCTCGTCCGTATCCGGATCCGGCACGGTGAACAGGCGGTCGTAGAGGCGGATCTCCGCTTCGACCGCATGCCTCGCGCTGACCCAGTGGATCGTGCCCTTCACCTTGCGATTGGCGCCTTCCATGCCGGGCCGGGATTCGGGGTCCAGGGTGCAGCGCACTTCGACCACGCGGCCGTCGGCGTCCTTGATCACGTCGTCGCAGCGCACGATGCCCGCACCGCGCAGGCGCACGTCGCCGCCGACGGTGAGTCGCTTGAAGCCCTTGGGCGGCACTTCCTCGAAGTCCTCGCGCTCGATCCACAGCAGGTTCGAGAACGGAACCTGCCGCGATCCCGCGGCCTCGTCCTTCGGGTGGTTGGCGAACGTCAGCGATTCCTCGTGCCCGTCCGGCAGGTTGGTGATCACCAGCTTCAGCGGGTCGACCACGCCCATGCGGCGCTGCGCGCGCGCGTCGAGGTCGTCGCGCAGCGCGCCCTCGAGAATGGAGATGTCCAGCAGCGAGTTCTGCTTGGAGATGCCCACGCGGTCGACCATCAGCTTCAGCGCGCCCGGCGTGTAGCCGCGACGGCGGATGCCCTGCAGCGTCGGCATGCGCGGGTCGTCCCAGCCGTCGACCAGCCCGTCGCTGACCATCGCGAGCAGCTTGCGCTTGCTCATCACGAGGTAATTGAAGTTCAGGCGCGAGAACTCGATCTGGCGCGGCTTGGCGGCCTCGCGGGGGAAACCCTTGTCGAGCAGCGGCTGCAGCAGTTCCGGATGGTTGACGAGGTCGACCTTGTCCACACACCAGTCGTACAGCGGGCGGTGGTCCTCGAACTCCAGCGTGCACAGCGAGTGCGTGATGCCCTCGATCGCGTCGGACAGCGAATGCGCGTAGTCGTACATCGGATAGATGCACCACGCGTTGCCGGTGTTCTGGTGTTCGACGTGCTTGATGCGGTACAGCGCCGGGTCGCGCAGGTTGATGTTGCCGCTGGCCATGTCGATCTTCGCGCGCAGCGTGCGCGCGCCGTCGGCGAACTCGCCGGCGCGCATGCGGCGGAACAGGTCGAGATTCTCCTCGACGCTGCGATCGCGGAACGGCGACGGACGGCCCGGCTCGGTCAGCGAGCCGCGGTATTCGCGCACCTGCTCGGCGGTGAGGTCGTCGACGTAGGCATCGCCCTGCGCGATGAGCTTCTCGGCCGCGAGGTAGAACACCTCGAAGTAGTCCGACGCGTGGCGCAGCGAGTTCCACTCGAAGCCCAGCCAGCGCACGTCGTCCTGGATGGCGCGCACGTACTCGGGGTCTTCCTTCGCCGGGTTGGTGTCGTCCAGGCGCAGGTTGCAGCTGCCGCCGAACTCCGCCGCGATACCGAAGTCGAGGCAGATCGCCTTGGCATGGCCGATGTGCAGGTAGCCGTTGGGCTCGGGCGGAAAGCGCGTCCGGATCGCCTGGTGCTTCCCGCCCGCGAGGTCCTCGCGCACGATCTGGCGGATGAAGTCGTTCTTGACGCCGGCATCGGTCGCGGCGTTCTCGGGCGTGCTGGACATTGCGGGGTTGCAACCACGTGGGGAAGCCCGCAGTTTAGCGAAGAAGGCCGTTCCGGCCCGTTTTCGAAGGCCGCCATGAAATCCGTCTACGACGCCGCCAATCTCATCGATGCCCATCTGGTGCGGCACGCGCTCGAGGATGCCGGCATCCCGGTGTTCATCCGCGGTGAGGCGCTCGCCGGCGGCATGGGCGAGCTGCCGATCCACGGGATGATGCAGGTCTGCGTGCCCGAGGCGGCGTGGCCGGAAGCCGACGCGATCGTGAAGGCGCTGGATCTCGGCACCCCGCGCGAACCGCTGGACGAAGATGACTGGGAGCCGGGCCTGCAGCCCGGCTGAGCGCTTGCTCCGGCGCGCCCGCGCCACCACATCGCAGGAGCGCGGACGATCCGCGAGCCATCGCCGGTTTCCGGCCGAGGAGTCCTCCATGCTCGACAAACTGCTGGGAATCGGCGCCTATAAGCAGCGCATGCCGCGCGAAGGCGAGGCATTGCCCGGGCGCGACGCGCCCATGCGCATCCAGAACGCGCACCACGTGCATGGCCGCCCGTTGCAGGGCGACTTCGAAGGCCTGGAGCAGGTGCAGTTCGGCCTCGGCTGTTTCTGGGGCGCCGAGCGGCTGTTCTGGCGGATCCCGGGCGTGCACACGACGGCCGTCGGTTATTCCGGCGGCGTCACGCCGAACCCGACCTACCGCGAGGTCTGCAGCGGCATGACCGGCCATACCGAGGCCGTGCTGGTCGTCTACGACCCGAAGCAGGTGACGTTCGACGCGCTGCTCAAGGCGTTCTGGGAAGGTCACGATCCCACGCAGGGCATGCGCCAGGGCAACGACGTCGGCACGCAGTACCGCTCGGCGATCTACTGCACCACGCAGGCCCAGTACGACGCCGCCATCGCCAGCCGCGGCGGCTACCAGGCGCGCCTGCGCGATGCCGGCCTCGGCGACATCACCACCGAGATCCGCTACCCGGCGCCGACGTTCTTCTATGCCGAGGACGAGCACCAGCAGTACCTGTCGAAGATTCCGAACGGTTACTGCGGGCTCGGCGGCACCGGCGTGAGCTGCCCGATCGGCGCCGGCGTCCACGCGGCCTGATCGCGTTTCAGCTGCCGGCGATACGCCGCAGCGAGCAGACGTAGATCACCTCGCAGGCGCCGTCGCCGCTGTCCTCGCGCGAGAGCGAACTGCGCCAGCGCCAGCCGTCGGCGGCTTCGGCGTCCACCAGCCAGCCGTCGATGCGCACGCGGTCGTCCGTGTCGACCTCATCCAGCGCGCGGGCGACGGCCTCGTTCGCCGGAATGAGGTGCATGTTCGCGCTCGACCGCAACATCTCCGCGGCGGGAATCGGTGCGTCGCCGGACCAGCGGTAGTGGTACCAGCGCCCGGACTGCGAGATGTCGAGCCGGTCGAGCACCGCGTCGTCGTTCATGCGGCCCCAGCCGAGCGCGAGGTCGGTGGGCGAGAGATCGGCCTCGCGGCCACTTTCGTAATCGCGCCGCGACAGTACGCGCGCCTGCAGGCTGAAACCGGCAAGCGGCCGGAGCGTCGCCGCCTGCAGCCGGAACGGACCGACGTCGCCGGGCACGTCGCTCTGCAGCGGCGGGCGCTCGCCGGTGATCGTGGGCGGCATGGGGCAGTGCACCTCGCCGACCGGTACGGCGGCGCGCGCGGACCGGCGCGCGGGGCCGACCGGCGAGAACCACCAGCCGGCCAGGACGATCGCGGCGAGGATGGCGAGGCTGCGGCCGCGCATGCGCTCAGCCCGCGCAGCGCCGGCGCGGCGCGGCGTCCTTCTTCGGCGTCGACGGCAGCGTCAGCAGGCCATCCGGCAGCCGGCGGAACTCGGCCGCCAGGCGCTCCAGGAATGCGCCCATCGCCGAACTGCGCCGCCAGACCATTGCGATGCGCCGATGCGGTGGCTCGCCCGCGAACGGCAGCAACGCCACGTCCGGTGAAGCGGGCACGGGCGGCTGCACGGCGAGCATCGGCAGCAGCGTCATGCCGACGCCGGCGGCCACCATCTGCCGCAGCGTTTCCAGCGACGTCGCGCGAAAGCCCTCGCGCTCGCCCGCGCCGGCGAGGCGGCAGACGTCGAGCGCCTGGTCGCGCAGGCAGTGGCCTTCCTCGAGCAGCAGCAGGTCGGCGTCGTGCAGGTCGTCGGCCTGGAGCGCGCCGCGCGCGGCGATCGGGTGCGACTTCGGCGCGGCCAGCACGAAGGGCTCGTCGAACAGCGGCTCCACGCGCAGCTGCTCGTCGTGCACGGGCAGGGCGAGGATGCCGGCGTCGAGGCGGCCGTCGCGCAGGCGCTGCAGGATCGCGTCGGTCTTCTCCTCGACCAGCAGCAGCTCCAGCCGCGGGAAGCGTTCGCGGATGTGCGGCAGCACGTGCGGCAGCAGGTAGGGGCCGAGCGTGGGGAACAGGCCGAGGCGGACGCTGCCGGCCTCCGGATCGCGGCTGCGGCGCGCGAGCTCGGTCATCGCCTCGACCTCCGCGATGATCCCGCGCGCGCGGTCGGCGATCTCGCGGCCGATCGGCGTGAGCATCACGCGGCGCGGCGCGCGCTCGACCAGCGACACGCCCAGCTCGTCCTCCAGCTTCTTGATCTGCGTCGAAAGCGTCGGCTGGCTGACGAAGCTCGCCTGCGCCGCGCGGCCGAAATGGCGGTGGTCGGCGAGGGCGACGAGGTATTTCAGGTCACGCAGGTTCATGCGCGGATGGTAGGACGCGGGCGGCAGGATGGCCATCGAAAACCCGGGTTCGATTCACGCGGTCGATGCCGCATGCGGCGCCGAAAAAGCGAAGGGCCCGTACGCGGCGCGCATGGGCCCTTCGGCGCCGCGATCGCTTCGGACGATCGCCGCGGCTGGGGGACGAGGTGGCGCTTACGCGGCCGCGGCCTGTTCGGCGGGCGCCGAGGTGCGGATCAGGTGGTCGAAGGCCGACAGCGCGGCGGTGGAACCCGCGCCCATCGCGATCACGATCTGCTTGTACGGGACGGTGGTCGCGTCGCCGGCGGCGAACACGCCCGGCACGCTGGTCGCGCCGCGCTCGTCGATCACGATCTCGCCGCGCGGGCTGAGCTCGACGCTGCCCTTGAGCCATTCGGTGTTCGGCAGCAGGCCGATCTGCACGAACACGCCTTCGAGCTCGATGGTGCGCGACTGGCCGGAGGCGCGGTCCTTAACCACCAGGCCCGTCACCTTCGCGCCGTCGCCCAGCACCTCGGTGGTCTGGCCGTTCACGATGATCTCGACGTTCGGCAGGCTGCGCAGCTTTCGCTGCAGAACCTCGTCGGCGCGCAGCTTCGTATCGAACTCGACCAGCGTGACGTGCGCGACGATGCCGGCGAGGTCGATCGCGGCCTCGACGCCCGAGTTGCCGCCGCCGATCACCGCCACGCGCTTGCCCTTGAACAGCGGGCCGTCGCAGTGCGGGCAATAGGCCACGCCCTTGTTCTTGTACTGCTCCTCGCCCGGCACGTTCATCTGCCGCCAGCGCGCGCCGGTCGACAGGATCACCGACCTCGCTTTCAGCGACGCGCCGTTCTCGAGCTCGACGGTGATCAGGCCGCCCGGCTGCGAGGCCGGCACCAGCTTCGACGCGCGCTGCAGGTTCATCACGTCGACCTCGTAGTCGCGCACGTGCTGCTCCAGCGCGACCGCGAGCTTCGGGCCCTCGGTGTAGGACATCGAGATGAAGTTCTCGATCGCCATGGTGTCGAGCACCTGGCCGCCGAAACGCTCGGCCGCGACACCGGTGCGGATGCCCTTGCGCGCGGCATACACCGCCGCCGCGGCGCCCGCGGGGCCGCCGCCGACGACGAGCACGTCGAACGCGTCCTTCTTCGCGATCTGCTCGGCCGCGCGCGAGGCCGCGCCGGTGTCGAGCTTGGCGAGCACCTGCTCGACGGTCATGCGGCCCTGGTCGAAGGGCTGGCCGTTGAGGAAGATCGTCGGCACCGACATGATGCCGCGCGCCTCGACTTCTTCCTGGAACAGCGCGCCGTCGATGGCGACGTGCTTGATGTTCGGATTCAGCACGCTCATCAGGTTCAGCGCCTGCACCGTGTCCGGGCAGCTCTGGCAGGACAGCGACATGTAGGTCTCGAAGCGGAACTCGCCCTCGAGGTCGCGCACCTGGTTCTGCACCTCTTCCTCGAGCTTGGGCGGATGGCCGCCCACCCACAGCAGCGCGAGCACCAGCGAGGTGAACTCGTGGCCCATCGGGATGCCGGCGAAGCGCACGTCGATGTCGGTGCCGGCGCGCACGATGGCGAACGACGGCTTGCGCGCATCGTCGTCGGCGCGCAGGTACTCGACCTTGTCGTTGAGCGCGGCGATGCCCTGCAGCAGGGCTTCGAGCTCGCGCGAGGCGTCGGACCCGTCGAGCGAGGCGACGAGCTGGATCGGCTGCTGCAGCTTCTCGAGATAGGCGGAGAGCTGGGTCTTGAGGCTGTCGTCGAGCATGACTCGGGCTCCGTGGCGCGAAAGGGGAGGGCACGACGCGCGGAACGGCGTCGCGGAAACGACGGGCGGCCGCCCGTCCTGCATCGATCGTCGAGCGATGCGTCGAACACTGGCGGCAGCGTCATGCGCGATGCCGCTGCCGCCAGCCTTCGAAGCGGACGCCGGGCGCGAACGCCCGGCGTCCTTCGAAATCAGATCTTGCCGACGAGGTCCAGCGACGGCTTGATCGTGTTGGCGCCCTGCTGCCACTTGGCCGGGCAGACCTCGCCCGGGTGCTCGGCGACGTACTTGGCTGCCTTGAGCTTGCGCAGCGCTTCCTTCATGTCGCGTGCGATCGCGTTGTCGTGGATCTCGTAGGCCTTGATCACGCCTTCCGGATTCACGATGAAGGTGCCGCGCAGCGCGAGGCCTTCCTCGTCGATGTGCACGTCGAACGCCTTCGTGAGGGCGTGGGTCGGGTCGCCGACCAGCGGGAACTGCGCCTTGCCCACGGCCGGCGAGGTCTCGTGCCACACCTTGTGCGAGAAGTGCGTGTCGGTGGTGACGATGTAGACCTCGGCGCCGTTGGCCTGGAACTCGGCGTAGTTGTCCGCGGCGTCCTCGACCTCGGTCGGGCAATTGAAGGTGAACGCGGCCGGCATGAACACGACGACCGACCACTTGCCCTGCAGGTTCTTCTCGGTGACCTCGATGAACTTGCCGTTGTGGAAGGCCTGCGTCTTGAACGGCGGGACCTGCTTGTTGATGAGCGACATGCGACGACTCCGGTGGGAGGGGAACTGAACAGGGGGCCATGCTAACCAGCGATCTAGCATCCATCAAATCGATTGACATGATCGTGTCGATAGGCGGTGCATATTGATCGCTGTAGCGCCCATACGCTAGCGCCTAGGACTTTAGTCATGCGTGCAAGCGGCGGCCCGCCGCTTACGCTCCCGGGTCACCCTGGGGAACCCGACCGATGCGCCGACCACGCCGCCACGCACTCGCACTCGCGCTTTCGCTCGCCGCCATCGGCGCCGTAGAGGCCGCAGAGACCGCCGTCCCGACCGGCCCCTTGCCGCGTACGGTGGTGCCGACGCTGGTCCAGCTCGAGCTGAAGATCGACCCCAAGCAGGCCGGCTTCAGCGGCGTCACGCGCATCCAGGCCGACATCGCCGAAGCCACGGATACCGTGTGGATGCACGGCCGCGGGCTGAAGATCGCCAAGGCGAGCGCGACGGTCGGCAAGCGCACGATTCCGCTCACGGCCAGCGAAGCCGATCCCTCCGGCGTGCTCAGGCTCGTTTCCGCGACACCGCTGCCGGCCGGCAAGGCCAGCTTCGACATCGCCTTCGAAGCGCCCTACGGGCAGCTGCAGGGCGCCTACAAGGTCAGCCCGGACGGGCGCGCCTACGTGATGACGCAGATGGAGCCGCTGGGTGCGCGCACCGCGTTTCCCGGCTTCGACGAGCCCAGTTTCAAGCAACCGTGGGACATCACGCTGATCGTCCCGCAGGACGCCACCGCCGTCGCCAACACGCTGGAAGGCACCGCCACGCCGCTGGCCGGCGGCTGGAAGAAGGTCACGTTCGCACGCACGCCGGCGCTGCCGAGCTACCTCGTCGCGTTCGCGGTGGGTCCGTGGGAGATCGTCGACGGCCCGGCGATCGCGCCGAACGGCCCACGCACCGCGCCGATCCGCCTGCGCGGCGTGGCTGCGGCGGGTCAGGGCTCGAAGATGAAGTACACGCTGGCCAATACGCCCGCGATCGTCACCGCGCTGGAGGACTACTTCGGCAGCCCGTATCCATTCGACAAGCTCGACAACCTCGCCGCACCCGACTTCTGGGCCGGCGCGATGGAAAACCCGGGCCTGATCGCCTACCGCGATTCACTGATGTTTCCCGACGAGACGTCGGCCGTCGGTCGTCGCCAGTCGTTCTGGGGCACCAGCGCGCACGAACTCGCGCACCAGTGGTTCGGCGACCTCGTCACCATGAAGTGGTGGGACGACCTGTGGCTCAACGAGGGCTTCGCGACGTGGATGGGCAACAAGATCCACGGCCAGCTGCAGCCGCAGGCGCATACCGACCGCGGGCTGCTGGAAGGCGCGATCGGCGCCATGGGTGCCGACAGCCTGGCGTCGACGCGCCGCATCCACGAGGCGATCCGCGACTACCGCGACATCGAATCCGCCTTCGACGGCATCACCTACCAGAAGGGCGGCGCCACGCTCGCGATGTTCGAGCGCTACATCGGCGAGGACAAGTTCCGCGACGGCATCCGCAACTACCTGTCGACGCATGCGCGCGGCAACGCGACCAGCGCCGACCTCATTGCCGCGCTCGCCGCGCAGAGCGACGACCCGGAAGGCGTGTCGAAGGCGTTCTTCAGCTTCATCGACCAGCCCGGTGTTCCGTATCTCGCGGTCGACGTCGACTGCTCGGGCAAGGTGCCGGCCCTCAGCATCACCCAGCAGCGCTACCGCCCGATCGGCTCCACCGCCGGCGCCGACGGTAGCTGGGGCGTGCCGATGACCATCCGCTATGCCGACGGCACCACGGTGCGCGAGCAGAAGGCGCTGGTGCACGACCGCCAAGCGCGCGTCGAACTCACGCAGGCCACGCGCTGCCCGACCTGGGTCATGCCCAACGGCTACGGCGCGGGCTACTACCGCTTCGCGCTCGTGCCGAAATGGCAGGCCGCGCTCAATACCGCATTCGCATCGCTCGACGAGCGCGAGCAGCGCATGGCGGCGGATTCGATCGTCGCCGCCTACGGTGCCGGCTCGCTGAAGCCCGCCGACCTGCTCGCCGCGCTGCCTCGCTTCGCCTCGGCCGAGGTGCGCCAGACCGCCACCGCCGGCATGGGCGCGACCGGCTGGATGAGCGAGTACCTCGTCGCCGACCACAAGGCCCGCGACGCCTTCCACGCGAAGGTCGCCGCCATCTACCGCCCGCGGCTGGACGCGCTCGGCCTCGCGCCGAAGGCGGGCGAGCCGGACGATGACGCCCTGCTGCGCAGCTCGCTGGTGCAGCTGTTCGCCATCCGGCTGAAGGACGCCAAGGTGCGCGCCGAACTCGGCCGTCTGGGCCGGCAGGTGCTCGGCCTCGACGGCGACGGCCAGCTGCACGCCGACGCCGCCCCGCGCGACCTGCGCGATACCGCGCTGGTGGTCGCGCTGCAGGAGGGCGGGGTGCCCGCCTTCGATGCCGCCGAGAAGCACTTCCGCGCCAGCCAGGACGCAGTGACCCGCAGCGAGCTGCTGTCCGCGATGGGCGCCACCGGCGCCCCGGCGCTCGACGAGCGGGCGCGTGCACTGGTCTTCGAGCAGGGCCTGCTACGCCGCAACGAGATCTTCCCGGTGATCGGCGGCCAGGCCGCGAACCCGGCGGGTCGCGCGGCGCTGCGCGGATGGATCGACAGCCACTTTGCCGACCTGGAGGCACGGCTGGCCCCCGCCGGCGCGGCACTGGTCGGCATGTACGCGGCCGGCATGTGCAGCGAGGCGGAGGCCGCGGAGCTGGAGGCGAAGTTCAGCCCGCGCATGGCGAACGTGGAGGGCGGCCCTCGCGAGATCGAGCAGACCGTCGAGGGCATCCGCCTCTGCGCCGCGCAGGTGCAGGCCCGCAAGGGCCTGCCGCTGGACATTGCCCGGCGCTGATCGCGCCACCCGGTGACCTTCCACGACGGGCGGCGGCTGCCGCCTGTCGTCGTTTCCGGCCCGCCGCCGGCACGGCGACGAATCAACCGGCCGGGCCCCGACGTCCGCTCGTCGGCGCGCCCGCCGCGGCCTGCGCCGATCTGGCAGGATGCGCGGCCGACCGCGGGCCTGCCGTGTCGCGATCGGCTGCACCGCGCCCCGCGCCTGCCCGCTGGCAGGCGTCTTGCATGGCCGGTGGTACTGGCCTTCGGGGGAAGCCATGGAACTTATCCGGCAACTGGACACCGCGACGCTCGCCTTCGTGACGGGGCTGGCGGGCTTCCTGCTCGCCGGCACCATGGCCGGCATCCGCTACGCGGGCACGCGCGACGCGGCCCTCGTCTACTGGGGGCTCGCCGGGCTCTCCTTCGGCCTCGGCCACCAGTTCGGGCACCTGTTCCTCACCCTCGGCCTCGGCCTGCCGACGCCGGTCGTGGTCGCGATCGCCAATGGCCTGATCTCGCTCACCCACGGGCTGCTGCTGGCGGGTGTCCGGACCTACACCGGACGCCGCTCCGGCATCGTCCCGCTGGTCGGGTTGTCACTGGCCGTGGTCGCCGCCGGGCTCACCTGGCCGGAGATGCGCGACGTGATGCGCAGCCGTGTGCTGCTGCTGTCCGCGACCTACATGTCGATGGACCTCTGCGCGGGCTGGCTGCTGTGGCGCTGGCCGAGCCCGGTGCGCCGCTTCCAGCGCATGGCGGCCGCGGTCTTCGTGTTCAACAGCAGCTTCCTCGCGATGCGCTTCGCCTATGCCTGGGCGACCGATGGGCTGTCGGGCTCGTTCGCCAAGGATCCCTCGCAGATCCTGTTCTTCGTGGTCAGCCTGGTGTTCGTCTACGTATTGACGCTCGCGCTTGCGCTGCTGATGTTCCGCAGCAAGGAGATCGAGCTGCAGCGGCTCGTCCACCGCGACCCGCTCACGGGCCTGTTCAACCGCCGCTCGCTGTTCGAGCACGCCGCGCGCGAGCAGGCGCGCTGCGAGCGCTACGGCACGCCGCTGTCGCTGCTGATGCTCGACATCGATGCGTTCAAGGCCGTCAACGACACCCATGGGCATGCCGCCGGGGACGCCGTGATCTGCGAGACCGCCGCGCGCATCGCCGGCGGGCTGCGCGATGTCGATACCGCGTTCCGGCTCGGCGGCGAGGAGTTCCTAGTGCTGCTGCCATCCACCGCACTCGAAGCCGCCGTCGCCGTCGCCGAGCGACTGCGGACCGCCGTGTCGGACACGCCGGTCGCCGCGACCGGCGAGCGCGTCACCGCGAGCTTCGGCGTCACCGAGCTCGTGCGCGGCCAGGAAGGCTGGGAGGCCGCGATGCGTCGCGCCGATGCCGCGCTCTATCGCGCCAAGGACGAGGGCCGTGACCGCGTGTCGGCGCTCCCCGCGGCGACGCCGAGCCCGGCCACCGCAGTGATCGAAGTAACATAGCCGCCCCACGACGGAGCCCCGCATGCGCATCGATGCCCTGCTGCGCGCGACGCGGCCGCGGCTCGACGCCGGCGAATGCGAGCACCTGCTCGCGCACGTGCTCGGCCGCACGCCTGCCTGGCTGTACGCGCACGGCGACGACGAGATCGACGATGCCGACATCGACGCTTACGAGCGCCTGCTCGCGCGCCGCGAAGCCGGCGAGCCCGTCGCCTACCTGACCGGGCGCCGCGGCTTCTGGCGCTTCGAGCTCGACGTCGACGCCGCCACGCTGATTCCGCGGCCCGAAACGGAGCTGCTGGTCGAACTCGCGCTCGATCGCCTGCCGCAGTTGCCCTGCCATGTCGCCGACCTCGGTACCGGCAGCGGGGCGATCGCCCTCGCCATCGCCAGCGAGCGACCGCGCGCCGAGGTCGTCGCCACCGACGCCAGCCCCGCGGCGCTCGACGTGGCGCGTCGCAATGCCGCGCGGCTCGGCCTCGCCAACGTGCGCTTTTCCGAGGGCAGCTGGTACACGCCACTCGCGGGCCAGCGTTTCGACCTGATCGCCAGCAACCCGCCCTACATCGCAGCAAACGACGCGCATCTCTCGCAGGGCGACCTGCGCTTCGAACCCGCGAGCGCGCTCGCCTCGGGCGCCGACGGTCTCGACGACATCCGCGTGATCGCTGCCGGAGCGCCCGCGCATCTCGCGGCCGGCGGCTGGCTGCTCGTCGAACACGGCTACGACCAGGCCGCGGCCGTGCGCGAAATTCTCGCCGACGCGGGCCTCGTCGGCATCGCGACCGTGCAGGATCTCGAGCACCGCGATCGCGTCACGCTGGGACGCGCGCCGTAGACCTTCGGCACGTGCCCGCGACGGCACCCCGATCTAGACTGCCTGCTTCCCGGTTTCACAGGTGCCGACGCATGCGCAGCCTCTATCCCGAGATCGAGCCCTACGACAGCGGCATGCTGCAGGTCGACGATCGCCACACGCTCTACTGGGAGCAGTGCGGCAATCCCGACGGCAAGCCGGTGGTGATGCTGCACGGCGGCCCGGGTGGCGGCTGCAGCCCGAAGATGCGCCAGTTCCACGACCCGTCGAAGTACCGCATCGTGCTGTTCGATCAGCGCGGCTCGGGCCGCTCGACGCCGCATGCCGACCTCGTCGACAACACCACCTGGCACCTCGTCGCCGACATCGAGACGCTTCGCGAGAAGCTCGGCATCGACAAATGGCAGGTGTTCGGCGGCTCGTGGGGCTCCACGCTCGCGCTCGCGTACGCGCAGACGCATCCGCACCGCGTCACCGAGCTCGTGCTGCGCGGCATCTTCATGCTGCGGCGCTGGGAGCTGGAATGGTTTTATCAGGAAGGCGCGTCGCGCCTGTTCCCGGAAGCCTGGGAGCAGTACCTCGCCGCGATCCCGCCGGTGGAGCGCCACGACCTGATCAGCGCCTACCACCGCCGCCTGACCAGCGAGGACGAGGCCACGCGCCTGGCCGCCGCGCGCGCATGGAGCGTCTGGGAAGGGGCTACCTCGTTCCTGCACTACGACCCGGATTTCACCGCCGCGCACGAGGAGCCGGAGTTCGCACTGGCCTTCGCGCGCATCGAGAACCATTACTTCGTGCACAGCGGTTTCTTCGAGGCCGACGACCAGCTGCTTCGCGACGCCGCGCGCATCGCGCACATCCCCGGCGTGATCGTGCACGGCCGCTACGACGTCGTGTGTCCGGTCAAGAACGCATGGGACCTGCACAAGGCCTGGCCGCAGGCGCAACTTGTGATCACGCCCGCATCGGGCCATTCCGCGTTCGAAGCCGAGAACGTCGATGCGCTGGTGACGGCGACGGATCGATTCGCCGGCTGATTGCAGTTCGATCGATGGACAAAAAGGGCGGGCCCCGCGGCTCGCCCTTTTTCTTTGCGTCTGGCGATCAGTACGCCGGCGACTCGTGCCAGGCCCAGGCCGTCTCGATGATCGGCTCGATGCGATCGAATTTCGGTGTCCAACCCAGCTTTTCGCGCGCCTGCGCGCTCGACGCCACCAGCACCGGCGGATCGCCGGCGCGGCGCGGGCCGATTTCGTACGGGATGTCGCGGCCGGTGACCTTGCGCGCGGCCTCGATCACTTGCAGCACCGAGAAGCCATTGCCGTTGCCGAGGTTGAAGCGGTGCGCGCCGGGCTCGCGGTCCATCCAGTCGAGCGCGCGCAGGTGCGCGTCGGCGAGGTCGAGCACGTGCACGTAGTCGCGCACGCAGGTGCCATCGGGCGTGGGGTAGTCGTTGCCGAACACCTTCAGGCCCGCGCCTTCGCCCGCTGCGGCCTTGAGCGCATTCGGGATCAGGTGCGTCTCGGGTTCGTGCGATTCGCCGATGCCCTCGTCCGCGGCGGCGCCCGCGGCATTGAAGTAGCGCAGTGCGACCGAGCGCAGGCCGTAGGCATTGGCGGCGTCGGCGAGCACGCGCTCGACCATCAGCTTCGACGCGCCGTACGGATTGATCGGATTCTTCGGATGGTCCTCGTCGATCATGTCGCTGACGGGGTTGCCGAACACCGCGGCGGTCGACGAGAACACCACCCTGTCGACGCCGTGGCGGCGCATCGCCTCCAGCAGGTTGACCGTGCCGGTGACGTTGTTCTGGTAGTAGGCGTACGGATCGGTGACCGATTCGCCGACCAGCGAGCGCGCGCAGAAGTGCATGACGGCGTCGACCTTGCGGTCGAAGGCCGAATCGAGCGTCTCGGGCTTGAGGATGTCGGCATCGACCAGCCGGCCCCAGCGCACCGCCTCGCGGTGGCCGGTGAGCATGTTGTCGAGCACGGTGACTTCATGGCCGGCGCGCGCGAGCGCCAGGCAGGCGTGCGAGCCGACATAGCCGGCGCCGCCGCAGACGAGGATGTGCATGGATCGCTTCCCTGTGGAATCGCGGGATCTTAGGCGGCCGCATCGTCAGCGAGCCGCGAAGGCGACGTGCGTGCAGGCGAACCGTCCGGATCGCGTTCGAGCATCCACAGCCCGCCCCAGAGCTTGAGGTCGACCTCGTATCCCTCGGCGTGCTTGCGCATCAGCCAGGCGGGCGCTTCGGCCCGCGGCACACGGTGCACGACGATCTGCTCGTCGTCCACGCCGCCGCCTTCGCCGACCTTGCGAAGGCCTGTGGCGCGCACGAAGGCGATGCGCTCGCTGCTCATGCCCGACGACGTCGGCCCGGTCAGCAGCACTTCAACATGCGCGGCCTCGTAGCCGGTTTCCTCGATCAGCTCGCGGCGCGCGGCGCCGGCCAGCGTGTCGTCGTCGTATTCGTCGCCGACCAGCCCGGCCGGCATCTCGATCGTCGGCTTGCCCAGCGGCACGCGGAACTGCTCGACGAACAGGACCTCGTCCTCGGGCGTCGCGGCAATGATGATGACGGCCATGCCGTGGCCGTGGACACGCTCGGCGAACTCCCAGCGTCCGCGCTTCATCAGCCGCAGCCAGCGGCCTTCGTGCAGGGTTTCGAGCGGGGCGTCGCGATCGTCGGTCATGGCGGCAGGCGGTGTCGTCTGCCGCCGATGCTAGACGTTCGCGGATGCGACAGGCATGAAGTCGAGGCCGCAGGCGGCGTGGATGCGCCGGCGCGTGAGCGGCCCAAAGCGCAGCCGCTCGCAGAGATCCTGCAGCGGCCGCTGCTGCGGCGCACCGCGGCGGAAATGGTCGTCGGCGCCTTCGCAGGGCGCGTGCAGCACGATGGTGGCCAGCTCGCGACACAGCAGCGCCTGTTCGCGATGCGTGCGCAGCTGCTGCGCAGCGCGCGCGGCGCCGCGGATCGAGGACAGGTACGGCACTTCCTCGACGCGCCGCAGCACGTCGTCGAGAGTCCCGAAATGCGCGAGCAGGGCGGCCGCCGTCTTCGAACCGATGCCCGGCACGCCGGGGATGTTGTCGATGGCGTCGCCGGTGAGGGCGAGGTAGTCGGCGATCTGGTCGGCGCGCACGCCATGGCGCGCCGGCACGCCCGCGGCGCCCCAGCGCTGGCCGCGCGCGAAATCCCACTGCTCGTCGCCGTCGCCCAGCAGCTGCGAGAGATCCTTGTCGGCCGACACGATGACGCCGCGGAAACCATGCGCGCGTGCCGCGTGCAGCGCGCTGCCGATGAGGTCGTCGGCCTCGTAGTCGGTATGCGCGAGCACCGTCATGCCCATCGCGACGCAGAGGTGCTTGCAGGCCGCGAACTGCCGCTGGAGTTCCTCGGGCGCGGCGTCGCGATTGGCTTTGTACGAAGGGTAGAGCCGGTTGCGGAAGCAGCTGTCGAGCGCGTCGTCGAAGGCGACCACGATGTGCTCGGGGCGCGTGCGCTCCAGCAGTTCCAGCAGGAAGCGCGCGAAGCCGTGCACCGCGTTGGTTGGCCAGCCCTCGGCATCGGTGAACTCGTTCGGCATCGAATGCCAGGCACGGAACACGTAGATGCTCGCGTCGACCAGGTACAGGGTGGGGGAGGTCGACGCGTCGGCGGTCATTACGGGGTCCAGTCGGTGAGCAGCTGCGCCGGATCGGGCCGGTCGCGCTCGGGCGCGGGCTGGCGGATCGATCCGATATGGATGAAGCCCACGATGGCTTCGTCGTCCCCCACGCCCAGCACGCGGCGCATTTCCGGGTCGTAGGCCGCCCAGCCGGTGAGCCAGACCGCGCCGAATCCGAAGGCCTGCGCGGCCTGGAGGAGCGCAAAGCATACGGAGCCGGCGCTGAGCAGACGCTCACTGGCGGGAATCTTGGCGTCCTCGCCCTGCGCGGCGATGACGGTGACGATGACCGGCGCATGCAGGAAGCGGCGACGGTCCTTCTCGATCACCGCCTCGCTCGCGGACGGGTCGCGCTCGCGGCTGCGCGCGGCCATGCGCTCGCCGAGCGCCTCGCGCGCGTCGCCCTCGATCCGCACGAAGCGGAAGGGCACGCGCTTTCCGTGATCGGGGACACGCACCGCGGAGCGGAGCATGCGCATCAGCACGTCGTGACCGGGACCCGGTTCACACAACTGCGAGGCGGGCACCGAACGTCGCTCATCGAGTGCGTTCAACACGGGGTTTTCACCACTAATCGGGTTCGTATCGGTCGCTTGGGACATGGCTCACAGAACGTTAAATCGAGTCAGGAAGTGACGCGGAACGCCACTATGCTGCATTTCCAGTCGAGTCAGTGACCGCAGCGGCACCTGCAGGAGTAGCCACGTGATCGGCCAGTTCCCGGATGAAGGAATCGAAGCGCGCATGGACCCGGCGCGCGTGCTCGAAGCGTTGAAGCGCCTCGCGGTCGAACGTCTCGGTACGTTCCCGACGGTGCTGTACGTCGGCGCCGAGCGCGAGCTGAAGGAAGCCGGCCCCGACGCCTACCACGAGCTCGCAGGCGTCAACGTGCTGCGCGCGCGCAGCGCGTCGGACACGATGACGTTCCGCCAGCAGATCGCGCAGGCGTTCGAGGAGTTCCGTAATCCGTTCATTCGTGCGGGCCTCACGCTCGGCCTGATCGACGAAGAGGAGATCGACCTGCACCTGCAGGCGCAGGCGCTGACCGAGATCCTCGACAAGCGCTACGAAACGCAGCTGCAGGCGCTGCGCACGCAGATGGAGGAGCTCACGCTCGCCATGCGCGTGCCCGCCGGCCCGAATCCGATTTCGCCTAGCAAGCTGTGCACGATGCTGATCGCGTCGATCGGCAATGCGGGCATCTCCGAGCCGCTTGGCCGCGTGCTGTTCCGCCAGTTCCAGCAGCAGCTGGTGCCGCTGCTCGACAGCCTCTATCCGAACGCGGGCGCCGTGCTCAATCGCGCCGGCTACGGCCTGAGCGCCTGGGCGCCGGCCACGCTGGCGAAGTTCGAGCGGGAAGAGGCCCCGGCCGCCGCCGCGCTGCAGGAGACGCCCGCGCCGCTGTCGACCGACACCGCCCCCGTCGCGCCGATCGCCACGCATGCGCCGCAGGCGCCGGCCTATGGCGCGTCGGCCGGCTATGGCGCGCCCTCGCATCCGCAGATGCCGCAGGCGCCACTCGCGCGTGCGCTCGGCGACGGCCTGGGCGGGCATCGCCATTCCACGGAACTCGAGCCGCTGCGCGAGCAGCTGCGCCTGTGGCGCATGGAGCGCCAGCACGGCGGCGTGCGCACGCTGACGCAGGCGCCGGTTGGCCTGCAATACGGCATGCCGGGCGTCGCCCCGCCGTCGGCGGGCGCCTTCGGCGTGCCGGGCGCGATCGGCGGTAGCGCGATGGGCGCGGCGCCCGTGCTGCGCGAGTTCCAGCCCCGCGAGCTCGCCAGCATCGCGTCGGTGCTGCAGGCCGAGCCGCCGGATATCTTCGCCCGCGCGCTGGGCGTCAACGGCAAGCTGTCGGACGCGATCCGCGGCTACCTCGCCGAAGGCGCGCGCCGGATGGGCCTGCATCCCGAATACACCGCGCTGTCGCCGGACGACGAGGACGCTGTCGACATGGTCGCGCTGCTGTTCGAATCGCTGTTCCGCACGCATGCGCTGCAGGAGCGCGCGCGCCGCGTGTACGCGCGCCTGGTGCTGCCGTACCTCAAGGTCGCGATCAACGACGACTCGATGTTCGTCGAGCGCGAGCATCCGGCGCGTCGCCTGCTCGATGCGCTGACCGAGGCCTGCGAGGACAACAACGGCGCGACGCCGCAGGAGCGCGAGCTGCTGGAGCGCGCTTCCGCGGTATCGCAGCGCATCGTCGCCGAGTTCAACGAGGACCTCTCGGTCTTCGAGATGGCGCATGCCGAGATGGAGGAGCTGCTGTCGCAGCAGCGCCGCCGCGTCGAACTGCAGGAGCAGCGCGCCGCCAAGGCCAGCTACGGCCGCGAGCGCCTCGCGCAGGCCCGCAGCCGCGCCGACATGGTGCTGCAGCGCCGCCTCGCGCAGACCGCGCTGACGCAGGCCGTGGGCGATTTCCTGATCACCCCGTGGCGCCACCACCTGGTGCAGACGCTGCTGCGCGACGGCGAGGACAGCGTGCGCTTCCGCGAGGCCATCGCGATGGGCGATGCGCTGGCGCAGGCCGATGCGCTCGCCGCGCGTGCCGATGGCGACGCGCTGGTGCGCCAGTTGCTTGATCTCGAAGTGCCGCTGACCGAATGCCTGGCGTCGTCCGGCCTCGACGCCACGGCGGCCAGCCACGGCCTCGCCGGCATCGTGCGCGGCCTCGCCGACCCCGACGCGCCGCGTCGCGTGCGTGCCATGCCGGCGCCGGTGCGCGACGAACCCGAGCAGGAAACGCGCCTGTGGCTGGCCGGCGGCACTGATACGGTGCAGGCCGATCCGCAGTGGATCGCCAGGATCCGCCGCCTCGAAGTCGGCGCCTGGGTGCGCCTGAGCGACGCACAGGGCGAGCCGATCTCGGCGAAGGTGGCCTGGGTCAGCCCGCTGACCTCGCGACTGCTGCTGGTCAACCGCCGTGGCATGCGCGTGCTGGCCGCCAGCATCGAGGAACTCGCGGTGCTGGGCGCCGAGGGCCGCCTGACGCTCGCGACCGGCCAGTCGCCGTTCGAGGCGGCGATGGAGCAGTTGCAGCAGCAGCTGCGCAGCGTGGTCGGCGCGAATTGATGGCGCGCTGAGCGGTCCGATCGGAAAAGGCGGCTTCGGCCGCCTTTTTCTTTTCGTACAACCGGCATCGCGTTTGCCTACGCCTTCCCCGGATCGACGAGTCGCGACTTTGGGCGCCCGTTACCGTTCGGGGTCGCCATCGTGTTTCACGCACGATGAGCGAACGACGCGAGACCGGCAACGATGTATCTCCGTCGGCGGGGGGCGTGTCGAGGCGACGCCATGTCGCGGCCACCGTTCGCCGCAGGACCCGGCGCGTCGGCACTCTCCGCCATCCGCACCGCATTGCCGCTAGCATGGCCCGAGGCCCCGACGGAGCACCCGCATGACGGACGTGACGGTAGGCATCCTGCGTGAGCGCGCGCCCGGCGAACGGCGCGTGGCGGCCACGCCCGAGACGGTGCGCAAGCTGGCGGCGCGCGGCGCACGGGTGGTCGTCGAGAGCGGTGCGGGTCGCGGCGCCGGTTTCGTCGATGAGGCATACGCCGACGCCGGTGCGAGCGTCGCGTCGCTCGACGACGTGCTCGCGGCCGATCTTCTGCTCGTCGTGCAGCCGCCCGCCGACGAGCTGCTGGCGCGCGCGAAACACGGAGCGACGCTGGTCGGCCTGCTCGCGCCGCAGGCCTCAGAAAGCCGCGCGGCGATCCTCCGCGAGCGCGGCCTCCATGCGTTCCCGCTCGAACGCCTTCCGCGCACCACGCGCGCGCAGTCGATGGACGTGCTGAGCTCGCAGGCGGGCATGGCCGGCTACAAGGCGGTGCTGATCGCCGCCACGCTCGCGCCGCGCTTCTTCCCGATGCTGACGACCGCGGCCGGCACGATCCGGCCGGCGAAGGTGCTGGTGATCGGTGCGGGCGTGGCAGGCCTGCAGGCCATCGCGACCGCGCGCCGGCTTGGCGCGCAGGTGGAAGGCTTCGACGTGCGTCCGGAAACCCGCGAGCAGATCGAGTCGCTGGGCGGGCGCTTTCTCGACCTCGGCGTCAGCGCGGCGGGCGAGGGCGGTTACGCGCGTGCGCTCACCGACGACGAGCGCGCCGAGCAGCAGAAGCGCCTCGGCACGCATCTCGGGTCGGTGGACGTGGTGGTCTGCACGGCCGCGGTGCCAGGTCGGCCGGCGCCGCGCATCGTGACGTCGGTGATGGTGGCCGGGATGCGGCCGGGCAGCGTGATCGTCGACCTCGCCGCTGAGAGCGGCGGCAACTGCGAGGCGACGGTGCCGGGCGAAACGGTCGACGTCGGCGGTGTCACCGTGGCCGGGCCGCTCGGGCTCGCCAGCCTTGGCGCGGTGCACGCGAGCGAGATGTACGCGCGCAACGTGCTGAACTTCGTCGCGCTGTTCCTCGACGCCGGCCGGCTGTCGTTCGACTGGAGCGACGAGTTGCTCGCCCGCACCGTTTGGCCGGAGCGCGCGGACGAGGCCGTCGCGGCCTAGCCCAGCGGATCGGTCAGTTCTGCCGGTTCTGCGACTTCAACCAGGCCTTGCGCTGCTCGGGCGTCATGTTGCGAAGCTTCTCGCGCATCGCTTGGCGCTGTTCCGGCGGCAGGTTGCGCATGCGGTCGAAAGCCGCGCGGGCCTGCTCGCGCTCCTGCGGCGACATTCCCTGCCAGCGCTCCATGCCGCGGCGTGCCTGTGCGCGCTGGGCCGGCGTCATCGTGCGCCAGCGCTGGGCGTGGTCCCACATGCGGGTGCGGTTCTGCGGGCTCGCGTTCCAGCGCTCGCGCAGCGGAGCGATCAACACCTCGCGCTGGGCGGGCGTCAGTCGGTCCCATTCGGGCAGCGGCGCCGGGCGCGACTGCGCGGCGGCGGGAAGGGCCGCGGCGAGCAGCAGGGCGGACAGGAGGGCGGCGGTTCGCTTCATGGCT
This sequence comes from Cognatilysobacter xinjiangensis, assembly GCF_014651995.1. Classification (GTDB taxonomy): domain Bacteria; phylum Pseudomonadota; class Gammaproteobacteria; order Xanthomonadales; family Xanthomonadaceae; genus Cognatilysobacter; species Cognatilysobacter xinjiangensis. The sequence continues at coordinate 22,992 of NZ_BMXY01000003.1, read as the reverse complement.
ATCACTCCGTGCGGGCCGGGCCGCCATCGCCCAGCCACAGGTAGAAATCGGGATCCTCGATCAGGTCGGGGCTGATGCTTTCGGCATCGGCCGAGCCGAGCGCGGCCAGGCGCGGCGCGTCCGACGCGGGGCGGACGGCGGCCACCTGCGCCGGCGGCTGCACTGTCGACGGCGGATGCAACTGCACGACCAGCGCCAGCGCGAGGCCGGCGGTCGCCATGCCGGCCCAGGGCAGCAGGCCGCGCGACGCACGCCGCGGCGTTGCGCCCTGCAGCGCCTCGCGCCGACGCAGCGCGAGCTGCGCCTGCACGCGCGGGGAGAGGTGGTCCAGCGACCGCGCATGGACGTCGCGCATGCGGGCGTCGAGCGCGTCGCCGGCGGTGTCGTGTCGGCTCATCGGAAGTCCTCCAGTTGCTTCGACAGGGCGTCGCGCGCGCGGGACAGGTGGGTCTTGACCGAGCCTTCGCTGCAGCCCATCACCCGCGCCGTCGTGCCGACGTCCAGTTCCTCCAGTACCCGCAGCGTGAATGCCTCGCGTTGGCGCGCGGGCAACTGCTGAAGGGCCTCGGCGAGGCGCGTGTACGCCTCGCGCGAATCGTTGCTGCGCGACGGATCCGGCCCCGGGTCCGCCCAGTCCACCGCGCCCTCGTCCCCGGCCGGCGCCGGCAGCACCCACTTCAGCCGGAAAGTGCGGCGGCGCTGCTGGTCGATGATCCGGCTGCGCAGCACGCTCCAGAACAGCGGCGTCCATTCCGACGGCGGGCGCTGCGCGTAGGCCAGCATCTTCACCATCGCGTCCTGCACCGCGTCGAGCGCGTCCTCGCGGTGGCGCAGCCCGAGCTCGGCGAAGCGGAAGGCGCGCGTCGACACCGACGCCAGGAAGGCGTCGAGCGTCTGCGGCGCGTCCGGCGCGTCGTCCTCGATCACGGCCGCGGGCACGCTCATGCGCCTCCGGAGCCCCGGTCGGGCAGGACGCTGGTGGCGGCGATGTGCATGGGCGGGCTCCGGCGGACTCGTCGGCGGCGCGAACGCGGCCGGCGCAGGGGTGGAAACGCGCGTGCGGCCCGGTGGTTGACGCATGGCGGGCCGGATTCAGGCGTCGTTATGATGGGCGCAACCGGGGATGGGGAGTGTCGCCGTGTCGGACGGGTTCGTCGCGCTGTACATCTTCATGCTCGCGGCGATCGCGGGCCACGTGATCATCTCGCGCGTGCCGGTGATCCTGCATACGCCGCTGATGTCGGGCAGCAACTTCATCCACGGCATCGTGCTGATCGGCGCGATCGTGGTGCTGGGGCATGCCGACACCACGCTCGAGAAGGCGATCGGCTTCGTCGCCGTGCTGCTGGGTGCGGGCAACGCCGCCGGCGGCTACGTGGTCACCGAGCGCATGCTCGAGATGTTCAAGCCGTCCAGGAAGCCCGGGAGCGAGGCATGAACCCGTTCGAGGGCCCGGACCAGGCGCGGCTGTTCGTCGCCGCCGTCGCGTATCTGGTCGCCGCCACGCTGTTCCTGCTCGGGCTGTCGCGCATGGCCTCGCCGGTGACCGCGCGCAGCGGCATCCGCTGGGCGGGCGCGGGCATGGTGATCGCCACGGCGGCCACGTTCCTGCTGCCCGGCCTGCACAACCTCGGGCTGATCCTGGTAGCGCTGGCGCTGGGTACGCTGTTGGCGTGGGTGTCGGGCAAGCGCGTGGCCATCACCGACATGCCGCAGATGGTGGCGCTCTACAACGGCATGGGCGGCGGCTCGGCGGCCGCCATCGGCGCGTTGGAGCTGCTGCGCTGGTCGTCGCTGCGCGAGTCCGCCACGCTCGCCAGCGCGGCAGGCGCGACACCGCCGGCGCAGGCATCGACCACCGCCATCGTGCTCGCGGTGATCGGCGCGCTGATCGGCGCGGTTTCGCTGTCGGGATCGGTGATCGCCTGGGCGAAGCTCGACGGCCGCCTCGACCGTCGTTTCGTGTTTCCCGGCCAGCAGTTGTTCAACGGCCTCGTGTTCCTCGCCACGCTCGTACTCGCGGTGATGATCTGCGCGCAGTTGGGCATGGACGCCATCGTCGCCTTCTTCGCGCTGGCGCTACTGCTGGGCGTGCTGATGACGCTGCCGATCGGCGGCGCCGACATGCCCGTGGTGATTTCGCTCTACAACGCATTCACCGGGCTCGCCGTCGCGCTCGAAGGCTACGTGCTCGGCAACGAGGCACTGATCATCGCGGGCACCATGGTCGGTGCCGCGGGCCTTCTGCTCACGCGGCTGATGGCGAAGGCGATGAACCGGCCGATCCGCGGCGTGCTGTTCGGCTCGTTCGGCGCGGGCGGGGAAGCGCAGGAGATCACGGGCAGCCAGAAACCGATCGAGGCGGGGGACGTCGCCGCGCTGATGGCCTACGCCGAGCGCGTGGTGATCGTGCCGGGCTACGGCATGGCCGTCGCGCAGGCGCAGCACAAGATATGGGAGCTCACGCAGAAGCTCATGGAGCGCGGGGTCAAGGTGAAGTTCGCGATCCACCCGGTGGCCGGTCGCATGCCCGGCCACATGAACGTGCTGCTGGCCGAGGCCGGCGTGCCCTACGACCTCATCGCCGACATGGACGACATCAATCCGGAGTTCAAGAACACCGACGTCGCGCTCGTGATCGGCGCCAACGACGTGGTCAACCCGGTGGCGAAGACCGACCCGGCGAGCCCGATCTACGGCATGCCGATCCTGGACGTGGTGGACGCGAAGAACGTGGTGGTGATCAAGCGCGGCCGCGGCACGGGCTTTGCGGGCATCGAGAACGCGCTCTTCTATGCCGACAACGCGCGAATGCTGTTCGGCGACGGCGCGGCGATGGCGGCGGCGCTGGTCAGCGAGCTGAAAGCGCTAGACGGCGGGCATTGAAGAACGGCCAGCCGGCCGAGATCGCCAGCGCCAGCACGACCCAGACACCGTCGCGCCAGTCGTTGGCCAGGCCCGCCAGCGTGCGCGCGTGGTGCAGGCCGAGCTTGGCCATCGAGGCCAGCGGCCCGGTGCCGAGCGGCCCGCCGAGATGGATGGCGATGATCGACCAGTTGGCCAGCACGACCAGCGCGGCGGTCGACAGCGTCGCGAGCGTGGCCCGCGCGGCGACGCCCATGCGCGGCGCGAGGCCCAACACCCACAGTACGTCGATCGCGCCGACCACCGCCATGAAGCTGCACTGGCGACCCGAGTACAGCGCGGCGAGCGTCCACAGCGCCGCGAAGCCGGCGACGACGAGCGGAAGCAGGAGCCAGGCGAGGGCGGGGCGGGTCGTCGGCATCCGGGCGGTCGGTCGAGCGGCCGCACAGGATAGCTGCCGGACAGGGAGGCGGCGCGAAACCGGACTAGAATGGTGCTGGTTCCAAGATGGCCCCGCCGATGTATTCCCGTTCCAGCGAACCCGTCCGCTTCGAGCGCGACTGCGCCGCCGTGCTCGTCCCGCAGGGCGAGGCCGTGACCCTGCCCGCCGGCAGTGTCGGCTACATCACGCAGGCGCTCGGCGGCAGCTTCACCGTCTTCGTCGAGGGCAACCTGTTCCGCATCGCCGGCCGCGACGCCGACGCGATCGGCAAGGAGCCGCCGGAGCCGCTGGAACTGGCCGAGGACGCCAGCGACGAGGCCGTCGAGAAGCTCGTCTGGCAGCAGTTGCGGACCTGTTTCGACCCCGAGATCCCGATCAATGTGGTCGACCTCGGGCTGGTCTATTCGGTGGAGATCGACCATCGCGAGGACGACGCCTCGCAGCGCGTGGTGCGCGTCGAGATGACGCTGACCGCTCCGGGCTGCGGCATGGGCGACGTGCTGGTGGCCGACGTGCGCGACAAGCTGGAGCTGATCCCGACCGTGGCCGAGGCGGACGTCGAGCTGGTATTCGACCCGCCGTGGAACCGAACGATGATGTCCGAGGCCGCACGCCTCGAAACCGGGATGTTCTGAGCGGACGGGCCGTCGGCCGACGGGCGACCGCCTGCTGGATGGCGCTCAAGCATCGGTGCTCTGGGGCTCGGGCTTCCTGTGCGCACGCCCCGGGCGACGTTGGTGCCTGAGCCCATGCCTTCGGGCAACCTGTGAAGCGACGGCCAGGCGGGTCGAGCGTGGGGAATCTTCGTGTCCAGCCGACGAACGGTCGCCCATTGTGGCTGCTGCAATGCGGCAATCATCACTGTTTGCCGCGGCTGGCGCGCATGGCGACGCCGGCAAGCTATTGAATTTCCTGGGGCATGGCCGGGTAACGTAAACCGCTCGTCGGACCGGACAGAAAAATCCGGATTCTTCTGGCGCATCGCGCTGGCGCCGGGGCATTGTCGGCGGGACGCAGAAGGATCGCGTCCCACCGTGCCCGGCCCGCTGCCCCGCGATACGGGCTTCCCGCCGTCGAACCCACGACGTACCCGTCCCAAGGATCTTCCATGTCGAAACCGACTTCCCGCCTGCTGGCGCTCTCCCCCCTCGTGCTCGCGATCGTCGCGGGCAGTGCCGGCGCCGCCACCCGTACCGATCTGCACCGCATGCCGGCCGGCAAGGTCGGGCAGCAGTACAGCGCCGCCACCGCGACGCTCGGCGCCGCCCCTGTCGCCCGCGACCGCCATGCCGAACTGGTCGGCGTGGATTCGCTGTCCGCGCTGAAGCAGGTCGGCTTCGTGCAGGAGCGAGACGGCTCGCAGCACTACCGCTACCAGCAGACGTTCCGCGGCATCCCGGTGTTCGGCGAGAACATCGTGGTGAGCGAGAAGGCCGGCGCCGTGCGCGCCATGTTCGGCCGCAGGGTCGAAGGCCTGGCCGCCGAGATCCCGGCCGGCGCCACGCGCCTGTCCAACGCGGGCGCGCTCGACATCGGCAAGCGCGCCGCGCACGGCCAGAAGATCGCCGCGATGAAGACGCGCAACGAGAAGTCGGAGCTGATGATCTTCATCGACGACGCCGGCAAGGCGCACCGCGCGTTCGTGGTGTCCTACTTCGCCGAGCGCGACGGCGGCGGCGATGCGTCGCGTCCGTTCGTGATCGTCGATGCCGACAGCGGCGCGGTGCTCAAGCGCTGGGAAGGCCTCACCACCGCCGAAGTCGGCACGGGCCCCGGCGGCAACGCCAAGACCGGCCAGTACGAGTACGGTTCGGGCGGCCGCTACGGCTACCTCGACGTCGCGCAGTCGGGCACGACCTGCACGATGAACAACGCCAACGTGAAGACGGTGAACCTCAACGGTGGCACCAGCGGCAGCACGGCGTTCTCGTACACCTGTCCGCGCAACACGGTGAAGACCATCAACGGCGCGTACTCGCCGCTCAACGACGCGCACTACTTCGGTGGCCTGATCACCAAGATGTATCCGGCCTACACCGGCTACAACGCGCTCAACTTCCAGCTGGTCATGCGCGTGCACTACTCGTCGAGCTACGAGAACGCGTTCTGGGACGGCCAGTACATGAGCTTCGGCGACGGCAAGAACACGTTCTATCCGCTCGTCAGTGCGGACGTCGCCGGCCACGAGGTCAGCCACGGCTTCACCGAGCAGCACTCGAACCTGACCTATTCGGGCCAGTCGGGCGGCATCAACGAAGCCTTCTCCGACATGGGCGGCGAAGCCACCGAGTACTACTGGAAGGGCAGCAACGACTTCAACGTCGGCACCGAGATCTTCAAGTCGACCGGTGCGCTGCGCTACATGTGCAACCCAAGCCAGGACGGCGCGTCGATCAACAACGCGTCGCAGTACACCAACGGCATGGACGTGCACTACTCGTCGGGCGTCTACAACAAGGCGTTCTGCACGCTCGCCAAGACCTCAGGCTGGAACACGCCGACCGCGTTCAAGGTGTTCGCCCGCGCGAACGCCCTGTACTGGACCGCTAGCAGCACGTTCAACTCGGCGGCCTGCGGCGTCGAGACCGCGGCGCAGGATCTGGGCCTGAGCAAGGCGGACGTCACCGCGGCGTTCACCTCGGTCGGCGTGAGCTGCTCGGGCGGCAGTGGCGGTGGCGGCACCACGACGGCGCTCACCAACGGCACGCCGGTCAGCGGCATCTCCGGCAGCGCCGGCAGCGCGAAGTACTACTCGCTGGTCGTGCCGTCGGGCGCTTCGAACCTGACCTTCAAGACCACGGGCGGTTCGGGTGACGTGGACCTCTACGTCAAGCTCGGCTCCAATCCGACGACGTCGAGCTACACCTGCAAGTCCGAGGCGAGCAGCTCGACCGAGACCTGCACGATCGCCGCGCCCACGGCCGGCACGTACTACGTGCTGCTCAACGGCTACTCGGCCTACTCCAACGTCACCCTGACGGGCAGCTACAGCACGGGCGGTGGCGGCGGTGGCGGCACGGTGCTGACCAGCGGCGTGCCGGTGAGCCTGCCGTCGGTGGCTGCGGGCGGCGTCTCGGCGAACTACACGCTGAGCGTTCCGGCCGGCAAGACGAGCGTGGTGTTCACGATCTCCGGCGGCACCGGCGACGCGGACCTGTACGTCAAGCTCGGCTCCGCGCCGACGACCTCCTCGTACACCTGCCGTCCGTACCTCAGCGGCAACGCCGAGACCTGCACGATCAACGCGCCGACCGCCGGCACGTACTACGTGAACGTCCGCGCGTACTCCGCGTACTCCGGCGTCACGCTGAAGGGCACCATCAACTGACGGCGACGCGCGCCGGCTCCGGCCGGCGCGCTACCCGCGGAAAACGAAGACCCCGGCCGCGAGGTCGGGGTCTTTTCTTTCGAGGCGCGTGCGAGGTGCCTATTCGATCGGCTCGAAGCGGTTGGCCTCGACGTTCTTGCGAACCTTGGTCGGCTCCCAGATGCGGCCGTTCATGGCGATGTAGACGCCCGGCGGCAACGCCTGCACGGCCCCAACCGCGGTGCCGATGTTGAACTCGGCGTCCGAGCCGCGGAAGCGCGCGGGGTTCAGCGCGCCGGTGAGCACGATGGTCTTGTCGGTCAGCGAGGAGAGCACCTGCGCGGTCTGCACCATGCTGTCGGTGCCGTGCGTCACCAGCACGTGGCGGCAGGGCTGCGCGGCGATGGTCGCGCGTACCAGCTCGCGGTCGGAATCGGTGATGTGCAGCGAGTCCTTGCGCAGGATCGGGATCACGTTGAAGCGGAACGCGACACCGAGCTCCTCGAGGATGCGCCCGATCTGCGGCTCGCCGACCTGGAAGTCCGACTTGTCGTCGAAGTAGATCTTGTCGATCGTCCCGCCGGTGGTGACGATGCAGAGCGAATCCATGGTGCGGTCCAGGCGTCGGAGGACGCGGATTATAGGCCGCGCCCGCTCAGCGCCGGCGGCCGAAGCGCGCGCACAGGCCGGGCAGGCTGCCCGCGATCACGATCGCCAGCGACAGCACGACTTCCGCCAGCGCCCAGCCGCGCTCGGCCGGGCGCGACCAGGCCACCATCACGCCGTGGCTGAACCAGGCGAGCGCGAGCACGCCCGACCAGAAGCCCGCGGTACGGCGCGCGAGCGCCACCCCGGCAAGACAGGCCAGTACCGGCAGCGCGAACACGGCGGCGGCGATCCATTCGTCGAGGCTGCCGAACCACGCGAGGTAGAGCACCGCGAGCAGCGCCAGCGACGCGATGAGGACGCTGCGCGCGCTCATGCGAGCCTCGCCGCGATCTGCGCGATGCGACGGCCAAGCGCGCGCGCCAGCTGCGCCTCGTCCTCGTCCACCGGCGCGTCGTCGCCCGTGCCGGCGACGTGGCTCGCGCCGTAGGGCGTGCCGCCCGAGCGCGTCGAGCTCAGCTTCGGCTCGGTGAACGGAATGCCGGTGATCAGGCAGCCGTGATGCAGCAGGGGCAGCATCATCGACAGCAGCGTCGACTCCTGCCCGCCGTGCATCGTCGACGACGAGGTGAACGCGCCCGCGGGCTTGCCGACCAGCGTGCCGCTGGCCCACTCGCCGCCGAGGCCGTCGATCCAGTACTTGAGCGGCGCGGCCATGTTGCCGAAGCGGGTGGGGCTGCCGATCACCACGCCCGCGCATTCCTGCAGGTCGCGCGGCTCGACGTACGGGGAGCCGGACTCCGGCACTGGCGGCGCGGCCGTGCTGGTGACCGCCGCGACCGGCGGCACCGTGCGTAGACGTGCCTGCATGCCGTCGACTTCCTCCACGCCACGCGCGATCTGGCGCGCGAGGCGGGCGACGGAGCCGTTACGGCTGTAGTAGACGATGAGGACGTCGGGCATCGGGCGACCGCGGCGTTGAAGGACGCGGAGGATAACGCGTCGCTCACGTCCGCCGCCGGCGACGTCGCGCAAGCGGCCGATCGGGTAGGCTGCGGCGCGATGGAGCCGCCCTACCTGCTCAGCCTGTTGAGCCCGCGCCTGCGCGACCGTGCGCGTGCCGTGGCGTTCTTCCGTTTCCTCGCGCGTCGTTTCCTCGACGACGACCTGTTCCAGGCCGCGGGCGCGCTCGCGTTCACCACGTTGTTCGCGCTGGTGCCGCTGTCGATGGTGATCTTCGGCGTGCTGTCCGCCTTCGAGGCGCTGCGCCCGCTGTCGAGCCAGCTGGCCGACTACATATTCTCGAACTTCGTCCCGGGCGTGGCGCGTTCGGCGCAGAACTACCTGCTGGAAACGGCGGCCGCCAACAAGGGCAAGCTCACGGCCACCGGTGTCGTGGCGCTTGTGCTCTCGCTGCTGGTCACCTTGACGGGCGTGGAGCGCACGTTCAACGCGATCTGGCGGGTCAAGGCCGGGCGACCGAAGCTCGGGCGCTTCCTCGTCTACTGGACGGTGTTCACGCTCGGCGCGGTGTTCGCCGCCGCCAGCCTCGCGCTCTCGGCGCGCTTCTTCGCGCTCGCGCTGTTCGCGACGCGCGCCGGCCATGCGCTGGAATCGTTTCTGTTGCAGCTCACGCCGCTGCTGATCGAGGTGGTGGCGTTCGCGGCCATCTACCGCGTGGTGCCGCATCGCACGGTGCGCTGGCGGCACGCGTTTTCGGGCGCGGTGCTGGCCACGCTCGGCTTCGAGGCGGCGAAGTGGGCGATGGGGGTCTACCTCACCAGCTTCGACAGCTACGCACGCATCTACCAGCAGCTGGCGATCATCCCGATCTTCATGCTGTGGATGTACTTCGGCTGGCTCGCGATCCTGCTCGGCGCGTCGTTCGCGGCCTCGCTGTCGGCCTTCCGCTACCAGCCCGCCACGCAGCGGCTGCCGGAGGGCTTCGAGATCTACGGCCTTCTGCGCCTGCTCGCGCGTTTCGACGAAGCGCGGCGCAGCGGCGAGGGCCTGCATGTCGACGACATCCAGCGCGTGGAGCCGATGCTGACCGATGCACTGGCGCAGCAGTTGCTCGCGCAGCTGTCGACGATCAACGTCGTGCGGCGCGCGGAAAGCGGCGAGTGGCTGCTTGCGCGCGATCTCGACGAGGTCAGCCTGGCCGAGCTGTACGAAGCCTGCAGCCTGCGCATCCCGATCGCCGAAGCCCATCTGCCGCATCGCGACGACGCGATCGGCCACCATGTCGCGAAGGCCATCGACGAGCTGCGCCTTCCGCTGCGCGACGTGCTCAGGCGTCGCGTCACCAGCGTCTGGAATTCCGGAGAGTCCGCATGACCCGAATCCTAGTCCTCGCCGCCGCGCTGCTGGCGGGCCTCGCCGCCTGCAGCCGCGACGAGCCTGCGCCCGAACAGCCCGTCGTGCAGGTGGAGGCGAAGCCGAGTCAGCCGCAGCCCGTGCAGGCCGTGCAGCCACGCCTGCAGGTGACGACCGTGGACGGCGCGACGTTCGACCTCGCGCGGCACCGCGGGCGCTTCGTGGTGGTCAATTTCTGGGCGACCTGGTGCGGGCCCTGCCTGAAGGAGATGCCCGAGCTCTCGAAGCTCGCCGAGCGCGGCGACGTCGACGTGATCGGCCTCGCCTACGAGGAGATCGAGCCGGACGCGATGCGCGCGTTCCTGAAGACGCGGCCCGTGTCCTATCCGATCGCGATCCTCGATACCTACAAGCCGCTGCCCGACTTCGAGACGCCGCGCGGCCTGCCGATGACTCTGCTGATCGCACCGGACGGACGCGTCGCGATGAAGGTGGCGGGTGCGGTGACGGTGGCGGCGATCGACGAGGCCATCGCGCGCCACGCGTCGGACGCGCAGGGATGAGCGCCGCGCGCTTCCTCGTCAGCGGGCGTGTGCAGGGCGTGGCTTTCCGCGCGCATACGCGGCACGAGGCCGAAGCGCTCGGGCTGGCGGGACATGCGCGCAACTTGGCGGACGGGCGCGTCGAGGTGCTCGTGCACGGCGAGGCGCAGGCGATCGAGCGCCTCGCCGGCTGGCTGCGCCAGGGCCCGCCGCTCGCGCGCGTGGACGACGTGGTGCGCGATGCGGTCGTCGACATCGACGCGCCCCGTGGCTTCACCATCGGCTGAACGCGTCCGCGACGCTTCACCACGCTCCGACGCGATGCACGGGACGCTGCGCGCATGCACGCAGCACGACTCCGACGTCCATGACGCCCACCGACCTGATCGGCTGGGCCGCGTCCGCCATCCTCATCGCCACGCTGGGCCGGCAGGTCTACACGCAGTGGCGCGAACGCAGCACCGAAGGCGTGTCTCGCTGGCTGTTCATCGGGCAGATGTGCGCGAGCGTCGGCTTCGTGGTCTACAGCTGGCTGCTCGACAACGGCGTGTTCGTGTTCACCAACGCGGTGCTGCTGCTGACGGGCGTCGTCGGCCAGCTCATCTACCGCCGTAATCGCCGGCTCGCCGACGCGCAGGAATCGGCCTAGGCGGCGCCCGACGCGCGGCCTTCGCGCCAGGCCAGCACCATGCGCCGCGCGATCGCGGCGAAGTCGTCGGCGAAGCGCGTCATGTCGAACAGCGGCGAACGTTCGCGGGCGTCGGCCAGGCGGGTCTTCAGGGCCGCGCGCGCATCGGCGTCGCGGCCGAGTTCGACGGCGATCCGCACGAAGGCCGCGTCGTCGTCCGCAACCAGCTCGGTCAGCCCGAGCGCCGTCAGCAGGCTCGACGCCACGCGCGAGGCGAAGGTCGCGCCGGGACACGTGACCACGGGACAGCCCGCCCAGAGCGCGTCCGACGCGGTGGTATGCGCGTTGTACGGATTCGTGTCGAGGAACAGATCCGCGAGCTGCAGGCGCGCGAGGTAGGCCGTGTGCGGCTGCTTGGGCATGAACACCAGGCGCAGGGGGTCGATGTCGGCTGAGGCGGCTTGTGCACGCAGGCGCTCGTCGGCGCGGCCAGGGCCGGACAGCAGCCATAGGACGCTGTCCTCGACCGCACGCAGCACCTCGAACATGCGGCCCATGCTGCGCGGGTTCAGCTTGTAGCTGTTGTTGAAACAGCAGAACACCACGCCGCTCTCAGGCAGGCCGCATTCGCCGCGCGGCGGCGGCGGTGCGAGCGCGCGACGGGTGTCCGACGGCTGGAACGCACGCGGCATGTGCACGACGGTTTCACTGAAGTGCGGCGCGAGCGCGGCTGGAAGCACCACGTCGTCAGCGAGTATGTAATCGATCCACGGCGCGCCCGAGGTGCCGGGATAGGCGAGCCAGTTCACTTGCACGGGTGCCGGCCGCATCGCCAGCACTTCCGGCGCGCCGCCGCCGCCCCAGCCGCGCAGGTCGTACAGCACGTCGATGCTCGCGTGACGGATCGCCTCGGCGACGACGCGATGCGGGCGCAGTGCGACGTCGTGCAGTTGCGTCGCGGCGGCAAGGCGCCGGCGGACCGGGCTGGCGTCGTCGGGGTTCAGCGCGAACAGATGTGCCTCGACGCCGTCCACGTCCGCCAGCGCCTCGAGGAAGGCGACGGTGAGCAGGCCGGTGGGATGCGCGCCGAAGCCGTTGGACAGGAAGCCGAGCCGGATCGGTTCGCCCTCGCGCGAGGCGCGCTCGACCGGCGGCATCGGATGGAGCGACGACGGAATCATCGCCGCGCGCAGTCGCGCGCACTGCAGCTGTTCGGCGGGCGTCGCGTCCTCACTCAGGAAGGCGAACGGCTCCACTGCGGCCTGGCGCTGGCGCACGGCGGCGCGCACCTGCGCCGACAGCGAATCCACGTCGCGCCAGTCGCAGAGGCGACGCCGCGCGGCGAGCAGATAGCCGGCGACCATCGGCTCGTCGGGCAACAGGCGGTGCGCATGCGCGAAGGCCTGGGCAGCGTCCTCCACGCGGCGCACGTCCTCCAGTGCATGACCGAGCCAGACGGCGATGCCGGGATGACCCGGTGCGCCGGCGGCCGCGCGCAGCAGCGTATCGACGGCTTCGTGCTGCCGGCCCAGCAGCGACTGCGCGCGACCGAGCCGCGCGAGTGCTTCGGGATGACCCGGCGCGAGCGCGAGTGCGCGTTGCGCGGCGCGCTCGCCGGCGATGGCGTCGCCCGCGTCGAGCTCGGCCTCGGCCAGCACGCACCAGGCGATCGCATCGCCGGGCGCGCGCTGCACCTGCAGGCGTGCGTGCTGCCGTGGATCGCTCATGTCAGACGGGCAGTTGCAGCTTCGCGAGGTCGAGCGAGTACCACTGCGTGGCTTCTTCCTCCCAGCCCGCGTCGCGGTAGAGCGCACGCGCCGGCAGGTTCTCGCGCGCGGTCTCCAGCGCCACGCGCACCGCGCCGGCGGCCTTCGCGGCCACGGCCGCGGCTTCGAGCAGGCGGCGGCCTACGCCAAGCCGGCGCGCGTCGGTGTCGACGTAGAGATCGTTGAGCACCCAGACCGAGGCCATGCGCACCGAGGAGAACATCGGGTAGAGCTGCGCGAAGCCGACGGCGTCGTCGCCGTGCTCCGCGAGCAGCACCAGCGACTGCCGGTACTCCATGCGCTCGGCGAGGAAGGCGCGCGCGGCGGCGCGGTCGGAGGGCTGTCCGTAGAACTGGCGGTACGCGTCGAACAGGCGCGCGATGGCGTCGAGGTCGTCGGGCGTCGCGGTGCGGATGCGCAGGTCCATGGTCGGGGCCGGGCGATGGATGCGTCGATTGTCGCCGCTCGCCGCGGGTGACGACACCCCGTCAGCCGCCGGAGGTCAGGCGCGCGAGTTCGTCGGCCTGGTGTTCCTGCTGCAGGCGGTCGAGCAGCGCGTCCAGCCCGCCTTCCATCACGTTCGGCAGGTCGTACAGCGTGAGCCCCTCGACGCGGTGGTCGGTGATGCGGCCCTGCGGGAAGTTGTAGGTGCGAATGCGCTGGCTGCGATCGCCGCTGCCGACCTGCAGCTTGCGCGTCTCCGCCTGTGCCGCCGCCGCCTTCGCGGCCTGCGCTTCGGCCAGCATCGCGCGCAGGCGCTTCATCGCCTTGTCGCGGTTCGCGTGCTGGCTGCGCTCCGTCTGGCTCTCGACGACCAGGCCCGACGGGATATGCGTGATGCGGATCGCCGAGTCGGTCTTGTTGACGTGCTGGCCGCCGGCGCCGGAGGAACGGAAGGTGTCGACGCGCAGGTCCGCGGCGCTGATCTCGATCGGCGCCTCGTCGGCCTCGACGGGAATGATCGCCACCGTCGCGGCGGAGGTGTGGATGCGGCCCTGCGATTCCGTTGCCGGCACGCGCTGCACGCGGTGCGTGCCGGATTCGAACTTCAGGCGCGAATACGCGCCCTGGCCCTCGACGCGCGCGATCACTTCCTTGAAGCCGCCGTGCTCGCCGGGATTCGCTGATTCCACCTCGATGCGCCAGCCCTGGCGCTCCGCGTAGCGCGAATACATGCGGAACAGGTCGCCCGCGAAGATCGCCGCCTCGTCGCCGCCGGTACCCGCGCGCACCTCCAGGTAGAGGTCGCCGTCGTCGCGCGGGTCACGCGGGATCAGGTGCGACAGCAGCTCGGTTTCCAGCTGCGCGAGGCGCTGCGTGGCGACATCTATCTCGTCGTCGGCGAGCTCGCGCATCTCCGGGTCGTCGCGCATCGCCTGCGCGGCGTCGAGGTCTTCACGGGCGCGCTGCTCGGCCGCGAGCGCGGTGGCGACCGGCTCGAGTTGCGAGAACTCGCGCGAGAGCCGGCGGAACTGCGCGGCATCGTTGATGACGGCGGGATCGGCGAGCAGGCGCTCGAGCTCCTCGCGGCGTTCGGCCAGGGCTTCGAGCTTGCGGCGCAGGGACGGGTTCATGCGGATTCCGGGCGACGGGACGGGGCGGCCCGCACGCGGCGGGCCGGACGGCGACGGACCGGGTCGCTAGGCCTCGCCGTTGCGCGGCGCGTCGGCCGGCGCTTCGGGAAACAGGCGCTCGGTGGCGCGGGCGAGGTCGCCATCACCCTGCGCGGCGGCCTCGCGCACGGCCACGGTGGGCGCGTGCAGCAGGCGGTTGGTCAACGTGTGGGCGAGGAATTCGAGCGCGTCCTCCGGCGACATGCCGGCGGCAAGCTGCTGCTTCGCCCTGGCCAGCACCTCGGCACGTGCGGCCTCGCCATGCGCGCGGATGCGCTTGACCGGCTCGGTACGACCGCTGGCCTCGAGCTTCTCGCGAAAACGCGCCACCTGCAGCTCGACGATGGCCTCGGCCTCGTCGGCGGCCTCGCGACGGCTGCGCCGGTTCTCCTCGATCGCACGTTCGAGGTCGTCGACGGTGTAGAGGAATACGTCGTCCAGCAGCGCGACGTCGGCGGCGATGTCGCGCGGCACGGCGAGGTCGAGCAGCAGCATCGGCCGGCGACGGCGCGCGGCGAGCGCGGCGTCGACCTGCGTCGCGTGCAGGATCGGCTCGCGGCTGGCGGTCGCGCTGATCACCACGTCGGCCTCGGGCAGGTGCTTGTCGAGGTCGCCCAGCGGCAGCGCATAGCCGCCGTGACGTACCGCGAGTTCCTGCGCGTGCGCGAGCGTGCGGTTGGCGACCAGCAGGCGCCGGGTGCCGGCCTGCACGAGATGGCGCGCGGCGAGTTCGATGGTTTCGCCGGCGCCGATCAGCAGCACGGTGGACTGGCCGAGCGCCGCGAACGATTCCTGCGCGAGCTTCACCGCGGTCGACGCCACCGACACCGGGTTCGCGCCGATGCGCGTGTCGGTGCGCGCGCGCTTGGCGGTGGTGAACGCGTGCTGGAACAGGCGATCGAGCCGGTTGCCGAGCGTGCCGGCGGCGCGCGCCGTCGCCCAGGCGTCCTTCACCTGGCCGAGGATCTGCGGCTCGCCCAGAACCAGCGAGTCGAGCCCGGTCGCGACGCGGAACAGGTGCCGCACCGCGTCCGCCTCGTGGTGGCGGTAAAGGTAGGCGTGCAGGTCGGCGCCGACGCCCGAGCGGCGGGCGAGCCAGTCGGCCAGCGCGGCCTCGTCGTCGGCCGCCTCGGCGTACAGCTCGGTGCGGTTGCAGGTCGACAGCAGCGCGACCTCGCTGACGCCGGGCAGGGCGCAGACCTCCGCCAGCGCACTGCCCAGCGCATCACCGGCAAAGGCCACCCGTTCGCGCACGTCGACGGGCGCGGTGGCGTGGTTGAGGCCGATGACGTGGAAACCCATTCGTTACAGGAGCCTGCGCTAAGCTGCGGCGGCAGCGCCCGTCATTCTACCGGTGCGGGTGCTGCCCCCTCTGAGACTCAGTATCCCGGGTGCGCATGCCTCACGTTTTGCGTTCGATCAAGCGGATGGGCCTCGCGCTCGCGGTGTCGATCGCGCTGCCGGCGATGGCCGCCAAGGCGCCGGCGGCGGCCGACCTGCCGCTCGAGCCGCTGCTGGCCGGCGAGTTCGCGCTGCAGGCCGGGCGCCTCGACGAGGCCGCCAATAGCTACCTGCAGGCCGCGCGCACCGCCCGCGACGCCGCGCTCGCCGAACGCGCGACGGGCATCGCGCTGGTCGCCAAGGACGACCGCCGCGCCGCCGAGGCGCTGAAGCTCTGGCGACAGCTGCTCGGGCCGGCTGCGGCCACGGCGCCGCAGATCGACGTCGCCGAGGCCACGTTGGCGCTGCACCGCGGCGACGACGCCACCGCCATGCGCGAACTCGCCGCGCTGTTCGCTCGCCCGGGCGATGGCTGGAAGACGGCGATCGGCACTCTTGCGGCCGGCGCGAAGACCCCGAAGCAGGTCGCCGGCGTGATCGGCCGCCTCCTCGACGCCAAGGCCGTGCCGACCACGCTGCCCGCATGGCTGGCGCTCGGCGGCCTCGCGCAGCGGCTGCAGCAGCCGGCGCTGGTCGAGCGCATCGTCGACGACGTGATCGCCCGCTTCCCCGGCGATCCGCGCGTCGCGCTGCTCAAGGCCAGCCAGCTGCGCGACGACGGCAAGCAGGCCGAGGCCCGCGCGGTGATCGACGGCCTGCGCGACGCGGCCTCGGCCGATGCCGAGCTGCGCCTGCTGGTCGCCCGCGAATACGACGCGCTGGGCGACGCCGCCGCGGCCGCCGACACGCTCGCCCGCGGCCCACAGGACGACCAGACCTACGCGCTGCGTGCGTCGCTTTACGCGCGCGCCGGGGACAAGACCCGCCTGCAGCAGCTGTACGACGAGCTCGCGCGCGACGCGCAGCGGCCGCAGCCCGATCGCCGCCTGCTGCTCGGCCAGCTGGCCGAGTACCTCAAGCATTTCGACGCCGCGCTGGACTGGTACGGCAGCGTGCCTGGCGGCCCGCAGCGCTTCACCGCGCGCCTGCGCACCGCCAACGTGCTGCACGAGCTCGGCCGCAGGAAGGAGGCCGTGGATACGCTTCGCGCCCTGCAGCAGGACGCCACCGCCGAGGACGACGTGCGCAGCGACGCCTATGCGCTGGAAGCCGCACTCTGGCAGAAGGACAGGGACGACGCGCGCGAGATGGACGCCTTCGCCCGCGGCCTTGCCGAGTTCACCGACGATCCGGACCTCCTCTACGCCCGCGCGCTGGCCTGGGAGCGCCGTGACGACGTCGCCCGCGCCGAGGCCGACCTGCGCCGCATCCTCGTCGCGCAGCCCGACAATGTCGCCACGCTCAACGCGCTGGGCTACACGCTGGCCGACCGCACCACGCGCTACCAGGAGGCGCTGGAGCTGATCAATCGCGCCCGCGCGGCCGAGCCCAACAACGCCGCCATCGTCGACAGCTACGGTTGGGTGCTCTACCGCCTGGGCCGCCCGGCCGAGGCGATCGTCGAGCTGCAGCGTGCCTACACGTTGCAGAAGGACGCCGAGATCGCCGCGCACGTCGGCGAGGTGCTGTGGGTGCTCGGTCGCCAAGACGAGGCACGCGGCTATTTCGAGGAGGCGCGCAAGCTCGATCCCGACAGCCGCGCGCTCGCCCGTGCGCTGGAGAAGACCGGCGCCACGCTGCCGCCGGCGCCCGCGAAGCCGGCGGCCGGAGGGAAGGGCGAATGAGCCGTTTTCGCACCCGTGTTGCCGCGCTGCTTGCCGCGGGCCTGCTGGCCGGCTGCGCCACGGCGCGCATCGAGGCGCCTGCCGTGCCTGCCGCCGAGGCCGAGGCGCGCCAGCTCGAGCGCGAGCGGACGATGGCCGCGGACACCGACTGGGGTTTCGAGGGCCGCGTGGCGATCTCCAACGCACGCGATGCCGGCAGTGGCCGGCTCGAATGGCGCCAGTCCGGCGCGCGCTTCGAGGTGTCTCTGACCGCGCCGATCACGCGGCAGGGCTGGCGCCTGAGCGGCGGCCCCGGCGGCGCGACGCTCGACGGCCTGCCGGGCGGCCCGCGCGAAGGCGGCGACGCCGAGGCCCTGCTGCGCGAGGCCACGGGCTGGGAGATCCCGGTGCGCTCGCTGCCGTACTGGGTCCGCGGGCTGCGCACCGACCCGCGCGGCGCCGTGCTGCAGTTCGGCCCCGGCGGCCGCCCGTCGCGCCTGAGCGAAGGCGGCTGGACGATCGACTACAGCTGGCCGGCCGACGCGCAGGCCGAGCTGCCCAGCCGCGTCGAGGCCCGCCGCGACGACGCCCGCGTGCGCCTCGTCGTCGACCGCTGGACCGACGGCGCCGAGGCCCCATGACCCACGGCTGGACCGCCTGGCCGGCCCCGGCCAAGCTCAACCTGTTCCTGCACATCACCGGCCGCCGCCCGGACGGCTACCACGAGCTGCAGTCGGTCTTTCGGTTGCTCGAATGGGGCGACACCGTGCGGTTGCGGGTTCGGAGCGATGGCGGCATCCACCGCGTCGGTGCCTCCGCCGTAGGCGTCGAAGAGCAGTCTGATCTCGCCATACGTGCGGCCAAAAGGCTGCAAGATGCCGCCAAATGCAGCCAAGGCGCTGATATCTCGCTTGAGAAGCGCATTCCGACCGGCGGCGGCTTCGGCGGCGGCTCATCGGACGCCGCGACGGCGCTGGTCGCACTCAACCGGCTCTGGGGTCTGCACTGGCCGCTGCAGCGGCTGGCGGAACTCGGGCTGTCGCTCGGGGCCGACGTGCCCGTCTTCGTGCTGGGGCGCAATGCCTGGGCCGAGGGCGTGGGCGAACGGCTGCGTCCGATCCGCCTGCCGCCGGCCTGGTACGTGATCGCCGAGCCCGGCGTCCACAGCCCGACCGCTGCGCTGTTCGCGGCCCCCGATTTGACGCGCGATTCACCGCCCTTGAAAATGGCGGACTTCGTTGCGGGGGGCGACCTCCGGAGTGGCCGGTTCGGAAATGCCTTCGAACCCGTCCTGCGCGCGCGCGAGCCGGTGGTCGACGCCACGCTCTCTGCGCTGTCGCAGGTGGGTCGGGCCCGACTGACCGGCACGGGCAGCGGTTGCTTCGTCGAGTTCGCCACGCGCGAGTCGGCGGAGGCCGCGATCCGCCGGCTGCCGCCGGCCCTGCGTTGCCGGCTCGTCGCCGGCGCCGTGGTGTCGCCGCTGCACCGGGCACTCGCCAGAACGTAGGCGTCGCCCAGGTGGCGTCGGGTTTTCGACAACAGGGGCGTCGCCAAGCGGTTAAGGCACCAGGTTTTGATCCTGGCACGCGAAGGTTCGAATCCTTCCGCCCCTGCCATTAGCGACGGATGCCGTCCGACAGCGCGTAGCGCGCGTCCCCGGCCTCCCGGTGTGCATCAGACCGAATTCCGAATTTCCGTCCCGAACCCCGGCCGCCATGCACAAAGATCGCAACCTCCTGGTCTTCTCCGGCAACGCCAACCGGCCCCTCGCCGACGCTGTCTGCAAGGAGCTCGGCGTGCGCATGGGCAAGGCGCTCGTCGGCAAGTTCTCCGATGGCGAAGTGCAGGTGGAGATCGAGGAGAACGTCCGCCGGCAGGAAGTGTTCGTCATCCAGCCGACGAACGCGCCCACCGCCGAGAACTTCATGGAGCTGCTGGTGCTGATCGACGCGCTCAAGCGCGCCAGTGT
This sequence comes from Cognatilysobacter xinjiangensis, assembly GCF_014651995.1. GTDB lineage: Bacteria > Pseudomonadota > Gammaproteobacteria > Xanthomonadales > Xanthomonadaceae > Cognatilysobacter > Cognatilysobacter xinjiangensis. The sequence goes on along the minus strand of NZ_BMXY01000003.1, from coordinate 3,834 downwards.
CAGCAGCATCACCGCCGTCGTGCCGTACTTCGGCTACGCCCGCCAGGATCGCCGCCCGCGCAGCTCGCGCGTGCCGATCACGGCCAAGGTGGCGGCCAAGATGTTCGGTGCGGTCGGCACCGATCGCGTGCTCACCGTCGACCTGCACGCCGACCAGATCCAGGGCTTTTTCGATATCCCGGTCGACAACGTCTACGCATCGCCGCTGCTGCTCGCCGACATCTGGCGCGCGCACGGCACCGACAACATGGTGGTGGTCTCGCCCGACGTCGGCGGCGTGGTGCGCGCCCGCGCGATCGCCAAGCGCCTCGACGACGCGGACCTCGCGATCATCGACAAGCGCCGGCCGAAGGCGAACGTCGCCACGGTGATGAACATCATCGGCGACGTGGACGGCAAGACCTGCGTGCTGGTGGACGACATCGTCGATACCGCCGGCACGCTCTGCGCGGCGGCCATGGCGCTCAAGGAGCGCGGCGCGCGCAAGGTCGTGGCCTACTGCACCCACCCCGTGCTGTCGGGCGCGGCGATCACCAACGTCGGCGGTTCCGCGCTCGACGAGCTGGTGGTCACCGACACGATCATGCTGTCCGAGGCGGCGCGGGCATGCCCGAAGATCCGCCAGCTCAGTGTCGCCGAGCTGCTGGCCGAAACCATCCGCCGCGTGGCGTTCGGCGAGTCGGTGAGTTCGCTGTACGTCGACTGATTTCCGCGGCGCAAGCCGCACCTCCACTCACCTGGTCGCGGGTGAGTGACATCGCCGCCGCGAGGCGGTTTCCATCGCAGTAACAGTGAGTAATCGAAATGTCCGATCACACCATCAAGGCTACCGGCCGCAGTGACAAGGGGAAGGGTGCGAGCCGCCGCCTGCGTCATGCCGCCGCCATCCCGGCCATCGTCTACGGCGGCAACGCCGAGCCCAAGCAGATCCAGCTCGAGCACGAGAAGATCTGGCTCGCCAGCCAGAACGAGTGGTTCTACGCGTCGATCCTGAACCTCGACATCGACGGCAAGGTCGAGAGCGTGCTGCTGCGCGACATGCAGCGCCATCCGTACAAGCAGCAGATCATGCACCTGGACTTCCAGCGTGTTGACGCCAACCAGGCGCTGCGCGCGTCGGTGCCGCTGCACTTCCTCAACCAGGAGAAGTCGCCGGCCGGCAAGTCCGCCGAGGTCGTGGTCACCCACGAGCTCAACGAAGTGACGGTCAGCTGCCTGCCGAAGGACCTGCCGGAGTTCATCGAGGTCGACCTCGCCGCGCTCAAGCAGGGCGACATCGTCCACCTGTCGGACATCAAGCTGCCGTCGGGCGTCGAGATCCCCGAGCTCAAGCTGGGCAAGGAGCACGACGTCGCGGTGGTCATCGCCAAGGCCGCCCGTACGGCGGACGAGGACGAGACCCCGGCCGCGGAAGGCGACCAGAAGTAATCGCGTCATGCGGACGGGCCGGCCCTCGCGGTCGGCCCGTTCGTATTTGCGGATCGAGCGATGGCAGGCCTGAAACTCATCGTCGGACTGGGCAACCCCGGGCCCGAGCACGCGCGCCAGCGGCACAACGCCGGGTTCTGGTTCGTGGACGAGCTCGCGCGCAGGTGCGGCGGCAGCTTCCGCGTCGAGTCCAAGCTGTTCGGCGAAACCTGCAAGGTCGAGATCGGCGGACAGAGCGTGTGGCTGCTGAAGCCCGCGACCTTCATGAACCTCTCGGGCAAGTCGGTCACCGCCGCGCTGCGGTTCTGGAAGATCGAGCCGGAGGAGGCGTTGCTCGCGCACGACGAGCTGGACCTTTCGCCCGGCACCGCGCGGCTCAAGTTCGACGGCGGCCACGGCGGCCAGAACGGCCTGCGCGACACCATCCGCCTGCTCGGCCACGCGAAGTTCCACCGGCTGCGCGTAGGCATCGGCCATCCGGGCCACAAGGACAAGGTCGTCGGCTGGGTGCTCGGCAAGCCTTCGCCAGCCGATGAGACGCTGATCCTGCGTTCGATCGACGACGCCATCGACGTCATGCCGCTGGCCGTTGCCGGCGACATCAACGAGGCGATGAAGCGCCTCAATACCGCGAAAGCCTGAGCGGGCATGCGCAAGCGCCGGTGATCCGCCGCTTGCGCATTTCCGTTCGAATCACTGGAGCCACGCCATGGGCATCAAATGCGGCATCGTCGGCCTGCCCAACGTCGGCAAGTCGACCCTCTTCAACGCGCTGACCAAGGCGGGCATCGCCGCGGCGAATTTCCCGTTCTGCACGATCGAGCCCAACGTCGGCGTCGTGCCGGTGCCGGATCCGCGCCTCAACCAGCTGGCCGAGATCGTCAAGCCGCAGAAGGTGATCCCGACGGCCGTCGAGTTCGTCGACATCGCCGGCCTGGTCGCCGGCGCCGCATCGGGCGAAGGCCTGGGAAACAAGTTCCTCGCGCACATCCGCGAGGTCGACGCGATCACGCACGTGGTGCGCTGCTTCGAGCATCCGGACGTCATCCACGTCGCCAACAAGGTCGACCCGATCGCCGACATCGAGACGATCGACACGGAACTCGCGCTCGCCGACCTCGAGTCCGTCGACAAGGCCCTGCAGCGCGCCGAGCGCTCGGCCAAGACCGGCGACAAGGACGCGAAGGTGCGCGTCGAAGTGCTGGCGCGCATCCGCGCCGGCCTCGACGAGGGCAGGGCCGCGCGCAGCCTCGGCCTGTCGGACGAGGACAAGGCGGCCGTTCGCGACCTGTTCCTGATCACCATCAAGCCGGTGCTCTACATCGCGAACGTCCTCGAGGACGGCTTCGAGAACAACCCGCACCTCGACGCCGTGCGCGCCCGTGCGGCTGCCGAGGGCGCCGAAGTAGTGCCGGTCTCGGCCGCGATCGAGGAGGAGCTCAGCCAGCTCGACGACGCCGACCGCGACGCGTTCCTGACCGACCTGGGTCTCGAAGAGCCGGGCCTCAACCGCGTGATCCGCGCCGCCTACAAGCTGCTGGGCCTGCAGACCTACTTCACGGCCGGCGTGAAGGAAGTCCGCGCCTGGACGGTCAAGGCCGGCTCCACCGCCCCGCAGGCGGCCGCGGTCATCCACACCGACTTCGAGAAGGGCTTCATCCGCGCCGAGACGATCGGCTTCGACGACTTCATCAAGTACAAGGGCGAAGCCGGTGCGCGCGACGCCGGTCGTCTGCGCCTGGAAGGCAAGGAGTACCGCGTCCAGGAAGGCGACGTGCTGCATTTCCGCTTCAACGTCTGACCGCCGGTTCGGCATCCGCTAGAAGAAGTGAACGATCCGTTGACTTGCCGGATCGGCTCCGCCAGAATTGCGGGCTCTCCGGAGGGATACCCAAGCGGCCAACGGGGGCAGACTGTAAATCTGCTGGCTTACGCCTTCGGTGGTTCGAATCCACCTCCCTCCACCAGTTTCATGTTTCAACCGCAGGCCTTACCAACCGGCGGCGCAAGACCCAAGCGGTTCGTCCGGCGCGGGAGTAGTTCAATGGTAGAACCTCAGCCTTCCAAGCTGATGGTGCGGGTTCGATTCCCGTCTCCCGCTCCATTGAAGCTGCGACAGACATCCGCAAGTTCCACGCTCACGTAGCTCAGTCGGTAGAGCACCTCCTTGGTAAGGAGGAGGTCGCTGGTTCGATTCCAGTCGTGAGCACCATGCTGTAGGCGGATCCTTCCGCAGGAGTCCCGGCCATCGGGGCCGGACTCGTCACCAGAGCAATCCACCGTACGCCTCCCGCGAGGCGCCCCAACGAGACGGAACCATGGCCAAGGGTAAGTTCGAGCGCACCAAGCCCCACGTGAACGTGGGCACGATCGGTCACGTGGACCACGGCAAGACGACGCTGACGG
>NZ_BMXY01000002.1 GCF_014651995.1 Cognatilysobacter xinjiangensis | reverse complement strand
AAAAAAAAACGGCCCCTTGCGGGGCCGTGAGAGAAGAGAGTTCCTTTGGATCTTCTAGTAATGCGGTATCAGAAGCGCTGCGTGTAACGCATGTACAGGAAGCGACCGATGTCGAAGCCGCCGTAGTACGAGACGTTCGCGCTCGGCTGCGTGTACATCACCGGGCCGATGTGGTTGAACACGTTGTTCGCACCGATTGCGACGGTCGCCTTCCACGGCGCTTCCCAGCGCAGCTGGACGTCGTGGAACGTGTTGGAGCCCACCACGTGGCGACGCGAGATCGCGCTGGCCGGCGTCGTGGACACGCCCACGTAGGCGCCGGTCGGCGCGTAGACGATCTCTTCGCACTCCAGGTTCGGCGTCGTCGAGTTCGGGATGAAGTAGGTGCAGCCTTCCTTCATGCCCGAGTAGTAACGCGCGGTCCACGTCGCGCCGAAGGCGCCCTTCTCCCACGTCGTGTTGAGCGTGGAGCGGATGCGGAAGAAGTTGGCGAAGCCGACGTTCGACAGCGGGACGCGCGGATCGTTGGTGCTGATCTGGATGTCCTTGGCCGTGTAGGTCGAGTTCGACACCACGTTGAACGTGCCGAGGTTCTCCGTCACGACGCGGTAGGACATGTCGACGTCCCAGCCTTCCACCTTGCGGTAGCCGGCGTTGCGGCTGCCGAAGGACAGGAAGTTGATGTAGCCCTGGGCCGGGTCACGCGTGAACAGCGCCGAGGAGCAGCGGCTGGCGATGCCCTGGATGTAGCAGTCGTTGAGGATCGTCTGCGGGCTGTCGGCGACGATGGTGTCGACGATCCGCACCTTCCACCAGTCCACCGCCATGTTGAAGCCGCTGAGGAAGCCCGGGCTCCACACGGCGCCGATGGTCTGCGACTTGGAGATTTCCGGGGTCAGCGTCGGGTTGGAGCCCGACTTGAACGCGACCGGCGTCTGCGCGTTCGGCGCGCCGACCGGCACGAAGCCCTGCCCGAGCTGGCGGAACGTGGCCGCCTGCGCGCCGAGGGCGCCGTTGCCACCCACGCCGTTGGCGCAGTTCGTGCGGATCTGGCTGCCCGGCGTGGACTGGCCGAACACCACGTCGCAGGGATCGGTGAAGTACGAGAACGTGTCCGACGTACCGCCGTAGAGGTCGGCGATGGTCGGGGCGCGGAAGCCGTCGGCCACCGTGCCGCGCAGCATCAACGACTCGAACGGCTTCCACTTCAGCATGAACTTGTTGTTCACGGTCTCGCCGAACGTGTCGAAATCCGATGCGCGGCTGGCGATGTTGACCGACAGCTGGCGGGCGAACGGCAGGTCGGACAGGATCGGAATCTCGACCTCGGCGTAGACCTCGTCGACGCTGTAGCTGCCGCGGGTCGGGCCCGACGACAGGTTCGTCGAACCGCCGGTGACGGCCAGCGCGTCGGGCACGAACTCGCCGCTCTCCTTGCGATGCTCGAAGCCGACGGCGAGGCCCATCGGGCCGGCCGGAAGGTCGAACAGCGTGCCGCTGACGTTGGCCGAGTACACGTCGGTGCCGGTCTGGCCGGTCGAGTGCTCGTTCTGGAAGAGGTAGTTCTGCAGCGCGGTATTGCCGGTGAGGCCGCCCGAGCGCGCATCGCCGTACGGCAGGTACGGGTTCCACGGCACGCAGCCGGCGATCACGTTGCCCGGCGTACCGCAGACCACCACGCCGTTCTGCAGGAACGACGGGCCGACGGCGTTGCGCACGTTGGCCAGGTTGAGGTTGCCGAACGCGTCCTGGATCAGGCGGTTGTCGTTCTTGAGGTAGTTGACGTCCCAGTCGTAGGTCTGGCCGAAGGCCTCGAACGAGCCCTCGAACGAACCGGCGAAGCGGAACGTGGTCAGGTCGGCCTTGGTCGTGCGCGGCACTTCCCAGGTACGGCGCCACCAGTTGCTGATCGTCGCGCCGGTCGGGTTGTAGTAGCTGTTGGCCGACATCGGCGTGGCGAACGAAGCCGCCTGCATCGGGTAGCCGGCGACCTGGCGCTCGCTCGAGCGGAAGCTGTAGAGCAGCTCGGCGTGAAAGCGGATGTCGTCGGTGATGTTGACCGTGCCGTTGGCGAACACCGATCGGCGCTCGAGCGGCGTGCGCAGGTCGGTCTGCAGGTTCGTGTTGCTCTTGTCGGCGATCGAGCCCGGGGTGCAGCCGGTAGCCTCGGTGGCGCCGACGCAGGAGCCCGTGTTGACGTTCTGGCGCACGTAGTCGTTGATGTTGCGCGGGTCACCGCCCGGACGCAGCACCACGCGGGTACCCGTCGGGATGCCTGGCACGGCGGTGGTCGCGGTGGTCACGAAGCCGCCGTACTGGCCGGCGGTGGTCCAGTTGTCGGTCGGGTGGTCCGAGCCGCGCGGGAAGGCGCTGAACGGGCGGTCCGCCGAGCGGACGCGATCCTCGGTCGCCCACTCGGCACCGACGACCACCGAGCCGCGGTCGCCGCCGAAGCCCATCAGGAAGTCGCCGCGCGTCACCGCGCCGTCGCCCTCGCCGTACTGGCCGTAGTAGACGCTGCCCGCCGCGCCCTCGAAATTGGTGCGGGTGATGATGTTGATGACGCCGGCGATGGCGTCGGAGCCGTAGATCGACGAGGCACCGTCCTTCAGGACTTCGATGCGCTCGACGGCGACGGCCGGGATCGTGGAGACATCCGCCAGGCCGGAGGTGCTGACGCCCAGGCGACGGCCGTTGACCAGGACCAGCGTCCGGGCCGCGCCGAGGTTACGCATGCTGATGAACGTGCCGCCGGCGTTCTCGCCCGCCGACAGAGGCGCGGCGCGGCTGATCGGCGGCGTGCCCATCGAGGTGATGTTCTGCAGGATGTCCGAGACGGACTGGAAGCCCTGCTTCTCGATGTCCTGGCGGGACACGACGAGGACCGGCTGCGCGGTTTCCTTGTCGACCTGGCGAATGCGCGAGCCGGTGACCTGGACACGGTCGAGGGCCTGCGGTGCGGCTTCGGCGGTTTCCTGCGCGAAGGCGGACGCGGCGGTGAACAGCGCGCCGGCCCCGAGCGCGAGCTGGATGGCGTCGCGCAGAGTGGAACGTCGGAACTCCATATGAATTTCTCCCCAAATCAACAGGAACGTAGCAAGGGTGGACATACCTTCACGCGCTCTTCATGCGTGGTATGCGCAACGGAGCGTATGCCAAAAGTTGGGGGGGATTAACGTTCCCTTAAGACTTCCCGACGAACGGTCGCAGGGGTTCTAAACTGTCGTTCGTCCTCACCTTTTTCGGCCCCGACATGTCCCTCGAACCCGCCGTCCGCACCCGTATCGATTCCCTGCTGCAGGCCAACCGCGTCGTGCTGTTCATGAAGGGCGACCCGCGCATGCCGCAGTGCGGCTTCTCGGCGAAGGCCGCGGGCATCCTCAACGGACTGGGCATTCCCTATGCCCACGTCGACGTGCTGAGCGATCCCGAGATCCGCGAGGGCATCAAGGCCTACGGCGACTGGCCGACCATCCCGCAGCTCTACGTCGACGGCGAGCTCGTCGGGGGCAGCGACATCGTGGTGCAGATGGCCAACTCCGGTGAGCTGCACGCGCTGCTCGGCGTCGAGGCCCCGGACCGCACCCCGCCGTCCATCGAGATCACACCCGCCGCCGCGCAGATGTTGCGTGAGGCGATCGCGGGCGCCGGCCCCGGCTATGCGTTGCAGGTGTCGGTCGACGCGGACCATCGCGCCCAGCTGCAGCTTGGCCCGGTCGATCCGAACGCGATCGCGACCGAGGTCGACGGCATCCGCGCGCAGTTCGACCTCGAGAGCGCGCCGCGCGCGAAGGGCCTGCGCATCGACTGGGTCGACGACGAGCGTGGTCGCGGCCTGGTGGTGGAGAACCCGAATGCGAGCAGGGTGACGCCGATCGACGCGACGGAGGCCGCGCGCCGCCTCGCCGATGGCGCGCTGGTGCTGGTGGACGTGCGTCCGGTCGAGGAGCGCACGATCGCCTCGGTGCGGATGCCGTTCTCGGTGCTCGACGGCGATGCGGCCGCCGAGGTGGAGAACCTGCCCAAGGACACGCCGCTGGCCTTCCTCTGCCACCACGGACGTCGCAGCGCCGCCGCGGCCGAGCATTTCCGCCGCCTCGGCTTCACGCAGATATTCAACGTGGAAGGCGGCATCGACGCCTGGTCGCAGCAGGTGGACGCGGCGGTGCCGCGCTACTGACCCGGCGCGACATGCGACGCGACGAACGGCCGGGCTTCCGGCCGTTCGCGCGTGTGGCGCGGCGTCAGCCGGCGAAGCCGCCCGAATCGAGGAATTCCTGCTCGGCCGGCGTTGTCTCGCGTCCCAGCGCCGCATTGCGATGCGGAAAGCGCCCGAAGCGCTCGATGATGTCCAGGTGCAGCCGCGCCCATGCATCCGCATCCGGCGCGCTCAGACGCTCGCGGTGCAGTTGGAGCGAGCGCCGCTGATCGTCCAGCGCCTCGGAATGCTCGAGCGGCAGGTAGACGAACACGCGCAGTGCTTCCTCGGTCGCCATGTCGAAGCCGGCCTCGATGGCGGCATCGGCGATCGAGCGTGCGAGCGCATCGGTGGCATAGGCGTGCGCGCTGCCGCGGAACACGTTGCGCGGGATCTGGTCGAGCAGGATCAGCAGTGCGAGCGCGCCTTCGGCCGTCCGGCGCCAGTCGTCGAGCTCGCGGCGCGCGGCGGCGAAGTGCAGGTCGACGAAGTCGCGGCAGCGCGCATCGAATTCGTCGTCGCGCGCGAACCATTTCGACGGTCCCGCCTCGCGCCAGAACGCGACCACGTCGCGCGCATCAGGATTCGGCTTCACCCAGTTGCGTCTCCAGTTCTGCGATCCACGCGACGGTCAGGCTTTCCAGCGTGACCGCCTGGATCAGCGCGCGGATCGGGCCCCGAGCATAGGACTGCGCGATGAAGAGCGCATGGCGGTCGCGGAAGGCCAGCCAGGCCGCGTGGGTGCGATCGAACGCCGCCTGCCCGTCCCCGTCGAGCTGCGCGCGCAGCCGCGCGACCACCCGATGCAGGCGCGCGTCGGCGAACAGCAGACGCTCGCGTGCCTGCGCGGTGAATTCGTCGTCCTGCAGCACTTCGACCGCACCGCGTTCGACGACTTCCTCGGCGCGCGCGAGCCAGCCGTCGGCCAGTTCCACCGCGCTCTGCGCCTTGCCGACGAGGCCCGATTCGAAGCGCTGCAGGTCGCCGAGGCTGGTCTGCGCGCGCTCCAGCCCCTGCTTGAGTTCGAGCAGCTTCCGGTTGCGCTCGATCGCTTCGGTCGTGCGGCGCCGCTCGACGCGGCGCTGGATGAAGTAGAAGGCCCACGTCAGCGCCGCGCCGAGGACCACCAGGAAGGCCTGTTCCATGTCCTGCTCCTGTCTGGTGTGACAGTCTGCGGACGCGGCATCTCAGGGGTCGCGACGTCGGTTGCCGCCGGTCGGATCGACTAGAGTCCGCGGATGAAGCAGGCGCTCCAAATACGACCGATTGCCGTTGCATGCATGGCTCTGACGCTGTCAGTCCTCGCGGGCGCGTGGCTCATCGCGCCCCGACCGGCATTCCACCCGCCCGTGACGGCCGATGGGCCGTGGATCCCTCTGCCGCGTAGCGGAATGGACGCTGGCGGTTACGACATGCGAATGGCGGTGAGTCGCGGATTCCTTCGCGACGACGACACGGAAACGCCTGTCGCACTGTCATGTGGCGCAAACCCGAACGCGCCGGACGAACCGCACTACAGAGCTTGGATCGGGGACGGCTTCTCGGAGGCCCCCTATCGAACATGGAAGATCGACATCATCGTTCGGGGCAATACCGCGAACGTCAGCGTGCGCGAGGCACCGAGTCCTCCCATGCCACCGCGATCCATTGGGCCGAGGAACGAAACATGGGTGACGCCGGCACGCTTGGCCGTCGTGCCGCTCGACGCCCTCGAGCCCGTGCGGCGGGCTTGGGATACCGAGGCGGTATGGCATCGCACACAAGAGCGCATGTGGTGCGACGGCCGGACCGCATTTCTGGAAGCCTGTGTGGCCGGCCGATACGCGGCGCGCGATCGCGGTTGCGATCTCGATCGCGGCATCGCCCAGCTCTGGTCGGTCTTCCAAATGACGCTGCCCACCCCCGAGGCCGGTCGATGGGAGCGTCGTTAGCTACCTCACTCGTCGAACCGCAGGTGCTTCACCGACTTGCCGTGGCGGCGGATCAGGCGCAGCGCCTCGATGCCGACCTGGATGTGGTTGTCGACGAAGTTCGCGGTGACCTTCGCGTCCGACGCCGCGGTCTTGACGCCTTCGGGCGTCATCGGCTGGTCGGACACGAGCAGCAGCGCGCCGCAGGGGATGCGGTTGGCGAAGCCGGCGGCGAAGATCGTCGCGGTCTCCATGTCGATCGCCATGCAGCGCAGCTTGCGCAGGTATTCCTTGAACGCCTCGTCGTGTTCCCAGACGCGGCGGTTGGTCGTGTAGACGGTGCCGGTCCAGTAGTCGTGGCCGAGGTCGCGGATCATGGTGGACACCGCGCGCTGCAGGGCGAACGCGGGCAGCGCGGGCACCTCGGCGGGCAGGTAGTCGTTGGACGTGCCTTCGCCTCGGATGGCGGCGATCGGCAGGACCAGGTCGCCGAGCTCGTTCTTGCGCTTGAGCCCGCCGCACTTGCCGAGGAACAGCACGGCCTTGGGCGAGATGGCCGAGAGCAGGTCCATCAGCGTGGCCGCGTTCGGGCTGCCCATGCCGAAGTTGATCATGGTGATGCCGTCGGCGGTGGCGCTGGGCATCGGACGGTCCAGGCCGACGATCTCGGCGCCCATCAGGCGCGCGAAGGTCTGCAGGTAGCCACCGAAATTGGTGAGCAGGATGTGCTGGCCGAAGTCTTCGAGCGCGACGCCCGTGTAGCGCGGCAGCCAGTTGGCGACGATTTCGTTCTTGTCTCGCATTGCGTTCTTTTTTCTGGGTTCCGGGGATTGTCGCACCGGCCATGACGAAGGTCATGGTGACGGGCATGGGCCGGGCCGTTACGGTCGGTGGCTGTTTCCGCACCGGGGCCATCATGCGCAAGTCGCTCATCCATCTTCTGTGCACGGCCGCGCTGGCTGCGCCGCTCGCGGCGGTCGCCGCCGGGGCGGCGCCCTCGCGCTTCGTGCAGGACCCTTATCCCAGCACCTACGCGGCGGTCGCGTCGGGGCCGGTGCTGATCCGCGGCGCGACGGTGCTGACCGGAACGGGCGAGCGCCTCGAGGGCGCCGACGTGCTGATGCGCGACGGCAGAATCGTCTCGGTGGGCGCGGGCCTGCAGGCGCCGGCGGACGCCGCGGTGGTCGACGGCGCGGGCAAGTGGATCACGCCGGGCATCATCGACGTGCACTCGCACCTGGGCGTGTACGCGAGCCCGGGCACGCAGTCGCATTCGGACGGCAACGAGGCCACCAGCCCGGTCACCGCGAACGTCTGGGCCGAGCATTCGGTCTGGCCGCAGGATCCGGGCTTCCAGGCCGCGCTCGCCGGCGGCATCACCACCCTGCAGATCCTGCCCGGCAGCGCGAACCTCGTCGGCGGGCGCGGCGTCACGCTCAAGAACGTGCCCGCCACGACCTACCAGGCGATGAAGTTCCCGGGCGCGCCCTGGGGCCTGAAGATGGCCTGCGGCGAGAATCCCAAGCGCGTCTACGGCCAGAAGGGCGGCCCGTCCACGCGCATGGGCAACGTCGCCGGCTACCGCGCGGCCTTCATCGACGCGAGCGAGTACCTGCGCAAGAACTCGCCCAAGCCGCCGAAGAAGCGCCGCTGGTGGCAGTCGGCCGGCGACAGCGACAGCCAGCAGGACACCGGGGGCAAGCGCGACCTGAAGATGGACACGCTGGCGGGCGCCATCAACGGCGACATCCGCGTGCACATCCACTGCTACCGCGCCGACGAGATGGCGACGATGCTCGACCTCGCCAAGGAATTCGGCTTCAAGGTCGCCGCCTTCCACCACGGCGTGGAGGCCTACAAGATCGCCGACCGGCTCGCCGCCGAAGGCGTGTGCGGCGCGCTCTGGGCCGACTGGTGGGGCTTCAAGATGGAGGCCTTCGACGGCATCCAGGACAACATCGCGATCGTCGACAGCCGGCCGAACGGCTGCGCGATCGTGCATTCCGATTCCGAGGAAGGCATCCAGCGCCTCAACCAGGAAGCCGCGAAGGCGATGGCCAGTGCGCGCCGTGCCGGCGTCGACATCCCGCCCGAGCGTGCGATCCGCTGGCTGACGCAGAACGCCGCACGTGCGCTGGGCGTGCTGGACAGGACCGGCACGCTGGAGGCCGGGAAGATGGCCGACGTGGTGGTGTGGAACGGCAATCCCTTCAGCGTCTACGCCAAGGCCGAGCAGGTCTACATCGACGGCGCGCGCATCTACGACCGCAACGATCCCGGCCGCCAGCCGGTGTCCGACTTCCTGCTGGGCCAGACCACGCGCGGAGGTGTCCGATGAGCCGCCTGTCGATTCTCGCCGGCGCGCTGCTGCTCGCGCTCTCGCCCGCGCTCGCCGCGCAGGAGCTGCTGATCCGCAACGCCACCGTGCACACCGCCACCGCGCGCGGCACGCTGCAGGATGCGGACGTGCTGGTGCGGGGCGGGAAGATCGCCGCGATCGGCAAGGGCCTCGCGGCACCTGCCGACGTGCCGACCATCGATGCCGGCGGTCGTCCGCTCACGCCGACGCTGTTCGGCGGGATTACCCGCATCGGCCTGGAGGAAGTGTCGGGCGAGGCCAAGACCGTCGATGCCACGCTGACCCTCGGCCGCGGCACACGCGAGATGACCGTGCGCCCCGAGTTCGACGTCACCCTCGCCTTCAATCCCGACTCCGCGCTGCTCGCGGTCAACCGCGTGGAAGGCCTCGGCTGGACGCTGCTCGGGCCCGGCACCGGCGAAGGCGGCTCGATCATCGCGGGTCAGGGCGCGATCGTGCGCCTGGACGGCTCGCCCGATCCGGCCGGCCCCAGGGTGCTGTTCGTGGAGCTGGGCGATGACGTGTCGAGCCTGACCGGGCAGTCGCGCGCGGCGCAGTGGATGCTGCTGGAGCAGTTCTTCGACGAGGCGCGTGGCCGCATTCCGGCGACGTCGCCGATGGCCATGCTGACGCCCGCGGGCCGCGCCGTCCTGTCGAAGTTCCTTGCGGGCAACGGCCGCGTGGTGTTCAAGGTCGAGCGCGCGGCCGACATCCGCCAGCTGCTGCGCTTCGCCGACCGGCATCGCCTGCGCATCGCGATCTCCGGTGGCTCGGAAGCCTGGAAGCTCGCCCGCGAACTCGCGGCCGCGAAGGTGCCGGTATTCGTCGACCCGCTGGCGAACCTGCCGGCCGACTTCGACCGCCTCGGCGCGCGCATGGACAATGCCGCGCTGCTGCACGCGGCCGGCGTGCCGGTGGGCATGGTGCAGTCGAACGATGCCTCGCATAACGCGCGCAAGGTGCGCCAGCTCGCCGGCAACGCGGTCGCCTACGGGCTGCCGTGGGAAGACGGCCTGGCCGCGCTGACCCGCGTGCCCGCCGAGGCCTTCGGGTTGCCCGGCGCTGGTGGGCTCGCGGTCGGCCAGCGCGCCGACCTCGTGCTGTGGACCGGCGATCCACTGGACGTGAGCAGTACCGCGCAGCAGGTGTGGTTCGGCGGTCGCGCGATCGAGATGCGCAGCCGCCAGACCGAGCTGCGCGATCGCTACCTCGGGCCCGCGGGCGCCTTGCCGCGTGCCTATCCGGCACCCGACCGCGCGCGCTGACGCGACGCGTCCGGAAACGCAGGCCGCCTTCCGGGGCGGCCTTTTTTTCGCCCTGACGTACGGCAGGGTCGATTTCCGCACGGACGACGTATGCTCGGCGCACCACCGGCGATGGGACGCCGGTCACGGAAACCTCTTGATGCCGACCCTGTCCGCCGTCGACCCCTGGGCCGTGCTCGTCGCCGCGGCATCGGCGTTCGTGCTCGGCGGCCTCTGGTACGGGCCTCTGTTCCTCAAGGCCTGGGCGCGCGCCAGCGGCGTCGACCCGAACGCCTCGCCCGGCCATCCGGCGAAGGTGTTCGGCACCGCCTTCGTGCTGAGCCTGGTCGCGGCGTTCGCGATGGCGCTGCTGCTGCCACGCGACGTCGGCGCACTGCACGGCGCCGCACTCGGCGCGCTGGTCGGCCTGCTGTTCGTGGCGACCAGCTTCGGCATCAACTACACGTTCGCGCGCCGCCCGTTCGGCCTGTGGCTGATCGACGGCGGCTACCACGTGCTGCAGTTCGTGCTCTACGGCGCGATCCTCGCCGCATGGCCCTGAGCGCGCTCGCCCTCGCCGCGGCCTTCGCGCTGCAGCCCGTCGGCAGCTTCCACGGCGGCGAGGCCGTGGCGCGCGACGGCGAGCGCTGGCTGGCACTGCGCGGCGGCGGCGCCGCTGCGGCGCTGGTCGTGGCCACCGCTCGCGTGCGCCGCGTGCACGACGAGATCGTCGACGCCCCCGGTGCGCGCACCGGCGAAGCGGTATCGAGTACGGTAGCCGGCACGCGCATGCTGCTGCGCGGCGCGGGCCTGCGCTCCGGCGCGGTGGCCACGGCCTGGCGGGGTGACGAGCCCGCCCGGATTTCCGAGGCGCCCATCGACCTGCGCCTGGGCGATGCCGCGTACCGCCTCGCGCTGCGCTGCGCGTTGCCGGGCGCGCCGTGCCGCGTCGAACTCGAGACCGGCACGCATCGGCAGGCGCTGCTCGAACTCGCGGCCATGCGCAACGAGGACGGCAGCCTGATGCTGGGCGACGACGCCTCACCGGCGCTGCTGTTCGCCGGCGACATCGACCGCGATGGACGGCTCGACCTGATCCTCGACGCCACCGACCACTACAACCTCAGCCGCCCGACGCTCTACCTGTCCACGCAGGCAGCCGACGGCGAGCTGGTACACCGCGTCGCCGAGCACGAGGCGGTCGGTTGCTGAATACACACATCAATGCGGGTGCGCATGGCCCGCGCGCGCGGTCAAGAAACGCGCGCGGGTGCCGACAATTCCGCCTGCGATCAATGTCATCGAAAGCCACAGGGGGCTGACCCATGCGTATCGGACTCGTCGTCGACTCGGCCTGCGACCTGCCGCGCGACTACATCGAGAAGAACGAGCTCACGCTGCTGCCGATCACCGTCCGCATCGGCGACGCGGTGCTGGCCGACCAGCGCAACGAGCAGGCCACGCTCGAGTTCCTGGACAACAAGTCCGAGGAGCTGATGGCGCAGGCCGAGACGCAGCCCTTCACCGTGCAGCAGGTGCAGGACCTGTTCCTGAAGAGGCTGGTGATCGACTACGACTACGTGTTCTGCATGACGATCACCAAGTCGCGCAGCCCGATCTTCGACAACACGCAGCAGGCCAGCTTCGCGATCCTCAACGACTACAAGGAGCCGCGCAGCGCCGCCGGCATCGCCACGCCGTTCTCGCTGCGCGTGATCGACACGCAGAGCGTGTTCGCCGGGCAGGCGATCGCGGCGGTCGAAGCCGTGCGCCTGCGCCAGGCCGAGGAGGGCGCGCCGAAGATGCGCGCCCGCATCGAGCAGATCGCGATGAACACGCATGCCTACATGGTGCCGCGCGACCTCAACTACCTGCGCGCGCGCACACGCCATCGCGGCGACCGCAGCGTGAGCCTGCTGTCGGCCACGCTCGGCAGCGCGCTCGACATCAAGCCGGTGCTGCACTGCCGCCGCGGCGAGACCGGCCCGATCGCCAAGCTCAAGGGCTTCGACAACGCCGCCGAGAAGCTCTTCACGTTCGCCGCCCGCCGCGTACGCGACGGCAAGTTGATGACCCCGACCTTGGCCATCAGCTACGGCGGCCCGGTCGAGGACATCCGTCGCCTGCCCGGCTACACGGAACTGGCCGAGACCTGCCGCACTCATCGCGTCGAACTGCTCGAAAGCACGATGAGCCTTACCGGCATGGTCAACGTGGGCAAGAGCTCGCTGACGCTGGGCTTCGCCTCCGATGCGCCGGCCTGGGACTGATCGCCGCGCGACGCGCATCACGCGCCGCGGTGCCCGACCGGGACTTTCGGCCCGGTCGTCACAGGCGCCGCGGGGCTAACGTCGACGGGTTTTCACACCCGTCGACGCCATGACCCCGACCCGTACCCTGCTCTCCCTCGCGCTCGCCGGCGCGCTCGGCCTTGGTGCCGCCACCGCCCACGCGCAGAACGCGTCGAAGGGCGACACGCCGCCGCCCCCGCCGGACGTCGAACTCGAGCAGGACGCGCTCAACCCCGCCGGCGTGCCCAAGGCCGAGGACCCCGGCCAGGCCCAGCGCGGCCCGGCCAAGCCGGGCGACGCCGCAGCCGCGCCGAAGTGGGACGTCAACGCGCCGCACGGACCGACCAAGACGGTGCGCTTCACCACCGACGAGGGCACCTGGCTCGACGTCGACGTGTCGCCGAGCGGGCGCCAGCTGGCGTTCTCGATGATGGGCGACATCTACATGCTGCCGATCGGCGGCGGCAAGGCCACGCGCATCACCTCCGGGCCGTCATGGGACGTGCAGCCGCGCTTCTCGCCGGATGGCACGCAGATCGCGTTCACCTCCGACCGCGGCGGCGGCAACAACCTCTGGCGCATGCGCACCGACGGCAGCAACGCCGTGCAGGTGACCAAGGAGGACTTCCGCCTGCTCAACAACCCGGTGTGGACGCCGGACGGGCAGTTCCTGATCGGCCGCAAGCATTTCACCGGCCAGCGCTCGCTGGGCGCCGGCGAGCTGTGGATGTACCACGTGGCCGGCGGCGGCTCGGGCGTGCAGCTGACCAAGCAGAAGAACGACCAGCAGGATCTGGGCGAGCCCGCGGTGTCGCCGGACGGGCGCTACGTGTACTTCAGCGAGGACGTCAGCCCCGGCCCGACCTTCCAGTACAACAAGAACCCGCACGGCACGATCTACGCGATCAAGCGCCTCGACCGCACCAACGGCCGCATCGACACGCTGATCGACACCGCCGGCGGCGCGGTGCGCCCGCAGCCCTCGCCCGACGGGAAGTCGCTCGCCTTCGTCAAGCGCGTGCGCGAGAAATCCGTGCTGCACGTGATGGACCTCGCCAGCGGCGAGGTGCGCCCGGTGTGGGACGGCCTTTCGCACGACCAGCAGGAAGCCTGGGCGATCTTCGGCCCCTACACCGACTTCAACTGGCTGCCCGATTCCAGGTCGGTCGTGATCTGGGCGCAGGGCAAGCTCTGGCGCATCGACATGGCCAGCGGCACGCCGTCGAACATCCCGTTCACCGCCGACGTCGAGCAGACCGTCGCCGCGCCGCTGCGCTTCACGCACGAGATCGACTCGGGCACGTTCGCGCCGAAGATGATCCGCGACGTGGCGACCAGCGCGGATGGAAAAACGCTGGTGTTCCATGCGCTCGGCCAGCTGTGGCGCAAGTCCCTGCCGGGCGGCGCGCCCGAGCGCCTCACCGCCAGCAGCGGCGTGTACGAGTACCAGCCGAGCTTCAGCGCGAACGGCAGCAAGCTGATCTACACGACGTGGTCGGACGAGGGCCTGTCGGCGATCTGGCTGCGCGACGCCGCCGGCACCGGCACGGGCCGCAAGCTGACCTCGCAGAAGGGCTACTACTACGGCCCGCGCTTCTCGCCCGACGCGCGCCGCATCGTCTACGCCAAGACCGGCGGCAGCGGCATGACCGGCTCGGCCTGGTCGAACGACACCGGCATCTACGTGATGAACGCCGACGGCAGCGGCGCGCGCCGCATCGCGTACGAAGGCGCGGCGCCGCAGTTCAGCGCGGATGGCTCGCGCGTGTACTACTTCACCGGCGGCGGACTGAAGAAGAAGCTGATGTCGGTGGGCCTCAACGGCGAAGAACCGCGCGAGGTGTTCTCGCTGAAGTACCCGGACACGGTGACGATCAGCCCCGACGGCAAATGGGTCGCGTTCACCGAGCTGTTCAATGCCTACGTCGCGCCGCTGGTGGAAACCGGCACGCCGCTGGAGCTGTCGAAGGACAGCAAGGCGGTGCCGGTGACGCAGGTCAGCGCCGACGTCGGCAGCTACCTGCACTGGGCCGCGGACTCGAAGTCGCTGCACTGGACCGTGGGCGACCGCTACTTCTCGCGCGACCTCACGCAGAGCTTCGCCTTCCTGCCCGGCGCGCCGGCCGAGCTGCCCAAGCCGACGAGTGACGGCGGCATCGCGATCGGGCTGGCGCAGCCCGTCTACGTGCCCGACCAGACCGTCGCGTTCACGAATGCGCGCATCGTCACCATGCGCGACGCGGAAACCGCGCGCGAGGTGATCGAGGACGGCACGCTGGTGGTGCGCGGCGACAGCATCGTCGCGGTCGGCCCGTCGTCGCAGGTGAGCGTGCCGGCCGGGGCGCGCACCGTCGACGCACGCGGCAAGACCATCGTGCCCGGCTACATCGACGTGCATGCGCATGCCGCCAATTTCGGTTCGGGCGTGGTGCCGCAGAAGAATTGGGCGTACTACACCAACCTCGCGTTCGGCATCACCACCTCGCACGATCCGTCGGCGAGCAGCGAATATGTGTTCTCGCAGTCGGAGCTGGTCAAGGCCGGCAAGATGGTCGGCCCGCGCATGTTCTCCACCGGCACGATCCTGTACGGCGCCGACGGCGACTTCAAGGCGGTGGTCGATTCGCTCGACGACGCGCGCAGCCACCTGCGTCGCATGAAGGCGCTCGGCGCGTTCAGCGTGAAGAGCTACAACCAGCCGCGTCGCGAGCAGCACCAGCAGATCAACCAGGCCGCGCGCGAGCTCGGCATGCTGGTGGTGGAGGAAGGCGGTTCCACCTTCAACCACAACATGCCGATGATGCTCGACGGCGTCACCGGCATCGAGCACAACATCCCGGTCGCACCGCTGTACAAGGACGTGCTGGGCGTGTGGTCGCAGACGGATGTCCGCAACACGCCGACGCTGGTGGTGAACTACGGCGGCCTGTCCGGCGAATACCTCTGGTATGCGAAGGACAACGTCTGGGAGGACAAGAAACTCGCGCGCTTCTTCCCGCGCGAGGAGCTCGACGCGCGCAGCATCCGCCGCGAGGTCGCGCCCGCCTGGGACTACTGGCACGTCGAGGTCGGCAAGGCGCTGAAAACCATGCGCGACGCCGGCATCAAGATCCAGGTGGGCGGCCACGGGCAGCTGCAGGGCCTGTCGGCCAACTGGGAGATCTGGATGCTCGGGCAGGCCATGGGCAACTTCGAGGCGCTGCGAGCGGCCACCATCGACGGCGCCGACTACCTCGGCATGTCGAAGCAGCTCGGCTCGCTGGAGGCGGGCAAGAAGGCCGACCTCGTGGTGCTCAACAGCAACCCGCTGGAGAACATCCGCAGCACCATCGACACGCGTTACGTGATGGTGGGTGGGCGCCTGTTCGACGTCGACGCCGGCATGCAGGAAATCGGCGGCCGCAACGCGCCGGCGCCGCGCTTCTTCTGGCAGGGCGGGCAAGGCGGCATGGGTGGTCGCAGCACCACGCATGCCGATGCCACCGGCGCCGACCAGGACTGATCGCGCCGCGGCGTAGCCCACGACGGCCCGCCTCGTGCGGGCCGTCGTCGTTCACGGGCTTTCACGAACGATCGGCGATAGCCTGAATACACTGAACGCCGATCATCGAGGACCCTCTCATGCCGACGCGCTACTACATCAGCCTGCCCGATGGCGCCGCCGCCCGCGGCAGCGACCCCGCGACCTCGTTCTCCGCGCACGGCGCGGGCGGATTCGCCGAGCAGCTCGAGCAGGCGATGCGTACGTCGCAGGTGTTCGACCGCTGGCGTGGCGCGCAGGACGATCCGGACGATGTCGACCCCGCGCTCGGCGCCACCGATCCGGCCGCCACCGTGACCGGCGAGCAGCACGACCTGCACATCGACCTCGTGCTCACCACCGTGCTGCCGGGCGACGTCGTGCGCCACCGCCTGCGCCTGCTCGCCGGCAGCGGCTGGCAGCTGCGCGACGTCACCGCAGTCTGACCCGCATCGAGCGCAGAGCTCCGCGATGAGCACGCACCGCCCGTTGCTGCTCGCCTGGAGCGGCGGCAAGGACGCGGCCTGGACGCTGCACACCCTGCGCCAGCGCGACGACGTCGACGTCGTCGCGCTGCTTACCACCGTCAATACCGGCTACAACAGAGTGGCGATGCAGGGCATCCGCCGCGAGTTGCTGCATGCGCAGGCCGCGGCCACGGGGCTGCCTCTCATCGAGGCCGAAATCGAGCCGCAGTGCGACAACGCGCGCTACGAGGCCGCGTTCGCCGATGCGTTGGCGCGGGCGAAGGCGCGCTGGCCGGAACTCGACACCGTCGCCTTCGGCGACCTGTTCCTCGCCGACGTGCGCGCCTGGCGCGAGGCCTCCTGCGCGGCCATGGGCTGGCGCATCGAGACACCGCTGTACGGCAGCGATACCCGCGAGCTGGCCCACGCGATGATCGCCGGTGGCCTGCGCGCGCGGCTGTGCTGCGTCGACCTCGAACAGCTCGATGCCGGCTTCGCCGGCCGCGCCTTCGACGACACCCTGCTTGCCGACCTGCCCCCGGGCTGCGATCCCTGCGGCGAGAACGGCGAGTTCCACACGCTGGTGCTCGACGGGCCGATGTTCGACGGCGCGCTCGCCGGGCGCGCCGGGGAGCAGGTGCTGCGCGACGGGCGTTTCCTCTACACCGATTTCCTGCCGGCCTGAACCGGTCGCGTGCGGTGCGTCACGGCGCGTGCGCCGCAGACGGGCACGACGCATCGCGCTGGCATAATGCGGGGAACGGTCCGGAATCTGCCCGCATGTCGTTCGCATTCCAGGACATCTTCGCCAACTCGCCCAACCCGTACATGGTGCTGGACCGCGAGTTCCGGTACCTCGAGGCCAATCGCGCCTACGCCGAGGCCGTCGGACGGCCGCGCGAGGCGCTGATCGGCCGTGGGCTGTTCGAGCTGTTTCCCGGCGCCGCCGACGAGCACGGCCGGTCGCAGGCCGGCGTGCTGCGCGCCTCGCTCGAGCGCGTGCTGGCCACCGGCGAGCGCGACGTGCTGGCGCTGATTCCCTATGCGATCGAAACTCCGACGCCCCACGGCGTCGTGCAGGAAACGCGCTTCTGGAGCGCGACACACACGCCACTGAAGGATGCCGACGGCCGCGTCACCGCCATCCTGCAGCACACCACCGACGTGACGGAGTTGCAGCGCCTGCGCGCGGCCGTACGTGGCGACGGCGCCACGCCCGCGCAGCTGGAGGAAGGCGTGTTCTCGCGCGCGGCCGCGTTGCAGCGCGACAACGCGCGACTTTCGGCGCAGCAGCGCTTCCTTACCGACATGTTCCAGCAGGCGCCGGGCTTCATCGCCGTGCTGCGCGGACCGGCGCACGTGTTCGAGCTGGCCAACGGGGCTTACGAGCAGCTGGTCGGGCGCAGCGGTTTCGCCGGCCAGCCCCTGCGCGACGCGCTGCCGGAAATCGCCGGCCAGGGCTTCATCGAGCTGCTCGACCAGGTCCGCGAGACCGGCCGCGCGTTCGTCGGCCGCGGCCTGCCCGTGCAGCTCGGGCCCGAGGACGCGCCGCGCCAGCACTTCGTCGATTTCGTCTACCAGCCCCTCCGCGACGCCGAAGGCGCGGTCGACGGCATCTTCGTGCAGGGCTCGGACGTGACCGAGCGCGAGACCGCACTCGCCGCCGCACGCGCGAGTGAAGCGCAGTTCCGCACCATGACCAACATGGTGCCGCAGATGGTCTGGTCGACCGGTGCCGACGGCCTGCCCGAGTACTTCAACCAGCGCTGGTTCGAATACACCGGCATGACTACCTCGCCCGCGCCGGGCGAGGTCATCGCACTGGTACATCCCGACGACCGCGACGCGGTGACCGCACGCTGGCGCGAGTGCATCGGCAGCCGCGAGCCGTTCGAGGCCGAATACCGCCTGCGCGATCGCAACGGCGATTACCACTGGGTGCTCGGGCGTGCGCTGCCGCTGCGCAACGACGCCGGCGAGCCGGTGCGCTGGGTGGGCACCTGCACCGAGATCCACGAGCAGATGCGCGTGCGCGACATGCTCGAGCGCGGGCATCGCGCGCTGGAGGAGGCCGACCGCCAGAAGGACCGCTTCCTCGCGATGCTCGCGCACGAGCTGCGCAATCCGCTGGCGCCCATCGCCACCGCCGCGCAGCTGCTCAAGCTGGCGCCGGGACGCGTGGACACCGTGGTGCAGGCCGCGGAAATCATCGAGCGCCAGTCGCAGCACATGCGCAACCTGGTCGAGGACCTCGTCGATGCCTCGCGCATCCGGCGCGGGCAGATCGCGCTCAATCCCCAGCTCCTGCGGCTCGGTCATGTGGTGGCCGCGGCGGTCGAGCAGACCGCACCGCTGATCGAGCGCCGCCGCCATCGCCTGCAGGTCGACGATGCGGCCGCCGATGCCATGCTCGAGGGCGACCGCACGCGGCTGGTGCAAGTCGTCGCCAACATCCTCAACAACGCGGCGCGCTACACGCCCGAGGGCGGCGAGATCCGCCTCGACACGTGCATCGACGGGCCATCGGTGCTGCTGCGCGTGCGCGACAGCGGGATCGGCATCGACGCCGCGCTGCTGCCGCGCGTGTTCGAGCTGTTCACCCAGGCCGAGACGGCCGACGCACGCGAGGGCGGGCTCGGCATCGGCCTCGCGCTGGCGCGCAGCTTCGCGCGCCTGCACGGCGGCGAGCTGACCGCGCACAGCGACGGCCCGGGGCTTGGCTCGACGTTCGAGATCAGGTTGCCGCTGCGCGCCGCCGATGCGCTCGCGGCGGGCGGCGCGGGCGCGGACACCGCCGGGCGCTAGGCGCGCCTCAGGCGTCGATCAGGCGCCAGCCCACGGTGGCACCCGCGCGGAACGGCACCAGCTCCTGACCGCCCCTGCCCACCGTTTCCGGCACCGGCACCGCCTCGCGCAGCAGCGTGATCGTGCCGGCGTTGCGCGGCAGGCCGTAGAACGCTGGGCCGTTGAAGCTCGCGAACGCTTCCAGGCGATCCAGCGCACCGGCGGCGTCGAAGACTTCCGCGTACAGCTCGATCGCCGCATGCGCGGTGTAGATGCCCGCGCAGCCGCAGCCCGATTCCTTGGCGTGCTTGGGATGCGGCGCGCTGTCGGTGCCGAGGAAGAACTTGGCGCTGCCCGACGTCGCCGCCTTCACCAGCGCCTGGCGATGCAGCTCGCGCTTGAGCACAGGCAGGCAGTAGTGATGCGGGCGCAGGCCGCCGGCGAAGATCGCATTGCGATTGAGCAGCAGATGATGCGCCGTGATCGTGGCGGCGATGTTCGCCGGCGCGGTCTCGACGAACTCGACCGCCGCCGACGTCGTCGCGTGCTCGAGCACGACCTTCAATTCCGGGAAATCGCGCACCAGCGGCGCCAGCACGCGCTCGATGAACACCGCCTCGCGATCGAACACGTCGACATCCGGATCGGTCACCTCGCCGTGCACGAGAAGCGGCAGGCCGACGCGCTGCATCGCGTCCAGCGTCGCGTCGCAGCGGCGCAGGTCGGTGACGCCGTGGCTGGAATTGGTGGTCGCATGCGCCGGATACAGCTTCACCCCGTGCACGAAACCGCTCGCCTTCGCGCGCTCGATCTCGGCCGGCGTGGTGCCCTCGGTGAAGTAGAGCGTCATCAGCGGCTCGAACGCTGCACCGGCCGGCAACGCAGCGAGGATGCGCTCGCGATAGGCCGCGGCATCGTCCGTCGTCACCACCGGCGGCACCAGGTTCGGCATCACGATCGCGCGGCCCATCTGGCGCGCGGTGTCGGGCAGCACGTCGCGCAGCATGTCGCCGTCGCGCAGGTGCAGGTGCCAGTCGTCGGGACGGGTGAGGGTGAGGCGGTCGGTCGTCATGCCGACAAGTCTGACGCATCGGGCGTGCCGTCGCCGAGCCCGGCGGCGCGGCGCAGCCGGTCGCGCAGCGCCTCGCCGATGCCGGCGTGGTCGCGCGGCACCACCGCGACCACGATGTCGAGCCCGAGCGTGTCGGCATCGTGCAGCCGCTGGTAGAGCTCGCGAGCCTGCGCATCGGTATCGGGCGGCAGGCCGAGCCAGTCGATGCCCGCCTCCATCGGCGCGGTGGCCGACAGCAGGCCCACGCGCGCGCCGCCCATGTGGAAGCAGCGCGCGAGGCTCACCGCCTCGGCGTCGCTGGCCAGCAGCACGCGCGCACGCGGCGCGTAGTGGGAGGGCTTTCGGCCCGGCGCCGGCGTGGCGCCTTCGCCCGCCGGATGCACGCGCTCGCCGAGCACGCGTTCGAGCATCGCCTGCGTGACCGCGCCGGGGCGCAGCAGCACCGGGACATCGCCGGAGAGATCGACGATGGTGGACTCCAGCCCGACCTCGCAGCGGCCGCCGTCGAGCACCAGATCGACGCGATCGCCGAGCCCGTCGCGCACGTGCGCGGCCGAGGTCGGGCTCACGCGCCCGTAGCGGTTGGCCGACGGCGCGGCGAGCCCCCCGTCGAAGGCACGCAGCAGCGCGAGCGCGACCGGGTGCCGCGGCACGCGCAGCCCGACGGTCGACAGGCCGCCGGTGACCGCATCGGGCACGCCGTCGGCGCGCGGCAGCACCAGCGTGAGCGGGCCGGGCCAGAACGCCTCGGCAAGCCGCCGCGCGGCTTCGGGCACGTGCGCGGCCCATAGCGGCAGCGCCCGCGCCGAGGCGATGTGCACGATCAGCGGGTGATCGGCAGGGCGGCCCTTCGCGGCGAAGATCTTCGCGACGGCCGCGGCATCGCGCGCATTGGCGCCGAGCCCGTAGACGGTCTCGGTCGGGAACGCGACCAGTTGGCCGGCGCGCAGCAGTTCGACCGCGCGCGCGATGTCCGCGTCCTGCAGCGTCGCGTTCACGGCAGCAGGCCCTTCGATGCCAGCGCGTCGACCAGCGGCGCGAGCGATGCGGCTTCGTCGCGCCACGCGTTCGTGCTCGACGCACCGTGCGGCAGCGCGATTACCGGCAGCGGCAGCCGCGCGCGCAGGTCGGCGGCATTGTCCATGCCGTCGTCGACGACCGGCGCGGGGCGGCTCAGCACGATGGCGGCGACTTCGAGCCCACGGCGCTGCACGGCCTCGACGGTGAGCAGCACGTGGTTGAGCGCGCCGAGTCGATCGGCGGCCACCACGATTACCGGCAGGCCGAGCGCAGCGGCGAGATCGGCATTGAGCGCGCCCGTCGCGATCGGCGAATAGAAGCCGCCCGCGCCTTCGACCAGCAGCAGGCCGTCGTCGGCGACATCGCGCCGCGCCGCTTCGACGAGCCGCGACAGCGGGAGTTCGACGCCTTCCAGCGCCGCCGCGCGCTCGGGCGAGAGCGCCGCGCGCAGCGTCAGCGCGCAGACCGTGTCGATCGCCTCGTGCGCGCCCGCGGCCTCGCGCAGCGCCTGCGCGTCGGCCGGGCCGGTGCGCGCGTCGACGCCGGACTCGACCGGCTTGCGAACCTGAACACGCAGGCCGCGCAGGCCGAGCGCATGCGCGAATGCGGTGGCGATGCGGGTCTTGCCCACGCCGGTGTCGGTGCCGGTGACGAAGAAGCCGTGCATGCCGGCATTGTCCCGGCGCGCGGCGGCGGGGTCGACCCGTGCCGGCGGGACACGCTGTCCGATCAGAACTTGCCGGCCACCTGGAACGCGAAGATCGGCCCGATGCGGCGGTCGCGCACCTCGTGGTAGTCCAGCGGATCGGTGCGACGCCCGAGGTGGACGTAGCGGTCGCGATAGCTGCCGGCGTCGAGCGCATTGGCCACCGCGGCGCGCAGCGTGAGGCCGTGGAAGTCCTTGCGCTCGATGAACAGCTCGCCCCAGCGCGGGCCTTCCCAGGTGTAGCCGATCTCGGTCAGGCGCACGTCGCGCGCGTCGAGCTCGTGGTTGATGTCGAAGCCCCAGGCCCACGAGGTGCCCGGCACGTCGTGGCGAAGCTTCACCTGCCAGAAGTGGATCAGGCTGCCGCTGATGCGACGCTCCACGCCGGTGAGCGGGTCGCGCACTTCGCTCTGCTGCAGCCACCAGCGCGTGTCGACCTTCGCGCCGCGCCAGCCGAACGGCTCGAGCTTCCACGTGCCCTTCCACTCGACGCCGTATTCGCGCGCGCTGTCGATGTTGCCCAGGCTCTCGCCATCGGCACCGATCGGGATGATGTCGATCAGGTCGTCGATGCGATGGTCGTACAGGCGCAGCGTGCTGGTGCCGTAGGCGCCGAAGTTCTTGGTCGCCTCGACCTCGAAGTCCCAGCTCTGCTGCGGCACGAGATCGGGGTTGCCGGCGTTCTCGCGGTCGTCGTTGAGGTTCACCGAGGCGAGGAAGTCGTAGAAGTTGAGCTGGCCGACGCGGCGCTGCAGCTTCACGTTGACGTCGAGCGTGCTGGTCGGCTTCCACGCCACCGACAGCGTGCCCTTGGGCCTGAGGAATTCGCGTGTGAGCCCGCCGCCGCCGACCTGCGCCAACGTGGAATGCTCGGCGCCGGCGGAGAGCTGCAGCTTGGCCTTCTCACCGAGCGGATGGCCCCAGCTGCCGATCAGTTCGTAGCGGTCCTCCTGCACGCGCGCGTTCGCGCCGGGCAGCGGCACGTCGACGAAGACGCCGCTCGGATCGAGCTCGGCGATCAGCGTGGTGCTGTCGAGCCGGTTGAACGCACCTTCGGCGGAAATGCGCCAGTCGCTGGCGCCGGTCTTCCAGCGGTATTCGGCGCGCGCGATCTGCTCCTTTTCCTCGCTGTCGCGCGCGTAGCGGCTGCCGCTGTCGGGCGATGAGCCGTCGAGGTAGCGCGTGGTCACGGTCTGCGAGTACGGCGTATGCGCATAGCGATCGAGGCCGATCAGCTTGAGCCTGCCGATGCCGACGCCGAACTCGTAGTCGCCGCCGACTTCCCAGGTATGCCCGCCCTCGTGCTCGCGGACCTTGCGCTCGCGATCGGGCAGGCCCGGTCCGCTGCGGAAGCCGTCCTCGCGGTAGTGGTAGAACTCCTTCTGCACCGACGCATTGAGGTTGGCGACGTCGCCGTCGGCGGCGGTGTACGTGAGCTGCGTGCTGAGCTTGGGCCGGTCCATCTCCCCGGTCCACGCGTCGTCGCGCGTGTCGCGCAGCGTGCCGTCGGCGTTGTAGATGCGCGTGCCGCCGCCGGCGCCGCTGTGGTTGGCGTCGTTGCGCAGGCCGACCGTGTACTGCAGGCCGCCGCTGGAGCCGCTCACCGAGACGTCGCCGCGGGTGATCTGCGGGCGCGTGTAGTACTTGCGCACGTCCGGCTTCCACGACCACTGCCCGCTGATGCCGCCCGCCCGGGTCACCACGTTGGCGACCTGTCCGGACAGGCCCGGAATGTCGAGCGTCGCGCCCTCGACGATGTCGATGCGCACCACGTTGGCGGCCGGCACGCGCGTGAGCTCGGTCAGCACGTCGTTGGACTTGCCCGAGATGCGCCGGCCGTTGATGACCACGTTGCCGGTGGCCTCGCCGAGGCCGCGTTCCTGCTCGGCTTCGCGGATCACGAAGCCGGGCACCTGCCGCAGCATGTCGTAGGCGTTGTTGGGCGAGTAGCGCGCGAAATCGGCCGCCGGGTAACTGCGTGCCGCCACCGGCGCGGCCGCCGGTTCCTGCGCGTGGAGGGAGGTGCAGGCGAGCAGCAGCGCAGTGGCGAGCGCGGAGCGCAGGAGACGGTCGGCCATGTCGGGATCCATCGATGGAAGCCGCGACGGAAGCGTCGCGGTCCTTCATCGATGCCCCGCCGGGCCGACGGGTTTAAAGGCGGTTCAATTCGGCAGCAGGCGGCGCAGCCAGCGGCGGCGCAGGAACCAGGCGACGGTCATGACGCCGAGGAAGGCCGCATAGCCGCCCGCGGTCGCCACCACCTGGCGCCAGATGTTGCCGGCCGTGCCGGTGGGCTCGGCGATGACGTAGCCGATGCGCATCGCGATCACGAACGCCACGACTGCGACGACCAGCGACGTGACATCGAACACGCGTCGCGCACGCGTGCGCGGCTGGCGCGGATAGAACCAGAACAGGCTGCCGAGGATCGCGAACCACGGCAGGAACAGGATGAGCGCGAGGTGCAGCTGGACCTGCTGGTTCATGCCGCGGCCTCCGCCATCGCCGCGAGCGCGGCATCGACGTCCTCGCGCGACACGCCGTCGGCGAGCAACGACTCGTCGTCGAGCCGTCCGGCCTGCTTGAGCGCGGCCACGCGCTGGCCCGCATCGCGCGGGGCATCGAAGCCCGCGCTCTGCAGCAGCACGCGATCGCCCTGCACCAGCTTGAAGTAGAAGCGGCCGTCCGCCTCGCGGTACTGCTTGAACATCGCAGGTGCGGGCCTTTCCTCGACCTTCGTCGCGGCGACGCTCGCCTTCGACAGGTCGCGCAGGCCCACGGCTTCGCGCAGCGTGGCCAGAAGCGGCGTCGCATAAGTCGCGCGCAGGCGCGCAGCGCCGTCGCGCAGGATCGCCTCGATCTCGGCGGGCTTCGCGATCAGCGCTTCGTACTTCTCGCGCATCGGCGAGATCTCGGCGTCGATGCGCTCGAACAGTGCCTGCTTGGCCTCGCCCCAGCCGATGCCCGCCTCGAACGCGGCACGCATCGACGCGGCCTGTTCGGGCGTCGAGAACGCCTGGTAGAGCTGGAACACGTTGGATGCATCGGCATCCTTCGGCTCGCCCAGCGCGCGCGAGTCGGTGACGATCGAATAGATCAGCTTCTTCAGCTGCTCGCGCGGCGCGAACAACGGGATCACGTTGTCGTAGCTCTTGGACATCTTGCGGCCGTCCAGGCCCGGCAGCGTCGCCACATTCTCGGCGATGGTCACTTCCGGCAGCGTGAAGTGCTCGCCGTAGAGATGGTTGAAGCGCTGGCCGAAATCGCGCGCCATCTCGATGTGCTGGATCTGGTCGCGACCGACCGGCACCTTGTCGGCGTTGAAGATCAGGATGTCCGCGGCCATCAGCACCGGATACATGAACAAACCGGCGCTCACGCCCGCATCGTCGTCCTCGCCGGCCTCGCGGTTGCGGTCGACCGCCGCCTTGTAGGCATGCGCGCGGTTGAGGATGCCCTTGCCGGCGACGCAGGTGAGCAGCCAGGTGAGTTCCGGAATCTCCGGGATGTCGCTCTGGCGGTAGAACCACACCTTCGACGGATCCAGACCCGCGGCCAGCCAGCTCGCGGCGATCTCCAGCGTGGAGCGCTGCACGCGCGCCGGTTCCTGGCACTTGATCAGCGCGTGGTAGTCGGCGAGGAAGTAGAAGCTCTCCACCGACGGGTCGCGGCTGGCCTCCAGCGCCGGGCGGATCGCGCCGGCGTAGTTGCCCAGGTGCGGCGTGCCCGAGGTGGTGATGCCGGTGAGGACGCGGGTGCGGGTCATTTCGATGCGGAAAAACGGGCGGATCGCCAGTTTACCGCGCGCGTTCGCGCCACCCGCCGGACCCAGCGTCGCACTTGCGTCGCTTGCAGCGCGCCACCGGCGGCGCAAAGAGAAAGGGCCGGATCGCTCCGGCCCTCTCGTCATGCGAATCCTGCGTGGATTAGCACTTGCCGTCCTTGCAGTCCTCGGCCTTGTCTTCGACCTTTTCGCCGGCCTTCGAAACATCCTTGCCCACGCCCGCCATCGTGTTGCAGGCGGTGAGGGTGCTCATCGAGAACATGGCGAGCATCATCAGAACGATCAGGCGCTTCATGGTGTCATCTCCTGGGGGACGCCGCGGCGCGGCAGTGGGAATCCGTGCGGCGATGACACGACGGCCGCCGTGAAACGCGCGTGCACTGTCGCTCGCGCGCCTCACGCGGCGTTCATTCCCGCGGCGAGGCGTTGCACTCGCGGCGGCATCTTCACGATCGACGCCGCATTCCCCATTCCGATGTCGCTAAAGCCGCGGCCGCTCAGTCGCGCAGCAGCGTCGATTTGCCGAACAGGCTTTCCACCAGGTCGACCGCGAGGATCGCGGTGCGGTTGTGGTCGTCGATCAGCGGATTGAGCTCCATGATGTCCAGCGAGCCGAGGCGGCCGGTATCGCAGAGCATCTCCATCACCAGCGAGGCCTCGCGGTAGGTCGGGCCGCCGAGCACCGTGGTGCCCACGCCGGGCGCGATCGACGGATCGAGGAAGTCGACGTCGAAGCTCACGTGCAGGTGCGTGTCCTCGTCGAGGCCGTCGAGCGCTTCCTCCACCGCCGCGCGCATGCCGACCTCGTCGATGTAGCGCATGTCGTAGACGTCGATGCCGTACTGCTTGAGCAGGCGGCGCTCGCCCTCGTCCACCGACCGAATGCCGATCTGGCGGATGTCCTCGGGGCGCACCGCGGGCGACACGCCGGAGAGATGCGTGAGCGGCTCGGGGCCGAGGCCGCACAGGCAGGCCACGGGCATGCCGTGGATGTTGCCGGACGGCGTGACTTCGCTCGTGTTGAAGTCGGCATGCGCATCGAGCCAGACCACGCGCAGCTTCTTGCCGGCCTCGCGGCACCAGCGCGCGACGCCGGTGATCGAACCAAGCCCGAGGCAGTGGTCGCCGCCGAGCAGGATCGGCATGCGGCCGTCGCGGAGCTCGCCGTAGACGGCCTCCATCACCAGGCGGTTCCACTCGGTGACTTCGGTGATGTGGCGATAGCCGTCGACGGCATCGAGCCAAGGATTGCGCGGGCCTTCGAGGTTGCCGCGGTCGAGCACCTGCAGGCCACGGGCCATCAGGGCCTCGCCGAGGCCGGCGATGCGCAGGGCTTCCGGCCCGAGGCGCGCGCCGCGGTGGCCGGCGCCGACATCGGTCGGCGCCCCGATGAGGGTGACGGGGGAGTAGTGACGGGACATGGCGCGTCTCCGCGACCGGGCGCCGCGACAACCCCGCCCCAGCAGGCCCGGCCGGTCGGTCGATTGTATCGACCGGCCGGCGCGGACTCAGGTGGGCTCGCCGTTCGGCGTGCCCTGGTCATCGCTGCGCACGTCGGCGGCGGGGGGCGTGCTGCGTGCGCCCTCCAGCCAGGCCTCGCCCTCGCTGCCGGCGGCGAGGTCGTCGTCCTCGCGGCCTTCCAGCGCCTGTCGGTCCGCGATCCTGCTGTCGACGCGATCGGCACCGCGGGTAGCCGGGTCGAGATCGCCCTGGCCTTCGATGCCGCTCACGGGTGCGCCGCCGGGGAAGTTGCGTGCCATGTCGTGCTCCTGGTGTTTCGGGACACGGCAGCCTCGCGCGCGCGGCGTGAGGCGCGGGGCAAGGGCGTCAGCTCTTCATCGTGCGAAGCAGCCGCTCCATCTCCGACGCCGGCAGCGGCCGTCCGAGCAGGTAGCCCTGCATCTCGTGGCAGCCGAGCTCGAGCAGCGCGGTGGCCTGCTCCTCGGTCTCCACGCCCTCGCCGACCACGCGGTAGTCCAGCGCCTGCGCCATGCCGAGGATGGCCTGCACCACCGCGCGTTGGCCGGTGGCATGCGGCAGGCCGTGCACGAACGAGCGGTCGATCTTGATCGCATCGAAGCGGTGCCGCGTGAGGTAGCCGAGGCTCGAATAACCGGTGCCGAAATCGTCCACCGACACGCGCACGCCGAGCCGACGGATGCCCTCGATCAGCTGCGTGGCCCGTTCGCTGTGGCCGAGCATCTGGCTTTCGGTCAGCTCGACCTCCAGCAGCCACGGCGCGAGCCCGGTGTCCGACAGCGCACGCGCGATGCCGCCGACGATGCGCTCGGGGTCGAAGCGCGCGAGCGAGAGGTTCACCGCCACCGGCACCGACGGCAGGCCGGCGTCGATCCACGCGCGGTTCTGCCGGCAGGCCTCGCGCAGCACCCATTCGTCGATGGCGAGCACCAGCCCGGTTTCCTCGGCGACGGGAATGAAGTCCGACGGCGGCACCACGTGGCCGTCGGCATGGCGCCAGCGCACCAGGGCCTCCATGCCGGAAAGCTCGCGCCCGGGCAGGCGCATCTTGGGCTGGTAGACGAGGAACAGGCCGCCGTCGGCCACCGCCGCGCGCAGTTCGCCTTCCAGCCGCAGGCGCTGGTCGGCGCGTTCGCTCATCACCGCGGTGAAGTAGCTGTAGCGCGCGCGGCCGGACTGCTTGGCGTGGTAGAGCGCGGTATCGGCCTGCTTGGTGAGCATGCGCATGTCCTGCCCGTCCTCGGGGAACAGCGCGATGCCCACGCTGGCCGACACGTGCAGCACGCGGTCCTCGATCTCCAGCGGCGCCTCGATCGCGGCGATCAGCGCTTCCGCGATGCGCGCGGCATCGCTCGGGCCCGACAGCCGCGTGAGCAGCAGCACGAACTCGTCGCCGCCCTGCCGGCTCACGGTGTCGTCCTCCGACACCACGCCCGCGAGCCGCTGCGCGATCTCCTGCAGCACGCGATCGCCCACCGGATGGCCCAGGGAGTCGTTGATGGTCTTGAAGTGGTCGAGGTCGACGAACAGCACCGCGCCGCGCGCGCCGTGGCCGACCTGGTGCAGCGCCTGCGACAGGCGGTCCTGCAGCAGCACGCGGTTGGGCAGGCCGGTGAGGTAGTCGTGCTGCGCGAGGTGCGACATGCGCTCGGCCATCGCGCGCACCTCGCTGACGTCGCGCAGTACCGTCACGCCGCCTACCACGCGGCCCTTGCCGTCGGTGATCGGCGAGTGCGCGTATTCCACGTGCAGCTCGCTGCCGTCGTGGCGATGCAGCAGCGCGGCACCGGCGCGCGCGCCGCTGGCCGTGGCATCGGCGTGATGCAGGCGCACCACCTCGGCGAGCGGCCGGCCGAGTGCCGCGCCGCAGGGCAGGCCGGTCATCGCTTCGGCGACCGGGTTGAGCGAGGTTACGCGCCGCGTCGTATCGCAGGTGATCACCGCGTCGCCGATCGAATCCAGCGTGACCTGCGCACGCTCGCGCTCCTCCTGCAGCGCCTGCTCGGTGCGGCGGCGCGCGGACACGTCGCGGATCGATGCGACGAGCTGCGTTTCCTCGCCGGCGTTCAGCTCGCTCAGCAGCACCTCGACAGGGCAGCGCGAGCCGCCCGACTGCACCGCATCGAACTCGAGCACCTCGCCCTGCGCGTGTTCGCGACGCGCGTCGAGATAGTCGCGCAGCGCCGGGCCGTCCATGCGTTCGATGCCCTCGATGAAGCGTGCGATCGGCTGGCCCAGCAGCGCTTCGCGCGCCAGCCCGAACAGGCGTTCGGCCTGGTGGTTCACCAGCAGGATGCGGCGCGAGTCGGGGTCCAGCAGCACCACCGCATCGGGCGCGGCCTCGATCATCAG
Source organism: Cognatilysobacter xinjiangensis (assembly GCF_014651995.1). Classification (GTDB taxonomy): domain Bacteria; phylum Pseudomonadota; class Gammaproteobacteria; order Xanthomonadales; family Xanthomonadaceae; genus Cognatilysobacter; species Cognatilysobacter xinjiangensis. The sequence continues at coordinate 428,429 of NZ_BMXY01000002.1, read as the reverse complement.
CCGGAAACGGCGCTCGGCCTGGTAGCGCCAGGTGATGTCGTGCGCCATCAGGATGAAGCCGCCGGACTGCGGCAGCGGCTCGTAGAACACGTCGAGCCGGCGCTCGTCGAGCTGGAACTCGAAACGCTGCGGCTGGCCCTCCAGCGCGCGCTGCATGAAGGGCAGCAGCCGTTGCGCGGCGTCCTCGCCCAGCACCTCGGCGGGCGTGCGCCCGATTACCGCGTCCGCCGCCAGCCCCAGCCAGGTGAAGTACTTGTGGTTGACGAAGCGGTAGCGCAGGTCCGGCCCGAACTCGGCGACGAAGGCCGGCAGGTTGTCGGCGATCACCTGCAGGCGCTCGGCGACCTCGGCCGATTCACGTCGATCGCGATCGCGATCGCGCGTCAGCACCGCGACGACCAACGGCCCGAGCGCGACCAGGCAGGCCAGGAACCACGTATGGCGCAGTCCGACGTCGGCGATGCCCTGCGCCGGCGGAAGCAGGCCGTTGTGCTGCAGCGCCGTGAGCGTCACCACCGTCGCGACCACCAGCGCATTGCAGGCGGCGGTCGCCAGTACGCCACTTCGCAGCGCGACCAGCAGCAACGGCAACGGCAGCAGCGCATACGGATGGCGCAGCTGGGTGATGCCGACCACGGCGACCGCCGTCGCGACGAGCGCGCCGGCCGCGAACTCCGCGCCGTGCCGTCCGCGCAGCAATGCCTGTGCGCCGCGCGGCGTATAGGCCCAAGCCAGCGGCAGCACCACGAACATGCCGAACGCGTCGGCGAGGAACCAGCGCAGGACGATGTCGCCACGTCCCATCGCGCCGGGAATCGTCGCGCCGATGGCCGCGCTGACGGCCGGCGCGATCACCACCGCGACCACCAGGCCGGCGAGCATGCGGCGCACGTCGGGCGCATCGTCGCCGCGCAGGTGCAGTCGCCCGAACACCACGCAGACGATCGCCACCTCGACGACGTTGGCCACGCCCGACAGCAACGCGCCGGACAGCGTGCCCCGACCGATCGATGCCAGCAGCGTGCCGAGGAAGACCGCGCCCAGAAGCGGCGCGAGCGGCGCGCGCGGGTGGCGGATCGCATGCCCGACGATCAAGGCGTTGGCGATCCAGACCGACGCCGAGCCGTTGCTCAGCTCCGCCAGCCCCAGCGTCGCCAGCGCGGACGCGACGAACATGCCGGTCCAGACGAGCAGCTGCACGCACTGTTCGCGCGCGCCGGTGCCTGCCCGTCCGCCGATGCGTGTCGCTCCGAACATCCCATCCCCACCGTGGGCCGTCGGGCCACAGTACCGCAGCGCGCGGGACGCGATGAAGGGGTGGAAGACGCGGGCGGGCCGTGGTGCCGGCTGTCGGAATCGAACCGACGACCTACTGATTACAAATCAGTTGCTCTACCGACTGAGCTAAGCCGGCCCGGGGATAGTGTAGCGCCCGTCCCGCGGCACGCCGGCGCAGTCGATGGGTGCGCCGGTGAGGCCCAGCGTCGCCGAGCGCGGCTCGAAGGCGGGCGTGGCGGCCACGTCCAGCCATTGCACGACGCGACCGCCCACCGGCTCGGCGCGCGCGGGAAAGCCCGCCTGCGCGAGGCGCGCGGCACGCTCGCGCGCGGCGGCTTCGCTGCGGTAGCGCCCGAGCGCGATCGCATTCGGATCGTCACCGGTTTCGGGCAGCACGAGGTAGTCGCTGAAGCCCGCGGCGCCGATACGCGCGGCGGTGGCGGTCGCGGTGGCACGATCGGGCTGCGGCAGCATCACGCGCCAGGCGCGCGGCGTGCCGGCGACCTGCTCGGCAGTGGCGGTCCACGCGACCTGCGCGACGATCGCGCGCCGCGCCGCATCGAACGCGGCGGGATTGCCGAACGGGCCGTAGCGGTAGCAGCGCAGCCCATCGCCGGGCAGCACGGGCGCGGGCGCGGCTGCCGCACCACGCGGCGCATCGGCGAGCTGCAACAGGGGCACGTCGGCCGGCATCGCGGGTGCATCCACCGCCGCCGCGGGCACGTGCGTCGCCCACCACGCGGCCACGCCCGCGTTGAGCACCAGCAACAGCACCAGCGAGGCCCGCATCAACATGCGTCGATTCTAGCCAGCACCTGCGACGCGGCGTGCGCGTGCCGCGTGATCGCGGTCACTACGCGGTCGCCCAGCGCGCGAGGCCGTCGAGCACCAGCGACGGGCGATGCACGGCGCCGGGGAGGCGTTCGAGCAGTGGCCCCGCGCCGCCGCCATGCACGAGCAGTCGCGGCGATGCGCCGAGCAGCGTCGTCGCCGACGCCTGCGCCTCGTGCAGCAGTGCGAGCGACGCGCCGAGGCAGCCGGACGCGAGCGCGTCGGCGGTGTCGGTCGCCCAGTCGTTCCAGACGCCGCCGTCGACCGGCAACTGCGGCGCGCGCGCGTGCAGCGCCTCGCGCATGAGCCGCGGCGAAGGCGCGATGCGGCCGCCGCGATGCAGGCCGTCGGCGTCGACGAGATCCAGCGTGAGCGCGGTGCCGACGCCGCAGACGAGCAGCGCCTCGCGTCCGCGCGCACGCGCGCCGAGCATCGCGAGGAAGCGGTCGACGCCGAGCCGCGTCGGCTGCGCGTAGGCGATGCGCAGGTCGAGGAACGCGGCCTGCGTGCGTGCGAGTTCGATCCGCCGGCAGCGCCGCGTCAGCGCGTCGAGCAGCGCCACGCGCAGGGTTTCGCCGGCGACGCTCGACACGTAGGCGACGTCGAAATCCGGCGGCAGCACCGCATCGAGTGCCGCGGCGAGTTCGCCCTCCCCGTGCGCCAGCGCGTGCACTTCGCCCGGCGCGCCACCCACCAGCGGTGCGCACTTGAGTCGCGTATTGCCGAGATCGAACAACCAGGCGTTCATGCGGCGGTCCTCAGGCTGACTTCGCCCGCATGCACGGTGCGCTCGCCATCGGCGGTGCGCACGCGCAGTGCGCCGTCGTCGGCGAGGCCGAGCACCTGCGCAGTCTCGGTGCGGTCGTGCAGATGCAAGGTGACATCGCGGCCGTGCAGCACGTCCACCGCGCTCCAGCGCAGCGCGAAAGGCGCGAAGCCATCGCGGTCGAAGGCATCCAGCGCGGGCAGCAGGTTCGCGAGCAGCGTCGCCGCCAGCGTGCTGCGCGTGGGCGTGTCGCCCAGTCGCGACAGGTCGGTCCAGGGCTGGTCGATCGAGGCGGCGGTCGAGGCGGGCAGCCGTACGTTGAGGCCGATGCCGACCACGGCGCGCACCGGCCCCGCGTGCTCGCCGCCGCCCTCGACCAGCAGGCCGCCGAGCTTGCGAAGCCCGCCATCGGCCTCGATCACCACGTCGTTGGGCCACTTCAGCCCGACCGCATCGAAGCCCGACGCGCGCAGCGCTTCCGCGACCGCGATGCCGGCGACCAGGCTGAGCCCGCCCAGCCGCGCGAGGCCGCCGTCGAAGCTGCGCGACACCGAGAGCAGCAGGCTCGCGCCCAGTGGCGACTGCCAGCTGCGCCCGCGCCGGCCGCGCCCGCCGGTCTGGCGTTCCGCGAACAGCACGCGCGCGCCCTGCGCCGGGGCCGGCTCGCGCAGCAGCGCGGTATTGGTGGATTCGATCGACCAGGCCACGTCGAGCTGCGCCAGCCGTGCGGCGACGGCCGGCGGCAGCGCGGCGCGGATCGCCGCGGAGTCCAGCAGGTCCAGCGGCATCGCCAGCCGATAGCCCTTGCCGGCGGCGGCCTCGACGGGCACCCCCGCCTCGCGCAGCCCCTCGATGCGCTTCCAGACCGCGGCGCGTGTCAGCCCGGCGGCGCGGGCCAGGGCATCGCCGGACACCGGGCCGGCGGCGAGCGCCTGCAGCAGCGCGCGGTCGTCGATCGGGCGCCCGGGGCGGGCATCGGAAACGGAGCTCATGCGGGGATTATGAAGGCCGCCCGCGCCCGGCCCGGGAGGTGCCGACGCCCGGCGCCGTCACGCCGTCTTTTCGCGCTATGCTCGCGGGGCTCCGGGAAACCGCCCGGGACCGGGACCTGCCATGCACCGTACCTGCCTGTGCCTGCTGATGCTTCTGGCCTGCGCCGACGCCTTCGGGCGCGAGGTGCAGCTGAGCAGCGCCAACGGCGGCGGTGGCAGCGTGGCGGCGGACGTGGCGGAGACGGCGCCCGCGCCGAAGGCCGAGGCCCGCAAGGCGGCGCAGGTGCCGTCGCGCGACGCGACCCCGCGCGTGCGCCCGAGCGTGCACAGCGACGCCAATACCGATTCGCGCACGCGCTGGCACAGCTTCCTGCCCGGCATGTTCCGCTGACGCCGCTTGCTCGGCTGGCTCCGCCGCCTCGCGCGGCCTGATACCCCTGACGCTCCGCTCGATCCCGCGCTCGAGGCGCATGTCCTCGCGCATGCGCCGTGGATCGCCGCGCTCGACGAAGCCCGCCGCGCGCGCCTCTCGCGCCTCGCCGCGTGGTTCCTGCGCAACCGCACGATCACGCCGGTGGCCGACCTCGAACTCGGCGACGGCGACCGCGCCCTGCTCGCCGCGCTGTGCTGCCTGCCGGTGCTGGAGCTCGGCGTCGGCGCGCTGCGCGGCTGGTCGCAGCTGATCGTCTATCCCGACGCGTTCCGCGTGAACCGCACCCACGTCGATGCCACGGGCGTGCTGCACGAGTGGGAGGACGACCTGATCGGCGAGGCCTGGGAAGCCGGCCCGCTCATCCTGTCCTGGGCCGACGTGCAGGCCGACTGCGACGCGCCGAACGACGGTTTCTGCGTGGCCGTGCACGAGATCGCGCACAAGATCGACGCGCTCGACGGCGAGCTCGACGGCACGCCGCCATTGCCCGGCGACCGCCACGCCGCGTGGGTGCGCGATTTCCAGGCCGCGTTCGACGACCTGAGCGCGCGGCTCGACCGCGGTCGGCGCGTCGACATCGACGAGTACGCGGCCGAGGCGCCGGACGAATTCTTCGCGGTGGCGAGCGAATACCACTTCAGCGCGCCGGACGTGCTGCGCCGCGCGTATCCCGCGGTCGCCGACCACCTCACGCGGCTATACGGCCCGTCGCCGTTCGCGCGCTGACTTATTCCAGCAACCGCGCCCAGCCATCCATGCCGTCGATCCGCGAGAGCACCAGCTTCACGCAGACCAGCAGCGGCACCGCGAGCAGCAGGCCGATCATGCTCCACAGCCAGCCGAACACCATCAGCGACAGGATCAGGATCAGCGGCGACAGGCGCATGCTGCGGCCGAGCACGATCGGCGTGAGCAACTGCCCTTCCAGCGTGTGCACGAGCAGGTAGATGCCAGCGGGCGCGAGCGCCATCCAGTCCTCGAAGCGCAGGAAGCCCATCAGCAGCAGCGTCAGCATGCCGATCAGCGGGCCGACGTAGGGCGCGAAGTTCAGCAGCATCGCCATCGTGCCCCACAGCAGCGCCTCCTGCGACGGCACGCCGATGGCGTTGAGCAGCACCGCGATCACCACGCCGACCACCGCGTTGATCACGCTTATGGTGAGCACGTAGCGCGAGATCTCGCGCTCGATCGAGGTCAGGATGTCGACGGTGATCTTCTGCTGCTGCCGCGTGGGCAACAGCGCGAGCGCATGCCGTTGCAGGTTCTCGCCGTAGACCATGAAGAAGAACGTGAGCAGCACGACCGCGAGGATCGAGCTGAGCAGCTTCGGCGTGCCCATCAGCCAGCGCAGCGGGTCGTTGGTCTCGGTGCGTACCACCTGCACGCGCGTGTCACTGCCCGTGCCCGCCGCGGCGGCGCTGGCCAGGCGCTGGGCGGCCTGGTTCGCCTCGTGCACGGGGCGCACCATCTCGCGCAGCTTGGGCGCCAGCGAGCGCACGCCGCGCGGCGCCTCGCGGATCCATTCGGTGGCCGGCTGCACGAGCTGCTCGACCAGCAGCACGGTGCCGGCGAAGCCCAGCGTGATCACCAGCAGCGCACTGAGAAAGCGCGGCACGTAGATGCGCTTCAGCACGCGGATGATCGGGTTGCCGACCAGCGCGAAGAACATCGCCAGCAGCACCGGCAGGATCAGGCCCTGCGCGGCCCACAGGGTGAAGCCGGTGGCGATCACCGCGAGCACCACCACGGCGGTCGGTGCGCGCGGGCGGCCCGGGTGCGCGGTCGCGGGATCGGTCGCGGACGCCTCGACGATGCCGTCGGTGGCGGGGACGAGCGTGTGCTGCGGCGTGGTGCTGGTCATTCGATCCTCAGGCCGGGTCGACCGGCGCCACCGCCGGGGTGGCCTGTGCGGCATCGCCGACGTCGGCCGCGGCGCTTTCCACGCGCGTCGCCGCCTGCTCGGTACTCGCGCTGGCGACGAGGCCGGACAGCGCGGTGATCATCTGCATGATGGTGCCGCCCTTGGCGACGGCCTTGACCGGCTCGACGCGGCCGACGATGAAGCCGGCCACCACGCCCGCGAGCACGATGCGCCCGGGCGTCCAGCCGTCCTTCCACGACGCCTTGAGCTGGCGCCAGTCGGCGGCGACCAGACGCTCGCGCGCCTCGAGCGTGGCCTCGGCCTGCTCGACCTTCCGCATCAGTTGCTTGAACGAGGTGGCCATGGCTACGGAGGCGTGACCGGCACGCCGACGCTGTCCTTGACGGGTTCGCCCGACGCGGTCTGCAGCTTCGTGTCCTCGACCGACTTCGCCGGCGCGGCGGAGCCCGGCGGCGGGGTGAAATCGGCGAGCTCGCCGATACCCAGTCGCGCCAGCTGGCGACGCGAGGCCTTGAGCCGGGTGTGCTCGAAATAGCGCATCGCCGCCCAGGCCGAGAGCCCGCAGACCACCAGGCTCAGGGCGGAGCAGATCAGCATCGCGCTCATCCAGGTCAGGCCCGCGACGGCATAGAGGAACACCACCGCCGTGGCCATCAGCAGCAGCCAAGCGCTGGCGCCGAAGGCGATGGCGAGGCCGACGAAGGCCAGCGTGCGCCCCAGCGCGCTGCGCGCGAGCGAGATGTCGGCCGCGAGCAGGCTGCGGAAGGCCTTGGAAGCGTCGGACGCGGCGCCGAGGCTGGAGCGTCCCGCGGCCATCACCTGCCGCAGCGCTTCCTCCAGGTCGGGCGCGTTCGCGCGCGACGAACCCGGGCCTTCGGAACCCGGGCTCCCCGTGCTGCCGTTCGCGCTCCCCGCGCCGGTCACGACCGACTCAGCGGTCGCCGCCGCCGCGCGCCAGCTTCGCGATCAGCCAGCCCGCCGCGAAGGCGACGCCGAAGCTCGCCAGCGGACGCTCGCGGATCAGCTCCGCGGCGCTGTCGACGAGGTCGCGGCCCTTGTCCATCAGCGCGTCGACCTGTTCGCGCGCGGCGCCGCCCGCGGTTTCCGCCGCGGCGATGCCGGCGAGCGCGGTGTCGGCGAGGTCGGCCTTGACGTTGGCCTTGCCCACGCGCAGTTCCTCGCCCGCGGCGACGGCCGCGTTGCGCAGCGCTTCGCTGGTATCGACCGCGGCCTGCTTGAGGCTGCTGCCGGCCTCGCCGATGTTCGAGCGGAAATCGCCCGTGGTGGCGACGTCGGCGGACGACGAACCGTTGCGGTTGTTGGTGGCCATGAACGCTCTCTCCTGGGCTCGGGGGATCGCGGCTCAGCGCACGGGCAAGACGCCCTGCTGATTGCCGCGCATGATGCGGAAGATCAAATCTGCCGGTTGCTGCGTGAAGCCGGCGCGGAAGGACGCGAGATCCGAGAACGCGCCGGCATTGGACGCGAGGATCACGTCGCCGGGCTGCAGGCGATTCTGCGCCGCGCGCGAGCCGCGCGCGACCGATTCCACCAGTACGCCCGACAGCCCCGCGTTGCGCAGGCTGGCGGGCAGTTCGGCGAACGTCGCGCCGGCCAGGCGCGGATCGACGTCGGCGCCCGCGATCGAGCGCGGCTGTTCCTTGAGGCCCAGCTGCACGCGCAGCGGCTTACCGTCGCGCAGTACGTCGAGGGTCACGCGGCTGTCCAGGCTCTGCAGGCCTTCGAAGTTGCGCAGCGCGTCGCGACCGTTGATGCGTTGGCCGTTCGCCGCGGTGATGACGTCGCCCGCGCGCAGGCCCGCCTGCGCCGCCGCCGAGCCCGCGAACGCGCGCGTGACCACCGCGCCGCCGTCGGCGCTGATGCCCAGCGCGCGCGCCAGGCGCTCGTCGAGGTCCTGCGTCTCCACGCCGAAGGTGCCGCGGCGAACCACGCCCTTGTTGTTGACCAGCTGCTCGGCGATGCCGCGCGCGAGGTTGGCGGGGATCGCGAAGCCCAGGCCGATGTTGCCGGCCATCGAGCCGCGCGGATTGAAGCTCGCGGTATTGATGCCGACCAGCTCGCCGTTGATGTTGACGAGCGCGCCGCCCGAGTTGCCCGGATTGATCGACGCATCGGTCTGGATGAAGTTCTGGTAGCCCAGCCCCGGCAGGCCGCTGCGGCCCACCGCCGAGACGATGCCGCTGGTCACCGTCTGGCCGATGCCGAACGGATTGCCCACCGCCACCACGAAGTCGCCCACGCGCAGGCCGTCGGAATTGGCGAGCGCGAGCGCCTGCAGCTTGTCGGCCTTGATGCGCATCACCGCGATGTCGGTATCCGGATCGCTGCCGATGAACTCGGCGGCCAGCGTACGGCCGTCGGCGAGCGTCACGCTCACCTGGTCGGCGCCTTCGATGACGTGGTGGTTGGTGAGGATCAGCCCGCGCTGCGCGTCGACGATCACGCCCGAGCCGAGCGACTCGTTGATGCGTTCCTGGGTGAGGTCGGGGAAGAGCTGGCGGAAGAACGGATCGGCGAACGGGCTCACGCGCACGCGTTGCTTGGAATGCACGCTCACCACCGCGGGGGTGACCCGCGCGAGCATCGGCGCCAGCGACGGCATCGGCGTGCCGCCGACCGCGGCGGGCAGCGCCGCGGCCGTGGGCAGGGTGAGCGCGGTCGCCGGCGCGGCCTCGGCATCGCGGTCGAACACGTCGCGCACGGCGGTGGCGGCGAAGCCGCCGAAGGCGGCGGCCAGCGAAAGGGTGAGCAGCGTGGTGCGGGGGGAAGCCATCGCGATCCTCGGACGAAAGCGGAAACGGAACCTCGGCGGCAACGATGTCGCGCCGCAGCTGAACGGATTCAAGTGCAGCACGGACCGCGCGCTCGTGCCGCCAGTCCCGCGCCGTTCGTCGGACATGCGGCATCGCAGCATCAAGATGCCGTGAAAACGCCTCGTGAGGCACTCGAAGGGGCGCCGTCAAGGCGTTGACGACCCGGCCTCCGGTCCTTACCTTCACAAACCCGGGAGCCACTAAATCTTGTGGTTCACGACGACTCGACGGGGAATAGGTTGAGGTAGCAGGCGTCGGAGCGGAGGCTCCGGCCCATGGTCCCCAACGCCCCCGAGAGTGGTTTCACGGCCGCTTCGACGGACTGTCGCCCCGTGGAACACCACCCCTTTCCGGCCCTCGCCCCGGCGCTGGCCACCCCAATCCCCGGCCGCCTCCGCGCGGCCTCGACCGGAGATGACGCAGGAATGAGCACGGCGCGCCTGGAGGTAGTCGGTATGGCCAAGAATCCGAGCAACGGGGATATCCCGCTGCAGCCGGCCTCGCTGGACATCTGGGACAAGAAGTACCGGCTCAAGACCAAGACCGGTGCGCCGGTCGATGCCGACATCGACGCCACCTACCAGCGCGTCGCCAAGGCCCTGGCCGAGGCCGAGCCGACCGGCGAGAAGCAGAAGTACTGGAACGAGCGCTTCCTGTGGGCTCTACGCCGCGGCGCGATCCCGGCCGGCCGCATCACCTCCAACGCCGGCGCGCTCGAGCACAAGCCCGCGACGTCGACGATCAACTGCACCGTCTCCGGCACCATCGAGGACTCGATGGACGGCATCCTCGAGAAGGTGCACGAGGCGGGCCTCACGCTGAAGGCCGGCTGCGGCATCGGCTACGAGTTCTCCACGCTGCGTCCGCGCGGCGCGTTCGTCGCCGGCGCCGGCGCGTACACCTCCGGCCCGATGTCCTTCATGGATATCTACGACAAGATGTGCTTCACCGTGTCGTCGGCCGGCGGCCGCCGCGGCGCGCAGATGGGCACGTTCGACGTCAGCCATCCCGACGTGCGCGACTTCATCCGCGCCAAGCGCGAGGACGGCCGCCTGCGCCAGTTCAACCTCTCGCTCCTGATCACCGACGGCTTCATGGAAGCGGTCGAGTCCGACGGCGACTGGCCGCTGGTGTTCCCGGTGCACGTCAAGGAACAGGGCGACCTCGACCTCGACAACGAGGAGCAGGTGGTCTGGCGCGAGTGGCCGACGCACCGCAACTACGTCACGCGCGACGACGGGCTGGTGGCCTGCAAGATCTACGGCCACATCCGCGCGCGGCACCTGTGGGACATGATCATGGTCTCGACGTACGACTACGCCGAGCCGGGCTTCATCCTCATCGACCGCGTCAACGAGATGAACAACAACTGGTGGTGCGAGACCATTCGCGCCACCAACCCCTGCGGCGAGCAGCCCCTGCCGCCGTACGGCGCCTGCCTGCTGGGCTCGGTGAACCTCACCAAGTTCGTGCGCAACGCGTTCACCGACCAGGCCACGTTCGACTGGGACGAGTACCGCGAAGTCGTGCGCGTGTTCACCCGCATGCTCGACAACGTGGTCGAGGTGAACGGCCTGCCGCTGGAGCAGCAGCGCAACGAGATCATGCGCAAGCGCCGCCACGGCATGGGCTTCCTCGGCCTCGGCAGCACGGTGACCATGCTGCGCATGAAGTACGGCTCGAAGGAGTCGTGCGAGTTCACCGAGCAGATCGCCCGCGAGATGGCGGTGGCCGGCTGGGAGATGGGCCTGGAGCTCGCCCGCGAGAAGGGCCCGGCGCCGATCATGGACGAGGAGTTCACCGTCACCGCCGAGATGCTGCGCAAGCGTCCGGAGATGAAGAAGGACGGCTGGAAGGTCGGCGCCAAGATCACCGGCAAGGTGCTGCACGCCCGGTACTCGCGCTACATGCAGCGCGTGGCCGACGTGGCGCCGGAGCTGGTGAAGGAACTGGCCGAGGTCGGCAGCCGCTTCACCCACCACAGCTCGATCGCGCCCACCGGCACGATCTCGCTGAGCCTCGCCAACAACGCCTCCAACGGCATCGAGCCGAGCTTCGCCCACCACTACTCGCGCAACGTGATCCGCGAAGGCAAGAAGTCGAAGGAAAAGGTGGACGTCTACAGCTTCGAGCTGCTGGCCTACCGCGAGCTGGTCAACCCGGACGCGATGCCGTTCTCGGACGACCCGGCCGCCGCCCTGCCCGACTACTTCATCGCCGCCGACGACATCACGCCGAAGGAGCACGTCGACGTGCAGGCCGCGGCGCAGAAGTGGGTGGACAGCTCGATCTCCAAGACCGCGAACGTCCCGACCGACTACCCGTACGAGGACTTCAAGGACATCTACACCTACGCCCACAAGCAGGGCCTCAAGGGCTGCACCACGTTCCGCTTCAACCCGGCCGCCTTCCAGGGCGTGCTGGTCAAGGAGAAGGACCTGGAGAACACCACCTACCGCTTCGAGCTGGAAGACGGCCAGGTGGTCGAGGTCAAGGGCAACGAGGAGGTCGAGTACGACGGCGAGATGCATACCGCCGCCAACCTCTTCGATGCGCTGAAGGAAGGCTATTACGGCAAGTTCTGATCGACCGCCGACGCGCGGGCAACGCACCCGGCGCGCGGCACCCGCGATGCGTTCCGACACCGCGTCAGCAACGCATCCGTCCCGTCAAAAACCCCGATGAAGTAAGCGTGGTTTTCACACGCTGTTGTGCGCAGCGGCTGTATAGCAGAGCGCGATAACGACACCCGTTATCCCGATTTGAAAAACAGTGCCCCTAAGGAGGGCTTTCCAAATGAGCAATGGAAACGGAAGTGGCAACGGCGTGACCTCGACGCTCTCCAATGCGGCGGGCACCGTGGCGGAAACCGCGAGCAACATCGGCAGCGCCATCGCCGGCACCGCCAGCACCGTGGTCGAGAAGGTCGTCGACACCGCGAGCAGCGCGGGCGACGCGGTCGGCCGCGTGGTGCAGAACGCGAAGAAGTCGCTGACGCGCACCAGCACCGCCGCGCGCAAGGAAGCCCGCTCGTCGGGCGCCCGCAAGTCCACCGCGTCGCGTAGCCGCGCGACGCGTACGGGCAGCGCCGGCAAGTCGGCCGGCGGCCGCAAGAGCGCGACGAAGAAGGCGGCGGGCTCGCGCTCGGCCGGCACCGGCACGTCCACCGGCGGCCGCAAGACCGCCAGCAAGAAGGCGGCGGGCTCGCGCTCGACGTCGGCCACCAAGTCGGCCGGCGCGCGCAAGAGCGCCACCAGCAAGAAGACCGCGACGAAGAAGGCCGCGGGCGGTCGCAAGTCGACCACGCGCGTGGCGGCCGGCAAGAAGGCCGCGACGACGCGCAAGGTCAACGCCGCGAAGAAGGCGGTGAAGAAGTCCGCCACGCGCGCCACCAAGGCCGTGCGCGAGACGGCCGCCAGCGCACGCCGCTCGGCCGCCGCCCGCAAGGGTGCGCAGACCCGCGCCACCGGCGCGCGCAAGGCAGCCGCCAAGAAGGGCGCCACGCGCAAGACCGCGGCGAAGAAGGGCGGCGCGCGCAAGACGGCGGCCTCCAAGACCGGCGCCACGCGCAAGACGGCCGCCAAGAAGGGCGGCGCGCGCAAGGCCGCGTCGAAGAAGTCGGCCGGCGGTCGCACGGCGGCGGCGAAGAAGTCGACGCGCTCGGCGGCCAAGAAGGCCTCGGGCCGCGGCGGCAGCTCGAGCGGCCGCGGCGGTTCGACGGGCCGCGGCTCGGCGGCCAAGAAGGGCGGCCGCACCGCCACCGCGAAGAAGGCGTCGGGCCGTTCGGCCGGCGCGTCCTCGCGCGGCGCGGCGGCGAAGAAGGGCGGCGCGCGCAAGAGCGCGGGCAGCCGTTCGGCCGCGTCCACCCGCAGCACCGGCACCGCCTCGCGCGGCGCCACGGCGCGCGGCTCGCTGGCCGGTCGCGGCCTGAACGGCCGCAGCCGCGGCGACAGCCGCGCCAGCCTGTAACGCAGCAACCGGTGCCGGCGGCCCGCCGCCGGCACCTTCCGATTCCACGACGCGCCGCCCAGGGCGACGCGCCACTACCGACAACAGCAACGCAGCACGGGGACAGGGCCGATGGCCGTCAAGATCGAGAAGAAAATCAAGGGCTACAGCGTGATCGGTGCGGAGGATCGCGCCCGCGAGGCCCAGGCCAGCAGCGCGCCCGCCCCGGTGGAGAACAAGCTCGCCGACGTCATCCAGATGCACGAGCGCGTCGAGCGCCCGGACGTGCTGATCGGCTCCACCTACAAGATCAAGACGCCGCTGGTCGAGCACGCCATGTACGTGACGATCAACGACATCGTGCTCAACGCCGGCACCGAGCACGAACAGCGCCGCCCGTTCGAGGTCTTCATCAACTCCAAGTCGATGGAGCACTTCCAGTGGATCGTCGCGCTCACGCGCATCATGTCCGCCGTGTTCCGCAAGGGCGGCGACGTGACCTTCCTGGTCGACGAGATGAAGGCCGTGTTCGACCCGCGCGGCGGCTACTTCAAGGCCGGCGGCGTGTACATGCCGAGCCTGGTGGCCGAGATCGGCGCCGTGGTCGAGGAACACATGAAGTCGATCGGCCTGATCCACGACCCCGAAATGAGCGACGCCGCCCGCGCCCTGATCGCCGAGAAGCGCGCCGCGTACGAACGCGCGAATGCACCCGCCGCGAACGAGAGCGTGGCCGTCACCGGCGACGGCACCACCTTCCCGCCCAGCGCGACCATGTGCCACAAGTGCAGCACGAAGGCGCTGGTGCTGATGGATGGGTGTGCGACTTGCTTGAATTGTGGGTATAGCAAGTGCGGGTGAGGCCCCACCCCTAACAGCACTTCAATCAAGGCCAGGCATCGACACGACCTGGCCTTTTTTGTGGATATGAATGATGGATATCAGCAGTCCGCTGAAGCCCGACGTCTTCCGCGTGGTGGTTGTGATCCTCCTGCCTGGAATGCTCGCCGCATTTCCTTGGGCCGCATGGTTCATATGGCCGGCCCTCCTGCAGGTAACGACGTGGCAAGACGCGGGCGTAATCGTCGGCGCCTCTGTGCTGGCGTTGTCTCTAGTCGTAGGAATGATCATTGAGGACGTCGGATCAGAAATTGAGGTTAAGTACGTCGATCGCTACGTTTGCCGCACGAAGTCACTCGCCTACTCAGACTTCGATCAACAGTGGATGAGCTACCTTTTCACCACCTCGGCCGAACGATTCGTCGCGCAGCGCTATGTTCGGGCCATGGTCACCCGGTTGAAGTTCGAGCTCTCCATGATTCCCGCGTGTACATCCGCGGCATTTGCCATCGCACTCGCCTGGGTAAAAGACGTTGGATTCGACTGGCAAACGACTCTTGGACTTGTGATCGCAACTGCGGCAATAGCGATTTACATGCTCGACCAAGCCCGAAAAGGGGCATGGCAGCTTCATGAAATCCGCATGGAAATCTGCCGCCGAGAACTCGGCATACCATTGTCGAGCGGGGGCGAAAAATTGACCTCAACTCTTCCGTTAACGGACCGCGCGCATGGTGACTAAAGCTAGGCACTCGCAAACACCTCAAACGCATGAGGAACGCATTGAGGCGGCCGTGACTAAGAAAAAGGCAAGGAACAGCCGCCCTTTTCCTGCGGCGTCTTTTCAGGAAGCGCTCGAATTTGCGAAGGCGATATTTGATTTCGGAAGCGGGCAAGCCGTTAGACGAGTATCTGTCTTTGACCACCTTCAAAAGTCACCAGAAAGCAGCGCAAGTCGCCAGCTCATCACCAATGCGGGCAAGTACGGGCTAACCGAGGGCGGCTATCAGGCTGAATTTCTCAAACTCACAAGCGACGGCCTGAAAGCGGTTGATGATGAGCTCCCACCTCGTGAGCAGTCCCGCGCTCGCATAGCCCTCGCAATCGAGCGAATCGATTCGTTCAGAGCTCTATACGAGCGATTTCTAGGAAATAAGCTTCCACTGAGAGCTGCCCTGATCGACGCGGCCAAAGATGCCGGGGTGCCTGAAGATCTCGCAGAAGAAGCGGTTGATACATTTGTGATCAACCTGCGGTTTGTCGGTCTGCTGCAGACCCTCTCGGGCGCGGAACGAATTGTCTCAGTTGAGCACTTTTTAGATACGCTTCCAGCGAAAGCGGACTCGCGCGTGCTATCCGATTTTGCCCGGCCACAACTAGATCAATACCGTGTGGAAAACGGCGCAATGGTGACAGCGCCTAAGGCCGAATTTGACGCCATGTGCTTTTACATCACGCCTATCGGTGAGGAGGGTAGCGAGCAGCGCAAGCACTCCGATCTCTTTGTCAGCTCTATTGTTGAGCCTGCTCTGGAGCCTTTCGGATTGAAGCTTGTCAGGGCGGATGCGATTGACAAGCCAGGAACGATCACTCGGCAAATCATCGACTGCATACTGCAATCGAGACTTGTGATTGCAGACTTGTCATTTCACAACCCGAACGTGTTTTACGAACTCGCCTTGCGCCACGCCGCGCGATTGCCAATTGTGCAAATTTCGCGAACGCAGGAGCGATTGCCTTTCGATGTAAACCAGATGCGCACGATACGTATAGATACGTCCGACATCTATTCGCTAGTCCCAAAGCTTGAAACGCATCGTGCGGAGATCAGCAGCCAGGTGCGTCGGGCTCTGGACGACCCCGAGGCGGTGGACAATCCGATCAGCACGTTTTATCCCGCGCTTCGGATGTCTATTTCCTAGCGAAGCAGAAACAGATAAGCAGGAGAGAGGCAGGGGTCAGAGTGCGATTTCCTCAACCTCAGCAGCCGAGTAGTAACGCAAAAAAAGCGAACAAAGGGCTCCGAACAAAGGGGTCAGGTTCATTTAGGAAATTGGCGTCAGAGTCCGATTCCTCGACCTCAGTAGCCTGGCAACACCACGAAAACGGGGTCAGAGTGCATTTTCGTCGCCGTCGGTAGCCGAGCCGGATTGAAGGTCAGAGTCGAGTTCCCTGGACCTCATTTGCCGAGTGCTATCGACAGACCCCCCAAGGGCGGCGCGCACGACGCGCGCCGTCGCGACCAAACGAGGCAGCGCCGCTCGCGATCGGCTGGCTCGCGCGCTGACGAACGCCCGCCGTGCTGCGGCGGGCAAGCAGTGCCGAGTGTGGCGATCCGGCGCGCTCGCCGACCCGTGCCCGTCCCGTCGCCTGTCGGCGATCCGGCCGCGCTTACGGCTCGAAGAACTCGACCTCATCCATGCGCACCCCGCGCAGCGCCGCCGTCGCGCGGTGCGCCTCGAGGTTGGGCGCCGCGAAGTAGCCGATCAGGATCGACCGCCGGCGCGCACCGCTGGTATTGCACGATGCCGCGTGCACCAGATCGGCGTCGAATACGAGCACGTCGCCGCCGCGGCCGGCGAGCTGTATCGCGCGCGATTCGGCGTCGGGGTCGACCGGAGCGCTGCGCGGCTCGGTGCGGTGGCTGCCCGGCACCAACCGCGTAGCGCCGTTGTGCGGGCCGTAGTCGTCGAAGAAGGCGATCGCGTTGACGGTATCGCCTGCGCGCGTCGCGGAGAGATCGCGGTGCAGTCCCTGGTGTCCGCCGTCGGGGAGGGGTTCGCGGCCTTCCACCTGCGCCAGGAAGAAGCGCTCGCCGATCAATGCGCCCGCGGCGGCGATCATCGCCGGCAGGCGGCACACGGCGCGCACGGTGGGGTCGAGATCGACCAGCGCATGCCGCCAGTCCGGACCGCGCGGCACCGGCCACGCGTGCCCGGGCCGCACGCCCGCATCGAAGGCGGCGCGCAGCGGGTCGAGCCAGGCGTCGGGGATGGCGCCACGCAGCAGGGCGTAGCCGTCACGTTGCAGTGCGTCGCGGTCGATCACGGGGCGGCGTGGGCGGAGGGACGCGGACCTTGTACGGGCGGCGGCGGCCGGTCGCAAGTGAAAAGGCGTCAGGCTCCACTTCCAAGCGGCTACCCGGGCCCAGGAGAAACAGGGGGCGGAGTGAAATTCCTCGCCCCCGATAGCCCGTCAATGCCACGAGACCGAAGGGCGGCGCACAGGACGTGCATCGTCGCCATCACGTGGGGAAGCGCTGCCTGCGAGCTACTGGCTCGCGCGCTGACGAACGCCTGCCGCGCTGCGACGGGCTACAGGGTGCCGCGTGTGGCGATCCGGGCAGTCGCAGCCGGTCGCGAGCTGTAGATCCTCGGCGCGCGCCGCTTCTTTTGGCTGCTTTTCTTCGGGAGCAAAGCAGTCGACTCGCGCGCGCCAGCGCTCGTAACGCCTTTTGGCGGTGCGTCTGGCGAAGGTCGCCTCAGGCCCGCCCTGCAAGCCGGCGTCGACGGCCTCGAGCCGCGCCGGAACGAGGCGCGGCTCGCCAACCGCGAGCGCCTTTCAGGCGCGGGACGCGGCGCTCGAGCCGGGGCGGCGACTCGAAACCGCGGCGCCCGCAATGCCGCCGAGACCGAAGAGAGTCAACGCGAGGATGGCTTCCCAGTCGTAGGTGCCAACGAGCGGCCAATCGAACGCCTCGTTCGCGAACGCCAGGGCAAGCACCATCAGGAAGAGTGCTGACGCCTTCTTCTGGCGGCTGGACAAGCGGGCAATACGGGATTCGTGAGCCATGCGACACGTCCTCCACTCCGGGTCACGCGCCAATTAGGCGCCTTCGACGGGTCGAGGCATGTGCCGGAAGTCGGACCGGCTGGCGCGCCGGGGCAAGCAGAACAGCAGTTTCGTCCGGTTACGTTTCTTTCGGCGGCAAGGAAGTCGACTCGGGCGCGCAGCGCACCAAACGCGTCCGACTCGCCGACCCGCGGCGGCCTGCCCCGCTCCCGCCGATGGATACGCCACGAGCGGCCCGTCGGCCAGGCCACGCGCCAGGACCGACGCCGAGACCGCCCCGCGAATCGCCCAGACCGGTTCGCGAACCACTCGCAGCCTCTCCGGAGGCGCTTCGCGGGCTTCCGGAAGCACTTCAGGCGCTTCCCGAAGCGCTCCGACCGGTTCCATAAGCACTCCGAGCGCTTCCGGAAGCGCTCCGACGGCTTCGATAGGCGCTTCGACCGCCTCGATAAGCCCTCCGACCGCTTCGCGAAGCCCTCGAAGCGCTTCCGCAGGCACTTGGAGCGATTCGCGAACCGCGCGCCGCGCCTGCGCAGGCGCGACGTCGACATCGCCACCCGCCCGCGACGTCCGCGCCTGCCTACATCCCACCGGCGACGGGCGAGCAAGGCCGGCCGCGACTTGCCCGGGGCGCCCCACCCGGGCCGCTTACCGGTCGACGGCTAAACTCCGCCCCCCATTCGCCATCGACTGGAACCCCCGTGGCCTACACCACCACCCCCTCCGGCCTGCAGTACGAAGACACCACGGTCGGCACCGGCCCGGAAGCGCAGCGCGGCCGCAACGTCACCGTGCACTACACCGGCTGGCTGTACGAGAACGGCGAGCAGGGCCAGAAGTTCGACTCCAGCAAGGACCGCGGCGAGCCCTTCATCTTCCCGCTGGGCGCCGGCATGGTCATCAAGGGCTGGGACGAGGGCGTGCAGGGCATGCGCGAAGGCGGCGTCCGCACGCTGATCATCCCGGCCGACCTGGGCTACGGCGCGCGCGGCGCCGGCGGCGTGATCCCGCCGAACGCGACGCTGAAGTTCGAGGTGGAGCTGCTAGGCGCCTGAGGCGAATGAGGCCGGCGCGATCGCCCTGGCCTCGCCCTGCAGCATCACGGCACCAACTGACGGCCGACAGAAGTGTCGGCCGTCGCCGTTTGCGGCAATCACGCGGGCGCTCGGCTGGAAAAGCTCGAAACACAGGCGAGACATTTTCGGGGTGCCGCTGGCTATTGGCGGCCAGGGAGGGCTGCGCTCGCGCTCTACACTCCGCGTCATCTCATTCGAGACACGCCCGGGGAGGGGACCGTGAACCGCTTCGTCATCTCGCTTGTTCTATCGCTCGCCATGCTGTCGTCCGGCTGCGCCACCTCACGAAAAGTGGTGGTCAATCCGGGAACGTCGATCCAGCCCAAGAGCGCCCATGTCGTCACGCACGGCGACAACTCGGCTGACATGGACGCAAGCCTCCAGCGCGCACTCATGTCGCATGGCCTGCGTGTCACGTCGGGGCCGGACGGCCAGCAGACGGATGCCGACCTGCTGGTGCGCTACGCCGACAACTGGAAGTGGGACATGGTGATGTACCTGCGTGCGCTGGACGTCCAAGTCTATGACGCCAAGACCGGCACTCTGCTCGGCAGCGGCGCATGGAAGAACTCCGCGCTGCACGGCTACCACGACCGCGACAAGGTGGTGTCGAACATCGTGGACGAGCTGGCGACGAAGCTCGGGTTCCCGATAGCGAAAGCGCCGTAAAAGGCGCCTTCTCGCTGGCCGGAGATGTCGCGAGAGACCCGAAGGGCGGCACACAGGACGTGCGCCGTCGCCAACCAGTGAGGAAGCGCTGCTTGCGAGCCACTGGCTCGCGCGCTGACGAACGCCCGCCGCGCTGCGGCGGGCTGCAATATGCCGAGTGTCGCGATCCGCGCAATCCCGTCCGGTCGCGAGCTGTAGATCCGTCGGGAAGGCCCTTTCTTTTGGTCATCTTTTCTTTGGGCCAGCAAAGAAAGCTGACTAGGCGGGCAGCGCACGAAACGCGTTGTACATGCTGCGCCGGAAGCCCGGCCACTACCCGACGGCCAGCGGCTCCGATCGCACCGGGGTATCGTCGCCAAAACACCTCGCGAGCCGACCATGCCCCGCCGCCTGCTGGCCCTTGCCGCCCTGCTCCCGCTGATGGCGACCGCGCAAGGCGCGGTGTCATTCCAGATCAACGCGGAAGACCATGGCGACGGCCGCTATCGCATCCGCGCGACCGTCCCCGGCACCACCGACCTGCGCGAGGCGCAGGCGCTGCTCGCGCCCGCATTCGCGCAGATCTGCCAGGGCGCGACGGTCACCTTGGGGCGCTACACGTTCGAGGGGCAGGAGGCCGTCACCGGTACGACGCCGAAACAGCTCCAGCTCACGCAGGACGTGCAGTGCGGCGACGCGCGTCCGCTGGTCGCGGATTCCGCCGCGCGCCCGGCGCCGACGCCGGCCGACGAGGAACGCGTGCGGGCGAACATGGCCACCTTCCTCAAGGCGCGCGACGCCGGCGACCGCACGTCGCTGGCCGCGCTGTACTCCAGTGAAATCAAACGCGACCTGCTGATGCCCGATGCGATCGCCAGCCAGACCGCATTCGTACGTGCGGCAGGTGCACCGGGCGCGGTACGCCTGTTCGACCTCGACTGGCAGGACGATCCCAAGGGCATACCGGCCGGGCGCTACGTCGCCGTGGATTACGTCGTCGACTACGCGACCGGTGCGAAGAGTTGCGGCTATGTCGGCTGGCGCCAGATCACGCCCGAGCTGTACGAGGCCGTGCACGTCGAACAGGGCAACCTCGACGCCGCAACGCTCGCCGGTATCCCCGCGTCGGACCGCGATGCGGTGCTGCGCAAGATGGGCTGCCGCGAGTAGGCGTTTCGCGTGCAGGTGCCAGCCCGACGCACCGTCCACGCGCGCCCGCGTAGCGTCCGTGGACCGCCATCCACCGGGACCGCCTGTGAACAAACTCGCCTTCGCCCTCGTCGCCTGCACGCTGCTCGCCGCCTGTTCCGATCGCGCGCCTACCGACACGCCCGCGGCCGATGCGCCGGCAAGCGATGCCAGCGCGACGGCACCTGCCGCGCCGGAACGCGACGCCAGCGATGCCACCGATGCCACGCCCGCGCCCGCGACGCCCGCCCCGGCCGACGGCGCCGCACTCGAAGCGGACTACCTCGGCCGCTGGACCGGCGTTGAAGGCATGTACCTCGTGGTGGCGGCCAAGCCCGGTGGCGGCGTCACGCTGGAGATGCAGTGGGATCTCGACCACAAGGGCACGTTCGATGGCTCGGTGACCGCCGAGGGCCTGCGCTTCATGCGCGACGGCGTGGCGGAAAGCGCGGTGCGCACCGACGGCGACGCGACGGGCCTGAAATACCTGGCGGGCAAGAAGGACTGCCTGACGGTGAAGCCGGGCGAGGGCTACTGCCGCGACTGATGTGGCGGGCCACGCCAGGGGCCGCGCGGGATTACAGTCACCCGCTCGACGCCGGCAGGAGGCACCGCATGCTCACCACGCACGACGGCAGCTGCCCCTACTGCGGCGAGCCGATCAGCCTCGCCATCGACGCCAGCGCCGGCGCGCAGACCTACATCGAGGACTGCGCGGTCTGCTGCCGGCCGATAACGGTGATCCTCGACATCGACGACGACGGCGAGCCCGTCGTCCGCCTGCAGTCCGAAACCGACACCTGACGGAGTCCCCATGCGCACCACCCGCCTGCTGCTCGCCACCGCCCTGCTCGGCCTCTGCGGCGCCGCCCATGCCGCCGACGTCGCCCTCGCCCGCCTCGACTGCGGCGGCCCGCGCGAAGCCGTGAGCGTCGCCGCGTTCTCCGACACCTTCGAGCACGAGAACCGCAAGATCGCGCTCACGTACAGCTGCTACCTCGTGCGCAACGGCGACCGCTACCTGCTGTGGGACACCGGCAATGCGCTCGACGGCTCGGACGCCGCGCCGAAGGTGTCGCTCGTCGACCAGCTCGCGCGCATCGGCGTGAAGCCGGCGGACATCGACTTCGTCGGCATCAGCCACTACCACGACGACCACACCGGCCAGCTCGCGCAGTTTCCCGACGCCACGCTGCTGATCGGCGCGAACGACTGGAACGCGGTGACGGCCAGCGAAACGCCGGCGGGCTTCGATCCGAAGCAGTACGCCGAGCGCCGCGCGCGCTTCGCGCCGTGGATCGGCCGCGGCAAGCTCGAACGCGTGAGCGGCGACCGCCGCGACGTGTTCGGCGACGGCAGCGTGCTGATGCTCGACCTGCCCGGCCACACGCCGGGCCACCGCGGCCTGCTGGTGAAGCTGGCGAAGAAGGGCAACGTGCTGCTGACGGGCGACGTCACCCATTTCCACGAGAACTACCGCTCCAACGGCGTGCCGACCTGGAACACCAACCGCGCCGACTCGCTGGCCTCGCTCGACCGCTTCCGCAAGATCGCCGAGAACCTCAAGGCCACGGTGATCATCCAGCATGATCCGCGCGACATCGGAAAGCTGCCGGCGTTCCCGGCGTTCGCCGACTGATCCGCGCGACGACCCGAGGCGACGACGATGGCCAAGTACCTGATCGCATTCCCGAGCGCGGCGATGGCGGTGCCCGACGGCGAGTGGGACGCCACGGTGCGCGATTCGCACGCGGTGATCGAAGACGCGAAGGCCGCCGGCGTCTACGTGTTCGCTGGCGGCATCGACGACGGCACGCCGGTGGTGCGGGTGTCCGCCGACGGCCGCGTGGTCGACGGCGCGACGAACGGCGCGCGTGCGATCGACGGCGGCTTCGCCGTGTTCGAGCTGCCCACGCGCGAGGCGGCCATCGACTGGGCCGCGCGCCTGGCGAAGGCCTGCCGCGCGGACCAGGAACTGCGGGTGTTCCACTTCGATCCGGCGTCGTGAACGGGACGCACGCGGAACCCGCTTGAACGGGTGAGGCGTGGCCGCGCGCAGGGGGTCCAGCGTCGCAGGCCGGCGATGCGCGGTGGCGGCGATGCCCACTTCCCGACAGGCGTGGTCCGGACGACACTCCGGCCATCGCCGGCGCCACCCTATCGCGCGCCGGCCATGGACACGGGGGAACATCGGACGTGAAACGCACACCCGTCATCGCAGCGGCGCTGGCCATCGTGGCCGTCGCCGGCATCGGCTGGAATCGATATGCCGCATCCGGCGGCGACGCCGTCACCCCTGCGCGTGCGCCCGCTGCATCGGGCATTGCCACCAGAAACGATGCGGCGCGCGCGGCCCAGCCCGCGCCCGTGCCGCCGCCGGACACGCCGGTTCGCGACGTGGTCGCGCAGCTGCGCCCGTTCGCCGAGCGCGGCTCGCCCGCGGCCGCCTGCCGCATCGTGCTGGAAATGTCGCGCTGCGAGGAAGTGGCGGTAGCGATGCGTCTGGCGAGCAGCCTGGAACCGAAGAAGCCGACGCCACAGATGCTCGATGCGATCTCGCGCTCGCTCGACGAGGTCGAGGCCGGCGCGCACGCGTGCGAAGGCGTACCGCGCATCGACGAGGCCACGCTCTACCGCTACCAGACGGTCGTCGCCAGCCACGGCGGCATCGCCCAGGAGCGGTGGCTCGTCGGCATGCCGGTACTGGACCCGAACGATTTCCTGTCGAACCTCGATGCTTGGCGCGACTACCGTGTACGCGCACTGCGCTACGTCGACCGGGCCATCGCGCGCCGCGACCGCGCGGATCTTCCGCTGCTGCTGCAACTGCACTCCCCGAACCGGTTCCGCAGCCGCTACGGCATCGCAGTGGTGAACGACGTGCCGATGTTCCTCGCGTTGTACGACGCCGCGGAACTCAATGACGCGTCGCTGGTGCCGCGCCTGCGATTGGCCGCGCGTGAGCTGCGCGAAGAACTGTCGCCGGCAGAGCGCGAGCGCTATCTCGCGCTGAAGGCGCGCATCGCGGTGAAGTGGAACGACAACGGCGACGACGGTTCGTACGCGGGCGGCATCACGCCGTCGGGCGGGCCGTATTCCGGGCCCTGCAAGGGGCTCTGAAACGCCGGAGCCCGCACGCGGCGGGCTCCGGACATCGTTCGGATGACGGTATCGGGCGCTAATGGAACGCCCCGCGCGACATCGCACGGAACATCCCCGCCCTGCGCCACGGAAACAGCGCGCAGGGCACCGCGACGCAGAGCCCGGCGTACGGCCGGGCGCCACGCGTGATGACGACGAACCTCAATGCCGGCTTCGCGGCGCGGCCACCGGACGCGGCGCGCGCGTGGCGGCTTCGTCCACGCGGGTCAGCACGCGCGTGTTGCCGAGGCGTTCGATCGATCCGCCGTTGCGGCGGAAGGCGGCGATGTCGCGCGCGATCTGCTCGTGCGTGAGCGACTGCGACGCGTCGTTGCTGCGACGGCTGCGCGTGGCGAAGGGACGCTGGGTACTCAGGCTCATGACAGGCTCCTGTCGTTCGGTCGCGATGGATGCGACGAAGCGGCGCGAACCGCCGGTGCGGTCGGCCGGAAACGACCCGGAGGCCGTGCGGAAGTGTGGGCATGACCGCCGTGGGCGGTGCGAATCACCGGAAGGGCACAGGCGCGAAGGATCTGGCGATCGGCCTGCATGCCACGCTGCTCGCGCCGCGTCATGCCGTGCACGACGATGCGGCGGAACGTCTTCTTCGGGTTCGCGCTGTACGCGAATACGCCGGAGGCGCTGCGAAATCTGCAGTAATTCTAGCATTTCGCGCGTTTTCGATCGAGCGGCCGTAGGCGGGCGCGTCATGCACGGTGCAGCGAATGCACGTCGATTCGCATGAATTCGCTGTATCGGACGTGCTGCGCAAGCGGTGTCGATGCGCGCGCCTACGTCACTTGCGCGGCAACACTCGCGTCAGCGACGCGCCGGCATTCGCGCATGCGCACGGATGCATCCGCGTGACGCATTGCGGGTATCGATCGTGTAGCGATGCGCGGCCCGGGCGCGGCACATCGCCGGCGCCCGGTGCGGTGGTTCAGCGCAGGCGCGCCGAGATCGGGCAGTGGTCGCTCAGGTGATCGGCGCCCTCGGCGTAGGTGAGCTCGCTGAAGCTCTCGAGGCCGGCGCTGGCCCGGCGGTCGAGCACGATGTGGTCGATGAAGTCGGGATAGCGCGGATTGCAGGTCGCCTTGCGGTCGCCGCCGGCGCGCGCGAGGTCGGCGTTGGCCGGGTCGGCGTCGTCCCAGTCGGCCCAGGCGGCGTCGCCCGGCAACGCGAGGCGGCGGTTGAAGTCGCCCAGCACCGCGAAGCGCATGCCCTCGTTCGCACGCGCGTCGATCCACTGCTCCAGCACCGGCACCTGCCTGAAGAACACCGCACACGCGGCGTTGCTGTCGCCCGCGCTGCAGCCGGACTTCATGTGCACCGACAGCAGGCGCAGCGGCTGCGTGCCGCGCGGGCGCACGATCACGTCGACGCCCGAGCGCAGGTCGGCATCGCCCAGCTGCAGCGCGGTGACGTCGGGCTGGCGCTCGAAGGCGAGGCCCTTGCGGATGGCGAAGCCGGTGCGCTGCGCGCGGATCTTCTGGCCCTGCGCGCGGCCGCCGCAGTCGGCGGTGCGCGCATCGCCCGGGCGGTCCTCGATCAGCACGGTCCATTCGGCGGGGTCGAACAAGCGTTCGGCGGCGGCCTTCGATTCGACTTCCTGGAAGGCGACGACGTCGGCGCCGAGGCGCGCGACGTGCGCGCGCATCGCGGCGTAGTCGGCGTCGGTGCGCGGGCGGCAGCCGGTGCCGTTGCGCTCGGCGAGGTGCTCGGTGTTCCAGGAGGCGAGGGTCAGGCCCTGCGTGCGCGCGGCGTCGGTCGGGACGGCGCTGCAGGCGGCGGTGGCGAGGGCGATGGCGGCGATCAGGGCGGGCGTCTTCATGCGCGCAGTATGACGGCCTGCCCCGGCGGGACGACTGGTCGCTCAGTCGGCGCGGACACGGTAGGCCTCGGTCAGCGAGATGTGGCCCTCCCGCGCCAGCTGCAGGGCGGCCGCGGTGATCGGCACCATGCCGCCGGCCAGTGCGGCGGCATGCAGGCGGTCGGCCTCGACGCCGGGTGCGATGAGCGCCCGCAGCGCGGGCGTCACCGGCATCAGCTCGTAGACGGCGCGACGGCGGAACACGCCGGTGCCGTGGCAGCGCGGGCAGCCGCGGCCGATGCTGAAGCGCTCGTCCGGGCCGACGCCGAGTGCGGCGCGCACGGGGGGCGCGGGGTCTTCGGGCACGCGGCAGTGTTCGCAGGTCAGCCGCACCAGGCGCTGGGCGATCACGCCGGTGAGCGCAGCGCGCAACAGGTAGGCCTCGACGCCGAGCTCGAGCAGGCGCGTGAGCGTGCTCGCCGCGGTATTGGTGTGCAGCGTGCTCAGCACCAGATGGCCGGTGAGCGCGCTCTCCACGGCCATGCGGGCGGTCTCGCGGTCGCGGATCTCGCCGACCATGATCACGTCGGGGTCGTGGCGCAGGAAGCTGCGCAGCGCGCTGGCGAAGGTGACGCCGATCTCCTCGCAGACCTCCATCTGGCGGATGCCGGCCAGCGTGTACTCGACCGGATCCTCGACGGTGAGGATGTTGATCGGCTGCGTGCGCAGCGCCTGCAGGGCCGCGTAGAGCGTGGTGGACTTGCCCGAACCCGTGGGCCCGGTGGCGAGGAACAGCCCGTGCGGACGCGAGATCTGTGCGTCGAGCTCGGCACGATCGGCGGGCGTGAGCTGGATCTCGTCGAGCGTCCTGAGGCTTTCCTCGGTATCGAGCAGGCGGATCACCACGCTCTCGCCGTGCACCGTGGGCACCGTCGACACGCGCAGGTCGACCGGGCGGCGACCCTCGGGCCGGAACGTGCCGCGGCCGTCCTGCGGGCGGCGGCGCTCGGCGATGTCGAGACCGGCGAACACCTTGATGCGGTTGACCACCATCGCCGCCAGCTCGGGGATGACCTCGCGCTGGTGGACCATGTTGCCGTCGATGCGGAACAGCACCTCGACGCCCGCCGCGCCGGGCCGGATATGCACGTCCGAGGCGCGCTGGTCAACCGCCGACGCCATCAGCGCGCGCATGGCGCGGATCATCGTCGACTCGTTCGCCAGCGCCTCCTCGCGCGCGGCGTCATTCGCCGCACGCTGGCCCGGCACCAGGCCGAGCTGCGTGGCGATGCGGCCGTCCTCCTCGCGGTCGGCGCGCGCATTGGACCTGCCGCGGCGCGCCTGCCCGGTCGCGACCAGCGCGACCACCGGCCGGCTGCTGACGAAGCCGAGCGAGGACACCATCGCGTCGTCGGTCTCGGCATCGATGGCGACCGCGACCCAGCCGTGCGCGGCGCGCAGCGGCGTCATGCGCAGCCGGCGGCGCACCGCTTCGGGGAACAGCGTGTCCAGCGACGGATCGCGCGTGACCTGCGCCAGGTCGACCAGCGCCAGGCCGAGCCGCCGCGCGTGCGCCCAGGCCGCCTCGCCCTGATCGTCGCTGCGGGCAAGCCAGGCGTCGCGTGTCATCCGCAGCCCGTCCAGTGCCGCCTCCGGGCGGGCGGCGGCGCAGGCGG
This sequence comes from Cognatilysobacter xinjiangensis, assembly GCF_014651995.1. Lineage (GTDB taxonomy): Bacteria > Pseudomonadota > Gammaproteobacteria > Xanthomonadales > Xanthomonadaceae > Cognatilysobacter > Cognatilysobacter xinjiangensis. The sequence continues at coordinate 401,294 of NZ_BMXY01000002.1, read as the reverse complement.
CCAGGTAGGCGTCGAGCTGCGCGTCGTCGTGGATGACCGGGAGGCTGTCGTGCTGGGTGTCGGTGCTGTCCATGGGGCTCCATCGCCGCGGGAACGCAGCACCGCCAGCCTAGCGGGCCCCGCGCCGCAGTTGGCGTCGGTGCGTCGCGGATCGGAGCACGGCAGGACAGGACGGCGGCTTCGCTGGGCGAATGCAGCCCGCGTCTTTATCCTGCACGCCCCTCCACGCAGGCCCGGCTCCATGATCAACAACGACGTCCTGCGCAGCGTGCGCTACCTGCTCGACCTCTCCGACGCGCACGTCGCGACCCTCGTGCAGATGGCCGACCCCACGGTGGTGCTCGAGCGCGACGAGGTGCAGGCCTTCCTGCGCAAGGAGGACGAGCCCGGCTTCGTCGCGCTCAGCGACCGCCTGCTGGGGCTGTTCCTCGACGGGCTGGTGATCCACTGCCGCGGCCCGCGCGAGGACGCCGCGCCGCGTGCGCCCGAGAAGCGCGTCAACAACAACGCCGTGCTGAAGAAGCTGCGCGTGGCCTTCGAGCTGAAGGACACCGACATGCACGCGATCTTCGAGGCCGCGGGGCATCCGATCTCCAAGCCCGAGCTGTCCGCGCTGTTCCGCCAGCCGGGCCACAAGAACTTCCGCCTCTGCGGCGACCAGCTGCTGCGCTACTTCCTGCGCGGGCTGACGCTGCGGGTGCGCGGCGGCTGAGTCGCGCATCGGCTAGGGTGGCGTTCCGCCCGAACGCCGCCGGATTCCCATGTCCCTCCGCCCCATGCGCCTGGCCGCCGTCGCCTGTGCGCTGCTGCTCGCCCTGCCCCTCGCGGCGCCCGCCCGCGACCACGCGCTGGAGGCGCAGGCCGACCGCCTCGCCGCGCAGGAACACTTCGACGGCGTGATCCTGGTCGGCGGGGGCCACGACGTGCGCATGCGTCGTGCCTACGGCCCCGAGGACGCCGAGCGCGGCATCGCCGCCACGCCGGCGACGCGCTACCAGGCCGGCTCGTTCTCCAAGTGGCTGGCGTCCGTGGTGGTGCTGCGACTGGTCGACCAGGGCAGGCTGTCGCTCGACAAGCCGGTGTCCACCTGGCTGCCGGACTACGCCAACGGCGACCGCGTCACCCTGCACCACCTGCTCTCGCATACCAGCGGCGTGCCGAACGACCTCGCGGCCGCGCTGAAGGCCAACGGCACGATGGCCGCGTTCGCCGGCATCGACGCGCTCACCGCGGTGCGGCGCTTCGCGAGCTCGCCGCTCGCGTTCGCGCCGGGCGAGCGCTTCGACTACTCGCATTCGAACTGGCTGGTGGTGCAGGCGGTGATCGAACGTGTCACCGGCCACCCCTATGCGCAGGTGGCGCGCGAGCAGGTGCTGCAGCCCCTGCGCCTGCGCGACAGCGGCGTATCGGTCGGCGACTTCTACGGCATTCCGCATGCGGCGCGTGGCTACGACGCGCTGCATCCGCAGGCCAAGCCGGCATCGACGGCGATGCTGTCGCCGGTGCCGGAGTTCCTCGGCCCGGTCGGCGGCCTCTACGGCACCGCGGACGACCTGCTGCGACTGCTCGACGGTGTCTACGACGGCGACCTGCTGTCGCCCTCGTCGCGCGAGGCGCTGTGGCGCGTCAACGTGCCGGAGCAGGACTACGCCTACGGCGGCCGCGTGCGCACGCGTCGCATCGATGGCCGCGAGCATCGGCTGAGCTGGAACAACAACTCCAACGGCCCGTACAAGTCGCTGATCGTGCGCGCGGACGACGGGCGCAGCGTGGTGCTGCTCAACAACAGCCGCATCGATGGCGCGGCGCTGACGCGCATCGCCGAGGCGCTGCTGGGGGTCGAGGCCGAACAGCCCACGCCTGCTGCCCACTGAACAGGCGGGGAAGCGCCCGGAACCGGCCGTTGCCTCTTCGTGTCCGTCTTGCGCGGCCCATGGCGGGCCGCCCCGCATCGCGGGTTCGAGCACGAAGGAATCTCATGAAGAGTGTGCGTGTCCTGGCCGTCCTGATGACGGCGGCGATCCCCTGCGCGGCGTCGGCCGCGGAGCTGTCCCATGACTACGTCGAGGCCGGCGTGTCGCGCCTGACCGAGGACGTGCCGTCGGCTTTCGGCGGCGATCGGAAATTCGATGGCATGTATCTGCGCGGCTCGGCCGCGTTCGGCGACAGCGGGCTGTACGGCTTCGGTGCCTACCGGCAGGGCGAGACCGACGGTTCTGCGGCGTTCGACCGTTCCAGCGCGCAGCTGGGCGTGGGCTATGCGTACCGCATCGCGCCGCGCGTGGAGCTGCTCGGCGAAGGCAGCTGGCTTCGCAGCGACTACGAGGGCTTCGCCGACGACACCTGGCGCGCAAGCGTCGGCGCGCAGGCGGCCTTCGGCGAACGCGTGGAAGGCTGGGCGAAGGCGCACTACACCGACCAGGGCTACGACAGCACGCGCTATGCCGGCGAACTCGGCGCGCTGGTGAAGATCGGCGAGCGCTGGGGCGTGACGGGTACGGTCGAACTCGGCGATCGCGAGGACACCTACAGCCTCGGCCTGCGCGCGAGCTTCTGATCCGCGTGTCCCATCGGGAAGAGCCGGGCATCCGTCCGGCTCTTCCCGCACTGATGGCGGGAGGCGTCGCGCAGGCCGCGCTCAGCCCTGCGGCGTGTCGATCAGCTTCTCCACCGGATAGCCCATCGCGCGCGCACGCTCCACCAGGCCCGTGCGCACCGTGGGATCGAGCACGCGGTCGCGCGAGAGGATCCACAGGTTGTCGCGCGACGGCGTGCCGACCAGCGCCCAGCGGTAGTCCTCGTCGAGGTCGATGATCCAGTAGTCGCCCCAGACGAAGGGCAGGAACGAGAACGCCGCGGGCGCGAAGCGCACCTCGAGCTTCGACGTGCTGTCGCCGACGCGGCGTGCGACGCCGTTGGCCTGCTTGGTGGTGCCGTCGGCCTTCGTGCAGCGGTTGAGCACGTCGATCCGACCGTCGTCGCGCAGCGTGTACGTGGCGGTAGTGTCGCGCGCGCAGTCGCGCTGGAAGAACAGCGGCAGGTGTGCCTGCTCGTACCAGGTACCGGCGTAGCGGCGGAGATCGACGCGCTCGACCGCGCGCACAGGCTCCGCCGCCTGGAGCGCAGGTGCGAGGGCAAGCAGCGTGGCGAGCAGCTTGATGCGAATTGACATGGCGACCTTCGGAGATGGACTCGCGACCAGCCTGCCGGGCGCCGGTGGGTTGCCGGTGAAGCGACGCAACGCCTGTTCAGCTTCGCGAACTCCGAAACGGCCGACGTCACGCGAGCGTCATCCCCCGCAACCGGCCGCGAACGCTACGGCCGCTTCTTGACGTTCGTGGCTCGCAGGCCCGTTATCCTCGCCCGGCCTACCCGACCACTGCGGCGCACCTGGGCGGGATTGGAACAGACGCCGCCGGAGCCCCCGTGTCGAACGAAAAACCCCGTCTGCCGGGCCCGCGCCCGACTGTCCAGCAGGGCGCGGCCAACGAGTTGCGCGACCACAAGGACGACATCTTCTTCGCCGCGATCGAACTGACCCGCATGCCGATGCTGGTCACCGATCCGCGCCAGCCGGACAACCCGATCGTGTTCGCCAATCGCGCCTTCGTGGCGATGAGCGGCTATGAGCTCGACGAGATCCTCGGCCGCAACTGCCGCTTCCTGCAGGGCCCCGATACCGATCGCGACACCGTGGCGGCGATCCGCGACGCGGTGGAAACGCGCACCGAGATCTCGCTGGAGATCCTCAACTACCGCAAGGACGGCTCGAGCTTCTGGAACGCGCTGTTCGTCTCGCCGGTGTTCAACCATGCCGGGGAGCTCGTCTACTTCTTCGCCTCGCAGCTCGACGTCAGCCGTCGCCGCGATGCCGAGGAAGCGCTCGCGCAGGCACAGAAGATGGAGGCGCTGGGCCAGCTCACCGGCGGCATCTCGCACGACTTCAACAACCTGCTGCAGGTGATGGCCGGCCGCGTCGACTTCCTCGGCATGAAGGCGAAGATGGGCCTGCTGCAGCCGGGCGACGTCGAGCAGGGCCTGTCGGCCGTGCGCGCGGCGGTCGACAAGGCCAGCACGCTGACGCAGCACCTGCTCGCGTTCTCGCGCAAGCAGACGCTGCGCGGACGCGTGGTCAACCTCAACGCCTCGGCGAAGGCGATGCAGGACCTCGTCGGTCGCACGCTCGGCGATCGCGTGCACGTGGCGTACGAGCTCGATCCGGACCTGCCGAACTGCCAGCTCGACAACACGCAGTTCGAGATGGCGCTGCTGAACCTGTTCGTCAACGCGCGCGACGCGATGCCCGAAGGCGGCGAGATCCACGTGCGCACCGCGCGCGTGGACATCAGCGGCGCCGACCGACACGCCAAGGTGAGCCTGCCGCCGGGCGCGTACGCCACCATCGAAATCAGCGATACCGGCGCGGGCATCCCGCCCGAGCTGATCAACCGCGTGATGGAGCCCTTCTTCACCACCAAGGACGTGGGCAAGGGCACCGGCATGGGCCTGTCGAGCGTGTACGGCTTCGCCAAGCAGAGCGGCGGCGCGGCGGCAATCGAATCCGAGCCCGGGCGCGGCACCACGGTACGCCTGTACTTCCCCGCCATCGGCGACACGCCCGGCGCGCAGACGCTGCGGGTCGGAACGGGCGAGGCGCGGGGCGGCAACGAGCGCGTGCTGGTCGTGGACGACCGCCCCGAGATCGCCGACCTGGCCGCGGAGATCCTGCAGAGCGCGGGATATTCCACCGAGATCGCCTACACCGGCGCGGACGCACTGGCGCGCATGGAGGCGATGCATCCGCACGACTACCCGCAACTGCTGTTCACCGACGTGGTGATGCCCGGCGGCGTGAACGGCTACATGCTCGCGCAGGAGATGCGGCGCAAGCATCCGTCGATGCAGGTGCTGCTGACCAGCGGCTTCGATCGCGACCTCGCCGGCCTGCAGCGCGATGCGCCTTCGGAATTCGAGCTGCTGAAGAAGCCCTATTCGATGACCGACCTGTTACGCCGCGTGCGCATGATCCTGGACGGCGCGACCGGGCCTAAGCTCTAGCGGCTTCGTGCCCGCGGTGGACGCGCGACCGGTCATGCGGCACTGCGGCTGGCGCGGCGCGTGAACGAAACGTCCGTGCACGGGCTGCGACAGTGGGGCCCGCGGCCTCGCCGCGCTTCCGCCGCCGTCCTGGATCACTGGACATGCAGTGCTCCATCGCCCCCATCGAGCAGCACCGGCCGGCGCGCGCCGCCTCGCCCGCGCACGGAGGGCGCGCCATGTCGACGCCTGAAACGCCGCGCGAGGCGCGGCTGTGGGAGATCGTGTTTCCCGACCACAGCAACCACCCGGGGACGCTGTTCGGCGGCCAGGCGCTGGCGTGGATGGGCAAGACCGCATTCGTCGCGGCCACGCGCTACGCCAAGCGCACCACCGTGGTGACCGCGCGCTCGGAGCAGGTCGATTTCCACCTGCCGGTGCGGCAGGGACAGCTGGTCGAGCTGGTGGCGCGCGTGGTCGACGCGGGCCGCCGCTCGATGCGCGTGGAGGTCGAGCTCAATACCGAAGACCCGCAGGCCGCCACGCGGCACCTGTGCACGCGCGGGCACTTCACGATGATCGCGCTGGATTCCAGCGGGCGCCCGGCGCCGGTCGAGCCGTTCAAGGGCGTGACGCCGAGAGCGGACTGACGTCGCGATTCCCGCAAACGGGAACGCCGGCGCGAAGCCGGCGTTCTCGCAGGATCGGCTCGATCAGTCCTTCGGTGCGACGCCCAGGTACGCGCCGGCCATGCGCGTGGTCGCCCAGACGCTGGTCGGGTCCTTCTTCACCGAGCGGTCGAAATAGGCCTCGGCGGTGGCGCGGTCGCCGTTGAGCATGTACCAGGCGCCGATCTCCGCGAGCTCCTTCTCGTCGTAGTCGTTCATCGCCAGGAACTTCTCGAACAGCGGCTTGGCGCGCGCCCATTCCTTGTGTTCGGCATAGGTGCGCGCGGCGCGCATGACGTCGCCGGCGTCGGTTTCCTTCATGGTGAGCATGCGGTCGAGCAACGGGCGTGCCTTCGCCCATTCGCCGGCCTCGATGTAGACGCGCGCGATGCGGAACACGTCGCTGGTCTTCTCGGTGCTGTCGAGCAGCGTCTTGAAGATCGCCTCGCCGTCGGCCTTGCGGCCGCCGAGGTAGTAGATGCGGCCGATCGCGATCGTTTCCCAGCTGCCGTCCTCGGTCTGCGTCCTGGCGATGTCCAGCAACGCGCTCGCGGCCTGCGGCGGCGGCTTGCCCTGGTACATCGCGACGTCGGTCCTGCCGAGCTTGGACTTGGCGTCCGCGGCGCCCATCGTGCCGACCAGTACGATCGCGGCGCAGGCCGCCTTCCAGTATCCCTTCATCCCGTTGGTTTCCTTGGCGTTCGTGATCGCCGCATGCGGCGGCCGTCGCGTCCGCGGCGGCGGGTCATGCTAACCGGCCGTAGTGCGCCGGGAAACGCGGGCCTCCCGCGCGGCGCGCTCACCGCCGACGTGCCATGCTGCCGGCGACCGCAGCCCTCCTGCGGAACCGGAGTGCGTCATGAGCAAGGGAATGGACCGCAAGAAGGAAACGAAGAAGAAGCCTTCGAAAACGCCGCAGGAAAAGCGCGCGGCGAAGAACGAGAAGAAGCAGGTCAAGCCGTTCGCCCCGACCTGATATCGGAGCGACGGTGCCGGCGGGCCGTCACTCCGCCTGCATGTGCAGCCGCAGGATGCGGCGCAACTCCAGCATCGACTCCAGCCGTTCCTGCACGTGGTGGTCGCCGGCGATCACCAGCTCCGATACCGCGCCGTCGAGGTGCGCACTCGCGTAGGGCACCAGCCCGTCGGTGGCGACCTGCAGCGGAGCGGCCGCGTCCTCGACGCCGATGATGGAGTGGTAAGGCAGGCCCGCGGCGATCGGCACGCTGGCCGCGGCGCGCATGAACGGATCGGTGTCGCGCAGCGAATCGATGCTGGTGGGCCGCGCGCGTTCGCCACCGAGCGCCGCGATGCCTTCCTCGTCGCCGAGGCGTGACTGCAGGTGCTCCCTGAGTTCCAGCGGTGTGCGGATCAGCCGCGTAAAAAGCCAGCCGATGCCGCGCTCCGCGGCGGGCGTGCCGCGATGCGGCGCAGCCATGAATACCGCGCGGCGGATGCCGGGCATCGGCGCGAAGTCGACGAAGGGACGCAGGCGCTGCGCGAGCGCGGCATCGCCGCCGCGCGCGGCGAGGCGCGCGTCGAGCCACTGCGAGAGTTCGTCGCCGGGATTGGAGACCAGCAGCCGCGCGAGCACCCCGCCCATGCTGTGACCGACCACGACGATGTCGTGGCGCGCACGCGACGTGCCGGCGGGATCGACCTCGTCCAGCGCCTCGGCCAACACCTCGCGCAGCTCGTGGTGGTTCCAGGCCAGCGGCAGGCCGGTCGGATAGTAGACCTGCCAGATCTGGTAGCCGTCGCGCAGCGCCTCGTCGCCCATCACCTCGTTGGCGAGGTTGACCCAGGCCTCCGGGCTGCTCGCGAGGCCGTGGATCATCAGCAGGATGCGGCGGTCGGGATCGAAGCGCTGCATGCGGTAGACGTGCGGCTCGCGCAGTCCCCCGGGCCGACCGAGCAGGGAGAGCGTGGCCTGACGCGCGAACGGCGACTCTGCCAGCCACACGCCGTAGCCGGCGGAGAAGTTGGCGGCGAGCGGCAGCCTGCTGCCGTGCAGGTCGATGTCGCGCTGCTCGTAGGGATCGAACGCATAGATCGTGGCGCGATCGGTGGCGAGCACCTCGGCGAGGTCGCGGCCGGGAAAGTCGATCACCACCGTCAACGGCACGAAGCGCACGCGCGAGACGCGGCGCGGGCTGCCGGGCGGCTTGGCCGCGGCAGGGTCGCCGATACTGTCGGCGGCGAGCTCCACCGCCATCTCCGAGCCGAAGCCGTCGCGGCGGAACGTGGTGTACAGGCCGCGGAAGCGTAGGCCGTCGGTGGGGATCACGCGCACCGGCACGGCTGCGGCGTTCTCGGACGGAAAGTGCGTGAGATCGAAGGCCAACGACCAGCCGCCCGCACGCAGTTGCACCACGCCGTCGCGCGCCTGCGCCAGCCGGTCCAGATTCCTCTCGGCCACGCCCAGCGCCACGTGCTGCACGGCGACGTTGTAGTAGTCGCGCACCTGATTCTGGCGCGCCTCGAAAACGCGCGCATGCGGCGCGCGCGCGGTCAGGAACAGGTAGCCGTAGGCATAGCGCGCAACGTCGAGCCAGGCCGCTATGGCGGCGTCGCTGTAGCCGGATTCGTCGCCACCGCCCGCGCGCAACGCGCCCACGCTCGCGACCTCGGCGAGTGTGGCCAGCCGCGCCTCGTCGCCGAGTGGCTCGGTTCGGCGCAGCCGCGCGAGGCAGTCGGCAACGTAGCGCTGGCAGTCGGCCGGCTCGATCGCCGCGCTGCGCAGCGTGGCCAGTGCCGCATCGCTGAGGCTGCCGCGCGTGAGCACGTCGCCGCGCTTGTGCAGGATGGCCTTGTCGGCGGGCGACGTGGCCACGTGCACCGTGGCACAACCGCCGACCGCGACGAGCGCGGCCAGTACGACGAGGAATCGGGGCCAGGGCCCGGGCCGACGCGGCTGCGCCTGCATGCTGCCTCGCGGACAATTGCGATGGGCCGAGACTAACGTATGTAGGCGCACTTCATTCGCGCCACACAACCCGACGGATTGGATGCGAGGTCCGTGCCTCACACGTCACGATCATCGCCGGCACCGCGTCGGCCGGCGTCCGCGCGCGGAACGCGTCACTGCACGGCGAGCGTGTTGACGAACGGCTTGAAACCGCCCCAGAACATGCGGCGCCCGTCGAAGGGCATGGGCTCGGGGCCGGGCTGCAGCTCCGGGTCGGTCATGAGCTTCTCCCACGCGGCGTCGCGCGTGGGCTTGTCGGGCCACAGAACGAACGAGAACACGACGTTCTCGCCGTCCTCGGCCTGCACGGCACGGAAGAAATCGGTGGTGTGGCCGTGCTCGAGGCCGTCGCCGAGCGACTCGGCCACGCCGAGCGCACCGCACTCGCGCGCGCGACGCGCGAAGGTTTCCGCCATCGCGATGTAGTCCTGCAGGCGCTCCTCGCGCAGCGGCAGCACGAATCCGTCGATGTACATGGCTTGGCTCCTCGGTGGCGGGAGGGCAGGTTGGCCGAAGCCGCCCGTGCGGCGCGCGCCGTCCGTCGGCGGCGCGCCACGCGATGCGTCAGTAGCGGTCGCGATCGCCCGATAGCTCGATCTCCATGTTGTCGGCCTGCGTCGCCGCGGTATCGAGGGCGGCTTCCAGCGCCGCGGCGCTGACGTCGTCGGGCAGCTTGATGACGTAGTACAGCACCTTGCCGGCGAGTTCCCAGCTGCCGAGCTTGGACTGGCGGCTGTCGGCGAGCAGTTTTAGCGCGCGTTCGAGCCCGATCCGGTCGTCATCGACATGGCCGGCCGGCGCGAATACTTCGCGCACCACGAAGCTCCGCGTGGTTTCGGTGTTGCCGCTGACGTAGGCCAGCTGCGTGCGGCCTTCGTCGCCGTAGTTGTAGACGACGCGGTAGTCGCCGTCGTCGTCGCGCTCGAACTTGATGCCGCGCTCGCTGAGGCGCTTCTCGACGGAAGCGTCGGCATGGGCCAGCGGTGCGGTCGCGAGCAGGCAGCAAGCCAGGACGGCGGACGTGGCGAAGCGCATAGATTTCCCCTGTTTGTGTGGTCGATACGCCGCGATGCGGCGACCGGCGGCAGCGTAGCCGGGATGCGCCGCGATTGCAGTCCGTCGTCGCATGATTGCGACAATCGGCCTCCACGACCTCCCGACGAACCGCCATGAATCCATCGTTTCTGCTGCCCGCCCTGCTCGTCCTGCTCGCTGGCGGCCTGATCGCGCTGCAGGCGCCGACCAACGTGATGCTGGCGCGCGCGGGCGGCTCGCCGCTGCTCGCGGCGCTGATCTCGTTCGCGGTCGGCACCGTCGCGCTGCTGCTCGCATGGCTGGCAAGCGGGTCGCGGCCGGGGCTGGCGCCGTTCGGCACGCTGCCCTGGTACGCATGGATCGGCGGCGTGTACGGCGCGGCCTACGTGGCGGTCGCGGCCTATGCGGCGCCGCGGCTGGGGGCTGGCCTCGCTGATCACGATCGGCATCGCCGGGCAGATCGGCATGGCGCTGTGGCTCGACCACCACGGCGCGCTCGGCCTGCCGCAATCACCGGTGAGCGCCGGTCGCGCGCTCGGTGCGTTGCTGGTGGTCGCGGGCGTGGTACTGGTGCGTCGCGGCTGATCACGTCGCCCTGCCCGGCCGCGTCGCACGATGGTGCCCCCGTGATCCGGAGCGCGGCCATGGCCCAGCAGGTGCTGCATCGCGGTCGGTTGATCGACCATCTCCATCTCGTGGTCCGTGACCTCGATGCAAGCCGGCGCTTCTACGAAGCGGTGCTCGGTGCGCTCGGAGTGCCGATCGGCGGCGCGGGCAAGGACTTCTTCTGGTGCGACGAGCTGTACGTGTCGACGACGGCGCAGTCGTCGACCGACAGCCTCACCGGTCGCCATCATCTTGCGTTCCAGACGCGCGATCGCGCGATGGTCGACGCCTTCCATCACGCAGGCCTTTCCGCCGGCGGGGGCGACAATGGCGCGCCCGGCGAACGCCCGTATCACCCGGGCTATTACGCGGCCTTCCTCATCGACCCCGACGGCAACAACATCGAGGCGGTGTTCCATGGCAAGGCCGAACGCAGCGCGGCCTCGGTGACGCTCGCCTTCGAGCGCTGACGGCGCGCTCAGCGGGCGAGCCAGGCCTCCGCGTCGGCGGCGGCATCGCCGGCGAACACCTTGATCTCGATGCCCGGGATCACCGCGTTCTCGATCTGGCCCAGGCGCTGGATCCAGGCGTCGTCGGCCAGCACCGCGACGCGGTCGAAGCGGCCGATCATCGCGAACAGCTCGGGCATGTGCGAAAGCTCCACGCCGAGCGCGCCGAGGCTGGGCAACTCGAAGTCACGCACGCGGCAGAGCATGCGCCCGTGCTCGATGCCTTCCGATTCGCGCAGCAGCGCCTCGATCAGCGCGCGCATCGCGTCGGCGTCGAGGCGGCCCTGCAGCTCGATGTCCAGGCGTACCGGCGAGAGGCGATTGATGCGATGCATGGCGGGCTCCATCCACGAGAGCGTGCAGGCTAGCCGCGTGGCCGGCGATGCGGTGCGAAGGCCGGTCTAGCCGCCGAGGCGATCGCCGCGACCGAGCGGATCGGGCAGCGCCTCGTCCGCGCGCACGAAACGCAGCGACACAGAGTTGATGCAGAAGCGCAGGCCCGTCGGCGGCGGGCCGTCGTCGAACACGTGGCCCTGGTGGCTGCCGCAGCGCGCGCAGCGTATCTCGGTGCGCAGCATGCCGTAGCTGCGGTCCTCGACGAACTGCAGGTGCGATTCGTCGACCGGCGACGTGAAGCTCGGCCAGCCACTGCGCGAGTCGAACTTTTCGCCGGAGCGGAACAGCGGCAGGCCGCAGAGCCTGCAGCAGTAGGCGCCGGGCTCCTTGTTCTCCAGCAGCACGCCGCAGAACGGCGACTCGGTGCCGTGCTCGAGCAGCACGTGGCGCTCGTCGGGCGTGAGCGAGGCCTCGAGCGCGCGGCGTTGCTCGGGCGCCGGTGGTGCAAGGTCGAAGCCGGTGGGCGAGCGGAAGGCAGGGGCGGTGTTCATCGGAGTCTCGACATTGGGCCTGCGGATGCCTGCGATGCATCCCGGCGCGATCCGGCGATCCTGCCGCGATGGTGTTCAAGCCGCATGAAGGTGGACGCCGCCGAACGGGTATGCTCCCACGCGCCGCGCGCTCGGCGCCCATGCCGACCCGATCGGGTCATCCGGACCTGACTGATGGACACCCACGACGACCAAGCGAAGGCCGGCCGCGTCTCCACCGGCGACGCCGGCCTAGACCGCGTGCTGGGCGGCGGCTTCATGCGTGGCTCGGTGGCGATCTTCCAGGGCACGCCGGGCGCGGGCAAGACGACGCTCGCGAACCAGATGGCCTTCGCCAACGCGCGCAGCGGCGGGCGCACCGTGTACATCACGCTGCTGTCCGAGTCGCACGGCCGGATGACCAGCGCGCTCACGCCGATGCGGTTCTTCGACCACGGCGACATCGGCGAGACCATCCACTACATCAGCGGCTACTCGGTGCTGATGGAGGAAGGCGCGCGCGCGCTGCTGCAGCTGATGGCGGCCGAGGCGCGCAGCCACCGCGCCGACCTCGTCGTGCTCGACGGGCTTTTCGTGCTGGCCGATGCGGGCCTGTCGGAGAGCGAGTACCGCAAGTTCGTCAACGACCTCGCGCTTCAGGCCGAGCTGATGGGCTGCACGGTGCTGCTGCTGACCAACAGCCGCCGCGCATCGGACAGCCCCGAATACACGATGGTGGACGGCTGGATCGAGCTTGGCCGCGAGGACGGCGCGCATCGTTCGTCGCGCCATGTCGAGGTGCACAAGCTGCGCGGCAGCGGCTTCATTCCCGGCCGTCATCGACTGCGCATCTCCACCGGCGGCGTCGAGGTGTTTCCACGCCTGGAGTCCTATCTCGGCCACCAGCCGCGCCTGCCCGCCGGGCATGCGCGCGTGCCGACCGGCCTGGCCAAGGTCGACACGCTGTTCGGCGGCGGCCTGCCGGCCAATTCCAACACGCTGCTCTGGGGCGCATCGGGCACGGGCAAGACGACCTTCGGCCTGCACTTCCTCGCGGCCAGCTCGCCGCAGGAGCCGGGGCTGCTGTTCACGTTCTACGAATCGCCGGACGAATGCCTGCGCATCGCGCCGCTGCGCGGCATTGACCTGCCCGCGCGGGTGGAGGAAGGCAGCGTGGAAATCGCCTGGCATCCGCCGATCGAACACGACATCGACGAACTCGGCCACGCGCTGCTCGCCCGCGTGCGCGAACGGGGCGTGCGGCGGCTGGTGATCGACGGGCTCGATGCGTTCGAGAAGGTGACGCTGGATCCGCCGCGCCTCGGCCGCTTCCTCACCGCGCTCACCTACGAGCTGCGCAACATGGGTTGCACGTCGATCTTCATATCCGAGGTACCGGACATCTTCGGGCACGAAGCGCTCACCATGGCCGGCAACCGCTCGTCCATCGCGCAGAACATCCTGCTGCTGCGGTATGCGCAGGACGGCGCGCGGCTGCGCCGCACGTTCGCCGTGCTGAAGGTGCGGGAGAGCGATTTCGACCCGTGCGCGCACGCGTTCCACATCACGTCCGAAGGCGTCGCGCTCGAGGGGCCGGCCGATCCCCGTTCGCCGGATACCGCCGGAGCCGGACAGGACCCGGCGGGGGACTGAGGCGTGTCAGGGCGATCGCCGGCGCAGCCACCCATCATCCTTCTGGTCGAGGACGAACCGGGCATCCGCGAGTCGCTCGAGTTGCTGCTGGAGCTTGAGGGCTTCTCGGTGGTGTCGGCGGCCAACCCGGTACAGGCGCTGGAAAAGCTGCGGTCGCTGGACTGCGACCTGATCATCACCGACCAGATGATGCCGCGCATGGATGGCCTTACCTTCCTGCGCCACGTGCGCGCGCAGCCGCGACTCGCGCGCACGCCGGCGATCATGGTCAGCGCCGTGCCGCGGCCGCCGCAATTGCTGGAGTCGCTGGCCGACGCGTTCATCGGCAAGCCGTTCGAGGCCACGCGCCTGCTCGACACGATCCGCCGACTGCTCGCGTCGCGCGCGGCGACCGACGAGGCGTAAGCCGGCGTCATACAAGGCATCTCAGCCCGTGAGATGCACGCGCCGAGACTGGCGCCATGGCCGCCCATCGATCGACCCGCCCGCCGCAGGACTTCGTGTCCATCACTTCGCCCAACTGGATGCAGCTGTGCGCGCTGCTGGGACAGAACCCGATGCAGCTCACCCTGCGCGTCGACGGGGTCTGCATCGGCTGGCGCGCGCCGCGCATGTGGTACGTCGATCCCGACAGCTACCGCGCCGTGATGCAGCGCTGGCCGGACGGCTACTGGCCGGGCTGAGCGCGACTTCTTCCCCGCTTCACCGACGCCGCATCATCGGCTCACGCGACGGCGCGATGCTGCGCCGGTGCCGCATGCGCGGCGATGGAGCGAGGAGAGCGACGATGACCCTGTGGATCCGGGAACGGGCGATGCCCTGGCGCGGCCGCTGGAGCGCTGCGATCTGGACCACCGCGGCCGCGTTGCTGCTGGTGCCGGCCATCGCCATGCGCTTCGACACCGGCGTGAACTGGACCGCTTCGGACTTCGTGGTCATGGGCGTGCTGCTGGCGCTGACCTGCGGCGCGTTCGAGCTGGCGACGCGGATGTCGGGCGGCTGGCTGTCGCGCGCGGCCTTCGCGGTGGCGGTACTCGGCGGCTTCTCGATGGTGTGGGCGAACCTCGCGGTGGGGCTGGTCGGCGACGGCTTCAATCCGGCCAATGCGATGTTCATGGGCATTCCGCTCGCTGCTGCGGTCGGCACGCTGCTGGTGCGCTTCCGTACCGCGCGCATGGCGCGGGTGATGCTCGTCGTGGCCGCGCTGCATGCGCTGGTGGGCGTGGTCGCGGTGGTCGGCGGCTGGGGCCTGCCGGTGAACGGGCCGCTGCATACCGTCGGCGTCACCCTGTTCTTCATGGCGCCCTGGCTGCTGTCGGCGCTGCTGTTCCGGCTGGCCGCGCGTACGCGATCGGCGGATTGAGGCGACGCGGGCATTCCGTCGCGACGCCGCCGGCGCGATGATGCGCCCCCCCACCCCGGCGAGCCCGCCATGCATTCCGACTTCGATCCCGACGACAACTTCGCGCAGGCGTTCGACGCCGGCGCCGACCTCGACGACGAGGCCGCGCTCGAAGCGGTGATCTGGCAGCTGCTGCTGCTCATCAACCCGGGCGACGAGGACGCCGCGCACGCGCAGCTGCTGGCCTGGCAGGAAGGCCTCGACGAAGGCCAGGACGTGGACACGGCGATCGACCGCCTGCAGGACGTCATCGACTGGAAGGCCGGCTTCCGCGTCGCCGCCGACGACACGCACGGCGCGATGGAGGCGCTGGACGAGCTGGCCGCACGCTGGAACCTGCGCATCGACTGGGACCTCGACGACGACGAGGACTTGGACGCCACCGACGTGCCCGCCCTGCTCGACACCGCGTTCGACCGCCTGCGCGAGCACCATTACACGCTGTGGGTGCGCGATCTCGGTGGTGACGAGCACGCGGGCTGGATCACCCGTAGCCGCGACGACGACGCGATGCGCGAGATCGCCGCCGCGCTCGCGCTGCGCGTGCATCCGGCCGGCGGCTGAGCCGCCCCGTTACGACACCAGGAAGTCGAACAGCTGCGAGCCGCCGCTCGCGTTGGCGCGATAGAACTCGGTGTAGCCGCAGCGCGTGCAGCTCACTGCGGTGAAGCGGTTGGTGGAAACGTCGAAGGCGGCGGACAGCCAGCCGCCTTCGGTGCGGATCTCGTTGCGGCTGTAGTCGGTGCACCCGCACTTCGCGCAGGCATAGGACGTCATCGCAGGCTCCCTCGTCGATGGAGCCCGGATGCTACGGCCGCCCGCGGCTCAGCGCGCGCGGCCGCGGGCGGCGCCGCGGCGACGCGTGCCGGTCTTCTTCTTGCCGCCCAACACGGAATCGATCAGGCCGCCACGGCCACCGGCGCGGCTCAGCGCGCGGGTGACGGCATAGGTCAGGACGATCTTGGCGAGCGCACGGAGCATGGTCGTTTCCTTCGCGGCGCGGATCGCCGGCGTCCCGTGCAGTATCGACGTGCGCCGTCAACGCGGCGGTAGTGTCGTCCGCGCCTACGGGCGGCAACGCGCCTCCAGCGCGCGGTACTGCGCGTCGCTCGCCGTCGCCGGCCGGCCCTGCAGATCGAACAGGTCGTAGCCCTTGCGGCCGCAGATCTCGCTGGCCTGACGGAAGCATTCGATGTCCATGCGTCCGGCGCTGCAGACCACCGGAATCGCGCGCGGCGCCGAGGCCTCGCGCGTGGCGCCCCGGGTGCCGCAGGCGGTGGTGGCGAGCAACAGCGGGGCGATAGCGAGCAGGGCTTTCATCGAAAGGCTCCGGGACGGGATCGACGCGAGGCTAGCGCGCGTGCCGCGACGGCGCGATGCACGTCCATCCGGCGTTGATGACGGCCGTGCGAGGCTGCCGTCTCTTCCGCCACCGGGTTCCGCATGGACGAGTGGGTCCAGCAGACACTGCAATCGCTCGGCTACTTCGGCATCGCGCTGCTGACGTTGCTGGAAACCGTGTTCCCGCCGATCCCCTCGGAACTGGTGCTGCCCCTGAGCGGCTATCTGGTCGCGCAGGGGCGGCTCACGCTGGTCGGCGCGATCGTCGCGGGCACCCTCGGTGCGATGGCCGGCGCGCTGCTGCTGTACTGGCTGGGCTCGCGTTACGGCGAGGACCGCCTCAAGGATTTCGCGCGCCGCCACGGGCGCTGGCTCACGCTGTCGCCGCGCGACGTGGACCGCGTGACGCAGTGGTTCGACCGCCACGGCGCCTGGGCCGTGTTCGGCTGCCGCATGGTGCCCGGGCTGCGCTCGCTGATCTCGATTCCCGCCGGCGTGCACCGCATGCCGCTCGTGCCGTTCATCACCGCGAGCCTGCTGGGCACGCTCGTGTGGACCGCGGCGCTGGTGTACCTCGGCAAGCTCGCCGGCGATCACTTCGAGCGCATCGGCGAATACCTCGGCACCGGCACGAAGATCGTCGTCGGCGCACTGGTGCTGGCCTACGTGGTGCGCGTGCTGCGCTACCGGCCCGACGCGGACTGACTCATTCGCGGCGTCGCACGATCGACAGGCCGATCACCCGCGACACCACGATGGCGATGTAGCCGACGCCGGCCATCTGCTCGAGCATCACCAGCACGCGCGCCTGCGGCAGCATCGGCACGATGTCGCCGTTGCCCACGCCCGAAAGCGTGGACACGCTGAGGAACAGCAGCTCCAGCCACACGCGTGGTCGCTCGGGATCGACCGCGCCGGTGAAGCTGCCCGGATACCAGGACTGGCAGACGAGATACGCGTAGGCGAACGCCCAGGCCACCAGTGTGAACGTCGCGCCGGAGGCGTAGAGCTCGTCGGTGGTGACCACGTGATCGTGCAGCATGTAGGAGATCAGGCTGCCCGCCGCGTAGAAGTACAGCGCCGATTCCAGTAGCGACGACCACACCACCAGGTCCGGCCGGTCGAACGCGATCGCCGACACCGACAGCGCGATCGCGGGCGCCGCGAGCAGCCAGGCGATCCAGTTCACCGACGGGCTGCGGCGCACCACCCAGACCGCGAGCGGTACCACCACCAGCGCGATCGCGCTGAACAGCACGCGGCGGTCCTGCGTGTCGACATCGCCCAGCTGCGCGTACAGCAGCAGGCTCAGCAGCTGCACGGCCAGCAGCCAGCCGGAGGGATGGCGGAATGCGCGCCAGCGCGGGCGCGGGAACAGGGCGGTGTCGGGCATCGGGCCTCCGTCGGGTCGCCCGTTGTAACCCGACGGCCGTCGGCGTTGCGCAGGTGCTAGTCGAACGCGTGCAGCGCCGCCAGCAGCGGCTCCAGCGGGCCGGTCTTGGACAGGACCGGGCAGCCTATGTCCTCGGCCAGGTTCGCGAGGTCGACCTGGTCGCCCACCGCCGTCATCACCAGCACCGGAATGTCGCCGTGCGCCGAGCCACGCACGGTCTTGAGGAAGCGCAGCCCGTCCATGACCGGCATCACCAGGTCGAGCACGATCACGTCGGGCCGCAGCCCCGCGTTGAGCTGGCTCAGCGATTCGCGCCCGTTCGCCGCGCGGCTCACGCTGAAGCCCTCGAGTTCGAGCAGCTCGGCGAGGCCGTCACGGATGGTGGTGTCGTCTTCGACGATCAGGACGTGCGTCATCACTGCGGAGAACCGGGAATCTTCCCGGTATCGGCCGGAAGCGACGGCGCATGAGCGTCGAAGGCCGATGCGCGTCGCATTTCGGCGATGTCAGCTTCGATCGCGCGGTGGCGCAGGCGGATCGTGGCGGTCGGCCGGACGCCGGTCGCGGTGCTTGTGCGAGAGCGCGCGCTTCTCCTCGTCCGCCGCGCGGCGGTCGCGGGCGCGCGTGGCGGGGCTGCGGTGGTCGGTGTGAGGCGCCATCGGTCCGGTCCGTCGCGGAGCCGCCAGACTGGGCGGCGACCCGGAAACGCGCCGTGACGGCCTCAGCCGACGGTGCAGGCTGCAGCGGATGGGGCGGCCTGCACCGCCACGCGGTCGCGCCCCTGCTGCTTGGCGGCGTAGAGAGCGGCGTCGGCGGCCTCCATCAGCGCCTGCACCGCCCCCTGCGGGCCGGCATGCGCAGCGGCCACGCCCACGCTGACGGTGAGGTGCCCGCGCGGGCTGTCGGCATGCGGCAGCGCCAGCGCTTCCACCGCTTCGCGCACGCCCTCGCCCAGCTCGGCCGGGTCCACGCCCGCCGCGCGGTACCAGACCAGCATGAATTCCTCGCCGCCATAGCGTGCGGCGAGGTCGAGCGGGCGGCGCGCCTGCGTGGCCACCGCCGCACCCACCGCCTGCAGCGCCGCGTCGCCCTCGGCATGGCCGTAGCGGTCGTTGTAGCGCTTGAAATGATCGACATCGACCATCGCCAGCGCGACCACCGCGCGCTCGCGCACCGCCTGCCGCCAGATGCGCGCGAGGTGCTCGTCCAGCGCGCCGCGGTTGGGCAGGCCGGTCAGGCCGTCGTGGCGCGCGCGTTCGTCGAGCATGCGTTGCACGAGGAACACCGAGCGCGCGCCGTGCTCGAGGAAGTAGCCGCCGGACGCGCCGACCACGTTGGCCGCCAGCAGGAACACGACCTGGTAGAGCCCGGCCTGCGCATCGGCCTGCCAGGCGAGCTCCGCGCCCAGCACCGCCGCCAGCGTGAGCAGGTTGATCGCGAGCGCACCCCACCAGCCGGGGCTCGCCAGCAGGTAGATCGCCATCGCGACCAGCAGGATGCCCTCGTAGGGCAGCGGATGGCCGCGCTGCAGGCCCACCGCGATCACCGCAGCGGTGCCGAGCCCGGTGGACAGCGCGGCGATGAAGATCGGCAGCCGCATGCGCGTGCGCCAGCCGCGGCTATGGCTGGCAACGACCGCCAGCAGCAGCGCCGGCATGATCAGCAGCACGCGGATCGGCACCGTCCAGCGATGCACGTCCGCCGGCAGCGTCGCCACATCGAGGCCGATGAAGGCGGCGAAGATCACGAAGCCCAGCCAGCCCGCCCAGCGCACGCGCTGCAGTTGCGCGCGGCTGTGGAAGCGCTGGTACTCGACCTCCAGCACGGGCTCGAAGCGCAGTACGGGAAAGCCGCGCTCGAGCGTGCGCTGGTAGACGGACGCGCTGGTCGGCGGCAGGCGACTCATGCGGACCCTCCGTTCGGATCGCCGGTGGAGGGGCGACGCGTCGACGGTATCGGCGCGACGCGGCCTCCCTGAAGGTGCGTGGCCGCGTCGTTCAGCACCGAGCTGCGACGACCGGGAGGCGCTGCGACCGACAACGCGCGGGCGACGGTCCGCGCGTCGCGCAACGCCTCAGTGCAGGGTCGTCGCGTCGGGAATCACCAGCACCTGGCCCGGATGGATCAGGTCCGCATCGCGCACGGTGTCGCGATTGGCCTCGAAGATCCGTGGCCAGAGGTCGGCTCGGCCGTACACCTGCTGCGCGATCTTCGACAGCGAATCGCCGGCCCTGACGGTGTAGGTTCGCGGCTGGGCGGCGGCCTGCGTCGATACCGCGGCGGCGCCCGGTGCGATGGTCGACGGCGCGGCCGCGGGCATCGCCTGCGCGGATACCGCGTTGGCGGGCGTCGATGGTGCCGCGGTGGCCGTACGCGCAGCGGGCGTCGCCGCGGCGCTGGGCGCCGCAGCCGCGGTGCGGGCCGCCGCCTGCTGCGGCACCACCTGGCGCGGCGCCGGCGCGGCGTCTTCGTGCTTGCGGCTCACGTCGCCACGCTCGAAGAACTTGGCGAAAGCGCGCGAGATCGGGTTGGAATGCGAGTTGTCGGAAGTGGCCATGCGGGGATCCTCGTGTGGGGCGCGCAGCGACGGATGCGGCGCGGGTATGGGCCCGCGTCGCATCCGGTGCGCATTGCGTTCGTCAGTGCGTATTGCGGCTGAAGCCTGCGCCGCGGCCGTGCATGGCGGTGGGCTGGCCCTCGGCCTTGGCGCCTTCGGACTGGTCGGACTGGTTGTCCTTGTAGAGCCGCGTCGCGTCGCGCTGGGTCTGCGTGTCCACGCGGCCCTTGTTGGTGGCCTGCGTCAGCACCGCGTTCTCGGCGGCCGGCTTTTTCGACTTGCTCATGGGATTCGCCTCCTTCGTTCGGACCTGCAGCCTGCCGCCGCGCGCGTTAGCAACGGGCGAGCGGCAGGCGAAAAACCGGCGCTGGCGCTGACCGCCGCATGAAGCGCGGCCGCGACGACCGGTTCACGGCGGCGCGTCGAGCATCGGGCTCCCTTTTTCCACGTACCGCCATGGCCTCGTCGGACCGCAAGGTCGTCCTCGCCGCGCTGGTCGGCAACCTCGCCGTGGCGATCACCAAGTTCTTCGCCGCGTACACCACGGGCAGCTCGGCCATGCTGAGCGAGGGCGTGCATTCGCTGGTCGACACCAGCAACGAAGTGCTGATGCTCTACGGCATGCGCCGTGCCGCGCGGCCGGCCGACGACGCGCATCCGTTCGGCCACGGCCGCGAGATCTACTTCTGGGCCTTCATCGTCGCGCTGCTGGTGTTCGCGCTGGGCGCAGGCGTGTCGATCTACGAAGGCATCAAGCACCTGCAGCGGCCCGAGCCGATGGAACGGCCGCTGGTGAACTACCTCGTGCTCGGCGCATCGCTGGTGTTCGAGGGTTTTTCCTGGGCCATCGCCTGGCGCGAGTTCAAGCGCGCCAAGGGCAGCCTCGGCTGGTTCCAGGCGTTCCGCCTCAGCAAGGACCCCACCACCTTCACCGTCCTGTTCGAGGACACCGCGGCGATGGCGGGCCTGCTGATCGCGCTGGCCGGCGTGGCGCTCGCGCAGTTCACCTCCGACCCGCGCTTCGACGGCGCGGCGTCCATCCTGATCGGCATCGTCCTCGCGGCGACCGCGCTGGTGCTCGCGCGCGAGACCAAGGCGCTGCTGCTGGGCGAGGTGGCCGGGCGCGACGTGCGCGAGGACATCATGCGCATCGCGCGTGCCGACCCCGACATCAACTGCGCCAACGGCGTGATCACCCAGCAGTTGGGGCCGCAGACGGTGATCGCGGCGCTCAGCGCCGACTTCCACGACCACCTCGACACGCCGCGCATCGAGGCCTGCGTCCGTCGCATCGAATCGCTGGTGCAGCAGGCGCATCCCGACGTGGTCGCGCTGTTCGTCAAACCGCAGACCGCCGAGACCTGGCGCCAGCGCGTGCGCGGCGCCTCGTTGCGCGCCGCGGACGGCCGCCGACCCGTCGCCTGAGTCTCAGCCCGGCAGCACGCGCGCGATCGCGGCGTCCGTATCGACGCCCGCCGCGAGCGTGCCGAAGGCCAGCGGATGCGCCTGCACGAGTCGACTGGCGACGAAGGCCGGCGCCACCGGCGAGCCCGCCGAGGTGAGCACCGCGGCCTGCAGCGCGAGTGCGAGCGCCTCGACCAGCCGGCGCGCGCCTGCTTCGCCCGGTACCGCGTCCGCGAGCGAGCGCAGCGTCGGCTCGATGACCGCGTCGAAGGCGGCGTCGCGCCCGCAGGCGGCCTGCAGCTCCGCCAGAAGCGCGTCGCGCGTGGCCGGCTCGCGCGCGAGCGCGCGCAGCACGTCGAGGCACTGGATGTTGCCACTGCCTTCCCAGATCGAATTGAGCGGCGCCTGGCGGTACAGGCGCGGCAGCATCGTTTCCTCGATGTAGCCGATGCCGCCCAGGCATTCCTGCGCCTCGTTCACCGCCACCGGCGCGCGCTTGCACAGCCAGAACTTGCCGATGGCGGTGGCGACGCGCGCAAATGCGGCCTCGCGCGGATCGCGCGGCGCGGCGTCGACCGCGCGCGCCACGCGCATCGACAGCGCGATCGCGGCTTCCACTTCCAGTGCGAGATCGGCCAGCACATTGCGCATCAGGGGCTGTTCCACGAGCCGTGCGCCGAACGCCACGCGATGCCGCGCGTGATGCATCGCCTGCGCGAGCGCCATGCGCATCTGCGCGGCGGCGCCGAGCATGCAGTCCAGCCGCGTGAGCATCACCATCTCGAGGATGGTGGCGACGCCGCGCCCCTCGTCGCCGATGCGCCAGGCCGTCGCGCCGGTGAACTCGACTTCCGACGACGCATTGCTCCAGTCGCCGAGCTTGTCCTTCAGGCGCATCAGGCGGAACGCGTTCTTCGCGCCATCGGGCAGGCGACGCGGCATCAGGAAGCAGCTGATGCCGCCCGGTGCCTGCGCGAGCACGAGGAAGCCGTCGGACATCGGCGCGGAAAAGAACCATTTGTGGCCGACCAGCGCGTACGAGCCGTCGGCCTGCGGCGTCGCCACCGTGGCGTTGGCGCGCACGTCGCTGCCACCCTGCTTCTCGGTCATGCCCATGCCGAGCGTGACGCCACGCTTGTCGGCGATCGGCGCCTCGCGCGGGTCGTAGGCGAAGGCCGCGGCCTTGTCCGCCCATTCGCGCAGCCCCGGCTCGCGGCGCAGCACCGGCACGGCGGCATGCGTCATCGTCAGCGGACAGCTGGTGCCGGCATCGGCCTGATGGTGCAGGTAGCTCAGCGCCGCGCGCGCGGCGTGTGCGCCTGGCACGCCGCTCGACCACGACAACCCGGCGACGCCGTGTGCGACCGCGGCCTCCATCAGCCCGTGATAGGCCGGGTGGAACTCGACGCGGTCGATGCGGCGGCCGTACGCATCGTGCGTGCGCAGGCGCGGGCGGTCGCGGTTGGCGTCGAAGCCGAGTGCGTACAGCGCATCGCCGGCCAGCGCGCCGTAGGCGGCGAGGCGATCGACGAAGCCGTCCGCGCCCTCGCGTGCCACCGCCTCGCGCAGCGCGACGTCGTCCGTCCACAGGTCGCGCGGTGCGAATTCGGTCGGCTGGTTGGCGACCTCGTGGGTCTCGAAGGCGGGGGCGGTCATGACGGGGCACGCGCAATGGAGATGCGCCGATGCTAGTCCGTCGCCGCACCGCCCGATAAGCGCGTCAACGCAGAACGCAGGCCGCCGTGACCAGGCAGGACGCGGCGATCACCAGTGCCTGCCGGAACCGCCGGCGCATGCGCTCGAGCCGGCGCCGCGTGATGTGGCGCGAAGGGGACCCATCGGGGCGGCGGGCGGCGATGTAGCGCGGCGTCATGCCTTCATCAATCCCGATGCGCCGTGGTGCGCCGATGAAGGCGCCGCTCTCACGCGACCTGCGCGCGCCGCCTACTAGCGTGCGCGCTTCACGGAACGATGGTGCGCCCATGCGACTTCGCGCGTTCTTCCTCGTCCTGCTGTTCGCGCTGCCGATCTCCGAAGCGCTGGCCTGCACGCTCTGCCGAAGCCCGACCGCGCGCCTGGTGCGCGACAGCGTGCTGCGTCGCTATCCCGGCGCGAACCTCGCCGCCATCGCCGCGCCGCTGCCGCTGCTGGCCGGGTTGATCGCACTGGCCGGACGCGAGCGCCGCCGCGGAGGCCCGCGATGACCGCGCGTGCCTTGGCGCCGGTGCGCGCCGCCGGCCTCGCGATCGGCATGGGAATGGGCGGCTTCGTCGACGGCATCGTGT
The DNA here is from genome assembly GCF_014651995.1 of Cognatilysobacter xinjiangensis. Classification (GTDB taxonomy): domain Bacteria; phylum Pseudomonadota; class Gammaproteobacteria; order Xanthomonadales; family Xanthomonadaceae; genus Cognatilysobacter; species Cognatilysobacter xinjiangensis. The sequence continues at coordinate 377,570 of NZ_BMXY01000002.1, read as the reverse complement.
TCCACCAGATCCTGCAGCTGCACAACATGCTGTCGGCGCGCGTGCCGAACGACGTGCTGGTGGGCGCGAAGGTCAACATGGTGTGGGACGGCGTCTTCCATGCCGGCGTGTGGCTGCTCACCGCGTTCGGCATCGCGCTGCTGTGGCGCGCCTGCCGGCGCCCCGATGCGTTGCTGTCGACGCGGCTCCTCGTCGGCGCGCTGCTCGCCGGCTGGGGCGTGTTCAATCTCGTGGAAGGCGTCGTCGACCACCTGCTGCTGCAGATCCACCACGTCGTCGAGGTGCTCGGGCTGTCGATCTGGGACTACGTGTTCCTCGCCTGGGGCGCGGCGATGCTGCTCGGCGGCATCGTGCTGATGCGCGGCGCGCACGACGCGGCCTGAGCGCGCTCATGGCGTCGCGACGACCGCCCAGCGGCCGATCCGTCCGTCACGTGCGCTCTGCTGTCCTGTGCGGCCCGTGCGCCGGCCGACGCGACGCCGTATGACTCCCGCCCCCGTCCACGACATCTCGCCGGGGCAACTGCGCGAGGGCGGACGCCGGCTGATGTACGACGCCGCGTTCGCGACCGTCGTCGGCACGCTCAACAGCGGCGTGGTGCTGGTCGCGTATGCGCTGATGCTGGGCGCGTCGTCGACGGTGATCGGCGTGCTCGCCGCGATCCCGTTCCTCACCCAGTTGCTGCAGGCGCCCGCGGTCGCGCTGCTCGAGCGCGTGCGCTCGCGTCGGCGCGTGGCCATCATTGGCCTGTTCGTCGCGCGCCTGGCGCTGCCGCTGATGGCGGTACTGGGGTTCCTGCCTGACCGCAACGTCGCGCTGCTTCTGCTGGTGATCGGCGAGACGATCCATTGCGGCCTCAATGCGGTGGCCGGCTGCGCGTGGAACTCGTGGATCCGAGACCTCATTCCCGAGCAGAAGCTCGGGCTGTTCTTCGCGCGCCGCACGATCTGGGCGACGGTGCTCGGCATCGGCGGCACGGGCCTTGCCGCCGCGGCGCTGCAGTTCGGCGACCCGAGCGGGCGTGGCGGCGGCAGCCCGATGGCGTTCGCCGCGGTCTACGGCCTGGGTTTCGTGTCCAGCCTGATCAGCACCTGGCATCTCTCCCGCGTACCGGAGCCGCCGATGCCCGCGCCGGTGCAGCAGCGCAAGCTCGGGCGCCTGCTGCTGGAGCCGCTGCGCGATCCGGGCTTCCGCAACCTGATCCGCTTCTTCGCCTCGTGGCAGTGCGCGGTCAACCTCGCCGCGCCGTTCTTCAGCGTCTACATGATCCGCCAGCTCGGCACCTCGGCCGGCTTCGTGCTGCTGATGAGCATCGTCAGCCAGGCCGCGAACATCGTGGTGCTGCGCGGCTGGGGACGGCTGTCGGACCGCTTCACCAACAAGACGGTGCTGAGCTTCGCCGCGCCCGCCTTCATCCTGTGCATCGCGGCGATGGCGCTCGCCGGGCAGATCGGCCCGCCCGGCTGGACCATCGCCTACCTCACGCTGCTGCACGTGTTGATGGGCATGACGTCCGCCGGCGTCGCGCTCGCCTCCAGCGCGATCGGCCTGAAGCTCGCGCCGCGCGGGCGCGCCACCGCGTACGTGGCCACCAATGCGCTGGTAACGGCGCTCGCGGCCGGCGCAGCGCCGCTGCTCGGCGGCCTGTTCGCGACGTTCTTCGAGAAGCGCCAACTGCGGCTCGCGCTGGAGTGGCGCTCGCCCACCGGCGCACTCGACCTGGTCACGCTGTCGATCGGCTGGTGGCAGTTCTTCTTCCTGATCTCGGCGGCGGTCGGGCTGTATTCGCTGCATCGCCTTGCGTCGGTGCGCGAGGAAGGCGAAGTGCCGAGGCGCGAGATGCTGCAGCACGTGCTCAACGTCGCGCGGCGCGGCGTGCGCAATGCCTCCACCGTCGCCGGCCTGCGCGCGGCCGTCGCGTTCCCGGCCGGGCGGCTGATCCAGGAGCGGCGGCAGCGCCGCGGCGAGCGGCGGGACGCGGCCTAGCCGCTTGCATGACCGATGGCCTAGAGGGCGAAAAAACTGCAACCGATGCGCGTCGGCATGCATCGGAATAAGGGTGCCACCCCGGCACGCATGTCCCCCGCCGTCATGTCCGCTTTCATGATTTTCGCCACCGCGCTGACGCTCTCCCTGGCCGCCGCCCTGTCCTTCCTCGTCTGCGACGCGATCCGTTGCGAGGCCCGCGACGAACTCGCGCGCATGCGTCGCCGCAGCCGCGTATTGCGCCTGCCCACCGTCATCAGCCGCAATTACGTCGGCGTCGACCGCCGCCGCGCGCCGCGGGCCGTCGAGGCGCTGGAGCGCCGCGCCGCCTGAGCCCGCTGGTCTTCCGGAGGTGGCTGCGCGAGCATGGCCCGCCACCTTCCGGAAGCGTCCATGGCCGTCCGCATCGTCCGACTCGGATCCCCGCGCCTGCCCGGCGAGGGCACGCGGCTGGGCACCGTGCGCCGTCCGCCCCGTGGGGTGCGCAAGGAGGACTTCTCCACGCGCGACTACTACGACGCCTGGCTGCCCACGCTCGCGCCGCAGCCGGAGACGTTGAAGCTCGCGTTGCACGGCACCGGCCCCCGCGACTGGGCCACCTTCGTGCGCCGCTACCGCGCCGAGATGGCCGGCGGCGAGGGACGCCACGTGCTCGACGCGCTGGCCGCGCTCTCGCACACCGCCGACTTCTCGGTGGGCTGCTACTGCGAGGACGAGTCCCGCTGCCACCGCTCGATCCTGCGCGAGCTGCTGGCCGAGCGCGGCGCGTCGATCGCCTGACGCGCGCACCCGCGGCACCGGCATAATCCGCGGCATTCCGGGGAAAGGACGTTCCAGATGCACGCGATGAGCACCACCGAGGTCTTCCTGATCGCGATGGCGATCATCTTCTTCGTGCCCTACGTGCTGTGGCGCCTCGGCCGCACCGACTACTTCGCACCGCTCGTGGTGGTGCAGATCATCACCGGCATCCTGCTCGGCCCCGGCGTGCTCGGGAAGGCGTATCCGCAGTACTACGAGTTCGTGTTCACCGCCGACGTGGTCAAGACGCTCAACGGCCTTGCCTGGTGGGCAGTGATGCTGTTCGTGATGATCGCCGGCATCGAACTCGACCTGCGCAAGGCCTGGGAGAAGCGTCGCGAAAGCGGCATCACCGCAGGGCTCGCGCTGTCGGTGCCGATGGCGCTGGGCGCGGTCGTCGCCGTGGCCATGCTCGGCTTTCCCGGCTGGATCGGTGACAAGGGCCTGCCCTGGCAGTTCGTGGTCGGCGTCGGCATGGCCTGCGCGGTGACCGCGCTGCCGATCCTGATCCTCTTGATGGAGAAGCTCGAGCTGCTGCGCACGCCGATGGGCCAGCGCATCCTGCGCTACGCGAGCCTCGACGACGTCGCCATCTGGGGCGTGCTCGCGCTGGTGCTGATGGACTGGCAACGCATCGGCCGCCAGGGCCTGTTCCTCGTCGCCTTCGGCATCGCCTGCGTGCTGTTCCGTCGCCTGATGCCGAAGCTGCCCGAACGCGATCGCTGGTTCGTCGCGCTGGTCTGGCTGGCGGTCTGCGCGCTCGGCGCCGACTGGTGCGGCCTGCACTTCATGGTCGGCGCGTTCCTCGCCGGCGTGGTGATGGACGCGCACTGGTTCGACCAGGAGAAGCTCGACGGCCTGCGCCACAACGTGCTGCTGGTGATGATGCCGGTGTTCTTCCTCAGCACGGGGCTCAAGACCGCATGGTCGATGGGCGGCGCGGCGGTATTCCTCGCAGCGGCGGCACTGCTGGTGGCCTCGGTGGCCGGCAAGCTGCTCGGCGTGCGCCTGGCCGGGCGCATCCTCGGCTGGGCGCCGGGCGAGGCCTCGATGATCGGCTGGCTGCTGCAGACCAAGGCGCTGATCATGATCATCTTCGCCAACGTGCTGCTGGACAAGGCGATCATCACCAGCGCGATGTTCACCGCGCTCTTGCTGATGGCGATCGGCAGCACGATGCTGACGGTACCGGTGGTGGCGCCGAAGCTGCGCCGCCTCGCGCGGGCGCCCGGCACGCGCGAGGAACTGGCGCCCGCGGCGGGCTGAGCCTCAGTCGCGCCCGCCGGCGCGCAGCTCCTTCGCGTTCCACAGCTCGAAGCGCTGCTGCCCGCGCGCGGTGTCGACGAGGAACTCGATGATCCCGTCGGGAATGTGCACGTAGACGCCGGGCGCACGCGCGGTCGCGGCCTTGATCGTCTTGAAGAACGCGCGGTCGGCGACCGGGTCGATGTGCGAGACGGCCAGCACGCGGATCGAATGCACGTGCTCGGCCACGGCGGCGTCGAAGGCCGCGGCGTCGAGGCGGTCGGCACTCAGGCGCGTCATCGCCTCGGCATGGTCGACGATGGCGTCGGCGATCTCGGAATAGGCGCTCATGGCAGGGCGGTGCGGAACGGGGCGCGCAGTTTACGCAGCTAGGCGCGGCCCATCGTGAGCCCGTCGATCTGGTGCAGCTGCACGATCGGCTCGAGCTCGTCGACGAGGCGGCAGGCGAGGTGGTCGAGCACGCCCGGGGGCAGCGTCGCCACATAGCGTCGCGTGAGCTGCAGGTCGTGGCGCTCGCCGTTGCGCGCATCGGGTGCGTCGACGCCGAGCACCAGCACCGGGCGCGAGAGCTGCGAACGGTTGGCGGTGCCGCGGTGGATGGTCAGCGCCGAACGCGCGGAGACGTCGCCCATGCGCGCGAGCTTGCGCTCGGCGCGCGCGGCATAGCGCGGGCCGTTGGCCTCGGGCGGGAACATGCCGGCAGCGAAGTCCTCGCCGGTCTCCCACTGCGTGCCCGGCGCGATCTCGAACGGGCCCATGTCCTCGGTCACGTCGATGGTGGTCAGGTTGAAGGCGAGCGAGTCCAGCCGGCGCCCCACGCGCGTCGCCTCGGGCATCGGAAAGTCGCGATGCCAGGGCTGGTCCATCGCGCCGGGGCCGGGCACGTCGAAGCCGACCTCGACGACGCGCCAGCCGGGGCCGAGCACGGCGCGCGCAACCGTGGTGATCCACGGATGCATCATCAGGTCGACGAAGCCGCGCAGGCGCTCGGGATGGATCTCGACGTAGTGGCGGTTCGGCCCGCGCGGCACCGCGCCACCGGGAATGCAGCGCGCCTCGTCGAACAGCGTGTCGACGTCCTCGCGCAGGCGCGCTACCCAGCCGCGCTCGAACGCGCCGCGGCGCGCGATGATGCCGGGGCCGTACAGGCCGCCCATGATCTCGGCGATGTCGTACGGCGGCGGCGGGACCGGCATCACCGGCGGCTTTGACGCTGACGCTCCGGCGTCGGGCTGCACGCGCTCAGGCCTCCGCGTCGTCGAACAGCGCCTCGACCTCGCGCAGCGAGCGCGGCCGCACGGTGCGGCCGTACTCGACGCCGTCGCGCAACAGCACGTAGGTCGGCCACAGCTTCACGCCGAACGAGCGGCCCAGCCGGCGGCCGCGGCCGTCCTCGATGCGCAGGTGCGCGACGTCGTCGCGCTGCGAGAGCGCGTGGTCGACCAGCGGCTCGGCGGCCTGGCAGTGCGGGCACCAGGGCGCGCCGAATTCCAGCAGCACCGCGCCGGGCATCGCCTCCACCGCCTCGCGCGTGGGTTCCTGCGCGACGTAGGCGCGATTCATCGCCATGCGTCAGTGATGCCCGCGGCCGAAGTTGGGATCGCGCGAGCGCGTCCTGTCGATGGCCGACGCGTCGTCCTCGGCTTGCGCCTCGGGCCGATGCGCGGACGAGACCTTCTGGCCGTGGTGATCGAGTTCGCGCGCGTCGGTCTTCTTGCCGGACTTCTGGGTCGCTTTCAGTTTCTGCTCGTCGGGTCGCATCGCCGCCTCCTCAACCCGGATTGCCGTCGCGGCCGCTGTGGCGGCCCTGGTCCATGCGGTCGCCCTGCGACGGGCCGTCGCCGGCGTCGTCCTTCGGCTGCACCGACTTTCGCTGGGTCGGGCCGTCCTTGCCGGCGCGCAGCGCATGCGTGCCGCCGCCGAGCCCGTCCGGGCCGGCCGGTGGATTGGCGCGGCCGGAATCGCGCAGGTGCTTCTCTTGGATGTTGGTGCCCATGCCCATCTCCCTTTTGGGCCGATGCTGGGCAGGGCGGCGTTAGCGGCGAGCCACGGGCGGGTGATCGGGTCGTAACGCCGCTGGTCGGCGAGGCGTGCGGCATGCACGCCGCCGCCACGCCGACGCGCTACGGTCGCCCAATTATGCGAACTGCATCACGTTTCTGTGTCGTTCTGACCCTGCTGCTGTCGGCGGGCACCGCCGCCGGTCGCGGCGCGGACACGCCCGACGCCCGCTGGCGACAGTACGGTGACGGCCTTCAGGCGCAGGCGCGGTGGACGGCGCGGGACGGGCTGCGGATCCAGGTCCAGTGCGACCCGGGCGATCCACGCATCGTCCTGCGACTGGCGGGCGACCACTTGCCGTCGAAGCTGCCGCAGCTCGTGCTGGTCGCCGACGGCACGGCAGTGCCGTATCCGGTCGAACGCACCGGGGTCGGCACGCGGCCGGCGTTCGGCACCCGGATCGCGCTGGATGCGCCGATCCTGGATCGCATGCTGGTGGCGCGCTCGTTCGCGCTGAAGCTGGGCGACCGCACGGTCGCCAGCGGCGTGCCGGGCAGTGCCCTGGCCAGCGTGGTGCGGGCCTGCCGCGCGCATCACTGGCCGCGCTAGGCGAGATCGTCCTTGCGGCCCGCCAGAATTGCGTCCAGCGAGGCCGGCTTGGCGAAGAAGTAGCCCTGGCCGATCTCCGCGCCGAGCGACAGCAGCGCGCGACGCTGCGCGTCGGTCTCGATGCCCTCGGCCACCACCTCGAGGCGCTGGGCGCGCGAGAGCGCGAGGATCGCGCGCACCACCGCGGTGCTGCCGCCCTCGTCCTCCAGCCGCAGGTCGCTGATGAACGAGCGGTCGATCTTCACCGTGTGCAGCTTGAAGCGGTGCAGGTAGCTCAGCGAGGAATAGCCGGTGCCGAAGTCGTCGAGCGCGATCAGCACGCCGTTCTCGCGCAGGCGGTTGAATACCTGGCCGATCTGCTCGGGGTTCTCCAGCAGCGCGCCCTCGGTGACCTCGATGCGCACCTGCGAGGGCGACACACCCTTGGACGCGATCAGCTGCAGGAAGCGCTGGTCGAGCTCGAGCGAGCGGAAATGTCGCGGCGAGAAGTTGAGGTTGACGTACTGGCCGGGCTGCAGCAGCCGGCCGATGCAGTCCAGCGTGCGGTCGAAGACCTGCCAGTCGATCGCCTCCATGCTGCCGCTGGCGTCGGCGACGTGCAGGAACGCACCGGGCGCGAGCACGCCGCGCTCGGGATGGTTCCAGCGCATCAGTGCCTCGTAGCCGACCACCGCCCCATCGACCAGTCGCACGATCGGCTGGAAGTAGGGCTCGAACTCCTGGCGCGTGATCGCACGGCGCAGGTCGCTCTCGACTTCCAGCAGTTGCAGCGCCTGCTCGTGCAGCTGTTCGTCGAACACCTCGATGCGATGGCGGCCGCCGGCCTTGGCGCGGTACATGGCGATGTCGGCATCGCGCAGCAGGTCTTCCGGCGAGGTGTAGTGCGGGCTCGACAGGGTGATGCCCACGCTGACGCCGGTGAACAGCTCCTTGCCCTCCACGCGCACCGGCTCGCGCAGCGCGTCGATCACGCGCTGGCCCATGCGCATGGCGGACTCGGGCGCGTCCACTTCCATCAGGATCGCGAACTCGTCGCCGCCGAGGCGCGCGACCATGTCGCGTCCCCCGCGCACGCAATGCGCGAAGCGCCGCGCGACTTCCTTGAGCAGCGCGTCGCCGACGAGGTGGCCGACCGAGTCGTTGATGACCTTGAAACGGTCGAGGTCCATGAACAGCACGGCGAAGCGGTAGTGCGGGTCGCGCTCGCGATGGGCGAGCGCGCGCACCAGCTGGTCGCGCAGGTAGGCGCGGTTGGGCAGGCCGGTCAGCGAGTCGTGCAGCACCTCGTGCTTCAGTCGCTGCTCGATCTGCTCGCGCACCTCGATCTGCTCGGACAGCTCCATCGTGCGCTCGGACACGCGGCGTTCGAGGTCCGCATAGGCATTCTTGAGCTCGGCCGCGGCACGCTGGCGCTCCAGGCCGTTCGCGATCTGGTAGCTGATGAAGGTGAGCAGCTCGCGGTCGCGGTCGGTATAGCCCACGCCCGGCGTGTAGCTCTGCACGGCGAGCAGGCCCATCACGCGCTCGCCGAGCATCAGCGGCACGCCGAGCCAGGCGATCGCCGCCTTGCCCATCATCGCCAGCTCGCCGCGCGCGTGCAGCTCCTCGATGTGCGCGACGGTCTCCGGCTGCGTCATGTCGACCAGCAGCGGCTTGCCCTGGCGCATCGCGTATTCGGAGATGCCGCGGCCCAGGCGGCGGCTTTCGGCGGTCTTGCCGTGCTGGTCGACAAAGTACGGGAAGTGGATCGTCTCGCCGTCGTCGGACAGCAGCGCGATGTAGAAGTTACGTGCATCGAGGAACTCGCCGATGATGCGATGCACCGCGGCGTAGAACTCGTCGAGGTTGGTCGCGGTATGCGAGAGCTCGGCGATGCGGTAGAGCGTCTCCTGGATGCGGACGCTGCGCTGGCGTTCCTGGATCTCCAGGGTCAGCGCTTGGGTGCGCTCCTCGACGCGCCGCTCGAGCTCTTCCTGCTGCAGCTTGCGGTCGAGCGCGGTGAGAATGTGGCTGCCGACGTAGGTCAGCAGCGCCTGGTCGGCCGCCGTGTAGCGCGGGCGCTCGATGTAGCTCTGCACCACCAGCACGCCGCGCACGGTGTTGCCGACCATGATCGGCACGCCCATCCAGTCGTGCGAGTCGGCGCCGATGTCGCGCATCGGTCCGTCGATCTGCCCGCGGATCTCCTGCATCGAGCCCATCAGGGGCTGCCTGTTGCGGATCACGTACCAGGTCAGGCCGTGCTCCAGCTCGGCCATCGGCAGGAACTGGTCCGGATCGCGGGTGATGGTGTCCTCGGTATCGACCAGGTAGATGAAGCGGATCGCATCCTTCTGGTCGTCGTACAGCGCGATGTAGAAGTTCTCGGCGTACATGAAGCGGCCGACGATCGCGTGCAGCTCGCGCAGCATGTCGGGCAGGTCCATGTCCGAGCTCGCCATGTCGGCGATCTGGAACAACGCGGATTGCAGCTGCTCGGAGCGCTCGAGTGCGCGCATCGACGCGGTGAGCCGGTGCTTCTCGAACACAGCGCGCGCCACCGGCGCCAGCAGGTCGCACTGCTGCCGCACGCGGGCCTGCAGCGCGGGCTGCGCGTCGAGCACGACGCCGATCGCGTCGCCGCTCTGCTGCACCTCGATGCCGGCGGCGATGCGGCCGCGCGCCGCGTCCACCGCCCACTCGCCGTTCGCGCGCGCCATTTCGACCAGGCGTCGGTCGTCCTCGTGCAGGACGCAGTCGTCGCGCGTGTGCAGCTCACTGCCGCCGATCATCCAGAGGACGTCGACGCGGGCGAAGCCCTCGCCCTCGAAATACGCCGCCACGCGCCGCGCGAAGTCGGGGATGTCGACAGCATCGAGCAGCCCACCGAGCACGTGCCCGATGCGCTGCCGCTCCGCCGCGGGCACCTCGCTGGTCCTGATCGCCGTCAACGCCGTCCTCATCTGTCTTCACGACCGGCTTCGCCGGCCGCAACCTTCCCCCGGGAAGCGTCTTCCCCACCGCGATAACGGTCGGCCCCGCATCGTTCTTGAATACGGGCCGCCTGACGCCTTCATGTGCGGGATACGAAACCGCTGCCGGGAACATACCAGCGCCAAGGCGCATCGGCCGCCCGCGTGATACCCACGCGGGGACGCACGACCGGCTCGGCGGGCGGCGGCTGGCCGTCGTCGACGATGCGCAGGCCGCCACGGCCGCCTACCAGGTCGGCGCCGTCGTCGGCGCCAGTGATGCCCAAGGCCGCGCAGAGGCGCGCGGGGCCGCGGCAGAGGTCGCGGTCGCTCCGCGCAGCCGGGCGCGCCGCGCGCATCAGCGGCAGCCCGGCCAGTGGCTCCAGCGCGCGCAGGAGCACGGCCACGCCTTCACCGTCCTCGCCGCAGACCGGGTTGCAGCACCAGTGCATGCCATAGGTGAAGTAGACGTACAACCGCCCGGGCGGGCCGAACATGGTGGCGGTCCGTGGGGTCGGGCCGCGGAAGCTATGTGCCGCCGGATCCTCGGCGCCGCAGTAGGCCTCGGTCTCGACGATGCGGCCGCGGCGGCCGTCGTCGCGCACCAGCACTTTGTTGAGCAGATCGACGGCGACGATGCGCGGATCGCGGCGGTAGAAGGTGCGGGGCAGCGTCCTTCCGCGGCGCACGGCCGACGGCCCGTTCACCCGCGAGAACCCAGGATCGACGGCCGTCCGCAGCCCGTCGCCCGCATGCCCGCCCGTGTCCGCCTCGTCGGCTGCCTGCCGAGCCTGATCATTTCCGTCGTCCTGACGATCGTTCTCAACCTGCTGCTGCGCGCCTGCAGCGGCTGATCACTGCACCATGGCGGTCGGCTGCTCGAACGGCAGGTGCTTGGCGCCGGTCGCCTCGATGGCCGGCGCGGCGCGCGCGCTGACCTCCTCGTCGCAGTCGATCAGCAGAAGGATGCGCCCGGCCTGGATCTCGTCGTCGAACTTCTGCCGCACCGGGTCGGGCAGCGCCGAGCCGAAGATGGTCGATGCCATGCCGCCGATGCCGGCGCCCGCAAGCGCGGCGATCCCGGCGCCGGCCAGCGTGATACCCAGCGGCGATACCACGACCGCGACCAGCCCGAGCAGGAAGCCGGTGGCGCCGCCCGCGACCACGCCCTTGATCGCCGCCGGCATCGAGTCGCTGTCGGCTTCCTTGTAGTCGTTGGAGATCGAATCGAGTTCGATGTCGGAGCGGGCGACCAGCGACAGGCAGCCCTCGCCGGCGCCGGCGGCGCGGGCGGCGTTCATCGCGGCGCGCGCCATGTCGAGGTCGGTGGTGCTGTAGACGTGGCGGATCTTCATGGAGCCTCCTGCAAGCGGGGGCGCGTCGGCCGCGCCGGATGGCGGCAGCGTGGCGCCGCGCCGGTGCAGGCCCCGTGAGCGGACGCTGCCATACTTCGCGCATGGCACTGAAGATGATCGGCTTCGACGGCGACGACACCCTCTGGCGCAGCGAGGACTACTTCGCGCAGGCGCAGGCGACCTTCGAGTCGATCATGACGCCCTATGTCGAACTGCGCGGCGCGGCGCTGCACGAGCGCCTGTACGCAGTCGAGAAGCGCAACCTCGCGGTGTTCGGCTATGGCGTGAAGGGCATGGCGCTGTCGATGATCGAGACGGCGATCGAGATCAGCCAGGCGCGCATCGCCGCCACCGACATCCATCGCATCGTGCAGCTCGCGCAGTCGATGCTGCGGCATCCGGTCGAGCTGCTGCCCGGCATCCGCGAATCGGTCGAGCGCGTGGCCGCGCGCTGGCCGGTGGTGCTGATCACCAAGGGCGACCTGTTCCACCAGGAGGCGAAGGTGCGCGAGTCGGGCCTCTCCGACCTGTTCCACCGCATCGAGATCGTCAGCGAGAAGGACACCGCGACCTACCGCCGCCTGCTCGAGGAATTCGGCATCGCCGCGCACGAGTTCGCGATGGTCGGCAATTCGCTGCGCTCGGACATCGCGCCGGTGATCGAGCTGGGCGGTGTCGGCGTGCACATTCCCTATCACCTCACGTGGGTGCACGAGCGCGACGCGAGCGTGGGCGATCCGGCGCGTGTGCGCGAACTTGCCGATGCGGGCGCGCTGTTCGAGGCGCTGGTGTCGATCGAAAGCAGCGCGGCCTGAATCACGAACGCGAACAGGCGCTGAGCCGGATCGCGGATATCGGCCGGATTACAGGGTGATTCACCGGTGCCGGCGCATGGTCGGACCGTGCCCGCACGTCGCGGGCGAGTGGAGGTTCCCATGGCTCTTGACCGCTGGATCGCACCCGCCGTCCTCGCCGCCGCACTCGGCGCCGCCGCGTTCGCGCCGACGCCCGCCAAGGCGCAGTCGGCCGATGAACTCACGCGTGCCATCGTCAGCATCGCCGACGTCGTTTTCCGCGGCGACCAGCCGTATTACCGCTATGGCGACTACGGCTCGAACGATCGCCTGATGATGCGCCGCGACGCCTATGGCCGCCCGGTCTACTACCGCGTCGTCGACAACGGCTATCGCACCGGCTATCGCGACGCGCCGCCTTACGGCCGTGCCGTGGGCTACTACAACCAGCCGTCCAGCCGTGCCGTGAAGTGCAACAAGAACGGCAAGTGCAAGGCCGAGTACTACGACCCGCGCTACGACCACAAGCGCTACGGCTACGGCCGCTGACGACCGCACGGCCACGGCAGCGATGCCGTGGCCCTTCGTCGCGTCGCTGGCGCCTTCGCGCCGTGGCGCGCATGATCGGCGCCGCATGACGACCCGATCCCCCCGTTTCCACGCTCTCCTGATCGCCGCCTGCCTGGCGCTGCCGATGCTCGCGCTCGCCCAGCAGCCGGCCGCGGCGGCGCGCGAGACTGGCGATGCCTGGCTCGATGCGCGCCTGGCGGACATCGACGCCTATGCGGCGACCTACCGCGACGCCTTCGTCGACGAAGTCGCGCGCTACCACCGTGCGCCGCGCGATCTGGTGCAGGAGCTGCTGGCTCGCCCGGGCTGGACGCCGGGCGACGTCTACCTCGCCTGCAGCCTCGCCCGTCAGGCAGGCCGTCCGTGCCGCGAGGTCGCCGACCGCCGCGCGGGCGAGACGGCCGACTGGGCGACGCTGGCCCGCACGCTCGACATCGCGCCCGGCTCACCGCGCTTCCACGCGCTCAAGCGCGACGTGGTGGCCACCTACGGGCGCTGGGCACGGCCGATCCGCGTCGACGCGGAGCTGGCGCCGGATTTCCCGAAGCTGCCGCGCGAGGCCGCCAGGCCGCCGGCCGGCACGGCAACGGACAAGGACAAGAACGACTGAGCCGCCACAGTCGCGAGGGCAGACAACCCTCGGGACTTTGGAATCACTTCGACATCCGAGCGCGCAGCCTGGACGCGGGCCCCCGTGACCCGCAAATGACGGGAACGCAGAAAAGCCGGCCACGCCATGCGTGGTCGGCTTTCTGGTGCCGCAGTGTCGCGTGCCGGAAACCCGGCGACGCGATCAGTACATGCGCTGGCGCTTGGTGACGTCGCGCGACGAACGGCGCGCCTGACGCTTCACCGCCGCGGCGGCCTTGCGCTTGCGCTCCTGCGTCGGCTTCTCGTAGAACTCGCGCTTGCGGGTTTCAGCGAGGACGCCGGCCTTCTCGCAGGTGCGCTTGAAACGGCGCAGGGCAAACTCGAAAGGCTCGTTTTCGCGGACTTTGACGCTCGGCATACGGAATCTCGGGTGATTGGGACCGCCGGCCACAGGCCAGGCGAGCCGCCTATGATATCGGCCTACCCCGCGGCGCTGCAAGCCGCCGCTCACATTTTTTCGACACGCGGTATCGACCGGCATCGATCCACGCCGGGCCGCGAAGGCCAAGCCATTGAAAATCCTTGGAATCGAGACCAGCTGCGACGAAACCGGCGTCGCCGTCTACGACACCGCCGACGGCCTGCGCGCGCATGCCGTCTACAGCCAGATCGCCCTGCATGCGCAGTACGGCGGCGTGGTGCCCGAGCTCGCCAGCCGCGACCACGTGCGCAAGACGCTGCCGCTGATCCGGCAGACGCTCGCCGAAGCCGGCCTGTCGACCACCGACATCGACGGCATCGCCTACACCGCCGGCCCCGGGCTGGTCGGCGCGCTGCTGGTCGGCGCCGGCGTGGCGCGCTCGCTGGCCTGGTCACTGGACGTGCCGGCGATCGCGGTGCACCACATGGAGGGCCACCTGCTGGCGCCGCTGATGGACGACGCCGAACAGCGCGCGGCCCTGCACGCCGGCCGCGCGCCCGAGCCGTTCGTGGCGCTGCTGGTTTCCGGCGGGCATACGCAGCTGGTCGGCGTCGACGGCATAGGCCGCTACCGCCTGCTGGGCGAGACGCTGGACGACGCCGCTGGCGAGGCCTTCGACAAGACCGCCAAGCTGATGGGCCTGCCCTACCCCGGCGGCCCGCAACTCGCCGCGCTGGCCGGGCAAGGCCGCCCCGGCGCGTTCAAGTTCTCCCGTCCGATGACCGACCGCCCGGGCCTCGACTTCAGCTTCAGCGGCCTCAAGACCCAGGTGCTGCTGGCCTGGCGCGATTCCGACCAGTCCGAGACCACGCGCGCCGACATCGCCCGCGCGTTCGAGGACGCCGTGGTCGACACGCTGGCGATCAAGTGCGCGCGTGCGCTCGACGCGACCGGTTTCCGCCGGCTGGTGGTGTCCGGTGGCGTCGGCGCCAACCTGCGCCTGCGCGAGAAGCTGCACGAGCTCGCAGCGAGGCGCGGCGCGATCGTCGGCTTCCCGCCGCCGGTGCTGTGCACCGACAACGGCGCGATGATCGCCTTCGCCGGCGCGCTGCGCCTGCAGGCCGGCCAGCACGAGGATCTCGGCGTGCACGTCGCGCCGCGCTGGGACATGTCGACGCTGCCCGCGGTCAAGCTCGCCGCGACCGCATGACCCGCCGCGGTGGACAACGCGCGCCGCGTCCGTAGCATCGCCGCACCGCAGGGGAACGCCGCCATGGACCACGTCTTCATCGAAGGCCTCGAGATCGAGGCGCTGATCGGCATCTACGACTGGGAGCGCCGCGTGCGGCAGACGCTGGTGTTCGACCTCGAGATGGCCTTCGACAACCGCGTGCCCGCGGCCAGCGACGACATCGCGCACACGCTGGACTACAAGGCGGTGAGCACGCGCATCCGCGAGTACGTGGCGCAGTCGGGCTTCGGGCTGGTGGAGACGCTGGCCGAGCGCGTCGCGGAGATCGTGCTCGCCGAGTTCCCGGTGCAGCGCCTGCGCCTGAAGCTCAGCAAGCCCGGCGCGGTGCGCGGCGCGCGCGCGGTAGGCGTGATGATCGAACGCACGCGCGCCGCATGAGCGGCCGCGCCTACCTGAGCCTCGGCAGCAACGTCGAGCCGGAAAAACACCTGCGCGCGGCAATCGACGCGCTGCGCGCGCGCTTCGGGGACGTCATGCTGTCGCCCGCCTACCGCACGCCAGCGGTCGGCTTCGACGGGCCGGATTTCGTCAACGCGGCCGCCATCATCGACAGCGACCTCGAGCCGCAGCCGCTCAACGACTGGCTGCACGCGCTCGAGGACGCGCACGGCCGCGACCGCAGCGGGCCGCGTTTTTCCGACCGCACGCTCGACATCGACATCGTGTTGTTCGACGACCGCGTGCTCGACGGCGACGGCCACCTGCGCATCCCGCGCCCCGAACTCAAGCACGCCTTCGTGCTGCGCCCGCTGGCCGACATCGCGCCCGATGTCGTCGTGCCCGGCAGCGGCCGCACCCTCGCGCAGCTCTGGGCCGTGCACCCCGATCGCGACACTGACCTCGCCACCTGCGCGCTGGGCGACGCATGAGCACTTGGGTCGCGCTGCTGCACGCGGTCAACGTCGGCGGCACCGGCAAGCTCGCGATGGCCGACCTGCGCCGGCTCTGCGACGAGGCCGGCTTCCGCGACGCCCGCACCTACATCGCGAGCGGCAACGTGGTGTTCGACAGCGACCTCGACGCGGCCGACGTGGTCGCCACGCTGGAGGCCGCGCTGCTGCGCCATGCGGGCAAGCCGATACGGGTCGGACTGCGCAGTGCGGACGAACTCGCTGCGGTGCTCGCGGCCAATCCGTTCGCCGACGGCGCGCCCAGCCGCGTGCTCGCGATCTTCCTGCCCGCGCCGCCGCCCGCGGATGCGATCGAGACGGCGAAGCACCGGTGCGACGAACGCATCGCGCTAGGCCGTCGCGAGATCTACGTCGACTATGCCAACGGCATCGGCACGTCGAAGCTCGTCGTCCCGGCGGCGAAGGCCGGCACCGCGCGCAACATGAACACCGTCGCCAAGCTCGTCGACATGGCGCGCGGCTGAGGCTCAGCCGGCGAGCAGGCGCCCGCCGTCCACCGCGATCACCTGCCCCGTGCAGTAGCGCGCATCGAACAGCAGCCAGCGCACCGCCTCGGCGATCTCCGCCGGCGTGCCGATGCGGCCCAGCGGCGTGCGCGCCAGCATCGCGTCGCGCGCCTCCACGTCGGACGGATTCTCCGGCCACAGGATCGCGCCCGGCGCCACCGCGTTCACGCGCACCTCGGGGCCCAGCTCCAGCGCGAGTGACTTCGTCGCCATCAGCAATGCCGCCTTGGCCATGCAGTAGACGGCATACTGGGGCAGCGGCCGCGTGGCGTAGATGTCGACCAGGTTGACCACCGCGCCGCACGTGGCGCGCAGGTGCGGCGCGGCGGCCTGCGTGAGGAAGAACGGCGCGCGTGCATTGGAGGCGAACAGGTCGTCCCACTGCGCGGGCGTCACCGTGCCGAGCGGCGTCGGGTGGAAGGACGAGGCGTTGTTGACCAGGCCGTCGAGGCGGCCGAAGCGGCCGACGGTTCGCGCGACGAGCTCGGGCAGGCGGTCGAATTCGGCGAGGTCGGCCTGCAGCAGCAGCACCGAGCCGGGGCGTTCGCGTTCGAGTGCGTCGCGCAGCGCTTCGGCGTCGGCTTGCGAGGCGCGGTAATGCAGCGCGAGGTCGCAGCCGGCGGCGTGCAGGGCGCGCGCGATCTCCGCGCCGATGCGCCGCGCCGCGCCGGTCACCAGCACCACCGGCCGCGCCGCACCGTCGTTGCCCGCCTGCGTCATCCGAACCTTCAGCCGTCGTCCCGTATCCTGCGGCGAGTCTCCCACGTCCGGTTTTCCGATGCCGATCGATCCCGCCGCGCGCGCGTCCGAGCTTCCGACGCCCGACGAGGCCGCGCGCGAGCACAGCCAGTCGCTCGCCCGCCACATCCACGCCGAGATCGCCGCCAACGGCGGTGCGATCCCGTTCTCGCGCTTCATGGAGCTCGCGCTCTACGCGCCGGGCCTGGGCTACTACAGCGCGGGCGCGACCAAGTTCGGCGAGGCCGGCGACTTCGTCACCGCGCCCGAGCTCGGCCCGGTGTTCGCCGCCTGCGTCGCCGACGCGGTGGCGCCGGTGCTGCAGCAGCTCGGCCCGAGCGCGCTGATGTTCGAGCTCGGCGGCGGCACGGGCGCGTTCGCGCAGGTCGCGCTGATGAGGCTGATGGAACTCGACGCGCTGCCGGCGCGCTACCTGATCCTGGAGCCCTCGGCGCAGTTGCGCGAGCGCCAGCGCGCACAGTTGTTCGAACGCCTGCACCCGATGCTGTTCGCGCTGGTCGAGTGGATCGACGGCCCGGTGCCGCACGACTGGAACGGCGTGCTGTTCGCCAACGAGGTGATCGACGCGCTGCCCACGCCGCGCTTCCGCATCCAGGGTCGCGAGGTGATGGAGCAGTACGTCGCCACCGAAGGCGACCGCTTCGCGCTGCAGTACCGCCCGGCCGATTCGATGCTGCTGCAGGCGGTGCGCCACATCGAGCGCCGCATCGGCCGCCAGCTGCCCGACGGCTACACCTCCGAGGTGCTGCCGCAGCTGCCGTACTGGATCCAGGCCGTCGCCGGCGGCATGCAGCGCGGCGCGATGCTGTTCGTCGACTACGGCCATGCCCGCGGCGAGTACTACGGCGAGCAGCGCACCGACGGCACGCTGCGCGCGTTCTATCGCCACCGCATGCACGAGGACGTGCTGGCCTGGCCGGGGCTGCAGGACATCACCGCCTCGGTCGACTTCACCGCGCTGGCCGAGGCCGGCCTCACGGCGGGCTTCGACCTCGCCGGCTACTGCTCGCAGGCCAGTTTCCTGCTCGGCAACGGGCTGGCCGGCGTGCTCTCGCGCATCGAGCAGATCGACGACGAGGCCGAGCGCCTGCGCCGCACCAACGAGGTCAAGCGCCTGACGATGCCCGGCGAGATGGGCGAGCGCTTCCAGGCCATGGGCCTGTCCAAGGACGTCGAGTTCGGCGCCGCCTTCCTCGCCGGCGACCTGAGCTATCGGCTGTGATCCCGCGACGCCTGCCACGGCCGGCGATGCTGGCCTGGCTGGCGATGTTCGCGGCGATCGCACTCGGCTCGCTGCTGCCGGTGGGTGATCTGCCGCCGCCGGCCTTCGACGGCATCGACAAGCTCGAGCACCTCGCCGGCTATGCGCTGCTCTCGGGCTGGTCGGTGATGCTCTTCGAGCGACGCGACGCACGCCTGCGCGCGATGCTCACGGCGATCGCCTTCGGCGTCGCGGTCGAGATCGCGCAGGGCCTGCTCACCGAAACGCGCGAGCCCGACGTGCTCGATGTCCTCGCCAATTCGATCGGCGCGCTGCTGGGCCAGCTGCTCGCATTCACGCCGCTTGCGGGGCGACTGCGCGCGCGTGCATGAATCCTCGCTACGACGGCCGCTTCATGTGTGATTCCGGTGAAAAACGCGTGCTAACCTCGCGACGATGATGACGCTGCAACGCCCTGTTACGCGTGCACTCGCCTGCGCGCTCGTACTCGCCACGGCCGCTTGCGCCGTCCCGCCGCCGTCGAAGCTGCCGACCACGCCGGCGACGACCCCCGCGCCCGGCACCGATCCGCTGCCGCCCGCGCAGCCGCGCCTGCCGTTCGAGCAGGCGCGCGCGAAGTTCGTGCAGGACACCGCGCGTGCGTACGGCATCGACCCGGCCTACATCGAGTCGGTGCTGGCCAAGGCGCAGATCCGCGAGTCGATCGTCAACGCGATGGCGCGTCCGGCCGAGGCCAAGCCCTGGCGCGACTACCGCCCGATCTTCATGACCCAGGCGCGCATCGACGGTGGCCGCAGGTTCCTCGCCGAGAACCGTGCCGACCTCGCCAGCGCCGAGGCCCGCTACGGCGTGCCGGCCGAGATCATCACCGCGATCATCGGCGTGGAAACCAGCTACGGCGGCAACAAGGGCAGCTATTCGGTGGTCGATGCGCTGTACACGCTGGCCTTCGCCTATCCGCGCAGCGGCGACCCGGCCAAGGCCGAGCGCGAGGACCGCCGCGAGACTTTCTTCCGCGGCGAGCTCGCGCAGCTGTTCGCGCTCGGCAAGGAAACCGGCTTCGACATCACCCAGCTCAAGGGCAGCTATGCCGGCGCGATGGGCTGGGGCCAGTTCATGCCGTCGAGCTACCGCGAGTACGCGGTCGACGGCGACGGCGACGGCCGCCGCGACCTGTTCGACAGCAAGGCCGACGTGTTCGCCTCGATCGCCAACTACTTCGTGAAGAAGGGCGGCTGGGTGCGCGGCGGCCCGGTGGCGGTGCGCGCCTCGCGCGATCCCGCGCTGCCGGCCTTCGAGCCCGAAGCGCTGGACCCGGTCTACACGCTCGCCGAGTTGCGCACGAAGGGCTACCAGCCGCTGGCGCCGGTGCCCGCGGGCCTGCCGGCGGTGCCGCTGCACTTCGACGGCGTGGACGGGCCCGAGTACTGGCTGGGCTTCCGCAATTTCTACGCGATCACCCGCTACAACATCTCCAAGCACTACGCGATGGCGGTCTACCAGCTGGCCGAGTCGATCGCCGGCCGCGAGGTACGGCCGCTTCCTGCCGCCGCATCGGGAACCGCTCCGGCCCCATGAAGAAGATCGTCGTCGCGCTGCTGTGCGCGGGCCTCGCCGCCTGCGCGAGCGCTCCGCGCCCGTCGCCGTCCACCGCCGCCGTCGTGCAGGCGCCGCCCGCGGCTCCCGCCGGCGACTGCTCGTGGTACCGCGCCGCCGAGGAAGACCTCAGCAAGCGCGGCGACTACGTCGCCGGCGGGCTGTATCGCCCGGGCGAAAAGGACCGCACGCCGTCGGTGATTCCGGACATCTCCTGCATTCCCGAACCGCAGGTCGTGGCGCTGCCGCGCGCCAAGCTCGGCAACAAGCCGGTCTACACGGTGCTGGACAAGCAGTACCGCGTGCTGGACGACACGCGCGGTTTCGTCGAGGAGGGCCTGGCCTCCTACTACGGCGAGAAGTTCCACGGCCGCCGCACCTCGAACTGGGAGGTGTACGACATGTACGCCTTCTCCGCCGCCCACAAGACGCTGCCGCTGCCGAGCTTCGCGCGGGTGACCAACCTCGACACCGGCAAGTCGGTGATCGTGCGCGTCAACGACCGCGGCCCGTTCCACGACGGCCGGGTGATGGACCTGAGCCTCGCCGCCGCGGTGAAGCTCGGCGTCTACCCGCGCGGGACGGGGCGCGTGCGCGTGGAAGCGCTGCAGCCGGGCGGCGCCGCCACCGGCACCACCTTCGCCGCTGCGCCGGCACCGGCGAAGGCCTCGACGACCGCAACGACCGCGATCGACGGCCTCGTCGCCACGCTGCCCGCGAAGCCGGCCACGCCCACCGCGCTCGGCGCGGCCACCCGCGACTACCGCTACGACCTGCGCACCGCCGACGGCCAGCCGAATTCGCAGGGCTTCGAGGACTGGATGCAGGCGCGCGGCGTGCGCGTGGCGACGGGCAAGCCGGCGACGGTGGCTCCGGCGCCTGCGACGGCGGCTGCGACGCCAGCGACGCCGACGTCCATCGCCGCGACACCCGTCGGGGCCGCGCCCGCCGCATCGCCGACCATGTCGGTCGGCGATGCCGTCACCCTGCAGGTCGCCAGCTTCTCCACCCGCGACAACGCCGACCGCGCGCTCGCCACGCTGCAGGGCGCCGGCATCACCGGGGTGCGGCTGCTGGACGCGGTCGCCAAGGGCCAGCCGATCTGGCGCCTGCGCATCGGCCCGGTCGCCGCGACGGCGGAGGCCGAACTCGCCAGCCGCCTGCGCGGCCTCGGGTTCGCCGCGCCGCAGCGGGTGCGCGACTGAACCTCCCCGCGACGCGCGGGTATCGCCCGCGGGGCCGTCGCGTCCAGAATCACGCCCCTGCACCCCGTGCATGACCGAACACCCGTTTGACCGCCGGTCCGCCGGCCCGGAGTCCACCGAATGAAGTCCCCTGCCCGCCTCGCCGGCCTGTTCGCCGCCGGCCTCACCCTGACCCTCGGCCTCGCGGTCGCCCAGACCGGCCCCGTGCCCAACAACCAGCCGCCGCCGGCCATCGACGAGCTGCCCGTCCCGCCGCCGCCGAAGCCGCAGGCCAAGGCCTGGATCCTGATCGACTACGCCAGCGGCAACGTGCTCGCCGGCGAGAACTACGACACCCAGGTCGACCCGGCGAGCATCACCAAGGTGATGACGAGCTACGTGGTCGCCGCCGAACTGAAGGCCGGCAAGGTCAAGCGCGACGATCCGGTCATGATGACCGAGAACGCCTGGCGCAAAGGCGGCGCCGGCACGGAAGGCTCCTACTCGGGCTTCGAGGTCAACAAGACCGCGCCGCTGATCGAGATGGAGAAGGGCATGGTCGTGCAGTCGGGCAACGACGCCGCGATCGCGCTGGCCGAGCACATCGCCGGCAGCGAGGACGCGTTCGCCTCGCTGATGAATCTCTACGCCAAGCGCATCGGCCTGAAGAACACGCACTGGGTGAACCCGGACGGCCTGCCGGCCGAGGGCCACCTGTCGACCGCGCACGACCTCGCGCTGCTCGGCCGCGCGCTGATCCGCGACTTCCCCGAGTCGTACTCGCTCAACAAGATCAAGGAATACACGGTCGGCCCGATCACCCAGACCAACCGCAACCGCCTGCTGTGGCGCGACGCGTCGGTCGACGGCATCAAGACCGGCCACACCTCGGCCGCGGGCTACTGCCTGATGGCTTCGGCCAAGCGCGGCGACCAGCGCCTGATCTCGGTGGTGATGGGCGCGCCCTCGGACAACCAGCGCATCAACGACTCGCAGGCGCTGCTCAACTGGGGCTTCCGCTTCTTCGAGACCCACAAGCTCTACGACGCCGGCAAGCAGGTCGCCGTGCAGAAGGTCTGGAAGGGTGCGCAGGATGAAGTGCGCCTGGGCCTGGCCGAGCCGATGCTGGTCACCCTGCCGCGCGGCCGTTACCAGCAGCTCAAGCCGGTGATGGACGTGCCGAAGTCGCTGACCGGCCCGATCGCCAAGGGCCAGAAGATCGGCACCGTGCGCGTGATGCTCAATGGCAAGGTGCTCGCGCAGCGCCCGCTCGTCGCGCTGGAGGCGGTCGAGGAGGCCGGCTTCTTCAAGCGCCTCTGGCACGAACTGCTGATGTGGTGGAACTCGTAAGCGCCTTCCGCCCCGTATGACCTGACGAAGCCGGCCCCGCGCCGGCTTCGTCGTTTCCAGGCTTAGCGATTTCTTAGCACTTCCGGCCGATCAACGGCGCCTTCACGAAGCTTATGCTCTCGCGCTGGCGCGTCCCGCGCCCCGACTCCACCTCAAGGACTCCCGCCGCAATGACTGCCCGCATCGCCCCCCTCCTCGCCGCCCTCGGCCTCGCCGCCGCGCTGCCGGCCACCGGCAAGAGCGTTGACGACACCCGCCGCGAACAGGTCGCCCAGATCCCGACCTGCGCCAAGCCGCTCGGCACGATCTCGGTTCTCGAGCCCGAGGACGGCACCAACTGGTGGTCCGGCCAGCAGTTGCCGGCGCCCAGCAAGCTGATCAAGCTGTTCGTCAGCAAGTCGCGCTGCTTCACGCTGGTCGACCGCGGCGCCGGCATGGACGCGGCGATGCGCGAGCGCGAACTGGCCTCGAGCGGTGAGCTGCGCGGGCGTTCCAACGTCGGCAAGGGCCAGGTCAAGGCGGCGGATTACGTGATGGTCCCCGACCTCGTCGCGGCCAACAGCAACGCCAGCGGCAACAACATCGGCGGGCTGCTGGGCGGCCTCGTCGGCGGCAAGGCCGGCTCGGTGATCGGCGGGCTGAACTTCAAGAGCAAGACGGCCAACGTGGTGCTGACAGTGACCGACGTGCGCTCGTCCGAGCAGGTCGCGATGAGCGAGGGCAACGCCAAGAAGACCGACCTGGGCTGGTCCGGCAGCGGCGCGCTGTTCGGCGGCTCGGGCCTGGGCGCGATGGGTGCCGGCGGCTACGCCAACACCGAGATCGGCCAGGTGATCACGCTGGCCTACCTGCAGGCCTATACCGACATCGTGGCGCAGCTCGGCGGCCTGCCGGCCAATGCCAGCGCCGCCAACGCGACGCAGGCGGTCACCGTCGCCAAGCCCGCGCGCCTGCTCTCGGATGCCGCCGGCAAGGGCGCTGTGGTGCGCTCGCTCGACGTCGGCATGATGCTGTACCCGACCGGCGAGAAGCAGGGCGTCATGTGGCAGGTCGAGGACGAGTTCGGCAACAAGGGCTGGGTGTCGTCGACGCTGCTGCAGCTCTCGAAGTAAGCGGCCATTCGTGTCGCACCATGCGGCCGCCTGCGGGCGGCCGCATGCGTTCCGGGATTGGGTCGCGCGGCTTCGGCCCCATAATCCGCGCATGGACATCCATTCCGACAATCCCGACCACGGCTTCCAGTTTCCCGGCGAATTCGAGCTGTCCGCGATGGGGCCGGCCGAGGCGCGGCTGGAGACCGAGCTGCCGCGCCTGCTGGCCGAGGCCGGCGTCGACCTGGTCCACGAGGACATCACCTGGAAGCCGTCCTCGAGCGGCAAGTACGTCTCGGTGCGCATCCGCTTCCGCGCCGCGAGCCGCGAGGCGCACGAGCGCGCCCACCAGCTGCTGCGCGATCACCCGGAGGTGAAGTGGACGCTCTGAGCGAGGCCTGCGCCGCCGCGCCCGCGCCGTCGTCGCGCGAGGTGCCGACCGCGATCGTGCGTGACCTCGGCCGCCGCGCCTACGAGCCGGTCTGGCGCGCGATGCAGACCTTCACCGACGCCCGCGGCGCCGACACCCCCGACGAGCTCTGGCTGGTCGAGCACGACCCCGTGTTCACCCTCGGCCAGGCCGGCAAGCCCGAACACGTGCTGATGCCCGGCGAGATCCCGGTGATCCACGTCGACCGCGGCGGCCAGGTGACCTACCACGGCCCCGGGCAGATCGTGCTGTACCCGCTGCTCGACCTGCGCCGGCTGAAAGTCGGCGTGAAGGATTACGTCTGCAAGGTCGAGCAATCGATGATCGACACGCTGGCCGACTGGAACATCGAGGCCGTGCGCCGCGAGGGCGCGCCGGGCGTGTACGTGGGCGACGCCAAGATCGGCGCGCTGGGCATCCGCGTGCGCCACGGCTGCACCTTCCACGGGCTGGCCTTCAACATCGCGATGGACCTCGAGCCGTTCCGCCGCATCAATCCCTGCGGCTACGCCGGGCTCGCGGTCACCAGCATGGCCGACCTCGGCGGGCCGTCGAGCCTGGACACGGTGAAGGCGCGCCTGATCGAGCACGTGGCGCGACAGTTCGGGCTCACCGTCTCGACCGACCCCGCGCCGCCCGCACAGCTCGCCTGACGAGGCGCGGGCCAGCGTCCCAGCCCGCGTTTCCACCGTTTCCCGCGCGTTTTGGTGTTCGCCGCCCGCGCGCGGGACAATGCACGCCCGGCGCCACGCCGGATCCGCTTCCCACGGCCGCTGCCATGACCGAGTCCGTCACCCGCACCATTCCCCTCGCCGTCGTCGATGGCGCGTCGCCCGCTCCGCTGGTCGAGGGCGCCAAGCAGCTCGGCGGCGACAAGATCGGCCGCAGCCCGGTGAAGTTCGAGGACGCCCCGGTGCTGCGCAAGCCGTCGTGGATCCGCGTGCGCATCCCGTCGGGCAACGCGGTGGCGAACCTCAAGGCCAAGCTGCGCGAGAACCGCCTCGTCACCGTGTGCGAGGAAGCCAGCTGCCCGAACATCCACGAGTGCTTCGGCCACGGCACTGCCACCTTCATGATCCTCGGCGAGGTCTGCACGCGCCGCTGCAGCTTCTGCGACGTCGCCCACGGCCGCCCGAAGCCGCCGGACGCGGAAGAGCCGTTCAAGCTCGCGCAGACGGTGGCCGACATGGGCCTGCGCTATGTCGTCGTCACCAGCGTCGACCGCGACGACCTGCGCGACGGGGGCGCCCAGCATTTCGTCGACTGCATCCGCGAGATCCGCACGCATTCGCCGCGCACCAAGATCGAAGTGCTGACGCCGGATTTCCGCGGCAAGGGCCGCATGGACCGCGCGCTCGAGATCCTCGCGACGAACCCGCCGGACGTGTTCAACCACAACATCGAGACGGTGCCGGACCTGTATCCGAACGTGCGCCCGGGCGCCGACTACCAGTGGTCGCTGACCCTGCTCAAGCGCTTCAAGGCGCAGCACCCGGACGTGGGCACCAAGTCGGGCGTGATGCTGGGGCTCGGCGAGACGATGGAGCAGGTCGAGAACACCCTGCGCGACCTGCGCGCGCACGACGTCGACATGGTCACCATCGGCCAGTACCTGCAGCCCACGCCGCACCACCATCCGGTGATGAAGTACTGGACGCCGGACGAGTTCAAGCAGCTGGAAGAGTTCGGCTACGCGCTGGGCTTCACCCACGTGGCATCGGGCCCGCTGGTGCGTTCGTCGTACCACGCCGACCGCTCGGCGGCCGAAGCCGGCCTGGTCGAGACGGCCTGAAGCACCGGCATTTCCGCCCGCGGCACGCTGCGTCGCGGGCATCCACGCCGCCTGCGCAGGGCGGCGGCGCATAGTCGACGGTGAAGCGGCCTCCGCCGCTGGGTGACGACGTCCGCAGTCCGGGCTGAACCGACGACGACGGCCGCCGTCGCGGGCTTGCACTCGCGGCCCCGGGCGCGTTCAGATGCGGGACGCCCGGTGCAACTTTCGGCACTGGGCCGCGGTCTCAAGCCTGTCCACCGTGGTACTCCCGGCGATCCGCCGGACCTGATCGGCGGCCCCACCGCCCGGATCCGATGAAGCTCAAGACTCCCCTGCTCGCCCTCCTCCTCGCCGCGCCGCTCGCGCTCCTCGCGCGTCCGGACGGCACCGTCACCACGATTCCGAACGCGCCGACGAAGGACCAGGCCACCGCGGCCAAGCTGGTCTACGGCCTGCTGTCCGACAGCCGCTACGCGTATCGCCCGCGCGAGCTCGACGACGCGCTGAGCGCTGACATCTACAAGCGCTACCTCGATGCGCTGGATCCGAACAAGCAGTTCTTCACCGCGCAGGACATCGCGAAGTTCGACGTCTATCGCACGAAGCTCGACGACGCGATCAAGAGCGGCGACCTCAGCCCCGCCTACGCGGTCTTCGCTGCCTACCGCCAGCAGGCGCTGGCGCGCACGCAGTACGCGCGCGAACTGCTCAAGCAGGACATCTTCGACTTCACCGGCAACGAGAGCTTCCGCTACGACCGCGAGGACGTGCCGTGGGCGGCCGACGCCGCCGCGCTCGACACGCTGTGGAAGCAGTCGGTACGCAACGACTGGCTGCGCCTGAAGCTCGCCGGTAAGCAACCCGACGACATCCGCAAGACGCTCGACAAGCGCTACGCGAACCTCGCGCAGAACATCGGCGAGCTCAAGGGCGAGGACGTGTTCCAGTCCTTCCTCAACAGCTACGCCAACGCGGTCGATCCGCACACCGACTACTTCACCCCGCGCTCGGCCGACAATTTCAACCTGTCGATGTCGAATACGCTCGAGGGCATCGGCGCGGTGCTGCAGAAGCAGGACGACGTCGTCGCGATCCGCGAGATCGTCGCCGGCGGCCCCGCGTCCAAGACCGGCAAGGTCAAGCCGGGCGATCGCGTGATCGCGGTCGGCCAGGGCGCGAGCGGCGCGATGGAGGACGTGGTCGGCTGGCGCATCGACGACGTCGTCGCCAAGATCCGCGGCACCAAGGGCACCACCGTGCGGCTGGACATCGTGCCGGCCGAATCGCCGCTGGATTCGCATCCGGTGCGGGTGAACATCGTGCGCGACCGCGTGCGCCTCGAGGACCAGGCCGCCAAGGCCGAGACCATCGACGTGCCCGCGCTCGACGGCAAGCCCGCGCAGAAGATCGGCGTGATCAAGCTGCCGGCGTTCTACCAGGACTTCGACGCGCGCCGTCGCGGCGATCGCGACTTCGCCTCGGCCACGCGTGACGTCGCCAAACTGCTGCAGACCCTGCGCGAGCAGAAGGTCGACGGCGTGGTGCTCGACCTGCGCAACAACGGCGGCGGCTCGCTCGACGAAGCCATCGAACTCACCGGCCTGTTCATCGACCAGGGTCCGGTGGTGCAGGTGCGCGAATCGGGCGGGCGCGTCACCGTCAACGGCGACGACGACCAGCAGATCGCCTGGGAAGGCCCGCTCGCGGTGCTGATCAACCGCGGCTCGGCGTCGGCGTCGGAGATCTTCGCGGGCGCGATCCAGGACTACGGCCGCGGCCTCGTCATCGGCGAGACCACCTTCGGCAAGGGCACCGTGCAGACGCTGCTCGACCTCGACCGCTGGCCCGCCAACGAGACCGCGCGCTTCGGCCAGGTCAAGCTCACCGTGCAGCAGTTCTTCCGCGTGAGCGGCAGCTCGACGCAGCACAAGGGCGTGGTGCCGGACATCGCGTTCCCGGCGTCCGTCGATGCCAGCGAGTTCGGCGAGAGCACCTACGACAACGCGCTGCCGTGGGCGCGTATCGCCGCGGTACCGCACACCACCTACGGCGACTTCAGCCCGATCCTGCCCACGCTGGTGCGCAAGCACGAGCAGCGCATCACCGGTGATCGCGAGTTCGGCTGGTGGACCGAGGACGTCGAGCAGTTCCGCAAGGAGCGCGCCGAGAAGGCGATCTCGCTCAACGAGGCGCAGCGCCGCGCCGAGCGCGATCGCGAGGAGGCCAAGCGCAAGCAGCGCCAGCTGGCACGCCAGCAGATGGGCCTCGCGCTCGATCCTCTCGCCGACGACAACGACGACGGCCTGCAGGCCAATGAGCGCGACATCGCCAAGGACGCGCAGCGCGCCAAGCTAGCCGAGAAGCGCCCGGACCCGCTGCTGCGCGAGGCGGCGACGATCCTCGGCGACGCGGTCGCGCTGCTCAATGCCGATCGTCAGCTGTCGGCCAAGGTGCTGCCGACCGCGCGCAACCCCGGCCACTGGGCCGACTGAGCGCGGATCGCAAGGAACGGATAGCGGGCGCCTTCGGGCGCCCGTTATTTTTTCGGCCATGAACGATGCCAATGCCAAGCTCGACCGCGCGCGCCGCCTGCTCGACGAAGGCGAGCCCGGCCTGCGCGAACTCGCCGACGCGGTGGGTTGGAGCCCTGCCCACCTGCAGCGCCGCTTTTCCGCGCGCTTCGGCCTGAGCCCCGCCGACTATCTCGCCCAGCGCAAGCTCGGCCGGCTCAAGCAGGCGCTGCGCGACGGCCGCGACGTCACCACCGCGCTGTACGACGCCGGCTACGGCTCGCCGTCGCGCGTGTACGAGGCGGGCGCGGCTCGGCTCGGCATGGCGCCGTCGCGCTATCGCCAGGGTGGCGCCGGCGAATCGGTGCGCTGGAGCGTGATCGATACCGCGCTCGGGCGGGCGCTGGTGGCCGCCACCGGACGCGGAATCTGCGCGATCGAGCTCGGCGACGACGAGGCCGCGCTGGAAGCGCGCCTGCGCCGCGAGTTCCCCGGCGCGCGGCTGGAGCGGGTCGACGAGGGCCGCGACGAGTTCCTCGCGCCGCGCCTGGCCGCCGTCGCCGACGCGCTGGCCGGGCGCGCGGCCGAAGTCGAGCTCGACCTGATCGGCACGGCCTTCCAGAAGCGCGTCTGGGACGCGCTGATGCGCATCCCGAAGGGCCAGACCCTCAGCTATGCCGAGCTTGCCGACGCGGTCGGCCTGCCGCGCGGCGCACGCGCGGTGGCGCGGGCCTGCGGCGGCAACCGGCTGGCGGTCGTCGTGCCCTGCCACCGCGTGGTGCGCGGCGACGGCTCGCTCGGCGGCTACCGCTGGGGCCTGCCGCTCAAGCAGCAGGTGCTGGCGCGCGAGCGCGCCTGAGCGGGCTCAGCGCGCGACGCGGTCGTCGCTGCGGCGCACGGCCGGTATCGGCGGCACCTGCAGCGTTTCGTGCAGCAGCGGGTCGGGGATCACGTGCTCGCCGCCGCTGTCGAGCAGGTCACGGCAGGCCAGCAGCGCGCGCTCGGCCTCGTGCAGCATGTCTGCCGCGGTCTCGGCGTCGCTGTCGACCAGACGCCGCGCCATCGCGGCGGCCACGCTGGCGGTGCTGACGACGTTGCGCAGCTCGTGCAGCCAGCGGGTGTGCAGCGTGGAATCCTCGAGCGGAGGCAGGTGCTCGAACATCATGCGGACGACTCCGTGGCTGCCGCCGGTTTGATCCGGCATTCACACGCTATAGATCGCCCCTCCTGCCGCTCAAGCCCGACGGCCGTTCAACATGCTGATGACGGTGTGATCGGTGCATGTCAGCCGACGGATGGTCGGCTACGTTCGCTTGCAAGGCGAGTTTCCGTCGTCGCCCATGCATTCCGGCGCATCCGGCGCGCACGGGCAGCCGCTACGCTTTGCATATCGCCGCGACGCGGCCCGCTTCCGGATCCGTCCCGATGAGCCACTCCCCCGCGCGCGCGCCGTCGCCGCTCGCCGTCGGCTTCGCCCTTGCCTCGCTCTACGTGCTGTGGGGCTCGACCTATCTGGCGATCCGCTTCGCGCTGCCCGGCTATCCGCCGTTCCTGCTCGGCGCCTGCCGCATGTCGATCGCCGGCCTGCTGATGTACGTGGTGCTGCGGATGCGCGGCACGCCCGCGCCCACCGGCC
Source organism: Cognatilysobacter xinjiangensis (assembly GCF_014651995.1). Lineage (GTDB taxonomy): Bacteria > Pseudomonadota > Gammaproteobacteria > Xanthomonadales > Xanthomonadaceae > Cognatilysobacter > Cognatilysobacter xinjiangensis. The sequence continues at coordinate 348,004 of NZ_BMXY01000002.1, read as the reverse complement.
GGCAGTGGCGCACGCTCGCGGTGCTGTCGATCTTCATGGTGCTGCTGTCGAACGGGCTGGTGAACCTCGCGGAGACGCAGGTGAGTTCCGGCCTCGCGGCGATCGCGGTCGCGTCGATGCCGCTGTTCGCGGGGCTGTTCGCGATGCTGCGCGGGCGGCACCCGACGCGCATCGAATGGGTCGGCCTCGTGGTCGGTTTCCTCGGCGTGGTGTGGCTCAACGCGGGCAGCGCGCTACGCTCGTCGACGCTCGGCCTGGTCTGCCTGACCATCGCGCCGATCGCCTGGGCCTGGGGCTCGATCTGGAGCCGCGACCAGGACCTGCCCGAGCCGTTCATGGCCGCGAGCGGGCAGATGATCGCGGGCAGCGTGTGGATGCTCGCCGCGGCGCTGGTCACCGGCGAGCGCTTCACCGCGGTGCCGAGTGCGTCGTCGACCGCGGCGATGCTGTATCTCGTGGTCGCCGGCAGCATCTTCGGCTTCACCGCCTACATCTGGCTGCTGCACCACGTGCGCCCCGCGCTCGCGACCAGCTATGCGTACGTCAATCCGCCGCTCGCGGTGGTGTTCGGCGCGCTGATCGGCGGCGAGGTGTTCACCGCGCAGGACGTGGGCGCGATGGCGGTGATCCTGGCGGGCGTCGTGGTCATCACGCTGGCGAAGACACGCAGCGCGAAGCCCGTGCCGGCCGCCGTGGCGACGACGCCGGCCGATCCGTCCTGACGCTGCGCGCTACTGCGCGCGCAGCGCCTCGGTCACTTCCATCCGCGCCGCGCGCAGCGCCGGGAACAGCCCACCGACCAGGCCGATGCCGAGCGCCCACTTCAGGCCCGTCCACAGCAGCTCCGGCGTGACGCGAAACTGGAACACGACCTGACTGAAGTTGTTGCCCAGCGTCGACACCGAGTGTCCATTGAACATCAGCCACGCGAGCGCGGCGCCGATCAGCCCGCCGAGGAAGGCGAGCAGCATCGTCTCCAGCATCACCGCGGTGACCACCGGAAGGCCGCGAAAGCCGATCGCGCGCATCGTGGCGATCTCGCGCGCACGGCCCGACACCGCCGCGTACATCGAGTTGAGCGCGCCGAAGATCGCGCCCAGCGCCATGATCAGGCCGATCACCGTACCGAGTGCGTTGATCAGCTTCGACAGGCCTTCGGACTGCTTGGCGTAGTAGTCGCGCGTGGTCGACACGTCGAGCTTGAGGCGCGGATCGGCCGCGAGTGCCGCCTTCAGGCGCTTGAGCCCGCTGCGGCCGTCGAGCTTCACCGTGACCGACTGGTAGGCCGAGCGTTGATACGCGGGGCCGAGCACGTCGACGTCGCTCCACAGCTCCGAATCGTAGGCATCGCCCGACTCGAACACGCCGACCACCGTCCACTGCTGGTTGGCGAGCTTGAGCTGGCGCCCGACCTCCAGCCCGCGGAACTGGCGCTGCGCGCCGCGGCCGACCACGATCTCGCGCAGGCCCGGATTGAAGCGGCGGCCTTCGACGATGCGCAGCTTCGGTCGCACCGTCCACGCCGCCGGGCCGACGCCGCGGAACTGCACGTTGGTGTCGCTGCCGTCGTCGCGGGTGGGCAACGTCACCACCTGCGAGAGCTCGGGCGAGAGCAGCGCGCGGCCGTCGGCGCCGCGCGCGATGCCGTCGAGCGTTTCGATCAGCGGCGCCTGGTCGCGGGTGATCACCGAATTGGTTTCGGCCTGCGAGCCGCCGCGCAGGATGATCGCGGTATCGGTGCCGCCGGTGCTGGCCAGCGTGGCGCGGAAGCCCTCGCCCATCGCCAGCATCGCCACCAGCACGCCGACCACGCCGGCGATGCCGACCACGACCACGGAGGACGCGCCGAGCCGCTGCGGCAGCCCCGCGATGCCCACGCGCGTCGCGGCCAGTGCAAGCCGCCCGCCGCGGGTGAGCGCCAGCCACAGCGCGGCCAGCACCGCGAGCACCAGCACGCCGAGCGCGGGCAGCTTCGCCCACACCAGCAGGCCCGCGAGCAGCGCGAGCAAGGTGGCGGCATTGCCGAGGAAACGTCGGATGCGCATGTCGGTTCTCCTCAGCGGCCCGCGAGGGCGTCGACGATGTTGAGGCGCATGGCGCGCAGGGCGGGCAGCAGGCCGGCGAGGAGGCCGAAGGCGAGCATCAGCGCGATCCCGATGCCCCAGCTCTCGGCGGGCAGGCGATCGGGCAGCGCGATGAAGCCGCTGCTCAGGGCGCTCACCGCACGCATCGCCAGCGGTGCGCCGAGCATGCCGAGCACCGCGCCCAGCGCGACCAGCAGGATCGATTCGCCGAGCACCAGCCCCAGCACCGCGCCGTCCTTGAAGCCGATGGTCTTGAGCACGGCGAGTTCCGGTATGCGCTCGCGCACCGCCTGCGCCATGGTGTTGCCGGTGAGCAGCAGCAGGGTGAAGAACACCGCGCCCATGATGCCGGTGACGATCAGCCCGATGTCGCCGATCTGCTTGGCGAACGCCTGGTTGAACGCCTCTTCGGTCTGCGTCTTGGTCTCGTGGTCGGAGTTGGCGCTGAGCGCGTCGATCTGCTTGGCGACGCGGTTGGCCATCGACGCGTTCTCGACCTGCACGATGTACCAGCCGACGCGGCCCTTGACGTAGTCGTTGGCCTCGTCGAAGTAGTCCCAGTGGAACACCAGGATGTTCTCCTCGCCCTTGCGCTTGGCGTCGTCCACCCGGTAGATGCCCGACAGCTTGAACGACCAGTCGTTGCTGCCCTTGGTCGGGAAGATCGTCGCCTGCAGCGGGATCACGTCGCCGACCTTCCAGCCGAAGCGCTTGGCCAGCGATTCGCCGACGATGGCGCCGCGGCGGTCGGCCTCCCACGCCTTGCGCTGCGCGGGCGGCAACTTGTATTCGGGATAGAGGTCCAGATACCCCGGTCCCGCCGACCAGTTCGGGAAGAAGTTCTTCGGATCGCGGTAGATGCCGCCGAACCAGGCGATCGGCGTCACCCGCTTCACCCCGTCGATCGCTTCGATTTCGCGCTGCAGCCGGTACGGCAGCATCTGCGTGATCGACAACCGCGACGCCACCACCATGCGGTTGGCGCCGCTCACGTCGCCGCCGGAATTGAAGGCCACGCGCACGGCGTCGAGCATGCCGAACAGGAAGAAGGCGACGAACACCGACAGCAGCGTGAGCAGCGTGCGCGTCTTGCTGCGGAACAGCGAAGCCCAGATCAGGTGCAGGTATTTCATGACCGCCTCGTCGAATGCGGAGCGTCGCGGCGCGTACGCCGTCGGGTCAGTGCGCGAAGGCCGGTTCGTCGACCAGCACGCCCTTGTCCAGGTGCACGGTGCGGCGCGCGTGGTCGGCGGCCTTGGGATCGTGCGTGACCATCACGATGGTCTTGCCGTGCTCGCGGTTGAGCGTCTGCAGAAGGCCGAGGATCTCCTCGGCGGACTGGCGGTCGAGGTCGCCGGTGGGCTCGTCGCAGATCAGCAGCGTAGGATCGGACACGATCGCGCGAGCGATCGCCACGCGCTGCTGCTGGCCGCCCGACAGCTCGTTGGGCTTGTGCTTGGCGCGGTCGGCCAGGCCGACGAGCTGCAGCGCGATCGATGCATTGCGCGCACGCTGAGCGGCGTTGAGCCTCGTCAGCAGCAGCGGCAGCTCGACGTTCTTCTGCGCGTTGAGCGTCGGCATCAGGTTGTAGAACTGGAACACGAAACCGACGTTGTCGCTGCGCCAGGTGGAGAGCTGGCCGGCGCTCAGCGTGTCGATGCGGCGGCCGGCGATCTCGATCTCGCCGCCGCTGGGCGTGTCTAGCCCGCCGATGAGGTTGAGCAGCGTCGACTTGCCGGAGCCCGACGGCCCCATCAGCGCGACGAAGTCGCCCTCGGGAATCTCGAGGTCGATGCCGTGCAGCACTTCGAGGCGTTCGGCGCCGCGCTGATAGCTCTTGCGCAGGCCGCGGATACTGACGAGCGATGACATGGCAGCTCTCCTGCTGGATGGGACGGGCTCGCGCCCGCGGTCATTCGGATTCGGCGTCGCCCGGGGCGATGCGCACGCGCGCGCCGTCCTCGAGTTTCTCGGGCGGATCGAGCACCACGCGCTCGCCGCCGGACAGGCCTGCAAGCACTTCGATGTCGTCGCCGAGCGTGCGGCCCGTGGTCACGGCGGCCGCCTTGACGTCCGCCTTGTCGCCATCGCCCTCGACGACATAGACGACCGACTTGCCGTCGCGCTCGACGATCGCCGCGGCCGGCACCAGCGCACCCGTTCGCTTCCGCGCGGCTGGCTGCTCACGTTCGAGGAAGCTCACGCGCGCGCCCATGTCGGGCACGATGCGCGCGTCCTTCTGCTTGAGCGCCACGCGCACCTTCACCGTCGCCTTGCCGCGATCGGCGGTCGGGATGATCGCGATCACCTCCGACGGGATCTTCCAGTCCGGATACGCGTTGAGCACCGTCTCGACCGGCATGCCCGGCTTGACGCGGCCGATGTAGGACTCGCCGACGTCGACTTCCACTTCGAGCGAATCCATGTCGACGATGGTGCCGATGCCGGTGCGGGTGAAGCCGCCGCCGGCCGACAGCGGCGAGACGATTTCGCCCGGCTGCGCGGCCTTGGCGATCACCACGCCGGCGAACGGCGCGCGCACCACGGTGTTGTCGACGCCGTTCTCGGCGATGCGCAGGTTCGCACTCGACACCGACGCATTGCGCTGCGCGGTGGCGAGCTGCGCGCGCAGGGCGTCGCGCTGCGCCACGGCCTGGTCGTACTGCGCCTTCGACACCAGCTGCTGCCGCACCAGCGACGACAGCCGCGCGGCATTCGCCTCGGCCTCGCGCAGCTGGGCCTGCACGCTGCCGATCTGGCTGCGCGTGGCGGCGACCTGCGAGGCGGCGAGCGTGCGCTGCGCATCGGCGTCGATCGGATCCAGCGTCGCCATCACGTAGCCGGCGTCGACGTGCTGGCCTTCCTCGATGCGCACCTCGCGCACCTTGCCGGTGATCTTGGCTGACACCGTGGCCATGCGGCGCGCGACCACGTAGCCGGTGGCGTCCAGCACCGAGGCACTCGCGCCGCCATTGCCGATCGCTGTGGCCTCGGCCACCTGCACCTCGACGGCGCGACCGCGCGAGGCGGCGAACAGGCCGCCGCCGACCACGGCGATGCCGAGCACGACCGCCAGCCCGATCCAGAGCGGGCGACGGTTCGACGGCGGCGGCGGTGCGCTGCGGTCGATGCGGAGTTCCTTGAGCAGATCGGCAGAGGTGTTCATCGCGTTCCGTGACGACGGTGGAGTCGGTCGCATCATGCCGCGGCGGCGGCGGCGGCGACGAGGCGCAGGTTAGGCCCGCGCCCGGGGGCAAGTCACCTGACAGCTGTCATGTGGAATTCCTGACATCCGCGACTGCCCCACCCGGCCGGCGCCGCGCATCGTGTGGCCACCTTCCACCGGAGACGCGTCATGGGATCCACGGTCACGCTCTCGCCGCTCGCCCGCCTGGCCGGTGTGCGCAAGCGCTACGGCAACGTCGTCGCGCTCGACGGCCTCGACCTCGAGGTGCGCGGCGGCGAAGTGCTTTCGCTGCTCGGCCCGAACGGCGCCGGCAAGTCCACCTCCATCGCGCTGATGCTCGGCCTGGCGACCGCCGACGAAGGCCGCGTGCAGCTGTTCGACCGCGACCCGCGCGAGCTCGAGGGGCGCCGCGGCATCGGCGTGATGCTGCAGTCGGCCGGCATTCCCGAGACGCTGAAGGTGCGCGAGCTGCTCGACGTCACCCGCAGCTACTACGCCAACCCGCGCAGTCTCGCCGACTGCGTGGCCCTCGCCGGGCTCGACGGCCTGCTGGAGCGCCGCTACGGGCGGCTCTCCGGCGGCCAGCAGCGTCGCGTGCAGTTCGCGATGGCGATCTGCGGCCGGCCGCGGCTTCTGTTCCTCGACGAGCCCACCACGGGCCTCGACATCGAGGCGCGGCAGAAGCTGTGGGCCGCGATCCGCGAGCTCGTGGCCGAGGGCGCCGGCGTGGTGCTGACCACGCATTACCTCGAGGAGGCCGAGGCACTGGCCGACCGGGTGGTGGTGGTCAACGGCGGGCGCGTGGTCGCACAGGGCAGCGTCGCGCAGATCCGTGCGCGCGTGTCGCAGCGCCGCGTGCGCTGCGTGTCGGCGCTGGACGCCGCGGCGGTGGCCGGATGGCCCGACGTGATCGCCGCCACGCGCGACGGCGAGCGGCTGGAGATCGTCGCCGCGGCGGTCGAGGCCGTCGTCTACCGCCTGCTCTCGGGCGACCCGACGCTATCGGAGCTCGAAGTCACCCGCGCCGGCCTGGCCGACGCCTTCGTCGAAATCACCAAGGAGGCCGCATGAACACCCTCGCCCTGCCCGCGCGCCCGAACCCGATGCGCGCCTACCTGCTCGAGATCCGCAACGAGTTCATGCGCCTTTTGCGCTCGCCGTCGTTCGCGGTGCCCACGCTGGTGTTTCCGCCGATGTTCTACCTGCTGTTCGCCATCGTGCTCAACCACAAGGGCGGGCCGCAGGTGGCCACGCACCTGCTCGCCACCTACGGCGTATTCGGCGTGATGGCGCCGGGCCTGTTCGGCTTCGGCGTCGCCATCGCGATGGACCGCGAGCGCGGCTTCCTGGCGCTCAAGCGCGCGCAGCCGGTGCCGGCCGGCGCGGTGCTGCTCTCGCGCATGGCGATGGCGATGGTGTTCGCGGTCGGCATCTCGCTGCTGCTGCTCGCGATCGGCATGGCGCTCGGCGGCGTGCGGCTGTCGGCGATGCAGGCCGTGACGCTGGTGCTGGTCGACATGATCGGCGTGTTGCCGTTCTGCGCGATCGGCCTGTTCGTCGGCAGTCTCGCCAGCGGCCAGGGCGCGCCGGCGGTGGTCAACATGATCTACCTGCCGATGGCCTTCCTCGCCGGGCTGTGGATGCCGCTGTCGATGCTGCCGTCCATCGTCGGCACGCTGGCGCCGCTGTGGCCGGCGCATCACCTGGCGCAGATCGCATTGCAGGTGGTCGGCGCGACCAGCGACGGCCGCGCCGGGCTGCACGTCGCGGTGCTCGCGCTCTACGGCATCGTGTTCTTCCTCGCCGCGCGCCGCCGGCTCGCGCGGGGTTGAGCCGCGAACGCGTCGCCTCGATGATGCCGCGAACAGGAGCATCGACCATGCGCAGCACGCCGGCCCCGCGCCAGCCGATCTTCCAGCTACAGCAGCCCGGCACCGGCTGGATGGCCTGGCTCAACATCGTGTGGTCGATCTGGATCTTCCTGGTCCCGCTGATGAACCCGGGCGCCTTCCCGGGCTGGCTGCTGCCCACGCTGGCCAGCTACGCGCTGTTCCTGCTGATGTTCCAGCGCGTGCACTACGGCGACCGCCGCTGGATCCCGTGGCTGGCGCTGGGCATGGGCGCGCTCGGTTTCACGCTGACGCCGCTGAACCCGGGTGCGCAGGGCTACGTGATCTACGCGTGTGCCTACCTGCCGTTCTGCCTGGCGCCGCGGCGCGCGATTCCTGCGATGGTGTTGGTGCTCGGCCTGTACACCTCGTACTGGCTGATGCTCGGCCTGCCATGGCTGTTCGTGCTCAACGCGATCGTCGTGGGGCTGGTGGTCGGGCTGATGAACGTGCACTACAGCCGCCGCAAGCAGGTCGATGCGGCGCTCAAGCTCAGCCACGACGAAGTGCGCCGCCTCGCCGCGCTCGCCGAGCGCGAGCGCATCGGGCGCGACCTGCACGATCTGCTCGGCCACACGCTGTCGCTCGTGGCGATCAAGAGCGAGCTGGCGGGCAAGCTGGTCGAGCGCGATCCCGCTGCCGCGCGCCGCGAGCTCGACGAGGTCAGCCGCGTGGCCCGCGAGGCGCTCACGCAGGTGCGCAGCGCCGTCACCGGCATCCGTGCGGCGGGCCTCGGCGCGGAGCTCGCATCCGCGCGCCTGCTGCTCGAAGCCGATGCCGTCGAACTGCAGTACGCGCTCGCGCCGGTACGCCTGCCGCCCGAGATCGAAACGGTGCTCGCGCTCACCGTGCGCGAGGCGGTGACCAACATCCAGCGCCATGCGCGCGCGCGGCATGCCGAAGTCACGCTGTCGTCGACGCCGCGCGAGGTGAAGCTCTGCATCAGCGACGACGGTCGCGGCGGCGCGATCGCGCCGGGCAACGGGCTGAGCGGCATGCGCGAGCGCATCGAGGCGCTCGGCGGCCGGCTCCGCATCGAATCCGCGCCTGGCAGTACGCGGCTGGAGGCCTGCATCCCGCTGCCGCGCGCGGCCGGCCACGTGCCCGAGGACGACCTCGGCGCCGCGGCCGCCTGACCGGCCCGCGTCTGCTAACGTGCGGCGCCATGCCGATGCCGCACGTCATCCGATGATCCGTGTCCTGCTCGCCGAGGACCAGGCGATGGTGCGTGGCGCGCTCGCCGCGCTGCTCGCGCTGGAATCCGACATCGACGTGGTCGGTGCCGCGCCCGACGGCGTCGCCGCCTGGCGCGAAGTCGAGCGCCTGAAGCCCGACGTGCTGGTCACCGACATCGAGATGCCCGGCCTCACCGGCCTCGAACTCGCGCAGCGCATCCGCCGCCACGAGTTGCCGGTGCGCGTGGTCATCGCCACCACCTTCGCGCGCGCCGGCTTCCTGCGCCGCGCGCTCGATGCGGGCGTCGGAGGCTACGTGCTGAAGGACGCGCCCGCTGAGCAGCTCGCCGACGCGATCCGCCAGGTGCACCGCGGCGGCCGCGCGATCGATCCGCAGCTCGCCGTCGATGCATGGTCCGAAGCCGACCCGCTCAACGACCGCGAGCGCCAGGTGCTGCGCCTCGCCGGCGAAGGCCTCACCGCGGGCGATATCGCCGCCCAGCTGCACCTCTCCGCCGGCACCGTGCGCAACTACCTCTCCGAAGCCATCGGCAAGCTCGGCGCCGCCAATCGCGTCGAGGCCTATCGAACGGCGCGGCAGAAGGGGTGGTTGTAGGCCATCAGCGATCCTCCGGGATCGCATCCAGCCGCTGCTGACGCGCGGCGTCGACCAGAGCCTGCAAGTGGCGGTACCACTGCACCTGGATCGCCGGCAGCGGGCCGATCAACCGTTCGAAGTCGCTGCGTGTGCCGGCGGTGGCGAGCAGACGCAGGAAGCCGTCGCGATACCGCCCATGCTCACCGTGCATCAGGAAATGCACGAGGCTCCAGTAGTGCACGTAATGCAGGTTGACTGCGCCGGCGACATCCGCGGCGTCGCTGTCGATCACCTCGCCCAATGGAAGCACTTGCCCGGCGTCCACGTCGGCATCGAACAGGCCCGACAGCCGGTACTGCTCGAGCCACCAGATCGGATAGGCGGCCTCGCTGACCGTGCCCGGTTGCAGGCGACCGTCAACGATCCGGCTGGCGCCCAGATAGGCGGCGAAACCCTCGTTCGCCCAACGCGCGGGCCGATAGCCGGACCCCTCGACGAGCAACTGATGCACCGCCTCGTGCAGCATCCAGTGATGCGGATTGGCGCCTTCGCCCGGATAGGCATGGCAGTCCGGCCGACGGTAGAGCGCTTCCGCCCATGAGGGCGCGGCACTGAAACGCCGGAACTCCTCGCGGCTTCGATACAGCACGAGGTTCATGCGCGCACCGCGCGCCTCGTCCAGCGGCAGCAACGTCACGTAGGCCTGCCGCAGGGTTTCGACGGCCTCGCCCACGCGCTGCGTGAGCCGGGGATCGGCGGTCGACGCGATCCGGTAGTGCGCGGTATCAACGAATCGCGCACCCGGCGGAAGCCCGCTCGCCTGCGTTTCGCGCCCGGCTTGCGTCTTCCCGGCTTCAGCTGGCGAATCGTGCCGCGTCCACGCCCTCCCGAGTGCCAGCAACAGCGCGAGGCCCCCGACGACAAGCGCGAGTCGCGGGTAGCGCCATCGGGCCGGCATGACCGGTCGCACCTGGACGGGGACTGGCGCTAGCGGCCGACCTGCGCGAACGCCCGCAACATCGCGTACACCGCCCGCAGCCCCTGCGCTTCGCCGCCGGCCGGGCGTCCCGGGCGGTCGGCGTCGTTCCACGCATACGTGTCCATGTGCAGCCAGGGCTGCGCCTCGGGCACGAAGCGTTCGAGGTAGAGCGCGGCGGTGATGCTGCCGGCCATGCGCGAGGGCCCGCTATTGGCGAAGTCCGCGATGCCGCTGGACAGGTAGCGCCAGTACGGGCGCCACAGCGGCATACGCCACAGCGGGTCGCGCACCTGCGCGGCGGCGTCGAGCAACTGCGCCGCGTGCGCTTCGTCGTTGGCGTACAGCGCGGGCAGGTCCGGGCCCAGCGCGATGCGTGCGGCGCCGGTGAGCGTGGCGAAGTCGAGCAGCAGCGCGGGCGCGTCCTCCGCCGCGTGCACGAGCGCGTCGCCGAGGATCAGGCGGCCTTCGGCGTCGGTATTGTCGATCTCGACATGCAGGCCCGAACGCGTGGCGATCACCTCGCCCGGCCGCAGCGCATCGGGGCCGATCGCGTTCTCCACCGCCGGCACGATCAACGTGATGCGCAGCGGCACGCGGCGTGCCATCAGCAGCTCGGCGAGCGCGATGGCATGCGCGGCGCCGCCCATGTCCTTCTTCATGTTGCGCATGCCTTCGCCGGCCTTGATGTTCAGGCCGCCGGTGTCGAAGCACACACCCTTGCCGACGATGGCCACGTGCGGATGCGCGGCGTCGCCCCAGTCGAGGCGGATCAGCCGCGGCGCGCGATGCGAGGCGCGGCCCACCGCGTGGATGGCCGGGAAATTGGCGTCGATCAGGTCCTCGCCGCTCACTACGTGGATGCGCGCGCCATGCGCTTCGGCGATCTCGCAGACCGTGCGCTCGAGTTCGTCCGGGCCCATGTGCTGCGTGGGCGTATTGACCAGGTCCCGCACACGGATGCAGGCGGCGAGCAGGTCGCGGACCTCGTCGGGCAGCTCCGCCTGCAGTCGCGCGGCCTCGCGCAGCGGCTTGCGATAGCGGCTGAAGCGATAGCTGCCCAAGCCCCAGCCGAGCAGCAGCGCATCGCGCTCCGCGTCGGGCAGGTCGTGCGCCGGCGCCCAGTCGGCGACCGGCAGCAACTGCGGGCCATGCGCATAGGCGAACGGATCGAGCGCATCGCCGACCGCGAGCAGCGCCATCGCCGGCGTGCCGTCGTCGCCGGGCACCACGATCGCCGTGGCAGGCGTCGCGTCGAAGCCCTGCAGCTCGACCCAGCGGCGTGCCGCCTCGGGCAGCGCGTCGCGCCAGCCGGTGTTGCGCATGCGATCGACGACGTGGAGCGGCCGGGCCGATCCGGAAACAGCGGCGAAACCGATGGGCAGAGTCATGCGGGTGCGGGGTCCGTGGGCGGGTGCGCGTCCAGCCAGTCGGCCAGCGCGGCGAGGTCGGGGAAATGCAGGTCGGGGCGGATGTCCTCGCGCGGCCAGGCCTCGCCGCGGCGGTCGATCCAGCAGGTGCGAAGGCCCGCGCGCGCGGCGCCGACCACGTCGAGCTCGATGTCGTCGCCGACGTGCAGTACGTGCTGCGGCTCGACGCCGAAGCGCTCGCAGGCGGCGAGGTAGATGCCGGGATCGGGCTTGGCCGCGCCGTGCTCGCGCGCACCCAGCTGAAAGCGGAACAGCGGCATCAGGCCGATGCGCACCAGGCAGGCGTTGCCGTTGGTGAGCGAGGCGAGCGGCGCGCGCGCGGCCAGCCGCTCGAGCGCGTCCACGGTGTCGGGATAGTGCTCGACCTCGCAGCGCGCGGCGAAATAGGCCTCGTAGGCATCATCGACGCACGACGCATCCTCGCCCGCGTCGACGAGCATGCGCTCGATCATCCACTGCCGCTGCGCGGTCATGTCGTGCGCGAGTTCCGGGCGCTCGGCGTCCACGCGCAGGCGCAGCTCGCGACGCACATGCAGCGGCCAGCGCGCGGCGGCCTTCGGTGCATGCGCCTGCAGCCAGGCATCCAGCGCCGCCTCGGCCCGGTCGATCGCCGGCGCGATCGGCCACAGCGTGTCGTCGAGGTCGAGCGTGATGGCGCGGATCCGCATCCGGCGATTCTACCGGGGCGCCGGCGGACCCCCGTCACAGTCCCGGCGGCAGGCGCACCTCGAAGCGGGCACCGCCGAGCTCCTCGGACGCCTTGACCTCCATTTCGCCGCGATACGCACGCACCAAGTCCTGCACGATCGCCAGGCCGATGCCGTGGCCCTGCACGCGCTCGTCGCCCCGCACGCCGCGCTGCAGGATCAGCGCGACCTTCTCGGGCGGAATGCCGGGGCCGTCGTCGTCGACCGCGATCAGCGAGCCCGGCCGGCGCCCGTCGTCGCAGGGCACCGGCTTCACCGTCAGCAGCACGCGCGACTTCGCCCACTTGAACGCGTTCTCGAGCAGGTTGCCGAGCAGCTCCTGCAGGTCGCCCGGCTCGCCGTAGAACTGCATGCCCTCGTCGAGCTCGAATTCGCAGATCACGCCCTTGTCGGCGTAGACCTTTTCCAGGCTAGTGACGATCTGCTCGGCATGCGGCTGGATCGCAATGGGCTGCGCGAACAGCGCATGGCCGCGGCTCGCGGCTCGCGCGAGCTGGTAGGACACGATGTCGTTCATGCGCTGCACCTGCATGCGCACTTCGTCGCGCAGCAGTTCGCCGTCCGCGGTGGGATCGTCGAGGCGCGAGCGGATCACGGCGAGCGGCGTCTTCAACGAGTGCGCGAGGTCGGCCAGCGTGTTGCGCTGGCGGTCGAGGTTCTCGCGCTCGCTCTCGATGAAGGCGTTGATCGAATCGGTGAGCGGCTCGAGCTCGCGCGGATGGCGCTCGCTCATGCGCGCGGCCTGGCCGCGCTGCACGCGCTTGAGCTCGTCGATGACCTGCCGCATCGGCAGCAGGCTCCAGCGCAGGATCGTGCCCTGCAGCAACAACAGCACCAGACCGGCGCCGCCAAGGTAACGCCACAGCGCGGAACGGAACACCTGCACCTGCGCGCTCAGCGCGTCGGTGCTTTCGTAGACGTAGATGGTGTAGAGGAACTCGGCTTCGGGATTGTTCTCGTCGCTCGACCAGACCAGCCCGAGCCCGTAGCGATAGACCTCGCCGGTGCTGCCGTCGATCTCGCGCATCGGCAGCGGGCCTTCGAAACGGCTGGTTCCGCGTGGCAGCAGCGCGGCGGCCGGCAACTGCGGGCCCTGTGCGGATTCCGAATCCCAATGCCCATTCGGGAACACCACTTCCGCGTACAGGCCGCTGCCCGGGCGGCTGAAGCGCGCATCGGGCAGGTTGAAGGGATCGACGAAGGAACCGTCGCGCGCGAAGTCGGTTTCACGCGCGAGCGACAACGCATAGCTCTGCAGCCGCTCGTTCAGGCGGTCGCGCGCGGTCTTGATGAAGGCGCGGTCCAGCGCATAGCCGGCGAGCGCGAGGAACGCGACCAGGAACAGGCTCGCCGCCAGCAACTGGCGGGCCTGCAACGAGCGCGGCTGTTCGATCCTCATGCAACGATCATGCGCGAACGACCACCAAGCGGCCACTGCATGGCGCGCTGCGTACAGCGCCAATTGCGGCAGGCGAAGGTCACGTGGAGGCGGCGGCACGCCGCGCGCGCAGTGGCGGCGCGGCGTGCAGGCGGCGGTGCGTCGACGGCGTTACTCGCCGCTGCGCGGAATCGCGAAACGGTAACCGCGGCCGCGCACCGTCTCGATGGGCTTGAGCGCGCCATCGGGATCGAGCTTCTTGCGCAGCCGGCCGATGAACACTTCCAGCACGTTCGAATCGCGATCGAAGTCCTGCTGGTAGATGTGCTCGGTGAGGTCGGCCTTCGAGACGAGCTCGCCCGCGTGCATCATCAGGTACTCGAGCACCTTGTACTCGTAGCTGGTCAGGTCGACGTTGCTGCCGTTGACGGTGACCGTCTGCGCGGCCAGGTCGAGCACCACCGGCCCGCACTCGAGCTGCGGCTTGCTCCAGCCGGCAGCGCGGCGCACCAGCGCGTTGATGCGCGCCAGCAGTTCCTCGACATGGAACGGCTTGACCAAGTAGTCGTCGGCGCCCTGCTTCAGGCCCTCGACCTTGTCCTGCCAGCTCGAGCGGGCGGTGAGGATCAGAACGGGAAACTTCTTGCCTTCCTCGCGCAACGCGCGGATCAGCTCCATGCCCGACATCTTCGGCAGGCCGAGGTCGATGATGCCGACGTCGAACGGCACCTCGCGACCCATGTAGAGGCCTTCCTCGCCGTCCTGGGCGGCGTCGACCGCAAAGCCCTCGCGCCTCAGGCGCGCGGCGAGCGTCTCGCGCAGGGGGGCTTCGTCTTCGACCAGCAGGATTCGCATTTCCAAGCTCCTAGGCAGCCATTCGCGCAGGATACGGGCTCGGCCGTCGCCTGTTCAGGTAGCTTAGTCGCTGCTGCCGTCGTTGCGGCGTGTACGGGCCGGACCGACAAGCGGCCGTTCAGCGCGGCGGGCGCGGGCCCTTCGGGGCCTCGGTGATCACGCGCACGCGGCCGGTCTCGTCCAGCACCTTGATCCGGGTCATGTCGCGGCCGTCGAACGGCACGCGCTCGGCACTGAGGATCTGCCCGCCGGTTTCGCGCTTCACGCGGCGCACGTCATCCGCCAGAGAGCGCTCGTTGGGGCGGGTCTCATGGGCGACCACGATGCGCGGTTCGTCCTGCCGGTCGCGACGGCCGCCCGGCGGACCCGCGAGTGCGGTCCCGGCGATGAGGGCGAGCGAGACGAAGAGAACGAGACGACCGTGGGACATGGCGGAGCTCATACCACGGTGCGGCAGGACCGTGTTGCGAGCGAATTCTTGGCGCCGAGCAGTGAATCGGCTCTGAACTTTTCCGTCACGCATGCCTGCTCCGTTCAGTCCCTCAGAATATCTCCGCGACGCAGCAGCGCAACGAACCACCGGCCGCCTCGATCGCATCGAGCGGCACACTGTGCACCGAAAAGCCCGCATCGGCGAGTGCCGCGCGCGTCGGGGGCGCCAATGCCGCTTCGGCACGCGCGCTCATCCACACGCGCGTGGCATCGAGCGCGATCGCGTTCGCCGCGAACGCCGTGCCCTCGTCCGCAGACAGCACGATGCCGTGCGGCGCATACAGCGCGACGATCGCGTCGGCCACGGCCGGATCCGCGAAACCGTTCGGCACGACGAGTGCGGCGCGGCCGGCGAGCACCGCCAGGACGACATTGGTGTGGTACTCGCCGGGTGCGAGATCGAACAGCAGCGTGGCACCCAGGCCGAAGGCCTCGTGCATCAGCCGCGCGCCCTCTTCGTCGCAACGCTCGGACAAGCCGGCGAAACCGATCCCGCGCGCGCGATCGATCACCAGCGCACCGGTGAGTTCGCAGGCGTGCGGCTGCGTCGACAGATCGACGAGCGGATAAGCGAGCACGTCGGTGAGGAACGCGCGGATGTCGGCCCGCTGCGACTCGCGCTGGCGCACGGGATGCCGCATGCGGCCGACGATCGCGCGTGGCACGTCGTCCACGCGCGCAGTGGCGAAGACGTTGTTCGGAAACGTCGCATCGGGCGTGTGGGGGTCGCCGGGGAACGCGACGATGGGCACCGATATCGACAATGCCGCCTGCAGCGCGCGGTGCTCGGCGAGCGCGCCGCCCGCATCGAAAGCGTCGGCGTCGGCCATGTAGCGGTTGTCGCTCGCCGACTGCTCGGCACGCGCGAAGCCTTCGGGCATCACCAGGAACGCGGCGCGCGCGGTGGCGGCACCGGCGTCGGGCATGAGTTCGCGGGCGGCTTCGAGAAAGCGCGCGACGTCACGCGTGATCATGCCGATCGCCTCAGCGCGTCGGCGCGCGTGCAGCCCAGCGCCGCCTCGATCAGATCGAGGCCCGCGCCGGGCCGGTGCGCGCCTTCGCTGAGCACCTGCCGGAATGCGCGCCCGCCGCGCTCGCCGAGGAACAGGCCGAGGATGTGCCGGGTGATGTGCTTGAGCGGCACGCCGCGCTCCAGCTGGGCGCGCACGTACGGCAGGTAATCGCGCAGCAGCGCCTCGCGCGGGCGCTCGGGCGTGCCGGTCAGGCGCGCATCCAGGCGATGCAGCACGTAGGGGTCATGGTAGGCCGCACGCCCGAGCATCACGCCGTCGACGTGCACGAGATGATCCACCGCGGCACCCACCGCCGCGATGCCGCCGTTGACGAGGATCGCGAGTTGTGGCCGCAGTGATTTCAGCCGGTAGGCCCAGTCGTATCGCAACGGCGGCACCTCGCGGTTCTCCTTCGGCGACAGGCCCTTCAGCCAGGCGTTGCGCGCATGCACGACGAACGTCCCGCAACCGGCTTCCGCGACGCTGTCGATGAAGCCGAGGAATTGCTCGAAGTCGTCGTCGTCGTCCACGCCCAAGCGGCACTTCACCGTCACCGGCACGTCCGGCCGCGCGCTCGATCCGACGGCCTGTTTCATGGCCGCCACGCAGTCCGCGACCAGCGCCGGCTCGCGCATCAGGCAGGCGCCGAAGCGCCCGGCCTGCACGCGGTCGGACGGACAGCCGCAGTTGAGGTTGATCTCGTCGAACCCCCATTCCGCCGAGATGCGCGACGCCTGCGCGAGCAGGTCGGGATCACTGCCGCCCAGCTGAAGCGCTACCGGATGCTCGCTCGGATCCATGGCCAACAGCTTCGAGCGATCGCCATGGATCACCGCGTTGGCATGCACCATCTCGGTGTACAGCAACGCCGACGGGGCCAGCACGCGATGGAACGCCCGACAGTAGGTGTCGGTCCAGTCCATCATCGGGGCGACGGAGAGAGGCGTGCCGCAAGCACTGGCGCGCCGAGCTGTGAGATCCAAAGCGGTCACTTACGCTGCCAAGCCTGGGGCGCGCCATTTTAGGGCTTACGGTCACTACGTGCCGGCGTCGCCCGTAGGCCGCGCGCCCTAATGCGAGAGTTGCCAGCATTCCCCGACCGGAAATGGCTCAATACCTTTGAAAGATCGGACGTGAGCACTCGGAATAGAAGACTTCGCAGCCTTTGCCCCCTACTTCTTGGCACACGTCCATGGCCGCTTGCGAGGCCGCTTCCGCTGAAGCTCCGCCAGAGGTCGCCACGCGGCCGCCCTGCATTGGCCAGACCAGAGCTCCGCACTGGTTCTCGAAGCTCATCAGGATCCGACAGTTCACGCCCCCTTGGTTTTCACAGTACTGCTTGGCGAAGGCCTTGGCCTGCCGCTCCGAGAACTTGCCGATCGTCGCGCCTACCCTGGCACGTTCCACATCGCTGGCAATGGCACCCCAAGTGCTTATCCAGCGCCCCACGGGCGCCGGCTCGGACGGCGAGTCATCATCGCCACGGTAATAGGGCGAACCCGGGACATCCGGCGGTATGCAACTCGGATTTCCACCTTGGGGAATGCCGTTCGCGCAGTTCTGCGCATATGACATGCCGCTGAAGCAGAGCAACAGCGCGAGGCCGCCTAGCGCCCGACACCTGGTGGTCTTCATGTCGCCTCCCTTCGCGCGGCACCCAATGCTCCGGAGGACATGGTGCTATCGCTCTGCAGTACAGGCCTCATGCCAAGCGGCGGCATCACATCCACCCGCCCAGGTGCCCCACCTTGCCGGACACTTGCACCTTGCACCGGCGCCGGAAAATATCCAGGCATTCCCGGCGCCAAGCCATTGGCACTGTGTCTGCTTCCACCCTGGAATGCACTCGCGTAGTTGAAGTGACCCATCGTCCCCTGGAAGAACGCGGCCGCCATCGGTGGTGCGGTGATGATCAGGGTGGTCAGGATCAGGCCGAGGCCGCCCTGTTGCATGGCTTGGCTGGTCATACCGTCGGTGAAATTCATCTTCAGCAGTACGCCGGCCAGTGCGGCGCCCCAGAAGGATGCCGCTACCCTGACCACCATCTCCAGTGCGATCGACACCATCGCGCTGAGCACCGCCATCGAGAACATCGTTCCGATGCCGTAGTACAGCCATCTGCCGAAAAGCGCCTTGGTCTGGTCGAACAGCAGGCACAGGATGAACAACGGCCCGAAGCCGATGAACAGCGCCAATGCGATCTCGTTGAGTAGAAGCATCGTACCGCCCACGATCGCGGGGCCGCCGGTGCCGAAGCCGACCATGTAGAGCGCGCGGGTCTTCTGGTTGTCCAGCGACTCGTCGCCGGCCACGTCGAGCACGTCGATGCTCGACATCGCCACCTGCATCCATGCCAGGTTCTCGTCGATGGCGGCTTCCGGCCCCTCGTGATCGCCGGTGACGACGTAATTGATCTCCTTCTTCACATCTTCGGTCAGGAACGTGTGCAGTCCCGTGCCGAACATCGCCATGGACGTCGCGATCGAAAGGATCAGCGTCGCCTTCAGCGAATTCATCACCAGGGCCATCATCGAGTCGCGCGACTGTCCGGTCACGATCCGAAAGCCCTGCAACAGAATCCAAAGTGTCAGCATCGTGAGCGCGGCCATGCCTATCCAGGCCATCATCCGGCCGAGCAGTTCGATGCCGAACTCGTGAATCTCGTCGCGCAGGTACGAGAGGATCAGCCGGAAGAAGAGGAAATCCCCTGCAGACTGCACCTTGGGGGCGAGCCACCCTGAAACGATCATTGCCTGTAGTCCTCGTCAGTCCTTTGCGAGCGCGTCCCGATACGTGCTGCCTTACTTCGCCTTGAGCGCCGCCTCGAGCGTGGCGGTCTTCACCAGCGTACCGATGATCGGCTCGGACTTGCCCTTGAGCGCCTGTCGGGCCAGGCTTTTCTGCATCGATGACAGCCCGGCAATCAGCTGGTCGCACGATTCGACCTGCGCGCGCAGTTCCTGCCAGCTCTCATTCTGCTTGGCGGCGAGCCGCGCCGACGCTTCGTTGATCGCCTGCAGCGTGCCCTGCTCGTTGTTGGCGGCGCGCTGGCTCTGGATCTTCGCCAGGTCCTGCTGCAGGACGGGCGCCACGTCCTTCATGTAGCGGACGGTGGCGTTGTATTTCTGGTTCTCCAGCATCTGGATGTGCCCACAGAGCCGTTGCTGGTTCTTGATGACGTCGCCACCGAAATCCGGAATGAAGCCCGAGGCGATGCTCGTCACGTCGAGCGCGGCGCCTGCCCCGCACTTCTCGGCGACGCCATAGTCGAGCGGGACTTCGTTGAACGAAAGCTTGTTGGAGAGCGTGGGGTTGCGCACCACGCTCATGAATCGTGCCACCTGCTGGTAGTAGTGGTCCCAGGTCGCCTTCCAGCGCATCGCCTGCTCGCCGTAGGCGGCGTAGTCCTGGATCTGTTGGGTCAGCGTATTGATCTGGTTCAACAGGTGCTGCACCGCCGAAGGGCCTGCCTCCGCCACAACGACTTGGGCTCGAGCCGCCGGAGAGGGGGCCAAGGCCGCCAAGAAGATGGCCATACACGCGCCCTTGGCCACCGGGTGCAGTGCAATGGTCCTGATCGATGCCATGGGGAACTCCTTGTTCACGCCGTCTGGATGGAGGGTTTCGTGCGCCCCGCCGCGCCTTGCGCTGTCGGAGCTCTCTTCTGTGCTTTGCCCGAGCCCTTGCGGTTCTCGTAGAAGGCATCGAGCCACTGCTCGGGCCGGAGCATGTCGACCATCACCCCATGACGCTCGGCTTCCCGCGCGAGGACCCCGTGCATGATCTCGATGTTGTCGGTCGAGGCCGAGATCACCGCAAGGGCGTCGTCCATGCCTCGCAGGTTGAGCTGGCAGACATTGGACGCGTGCCCCTGCTTCACGAGGAAGCAACGCGAGCGCTCGTCGAGGCTGACCACGACCTCGTACTCGGCCTCGGTGAGCTTGAGGCCGTCGATGTAGTCCTCGCGGCTCGCATTCGGGTTGGGCAGCAGCACCATGGTCGCAGTCTGCTCGATCAGCGAGGCGGCGATGTCGCTCGCGAGCGCGTCCTCGGGGCTCTGTGTGGCGAAGATGCCGAGTCCGTTCTGCTTGCGGATCGTCTTCTGCTTATTCTTGGCGAATTCCTTCAGGCCGCCCTTGCCGTCGAGGATCTTCCAGAACTCGTCCATGACGTAGATCAGTGGGCGGCCGTCGATCAGTGCCTCCAGCCGGTGCAGCAGGTAGTTGATCACCGGCACCCGCACTTCGGGGTTGTCGATGATGTCGGTGTAATCGAAGCCGATGATCGCGGCCTTCTCGAGGTCAATCGTGTCCTCGGGGTTGTCGAAGACCCAGCCCAATGAATTGCCGGCGGTCCACTTGCGCATCCGCGCGAACAAACCGTCGTCGCCCATGTTGGGCAGGCTCTTCTGGAAGTTGGTCATGGTGCGCAGGCGCATCGGCGTATCGAGGATGTTCTCGACCGCGCGGAAGATGTCCTCCTCCTCCCGCGAGGTGTACATCGCCTTGCCGGCCAGCACCTTCACCAGGTCGGCGAGGAACTGCACGTTCGACTCGCTGCGTTCGCAGTGGAACGGATTGAAGCCCGTCGGCCGGCCGTTCTCCAGCGCGAGGTAGTTGCCGCCGCAGGCACGCACGAAGATCTCGGCGCCACGGTCCTTGTCGAAGAAGAAGATCGTCGGACAAGGCTGCAACTTCTGTACCTGGCTGAGCAGGAAGTTGATCAGCGCCGTCTTGCCCGTGCCCGACTTGCCGATGACCATGGTGTTGCCGATGGCCTTTTCGCCGAACGAGTTCTCGCCGGGATGCGTGGCGTGGAAATTGAAGTAATACGGCTGGCCGTTGGTGGTCTGAAGCGTGGTGACGCACTCGCCCCAGGGGTTGTTCTCCTTTTTGCCCGAAGCGAAGTTGTGCAGCGGCGACAGGCCGAGGAAGTTCAGCGAGCTGACATTCGCGATGCGCGTGCGGTACTTCCAATTCGCCGGCAACTGCGAATAGAAGGACGCGACGACGGCGAGGTCCTCCTTGGCCGACACGAACCCGGCGTTGGACAGCTCGGCGCGGCCGGTCGCGATGTTCTGCGACAGCTTCTCCTGCGACTCGGCGAACAGCGCCATGGTGAAATGGTATTCGCCCAGCACGAAGTTGCCGGAGGCGAGCTGGTCCATGGCGTGGTCGAGCTCGACGATCTGGCTGACCGCCTTGTCGCCCGACGAAATCATCATGCCCTTCGTGCGATCGAGCACCTTGAGGGCGTCCTGCCGGCCCATCGGGCTGAAGGAATGCGTGATGACGTACTCGAAGTCGAGGTACTTGAGCCGGTTCAGGATCCCGGGGTAGGTCGCGTCGGTGTATTCCTTGACGTTGAGCAGCGCGCCGAAGTGGTTGGCGCCGTTCGGCGTGGTGATCACGAAATCGCCCGTCTTCGCCGAGAACATGTGGCGGCTGACCGGCAGGTACGAGTGTACGGGTGCGTCCAGCACCGGCACGGGCTCGTCGATGCGGTTGAGCAGATAGCCGAAGAATTCGAGCGTCTCCGAGAAGACGACGCCGTTCCTGGCTTCGTACATGCCGAGGCGATAGGGCGCGTAGTCCTTGAGCACCGCCTCGAGGTTACCGGCGAGCTCTTGGATCTTGGCGATCGCCTGGTCCTGCTCGGCCTGCAGCTGGCGCACGTCGGCGGACTTCTCGACGAACTTCTTACCGGTGACGACCGGTCGGTAGAGTATGGTGAGGTACAGCTCGTTGGCCATGATCTTCTGTGACGACAGCGACTCGAAATAGCCGTCGGACAGTTCCTGGTTGAACCGCTGCGCGAAGCGGCCCTGCTGTTTCACGCGCCGCCGCCGACGCACGTCGTGCACCCAGAACGCGACGTTCACGAAATCCGGCGCCCGCAACGTCTGCAGCATGCGGTTGAAGGTGTTGTGGCGGTGCTCGAGCTCCCACTCCTCGCGGCCCACGAAGGGCAGCCCCTCGAGGTGCCAGGTCATCAGGAAGTCGCCGCCCGTGGTCTTCAGCACCGTCGGCGAGACGTGCGTGGACAGCGGGATGAATTCGCTGATCGAGGTATCGGGCGTGAACGTCATGGGGCACTCGATGCCGTGCTGCGGTGTCGAAACGGGCGCCGACGGCACCTCGCGGGCCGTCGGCGGAGGGATCGCGGAGGCGCTCAGCGATCCGGATACTTCTTGCGTGAATCCCGGTAGGTGTTGGGCGAGAACACCCACATGCCGTCGTGTCGGTCGAGATTGCGCACCTTCATGCGCACCTGGAGCTTGAGCCCGAGCAGGCGAAAGATCATTTCGTCGCGTCGCGCCATCTGCCGCATGATGAAGATCACCACCGGCAGCAGCACCAGGAAGAACATGTTGGTGTAGAACGACAGCAGGATCACGCTGCCGGCGCCGATGAAGAAGGGCACGTACGGCACGCCCATGAACATGGGCGGGCGCGTGCAGCCTCGGAACAGGACGTTCTTCTGCATGGCGACCGGCTGCCGCTCTCAGGTCCCGCCGATCAGCATCTTGGCGACCTGAGCCGCTGCGCCGATCAGGAAGCCGCCGATCAGGATCGGCGCGACGTCGGCGATGCGCTTGTGCGCGAATGCGATCTGGTAGCCGGCGAAGATCACGGCGATCGTGACCACCGAGATCGACGCCACGTTGAGCAGGCCGTTGACGTTGTCGAAGAACTTCTTGGTGGTCGCACCGGTCTCGGTGAAATCACCACCGCCGCCCGTGGCCTGCGCATACGCCATCGCCGGCAGCAGCGTGGCGCCGATGAGGGCCGAGGACACGGCGTTCTTGATCGTCTTCATTGACTTCATGGGTCGACTCCTGGTCTTGCGGGAAGCGGCACGACGCCGCGTGATGGGATTGGGGTTCAGAACACGAATGCGCTGTCGCGGATGGCGTCGGACGCGGGGGGTGGAGCGCCGGCCACGCCGCCGCCTTCGGATGCGCTGTTGACCGCGACGCGCGGCGCGGCGCCATCGGGCTGCAGCACAACGAGATCGCCGGTTGCATCGGATGCACCGGATCGCACAGACGGGACGGCTTTGGGCTGCGCGGCAATCGTCGGCACCACCGGCTCGACCCGCGAGACGGCCGCGACAGCCCTTCCCTGCACGGCGGGCGGATCCGTCGCCCTGAGCGGATAGCGGGTAGCCGTAGTCATGCGCCGACGGGGCGCGCCATACACGGCGATCGCACCGGCATCGGCGGGCGGCGCCGTGCGCATAGACGCGTAGATCTTCTGGACGTAGCCCTCGCGGAAGCCCGTCGTGAAGTTGCCGGAGTAGTAACAGCTGAAGGACTTGCCCCAGTCGCCCTTCGAACGACCATGGCATTCGGCAAGGATCCGCGAGCCGGCCTGCAGGTTCGGGCAGGCCTGGAACGCCTGCTCGTAGGACGCCAGGCCGTACTTCGCAAGGTTATGGCGGTTGACCTGCGCCAGCCCCAGCGAGAAGTTGTAGCCGCGGCTCTCGAGCATCCGCACGGTGGCGAGCGCTTCGGCGAGATTGGCGGGCTGGCGCGCGAGGCGGCCGCCGACGACGCCGATGGCGTACGGATTGAACGAGGATTCGACGCGAACGACGTGATGCATCACGTCCGCGGGGACCGCCAGATTCTGACAGCCCATCAGCTCCATGCCAGGCAACACGTGACCCCCTGTCTCATTGCCTGCACGCAATGGGGTCGCCGCGGCGAATCCATTCGCGTGCATCGTCCTTGCACCTTCGCCGCGATCCTGCCGACGAAGTCCCGATGATTGACTCATGCGTGGCGACGCATTGTCAACGCCTTCAAATCCCCAGCCGATGCCGCCCGTCAGCCCGCCACTGAACGCTGCGGATCGAAGTCGATGCCGGTGATGTAGCGGCGCCCGGCATGCGCCTTGATGTGCACGACGATGTCGATCGTCATCATCAGGAGCCGCTTGATGACCGCGAACTCCAGCCCAGCGCCCTCGGCCGATGCCTTGACCATGAGCGCGAGCTGGTCCCAGGTCTGCGACGTGCTTCCCGCATGGCAACTGGTGATCGAGCCGGGATGGCCCGAGGCGCAGTTGCGGATGAAGTAGAAGGCCTCGTCGCCGCGCAGCTCGGCCAGGATGATGCGGTCGGGCTTCATGCGCAGGCAGGCCTCCATGCAGCTCTTGGCGGTGACGTTGCTGGTGCTCTGCCCGCCTTTCGAGTACAGCAGATGGACGACGTTGGGCTGCGCGATGAAGAGCTCCCGGGCGTCCTCGATCGTCACCAGACGCTCGTCGTCGGGAATGTGGTTGACAAGCGACTTCATGAAGGTGGTCTTGCCGCTGCCGGTGGCACCCGACACGACCACGTTCTTCTTGTAGTGCACCGCCTTGCGGAAGAACTCGCCGTAATTGCGTTGGCTGCGCAGCTCCAGCAGCTCGCGGTCGTGCTCGGCGAGGCCGGCACCCTGCTCGAGGATCTGCTCGAAGAAGCCATCCCGCTGGTATTCGGCCAGCGTCTTGGTATGGCGCGACGGCAGACGGATGGTGATCGACACCTTGCCGGCGTCGCAGGCCGGCGGGATCACGAACTGCGCGCGCTGCCCCGTCGGGAACGTGAGCGACACGACCGGATCGGTGTCGGTGATGCGCTGGCCCGTGTTGCTCTCGTTGACGACCGCGGTGCAGAACTGCCGCGCGCGCTCGAAGGTAAGGCTCGGCACGTCCAGGCACTGCCAGCCCTGGCGCGTCTCGATCCAGAGTTCGCCGGGGCGATTGATGCAGATCTCGGTGACGTCCGGCGACGCCATGTGCTCGAGGATGCCGAGCACCTCGTACTGGTACGAGAGGAAGTCGTCCGAAACGCGTGCGAGAGGGGCGTCGCCATCCATGTCTGCGGCTCAGCGGCCGAGCACCTCGGAGAAATCTACGTCGCGCGCGACGTAGACGTTCAGCACCGTGCCTTGGTTGATGGTCACCGTCGGCGGCCGCGACATCGCCTGCTCCGCGGCCTGGTTGGCGATGCGGTCGAGCGTGCGTGCAGTATTGCTCTCGAAGGGCGACACCACCACGACCCCCTGGGAGATCGTCGCGCTGGCCGGGCCGTTTTCCGCGGCGGCGTATTTAAACGCGTCGCTGAGCAGGCTGACCATCACCGCCGACGTGAGCCGGGAGGCCCAGTGCGAGTCGAGATGGCCGGGCACGCCGGCGCTGCCGAGACCGTCGACGCCGGGGCTCGACATGTTCACGTCCACGTTGCCGGGCGTCACGATTCGATCCCAGACGACCTCGATACGGTCCCCCTTGGGACGCGCCTGGTAACTGCCGTAGATCTTGGAACCGCGCGGAAGCAGCAGGCTGCGGCCGTTCGTCGAATACACGGGCTCGGTGAGGGCGCAGGACGTGAAACCGTCGGCCTCGCTGATAATCCGGGCCGAGAGCACGCAGCGCAGCGTGGTGCCGCGCATCAGCAGTGCGTCGGGGTTGCGGAGAAAGCGCGCACTGGTCGACTTGCGGCGGTTCTCGTCGGTGGAAGCTTCAGCGGGCTTCGCGGCTTGGCCGCCCATTGCCGCCTGCGTCATCGCCACGGCCTGCGCATACGCATTGTTGGGCTGCCCGGCGGCGCCCATGCCGGCCTGCGGGTCGACTCCCATGCGGCGCTCCATGAGCGTCGGCGGACGCGCGCCCGCCTGCGTCATCGGCATGCCCGGCGCCGGAGGCGGCATGGCGGACGCGTCATAGGCCGCTTGTGGCGGTAGCGGCGGCAGTGGTTCCTGCGCCATGGGTTGCACGTCGATCGGCTGGATCGGTGCGCGCGACGTCGGCGGCAGGGGCGGCGTATTGGCGTCGCTGAGCGTCGGGATGCTGACCTGCTCCTCCATCGGCTTCTCGGGCGCGTCCTTGCCGGTCGCGTTCTTGAAGACGACGACGGCCATGAGCGCCAGCAGCCCGACGATCCCCGCCAGGAACACCAGCGCCTTGCGGTTCACGCGCTGCTGCTCTTCGTTGCGAAGCGAGGGCGCAGCGGCATCGAGGTCGGGCGGTGGCGCCGCGTGCTGCATGTTCATGTAGGGATTCGCCGCCGCGTCCGCCGGCGCGGCCGCGTAGGCCTGCTCGTAGGGGTTGCTGGTGTTCTGGCTCACGGGCGCGGATTCCTTCGGAGGCCGACGACGTTGCGGCCGTGGCGGATCACGAGATAGCGGTAGGTGCCGTGGACGACGATCGTATTGCCCTGCACCGTCGTATTGACCACGAACTCGTCGCCGTTTTCCTTCTCGCTGGCGAAGACCGCCGGGAACGAGCCGGTCGGGAACGCGGTGGTCTCGGGCAGCTGGATATAGGTGAAACGGCCATCGTCGTAGACGTTCGCCGGCACCAGCGCCTTGAGCTTCGTGCGCGTGCTGTACTCGTAGTCGAAGTTGTAGGCCCGCGAGCTGTCGAGCGCGACGCTGAGCTCCGGCGACGGCTCGACTGCCTTGTCCGGCGCGGCCTTGAAGCGCGCGTCCTCCGGATAGTGGAAGACGACCTTGTACTGCACACCCGCGTCCTTGGCCTGGTCGAGCGCGCGCCAGTCCGTGGCGACCACGCGCAGCTCAAGGATGTAGGAATGCGTTTCGGTGCGGATCAGCAGGTTGGTGTCGACGTCGACGTTCTTGGGCTTTACGTAGAAGACGTTGTCGCGCCGACTGATGTCCCAGCCGCTGGAGAAGCCGGTGCTGTAGTCGATGACGTTCTCGCTGGGCGAGAGCTCGATCTGCGTGGTGATGCCGAGGCCGGTGCGGATCGGATAGATGCGGTTCTCGACGTAGTCGTAGTCCTGCACCGCGGCGGCCTGCGTGGCGCCGGGCGCAAGCCCGAGCAGCACGGCCAGCACGCCGGTGAGGATCTGCGCATGGGTACGGTTCATCGGGGAGCGGCTCCGGGGCCCGGACGGGTAGCGGTGGCGGCATCGGGCCGCGTAGTGGCTGCAGCGGGCATCGCGACAGGCTCCGCCGGCATCGTGGCGGGCATGGCGTCCGTGGGGGGCAGCGCGGCGCTGGCCGCGCCCGCGTCCGGCAGCGGCAATGCCGGCAGTTCGGATGTCACCGGCGGCGCCTCGGCATAGTCGTTGTCGACGCGGTAGGTGGTGACCTGGAAGCCGAGCGGGTTCTCGATGCGGTATTTCTCGTCCATCGCCAGGTTCGCCTTGTAGGTGAAGCCGAGCGTGGCGATCTTGCTGTCGAGCGGCGCAGTGCGGCCGGTCGCCTTGTCGTAGAGCGTGCGCTGGAAACGCACCGTCGCGCCGTTCGGGCGGCCGTCGCCGTCGTTGATCAGCGTGATGCTGAGGATCTTGACGCGTATCGCCGCCTTGTCGCCGTAGGTGTTGTACGGGCGGTTGGCATTGTCGCGACCATGCAGCGCCGTATAGCCGGCGGCGACGCTGGGCGACGCCATCGTGTACACAGTCGTCCAGTCGCGCAGGCGCATCAACGCGATGTCGTATGACTCGCGCGCCAGCACGAAGTGCGCGACGTTGCTCTTGTTGACTGCCTCGCTCAGCGTGATGTCGTTGCGGCTCCAGTCGCCGTTGAGCCGGCCGACGGTGGCCGTGCCGGTATAGGCATCCGCCATCACCAGGTACGGCACCTTCTCCTTCAGCGGCAGGAAATAGAAATAGCCGCCCGCGAGGATCAGCGAGATGGCGCAGGACGTGCCCGCTACCCACCAAGCGCGCCGCTCGCTGCGACGGGCCTGGTCGGCCAGCGTCAGCTCGTAGTTCACCGCACGGCCGATCGCGTGCTCCACGCGGCTGCCGTCGTTACCCGAACGCGATTTCATGGACGGCTCCGTCAGGGCGTGGTCGTGGAGATGGGCGCCGCCGCATCGGCGCGGCGCACGACGATGCGATCGGCCTCGATGCCGATCGCGACCTGCTGCGGTGCGTACAGCGCGCCGAGCTGGCCGAGTGCGGCCTGCAAGTCGTTGCCGCGCACGTCGGCGACGGGCCGGTAGAGCGTGAAGTCCGAGTCGTGCCGGTAATCCAGTGTCATGTGGCTGTCGCGTGCCCAGCGCTCGAGCAGCGACTTGAGCGTGCGATCCACCGGCGCGGCGTAGTAGACGTAGGCCGGCTTCAGCGGAATGGCCTGCGGCTGTTCGCCGAACTGGTTGACGGGCTTCCAGCGGCCGCGCACCTGCGCGGGCGGCGGCGTCGCGCAGGCGGCGAGGCCTCCGATCAACAGGAAGATGGCGGGTCTAACGACGTGCGAAAGCGCTTTCACGGCTCACCGTAGGCGTGAGCGCATCGCGCAACGCGCGCGGATGCGCGTCCTGCGATGGCGGGTCCATTGAAATGACAGGTGCGCGAGTTGCGGCATCCTGCCGGCCTGAAACCAATCCCTGTACGACTCCCCTGTGCGTCTGCTCCTTGACCGGTGCGCGTGGCGACCGTGCTCCTCCCCGAGCGCCGACGACTCTGCATCGGCAGGCATTGCGCCTTGCCGTCTACGGTATCGAAACGATTTCGCGCGCGTCAACCGTCTTCTGCGCGGCGACCGCGATCGTCGGCACCTGCGCCTTGGGCAGCAGACGGGCGGTATAGCGTTTGTCCTTGTAGTAACGGATCTTCTCGCACATCACCGGATGCGCGATGCCCTCGTACATCACCACCTCGCGATCCGGGCCCATCGCCTTGAGCTCCTGCGGGAGCATCAGCGCGCGGCGCTCGACGGACTCGCTGCGCGACACGTCGCGCCCGCGCGTGACGTTCTGCCGCCGCACGGTGGTGTAGCCGAGCATCTCGGAGTAGTCGTTGGCGTCCTGCTGCTCGCGCGGCGCGTAGAGGATCTGCAGCGCATGGTTGGTGACCAGCGTGCGCGCGAGCTCGCGACCGTAGACGGCGTCCAGCTGCGCCATGCTCTGGATGATCGGCAGCAGGCGCAGGTTGTAGCCGGCCATGTAGGCGACGGCGGTGGCGATGATGTCGATGCGGCCGATCGAGGTGAACTCGTCCATCAACAGCAGGCACTGGTGCCTGAGCGCGGGATTGTTCTGCGGCAGCTCGCGCGTGTTGAGGTTGATGAGCTGGCTGAAGAACAGGTTGAGGATCAGCCGGCTCTCGGCGAGCTTGTTGGGCTGGATGCCGACGTAGATCGTCATGCGCTTCTTGCGCACGTCGGTGAGCAGGAAATCGTTGGCGCCGGTGGCGGCGTCGAGTACCGGGTTCACCCAGGCGTTCAGCGGCTCCTTGAACGTGCCGATGATGGAGGCAAAGGTCTCGTCGGCCTGCGACAGCAGCGTCGCGAACGCCATGCGCGCGGCATCGGACAGGAACTTCTGCTGCGAGAGCGACTGGAGGTAAGCGCGCAGCTCCTGGCCGGTGCCGGACGAAAGCCGGTAGACCGCGCCGAGCGTGGGCGGCGTCGCGCAGGGGAAGCCGCAGGCACGTTCGTGCTCGTACTTGTCGAAGAGATATAGCGCGAACGCGAGGAAGGCGTTGCGGCCCTGGCTGACCCAGAACTTCTGCTCGTCGGCGCCGTCGGGATACAGCATGGCGCCGATGGCCATCACGTCCGACACGCGGAACGCCGGGTCGTCGGACACGTAGCCGAGCGGGTTCCAGCGGTGCGTGCGGCGATCCTCGGCGAACGGGTTGAACAGGAACACCTCGTGGCCCTGCGAGCGTCGCCAGCCCGAAGTCAGCTCGAAGTTCTCCTGCTTGATGTCCAGCACGACCACCGAATCCTGGTACTCGAGCAGGTTCGGGATGACGATGCCCACGCCCTTGCCCGAGCGCGTGGGCGCGGCGAGGATCGCGAACTGCTGGCCCGGCAGGCGCAGCAGGCGGCCGTCGTAGCGGCCGATGACGAGGCTGGTCGGGCCGTCGTCGAACAGACAATGTTTCGCGAGATCGCCGCTGCGCGCGAAGCGGGCGTCGCCGTGCAGGGCTTTCGCGGGGCGTCGCATCGCGAGCGCGGCGATGCCGATGCACCCGAGCACCGGCAGGCCGAAGCCGACGTATCCGGCGGCGCGGATCTTCCCAGCATGCGGGCGCACCTGCGGCAGGTCGAGCGTGCGGAGGTAGTCGAGATAGACGTACCAGCGCGGCGCCGGCGCGTCGATGCCGAGGAACAGCAACGCGAGCTGGCCGGCGAGATAGAGGCCGGCGAGCGGCACGAGGACGAGGGCGACGAGCGCGACGAAGTGCTTGCGGTTCATGGCGACCTCAGCGCGACGGACCGGCCGGGCGGCGCCCCGGGGCACCCGGATCGAGGCTGCGATGGTCGACCCAGGCGCGCGCGGTCTCGAAGCTCGGCTCCTCGCGCAGCCAGGCGCCGGCCGTGTCGACCACCACGTACAGGCGGCCGTCGGCATCGGGATCGTTGGCGATCACGCGATACGGGCCGCGTGCATACAGAACGGGACTGGAGAGCATGCGGAACCTCCCTTTCCGCCGGTCGCGTCCTGTCCTGGACGCCGGTGCCGCCACTCGCGGCCGGCCTAGCGTAGCGCATGCGTCCGGCGCTGCAAGCAGGGGCCGGTTAGCATGCGGGCTCTCGACGGCCGCTGGCGCATCCTGCACGCATGACCGCGTTTTCCGACCTGCTCTCCCCGCTGTCGCAGCTGCGCGCGGCCTGCGAGAACGCCACCGTCGCGCTGTTCGTCATGGACGAGAAGCGTGAGTGCGTCTACCTCAACGGCGCGGCGGAGGCGCTGACCGGCTTCTCGCTGGACGAGCTGCGCGGCCGGCCGCTGCACGACGTCATCCACCACACGCGCCCCGACGGCAGCGCGTTCCCGATCGAGGAATGCCCGATCGACCGCGCCGCGCCTGCGCGCATGCAGGCGCAGGGCGAGGACGTGTTCGTGCATCGCGACGGGCGCTTCTATCCGGTGGCGTTCACCGCAAGCCCGGTGCTGCAGGACGGCCGCGTGGTCGGCACTGTGCTGGAAGTGCGCGACATCAGCCGCGAGAAGCTGCGCGAGCAGGAGGACATCGCGCTGCGGCAGCTGTCGGAGCTGATGCTCAACGAGCTCGACCTGCCGCGCATGGTGCAGGGCGTGACGGACGTGGCCACGCGGCTCACCGGCGCGCAGTTCGGCGCGTTCTTCTACAACGCCGAGGATGCGGACGTCGGCCGCTACATGCTGTACACGCTGTCGGGCGTGTCGGCCGAGCATTTCTCGAAGTTCCCGCATCCGCGCGCGACGCCGCTGTTCGGCCCGACGTTCCGCGGCGAAGGCACGATCTGCATCGAGGACGTCACCACCGATCCGCGCTACGGCCAGTGGGGGCCGCACCACGGCATGCCGCCGGGCCATCTGCCGGTGCGCAGCTATCTCGCGGTGCCGGTGAAGTCCGACACCGGCGAGGTGCTCGGCGGGCTGTTCTTCGGCCACGAACGCACCGGCGTGTTCAGCGGGCGACAGGTGCGCGCGGTCGAAGCCATCGCCGCGCTCGCGTCGGTGGGGATGAGCCGCCTCTACCTGTTCCGCAGGCTCGAAGGCGAGGCGCGCGACAAGGAACGCCTGTACCAGGAAGCGGTGCGCGCGAACCGCATGAAGGACGAGTTCCTCGCCACCATCTCGCACGAGCTGCGCACGCCGCTCACGTCGATCCTCGGCTGGAGCGAGATGCTGGCCTCCGGGCGGCTCGCGCCGGCGATGGTCGAGCGCGCGGTCGGCACCATCGATCGCAATGCGCGCGCGCAGGCGCAGATCATCGAGGACCTGCTCGACATTTCGCGCATCGTCAGCGGCAAGCTGCGGCTGGACGTGCGCGAGATGGACGTGGCGCAGCCGGTCGAGGCTGCGGTCGAGGCGGTGCGCCCCGCGGCGTTGGCGCGCGACGTCGAGCTGCACCTGGAGGCCGCGCCGGACGTCGGCCGCGTGCGCGCCGATCCCGATCGCCTGCAGCAGGTGGTGTGGAATCTCGTCGCCAATGCGGTGAAGTTCACCGGGCGCGGCGGCCGCGTCGACGTGGCGATGCAGCGCGGCGACGGCTTCGTGGAGATCCGCGTGCGCGACACCGGCCGCGGCATCGCTCCCGAGTTCCTGCCGCGGCTGTTCGACCGCTTCAGCCAGGTCGATGCATCGTCAACGCGCGAGCACGGGGGCCTCGGCCTCGGGCTGTCGATCGTGCGCCATCTGGTGGAGATGCACGGCGGCACGGTGCGCGCGGCGAGCGCCGGCATCGGCCACGGCGCGGAATTCACCGTGCGCCTGCCGTTCTCGACCAGCACCGACGAGCCCGCCGAGCGCCGCGAGGAGCACGCGCACGACGTCACCAGCGCGCCACCGCCTGCACCCGGCGAGGACGCCCTTGCCGGCTGCCGCGTGCTGCTGGTCGAGGACGACGCCGATTCGCGCGCGATGCTCGGCGCGGTGCTGGAGGCGCATGGCGCGTCGGTCACCGCCTGCGCCGGCGCCGAGGACGCGCTGCAGGCGATAGGGCGCATCGATGCCGACATCGTGGTGAGTGACATCGGCATGCCGCGCATGGACGGCTACGCCTTCGTCCGGGCGCTGCGCGAATGGGAACGCGCGAGCGGCCGCGATGCAGTGCCCGCCGTCGCGCTCACCGCCTACGCGCGCAGCGAGGACCGCACGCGCGCGCTCGCGCACGGCTTCCAGATGCACGTCGCCAAGCCGGTGCAGCCCTCGGAACTGGTCGCGATCGTGCGCACGCTGCACGGCTGGCGCGCGCCGGCGGCGGACCAGGCGCTACCCTAGGCGCCCTTTTTCGCACCCATGGAGCGCGCCATGAGCCTCAAGCAGCGACTCACCGACGACATGAAGGCCGCCATGAAGGGCGGCGACAAGAGCAGCCTTGCGGTCATCCGCCTGATCAATGCCG
Organism: Cognatilysobacter xinjiangensis; assembly: GCF_014651995.1. GTDB lineage: Bacteria > Pseudomonadota > Gammaproteobacteria > Xanthomonadales > Xanthomonadaceae > Cognatilysobacter > Cognatilysobacter xinjiangensis. The sequence continues at coordinate 315,414 of NZ_BMXY01000002.1, read as the reverse complement.
CGATCAAGCAGAAGGAAGTCGACGAGCGCGTCGAGCTCGACGATGCGGCCGTGGTGGCCGTGCTCGACAAGATGGTCAAGCAGCGCCGCGACTCGGTGTCGCAGTACGAGGGCGCCGGCCGCGACGATCTGGCGCAGGCCGAGCGCGACGAGATCGTGGTGATCGAGCGCTACCTGCCCGCGAAGATGGGAGAAGCCGAGATCGACGCGGCGATCGAGGCGGCCATCGCCGAGACCGGCGCTGCCGGCGCAGCCGACATGGGCAAGCTGATGGGCCTGCTGAAGCCCAAGCTCGCCGGCCAGGCCGACATGGGCCTCGTCTCCAAGCGCGTGAAGGCCCGCCTGGGCTGAGGCACGACCCCGCGGACCGTCGCGCTCGCGGAGCGATGACGGCCGCTGCGGCAGGCTGTCGGAATGAGCGATCCGACCCGTCCCGACAGCCCCGCCGCCGCCCCGGACGCGCCGGTGGCCAAGACGCTGGATCCGACCGAGAAGGCGTCGATCACGCAGGTCGACGGCGCGCCACCGCCGGCCGACGTCAGGAAGGTGGTGCGCAAGGCCACCATCGGCTCGCTGCCGATGGCGCTGCTGCGGCGCTTCCTCGATTCGGACGTGATCACGCAGGCCGCCGCGGTGGCCTTTTACGCCGCGCTGTCGCTGGCGCCGCTGATGCTCCTGCTGCTGTGGTTGACGGCCTCCAGCCAGGCCGCGCAGGCCGCGGTCATCCAGCAGGTCGGCCTGCTGGTCGGGCCGGAGGCGCAGTCGGTCGCGCGTACCGTGCTTGCGGGTGCCGCGTCGACGCCCGACACCGGCTCGATCGCCGGCTGGTGGAGCATCGCGCTGCTGCTGGTGGGCGCGAGCGCGGTGTTCGCGCAGCTGCAGGACGCGCTCAACCGCATCTTCCGCACCGATGCCACCGCCCTGCCCGGCCTGTGGAACTGGGTGAAGAAGCGCCTGCTCTCCTTCGGGCTGGTGCTGTCGGTGGTGTTCCTGCTGGTGATCTCGATGACGCTGACCACGCTGCTGGACGTCACCATCGGGCGCTACGCGCAGGGCGAGACGGTGGCCGCCACGCTGGCCGCACTGATCGTCTATGCGTTCACCTTCGCGCTGATGTACCACTTCCTGCCCGACCGCCGCGTGCGCTGGCGGCTGGCGCTCGCAGGCGGCTCGCTGACCTCGGTGCTGTTCATGGCGGGGCGCGCGGGCATCGCCTGGTACCTGGAGCACCAGAGCACGGCCTCGGCCTACGGTGCGATGGGCGCGCTGGTGCTGACCATGCTGTGGGTCTACTACGCCGCAATGATCCTGTTCGGCGGCGCCGTGGTGACCGCCACCATCGACGAACGCCTCGGGCCGGCGCCCGTCAAGGCATGACGCTCCGTCGCAGCGCCTGACCCGGCGGACTGTCAGCCTCTACGCTGGCCCGATCCCGCCGCAGCGTCCACACTTGCCGACGACGGCCGGGCCCGCCCCCGCCCTCGTCCATCCCCGACCGCGTGATGCCGATGGCCGCCAGGCCGGGCCGCACGTGCGACGATGGCGAACCCGCACGCCGCTATCGCTGAAGACGCTTTTTTACTGCCGATGGCCCGCATCCCCGACGCCTTCATCGACGACCTCCTCGCCCGCACCGACATCGTCGAGGTGGTGGGTTCGCGCGTGCCGCTCAAGCGCCAGGGCAAGGAGTTCTCGGCGCGCTGCCCGTTCCATGACGAGCGCTCGCCGAGCTTCACGGTGTCGCCGGTCAAGCAGTTCTATCACTGCTTCGGCTGCGGCGCGCACGGCACCGCGATCAGCTTCGTCATGCAGTACGACCGGCTCGAATTCCTCGATGCGGTCGACGAGCTGGCCAAGCGCGTGGGCATGGAAGTGCCCAAGGACACCCAGCAGCGCACTGCCGACCCGCAGCTCGTCGAGCTGTACGCGGTGCTCGAATCGGCGACGACGTTCTACCGCCAGCAACTGACGGCGAGCGCCAAGGCGCGCGCGTACTTCGATGCGCGCGGCGTCGACGAGTCGATCCGCGAGAAGTTCCAGCTCGGCTACGCGCCGGACGGCTTCGAGGCGCTGAAGAATGCGCTCGGCACGAATCCGCAGCGCCTCGCGATGCTCGAGCGCGCGGGCCTGTTCTCGAAGAACGACGCCGGCCGCGTCTACGACAAGTTCCGCGACCGCGTGATGTTCCCGATCCACGACCGCCGCGGCCGGCCGATCGCCTTCGGCGGCCGCGTCATCGACAAGGAAGACGGGCCCAAGTACCTCAATTCGCCGGAGACGCGCCTGTTCCACAAGGGCCGCGAGCTGTACGGCCTGTGGCAGGTGCGCGGCGCGAACTCGAAGATCGAGCGGCTGATCGTCGTCGAGGGCTACATGGACGTGATCGCGCTGTTCCAGCACGGCGTGACGCAGGCCGTCGCCACGCTCGGCACCGCGACCACGTCCGAACACGCGGAGTTGCTGTTCCGCAACGCGCCCGACGTCTACTTCTGCTTCGACGGCGACCGCGCCGGCCGCGGCGCGGCCTGGAAGGCGGTGGAATCGGTGCTGCCGCGCATGAAGGACGGGCGCCAGGCGTTCTTCCTCTTTCTGCCCGAGGGCGAGGATCCGGATTCGATCGTGCGCAACGAAGGCCGCGATGGCTTCGAGGCGCGCCTGCAGGGTGCGACGCCGCTGTCGCAGTTCCTGTTCGATTCGCTGGCGGACGGCGTGAACCTTGCCACGCTGGAGGGCAAGGGCCGGCTCGCCGAACGCGCCAAGCCGCTGCTCGCGCAGATTCCCGACGGCGCCTTCGCCGACCTGATGCGCCAGCGCCTGACCGAACTGACCGGCGTGGGCGTGCGCGCCGCGCAGCCCGAAACCCACGTGCCTGCGCAACGTGCGCGCACGCCGGGCCGCAATGCGCCGCCGCCCAAGCGCAGCCTGGTGCGCAGCGCGATCCTCTACCTGCTGCACGCGCCGGCGCTCGCGCTGGAAGTCTCGGCCGATCCCGCGTTCGCCGGCCTGCGCCAGCCCGGCGTGCCGCTGCTGGTCGAGCTGATCCGTCTGGTGCATGCGCGCCCCGACATTGGCGTCGCCGCGCTGGTCGAGCATTTCGTCGGCCGCGAGGAACACGAGCCGCTGCAGAAGCTCGCGGTGCAGACGCTGCCCGGCGGCGATTCGACCTGGCGCGCGGAACTGCTCGACAACGTCGCCAACCTCGACAAGGCCGCCGCCGAACAGCGTACGGTTGAGCTTCGGCAGAAGCTCATGGAGAGCGGACGCCTAAGCGACGACGAGAAGGTCGAACTGCGCGATCTACTTGCCCAGCGCCCCGGCGCCTCCTCGACTTGAGGCGTGGCCTCAGGGCCCTGCCGTTTCGACCCGATTCCGACCGAGGCTCTTGGCGCGGTACAGCGCGGCATCCGCGCGCGCCAGCAGCGTCGACACCGGCTCGCCAGCCCGATACTGCGCGAGGCCGGCGGAGAACGTGAGCGAGAGTTCGCCCGCCTGCGTCGAAAAGCGCTGCGCACCGGTCGCGGCATGCATGCGCGCGAGACAGGCCAGCCCGCCGTCGAGCGTGGTATGCGGCATCACCAGCAGGAATTCCTCGCCGCCGTAGCGGCCGAACGCAGTGTCGATGTCCTGCCGCGCGAGCAGGTCGAGATCGCGCGCCTGCCGGCGCACGTGGTCGCAGAGGCCGCGCAGGATCTCGTCGCCGACGGCATGGCCGTGGCGGTCGTTGATGCGCTTGAAATGGTCGAGGTCGATGATCGCCACGCAGAAGGGCTGCGCGAAGCGCTCGGCACGCGCGCGCTCCTTCTCCAGCGCCTGCATCAGGTAACGACGGTTGCGCGCACCGGTGAGTTCGTCGCGCTCGGAGAGCTCCTGCACGCGCGCGAGCGCTTCCTGCAACGCGCTGCGGCGCTCGCCCAGCTTGGTGCGCAGGCCGGCGAGGTAGCCACCCACCAGCGACAGCCAGGACGTGATCATCGCCAGCACCGCCAGGCGCAGCAGTTCCAGCTGGAACTCCGGCGTGTCGAGCGGCCGACCGTGGAACTCGAACGCCATCAGGCCGACGTAGCCGGCCACCGCCACGCCGGCGAGCTGCAGCAATTGCCACGTGCCGAGGGTGAACAGCCCGAAGAAGAACGAGGCGACGTACAGCATCAGCATCACGCTGCGCGCCTCGCCCCGCATGTAGTGCAACGTCACCAGCGACAGCGCGAAGGCGACGAGTATCTGCGGCAGCAGCAGCGTTGGATCGCGGAAGCGCCGGCTGAAACCGGTACGGATGGCGAGGAAGAAGGCCACGTTGAAGGCCAGCGCGGTCGCGACGAGCGCCACGAGGCCGACGTAGTCGAAACGTGCCCAGCCCCAGCGCACCGCCAGCGAGCCGGGCAGCAGGAACATGGCGTAGCTCGCCACGCCCATGAGCTGGCGCGTGAGGCGCAGGCGCGTGGTGTGGTCGCGGCTGAGGAGGCGGTCGAATGCCATTCGTGGACGGTTACCCGAGAGGTTCCGCAGCGGCCCAGCGAATGGGCCGACACACCATGTGGCGCGCATCGACTTCAGCGAACGCCCTTCACCACCCCTGGCCTTCCATCATGGAAGGCACGTTGTTGTGCCGGCATCCGCGGGACGCCGATACGAAATATTCGAAAGCCGCTCAGCCCACACGCTCGAAGGCGACCCCGGACGCAGGCGTCAGCCACGGCAACAACCAGTGGTCGACCAGCAGGAAGGCGAACAGCGCCATCAGGTAGACGACCGAATAGTTGAAGACCTTCATCGCGTAGAGCTCGTCCGGCGGATCCATCAGGCGCCAGGCGTGCATCAGGAACACCGCGCCCAGCACCAGCGCGCCGCCGAGATAGAACAGCCCGCTCATGCCCGACGCCCACGGCAGCACGGTGACGGCCACGAGCAGCACGGTGTAGATGAGGATCTGCCAGCGCGTGTATTCGACGCCGTGCGTCACCGGCAGCATCGGCACCAGCGCGCGTGCGTAGTCGTCGCGGCGGAAGATCGCGAGCGCCCAGAAATGCGGCGGCGTCCATACGAAGATGATCAGCACCAGCAGCAGCGCGTGCGCCCAGTCCCATTCGCCCTGCATGCCGGTCACCGCGGACCAGCCCAGCAAGGGCGGAGCTGCGCCGGCGATGCCCCCGATCACGATGTTCTGCGGCGTCGCGCGCTTGAGGAACACGGTGTAGACCACCGCGTAGCCGATCAGCGAGGCGAAGGTCAGCAGCGCGGTGATCGTGTTGACGAACACCACCAGCAGCGCCATCGACACGGCGCCCAGCAGCAGCGCGAACGCGAGCGCGCGCGCCGGCGTGATCTGCCCGACCACGATCGGCCGCCACGAGGTGCGTGCCATCTTGGCGTCGATGCGCGAGTCGAGCAGCTGGTTGATCGCCGCCGCCGACGCGGCCGCGAGCCAGATGCCGACGAAGCCGATCACCGACTCCTTCAGCGGCGGCAGCCCCGGCACGGCGAGGAACATGCCGACCGCCGCGGTGAAAACGATCAGCGCGACCACGCGCGGCTTGGTCAGGGCCCAGTACTGGCGCAGCGTCGGGCGCGTCGCGGTGCTCATCGCATCAGACCTTCGGCTCGCGGAAGCGCGCGAGCAGCGTCACCAGCGCGGCCAGCAGCAGCGCGGCGCCGGCGTTGTGCGCCACCGCCACGTGCAGCGGCAGCCCGAGGTGCACGTTGGCGATGCCCAGCGCGACCTGCGCGAGCGTCAGCACCGCCAGCACCGTGCCCCAGCCGCGCATGCCCGGCATGCGCAGGAAGCGCAGCGCCAGCCACATGAGGTAGACGAACACGACCACCGCCATGATCCGGTGCGCCATCTGGATCGCGATGCGCGAAGCGCCGTCGAGGATGCCGCCTTCGTAATCGACGCCGATGCCGCGCCAGAGCACGAAGCCTTCCTGGAAGTTCGCGGGCGGCCACCAGCGGCCCACGCACGTCGGGAAATCGTTGCCGCAGGCCAGCGCCGCGTAGTTCGAGCTGACCCAGCCGCCAAGCGCGATCTGCAGGCCCAGCAGCACGATGGCGGCGATGACGAGGCGCTTGAGCCGGCGCGCGTCGGCCAGGCGGATCGGCAGGTCGGTGGCGCGCCAGGCCATCCACAGCAGCATCGCGAAGATGGTCAGGCCGCCGAGCAGATGCCCCATCACCACGATCGGCTTGAGCAGCCAGGTGACCGTCCACATGCCCAGCAGGGCCTGGAACACGATGACCATCAGCGTCAGCGCGCTGATGCGCGAAAGATCCATATTGCTCCAGCGGATCGCCGCGGCCAGCAGGATCAGTTCGCCGGCCACCGCGAGCACGGCGGCGGTGGTGTAGTCGGCGCGCATGTAGAGCGGGATCGACGCACCGACCAGCAGCCCGGCGGCCAGCACCTGCGCGATGCCGAAGCGGCGACGGCGCGCGGCCAGCAGCGCGAGCAGGAACACCAGCCCGCCGAGCGTGGCCGCAAGGTGGCGATGCAGCTGTTCGCGCCAGGCCTTGTGCGGCTCGACGGCACGGATCGCGGTCGCGGCGTGATCGACGGCCTGCGAGGCATGCGTCGGCCATGCCGCGCGGCCGTAGCAGGTCGGCCAATCGGGGCAGCTCAGGCCCGCGTTCGACAGGCGCACGAAGGCGCCGAACACGATCACGCCGAGCGCGAGCGCGACGGCGAGCCAGGCGATGCGGTGGAAATGACGGTAGGGCGTGCGGACCGAAGCGGCGCGCGGAGTCGGGCTGGCCATCAAGGTCACTTCAGCTTGAGCAGGCGGTTGAGGTCCTCGCGCAGGCCCGCGAGGTCGGCATCGGGCGCGTAGCGCAGCACGACAAAGCCGTTGGGATCGACGACGTATACCGGCAGGCCGCCCGCCGCGTCCACCCGCGGCAGCTGCGCGCGCGCCGGGTCCGGCGCGATCACGCGCAGCGTGGTCGGCGCCGGCAGGCCCTGCGGCCAGTCGCAGCCCGCGCTCGCGCACCACCACAGCACGTCCACGCGCGAGACGTCCTTGTTGAACATCTCCCAGACCACGCCGACGTCCTTGGCACGTCGGCGGCAGGCCTCGCCGCACTCGGCCGGCGCCGGCACCACGATGCGCCAGACGCGGTGGATCGGCGACCACTCGTAGGGCTCTCCGGCCGTGGTGCGCAGGCGCGCCTCGCGCAGATCGGTGTAGGGATCGAGCAACTCGCCCTTCTGGCGGCTCGCGGCGGGATGGATGTCGGCGAAGCGCATCACACCGGCGACCAGCATCGAGCCGAAGAACAGCACGAGGATGGCGAGCAGGGTCAGACGGTTGCGGCGACGCTGCGCATCGGGGGCGGCATCGTTCATCGGCGGCTCCGGCGGAAGGTGAGGACGAGCGCGATCACCAGCGTCGTCACGGCGAGCCCGTACCACTGCACCGCATAGCCGCGGTGCCGGTCGGGCGTCAGGGTGTTGGCGAACAGCTGCAGGTCGCGTGTGTAACCGATCGGCAGCGCGGGATCGAGGCGCAGCACGCGCGGCGCGAGGTGCGGCAGGCCGAGCGCATTCGCGGCCTCGGCGGGCTCCAGCCGAACGGCCAGCACGATATCGCCCTGTGCGGCCAGCGCCTCGCCCATGCGGATGCCGGGCGACGGCGGCGCCGACAGCAGTCCGCGCAGTTCGCGCGCGCCCGTCGGCAGGTCGACCTTCGGCGGCGCGCGGTCGCCGCCGACCGCCTGCCAACCGAGGTCGACCAGCAGCGGCGCGCCGCCGTCGGGCCGGAACGCGGCATAGGCACGCATGCCGACGCGGCCGTCGTGCTGCTGGTTGTCGAGCAGGATCGGGCGCGTGGCAAGGAAGTGCCCCGTGCCCGCCGCCCAGTCGTAACGACTCGCACGGCTCGCGTCGTCCGCGGCCGCCAGCGGCACCGGGCGGCGCTGCGCGAGCACGGCGTCGGCCGCGGCCAGCATGCCTTCCTTCTCGACCGCACGGCCCGCCTGCCAACGCCCGAGCGAGGCGAAGCCCGCCGCCGCCAGCAGCGCGAGCGTCCATCCGATCAGCAGCGTGCCGCGACGGCTCACGACGCCGCACCGGCCGGGCGCGATAATGCGCGCCGACATGACAACGACCGCCCGCAGGAGACCCGCGTGAACCAATCGCTGAAAACGCTGCTCGTCATCGCGTTCCTGATCGCGATCATCTGGAACCTCGGCGCGGGGCTGTATTACATGCTGGTCGACAAGGGCGGCAGCAAGCGCACGGTCAATGCGCTGACGCGTCGCATCGTGCTGTCGGTCGCGCTGATCCTGGCCATCGTGTTCGCCGCCTGGATGGGCTGGATCGACTTCCACGGCGTGGGGTCGAACCCGGGCCGCTGATCCCCAGACGCAACGGGCCGGCGAGTGCCGGCCCGTCGTCGCTTCCTGCGTCGTGGCGCTTACAGCACGTAGACGAACAGGAAGAGCATCAGCCACACCACGTCGACGAAGTGCCAGTACCAGGCGACGGCTTCGAAGGCGAAGTGGTTGTCGCGATCGAAGTGGCCGCGCAGGCAACGCAGCCAGATGATCGCCAGCATCAGCGTGCCGAGGAACACGTGCAGGCCGTGGAAGCCGGTCAGCATGAAGAAGGTCGAGCCGTAGATGCCCGAGCCCAGCGTCAGGTTGAGCGCGCTGTAGGCGTGGATGTATTCCTCGGCCTGGAAGAACAGGAACACGCAGCCGAGCACGACGGTGAGGCCCAGCCACACCAGCAGCGCCTTGCGGTGGCCAGCCTTGAGCGCGTGGTGCGCGGCGGTCACGGTGCTACCCGAGGTGAGCAGGATCAGCGTGTTCAGCAGCGGCAGGCCCCAGGCCGGGATGGTCTGGAACTGGCCACCCACGGCGGCCGGGCCGTTGTTCGGCCAGCCCGAGCTGAAGCCTTCCCACAGCAGCGCATGCGTCGCCGCGCCGTCGCCTTCGCCGCTGATCCACGGCAACGCGAAGGTGCGGGTGTAGAACAGCGCGCCGAAGAAGGCGGCGAAGAACATCACTTCCGAGAAGATGAACCACACCATCCCCATGCGGAACGAGACGTCCACCTGCTTGTTGTAGTTGCCGCCGACCGATTCGCGGATCACGTCGCCGAACCACATGAACAGCACGGCCAGCGTCATCAGCATGCCGACGAAGAACACCGGACGGCCCCAGGTGATCTCGTTGAGCCAGCTGGCAAAGCCGATCATGGTGACGAACAGCGCGATCGAGCCGAAGAACGGCCACTTGCTGCTGTGCGGCACGAAGTAGATGTTGCGATCGGTCGGATGGGCTTGGGCCATGTCGGCGTTCCGTAGGTCTTGATTCAAAAAGCCGCGGTTACGGCGCCGCGCCACGGCCGGCGGGCGTCGGGCCCAGGCGCGCGGTCAGCGTATCGTTGCGGAAGAAGGTATAGGACAGCGTGATCGTGGAAACGTCGGCCGGCAGGCCGGGGTCGACGACGAAGCGCACCGGCATGTCGCGCGATTCGCCGGCCGCCAGCGTCTGCGCGGTGAAGCAGAAGCACTCGGTCTTGATGAAGTACTGCGAGGCGCGGGCCGGGGCGACCGACGGCGCCGCGCTGCCGACGATGGCGCGCGGCGAGTCGTTCTTCGCGAAGTAGGTGGTCTCGTACGGCTTGCCGACCTGCACCTTCATCGACAGCTGCTGCGGATGGAACTGCCAGTCGAGCTTGGAGTTGACGCTGCCGTCGAACTGCACCGTCACCCAGCGGCTGCCGGTCGCGCCCGAGCCGCCGGCGCTCTGCGGCCCCTGCGCGAGGCGGATGCCGAAGACCTTCTCGCAGGCGATGCGGTAGAGCGGCACCAGGCTGAAGGTGAAGCCGAACGCCAGCAGCGACACGGCCACCAGCTTGCCCCAGCCGGCATTGTTGCGCGGCGTGCTCATCGGTTCATCGCCGCCATCGCGATGAAGCCCAAGAACACGGCGACCGCGAGCAGGCCCAGCCACAGCGCGGTGCGGCGCGCCCGCGCGATGCGGGCGTCGTCGGGCGTGCGCGGGGCATTCGGGCCGGTCATGCGATCGCCGCTCGTGCCGTCAGTGCGTGATGTCGCCGTGGGCGAGGTCGCCGTCGCGGATCACCGGCGGCACCGTGAAGGTGTGGTGCGGCGCCGGGCTCGGCACGGTCCACTCCAGGCCCTTCGCGCCTTCCCACACGCGGTCCGTCGCCGGCGCGCCGTACTTCTTCGAATGCCACAGCACGAACAGCATGATGAATGGCGTGGCGAACATGCCGAACGCGCCGATCGAGCTGATCAGGTTCCAGTCCGCGAACACGACGTTGTAGTCCGGGATGCGGCGCGGCATGCCGGCCAGGCCCAGGAAGTGCTGCGGGAAGAACAGCAGGTTGACGAACACGATCGACCACCAGAAGTGGAAGCTCGCGAGCTTCTGGCTGTACATGCGGCCGGTCCACTTCGGCCACCAGTAGTAGACGGCCGCGATGATCGAGAACAGCGCGCCGGTCACCAGCACGTAGTGGAAGTGCGCCACCACGAAGTAGGTGTCGTGGTACTGGAAGTCGGCCGGCACGATCGCGAGCATCAGGCCCGAGAAACCGCCGATGGTGAACAGGATCACGAACGCGATCGCCCACTTCATCGGCGCTTCGAAGGTCAGCGAGCCGCGCCACATCGTGGTGACCCAGTTGAACACCTTCACGCCCGTCGGGATCGAGATGAGCATCGTCGCGAACATGAAGTAGATCTCGCCACCGAGCGGCATGCCGACGGTGAACATGTGGTGCGCCCACACGATGAACGAGAGGAAGGCGATCGCGGCGGTCGCGTACACCATGGCCTGGTAGCCGAACAGCGGCTTGCGGCTGAAGGCCGGGATGATCTCCGACACGATGCCGAACGCCGGCAGGATCATGATGTAGACCTCGGGGTGCCCGAAGAACCAGAAGATGTGCTGGTACATCACCGGGTCGCCGCCGCCAGCCACGTTGAAGAAGCTGGTATGGAAGTACTTGTCGGTCAGCAGCATGGTCACCGCGCCGGCGAGCACCGGCATGACGGCGATCAGCAGGAACGCGGTGATCAGCCACGTCCAGCAGAAGATCGGCATCTTCAGCAGGTCCACGCCCGGGGCGCGCATGTTGAGGATGGTCGCGATGATGTTGATCGCGCCCATGATCGAGCTGATGCCCATCAGGTGGATCGCGAAGATCGCGAACGCGACGTTGTAGCCGCCCTGCAGCGACAGCGGCGGGTACAGCGTCCAGCCGCCCGCGGGCGCGCCGCCCGGCAGGAAGTAGGTCATCAGCAGCAGGGTGAACGCGAACGGCATGATCCAGAAGGACCAGTTGTTCATACGCGGCAGCGCCATGTCGGGCGCGCCGATCTGCAGCGGGATCATCCAGTTGCCGAGGCCGACGAAGGCCGGCATGACGCCGCCGAAGATCATCACCAGCGCGTGCATGGTGGTGAACGAGTTGAACAGCATCGGGTCGAAGTACTGCAGGCCCGGTTTGGTCAGCTCGAGACGGATCAGCACCGACAGGAACGCGCCGACGATGAACATCAGGAAGCTGAAGATCAGGTACAGCGTTCCGATGTCCTTGTGGTTCGTCGAGAAGAACCAGCGCTCGATGAAGCCCTGCTCGTGGCCGTGCTCATCGGTGTGATGGTCGGCGGCGGGATGCGTGACAGCCATGGACTACCTCTGCGTGATGCGGTGCGATCAGCCGGCGACCGGAGCGGTCGTGGCGTCGGAATTCGGGGCCGCGGCCGTCGCCGGTTCCGCGTTGGCGGCCGGGGCGGTCGGATTGACACCGGCGGGGCTCGCCGGGGCGGGCGCGGCGGCCGGCTGCGCCTTCTGCGCAGCGAGCCACTGCTGATACTCGGCCTTGGGCAGGGCGCGCACGACGATCGGCATGAACGCGTGGTCCTTGCCGCACAGCTCGGCGCACTGGCCGCGGTAGATGCCCGGCTGCTCGATGCGGGCCCAGGCTTCGTTGATCAGGCCCGGAATGGCGTCCTGCTTCCAGCCCAGCGACGGCACCCACCACGCGTGGATCACGTCGTCGGCGGTGATGACGAAGCGGATCTTGGTGTCGATCGGCACCACCAGCTCGTTGTCGACCTGCAGCAGGTAGTGCGGGTCGGCCTCGAGCGTCGGCACGCGGCCGCTCTGGCGCAGGTCATCGTCCTCGCGCTTGAGGCGGCTGGTCATCGACACCCCTTCGCCGAGGTAGTCGTACTTCCACATCCACTGGTAGCCGGTGACCTTCACGGTCATCTCGGAATTGCGGACGTCGTAGTTGTTGATCAGCTTGTGGGTGGCCGGGAAGGCCATGGCCACCAGCAGGACGATCGGGATCACCGTCCACAGCACCTCGAGCTTGGTGCTGTGGGTGAAGTCCACGTCCGGCACCGCGCCGCGCGACTTGCGGAACTTGAACATGGCGATCGCCATGGCGCCGAACACCAGGATGCCGATGCCCACGCAGATCCACAGCGCGATCATGTGCGCGTCGTAGGCGTTGTGCGAGATCTGCGTCACGCCGCGGCGCATGTTGAGCTGCCACGGGTGCGGGCTCGTGGGATCGCCCGCGTGCTGCTGCGCAAAGGCGAGGACCGGCAGGGCGAGGGCGGTCAGGCCCGCTGCCCACTGCTTGATACGACCGGCTTTCATCAGATCGAGCCCCAGAATCGGCGAAATACGTGGAATGGATTTTCCGCAGGCTGCCGTTCCGCGCCGCGCGCGGAGCGCGATCGACGATGGAAAGGAAAGCCGCCCGCGGGCCGGAGGCGCCGCGTTTTTCTGGATGGGCCAGAGGCTTACGGAAACCGAGAAATGTTAGCCCCGCGCGATGGCGCGGGCAAGCCGAGCGCGTCGCGTAAACGGTATCCGACGAACCATTCCGTGGCCCGCGACCGCCGTCGGCGCGATCGCTAGACTACGCGTCTTCCGTCGCATTCGCTGGGATCCGATGTCCACCCCCACTCCCGCCGCGCCCGGCCCGTCGCCGCAGCGCGCCCTGATCGCGCCCGAACTGGCGCCTCCGCCGCCCGGCCCGCGCGCCGCGATCACCGCCGGCTGGGTGCGCGACGAGGCCGCCCACGTCCGGCGCCTGCTCGACCAGGCCCGCCTGCCCGACGCCGACCGCACCGCCGTCCAGGCCACGGCCGCCGACCTGGTCACCCGGGTCCGCCGCCGCGCCAAGGACCAGGGCGCGATCGAGGCCTTCATGCGGCAGTACGACCTCGGCTCCGAGGAAGGCGTGCTGCTGATGTGCGTGGCCGAGGCGCTGCTGCGCATCCCGGACGCCGAGACCGCCGACCGCCTGATCCGCGACAAGCTCGGCGAGGCCGACTGGAAGCGCCACGTCGGCCAGTCGCCGTCGGTGCTGGTCAATGCCTCGACCTGGGGGCTGATGCTGACCGGGCACCTCGTGGATCTCGGCGACGAGACCAAGCGCGACGTCCATGGCGCCTTCAAGCGGCTCCTGGGCCGCGTCGGCGAGCCGGTGATCCGCCTCGCGGTGCGCCAGGCCATGCGGATCATGGGGCACCAGTTCGTGATGGGCCGGACCATCGACGAGGCGCTGGCCCGCTCGCGCAAGGGCGACAACGCGTCCTACCGCTATTCGTTCGACATGCTGGGCGAGGCCGCGCTCACCGCCGCCGACGCCGCGCGCTACCTCGAGGCCTACCGCAAGGCGATCCATGCGATCGGTCGCCACGCCGCCGCCGAAGGCACGGTCGATGCGGCGAGCGCGGCCGCGGTGTTCGGCGCGCCGTCGATCTCGGTGAAGCTCTCCGCGCTGCATCCGCGCTACGAGCACGCCAAGCGCGCGCGCGTGCTGGCCGAGCTGGTGCCGCGGGTTCTGGAGCTCGCGCAGCTGGCGCGCTCGTACGCGATCGGCTTCACCGTGGACGCCGAGGAGGCCGACCGCCTCGAGCTCTCGCTCGACGTCATCGCCGCCGCCTATTCGCACGCCTCGCTCGCCGGCTGGGAAGGCTTCGGCCTCGCCATCCAGGCGTATTCGAAGCGCGCGCCGGAGGTCATCGACTTCATCGCCGACCTCGCGCGCCGCACCGGCCGGCGCATCCCGGTGCGCCTGGTCAAGGGCGCGTACTGGGACGCCGAGGTCAAGCGCGCGCAGGTGGACGGCATGCCGGGCTATCCGGTGTTCACGCGCAAGCAGAACACCGACGTCAGCTACCTCGCCAACGCGCGCCGCATGCTCGACGCGTCGGACGCGATCTATCCGATGTTCGCCACGCACAACGCGCACACCATCGCGCACGTGCACCGCATGGCCGCGGGCCGGCCGTTCGAGTTCCAGAAGCTGCACGGCATGGGCGACGACCTCTACGCCGAGGTCATCCCCACCGATCGCCTCAACGTGCCCTGCCGCGTGTACGCGCCGGTGGGCTCGCACGAGGACCTGCTGCCCTACCTCGTGCGCCGCCTGCTGGAGAACGGCGCGAACTCGAGCTTCGTCAACCGCATCACCGACGAGTCGATCGCGATCGACGAGCTGATCCGCGATCCGGTCGAGGCCGTGTCGGCCTTCGAGTCGATCCCGCATCCCCGCATTCCGCTGCCGGTTGACCTGTACCGCAGCTACGGCATTTCCAGGAGCAACTCCATGGGCGTGAACCTCGCCAACGACGACGCGCTGCGCGCGCTCGCCGACCAGGTCAATGCAGCCACGCGGCAGGCGTGGACGGCCGAGCCGATCGTCGCCGGCGCGCGCGCCTCGGGCGAGCGCATCGCGGTGACGAACCCGGCCGATCGCCGCGAGGTGGTGGGCCACTGGATCGCCGCCGATGCACAGCTCGTCGAGCGCGCGCTCGCCAATGCGACCGCCGCGCACGACGGCTGGAACACCACGCCGGCCGCGAGCCGCGCCGCCATCCTCGAGCACGCCGCCAACCTGCTCGAGCAGCGCATGCCGCTGTTCATCGCGATGTGCGCGAAGGAAGCCGGCAAGACGATTCCCGACGGCGTCGCCGAAGTGCGCGAGGCGGTGGACTTCCTGCGCTACTACGCCGAGCAGGCGCGCTCGATGTTCAAGCCCGAGGCGCTGCCCGGCCCGACCGGCGAGTCGAACACGCTGCAGCTTTCGGGGCGCGGCACGTTCGTCTGCATCAGTCCGTGGAACTTCCCGCTGGCCATCTTCATGGGCCAGGTCTGCGCCGCGCTGGCCGCCGGCAACTGCGTGATCGCCAAGCCCGCCGAGCAGACGAACCTGGTCGGCTACGCCGCGGTGAAGCTTCTGCACGAGGCCGGCGTCCCCGAGGCCGTGCTGCAGTTCCTGCCGGGCGACGGCGCCACCGTGGGCGCCGCCCTCACGCGCGACGAGCGCATCGCGGGTGTCGCCTTCACCGGCTCGACCGAGACCGCGCGTGCGATCAACCGTGCGCTGGCCGCGCGCGAGCACGCGCCGATCGGCGTGCTGATCGCCGAGACCGGCGGACAGAACGCGCTCATCGCCGATTCGTCCTCGCTGCCCGAGCAGGTGGTGAAGGATGCGATCGGCTCGGCGTTCACCTCGGCCGGCCAGCGTTGCTCGGCCGCGCGCGTGCTGTTCGTGCAGGACGACATCGCCGACAAGGTGACCACGATGCTCGCCGGCGCGATGGCCGAGCTCGTCGTGGGCGACCCGGGCGTGCTGTCGACCGACGTCGGCCCGGTGATCGACGCCGACGCGTTGCGCGTGCTGCAGGACCATGCCGCGCGGATGGACCGCGAGGCGAAGGCGAAGATCGCCGAAGTCGCGCTCGGCGAGGCCGCCGCGAACGGCAGCTTCTTCGCGCCGCGCGCCTACGAGCTGCACTCGCTCGACCAGCTGCACCGCGAGGTGTTCGGCCCGGTGCTGCACGTGATCCGCTGGAAGGCCGACCAGCTCGATGCGGTGATCGATGCGATCAATGCGACCGGCTACGGCCTCACGCTCGGCGTCCATTCGCGCATCGATGCGACGATCGAGAAGATCGCCTCGCGCATCAAGGTCGGCAACTGCTACGTCAACCGCAACCAGATCGGCGCGGTGGTCGGCGTGCAGCCCTTCGGCGGCCAAGGCCTGTCGGGCACCGGCCCGAAGGCCGGCGGCCCGCACTACCTGCCGCGCTTCGCCACCGAGAAGACGATCACCGTCAACACCACGGCCGCGGGCGGCAACGCCTCTCTGCTGACGCTCGGCGACTGATCACCGCGCATCACGGAAACGAGAAAAGCCCCGCTCCAGCGGGGCTTTTTTCATGCGCGAATCCCGTCGCTTCACGGCGACCCGGCAAAGAAAAAGCCCCGCCGGAGCGGGGCTTTTCCGTGCTGCGTCAGGCGTGGATCAGAAGCGGTACTGCGCCGCGATACCGATCAGGTCCGCGTGGCCCTCGAAGCGGCCCGACAGCGTCGAGTTGCTGGACGAGTGGATGTTGTTGATCGTCGGCGAATCGATGCTGATGCGCGTGTAGGCGGCATCGACGGTGAGCGCCTCCGACACGTTCCACGTCGCGCCGATCGAGTAGAGCATGCGCTCGTTGTCCGGCAGGCGCGGCGTGCGGTACGTGTCGTTGGTCGGCGACTCGTCGCGGGCAACACCGGCACGCAGCGTGAAGGCCGGGCTGAAGTCCCACTCGGCGCCGACGGCGTAGTAGTTGGTGTCCTTCCACTGGAAGGGCTCGTTGCCGAGGATGCCGCCGGCGTCGCGGAAGATCTGCACGGCCTGCAGCGAATGCCAGTCGGTGCCCTGCCAGTCGGCCATCATGCGGAAGCTGTCGCTGAAGTCGTACTGCACGCTCACCGTGGTGACGCTGGGCGTGGTGAACGGCGCGTTGACCGGCGTGTCGCCGTAACCGGCGGCGATGGTCGGGATCGCGGCGACGTTGCCCGGGACGGTGAAGTCGGCTTCGCCGCTGAGCTCGTGGTCGATCTCGGAGCGGTGCGCGGCACCGATGGTCAGGCGGTCGGTCGGGCGCCACTGCATGCCCACGCGCCAGCCGAACGAGGTGTCGTCGCCGGTCACCGAGACGCTGCCGTCGTTGGCCTGCGGGCGGAACGGATAGGCCGGGTTGAGGCAGTTGGCGACGCTCGCCGCCGGCGTGGCCGCCGAGCGCGTGCAGACCGCGGTGCCGAAGTCGATCGCGTTGGAGAGCGTGACCTCGGTGCGCTGGATGATCGCGCCGAGGCCGACCGAGAAGCGGTCGGTGATCGCGATGGCGGCCGACAGGTTCAGGTTGACGGCCTTCACGTCGGATTCGATCGCGTGGTAGCGGCCGACCCAGTTCGGGTCGTATTCGGTGGCGAGGCCGAACGGCGCGTCGACGCTGACGCCGACGGTGACCTTGTCGAGACCGCCCGACAGCGGGAACACGGCTGCCAGCGCCGGCACCGCCGTCAGGTCGCCCGGGTCGCCGCCGTTGTTGCCGTTGAGCGGTGCGGCCGGCGGGGTCGGCAGCGCGGTGTTGCCGCCGCCGGTGAACTCCGCATCGAGGTCGATCAGGCTGACGTCGGTCTGCACCGTGGCGCGGTCGATGTTGACCATGGCCGCCGGGTTGTTGGAAACGACCGAAGCGTCGCCGCGCGCGACGGCGGTGCCGGAGTTGGCGCGGCCGAGGTTCTTGACGCTGTTCTCGCGGATCTGGAAGCCGGACGCGTGGGCATTGCCCAGCGTGAGCGCGCCGGCGATACCGAGCGCGAGCGCGGTGACGCGCATGAAGCCGTTCTGCATGTCTCTCTCCGAAAAGGGGATTGCACCGCCGGTCGAACCGGCTTTCTGGGCTGGCCGGTATCCGCGACCATGCGGCACCGAATATAGCCTTTAACCGCAAGCTAACAACAGGGGCGGCCGGCATGCGGCTGGGCAGGCGCGGACGGCTCGCGCATCATGCGGGGGCTGAACGGGAAGCCCCGCGTGTTCATCCCCATCCCCCCTCGCGAAAGGCCGATCCGGCGCTGGGCCACCCCGGTGCTGTTCCTGCTGCTGTGGGGCTGCTTCGTGGCCGCGAGCCTGCTGCCGCCGGGCGAGCAGCGCCGGCTGCTGCTGGAATGGGGCGCGCTGTCGGGCGACCTGCGCTCGCTGCCCGAGCTCCTGGCCTCGCTGCGCGACGGCCACCTGGCGCGGCTTGTCGCCGCGCTGTTCCTGCATGCCGACTGGGCGCACCTGGTCGGCAACCTGCTGTTCCTGCTGATCTTCGGCGCGCCGGCGGAGCGGGCCATGGGGCCGTGGCGCTTCCTCGCGCTGTTCCTGCTGGGCGGCGCGGCGGCCAACCTCGCCGCGGTGCTGGCCATCGGCACGCCGGACCGGTTGATCATCGGCGCCAGCGGCGCGGTATCGGCGCTGATCGGCGCCTATCTCGCGCTGTTCCCGACCGCCCGCCTCGGCCTGGTGCTGCCGCTGGGGCTGTTCCTGCAGTTCGTGCGCATGCCGGCCGCGGTACTGATCGGCGTGTGGGCGGGCCTGCAGCTGGTCTACACCTTCGTGGGGCCGGCGTTCGGCGCGGTGGCCTGGTCGGCGCATCTGGCCGGGTTCGCCGTTGGGGGCGCGTTCGGGCTGGTGTCGCGGGCGGCGATCCATCGACGCATGAAGCGCGTGCACGGCTTCTGAGTCGATCGCCATTGAACGGCGGCGATCGCGCCCCATGTTCGCGGGACACCACGCCGACCGACCGCCATGCCCAAGCCGCTCTACAAGGTGACCTTCCTCAACGCCGGCAAGGTGTACGAGCTGTACGCCCGACACGTCGCCTCCGGCGCGCTCTGGGGCTTCACGGAGGTCGGGGAACTGGTGTTCGACGTCAACGAGGGCCTCGTCGTCGATCCGACCGAGGAGCGCCTGCGCGACGAGTTCGGCAACACGC
Organism: Cognatilysobacter xinjiangensis; assembly: GCF_014651995.1. GTDB lineage: Bacteria > Pseudomonadota > Gammaproteobacteria > Xanthomonadales > Xanthomonadaceae > Cognatilysobacter > Cognatilysobacter xinjiangensis. Next base: position 296,600 of record NZ_BMXY01000002.1, on the reverse strand, counting down.
GCGTGCTGCACCTGCCGATGCATTCGATCGTGCGCATCGAGGAAGTCGAGCGCAAGGCGCAGTCGGCGATCCGCGACGCCGCCACCGGCGAGCGCGTGGTGACGCCCTTCCCGATGCCCGGCAAGCCGCGCTGAGGCCTACTTCTTCGCCGCCGTTGCCTTCGCCGGCGCTGCGGCCGGCACGCCGGCGAGGCGCTTGAGCTCGGCCAGCGCCTGGGTGATGTAGCCCTCGCCCTCGAGGATGTCGCCCGCGGCGGTGGCGTCGTCGGCATCGCCGCGCAGATGGCCCGGAAGGCTGGCTTCCGACAGCGCGCGGCGCGCTTCGTCGCTCTTCGGGGCCTCGAAGGCGACGTCGGGCACGATGCCCAGCGCCTGGATCGACTTGCCGCTCGGAGTGAAGTAGCGGGCAGTGGTCAGCTTGACCGAGTCGCCGTTGTCGAGCGGAAGCACGGTCTGCACCGAGCCCTTGCCGAACGTGCGGCTGCCGACGATGCGCGCGCGGCCGTTGTCCTTGAGCGCACCGGCGAGCACTTCGGACGCGCTCGCCGAGCCGCCGTCCACCAACACCACCACCGGTGCGCCGTCGAGGCGGTCGCCGGGCGTCGCCGAGAATTGCGCGTCGGTGATCGCAAGGCGTCCGCGCGTGCTGACGATGCCGCCCTTCTCGAGCAGGTCGTCGGCCATCTGCACGGCACTGGTGAGCAGGCCGCCGGGGTTGCTGCGCAGGTCGATGACGAGGCCGCGCAGCGTGCCGGCGGCCTTGAGCTTGTCCAGCGCCTTCTCGAAGTCGGCCGCGGTGTCGGCCTGGAACGCGGCGACGCGCACGTAGCCGAAGCCCGGCTCGAGCATGCGCGAGCGCACCGAGGCGATGCGGATGGTTTCGCGCACCACGGTGATGTCGATCGGCTTGGTGGCGCCCTTGCGCGCGACGGTCAGCACGATCTTGCTGCCGGCCGGGCCGCGCAACGGCGCCGAGGTGTCGCCTTCGTCGGGACGGAACGGCTTGCCGTCCATCGCGATGATGATGTCGCCGGCCTTGAGGCCCGCCTTCGCCGCCGGGGTGTCGTCGATCGCGGCGATCACCTTGAGCGTGCCGTCCTCCTGGCGCTGCAGTTCGACGCCGATGCCCTCGTAGGCGCCGCGGGCGTTCTCGTCGAAGCTCGCGGCGTCCTCGCGGTCGAAATAGGTGCTGTGCGGGTCGAGGTCGAGCAGCAGGCCGTGCACCGCGGCGTTCATCAGCTTGCGGTCGCTGACGGGCTCGACGTAGGCCTGCTTGACCGCGTTGTAGACCATCACGAAGCGTCGGATCTCGTCGAGCGGCACCTTGTCGAGATCGTCCGCGGCACCGGCCTTCGCTGCTGCCGCGGTGCGCGCGCCGTCGGCCGGCGCGCCCTCGGTGGGCGTGCCGCTGGCGGGCGCCTGAGGATCGGCGGCAGGCGCGGGCGTGGACGGCGCATCCTTCGGCGGCGTCGGCGCGGGCGCCTGTTGCGCCGCGAGTGGAAGCGCGGCGGTGAGCAGGGCGAGGGCGAGCAGACGACGGCGCATGGCGACTCCGGAAGCGGTACGACGGTCGGACCGTCGCGATGACGGCGAGTTCAGCACGTTAGCCGCCGCTGCGGAAAGACGTGTGGACGCTAGCGTCGCAGCCACACGCCCGGATCGACCGGCGTGCCGCCGCGGCGCAGCTCGAAATACAGCGACGGCCGCCCCTGCCCGCCCGAACTGCCGACGGTGGCCAGCGGATCGCCGCGCTTGACCGTCGCGCCGGCACTCTTGAGCAGCGCGTCGTTGTGCGCGTAGAGGCTCATGTAGCCGTTGCCGTGGTCGACGATCAGCAGCAGGCCGTAGCCGGTCATCCATTCCGAATAGACCACGGTGCCGTCGGCGACCGCGCGCACCGGCGTGCCCGCGCCGGCGGCGATCAGCAGGCCGTCGCTGCGGCGGCCGTCGGGCATCCGGCCGCCGTAGCCAGCGAGCAGCGCGCCCGACAGCGGCCAGCCCAGGCCGCCGACCTGCGGCGGCGGCGCGCTCGCGACCTGCACCGGCGGGCGCGTCGCGCGCTTGGGCGGCGGCGGCAGGCCCTTTTCGCGCGCGGCCTTGGCGGCTGCCGCATCGGCCTTCGCCGCGGCAGCGGCCTCGCGCGCGCGCTGCTCGGCGAGGCGTTTCTGCTCGGCGCGCGCCTTCGCCGCGGCGGCGCGCAGCTTGGCAAGCAGTTGTTCGAGCGCCTTGGCGTCGCGGCCCAGAGCCTTCTCGCGGTCGGCGCGGTCCTTGTACTTCGCGTCGAGCTGCGCGACGAGCACCGCGCGCTGCTCGCGTTCGCGTTGCAGCTTCTGCAACTGCTCGGCCTGCGCCTTCTGCGCGGCGGTGAGCTCGCCGGTGCGGCGCGCGATCTCCGCTTCCACGCGATCGAGCTCGGCCAGCTGCGCGGTGAGCTCGCGGATGCGCCTGGCGCGCGCCTGCTGCAGGTAGCCGTGGTAGGTGAGCAGGCGCTGCGCGTCCTCGACCTGGTCGCGCGAGAGCAGCGTCTTCAGCGCACCGGCGCGGCCCTGGCGATCGGCCGCGCGCAGCAGCGTGGCCAGTTCCTCGCGCGCGCCCTTGAGCGTCTCGCGCATGCGCGCCTGCCGCGCGCGCAGCTGCACGAGGCCGGCGCGCTCGCTGGCGATGCGTTCCTGCACGCTGCGCAGTTCGCGGTCGGTCTGGCCGACCTGCTCGTCGGCCTGGCGCAACTGCTGGCTCGCGCTGCCGCGCTGCGTCTCCAGCTTGCGACGCTCGGCGGCGACGCCCTGCAGCTCGCGCTTGAGCGCCTGCAGCTTGCGCTCGGTGGTGCGCGTGTCCTGCGCCGCGCCCGCGAGCACGGGCAGCGACAGCATCAGCGCGAGCAGCGCGGCGCGAAGACGCATCGGTCAGCCGACGAGCAGGCTCGTGCCGGTCATCTCGACGGGCTTGGCGACCTGCAGCAGGTCGAGGACGGTCGGCGCGACGTCGCGCAGCGCGCCGCCCGATCGCAGCGTGGCCGCGCGCGGCCCGCAGTACACGAACGGCACCGGGCCGACGGTATGCGCGGTATGCGGCTGGCCGGTGCTGGCGTCGCGCATCATCTCGAGGTTGCCGTGGTCGGCGGTGATCAGCAGCGCGCCGCCGACGTCGGCCACTGCGGCGCGGATCGCGCCGAGCGCGGTGTCCACGGCCTCGGCGGCCTTGATCGCCGCGCTGATCACGCCGGTGTGGCCGACCATGTCGGGATTGGCGATGTTGCAGATCGCGACGTCGACCATGCCCGAACGGATCGCCGCGCACAGCTTCTCGGTGACCTCGGGACAGCTCATCTCCGGCTGCAGGTCGTAGGTGGCGACCTGCGGGCTCGGCACCAGGATGCGCGTCTCGCCCGGGTATTCGTCCTCGCGCCCGCCGCTGAAGAAGAAGGTGACGTGCGCGTACTTCTCGGTCTCGGCGATGCGCAGCTGACGCAGGCCGTTGTCGGCCAGCACCTCGCCCAGCGTGTTGCGCAGGTCGTCGGGCCCGAATGCGACCGGCGCCGGCAGCTTGGCGTCGTATTCGGTGAGGCAGACGAAGCGCGACAGCTGCGGGCGGCGCGCGTCGAAGCCGTCGAACGTCGGCGATACGAACGCCGCGGTGAGCTGGCGCGCGCGGTCGGCGCGGAAGTTCATGAAGACGACCGCATCGCCGTCGTGCATGCCCGCGTAGCCCTCGATCACCGTGGGCACCACGAACTCGTCGTTCTCGCCGCGCGCGTACGCGGCCTCGAGCGCGGCCAGCGCGTCGGTGGCGACGTGTTCGGCGCGGCCGTCGACCATCGCATCCCATGCGCGCCGCACGCGATCCCAGCGCTTGTCGCGATCCATGGCGAAATAGCGGCCGCTCACGGTAGCGACGTGCGCATTGCCCAGCCGCGCGCATTCCTGCATCAGCAACTGCAGGCTCGGATCGGCCGAGCGCGGCGGCGTGTCGCGGCCGTCGAGGAAGGCATGCACCGCCACGCGCGGCACGTCGAGGCGATGCGCCATCTCCAGCATCGCCAGCACATGGCGCTCATGGCTGTGCACGCCACCCGGCGACAGCAGCCCCATCACGTGCAGCACGCCGCCTGATGCCTTGGCACCCTCGCAGGCCGCGCGCAGTTCGGCGTTGTCGAAGAACGTGCCGTCCTCGATCGCCGCGTCGATGCGGGTGAGGTCCTGATAGACGATGCGCCCCGCGCCGAGGTTCATGTGGCCGACCTCGGAGTTGCCCATCTGCCCCTCCGGCAGGCCGACGTGGCGGCCTTCGGTGTGGATCAGCGTGTTCGGGCAGCCCGCCACCAGCGCGTTCCAGTTCGGCAGGTTCGCCTGCGCCAGCGCGTTGTCGGTGGGATCCTCGCGATGGCCCCAGCCATCGAGGATGAGCAGGACGACGGGCTTCACGGCGGCGGTGTGGGACACGATGCGGACCTGTGACTTCGGGCAGTTGCCCAGCGGGGACGGGAAGCGCGATTGTAGCGGCGGTGCCGTAACGTCCCGTGCCGCTACTTAAACCCTACGGCCGGCAGCCGCATCCAAGCCGTATCAACCGTCGAGGAACCGACCATGCGAAACGCCCTGATGCTCCTGCCCCTCGCCCTTGCCCTCGCGGCCACGCCCGCCTTCGCGCAGGACCGGGTCAGCATCGACAAGGTCAACGGCAGCATCCACGCCGAGGCCGGCAAGACCTACGGCAGCCTCGAAACCGTCAACGGCAGCATCCGCATCGATGCCGACGTGCAGGCCCGCTCGGCGGAGACGGTCAACGGCAGCATCCGCGTCGGCGACGGCGCGCAGGTCGGCGACCTCGAGACCGTCAACGGCAGCATCCATACCGGCCAGCGCGTGCGCATCGATGGCGACATCGAGACCGTCAACGGCGGCATCTTCGTCGACCGCGGCGGCGCGGTGAGCGGCGGCGTGGAGACGGTCAACGGCGCGATCGGCCTGGTCGACACCGACGTCGGCCGCGGCATCGAGACGGTCAACGGCGACGTGACCGTCGGCGTCGGCAGCCACGTGCGCGGCGGCATCCTCGTCGAGAAGCCGAACGTGCAGTTCCTCAACATGCGCAAGCGCGACCCGCGCATCGTCATCGGCCCGAACGCGCAGGTCGACGGTCCGCTGGTGTTCAAGCGCCCGGTGGTGCTGTACGTGCACGACACCGCGAAGGTCGGCTCGATTACGGGCGCCACGGCGCAGCGCTTCAGCACGCCGACGCCGCCTGCGGCGCCGTAAGCAGCTCCGCTGTCGGGAACGCGGAAAAGGCCGCCTCCGGGCGGCCTTTTTCATGCGTATTGCGATATCCGGCCGTCAAACGAAACGGGGCCGCCCGAAGGCGGCCCCGCGATCCACGCGATTCGACCTTACTTCGCGCGTACGTCGAACGTGCCGTACGGTGCGAGCTGCTCGGCGATGGCCTTGGAATCGCCGACCACGACGATCGACTGGTCCTTCGGATCGAGGTACTTGCGCGCCATCGCCTGCACTTGCGCCGCATCCACCGCGCGCACCTTCGGCACGTACTCGCCGAGGAACTCCGCGGGCACGCCGACCAGCCAGTTGCCGGCGAGCGTGCTGGCCACGGCCGCCTGCATCTGGTTGTTGAGCAGGTAGCCGCCGGCGACGTAGCGCTTGGTGTCCTCGAGCTCCTGCGCGGGCACCGGCTCGCTGCCCAGGCGCGCGTACTCGGCCATGAACTCCTTGATCGCCGCGCCCGTCACCTCGTTGCGCACGTCGGCCGACGCGCTGATCCGACCGCCCTGCCGCAGCGGGCCGATACCGCCGCGCGCGCCGTAGGTATAGCCCTTCTCCTCGCGCAGGTTCTGCATCAGGCGCGAGCTGAAGCCGCCGCCCAGCACCGTGCCCGCCAGCTGCAGCGGCGCCCAGTCGGCATCGGTCGCCGCGATCCCGGGACGGCCGATGCGGATCGCCGACTGCACGCTGCCGTCGCGCTGCACCAGCACGCGCTGGGGCTTGGCGTTGCGCACGGCGGGCGGCGTGTCGGGCAGCGGCTCGCCGATTGCGCTCCAGCTGCCGAACGCGGCCTCGACCGCGCGCATCGCGTCGGCGCGGGAGATCGGGCCGGTCAGCACCAGCAGGGCGCGGTCCGGGCGGAAGCGCTGCGCATGCGCGGCACGCAGCATCTGCGGCGTCACCGACGTGATCGCGGCTTCGGTCGGCTGCGTGCGTGCGTAGGGATGGTCGCCGTAGATGACCTGTCCGAGCGCGCGCTCGGCCTTGAAGCCCGGCTGCGCCTCGGCGGCCTTCAGGCCCTGCAGTGCGTTGGCCTGCGCGAGGCGCACCTCGTTCTCGGGGAAGGACGGCGTGCGCGCGACCTCGCCGAGCAGCGCGATCATGTCCGGCGCATGCGAGACCAGCGCATTGCCCGACAGCAGGATGCCGTCGGCATTCGCCATCGCGCCGATGCCGCCGCCGAGGCCCTGCGCGGTTTCGGCAATGGCGCGCGAATCGCGCTTGGCGGTGCCTTCGGCCAGCAGCCCGGCGAGCAGCGTGGCGAAGCCAGGATGCTGCGCATCGTCGGCGGCGAGGCCGGCGTTGCGCACGGCCAGCACGGCATCGACGCGCGGCAGGCCCGAGCGCGGCACGATCCAGACTTCCAGGCCGTTGGCGAGCGTCGCCTTGTCGATCTGCGGCACCGGCAGCGGACGCTCCGGCGCGTACGGCGGCAGCTCCTTCGGCAGCTCGGCCTTCGGGCCGGCGACGGCATTGCCGGCCAGCGCGATCGTCAGCGCGGCGGCGAGCAGGTTGAGGTTCTTCATGACGTCGTCTCCTTACTTCGCGCCGGCGGCGGGCGCCGCGGGCTTGGCCATCGCGGTCGGCACGCGGTCGATGACGGTGCGGTTGCTGCGCACGAGATAGGTCTTGGCCGCGCGCTGGATGTCGGCGCTGGTCACGCCCTCGATCCAGCCGGGGATCTTGTTGACCACGTTGGCGTCGCCCCACAGCGTCTGCAGCTTGGCGACCGTGTCGGCGCGGCTGATGAAGGCCTCGAGGCCGTTGTACCAGTCGGCCAGCATCTTGGTCTTGACCCGCTGCAACTCGGTATCGGTGATCCCGTTCTTGGCGACCTTCGCGATCTCCTCGTCCATCGCCGCGAGCACCGCGTCGGCACTGGTGTTGGGCTTGTACAGCGCGAACACGGTGAACAGCGTCGGGCCGTCGTATTCCCACGGGCTGGTCAGGCCGTACAGCGATTCGACGTTGAGCGCGAGCTCGCGGCCCTTGACGATGCCCTGGTAGAAGCGCGAGGCATCGCCGCCGGCGAGCACGTCGCCCAGCACCGCCATCGCCGCCTGATCCTTGCTGCCGCGGTCCGGCATCTTCCAGGCCGCCGCGATCGCCGGCACCTGCGCCAGCGCATCGGTCTGCTGGATGCGCTTTTCTTGCGTGTTGAGGCCTTCGCGGAAATCGGGCGCCTTCGGCGTCGCGCGTGCGGGGATCGTGCCGAAGTACTTCTCGGCCAGCGCGAACGCCTGTTCGGGCGTCACGTCGCCGGCGATGCCGAGCACCGCGTTGTTCGGGCCGTAGTAGTCGCGATGGAAGCCGGCCACATCCTCCAGGCTCGCGCCTTCGAGATCCTCGAAGCTGCCGTAGCCGTCGTGGTTGTTCTCCCACTTCTGGAAGGCCTGCTGGCCGATGTCGATCCACATGAAGCCGCCGTACGGCTGGTTCTTCACGTTGACGCGGATCTCCTCCTTCACCACGTCCTGCTGGTTCTTGAGAGTGGTCGGATTGAAGTCGAGCGTCTTCATGCGATCGGCCTCGAGCCACAGGATCGGCTCGAGCGCCGATACCGGCGCCATCTCGATGTAGTTGGTGAAGTCCGGGCGCGTGGAGCCGTTGTTGCGGCCGCCGCCGCCGGTGATCACCTTGTCGAACACGCCTTCCTTCGCGTTCGGCGTGCCCTCGAACATCAGGTGCTCGAACAGGTGCGCGAAGCCGGTGCGGTCCTGCGGCTCCAGCCGCATGCCCACGTGATAGACCATCGACACGCCCACCGTCGGCGAGCTGTGGTCCTCGGACACCACGACCGTCAGGCCGTTGTCGAGCTTCTTGACCGACACCGGCACCTGCCAGCGGTCGGGCGTCGCGCCATGCGCGGAGGCGGTGATGAGCAGCCCGCCGAGCAGCGCGGGCAGTAGACGACGTCGCATCGGATTTCCCCTTCCGTTCGGAAGCCCCGAGCCTAGCGCGTTCGCGACGGCCGTCACGCGGCCGGAAGTCATGGCCGCCCGCCGCTTGTCTGCGCTAGGCTGCGACGAGTCTCCGGGAGCCCTGCCATGACCATCGCCGTCGCGTACTGGTGCGTGTTCGTTGCCGCCGTCCTGCCCTACGTCTGGACCGTGCTGGCCAAGGCCCGCGGCGAGCGCTACGACAACCGCGACCCGCGCGGCTGGCTGGCCCGACAGAGCGATCCGCGCGTGTCGCGCGCGAACGCCGCGCAGCTCAACGCCTTCGAAGCGTTCCCCGCGTTCGCGGCCGGCGTGGTGCTGGCGGACATCGCCGGCGTGCACGAAGCGCGCATCGCGCTGCTCGCGGTCGTGTTCGTCGTCGCGCGGATGCTGCATGGCGTGTTCTACGTCGGCGGCGTGCCCGTGGCGCGCAGCCTCAGCTGGCTGGTCGGGTTTATCTGTGCGGCGGCATTGCTCGCGCAGGCGGCGATGGCGATCCGCTGAGGGCCGCGCGCTTCGCGCGTCGCGGCGACAGCGCGGTTATCGAACCTCGGCATCGCGACAGCTGAGCATTTGCCGCTAGCTGTCGACGCCGCCCCAGCGAGATAAGCGCATGAACGCGTTTACCAGCCGCCTGTCGCGCGGCTCGCGAACGCCGGCGATCGCCTGCATTCACATGGCTCGTCGTGTTCGGTGTCTTGCCGTCGGCACTGCCGGCTTTCATTCGCCGGCCTGTCGTCGAGCAGTTCTGCGAAGTGCTTCAGGGCATCAGTGCCGATCCGAAGGTGCTCGACCGAGCGGTGCTTGGCTACGACCCGAGCCTTTGGCTGGTGGCGGTGGCAAGCGCCGGGCCGATCGTGCGCCCGCGGCCGGCAGTTGGCGCGAAGCGCGCCGTCCTTGCCCGGATGGCGAGTGCGCGCTGTCTGGTCCGGGTCTGGCTCTAGCCACTTTCCCGCGGAGCGTCGTATCCGCCGCCGCCGCAGGTTGACCGTGGTGCGACCACCGAGTCGACGCCGCCTCGCAGCAACGGCCTAGCCTGCCTGGGCCGCTTTAGAAGCGCCGCTCGGAGAGACGTGGCGGAGATGGATAAGAAGATACGTCGCGCGAGATGGACGAGTCGGCCCCGCCGGCGCCTCGAGTCGCCCGGACTGCGATGGTCATACCTGCCTTCATAGCCGGCTATGTGGCGACGACGAGCTTCCGGTTCGCGACGCGTTCGAACGCCCATCTCCCTGCGACGGTCACGAACCGGTACCGGCTGACCTCGAACCACTGGCCTCAGGTTGTTGAGACATCTACTTCGGTGCCGGCTGTTCTCCAAGGACAGCGGTATCGGGCGTCGGCAACGACGGGATGCCCTGCAGTTCGCCAAACCCGATGCCGTGACTGCCGCAGCCCGCGCTGCGGTAAGGCCACTGTCCTGTCGCTGATCCTTCGCGGACGCTGCGGCCTGGCTGCACGCGCTCAAGCTTTGACTTGAGCGGACAAGAGCGATGGCCGTGAAAAGCGATGTGTCCAGCCGCAGCGAGTTACTGCCCGTCCCGACGCAATCGCCATAACGCCATCGTGCATCTCCCAGTCGCGCCTGATGGCCGCCGCCGATGCGCCTCGTAGGCGCTGCGTGCCGGTGTCATTGCCTCGGATGCGGAGCCCGGGGCCGGGCTTATCGCGACCTTGAGCTTCGTCGAGTTCACGGACTAATTACTCGAGGGCGAGCCTCGCCCCGTCCCTCATAGCGGCTATTCCGACCTCAGGCGCGACGCTTCCAGCGCTGCGCTCACGCGAAGACACGTCGGACGCTCGGGATAGAGAGCGCACGGCAGCAGAGCGCGCGGATTGCAGCAGCGATGGTTTACCTCCACCGCGTGACTCTCCGCCGCAATTTCCCACCGCCCAAAAGACAACCCCCCAGCCGTTGGGACGGCTGGGGGGTTGCGGGATAAAGACCCTGGCGATGACCTACTCTCGCATGGCAAAGCCACACTACCATCGGCGCGGGTGCGTTTCACGTCCGAGTTCGGAATGGGATCGGGTGGTTCCACACCGCTATGGTCACCAGGGAGAGGGTGGAGGGTCGCCTCACGGCGCCGCGCTCTCGTTGGTTACCGACGAACCCGTGGGTTCGAGCGGAAAAGGGGGGGATGTAGCGAGCAGTGAATGTCGCGACGTATCGCGAGGGTAAGGTGCTTTGGCTGCCCAAAGCGTCTTGAGGTTATATGGTCAAGCCGCACGGATCATTAGTACTGGTTAGCTCAATGCATTGCTGCACTTACACACCCAGCCTATCAACCACCTGGTCTTGATGGTTCCTTCAGGGGAGTCAAGCTCCCGGGAGATCTCATCTTGAGGCGCGCTTCCCGCTTAGATGCTTTCAGCGGTTATCGCTTCCGAACATAGCTACCCGGCAGTGCCACTGGCGTGACAACCGGAACACCAGAGGTTCGTCCACTCCGGTCCTCTCGTACTAGGAGCAGCCCCTCTCAAATCTCCAACGCCCACGACAGATAGGGACCGAACTGTCTCACGACGTTCTGAACCCAGCTCGCGTACCACTTTAAATGGCGAACAGCCATACCCTTGGGACCGACTACAGCCCCAGGATGTGATGAGCCGACATCGAGGTGCCAAACACCGCCGTCGATATGAACTCTTGGGCGGTATCAGCCTGTTATCCCCGGAGTACCTTTTATCCGTTGAGCGATGGCCCTTCCATACAGAACCACCGGATCACTAAGACCTACTTTCGTACCTGCTTGATCCGTCGATCTTGCAGTCAAGCACGCTTATGCCTTTGCACACAGTGCGCGATGTCCGACCGCGCTGAGCGTACCTTCGTGCTCCTCCGTTACTCTTTGGGAGGAGACCGCCCCAGTCAAACTACCCACCATACACGGTCCCCGCGCCGGATAACGGCGCCAGGTTAGAACGTCAAGCACATCAGGGTGGTATTTCAAGGATGGCTCCACCGAAGCTGGCGCCTCGGTTTCACAGCCTCCCACCTATCCTACACAGACGAACTCAACGTTCAGTGTAAAGCTATAGTAAAGGTTCACGGGGTCTTTCCGTCTTGCCGCGGGAACGCTGCATCTTCACAGCGATTTCAATTTCACTGAGTCTCGGGTGGAGACAGCGCCGCTGTCGTTACGCCATTCGTGCAGGTCGGAACTTACCCGACAAGGAATTTCGCTACCTTAGGACCGTTATAGTTACGGCCGCCGTTTACTGGGGCTTCGATCAAGAGCTTCGCCTTGCGGCTAACCCCATCACTTAACCTTCCAGCACCGGGCAGGCGTCACACCCTATACGTCCACTTTCGTGTTTGCAGAGTGCTGTGTTTTTGATAAACAGTCGCAGCGGCCTGGTCACTGCGGCCCTTCTCAGCTATGAACCAAAAAGGGCGCACCTTCTCCCGAAGTTACGGTGCTATTTTGCCTAGTTCCTTCACCCGAGTTCTCTCAAGCGCCTTAGAATTCTCATCCTGCCCACCTGTGTCGGTTTACGGTACGGTCTGCGTAAGCTGAAGCTTAGGAGCTTTTCCTGGAAGCGTGATATCAGCAGCTTCGTCCTAAAGGACTCGTCCTTAGTCTCAACGTTGCCCCCCCGGATTTGCCTAAGGGGACCGCCTCAACTCTCTCACCCGGACAACCAACGCCGGGCCTGCCTAACCTTCTCCGTCCCTCCATCGCACTTACGCGAGGTGCTGGAATATTAACCAGCTTCCCATCGACTACGCTTTTCAGCCTCGCCTTAGGGGCCGACTCACCCTGCGCCGATTGACGTTGCGCAAGGAAACCTTGGGCTTTCGGCGTGCGGGGTTTTCACCCGCATTATCGTTACTCATGTCAGCATTCGCACTTCCGATACCTCCAGCAACCTTCTCAAGTCACCTTCAACGGCTTACGGAACGCTCCTCTACCGCGCACAACAAGTTGTGCACCCCAAGCTTCGGTTCATCGCTTAGCCCCGTTAAATCTTCCGCGCAGACCGACTCGACCAGTGAGCTATTACGCTTTCTTTAAAGGGTGGCTGCTTCTAAGCCAACCTCCTGGCTGTCTGTGCCTTTCCACATCGTTTTCCACTTAGCGATGAATTTGGGACCTTAGCTGTGGGTCTGGGTTGTTTCCCTTTTCACGACGGACGTTAGCACCCGCCGTGTGTCTCCCATACAGTCCGTCTCGGTATTCGGAGTTTGCAATGGTTTGGTAAGTCGCAATGACCCCCTAGCCATAACAGTGCTCTACCCCCGAGAGGATACATATGAGGCGCTACCTAAATAGCTTTCGAGGAGAACCAGCTATCTCCGGGTTCGATTAGCTTTTCACTCCTAATCACACCTCATCCCCTACCTTTGCAACGGGAGTGGGTTCGGGCCTCCAGTCCGTGTTACCGGACCTTCACCCTGGGCATGACTAGATCACCCGGTTTCGGGTCTACTGCCCGCGACTATGCGCCCTTTTCAGACTCGGTTTCCCTTCGCCTCCCCTATACGGTTAAGCTCGCCACGAACAGTAAGTCGCTGACCCATTATACAAAAGGTACGCCGTCACCCTTGCGGGCTCCGACTGCTTGTACGCACACGGTTTCAGGGTCTATTTCACTCCCCTCTCCGGGGTTCTTTTCGCCTTTCCCTCACGGTACTGGTTCACTATCGGTCGGTCAGTAGTATTTAGCCTTGGAGGATGGTCCCCCCATGTTCAGACAGGGTTTCACGTGCCCCGCCTTACTCGATTTCACTGGAAAAGCCTTTTCGCGTACCGGGCTATCACCGTCTATGGCCAACCTTTCCAGGTTGTTCCGCTAAAACTAATCCAGCTTAAGGGCTGGTCCCCGTTCGCTCGTCACTACTCAGGGAATCTCGGTTGATTTCTTTTCCTCCGGGTACTTAGATATTTCAGTTCTCCGGGTTCGCTTCCAGCAGCTATGTATTCACTGCAGGATACTGCTTGCGCAGTGGGTTTCCCCATTCGGACATCGCGGGATCAATGCTTATTGCCAGCTCCCCCGCGCTTTTCGCAGGCTGTCACGTCCTTCATCGCCTCTGACCGCCAAGGCATCCACCGTGTGCGCTTATTCGCTTGACCATATAACCCCAAGTCGCCTCGGGGTCGTATTTGTGTCCAGGGGTACAAAGCCCGGACGCGAATTCAACGACTCAATTTTTAGGGATCTCGAGGATCCCCGCCTTAGCCTCACGACACGTCTGTAGACATTCACGTCTAAAACGCTCGCTACATCCTGATTTTCAAAGAACACCTCACCGGCCTCAGCGCCCGTGCGGTTCTAATCTTGTGTGTGCAAACATTCGAAGTATTCGGAGCAAATGGTGGGTCTGGGAGGACTCGAACCACCGACCTCACCCTTATCAGGGGTGCGCTCTAACCACCTGAGCTACAGACCCGATGTTGCTGTCCGCAGCGCAGGCCAGCGAGATGGTGGAGCTTGTCGGGATCGAACCGACGACCCCCTGCTTGCAAAGCAGGTGCTCTCCCAGCTGAGCTAAAGCCCCGTGATGCGGGACGCTCCCCAGAATCCCCCGTGGGATTCTGGAACTTCGAATGCAGGTGTCTTGTGCGGGCGCCTGGCAGCAGTGCTGCCGGTCTCTAAAGGAGGTGATCCAGCCGCACCTTCCGATACGGCTACCTTGTTACGACTTCACCCCAGTCATCGGCCACACCGTGGCAAGCGCCCTCCCGAAGGTTAAGCTACCTGCTTCTGGTGCAACAGACTCCCATGGTGTGACGGGCGGTGTGTACAAGGCCCGGGAACGTATTCACCGCAGCAATGCTGATCTGCGATTACTAGCGATTCCGACTTCATGGAGTCGAGTTGCAGACTCCAATCCGGACTGGGATGGGGTTTCTGGGATTGGCTCACCGTCGCCGGCTTGCAGCCCTCTGTCCCCACCATTGTAGTACGTGTGTAGCCCTGGCCGTAAGGGCCATGATGACTTGACGTCATCCCCACCTTCCTCCGGTTTGTCACCGGCGGTCTCCTTAGAGTTCCCACCATTACGTGCTGGCAACTAAGGACAAGGGTTGCGCTCGTTGCGGGACTTAACCCAACATCTCACGACACGAGCTGACGACAGCCATGCAGCACCTGTGTTCTGGTTCCCGAAGGCACTCCCGCATCTCTGCAGGATTCCAGACATGTCAAGGCCAGGTAAGGTTCTTCGCGTTGCATCGAATTAAACCACATACTCCACCGCTTGTGCGGGCCCCCGTCAATTCCTTTGAGTTTCAGTCTTGCGACCGTACTTCCCAGGCGGCGAACTTAACGCGTTAGCTTCGATACTGAGTGCCAAGTTGCACCCAACATCCAGTTCGCATCGTTTAGGGCGTGGACTACCAGGGTATCTAATCCTGTTTGCTCCCCACGCTTTCGTGCCTCAGTGTCAGTGCTGGTCCAGGTGGCCGCCTTCGCCACGGATGTTCCTCCCGATATCTACGCATTTCACTGCTACACCGGGAATTCCGCCACCCTCTACCGCACTCCAGATCGCCAGTATCCAATGCAGTTCCCAGGTTGAGCCCAGGGCTTTCACATCAGACTTAACGAACCACCTACGCACGCTTTACGCCCAGTAATTCCGAGTAACGCTTGCACCCTTCGTATTACCGCGGCTGCTGGCACGAAGTTAGCCGGTGCTTATTCTTTGGGTACCGTCAGGACTCCCGGGTATTAACCGGAAGCTTTTCTTCCCCAACAAAAGAGCTTTACAACCCGAAGGCCTTCTTCACTCACGCGGCATGGCTGGATCAGGCTTGCGCCCATTGTCCAATATTCCCCACTGCTGCCTCCCGTAGGAGTCTGGACCGTGTCTCAGTTCCAGTGTGGCTGATCATCCTCTCAGACCAGCTACGGATCGTCGCCTTGGTGGGCCTTTACCCCGCCAACTAGCTAATCCGGCATCGGCTCATCTCTCTGCGCCAGGCCCGAAGGTCCCCGGCTTTCACCCGTAGGTCGTATGCGGTATTAGCGTAAGTTTCCCTACGTTATCCCCCACATAGAGGCAGATTCCGATGCATTCCTCACCCGTCCGCCGCTCGCCGGCATCCCGAAGGACCCGCTGCCGCTCGACTTGCATGTGTTAGGCCTGCCGCCAGCGTTCACTCTGAGCCAGGATCAAACTCTTCACTTAAGTTTTGCAACCAATCCCGAAGGATCAGCTAAAGCTTTGAAGTGCAGAGCCCGTCCAGGCACCAAAACTCAGCTTGCATTTGCATGCTTACTTGAATCTTTGTGCTTGATACGAGACATCTGCGATGGACAGTCATCCACCACCAGACGCCCGCACAAGTCACCTGCGCACACTGTCAAAGATCACCGGACTTCGGCCTCAGCGCCTCGTCCCTCTTACGTTTCACCCGGCAATCAATCCGTCCGAGTGAGCCGCCCATCTTAGAGCATTTTCGATCACTGTCAACACCCTGTGATCGAATTTTTTGTTTCTTTCCGCTCCCGACTGCGGCGCCGTGTGGCGTGCCGTCGTTGGCAGGGGGCGCATTGTGCACATGCTCGTAACGTTTTGGAAGAGGCAATTTCATGCTTCGTCGAAATCGTTCAGCGATGCTTGTCTGCGCGGGCCCTGTGGCGGAAAGTCGGCCGCACGTTATAGGAGTGCGGCCATGAACAAGGCACGGATACTGTCGCTGGGATTACTGCTGGTTTCCGGTTGCGCGACGGGGCAGGACACCTGGGTCGAGATCGGCGGCAAGCGCTATGCGGTCGAGATCGCCGACGACAACGAGGAACGCGCGCGCGGGCTGATGTTCCGCGACGAGCTGCCGGCCGATCACGGCATGCTGTTCGTGCACGATCGCGAGGAGCCGCTCGCGTACTGGATGAAGAACACCAAGATCCCGCTGGACATCCTCTATTTCGATACGCAGCGGCGCCTGGTGGCGCAGCAGCGCGACGTGCCGCCCTGCACGCTGGGCGACGGTTGCCCGCCGTATCCGAGCCAAGCGCCCGCGCGCTACGTGCTCGAGCTCAATGCGGGCCAGGCCGAGCAGCTGAAATTGCAGGTGGGCGACGAGCTCAGGCTCGCGCCATCGATCCCGCCGGCGAAGTAGCGATCAGACCTCGGTCATCTCGAAGTCGTCCTTGGTGACGCCGCAGTCCGGGCACGTCCACGTGTCCGGCACGTCCTCCCATCGCGTGCCCGGCGCGATGCCCTCTTCCGGCAGGCCCTTGGCCTCGTCGTAGATGAAGCCGCAGACGACGCACATCCAGGTGCGGTAGCTAACGTTTTCTGCAACGGTCGACATGGGCGGATAATGCGTGGCTACGGGCCTGCATTGTCCCATCGGCCCTTTCCCGCGGAAAGCATGTCCCTTCATCCGACGTTGTGGCCCCGACGCGGCCTCTATGTGATCACGCCCGACGAAACGTCGACGGAGCGGCTGCTCGCGCGCGTCACGCCCGTGCTTGGCCTCGCGCCCGCGCTGCTGCAGTACCGGAACAAGCTCGCGGATCCTGCGCTGCGGCGCGAACAGGCCGCGGCGCTGCTGCCGCTGTGTCGCGAGCATGGCGTGCCGCTCATCGTCAACGACGACTGGCGACTCGCCGCGGAGCTCGATGCCGACGGCGCACACCTCGGTGGCGACGACGGCGACCTGCGCGAGGCGCGACATGCCGTGGGTACGGAGATGATCCTCGGCGCGTCGTGCTACGACTCGATCGAGCGCGCGCGGCGTGCCGCCGATGACGGTGCGAGCTACATCGCATTCGGCGCGTTCCATTTGTCCGGCACCAAGCCCGGCGCGCGGCGCGCCCAACCGTCCCTGCTGCGCGAAGCCGCGGCGCTGGCGCTGCCGCGCGTCGCCATCGGCGGCATCACGCCCTCCAATGCGCGCCCGCTGATCGAAGCGGGCGCGGACCTCGTCGCCGTGATCGGCGGCCTTTTCGACGCGCCGGACCCGCAGGCGGCCGCGCGCGCTTACATCGCCTGTTTCGAGGAAACGCATCGATGAACCACACCACGTCCGAGCGCCTGTTCGCGCGCGCGTCCGAGCTGCTGCCCGGCGGCGTCAATTCGCCGGTGCGAGCGTTCCGTTCCGTCGGCGGCACGCCGTTCTTCGCGCAGCGCGCGGAGGGCGCCTATCTGTACGACGTCGACGGCAATCGCTATGTCGACTACGTGGGCTCGTGGGGTCCGATGATCGCCGGGCACGCGCGCCCCGAAGTGCTGTCCGCCGTCGAGCGGGTCATGCGAGACGGGCTGAGCTTCGGCGTGCCGAATGCGCTGGAGGTCGAGATGGCCGAAGCGATCACCCGCATCGTGCCGAGCTGCGAGATGGTGCGCATGGTGAACTCGGGCACCGAGGCCACGCTGTCGGCCATCCGCCTGGCACGCGGCGCGACGGGCCGCACCCGCATCGTCAAGTTCGAAGGCTGCTACCACGGCCATGGCGACAGTTTCCTGGTGAAAGCCGGCAGCGGCGTCATGACGCTGGGCCTGCCGAATTCGCCGGGCGTGCCATCGGCGCTGGCCGACCTGACGCTCACCCTGCCCTACAACGACTTCAACGCGGCGACCGCGCTGTTCGAGGAGATGGGCGACGACATCGCCGGCCTGATCATCGAGCCCATCGTCGGCAATGCGAACTGCATCCTGCCGCGCGAGGGCTACCTGCAGCACCTGCGCGCGCTGTGCACGAAGCATGGCGCGCTGCTGATCTTCGACGAGGTGATGACGGGCTTCCGAGTCGCGCTCGGCGGCGCGCAGCAGCGCTACGGAATCACGCCGGACCTGTCGACCTTCGGCAAGATCATCGGCGGCGGCATGCCGGTGGGCGCGTACGGCGGGCGTCGCGATCTCATGCAGCAGATCGCGCCGGCCGGCCCGATTTACCAGGCCGGCACGCTGAGCGGAAACCCGGTGGCGATGGCTGCCGGCCTCGCGACGCTGGCGCTCATCGAGCAGCCGGGCTTCCACGACGCGCTCGAGCGCGCCACGCACGTCCTGTGCGACGGGCTCGAAGCGGCGGCACGCGAGGCCGGCGTCGCCTTCCACACCACGCGCGCGCCGGGCATGTTCGGCCTGTACTTCCGCGAGGGGCCGGTGGAGACGTTCGAGGACGCGAAGGCGTCGGATACCGCGCGCTTCAACCGCTTCTTCCACGCCATGCTCGAACGCGGCGTCTACCTCGCGCCGTCGGCCTTCGAGGCCGGCTTCATGTCCAGCGCGCACGGCGAAGCGGAGATCGCGCACACGCTGGCGGCGGCGCGCGAGGCGTTCGCGACGCTGTGAGCACGACGCCGTCGCTGGTGCTGTTCGACCTCGACGGCGTACTCGTCGACTACGACCGCGCCACGCGCGTGGCGCATCTGGCCGCGGCGGTCGACGTCGACGCGGCCAGCCTGCATGCGGCTCTGTTCGACAGCGGGCTCGAGGACCGTTTCGATGCCGGCGAGATCGACGGGCAGGCGTATCTGGATGCGATCGGTGCGCCGTTCGGACGGCGCGTCGACCACGCCGCGTGGTGCGCGGCCCGTCGCGCGGCGATGCGGCTGGATCCGCGTACCGTCACACAGGTCGAGGCGGTCGCCGCGCGCTGCGAGGTGGCGGTGCTGACCAACAACGGCGGGTTGCTGGTCGATGCGCTGCCGGCGCTGTTGCCGTCGCTGGCCACGTGTTTCGAGGGCCGCCTGCTGGCGAGCGCGCAACTGGGTGCGCGCAAGCCCGATCCGCAGGTGTTCCGCGCCGCCGTGGCGATGCTCGGGCATGCGCCGCAGGCGACGTTGGTTCTCGATGATTCGCGCGCCAACGTCGAGGGCGCACGCCGCGCGGGCCTGCAGGCGGCGCACGTCGCCGGCCCGGAGGTGCTGGGGAACGTGCTCGCCGCTTACGGGCTCGGCTGAGCACCGGCGAAGTCGGCGAGCGCGGCGCGCAGTCGCGCGAGGCCGTCGGCGACGTCCACGTCATCGATGTTGAGCGAGGGCACGAAGCGCAGCACGTCGGGGCCCGCCTGCAGCAACAGCAGGCCGTGCTCGACGCAGCGGTCGAGGATCTCGGCGGCCCGGCCCGCGTATTCCGGCCGCAACTGCGCACCGATCATCAGCCCGCGTCCGCGGATCTCGGCGAACAGGCCGAACTCGCGGTCGCATTCGTCCAGCGCCGCGCGGATCGCTGCGGCCTGCCGCTCGACATTGCCGAGCAGGTCCGGCGAGGACAGCTCCCGCAGCGCGGCGAGCGCGACGGCGGCGGCCAGCGGATTGCCGCCGAAGGTGGTGCCGTGGGCGCCGAACTGCAGCGTGTCGGCCGCGGCGTCGCCGACCAGCATCGCGCCGACCGGGAAACCGCTGCCCAGCGCCTTCGCCAGCGTGACCACGTCGGGCCGTACGCCACTGTCCTGCCAGGCGAACAGGCTGCCGGTGCGGCCCATGCCGCACTGGATCTCGTCGAACATCAGCAGCGCGCCGTGGCGATCACAGAGATCACGCAGCGCGGCGAGGAATTCCGGCGTCGCCGGAGTGACGCCGCCCTCGCCCTGCACGGGCTCGACCAGCACGGCGCAGACGTCGCCCGCCGCCATTGCGGCCTCGGCCGCCGCGACGCCGTTGAAGCGCGCGTAGCGGAAGCCCGGCGGTAGCGGCTCGAAACCCTCGTGGTACTTCGGCTGCGCGGTTGCGGTGACGGACGCCAGCGTGCGGCCGTGAAAGCTGCCTTCAAAGGTGAGGATGGTGCGGCGGCCGGGTTCGCGGCCCTGCGCGGCGGCCCAGCGGCGCGCGAGCTTGATCGCGGCTTCGTTGGCCTCGGTGCCCGAATTGCACAGGAACACGCGCGTGGCGAAACCGGAGGCTTCGACCAGCGCTTCGGCCAGCCGCAGCGGCGGCTCGGAGACGAACACGTTGCTGGTGTGCCAGAGCTTGCCGGCCTGCGCGGTGAGTGCCTCGATCAGCGCCGGATGCGCGTGGCCCAGCGCGTTGACCGCGATGCCCGCACCGAAATCGACGTACTCGCGACCGTCGCGATCCCACACGCGGGCGCCGCGGCCGTGGTCGAGCACGATCCGGCGCGGACGGTAGACGGGGACGTAATAGCGCTCGGACAGCGCGAACAGGTCGTTGGTGGTCATCGTTTCGGTGGCGGCGGCCGGAAGCGGCCGACGCGTATTGTCGGGCATCGCGTCCTTCGGCACGCCGGACGGCATCACGACATCGGGATGGGGACGTCCGACATCGCGTCGCCGGTACCGCAGCGAGGTGAAACGCGAAGCGCCCGCGGATTTCGCCGCGGGCGCGTGGTCGACCGGCCGGGATGTGGCAGCAGGCGTGTTACCAGACGCCCGTATTCGCCATCGAGGCCCAGGGTTCCTGCGGCGCCAGCGGCTGGCCCTTCTGCAGCAGCTCCACCGAGATCAGGTCGGGCGAGCGCACGAAGGCCATATGGCCGTCGCGCGGCGGGCGGTTGATCGTGTAGCCCATCGACATCAGGCGTTCGCAGCTGGCGTAGATGTCGTCGACCTCGAACGCGAGATGGCCGAAGTTGCGCGCCGTGCCGTAGTCCTCGTCGTCGTAGTTCCAGGTCAGCTCGACCTCGGACTCCGGGTTCTCGGGCGCGCCGAGGTAGACCAGCGTGAAGCGGCCCTGCGGATAGTCGCGGCGGCGGTTCTCGACGAGGCCGAGGCCTTCGCACCAGAAGCGCAGGGAAGCATCGAGGTCGCGGACGCGCACCATCGCGTGCAGGTATTTCATGGATTCACCTCAGAGAAACAGGTCGGGCAGCAGCGGTCGCGAAGGATCGACCGCATAGCGTTCGAAGTCGGTGACACCGGCTTCGCGCAGCACATCCTCGTCGATCAGGAAGGCGCCGGTGCGCTCGCGCGCGGAACGCACCAGCACGGCATGCGCGGCGTCGGCGACGATTTCCGGGCGGCGGCACATCGCCGGGTCGACGCCGGGAATCATGTTGATCGCGTCCGTCGCGATCACGGTGCGCGGCCACAGCGCGTTGATGGCGACGCCACGCTCGCGGAACTCGGCGGCGAGGCCGAGCGTCACCAGGCTCATGCCCATCTTCGCCAGCGTGTAGCCGGTATGCGCGCCCCACCATTTCGGATCGAGGCTCGGCGGCGGCGCGAGGGTGAGCACGTGCGGGTTCGGCGCTTCGAGCAGGTGCGGCAGACAGGCCTGGGTGACGAGGAAGGTGCCGCGCGCGTTGACCTGCTGCATCAGGTCGAAACGCTTCATCGGCGTGTCGAGCGCGCCGCGCAGCCAGATCGCGCTGGCGTTGTTGACGAGGATGTCGATGCCGCCGAACGCGTCCACCGTGGCCGCGACCGCGGCACGCACCTGCTCCTCCTCGCGGATGTCGCACTGCAGGGCGAGCGGGTTGCCGCCGCCCAGGCGGACCTCCTCGGCGACCGTGTGGATGGTGCCCGGCAGCTTCGGATTGGGCACGCCCGACTTGGCGAGGATGGCGACGTTGGCACCGTCGGCCGCGGCGCGTAGCGCGATCGCACGGCCGATGCCGCGGGAGGCGCCGGTAATGACGACGGTCTTGCCGGAAAGGGTCATGGCGATGCCCTGCAGGAACGGAAAGCGCGACAGCGTAGCCGCGGCGGCGCCCCGCGCGAACCCGCGGCTAGGGCTTCGGGCCCTGGCCTTCGTTGTCCTCCCACTTCAGGAGGCGCCGGGTGACGAAGCGGTAGGCGTGCTTGCCGGTCGCGAACCAGAGTTCGCGCACCCAGGAGCGGCGCCTGAGCAGGCGACGCTCGACCGGCGTAAGCGCCTCGGGGCAATAGGTGCGCTTGTGCTTGAGCAGATGGCGCAGGTCCTCGCGCGCCAGCAGCCGGATCCAGCCCGAGCGCGGAGCACCGCGGCTGGCCAGCTGGAAGTCGATGATCGCGGGGCGGCCGTCGTCGAGCACCAGCCAGTTGGCTTCCTTCGCCAGGTCGTTGTGCGCGAGGCCGCGGCGGTGCAGCCGCTGCAGCAGGCGCCGGGCGTCGCGGAAATACGCACGATCGCCGCGCGGCGGGCGCTGGTACATGGCTGCGCCGCTCATGTAGCTGCGATCGAGCCGGCGGCCGTCCCAGCGCAGCAGCTGCGGCACCGCGTCGAGCCCCGCGACGGCCTCGAGCCCGCGCGCCTCGCGCCGCGCGAGCCACCACGCGGGCAGGCGCAGCCAGAGCGGCACGTGGGCGAGATCGCGACGCACGAACGTGCGCTCGCCCTGCCGCATCAGGGCGATGCGGCCGAAGCTGTCGGCCTTGAGGGCGGCGATCTCGACCGGATCGGGTGCGGCGGAAACGGAGTCCATCGACGCGAGTTTACGGGTCGCCATCACGCTGCCGGCTTCCCGTACGGTGGCGACTGGCGATAATCGGGCCGATGACGTCTTCCTGGCTCGACACCACCACCGCCTGGATCAGCGCACATCCGGTCGCGGCCGGCGCCCTGATCTTCCTCGTCGCCTTCTGCGATGCCGTGATCGTCCTCGGCATCGTGGTGCCCGCACTGCCGCTGCTGTTCGCGGTCGGCACGCTGATCGGCCTCGGGCATCTCAATGGGCCGTACGCCATCGCGAGCGCGGCGCTGGGCGCGTTCGTCGGCGACGGCATGAGCTACTGGATCGGCCGCCGCTGGGGGCCGCAGTTGCGCCAGCGCGGGCCGTTCGCGCGCTACCCGCAGTGGCTCGACCGCGGCGAGGCGATGTTCCGCCGCCACGGCACCAAGAGCATCTTCATCGCCCGCTTCGTGGGCGCCCTGCGGCCGTTCGTGCCGGCGATCGCGGGGATGCTCGACATCCCCGCGCTGCGCTACCTGGTGCCGAGCGCGATCGCCTGCCTGATCTGGGCGGCGTCGTTCCTCGCGCCGGGCTGGCTGCTGGGTGCGTCCTACGAGGCCGTGGCCGCGGTGGCCGACCGCCTCGCGCTGGTGCTGGGCGGGTTGCTGGTCGCGGTCGCGACGGCCTGGGCGGTGGTCCTCTACACCTGGCGCTGGTTCGCCGACCACGCCGACAGCCTGCTCGCGCGGGTATTGTCGTGGTCGCGCCTGCATCCGCGGCTGGGGCGCTACGCGGTGGCGCTGGTGGACCCGAACCGTCCCGAGTCCGCTTCGCTGCTGATGCTCGCCGCCTGCCTGCTGGGCATCAGCTGGATCTGGTTCTCGCTGCTCGCGCTGCTGCTGGCCAACGGCGGCCCGCTCGGCCTGGACTACAGCGTCCACGAGATCATGATGGCCCTCCGCAACCCGCTGGCCGACCGGCTGATGGCCGCGCTCGCCAGCCTCGGCGACGCACAGGTGCTCGGCCCGGCGGTACTCGTCGCGCTGGCCTACCTGCTGTGGCGGCGGCGCTGGATGGCCGCGGCGCACTGGCTCGCGGCCGTCGTGTTCGGGCTTGCGCTCACAGCGATGCTGGAGGCCGTGATCACGATGCCGCGCCCGCCCACCGCGCCGCCGGGCTTCGGCTTCCCGTCGGTGGCGGTGACGATGATGACGGTCGTGCTGGGCTTCTTCGCGGTGCTGATCGCACGTGAGCTGCCCGGCCGCCGGCGCGTCTGGCCTTACCTGCTCGCGGGCGTGCTGACGACGCTGGTCGGCTTCGCGCGGCTGTATTTCGGCGCGCACTGGGTCAGCGACATCGTCGGCGGCACGCTGTTCGGCATCGGCTGGCTGCTGGTGCTGGGCCTGGCTTATCGCCGCCACGTCGCGCGCTCGTTCTGGATGCGCCCGCTGGCCACCCTCTTCTACGTGACGCTGGTGGTGGCCGCGCTCTGGCATGCGCCGCGCGCGTCGGCGCCGATGCTGGCGCGATTCTCGCCGCCCGCGGCGTCGCTGGTTCTGGACGCCGAGGCCTGGTGGACCGGCGACTGGCGACGCCTGCCGGCGATGCGCGACGAGCACGCCGCGCACGGGCGCTGGCCGCTCAACGTGCAGGTGGCGGGCGATCTCGCGCCGGTGCAGCGGGCGCTGGCGTCGCGCGGCTGGAAGGTGCAGCCGCAGGCCGACTGGCAGGGCGTGCTGGGCCTGCTCGACGACGACCTGCCGGTGGAGCGTCAGCCCGTACTGCCGGCAAGCCTGGACGCGCAGCCGGAAGTGCTGCTGATGGTCCACGACGGCGCGCGCTTCGACGAACGCTTCGTCGCGCGTTTCTGGCGTGCGCCCGCGGTGCTGGGCGACGGCCGACCGCTGTGGGTCGGCACGATGCACCGGCTGGTGCTGGTGCGCCCGTTCGACGCTTTCGTGCTGTGGCGACCCCAGCCGTTCGTGGCGGCCGACTCGCAACCGGCGTTCGAGGCGCTGGGCGTGTTGCCCTCGCGCATCGACACCGCCGAGCCCTCGGGGCTCGACGTCATGCGCATCGCGATTCCGGAGAACGCGCCCCGCGGCACGCGCTGAAGACCTACCGCCCCGGTCAGGGGTTGGCGGGCACCACGCCCTCGGCCTGCATCAGCTCGAGAAAACGACGCGGCGCGCCGTCGAAGCCGCCGTTGGACATGAACACGACGTGGTCGCCGGCGCGCACGCGGGCGCGCAGCTCGCGCACCAGCGTGTCGACATCGGCCACCGTCAGGCCCTCGCCGCGCAGCGCACCCACCACCTGCGTCGCGTCCCACGGAAGTTCCGGGCGATGCAGGAACACCACGACGTCGGCCTGCGCCAGCGACGGCGCCAGCGCCTCGGAATGCGCGCCCAGGCGCATCGAGTTGCTGCGCGGCTCCATCGCCACCGCGATGCGCGCATCGCCGACCTTGCTGCGCAGGCCTTCCAGCGTGGTCTCGATCGCCGTCGGGTGGTGCGCGAAGTCGTCGTAGATCGCGACGTCGCCGACGATGCCGACGACTTCCATGCGCCGCTTCACGCTGCGGAAGCGCAGCAGCGACGGGATGACCTTGCGAGGCTCCACGCCCACCGCATGCACTGCCGCCAGCGCGGCAAGCGCGTTCATCACGTTGTGGCGGCCGAGCAGCGTCCACTCGACCACGCCGAGCTCCTGCCCGCGATGCATCACCGCGAACTTCGAGCCGTCGGGCTCGACCAGGTGCGCGGTCCAGTCGAAGGGTTTCGCGTTGACGTCGGCATCGGCGAGGCCGAACGTCTCCACCGGCGTCCAGCAGCCCATCTGCAGCACTTCCGCGATGCGCGGATCCTCGCCGTTGACGATCAGCCGGCCGCGGCGCGGCACCGTTCGCACCAGGTGGTGGAACTGGCGCTGGATCGCCTGGATGTCGGGGAAGATGTCGGCGTGGTCGTACTCGAGGTTGTTGAGGATCGCGACCGTCGGCCGGTAGTGCACGAACTTGCTGCGCTTGTCGAAGAACGCGGTGTCGTACTCGTCGGCCTCGACGACGAATTCCCGGCCGGTTCCGATGCGTGCCGAGACGCCGAAGTTCTCCGCCACGCCGCCGATCAGGAAGCCCGGGTCGCGGTGCGCCGCTTCGAGCAGGAACGCGAGGATCGAGGTCGTGGTGGTCTTGCCGTGCGTACCGGCGACGGCGAGCGTTTCGCGGCCGGGCAGCACGTTCTCGGCCAGCCACTGCGCGCCGGAGGTGTAATCCATCTGCGCGTCGAGCACGTGCTCGACGGCCGTGTTGCCTCGCGAGAGCGCGTTGCCGATCACCACCTGGTCGCAGTCGGCGTCGATCCACTCGGGCGAGTAGCCGTGGCCGAGGTTGATGCCGAGCTGCTCGAGCTGGGTCGACATCGGCGGGTAGATCGCCTGGTCGCTGCCTTGGACGTCGTGGCCGAGCTCGCGCGCGAGCGCCGCGACGCCGCCCATGAAGGTGCCGGCGATGCCGAGGATGTG
This sequence comes from Cognatilysobacter xinjiangensis, assembly GCF_014651995.1. Taxonomy (GTDB): domain Bacteria; phylum Pseudomonadota; class Gammaproteobacteria; order Xanthomonadales; family Xanthomonadaceae; genus Cognatilysobacter; species Cognatilysobacter xinjiangensis. The sequence goes on along the minus strand of NZ_BMXY01000002.1, from coordinate 270,634 downwards.
GAGTTTCACGGGACGGAGCTCCGGGCGGGGACGCGCCGGCGGCCGGCGGTCGAGTGGGAATCGCCGCGAGTTTCCGGTGCCCGCGGTCGAGCGCGCGTCGGGCCGGCCCGCAGGCCGGCCGGGCCTTACTGGACTTCCTTGACCGGCGCGATGGCGTCGAGGATGCGGCTGAACACCTCGTCCAGCGAGCCGACGCCATCGACCCGCTTGAGCTGGCCGTGCTGGCGGTAGTAGTCGACGACCGGCGCGGTCGAGTCGTTATAGATCTGCAGTCGCTTGCGCACGGACTCCGGTGTGTCGTCCTCACGGCCTTCGGCCTTGGCGCGGCCGGCGATGCGCTCGACCAGCAGCTCGGTCGGCACTTCGAGGCAGACGGCATGGTCCATCGGCTGGCCGATGCGCTCGAGCAGCGTGCCCATCGCGTCGGCCTGCGCGAGGTTGCGCGGGTAGCCGTCGAGGATGAAACCGTTGCGGGTGTCGGGGCGCGAGAAGCGCTCTTCCAGCATGCCCAGCAGGATCGCGTCGCTGACCAGCTCGCCGCGCGCCATCACGGCCTTGGCTTCGAGGCCCAGCGGGCTGCCGGCGGCGACTTCGGCGCGCAGCAGGTCGCCGGTCGAGATGTGCGGTACCTGCAGGTGCTCCTTCAGCCTCGCGGCCTGCGTGCCCTTGCCCGAGCCCGGGGCCCCCAGAAGTACCAATCGCATTCGTCGCTCCTGATGCAAAAAGCCGGCACGTTGTCGGGCGCTCCACGCCGGGCGCCGCCGATGCCGTCATGATGGGCGCAGCTTACCGCATACCGTCCCGAATCCTGGAATGCCCATGGCCGCCGGAACCCTGCTTTACGCCCAGTCGGGCGGCGTCACCGCCGTCATCAATGCCACCGCCGCCGCCGTCATCGAGCGCGCCCGGCGCCATGGGTTGCGCGTGCTCGCCGGCCGCAACGGCATCCTCGGCGTGCTGCGCGAGGAACTGATCGATACCACGCCCCTGCCCGCCTCCACGGTCAAACGGCTGGGCCAGACGCCGGGCGGCGCCTTCGGCTCCTGCCGCTTCAAGCTGGGTTCGCTGGAGGCCGACCGCGCCCGCTACGAGCGCCTCATCGAGGTGCTGCGTGCCCACGACGTGCGCTGGTTCCTCTACAACGGCGGCAACGACTCGGCCGACACCGCGCTCAAGGTCTCGCGCATCGCCGAGGAGTTCGGCTATCCGCTGACCTGCGTCGGCGTGCCCAAGACGGTCGACAACGATCTGGCCGTGACGGACACCTGCCCCGGCTTCGGCTCGGCGGCGAAGTACACCGCCGTGTCGGTGCGCGAGGCGGCGCTCGACGTCGCCGCGATGGCCGAGACCTCGACCAAGGTCTTCGTGTACGAGGCGATGGGCCGCCACGCGGGCTGGCTCGCCGCCGCGGCAGGGCTGGCCGGCGAAGGCGCCGACGACGCGCCGCACATCATCCTGTTCCCCGAGCGCGCCTTCGACGAGGCCGCGTTCTTCGCCAAGGTGCGCGAGACGGTCGAGCGCGTGGGCTACTGCGTGGTGGTGGCCAGCGAGGGCATCCGCACCGCGGACGGCGCGTTCGTGGCCGACGCCGGCGGCGGCAAGGACGCGTTCGGGCACACGCAGCTCGGCGGCGTCGCCTCGTACCTGGCCGGGCGGGTCAAGGACGCGCTTGGCTACAAGGTGCACTGGACGCTGCCCGACTACCTGCAGCGCTCGGCACGCCACCTCGCCTCGGCGACCGACCTGGAGCAGGCCGTCGCCGTCGGCCATGCCGCGGTGGACTACGCCGTGAAGGGCCGCAATGCGGTGATGCCGGTGATCGTGCGCAAGAACGACCGCCCCTATCGCTGGACCGTCGAGCCCGCGCCGCTGGCCGACATCGCCAACCACGAACGCACCATGCCGGACGATTTCATTCGCGAGGACGGCTACGGCATCACCGAGGCGGCCCGTCGCTATCTGCAACCGCTGATCCGCGCCGAGGCGCCGCCGCGCTACGGCCGCGATGGGCTACCGCGCTACGTGCAGCCGCGCCTCGCCACCGTGCCCACGCGCCTGCCGCCTTTCGAGGTCTGACGCGCGACCTGTCGCCGCGACCGCGCGTCAGCGACAGACCTTTCCTTCCGTACGCATCCGCGCGGCGTACGCGGGCGGCGCGGGTGCTTTCGACGCATTGGCCTTGGCGTCCTGCAGGTAGACGCGCGCGCGGCCCTGCGCGTCGAGCCCGATCGGCTGCGCGGTCGACGGCTTGCGCCAGATCTCGACCACCGCCTGCAGCCCCGCGCAGTCCTTCGACGGGATGCGCACCACGTCGTTGAGCGTCCAGCCCTTCGCCTCGGAAGGCTGCACCTTCGCGGCGTCGACCAGGCGCGCGCGGGCCTGGCAGTTCGGGCTCGTGCGTGCTGGCGCGATGCGATACGGCGCGGCCGCGTCGCCGGTGAAGCTGCCCTGGATCCATGCGCAGGCCTCGGGCAGGCCACGCACCAGATGCACGACGCCGTTGGCCTGCGGCGCGCCGACGTCGCGCTTGATCTCGGGGGTGGCCGCGAGCGCGGTGCCGGCCGTGAGTGCGAGCGCTGAAACAACTGCGATGGGTCGCATGACGGATCTCCTCGAGGTCGCGGCGAGCCTCGCACGCGGGCACTGAACCGCGTTTTCACCGCAATGCCCCGCAGCGCAGCATTACCGGCGGCGGCCTGCATGCCATAGTCGGTCGGTCCGCGCGGCGAAGGCCGCCGAGGCTCTCGAATACCGTTTTTCCGATGTCCACTTTTCGCATGGGGAGGGGTTCATGCTGGAGCAACACGGTTTGACGCTGGCGGTGGTCTGCGCCGTCATAGCGATCCTCTACGGGATCATCTCGGCGCGATGGATCACAGCGCAGCCCGCCGGCAACGAGCGCATGCAGCAGATCGCCGGCGCGATCCAGGAAGGCGCGCGGGCCTACCTCAACCGCCAGTACACGACGATCGCGATCGCGGGCGCCGTGCTGCTCGTGCTCATCGGCATCTTCCTCAACTGGCCGACGGCGATCGGCTTCCTCGTCGGCGCGGTGCTGTCGGGCGCCGCCGGCTACATCGGCATGAACGTCTCGGTGCGCGCCAACGTGCGCACCGCCGAGGCCGCGCGACGCGGCATGGGCCCGGCGATGAACGTCGCGTTCAAGGGCGGCGCGATCACCGGCATGCTGGTGGTCGGGCTCGGCCTGCTCGGCGTCGCCGGCTACTACGCGATCCTGCACCTGCACATGGGCTACAGCGAGGAGCAGGCGCTGCACGCGCTGGTCGGCCTCGCGTTCGGCTCGTCGCTGATCTCGATCTTCGCCCGACTGGGCGGCGGCATCTTCACCAAGGGCGCCGACGTGGGTGCGGACCTCGTCGGCAAGGTCGAAGCCGGCATTCCCGAGGACGATCCGCGCAATCCGGCGGTCATCGCCGACAACGTGGGCGACAACGTCGGCGACTGCGCCGGCATGGCGGCCGACCTGTTCGAGACCTACGCCGTCACCATCATCGCGACGATGCTGCTCGGCGGCCTGGTCGCGGCGGAGGCCGGCCCGAATGCGGTGCTCTACCCGCTGGTGCTGGGCGGCGTGTCGATCATCGCGTCGATCCTCGGCACCTTCGTGGTCAAGGTCGGCAATGGCGGCTCGATCATGGGCGCGCTCTACCGGGGCGTGATCGTGTCGGCGCTGCTGGCCGCGGTCGCGTTCTTCTTCGTGACGCAGCAATTGATGGGTGATTCGAAGTACGGCGCGATGAGCCTCTACTGGTGCGCGCTGATCGGCCTGGCGCTCACCGGCGCGATCGTCTGGATCACCGAGTACTACACCGGCACGCAGTACAAGCCGGTGCGGCACGTCGCGCAGGCATCCACCACCGGCCACGGCACGAACATCATCGCGGGGCTCGGCGTGTCGATGAAGTCGACCGCCATGCCGGTGGTGGCGGTCTGCATCGCGATCTGGGCGGCGTACCACTTCGGCGGGCTGTACGGCATCGCGATCGCGGCGACGTCGATGCTGTCGATGGCCGGCATGATCGTCGCGCTCGACGCCTACGGCCCGATCACCGACAACGCGGGTGGCATCGCCGAGATGGCCGAGCTGCCGCCCGAGGTGCGCGCGGTCACCGATCCGCTCGACGCGGTCGGCAACACCACCAAGGCGGTGACGAAGGGTTACGCGATCGGCTCGGCCGCGCTGGCGGCGCTGGTGCTGTTCGCCGACTACACGCACAACCTCGACGTGGCCAACCAGCTCCGCGCGACCGCCGCCGGCACCGTGTCGGCGGTGACGACCTTCGACCTCTCCGACCACTACGTGATCATCGGCCTGCTGATCGGCGGCCTGATCCCCTACCTGTTCGGCGCGATGGCGATGGAAGCCGTCGGCCGCGCGGCGGGCGCGGTGGTCGAGGAAGTGCGGCGGCAGTTCCGCGAGATCCCCGGGATCATGCAGGGCACCGGCAAGCCGCAGTACGACCGCGCGGTCGACATGCTGACGAAGTCGGCGATCAAGGAAATGATCATCCCGTCGCTGCTGCCCGTGGCCGTGCCGATCGTGGTCGGCCTGCTGCTGGGGCCGAAGGCGCTGGGCGGCCTGCTGATCGGCACCATCGTGACCGGCCTGTTCGTGGCGATCTCCATGACCACCGGCGGCGGCGCCTGGGACAACGCCAAGAAGTACATCGAGGACGGCCACCACGGCGGCAAGGGCAGCGAGGCGCACAAGGCGGCGGTCACCGGCGACACCGTCGGCGATCCGTACAAGGATACGGCCGGCCCGGCGATCAATCCGCTGATCAAGATCATCAACATCGTGGCGCTGCTGCTGGTGCCGCTGCTGGCGACCTGAGCCCGACGTCGCACGAAAAAAGGGCGGCCGCGTGCCGCCCTTTTTTTCGCCTTCGCCACGCGGTGTTGATGCGACGGACGCTAGATTCGGCGGCTGCCGCGGATGTCCCGCGGCCGATCAAGCGAGGACCCCACCGTGCCCGATCCCACCTGGCAGGCTTCCCTGCAGAACTCGCTCGGCGTCTACCTGCCGTCGATCCTCGGCGGCATCGCCATCCTGCTGGTCGGCTGGATCGTCGCGCTGGTTGCGGCGGCCGCCACGCGGCGCGGCCTCGCCGCCGTCGGCACCAACCAGCGCCTCGCCTCGCACACGCAGACCAGCGTGAACTTCGAACGCATCGGCGGGCGCATCGTCTTCTGGGCGATCATGCTGCTCGCCGTCATCGGCATGGTCAGCGTGCTGCAGGTGCAGGGCGTGTCCGGCCCGCTCAGCACGCTGGCGACGACGGTGATGCTCTACCTGCCCCGCCTGCTGCTCGCGATCGCGCTGGCGGTTGTCGCCTGGCTGGTCGCCACCGTCGTGCGCACGATCGTCAACCGCGCGCTCTCTAAGACGCGCGTGGACGAGCGCCTCGCCAGCGAGGCCGAAATGCGGCCGCTCTCGCAGTCGATGGGCAACGTCGCCTACTGGCTGGTGCTGCTGCTGTTCCTCCCCGCCATCGTCGGCGCGCTACAGATCGAAGGCCTGATGACGCCGCTCACGGGCATGACGTCGAGCCTGCTTGGCATGCTGCCCAACATCTTCGCGGCGGTGATCATCGCCGGCGTGGGCTGGCTGGTCGCCAAGGCGGTGCGTGGCCTCGTCAGCAACCTGCTGGCGACCACCGGGATGGACCGCTGGAGCGAGCAGCATCCCGACACCCGCGGCCTGAAGCTCTCCGACCTCGGCGGCACGCTCGCCTTCGTGATGGTGATCATCCCGGCGCTCATCGCCGCGCTGGACGCACTGAAGATCACCGCGATATCCGCGCCGCTCACCGGCATGCTGGCGATCTTCTTCGATGCGATCCCGAACCTGCTCGCCGCCGCGGCGATCCTGATCCTCGCCTGGTTCATCGGCCGCTTCGTGGCCAGCCTGGTCGAGCGCCTGCTGTCCGACCTCGGCTTCGACCGCCTGCCCGCGCGCCTCGGCCTCGGCCATGCCTTCCGCGACCCGCAGGCCGCGACGCCGGCGACGCCCGAGACCGGCTCGGACGTGCTGATGGCCACCGCGACCGTCGAGCGCTCGACCGACTCGTCGCTGGCCGCGCCGACCGACGCGATGGCGCGCACCCCTGCCGCCACGCCGACCTCGGCCGCCGTCGACGCCGCGGCGCAGGGCGGCACGCTGTCGGCCTTCGCCGGCAAGCTCGCGCTGTTCTTCATCATGCTGTTCGCGACGGTGGAAGCCGCCTCGATGCTCGGCTTCGCCGGCATCAACGCGCTGCTGCAGCAGTTCATCGATTTCGGCGCCGACGTGCTGCTGGGCCTTGTGATCCTCGGCGTGGGCTGGTGGCTGGCGGACGTCGCCGGCCGCGCGATCGAGCGCGCCAACCCGCAGAGCCGCGGGCTCGCGCGCATCGTGCGCTTCGCCATCATCGGCCTGGTGACGGCCATGGGCCTGCGCGCCATGGGCGTGGCCGACGACATCGTCAACCTCGCCTTCGGGCTGGTGCTGGGCGCGATCGCCGTGGCCGCCGCGCTGGCCTTCGGGCTGGGCGGGCGCGAGGCCGCGGGCCGCATCGCGCAGCGCTGGGCCAACGAGTACCTCGAGCGGCGCCCGCCGGATCGACCGCAGTAAGACGGCCGGCGGATGGCGCTTCCTCGTCGACGCCATCCGCCGGCCCCGGGGGCGGCTGCTGCAGCGCAGCACACCTCCCGCTAGAATCCGTCACCCCGCGCCCGCCGACCGGCGGGCGCCTCGTCATCTGGAGCAAGCAATGGGCCTGGGCCTCGTTCCCACCGGCAAGAACCCGCCGGACGAGATCAACGTCATCATCGAAATCCCGAAGGATTCCGAGCCGGTCAAGTACGAAGTCGACAAGGAATCGGGCGCGATCTTCGTCGACCGCATCCTCTCCACGCCGATGCGCTACCCGTGCAACTACGGCTACGTGCCGCACACGGTGTGCGGCGACGGCGACCCGGCCGACGTGCTGGTGGTGCTGCCGCTGCCGCTGATCCCGGGCTCGGTGATCCGCTGCCGCCCGGTGGGCGTGCTGAAGATGAGCGACGAGGCGGGCTCCGACGAGAAGCTGCTCGCGGTGCCGGTGTCGAAGGTCTTCAACGGCTACTCGCACATCGAGGACATCGGCCAGGTGAGCCCGCACTGGCTGGAGCGCATCGGCCACTTCTTCGAGCACTACAAGGATCTCGAGAAGGGCAAGTGGGTGAAGGTCGACGGCTGGGGCGGCGCGGCGGAAGCCAAGCAGATCCTCGTCGACGCGATGAAGAGCTACGAAGAAGCGAGCGAGAAGCCGAAGTACTGATCGGCCACGCCGACGAAAAAAGGCCGCCCTAGGGCGGCCTTTTTTTCGCCCGGACGGCGCCGGGATCAGCGGGTTTCGGGCCGCACCGCGAACTGGCCGATCGTCATCATCATCGCGCCGAACCACTGCAGCTCGTTGTTGAGCATGATGCCCTGCCCGATCGGCGACACCGCGGCCACATAGCTCGCGAGCGCCTCGCGGAATGGCGCGTAGCCGTCGGCATCGTCGCCGAACTCGAACCACAGCCCCTGCCAGCGCCGAGCGAAGCGGCCGGATATCTCATGCACCGCCTTGAGCTGCGGATGCGGCAGCGCGTGCGAGAACAGCAGCGCGAACAGCGAGTTCAGCTCCCACGGGCTCATCACCACCGGGATGTTGCGGGTCTCGCAGGCGAACTCCGCCACGCCCTCGCGCGGCGCGACCGCCTCCGCGACCCAGCCCGCACGCATGTCGGCATGCCCGCGGCCGCGCGCGACGAGGTCCCAGAAATCACCGCCGCCCACGGTGTCGATGACCAGGTGGATGCGCTCCTCGACGGCGTCATTGAGCACGCGATGCTGGCGCCAGGTATCGAAGATCCAGCACTCGCCGGCCGCCATGTTCACCGCCGCGCCACCGCATTCGAAGCGCACCGTGGGCTGCGTGAGGATCGGCACGTGCACGCGCACGCGCTCGGACCAGTAGTAGTGCTGGTCGGCATGCCGGGTGACTTCGGCATGGCCGGAGAGCTTCATCAGCCGGCTGCGCCCGACGGTGGCGCCGAGGCGCGCGAACACCTGGCTGAGGTAGGGCGAACGTAGCAGCGCAGGGGTGGGCTTCATCGCGCCGGCGAAGGACTCGTCGTCCGGATTTCCGTCCACCGACACGAGCGGCAGCATGGAATTACCGGCGAATCCCTGCGGATGCGGCTTCCAGAAGCTGGCGTCCAGTGCGGCGATCTCGTCGGCGAGGACAGCTGCATCGAAGCGCAGCGGCAGCTGGATGAACGGGGCGTGGAGTTTCATGCGTACGACGATGGCGCGGGGGCGTCATCCTACACAGCGCGGCCGAAGCGCCGTGATTCAGGCCACCGAGGCCGCGCGTTCGGCACGCTCGCAGAGTTCCGCACGGCGCGACAGCTGCGCCTCCACGACATCCTGCCGGCGCCGCCATTTCTCCGCGTCGGGCCGCGTATTGGTGTAGCGCGAGAGCGGAAGCGATTCGCCCAGCCCGCGATCCCAGTCCCAGCCCGCCCAGTCGCAGATGCGGCGCACCTGCGCCTCCGGATCGGCGAGCAGTTGTGCGTAGTCGACGCCGAGGCGGTGCGTGGTCGGCATGTCGTCGAGATCGTCGAGCAGGATGCGCTGCGTGGTCGCCCACTGGTGGCCGACGATGTCCCCCAGCGGCGCGTCGACGAGATCGCGCCAACCCGGTACCAGCAGCAGTGACCACGCCGCCCCGCGCCAGCCCGGCAGCTGCGGATAGGTGCGGAAACGGCCGGATTCCCAGCTCTCGATCATGCTCGCGATCACCTGCCGCGGATCGCGATGCAGGTAGACGAAGCGCGCCTCCGGGAACGCCGCGCGCAGGAACGGGATGCGCAGCGCGTTCTTCGGCGTCTTTTCCAGCATGCGCACCGGGCCGATGCCGTCGACGCGATGGCCGTCGCGATCTCGCAGGTTGTCGAGAAAACGCGTGCGCAGCATGCAGGCCGTCGCGACGTGGGCATCGGCCGCGACGAGACGGTTCGAGTCGAAGCCGCGCGCCGCCGGCGCGAGCGAGGGAATTCCCTCGATGAGCTGATGACTCTCGTCGCCGATCGTTACCACGCCGCGCGCCCGCGACAGCGTTTCGAACAGCAGCGTCGAGCCCGAGCGCGGCAGGCTGACGATGAAGACGGGTCGGTCGAACCGGGTGTCGCGGCCAAGCGCGGCATCGGCTTTCGCTGCGCCGAGCAGCGGCCCGAACACCTGTCGATCCAGCGCATCGAGAAGGCCCAGTCCGTTGCGTAGGCCTGTGCGCTCGACACCTGCGTCGATCAAGAGCGTCCGCGTCGTGGCGACGCATTCCGCGACGGATCCGCCCGCCGCCCAGAGCCCGCGCAGCTTGCGGCCGAACCGCGCGAGCGCTTCGAGCACCGCGGCACTGGGTGGCGTTCGCGCCTCCGCGAGCAGCGCGCCCACCGCGGCCTCGACGCGCCAGGGATCGAGGCGACCGGGTTCGCGGTCAAGCCGCAGCGTGCGCGCCTCCGGCGTAGGCGGCATGCGCGCCAGCGCGTCCCACAGCGCGGCGCTGCCCGTCGTGTCGGCCGTGACGAACAGCGCCTCCCGCGCGGCGGCATTCGCGAAACGGTGCCGCCGCCACGTGTCCACCGCGCCGGCCTGCCCCGCACGCAACGGCACGCGGCCGGCCTCGGTGTCGATGACGAGGCCATCGGTGAGCGCGATCACGATCAGCATCCGCTCGCGCGAATCCGCGCCTGCGTCCGCGCGCAGCGCTGTGTGCGCACCCGTTGCGTAGCGGCGCAGGTCGACCGCGCGCCACGGCGCGTCCAGCGCCGAAAGCCACTGCGCGAGGCGTGGACAGGCGCCCTCCGCCAGTGGCCCTGCCGCATCGGCGAGCAGCGACCGGCGTGCGTGGTACGAACCGTCGAAGCCGTCATCCGGCTCCCACGCGGCCTTCGTCGCGGCCAACTCCGCCGCGATGCCGCTCGCATCCGCCGCCGGCAGGGCGAGCCAGGGCGCCGGCAGCCTCACCGGCGCATACCCGTCGTGGGTGCGGAAACCGTGCTCACGCCTTGTGATAGACCTCGGCGCCCGTCGCGCGGAACTCCGCCGACTTCTCCGCCATGCCCTTCTCGACCTCGGCGATCGACTCCGGGTGTTCCTTGGCGTAGTCGCGCACGTCCTGCGTGATCTTCATCGAGCAGAAGTGCGGGCCGCACATCGAACAGAAATGCGCGACCTTGTGCGCCTGCTTGGGCAGCGTCTCGTCGTGATATTCCCGCGCACGCTCCGGATCGAGGCCGAGGTTGAACTGGTCTTCCCAGCGGAACTCGAAACGCGCCTTGCTCATCGCGTTGTCGCGCGCCTGCGCGCCAGGATGGCCCTTGGCGAGGTCGGCCGCGTGCGCGGCGATCTTGTAGGCCATCAGGCCTTCGCGCACGTCGTGCTTGTTCGGCAGGCCGAGGTGCTCCTTCGGCGTGACGTAGCAGAGCATCGCGGTGCCGAACCAGCCGATCATCGCCGCGCCGATCGCGGACGTGATGTGGTCGTAGCCGGGCGCGATGTCGGTGGTCAGCGGACCGAGCGTGTAGAACGGCGCCTCGCCGCACTCGCGCAGCTGCTTGTCCATGTTCTCCTTGATCAGCTGCATCGGCACGTGGCCGGGGCCTTCGATCATGGTCTGGACGTCGTGCTTCCACGCGATCTGCGTGAGCTCGCCGAGCGTTTCCAGCTCGCCGAACTGCGCGGCGTCGTTCGCATCGGCGATCGAGCCCGGGCGCAGGCCGTCGCCGAGCGAGAAGGCCACGTCGTAGGCCTTCATGATTTCGCAGATGTCCTCGAAGTGCGTGTAGAGGAAATTCTCCTTGTGATGCGCGAGGCACCACTTGGCCATGATCGAACCGCCGCGGCTGACGATGCCGGTCACGCGGTTCGCGGTGAGCGGCACGTAGCGCAGCAGCACGCCGGCGTGGATCGTGAAGTAGTCCACGCCCTGCTCCGCCTGCTCGATCAGCGTGTCGCGGAAGATCTCCCAGGTGAGCTCCTCGGCGCGGCCATCGACCTTCTCCAGCGCCTGGTAGATCGGCACCGTGCCGATCGGCACCGGCGAGTTGCGGATGATCCACTCGCGCGTCTCGTGGATGTGCTTGCCGGTCGACAGGTCCATCACCGTGTCCGCGCCCCAGCGGATCGACCAGACCAGCTTCTCGACTTCCTCCGCGATCCCCGACGACACCGCGCTGTTGCCGATGTTCGCGTTGACCTTGGTCAGGAAGTTGCGGCCGATGATCATCGGCTCGCTCTCGGGGTGGTTGATGTTGTTCGGGATGATCGCGCGGCCGCGGGCGACCTCGTCACGCACGAACTCGGGGGTGATCAGCTTCTGGATCGCCGCGCCGAACGGCTCCCCGGCGTGCTGGCGCAGCAGGTGCGCCTCGCGGATCGCCTCGATGCGCTGGTTCTCGCGGATCGCGATGAACTCCATCTCGGGCGTGACGATGCCCTTTCGCGCGTAGTGCATCTGCGTGACGTTCGCGCCGCTCACCGCGCGCTGCGGCAGCGCGCGGTTGCCGAAACGGATATGCGCGAGCTTGGGATCGTGCTCGCGCGCGCGGCCGAACTCGGACGACAGGCCCGGCAGCACCTCGGCATCACCGCGCTCGGCGATCCACGCCGCGCGCAGCGGCGACAGGCCGCGCGCGAGGTCGATCGTCGCGTCCGCGTCGGTGTAGGGGCCCGAGCAGTCGTAGACGGTCAGCGGCGCGTTCTCCTCGCCGCCGAACAGCGTCGGAGTGCGCGCCAGCGCGATCTCCCGCATCGGCACGCGGATGTCCGCGCGCGAGCCTTCGACGTGGATCTTCCTGGAGCCCGGGATCGGGCGGACGACGTCGGCCGAAAGCTTTTCGGCCTGCTGGAGGAGTTCGGTGGCGACTGCGTTCATCGGTTCGTCCGCTGGCTTCACTGGTGAGCCGCACACGGTGCGGCGCTGCGAGGATTCGCATACGAAGCGGCGCGCGGACGCACGAAGGCCCCCGGCGAAGCTCCCTACGGCGGTCTCAACCGCATCAGGTTCGAAGGGACTCTCTCAACCGGCCAGGCCGGTACCCCCGCTTCGACGGGCATTTGACCATGCGCCGCAGGCCGAGGCCACTGGCCGTTTTGACAGCGCCCCCGGCGAGCGTGTCTACTCGCCGCGTGACCGACCTCCGCGCCCCTGACGCCGCTTCCGTGATCGCGACCCTCGCGACCGGCGACGCCATGCGCAACGGCCTCGGTACCAGCGCCCGCACCACCACGACCATGTCGTGGCGGATGCGGTCGCGCGTGATCCCGGACTAACCGTCCCTCACCCGCCCCGCATCCGAACCGGATGCGGGAGTCGACGCATCCGACCGGACACGGGGCTCCGCCAAGGAGTGCCCACCATGTCTGCCGTCCTGCCCGATCGACGTCCTGCCCCCGTCCCGCTCCCGGCGGCCCGCATGTGCACCGCGACGACCACGATCGCGCTCGGCCTCGTCGGCCCGGGCAAGGTCGGACGCGCGTGGCTCGCGCAATGGGCCCAAGCCGCGCCCCGACTGCGCGAGCAGGGCATCGATCTGGTGCTCCGCGGCCTGATCGACCGCCGCCGCATGTGGCTCGGCGCCTCGCGCGGCGAACCCGATGCGCTGATGCGCGACTTCGAGTCCTCGCCCGTGCCCGACCTGCACCGCTTCGGCCCGCACCTCGTCGACGAAGGCCGCCTGCATGCGGTCGTCGTCGACTGCTCCGGCAGCGATGCGGTCGCCGACCACTACGCGCGCTGGCTGGGCCAGGGCATGCACGTGGTGACGCCGGGCAAACACGCGGGCAGCGGGCCGATAAAGCGATGGCGGGCGATACGCGACGCGACGCGCGACGGCGGGCGGTTCCGCCACGAGGCGAGCGTCGGGGCGGGGCTGCCGGTGATCCAGACGCTGCGCAGCCAGATCGACACCGGCGATGCGTTGCTGGACGTCGAGGGCGTGCTGTCAGGCACGCTGGCCTGGCTGTTCAACCGCTACGACGGCAGCGTGCCGTTCTCGGCGTTGCTGCGCGAGGCACACGATCTCGGCTACACCGAGCCCGACCCGCGCGACGATCTCTCCGGCCTCGACGTCGCGCGCAAGCTCGTGATCCTCGCGCGCGAGGCGGGCCATCCGCTGTCGCTGGCGGACGTGTCGATCGAAAGTCTGGTACCCGAGTCGCTGCGCGACATTCCGCTCGACGCCTTCCTCGCGCGGCTCGACGAATTCGACGTGCCCATGGCCGCGCGCCTGTTTGCCGCCCGCGCGGAACGCCGCGTGCTGCGCTACACCGCGCGCTTCGATGGCGACGGCGCGCGCGTCGCGCTGTCGCGGGTTCAGGCCGACGCCGCGGCCGCGCACGGGCGCCTCACCGACAACGTCATCCAGCTGCGCACCCGCCGGTACGCGGATAATCCCCTCGTCGTCCAGGGCCCCGGCGCGGGCCCCGAGGTCACCGCGGCCGGCGTGTTCGGCGACGTCCTCGCCATCGCCCACCATCTCGGAGCCCGGCTTTGATCCCGACCGATGCAACCGCTTCTTCCCGCAGCGCACGCGCGTTCGCGCCCGCGAGCGTCGGCAACATCGGCGTCGGCTTCGACCTGCTCGGCCACGCGATCGAAGGCCCCGGCGACAGTGCGACGGTGCGCCTCATCGACGAGCCGACGGTGCGCATGGACGGTATCGACGGCGACGTCCCGGGCCTCGCGCGCATTCCGCTCGACGCGCCGCGCAACACCGCCGGGCGCGCGCTGATCGCGTTGCGCGAGCACCTCGGGCTATCGCAGGGCTTCGCGATCACGCTGCACAAGGGCATCGCGCTGGGCTCGGGCCTGGGCGGTTCCGCCGCCTCGTGCGTGGCCGCGCTGGTGGCCGCGAATGCGCTGCTCGAAACGCCGCTGTCGCGCGAGGCGCTCTATCCGTTCGCACTCGAGGGCGAAGCCGTGGCCAGCGGTTCGCTGCACGGCGACAACGTCGCGCCGATGCTGCTGGGCGGCGTGGCGCTCGCGACCCGCACGCGTGCGATCCGGCTCGACGTGCCGGATCTCTACTGCGCGGCCGTCCATCCCGAGCACGTGCTGGAAACGCGCGAGGCCCGTGCGGTTCTCGCGCCGCCCTACCCGCTCGGCGACTTCGTGCGACAGAGCGAGCATCTCGCGCTGTTCCTCACCGGCCTCGCGCGTGGCGATCGCGCGCTGATCGCCGCCGGCCTGCGCGACGTGCTCGTCGAACCGCGTCGCGCCGCGCTCATTCCCGGGTTCGATCGCGTCAAGCAGGCCGCGCTCGACCACGGAGCGCTCGGTGCCAGCATCTCGGGCGCAGGCCCGACCGTGTTCGGCTGGTTCGACACGCGCGACGCCGCGGCCGTCGCCGGCGCGGCGATGTGCGCGGCGTTCGCGGACGCCGGGCTCGCAAGCCATGTCTACGTGTCGCCGGTCGCCGGCCCGCGCGCGGAGTGCATCGCATGAGGTACGTCAGCACACGCGGCCACGCGCCGGCGGTGGACATCGCGACAGCGCTCTCGGCGGGGCTTGCACCGGACGGCGGCCTCTACGTGCCGGAAACGATTCCGCAGGCCGCGGGCGTCGCTCCGGGCATGAGCCTCGCGCAGACCGCCGATGCGCTGCTCGCGCCGTTCTTCGAGGGCTCGCCGCTCGCGTCGCGCCTGCCCGGCATCTGCGAGGCCGCGCTCGATTTCCCAGCTCCCCTGCGCAGGCTGGCGGGCCACGACCACGTGCTCGAGCTGTTCCACGGCCCGACCGCCGCGTTCAAGGATTTCGGCGCGCGATTCCTTGCACGCGCGCTCGAAGCATTGCGCCGGCCCGACGACCCCGTAACCACGATTCTCGTCGCCACGTCCGGCGACACGGGTGCGGCGGTCGCGGCGGCCTTCCACCGCCGGCCGGGCTTCCGCGTCGTCATCCTGTATCCCCATGGACGCGTGTCGCCGCGGCAGGCGCACGGTCTCGGCTGCTGGGCCGGCAACGTGCGGGCGTTCCGCGTCGACGGCAGCTTCGACGACTGCCAGCGTCTTGCGAAGCAGGCGCTCGTGGACGAGGCGCTGCGGCGGCGCGTGTCGCTGGGCTCGGCCAACAGCATCAGCCTGGGCCGCCTGCTCCCGCAGGCCGCGTACTACGCGCATGCCGCAGTCGAATTCCAGGCCGCGCATGGCGGGCTGCTGAACTTCGTGGTCCCGACGGGCAACCTCGGCAATGCGACCGCCTGCTGGCTCGCGCGCCGCATGGGGTTGCCGATCGGCGACATCGTGCTCGCGACCAATGCGAACGACGTGCTGCCGCGCTACTTCGGTGGCGCCGAGTACGCACCGGCCGCGACGCGCGCGACGCTGGCCAATGCGATGGACGTCGGCGCACCGAGCAACTTCGAGCGGCTGCGGCACTGGCATGCCACCGACGAGGTACTGCGCGGTTCGCTCAGTTCGCATTCGGTCGACGACGACGCGATCCTCGCCGCGATCGACGACGCGCATCGTCGGCACGGCGAGCCGCTCTGCCCGCACACGGCCACGGCGTACGACGTGCTCGCGCGGCTGCGTGCGGCCGGCGACAGGCGGCCCTGGGCGATCGTCGCCACCGCGCATCCGGCGAAGTTCGAGGCGATCGTCGAGCCGCGGCTCGGCCGCGTGATCGATCCGCCGCCGGCGCTGGCGGACTGCCTGGCGCGACCGGCATCGGCGGAGCCGCTCGCGCCGGACTACGACGCGCTGGTCGACGTGCTGCTGCACTGAGGTCGCGATCACGATGCGGATACGGCGCTTGGCAGGCCCGCGGCGCCGACCCTCACGGGGTATCGCCGACGCATCCGGGCTGAGCCGATGGCGCACCGGGCGACCGCGCTCAACGCCGTCGCCCGGTCGTCGTCATTCGCCCTTCGGGGCCAGCCTATTGGCGGCGTCCGGCGCGTGGCGGGTATCCGCCGGCACCGGCACCCGGAACCAGGCCGCGTACAGCGCCGGCAGGAACAGCAGCGTCAGGAACGTCGCAACCAGCAGGCCGCCCATGATCGCCACCGCCATCGGGCCGAAGAAGGCGCTTCGCGAGAGCGGGATCATCGCGAGGATCGCCGCGAGCGCGGTGAGCACGATCGGGCGGAAGCGGCGCACGGTCGCCTCGACGATCGCTTCCCAGGCCTCGCGGCCGTCGTGGCGGTCCTGCTCGATCTGGTCCACCAGGATCACCGAGTTGCGCATGATCATGCCGGCGAGCGCGATCGTGCCGAGCATCGCGACGAAGCCGAACGGCACGCGGAACACCAGCAGGAACAGCGTCACGCCGATGAGGCCCAGCGGCGCGGTCAGGAACACCATCACGCTGCGCGAGAACGAGCGCAGCTGCAGCATCAGCAGGGTGAATACCACGAACACGAACAGCGGCATGCCGGCCTTGATCGAGTCCTGACCGCGTGTGGAATCCTCCACCGTGCCGCCGATGTCGATCGAATAGCCCCAGGGCAGCTGCGCGCGCAGCGTGTCGACGGCGGGCATCAGCTGCGCGACCACCGTGGGCGGCGTGAGCGCGTCGCGGATGTCGGCGCGCACGGTCACGGTCGGCAGGCGGTCGCGATGCCAGATGATGCCGTCCTCGAAGCCGTACTCGAGCGTGGCCACCTGCGTGAGCGGCACGCTGGCGCCCCCGGCCGTCGGCACCATCAGCGAGCGCAGCGACTCGAGTTCGGTGCGATCGCCCGGCCCGCCGCGCACGTCGATGCCGATCAGCTCCCTGCCTTCGCGATAGGTGCCCACCGTCGTGCCCGACAACGAGGACGACAGTGCCTGCGCCAGCTGCGACGAGCTCACGCCCAGCGCGCGCGCGCGTTCCTGGTCGAGCTTCAGGCGCACCACCTTGCTGGGCTCGTCCCAGTCGAGGTTGACGTTGGTGACGTGCGGGTTGGCGAGCACCGTCTCGCGGAGCTGCACCGCGATGCGCCGCAGATCATCGACATGCTCGCCGGACACGCGAAATTGGATCGGGTAGCCGACGGGCGGCCCGTTCTCCAGTCGGGTCACGCGCAGCTGCAGCTCGGGAAAGCGCGGGATGACGTCGTCGATCAGCCACTGGCGGATCGCTTCGCGCGCCTCGATGTCCTTCGGCGTGAGCACGAACTGCGCGAAGTTGGCAGCTGGCAGCTGCTGGTCCAGCGGCAGGTAGAAGCGCGGCGAGCCGGTGCCGACGTAATCGACGTAGCTCGCGAGGTCCTTGCGCGTGGCCAGCAGCTTCTCGAGCTTCTCCGCCTGCGCGGCCGTCTGGCGCAGTGAGCTGCCTTCGGCGAGTTCCATGTCGACCATCAGTTCGGGCCGCACGGAATCGGGGAAGAACTGCTGCGGCACGAAGCGGAACATCAGGATCGAAGCGACGAACAGCGCGGCGGTGATCGCCAGCACGGTCTTGCGGCGGCGCACGCACCACAGCACCCAGCGCCGGAAGCGCGTGTAGAAGCGCGTTCCGTAGGGATCGTGGACGTGCCCGTCCTGCGCGGCCGGCAGCGGCGCGATGACGTCGGCGAACGCCGGGTGGCGGTCGGCGAGTCGCAGGCGGAACGCGCGCCAGCGCGCGGCGAGCGAGCCGGGCTTCGGCGCGGCCGCGTGGCCGCCGTCGGGCAACAGGCGATCGCCGAGGTACGGAATGAACACCACCGCCGCGATCCACGACACCAGCAGGGCGATCGTCACCACCTGGAACAGCGAGCGCGTGTATTCGCCGGTGCTCGACTGCGCGGTGGCGATCGGCAGGAAGCCCGCGGCGGTGATCAGCGTGCCGGTGAGCATCGGGAACGCGGTGGATTCCCAGGCGAAGGCCGCGGCCTTCAGGCGGCTGAAGCCCTGTTCCATTTTGATCGCCATCATCTCCACGGCGATGATCGCGTCGTCGACCAGCAGGCCCAGCGCCAGCACCAGCGCGCCCAGCGAGATCTTGTGCAGGCCGACGCCGAAGTACTGCATCACCGCGAACGTCATCGCGAGCACGAGCGGGATCGACAGCGCGACCACCAGCCCGGTACGCACGCCCAGCGAGAAGAAGCTCACCAGCAGCACGATGGCGACCGCCTCGGCCAGCACGCGCACGAACTCGCCGACCGATTCCTCCACCGCCGCCGGCTGGTCGGAGACCTTGCGCAGCGCCATGCCGACCGGCAGCGTCTTCTCCAGCCGCACGCGCTCGACTTCCAGCGTTTTCCCGAGCGCCAGGATGTCGCCGCCGTCCTTCATCGCCACGCCGATGCCGATCGCGTCCTCGCCCATGAAGCGCATGCGCGGCGCGGGTGGATCGCCGAATCCGCGCTTGACGGTGGCGATGTCGCCGAGGCGGAACGTGCGGTCGCCGGCGCGGATCGGGAACGCACGGATGTCGTCGACGCTGTCGAAACGCCCGTCCACGCGCAGCGCGATGCGCGAGGTCGCGGTCTCGAAGAAACCCGCGGGCGCCACCGCGTTCTGCGCGTTCAGCGCGTCGAATACCGCCTGCGCGGGCACGCCCAGCGTCGCCAGCCGCGTGTTGTCGAGCTCGACCCAGACCTTCTCGTCCTGCACGCCGAACAGCTCGATCTTGCCGACGTCGGGCTGGCGCTGCAGTTGCAGCTGCACGCGCTCGGCGTAGTGCTTGAGCACCGCGTAGTCGTAGCCCTTGCCGGTCAGCGCATAGATGTTGCCGAAGGTGTCGCCGAACTCGTCGTTGAAGAACGGTCCGGCCACGTCGCGCGGCAGCGTGGCGCGGATGTCGCCGACCTTCTTGCGCACCTGGTACCAGAGCGCGGGGATCTCGTCCGAGTGCATCGAGTCGCGCGCGACGAAGATCACCTGCGATTCGCCCGGGCGCGAGTACGAGCGGATGAATTCGTACTGGCCGGTCTCCATCAGCTTCTTTTCGATGCGGTCAGTGACCTGCGAGGCGACCTCGTCGGCCGTTGCGCCCGGCCAAAGCGTGCGCACCACCATCACCTTGAAGGTGAAGCGCGGATCCTCGCTGCGCCCGAGCTTGAGGTAGGCGAGCGTGCCGGCGATCGCCAGCACGATCATCGCGTACACGACCAGGCTGCGATGGCGCAGCGCCCATTCGGAGAGGTTGAAGCGCATGGACGGGCTCTCGACGGGCGTGGGTTACGGACGGACCGGACGGTTGTCGCGATCGACCGGCGCGACCCTCTGGCCGTCGCGCAGCAGGTGGCCGCCCGCGGCGACGATCCAGTCCGAGGCCGCGATGCCACGCAGCACCGGCACGCTGTCGGTGCCGAACGCGCCGGTCGCCACCGGGCGCAGGCGCGCGACACCGGTCTTCGGATCGACGACGAACACCGCCGCGTGGCCGTCGGCACCACGCTGAACCGCGCCGAGTGGCACCGCGAGCGCGGGAGCGCCGTCTGGCTTCAGATGCACGCGCGCGCTGGCGCCGAGCGGGGCGTTAACAGCGTCGAGCACCGCGCGCACCGCGAACGTGCGGGTGACGGGATCGGCCGCCGGCGCGACTTCACGCACGCGGGCGGCGATGCGCTGGCCGGGGTTCGACCACAGCTCGACCTGCACCGACTGCCCCGGGCGCACCTGCGTCGCCGCGCCTTCCGGCACCGCGAAGGCGACCTCGCGCTCGCCGTTGGCGGCCAGCGTGAACACCGGCTGCCCGGCGGCCACGACCTGCCCGGCCTCGGCCTGACGCGCGGCGATCACACCGTCGCGCGGTGCGCGCAGTTGGGTGTAGGCGGCCTGGTTGCGCGCCACCGCGAGGCTTTCGCGGGCGGCGTCGACCTCGCCCTGCGCGGCCGCGGCCGCGGCGTTCTGCGCGTCGACGCTGGAGCGGCTGACCAGCTGGTCGCGGCCGAGCGTCGCCAGACGCGCCTGCTCGGCGCGGGCGCGCTTGAGCTGCGCCTCCGCCGCGGTCAGGCGGGCCTGCGCGGCGCGCGCCTGGGCCTGCACGTCGCCCGGGTCGAGCACGGCCAGCAGGTCGCCGCGACGCACCCGGTCGCCCACGTCGACCCGGCGCTCGGCGAGGTTGCCGCCGATGCGGAACGACAGCGCAGCCTCCTCGCGGGCGCGGATCTCGCCGGCGAACGCGGTGCCGGTAGCGCTGGCGGAGGTCGCGTGGGCGACCAGCACCGGGCGCGGCGGCTCGACCGGCGCCGGCGCTTTGCCGCATCCGGCGAGCACCGCGGTCAACAGAACGCCGGCCAGTGCGTTAACAGGGAGGCGGCGACGCATGCGGACCTCAGGGGCAATTAATGAACCGGGCGGTACTGTAAAATTATCGAACCATCCGGTCCAGTATTTCAGTTAGGATTCCGACCAATGGCCGCTTCCCGCCCACGCCCCATCGCCCCGCCTGCCGACCGCGCGGCCGGTCCGGGCCGTCCGAAGGATCTCGCCAAGCGCGAGGCCATCCTCGATGCCGCCAAGCGCCTGTTCGTGCAGATGGGCTTCGACGCGGTGAGCATGGACCAGATCGCCACCGGCGCCGGGGTCAGCAAGCTCACCGTCTACAGCCATTTCGGCGACAAGGAATCGCTGTTCGCCGCCGCGGTCGAATCGCACTGCGAACAGGGCATGCCCGCCTCGCTGCTCGAGGATCGGCCGCAGATGCCGGTGCGCGAGCGGCTGATGGAGATCGGTACCGCCTTCTACGCGATGATCGCGTCGCCCGAGGCGATCGCCGGCCACCGCGTGCTGTGCAGCCCGCAACTGGCGAACACCCATCTGCCGCAGTTGTTCTGGGACTGCGGCCCGCGCCGCGTGCAGGACCGTTTCGCGACGCTGCTGGCCGCGCGCGCCGCGGCGGGCGAGCTGGACGTTCCCGATGCCGCGCTCGCCTCGTCGCAGTTCTTCACCCTGCTCAAGGGCGAGCCGCATGCGCGCATGGTGTTCGGCTGCGGCTGCGCGGGCGAGCCGCACCTTGCGCCGGAGGCGCACGTGACCGCCTGCGTGGACATGTTCCTGCGTGCCTACGGCATGCGCGGAGAGCCCCGCAATGCGTGACCGCAGTCCCGGTGACTTCCGGCACTCGGGTGTCGCGGCCACAGCCGGCGATCCTGAACACCCGATGCGAGGGACCCGGGCCGGTAGAATTGCCGTCCTTTTCCCGACCGATCCACGCCGATGACGCCCGACTACGCCCACGCTCGCGAAATGATGGTGGAACAGCAGGTCCGCCCCTGGGACGTGCTGGAGCCGCGCGTCATCGACGTGCTGCTGGAGATGCCGCGCGAGGTCTTCGTGCCCGTCGAGTACTGCGGGGTGGCCTATGCCGACATCGCGCTCCCGCTGGGCCACGGCGAGTTCATGCTCAAGCCGGTGGTCGCCGGCCGCGCGCTCGAGGCGCTGAACCCGCAGGACACCGACGACGTGCTGGAGATCGGCACCGGCAGCGGCTACGTGACCGCCTGCCTGTCCAAACTCGCGCGCGATGTAGTGAGCATCGAGCGCCATGCCGACCTCGCCGACGCCGCGCGCGCGCGCCTGGAATCGCTTGGCATCGTGAACGCCCGCATCGAGGTGGCCGACGCGCTGGCATGGACGACCGAGCGCCGTTTCGACGCGATCTGCGTCAACGCCGCGGTCGACACCATTCCCGAGCGCTTCGTGCAGATGCTCAAGCCCGGCGGCCGCCTGTTCATCGTGCGCGGCCGCGCGCCGGCGATGGAGGCCGTGCGCGTGCGCAACGACAACGGCACGCCGCGCATCGATTCGCTGTTCGAAACCGATATCCCGTATCTCGCCGGCGCCGCTCCGGTGCCGCAGTTCCACCTGTAAGTCCGGTGCGCGGCTGCGCGCCGGATGCCGGTTTGACGTGACGACGCCGCGCAGAACGCGCGGCTTTTCCAAGGACCTTCACACATGATCCGCCGTCCGCTCGTACTTGCCCTCGCCTTCGCCCTGCTGCCCGCGGCCGCGTCCGCGGCCGACCTGATGCAGGTCTACCAGCTCGCGCGGGAGAACGACCCGCAGTTCTCCTCTTCCGAAGCGCAGGCGCGAGCCACCCGCGAGGGCGCCGTGCAGGCGCGTGCGGCGATGCTTCCGCAGATCAGCGGCGACGCGCGCTACACGCGCTCGCGCTCGTCCGGTCCCGGCCAGCAGACCGCCCAGGTTACCGATCCGGTGACCGGCGAGATCGATTTCATCCCGGTGCCCGGCGATTCCGAGAGCGACAGCACCTCGCGCAGCATCGGGATCGGCGCGCAGCAGATGATCTACGACCGCTCGCGCTTCACCACGTTGCGCAGCCAGCAGGCGCTGGGCCGTGCGGCCGACTACCAGGTCGAGGCCGCCAGCGATTCGCTGATCACCCGCACCTCCGCGGCCTACTTCAACGTGCTGGTGCAGCTGGAGACGCTGGCCGCCGCCGAGGCCGCCGAGACCGCGTTGCGCAAGCAGTTCGATTTCGCCTCCAAGCGCCTGGAAGTCGGCCTCGCGCCGATCACCGACGTGCACGAGGCCCGCGCGCAGTACGACAGCGCGCGCGCCAACACCATCCTGGCGCGCAATGCCGTCGAGGACGCCTACCAGGCGCTCGCGGAGATCACCGGCCAGACGGTGAGCGCGCTGAAGGCGCTGCCGGAGAACTTCCAGCCCGCGCTGCCGGAGTCGCGCACCGCCGAGGACTGGGTCGCCGTGGCGATCGAGAACAACCCGGCGCTGCGCGCGGCGAACGAGCAGCTCGCCTCGGCCGAAGCCAACGTCGAGACCGCGCGCGCGGGGCACTGGCCGACGATCTACGCCAACGGCAGCTACGACCGCTCCAAGACGACCGGCGACCGCTCGTTCTCCGGTAGCTTCAACGGCGTGTCGCTGTCGTCTAGCAATCCGATCGACAGCGAAAGCCGCGGGCCGGCCTTCGGCGTGACGCTTTCCGTGCCGATCTTCTCGGGTGGCGCGACGCAGTCGCGCGTGCGTCAGGCGATCGCCAACCGCGACCAGACCAGCGACCAGCTCGAGCAGCAGCGTCGCGCGCTGGTGCGCAACACCCGGGCCGCCTACCAGGCGCTGGTGGCCGGCATCAGCGAGATCGAGGCGCGCCGCGCCGCGCTGACCTCCGCCCGTGCGGCCTACGAGGCCTCGCAGGTCGGCCTCGAGGTCGGCACGCGCACCGTGCTCGACGTGCTGAACAACCAGCAGAACCTGTTCAACGCGCAGCGTGCGTATGCGGAAGCCCGCTACAACTTCCTGCAGTCGCGCCTCGACCTCGAGCAGGCCGCAGGCACGCTCGATGCCGAGGACGTGCAGGACGTGAACCGCCTGCTGACGGCGAACGCGCCGACGCCGTAATAAGCGGCTCGCAGCGAAAGACCGAAGGGCCGTCGGCAACGACGGCCCTTCTTTATTTTCGGCGTGCGCGCGTTTCCGCGGCTTGACGCATGCGTGGCGGGTTCCACGCACTGCGTGTAGTCGCGGCGGCGAGGCGGGCGCTCTCGAAGCCGCGGATCATGTCGCCGCCCGCGTTTCGCGGTCATCGAAGTCCCGGGTGCAATCCGTAATTCGCTATTGGCTATTGGCTAGTGGCTGTTGGCTATTGGTCGGTGGCGATTGGCGACCAGCTATCCGCGCTTCCGCCGTTCGCCGTTCGCCGTTCGTCGTTCGCCGTTTGAATCACGATCGGCGTTCCCGCCTTTTGCCGAACCGCTTGGCCGACGGCTGCGAAATCGCAGTCCTGCATTTGCGGCCGTGCCGGGCTCAGGCCTGCGGCGGCAGGTCCCATGCGATCAGCGCCAGCGTGCGCTCCAGCGCGCCGCGTCCGGCTTCGACCAGTGCGTGGCCGGCCTCCGCCATCGCCTTGCGCGCCATTGCGTCATCCAGCAGCGCTTCGAGCTCACGCGCGACGCCCGTCTCGTCCTGTGCGATGCGCAGTGCGCCCGCCGACGCCAGGCGCTGCGAGATGTCGGCGAAGTTGTGCAGGTGCGGGCCGGTGACGATGGGCGTGCGCGTGGCTGCAGGCTCCAACAGGTTGTGCCCGCCGACGTCCTGCAGCGAACCGCCGACGAAGGCGACGTCGGCGCAGGCGTAGAAGTTCAGCAGCTCGCCGAGCGTGTCGACGATGAACACCTCGCAGTCGGCCGTCGGCCATTCGGCTTCAGAACGGCGACGTACGCGGAAACCGGAGGCCGTTGCCTGCTCACAGGCGGCGCGGAAGCGCTCCGGATGTCGCGGCGCCCACATCAGCAGCAGGTCGGGCCAGCGTTCGCGCAGGCGGCGGTGGATGGCCAGCACCGCGGCTTCCTCCTCCACGTGCGTGCTCGCCGCGATCCACGCGAGCCGCCCGGCACGATGCGCGCGGCAGTCGCGGCCGAAGGCCTCGACCGACGGCGGTAGGGTGAGGTCGTACTTGAGGTTGCCGGTCTCGTGCACGCGCGCGGCCTCGGCGCCAAGGCGCACGAAGCGCCGCGCATCGGCATGCGATTGCGCGCCCACGCCGCGAACAGTGCGCAGCGCGCGACCCACCAGCGCCGCCAGTACGCGGTAGCCGCGCAGCGAGCGCGCCGACAGCCGCGCGTTGAGCACGTAGACCGGAACGCCGTGGTCGCGGCAGCCGAACAGCAGGTTGGGCCACAACTCGGTCTCCATGATCAGCGCCGCGTACGGACGGAAATGCCGCAGGAAGCGCGACACCGCGCCCGGCAGGTCGTACGGCAGGTAGACGTGCTCGACGCGGTCGCCCCACAGGCTGCGCACGCGCGCCGAGCCCGTCGGTGTAATGGTGGTGACCAGCAGGCGCAGGTCGGGGCGGCGCTTGAGCAACGCGTCGACCAGCGGGATCGCGGCGTTGACCTCGCCCACCGACACCGCGTGCACCCACAGCACGCGGCCCTCGCGCGGCGGGCCGAAGCCGGCGTAGCGCTCGCGCCAGCGCTCGAAATACGCGGCCTGGCGGAAGCCGCGCCAGATTAGGTGGTAGACGGTGATCGGCGTGAGCACGTAAAGCACGAGCGAGTACAGCGCGCGCAGCACGGGCTCCAGGCGATCGCGGGCGGCGTCGGGCATCAGTAGGGCGGCGCCGCGCCGTCGGGGCGGCGCTTGAAGCGCCGGTGGATCCACAGGTACTGCGACGGCGCCTCGCGCACCATGGCCTCGATCGCGGCGTTGACGCGCGCGCTGTCGGCCACCGCGTCCTTCGACGGGAAATCCTCCAGCGGCGGCGCGATGCGCAATACGTAGCGATCGCCCTCGCGGCGATGGAAGAACGGCACCACCGCGCAGCCGGTGAGGCGCGCGAACTGGTGCGTCGCGGTGATCGTCGCCGCCGGCACGCCGAAGAACGGCGCGAACACGGTTTCCTTGCCGCGCATGTCCTGGTCCGGCGCGTACCAGAGGAAGCCGCCCTGCTTGAGGTGGCGCATCGCCGGGCGGATCTCGTCGTTGGCGAACATCGCCGCGGCATAGCGCAGGCGCCCGCGCTTGACCGCCCATTCCATCACCGGGTTGCGGTAACGGCGGTACATGCCGGCCAGCGGCACGTGGTCGCAGAGCAGGCGGCCGCACATTTCCAGGGTCATGAAATGGCCCGACACCATCAGCACGCCGCGGCCCTGCGCCTGCAGTTCCTTCAGGTGTTCGAGGCCTTCGATGACGACGTCGCGGCGCATCGGCGCCACCTCGCCCCACCACGCCCGCGCGAATTCGAACAGGCCGATGCCGAAGTCGCGGAACGACTCGCGCAGCAGCCGCGTGCGCGCCGCCTCGTCCATTTCCGGCAGGCACAGGCGCAGGTTCACGCGCGCCGCATGACGACGCGAGGACGCCAGCGCATAGGCGACGCCACCGAGCGCGCGGCCCAGCACGCGCTGCAGGCCCCAGGGCAGTCGCGCGGCACCTTCGAGCAGGGCGACACCGGCCAGCATCGGCCAGTGCTTCGCACCGCGCGGGCGTTCGCCTGCCGAGGTGGGGCTCGGCGACGTCATGCCGAAGCTCCCGTGGGCTCACGATCGTTCGCGAGCAGGCTGCCGGCGTAGAGCGCGCACAGCATCAGCGTCAACCCGCCCCAGAACGTCGAATAGAAGGCGAGATGCGTGTTGAGCGGGAAGACGGTGACGACCAGCGCCAGCATCGCCGGCCGCGCCTGCGCGCGCATGCGGGCGTCGGCATAGCGCCATGCGCGCCAGGCCTGCGCGGCGCCGGCGAGCCAGAGCAGCAGGCCGATCGCGCCGGTCTCGCTGAGGATCTCCAGCACGATCTGGTGGGCGTGCAGCGCCGGGCCCTCGCCCCATTCCGCGGGCTCGCCCGGGGCCGGATCGCAGGCCGGGAAGTTCTCGCGGAAGCGCCGCGTGCCTACGCCGTTGAGCGGGTGCTCGCGCACCATGCAGACCGCCGCGGACCAGATTCGCCCGCGCCCGGAGAGCGCGGTGTCGACGTGCTGCTCGCCGCCCGCGAGCGCAACGCGCGTACGTTCCACGCGCTCGCGCACCTGCGGCACGGTGAAGGTGAGCACCACCAGCGCCACCGCGCCGAAGGCGAACACGCCGAGCAGGCGTTTCCAGCCCAGCAGGCGCCAGCCGGACAGCAGCAGCACCAGGCCGAAGGTGATCCACGACGCGCGCGAACCGGCGAGCACGATGACCAGCCCGACGGCGGCCGCCGCGAACAGCCAGCCCGCCGCGCCGAAGCGGCGCGCGGCGAGGAACAGCGCGAACGGGGACAGGCTGGCGATCACCTGCCCCAGCTTGAGGTTGCACGGCCCGAGCACGCCGCTGAGGCGGTCGACCGCGAGCACGTCCTCGACGCGGCACATGCCGTGTCCGCTGATCGCATGCTTGGCGTTGTCGATCATCGCGAACAACGGACTGGTGCCGCTGACCGCCTGCAGCAGCGCGTCCACCACCCAGATCGCGACGATGATGCCCAGCCCGCCGAAGGTGCGGCGCCGGCTTTCGGCATTGGCGACCGACGCCGCCACCAGCCACAGGAACGGCAGGTAGCGCAGGTCGGTGAGCACGTCGCCCACCGTCTTCGCCGGATCGACGGCGTCGAACGCGGAGATCAGCTGGGGCGTCCAGTAGGCGGCGAACATCACGCTGGTCAGCGCCCAGGCCGGCCCGCTGAGCAGCCGCATGCCGCCGCGGAAGCGCGCGCGCAGCAGCTTCCAGATCGCCACCAGTGCGCCAAGCACCAGCACGCCCTCGGCATAGCCGGGCGCCGGCCACAGCGCGACGAACGCGAGCACCCACGCGGGCGCCCAGCGCCAGCCGGTTTCGGGCACGCCGTCAGCCGGCGAGTTCGTGATAGACGCCAAGCGTCGCCTCCTGCATGGCCTGCAACGTGAGCGGAATGCTAGCCGGCAGCCGTGGCGGCCGCGCGAGCAACATGGCGGCGGTGGCGTGCAGGCGCTCGATGTCGAACGGCGGCACCGCGCCCTCGGGCTCGAAGTCGGCGAGCAGCTCGCCGACGCCGCCGTGCGCCCAGCCCAGCACGGGCCGGCCGACGGACAACGCCTCGACGACCGTGCGCCCGAAGGCCTCGGGCTTGCGCGAGAGCTGCAGCACGAGGTCGCTCGCCGCATACGCGTGCGCGATCGCATCGGTCGGCGGCGTGAACGCGATCGCGTCGGCGACGCCGAGCTGCGCGGCTTCGCGTTCGAGCTCGATGATGTAGGCCTCGCGGCCCGCTTCGCGAGCACCCGGCAACCACAGACGTGCATCGAGACCGTCGCTACGCAGCCGCGCGAGGAGCGCGAGGCCGTCGCCGTGGCCCTTGAGCCGCGTGCCGCGGCCCGGCAGCAGCAGCAGCGGGCCGTCGCCCGCGAGCGCTGGATGCTGCGCCGCGACCCGGGCGCGCGCGTCGGCGTCGGGCCACGCGGTGCGCGGGAACATCGACGCGTCGATCCCGCGGGCGATCACGCGCAGCTTCGATGGATCGGTGGACGGGTAATGCCGCAGCACGTAGTCGCGCACGGTGCGCGACACGCAGATCACGCGCTGGCCGCGGGTCATCACCGCGCTGTAGCGCGACGGCGAGTTCAGGCCATGCACCGTGGTGACGAAGCGCGGACGTCGCGGCTCGTCGATGCCACGCAACGCGAGCAGCCCCATCCACGCCGGCAGCCGCGAGCGCGCGTGCACGATGTCGGCGCCGGCGAGCACGCGTCGAAGCGCGCGCACGTGGCGCAGTACGCCCAGCGACTTGCGCCCGATGTCGAGTTCGACGTGCGTGGCGCCGAGCGCCTCCAGCCGCGACACCAGACGGCCGCCGCGCGAGACCACCACGGCGCGATGGCCGGCGTCGGCCAGCGCCTGCGCGATCTCGAGCGTCGAACGCTCGACACCGCCCGACTCCAGCGCGGGCAGCAGCTGGACGACGGTCAGCGGGCGGGTCGACGCGGGGCGGGAAGCCATGCCGGGCTCAGGGCCGCGGGCGGCTCACTCCTCGAGGACGAAATGCGCGCCGCAGTACGGGCACTGGCACTCGCGCTCGGCCTCGATCGGCAGGAACACGCGCGGATGCGAGTTCCACAGCGCCATCTCCGGCAGCGGGCAGCTCAGCGGCAGGTCCTTGATGCCGACCACGTAGCGCTGGCGGGCGTTGGCCTGTTCGGCGTTCTGCGGGGCGCTCGAAGCGGTAGGGTCGGTCATGACGGAATGGGCGCTGCGGTGAGGCCGTGGATTCTACCAGCCGCGGCGCGACGGCCCGTCAGCGCGGCAGGTCGAACAGCAACACCTCGGCCTCGCCGTTGGCTTCGAGCTGCAGTGGGTCGGCCTCGTCGACGAATCCCAGCGCGTCGCCGGCGCGCAGCACGCGGTCGGCGGCCAGCACGGTGCCGCGCGTGACCTGCAGCCAGTAGCGGCGGCCGACGTCGAGGGCATGCTGCAGGCCGGCACCGGCTGCGAGCGCGGCACGGTAGAGGCGCGCGTCCTGGCGGATCGCGATGCTGCCGTCGGCGCCGTCGGGCGAGGCCAGCAGCACCCAGCCGCCGTCGGCATCGCCGGGTTGTGGCGAGCGCTGCGCATAGCCTGGCGGCATGTTGACGCGGTCGGGCTGGATCCAGACCTGCAGGAAATGCACCGGCTCGGTCTTGGACGCGTTGAACTCGCTGTGCTGCACGCCGTGGCCCGCGCCCATCCACTGCACGTCGCCGCGCGCGATGGTGCCGCCGCCCCCAGCGCTGTCCTCGTGCGCGAGCGCGCCGTCGAGGACGATCGAGATGATTTCCATGTTGGCGTGGCCGTGCGGCGGGAAGCCCCCGCCGCCGGCCACGCGGTCCTCGTTGATCACGCGAAGCGGCCCGAAACCCATCCACTGCGGGTCGTAGTAGTTGCCGAACGAGAACGTGTGGCGGCTGTCCAGCCAGCCGTGCCTCGCATGGCCCCGCGAATCGGCCGGGCGCTCGATGATCATGGCGTTACTTCTTCTTCGGCTGCACCGTGGCCTTGGCGCGCTCGGCGCTGGCCTCGGTGGTGATGCTGATGCGGATCTCGTCGCTCACGGCCGGCACCGCGTACGCGATGCCGAAGTCGCTGCGCTTGAGCGTGGTGCTGGCGTCGAAGCCGATCGACGGCACCTTCTTCATCGGATGCTCGCCCACCTTGTTGAGGGTGACGTCGAGCACCGCCGGCTTGGTGACGCCGCGGACGGTGAGGTCGCCGGTCACGCGCAGGCGGTTGTCGCCGGCCGCTTCGACCTTGGTGCTGCGGAAGGTGATCGACGGGAACTTCGCGACGTCGAACAGATCGGCCGTTCGCATGTGCTTGTCGAGCCCCTCGACATGCGTGCTCAGGCCCGACAGCGGAATGGTGACCTCGACCTTGGACGCGCCGACGTTCTGCGCGTCGTAGACGATGGTGCCGTCGACGTTGCCGAAGTGCGCGCTCGGGTTCGAGAAGCCCATGTGGCTCCAGGTCGCAACCACGTCGGTATGCGTCGGGTCGATCTTGTAGGCGACGGGCGCGGCGAAGGCGACGGTGGAAACGGCGGCCAGTGCGGCCGCGAGGGCAATGCGCTTGATCATCATGGAAGGCTCCTGCGATGTGGATGGATCAGAGGATCCGCGCGGCTTCTTCGAACGGCAGGCGCGGCAGTCGGGGGAAGATCTGGGTGGCGTCGCCTTCCCCGAGGTTCACGAGGAAGTTGGAACGGATGCGCGTGCCGGCGAAGAACTCGGCATCGATCTTCGCGGCGTCGAAACCGGACATCGGGCCGGTATCCAGGCCCAGCGCGCGCGCGGCGAGGATCAGGTAGGCGCCCTGCAGCGAGCTGTTGCGCAGGCCGATGGTGTGCAGGTCGGCCTCGGGCTTGCCGTCGAACCAGCCCTTCGCATCGGTGTGCGGAAACAGATACGGCAGCTTGTCGTAGAACGCGAGGTCGTAGCCGACGATCACGGTGACCGGCGCGGCCAGCGTCTTGTCGCGATTGCCCTCGTCCAATGCGGGCGCGAGGCGCTGCTTGGCCTCGGGCGACTTCACGAACACGAAGCGCGCCGGGCAGGAATTGGCCGCCGTCGGGCCCATCTTCACCAGCTCGTAGAGGCGCTGCAGCGTCTCGTCCGACACTTCGCCGGTGAAACGGTTATGGGTGCGCGCGGTGACGAACAGCTGGTCGAGCACCTCCTGCGACAGCGGCTGCGACATCGACATCTCCTCGGCGTGTGGGGATCGCAGTGTAGAGTCACGCCCGCAGAACGCCCGTGGCGGGCCCCGGAACGGATCGATCCGACCCGTGCAACGCTCATCTCCCTCGCAGATCCTCGTCGTCACCGACGGCCATGCCGGCAACCTGCGGCAGGCGCGCGCGCTCGCCGACGCGCTGAAGCTGCCGACGCAGGACATCGTGCTGGCCCCGCGCGCGCCCTGGCGCTGGCTGGCGCCGCGCCGCATCGGCGGCGCCGAGCGTGCGTTCGGCGCCGAGCTCGAGGCGCGCCTGCGCGATCCCGCGCTCGCCCGCACGCTGGCCATCGGCTGCGGCCGGCAAGCCGCGCTCGCCACGCGCGTGCTGCGCGAACACGGCGCGCAGGCCGTGCAGATCCTCGACCCGCGCATCCGCAGCTCGCACTGGGATGCGGTAGTGGCGCCGCAGCACGACCGCCTGCGCGGGGCCAACGTGGTCGAGCTGCTGGGCTCGCTCAATCCCGTGCAGGACGGCTGGCTCGGCGCCTCGCGCGCCGCCTTCGCGGCGCTCGGCAAGCTGCCGGGCCCGCGCACCGCGTTGCTGATCGGCGGGCCGACCTCGGACATGCGCATGTCGATGCGTCGCCTCGACCGCTGGCTGCGCGACGTGCGCAAGGTGGTCGAGCGCGAGGGCGGCAGCGTGCTGGCCACGACGTCGCGACGCACGCCGCCCGCGATGGTGGTGCGCGTCAAGAAACGCCTGCAGGGCCTGCCGGGCATCGTCTGGAGCGGTTCGGTCGACGGTCGCAATCCCTATGCCGGTCTGCTCGGCTGGGCCGACCGCATCGTCTGCACCGCCGACTCGGTGAACATGATTTCGGAAGCCGCCGCCACGCGCGCACCCGTCTTCGTGGCCGGCGACCGCCAGTTGCACGGGCGTCCGCGGCGCTTCGTCGAGGCGCTCCGCGAACGCGGCCGCGTGCGCGCCTTCGATGCCGTGCTGGCCCCGTTCGACGCCGAACCGATGCGCGAGACTCAACGCGTGGCCGCGCTCCTGCGCGAGCGCTTCGGGATCGGCGGCTGATCGCAGGTCGAAGCGGCATCGCCGAGGGGCGGTCCATGCCGCACGTTTCTTTCGGCACGCCGACGCGACACCTGCCCCTCAGTCGGGCCTCAGAACGCGAGCCCGCAGGCGGTGGCGACGTCGCGCACGATCGCGCGCGCGGCGTCCACCGCGGCATCGCCGGCCGGCACGCGGCGCGCGCGGCGATCGAGCGTGCAGTCCAGCCCGCGCGCGAGCATCAGCGCGTGCGCTTCCGACAGCGCACCGGCGACCGTCGTATCGAGCACGCCCGCCTCCGCGCACGTCGCGATCAACGCACGCGTGTTGCGCGGCCCGAGCAGCGCAGCGCGACGGGCACTGCGTGCCAGCACGAGCGCCTGCAACACGAATTCCAGGTCGACCAGGCCGCCCTCGCCCTGCTTGAGGTCGAACGCGGCCGCGTCGCTGCGGTCGAGCTCGGCGCGCATGCGGCGGCGCATCTGCGAGACCTCGTCCATCACCTGCGCGCGTTCGCGCTCGCGGCCGAGCACCTCGGCGCGAATGCGGTCGAAGTCCGCGCACAGCGTCGCGTCGCCCCCGATGCAGCGCGCACGCACCAGCGCCTGGTGTTCCCATGTCCACGCACGCTCGCGCTGGTAGGCGGCGAAGCTCGCCAGGCTCGACACCAGCAGGCCTTTCGCGCCGTCGGGACGCAGGCGCACGTCGACGTCGAACAGGCGCCCCGCGCCGGTCGGCGCGCCCAGCAGCGCGACCACCTTCTGCGCGAGCCGCGCGAACCAGCGTTGCGCGTCGAGAGCGCGGGCACCGTCGGATTCGGCATCGGCCGGCGCGTCGTAGAGGAACACGAGGTCGAGGTCGGAGCCGAAGCCGAGCTCCTCGCCGCCGAGGCTGCCGTAGCCCAGCACGACGAAGCGCGCGCCGGCGACGCGACCGTGCGCGGCCACCATCTCGCGGTCCGCGAGGCCCACGACCTCGTCCACCACCGCATCGGCGAGCCAGGCCAGCTGGCGCGCGCTCTCCGCAGCCGGCTGGCGGCGGTCGCGCACGGCCATCGCGATGCGGAAGCTCAGCGCCTGCCGCGCCTCGTTGAGCGCACGTAGCGCCTGCTCGGTGTCGTCGATGCCGGCGACCGCCTCGCGGCAGACGGCCAGCAACGCGTCGCGATCCGGCAAGGCACCGGCGACGCGTGCATCGAGCAACTCGTCGAGCAGCAGCGGGTACGCGGCGAGCCGCTCGGCCAGCAGTGCGCTGTGCGCGACCACGTCGACCAGCCGCGCAAGCGCCGCCGGCTGCTCGTCGAGCAATGCGAGATACGCGCTGCGGCGCAGGATGTTGCCGACCAGCGCGAGCAGGCGACGCATCGCGAGCATCGGCTCGCTGGACGAGGCCGCGGCTTCCAACAGTGCCGGCATCACGCGATCGAGCCGCGCGCGCGTCGCGTCCGACAACGCCTGCACCGCGGGTGCACGGGCGAAGTCGCGCAGCAGCGAATCGGCGGCCAGCGCATCGGCGAATCCCGCGCCGGCCAGCACGTCGGCCTCGCCGGCCTGCGGCAGCGCGCCCCAGTAGGCGGCCAGCGCACCGGGCGCGGCATCGCGCTCGCGCGGTGCCAGCAGCGCGCCGAACTCGGCGCTCACGCGCGAGCGCACGGCCTCCAGCGCGGGCAGGAAGGCCGTCCAGTCGGCATAGCCGAGGCCGGTCGCGATGCGATGCCGAGCGACCTCGTCGTCCGGCAGCGCATGCGTCTGTGCGTCGCGCAGCATCTGCAGCCGGTTCTCGACGCGGCGCAGGAAACGGTAGGCCTCGGCGAGCGCGTCGCCGGTGTGCGCATCGATATGGCCGGCCTCGACCAGCGCACGCAGCGCCGGCAGCAGGCGGCGCTCGCGCAGCGCGGGCTCGCGGCCGCCGCGGATCAGCTGCAGCGCCTGCACGAGAAATTCGATTTCGCGGATACCGCCGGGCCCGCGCTTGATGTCGTCGACGAGTTCGCGACGCGCGACTTCGGCGGCGATCGAGGCCTTCATCGTGCGTAAGCCGTCGAGCGCGCCGAAGTCGAGATAGCGCCGGTAGACGAACGGCCTGAGCGCGTCGAGGAAACGCTCGCCGGCCTCGATGTCGCCGGCGACCGGCCGCGCCTTCTGCCAGGCATAGCGTTCCCAGTCGCGGCCCTCGCGCTGGAAGTACTGCTCGAGCGCACCGAACGACCACGCGAGCCGCCCCGCGGTCCCGAACGGGCGCAGGCGCAGGTCGACGCGATGGCAGAAGCCGTCGACGGTGACTTCGTCGAGCAGCTTCGCGAGCTGCTGGCCGAGGCGGGTGAAGTAGCCTTCGGCGTCCAGCGGCCGCGCGCCGTCGGACTCGCCCGCGGCCTCGTACGCGTAGACGAGGTCGACATCGGAACTGAAGTTGAGTTCGCCGCCGCCGAGCTTGCCGAGGCCGAACACCACCAGCCGCTGCACGCGGCCGTCGGGATCGCGCACCTGGCCATGCCGCGCGACGAACTGCGCTTCCAGCACCTCCAGCGCGAGCGCGAGGCAGCGCTCGGCCAGCCGCGTGCTGCCGGCCAGGGTCGCCTCGACGCCGTCGAGGCCGTGCACGTCGCGCCAGATCAGCCGCGTCGACTCGGCCACGCGATAGCGACGCAGGCGCACGGGCCAGTCGCCGGGCAGGTCGGGATCGAGCCGCGGCTCGGGCGTCGGCGTGGCGCCATCGTCGTCCAGCAGGCGCGCCAGCAGGTCGGGATCGCGCGAGAGCGTGTCGACTGCGAAATCGCTGGCGCGCGCCACCGCGGCCACGCGGTCGTGCGCCTGCGTGGGCGGATCGAGCCGCTGGAGGGCACGTTCGACGAGGGCTTCGACCGCTGCCGCGGCCGCGATCGATGCGGTCATGCGGGGATTCTGGCACGCGGCAAGGCCGCTTCCGGGACGAAAAAAAGCCCGCTGTCATCGCTGGCAGCGGGCCTTTGCTCCCTCCCCCACGTCGGGTGCAGGTCTATCGTTAAAGATGCGTGACGGGGAATGCACGCTGCAATGCAGCAAAACCTTTACGGTTCAGGGCGGCCGTCCCTAGCCGCCCCATCCATCGGCGATCAGCGCTGGATCGTGATGACCGGCGAGTTCCAGGTCTCCCAGTGCGCCGGGTTGGACTCGTCGCCCAGCGCCTTGAGCACCTTGAGCGTCACGATGTACTTGCCGTCCGGCACGGTGTGCACGCGGTGGCGGCCCTGCAGCGTGGTGCCGTCCCAGCTGAAGGCGTAGAAGCCCGTCGCCGAGGAATTGCGACCGAAGTACTCGGTTTCGAAGGCCGTGTACCAGTCTCGGCCGGTCGTCGCGTCGCGCACGGTCATCTGCACGATGCGGGACTGGTGCTCGAAGTGGATCAGGAAGAACGGCACGTCGTCGCCGGCCATCGAATACGTCGCACCGGCCGCCTGGCGGGTGTAGCTGTTGCCGGACAGCTTGGCCAGCCACGGGAACCCGTTCGCCGTCGGCACCAGCACCTGCTTGGCCTGGTAGTCGCCGATGTAGCCCGAGTACGGCACGCGCAGCGTCGGGCTGCCGTCGTTCGGAGTCATGACGATGTAGCCGCCGTAGAGCCCTCCCGCGGGCGCAGTGGCGGAGAGGATCGTGGCGTTGAGCGTTGCGGTGCTGCGTGGCGCCACGGTGATCGTCGGCGATGGGAACGTCACCGCGCTGCCGCCCGAGAAGTAGCTGAGGGCGAAGGTACCGGCGCCGGTCCCGATCGCGGCCGTGTACGACAGTGCGTAGGTCACCGGCTTGTTGCCGGTGTTCTCGATCTGCAGCGAGCGCACCTGCGATGTGGCGCCCTGGTTCTCGCCGAGCGACAGCTTGCCCGGCTGCACGCGCGTGGCGGCGACGACGGCTTTGTCGATGCGCATCATGCCGGCGCCCTGCCGGTGCACCGAGTCCAGGAAGCCCAGGCCCGGATTACCGGACCACGCCTTAGGCACCGCGGTGTTCTGCAGGATCGCCGCCACCTTCGGCGCCGGGGTCCGCGGGGCGTACTGCAGCAGCAGCGCGGCCGCACCGGCCACGTGCGGCGACGCCATCGACGTGCCGCTCAGCGAGCCGTAACCGCCCGCCTCCAGCGGGTAGGTGGAGTAGATCGAGCCGCCCGGCGCGCCGATGTCCGGCTTGAGCTGCAGGTCGGGCGACGTGCCCCAGGACGAGAACGACGAGATCAGGTCGCCCGTCGGGTTCGGCTGGGAGGCGTGGAAGTCGCCCCAGGTGATCTGCGTCGGGCCGGCGGCGATGCGGCCGTCGAGCAGCACGCCGTCGACGTCGTTGATGCCCACCGTCGGGATGTTGACCGACGGCGTGCCGGCGACCGTCGGGTTCAGCACGCCCGCGACGTTGTTGTACAGGACGACGCCGATCGCGCCGGCGGCTTCCGCATTGCGGGCCTTGTCGTAGAAGCCGCAGGAACCGCGACGGATAAGAGCGACCTTGCCGGCCAGGCTGTTGGCGGGCAGCGGGCTGCACGCGTCCGCGGTCGAGGTCGCGGTGCCGGTGCGGGCCAGCAGCGCGGTGCCGGAGGCCGGCGGCGGCGGCGCGCCGGTGGCGGGGTTGAAGCCGATCTTGCGCGCGTCGGGCGAGACTGCGAACGCCGCCTGCGCGATGCCGATGTTGTCGTAGGACGCGACGCTGATGACCTTCTCACCGAGGCTCGGCGCGCTCACAGCGTACAGGCCCGAGGTGCCGCTGTTGCCGGCCGAGGCCACCACCACGACGCCACGGTCGACCAGGCGCGTGGCCGCCTTGGCGGTCGGGTATTCGGGCCACTGGAACGAGGCGCCGATGCTCATGTTGAGCACGTCGACGCGGTCGAGCAGCGCGCGCTCCATCGCGGCGAGCATGATGTCCGACGTGGTCGAGCCCTCGCAGCCGAACACGCGGTAGGCATTGAAGGTGACCTTCGGCGCGACGCCCTTGACCTTGCCGTTGGCGCCGACGATGCCGGCGACGTGCGTGCCATGGCCGTTGCAGTCGTCAGGACGCGCATCCGGCGCCGGCACCGGGTTGTAGCCGGCCGAGGCCGGGTCTGCATTGAAGGCGTCGCCGACGAAATCCCAGCCATCGGCGATGCGCGCGCTGGGGAACGGCGTGCCGCCGTTGACGCCGCCACCGCCGAAATCGGGATGGTCGATGTCGATGCCCGTATCCATGATGCCCACGCGCACGCCGGCGCCGGTCAGCCCCAGCTCGCTGCCGGCGATGTCCGCGCCGGTCATCGACAGCGCGGTGTAGAGCTCGGGCGCGCTAGCGGCCGGCTGGTCGGGCAGGTCGATCGTCTCGACCGGGTAGATCGCCTTCACGCCCGGGATCCGCATCAGCGTGCCGAGCTGCGAGCGCGCGACGGTGATCGAGAAGCCGTTGAACAGCTGGTCGAAGGCGTAGTTCTCGATGTAGCGGACACCGGCGCTGCGCGCGGCATCGCGGAACGCCTGCTTCTCGCTGCGCAGGGCATTGGCCGAGCCGCGCTCGGCGACGGGATTGCCCGCCAGCTCGACGAACCAGCGCTGCGGGGTCTCGTCGACCGGGGCGGCGCCCAGGTCCACCGGCGCGGCGGGCGCGATGGGCTGGAGCCAGTTCACTTCGAAGCCGTCCTGGGCCAGGGCGACCATGCAGGCGCCGGCGAGGACGGAGACAACCAGGGCGGAGGACTTTTTCACGGCATACCTCGACGATTCGGGGGAGGGGGCATCTGGAGCCGGAAACGGAAGCGCCGAGCGGACAGGACGCGCAGCGCCGGATTTAGCCTAGCTTCACAAAAAGCGACGCGGGTCACATTTCCACCTCGCGACGACGAACGGTCGCGGCAAAGAAAAAGCCCCGCTTTCGCGGGGCTTTTCCTGTTGCGATGCAGCGTCGAAGCGGCGCTTAGAAGTCCATGCCGCCCATGCCGCCCATGCCGGCCGCGCCCGGCATCGCCGGCTCGTCCTTCTTCGGCAGCTCGCCGACCATCGCCTCGGTCGTGATCATCAGGCCCGCGATCGACGCGGCGTTCTGCAGCGCGGTGCGGGTGACCTTGGTCGGATCCAGGATGCCGGCTTCCAGCATGTCGACATACTCGCCCGTGGCGGCGTTGTAGCCGTACGAACCGTTGCCTTCCTTCACCTTGTTGACGATGACGGAGGGCTCTTCGCCGGCGTTGGTCACGATCTCGCGCAGCGGGGCTTCCATCGCGCGCAGGGCGATCTGGATGCCGTGGTTCTGGTCCTCGTTGACGCCCTTGAGGCCTTCGATCGCCGCACGCGCGCGCAGCAGGGCGACGCCGCCGCCCGGCACGATGCCTTCCTCGACGGCCGCACGCGTGGCGTGCAGGGCGTCTTCGACGCGCGCCTTCTTCTCCTTCATCTCGATCTCGGTCGACGCACCGACCTTGATCACCGCAACGCCGCCGGCGAGCTTGGCGACGCGCTCCTGCAGCTTCTCGCGATCGTAGTCGGAAGAGGTCTCCTCGATCTGCGCCTTGATCTGCTTGATGCGGCCTTCGATGCCGGCGGTGTCGCCCGCGCCGTCGATGATGGTGGTGTTCTCCTTCGAGACCTGCACCTTCTTCGCGCGGCCGAGATCCTTGATCGTCGCCTTCTCGAGCTGCAGGCCGACTTCCTCGGAGATCACGGTGCCGCCCGTCAGGATGGCCATGTCTTCCAGCATCGCCTTGCGACGGTCACCGAAGCCCGGCGCCTTGACGGCGCAGACCTTGACGATGCCGCGCAGCGTGTTGACGACGAGCGTGGCGAGCGCCTCGCCCTCGACTTCCTCGGCGATGATCAGCAGCGGCTTGCCGGCCTTGGCCACGCCCTCGAGGACGGGCAGCAGGTCGCGCACGTTCGAGATCTTCTTGTCGTGCAGCAGGATGAACGGGTCGTCCAGCTCGGCCTGCATCGACTGCTGGTTGTTGATGAAGTACGGCGAGAGGTAGCCGCGGTCGAACTGCATGCCCTCGACGACGTCGAGCTCGTTCTCGAGGCCCGAACCGTCCTCGACGGTGATCACGCCTTCCTTGCCGACCTTGTCCATCGCCTGCGCGATGAGGTCACCGATGTTGGTGTCGGAGTTGGCCGAGATCGAACCGACCTGCGCGATCTCCTTCGAGGTCGACGACGGCTTGCTGATCTTCTTCAGCTCTTCAACGGCGGCGGTGACCGCCTTGTCGATGCCGCGCTTGAGGTCCATCGGGTTCATGCCGGCGGCGACCGCCTTCATGCCCTCGCGGATCAGCGCCTGCGCCAGCACGGTGGCGGTGGTGGTGCCGTCACCGGCGTTGTCGGAGGTCTTGGACGCGACCTCCTTCACCATCTGCGCGCCCATGTTCTCGAACTTGTCGGCGAGCTCGATCTCCTTGGCGACGGACACGCCGTCCTTGGTGATCGTCGGGGCGCCGAAGCTCTTCTCGAGCACGACGTTGCGGCCCTTCGGGCCGAGCGTGGCCTTGACGGCGTTCGCGAGCACGTTCACGCCGCGCAGCATCTTGGTGCGTGCGTCTTCGCCGAAGCGGATTTCCTTGGCTGCCATTGCAGTTACCTCAAAAAGAATTGATCAGAAGGGATGCGTGATGCGAGGGAAGGCCGCGATCAGCCGAGGACCGCGAAGATGTCGTCTTCCTTCACCACCAGGTACTCGGTGCCGTCCAGCTTCACTTCCGTGCCGCTGTACTTGCCGAAGAGCACCTTGTCGCCGACCTTGACCTTGGGCGCGCGCACGTTGCCGTTGTCGAAGGCCTTGCCCTCGCCCACGGCGACGACTTCACCCTTGATCGGCTTTTCGGTCGCCGAGTCCGGGATGACGATGCCACCGGCCGAGACCTTTTCTTCTTCCATGCGCTTGATGACCACGCGGTCGTAGAGCGGCTTGATGTTCATGCACGAACCTCCGGCAGATTGTAAGTGATTGAAAAAACAGCGAAAGACGGGAAATTTTAGCAGTCGCTGGCCACGAGTGCCAAACCCGGGGCGCGACCCGCCCGCATCGCGGACGGGGCGGGATATGGGATGCCGCCAAAGGCTTTCAAGGGGTGTTCAGAAAAAATCCGCGCTCGGCCGATCGGCCGGCAGACGGTGCAACGCGGCCGCGCGTGCGCGCGAGGCGGCGTTTCGCGGACGCAAAAAAAGAGCGCGTCCCGAAGAAACGCGCTCCCTGGTGCCGGGGAGGGCCATCCAAGCTCGCGCGATCCGGTGCGCCTCCCCAGTACCTGACCCCATGTCCATCGACGAGTCCCTGTCGACGTGGGGCGATTGTGTGCCCCTTCGTGTCACCCATGCCAGAGGCCGTAAGCGGCCGTGGGCGACCGATTCCGGTAGCGCATC
Organism: Cognatilysobacter xinjiangensis; assembly: GCF_014651995.1. Classification (GTDB taxonomy): domain Bacteria; phylum Pseudomonadota; class Gammaproteobacteria; order Xanthomonadales; family Xanthomonadaceae; genus Cognatilysobacter; species Cognatilysobacter xinjiangensis. The sequence goes on along the minus strand of NZ_BMXY01000002.1, from coordinate 230,648 downwards.
GAAACCGGCCAAATCTGCAAACGTTTTCATTTCCGCATTTCGTCGCATGCCATCACGAATGGTGACCTGAAACGGACATCCTTCCGCGGTTATCGGTAGCATTGTGAGCTTCGGTATCCCCCGCCCTGTTCAGGGGCTTGAACTGACGCGGAGCGTCACTCCATGAACTCTCAGCAGCGAATCCGGCTCGCCCGCCGCCATGCCGCGCTCTCCCAGACCGCCCTCGCCGAGGCCGTGGGGGTGCAGCGAAGCGCCGTCAGCCACTGGGAGGCCGTGCAGGGCAAGAGCCCCAGCATGTCCAACCTGCGGCGGGTCGCCACGGTCACCGGGGTACAGTTCGAATGGCTGGCCACGGGACGCGGCCGCATGGCGCTGTCGCCGGACGATGCGCTCGACGGCGTGGCGGCGGTCGACGCCACGATGGTCGACGAGCCGCTCGAGCTGCGCATGCTCGCCGCCTTCCGCACGCTTCCGGCGCGCAGCCAGGCTCCGCTGGTGGAGCTGATGGAGCAGATGGCCGAGCTGCGCACCGGGCGCGGCCGCAGCCGCAAGCCGCGGGACTGAGGCGCATCGCCATACGCACGTCTCAGCGTGCCGCCGATGCGGCCACGCCCGACGGGGCCCGCGGCGGCGCGGCCGGTAGAATCGGGCCATGGCCGCCGTCGTCATCCATTGCACCTGCCCCGACGCGACGACGGCCGAGCGCATCGCGACCGCGCTCGTCGGCGAACGCCTGGCGGCCTGCGTGCAGCAGCTTCCCGGGCTGCGCTCGACCTACCGCTGGCAGGGCCGCGTCGAGCACGCCGGGGAGATTCTTCTGCTGATCAAGACGGCCGCCGATCGCACCGCCGCGGTGTTCGAGCGCGTGCGTGCGCTACATCCCTACGACGTGCCCGAACTGCTCGCGCTCGACGCGCGCGATGGCACGCCCGACTACCTCGACTGGGTGATCGCCCAGAGCCGTGACGATGCCTGACTTCCTGCGCCGCCTCGTGCGGCATCTCGCGCCGCTGCTGCTGGCTGCGCTTGCCCCCTCGGTCCATGCCATCACCCCCGACCAGCTGCCGCCTGTCGACCAGGTGTTCGTGCCCAGCGCGCGTTACGCGGATGGCGCGATCGAGGTGCGCTGGACGATCGCCAAGGGCTACTACCTCTATCGCCATCGGACCTCCGTGCAGGCTGATGCGGGCTTCGACGCCGAGCCGCTGCAGTTGCCGCGCGGCGACGCGCATCGCGACGAGTTCTTCGGCGACGTCGAGACCTACCGCGGCGAGCTGGTCGGCCGGCTGCCCGGCACCGTTCGCGCTGCGCGCACGGTGCTGACGGTCAAGTACCAGGGCTGCGCCGACGCCGGGGTCTGCTATCCGCCGCAGACGCGCCGCATCAGCGTCGCGCTGCCCGAGGCCGAGCCGGCGCCCGCGACCGCGCTGTCGCCGTTCGCCCGCGCCCGCGGCGCCGCGGCTGGCATGGACGCCGCGCCGCTGCCGGCCGACGACGCGTTCCGCTTCGAGGCGATCGCCGGCGACGCGCGTTCGGTGCTGGCGCGCTTCGCCGTCGCGCCGGGCTACTACCTCTACCGCGACCGCAGCACGTTCCGGCTCGACGACGCGTCGCGGCGCGCGGGCTTCGCGCTCGGCAAGCCACGCTGGCCGCAGGCGCGCGCGCATCGCGACGAGCATTTCGGCGATGTAGCCGTGTACTTCGACCCGGTCGATCTCGTGCTGCCGATCACGCGTGACGCGGGTGCGGCGCGGAAGCTGACGCTCATCGCGCGTTTCCAAGGCTGCCAGACCGACGGCATCTGCTATCCGCCGATGGAGCGCAGCGTCACGCTGGACCTCCCGGCCGCGACCGCAGCCGCAGTGATTTCGACGCCGTCGGCCACGACGGTACCGCCGACGACGCCCACCGCGTCGCCCGAAGCACCGGTCGAAGCCGCGGCGACGGCTTCCTCGACGAACGATGGCAGGACCCCGCCGCCCGCCGCCGCCGTGCCGCGCGAAGGCCCGCCCGCCGGCCGCGCGATCGCGCCCGGCGGCGCGCTGTCGGCGCTGCTGCTGGCCCTGCTGGGCGGCCTCGTCCTCAACCTGATGCCCTGCGTGCTGCCGGTGCTCTCGCTCAAGGCGCTGTCGCTGGCGGAGTCCGGCGCGCCCAGCGTCGCGCGCCGCCATGCACTGGGCTACACCGCGGGCGTGGTGCTGAGCTTCCTGCTGCTGGGCGGCTTGGCGCTCGCGCTGCGGCACGCGGGCCGCGCACTGGGCTGGGGCTTCCAGCTGCAGGAGCCGGTGGTCGTCGCTGCGCTCGCGCTGCTGATGTTCGCGCTGGGCCTGAGCCTGTCGGGCCTGTGGTACGCGGGTGGTCGCTGGACCGGCGCGGGCCACGGCCTCACCCAACGCAGGGGCATCGCCGGCGACTTCTTCACCGGCGTGCTGGCGGTGATCGTCGCCACGCCCTGCACCGCGCCCTTCATGGGCGCAGCGCTCGCCTGGGCCTTCCTCGCGCCGACGCCACTGGCGCTGGCGGTATTCGTCGCGCTCGGCGTCGGCCTCGCACTGCCCTTCATCCTGATCGGCCTGCTGCCCGGGCTTGCCGCGATGCTGCCGCGCCCGGGCATGTGGATGGAGACGCTGAAGCAGGCGCTCGCGTTCCCGCTCTACCTCACCGCCGCATGGCTGGTGTGGGTGCTGGGCCGCCAGCGGGGCCCGGACGCGATCGCCTGGACGCTCGCCGCCGCCGTCGCCGTTGCCTTCGCTGCCTGGGCCTGGACGCGCACGCGCGATCGTCAGCGCGCCTGGGGCGTGGTCGCGCTGGTGATCGGGCTCGCCGGCGTCGGCGCCTCGCTCGTGACCGTGCATCGCCTGCCGCGCGCGGCCGCGACGACGTCGAGCCACGCCACCGAGCAGGTGTCCTTCGACGAGGCGCGCCTCGCCCGATTGCGCGGCGAAGGCCGGGTGGTCTTCGTCAACATCACCGCCGACTGGTGCGTGAGCTGCAAGGCGAACGAGCGCACCGTGCTCGGCCGGCCCGGATTCGGCGAGGCGCTGCGCGCGGCCGATGCGATCTACATGGTCGGCGACTACACCGATGTCGACCCGGGCCTGACCGCCTTCCTGCAGCGCCACGGTGCGGTCGGCGTGCCGCTCTACGTCGTGTATCCGCGCCGCGGCGAGCCGATGGTGCTGCCCACGCTGCTCACGCCGTCGATCACCGCCGACGCGCTGCGGGCCGCCGCGAAATGAGGACGCGCACCGTGGTTGCGGTGGCGGTCGTCGCCGGGTTGCTCGGCGTGGCGGCGAGCCTCGCGGTCGACCGCAGCTGGCTCGCCCGCACCCGCCTCGGCCAGGCGATCCTGCAGGCGGGACCGACCGACGCCGCCGGTCCGGTCGCGCGCGTCGGCGAGCGGCTGCCCGCGATCGCGCTGCCCACCCTGGACGGAGAAACCCGGCATCTGGCCGACCTTGCCGCCGGCCGGCCGCTGCTGGTGAACTTCTGGGCCAGCTGGTGCCGCCCCTGCCTCGAGGAAATGCCGGCGCTCGATGCCTTCGCGCGCCGACAGGGCGCGAACGGCGTGCAAGTGGTCGGCATCGCGCTGGACGAGGCCGACGCCGTGCGCAGTTTTCTCGACGCGCGCCCCGTCGGCTACACGGTACTCGTCGACAGCCCGGGCCCGGCCGATTCCAGCGTGCGCCTCGGCAATGCCCGTGGCGTGCTGCCCTACAGCGTGCTGGTCGGCACCGACGGCCGCATCCTGAAGCAGTGGGCGGGCCCCTTGGAGCCCGACGACCTCGACGGCTGGGCCCGCGAGGCGCGCCCAACGCGCGATTGAAATTTCGCCCAACGTCGGCGATACGGTAGCGAACGTCTGGACAGCCTTTCCAGCAGGGCGCAGACTGCCCGGCCTCGACGTCGGAACTGCCGCCATGGCGAAGCTGCTGGTCCTGCATGGCCCGAACCTCAACCTGCTCGGCGAGCGGGAGCCGGGCATCTACGGCAGGACCTCGCTGGCCGCCATCGATCGCGCGCTCAAGCTCGACGCCGAATCGCACGGGCACACGCTGGACTCGATGCAGTCGAACGCCGAGCACGAGCTCATCGACCGCCTGCATGCCGCGCGTACCGACGGCACCGCGTTCCTGATCATCAATCCCGCCGGGTTCACGCATACCAGCGTGGCCCTGCGCGACGCCATCGCGGCGGTCGACCTGCCCTTCATCGAAGTGCACCTGTCCAACCCGCATGCGCGCGAGCCGTTCCGCAAGCACAGCTACTTCAGCGACGTCGCGATGGGCGTCATCGCCGGCTTCGGCGCCGACAGCTACCGGTTCGCGATGGACGCCGCGCTGATCTGGCTGGACAAGCGCGCCGCGGCGCAAGCCAACCGTTCCTGATCCACCGAGATCGACGGCGATCCCGCCGCGATCGAACCCGTATCCCACCACGAGGCCCGACATGGACCTGCGGAAAATCAAGAAGCTGATCGACCTGCTCGAGGCGAGCAACCTTTCGGAAATCGAGATCAAGGAAGGCGAGGAAACGGTGCGTCTGGCGCGCACGACGTCGCGCCCGGTCGAGTTCGCCTATGCGCCGCAGCCGATGCAGGCCCCGCAGCAGCAGGCCGCGCCGATGCCGATGGCCAGCCCGGTCGAGGCCGCCACCGGCGGCAGCGCCAAGGCCGGCGTCGACCTGCCCGACGGCCACGTGGTGCGCGCGCCGATGGTCGGCACGTTCTACGCCTCGCCCTCGCCGGACAAGCCGGCATTCGTCAGCGTCGGTCAGTCGGTGAAGGCCGGCGAGACGCTCGCGATCATCGAGGCGATGAAGATGTTCAACCCGATCGAAGCCGACGTCTCCGGCACCGTGCTCAAGGTGCTCGTCGAGAACGGCCAGCCGATCGAGTTCGACCAGCCGCTGTTTGTGATTGGGTGAGCAGGAGCTTTCCGGCGGCACTGCCGCCGGCCTGCGAACGCCCTTCGGCCGTGCGGCCGAAGGGCCGGACGTTCCCACTCTCCCAGACGCACTGGACTCTTCCATGCTCGACAAAGTCGTAATCGCAAACCGGGGCGAAATCGCGCTGCGCATCCTGCGCGCGTGCCACGCGCTCGGCATCCGCACGGTCGCCGTGCATTCCACTGTCGACCGCAACCTCAAGCACGTGGCGATGGCCGACGAATCCGTCTGCATCGGCCCGGCGCCGTCTGCCCAGAGCTACCTCAACATGGCGCAGATCATCGCCGCCGCCGAGGTCACCGACGCGCAGGCCATCCATCCCGGCTACGGCTTCCTCAGCGAGAACGCGGACTTCGCCGAGCGCGTCGAGCAGTCGGGCTTCATCTTCATCGGCCCCAAGGCCGACACGATCCGCCTGATGGGCGACAAGGTCGAAGCCATCCGCGCGATGAAGGCCGCGGGCGTGCCCTGCGTGCCCGGCAGCGGCGGCCCGCTGGGCGACGACGCGGCCGAGAACGTCAAGATCGCGCGCGAGATCGGCTATCCGGTGATCGTGAAGGCCGCCGGCGGTGGTGGTGGCCGCGGCATGCGCGTGGTGCATACCGAGGCCGCGCTCGTCGCCGCGATCCAGACGACCAAGCAGGAAGCCAAGGCCGCGTTCGGCAACGACATGGTCTACATGGAGAAGTTCCTGGAGAACCCGCGCCACGTGGAGATCCAGGTGCTCGCCGACGGCCAGGGCAATGCCATCCACCTCGGCGAGCGCGACTGCTCGATGCAGCGCCGCCACCAGAAGGTGGTCGAGGAAGCGCCGGCGCCGGGCATCACGCCGGAGCTGCGCGCGGAGATCGGCAAGGTCTGCGTCGAAGCCTGCATCCGCATCGGCTACCGCGGCGCGGGCACGTTCGAATTCCTGTTCGAGAACGGGCGGTTCTATTTCATCGAAATGAACACCCGCATCCAGGTCGAGCACCCGGTGACCGAGCTGGTCACCGGCATCGACCTGGTGACCGAGCAGCTGCGCATCGCCGCCGGCGAGAAGCTGCGCCTGAAGCAGGAGGACATCGTCCTCGAAGGCCACGCGATCGAATGCCGCATCAACGCGGAAGATCCCGAGACCTTCATGCCCTGCCCCGGCCTGATCCAGCATTTCCATGCGCCGGGCGGCCCGGGCGTGCGCGTCGACAGCCACATCTACGAGGGCTATCGCGTGCCGCCGAACTACGACTCGATGATCGGCAAGCTCATCGTGCACGGCCCCACGCGCGAGATCGCGATCGCGCGCATGCGCGTGGCGCTGAACGAGATGGTCGTCGACGGCATCAAGACGAACATCCCGCTGCAGCAGCGCATCCTCGGCGACGCCGGCTTCCAGCAGGGCGGTCAGAACATCCATTACCTCGAGAAGCGGCTCAAGGAGCAGAAGGAGAAGGCGATCTCGATCGTCTGACCCATGCCACCGCCGCGCGAACCGCGGCCTATCCTCCAACCTTCCAACCATCGGATCGACGCAATGAACAAGGGAACTGTCCTCGCCTCCGCCCTGCTGCTCACCGCCGCCCTCGCCGGCTGCAAGAAGCACGACGACGCGCAGGCCGACACCGCCACACCCGCCGCCGACGCGGCGCCCGCCGCGCAGCCCGCGCCCGCCACGCCCGCGCCGGCCGACAACGCGAGCGCGCCGACCGACGAGGCCAAGGCCAGGCTCGACTACGCGACGATGGAAGACGGCTACATCAACGATGCCAATGCGCAGTGGGCGGTGTCGGCGAAGGCCAGCACGTCGTTCGGTGAGGCTAACGAAGCGCCGGCCGATTCGCAGGACCAGAACACGCCGTGGCAGACCACCGGCGCGGTCAACGGCAAGACCTGGACCAACAACCAGCAGGACATCGGCTTCGACTGGCTGCAGCTCGACTACGAGCGCCCGGTGTCCGCCACGGCGGTGCGCGCGGTGTTGAACGACGACGCCGTCGAATCGATCGCGAAGGTCGAGCTGATCGGCACCGACGGCGCCGCGCACACGGTGTGGAGCGGCGTGAGCGATACCAAGGAAGACGAGCGCGGCCCGCGCACCTGGTTCGTGCGCACGTTCGACGCCACGCCGTATCCGGTGAAGTCGGTCAAGCTCACCTTCGCCAACAACGTGAAGTCGGGCTACAAGGAAGTCGACGCCGTGCAGCTGGTCGGCAAGTAAGCCGCGCATGCCCTTCCTCGAACTCTCGCTGCCCTGTACCGAACAGCAGCAGCCACGTTACGAGCGCGCGCTCGAGGACGTCGGCGCGCTCGCGGTGACGCTGGTGGACGCGCATGCCGATGCGCCCGACGAGCAGGCCATCTTCGAGCCCGGGGTCGGCGAGCAGCCGCTGTGGGGCGAAATGGTGCTGACCGCGCTGTTCGAAGCCGGTACGCCGCGCGACGGGCTCATGCTGGCGCTGCACGCGACGGACGAAGGGCTCGACTGGTCGCGCGCCTCGTTCCGCGACGTCGAGGACCAGGACTGGGAACGCGCGTGGATGGACCAGTACGAGCCGCTGAAATTCGGTGCGCGTACGTGGATCGTGCCGTGGAACCACGAACTGCCCGAGGGCGCTGATGCGCCGGACGCGGCGGTGGTGCGCCTCGATCCCGGCCTCGCCTTCGGCAGCGGCACGCATCCGACCACCGCGCTCTGCCTGCAGTGGCTCGACGCGCTGGCGAACGACGGCGTGCTGGACGGCGCGCGCGTGCTCGATTTCGGCTGCGGCTCCGGCATCCTCGCGCTCGCCGCGCTGAAGCTCGGCGCGGCCGACGCGGTCGGCGTCGACAACGATCCGCAGGCGGTCACCGCCACGCTCGACAACGCCGAGCGCAACGGCGTGGGCGATCGCCTCGCCGTGTACCTGCCGCAGGACGAGCCGGCCGCGACCTATCTGGTCGTCGTCGCCAACATCCTCGCTACCGCGCTGATCGACCTGCGCGACGTGATCGTGGCGCGTTGCGCGCCGGGCGCGGTGCTCGCGATGTCCGGCATCCTGGCCGGGCAGGAGGACGACGTCATCGCCGCCTATGCCGACGCGTTGGACGACGTGCAGGTCGAACGCATCGAGGACTGGGTGCGCGTGAGCGGCCGCCGGCGCTGACCAGTGCCCGGCAGGCCGCGCGGCATGATGGCGGCGCCGGCCTGCCCGATGCGCGGAGCCCTGTGAACCACGTCGCATTCCCGCCGCTTGGCGTGGTGGAATAGCCGCATGTTCAAGCCCTGCCCCAACTGCGGCTTCCTGGTCGCCCTGATCGCCGGTCGCGAGGCCAGCCAGCGCTGCCCGCGTTGCGGCAGCGCGCTGCTACTGGACGGCGAGGTGCTCGAGCCGGCGGACGACACGCCACGCCGTCGCCGCCGCGACCTGCCACGCGACGAGGCGCCGGCGTCTCCGGTCGTCGAACCACGTATCGAAGCCGAGCGGGCGCCTGTCGCCACGGATGCATACGACGCAAGCGACGCCGCGCCGCCGGTGGCTGCAATGCCGATGTCGCCCTTGTCGGCACCGAGCGATATCGATGCCGGCCCCGCCACCGGGATTCCCGAACCGGAAGCGCAGCGCGAGCCGCGCCACGACGGCCCGAGCTTCGCGCGCCGCCGCGAGAACGTGTCGCGCGAAGGCGGCCGCCGCTGGCCCTGGGCGTTGGCACTCCTGCTGCTGGCGCTCCTGCTCGCGCTGCAACTCGTGCTCGCGCAACGTGTCGAGCTTGCACGCGATGCGCGCTGGCGCCCCGTCGTCCTGCGCGTATGCACCGTGCTCGGCTGCGAGGTGCCGGCCTGGCACGAGCCGCGCGCCTACCGGATGCTCAGCCACACCGTGCGGCCCGCGCCCGGGCGCGGCGGCGTGCTGCATGCCAGCACCACGGTGCGCAACGACGCGCACTGGCCGCAGCCGCCGCCGGTAGTCGTGCTGAGCCTGTCCGACGTCGACGGCCGCCTGCTCGGTGCGCGCGCCCTCGCCCCTGCGGAGTACGGCCGCCGCATCGACGCACTGGTGCCGCCCGGCGAGAGCATCGACATCGCCTTCGACGTGCGCGAGCCCGTGGGCCGCGTCGAGGCCTACGACTTCCAGCTGCAGTAACGCCGTTCGTCCGCAGCCACGCCGGTGCGTCGCGTCGCCGGGCCGCGCGCGACGTCGACCGGCTAGACTCCCCGTCCGCCCGCACCGGACCGTGGGCAAGAACGACACCATGAGCGCCGCCGCGTCCGACGTCACCTCCAACATCACCGACATCCGCCCGGCGCGCGTTCCGCTGCGCGACCACGTGGCGGTGTCGATCCGGCGCTTCCTCGGCGACCTCGGCGGCTGCGACACCAGCGAGCTGTACGAGATCGCGCTGCGCGAGCTCGAGATCCCGCTGTTCCAGGAAGTGCTGCGCCACTGCGACGGCAACCAGAGCCGCGCCGCGCAGCTGCTGGGCATCCATCGCGCGACGCTGCGCAAGAAGCTGCGCGAATACGGGCTGGCGCAGGGCTGATCGCGCGTCGCGCGGAAAGGCCGCCTGCAGCGCGCCGGTATAATTCGCGCTTCTCCCACGCCTCCTCGCCCGCCATGACCGCTGCCCTGAACGGCCCGTCGGTGAAGCTCCGCCGTGCCCTGCTGTCCGTCTCCGACAAGACCGGCCTCGTGCCGCTGGCGCAGGCGCTCGCGCGCCACCGCGTCGAGCTCGTCTCCACCGGCGGCACCGCGAAGGCGCTGCGCGATGCGGGCCTTGCGGTGCGCGACGTCAGCGAGCTCACCGGCTTTCCCGAGATGATGGACGGGCGCGTCAAGACGCTGCACCCGATCGTGCACGGCGGCCTGCTCGGCCGCGCGGGCACGGATGACGCGGTGATGGCCGAGCACGGCATCGGCGCGATCGACCTGCTGGTGTTGAACCTCTATCCGTTCGAGAAGGTTTCGGCCGATCCGGCGAGCACCATGGACGAGATCGTCGAGAACATCGACATCGGCGGCCCCGCGATGCTGCGCTCGGCGGCGAAGAACTTCGCGCGCGTGGCGGTGGCGACCGATTCGGCGCAGTACGACGCGATCGTCGCCGAGCTCGATTCGAACGACGGCGCGCTGTCCGGCGCCACGCGCTTCTCGCTGTCGGTCGCCGCGTTCAACCGCGTTTCGCAGTACGACGCGCGCATCAGCGATTACCTGTCCTCGATCACCGCGGTCGGTGACGACGGCCGCGCCAAGCGCTCGACCTTCCCGCAGCAGAGCAACGGCAGCTTCGTGAAGGTGATGGACCTGCGCTACGGCGAGAACCCGCACCAGCAGGGCGCGTTCTACCGCGACCTCTGGCCGGTGCCGGGCACGCTGGCGACGTTCACCCAGCTGCAGGGCAAGGAACTCTCCTACAACAACCTCGCCGACGCCGACGCGGCCTGGGAATGCGTGCGCCAGTTCGAGGGCAACGCCTGCGTGATCGTCAAGCACGCGAACCCGTGCGGCGTGGCCGAGGCGGCGGACATCGCGACCGCCTACGAGCTCGCCTACGCGACCGATCCGACTTCCGCCTTCGGCGGCATCATCGCGTTCAATCGCCCGGTCGACGGCGAATTGATGAAAACGATCCTCGACCGCCAGTTCGTCGAGGTGCTGATCGCCCCGGACTATGACGAGGCCGCGCTCGCCTACGGCCGCAAGAAGGCCAACGTGCGCGTGCTGCGCATCCCGCATGGCGACGGCCGCAATAACGTCGACATCAAGCGCGTCGGCTCGGGGCTGCTGATGCAGACCGCCGACATCCGCGAGGTGACGCGCGACGAGCTCAAGGTCGTCACCCGTGTGGCGCCGACGGAGGCGCAGCTGGCCGACCTGCTGTTCGCCTGGCGCGTTGCCAAGTACGTCAAGTCGAACGCCATCGTCTATGCGAGGGACGGCCGCACCGTCGGCGTCGGCGCGGGCCAGATGAGCCGCGTGTACTCGGCACGCATCGCCGGCATCAAGGCGAACGACGCGGGCCTGGTCGTGCCGGGTTCGGTGATGGCCAGCGACGCATTCTTCCCGTTCCGCGACGGCATCGACGCGGCGGCCGAGGCCGGCATCAAGGCGGTGATCCAGCCGGGCGGCTCGATGCGCGACGCCGAGGTGATCGCGGCGGCCGACGAGCACGGCCTCGCGATGGTGTTCACCGGCATCCGCCACTTCCGCCACTGAGGCGCGCGGGCCCGAAGAAGAAACGCCACGGCTTGCCGTGGCGTTTTTCGTTGCGACGTTGGCTCAGCGATTCCGCGGCCGCCATATCTCCGTGTCCACGCCGTCCGCCAGCGACGGATGCTCGGCGATCACGAACTCGGGCGTGCGGCCTGCCGCGAGTTGCGCGTCGTAATCGCGCGTCAGCCGCACCACCACACCCGAGAGCAACAGGATCGCGACGAGGTTGATGGTCGACATGATCGCCATCGAGGCATCCGCCGCGTCCCAGACGATCTGCACCTTCGAGTACACGCCCCAGGTGATCACGCCGAGCGTCACCAGCCGCAGCACGAGCAGCCCGATGCGGCGCCCGCCGAGGTAGAGCAGGTTGTTCTCGGCGTAGGAGTAGTTGCCGATGATGGTGGTGAAGGCGAAGAAGAACAGCGCGATCGCCACGAACACGGTGCCGGCGCCGCCGAAGAACACGGTCATCGCGCGCTGGGTGAGCAGCACGCCGTCGGCGGCGTCGAGCGGCACGCCCGACAGCAGGATCACGAAGCCGGTGGCGCTGCAGACCAGCAGCGTGTCGATGAACACGCCCAGCGACTGCACCAGCCCCTGGCTGGCCGGATGGTGCGGCACCGGCGTGGCGGCCGCGGCGATGTTGGGCGCGCTGCCCATGCCGGCCTCGTTCGAGTAGAGCCCGCGCTTCACGCCCTGCAGCATCGCCGCGGTGATGCCGCCGAGCACGCCGCCCGCGGCCGCGTCGAGCCCGAACGCATTGCGCAGCACCAGCGACAGCACCCCCGGCACGCGGTCGATGTGCGTGACCACCACCCAGCCGGCGAGGCCGATGTAGCCCAGCGCCATGATCGGCACCACCCACTCGGAGAAGCGCGCCACCGAACGCAGGCCGCCGAAGATGATCGCCGCGGTCAGCAGCACCAGCGCGATGGCGATGACGCCCTGCCCCAGCCCGAACGCGGCGCCCGCCGACTGCGCGATCGCGTTGGCATGCACGCTGGAGAAGATCGCGCCGTAGCTCAGCAGCAGCGACAGCGCGAAGGCGAGGCCCATCCAGCGCTTTTTCAGGCCGCGCTCCATGTAGTACGCCGGGCCGCCGCGGTACTGGCCGCTCTCGTCGCGCACCTTGTAGAGCTGCGCGAGCGTGCTTTCGGCGTAGGCGGTGGCCATGCCGAGCGCGGCCGTGCACCACATCCAGAACAGCGCGCCCGGCCCGCCGAGGCCGATCGCGATGGCGACGCCCGCGATGTTGCCGGTGCCCACGCGCGAGGCGAGGCTCGTGCACAGCGCCTGGAACGGCGAGATGCCGCTGGCGTCGCCGCCGGTGCCGCGCGCGATCACTCGCAGCATGTGCGGGAAGCGCCGCAGCTGGATGCCGCGCAGGCGCACGCTGAAGTACAGGCCGACGGCGAGCAGGCCATAGGTCAGCACGTAGTTCCAGAACACCGTGTTGACCAGGCCGACCGGCGGCCCCAGCACGGTTTCGATGATCGACGGGCCGCTGGCCATGCGCATTCCAAGCTTGTGCGAGGGCCGGCGATGCTAGCAGCCGGTCGATCGCGGAGAAGTGCTCCCGTAAGATGCGGCGTTTCGCAAGCGTTGGATTACCGGCATGAAGGTTCTGGTCATCGGTTCCGGCGGCCGCGAGCACGCGCTCGCCTGGAAGCTCGCGCAGTCGCCGCGCATCTCGCAGGTGCTCGTCGCCCCCGGCAATGCGGGCACCGCGCGCGAGTCGAAATGCCGCAACGTCGACGTGCGCGCCACCGATATCGACGGCCTGCTCGCACTGGTCGAGCGCGAGGGCGTGACCACCACCATCGTCGGCCCCGAGGCGCCGCTGGTCGCGGGCGTGGTCGACCGCTTCCGCGCCGCCGGCCACCGCATCTTCGGGCCCACCGCCGCCGCTGCGCAGCTGGAAGGCAGCAAGGCCTTCGCCAAGGATTTCCTCGCCCGCCACGGCATCCCGACCGCGCACTACGCGGTGCACGACGACGTCGAGAGGGCGCTGGCCCACGTGCGGGAGATGGGCGCGCCGATCGTCATCAAGGCCGACGGCCTCGCGGCCGGCAAGGGCGTGGTCGTCGCGATGACGCTGGAGGAAGCCGAGGCCGCCGTGCGCGACATGCTCGCCGGCAACGCGTTCGGCGACGCCGGCTCGCGTGTCGTCATCGAGGAATTCCTCGACGGCGAGGAAGCCAGCTTCATCTCGATCGTCGACGGCAGGACCGCGCTGCCGATGGCCACCAGCCAGGACCACAAGCGCGTGTTCGATGGCGATACCGGTCCCAACACCGGCGGCATGGGCGCGTATTCGCCGGCGCCGGTGGTGACGCCCGAGGTGCACGCGCGCGTGATGCGCGAGATCGTCGAGCCCACCGTGCGCGGCATGGCGGCCGACGGCGTGCCGTTCACCGGCTTCCTCTACGCGGGGCTGATGATCGACGCGAGCGGCGCGCCGAAGGTCATCGAGTTCAACGTGCGCTTCGGCGACCCCGAAACGCAGCCGGTGATGCTGCGCCTGGCCAGCGACCTGCTCGACCTCGTCGATGCCGCCATCGACGGCCGCCTCGACGGCGTGCAGGCCGAGTGGGATCCGCGCGCCTCGCTCGGCGTGGTGATGGCGGCGGCGAACTATCCCGACGCGCCGCGCACCGGCGACGTCATCAACCAGTGGGACGTGCCCGAGGAACCGGGCAGCAAGGTCTTCCACGCCGGGACGAAGCTGGTCGGCGAGCACGTGGAAACCGCGGGCGGCCGCGTGCTGTGCTGCTGCGCGCTGGGCGACACGGTCGCCGAGGCGCAGCGCCGTGCGTATGCGCTGGTGGCTGGCATTTCCTGGGACGGCGAATTCCACCGCCACGACATCGGCTGGCGCGCGATCGCGCGCGAGCGCGAGCGCGGCTGAGCCGGCTCAGCCGGCCACGCGCGCGGCCGCCAATGCGTTGAGCTCTTCCAGCAGGTCGAGCTCGCGCACCGGCTTGACCAGGTGCCGATCGAACCCGGCTGCGCGCGAACGCTCGTGGTCGGTTTCCTGGCCGTAGCCGGTCAGTGCGACGAACACCGCGTCGGCCCAGCGCGGATCGTCGCGCAGGTGCTCGGACAACGTGTAGCCGGTCATGCCCGGCAGGCCGATGTCGAGCACGAACGTATCGAAGCGGGCTTCCGGGTCGCGGGCGACGGCCAGCGCGGTATCGGCGTCGTGCGCCACGTGCACGCGATGGCCGGCCAGCCGCAGAACCTCGGCCAGCGTGGCCGCGGCATCGGCGTTGTCGTCCACCAGGAGCACGTCGCGCGCCTCGAAGCGGCGGCCCGACAGGCTGCGCTCGGGCACCGGGGCGGCGGCGTCGCTGCCCAGCGGAAGGCTTACGGTGAACGTACTGCCCGCGCCTTCGCCCGGGCTCGCGGCCTCGACCCGACCGCCGTGCAGCTTGACCACGCTGCGCACCAGCGCGAGGCCGACGCCCAGCCCGCCCTGCGCGCGGTCGGGCGTGCGCTCGGCCTGGGTGAACAGCTCGAAGATGTGCGGCAGCAGCGTCGCGGAGATGCCCACGCCGCTGTCGTGCACGCGGATCACCGCGGCGTCGCCCATGCGTTCCAGCGCGAGCGAGATCCGCCCGCCCGGCGGCGTGTACTTGGCCGCGTTGTTCAACAGGTTTGCCACTACCTGCACCAGCCGCGTGCGGTCGCCGTCGACCACCACGGGTGTGTCGGGCACCACGACCTCGAACGCATGGCCGCGCGATTCCAGCAACGGGCGCACCTGCTCGACCGCCTGCTCCAGCACCGGACGCAGTTCGAGCGGCAGGCGCTCGAGCTCGACCAGCCCGCGCGTCACGCGCGAGACGTCCATCAGGTCGTCGACCAGCTCCTTCATGTGACGCACCTGCCGCACGATCACGCCGCTGGCACGATCGACGACGGTCGCGTCGCCGGGCGCCATCTGCAGCAGCTTGGCGGCCGAGCTGATCGGCGCCAGCGGATTGCGCAGCTCGTGCGAGAGCAGCGCGAGGAAGGAATCCTTGGCGAGACTGGCCTCCTCGGCCTGTCGGCGCGCGCTGCGCTCGCTCTCGAACAGGCGTTCGCGCTCGACTTCCAGCTGGTGCTTGGTCGTCGTGTCGACCACGATCAGAAGGCGCGTGCCGTCGTCGAGCGCGGCGATGCGGCAGTCGAGATAGACCGCGCGATCGGCGCGCGACAGCGTGACCACCGTGGGCTCGCGGCTTCCGTCCACCGCGGTCGCGCATTGCGCGATCACGTCCTGCAGGCGCTCGCGCAGCGCGGCCTCGCCATCGCCCTCGCCGGTGTCGAAGATGCGGTGCATCTCGGTGTTGCTGTCGCGCAGCGCGCCGTCGTCGGACACCAGCGCGATGCCGACCGGCGCGGTGCGGAAGATCGCCTCGAAGCGCTCGCGCGAGCGCATCTCGGCGTGCTCGGCCGCACGCGCGCGCAGCAGCGCGTTGATGGTCGCCACCAGCACGCCGGGTTCCACCGGATGCGTGAGGTAGGCGTCTGCGCCCGACTCCAGGCCGAGGATCTTGTCCTCGTCGCGCAGGCGCTGCGCCGAGAGGTGGATGACCGGCACGCGTGCGTTGAGCGCGCCCGCGCGCAGGCGCCGGCAGACCTCGAAGCCGTCGATGTCGGGCAGGTTGACGTCCAGCACCACGGCGCCGCAGCGCGACGCGAGCTCGATGGCATGCTGGCCGCTGGTGGCCTCGATCACTTCCACGCCCGCGGCGCGCAGGATGCGCGCGGTCGAGTAGCGCGTGGAATTGGTGTCGTCGACCACCAGGATGGGGCGCTCGACCTTGATCTGGCCGATCACGGCATGTCCTCCTCGCTGCCCTCCGGGACGGCCGGCGGCACGCACGGAAGGATCGCATGGAAGGTGGAGCCCACGCCCGGCGTGCTCTCCACCTCGACGCGCCCCCCCAGCAGCTCGGCGAAGCGCCGGCACAGCGACAGACCGAGGCCGGTGCCGCGATGGCTGCGCGCCGAGCGCAGCTGCACGAAGTCCTCGAACAGGTGGTCGAGATCCTGCGGCGCGATGCCGACGCCGGTGTCGGCGACGGAGAAGCGGATCATCGCCTCGCCCTCCTTCCGTGCCGACACGATGATCGAGCCCTGCTCGGTGAACTTGTACGCATTGGAGATGAAGTTGCGCAGGATCTGCGCGACCTTCTGGTTGTCCGAGAACATCGCCGGCACGCCGACCGGCTCCTCGAACACCACCGCGACCTCGCCGCTGGTGGCGATCGGGCGGAACATGCCGCGCAGCGCCGAGAACAGGTCGATCAGCTCGAACCAGTCGGGCGAGATGGTGATGCGCCCGGCCTCGACCTTGGCGAGGTCGAGCAGGTCGTCGACCATCTCGCTCAGCTCGCCCGCGGCCTGCTGGATGAAGCCGACCTGGCGCTCCTGCTCGGGCTCGAGCGGGCCGTCGAGGCGGTCGAGCAGCAGCCGCGCCATGCTCTGGATCGACACCAGCGGCGTGCGGAACTCGTGGCTCATGTACGACAGGAACCGGCTCTTGAGCTCGGAAACCTGCCGCAGTTCCTCGGCCTGCTGGTCCAGTTCGGAATACAGCGCGAGCACGCCGTTGTTGGTCTCGGCGAGTTCGGCGTTGAGCGCCTCCACCTGCGCCCGCGCGGCCGCGAGATGCGCTTGCAGCTCCGACAGCTCGTTCATGCCGCCTCTCCTGTTTCGACCACGAGCACCGTGGCGTCGTCGCGCACGCGCCAGGCGTCGCGGAACAGCGCCGCGGCGATCACCTGCGGATGGCGCGAGCGCAGGCCGGCATGGGTGCGTATCGACCAGCGCGAGCTCAGCCCGTCGCTGTGCATGACCACCAGCGAGCGTCGCGGCGCGTCGATGCGCTGCTCGCGCACCGCCGGGCAGGCGGCGCCGAGCGTGCCGTTCTGGCTGGCCAGCCCGCGCCCGTCCTCCAGCCCGACCACCGACACCGCGACGTTGCCCACGCCGGCGTGCACGAGGCTCGCGGCACCCGCGTCGTAGGCGACGATCGAGGCGGCGGCGCCGCGGCCGGCGCGGCTGCGCTCGTGCGCCAGCGCGAGGCAGTGCGCCGGCGATTCCGGCAGCGCCGCGTGCTCGCGGGCCACGATGTCGGAGGCGCGCGCGGCCTCGGCGCCGTGGCCGAGCCCGTCGACCACGGCGGCCGACCAGCCGCGCGGCGTGGGCAGGAACTGCCAGCGGTCGCCGCTTTCCAGCTCGCCGCGGATGGCCAGCGCGACCGAGCCGCGGCGCGGGCCGGGCATCGTGCCCAGCCGCGCGAACAGCACGCTGCCGCGCGCATCGGAATACGCATCGAACAGGGTGGCGACGCGACGCACGGCGCCGAGGCCGGTGCCGCTGGTGCCGCCGGTCGAGAAGCCGTCGCGGAAGCAACGCTCCAGGTCCATGCCGGGCCCCTGGTCGACGGCGACGACGTCGATCACCGCCGAGTCGCCCTCGCCTTCGGCGCGCAGGAACAGGCGGCCCTGGCGGGCGTGCTTGAACAGGTTGGTGGCGAGTTCCACCACCACCAGCCCGAGCTGCCCGGCGCGGGTGTCGTCGAGCCCGGCGTATTCGGCCAGGCGTGCGGCCATGCGGCGCGCCGCGCCGACCTGGGTGGCGTCGTCGATCTCCGCCACCTGCCAGAGCCCGGTGTCCGCGTCCATCACTTCCACCGGGTGATGACCACCCGCGTGCCCTCGCCCGGAACGCTGTGCAGTTCGAAGTCGTTGACCAGGCGCCGCGTGCCCGTCAGGCCCAGCCCCAGGCCATTGCCCGAGGTCCAGCCGTCGGTCAGCGCGAGCGCGAGGTCGGCAATGCCGGGCCCCTGGTCGACGAAGGCGAGGCGCAGGCCGGTGCGCGGGCCGTCGTGCACGATCTCCCATTCCATGTCGCCGCCGCCGCCGTAGACCAGCGCGTTGCGCGCGAGCTCGCTCGCGGCGGTGACCATTTTGGTCTGGTCGACCAGCGAGAACTTGAGGTGCAGCGCCTGCTGCCGGACATGCTGGCGCGCGAGCACGATGTCCTGCTCGCTGCGCAGCGGAAGCGTTCCGGAGGTCGCGCTCATTCGTTGCCGTCCGCAGGCCGTTCCGCCTGCAGCAGCGCGAGTCCCTTCTCGACGTCCAGTGCGGTCTTGACGCCCGGCATCGCCACGCCGAGTTCGACCAGCGTGATCGCGACCGCCGGCCGCATGCCTACCACCACCGTCGCGGCGTCGAGCACGCGGCTCATCGCCGAGGTGTCGGCGATCAGGCGGCCGATGAAGGAATCGACCATCTCCAGTGCGGAGATGTCGATCACCACGCCGCGCGCGCCGGTGCGCTCGATCATGCGGGTGAGGTCGTCCTGCAACTGCAGCGCGATGCGGTCGTGCATGTCGACCTGGATGGTGACGAGCAGCACGTCACCCATGCGCAGGATGGGGATGCGGTCCACGTCAGGCGCGCACGGTCTTGGCGACCGACAGGCCGGTGCGCGTGAGCGCGAGCGCCAGCGCATCGGCCAGGTTGGCCTTGGTGGTGACGTTGCCGAGGTCCACGCCGAGGTGGACGATCGTCTGCGCGATCTGCGGACGCACGCCGCTGATGATGCATTCGGCGCCCATCAGGCGGATCGCCGTGACCGTCTTGATCAGGTGCTGCGCGACCAGCGTGTCCACGGTGGGCACGCCGGTGATGTCGATGATCGCGATCGCCGAGCCGGTGTCGGCGATGCGCGTCAGCAGCGTCTCCATCATGGTCTGCGTGCGGGCCGAATCGAGCGTGCCGATGATCGGCAGCGCCAGCACGCCGTCCCACAGCTTCACCACCGGGGTGGACAGCTCGAGCAGCTCGGCCTGCTGGCGCTCGATCACCGCTTCGCGCATGCGCTGGAACGCGCCCACGCAGCGCAGCGCGAGCTTGTCGACGAGCTGCGTCGCGTCCCATAGCGCGTCGGCCAGTGCGGCGGGCTCGGCGCGATCGCGCAGCCGCGCGAACACCGGGCGCTTGAGCGAGAGCACGAAGGTCGCGGTTTCCTCGGCGTTGAAGCCCTGCAGCACGCGGTCGCGGGCGAACTCGTCGAAGAAGCGGTCGAGCACCGCGAAGTCGGCCTGCGTGGTGCCGTCGGCGCCGGTGGAGACGGCCTGCGCGAGATGGTCGAGCATCTCCGCGCCGCGGGCGCCGAGCTCCTCCTTGGTGACCCGTCCGCGCAGCGCGCTGGCGGTCTGCTCCAGCTCGTGACGCCAGTCGTCGAGGATGGCGGGCTTGTCCTGGCGGATGACGTCGGGCAGCAGAGAAGCTGGGTGGGCCATGGCGCTTTCGAGGCTGGAAAGAGCGCCCGAAGTTACCACGCGGCCCGCCAAGCGGCCGTAGTCGTCCGGTGACGCCGCCGGGGCGCCGGCGGCGTGCTTCGATCGCTCGCCAGGCGGCTTCAGTAACCGCCGAAGCTGCCCGCCGCGCCGGGGAACACCACCGGGCTTTCGGTGCCGTCCTTCGCGACCGCGGCGACGCCGAAGAAGTAGTTGTCGATGACGGTGTTCTTCAGCGTGTACGCATCGACGTTGCCGACCCAGCGCGAATGCGTCCACGTCGGCTCGGTGGTGAGACGCCAGTACACCTTGTAGCCCGCGAGGTTCGGCGCCTGTTTGGCCGTCGGGCGCGTCCATTTGAGCGTGGTGTCGGCGGTCACCGCGCCTTCGATCTTCACGCTGGCCGGCGGCGGCGGCGCCCAGGCCATGCCGGCCAGGCTCACCGCATTGAGCGCGGTGAGCTTGGCGGCATAGGCGAAGTCCACGCCTTCGATGGTGTCGCCGTAGACGCGGCCGTTCTCGGTGCGCAGGTCCTGGTGCTGGCGGTCGTAGTTCTCGTTGGTTTCCATGACGCGCACGCCCGGATATCCGGCCTCGTTGAACGGGCGGTGATGGCCGCCGCGGCCGAAACGGTCGAGGCGGTAGACCATCATCACGTCCAGATTGGGCACGTAGCCCGCCATGCGATCGATGTAGCGCGCGAGGTTGCGCGAGGGCGAGTCCATCTCACCGCCCTCGAAGCGGCGCTGCTTCGCCTCGTCGGCCGTCTCCACGATGCGCGTGCCCTCGGAGAACACGCGCGCCGTGGTGTTGTCGACCACGCCGGTGAGGCCGGCCGAGTTGCCGATCATGTCGTTGTTGAGCACGGCCTCGATGCGCCAGCCGTTCTTCCTCGCTTCCGCGGCGACGAATCGGCCGCCGAACAGCCCCTGCTCCTCGCCCGAGAGCGCCGCGTAGACGATCGAGCCGAGGAACCGGTACTTCGTCAGCACGCGCGCGGCCTCCAGCGTGCCGGCCATGCCCGAGGCATTGTCGTTGGCGCCCGGCGCGTCGGCCGTCGCGTTCATGACGTCGGTGACCCGCGAATCGATGTCGCCGCTCATCATCACGTAGCGGTCCGGGTCGGACGTGCCGCGCTGAATCGCGATCACGCTGGTGACTTCGAGCGGACCGGGAATGCGCGGCTCGCCCTGCACGGTGCCGCGCACGTAGCGCACTTCGAGGCAGCCGCCGCAGGCCTTCGAGATGCGCTCGAATTCGTCGTGGATCCAGCGCGTGGCCGCGCCGATGCCGCGCGTTTCCGAGGTCTGGTCCGACAGCGTGTGGCGCGTGCCGAACGACACCAGCTTGCGCACGTCGGCCTCGATGCGCGCAGCGCTGGGCGCGGTGCCGATGTCGTACAGGTCCGCCTTGTCGGCGGGCGGCGCGGCCTGCGCCAGGGCGAGCGTGGGCATCAGGCAGGCGAGGAACAGGGGCGAGCGGCGCATGCGGACCTCCGGAAGGCAGGCGGCGAGCGTAGCAACGGCAGCCGCGGCGATGCGTGTCCGACGTCGGGCGCGGCGTCCATGCGTGGTACAGCGCACCGGCGGACAATGGACGCCATGAGCGAGACCACCCTTACCGAAGCCGACATCGCGCGCGTCGTCGACCGTTTCTACGAGGCCGTGCAGGCGCATCCCACCCTCGGCCCGGTATTCAACCCGGCCGTGCACGACTGGCCCGACCACAAGGCCACGCTGGTGCGCTTCTGGTCGTCGGTGCTGCTGGGCAGCGCGAGCTACCGCGGGCGGCCGATGGCCATGCACCGCCCGCACCCGATCCGCGCCGAGCACTTCGCCGATTGGCTGGCGCTGTGGGAATCGACGGTGCGCGCCGAACTCGCCCCCACCGATGCCGAACTCGCGCTCGACCATGCGCGCCGCATCGCGCGTAGCCTGATGTACGGCATGGGCATCGACGGCACGCGCCGGCCGCTGGGCCTGCCGATGGTCGGCTGACACGCACCTGGCACATGCGGCCTCCCCACGGCCGTGCCGAGAGGCCGTGCGGCGACGTCGAGCCTTGCATCCGGCGACATGGGCGGAGTACGGTTCCCCCACAGTGGGCCCGGTCAGCACCGGGCCCTTTTTCACATGGAGACCCGCGATGAATTCGCAGACCACGCCCCGCCTGATCATGTCGGCACGCGACGCGCGACGCCTGGAGGCGCTGATCGCGAGCCCCTCGGCCGCCGGCAACGAGACCGCGGAACTGCTGGGCGAGGAGATCGCGCGCGCCGAGCTGCGCGAGCCGCAGGACATGCCGCCCGACGTGGTGACCATGAATTCCAGCGTCACCGTGCTCGACGAGAGCACCGGGGCCGAGCGCACCGTGCGCGTGGTCTACCCGAACGAGACCGGCGGCGCGGACAGCGTGTCGGTGCTCGCGCCGGTGGGCGCGGCGCTGCTGGGCCTGCGCACGGGCGATGCGATCGACTGGCCGATGCCGGGCGACCGTACCGTGCGCCTGCGCGTCACCGGCGTGCTGTACCAGCCGGAGGCGGCCGGCCTGCCCGAGTGACGCCGGGGCGCGATGCTCGTCGAATGCTGGAAGCGGCTGGCGGCGGCACTGCCGCAACGGGTGCAGGGCACCGTGGGGCCCGAGGGCGTCTGCGCCTGGCGCCGCGCGGGTGAGCGGCGCTGGACGGCGCGCCTGCGCCTGAGCCCGTGGTCGACCGTCGGCCATGCGCCGACCGAAGTGCCGCTGGACATCGAATGGGAGGCCTCCCCGGCCGCGCTGCGGCGCCTGCAGCGGCGCTGGAGGCCGGGTGCGACCGTGCGCCTGTGGGTGCGCATCCGCGCGGGCCGGTTGGAGGCGCGACTGCTGCGGCCCTGATCTCGCTGCAGCCATTCGCACGCACGCGGCGACGACACCGTTTTTCCGATGCCCGCGAGTAGCGTGCAGGTCCGCCGTTGCGGCGTCTTGCGCGCTTCGCGCGCCCGGTTCCGCCGTGTGTCGCCACACATGTGCCGCGGAATGTGAATGCGTCGCGCCCGTCCCGGGTGAAAATAGCGCTCCCCCAATCTCCGCCCATCGGCCCGGCGTCGTCGCGGCGGGGGCCCGCAGTGGAGAGACCCGAACGTGCACCACACCTCGCTGATCGCATTACTGGTGGGCGGCTTCGTCCTGGCCTTCGTCTTCGGCGCGGTCGCGCAGCGTTTCCGGCTGCCTCCGCTCCTGGGCTACCTGCTCGCCGGCGTCGCGGTCGGCCCCTTCACGCCCGGCTTCGTCGGCGACAGCGCGCTGGCGCCGCAGCTGGCCGAGATCGGCGTGATCCTGCTGATGTTCGGCGTCGGCCTGCACTTCTCGTTGGCCGACCTGATGAAGGTGAAGAACATCGCGCTGCCGGGCGCGGTGGTGCAGATCGCGGTCGCCACGGCGATGGGCTGGGGCCTCGCGCGCTGGCTCGGCTGGTCGGACATGGCGGGCCTGATCTTCGGTCTCGCGCTGTCGGTGGCCAGCACCGTGGTGCTGCTGCGCGCGCTGGAGGAACGCCGGCTCGTGGACACCACGCGCGGTCAGATCGCCGTGGGCTGGCTGATCGTCGAGGACATCGCGATGGTGCTCGCGCTGGTGCTGCTGCCAGCGCTGGCGGGCGATGCGTCCGCGGGCGAGCCCAAGCCGCTCTGGCAGGCGCTGCTGCTCACGCTGGCGAAAGTCGGCGCGTTCGTCGCCTTCATGCTGATCGTCGGCCGACGGGTCATCCCGTGGCTGCTCGACCGCATCGTGCGCATGGCCAACCGCGAGCTGTTCACGCTGTGCGTTCTGGCGATCGCGCTGGGCGTGGCGTTCGGCTCGGCCGCGCTGTTCGGCGTGTCGTTCGCGCTGGGTGCGTTCTTCGCCGGCATGGTGCTCAACGAATCCGAGTTCAGCCACCAGGCCGCCAACGAGACGCTGCCCCTGCGCGACGCCTTCGCGGTGCTGTTCTTCGTCTCGGTGGGCATGCTGCTCGACCCGATGATCCTGGTCGAGCGCCCGGTCGAGGTGGTGGTCACCACGCTGATCATCATCCTCGGCAAGTCGGTGGCCGCCTACGGCATCGTCCGCGCGTTTGGGCGCGACAACAACACCGCGCTGCTGATCGCCGCCAGCCTCGCGCAGATCGGCGAGTTCTCCTTCATCCTCGCCACGCTGGGCCTGCAGCTGAAGGTGCTGCCCAAGGACGGCCAGGACCTGGTCCTCGCCGGCGCGATCATCTCGATCGTCGTCAATCCCTTCCTGTTCGCTGTGCTGGACCGCCGCAAGGCGCGCCGCGATGCCCGCGCGCGCGCGCAGGCCGATGCGGTCGCGCCGCTGCCGGCGGATATCGCGGGACACGTGCTGGTGGTCGGCTACGGCCGTGTCGGGCGCGAGCTCGCTCCCCTGCTGTCGTCGCTCGGCATGACGGCGGTGGTGGTCGACGCGGACAGCCATCGCAGCGACGAGGCACGCGCCGACGGCTACCTCGCGGTGACCGGCAACGGTGCCGACGTGCGCACGCTGCGCGAGGCGCACGTGGACAACGCGGGCTTCGCGATCGTCGCCGTGCCGACCGCGCTCGAGGCCGGCGCCGTCGCCGACTGCATGCGCAAGCAGTCGCCGGGGATCACCATCATCGGCCGTGCGCATACCGAGGACGGCGCGAGCCACCTGATCAGCAACGGCGCCGACGCCGCGGTGATCGCCGAGAAGGAACTCGCGCACAGCATCATCGCGATGATCGAGGCCACGCCCGCGCGGCGCGGCGGCAAGCCGCTGCCGCCGGCGCTGGGCGTGGCGGGCTGACGCGCGCATCACGCCTGCCACCGACCGCGCCACGTGCCGTCGCGACCTGCCTAAAGCGCGCACATGCAGGACTCGTCCTGGCGTGGCGGCGGCCGGCAATGAATCCGTCGTCGCCACCGCGACGTGCGGCCCTTGGGCGCGACGGCGACCGCAGCGCGGCCGAAATCGACGCGAATCCTTCGCGACGGAGGGGTCGTCTCGCTTATTCAGGTCGCCGACGAGGATCCCGCTGCCATCGCCTGCGAAATCGATGCACATGCTGCCGTGCAGGCCGAGCCGCCCCATAATCCAGCGCTGCAGGCCGCGGCAGCTCAAGGTGCGGCTCGACCCACCCGTCCAGTCATTACAGGGAAAGATATGAACGCTCGAACGGCTCTTGCCGCTGCCGTACTGCTGGCCTCGGCCCTCGCGCCCTTCGCTGCCCGGGCATCGGGGCCTTACGCCGTGGCTGTCGAGCTGTCGCACCAGGGCGAGGTCTTCGCGGCACCGTCGGTCGTGGTCCGCGACGCGGAGCCCGCGTCGATGGAGGTGACGGGTGCGACGGGATACAGGCTTGCACTGACGGTGCGGGAACTGGCGGCGGACAGGATCGAAGTCGTCGCGGCGGTGGATTCGGCGCACGGCAGCATCTCGCCGACCGTCGTGGTGAAGCCCGGCGTGCCGGCCAGCATGAAGATCGGCGAGATGGGGCTTACGGTGACGGTCGCGCCGAATGGCGGTTGATACACCTGCGATCAGCTAAGCGTTGCGGCATCGCTGCGCTTGACCTAAGTATCGAGGTTCTGGGCGAGACGGCGAAGCGACCACCTGCGGTTGCAGTAGCGCGACAGCACTTTACGGTAGGCACGCTTGGCGGGGCCGTGCGTCCATCAACCCGCGGCAACACAGCGCACCGGCCTTAGCAGCCGGCGTCTCGTCGGGTCGACACGGAGCCGGCCCTTGATTGGGACGATCTCCCCAAGCGCCTGAATGGACTAGCGTCCCGCCACCAGCCCCTGGTGCTCGGCGCGGCCGACCACCTGGTCGACCGACGCGCCGGTCTGCCACGTCGCCTGCTGCCGCTGCACGTCGGCGAGGATGTCGTCGGCGTCGACCACCGCTTCTTCGCCGTGCTCGGCGTTGCGTTGTTCGGCGAGCGCGGCGGCCCAGTCGGCGGCATGCGGGTCCATCGCGACGTCGGCCATCAGCGCATCGACGTCCACGTCCGCACCTACCGCGTCGGACGACGCCACTTCGGGCAGGCCAGCGGTCCGTTGCTCTTCCAACGCGGCGGCCCAGTCGAGGTCGTGATCGCTCATGCCGGCCTGTTCGCGGACCAGCGCGTCGACGTCGATGGCAGGCGCCGGCTTCGGCAGGGCCATCGGCGCCACGCTCGCGGTACCCAGGCCCAGCAGTGACTGGCACAGCCGCGCGCCGGCCTCGCAGCTGGCGAGCCTCCACGGCGACACCGGCGCGCAGCTAGGCAGCAG
Source organism: Cognatilysobacter xinjiangensis (assembly GCF_014651995.1). Lineage (GTDB taxonomy): Bacteria > Pseudomonadota > Gammaproteobacteria > Xanthomonadales > Xanthomonadaceae > Cognatilysobacter > Cognatilysobacter xinjiangensis. The sequence continues at coordinate 204,960 of NZ_BMXY01000002.1, read as the reverse complement.
GTCCTGGCGCGCGTCCAGCCAGTCGCGCGCGGCCTGCAGCGAGCCCAGCGCTTCCCGGGCCTGCGCGACGAGGCGCACGGCGCGCAGGATCAGGTCCGACTGCGCGGGCGAGAAACGGCGGTCCAGCGCGACGATCAGCCGCACCGCGTCGCTGGGCACGAACAGGTCGCGCGGCAGCGGGCACTGCGACTGCAGCGATGCCCACATCGCGCACGTCAGCCCGTGCCGCACGATCTCGAGGACGTCGAGCTCGCTGGCGATGGGGGTGTCCAGGAGTTCGCCCATGCGGGCGAGAACCGGATCGGTGCTGGCGGGGGAAATGCTCACGATTGCCTTCCCAGCATCGGCCCCCGCAGCGGCGGCTTTAGCGATGCGGACCGGGTTTGCGCGCGAATCACGGGCCGGATGCGCAAACCGCGACGTGGCTCACCCGCGCGGGCGGGTCTGAATCACGCGCGCCCGCAACCTGTGGGCGGTCGCGCAGGATCAAGCCCGGCGCCTCACTCCCCGTCGTCGCTCACCGCGTCGCGCGCCTTGCACTGGAGCACGGTGTAGGTGCCGGCCGGCGCCTTCGGCAGGCCGAGCAGGAACAGTTGTTCGAGCGTGTAGCTGTCGGCCTCCGACTGAAGGCTGCAGCCGTTCGACCTCGCGAACGCATCGAGATCCTCGCCATCCGGGCGCAGGCGAAGCGCGACGGCCATGCCTTCGGACACGCAGCAGCCGATGTGCTCGACCATGTATTCCTCGTCCAGCCCGACGAGGTCGTGGCCCAGCAGCGTGGCTGGCTTCCGCAGCAGCCGGTAGTCGCTGTAGTCCACGCGCGCATCGGCCTTCGCGGGCACCAGCCCGGCGTCGACATAGCCCTGCACCGCGACGTCAGCCTCGCCCTCGCGCTCGTAGGTGCCCGGCTTAAGGCGCAGCGCGGCCAGCAATGCGACTGCAGGCCTGGTAGGCGCGGGCTCGGACGCGCCGGCGGGCTTCGCCGCCACCGCGGCCGCGAGCGGCGGCGTCGACGGAATCGTGCAGCGCCCCGCCTCGCAGATGCGCTCGCCCTTGCAGTCGGTGTCCTTCGCGCACTGCCCCGCCGTCGCGGCCATGCCGATCGGCGTGACGTCGTTCTGGCCGCAACCGGCGAGCGCCATGGCGCAGGCCATGGCGAGAAGCATCGTCCTCATGTGTCCCCTGTGGTGGCGCCAGGGCCGGCGCCGCAAGGCGCGCATGATGCCGGTGCGCGGCGTGCAAGGAAACGCATTTGTCGCGCGCATCGTGCGCTGCTCGCAGCGGCCCCCTGCAGGGCTGGGCACGCCGTCGCCGCAGGAGCGCCAACGGGATGAGCGCTGGGCGATACGCCCGCGCTGGCCATCGCCGCGGCTCGGCACCGCCACACGCCGTCATTCGCCACACTGGGGGTATCGCCGCATCCGCTCGCGCGCGAATGGCGCGGGGCATGTCGAACGCACGCGATGCCGACATCCTCGTCGCCACCGTCGTCCTCCCGACGCCCTGGGTCTCCACGGCGCCCATGCGCCGCCTGCACAAGACTCGCGCCGCGCCATCATGGACCTACCGCATGACCGCCGCCCTGCCGCTCACGTCCCGCCCCGCCACCGAAGCCGACGTCCCGTTCCTGCTGGCGCTGCGCCGCCAGACCATGGACGCGCACCTCGCCGCCACCGGCGCCGACACCTCGGAGGCGCACCATTTCGCGCGCCTGCGCTACGGCTTCGAGCACGCGTGCGTGCTCGAACTCGACGGCCGCCCCGTCGGCCTGCTGAAGGTCCGCCGCGCGCCGGAGGAATGGGAGGTCATCCAGATCCAGCTCGGCCCCGAGCTGCAGGGCAAGGGCATGGGCCGCATGTTGCTGCAGCAGGTGATCGAAGAAGCCACCGCCGCCGGCGCCGGCCTGAAGCTCAGCGTGCTCAAGGCCAATCCCGCGCGACGGCTGTACGAACGGCTGGGCTTCGCGATCGTCGACGAGACCACGCACGAGTACGTCATGCGGCGGCCGAGACCCTGACGCAAGCGCGCGGACCGCGGTAGCCTGCAAATCGGCATCCGCCTCGGGGGAGATCCAGATGCGCTCATTATTCGCCGTTCTGTTCGCCTCGACACTCGTGCTGGCGGGGTGCGCGTCAATTCCGCTGAGCACCGCAATGCGGCTGTCGTCGCTCAAGCCTCGGACGCTCGCGCAGCTCGACCCGGCCGACGTGCGTGTACGCGTGTCCCTGCCGGACGGCTTCGAGCTCAACGTCCCGAAGAGCCGGCTCACCGTGTCGCTCGCCGCGACCAATGGGCCGTCACGCAAGAGCCAACTCGGCCTGTCGCTGCTGCAAACCGTGCGCGATACGCGATCGCCCGGCTGGTTCAGCGCCGACGTGCCGGTGTCGACCTACGTACTCGCGTTATCGCCAGAAGGCGTGCGTGAAATGCGCGCGATGCAGCAGTTCGCCCTCGCCGGGAACCCGAACAAGTTCGAACTGGGCATCAACGTGCCGCTTGCCAAGTCACCTGAAAACCCGCGCGACCTGACCTTCTGGGCCGACGTGAAGCTCAGGCGCGACGAGTCGTGGATGCGGCTTATCGATGGCGCGACGCTGAAGTTCGATAGGACATCGGCTTCGCGCTAGTCGAGGGCCAGCCAGTGCATCCCAGGCGTGCACAGCACTGTGGCCCCGTACCCAGTCTCGCGCCCGTTGGTCAACACCACGTGGCGCTAGCTCCGAATCCTCAGCGATTGTGTCGTAGCCGGGGGCCCGCCCGGGATTTCTTCCGACGCGGCGCCCGAGCCGCTACCGGCAGGGGTACACCGGCCACAGGACTTCCGCCGCACGCGTGGCGCGGCGGCCATCCACAGCGCTAGCCTCACGTCCAAGCTCATCGCAAACGAGTCCCATGAAGAAGCTTCTTGCGCTCACCGTCCTGCTGGCCTTTGCCTCCATCGCTTCGGCAGAAGACGTCCCCACCCGGCTTACGTATCCGAAGTCGGAACTCGCGCCTTCGAACACGTACACCATTCCCGACATCGTCGACCGCTTCCTCGCGGACACGGGCCGGACGTCCCTGATCGATCCGACGAAGGTCTTGTTCCTTCTCGACGGCAAGGAGTCGTCGACGGCGGCCTCGCAGCTGGACAAGTCCGACCGCGTGGAAGTGCTGTCCGACGGTGATGCGATCGTCATCAACGTGGTCACCAAGCCCGCCGGCAAAGGGACCTGAAGCTTCGCCCGGGCCGTGCCGTTTCTCGGCATGGCCTGATCCAGTCGCCAGCCCTTCCCTCACAAGGAGTCGTCGATGGGAATCGCGGTCCTGCTGTTCCTGGTCCACACCCTCTTCGCCTACTGGGTCGTCTTCCGCGACGGTGCGGAGGTGATGGAGGGCTGGAAGGCCTTCGTCTTCATCGACTGGTTCGCGGGCCTGCTGGGCGCGGAGCAGCTGAAGCTGTATGTCGCCATTTCGTGGATCGCGAGTGCGGGCTGGCTCGCGTGGACACTCATCGTCGGGAGAAGCTCATGAAGTCGGGAAGCTGTCATTGCGGTGCCGTCCGTTTCAGCGTGGACGGCGAGATCGACAAGGCCATCGAATGCAACTGCTCGCACTGCAGTCGCAAGGGATTCCTGCTGTGGTTCGTGCCGCGCGACGCACTGCAGGTCACGGCCGGCGACGACCGGCTCACCACGTACACGTTCAACCGGCACGCGATCCAGCACCGCTTCTGCGCGGTCTGCGGCGTGCAGCCGTTCGGGCTCGGCAGCATGCCCGATGGCACGTCGATGGCCGCCATCAATATCCGCGCTCTGGACAATGTGGATCTGGACGCGGTGCCGCGCGTCGCGGTCAACGGCCGCGACTTCTAGTCGACGGCCCCGGCATCGCGCTGACCCGCCGCCTCTTGCCGGCCACCCAGGGTCGCCGCGACGCGAGGCACGGCCACGATCGCGGGCAGCACTTCCGGCACTGCCGTGATCCGCGCGTTCTGCTCAAATGCGGGTCACATCCAGATGCCCGGACCTCATGAAGCGACGTCTTTTTGCGCTCCCTGCGCTGCTGCTGCTCGCACTGCTCGTTCCCGCGCTGGCCTTCGCCAAGCCCTTGCTGGGCTTCGGCATCGCTGTCGCCACGGACGGCTTCTTCAGCACCACGCTGGAATCGGTCAAGGTCACGTCGGTGCGGCCGGGCAGCGCGTCGGAGAAGGCGGGGCTGAAGGTCGGCGACATCGTCGTCGAGATGGACGGCACGCCGGTCAAGGGCGCCAGTGGCCCGGCGCTCAAGAGGGCGCTGGCCGCGGTGAAGCCGGGCGAACACGTCGTACTGAAGGTGGAACGCGCAGGCAAGGGGTTGGTCGTTGTCGACATCGTCGCAGGCTCCTGAGCGGTAGACCGGTTTCGCGCGACGCTGCGACCGCCCACGATTAAAGCGCTCATCAGGACAGACTGCTGGCGCTGCAGCCGCCGACGTCAACCGACGTTGCCCGCCTAGTGACCCTCAGGCTACGGGAGCGCCGCATCGACATCGTCACCCACGCGGACAGGCCATCGATTCCCATGCACCAGACACCAGCCCCTCCGCCCTCCCGCCCCGGCCGGGCCAATGCCTCCCGGTTCGGTCGCCGGCTGCTGGCGTCCTGCATCAGCGCTGCCGTGCTTCCCGCGTTGCTGGTGCTGCTGGATCTGAATGGTGTCGGCAGCCAGACGCTTTATTGGACGGCTACCGCGCTCTCGCTCGCTCTTCTCTGCGCCTGGCCCCTGGCCGCAAGCAGGGCGCGGGTCGGCGTCGGCCGAAGTGCCGCGCTCGCGGTGGCGATCCTTACGCTGCTGATGCTCAGCTTCTTTGTGGGTTCCGCGATCACGACGGTCGGCGTCCACGCATGGCTGCCGCGAACGCCGGGAGCGTCGTCCTGACGGTTCCCGCGGCCCTCGCGCGTCGCATCGCATCGAATCGAACGGATGGCGGGCATTGGCCTGTTCGCAAGGCCCGCGAGCGGGCCGCTACTTCGCGGTCTCCAGCGAACCCCTGGTCCATCCGCAGGTCGCCCCGGATACGGACGCCGGAGCGGGACGGCCCTACGGCACCTGAGCCGTATCGACCTGTCCCGCCGGGGCTTCGCGCGGCACTCGCCGGAACAGGTTGAACGCGAAAAGCAGCAGCGCCAGCAGGACCAGCACCGCGCCGGCACCCACCACGCCGCCGGCGCAGGCGCGACCGGCGATCGAGCCGTAGATGCCGATCGGCAGCAGGATCGTGCCCAGCAGGTGGCTGACGTAGTGCGCATTGACGGCGCGCGACGAAAGATCGGGCCGCGCGTTGTAGACGATCCCGGCCAGCATGATCAGAACGCCGCTGGCGAGGTTGAGATGCGCATGCACCGGGGCGTACGTGAAGTTCTGCGTGGCGCCCAGCTGCATGCCCATGACGATGCCGACGATCAGCAGCACGACGCCCGTACGGAGAAACAGCTGGCCTTTCATGTGTTTGCTCCCGATGCGCGGATCGCGCGATGGCGATCGTCGGCACCCGGCGCATCCTGGCGGCGCCCGTCCGTCGGCCCGTCTGCAGGTGGTTCGGCGACGGTACGCATCCACATGCGCTTCGCCTCACTGAACGGTCGCGCGAGGTGAAGGCGGAAATACACGGTGGCATCGAGCGGCGGTCCCTAGCCTGAGCGAAACCTTCAGGGCCGCTTTCCGATGGATTTCTCGAACCACCCCGCCGCCGACACCCCGAGTTGCCCGGTTCCGTGGGTCGAGGAGGCGTCGCCCTCGCGTGCGCAGCGCTTCCTCGACCGCATCGCCTCCCCCGAATTTCCCTGCGTCGGCTCGAAAGCGGCACTGGCACGCGGCGCGATCCGCGCGCTGGAACTGGGCACCTTGGGCTGCCCGCGCAACGATGCCGCGCTGCTCGATGCGCTGGAGGAGTTCGCCGCCTTCGTCGAGTCCCAGCCCGAGGGCGATACCACCGTGCATTCCTTCGCCGCCTTGTTCGCCGGCCCCGGCGACACCGACGAGGCGCACTTCGAGGCGCTGCTGTGGGCGCAGCTGCAGCGCCTGCACGACCTCGATCGCGCGCGCGGCCACGCCTGGGCCGACGGCGTGTCGCCCGACCCGGACGACGCGCGCTTCAGCCTGAGCGTCGCGGGCCACCCGTTCTTCGTGATCGGCGTACATGCCGGCGCCTCGCGCCTCGCGCGGCGATTCGAGTCGCCCGTGCTGGTATTCAACTCGCACCGCCAGTTCGATGCACTCCGCGCCGACGGCCGCTACGCGAAGATGCAGGCCGCCACCCGCGCACGCGACACCGCGTTGCAGGGCGGCATCAACCCCAACCTGGCCGACTTCGGCACCGCGGCCGAGACGCGCCAGTACAGCGGCCGCGCGGTAGAACCCGAGTGGCGCTGCCCCCTCCACATCCGCACCGGACGCCTGCACTGATGAGCGACACCACCCGCATCCCACCCTGCTCCGCCCATGCCATCGAACTCGAGGCCGGCGACGAGCTGGTGGTGATCGACCCCGAAGGCCAGCAGGTCAGCGACCTCACCGCCTTCAGTCGCGAGGACGTCCGCGAGTACCTGTCGTCGGGCCGCTCGATCGATTACGCGTCGCGCATGTTCCTCACGACCGGCGACCTGCTCTATTCCAACCGCAGCCGGCCGATGTTCGAGATCGTCGAGGACACCTGCGGCCGCCACGATTTCACCCTGACGCCCTGCTCCAAGGACACGTTCTCGATCATCTACGGCGAGACCGAAGGGCGCCCGGGCTGCGAGGGCAACCTCGCCGAGGCGCTGGCTCCGCACGGCATCGAGGTGGACGACATCCCGATCGCCTTCAACGTGTTCATGCACGTGGACGTGGACTCGGCCAGCGGCGTGATCCGCGTGCTGCCGCCCAAGAGCGGCCCGGGCGATTTCGTCCGCCTGCGCGCACTGATGCCGCTGATCGTCGGCATGACCGCCTGCTCGGCCGGGCAGTCGAACAACTTCCGTTACAAGCCGATCGACTACCGGATCATCCGCGCGGCCGAAGCCGACGCCTGAGCGCCGCAGGACGACGAAAAGGCCCCGCGATGCGGGGCCTTCGTTCCTGCCCGAGTGGATCGATGCATCGACCCGGCTGCCGCAACGGGGCGCCGCGTCTGGCGGCGACCCGTTGCGGTTGCACTCACACGCGCGGCGGATCGGTCTCGCGATCCCAATGGCGGTGCATCGCCACTGCTTCGACGAACGCCGCCAGCGCCGCGTCGACGTCACCGCCATCCATCAGCAGGAGGCCGGGGTCGGGCGAGCCGTCGGGCAGTTCCGTCGGCAGGCCGGCGGCCGCCACGAGGCGACGCGACTCGCCCAGCGCGAGCAGAGTCTTGCAGTGCCTGTACTGGTCCTTGATGCCTTCCAGCGTGCGCCCGTTCGCGGCCAGCACGTCCACGGCCGCGGCGCCGTCGGGCAGCACCATCGCGTCGAACAGGAACGCCGGCTCGTTCTCTAGCGAGGCATCGGCGTCCAGCACGCCGCCGTCGGTGGTGCGCACCGGGCCGATGCGCGGGCCGACCAGCCGCGGAACGGCGCCTTCCTCGAGCAGGCCGGACTGCAGCGCGGTGACCGCCGCGCCATCCACGCCATCGGCCACGACGATCGCGATCTGCCGCGTGCGGATGCTCCCGTCGCCCGGGCGCGCGAGCAGCGAGAGCGCGTCCGACGACTCGACCTCCGGCTTCGGCGCTTTCGCCAGCACCGGCGGCATCGGCGCCGGCACGTCCATGCCCAGCCCTGCGGCGACGCCCGCGGCCAGCTCGTCGGACACGTTCGCCAGCATCGAGACGGTGCGCTCGCGGATCGCGGGCACCGTCACCTTCGACAGCTCGAAGCGGAAGGCCGCGACGATGTGCGCCTTCTCGATCGGCGTCTGGCTCTCGAAGAACAGCCGCGCCTGGTTGTAGTGCTCGGCGAACTTCTCCGGCTTGCCGCGCACCTCGTTGCCCTGCACCACTTCCGGGAAGCCGACAAAGCCCGCGCCGCCGGCCTGGAACGGGCAGCCACCCGCGAGGCTGTTCGGCTCGTAGCTCACGCGGCCGCGGTTGATCGCCTGCCGGTGGAAGCCGTCGCGCTGGTTGTTGTGCACCGGCGCGATCGGCGCGTTGATCGGGATCTCGTGGAAGTTCGGCCCGCCCAGTCGCGTCAGCTGCGTGTCGACGTAGGAATGGATGCGGCCGGCCAGCAGCGGGTCGTTGGTGAAGTCGATACCGGGAATGACGTGCGCGGTGCAGAACGCCACCTGCTCGGTCTCGGCGAAGAAGTTGTCGGGATTGCGGTCCAGCACCATGCGGCCGACCGGACGCACCGGTACCAGTTCCTCGGGAACGATCTTGGTCGCGTCCAGGATGTCGAAGCTGAAGCCCTCGGCCTGCTCTTCGGTGAAGATCTGCAGGCCGAGCTCGTACTCGGGGTAATGCCCCGCCTCGATGGCTTCCCAGAGGTCGCGCCGGTGGTAGTCCGGATCGGCGCCGGAGATCTTCACCGCCTCGTCCCAGACCAGCGAATGCGTTCCGAGCACCGGCGTCCAGTGGAACTTCACGAACACCGCCTGCCCCTTGGCGTTGACCAACCGGAAGGTGTGCACGCCGAAACCCTGCATGGTGCGGTAGCTGCGCGGAATCGCGCGGTCGCTCATCTGCCACAGCAGCATGTGCGTGGATTCGGGCATCAGCGAGACGAAGTCCCAGAAGGTGTCGTGCGCGCTCGCGGCCTGCGGCATCTGGTGGTGCGGCTCGGGCTTCACGGCGTGCACGAGGTCGGGGAACTTCATCGCATCCTGGATGAAGAACACCGGTATGTTGTTGCCCACGAGATCCCAGTTGCCCTGCTCGGTATAGAACTTCACCGCGAAGCCGCGCACGTCGCGCGCGGTGTCCTTGCTGCCGCGTTCGCCGGCGACGGTGGAGAAGCGCACGAACACCGGCGTGCGCTTGCCGCGGCCCTGGAACGGCGCGGCGACGGTGATGTCGCGAAGGTCCTCGTAGCTCTCGAAATAGCCGTGTGCGCCCGAGCCGCGCGCATGCACGATGCGCTCGGGAATGCGCTCGTGGTCGAAGTGGGTGATCTTCTCGCGGAGGATGAAGTCCTTCAGCAGCGCGGGGCCGCGCAGGCCGGCCTTCAGCGAGTTCTGGTTGTCGCCGATTGCCACGCCCTGATTGGTGGTGAGCACGCGCCCGGCCGAATCCACGCGCACGCGGTCGAGCGGATCGACGGTGGGGTTCTCGCCGATCGCGGCGGGCGCGCCGGCCTTGTCGTTGACGTTGAGCTCGGTGAGCGTGCTCGCACCGACGATCGGATCGATGTCGACGTGCGCCCCTTCCGGCGGCACGGGCACGCTGCCGGCCTTCGCGTACTCGCCGGCCTTGGCCGTGTTGACCCTCATCGCCTCGGCCACCTGCTGCGTGCGCGCCATCTTCTCGGCCGGCGCATCGCCGGTGCCGGGCGGCGGGCCCTTAGCGCTACCGCTGTCCGTCTTGCGGGCGGCGGCCTTGCCGCCGGTGGCGCGGGCAGCGCCCGCCTTGGGGCCTGACGCGTTGCCGCCGGCCGACTTCTTCGTAGCCATGGATATCTCCTGTGCGACCGCATGCCGCCCGGCGAGGCTAGCCGCCGGCTCGTTACGGCTACTGCATGGCGCGGCCGGTAACAGGCGGCCGTATCGACGTCGGACGCTGTCGTGCAACGGTGCCGCCGGTCGGGCCAAGCCGTGCGCGCACCACGTCTGCCGGGAGGGCGCGCTCTGCTAGATTCGCGCCGTCCCGGGGAGAGACCACGCCGCATGGCGCACAACCAGTTCGAGCTGCTTCGCCAGCGGCGCTTCGCGCCGTTCTTCCTCACCCAGGCGCTGGGCGCGTTCAACGACAACGTGTACCGGCAGGCGATCATCGGCCTGCTGTTCTGGCTCGAGGCCAGCGACGACCAGAAGACGCTGTACGCGACGCTCGCGCCGGCGCTCTTCATCCTTCCCTACTTCCTGTTCTCCTCCATCGCGGGGCAGATCGCCGAGAAGCTGGAGAAGTCGCGCGTCATCCGCATCACCACCGCGATGGAGATCGCGATCATGTCGCTGGCGGCGGTGGGCTTCGCGCTGCAGAGCCTGCCGGTGCTGCTCGTGGCGCTTTTCTGCACGGGCGTGCAGTCCACGCTGTTCGGGCCGGTGAAGTATTCGATCCTGCCCTCGGTGCTGAAGCCCGAGGAGCTCACCGGCGGCAACGGGCTGGTGGAGATGGGCACGTCGGTGTCGATCCTGCTGGGCATGCTGCTCGGCGGCTCGATCTTCCATCTCGCGGGCGAGTACGGCCCGTACGCGGCGGGCGGGGCGGTGGTCGCGCTCGCCATCACCGGCAACCTCGTCAGCCGGCTGATCCCGCCCGCGGGCGCGAGCGCGCCGGAGCTGCGCGTTCGCTGGAACCCGCTGCCCGAATCGATTGCGATCCTGCGGCTCACTCGCAAGCAGCTGGCGGTGCGCAACGCTGTGCTCGGCGTGTCGTGGTTCTGGTTCGTCGGCACGGTGCTGACCTCGGTGCTGCCGGCCTACGCCGAGACGGTGCTCGGCGGCGGCGCGACGCTCTACCTGTTCGCGCTCGCGGTGTTCTCGATCGGTACCGGCATCGGCTCGATGCTCTGCGAGAAGCTCTCGGCGCGCACGGTGGAGATCGGCCTGGTGCCGATCGGCGCGCTCGGCATCACCGCGTTCCTCGTGCACCTCTACTTCGGCCGGCCGGACGCGGCCACCGCACAGGGGCTCGACGTCGCCGGTTTCCTCGCCGCGCCCGGTGGCTGGCGCGTGGCGCTCGACCTCTTCGGCATCGGACTGTCGGCCGGCATCTTCGTGGTGCCGCTGTTCGCACTGATCCAGAGCCGCACACCGAAGGCGGAGATGTCGCGCGTGATCGCCGGCATGAACATCCAGAACGCGCTGCTGATCGTGCTGGCCGCGGGCGCGACGCTCGGCACGCAGCGGCTTCTGGGCTGGTCGATCCCGCAGCTGCTGCTGGCGCTCGCCGTCGCCAACGCGCTGGTCACGCTGTGGATCTTCAGCATCGTGCCGGAGTTCGCGATGCGCTTCGTCAGCTGGGTGCTGGTGCGCTCGCTGTACCGGCTGCGCGCCAAGGGCATCGAGGCCAACGTACCCGACGAGGGCCCGGCGCTGATCGTCTGCAACCACGTGAGCTACATGGACGCGCTGATTCTCGCCGGGGCGATCCCGCGGCCGGTGCGCTTCGTCATGTACTACCGCATCTTCAACATCCCGGTGATGCGCTGGATCTTCCGCACCGCCAAGGCGATCCCGATCGCCGGCGCGAAGGAGGACCCGGCACTGATGCAGCGCGCATTCGACGAAATCGACGCGGCGCTGGCCGAGGGCGAGCTGGTCGGCATCTTCCCCGAGGGCGCGCTGACCAAGGACGGCGGGATCGCCGCGTTCAAGTCGGGCGTGGAGAAGATCCTCGAACGCCGTCCGGTGCCGGTGGTGCCGATGGCGCTGCGCGGCATGTGGGCCAGCATGTGGAGCCGTCGCGACGGCCGCCTGGGCCGCATGCGCGTGCCGCGCCGTTTCCGCGCGCGTGTCGAGGTCGTGGCCGCGCCTCCGGTTGATGGCACCACGGCCACGGCGGACACGCTGGAAGCGCAGGTGCGCGCCCTGCGCGGCGATGCGGCCTGACGCGTCGCCCTGCTAGCATCGCGCCGGTCCACCATCTTCAGACAAGGGGAACACCATGAGCACGCCGCCGCCGATCCAGCCGCCACCGCACATCACGCAGCCGGGGAACACCGCATCGCCGGTGCCGAACTACATGGTGTGGTCGATCGCGATCACCATCGTGTCGCTGTGCGTCTGCTGCATCATCGGCACGATCCCCGGCATCGTCGCCATCGTGTTCTCGTCGAAGGTCAACGGCGCGCTCGACCGCGGCGACTTCGCCGAGGCCAAGCGTTCGTCCGACAACGCCAAGCTGTGGTGCTGGATCACCACCGGCCTGTGCATCCTCGGCGTGGTGCTCAACATCGTCTTCTTGGCGACCGGTGGCATGGCCCAGTACATGGAAACCATGCAGCAGTTGCAGGGGATGAATTGATCGCGACGCGATCCCGCAACGCCCTCGTGGCGACGGCTTCGGCCGTCGCCCTGCTGGGCGTGTGGCTGCTGTGGCGCTTCGATCCGAACGCCCCCGGGAACCCGTTCCTGCCCTGCCTGTTCCGGATGGCCACCGGCCTGTACTGCCCCGGCTGCGGCCTGACCCGCATGCTGCATGCGCTGGTGCACGGCGACATCGCCCGTGCCGCGTCCATGAACGTCCTCGCGCTCGCCGGCCTGCCCGTGCTCGGCGCCATCGCCCTCAACGAGATGCGCGGCCGCACGCTGCTGCGTGGCGCCGTCGCGCGTTTCGCCTACAACGGCCGTTTCTGGATGGTCGCCGCACTTGCGTTCGGCATAGCGCGGAACCTGCCGTTCGCACCTTTCACCGCGCTCGCGCCCGGCTGAATCTCAGGTCGTCGCGGCCACCCACTGGCGCACCAGCCAGTGCGCGATCGAGATGCGCGCAGGCGGCAGGAACGGGCCGGACTCGGGCTCGCCACGCGCGTCGGCGTCCAGCGCCGCCACGATCTCCTCGCGCTCGAACCAGCGCGCCTCCTCCAGCTCGTCGCTGCCGCGGATCTCGGCCGAACCGGCATCGGCGATGAAGCCGAGCATCAGCGAGGTCGGAAACGGCCACGGCTGCGAGCCGAGGTAACGGCAGCCGGTGATGCGGATACCCGTCTCCTCCATCACCTCGCGCGAGACCGCTTGCTCCAGCGTCTCGCCCGGCTCGACGAAGCCGGCGATCACCGAATAGCGGCGCGCGGGCCACGAGGCCTGTCGCCCCATCAGCAGGCGCGTGCCCTCGCCGACGGCGACGATCACCGCCGGGTCGGTGCGCGGGTAGTGCTCGCGCTCGCAGCGAAGGCAGCGGCCGAGCCAGCCGCCGCGCACGAATTCCACCTCGCCGCCGCAGGCGCCGCAGTAGCGATGCCGCGCATGCCAGTGATGCAGCGCGTGCGCGGTAGCGTAGGCGCTGGCCGCGCGCACGGGCCACGTCGCGGCGGCGCGACGCAGGTCGATGCGGGGCGTCGTCGCGTCGGTCAGCGTGCTGGCGAACCAGGCGACAGAGTCGGCGTCGATGCCGAGAAAGTCCGCATCCGCCGGCATCGGGCCCAGCGACTCGCCCCACGACACCGACGGCGCGCCATCGACATCGGCGGCCGCACGCCCGTCGCCATCGACGCGCAGCACGCAGGCGGCCGGCCACATCGCGGCGAGCGCGGCGGGGTCGTCGCGCAGGTGGTCGGCGCGATCGAGCGGCGCCAGCTGGGGATCGGTTCCGACGAGCGCGTACGGCGCGTCGGCGGGGCTCATGCGGAGAACGAGGAACCGCAGCCGCAGGTGGTCTTCGCGTTCGGATTGCGGATCACGAACTGCGCGCCGTGCAGGCTCTCGGTGTAGTCGACTTCCGCGCCCATCAGGTACTGCAGGCTCAGCGGGTCGACCACGAGCGTCACGCCGTCGGTCTCCACCGCGAGGTCGTCCTCGGCCTTTTCCTCATCGAACTCGAAGCCGTACTGGAAGCCCGAGCAACCGCCGCCCTGGATGTAGACGCGCAGCTTGAGCGCGTCGTTGCCCTCTTCCTCGATCAGCTGGCGCACCTTGGCGGCCGCCGACGAGGTGAACACCAGCGGCCGCTCGAGCGACTGGTAACCCGGGGCCGTCGGCAGATCGATCATTTCCATGCGCGCAGGATAGCAGTGGCTTCCGGAACGCCGTTCCAATGCATCGCGACGATGCTTTCCGCGCGCGTCACGGCGCGGTCGCGGGCGCCGGCGACGTCGCTTCGGCCCAGGTCACCGCGTGATCGACCGCCGCCCGGCCGCGCGGCTTCAGGTGCACGCTGACGCGCACGGGCGCGAAATCGGCCGGCAGCAGCACGTCGCCCTCGACCTCCTGGAAATAGCGGAACGAGAACGGCGTGCCGGGTGCCTTCGGCTGCTGCCGCAGCGCGTTCCAGTCCAGCGTCTGCATGCGGCCCCCGCGGCTGCCTTCCACCGACAGCGTCAGCTCGCCGGTGCTGACCGCGGCGCGGTCGAGATTCTGGGTGAGCACGGCCGTGAAATGCCACGCGTTGCCCGCCTGCCGCTGCATGCGCAGCGCGTGCACGCTCAGGCCGTGGCGCTGGCCCGTCGCGCCCACCAGCCGCTCGTAGAAGTCGACGTCCGCCCGCAGCTGCGCGATCTGCTCCTCGCGGTCGGCCAGCGTGGACTGCAGCTGGCGGTTGGCGTCACGGCTGATCTGGTCCGAGCGGCCGAGCGTGGCCACGCGCTGCTCCAGCAAGGCCGTCGCCTTGGCATTGCAGGCCGGCGGACGGCCGCCTCGCGCCACCTGCCAGACGCCCCAGGCGCCGAACAGCAGCGCCAGCAGGAACACACCGAGCGCGACGACGAGTCCGAGTCCCGCACGGGCAGCGGTCGGGGTCGGGCGTGGCTCCATGGCGGTGTCCTCGTACGGCGGGAATGCGAGTATGCCGACAGCGCATGCACGCCCGCGGCGCTCCCATGCCGCCGTACGCCGGAGATCCGCCATGACCGACGCCCCGCTGTTCGCCCTCGGCCTCGTGCTGGCCTGGCTGGCAGGGGTACGCGTCTACCTCACGGTTTTCGGCATCGGCCTCGCCGGCGCGCTGGGATGGATGGAGCTGCCGCCGGCGCTCGAGGTCACGCAGTCACCGTGGGTGCTGGGCGTGGCCGGCGTGCTCGCGGTGGTCGAGTTCTTCGCCGACAAGTTCCCGGGCGTGGATTCGATCTGGGACCTGCTGCATACGCTGCTGCGCGTGCCGGTCGGCGCCTTCCTCGCCGCGGCGGCGCTGTCGCCCGATGGGCATTTGGGTGCAGGCGCGCTCGCCACCGGCGCGGGCATCGCGTTCGCGAGCCATGGCCTCAAGTCCGGTACGCGCGCGCTGCTCAATACCTCGCCCGAGCCGGTGACCAACTGGACCGCATCGGCTGGCGAGGACGCCGCCACGCTCGGCGTACTCGCGCTGGTGCTCACCCACCCGGTGGCCGCGCTCGGACTCGCGCTGCTGCTCACGCTGGTAGTGGTGCTGGCGCTGCTCTGGCTGTGGCGACGGGTGCGCCGACTGCTGCGTCGGCCCACGCCTGCCGCGCCGGCGGCGCGCTGAGCCGGATGCGAGACGGCCCGCGCGAGGCGGGCCGTTTTCGTCAGCTTTCGATCTTGGACTGCAGGTAGAGTGCGTCGCCGAGGCGGTCCATCAGCGCGAGCTGCGTCTCGATCCAGTCGATGTGTTCTTCCTCGGATTCGAGGATATCGGCGAACAGCTTGCGGCTGACGTAGTCGCTGACCTGCTCGCAGTGCGCGATCGCCTCGCGCAACAGCGGCAGCGCCTCGTACTCGAGCGCAAGGTCGGCGTTGAGCACCTCGCGAGGATCCTCGCCGATGCGCAGCTTGCCCAGCGCCTGGAAGTTCGGCAGGCCGTCGAGGAAGAGGATGCGCTCGGACAGCTTGTCCGCATGCTTCATCTCGTCGATGGACTCGTGGTACTCGTGGTCGGCGAGTTCCTTGAGCCCCCAGTTCTTCAGCATCTTTGCATGCAGGAAGTACTGGTTGATCGCGGTCAGCTCGTTGTAGAGCGCGCGGTTGAGATATTCGATGACCTTCGAATCGCCCTTCATGGCGACGGCTCCTCGGTGACGGCAGCCGACACTCTAGCGACCCGGAAGAACGGATGACGTAACGCGAATCGACTGCATCTCCGCGCGCGTTTGCGGCACGGCCTAGGCGGCCTGGGACAGCACCGGCAGCGGCAGCTCGCGTCGCGCGTGGGTCTCGTCGAGCAGTTGCGTGGCCATCTCGATGCAACTGCCGCAGTTCGCGCCTGCGCCGGTGCGCATGGTCAGCTCGGTCATCGTGCGGCAGCCGGCTTCGGCAGCCTGGCGGATGTCACGGTCGGTAACGCCGTTGCAGATGCACACGTACATGGAGGCCCATCGAGGTATTCCGGCAGCCTCGACAGTGCAACACGAATGAGAATGATTGTCAATTCGGCGCGGATTCAGCGGGCATGCCGCCCTGCGTCGCCCCGCCACCGCTATGCCGTGGACGCTGTCGGCCGTAACTGCGCGGGCCGCGGGCGTCGCGGGGATCGGGCTGGGGCGTAGGGATCGCACCGGCCCCGGCCACGCTTCGCGCGGTCGGCGCCAAGTGGCGCAGCGCGCGCGAATAGACGCCGCGCTTGAACGTCACCACGTGCTCAAGCGGGTACCAGAAGTCGACCCAGCGCCAGTGGTCGAACTCGGGCTTGTCGGTGAGGTCGAGCCGGACGGCAGACTCGTCGCCCTTGAGCTGCAGCAGGAACCACACCTGCTTCTGGCCGATGCAGACCAGGCGGTCGCGCCGGCGGATCGCGCGCTGCGGCAGCCGGTAGCGCAGCCAGCCCGGGGTCGCGGCCAGCACCTCAACGTGCTGCGGCAACAGCCCGGTCTCCTCGCGGAGCTCGCGGTACATGGCCTCGAGCGGTGTCTCGTCGGTGTTCATCCCGCCCTGCGGGAACTGCCAGCCATCGCGATGGACGCGACGGGCCCAGAACACCCGGCCCTCGGCGTTCATGATCACGATGCCCACGTTGGGGCGGTACCCGTCCGGATCGATCACGATGCGGACCTCGATCTGCTTAGGCCGAAAGGCCACTGCGCCCGACTCTGCCACGGGGTGCCGTCGACAACAAGCGAACGGCGGAGCGCATCGGGTGATTGACAGCCGCCGGTCGAACCGGAAGAATTCACGGTTCACCGCACTGGCTATGTAGCTCAGCCGGTTAGAGCACAGCACTCATAATGCTGGGGTCGGTGGTTCGAGTCCACCCATAGCCACCAGTTCGGTGAATCATCTAAGCCCGCGAATTCGCGGGCTTTTTTTGTTTCTGCTCGCTACGCAAGCGTGCGCCGCAGTTAGTGCTGGGAGCGGCTTGGGACAAATCTGTGACAACTTTTCTGTCACACGTCGAACGCCGTTTTTCAATCTGACCCAGCACCACCTACAGCCGCCAGCCTGACGAGCCAAGCTGGCGGAATCGCGAGCTTTCGTCTCAGGGCCTTCGATAACAGTTGGACGTCGCCGAGGTTCCGTCTCGCCGCAGAATTGACGTTCGCGTCAGCCACCTACAATCGTCTCCCACGAGAAGCGGACGCCGCCTGCCCATGAACCTGCGTTCCCGGCGAGCTCGCGTGTCTGTCGTACTCGGGCTCGCATTGCTGGCCGCGTTCGCATGGCTGCGATGGCTACGCCCGATCGACGCAGGCTCTGGACCCGTTCCGTCGCAGCAGGACGATGGATGGAGGCTGTGCCGTCCGGCCACGCAGGGCTTCGACGAGGCCGCGCTGCTCGCCGCGACACAGCGGCTCGTCGACCGGCCATTGGATGTGCATGCCGTGGTGATCGAGCGCCACCGGTGTCTCGTCGCAGAGATGTATCGGGGTGGGCTCGATCGATCCGTCTACTCGCTGGTGTCAACGCGGCAGTCGTTCGGGCCGGCGACGCTCCACGACGTCCGATCCGTGGGTAAGAGCGTCACGGGCCTGCTTTACGGGATCGCGCTCGCCGAGGGCCGGGTGCCTGCGACGGATCAGCCGGTCGCCCTCGCCTTTCCGGGGCTCGCCGGTCGGGCCGCGAAGAATGCGCGCGTGATCCGTATCCGCGACCTGCTGGACATGGGCAGCGGCTTGGCATGGACGGAGGGCAGGCCCGGGCTCAACGACGAGCTGAAGTTGTTCTGGAAGCGCGACCTGCCGGCCTACGTGCTCGACCACCCCATGAGCTACCCGCCGGGCACGGTATTCAACTACAACGGCGGCGGCACCGCGCTGCTCGCTGCGATCATCAGCGATGGAACCGGCGAGCCGCTGGACCAGTTCGCGCAGGCACGCCTTTTCAAGCCGATGGGCATTCGCAGCTGGGAATGGGTGCGCGACGTCCATGGGCGCCCGATGGCGTTCAACGGGCTCCGCCTGCGCCCGCGGGACCTGCTGAAGCTCGGGCGCCTGGTCCTCGACGACGGCCGCTGGGACGGACGCCAACCGGTTCCAGCGGACTGGGTGCGCGATGCGAGAGCGCCCGGTCTTCCGACCAATATCGATGGCGTGCGTTACCGGGGCCAGTGGTGGACGGGCACGGCGCGATGGAAAGGCGTGCGGTCGCGTGGCAGGCCGCGTTCGGCAACGGGGGACAACGCCTGTTCGTCGTACACGACCTCGACCTTGCGATCGCCACCACGGCCGGAGCCTACGACCAGTTGCCCACGGCGATCGCGGTGAACCGATTCGTCCAGGACGTGGTCGAAACAGTCGAGCGTTGACGAGTCGCCAGAATCGGCGTTTCGATATCGGCGCGACGCGAAGCGGGCGACGGACTGCTATCGCAAACCCCTGAGCCGCGTGTCGATCGTCAGTGTTGGTGATTCGGCAATGCGTTGCGCCGCCTGCCGTCGCGCCAGCCAGCGGGCCCGGCCAGCCAGCCGCCCACCCTCATGGGTATATCGAGGTGTGACCCAGCTAGACCGCATCCGTGGTCGATGCATGCACCGCAACGGCACTCGACGGATTCGAACCCACGCCGTGGGGCTCGATGAAGCCGGTGGCGATGCCCGCGCACACCAGAAGGATCAGCACGACCGACAGCACGATGCGCTTGGTCAAGGCGTTGACCGTGCGTTTGCTGGTGCCCTTGTCGGTCAGCATGTAATACAGGCCGGCGCCGAGGTTGTAGATGATCAGGCCGAGGAAGCCGACGATCAGCAGCGTTTTCATGAAGTCACCTGATGAGGCGCGCCGGTGTCGCCCGCCACGCACCGCTGGTACGGGCGGATGACACATGCGCGACGGAGGAAGAAGGCCGCCGTCATGGCGCCGAGGAACACGCCGTAGCAGACGGACGTCGCGAGGATCTGCTTCCACATGGGCCCGACGGAGACATCCGCGCTCCGGTAGCCCCAGTGCATGCTCGCGATCGACAGCAGCGTCGTCAGCGCCAGCGCGATGAGGTCGAACGACCAGCGCACCAGCGTCCTGGGCTGGCGCGGGTAGATCCAGTACAGCGCCGCGAGGATCGCGTACCAGGGCAGGAACAGGATCAGTGCGAGGTTGAGCTGGACACCGGCAGTCATGGCATTGCGGCAAGCATCTTCTGGACGGGTGCTAGCCTAGGGCGACCGGATCAGATTTTTCAGGATCAGATCTGCTGAAAAAAACCGGATCAGATTCAGCCGCGCCGTAGGTCGACCCCTAAGAAGCCCGAGATGAAGCGCTTCGAAGCCCTGGCCGCCGACATCGCGACCTCGATCCGTGACGGTCTGCTGAAGCCCGGCGACCGCCTGCCGTCGGTGCGACAGGCCAGCGCCGGCCGCCATGTGAGCCCGGCGACCGTGTTCGAGGCCTATTACCTGCTGGAGGCGCGCGGGCTGATCCGGTCGCGGCCGCGCTCGGGCTACTACGTCGTCGACAAGCCCCGACGGCTGCCTGCCGAGCCGGAGACGGCGTCGACGCCCGACAGCCAGGCGCGGCCTGTGCAGATCAGCTCGATGGTGTTCGACATCCTGCGCTCGGCGATGACCCGCGACGTGGTGCCGCTGGGCTCGGCCTTTCCCAGCCCGTTGCTGTTTCCGCTGGAGAAGCTCGGCCGCGTGCTGGCGAACTCGGCAACCCACATGGATCCGTGGAGCACGGTGGACGACCTGACGCCGGGCAGCCTCGAGCTGCGCCGCCAGATCGCACTTCGATACGTGCTGGACGGCGTCCACATCGATCCCGGCGACATCCTCGTGACGAACGGCGCGATGGAGGCGCTGAACCTCTGCCTCTCCGCGGTCTGCGATCCGGGCGATGCCGTCATCGTCGAATCGCCCTGCTTCTACGTCTGCCTGCAGGCGCTGGAGCGGCTGGGGTTGCACGCGGTCGAGGTCGCGACCGATCCGCGCGAGGGCATCGACCTCGCCGCACTGGAACGGGCCTTCCAGCAGCGCCGGCCGAAGGCGTGCTGGCTGATGACGAATTTCCAGAACCCGCTCGGAAGCGCGATGTCCGACGACAAGAAGCGGGCACTGGCCGAACTTGTCGCCCGATACCGCGTGCCGCTGATCGAGGACGATGTCTACAACGAGCTGTACTTCGGAAGCCGCCGGCCCGCGCTGACGAAGGCTTTCGATGCCGACGGCTGGGTGCTCCACTGCAGCTCGTTCTCGAAGACGCTCGCGCCCGGCTACCGCGTCGGCTGGGTGACGCCGGGACGTTTCGCCGCGCGCATCGCGCAGCACAAGCTCACGCTTTCACTGGCGACATCGGTTCCCGTGCAACTCGCACTTGCGCGCTACCTCGAGCGCGGCAGCTACGAGCGGCACCTGCGCGTGCTGCGCAGCACGCTCGAAGCGCAGCGCGACGACTACACCGAAGCGATCGCGCAGTACTTTCCGGCCGGGACACGCGTGAGCCGCCCCGGCGGCGGCTACTTCCTCTGGGTCGAATTGCCCGCGTCCACGGATGCGCTCGACCTGCGGCAGCGTGCCGTGGCCAGTGGCGTCAGCCTCGCGCCGGGGCCGATGTTCTCGGCGTCACGCGGCTTTGGCAACTTCATCCGCGTCAACTTCGGGCATCCGCTCGACAAGCGCGCTCTCGAGGGGATCAGGCAGGTAGGACGCCTGGCGCGCAGGGGCTGAGAGCGTTTGCCCCAGCGCACGGTCACGTAGGTCCGACGTCCAGCAGGCTGCGCGCGCGATGCGCGCACCTGCAGGGAAGGTGCGAACAATCACCGTCGGCCGCCGGCCTTGCACAGCCAGCGGCGGACGCGTTTCAGCGACGCGCGTGCCGTTCGCGCTTCCCGTCGTCGCCGTCCGCGGTGGCGCGGCTTCGTGCGAAGTCGGGAAACGTCTCCGCGACCGATGCCTTGTCCGGCAGGATGTAGAACAGGCCGCCACGCTTGAAGGTCGTGCTGACGACCTGCTCGTAGAAGTCGGGGGCGACGTTGATGCAGCCGTGCGTGACGCGGTTGTCCGACGGCGTCGGCGATGCCAGGCGTTCGGCACGCCGCTCGGACGGAACGCCGGTGGCCGTCGGATGGATGGAGACGGCGGAGTCGTAGTCCACCCACAGCACGCGCCCGGCGTCGATCGACGGGCCGAAGCCGCCGATGAAACGGCCCGCGGGCGTGGTGCGGTCGCGGCCCGGAATCTCGCGAAGCGCGAGCCCGGCGACACCGGGGGCGATGTGATCGCCGATCGCCGAGCCGAGCAGGCCGGGCGCTGCGCCGCGAAGCCGGCCGTCGCCGCCGAACACCAGCACCTGCGCGCTGGCCTTGTCGATGATCGCGAACGGATAGCCCTGGGCGTCGTTTGACGCGACGACCCAGCCGGCGAGTTCGATCACCGTGCCGGACACGTCCTGCCCGGGCGGAAGCTGATCGGCGGCCGCGACCGGTTGCGCCGCCATGGCGTCGGCGCCTGCGACGCCGAAGTTTGCGAATGCCAACGCCAGCGCGCCGGCAACGATACGGATCGCAGGATGTTTGCGCGTACGAATGGGACGGTTCCTTCGAACGATTGACGATGCGGACACCGATGGCCGGCGACGGCCACCGGGTCCCGGCTCAAGCCGTTTGTCGCAAACGGCGCGAAGCCCGATCAGCCGCGCGGGCGACGGCCCGGTGCCGTTTCGAGCTGCTGCACGCGGCCTTCCAGCTGGTCGAGGCGCTGGTTGGCGCGCTGTGCGTTCTGGTTGGCGGCTTCGGCGCTCTGGGCGGCGCTCTGCACGCGCGTGTCGATCTGGTCGAGGCGCGAATTCACGGCCGCGAACTCGTCCTTGTATGTGGCGCAGGCGGAGAGACTGAGGGCGACGGCTGCAACGCCGAGCGCGCGCGCCATGACGAAATGTTGCCGGGTAAGAATCATTTCGAACCTCCTTCCTGTTGGGGGAGCCCGGAATATAGCCACCTTCGTGTCGTATTCATGAAATGCGTACAGGCGCTGTTCGACTACGTCGAGAGGGCGTGAAGAATGCGCTGTCATCGACGAGGCGGCGATCGCAGAACGGCGATCTTCCCGGGCTTATTCGATATTCGAGCACGCACCGCGGGTGCGACCGCGACGTTCATTGATCGCGGACCCGCAACGAACGCGACATCGACTCATCACCGCACGGCTTGTCGGGTTGCGTCATGCGGCGAGACGACAAGAGCGCGGCGCCACACCCTCTCCGTCAACGTCCGCACCCGCTCGCGACGCATCTTTCGGTCCTGCATCCACTCGCCTGCAACCATCGGCAAACGAACCATTTCGGCGAGGCGACGGGTGCAGCCGATACGTGTTTTCTTCACGACCACAGCGCAGCTTCGCCGCTGCTCACATCTCCACTTCCCGCCGGAACGGCGGTAGCGCATCGAGGATGTCGCGCCCGTAGCGCTTCTCGACGATGCGCCGGTCGAGGATGACGATCCGGCCGGTGTCCCTCGATGTGCGGATCAGGCGGCCGGCGTACTGGGTGAGCACGCGCGTGGCTTCGGGCACGGACACCAGCATGAAGGCGTTCTGGCCGCGCGATTCGAGCCATTCGGACTTGGTCGCGAGCACGGGCTCGGTCGGCACCGCGAACGGCAGCTGGGTGATCACCACCGTGGAGCAGTACTCGCCGGCGAGGTCGAGGCCCTCGCCCATCGAGGCGAGGCCGAACAGCACGCTGCCCTCGCCCGCGTCGATCGCCGCGCAGTGCTCGTCGATCAGCGCCTGCTTGCCGAGCGCGCCCTGCATGCGGATGTCGGGCTTGCAGGTCTCCGGCATCAATGCGTAGACCTGCTCCATCTTGCGGCGCGAGGTGAACAGCACCAGCGAGCCGCGGCTCCACACGAGCTCGCGCGCGAGCCAGTCGGCGACGGCGCGCGGGTGTGCTTCGTTGTCGGGCAGCACCGGGAAGCGCGGCACCTGCAGCACGGCTTGGCGGTCCAGATCGAAGGGCGATGGCAGCGACACGCATTCGGCGTCCGTCGGCAGCCCGATCGACGCCGCGAACACCTTGAAGTTGCCGCCGGCGCTGAGCGTGGCCGAGGTGACGAGTGCGGAATCGGCCTGCGACCACAGGCGTCGGCGCAGCAGCTTGGCGGCGGAGATCGGCGAGGCATGGCAAACCAGGCCGCGGTCGATGCCGAGCGTCATCCACCGCGCGTTGGGCGCCTCGCCGTCGGGATCCTGCTGGCCCCAGGCGAAGAACAGGTCGAAGGCTTCGCGCAATTGCTCGACGGCGGTGCCCATGGCACGCGTGACGCGGTCATTGCTCGCGGAGCCTTCGTTCTTCAGCACGCGGCGGCGCGCGGCGTCGAGCCATTCCAGAAGGTTGCCGGTATCGGTCGCGAGCGCCTTCGCATGCGTGCGCCAATCGTCCGGCAGCAGGCCCAGGCGCGCGCGCCACATCGGCTCGCGCTCGTTGGCGTCGGGCACCCAGTGTGCCTGCAGCAGTGCCTCGAACGCCTTGACCGCATCGGTGAGGCGCTTGAGGTCGGCATGCGCGTCGGCAAGTTCGCGGTTGCCGAGCTTCTTCTTGTCGAGCAGTCGGAACGGCGCGGCGAAGACGGGGTCCATCTTGGCGAGGCGTCGGCCGAACGCGCCTATGTGCAGGCGCGCCGCGCCCGATTCGATCGCCACCGACGCGAGGTGATGGCCTTCATCGAACACGAACGTGCACGCGGCGGGGTCGCCGATGAGGAAGTTCTCCGACTGCGCTTCGGCATCGGCGTTGCCGTCGAGTTCGAGTGCGGCGATCACCATCGCGTGGTTGGCGACGACGATGTCGGCGTCGCGCATGTCCTTGCGCGCGGCGAGCACGGGGCATCGCATGGAATGCGCGCAACGGCTGTTCGAGCACGCGCCGGACGTGGTGCTCAGCAGCGGGCGCAGCGCGGCGGGCACCGGGTGCGGCGCCTCGTCGAGGTCGCCGGTCCAGTCGCCGCGCTCGAACGCACTGACCAGTGCATTCACCGCCCTGATCTCGTCGGCCGCGGGTGGGCGCGGCCAGCCGGCGGCGGGCAGGTCGAAGCCGAGGTCGGCCTGCGCGGTCTGCCCGCCGGCGAGCTCCATCGCATCGCGCACGCACAGGTAGCGCTGCCGCCCCTTCGCGAGCGCCACCTTCGCCTCGATGCCCGTCGCGGCGAGGAAGGCGGGCAGGTCCTTGCTCACCAGCTGGCCCTGCAGCGCGACGGTCGCGGTCGACAGCACCAGCTTGCGCTTGCCGATCTTCGCCGTCGGAATGCCGGCGATGAGGTAGCCCAGCGACTTGCCCGTGCCGGTCGGCGCTTCGGCGACGGCGAAGCCGCCGCTGGTGCCCAGCGCGCGCGAGGCAGTGGCGATCAGGTGCCGCTGCGACGGCCGCGGGACGAAGCCCGGCACGCCGTTCGTGACCTGCTCGTAGGCCTTGCGGACGGCGGTCTTGGTTCCCTCGTCGAGGGCGCGGGGAACTGCGGGCTTACTCATCTGGACAGGACACACGGCGCGACGCGGCCGCGATTGTCGCCGTTCGCTGTCTCAGCGCGCGGGCCTGCCGTTGGCTTTTCTGAACCGGCAGGGCACGCACCATGCCACTGGAGCGCGGCCTGCATCGGCGGCCTCCCGAAGACATGGACGTTCCATCGCGGACCGCGAACGGCTAGGACATGCGCCGTCGCGAGCCGCCGTCATGCGAGCGCGCTCAGTCGTGCAGCCAGCGCCAGCCCAGCCAGCAGGCCCAGACGGCCGCCGCGAGCCACAGCCCCACGATCAGGACGGCCGCGCCGCGTGCCACCGGGCGCTCGGCCATCGCGCCGGCACGCTCGCGGCACTCCGCGATCACTGCGGGTGGCACCAGCCGCATCACCAGCCAGATGCCCAACGGCACGAGCACGAGGTCGTCGAGGTAGCCCAGCACCGGAACGAAGTCGGGAATCAGGTCGATCGGGCTCAACGCGTAGGCGGCGACGGCGAATGCCAGCAGCCGCGCCCCGCCGGGCGTCGCCGGATGGCGCGCGACGAGATAGACCGTGATCGCCTCGCGCCGCAGCCTTCGCGCCGAGTCGCCCAACGTCGCGAACAGGCGCCCGGCATCGGACGTCCGCGTCGGCCTCACACGTTCGAGCTGTCGGCCGGCGCGCTGCTCCCGAGCGGCGGCGCACCGTCGAGCCCGCGGTCGACCCGCAGATGCGGGCCGCCGACGGTGAACGAGGTCATCGATAGAGAGCCGTAGGCATAGCCGTCGACCAGTACGTCGAGCGGCCTGCCCGCCTGCGCGGCGATGCCGGCGATATAGAGGAACGGCAGGAAGTGCTCGGGCGTCGGCGCGACCTTGAGGAAATCGCCGCGCGCGACCAGCGCGGGCGTTTCGACGGGCCGCGAGGTGGCGATATCGATCGCGGCCTCGTTGAACGCGCGTGCCCAGTCGAAACCGGCATCCACCGAATGGCGGTCCATCGCGCGCAGGTTGTGCACGACGTTGCCGCTGCCCATCACCAGCACGCCCGAGTCGCGCAGCGCGGCGAGCTTCGCCCCCATCGCGAGGTGCCAGTCGGCCGGTTTGGTCGCGTTGATCGACAGCTGCACGACGGGGATGTCGGCATC
Organism: Cognatilysobacter xinjiangensis; assembly: GCF_014651995.1. Taxonomy (GTDB): domain Bacteria; phylum Pseudomonadota; class Gammaproteobacteria; order Xanthomonadales; family Xanthomonadaceae; genus Cognatilysobacter; species Cognatilysobacter xinjiangensis. Next base: position 179,274 of record NZ_BMXY01000002.1, on the reverse strand, counting down.
GGGGAAGGCATGCGCGAGCACCGACCAGGTGCCGTGGTCCAGGCCCCAGCTGTCGGTGTCGGCGGCGACGTAGTCGGGCTGCGCGACGTCGGCGACTTCTTCCGCGAGTTCGGGCAAGCCGGGCGCGGGATACCGGACGTCGAACAGCGCCTGCGGGAAGCCGTAGAAGTCGTGGATGGTGCGCGGGCGCGGCATCGCGGTCACGGCCGTCGCGTTGACGAACCAGTGTGCCGACACCATCAGGATCGCGCGCGGCCGCGGCACCGATTCGCCGAACGCACGCCACGCTTCGGTGTAGCGGTTGCGTTCCAGCGTGTTCATCGGGCTGCCGTGGCCGATGAAGGCCGCCGGCATGGGTTGGCTGCTCATCGGTCCCTCCGGTGACGGGTCACGACGCGGCGCGATCCACGTCTTCGGCCCGGGATCGGCGCTTGCCGCGCTGTCCGACGGAACGACGCGCCGTGTAGTGCGCGGAACGTCGCTGCCGGCAAACCTCAGTTGCCGGTCGCCTGCGAAGGACCACGCAGCATCAGGTCGCGCATGGCGTCGCGGGAGTCGTCGCTCTGGGCCTGCATTTCGTCCACGGTGCGGCAGACCTTGCGCGACATGTTGCTGCCCATCGGCCGCTCGCGCGTGCACACCTTCTTCTTTTCAGGCTTGGCCGCCTCGGCCTGCGCCGCGGGCGCCGGTGCGGCGTCGTCCGTCGGTGCGGTGGCTGTCTGAGCGAACGCCGTCGGCATGGCCAGCAGAAGGCCAGCGGCAAGAACAGGAAGCTTCATGGCGATATCCGTACGTCGGGGGTTCGAGCATGGCCCATCCGGCGCACGGACGCCATATGACCTGCGGCATCCATCCCTGCGTCCAGGGGCAAGCGGCGGCCCGCCGTTCCAGTTCTGTCCCGCAGGTTCGCCTAGCGGTCGCCACCGTCCTCAGGACAGCGGCCACTGGACCCGCGTGACGGCGCAGCCACCGCGAAGCGTGTTGTGCACCTCCGCGACGCGGTCGGTCTCCGAGACGAGTCTCTCGATGTCGGCCGTCGGAGCGATGGAATCGACCCGCACGGCGTACCGGACGTCTTCCGCCGCCAGGCCAACACCCTCGAAGCGTGCCGTGGCGACGACCTCGCAGCCGTCGATGGCGATGCCCAGCCGCGCGGCCTCGCGGTAGAGGTCGTTGCAGTAGCACGTGGCGAGCGCCAGCATCAGGAATTCGCCGCCGTTGATCGCGCTGCCGCGGCCCTGCGCCTTCGCCGCGACCGCCACCGACTGCCTGCTGCCGGCGGTGGCGACATCCGCCGCGTGCCCGCCCGCCGTGTTGCTTACGCGTGCCGAGATCTCCATCACCGCCTCGCTTGCGCCGCGCCCGGGTGTCGTCCCGGGCCCTGCGCCGTTGTAGCGCCGATGCAGGCGCAAATGGCGGCCGCCGGGCGGCGGAGGCCACGGCCGGCTGCTGAACAGGGGGCGCCCGCCGGTCGGCATGTAAAATCCGCGTTTTGGCCGTACGCACGCAGTGGAACATTCTTTCCGGGCGCAGGACGGTGGGCCTGCGCTCATCCGCCTGCTTGCCTACGTCGGCGGCGCCGCCGCATCGCCCCCTTCGCAAGCCCTGGCCCCGCAACTGGCGCAGTGGATCGAGTGGCGCCAGGCCGTGGCGCTGTCATCCGCGCTGGAGGCACAGCCGTCGGCCTGCGACAGCGACGTTCCGACCGGTACGGATGGCGACGAGGATTGCGCGCAGGTTCGCGCGTCCCTCGTCCGTTCGATCGACGGCGACCGCGCGTTCACCACGACGTCCGCCGATGCGGCCTTCTTCCGCCAGCGCTGCCAGCTGCTGCAACAGGTGATGGGCGCGGAGGTCGGGCTGCTGCGAAAGCGCCTGCGCGAGCGTCTCGCGCGGCGCTCGACGGCATTCGCGCGGCTGGCTGCGGCGGATGCGGCAATGGAACAGGCGCTCGCGCCGCGCGAACGCGCGTCGCTGGCCGCGGTGCCGGAGATGCTCGGGCGCCACTTGGAACGACTGCGCGATGCCCAACCAGCATCGGGCGACACCGCGGCGCCCTGGCTCGACGCCTTCCGCCGCGACATGCGCGCACTGCTCGTCGCCGAGCTGGACCTGCGCCTGCAACCCACCCGGGGCCTGTCAGCGGCCCTTCGAACCGATACCGCGGGACCCCATGCCGAATAACCTGCTCAAACCCGCCGTCTTCTCCCTCGGCCTGCTGGCCCTTGTCGCCGTCGGCGCCGGCTATGTCGGCAGCAACCCGCTCGCGCTCGCGGTGGTGCTGGTCATCACCGCCTGCTACCTCGCGGGTGCGGTCGAATTGCGGCGCTACAGCCGTGCCACCACCGCACTCGCGACGTCGGTCGATTCGCTCGACGGGCCGGTCGACAGCCTGACGACCTGGCTCGCGTCGTTGCCCGCATCGCTGCGCGCGACGGTGCGCCAGCGCATCGAGGGCGAGCGGGCGCCACTGCCGGCCCCTGCGCTGACGCCCTATCTCGTCGGCCTGCTGGTGCTGCTCGGCATGCTCGGCACCCTTCTCGGCATGATGAGCACGCTGCGCGGCACCGGCATGGCGCTGGAGAGCGCCACGGATCTCGATGCCGTGCGCACCTCGCTGGCCGCACCGGTGAAGGGGCTGGCTTTCGCGTTCGGCACGTCGATCGCGGGCGTCGCGGCCTCGGCCATGCTCGGCCTGCTGTCGGCGCTGTGCCGTCGCGAGCGCAGCGAGGCTGCGCAGGCGCTGGACGGCGCGGTCGCCACGCACCTGCACGTGTATTCGCGCAGCCACCAGCGCGACGAGGCATTCCGCCTGCTGCAGCGCCAGGTCGACACGATGCCGACCTTGGTCGAGCAACTGGCGTCGACAATGGCGGCGATCGAACAGCAGAGCGCACGCGCGCACGAGCGACAGCTCGCGCAGCAGGCCGCGTTCCACGCGCGCGCCGAAGCCATGCATGCCCAGCTGGCGACGAGCGTCGGCCAATCGCTGGAAGCCAGCGTCTCCAGGAGCGCCGAGGCCGCGGGCGCGACGCTGCGCCCGGTCGCCGAGGACACCATGGCCGCGCTGACGAAACAGGCCGCCGAGCTGCATGCGGAGATCGCGCAGGCCATGCAACGCCAGATCGAATCGATCGGCGACGGCCTGCAGGCGAGCACCGACAAGGTCGCCACGCTATGGACCGATGCGATCGCGCAACAACGTGCGGCGAACGACGGCGTCGCGCAGCAGCTGGACGCCACGCTCGCGCAGTTCACCGGGGCGTTCGAGCAGCGCGCCACCCGACTGGTCGACACGATCTCTGCACGCGTCGAAAACGTGGGCACCGGCGCCGTCGCCGCATGGAATGACGCATTGGCACGCCAGGCTGCGCTGGGCGAGGCACTCGCACGTAACAACGAGCACGCACTGGCCGAGGCGACCACGAAGTTCGGCGAGGCCCTGTCGCAGCAGGCCGCCGCGGGCGAGTCGCTTGCGAGCGGCAGCGCGCAGGCGCTCGCCGATGCGCGCGTCGCCTTCGAGGAAGCGCTGTCGAAACAACTCGCAGCCGGTGAAGCACTTGCGCGCAACAACGAACAGGCGCTGGCCGAGGCGACGACACGGTTCAACGAGGCGGTATCGCAGCAGGCCGCCGTGGGCGAAACGCTGGCGCGCGGCAGCGACCAGGCACTCGCCGGTGCGCGCGCCGCCTTCGAGGAAGCGCTGTCGAAGCAACTCGCAGCCGGTGAAGCACTCGCGCGCAACAACGAACAGGCGCTCGTGGCTGCGACGGCGTGCTTCGAATCGCAGGCCGCGTCGCTCGTGGACACCGTGCAGCGCTCGCACGCCGAGCTGCAGGCGCGTCTCGAAGCCAACACGCAGGCGCATGCGCGCGAAACCCTGGCGGAAATCTCGCGCCTCGTGCACGACGCCGCCGAGGCGCCGAAGGCGGCGGCCGCGGTCATCGCCGAGCTTCGCCAGAACCTGTCCGACAGTCTCGCCCGCGATACGGCGATGCTGGAGGAACGCGGCCGCCTGCTGGCGACCGTCGACACGCTGCTCGGCGCGGTGAACCACGCGTCGGCCGAACAGCGCGCCGCGGTCGATGCGCTGATCGCGACTTCCGCCGACGCGATGGAACGCGTGGCCGCGCGCTTCACCGAGCAGGTCGAGGCGCAGGGCAGCCGGCTCGATGCCGCCGCCGACCGCATCGCCGCGGGCGCGATCGACGTCGCGAGCGTGGGCGACGTGTTCAGCGAGGCGGTGCAGCGCTTCGGCGACGCCAACGAGCAGCTCGCCGCGCGCCTGCAGGCCATCGAGGGCGCGCTGGAGCGCTCGCTGGAACGCAGCGACGAGCAACTCGCCTACTACGTCGCGCAGGCGCGCGAGGTGGTCGACCTGAGCCTGCTGGCGCAGAAGCAGATCCTCGGCGAGCTGCAGCAACGGGCGGACGCACAGGCCCAGCCGGCATGAGCGTGGAGTTCGACAACGACAGCGGCAGCGCGCCGGTCTGGGCCGCGTTCGGCGACCTGATGTCGGTGCTGCTGGGTGTGTTCGTGCTGATCCTGGTCGGTGCGATCGGCATGCAGATGCAGCTCTCGCAGCGTCTCGACGAGGAAGTGCGCAAGCGCGAGGAAGCCACGCAGCGCACGCGCACGCTGGAGCAGGCGCTCGCGGTGCCGCTGTCGACTGGCCGCGTGACGCTGGTGGACGGGCGCATCGGCATCCGCGGCAGTGTGCTGTTCGCGCTCAATTCCGACCGCCTGCAGCCGGAAGGGCGCGAGCTGTTGAAGAGCCTCGCGGGCCCGCTGGCCACGTACCTGCGCTCGCGCGACGAGATCCTGATGGTGAGCGGCTTCACCGACGACCGTCAGGTGCGCGACGGCAACCGCCAGTTCGCCGACAACTGGGAGCTCTCCGCCGAGCGCGCGCTCACCGTGACGCGTGCGCTCATCGCCGCCGGCGTGCCGGCCGATTCGGTGTTCGCCGCGGCCTTCGGCTCGCAGCGCCCGGTCAGCGCCAATGACGACGAAGCCGGCCGCGCGCGCAATCGACGTGTCGAGATCGCGCCGATGCCCAAGCCGCGGACCGCGGCCGCACCGTGAGCGACGCCGTGGACATCGCGGCGATGCTGGCCACGCTGCAGCAGCGCGGCGCCGACCGCCTGGACCCGCTGTGCTACGCGCGCATCCGCGCACTGTCGCGCCGCGCCGCGGACCGCGACGGCGGGCTGCGACGCGTGCTCGACGCCCGGATTGCCGAACTCGCATCCGCCTGCCTGGCCTCGCTCGATGCATCGCACGCCGCGCCGGCACGCGATGGTTCACGTCAGTCGGCCCGGAACGCGTTCGCGGCGCTGCACGAACGCCTTGCAGCCGACACCGCGTCGCCCAAGGCGCAGGCCGCGACGACCGCCCTCGACGAACTGCACCGCGCCAGCGCCACGGCCCGCGCACGCAGCCAGATGCGGCAGGCGCTGGACAGCGCGCCGCAGGACGCCGGCCCGCTGAACTCCACGCTGCTGGTGCATCGCGCGCTCACGCTGATGCGCGATGTCTCGCCCGACTATCTGCAGGCGTTCATGGGCTACGTCGACGCGCTGGCCTGGCTCGATGGCATGACGGCCAAAGCGGCGCCCGCGAGCGCGACGCCCATCGCGGGACCGAAGCGCCCGCGCGCGAAGCCGCGCACGCGCCGCGCCTGACGCCGCGCATCCGTCGGAACGCGCCACCGTCATAAGCCGTCGCGACCGTACGCAGGGGTCGCGACTTCCGGCACGCGCCGCGCCCGCATCACGGCCTCATCCTCGCGACGCCCGGACGTGCATGCCGGGCCGTGATATGCAGCAGGCGGCTTAAACCGTCGGGCACTGCGCCGCATCCCTGCACGAACCGGATCCGCAGCCGCCCAATGACGACACGACGCAGCCCGCTCGCCCTCTCCCTCGCACTCGCGCTTCTTGCACTGGCGCCCCTCGCGCCCGCGCAGGAGGCCACGCAGATCCCGCACATCGAGGGCGGCATCGTCGTCGACGGCCTGCTCGACGAATCGGTCTGGTCGCAGGCCACCGTCATCGACCTGCCCTACGAGATCTCGCCTGCCGACAACACGCCGGCGCCGGTGCGCACCACCATGCGCATGGCGACGACGCGCGATGCGCTGTACATCGCGGTGCATGCCGCCGACCCGGACCCGTCGAAGATCCGCGCGCACCTCACCGACCGCGACAGCGCCTTCCGCGACGATTTCGTCGGCGTGATGCTGGACACCTTCGACGACCGCCGCCGCAACTACGAGTTCTTCGTCAATCCGCTCGGCGTGCAGATGGACCTCATCCGCGAGGAAGCCACCGGCAACGAGGACGATTCCTGGGACGGACTTTGGACCAGCGCCGGCCGCATCACCGCGGAAGGCTACGACGTCGAGATCCGCATCCCGTTCTCGACGCTGCGCTTCCGCGACGGCGAAGGCCCCAAGCGCTGGGGCGTGATCGCCTTCCGCGCCTATCCGCGCAGCGTCCGCCACCAGCTCGCCAACGTGACCGTGCCGCGCGGGGGCAACTGCCTGCTCTGCCATGCGTCGAAGTTCGAGGGCATGGAAGGCGTGCAGCAGGGCCGCAACCTGGAAGTGGTGCCCACGCTCACCATCACCGATGCGCAGTCGCGCGACCATCGCGGGGGCGAGTGGCGCGGCGACGGCGTGCGGATCGAGCCGGGCCTGGACGTGTCATGGGCACCCTCGCCCAACCTCACGCTCAACGCGACGATCAATCCCGACTTCTCGCAGGTCGAATCCGACCAGGCGCAGCTCGATCTCACCAGCAACTTCGCGCTGTACTTCCCGGAGAAGCGCCCCTTCTTCATGGAAGGCGCGGATTACTTCAACACGCCGTTCCAGGTGCTCTACACGCGCCAGATCGCCGACCCCGACTTCGGCCTGCGCGTGACCGGCCGCAGCGGCAGCGGCGCCTACGGCGCGTTCGTCGCGCGCGACGCCACCACGCAGCTGCTGCTGCCGGGCGTGCTCGGCTCGTCGTTCACCGTGCTCGACCAGACCTCCGACGTCGCCGTCGGCCGCTATCGCCACGACCTCGACGAGCACACCAGCGTCGGCGTCATCGCGACCGCGCGTCAGGGCGACGACTACAGCAATGGCGTGGCGGGCGTGGACACGCGCTGGCAGAAGGGCCGGCACACGGTGATCGCGCAGCTGCTGCGCAGCGATTCCGAATATCCGGCCGCGCTCGCCGACGACGTCGACGACACCAGCCCCGCCGGCAATGCCTGGCGCGCGTCCTACGACTACGAGACCCGCAACTGGTTCGCCTCGGCCTGGCACGAGCGGATCGACCCCGGCTTCCGCGCCGACCTCGGCTTCATCGGCCAGGTGGGTTACGAGAAATCGCTGGTCGGCGGCGCCTACAACTGGTTCTTCGACAAGGGCTCGAAGATCACGCGCGTGCAGTTCTATACCGACTTCGATATCACCCACCGTTACGACGGGCAGCTGCTCGAGCGCGAGCTGGAATCGAAAATCAGCGTCAACGGCCCGTGGCAGAGCAGTTTCGGAGTGCAGGGCATGACCCGCGAGCGCTACTGGAACGGCCAGCTGTTCGACGAGTCCTACGTCAACCTGTTCGGCAGCATGACGCCGAGCTCGGCGATGCAGGTGGGCGCGAACTTCCGCGTCGGCCCGCAGATCGACCTCGCGGCCTCGCGCCGTGGCCAGGGCCGTTACTTCGACATCTGGGGCAACTTCGCGTTCGGCCGCGGGCTCAGCGCCAACCTCGACCTGTTCCAGCAAAGCCTGCGCCGCGACGGCGGCACCGCCTTCGAGGCGACGGTGCTCGACGCGCGCATGGCCTGGCAGCTCGATCCGCGCCAGCGCCTGCGGATCGCCGTACAGGCCAGCAACGTCGACAAGGACCCGTCGCTCTACGACGAGCCGGTCAACCGCCACGGCCGCGATCTCGGCGCGCAGCTGGTCTACTCCTATCGCGTGAATCCGCGCACCGCGATCTATGCGGGCGGCACCGTCGGCGGGTTCCTCGACGACGAGAACCGCGAGCTGTTCGCCAGCACGCGCGGCGCGTTCGTCAAGCTGACCTACGGCTGGCAGCCCTGAGCGGGCCCCGCCCCGAGTAGTCCGCGAATCCCGGCCCCACGGCCGGGATTCGCGTATCGGGGACGCGCATTCCCGGCCTGCACCGCGCCTGTCCGTATCATGGCGCATGCAAAACGCCGCCGAATTCACCGATCTCCCGCTCGCGCCCGCCCTGTTCCAGGGGCTCGATGCCCTCGGGCACGTCCGCCTCACGCCGATCCAGGCGCGCGCCCTGCCGCCCGCGCTGCAAGGTCGCGACCTCATCGCACAGGCGCCGACCGGCAGCGGCAAGACCGTCGCGTTCGGCCTCGCGCTGCTGCAGCGGATCGAACTCGCGGGCAGCGGCGTGCAGGCGCTGGTGCTCTGCCCCACGCGCGAACTCGCCGACCAGGTCGCCAAGCAGCTGCGCAAGCTCGCCACGGGGCTGCCCAACCTCAAGCTGCTGACGCTCACCGGCGGCGTCTCGCTGGAACCGCAGCTCGCCTCGCTCGCGCATCCGCCGCACGTGGTAGTCGGCACGCCCGGCCGCGTGCAGGAACTGCTGCGCAAGAAGTCGCTGGATCTTCGCGGCGTGTCGGTTTTCGTACTCGACGAGGCCGACCGCATGTTCGACATGGGTTTCGAGGAGGCGATCCGCGAAATCGCCAAGGCGATGCCCAAGCAGCGTCAGAGCCTGTTGTTCTCCGCCACGTTCCCCGACGCCGTGCGCGAGGTCGCGCGCACCACGATGCGCGAGCCCGAGGAAGTCACGGTCGGGGGCGAGGCGCATGCGCCCGCGGTCACGCAGCGATTCTTCTCGGTCGAGCCGGCGCAGAAGCCCGCGGCGCTGGCGGGCCTGCTGATCGACGCCGCCGCCGACAGCGCCGTCGTGTTCTGCAACATGCGCCGCGACACCGAGGAAGTCGTCTCGTCGCTCACGCATCTGGGCTTTTCCGCGCTCGCGCTTCACGGCGACATGGAGCAGCGCGATCGCGAGGAGGCGCTGGTGCGCTTCGCCAACCGCAGTTGCAACGTGCTGGTGGCCAGCGACGTCGCCGCGCGCGGGCTCGACGTCGAGAGCCTCGACCTCGTCGTGAACTACGACGTTCCGAACGATGCCGACACCTACGTGCACCGCATCGGCCGCACCGGGCGCGCCGGGCGCGGCGGCACCGCGTTCACGCTGTGCACGCCGCGCGAGCAGCCCCGGCTGAAGGTGGTGGAGGACGCGCTCGGCCTGCGCATCGACCTGCAGCGCCCGCCGCTCGCGGCACTGCGCGGCCGCATCGGCCCGCGCGCGGCGATGGTGACGCTGCGCATCGACGGCGGCCGCACCGACAAGCTGCGCCCCGGCGACATCGTCGGCGCGCTCACCGGCGACGCGGGCCTCGCCGCCGACGCGATCGGCAAGATCGACGTGTTCGCCACGCGCAGCTTCGTCGCGATCCGCCGCGAGCAGGCCGACCGCGCGCTCGCACGCCTGCAGGAAGGCCGCATCAAGGCCCGGCGCTTCCGCGTCCGCAAGCTGTGAGCGACGCACCGCGCATCTGGGTGGATGCCGATGCCTGCCCGGGCCCCGTGCGCGACATCGTCGTACGCGCCGCCAACCGCGCGCAGGTGCAGGCGGTCTTCGTCGCCAACCAGTGGATCCGCCTGCCGACCTCGCCGTGGCTGCGTGCGATGCAGGTGGCCCAGGGCCCGGACGAAGCCGATAACGCGATCGCGTTCCAGCTCGCCGCCGGCGACCTCGTGGTGACCCAGGACATCCCGCTCGCCGCACGCGCGATCGAAGCGGGCGCTGCGGCGATGGATCCGCGCGGCGAGGTGCACACGCCGGACACCATCGCCCAGCGGCTGTCGATGCGGAACCTCATGGACGAGTTGCGCGGCGCCGGCGTGCAGACGGGCGGCCCGCCGGCGTTCCACGCACGTGATCGGCAGGCCTTCGCCGCCGGCCTCGACCGCTGGTTGGCGCGATTGCGCCGCTAGAGCCTGCTCAGGCCGCGAGCCGCGCGCCGGCGACGAAGATCAGCCACAGAAGCGGCAGGGCGGCGAGCGTCGCCATCGGCGAACGCTGCGGTGAAATGCCCATCTGCGCCATCAGGCTACCGGCGAACACGGCCGGAAACGCCTGCAACCCCAGCCATGCGCCATGGCCGCCGAGCAGTCCCAGCACCGCGGTGACCGCGGTGATGGAAGCGGCCATCAGCAGCGGCGACAGCGCCGCGCGGGCGGTGACGGGCTTGAGGTCGGCATCGAGAAAGCGCATGCGCCGAGGCTAGGTCGCACGGCGTGTAGTTCCGGTGACCGTGCACCGCCGCCGTCCTAGCCGAAGCGCGTCCAGAGCGACTCGAATTGGCCGGCGAAGACCCGGGCCAGGTACGGGTCGCTGCTCACCACGAGATTCTCGAAATTGCTGGTGCTGGCGGTCCGGGTCCAGTTGAAGCTGCCATTGGCGACCGTCGCCCCATCGAACACCGCGAACTTGTGGTGCATGTGGTACGGCGTCGCGTCGGTGCGCACCGCGACGCCGGCGGCCAGCAGCTCGTCGAGGTCACTGCCCGCGTCCAGCCGCTTGTCGTCGTCGCTGACGATACGGATCGCGACGCCGCGCCGGTGCGCGGCGAGGATCTCGCGGGTGATGCGATCGTCGGCGATGGTGAACACGCACGCATCCACCGAGCGCTTCGCACCGCCGAACAGCGCCTGCAGCTTGCGCAGGCACGCATCGCCCGGGGAGAAGAAAGCGGTCGTCTCGGCGATGGCGCCGACCGCGGCGACGTCCAGCGTCTTCACCACCTGCTCTAGCCAGCGCAGCACCTCAGCGGCGGCCGTCGGCGTGGCGAGCAGCGCCTCGCGGGCGATGTCGAACGCGCGGTTGCGCAGGAAGCGCAGCTGGTCGGCGGCGGCACGCGCGCCGATGTCGCGCAGCTCGACGCGTTCCTCGTTATCCAGGCGCGTGTCCGCCGAGGTCTCGCGAAGGACGCGGTCGAGCTCCTCCAGCGAGATCATGCGGCCGGAGCCGCGAGACGCCGCTGCACGTCGTCGCGCATGCGCGCGAGGTCCTGCTCGGCCTGGCGGCGCTTCTCCGCGCCCTCCCGATGGATCTGGCGCACGTCCTCGACCGTCTGGATCAGCTGCTCGTGCACGTGCTGCAGCGTCTCGATGTCGATGACGCCACGCTGGTTCGCCCGTGCCGTGGCCACGGAGTTCTCGCGCAGCAGGTCGGCGTTGCGGCGCATCAGTTCGTTCGTCGCATCGTCGATCGCGGTGGCCAGCTGGACGGCGCTCTTCTGCTCGTCGAGCGATAGCTGGATCGCGAAGCTGCGCTTCCAGGCCGGCACCGTGATGTCGCGCACCGAGGTGAACTTCTCGATCAGCTGCATCGAGTTGGCCTGGATCAGGCGGATCATCGGCAGCGTCTGCTCCGCGGCATGGCGCATGAGCTGCAGGTCGCTCACGCGCTTTTCGAGCAGGCGGATCGCCATCTCCAGCTCGCCGCGCCGCGCGCGTGCGGTCGCCTCGTCGGCGCCGTCCAGCCTCGCGCGCTCGGCCTCCAGCTCGCCCAGCCGCAGCTTGCCGGCGGCCACGTGCAGGCCGAGCTGGTGGCGCTCCTCGACCACGATGTCGTGCATGCGATCGAAGTCGCGCACGCGCTTGCCAAGATCGTCCTGCTGGCGCGAAAGGTCGCGCATGAGCTGGTCGATCTGCTGATTGGTGGTGCTGAACTTCTGCGCCAGCTCGCCGCGGACATCGCGCAGGCGGTCGATCAGCGGGCCGATCACCGGCAGCCTGGAGCGCCCGGCGAAATTGCTCAGGTTGAGCGTGCGCGCGATGCGCACCACCTCGCCCAGCTTGGCACCGGCCTCGTCGAGGTCCTTGTTGCGCACCTGGTCGAGCAGCTGGCTGGAGAACTGCGTCGTTCGCAGCGAGGCATCGCGACCGAAGCCCTGCAGGTCGGTGGGCGGCAAGGCGGCAAGCGTCGCGCGCAGCGTTTCGACGGTTTCCATATCGGCAGGCTGCAGATCGAGCGACTTCACGGTGGCCTCGTCGAGCACGACGGGCGCCGTGGCGAGGAGCTCGGGGGTCGGTGCGGTCATGTCGTGCTCTCCGGGCGGGACGAAGGGGATGCGGCGGCCTGCAATTCGTGCAGGCGATGGCCGAGGCTGGCGCGCAGCTCGGCGAGGCCCTGCGCCGCTTCGGCGTGGGCGCCCGCCGCCTCCGCGGCCAGTGCCTGCCGCCAAAGCGGGACGAGCAGGTCGCGGAGGTGTCGATGCTGGTCGAGTATGGCGAGCGCCGTCGCGCGGGCAAGCGCGAGCTGGCCCCGCGTGGTCAGCGCCGCGGCATGCAGGGCTTCGGCACGCCGCGCCTCGTTGGCCGCGGCTGCGTTCGTGGCTGCTGGCGGCATCGCGAGCCATGCGTCGATGGCGCGCAGGCTGTCGTCGAGGGCGCCGACGTGGGCCTCCACCGCCTCGGCATGAACGGCGCTGCGTTGCAGGTGCAGGCGCACGCGCCCGTCGACCGGATCGGGATGCGCGGCGCGTACGAGATCGCGCCCGAGCAGGCGGTCGATGAACCGGGGTGTCGAGACCGGAGCCTGCGGCGCCAGCGCGGCGAGCAGCGGCTGCAGCTCGGCGAGCAGATGCGTTGAGGGGCGGCGCTCCAGCAGCGCTGCCGCGGCTTCGAGCAGGCCGTCGATCAAACCATCCCGTGCCGGGGGCGCGTCGTCGCGATCCATCGATTCGCTCACGGCACCGGCGACGAGCCGAACTGTTCGAGCGCCCGATCCAGTGGCGCCTCGTCGGGCGTGGGACTGTGGGGCCCGCGCGCACCGGACTTCGGCGCCACGATGACAGGTCGAGCCACGGGTGCCTCGCGCAGCGACTCGGCGAGCTGCAGCAGCGCCGCACCCACGCGTGCCTGCTGGTCGTGCGTCGCGCGCAGGGCATCCAGCAACGGCGCGAGTGCGCCATGCAGCGCGGCAGGCATGCGATCGACCAGCCGATCGAGATCGGACGACGACGCCGGCTCGGATGACGCGTTCGCTGCCGGCGTCGTCTCGTCCCGGCGCTCGATGACGCGGCGCAGCGCATCGAGGATCTCCTCCCACGGCGCGGGCTCCGCGCTCGGTCTCGAGGCCGCCTTCTCCATCGCCTGCAGGCCGCCCGCGATGTCGGCCAGCTGCGCGACCACGCGTCCGCCGACGTCGGTCTCGTCCCCGCCCATGGATTTCTCCCGCAGGAAGTCGCGCTTGATCTGCGCCCAGCGCGCCGCGTCCTCGTCGCCGAGCAGGCCACGCAGCTCCTTGAGCTTGAGCAGGTTCTCCTCGGCACCCTGGGTGAGCAGTTGCGCTTCGCCAAGGTAGTGGTCGGAGATGAGCTGCTGCAGCTCGGCGTCGTTCATCACCGGCGAGATCTTCTCCGCCAGCTTGCCCATGTTGCGGTAGCTGCCCTGCAGCTTGAACGCCGGCTCGGTACGGTACTTGTCGGCCTGCGCCGCGCTCGCGATATACGCCTGGTTGACGCGGTAGACGACGTCGCGCACCGCGATGAGCTTCTGCAGCGTGGCGACGATCTCGTTGATCTCGGCAGCGCTGTAGGCGTGCGACAGCGCGTTCGTCGATACCTCCTTGCCCATCGCGCGGTTGATCAGCACGTAGAGATCGGCCATGTCGCGCGTGGCCAGCGGCGCGAGCACCGGATTGGAGGTCAGGCAGTTCTCGATGTAGCTGAGCAGGAACGTGTCTTCCATGCCGCCGAGCACGTCGCCGAGGTTGTAGATGTCGGCGCGGTTGGCCAGCATGTCCGGTATGCGGAAGACGTCGCCGGACTCGGTGTACGGGTTGCCCGCCATGACCACGCAGAACTTCTTGCCGCGCATGTCGTAGGTCTTCGTGCGGCCGCGCCAGACGCCCTCGATGCGGCGCGTGCCGTCGCACAGCGAGATGAACTTCTGCAGGAACTCCGGGTGAGTGTGCTGGATGTCGTCGACGTAGAGCATCACGCCGTTACCCATCTCCAGCGCGAGGTTGAGCTTCTCCAGCTCCTGCCGCGCGGTGGCATCCGGCGCCTGCGCAGGATCGACCGAGCGCACCTCGTGGCCCAGTGCGGGGCCGTTGATCTTCATGAAGATCAGGCCGAGACGGTCGGCCACGTACTCCATCAGCGTGGTCTTACCGTAGCCGGGCGGCGAGATCATCATCAGCAGGCCCATGAGGTCGCTGCGCTTGCCCTCGCCCACCGTGCCGATCTGCTTGGCGAGGTTGTCGCCGATCAGCGGCAGGTAGACCTCGTTGATGAGTCGGTTGCGCACGAACGAGGTCAGCGGGCGCGCCTGGAACTCGGACAGGCGCAGCGCCTCGCGCTCCCGCGCGGCGATCTCGTGCCGCAGCGACTGGTAACGCCGGTAGCCGGGCAGGAAGCGCTCGCGATGCGCGCGCAGCCGCGCGGGCAGGTCGTCGATCGACAACTGCAGCACGCCTGCGGCGATGCGCGGGTGCTCGCCGAGCAGGCCGTCGACGGCGACCAGCAGCGTCGCCGGATTGTCGCGCCAGGCCAGCACGTCGCGCGTGAGCAGCCAGGCCGCCGCTTCCGGCACGTAGGCACGCGACGCGGCGAGCGCCTCATCGCCGCAGACGGCATCGAGCCAATGCACGACGTGGTGCCAGCGCGCGCCGGGCCGGTGCTGGAACTGCAGGAGCGTGCGGTCGAATCCCTCCTTGAGCCCGGCGGCCTCGAGGCGCTTGGCCAGAGTCTCGCCGAGCTCACGCCCGTAGCGCGAAAGCACCATGCTGCCGTGGCCCGCTGCCAACTCGTCGACGAGGTAGCGCGCGGCATCGGCGGCGAGGGCGGCATCGAAGGGCAGGCCCGACGCTTCCGCGAACTCGACGAGACGACGCGTCATGTCCGCTTCGAGCGCGTCGAGGCTGGTGCGCGCGCCGAACAGGGCCTGCATGGCCTTGGCGCCAGTGGCGCGGCCGGCCCATTCGCGCACCTCGGGCTCGGCGGCGAGCGCCGCCAGCGCGAGCGCGGCGAAGGCGCGGGCCGCAGGTGCGTGCACCAGTTCGCCGGCGGCACCGCGCTGGGTCAGGAATGCGCGCAGGATGCGGGTGGCATCGGCGTCGTGGATGCCGCGCTCGTAGCCGTCCCGGTAGCGCGGCGCAGCGAAATCGCGCACCGCCCTGGCGAGTGCCTCGGGGTCGGCCGCAAGGTGCTGCAGCGCGTCACGCGACAGCCCGTCGGTGCCTGTCTCGGCGGCCGCCAGCACCTCACCGGCAAGGTATTCGCCGCGGTACATGGCCGGCGATTCGGATTCCAGCGAGACCTGCCAGTACTCCCTCAGCGCGTCGAGTTCCACGCTCTCGATCGGCTCCATGAAGTCGGTGCCGGTCAGGTGCAGCGCGAGTTGATCGCCGCGCGGCAGGATGGTCAGGTCCAGCGGCTGCGTATTGACGCTGAAGCGGTGCCGGCCAAGCTTGATGACGCTGCCGCCGCCTTCGAAGAGGTCGCTGCGGTCGCGCAGCGCGCGGATCGCCTGGTCGCGCGCGGCCTTGAGGCGGGCCTCGACGTCGTCGGCCTTGACGCTGTCCTTCAGCGCGCGAAGGCGCTCGGCGAGTTCGCGGATCTTGAGGATCAGCGCATCGCCGGCGAAGAACGCGTTGAGCTCGTCCGGGCTGGCGAACTTCTCGCAGCGCTTGCCGAGGCCTTCGAGGATGCGGCTGGCGGCGTCCAGCACGGCCTGGGCCTTGCGCTGGCGGTCGTCGAGCAGCGCCTGCTTGTGGCTCTCGAAGGCTTCGAGAAGCTCCTCGCGCTTGCCGAGGATGTCGCCGAGGAATTGCTCATGCTCGCCGAACTGGCTCTCGAGCTCTTCCAGCTGGACCATGAGCCGCGAAAGCTGCTCGTCTGCTTTTTCGGGGTCGGTCGCGAGGCCGAGCGCGCTGGTGATCGACTGGCCGAACAGCGTGAACTGCGCGGCGAACTGCGCGACCGCCTCGGCCGAGCCCAGCGACTTGCGGCGCTGCTCGGCGCGCGCACGTGCCTGGTTGAGGCGCGCGTAGATGCCGGCGATGGCGTCCACCACGCGCGTGCGCTCGGTCGCGTCCTCGACCTTGAGCCCGGCCATGAGCGCCGACAGCATGTCGAGGTCCGCCGACAAGGCCTTCAGGGCCGATAGCTGGTCGGCCAGCTGCTTCGCCGTCTGCGCCTGCTGCGCGGCGGCATCGAGCTCGTCGACACGGGTGGCGAAGGGCGCGAGCGCCGTCGGGCCGGCAAGGAACGTGCCCGTCGCCGCGCCGACGCGTGCGTGCGCCGTCTCGAGTTCCTCCGCCATCGCGTCGATCGCGGCGACATCGATGTAGCGGTAGTCGCGGATGGTCAGCAGGTGCCCGCGCAGGCGCGTGATCTCATTGAGCGCGTCGACGAAGTCCTGCACCTGCGTCCAGTTGTCGGGCGCAAGGCGCGACATCAGCGCCCTGTGTTCGGTCTGCGCGCGCGTGATCGCCTGGCCGGACTGGCGGCGGATGCCCTCGACCTTCTCGAACTCGTCGAGCACCGACTCACCCGTGGCGGCGATGTCCCGCAGCAACGTCACCGCGCCCTGGCAGTTCGCGTCGTCGAGCCAATGGTGGGCATCGAACAGGCGCCGGGTCTGCTGCGCGAGCCGCTGGTAGCGCGCGGCGGACACGTCGGAACGCTCGATCTCCCTCGCCAGCTCCAGCAGGTTCGAGATGCCGCGCACTAGCTCGGCATTGCCGAGACGCCCCATGAAACTCGTTCCCGGCGGCCGCGCAGCCGCCACTTCGTCGGAAACGAACGGTGTCTGCCAAACCTGCATGGGATGCACGCGGGTCGGCGCGTCGCCTTCGGCGTTGAACAGCACCATGCGGCCGTCCGGCAGTTCGGCGTGGCCGTGCCCGAACAACGGGTTCTGCAGGCGGCGCTGGATCATGTTGTAGACGAATAGCGCGGACCTGCCCGCCTCGTGCTCGTAGAACATGTAGAGCACGTCCTCGCCGTTCGGCGAGCGCAGCGCGCGCTGGAAGCACATGCCCTCCATCTGCGCATCGAATGCCTTGTACTCGCCGTTCTGCAGGTAGTAGCCACCGGGGAACAGCAACCCGTGGTCCTCCGGCAACTGCACGCAGGCCTGCACGATCGCGTCGCAGCGCAGCACCTTGCCGGTCAGCGTGTTGTAGATGAAGCCGCGCCAGTCCTGCTCGCGGTACGGCAGCACCTTCAGCAGGATCAGCGTGCCGAGTTTCGCGAAGTCGACGGTCGCGTCGTCCAGCGACTGCGTGGCGTCCTCGACCGGCTCCGAGTACAGGCCCTGCCCGGTCTCGGTGTTGTTCTCGACCTTGATGGTGAGATCCCCACCGGTCGTCTCGACGAAAAGCGTGTCGAGGATGTTGAGGTGCGGATGGCGGCCGCTGACCATGAGGTCGCGCGTGGCGCGCGTCCATTCGAAGTCGAACGGCGGCGGCAGCACCAGGTCGCGCTCGCCGCGTGCATCGATGTAGGTGACGTCACCCTGCGGCGACACGGCCCAGCGGAACACGCGGACGTCGGTGCTGCGCTCGCCGATCTGGAACGCCGCCAGCAGCTTGCCGCCGACGACGTCGAGCTGCAGCAGGCGAGCGTTCTTGTAGTACGCGTAGAGCTCGCCGAAATCGCGGACGAACTGCGCGTCGCCGAGGAAGCTGGTCGCGTGGTCGACGGTTTCGACGTCGAACCCGTCTGCGGTGGTCACGAGGCGGTAGAGCCCGAAGACGTCGGCGACGGAGGTCGTCGCCTTCAGCCCCATGAACACGTTGTAGCCGAACAGCAGAAGGTCGCCGACCGGCACGATGTCGCGCCCGATGCAGTTGTGCTCGGTACGGATGCGAAGCCGCCCGATGACCTCGAGCCGGCTGTCGCCGAACTCGACGAGGCGCTGCGCATTGAGCGCGTCGGCCACGGCACGCAGGCGCGTGCCCTGCTCGCTCAGGCGCCGGCGCAGCACCTCGTAGGCGCCGCCTTCGGCGACGGCACGGTCGACCGCGGATTCGGGCGTGCCCGACTGCACGGCGTCGGCAATGGCTTCGGACATGGGGTCGACCTTCTATTCCGTGTGCGAGCCGGGCGCCGCGCGGCGCCCGGCGGTTCCTGCTCAGACGGCGGGCTTCGCCGGCTCGGCGTCGACGGCATGCGCCGCGCGCTCGATCGCCGCCGCGATGGGCGTCGGGTCCGCCGCCGGAACCGGCACTTCAATGACGCGCTCGCGCGGCGTCGGCTTGGCCACGCCGAGGAAGCGCTCCATCAGGTCCTGCGCGATCGGGCTCTTGGCGGCGAAGCCCTCCACCGCCTTGCCCAGCGAAAGCGCCTTCGAGAAGCTCTCGAACAGGCCGCCGTCGCCGCCGACGAGATCGATGTTCGCGCCACGCAGCGCGGTCGCGATGACCTCGGCGTTCTCCTTGCTGACGTCGCGTCCCGCCTCGATCGCCGCGAGCGCCTGCTCGAGGTTCTTCTCGAGCACCATGCGGAACTCCTCGTGCGCACGCGCGGTGTCGTTGAGCTGCCCCAGCGCGTCGAAACGCTTGGTCAGGCCCTCGGCCTCCACGGCGAAGCGCTTGCCGAGCACGTCGGCCTCGGCGGTGCCGACCGCCTCCGTCGCACTGGCCTTCGCCAGGCCCATCTTCTGCTCGCCCTCGGCACGCGCGGCCAGCGTATCGGCGAGCACGCGGCTCTCGGCGCTGCCCTGCTTGTAGGTCGCCTCGGCCTTCGCTTCGGCCACGCGTGCCTCGGCGAGACCCACCTTCTCGATGGCCGTCGCACCGGCTTCGCGCACCTGCGCATCGGCCAGGCCCGGCGCCGCGCGCTCGGCCTTGATGCCTTCGGCCAGCAGGCGCTTGGCCTCGGCCTCGCGGTTCGCCGCCTCGAGTTCGGCCTGCGCGAGCGTGGTGCGCTCGACGGCACGATGCTTGGCGGCGGTCTCATCGGCTTCGGCTCGCTTCACGGCCTGCACCAGCGCTTCCTGTGCAGCGGCTTCGGCGGCGATCACGCGCGCCTGGCGCTCGCGCTCGGCTTCGGACACCACGCGCACTTCCTTGATCCGCTCCTCTTCCTGCGCGACCGTCTTGTCGATCGCGATGCGCTCGCGGGTGATGTTGGCGACATCCATCCTGCCGGTCTCGACGACCTTGTCGCGCTCGACGCCCTGCAACTGCACCTCGCGCTCGGTCGTGACCTTCTCCAGCGCACGCGCACGCTCCACGCGCTCGGCCTCGATGGCCACAGCGCGCTGGCGGTTCTGCTCCGCGACCTCGATCTCGCGCTGCTTGTTCTGGTCGCGGATCTGCAGCTTCTCCTCGGTTTCCAGGCGCGCCTGCTCGGCGATCAGGCGCTGCTCCTCCTGCGCCTTCTTCGCGGCGGCTTCCTCGCGGGCGCGGATCTCGGCGACCTCGCGGGCCTGGCGTGCCTCGGCCTCGGCGACCTGCTTCTCCATCGACAGCGAGGCTTCGCGCGCGGCGGTATTGCGCTTCTGGATCTCCAGCGTCGCGTTCTGCTCGAGGTCGTTCGTGCGGATGTTCTGCTCGGAGGTGATCAGCGTGATCTTCTTGATGCCCTCGGCATCGAGGATGTTGTTCGGATCGAGCAGGTGCTTGGGCGTCTGCTCCAGGTAGTCGATCGCGACGTCCTCGAGCGCGTAGCCGTTGAGGTCGCTGCCGATCACCTTGACGATCTCGTCGCGGAACTCGTCGCGCTTGTCGAACAGCTCGGTGAAGTCGAAGCGCTTGCCGACGGTCTTCAACGCCTCAGAGAACTTGGCGTTGAACAGCTCGTCCACCGCCGCGCGATCCGAAGCGCGGCTGGCGCCGATCGCCTTGGCGACGCGCAGCACGTCCTGCTGCGTCTCGTTGACACGCAGGTAGAAGGCCACCGAGATGTCGGCGCGGATGTTGTCCTTGCAGACCAGGCCTTCCTTGCCCTTGCGATCGACCTGCAGGCCGATCAGCGAGATCTGCATGTACTCGGCCTTGTACAGCACCGGGATGATCAGCCCGCCGGTGAAGCGCACCTTAGGCGTGCTGCTGAGGTCGTTGACGATCAGCGCAGTGCCCTGCTCGACCTTGACGTAGAAGGCCTTGAACAGGCCGAAGATGCCGAGGAGCACCACCAGCAGCGCGCCGGTGCCGACGATGAACGGCATGATCAGGGACATACTCATTGCGACCTCTCCTTGAGGTGTGGTGCTTACAGGCTGTTGAACTGCTCTTCGGCGATGACGCGGTAGGCATGCTGCGCATCGAGGTATTCGATGAGCACGACCCGGTCGCCACGCTTGAACCGGCCGGTGTCGTTGGAACGGATCTGCAGGATCAGGCCGGCGCCGCCGTCGTCGATCGTCGCCTGGCCGTACCGCGCGTCCACGGCAGGCGTGCTGACCGTGCCGACGCGACCGAGCAGGCCGGGCTCGACCGGCGGACGCAGCCTGAGGATCCAGCGGCTGACCGGGCGCAGCACCAGCGAGGTGGCGACGAGGCCGGGCACGAGCGCCAGCACATCGATCGCGATACCCAGCACGACGCGCAGCGAGGTGTGCAGATGGTCGAGCACCAGCAGCTGCACGTAATACGCGCAGAGCCAGCCGAAGAAGCTCAGCACGGTGGCGATCACCATCACCGGCACGCCCGCGAGCCCGAGGCGCGCGAGAATCGCGGCGACGTCACCGGCGTCGCCGTCGGCGGTCGGTGCGTCGGTCGCGTGTCCGTGGACCAGAGCGTCGGGGGCGTGGTGGTCGAACAGGCCGGTCGCGGCGAGCAGCCAGTAGATCAGGCAGACCGCCAGCAGCACGCTGTAGACGACGGTCGGGAACGTCAGGGCGGTGGCGAGGAAGGCATCCATTACGGCGTCCTGCGGGAATGTCGTGCGGGTTCGCTGTCGACGACGGGCGCGGCAGTCGCCTGGATGCGGGCGAGGATCGCGTCCAGTCGCGCGCGCTGGTCGAGCCCGGCGTCGTGCAGCTTGATGTCGAGCGCGTCGGCGCTCGGGATACCGGCCGACTCGATGTCGATCGGCGCGGCGCCATGCCTGCGGCGCGCGCGCATCAGCGAATCGATCGCCGTCCGCGGCGGCGGCACGCTGCCGCAGGCGCGACCCGCCACCGATTCCTGCGCGCGCTGCACCGTCTGCGCCGCATGCAGCACGTCGATCTGGTGGCGCAGGCGGCGCAGGTGACGCTCGCCCTGTTCGACCAGCGGAACCAGCTGCGCGATACAGGCATCGAGATGGGCGATGAGCGCGGCCTCGTCGTCGCGGGCAAGTTCGAGGCGATCGATCTCGCGCGCGACTTCGAGCGCGAGCGCGTCCTCGCCCGCCTGCAGCGCCGCGGCGGCCTGCGCTTCGCGCTGCAGGATGGTCGCGGCGTCGGCGTCGCGGCGCTCGCTGGCAGCCAGATGCCGGGCCTTGAGTTCGGCGAGCGACGCTCGCCACGTGCGCAGCTGGCCGTCGGCGAGCCGGATCTGCTCCTCCAGTGCACGGTCCGCCGCGTTGCCCGCGATCGCCTCGCCGATTTCGGAGAGCTGCTCGCGCACGCGCCCCACGAGTTTGCCGAGGCTGCTCATGCGGCGGCCTCCTCGAGCAGTTCGGGCCGCAGGAATGGCGTATAGGCGTCGGCGGCGTCGAGCACGTTCTCCGCGAGCGTCTCGATCTCGAACAGGATGTTGGCGAGGCTCGAATGGGTGTCGAGCGAGCCGAACATGATGTAGCAGGCCACGCCGCCGATCGGCTCGATGCCGAGCGTGCTGAGCGGCAGCAGCTTGTGGGTCCGAAGTGCGTGCGCGTTGAACCCTGCGGTGTCGAGCACGTCCTCCACCGGCCACATCAGCGCCTGCACTACGATCTGCTCGCCGCCGATCGCGACGAACACCGGCAGGTCACCGTAGTCGCGCATGACTAAGTGCAGGCTCGGCTCGGTGCCCTCGATGACCTCGAGCTCGATGCGACCGTCGACGATGGGCCGGGTTCCGCCGAGCGCCGCGCCCAGGGCGTGGACGGTCCAGCCCGGCCGGCTCGAGCGCTCCTCGTCGCTTCCCACGACGGCACCGCGCGGCTGGCGCAGCTGCTTCTCGACCGCGGTGAGTTCCGGGCTGCGCTCCGGTCGGATCCACACCTCCCGCTTGACGAGCCCGGCCTCGCGCATGCGCCGCCGGAACTCGCGAACGTATTCGGTGGAGCTGCGGGGGCGTTCGCCTTTCATGAAAGGCGACACTACCCTTACATGAAAGCCACGAACAGCGGTTCCCGCGGCCGATCCGACGAACGGCAGGCGTGGTCGTTCGGCGCGGCGGGCTTCGCGGCTTCGCAGCCCGCCGAGGAACGCCCGCACCGCGTCGACATCATCTCGCCACGCCGCGTGCAAGGCTCGAAGGCCCGAGCCGCGAGGACGCCATGGTCCGGAACCCGAGGACGATGATGATGTGCGGCCTGCTCGGCGTCGCGGGCGCGCTGATGCTGGGCGGGCGACTCCGGGCGCCGGCGGATGCAGGTCCCGATGACGTCGCCGCGCGGCTCGCGACGGGTGGCGCATGGCAGGGCAATGCCGACGCCATGCCCCGGCAGGCGCATGCGACGCAGGCGGAGTGGGTAGTCGACGATGCGGGGCGGGACGGCGTTCGCCATCCGCGCGGCCCGCGACCGTCGCGCGAGGCGCTGGCGCGGGAGGCGCGCTGACTAGACGCGCAGGTCCTTACCGCTCGGAAAGACGGCCGGCTCGGGGGCGGTCGCCTGCAGCAGCGATTCGAGCGCCTCGCGCAGGAGTTCCGCCGCCTGCGTATCGCCATCCTCGTCCTGCGTCAGCGCGATTTCGACGGCACGTCGCCACTGCGGTACCACGACGTCGCGCACGTGCGCATAGCGCGCGAGCAGCAGCTCGCCGTACTGGCGGACCAGCCGCATGTGCGCGGCGGCGATGTCCCAGGAACTGATCAGCAGCGTCAGGTGGTCGAGCCGCCGCGCCATCGCGTCAGCCTGGCGCGGCGCGGCGCCCACGGCGAAAGCGTCCATCGCGCCGCGCCCGCGCTCGGCGATCTCGGCGAGGCGCGCGCGCTGGCGACCGATATGCGCCACGGCCTCGGCCAGCTCGCGCCCGTGCGCCTCGACCTCGACGGCGCGGCGTTCGGCGAGGTGCAGGCGGATGCGGATGTGCTCGTAGGCCTGGCGCGCGCGTGCCTGTTGCGCGAGGTCGCGCCCCAGCAGGCGGCCGACGATGCCCGCGCGCAGCGGCGAGGCGCGGGACGCGGCGAGTTCGAGCGCCTGCACGATGCCGGCGAGTTCCTCCAGCAGGCCGGACGCGCTGCGACGTTCGATCAACGCGGAGACGCGATCGAGGTCGACCTCGCGGATGATCTCGCGATCGATGCGCCCGACCGGATCACCGTCGCCGCCTTCGTTTCCCGGTGGCGGCACCTGGAGCAGCTGGGACGTCACGAAGGCTCCTGGTTCGCGTGGCGTGCGGCGCGGCCGGCATCGGCTGCCCGCGTCGCCGGCTTCGGCGTGCATCCCGTAACGGCGCGCACGTTTCGAATGTATACACGATGACGCGCCGTGCGACCCGTGCGGCGCCCTCGCGGTCGCATCGCGCGCACGTCGAAGCCGCCGATCCGCGCGACACGCGCCATGCAGGCGTCCGGGGTTGGCATGACGCCGGGACGCATGCGCAGGTCAGACATCCGCCATCGCCTTCTGTACCGCGTCGATGCTCACCGGCTTGGTGAGATGCTGGTCGAAGCCCGCTTCGGCCGAGCGTCGCTTGTCCTCGTCGCCGCCCCAGCCGCTCACCGCGACGAGGCGCATGCGCGCGAGCCCCGGCAGGCGCCGCAGCGCGACCGCGAGCTCGTAGCCGTTCATGCCGGGCATGCCGATGTCGAGGAAGGCGATGTCGGGGCCGAAGTTGGCGGCCAGGCGCAGGCCGTCATGCGCGGAGAACGCGATGCAGGTGGCGTGGCCTTCGAGCTCCAGCATCATCGCCAGCGTGCTCGCGGCGTCCTGGTTGTCGTCGACCACCAGCACGCGGCGACGCATGCCCGTCGACGACAGCGCGTTCGCCGGCGTGTCGGCATCCGGCGCGTCGAACGACAGCGGCAGGCGCACGGTGAACGTGCTGCCGCGCCCCAGGCCCGCGCTGTCGGCGGTGATGCTGCCGCCGTGCATCTCCACGAGGCGACGCGCGAGCGCGAGCCCGATACCCAGCCCGCCCTGTGCGCGGTCGAGCGTGCGGTTGACCTGCGCGAACATGCCGAACACCTCGCCCAGCGCCTCGGGCGGAATGCCGAGGCCGGTATCGGTGACCGAAACGCAGGCCGCGGCCTCGCATTCGTAGACGCGCAGCGAGATCTCGCCGCCGTCGGGCGTGTATTTGGCCGCGTTGGTCAGCAGGTTGCCCATCACCTGGGCGATGCGCGTGGGATCGGCGTCGATCCACAGCGGCGCCTCCGGCAGCTCGACCGTGAGGCGATGGCGCGCGGATTCGACCACCGGTCGCGCCGATTCGATGGCGGCGAGCGCCGCGTCCTGCAGCGAGATGCGGTCGCGCTGCAGCACCACCTTGCCGCTGGTGATGCGCGACACGTCGAGCAGGTCGTCGATCAGCCGCACCATGTGCCCGAGCTGGCGCTCCATCATCTGCCGCGTGCGGCGCGCGGTCTCCGCGTCGTCGGTCAGGTTGAGCACGTGCAGGCCGGTGCGGATCGGCGACAGCGGGTTGCGCAGTTCGTGCGCGAGCGTGGCGAGGAATTCGTCCTTGCGACGATCGGCTTCGCGCAGCGCTTCCTCCGCCTCGCGGCGCTCGGTGACGTCCATCACCGCGCCGATGTAGCCGAGGAACTCGCTGCCGGCGCCGAAGCGCGGCCGCGCGGTGACATGCAGCCAGCGCCAGGCGCCGTCCCAGCGCAGGCCACGGTATTCCCAGGCGAAGGGCCGCTGCTCGCGCGCCGCCTCCTCGAAACCCGCCATGTAGGCCGGCACGTCGTCGGGATGCATGACGTCCTTCCAGCCTTCGCCGAGTTCGGCTTCCGGCAGGCGGCCGGTGAACTCGGTCCAGCGCCGGCTCACGTAGCTGCAGCGCCCGTCGGCCTCGCCCACCCAGATCATGATCGGCGCGGTGTCGGCCAGTTGCCGGAAGCGCACTTCCGATTCGCGCAGCGCGGCGATCGAACGGGCACGCTCGATCGCCGGCCACAGTCGCGCGACGACCTCGCGCAGCAATTGCACCTCGTCACTGCGCCAGTCGCGTGGCGCGGCGCCCCCCACCAGCAGGAAGCCGGCGAAGCGGCCTTCGATGACGTAGGGCATGGCCGCCAGCGCAAGCATGCCCGGCGGCAGTTGCGCGACGACCGCGGGCGCGGCGAGCGGATCGTTGCGCAGGTCGCGGATCGCCACCGCCTCGCCATTGGCGAGCAGGATGCCGAATTCGCTGGAGAAGAATTCGCGCGCGTCGTGGCCGCCCCCGCCGCGCGGCGCGCCGTCCGTCCATTCGTGCAGCCTGCGGACACGCGCCTGCTCGGTGTCGATGTCCGACAGCACGCAGCGCTGCAGACCCAGATGTCGGCCCAGCAGTGCGAGACCCGTCTCCGCGACCTCGTCGGCGCCCGCGGCGCGGGCGATGCACTGGTCGAGTTCGGCAAGCACCGCGGCGGCGCGCTCGGCGCGCTTGCGGTCGGTGATGTCGGTATGCGTCTGCATCACCGAATGCGGCTCGCCGGCGGCGTCGCGCGTGAGCACCCAGCGCGACTGGATGATGCGCGCCTCGCCATCCTGGCGGCGGTCGACGACCTCGCCCTCCCAGCGTTCGTCGCGGAGCAGCAGCGCGTCGAGTTCGCGCGGCGTCAGCGGCGCACGCGTGCCCAGCAGCTCCGCGGCGTCGCGGCCGACCGCCTGCTCGCGCGTGTAGCCGTACAGCCGTACCGAACCGTCGTTCCAGTAGGTGATGCGGCCGTCGAGGTCGCGGATCAGGATGGCATCGCTGGTGAGGTCGAGCAGCCGCGCCTGCTCGGCGAGGCGTCGCTCGTCGCGGCGATGCGCGGTGACGTCGGTGATCGTGCCGAGCATCGTCTTCGGCCGGCCATCGTCGTCGAACGAGGCGCGCCCGCGCGCCTGCAACCACAACACGCCGTCGGGACGGATGATGCGGAACTCGCTCTCGAACAGGCTGTGGTGCGCGAGCGCGTCGAGGAATGCCTGTCGCACGTGGTCGGCGTCATCGGGATGCAGCAGGCGCCGGATGCCCTCGCGCGTGGCCTCGACGAGGCGCGTGTCGAGGCCGGTGATGCGCCAGCATTCGGGCGAGAAGGTCAGCGCGTCGCTGCGCAGGTCGAATTTCCACAGGCCCGTGTCGGACGCCTCCAACGCGAGGCGCAGGCGTGCCTCGCTCGCCATCAGTGCGCGCTGCGCACGGCGCTCGTCGGCCACCACCGCGAGCACCAGCGTCGCCACGGTGCTGACGGCGACGAACATCTGCAGGTCGATGTAGCGCGCGTGCAGCCCGAGGCCGCCGAACTGGCCGAGCCCGAGCGTGGTGCCGGCCACGCCGAAGGCGGCGGTCACGAGGCAGGCGACCGTCGCACCGCGAAGGCGCAGCGAGAGCGCGGCCCAGATCAGCGGCATGAAGATGAGGAAGGTGTAGGCGCGCACGCCGTTGCCGAGGAACACGTGGCTGCAGATCAGCCCGAGCGTGGCGAGGCACGCGGTGAGCTCGAACCACCAGCGCAACGGCCGCTGCCAGCCGGCATTGGCCCAGGCGAGCACGAGCGTGCCGACGACCAGCACGCCGGTGAAGTCGCCGAGGAACCAGTGCGCCCACATCAGCACCGACGGCGTGCCGGCCGGGGACGCGAGGCCGATGGCGACGGCGCCGATCGTCGAGGCGATCGTCGAGGCCAGCGTCGCCGCGCCGACGAACACGACGAAATCGCGGAACGCCTCGAAGCGCGGGGCGAAGTGCAGGCGTCGCAGCACCCACCACGCGCCCAGCGCCGAGAGCATGTTGCCGACGGCCACGGTCGCGATGACCCACGAGGGCTGCGGCGACCCGCCGAACAGCGCCGCCAGCACGTAGCCCAGCACGATGGCCGGCGCATGCCGCGGCCCGGCCATCACCAGCACGGCGAGGGCCACGCCCGCGGCCGGCCAGGTCGGCGAGGCGATCCCCTGCGCCAGCGCCCAGCGCAGCCCGAACGCCGCCAGCAGCGCATAGGCGATGGTCAGCGCGAGCGTGACGGCCAAGGCGCGCCTCGCCTGCCGCGCGCCCGCCGCGGGCACGGTCGACGACACGGCGATCGGCGCGGAACTTTCGGCCACGTGGAGCCGCCCGAAGCGAGGATCGAATTACGGTAGCAGACGCGCAGCGCCCGCAAGCACGCAAAGTCGGCGCGACTGCGCAGCTTTAGAATGTGACCGATGGACATCTTCAAGGTTTTCACCCTCGAGGCGGCGCATCGCCTGCCGAACGTACCGCCGGGCCACAAGTGCTCGAGGCTGCACGGGCATTCGTTCCGTATCGAGATCCACGTCAGCGGCGAGCCCGGCCCCGAAACCGGCTGGATCATGGATTTCGGCGACCTCAAGGCGGCGTTCCGCCCGCTCTACGACCGGCTCGACCACCACTACCTCAACGACATCGAGGGGCTGGAGAACCCGACCAGCGAGCGCCTTTCGATCTGGATCTGGGAACGCCTGAAGCCGGCGCTGCCGCAGCTGTCCGAAGTCGTCGTCCACGAGACCTGCACCTCCGGCTGCCGCTACCGCGGCCCCTGACCCCTAACCGGCAAGCGGCCATAAAAACCAGGCGGATCAGGAGCTTGCGTACGGCCGCTCACCTACCTGAGGCGCTCCCAACGGCCGACGAGCGGTTGTTGCACCGCACCATCGACAGGCATATGCTGCGTTGCACCATCCACGCGGTTACGGCCATCCGGCCCAGGAGCCCCGCCATGTACGCACAGTTCAACGAGCAGTTCGCCGCGGCCACCCGTCAGTTCGCCGACACGGCCGCCCGCATCAACCGCCTTACCCTCGAAAGCGCCGAGGCCATCGTCGGCCTGCAGCTGGCCGCGATCGAGGAGCGCAGCTCCGCCACCTTCGCCTTCCTCGGCGAAGCCGCGCAGGTCCGCGACCTCGACGGCGCCAAGAACCTGCTGCCGCGTGGCGCGCAGGTCGCCCGCGAGAACATCGAGCGCACGCTGACCACGGGCCAAGACGTGCTCGGCCGCATCGCCAAGGTGCAGGAGTCGGTCGCGCAGATCGCCAAGGGCCAGTTCGACGCCGCCGCGCGCAGCGCGAACGACACCGTCAAGCAGGCGCAGGAGCAGTTCACGCAGGCCGCCAAGGGCGCTGCCGAGCAGGCCGCGAACGTGGCCACCGGCAAGGCCGCGAAGTAAGTTTCTCTCTCCAGTTCCGACTGGAACCGAACCCGGCAGCCCGCGCTGCCGGGTTTTTTTGTGCCTGCGCGCGAGTGCGCATCGAAGCTCGCGCTGCTGTCGCGTCGCGCAAAAGAAGAAGCCCCCGCCGATGGCGGGGGCTTCGATCCCGGACGTGGGGGCGTCAGAGCGGGATGGGGTGGTGCGCGTCGCTCGCGTCCGTCTTCGGCGGCTCGTCCATCTTGTCGCCGAGCAGGCGCCGCACGATCACGTAGAAGACCGGGATCAGCAGCAGGCCGAGGAAGGTCGCGAACAGCATGCCGCCGATGACGCCGGTGCCAATCGCGTGGCGCGCGTTGGCGCCCGCGCCGCTGGAGATCGCCAGCGGCAGCACGCCCATGATGAAGGCGAACGACGTCATCAGGATCGGACGAAGTCGCAGCTTCGCGGCCTCGGTCACGGCCTCGCGCAGCGTCTTGCCGGCCTGCCGTTCGGCGATCGCGAACTCGATGATCAGGATCGCGTTCTTGGCCGCGAGGCCGATCACCGTGATCAGGCCGATCTTGAAGTAGATGTCGTTCGGCAGGCCGCGCAGCAACGAGAAGATCACCGCGCCCAGCACGCCCAGCGGCACCACCAGCAGCACCGCCACAGGCACCGACCAGCTCTCGTACAGGGCGGCCAGGCAGAGGAACACCACCAGGATCGAGAGCACCATCAGCATGGTGGCCTGGTTGCCCGACAGGATTTCCTGGTAGCTCTGCCCGGTCCAGTCGAAGCCGATGCCCTCGGGCAGCTCGCCGGCGATGTCGCTGATCGCCGCCATCGCCTCGCCCGAGCTGTGGCCCGGCGCCTGCGAACCCACGATCTCCACCGCCGCGTAACCGTTGTAGCGCGTCAGCGACGGCGGCGCGGTGATCCAGTGGCCCTTGACCACATTCGACAGCGGGATCATCGGCGGCACCGCGGACTGCGAGCCGTCGGCCGCCGGCATGGTGCTCGGCGTGTACAGCCGGCCCAGCGCCTCAGGGCCGGCGCGGTATTCGCCCTCGGCCTGCATGTTGACGCGCTTGACGCGCCCCTGGTCGACGAAGTCGTTGACGTACACCGGCGCCAACAGCAGCTGGATCGCGCTGTAGATGTCGTTGACCGACAGGCCCATCGCTTGGGCCTGCACGCGGTCGACATCGAGGCGCAACTGCGGCGAGTCCTCCAGCGTGTTCGGGCGCACGCCCATCAACGCCGGGTTCTGCGCGGCCTTGCCCAGCAGCATGTTGCGGGCGTTGGTCAGTGCCTCGCGGCCGGCGCCGCTGCGGTCCTGCAGGTACATGTCGAAGCCGCCGAACGCGCCCAGGCCCTGCACCGTCGGCAGGTTGATCACGAAGATCTGCGCGTCGCGGATGCCCGCCAACTGCATGTTCGCGTTCTGGATGAACGTCGGCGCGTCGACCTCGCGCTCGTCCCAGGGCTTGAGCTTGATGAACGCCATGCCGACGTTCTCGCCCTGGCCGACGAAGCTGAAGCCGGCGACCTGCATCATGCCCTCGTAGCCCGGCTGCTTCTCCAGCGTGGCGCGCACGTCCTCGAACACGCGCTGCGTCCGGTTGAGCGTGGCGCCCGGCGGCAGCTGCACGATGGCCAGCGCATAGCCCTGGTCTTCCTCGGGCAGGAAGCTGCCCGGCATGCGCGTGAACAGGAAGCCGCAGAGCAGCGCCAGACCGACGAACACCGCCATCCAGCGCGGCGCATGCGAGATCGCGCTGCCGACGTGGCCGACGTAGGTACGGCTGACGCGGTCGTAGACCTTGTTGAAGCCGCGGAACACGAAGTTGGACTTGTGATGCTGGGTCGGCTTGAGCAGCGTCGCGCACAGCGCCGGCGTGAAGCCCAGCGCGAGGAACGCCGAGAAGCCCATCGCCATCGCGATGGTGATCGCGAACTGCTTGTAGATCTCGCCGGCGCTGCCGGCCTGGAACGCACTGGGGACGAACACCGCCGCCAGCACCACGGTGATCGCGATGACCGCGCCGCTGATCTGGCCCATCGCCTTGCGGGTCGCCTCCTTCGGCGACAGGCCCTCCTCGGTCATGATCCGCTCGACGTTCTCGATCACCACGATCGCGTCGTCGACCACGATGCCGATCGCCAGCACCATGCCGAACAGGCTGAGCTGGTTGATCGTGAAGCCGATGATGTACATGCCGAGGAACGTGCCCAGCAGCGCGACCGGGATCACCAGCGTCGGGATCAGCGTGGCGCGGAAGTTCTGCAGGAAGATCAGCATCACCAGGAAGACGAGCACGATCGCTTCGATCAGCGTCTTGACCACTTCCTCGACCGAGATCTTCACGAACGTCGAGCTGTCGTAGGGCGAGAACCAGGTGACGCCCTGCGGGAACGTCTGCTGCAACTCGTCCATGCGCTTGCGCACCGCTTCGGCGACGCCCAGTGCGTTCGCGCCCGGCGCCAGCTGGACGGCGAAGCCGCTCGCGGTGGTGCCGCTCCACTTGAGGTCGAAGCCGTAGGCCGATGCGCCCTTCTCGACGCGCGCCACGTCGCCCAGGCGCACCACGGTGCCGTCACTGTTGGCGCGCAGCACGATGTCGGCGAACTGCTCGGGCGTGCTGAAGCGCCCCTCGGCGGAAACGGTCGCGGTGAACGCCTGGTTCTCCGGCGCCGGCGCCGCGCCGATCTTGCCGGCCGCGAACTGCACGTTCTGGCCGCGCACGGCCTGCAGCACCTGGCTCGCCGAGAGCCCGTAGCCCTGCAGCTTTTCCGGGTTGAGCCAGATGTTCATGGCGTACTCGCCGCCGAACTGCTGGGTGCTGCCCACGCCCGGCACGCGCGAGATCTGGTCGAGCACGCGCGAGCCGATCAGGTCGCCCAGCGCGTCGCGGTCGATCGCGGGGTTCTCCGAACGCAGCGCCACCACCATCAGGAAGCCGGAGTTCGCGCGCGCGACGACCACGCCCTGCTGCACCACTTCGGTAGGCAGTCGCGGTGTCGCCAGCGCGACCTTGTTCTGCACCTGCACCTGAGCGATGTCCGGGTCGGTGCCCGGCTTGAACGTCAGCGACACCGACGCGCCGCCACTCGCGTTCGACGAGGAGCTGAAGTAGTCGAGGTTGTCGATGCCGGTCATCTGCTGCTCGATGACCTGCGTGACCGCGCGCTCGGTGGTCTCCGCGCTCGCGCCCGGGTAGGTCGCGGCGACGGTGACCTGCGTCGGCGCGATGTCCGGGTAGGACTCCACGCCGAGGTTGAGCGTGGCCAGCACGCCGCCCAGCACGATCAGGATCGCGATGACCCAGGCGAAGACCGGGTGGTTGATGAAGAAACGTGACATGGCGATCAGCCCTTCGCGGCCGGAGCCGCCGCCTTGGCCGGCGCGGCCTCGGGCTGCCAAGCCGACGCCTTCACCGGCGCGCCCGGCTGGGCCTTCTGCAGGCCGGAGACGATCACGCGGTCACCCGGGGCGAGGCCCTTCTCGACGACCCAGTTGGGGCCCTGAGCGCGGTCGGCGGTGATGTCCTTGCGCACGACCTTGTTGTCGGCGCCGACCACCAGCACGTAGGCGCTCTGCGCGTCGCGCTGCACGGCCGCCTGCGGGATCAGGAACACGTTGCGCTGCAGGCCGAGCGTGGCGCGCACGGTGACGAACGTGCCCGGCAGCAGGCGGCGGTCCGGATTGGCCAGGCGCGCGCGCATCGACACCGCGCCGGTGGCCGGGTCGACGGTGCTGCCCTCGAAGTCCAGAGAGCCGCGCTCGGCATGGACGGTGCCGTCGGGCAGCACGACCTGCACGTCGCGGTCGCCGGGCTCGCCCTCGCTCTGCGCGCGGCGCAGCTGGTCGAGCTCGGCGATGGAGATCGAGAAGTTGGCGTACAGCGGGTCGATCTGGTCGATGGTGGTCAGCAGCGTCGCGGTGCCCTGCCCGACCAGCGCGCCCTCGGTGACCTGCGCACGGCCCGCGCGGCCGGAGATCGGTGCGCGCACCGTCGAATAGCCGAGGCTGATGCTTGAGCTCGACAGCGCGGCGCGCGCCTGCTGCACTGCGGCCGCGGCGCTGCGCTCGGCGGCGAGCGCGTTGTCGAGGTCGGAGCGCGAGATGAACTGCGACGGCGCCAGGCGGCGCGCGCGGTCGGCGGCGGCGCGGGCATTGGCGTAGGTCGCCTCAGCCTGCGCCAGCGCCGCACGGGATGCGCCGGTCTGCGCCTGCAGCTCGGCCGGGTCGATGGTGAAGAGCACCTGGCCCTCGCGGACGTCGGCGCCTTCCTCGTACACGCGGCGCTGCACCACGCCCGGCACGCGGGCGCGCACGTCGGCGGTGCGGAACGGCGCGAGCCGTCCGACCAGCTCCTTGCTCAGCGGCACGGCCTGCGGCTGCGCGGTGATCACGCCTACCTCGGCCGGCGGCATCGCGCCGCCCGGGCCCATGCCTTGCTGCGGACCCTCGCCGCGGCCGCAGGCGGTCAGCGCGAGGAACAGCACACCGGCCGCGGCGAAATTGCGCGTGTTGGACATTCTGGGAGCTCCAAAAGGGGAAGGCGCCGCACGGTCGGCATGCGCGCACCGGAATTTATGCACCGCCCAGTATAGCAATGGCCGCTCGGCGCTCCCGGGCAAGAAGTCATACCGCCGCTGCGCTGCCGACATACGGCCGGTTCCGCTCATGACCTTGTGTCGCACGATGTTTTGAACGCACGAAGGCGGCGTGGCCGGCCGGGCGCGGGCCGCATAGACTGGGCGCATGACCTTTACCGCCTCCACGCTCAGCGGCAGCAAGCCCGAGCAGTACGCGCAACTGCTCGACCAGGCGCGCGGACTGCTGCACGGCGAGCGCGACCGCATCGCCAACGCGGCCAACCTGTCCGCGCTCGTCTACAACGCCCTGCCCTCGCTCAACTGGGTCGGCTTCTATTTCTACGAAGGCACCGAGCTCGTGGTCGGGCCGTTCCAGGGCCTGCCCGCCTGCGTGCGCATTCCGCTCGACAAGGGCGTCTGCGGCGCCGCCGCCTCCACGCGCGAGACCCAGCGCGTACCCGACGTGCATGCGTTCCCGGGCCACATCGCCTGCGATTCGGCCTCGCGCTCCGAAGTCGTCATCCCGCTGATCGCGAAGGACGGCTCGCTGATCGGCGTGTTCGACCTCGACAGCCCCGAGCCCGACCGCTTCGATGCCGACGACCAGCGCGGCCTCGAGGCGATCGCGCGCGCCTTCGTCGATTCGCTGGCCTGACGCCATGACCGACGCGCCGAAACTGCTCAACATCGGCGGCAAGTCGGCCGCGTGGCTGCGACAGGTCGGCCTGCGCACGTGGGACGACGTCAACGCCATCGGCGCGGTCGACGCCTACCTGCGCGTCAAGCGCGCCGGTTTCAAGCCCAGCCTCAACCTGCTCTACGCGCTGGAAGGCGCGCTGCTCGGCTGCCATTGGCAGCAGGTCGCGATGGACCGCCGCGTCGAACTCGCCGCGCAGGCGCAGGCCGGCGCCGCGCTGCTGCCGTCGGCGCGCCGCATGCCCGCCGCGTCGGCGGTCACGCTCACCATGGGCGATGCGCAGGACATCCCGGCGGCCTCCGAGGAAAGGAACGAACTCTCGTTCTGATCGCATCGCGTGCCGCGGGCCACGCACGCGCTGCGTCTTTCCCGTAGACTCCACGCCGCTTTCAGGTGACCCGCCGCCGTCCGGCGCCGGGTTGAAACGGGAAGCCGGTGACGCGCGATCGACACGATCCGCCAGTCCGGCGCTGCCCCCGCAACGGTAAGCGAGTCGTTCCACGGCATCGGCCACTGTGACCACGTCACGGGAAGGCGCCAAAGGACGGATGGCATCGCCATCCAGCTCGCGAGCCCGGAGACCGGCCTGGAAGTCGACTGGTTGCGATGCGGAGGGCGTCGCGGCGGCTCGACGCCCGCCGTCGCTCCGTTCGTGCCTCTCCACGCGACTCCCTTTCACGCACGGCGTGGGGCCGTGCCCGCTGGAGTGCTGTACCGATGACGTTCCGAATCCTTTCCGCGGCCGTACTGGCCGCGCTCGCCATGCCTGCCCTTGCCGACGCCACCGACCCGCTCGACGAGGTCGTGGTGACCGCCAACCGCACGCCGATCGCCGTGCGCGACGTGCTCGCCGCCGTCGAGGTCATCGACCGCGAGGAGATCGAGCGCAGCCAGGCGCGCTCGCTGCCCGACCTGCTGCGCGGCCGCGCCGGCGTGTCGATCGGCAACCAGGGCGGCCTCGGCAAGCTCAGCACGCTGTTCCTGCGCGGCAGCGAATCCGACCACGTGCTGGTGCTGGTCGACGGCGTGCGCATGGGCTCGGCGACGTCCGGCCTCGTTTCGTTCCAGGACATCCCGGTCGAGCTGATCGAGCGCATCGAGATCGTGCGAGGCCCGCGCTCGAGCCTGTACGGCAGCGAGGCGATCGGCGGCGTCATCCAGATCTTCACCCGTCGCGACGCGGGCGCGGTGT
Organism: Cognatilysobacter xinjiangensis; assembly: GCF_014651995.1. Classification (GTDB taxonomy): domain Bacteria; phylum Pseudomonadota; class Gammaproteobacteria; order Xanthomonadales; family Xanthomonadaceae; genus Cognatilysobacter; species Cognatilysobacter xinjiangensis. Next base: position 144,353 of record NZ_BMXY01000002.1, on the reverse strand, counting down.
CGCCGCGCTTCTCGCTGGGTGCCGGCAGCCGCGATACCTATGAAGCCGGTGCCGGCCTCGGCGGCCGCATCGGCCGCGGCTGGTTCGGCATCGACGCCGCACGCCAGCAGACGCGCGGCTACGACTCCTGCCGCGCATCCTTCAGCGGCGGCTGCTTCGCCGACGAGCCCGATCGCGACGGTTACACGCGCGACTCCGTGTCGCTGCGTGCAGGCGTCGAGCTCGTTGATGGCCTCACGCTGGACGGCAACGCGCTGCGCGCCGAGGGCGACAACGAATACGACGGCTACTACAACCGCTCGAAGACGGTGCAGCAGGTCGCCGGCGCCGGGCTGACGTGGAAGCTCGCCGAGCGCGCATCGCTGCGCGCGCAGGCCGGCCGCAACCGCGATGCCTCGGACAACTTCAGCGACGACGTGTTCGCCGGCGACTTCGCCAGCAACCGCGACACCGTGTCGCTGCAGGGCGACTTCGTTCTTGCGGCCGGCCAGCGCCTGAGCGCGGGCACCGAGTGGCAGCGCGACCAGGTGAGCAGCACCACCGAATACGTCCGCGTGCGCCGCATCGATCGCGCAGGCTTCCTGCAGTACCAGGGCGACTTCGGCGCCTTCGACCTGCAGGCCAGCGCGCGCCGCGACGACAACGAACAGTTCGGCGAGCACGACACGGGCAACCTCGCCATCGGCTTCGACCTCGGGCGCGACTGGCGCCTGACCCTCGGCGCCGGCACCGCGTTCAAGGCGCCGACGTTCAACGAGCTCTACTACCCGTTCGGCTACAGCAACCCCGAACTCTCACCGGAACGCGCGCGCACCGTCGAGGGCGGGCTGTCCTGGAAGTCCAAGGTCGCCAACCTGCGGCTGGACGTCTACCAGACCGACGTCGACGACCTCATCGCCTACAGCTCGCTCACGCGTCGCCCCGAGAACATCGAGCGAGCGCGCCTGCGCGGCGCCGAGCTCGGCGGCGATACGACGATCGCGGGATGGATCGCCAACGCGAGCCTCAGCTGGGTCGATGCCGACAACCGTACGGTCGCGGGCGACGTGCACACGCTGCCGCGTCGTGCGCGCCAGAGCGCGCGCCTCGACCTCGATCGCGAGTTCGGTGCGTTCAGGCTCGGCGTCACCGCGTCCGGCGAAGGGGAGCGTTACGACGACCTCGCCAATACGCGCCGGCTCGGCGGCTTCGCCACGTTCGACCTGCGCGCCGAGTACGCCTTCAATGCCGACTGGCGTGTGCAGGCCCGCGTGGAGAACCTGTTCGATCGCGACTACGAGACCGTGGAGTTCTACCGCCAGCCCGGCCGCGGCCTGTTCGTGACGCTGCGATATGCTCCGTCGCGCTAGGGCCGCAGGAACGCGGCGTCACGGAGGATCGATCATGAAGAAGCGGGTTCTCGTCGCCATGCTGGCGATGCTTATCGCAACAACGGCGCACGCAGCAGAGCCGGTGCGGCTCGATGCATCGTCGGACGCGGCGGCGGAGGCGAGCTGGAAGCGCATGGTGGCGTCCAGCAACGCGTCGAAGAAGCAAAAGCTGCTGGAGGCCATGCTCAAGATCAATTTGGCAGGCGTTAAGACCGCGAGCGACGTCGTCGATCACCCGGAAATGCACAGCCTGGGAATCGCGAGAATCAAAGAGCGCGTCGCCGGCATGACGGCCGACGAGATCATCGAGTATGGCGAGCGCGTGGGCACTGCGCAGATTGAAAGGACGGAGGTCGTACCCGTTCTGCCGACACCGGCGGAGCTGCAGTAGACCTTCGCTTTCGCGTCAACCGACCGCCGGCCTCGCGCCGGCGGTCTTCGTTTCAGCGCCGGCCGGGTGCCGGCATCAGCGCAAGGCGCTCGAAGTCGATGCGCATGCCGACCATGTCGGGGCGCACGGCGCGCAGCGTGCACACGAGGTCCTCGTAGCCCGCGGCGAGCTGACGGAACAGCGCGGCATACGCCGAGCGGCCGGCGTCGGCGATGCCGAGGTACGCGCTGCGGCCGAGATCCATGAAGTAGCCGACGTCGACCCGCCGGCGCTCGGCGAGCGCGGGGTACAGGCCGGCGATCAGCAGGCAGCGGTCGCCCACCTCGCGCAGCGATTGGTCGCGCAGCCGCCCGGCCTGCGCATGCGCACGCAGCCAGTCGAGTGCCTGCGTTCGCGTCAGCAGCTGGCCGTCCTTCTGGTGGCGCAGCAGCATGAAGACGAGATAGCTCTCGCGCGACTCGTCGTGCGCGCACCCCGCGCGCTCGGCGGCTTCGGATACCAGCGCCTGCCACAGCTCGACAGGCGCCCCGTGACGTAGGTGCATCGCCTCTTCCTCCCTCTGCCGCGCTCCGCCCGCGGCGACGGCCGGCCGGATCGCACCGGCCGTGGAAGATGTAGCGAAGCGGCGATGAACGGCCGCTCAAGTCCGCTCGGGACTCAGCGGCGATAGACCCAGTGGCGCGACAGCACGAAGCCGATCACGCCGAGCATGAATTCGACGGCGGGCTTGGCCAGCCAGGCCCAATGCAGGCCGATGACATCGTCGATGGCGCCAAGCGCCCACGTACTCAGGATCGTCGTGCCGACCCACATCAGCGCGAAGCGACGGAACTGCGTACCGCCCAGTGCGGTTTCCTCGCCGTTGAAGGTGAAGCGGCCGTTCATCCAGAAGCCGAGCATCGCGCCGGCGACGCGACCGACCACGTTCGCGGGCTCGATCAGCATGCCGGCGTGGCTGAGCGCGACCACCACAGCCCAGTCGACCAGCCACTGCACGAGGCCGATCGTGAGGTAGGCACGGCTCTGTCGACTCAGGCTCATTCGGATGCGTCGCGTGCAAGGCGCCAGCACTCTACAGGCCCGGCGGTCATCGCGCGGTGGGCGCCCGCACGCGCGAGGCCGGCGCGCCGCGCCGGCGTGGCGTCCTTGGCGCGCAGCAGCACGAAGTCGACCTCACGCGCCTGCAGCAAGCGTGCCCAGACGGCGCCGGTCGCGTCCTGGTCGGCGGCTAGCGCGTCCGCATGCAGGACCGGTGCGTACCAGGTGGTGGTGAGGCCGTTGCCGGCGAGTTCGGCGTGGCTGGCGTCGCCGAGGTCGAGCACGCGCGCATCCGGCCAGCGGCGGCGGATCGCGTCGATGAGGCTGCGCTCGGGCACGTAGCGGTCGAACAGCGGCGCATCGCGGCCCAGTGCGCCGACCGCACGCTTGATCGCACCGGTATGCAGCATCCAGTTCGCATTGGCTTGGTACGCGAGGTCGAGCACGCAGAGCGCCGCGAGCATCACCAGCGCGGTGCGCCGTGTGTACAGCCGCACGAGGGTGGCCACCACCACCGGCAGCATCACCACGATGCCCGGGACGACGTAGCGCGCATACGCGATCACCGTCATCGGCAGTACGACCGCCAGCAACCCGGCGACCGCCGGCCAGCGCGTACGGCGGTCGAACAGCGCGGCGAAGGCCGCACCCGCCAGTGCGATGAGCAACATGCCCAGGCCGCCGTCGAAGGCCTCCAGATGACGCCCGGTCAGGAAGGTCATCGACCACGGCAGCGGCAGGCCGGGCAGCGCCTGCCAGCGCGCGTCGTTGAACGCGGTCGGCGCGAAGCAGCGCGAGAGGAACACGTCATTGAACAGCGGCAGCACGGGATTGCCGCAGATGCGCCACGCCGTCGCATAGCTCGATGCGGCGATGCCGAGCGCCAGCGCGACGGCCAGCAGCGGGGTGACGACGCCACGCCCGCGTGCGGTCCGCGCGACGGCGATCGCGACCAGCCCGATCGCGGCCAGCGGATGCATCGCCTTGAGCCCGCCGAGAAAACCCGCCAGCACGCCCACGGCGAGCAGGCCGCGTGGCTCGTCGCGCGTGGCCAGTGCGAGCAGCGCCAGCATCGCGGCCATCGCCGGGAGCTCGGTCTGCATGCCGCCGAGAAGCGCGGTGACGGGCGGCAGTGTCGCGAGCAAGGCCACGGCCATCCAGCGGAATTCGACGGGCGCGCCGAGGCGCCCGGCGATGCGCGCGACCAACGCGGCCGACGCGAGCAGCCACGCGGTATCCAGCGGACCGCGCGCTTCGGCCCGTGCGAGCACCTGCGCGATGCCCTGCAGCACGTCGCCCGCCCATGGTGCGAGTGCCCAGGCCTGCATGGAGGTGTCGAGCGCGTAGCGCCCGTTGCGCAGCAGTTGCCAGGGCAGGCCGAGGTGATACGCGAGGTCGTCGTACTGCATCGTCGGCAGCCAAGCACCGGCCGACGCGAGCCCGAGTGCGAGCATCCCGGCCGCGGCGACGCGGGGCGACGCGTGCACCGACGCGTGCCACTCGGCCAGCGATGTGCGCGCCATGTCGGCGAGTACGCGCCGGCGTGCGAACACCAGCGCCAGCAGCAGCGGCGCGTAGAGCCACGCGCGATGCACGGGCAGCGGCAGCAGCCAGCCGACGACGCCGGCAACGACGCCTGCGCCGACGACGAACGCGAGCGCTGCGTCGCACACGAACAGGCTGCCGATCGCCATCGCGCCCGCAGCCAGCAACACGGTCGCGAGCACCGGCAGCGGCCCGGCCATCGCGACCAGCGCAAGCAGGCCGACGATCGCCATGGCGTCGGCCATGCGCATCGCGCGTACGCGCCGCAGCACCCAGGCCAGGCCCAGCCACAGCAGCGCGAGCGCGAGCGATTCGCCGAAACGCCCCGCGGGCAGTTCCACCCAGGTGCGGTGGATGACGAGGCCGGCCGCGCAGGCGAGCAGGCCCGCCTCGACGAGGCGTCGCTGCAACGGGACGCCGGGCGTCGTGGAAAGGGTCGGGGTCTGCACGCGCGGCATGGTAAGCAGTCGCCGCGCGCGTCGCATGTGCGCCTTGACCGCCGCGCCTGCGCGTCGCCGCTAGAATCGACGCTTTCCCGCTTTCCGGATCCGCCATGGCCGCGCCGCTCCACGTCGTCATCCTCGCTGCCGGCGAAGGCAAGCGCATGAAGTCCGCGAAACCGAAGGTGCTGCAGACGGTGGCGGGCGTGCCGATGCTGCAGCACGTCGTCGACACCGCGCGCACCCTCGAGCCCGCCGGAATCCACGTGGTCTACGGCCATCGCGGCGAGCAGGTGCGCGACGCCTTCGAAGGCCAGGACGACCTCGACTGGATCGAGCAGGCCGAACGCCTCGGCACCGGCCACGCCGTCGTGCAGGCGATGCCACAGGTCGAGCAGGACGCGCGCGTGCTGGTGCTCTACGGCGACGTGCCGCTGATCCGCACCGAGACGCTCGAGCGCCTGCTCGAAGCCGAAGGCCGGATCGCCATGCTCGCCACCGAACTCGACGATCCCACCGGCTACGGCCGCGTGGTGCGCGACGCCGCGGGCAAGGTGGCGCGCATCGTCGAGCACAAGGACGCCAGCGACGACGACCGCGAGATCACCACCGTCAACACCGGCATCCTCGTCGCCGATGCCGAGCCGCTGCGGCGCTGGCTGGGGCACCTGTCCAACGACAACGCGCAGGGCGAGTACTACCTCACCGACGTGTTCGCCGCCGCGGCCGACGAGTTCAGCCCGGCCGAGATCGTGCTGGTGGAGGACCCCGTCGAGGTCGAGGGCGCCAACGACCGCTGGCAGCTCGCGCAGCTCGAGCGCGCGCTGCAGCGCCGCTGCGCGCAGGCGCTGTGCGTGGCGGGCGCGAGCATCGTCGACCCGGATCGCTTCGACCAGCGCGGCGTGGTGCGCGTGGGGCTGGACGTGGAGATCGACGTCGACGTGATCCTCGAAGGCGAGGTCGAGCTCGGCGACGGGGTGCGCATCGGGCCGTTCTGCAGGCTCAAGGACGTCAAGCTCGGTCCCGGCACCGAGGTGCGTGCGCACTGCGACCTCGAGGGCGTGGTGGTCGAAGGCGCCGCGCAGATCGGCCCGTTCGCGCGGCTGCGCCCGGGCACCGTGCTCGCCGACGGCGTGCACATCGGCAACTTCGTCGAGACCAAGAACACCGTGATGGGCGTGGCCAGCAAGGCCAACCACCTGAGCTACGTGGGCGACGCGGTGATCGGCACCAAGGTCAACGTCGGCGCCGGCACCATCACCTGCAACTACGACGGCGCCAACAAGCACCGCACGACGATCGAGGACGAAGCCTTCATCGGCTCCAACAGCGCGCTGGTGGCGCCGGTGACGGTGGGCCGCGGCGCGACCATCGCGGCCGGTTCGGTGATCACCCGCGACGCGCCGGAAGGCGAGCTCACGCTCGCCCGCGCGCGGCAGGTCACGCTGCCGGGCTGGCAGCGGCCGGTGAAGACGCGCAAGTGACCGTCGACATCCGCATCGGCCGTGACGCGGTCGACGTGGACGTCGTGCACGGCTGGCTGTCGCGCGAGTCGTACTGGGCGGCCGGCATTCCTCGCGACGTCGTGGAGCGCGCGCTCGACCACTCGCTCTGCTTCTCCGGCTACCTCGGCGATCGACAGGTCGCGTTCGCACGCGTTGTGACGGACTGCGCCACCTTCGCCTACCTCGCCGACGTGTTCGTGCTCGAAGACGCGCGCGGACACGGGATTTCGGCGCGCCTCATGGACGCCGTGCTCGCGCACCCGGGCCTGCAGGGCCTGCGCCGCTTCATGCTGGCCACGCGCGACGCGCACGGCCTCTACGCCCGCTACGGGTTCGCGCCACCCGCGCATCCCGATTCGCTGATGGAGCGCTACGCGCCGGGCGTCTACGCCGGCGCCAGCTAGCCTTCATCGCGGCGTCTTTACGTTCTTCACGCACACTCGACGGCGGCCGCCACGGGCGAGACAGGATCCGCTCCGGCGCGGCCCCGCGGTGCGGCCGCGCCGCAGGAACCGTCGTCATTCCGGTGCAGGTGCGATCCATGGCCCTTTCTCCGCATGCCGCCGAAGACGTCGTCGCCCGACGTCCCGCCCCCGACCGCCTGCGCCGACGCGTCGCCGAGCTGCTCGCCTCCGCCGGCGTGCGCCTGGACGGCACGGCGCCCACCGACCTGCGCGTGCGCGACCCGCGCTTCTTCACCGAGGTGCTGAGCCGCGGCTCGCTGGGCCTCGGCGAGACCTACATGGATGGCGCTTGGGAGACCGACGACCTCGACGGCCTGCTGACCCGGCTGATGCGCGCGCGCCTGCACGAACGCGTGCACGGGCTGGACGCCTGGTGGACCGTGGCGCGCGCCACGCTGCTGAACATGCAGTCGCGCCGCCGCGCGCGGCGCGTCGGCCGCGTGCACTACGACCTCGGCAACGACCTGTTCCGCGCGATGCTGGGCGAGCGCATGGTCTACAGCTGCGGCTACTGGGCGCGTGCGGCGACGCTCGACGAGGCGCAGGAAGCCAAGCTGGACCTCATCGCGCGCAAGCTGGAGCTCGCACCCGGCATGAAGGTGCTGGACATCGGCTGTGGCTGGGGCGAGGCGCTGAAGTTCATGGCCGAGCGCTACGGCGTGAGTGGCGTCGGCGTGACCATCTCGAAGGAACAGGCAGCACTCGCGCGCGAGCTGTGCCGCGGTCTGCCGGTCGAGATCCGCCTGCAGGACTACCGCGAGCTCGACGGCCGCTACGACCGCGTGTTCTCGATCGGCATGTTCGAGCACGTCGGCCTGCGCAACTACCGCCGCTATTTCGATACCGTGCGTCGCTGCCTCGCGCCCGACGGGCTGACGCTGCTGCACACCATCGGCTCGAACGTGTCGGTACGCGCCACCGATCCGTGGATCGGCCGCTACATCTTCCCCAACTCGATGCTGCCCTCGGCCGCGCAGATCACGCAGGCGTTCGAGGGCCTGTTCGTGATGGAGGACTGGCATGGCTTCGGCCCCGACTACGACCGCACGCTGCAGGCCTGGCGCGCGAACATCGAGCGTGCCTGGCCGAGCCTGCCGGCGCGCTACGACGAACGCTTCCGCCGCATGTGGCGCTTCTATCTCGCCGCGAGCATGGCGGTGTTCCGCACCCGGCAGGCGCAGCTCTGGCAGCTTGTGCTGTCGCCCGACGGCGTGCCGGGCGGCTACGCGGCGGTGCGCTGACCGCGCAGTCGGGCGGTCAGGCCGGCAGCGTCATCGACACGCAGAGCCCGCCGCCCTCGCGGTTGGCCAGCGACACGCGCCCGCCATGCGCCTCGGCGATCTCCCGCACGAGTGCGAGCCCGAGGCCGGTGCCGTTGCGCTTGGTCGAGTAGAACGGCAGCAGCGCGTTCGCCAGCACCGCCTCGTTCATGCCGTGGCCGCGATCGAGCACCTCGACGCGCCAGGCATCGGGCAGGCGTCGCAGTACGAGTTCCACGTCCTCGTGCGCGGAGCCGGACTCGTGCGCGTTCTTGAGCAGGTTGAGCAGTGCCTGCTCCATTTGCGCCACGTCGATGCGTACCACGCCTTCGACCTCAGTCGCGCCGCGAAAGCCCACCTGCGAGCGCAGCTGCGCGATGAAGCGCGTCCACTCCACCGGTTCCAGCCGCGGCGCCGGCAGCTTGGCGAAACGTGCGTAGTCGCGGATGAAACCTTCCAGGTGCCGCGCGCGCTCCTCGATGGTGGCCAGCGCGATCGGCAGCTTCTCGTGCTGTCCACGCCGCAGCAGCTCGGCGCCCGAATGCGCGAGCGAGGCGATCGGCGCCAGCGAGTTGTTGAGCTCGTGGCTGATCACGCGGATCACCTTCTTCCAGGTCTGCACTTCCTGCCGGCGCAGTTCGGCGGTGAGCTGGCGCAGCAGCACCAGCTCGTGGCGACGGCCGTTGAGGCGGAACTGGCGCCGCGAGAGGTGGTAGACGTCCTCGTCGTCGGCGTCGCCGACGGTGAACATCGCATCGCCGCCGCGCTCGAACGCGTCGCGCAGCGCATCGGGCGCGTCGACCAGCAGTTCGTCGAAGCCGCGCCCCTCGAGCCGCCGCCCTTCGCCGAGCATCCGTCGCGCGGCGAGGTTGCCGTGCACGATGTGGCCCGACGGCCCGACCAGCACCATCGCCACCGGCGTGTTCTGCACCATCGTGTCGAGCAGCAGCTCGCGCTGCACCAGCGCGGTGCGCTGCTCGCGAAGCACGTCGCCGAGCGCGTTGTGGCTGTCGACGAGTTCGCGCAGCTCGCCGCCGCCGTCCCATTTCAGGCCGAAGCTGAAATCGCCGTCGCGATAGCTGGCCACGGTGCCGGCGAGCGCACGAAACAGCGAATGCGCGGGCGCCAGCATGCGGCGAACGTGATAGGCGAGCAACGGCAGGTCGAGCAGCACGGCGAGCAGCACCGACGGCGCCACGTGGTGCAGCACGAAGCGGTAGAGCAGCATGGCGAGCGCGGCCGCCAGCAGCGCATGCAGCGCCGCCATCAGCGTGAAGCGCACGGTCAGCGGTATGCGTTGCAGCCAGCGCATGTCGCTCTCCCCGGCACGCCTGCAGTCCTCATGCGCGCGCGATCCCCAGGCGCTCCATGCGCCGGTACAGCGCCTGCCGGCTCAGCCCGAGTTCGGAGGCGGCCTGCGCGACAACGCCCGCATGTCGCGTGAGCGCTGCCTCGATGGCCACGCGGTCGGGTTCGTCGCCACCGGGTACCACGCTCGCCGCGGGCAGGCCGAGGTCGGCCGCGTCGATCGCATCGCCGCGCGACAGCAGCGCCGCGCGCTGCACCACGTTGCGCAGTTCGCGCACGTTGCCGGGCCAGGCATGCGCGAGCAGCGCGCGCTCGGCGTCGCCCGAGAAACGCCGGCCGCGCGGCAGGAAATGACGGGCGAGCGGCAGGATGTCGTCGGGGCGCTCGGCAAGCGCGGGCACGCGCACCTCGACCGCGTTGAGCCGGTAGAAGAGGTCCTGCCGGAACTGGCCGGCGGCGATCATCGCCGGCAGGTCCGCGTTGGTCGCACTGACCACGCGTACTTTGACGCTGCGCTCGCGGTTGCCGCCGAGGCGCTCGAAACGCCCGGTCTCGAGCACGCGCAGCAGCTTCACCTGCCCGGCCGGCGACAGCGTGCCGATCTCGTCGAGGAACAGCGTGCCGCCGCCGGCGGCTTCGAACTTGCCTTCGCGCGCGCGGATGGCGCCCGTGTAGGCGCCGGCCTCCGCGCCGAACAGTTCGGCCTCGATCAGTTCGCCCGGCAGCGCACCGCAGTTGAGCGCGACGAACGGCCCGGCTTTCGCGGCGGAATTGGCGTGCACGATCTCGGCGAACTTCTCCTTGCCGGCGCCGTTCGGGCCGGTGATCAGCACCGGCAGGTCCGAGCGCGCGACCTGGCAGGCGAGCGAGAGCGCGGCCTCGGTCGCGGCATCGGCGAACACCACGTCGCGCAGGTCGAACTCGCGGGTGAGCGCTTCGCGCCGGCGCTTTTCCGACTGCAGGCGACGGCCGATCTCCTGCCGCGCCTGCGACAGCTCCAGCAGGTTGTTGACCGAAGCCAGCAGCTTGCGGTCGTCCCAGGGCTTGCCGAGGTAGTCGGCCGCGCCGGCGCGCACGAGGTCGACCGCGGCCTCCAGGTGCGTCCATGCGGTGAGCAGGATCACCGGAAGGTCCGGATGGCGCGCCCGGATCTCGGCGAACAGCGCGCGGCCTTCCTCGCCCGAGGTGGTGTCGGCATGGAAGTTCATGTCCTGCACGACGAGGTCGACCGCCTCGCGGTCCAGCAGCGCGAGGCCCGCGTCCGGCGTCGTCGCGCTCAGCGTCTCGATGTCGTGCAGCGAGAACAGCACGTCGAGCGCGGTGGCGACCGCCGGGTTGTCGTCGATGACGAGCACGCGGGCCATCAGTGCATCGCTCTGCGCGGAGCCGTGCCCGCCCGGCGGGCACGACGTGGACGATTGGACATGCGTTCCCCTGCGGACATCAGGCGCTGCGCGTGGCGATCGCCGGTGGGACCGCGGCCGCGCGCGACGCCGGCCCGTACACCGCCAGTATGCCCAAGCCCCACAGCGCCAGCACGCCGTAGCCGAGGTAGGCCAGCGGCAGGCGCGGCAGCTCCATCGTGCTCACCAGTACCTGGTTCAGCGCGAGCGCGAGCGCGAGGCCGATGACCACGCCGATGGTGGTGATCATCGCGTTCTCGACCAGGAAGTAGCGCAGGATGTCGACCTTGCGCGCCCCCAGCGCGCGACGCACGCCGATCTGCTTGCGCCGCTGCGTCACCCACAGGCTCGCGAGGCCGACGATACCGCTGCCGGTGACCAGCAGCAGGCCGACCGTGACGCCGATCAGCATGCCCGCCACCGACTTCTCGTTCTGGTAGCGGCGCGCGCGGATCTCCTCGCCGGAGCGGCTGGCGATCAGCACGCGGTCGTCGCGCAGCTTGACCAGCGCGTCTTCCGCGGCGCGCATCACCCGCGCCTGCTGGCCGGGCTGCGTACGCACGACATACGTGCCGTCACTGACGAGGTAGCGCACCGGGAGAACGAAGCTGTTCCAGGCGTTGTCGCTGCTCTGCGCGAACGGCGTCATCAGGCGCTCGACGACGCCGACCACGCGCATCGGTTCGGCTTCCGCGCCGGAACCCAGCGTCACCTCGCGGCCCACGTAGCGCGTCGCATCGGGCCAGATTTTCTTGGCCATCTGCTGCGTGAGGATCACGCTGCCGGCGGCCAGCTGCCCGCTCTCGGGATCGACCGTGCGCACCTCGTCGGGCGTGAAGTCGCGGCCCTCGATGATCTTCACCCCCATCGACCTGGTCAGCGAGTCGGGCGTGAAGTAGGTGGCGCCGGCGATGCCCGAGTTCGGATCCTGCGGCGTGGTGGTCAGCCCGAGGTTCCAGCCGCTCTGCGTCATCGGGTACTGGTTGATCCACGCGGCATCGACGACACCCGGGATCGCTCGCAGCACCTCGACGTCGCGCTTCTGCATCGCCTCCGTGTCGGGAATATCGCCGATGCCGCCGAGCGTCATGAAGAACGTATTGGCCTCGTCGATGCCGGCGGGTCGGTTCGACCGCTCGATGCGGTCGTTCACGATGTACAGCGCGTTGGCGATGATCGCGAGCGTGAGCGCGATCTGCGCGGCGATCAGCACCGCGCCGGTCTTGCTGCGCAGCAGCGCGGACAGGATGGGACGGATTTCCATGGCGTTCTCCGCTTACTGCGACTTGAGCTGGACGGCCGGGCGCACCTGGCAGGCGCGCCAGGTCGGCAGCAGGCCGGCGAGGAGGCTGGCTACGAGCGCCAGGCCCAGCGCGGTGACGAGCATCGTCGTATCGACATGCGCGATCGCGCGGATGCGGCTGGACTGGCTCGCCATCAACGCGAGCACGCCGAAGGTGAGCGCCAACCCGAGCACGCCGCCGATCGCACCGATCACGCCCGACTCCGTGAGGTACTGCTTGAAGATCTCCGCACGCGGCGCGCCGAGCGCGCGGCGCACGCCGATCTCGCCGCTGCGCGCGGTGAACTTCGCCAGCAGCAGGCCGATCACATTGACCAGGCACACCAAAAGGAATCCGAATGCGAGCCAGGTCTGCAGGCGGCTGTCGTCGCCCACCACTTCCTGCTGCTCCAGCCACTGCATTACGTCGTACAGGCGGTTGTTGAGCGGGCGCTCGAAGCGGCCGAGCTTCTTCTGCTCGTTGACGTAGTCGTCGAGGTACTGCGCGAACGCCGCGCGGTCGCCCGGCCGGGCGAGCTCCACCCAGAACTGCACCCACACGCATTCGGAGTTCATCAGGCCCTTGTACCCGGGCTCGATGTCGCCGTTGACGTTGCAGTTGACGCTCCCGTTCGGGTCCATCTCGTTGGCGATGGCGTGGTTGAACGGCAGGAAGATGTCCTCGAACTCGTAGGTATTGCCGCCGACCAGCCGGTAGAACTTCGGCAGCGGGTTCCAGCGGTCGATGACGCCGGCGACGCGGTACTCGCGGTTGTCGAAGCGCAGCGTGCGGCCGACGGCCTCGCCGTCGCCGAACAGCCGCGAGGCGAGCTGGCGGGAAATGACCGCCACCGCGCCGCCGCGCGCGTCGTCCGACGCCGACCAGGCGCCGCCCTGGGCGAACGGCACGTCGAACATCGAGAAGAAGTCGTCGTTCACCGCGACGCCCTGCACCAGCTGCGGGCGATCGCCGGGCTTGCCGGTGGAGATCCCGCCGCTCAGGCCGAGCACGGCGGTCGAATGCGGCGCCTTGCCGGAGTTATGCAGCGCGACCGCATCGCGGTAGGTGAGCTGGTCCGGCGGATCGGGGCTGGGCTCGGGCTGCTGCGTGGGCGCGTTGTCCAGCAGCGGCACGAACAGGCGGTCGGACTTCTGCGGGATCGGGTCGCCGCTCATCGCGTGCAGCAGCGTGAGCGAGGACATGCTGGCGGCCACGCCGACCGCGAGCGTCAGCACCATCAGCGCGGTCAGCACCGGGTTGCGCCGCAGGTTGCGGAAGCCGAGTTTCAGGTAGTAGGCGAACATGGCGTCGTCCTCAGGCCTGCGCGGCGGCGTGGGTGACGGCGTGCAGCGCGGACACCGCACTGATGTCGGTGACGACGCCGTCCATGATGTGGATGTTGCGTTGCGAACGCGCGGCGAGTTCCGGATCGTGCGTGACCATCACGATCGTCGTGCCCTGCGCGTTGATCTCCTCGAGAAGCTCCATCACGCCGCGCGCCATCTGCGAGTCGAGGTTGCCGGTGGGCTCGTCGGCCAGCAGCAGGCGCGGGCTGCCGGCCAGCGCACGCGCGATCGCAACGCGCTGCTGCTGGCCACCGGAGAGCTCGGCCGGGAAGTGCTTCATGCGCGAGGACAGCCCTACCTGCGACAGCGCCTGCTCGATGCGGCGCTTGCGCTCGGCCGACGCCAGGCCGCGGTAGCGCAGCGGCACGTCGACGTTGTCGAACAGGTTGAGGTCGGGAATCAGGTTGAAGCCCTGGAAGATGAAACCGATCTTCTCGTTGCGCAGCTTCGAGCGCTGGTTGTCGTTGAGCCCGCGCGCGTCGACCCCGTCGAGCATGTACTCGCCACCGGTGAAGTCCTCCAGCAGGCCCGCGATGTTGAGGAACGTGGTCTTGCCCGAGCCGGACGGGCCGGTCACCGCGACGAACTCGCCCTCGCGGACGTGGATGTCGAGCCCGCGCAGCGCGTGGGTCTCGATCATGTGGGTGCGGTAGACCTTGCTGAGTTGGGTCATGCGGAGCATGTCGGGGGTCCTTGGCTGCGGGGATCCGGTGGAGGACTTACTGGGAGAGGGAGATCTTTTCGGCGTCGCCGAAGAGGTCGGTGCCGGCGACGACGATGCGGTCGCCCGGCTTGGCGCCGTCGAGGATCTCGACGCTGGAGATGCTGGTCGCGCCGACTCGGATCGGGCGCTTCGCCGCGCTGTCGCCGTCCACGAAGTAGGCGTAGCGGCCACCGCCCTGGTCGACGAACGGGCCGCGCTCGACCATCAGCACGTTCGGGCGCTCCTCGATCAGCACGCGCGCGGTGACGCGCTGGTTCTGGCGCAGGCCCGGCGGCTGCTTGCTGTCGGCGAAGCGCACGCGGGCGAGCACCTGGCGGTTCACCACTTCGGGCGAGATCGACGAGATCGTCGCGTTCGCGGTCGTCGCGCCGATCTGCACCTGCGCGGTCATGCCCAGGCCAAGGTCCTCGGCATAGGTCTCCGGCACTTCCAGCTCGACCTCGAGCCTGGACAGGTCGACCACCGTGAGAATGGCCGTATTGGCCGGCACCACCGCACGGTCGGCCACCAGCGTGGTGCCGATCACGCCGTCCATGGGTGCGCGCACCTCGAGCTCGGCGACGCGGCGCTGCATCTCGGCCACCACCAGGCGCTGGCGCTGCGCTTCCTCGGCGCTGGTCTGCACGCTGAAGCCGGCGCTGGTGCCAGTGAGCTGGGCGGCCCGCACCGCATTGCGGTGCCGCACCTGCGCGCTCTTCAGCGCGTCCTGCGCGCGCAGGTAGTCGATCTCCGCAAGGGCGCCACCCTTGAAGCCGCGTTCGATGCGGGAGAGGTCGCGCTCGGCCGCCTGCAGCGCGATCGCGGCCTCGTCGGCCTCGCGCTTGGCGTCCAGGCGGCTGCGCGAGGCGGCAATGCGCGCGGTGCCGGACTGCGCTTCCAGCTGCTGCAGCGTGGAGCGCTCGCGCGCGAGTTCGCTCTGCAGCTCGGGCGAAATCAGCCGGGCGATCACCTCGCCCTTCTTCACCGTGTCGCCGGCGCGCTTCTCGAACGCCACGGTGGCGGCCACCGGCGAATAGAGCGTGGGGCTGACGGCAGCGACGACGCGGCCGTTGACCGAGGCGTCGCGCACCAGCGTGCCGCGGGTCACCTCGGCGATGCGCAGGCGCTGCACGTCGACCGAGCGGGAGCCGGTGAAGCGCGCGGCGACGCCGAAGGCGAGCACGAGGCCCAGCGCGGCCAGGCCGCCGATGAGCAGCAGGCGCCGCCGGCCGCGGCCGGGTTGGGCGGTGGAGACGCGGACGTCCTGTCCGGAGGTGTCGCGGATGGCCATGGCGGGTGGTTCGGTGCGGGCGGTCGATAACGGCAGTAAGCACGCATCGTGCCAATCGCAAGCCATTGATCGGCAAGGACCAAACCCGAACGGACGCCGTCCGCGGACAGTGTCCGCGTCCGCCGCCGGACGCGCCCCGCCGCTACACTAGCCGCCTTGTCCGAGGAGCTTCCCCATGTGCGGCATCGTTGGTGCGATCGCGGATCGCGATGTGGTTCCGGTCCTGATCGACGGGCTCAAGCGGCTCGAATACCGCGGCTACGATTCCGCCGGCATCGCGGTGCTCGACGGCGATGACGTGCGCCGCGTGCGCCGCACCGGGCGCGTGGCCGAGATGGAGGCCGCCGCGCAGCAGGAAGGCTTCCATGCGCAGCTGGGCATCGGCCACACGCGCTGGGCCACGCACGGCGGCGTCACCGAATCGAACGCGCATCCGCACGTGTCGTTCGGCGAACTGGCGGTGGTGCACAACGGCATCATCGAGAACCACGAGCAGCAGCGCGAACGACTGCGCGCGGAAGGTTATGCGTTCGAGTCGCAGACCGATACCGAGGTCATCGCGCACCTCATCCACTTCCACCAGCGCGGCGGCCATGACCTTCTCGCCGCAGTGCAGGCGGCGGTGCGCGAATTGCACGGCGCGTATGCGATCGCGGTGGTGAGCAAGCGCGAGCCGGGGCGCCTGGTCGCCGCGCGCATGGGCTGCCCGCTGCTGGTGGGCCTGGGCGACGGCGAGAACTTCGTCGCCAGCGACGTGTCCGCGATCGTGCAGGCCACGCGCCGGGTGATCTTCCTCGAGGAAGGCGATACCGCCGACGTCACCCGCGAGTCGGTGCGCGTGTTCGACGCGGCCAATGCCCCGATCGAACGCGAGGTTCACGTCTCCGACGTCTCGCTCGCCTCGCTGGAACTCGGCCCGTACCGGCACTTCATGCAGAAGGAGATCCACGAGCAGCCGCGCGCGGTGGCCGACACCATCGAAGCGCTGATGGACAACGGCGCGTTCGGGGCATCGCTGTTCGGCGAAGGCGCGGAGGACGTGCTGCGCGATGTCGAGGGCGTGCAGATCCTCGCGTGCGGCACCAGCTACTACGCCGGCCTGACCGCGCGTTACTGGATCGAGTCGATCGCGAAGATCCCCTGCAGCGTCGAGATCGCGAGCGAGTACCGCTACCGCGAAGCCCATGCGAACCCGAAGAACCTGATCGTCACCATTTCGCAGTCGGGCGAGACGCTCGACACGATGGAGGCGCTCAAGTACGCCAAGTCGCTCGGCCATGCGAAGACGCTGTCGATCTGCAACGTGCCCGAGAGCGCGATACCGCGCGCGAGCCGGCTGGTGTACTACACCCGCGCCGGCGCGGAGATCGGCGTGGCCTCGACCAAGGCGTTCACCACGCAGCTGGTCGCGCTGTTCACGCTGACCTGCACGATCGCGAAATTGCAGGGCCGCCTCGATGCCGCGCAGGAAGCCGGCTACATCGACGCGCTGCGCCAGCTGCCGGGCAGCGTGCAGCACGCGCTGAACCTCGAGCCGCAGATCGTCGCCTGGAGCGAGCGCTTCGCGCCCAAGCAGCATGCGCTGTTCCTCGGCCGCGGCGTGCATTACCCGATCGCGCTGGAAGGCGCGCTCAAGCTCAAGGAAATCTCCTACATCCACGCCGAGGCGTACCCGGCCGGCGAGCTCAAGCACGGGCCGCTCGCGCTGGTGGACGAGGCGATGCCGGTGGTCGTCATCGCGCCGAACGACGCACTGCTGGAGAAGGTGAAGTCCAACATTCAGGAAGTGCGCGCGCGCGGTGGCGAGATGTTCGTGTTCGCCGATGCCGACAGCCAGTTCGGCGAGTCCGAACAGGTCAACGTGATCCGCACGCCTCGCCACGTGGGCGTGCTCTCTCCGATCGTGCACGCGATCCCCGTGCAACTGCTGGCCTACCACGCCGCGCTCGCACGCGGCACCGACGTCGACAAGCCGCGCAACCTGGCGAAGTCCGTCACCGTGGAATAGGCCGCAAGGCACGCCGATGCGCGCATCGCATCGGCGTTTTTTTCGGTGTGCGGACCTGAACGCATCGCCCACCGTGCGATGCGCGGTTCGTCGCCGTCGCAAGCAGGGCGTAGGATGGGACGGCAAACGTTCCTTCGCGCGCTGCGCCCGGCCCTTGGCCGCCCGTGTCGCTCCTCCCACGCGTCCCGCCGCGGACGCCCTTCCGGGAGCAACACCATGCCCGACTCCGCCCCGTCCCTCCGCCCCTACGGCTGCGCGCGCATCGCGCACGGGCGGGTGCCTGCATGAACGCGCAGGTCCAGTCCGATGCGCCCGTGTGTTCGAGCTGCGATGCCGTCTGCTGCCGCCTCACCGTGGTGGTGCAGCCCGAGGACGGCATACCCGAGCACCTGACCGACACCACGACATCCGGGCTTACCGTGATGGCGCGCGACGAGGACGGCTGGTGCGTGGCGATCGACGCCGCGCGCATGTGCTGCTCGATCTACGAATCGCGGCCGCAGGTCTGTCGCAAGTTCACCATGGGCGGCCCGTACTGCGAGGCGGTCCGCGAGGACTATGCCCACTTCTACACGCGCCCGATCGCGCTAACGCTGGTCTGAGGAGATCCGATGTCGACCAAGACGACGCTTCGCTTCCCGTCCAATGCCGCTTCCGGGCGCAGGCCGGAGTCATCGCGCGAGCTCACCAGCGAGCGCATCGCGCAGGACATGGAGACCTTCGCCGCCGGGGGCGGCCACATCGAGGTGCTGGGCACCACCGTCACGCTCAAGCGGCTGGCGGACGCGGCGGAAAAGCCCGCCGCCGAGTAACGCGTCAGCGCATCGCGCCCTGCTCGGCCAGCGCGCCGGCGAAGCCCGGATCCAGCGAATCGCGCACGTCGCGTTCCACGTGCGCGAGCACGCGTTCGATGCCGTCCACGGTGCGCAACAGCGCCCGCGGCGTGTCCCCGAGTTCCGGCTCGACGGTGTCGAGAAAGCGATGGACGCGCTCGGCCGAGCCGAAGACGTCCCCCAGGGCGCGATGCAGGCGCACCAGCCGCAGCGCGCGTTGGCCTTCGGGCGAGTCCGGCTCCAGCACCGACTGGCTGCCCAGCAGGCGCGTGACCATGTCGGCATCGGTCGCCAGGATGAACTGCAGAAGCTGGTCGTCGAGCTCGAGCGTGCGCGAGGCGCGCAGCATGCCGTAGGTCAGCGCATGCGCGGACGTGCGGCCGTCGAGCAGGTGAAGTGACGTGGATTCCCCCATCCCGCGATCGTGGCCAGCGGCCGATGAGGGCGGCGTATAACGTCGGCTCCACGGCGCTCTTTCGTCAGCCACGGTTCATGCTGGCAGCGCCGCTGCTGCCTCCGCATTACGGCGCGGCCTGTAGCGTTCTGGTTTTCCCGGAGACCGCCCATGAGTCCTGCCTTCCCCCGCCGCCGCCTCGGCAATGGCCTGACCGTCTCCGCGATCGGGCTCGGCTGCATGGGCATGTCGGACTTCTACGGCCCGAGCGACGAGGCGGCCAACCTCGCCGTGCTCAACCACGCACTCGACCGTGGCATCGACTTCCTCGATACCGCCGACATGTACGGCGTCGGCCGCAACGAGCAGTTGCTGGCCAAGGTGCTGAAGACGCGCCGCGACGACGCGGTGCTGGCGACCAAGTTCGGCAACGTTCGCGCGCCGGACGGCCGCATGCTGCGCATCGATGGCTCGCCGCGGTACGTGGCCGAAGCCTGCGACGCCAGCCTCGCGCGACTGGGCATCGAGACGATCGATCTCTACTACCAGCACCGCGTCGATCCCAGTGTGCCGATCGAGGAGACGGTGGGCGCGATGGCGCGCCTGGTCGAGGCCGGCAAGGTGCGGCACATCGGTCTGTCCGAGGCGTCGGCGGCGACCATCCGCCGCGCGCATGCGGTGCATCCGATCGCCGCGGTGCAGAGCGAGTACTCGCTGTGGTCGCGCGACGTCGAGGTCGACGTGCAGCCGACCTGCCGCGAACTCGGCATCGGTTTCGTGCCCTACAGCCCGCTGGGCCGCGGCTTCCTCACCGGCGCGGTGCCTGCCGCCGACGGCCTCGCCGAGAACGATGCGCGCCGCAACCACCCACGCTTCCAGGAGGCCAATGCCGCGCTCAACCGCGCACTGGTGGACGCCGTGACGGACCTCGCGCAGGCGCGCGGCTGCACGCCCGCGCAACTCGCGCTCGCCTGGCTGCTGGCGCAGGGCGAGGACATCGTGCCGATTCCCGGCACGCGCCGGATCGAACGCCTCGACGAGAACGCGCAGGCCGCCTTCATCGCACTGGACGCCAGCGAGATCGCGCGCATCGCTGCGGTGCTCGACGCGCATCCGGTGGCCGGCACGCGCTATCCGGCGGACGGGATGGCGAAGGTCAACCTCTGACAGATCGCCTTGGCGATTAGTGGAAGTCGCGCGAACTCGTCGACAGCGGCCCGAGCAGCTCGCCGATGTTCGCAAGCCGCCTGGCGATGACGTGCTGCACGCCGTCCTGCGATTCGAGGTGGCCGTGGATCAGCATCAGCTTCGATTCCAACAATGCTCGCCGGAATCGCTCGGCAACGTGCCGCCAGACCACCGCATTGACCAGCCCGTCCTCGTCCTCCAGCGTCAGGAAGGTCACGCCGCTGGCGGTCTCGGGCCGCTGGCGCAGGGTGACCAGGCCGGCGAAGGCGACCACGCGCCCGTTGGCCATGCGCCTGAGGTCACGCGAGCGCACGTAGCGGCGCTGGGTGAGCGCAGGCCGCAGCAGCGAGAGTGGATGGCGGCCCAGCGTGAGGCCGAGCATGTCGTAGTCGGTGCGCACGTCCTCCTCGACGCTGGGTAGCGGCAGCGCGACCGGCGCCTCCGGAGTGGCGGCCTCGAACAGCGGCCGCTGCACCTCCACGCCCGCCACCGCCCAGCGCGCCTTGTGGCGATGGCCGAGCAGGCTCTTGAGGGCGCCGGCATCGGCGAGCAGCCCGCGCTCGCGCATGTCGAGCGAGGCGCGGGTGCACAGGTCGGTCGCGTCGGTGAACGCGCGCAGGCGGCGCGCCTCGCCGATGCGTTGCGCGGCGCCCTGGTTGAAACCATCGACCAGCCGCAGGCCCAGCCGCAGCGCGGGCTGGCGCGACAGGTCGTCGGGCGCGGTGTGGAACTCGAGCGTGCAGTCCCAGTCGCTGTAGCGGATGTCGACAGGCCGCACTTCGATGCCATGGCGACGCACGTCCTGCACGATCTGGCTCGGCGAATAGAAACCCATCGGCTGCGAGTTGAGCAGCGCGGCGGCGAAGGCGGCGGGCTCGTGGCATTTGAGCCAGGCGCTCTGCCAGCACAGGATCGCGAAGCTGGCGGCATGCGATTCGGGGAAGCCGTAGCTGCCGAAGCCGAGGATCTGGTTGAAGATGTCCTCGGCGAACTGCGGCGGATAACCGTTGCGCAACAGGCCCGCGGTGAGCTTCTCGCGATGCGATTCGATGCTGCCGTTGCGCTTCCACGCGGCCATCGAGCGCCGCAGCTGGTCGGCTTCCTCGGGTCGATAGCCCGCTGCGGTGATGGCGATCTGCATCACCTGTTCCTGGAACAGCGGCACGCCGAGCGTGCGTTCGAGGATCGGCCGCAGCTCGTCCTTCGTATAGGTGACGGCCTCCTGTCCCATGCGGCGCTTGAGGTAGGGCTGCACCATGTTTCCCTGGATCGGCCCCGGCCGAACGATCGCGATCTGGATCACCAGGTCGTAGAACGTGGCGGGCTTCATGCGCGGCGCCATGCCCATCTGCGCACGCGATTCGATCTGGAACACACCGATGGTGTCGGCCGCGCGGACCATCTCGAACACGCGGCGGCCGGCCTCGGTGTGGTGGTCGTCGAGCATGATGGCCGCGGGCGTCACGCGGCGGCGGCCGACGGCGTCGAGCAGCTCGACCGTCTTGCGGATGCAGGTCAGCATGCCCAGCGCGAGGCAGTCGACCTTGAGCATCTTCATGGTTTCGATGTCGTCCTTGTCCCACTGCACGACGGTGCGGTCGTCCATCGCCGCGTTCTCCACCGGCACCAGCGTGGAGAGCGGGCGCTCCGAGATCAGGAAGCCGCCGGGATGCTGCGAGAGATGGCGCGGAAAGCCGATCAGCTGCGTGGTCAGGCGGATCAGCCGGCGCATCAGCGGCGCATCGGGATCGAAGCCGCGCTCGCGCAGGTAATCGGGCATCGGGCCTTCCGCGCTCCAGCGGTCGAGCGTGCGCGCCAGCTCGCCGATCTGGTCCTCGGGCAGGCCCAGCGCGCGGCCGACGTCGCGCACCGCACTGCGCCCGCGATAGCGGATCACCACCGCGGCCAGCGCGGCACGCTCGCGGCCGTAGCGCTTGAACACGTACTGCAGGACTTCCTCGCGGCGCTCGTGCTCGAAGTCGACATCGATGTCCGGCGGCTCGTTGCGCCGGTCGCGCGAGATGAAGCGCTCGAACAGCAGGTTCGAATGGCCGGGCCGCAGCTCGGTAATGCCCAGCGCGTAGCAGACGGCGGAATTGGCCGCCGAGCCGCGCCCCTGGCAGAGGATGCCGCGGCCGCGCGCGAAGCGGACCACGTCGTGCACGGTGAGGAAGAACTTCTCGAACTCGAGTTCTTCGATCAGCGCGAGCTCCTTGTCGAGCAGCGCCTTCGTTTCGCGCCGCTCGTCGTGGTCCGGCGGCGCATCCTGCCAGCGCGACTCGATGCCCTCGTCGACCAGCACGCGCAGCCAGCTGGTGGCGGTATGACCGTCGGGCACCACTTCGTGCGGATAGTCGTAGACGAGGTCGCGGGCGAGGTCGAAGCGGCAGCGCGCGGCGATGCGGCGCGTTTCCTCCATCAGCTCCGGCGGATACAGCGACGCCAGTGCATCGCGGCTGCGCAGGTGGCGCTCGCCGTTCGGGAACAGCGCATAGCCGGCCTCGCGCAGCGACACGCCGAGGCGGATCGCGGTCATCACGTTCTGCAGCGTGCGACGCCCGCGCTGGTGCATGTGCACGTCGCCGCTGGCGACGCAGCGCAGGCCCAGCGTGTCGCCCAGCGCACGCAGTTGCCGCAGCCGCGCCGCATCGTCGGCGCCGCAGTGCAGCTCGACGGCGATCCAGCAGCGCGACGGGAATCGTTCGGCGAGCCAGCGCGCCTGTGAGGCGTCGGGTTCGTCACCGGGCAGCCAGAGCGCGAGCAGCCCGTCGAGCGGGCGTTCGAAGTCGCTGGCCAGCAGGCGGTAACGCCCCTTGGGCGCGCGACGCCGCGCATCGGTGATCAGGCCCGACAGCGCCGCGTAGCCGGCCGCGTTCTCCACCAGCAGCACGCAGCGCGGGCCGCTTTCGATGGCCATCTCGCTGCCGACGATCAGCGGCACGCCGGTCTTCTGCGAGGCCTCCAGCGCACGCACGATGCCGGCGAGCGTGCATTCGTCGGTGATCGCCAGCGCCGCATAGCCTTCGCGCCGCGCGCGCAGGAACAGCTCGAGCGCGGTCGACGCGCCGCGCTGGAAGCTGAAATCCGACAGGCAATGCAGCTCGGCATAGCCCGGCAGCGGTTCGGCAACGGCGTTCGTCATGGCTCAACCGAACAGTCCGTGCACGCAGACCGGCCCGTCGCCGGCGAGGTCGCCGGCCTCGCGGAACAGCCAGATGCGTCGCCCATCCACCGTTTCGGCGACGTAGTAGTCGCGGCGAACGTCGCCGTCGTCCCACCAGCCCGACTCGATGCGCTCGGGCCCGGCGACCAGGCGCTCGATGCGCTCGCGGCAGGCCGTGGGCGTGGGCAGCAGCCAGCCGGGCCGCGGTACTGCGCGGATGCGCGGGTCGACGGGCGGGCCGTCGAGCAGGATGCATTCGGGCCGATGGTCGGCGCGCCAGACCACCGGCCGCACCGCCGCATCGCCGAGCCGCGCGCGCAGCCGCTCGCGCAGTTGCAGCCAGGGCAATTGCGGACGCGCCTGCGATGCGAAGAGATCGCCCGCATCGGGCACGAAGCGCGGCAGGTCGTCGGCACGCAGGCGCATGCCGCGCACCGGCGCCGGCACCTGCGCACGCTCGATGCGCGTACGCGCGAGGTCGAACAGCGCCCCGGCCTCGCGCTCGGGCGCGAGCAGGCCGACGACCACGTCGCTGTCGCCGCCGCGCTCGTGCTCCAGTCGGATCACGAAGCGCTGCACGCCACCGTCGCGGCTGCGCAGGAAGGCCGCGAGGTCGGCGGTGAGACGGCGCAGCGGGAACAGCAACGCCTGGCTCGATTCGACTTCGTGGTCGAACTCGATGCGCGCCTCGAACACGTCCGGCGGCCGGTAGGCGATCAGGGGCTCGGGCCGCAGCCCGTAGGCGCGGTCCAGATGGTCGAGCACCGTCGATGCGAAGCGCCGCCCGATCGACGCGCGCGGCAGGCGTCGCAGTTCGCCGAGCCTTCGCAAGCCCATGCGCGCGAGCGCCTTGCGCACCTCCCCGGCGAGCCCGCTGCGCGCCACCGGCAGGGCATCGAGCGCGGCCGGCAGCGTCTGCGCATCGACCGCCAGGCTCGCGTGCACGTTCGCCAGCAGTCGCGCGGCCCACGGGTTCGGCGCGGCCACCAGCCGATGGCGCAGGTGCATGTCCTGCAGTTCGGCCGACAACCGCGGCGCCAGTTGCGCCCACCCACCGAACAGGCGCCGGCTGCGGCCGATCTCCAGCAGCACCGCATGCGGCAGGTCGAGGCTGACCTGCGAGCTGTAGCCATAGGCCCAGGCGGCCACGAGGCGACGGCAGCGCTCGGCGGCGTCGGGGTCATGGTCGGCGCTGCGAAAGCGCACGCCCAGCGCCTGCGCGGCCGCCATCGTCAGGCCCGGCCGCAGGCCCGCCTCGCGGGCCGCCGCGTTCACCGCGTGCAGCACACGCCGCTGCCGCGGCCCGCTCACCAGCGCGACCGGCTCGAGCGGGTCGTCGAGGCGGCGCAGCACGTCGTCGAGCGCGAGCTGCGGCAGGAAGACGCAGAGCCAGTGCATCTCAGGCCTCCCGCGGGAAGGCGAGCGGCCACGGTGGCGGATTCGCGCCGCGGCACTTGAGCACGCGCAACTGCCGCACCGGGCTGGCTTCCAGCGCGATGCGCAGCGGCGCCGGCGACGGGTTCAGCGCCGCGCGCGCGGGCCGGAACGCGAAGCCGAGGCAGCGCCCGGCCTCAGCCGCCACCTGCAGGCGGCGCAGCGGGCGGTCGTCGTCGGTCGACGGCCAGCACAGCACGGCGCCGCAGCTGCCCGAGCGCATGCACTGCTCGGCCGCCCACAGCGCATCGCGCGGGTCGGCGTGGACGACGTGCAGCGCGTCCAGCCGCACGCCCGCCGCATGCCAGGCCGGCGGATACGGCACGTAGGGCGGCGCGACGAGCACCACCGGCGCGTTCGTCGACGCCAGCCTCGCCAGCGCCGGCCAGACCAGTTCGAGCTCGCCCAGCCCCGCGTCGGGCAGCAGGATCTCGTTGAGCCCCTGCGCGATCCAGCCCTGCCCCGGCAGTGCCGCGTCGAGCCGCGCATGGCCGGTGGACACGCCGTCGCGGACGGGCGCCGGCGAACGTCCGCGCCAGACCGGGCGTTCGCGCATCAGCGTATCGAGCGCATGCACCTCGCCCATCAGCCCCGCCTCCGGCAGGACCCAAGGGTCGGATGTACGGCTGAAACGTTCATGCTGTTAGTAATATTACTAACAGATGTGAAGGCGGTGCCAGCCGCTTGTCCGGTCCGCATGCAGTCGCTCTATGCACTGCGACGCGGAACGCAATCGAATCTGCGGCAGCGCATGCTCATCGGCTGAGACGGCGCCGCGCGAACATCCGCCACAAACGAAAACGCCGGCACGAGGCCGGCGTTTTCGCTGCGATGCGGTCGGACCTCAGTGCTTGAGGTTCTTGCGCAGGCGCTCGAGCGCGGAGAGCTGCGCGATCGACATCGCGAGCTGGGTCTGCGCTTCCTCGAGACTCATCTTCGGATCCTTGTTGGCCAGCACGCGCTCGGCTTCTTCCTTCGCCGCGCGCACCGCCGCCTCGTCGATGTCCTCGGCACGGATCGCGGTGTCGGCCAGCACGGTCACCACGCTCGGCTGCACCTCGAGGATGCCGCCGGAGATCGCGAAGTCCAGCTGCTGGCCGCCCGGCACGGTCACCACGACCTTGCCCGGCTTCAGGCGCGTGATCAGCGGCGCGTGCTTCGGCGCGATGCCCAGCTCGCCGAGTTCGCCGGTCGCGACGACCAGCTCGGCGTCGCCGCTGTAGATCTCCTGCTCGGCGCTGACGATGTCGCAACGGATGGTGGATGCCATGTCTTTCTCGCTTGGTTCGGAGGGCGTCGGCGCCGACTCACGTCGGCGCCGTGCAGATCAGACGGCTCAGCCGCCGATCTTCTTGGCCTTCTCGAAGGCTTCCTCGATGCCGCCGACCATGTAGAACGCCTGCTCCGGCAGGTGGTCGCACTCGCCGTCGACGATCATCTTGAAGCCGCGGATCGTGTCCTTCAGCGAGACGTACTTGCCCGGCGAGCCGGTGAAGACTTCCGCCACGTGGAACGGCTGCGAGAAGAAGCGCTCGATCTTGCGGGCGCGCGACACGGCCTGCTTGTCCTCTTCCGACAGCTCGTCCATGCCCAGGATCGCGATGATGTCCTTCAGCTCCTTGTACTTCTGGAGCGTGGACTGCACGCGACGCGCGACGTCGTAGTGCTCGGTGCCGATGACGTTGGGGTCGAGCTGGCGCGAGGTCGAGTCGAGCGGGTCGACGGCCGGGTAGATGCCCAGCGAGGCGATGTTTCGCGACAGCACGACGGTGGCGTCGAGGTGGGCGAAGGTGGTCGCCGGCGACGGGTCGGTCAGGTCGTCCGCGGGCACGTACACGGCCTGGATCGAGGTGATCGAACCGGTCTTGGTCGAGGTGATGCGCTCCTGCAGGACGCCCATTTCCTCGGCCAGCGTCGGCTGGTAACCCACGGCCGACGGCATGCGGCCCAGCAGTGCCGACACTTCGGTACCGGCCAGCGTGTAGCGGTAGATGTTGTCGACGAACAGCAGCACGTCGCGACCCTTGCCCGTCGCCGGGTCCTTGTCGTCGCGGAAGTACTCGGCCATGGTCAGGCCGGTGAGCGCGACGCGCAGGCGGTTGCCCGGCGGCTCGTTCATCTGGCCGTAGACCATCGCGACCTTGTCCAGGACGTTGGAGTCCTTCATCTCGTGGTAGAAGTCGTTGCCCTCGCGGGTACGCTCGCCCACGCCGGCGAACACGGACAGACCCGAGTGCGCCTTCGCGATGTTGTTGATGAGCTCCATCATGTTGACGGTCTTGCCGACGCCGGCGCCGCCGAACAGGCCGACCTTGCCGCCCTTGGCGAACGGACACATCAGGTCGATGACCTTGATGCCGGTTTCGAGCAGGTCGGTCGCCGAGGACTGGTCCTCGTACGACGGCGCGCCGCGATGGATTTCCCAGTGATCGGTCGCCTCGACCGGGCCGGCCTCGTCGATCGGGCGGCCGAGCACGTCCATGATGCGGCCCAGCGTGCCCGTGCCGACCGGCACCGCGATGGCGCGGCCGGTGTTGTTGGCGACGAGGCCGCGCTTCAGGCCGTCCGTCGAGCCGAGCGCGATCGCGCGCACGACGCCGTCGCCCAGCTGCTGCTGGACTTCCAGCGTGATCGCCGTACCGTCGACCTTCAGCGCGTCGTACACGCGCGGCACCGCATCACGCGGGAACTCGACGTCGACGACCGCGCCGATGATCTGGACGATGGTGCCCGTGGTGCTGGGAGTGACCTGAGCGTTCATGGGTTGTTTCCTTGGTAAACCGATTCGTTGGAATGCGAGCGCGGGCGACGCGCTCAGCCGGTGGCGTCGATCAGACCGCCGCGGCGCCGCCGACGATCTCCGAGATTTCCTGGGTGATCGCGGCCTGGCGGGCCTTGTTGTAGATGAGGTTGAGCGTGCCGATCAGCTTGGTCGCGTTATCGGACGCCGCCTTCATCGCCACCATGCGCGCGGCATGCTCGGACGCGATGTTCTCGAGGACGGCCTGGTAGACCAGCGACTCGATGTAGCGCGTCATCACGTGCTCGAGCACCGTCGGCGCGTCCGGCTCGTAGATGTAGTCCCAGTCGTGCGACGCGACCTTCGTGCTCGACGCCGGCAGCGGCAGCAGCTGGTCGAACGTGGCCAGCTGGCTCATCGTGTTGATGAAGCGGTTGTAGCCGACGAACACGCGGTCGACCTGGCCGGCCTCGTACGCGTCCAGCACGACCTTGATCACGCCGATCAGCTGCTCGAGCTTCGGCACGTCGCCCAGATGCGTGACCGACGCGATCATGTTGACCTTCAGGCGGCGGAAGAACACCGACGCCTTCTGGCCGATCGTGACGACGTCGACCTCGACGCCCTGCTCCTGCCAGCGGCGGAACTCGCCCACCAGCTTGCGGAACATGTTGTTGTTGAGGCCGCCGGCGAGGCCGCGATCGCTCGACACGATCACGTAGGCCACGCGCTTCACGTCGGTCCGCTCGACCATGTACGGATGGCGGTAGTCGGCGCTCGCCTGCGCGAGGTGGCCGATCACCTGCTTCATCACCCGCGCATAGGGGCGCGAGGTCTTCATGCGGTCCTGCGCCTTGCGGATCTTCGAGGCGGAGACCATTTCAAGCGCGCGCGTCACCTTGCGGGTGTTCTGCACGCTCTTGATCTTCGATTTGATTTCGCGTCCGCCTGCCATCTCTCGCTCGCTTCTCGTGCTGCTACCGGGGTCGGCGGGCGTGGATCACCACGCCCGCGCGGCGGCTGGAATTACCAGCTGCCCGTCTGCTTGAACTCGGCGATCACCTGCTTGAAGGTGTTCTCGATCGAGTCGTCCCACGCGCCGGACTGGTTGATGCGCGACGCCAGCTCGCCCTGCGTGTTGACGAAGTGCGAGTGCAGGCCGGCCTCGAAGGCGCCGATCTTGTTGACCGGCACGTTGTCGAGATAACCCTCGTTGACGGCGTAGATCGACAGCGCCTGCAGCGAGATCGGCAGCGGGCTGTACTGCTTCTGCTTCATCAGCTCGGTGACGCGCTGGCCGCGCTCGAGCTGCTTGCGGGTCGCTTCGTCGAGGTCCGACGCGAACTGCGCGAACGCCGCCAGCTCGCGGTACTGCGCCAGCGAGATGCGGATGCCGCCCGACAGCTTCTTGATGATCTTGGTCTGCGCCGCGCCACCGACGCGCGACACCGAGATGCCGGCGTTCACGGCCGGGCGGATGCCCGCGTTGAACAGGTCGGTCTCGAGGAAGATCTGGCCGTCGGTGATCGAGATGACGTTCGTCGGGACGAACGCGGACACGTCGCCCGCCTGCGTCTCGATGATCGGCAGCGCGGTCAGCGAACCCGTCTTGCCCTTCACCTCGCCGTTGGTGAACTTCTCGACGTACTCCTCGGACACGCGCGAGGCGCGCTCGAGCAGGCGCGAGTGCAGGTAGAACACGTCGCCCGGATAGGCTTCGCGACCCGGCGGGCGGCGCAGCAGCAGCGAGATCTGGCGGTAGGCGACGGCGTGCTTGGACAGGTCGTCGTAGATGATCAGCGCGTCTTCGCCGCGGTCGAGGAAGTACTCGCCCATGGCGCAGCCGGCGTACGGCGCGATGTACTGCATCGCGGCCGATTCCGACGCCGTGGCGGCGACGACGATCGTGTGCGCGAGCGCGCCCTGCTCTTCCAGGCGGCGCACGACGTTGGCGACGGTCGAGTTCTTCTGGCCGATCGCGACGTAGATGCACTTAATGCCGGTGCCCTTCTGCGCGATGATCGCGTCGACGGCCATCGCGGTCTTGCCGGTCTGGCGGTCGCCGATGATCAGCTCGCGCTGGCCGCGGCCGATCGGGATCATGGCGTCGACCGACTTGTAGCCCGTCTGCACCGGCTGGTCGACCGACTTGCGCCAGATCACGCCCGGCGCGACGCGCTCGACCGGCGCCGACAGCGTGGCGCCCAGCGGGCCCTTGCCGTCGATCGGCTCGCCCAGCGCATTGACGACGCGGCCGAGCAGCTGCTCGCCGATCGGCACCTGCAGGATGCGGCCGGTGGTCTTGGCCACCGCGCCCTCGCGCAGGTGCTCGTAGTCGCCGAGGACCACGGCGCCGACCGAGTCGCGCTCCAGGTTCAGCGCGAGCGCGTAGGTGTTGCCCGGCAGCTCGATCATTTCGCCCTGCATCACGTCGGCCAGGCCGAAGATGCGGACGATGCCGTCGGAGACCGACGTGACCGTGCCTTCGTTGCGGGCTTCGGCGGCCAGACCGACCTGCTCGATGCGGGTCTTGATCAGTTCGCTGATTTCGGACGGGTTGAGCGTGTTCTGCATGGGAGTTTCCCTGGTTCCGACGCGGACGCCGGGAGTAGATGAATTCGTGGGCTTACGCCGCGAGCGCCGACTGCAGGCGCTCGAGCTTGCCCTTGACCGAGCCGTCGATGACGACGTCGCCGGCATCGATCACCGCGCCGCCGATCAGCGACGGATCGACCGCCGTTTCCAGCTCGACTTCGCGGCCGAAGCGGCGCTTGAGGCCGTCGCGGATCGCCGCGAGGTCGGCGTCACCGAGCTGCGAGGCGGAGGTCACGCGCGCCTTGACGACTCGCTCGGCCTCGGCGCGCAGTTGCTCGAACAGGCCGGCGATCTCGGGCAGCAGCTCGAGGCGGCGGTTGTCGGCAAGCATCTGCACGAAACGCTGCACGCTGGCTTCCGCGCCGTCGATCGCGAGCAGGCGCGCGGCCTGCTCGGACGTCAGCTGCGGGTGCTTGAGCACCGCCTGTGCCTGCGGATCGCCGGCGACGCGGGCCGCGAACGCCAGCGCGTCCGACCACGCTTTGATACGGCCTTCGTCCCGCGCGGCGTTGAACGCGGCGCGGGCGTAGGGACGGGCAAGGGTCAGGGCCTGGCTCATCGATAGGTCTCAGTCAGAGCTGGGCGGCCAGCTCGTCGAGCAGCGCGCGGTGGGCGTTCGGGTCGATCTCGCGACGCAGCACCTTCTCGGCGCCGGCGACGGCGAGCGTGGCGACCTGCGCACGCAGTTCCTCGCGGGCACGGTTGCTGGCGGCGGCGATCTCGGCCTGCGCCGCATCCTTCTGGCGGTTGGCCGCGGCCACCGCTTCGGAATGCGCCTGCTCGACGATCTGGTTCGCGCGCTGGTGCGCCTGCTCGATGATCTCGTTGGCCTTGACGCGCGCCTCGCGGATCGCCGCATCGGCGTTCGACTGGGCCTGCTCCAGCGCCTTCTGGCTGTTGTCGGCCGCAGCGAGGCCTTCAGCGATCTTGCGCTGACGCTCTTCGATGGCCGCGTTGAGCGGCGGCCAGATGAACTTCATGGTGACCCAGATCAGCACCGCGAAGGTGAGCATCTGGCCAAAGAAGGTCATGTTGATATTCATGACAGCTCCGGTGATCGCAGGTCGGGCGCGGGCGCCCGGTCAGCCGCCCGCATGCGCGGGCGGCCTTGAAGCGGACTGCTGGGCGATCAGGCGCCGGCGGCGGTCTGCAGCGCGCCGAGCAGCGGGTTGCCGAACGCGAACAGCAGGCCGACGGCGAGCGCGATGATGAACGCCGCGTCGATCAGGCCGGCGAGCAGGAACATACGGCCCTGCAGCATCGGAACCAGCTCCGGCTGACGGGCAGCCGACTCGAGGAACTTGGAGCCCATCAGCGCGATGCCGAGGCAGGCGCCGATCGCGCCCAGACCGACCATCATGCCGATCGCGATCGCGGTCAGGCCCTGCACGCTGGCGATGAATTCCATGGTGTTTCTCCTACGGATTTAAGTGAAGTTTGAAGGGTGAAGCGAAAGGGTGGAGCAGTACCGCGACAGCGGAATCCGATCAGTGGCTCTCGTACGCGCCGGCGATGTAGACGACGGTGAGAATCATGAAGATGAAGGCCTGCAGCAGCACGATCAGGATGTGGAAGATCGCCCAGGCCGCATTGAAGATGACGCCCGGCACGAACATCAGCAGGCCGCCGCCCAGCAGGCCGGCGATGAGCATGAAGACCAGCTCGCCGCCGTACATGTTGCCGAACAGTCGCATGGCCAGCGAAACCGGCTTGACCGCGTACTCGATGAGGTTGAGGAGCAGGTTGGCCGGGGCCAGCGCGATCTTCGCCGCGCCATGCGCGTGGAACGGCGCGGTCAGCAGCTCCTTGCCGAAGCCGCCGATGCCCTTCGCCTTCATCGAGTGGTAGAGGATGATGAAGAACACGACGACGGACAGGCCGAACGTGGTGTTGAGGTCGGCGGTCGGGACCCAGCGGAAATAGGTGTGGTGCGCGACTTCGGCGCCGGCGGTGGTCTTGACCACCCAGCCCGGCAGGTCGAGCGGCAGCAGGTCCATCGCGTTCATCAGCACGACCCACATGAAGATCGTGAGCGCGAGCGGCGTGATCGAGCGACGGTCGCCGTGGAAGGTGTCCTTCACCTGGCCATCGATGAACTCGAGGATGAGCTCGACGAAGGCCTGGCCCTTGGACGGCACGCCGGCGGTCGCGCGTCGCGCGAAGAAGCCGAACCACGCGATGAAGAACAGGCCCAGGATGAGCGAGACGGCCCACGTATCGATATGGAAACCGCCACCGCCCAGCTGGATGGTGTTCTGGGTCAGATGGTGCTGGATGTACTCGTTCAGGCCGCCGCCGGAACCGGTCTGCTCGCTCACTGAGAACACCTATCGCTTCAGAAGTTGGGCCGGGACGGCCGCCACTGTCGCCACCAGCACCCCGACCAGCAACGGAAGGGGCGCAAGGCGCCAGACGGCGAGGCCGAGAACCAGAACGATGGCGACCGTGGCCCATTTGGCCGCCATACCCACAAGGAGCCTCGCCATCGCGACGCCTGCGGGCCGGATGCCGCCGCCCAGGGCGATCAGCATCGACACCAGCGCCGCCGCGACGACCGCGCCGCCGCCCACCGCCGCCGCGAGCGCTTCGCGCACGCCGAGCGGGAGGAAGGCCAGCGCGACCAACGCCGTCGCAATGGCCTGCCAGACGATCGCGCGCGACGCCAGCCGGCGGCCTGCGGACAATGGATCGTGCACGCGGGTTTCCGTCGGTCTGGAGGCTGGCGCGAAAGCGCCCTGTGGAGCCCCAAAAGTATAGAACGCGTGAGAAATCCGGGCAACCGACGGAAGCCATGCCTGCGCGAATGGGCTGAACAGGTGATCGAAACCGGCTATCGCGGCAGCCGGAACAATCGATTGGACCTGCGCATTCGCCCGGCCGCAGCATCGGGCGACAGGAGAGGACCCGCCATGCGCAAGACCCTCAGCTTCGCCGTCGTCCATTTCACCGTGGCGTTCAGCCTCGGCTACCTGCTCACCGGCAGTGCAGTGGTCGGTGGCGTGATGGCGCTGGTGGAGCCGGCCTGCAACACGGTCGCCTTCCACTTCCACGAGAAGCTCTGGCGACGCCTGGAGCGCCGTACGTCGCCGGCGGTCGCGGCCTGACGGAACCTTCCCGCCAACGGGCGGTCACAAGCCTCGCCTGCCCCGGCCACGGCTTCTCTCCTCGTCGACGGTGGTGCGCGGCGGACGCAGCCCCGGCCTCCCGGCCGGGGCTTTTTCGTTCCTGCGATTCACGGATGCTCGACCCCGGTGCGGCTTTCATCGCGACCTTCCCCTGATACCGGAGTCACGATGACCCGCCTGCTTCCGCTGTCCCTGCTGGCCCTCGCATTGGCCGGCGTCGCCGCTCCCGCACATGCCATCGATGAAGACCGCTTCGTGCTGCGCGCCAGCGCCTTCAACGGCGACGGCCGCCTGCGCGTGGCCGGCAACACCACCTACCTCGGCAATGCCGAGACGTTCGACGAAACCTTCGACACCGGCCGCGACACCGTGCCCGCGCTCGACGCGCAGTGGCGCCTCGGCGATCGCCATCGCCTGGTCTTCAACTACACGCGCTTCGACGGCGACGAATCGGCCACGCTCGGTGAGTCGATCTCCTACGACGACGTGGTGATCCCCGCGGGCAGCTCCGCGCGCGCCGATGCCGAGATGAGCCTCGGCGGCGTGGCCTACGACTTCGCCGTGGTCGAGGCGCCGACGGTGAGCTGGGGCCTGCAGCTGGGCGTGCAGGAGGCGCGCGTGGAAGGCCGCCTGCGCGCGGTCTCCGGTGCCAATACCTACGACCGCAGCGACGCGGAAAGCGGGCTGCTGCCGCTGGTGGGCACGCGCCTGACGTTCGCCCCGTCCGAGAACTGGCGCGTCAATGCGCAGGTGCAGCACCTCGATGCGGGCTGGCTGGATTCGGACGACATCGACGGCAAGCTGACGCAGGCGCACGCCATCGTCGAATACCGCTTCGGCGGCCGCTTCGGCGTGCACGCGGGCTACAAGTGGATGCGCCTGGACCTGCAGGATCGCGACGGCGACGAAGGCATCAACCGCTTCGAGCAGCGCTTCAACGGCCCGGTGGCGGGCCTTTCGATCGCGTTCTGATCGACGCCGGTTGAACGCAAACGGCGGCGCCCGCGAAGGCGCCGCCGTTTCCTTTTTCGCGCGCCCCCGCGACTACTTCTTCTTCGGGATGTAGAGGTCGGTGATCGTGCCTTCGAAGACCTCCGCCGCCATGCCCACCGATTCGCTGAGCGTCGGATGCGGATGGATGGTCATGCCGATGTCGGCGACCTCGCAGCCCATTTCGATCGCGAGCGCGACCTCGGCGATCAGATCACCTGCATGCACGCCGACGATGCCGCCGCCGATGACGCGATGCGTGACCTCGTCGAAGATGAGCTTGGTGAAACCTTCGGTGCGACCCAGCCCGATCGCGCGACCGCTCGCCGCCCACGGGAACTTGCCGACGCCGACCTTGAGGCCCTTGGCCTTCGCTTCGGCCTCGGTGACGCCGACCCACGCGATCTCCGGATCGGTATAGGCCACCGACGGAATCACCCGCGCGACCCACTCGCGCTTCTCGCCCGCCGCGACTTCCGCCGCGAGCTTGCCCTCGTGCGTCGCCTTGTGCGCGAGCATCGGGTTACCGACGATGTCGCCGATCGCGAAGATGTGCGGCACGTTGGTTCGCATCTGCCGATCGACCGGAATGAATCCGCGATCGCCCACCTGCACGCCCGCGGCCTCGGCGCCGATCTTCGCGCCGTTCGGGCTGCGGCCGACGGCGACCAGCACGCGATCGAACGATGTCGGCTGCGGCGCACCCTCGCCTTCGAACGTCACCTCGATGCCGGCCTTCGACGCCTTCACGCCCGACGCCTTGACGTTGAGGTGCACGGTCACGCCCTGCTTTTTCAGGCGATCGGCGAGCGGCTTGACGAGGTCGGTGTCCGCGCCCGGCATCAGCTGCGCGCCGAGTTCGACCACGGTGACCTGCGCGCCGAGCGCGCGATAGACGGTCGCCATTTCCAGGCCGATGATGCCGCCGCCGACCACGAGCAGGGATTTCGGGATGTCGGCGAGGTCGAGCGCGTCGGTGGAATCCATGACGCGCTTGTCGTCCCACGGGAAGTTCGGCAGCTTCACCGCCTGCGAACCCGCCGCGATGATGCATTGCTCGAAGCGGATCAGCTGCGTGCCGCCCTCGCCCTGCACCTCGACCTCGTTCGGCGACACGAAGCGGCCCGTGCCCTGCACCACGCGCACCTTGCGCTGCTTGGCCATGCCGGCCAGGCCCTTGGTGAGCTGGCCGACGACCTTCTCCTTGTAGGTCCGCAGCGCGTCGAGTTCGATCGCAGGCTGACCGAAGCTGATGCCGTAATCCTTCGCGTGCTGCGCCTCGTCGATGACGGCGGCCGCGTGCAGCAGCGCCTTCGACGGGATGCAGCCGACGTTGAGGCAGACGCCGCCCAGCGACGCATAACGCTCGACCAGCACGGTGTCGAGGCCGAGGTCGGCGGCGCGGAACGCGGCCGTGTAGCCACCCGGGCCGGCACCGAGCACGAGCATGCGGCATTCGACGTCGGCCTTGCGGCCGCTGGATGCGGCAGGCGTCGGGGACGTCGCGGCCGGCGCACTGGCCGTGGACGCCGCGGGGGACGCCTGCTTCGTGTCGCCGTAGCCCTTGGCTTCGCCCTGGCTGGTGGCCGGTGCGGCGGCCTGCGGCGCTGCAGGCGCCGCGCCCTCGCCTTCGGCCTTGAGCACCGCGATCACGCTGCCCTCGGACACCTTGTCGCCGACCTTGACCCTGAGCTCGCGCACGATGCCGGCGGCGGACGACGGCACTTCCATCGTCGCCTTGTCGGATTCGAGCGTCATCAGGCCCTGGTCCTTCTCGACGCGGTCGCCGACGGCGACGAGCAGCTCGATCACCGGCACGTCGTCGTAGCCGCCGATGTCGGGCACCTTCACTTCGATCTGGGCAGCCATCATTCCTCCTGCTGCCGCGGGCCCGGGTCGGCCGGCGGCTGTTCGTGGATGTCGCGCTCGATGTCGCGCTGCGCGTCATTGTCGGCGAGCGCAATGCGTTCGCGGGGTGTGGGCGGCGGCGCATGCGCCGCTTCGTGTTCGGCGGTGGGCACCGCGCGGCCGGCGAGCACGGCGATCGCCTCGTCGCCCTCGTGCCCGAAAAGGCTGCGCACGTGCAGGTCCTGCTGCGGATACGGGATGACGATGCCGTGGCGCTGGAGCGCACTGTGCAGCGCCCAGTTGTAGGCGGCCTTCACCGCGGACGGGCGCCGCGTGGCATCGGCGTTGAGCCAGACGATCAGCTGGAACTCCAGGCGGCTCGGGCCGAATTCGACCAGCCACACCTGCGGCCCGCGCGGGCCGTCGTGCGCGAGCGTGAACGGCACTTCGCAGGCGGCCTCGATCGCCGCGAGCTTCACGATCTCCTTGTCGGTGCCGTAGGCGACGCCGAACGGAATGCGCATGCGGCGCGCACGCTCCAGCAGCGTCCAGTTCACCACGCGCCCACTGACGAACTCCGAGTTCGGCACCAGGATGTTGAGGTTGTCGTTGGTGGAAATGCGCGTGGCGCGGATCTTGATGTCGCGCACCACGCCGTGCACGCCGCTTTCCAGTTCGACGAAGTCGCCGATCTTGATCGATCGGTCGAACAGCAGGATCAGGCCTGAGATGAAGTTGTTGAAGATCGCCTGCAGGCCGAACCCCAGGCCCACGCCAATCGCGCCCGCGAACACCGCGAACTTCGACACCGGAATGCCCGCGACTTCCAGCGCGATGAGAAAGCCGATGACGAGAAGGCCATAGCGCGCGACGCGGCTGATCGCATACAGCGAGGCCGCATCCACGCCTTCGCGCTCGCCGTAGCGCGTGAGCCCGCGCGCCGCGTAGCGCGAGGCGGCGAAGAACAGGGCCAGCAGGATCGTCGCCGTCGCGAGGTTGCCGACGGTGAGCTGCAGCCCGGCGACGCGCACGATCTCGTAATCGAGTACGGGCTGCAGGCCCTGCCAGCCGTCCTGCGCGGCGTCGCGCACGCGCGCGCCGGCCTCGTGCAACTCGCGCGAAGCCTGCGCCTGCGGCATCGTCAGAGCAGCACGCGACGCATGTCGGCCATCAGCTGCGCGAGGTATGCGGTGAAGCGCGCGGCCGAGGCACCGTCGATGACGCGGTGGTCGTAGCTCAGCGACAGCGGCAGGATCAGGCGCGGCTGGAAGGCCTCGCCGTCCCATACCGGCTTCATCGCCGACTTCGACACGCCCAGGATCGCGACTTCCGGCGCGTTGACGATCGGCGTGAACTTGGTGCCGCCGATGCCGCCGAGCGAGCTGATCGAGAAGCAGCCGCCGCTCATCTCGGCCGGGCCGAGCTTGCCGTCGCGCGCCTTCTTCGCGAGCTCCGCGGTTTCCTGCGCGAGCTCCACCACGCCCTTCTTGTCGACGTCGCGGATCACCGGCACCACGAGACCGTTCGGCGTGTCGGCGGCGAAGCCGATGTGGAAGTACTTCTTGAGCACCAGCTTCTCGCCGCTCTCGTCGAGCGAGGCGTTGAAGTCCGGGTGCTTCTTCAGCGCCGCGACCACGGCCTTCATCAGGAAGGCGAGCATCGTCACCTTGGTGCCGCTCTTCTCGTTTTCCTTGTTGAGCGCGATGCGCAGCGCCTCGAGCTCGGTGATGTCGGCATCGTCGTGCTGCGTGACGTGCGGGATCCTCGCCCAGTTGCGCGCGAGGTTCGCGCCGGAGAGCTTCTTGATGCGCGAAAGCTCGCGCGTCTCGATCTCGCCGAACTTGGCGAAGTCGACCTTCGGCCACGGCAGCAGGTTGAGCCCGCCGCCGAGCGACACGCCACCCGACGACGGCGCGGCGGTGGCGCCGGACATCACCTGCTTGACGTGGCCCTGCACGTCTTCCCTGGTGATGCGGCC
The DNA here is from genome assembly GCF_014651995.1 of Cognatilysobacter xinjiangensis. Taxonomy (GTDB): domain Bacteria; phylum Pseudomonadota; class Gammaproteobacteria; order Xanthomonadales; family Xanthomonadaceae; genus Cognatilysobacter; species Cognatilysobacter xinjiangensis. The sequence goes on along the minus strand of NZ_BMXY01000002.1, from coordinate 106,711 downwards.
ACCCTTGGCGCTGCCCTTGACGCGCGACAGGTCGACGCCCAGCTCGCGCGCGAACAGGCGCACGGCGGGGCTCGCATACGGCACCGCATCGGGCATCAGCTCGTTCGCGTCGAACGTGACCGGCGGCGTACGCGGCGACTCGTTCTGCGGCGTCGCCGGGGGCGGCGGCGCGGACGTGCTGGCGGCATGCGTGGCGATCTCCCGCTGCGCCAGCCTGTCGGGCTCGCCCGTGGCGACCGGCTCGACGCGATCAGGCGTTTCGGAAGGACGCGGCTGCGCGGGCGAGGTCGCGACCTGCGCGGTATCGGCCCTGGGCTGTGCGCCATCGGACGACGGGCCGGATGCCGACGCGGCATCGCGGGCACCCGCGTCGGCCGGCTCGATCATCGCGACCACCGCGCCCTCGGCGAGCTTGTCGCCGACCTTGACCTTGAGCTCGCGCACCACGCCGGCGAACGGCGCGGGCACTTCCATCGTCGCCTTGTCCGACTCGAGCGTGACGAGGCCCTGGTCAGCCGCCACGGTGTCGCCCACGGACACGAGCAGTTCGATGACGGGCACGCCGTCGTAGTTGCCGATGTCGGGGACGCGCGCTTCCTTCAGCTCAGCCATTCGAGGGACTCCGCGGTGAGGGCTCACCAAAAAGCCATTCTCGCCTGTGCGGGCTAGGACGCCAACCACGCGATGTCGACGTCGCGTGCAGATGCCGCTAGCGAAGCCGATGTCGCGTGCGCGTAGAAGCGACCGTCCGCGAGGCAAGCGAGGTTCAGTCGTACATCGGTAGGTTGGCTTCGCCGGTCGGTGGCATCGACCGGTCCTGCCAATTACTAGGAGGCCACTCCATGAAGCGTCACCTGATTCTTGCCCTCGTGGGCACTCTCGCCGCCGCCCCGTGCGCCTTCGCCCAGGACGCCGGCACCTCCGCCTCCGGCTCGCGTTTCGCCATCGTCGGCGGCGTCGGACTCAACCATCCGACCGGCAGCGTCGAAGCCGGCGCGACCCGCGCGGATCTCGATGGCGAGGCGGCCGCCACGCTGAGCGGCAGCTGGTTCGTCAACGACAATTTCGCGGTCGAGGCCTGGGGCGCGGACAAGGCGGGCTATCGCGTGCGTACCGGCGACGGCAAGGTCGCCAGCGTCGATGCGCAGCCGTATGCACTCAGCGGCCAGTACCACTTCGGCACGCCGGACCGCACCGTGCGCCCGTTCGTGGGCCTTGGCTACTACGAGATGAACTACGACAACGAGACCGCGACGTCGACCGGCGCGCTCGCCGGCCAGCGCATCGGCGTGGAGACCGCGAAGGGCCCGATGGCCACGGTCGGCGCCGACGTGACGCTGGGCCAGCACTGGTTCGCGCGAGGCGACGTGCGCTACCTGCACGGCTCGTCGGACATGTCGGTGAACGGCACCAACGTCGGCGAGGCCAAGGCCAACCCGGTGGTGGTGGGCGTCGGCCTGGGCGCGCGCTGGTAACACCGCGACATGCGTATACGGACGGGCCCTTCGGGGCCCGTTCTCTTTTTCGGGTTCACGTGGCCTGCGTCGGCCGCTCGCTAGCCTGCGGGCACCCAATGCAGGAATGTCGCGATGACGACGAAGCTCGACGGCCCGCTGCGTCGCGAGGTCGACATCAAGGGCCAAGCCTACACGCTCACCGTCGACCCCGACGGCCTGAAGCTGGTGCCCAAGGGGCGCCGCAAGGGCCTGGAGCTGCAGTGGACGGCGCTGGTCAGCGGCGATGCCGCGCTCGCCGCCGCGCTGCAGGGCAGCCTCGAAACGCTGGGGCGCTGACCGATGCCCGAAGGCCCGTCGCTGGTCATCCTGCGCGAGCGCGCCGAATCGCTCGCGGGCCTGAAAGTGCTGGAGGCATCCGGCAACACGAAGCAGGACCTCCTCCGCCTGCCCGGCTCGCGCCTGAAGTCCGTGCGCACCTGGGGCAAGCACTTCCTGCTGGATTTCGGCGATTTCGCCGTGCGCATCCACATGCTGATGTTCGGCAGCTACTGCATCGACGAGCGCAAGGAGGACAAGACGCCGCGCCTGAGCCGGCGCTTCACCCGCAAGCGCGAGCTCAACTTCTATTCCTGTTCGGTCAAGTTCATCGACGAGCCGCTCGACGACGCCTACGACTGGGCCGCCGACGTGATGGCCGACGAATGGGACCCGAAGGCCGCACGCCGCAAGCTCAAGGCGATGCCGGACACGATATGTGCGGACGCGCTGCTGGAGCAGGACGTGTTCGCCGGCGTGGGCAACATCATCAAGAACGAGGTGCTGCACCGCATCCGCGTGCATCCGCAGACGCGCATTGGCGACCTGCCGTCGCGAAAGCTCACCGAATTGATCGTGCAGGCGCGCGAGTACAGCTTCGACTTCTACGAGTGGAAGAAGGAATTCACCCTGCGCCAGCACTGGCAGGTGCACGCGAAGAAGACCTGCCCGCGCGATGGCACGCCGCTGAGCTTCTGCCGGCATCTGGGCAAGAAGGAACGCCGCGCGTTCTGGTGCGACACCTGCCAGCGCTTTTACGGCGAGGGCGAGCCGCCACCGTTGCCTGCGCCCAAGCCGACGACCCGGCGCCTCGGCCGACGCTAGGGCGGCGTCACCACGTCGGGTGCGCGCTCGGCCTGCACGCGCTCGCGTCGAAGCAGGTAGAGCCCGCTGGCGACGATGATCGCCGCGCCGACCCAGGTGACGCCGTCGGGCAGCACGCCCCAGAGCGTGAGGTCGAGCAGCACGCCCCAGACCAGCGCGGTGTATTCCAGCGGTGCGATCAGCGAGGCCTCGCCCACGCGGAAAGCCTCGGTGACCGCGTACTGGCCGATGCCGCCCGCCACGCCGATGCCGAGGATCAGCCACAGATCCGCGCCTGCGACGGGCGTCCAGCCCGGCCAGGCCAGCAGGCCGGCGCCGATCGCCATCAGGGCCATCAGCCAGACCATCATCGACTGCGTGCTGTCGGTGCGCGCGAGCACGCGCACGCTGATCGCGCTCACCGCGTACATGACCGCGGCCAGCAGCACCGCCAGCGAGGCGATGCTGACCAGGCCCTCGCCGGTGGGCCGCAGCAGCACCAGGGTGCCTATGAGGCCGATCGCGATCGCCGTCCAGCGCCGCGGCCCCACGCGCTCGCCGAGGATCGGTACCGACAGCGCGGTCACCAGCAGCGGCGCGACGAAGAAGATCGAATAGGCCGTCGACAACGGCAGCGTGCGCAGCGCGTAGACGAACGAGGCCATCATCGCCACGCCCATCGCGCCGCGCAGCAGGTGCAGCGGCCAACGCACGCGCAACAGCGGTCGAACGCCGCCCGTCGACAGCGCCCAGACCAGCACGAACGGCAACGAGGCCGCACCGCGCAGCGCGGCGACCTGGAAGGCCGGGTAATGCGTGCTGAGCTGCTTGAGGCCGGCGTCCATCAGCGAGAAGGTTGCGACGGCCAGCAGCATCATGGCCACGGCGCGGCGGGAAGCCGGCATGGATGCATCCGGATGTGAGGAGCGCGAACGATGCGGCGCTAGCCGGCGTCGCGCAAGCGTGCCAGACGTACCAGTCGCAGACGCAGCACCACCGCATGCGCGAGCGGATAGCCCAGCAGCAGCCCGCCCAGCATCGGAAGCGTGGCCTGCATGCCGGCCGGAAGCGACGCGAGTCCGCCGGCCATCGCGAGCAGCGCGCGCGCCAGCACGGCGACAGCGAGCAGAACCATGAACACGCGGTTGGGGCGTTGGCGCATCGATCGCCCCTCGCGACGCAGCCCGGACGTCGCGCCCGCGCCGCCGCCCAGCAGCAGCCCGACCGCCAATCCATAGCCGAGGCCCTGCAGCGCCTCCGGATGCCGCCATGCGGCCAGCGATACGGCGATCAGCACCGCCACGAGCAGCGCCACCGCGCGCAGCGCGAGCGGAAAGCCGAACACCGGCTGCCAGACCGGCGCCCGGAACGGCCGACGCAACAGGCCGGCGACGCCGAGCACGACGCCGAGGAGCAATACGCCCGCCAGCGCCAGCAGCGCGATCAACAGCGGCATCGCAGCCTCCATCGGGACGGCAGGCGCTTGCGATACAAGGAAACGGCGCGCGACATGCATCCAGCATCCGCGATCCGGCGTCGTCGGCCCGCGAGGGCTGCGGTACCCTCTTGCGCCCTGCTGCGGAGGCCGCCATGCCCTCGTTCGATATCGTCTCGGAAGTCGACGCCCACGAGCTCACCAATGCCGTCGACCAGGCCAACCGCGAGCTGTCCACCCGCTTCGACTTCAAGGGCGTGGACGCGAAGTTCGAGCAGGAGGGCGAGTCGATCACGCTGTCGGCGCCCAGCGAATTCCAGCTCAAGCAGATGAACGACATCCTGCGCGCGCGGCTGATCGCCCGCGGCATCGACGCGCGCTGCCTGGAGTTCAAGGACGTGCTGACCAACGTGGCCGGTGCGCGCCAGACCGTGCTGGTCAAGCAGGGCATCGAGCGCGAGCTGGCCAAGAAGATCCAGGCCACGATCAAGGACAGCAAGCTCAAGGCCGATACGCAGATCAACGGCGAGAAGCTGCGCGTGACCGGCAAGAAGCGCGACGATCTGCAGGCGGTGATCGCTCTGCTGCGCGGCGCCGAATTCGAGCGCCCACTGCAGTTCGACAACTTCCGCGACTGAGTGGACGCGGCCGAGCCCGCCGAGATCGCCGCGACGCGCCGCTGGCTGGAGCGCGCGGTGATCGGGCTGAACCTCTGCCCTTTTGCCAAGGCCGTGCACGTCAAGCGCCAGGTGCGCTTCGTGCTGAGCGAGGCGCGCGACACCGAGGCGCTGCGCGAGGATCTGCAGCGTGAGCTCGAGCGGCTGCGCGCCACGCCCGCCGACGAGATCGACACCACGCTGATCGTGCATCCGCACGTGCTGGGCGACTTCTTCGACTACAACGATTTCCTCGACGAGGCCGACCGCCTCGTGCGGCGCATGGGTCTCGAAGGGGAGATCCAGGTCGCGAGTTTCCATCCGGACTACGTGTTCGCCGGCGAGCCCGCCGACGATCCGTCCAACCTCACCAACCGCACGCCCTATCCGACGCTGCACCTCTTGCGCGAGGCGAGCATCGACCGCGCGGTGGCGGCTTATCCCGATCCCGACGTGATCGTCGAACGCAATATCGCCACGATGCGGCGCCTCGGCGCCGACGGTCTGCGCCGGTTGTTGGCCGACGACACTCAGCCCTGAAAGATCGCCTCGATGTCGGCCGGCGACAGCATCCGCCACTGGCCTGCGGGCAGCCCGTCGAGCGACAGGCCGCCGATGCGGCTGCGGTGCAGCGCGTCGACGTGGTTGCCGACGGCGGCGAACATGCGCCGCACCTGGTGGTAGCGGCCTTCGGTCAGGGTGAGACGCGCATGACGCGCGTCGATCACTTCCAGGGCGGCGGGTGCCAGCGGCGTCTTCTCGGCTTCGAGCAACAGGGTGCCGCTGGCGAAGATCGCGGCCTCGTCGCCGCGCAGGTCCTGCGCCAGGGTCGCCTCGTACACCTTCGGCACCACGGCCTTCGGCGAGATGATCCGGTGCAGCAGCGCGCCGTCGTCGGTCAGCAGCAGAAGGCCGCTGGTGTCGCGATCGAGGCGTCCGACCGTGGACACCACCGGATCGCGCAGGCGGAAGCGCGGTGGCAGCAGGTCGTAGACGAGCCGCCCCGCGTCCTTGGTCGAACAGGTGTAGCCGACCGGCTTGTGAAGCATCAGCGCGAGGCCCGGTGGCGGATCCAACGGCTCGCCGTCCAGGCGCACGTCGGCCGGGTCGCGCACGTCGTCGCCGTAGAGCACGTCGCCCGCGGCGTCGGTGACGCGGCCCTCGCGGAACATCTGCTGGACCTGTTTGCGCGAGCCGTAGCCGAGGTTGGCGATCAGACGGAGCAGTTTCATCGGCGTGCCTCGAAGACCTTGAAGCCGCGCGCGTCGGCCAGCACGCGCACGTCGCGGAAGTGCCTGGCGAGCGTGGCTTCGTACGGCAGGTGGCGGTTGGCGACCATGAAGTAGCGTCCGCCCGGCACGAGCGCGGCGGCGGCGACTTCGATGAAGCGCCGGCCCAGGTCCGGGCGATCGACGCGGTCGTCGGCATGGAACGGCGGATTGCTGACGATCACCTCGTACGTGCCGTCGATGCCGGCGGTCACGTCCGACCAGTGCGTGGCGATGCGTGCGCGATCGGCGAACGGCGCCAGGTTGCGTTCGAGCAGCGGCAGCGCGCGGTACTGCGCCTCGAACGCATCGAGCGACGCGATGCCCGCATTACGCGCGAGCAGCTCGCGTGACAGATAGCCCCAGCCGGCGCCGAGATCGGCCGCCCGGCCGGCGAGGTCGGTCGGCAGTTGCGCGACGAGCAGCGCGGAGGCCGGGTCGACGCGATCCCAGGCGAACAGGCCCGGGCGACTCAGCACGCTGCCGTCGAGGATGGGCCGCGGCGCGTCGAGCGCCAGCCATTCGTCCACCAACGGCGACGGCGTCGTCCCGGGCTCGGTCCAGACGACACGGCACTTGTGCTTGCTCAGCACGCCGACCGGGCCGGCCAGCGCGGCGAGATCGTCCTGCATCGACTTCGCGCCCGCATTGTTGGCGGCGCAGGCGACCACGCGGCCACGCTCGCCCGCCAGCTTCACCGCGCGCGCGAGCATCGCGCGCGACTGCTCGCGCTGCCGCGGCGGCAGCACCAGCACCGTCGGAAAGGTGGGCGGGGGCTGCAGCGCATCGGCGACCACCCCGATGCCGGCGCGTTCGAGCGCCAACGCGACCGGGCGGTAGTCCTGCTCGCAGGCCAGGCCGGCGGAGCTCCAGCGCTGCAGCGCCACGCCCGCGCGGGCGCCCAGGAAGGCGCCACCGGCGGGCGGCGGCAGCAGGCCGTCGTCGAAGGGAAGGAACAGGGCGTCGAGGGCCGGGTCGGCGTGCACGGTCTTGGCGGGTCGGGCGGCGCGACAGTCTAGGCCCTTGCCGCTTCCACCACGCCCGCTTCATCACCGCCAAACACGGCCGGCGGCAGGGTGGAGCCTCAATACACAGCGTGGAGGCGACATGATCCGTGCCCTTTTCGTCGGCGGCGTGGTGGACAACAGCGAGATGGACCTGGAGGGCCCGCAGCCGCCGAAGAACTATCCGGAAAACACCGGCGGCGGGGCGTCGCGCTACAGCCTGCGCCAGCTCGGCGTGGACGGCGAACGCGTGGTGTATGCGGTGTACGGCGCGCCGGAAGTCGACGACGCCTTCGTCGAACGCGTGGCCGACGAGCGCGACTACGCGCGCCGCTTCGAGGCGACGCCGCAGACGGTGCATTGACGCCTCGCGCGCTGGCGGCCCGCGCCGTCAGCGCGCGAGCAACGGGTACGGGTTCACCGGCGTCGATTTCGACCACTGCTTCTCCGGGCCGAGGTCGCCGACGGTGAAGTGCAGGTGCGGCGCATCGGGGCTCGCGTTGCCGGTGCTGCCCACGTAGCCGATCACCTGCCCCTGCCGCAGGCGCTGGCCCTCGGCGAGCCCCGCGGCATAGCCCTGCAGGTGCGCGTAGTAGTAGACGCGGCGGCCGGCATCGTCGAACTGGTAGATCGTCAGCCCGCCGAGGTCGCTGGTGAACAGCTTGGCGACCGGCCCGTCGACCGCGGCCAGCACCGGCGTGCCGGCAGGCGCCATGATGTCGATCGCGTCGTGCACGCGGTTCTCGCCGCGCGCCTGCGTGTAGGTATCCACCAGCTGCGACGGCGTGACGCCGGCAACCGGCAGCACGAGCCCGCTCGACAGAACTGCAGGTGCGGCGGACGTGACCGGCGCGGGCGGCGAAACGGACGGCGTGGTGGAGACGGCATCCGGCGTTCGCACCGGAACCTCTTTCCGCGGCGGTGCTTCGCAGGCACCGCGCGAGCGCGCGTAGTACCAGGCGACGTTCGCGCCGAGCAGCGCGCCGATCAGGAATACGAGCAGATAGCGCAGCATCCGGTGTCCTCCGAGGCGTCGCAGGATGCTCGCCAACGGCCGCTCGCACCGGCGTGAAGCCGCGGTTTTTCACCGTCGATTGCCGCGCGGCGCCGCAGCATGACCGGATCAGGAGGATCGCCATGCGCATCGCCCCCCGCGTCTATACCGCCCAGGTCGACATCGACCGCCTGCAGTCCCGCATCTTCGAGCTGCCGAACGACCAGCACGTCGAACTCACCCTCGACGACGGCCGCGTGCTGCGCGGCATCGTCGCCGCCCGGCCGATGACCATGCAGTTCTTCGACGCCGACGGCCGCGAAGGCACCAACGGCACCGTGCGCCTCGAGCAACCCGCACTGGAACAGCCCGAGCAGGCGCAGTGGGTCGATCTCTACCTCGACCAGATCGTCTCGGTGCGTCACCTCGACCGCCACGAGATCGAGCCGCGGCCCGCGCCGGGCGTCCGACAGCGCGCATTCGTCGCGTCCGAACTGAATACGTCCCATTGACGCCTGCTTCACGGCAGCGCGCCAATCCTCGCGCCCCCCGCTGCCGACGTCGGGCATGCCGATGCAGGATTCCGCCCGCCCCACGACTGACGACGATGCGTTCGCGCAGTTCCGTCGTCTGCTGGACGTGCTGCCGGCCGGCGCCTGTCTCTGCGCCGCCGACGGTCGCGTCACCCATTACACCGAGCAGGCCGTGGCCCTATGGGGCCACCGGCCCGCTCTCGGTGAAGCAGGGCCGCGCTGGTGCGGCGCCCTGCGGCTTTTCCACGAGGACGGCCGTCCGATGCCGCACGAGGCCTCGCCGATCGCGCGTGCGCTCGTCGATGGACGCGCGCACCACGGCCGTCGCCTGCAGCTCGAGCGCCCCGACGGCTCTCGCCGCGTGGCGCTGAGCTATGCGAGCCCGCTGTTCGACGACGGCGGCGCGGTCATCGGCGGCGTCAACCTGCTCGTCGACGTGACCGACCAGCACCGCAGCGCACAGGCCGAGCGCGAGCGCCTGCGCCTGCAGGGCGAGCAACTCGTTGCACTGGCCTGCGACATCCGCGCCGGCCTCACGCCGCTGCGGCGGTCGACGCGCGAGGTCGATCCCGCGCTGGACGAGCGCCTGCGCCACATCACCCGCCTGGTCGATCGCGTGCTCAATCTGGAAGTCGACGCCGACTGATCGGCGGGGTTCGAGGCGTCGGTTGCGGTCCGCGTTCGCACGATCACCCGCGGTGCTCGCCCGGGCCCGCGACGCTCCAGGCTGCGGCGGCGCAACAACCACTGCGGCTTCCACCCGAGGACGCGTGCGCCGCGCTCGCGGCGCGGGGAGTGCAGACCGCCGGCATCCACCGCCCAACGCGTGGCAGCCACCGCCGCCTCGGCAATGTCGTGCGCGAATCGCGTTGCGGTGCCACCGAATGGCCCGGAGCTTCGACGGGACGACGAAACCGGAGGCCGAAAAAGAGAAAGCCCGGCGTGAGCCGGGCTTTCGCATCGTGCGACCTGAGCGGTCAGCGGAGGATTACTCCGGCTGGACGGCTTCGGCCTGCAGGCCCTTCTGGCCCTGCGTCACGGTGAAGGAGACCTTCTGGCCTTCCTTCAGGCTCTTGAAGCCCTGGGTCTGGATCGCGCGGAAGTGGACGAAGACGTCCTCACCGTTCTCGCGGCTGATGAAGCCGAAGCCCTTGGCGTCGTTGAACCACTTCACGGTGCCGGTTTCGCGGGACATTGTGTAACTCCTTGGAACAATTGATGGTGCCGCCGGTTGGCGGCGATGGTGCTGTTCACAAGGAGTGATCTAGCAACGATGTAGCGGATCAGCGATCTACAGCATCGGGTCACAGGTCACGGTGACCCCCGGAGCAGCGCGGCTACCGTAGAGCCTGCCCGTAGCAAATGCAACGTCCGTCCGTCGCCTCTTCAGCGAGGGGAGGGGTCCGCCCGCGGGGCCCGCCTACGCGACGCCTTCCAGAAGCCAGGATTCGGCCTCGTCGAAGCGGCGGAAAACACGTGCCGTGACACCCGCTTGGGCCGCTCGGATCTCGCTGCTGACCAGCAGTGCGGCGTCCTCGGTGGCGTCGACGTAGGCGATGCGGATGTCGTGGAAACCCATCTGTACCAAGGCTTCCACGACCTGCCGGGCCTCGCTGGGAACGGCGTTTCCCTCCAGCGCCTCCAGGACCAGCAGCCGGCGGGTGCCGCGCGCCTCGCATTCGGCGCGCAGGCGCGACCAGTACGCGACGGAAACCTCGTAGGTGTCCTCGGGGCCATCGACGCGGGCGAAAAGATAGTGGTCGCGCTGGTCGAGCGACAGGTCGAATCCGGGGCTCATGCGCGAAGCCTAGGCCCCGCGCGGTGACGGCTGCGCGGGCGGGAGGTCACGGTCGGACATAATGCCGGTCCGTTTTCCAGGCAGCACCGCCCCATGACCGACACCCTCCCCGACCGCCTCGCCACCGATCCGCGCAGCCCCTTCCACGACGCCGCCCTTCTCGAGCGCGGCATCGGCATCCGCTTCAACGGCCGCGAGCGCATGGACGTCGAGGAGTACTGCGTCAGCGAAGGCTGGATCCGCGTTGCCGCGGGCCGCGCGCGCGACCGCCGCGGCCAGCCGATGACGCTGAAGCTGCGCGGGACGGTCGAGCCGTTCCTGCTGCTCCCCGCCGACGCCGCGGACGCCGCACCGGAATCCACGGCCGGCTGAGGCCCGCCGACGCGCCGGGTGATCGCGGGATCGCCACGGCGCGCACGTTCCAATGGGTTCACCGGCTGCGCCCGCGGCCGTTAACCGGGTGGTCTTTCCCGATCGCCGCGCATGACCCAGCTCACCGACGACCAGGCCCGCGACTACATGCACAAGCTCCTGGCCGCCATGGCGAAGGCCGGCGGCTCGGACCTGTTCATCGCGCACGATTTCCCGCCGAGCATGAAGGCGCACGGGCAGATGACGCCGCTGAGCCCGCAGAAGCTCACCGGCGCGGTGACCCAGCAGCTGGCGCGCGCGCTGATGAACGAGAAGCAGCGCGCCGAGTTCGCCACCGAGCTCGAATGCAACTTCGCGATCGCCGTGCCCGGCGTATCGCGCTTCCGCGTCAACGTCTATGTGCAGCAGGGCCAGGTCGGCATGGTGCTGCGCACGATCGCGGCCGAGATCCCGAACTTCGAGAAGCTGCGTCTGCCCGAGGTGCTCAAGGACCTCGTCATGCAGAAGCGCGGCCTGATCCTGGTGGTCGGCGGCACCGGCTCGGGCAAGTCGACCTCGCTCGCGGCGATGCTCGACCACCGCAACCGCACCAGCGCGGGCCACATCATCACCGTCGAGGATCCGGTCGAGTACGCGCATACGTCGCAGAAGTCGCTGATCAGCCACCGCGAGGTGGGTGTGGACACGCACAGCTGGCACCACGCGCTCAAGAACACGCTGCGGCAGGCGCCCGACGTGATCCTGATCGGCGAGATCCGCGATGCCGAGACGATGGAGCACGCCATCGCGTTCGCCGAAACCGGCCATCTCTGCCTGTCGACGCTGCATGCGAACAGCGCGTCGCAGACGATGGAGCGCATCATCAACTTCTTCCCCGAAGAGCGCCGCACGCAGCTGCTGATGGATCTTTCGGCGAACCTGCGCGCGATCGTCTCGCAGCGCCTGGTGCGCACCGAGGACGGCAAGGGGCGTGCGGCGGCGATCGAGATCCTGATCAACACGCCGACGATCGCCGAGAAGATCTTCAAGGGCGAGTTCAACGAGCTCAAGGGGATCATGAACAAGTCGCGCGAGCTGGGCATGCGCACCTTCGACTGGGCGCTGTTCGAGCTCTACAACGAGGGCGTGATCGGCTACGACGAGGCGATCCGCAACGCCGACTCGGCCAACGAACTGCGCCTGAACATCAAGCTCAAGAGCCGTCGCGGCGAGCCGGCGGCGGCCGCGGGGCTGTCGCTCTCGCTCGATGCCGCGCCGAGTGCGGAGGAAGCCGAGGCGATCCGCCGCGAGGAACTGCGCAAACAACAGGAAAAGCGCGAGCAGATCGAACTCGAGCGCCTGCAGCGCGCCAAGGCCGCGCAGGGCACGCCGCAGCCCTGACGCGCCGGGCACCTCGCGTTTACGCGATTCCGGTCAGCATGGCCCGCCCTCCGGGAGGACCTGCATGTCGGTCGACTGGGACACCCTGCTGCGTGCGGCGGGCATCGTGCTGGCCGCGCTGCTCGCCGGCTACGTCATCAATCGCCTGCTGAGATCGCTGTCGCGGCGCGCGCGCCTGCGCCGCGACAAGCTCGTCGCGCGCATCGTCGACGTGGTGGCGCCGCCCGCGTCGATCGCGCTGCCGCTGGTGCTGCTGGCGATCGCCTCGGGCCTGTTGCCGCTTCGATCCGACTGGCTCGCCTCGGTGCGCCACGCACTCGGCATCGGCGTGATGCTCTGCCTGACCTGGCTGGGCGTGCGCGCGGTCGGCGCGATCGCGAACCGGATCATCATCGAGCATCCGGTGGACGTGGCCGACAACCTCGCCGCGCGCCGCATCCAGACGCAGACGCGCGTGATCGGGCGCATCGCGCAGGGCGGCATCGCGTTGCTGGGACTGTCGTTCGTGCTGATGACGTTCCCGGCGGTGCGACAGGTGGGCACCACGTTGCTGGCGTCGGCGGGCGTGGTCGGCCTGGTGGCCGGTATCGCCGCCAAACCGGTGTTCGGCAACCTCATCGCCGGCCTGCAGATCGCGCTGAGCCAGCCGATCCGGCTGGACGACGTGGTGATCGTCGAAGGCGAATGGGGCCGCATCGAGGAGATCACCAGCGCGTACGTGGTGGTACGCATCTGGGACGAGCGACGCATGGTGGTGCCGCTGCAGTGGTTCATCGAGCACCCGTTCCAGAACTGGACGCGACGCAGCGCCGAGCTTCTCGGCGCGTCGATGCTGTGGCTGGACTACCGCACGCCGATGGACGCGGTGCGCGCCGAGCTGCAGCGCATCTGCGAGACCGACGCGCGCTGGGACGGGCGCGTCTGCGTGGCGCAGATCGTCGAGACCGACCGCTCCACCGTGCAGGTGCGCCTGCTGGTGAGCGCACGCAATTCGGGCGACCTGTTCGACCTGCGCTGCGCGGTGCGCGAGCGAATGATCGATTTCCTGCTGGCGCACCATCCCGAGGCGCTGCCGCGCATGCGCGCCAACATCGTCCGCGGCACCGTGGCACCGGATCCGGACCGCGTGCGCGTCGAGGCGGCGGACCGGCGCGCGCGCGCGGTCGCCACCGACACCGGATCGCCCGGGGCCGAGGCGGCGGGCGAGGCGCCGCCGGCCGAGCCGCGCCCGCCCGGCTGACGCCCGCGCGCGCACCGCCCACAATGCGCGCATGCACGTCGCCTCGCTCCATCTCTACCCGCTCAAGTCCTGCGCGCCGCTGGACGCGGACACGCTCGACATCACGCCGCGCGGCCCCGCCGGCGATCGCCGCTGGCTGGTGGTCGACGACACGGGGCGCTTCATCACCGCGCGCCAGCGCAACGAGATGGTCGGCATCCGCGCGCTGCCGGACGGCGACGGGCTTCGGCTCGACGCACCCGGAAGGCCGACGCTGCGCGTGCCTGTCCCCTTGCCCGATGCCCCACGACGGCCCGTTGTGATCTGGAACGACACCGTGCATGCACAGGACGCCGGCGACGCCGCGGCGGACTGGCTCAGCGCCTGGCTCGGCACGCCCGCGCGCCTGGTGCACATGGACGCGGGTGCCCGTCGCGCCGTCGATCCCGACTACGCCGCGCCCGGCGACGAGGTCAGCTTCGCCGACGCCTATCCGCTGCTGGTCATTTCGCAGGCCGCGCTGGACGGGCTCAACGCACGGCTCGCCTCGCCCGTGCCGATGGCGCGCTTCCGCCCCAACCTCGTTGTCGCCGGCAGCGCCGCGCATGCCGAGGACGGCTGGCGCCGCGTGCGTATCGGCGGCATCGAGTTCGACGCGGTGAAGGCCTGCACGCGCTGCGTGTTCACCACGCTCGATCCCGCGACGATGACGCGCGATGCCGACGGCGAGCCGCTGCGCACGCTGATGGAGTACCGCCGCACGCCCAAGGGCGTCACCTTCGGCATGAACCTGATCCCGCGCGGCACCGGCGTGCTGCGGGTCGGCGATGCGGTGGTACCGCTGGCCTGAGGCCGGCGCGGCGCCCGTAGACTGTCGCGTCCAAACGGGGGCCTCATGAAAGCGAGCGGGATTTCCTTCTACCATCCGTGGGCCTTCTGGCTCGGTTGCCTGCTGATCACCGCGGGCGTGTTCGGCCATGCGCCGATGTTCCTGATGGGACGCCACACGCACTGGCAGATGGTCGGCATGCCGATGACGACCGGGATGATCCTCGGCATGGCCGCGATCCCGGTCGGCCTCGCGTTCGCCACCTACGGCCTGATGCCGCGGCTCGCGCGCATGCGCCAGGCGCGCGGCGGCGCACCGCTACAGTTCCACATCGCCGATGGCGTGCCGCTCAACGTCGAGCACTGGAAGCTCGTCGCCGTGCTGGTGGTGACGCTCGCCATCGACGTCATGAAGCCCGCGACGCTGGGCTTCGTGGTGCCGGGCATGAGCAGCGAGTACGGCATCGCCAAGCCCACCGCGAGCCTGCTCGCGCTGGTCGCACTGACCGGCACCACGGTCGGCTCGGTGATCTGGGGCCGCATCGCCGATCTCTCGGGGCGACGTGGCGCCATCCTGCTGTCGGCGCTGATGTTCATCGGCACCGCCATCTGCGGCGCGATGCCGAGCTTCGGCTGGAACCTGGTGATGTGCTTCCTGATGGGCGCGTCGGCCGGCGGCCTGCTGCCGATCACCTTCACGCTGATGGCCGAGACCATTCCCGCCGCGCATCGAGGCTGGCTGCTGGTCGCGCTGGGCGGCATCGGCACGTCGGCGGGCTACCTGCTCGCGGCGGGCGCCGCGGCCACGCTGGAGCCGATGTTCAGCTGGCGCGTGCTGTGGCTGCTCGGGCTGCCGACCGGCGCGATCATCATCGCGCTCAACCGCTTCATTCCCGAGTCGCCGCGCTTCCTGTCCAACGCGGGGCTCGAGCACGTGGCCCGCGCGGTGCTGCGCAAGTTCTCCGGTGGCGCCGCCGATGCGATCGAGCGCGACGACGCCGCGCATCCCGGACCGCCGGTGATCAACGAGCAGCACGCGGCCACGGGAATGCGCGCGCTGATGCGCGGCCGGCATGCGCGCATCACCATCGGCCTGGTGGTCTGCGGCATCGCCTGGGGGCTGGTGAATTTCGGCGTGCTGCTGTGGCTGCCGGTGAACCTCACCGCGCTGGGCGTGGACGCGAAGGCCACCAGCGCTTTGCTGGCGAAGTCGGCGATCTACGCGCTGCCCGGCATCGGCGTGGTGATCTGGCTGTACCACCGCTGGAGCAGCTATCGCGCGCTGGTGCTGTTCATCGGCCTGACAGTGCTGGCGCTGCTCGCCCTCGCCGCGCTCGGCCTCATGCAGGTGCGCGCGCAGGCCGCGGTGATCTGCGTGGTGGCCGCGCTGCTGGTCAGCGTGAGCGGCGTGATCGCGATGCTGATTCCGTACGCGGCGGAGATCTACCCGGTGCACCTGCGCGGCACCGGCTCGGGCGTGATCGCCGCCAGCTCCAAGCTCGGCGGCATCCTCGGGGCGGGCCTCGGCGTGTTCGGCTTCTTCGAGCAGTTCGCGCTGTCGGCGATCCTCATCGCGCTGCCGATGGCGGCCTCGATGCTGATGCTGCTGCGCCACGGCGTGGAGACGCGCGGCGTGCGGCTGGAGGACATCCAGGCCTCGCTGGAGCGCTGATCAGGGCAGCAACACGACCTTGCCGGTATGCCGGCCGGATTCGAGAAACGCATGCGCCTGCGCCGCCTCGGCGAGCGGGAACGTGCGATCGACGACGATGCGGATGCGACCGTCGGCGATCCACGGCCACACCACGCGCTCGACCTCCGCGGCCAGCCGCGCCTTCTCGTCGGCATCGCGCGGGCGCAGCGTCGAGCCGGTGAGCACCGCGCGCTTGCGCATCAGCGCCCACACCGGCACTTCCAGCATGTCGCCGCCCTGCGAGGCGATGTAGACGATGCGGCCGCCGGTATTGAGCGCGTCGAGCGTGGCGCGCAGGTAAGGCGCGCCGACCATGTCCAGCGCGACGTCGACGCCGCCGGCGTCCCTGGCGATCGCACCGAAATCCTCGGCCGTCGTATCGACGGCGATATCCGCGCCGAGGGATCGCGCGGCGGCCGCCTTGTCCGCCCCGCGCGCGGTGGCGATCACGCGTGCGCCTGCGGCCTTGGCCATCTGGATCGCCATCACGCCGATGCCGGAGGTTGCGCCGTGCACCAGCAGCGTCTCGCCGGCTTTCAGCGCGCCGTGCTCGAACACGTTGGCGTAGACGGTGAAGCACGTTTCGGGAATCGCCGCGGCATGTACGTCGTCGAGGTCGCCGGGAACCGGCAGCGCGTGGCGCGCATCGACGACGGCGTACTCGGCATAGCCGCCACCGCCGAGCAGCGCGCAGACGCGGTCGCCGGTGCGCCAGCGGCCGGCGCCCTGCACCACCTCGCCGGCGATCTCGAGCCCGAGCGTGGCCGGCGCACCCGGCGGCGGCGGATAGCGGCCCTCGCGCTGCAGGATGTCGGGCCGGTTCACGCCGGCGGCGCGCACACGCACAAGCAGCTCACCGTCGGCGGGCGTCGGCCGTTCGACGGTGGTGGCATGCAGCGCCTCGGCGGGGCCGGCGCCATCGCGCACGGCGATCGCGGTCATCGTGTCGGGCAGGCTCATCGCGGGCTCCTTCGTTCGCGCCGGCACCTTAGCGCGGGCACCGCGTCGGTAGCGTCGATCAGCCCGCGTTCGCACTCACCGGCGGCAGGCCGGCATGCCATTCGGTAGCGCGGCCCTTGCCGGCGCGCTTGGATGCGTACATCGCCTGGTCGGCGCGCGAAAGCAGCGCCTGCGAGTCGATGCCCGCGCGCGGCAGGTAGATCGCGAAGCCCACGCTGGAGGACATGCGCCGCGGCTGTCCGCCGACCGTGTAAGGCTGCTCCGCCACGGACAGCAGCTTGGCCGCGACGACCTCGGCGTTCGGCGACGGATCGGCGAAGGCCTCGGCCACCACCACGAATTCGTCGCCCGCCAGGCGCGCCACCTGGTCGACGGCGCGCACCGACTCGCGGATGCGGCAGGCGAACTCGCGCAGCACGTCGTCGCCGGCCTCGTGGCCGTAGGTGTCGTTGACCTGCTTGAAGCCGTCGAGATCGATGAAGTAGACGCCGAGCGCGGTGCCGTTGCGGTCCGCGCGCTGGATCGCGCGCGGCAGCGACTCCAGCAGCAGGCGACGATTGGGCAGGCCGGTCAGCGAATCGTGCAGTGCCTGCATCGCCAGCGAGATCTCGAGCTGCTTGCGCTCGGTGATGTCGCGCAGGAAGGCGTCGAAATAGCGCCGGTTGCCACGCCAGCGCGAGCGTGTGCTCATCTCCACCGGCATGTCGCGGCCGTCGCGCGTGCGTGCCTGCATCTCGATGCGGCGGCCGATGCGCTCGGTCTGGCCGGTGGCGATGAAGCCCTGCAGGTCGGCGTCGAAGGCCTCGCGCTCGTCCTCGGGCAGGATCAACTCGGAGAACAGCCGCCCGTAGGCCTGGCTGCGCGTCCAGCCGAAGGTGGTGCGCGCGGCGCGGTTCCATTCGACGATGCGGCCTTCCTCGTCGAGCATCACGAAGGCGTCGTTGGCCTGCTCGAGGATGGCGCGATGGTTGGCGATGCTCTCGGCGAGCTCCGCGGTGCGTTCCTCGACGCGCGTTTCCAGTGCGTCGTTCGCACGCGCCAGCGCCTGCTCGCGCTCGGCGATCGCGTCGAGCATGCCGTTGAACGATTCGACCAGGCGCCCGACCTCGTGCACGCGGCTGGGCGGTGCGCGCAGGTCGTGGCGGCCCTCGCGGATCGCGTCGGCGACTTCCAGAAGGCGGTACAGGCGACGCGTCAACGCATGCGCGAGCGCCAGAGACAGCAGCAGGCCGAGCAGCAGCGCACCGAGCGCGAAGGCCAGCCCGTCGCGCACCGCGGCCGCCAGCGCACGCGCCATGTCGGCACGGTCGACGGACAGGCGCAGGCGGCCGACCTCGCGGCCGTCGTAGCGCAGCGGATAGGTCGCGGCGCCCGTGGTGTCGCCCGAGCTCCAGACGAGGCGGCCGTCGGGGCGGACGATCTCGACGCCGGCCACGATGTCGTCGGCCAGCAGGCGGCGCGCGCTGCGGTCGACGGCCACGGCGTCGCCGGCCTGCAGCGCCAGCGCGAGGTCGTCGGCCACCAGCACCGCCGCCTGCGCGACATGGCGCGTGGCCGCGGCCTCGAGATCCGCGCGCTGGCGCAGCGCGCCGTGCACGACGAACGCGCCCATCAGCAGCAACTGCACCAGCGCGACGCCGGTGACCAGCTGGCGGCGCAGCGAGGCGCGGCTCATCGCCACGGTCCTCCGCCGCGCACGCGAGTGCCGGCCGGCGCGGAGCGGGCCGAAGGCGGTGCGGCGTGCAACGGGGGACTGACGGCGGCATCTCCGGCGGACAGCGGCCCGCAGCGCGCGACCACGGGGGCGGATCGCAGGCAGGTTATCGGCCGTGGCCGCGCCGGCTTCAACGCCGGTATTTCCAGTCGCGCGGCAGGCCCTGCGCCAGCCACTCGAGTGCCTGCACGATTCGGCGCTGGCGTGTGTCCTCGCGCCTGGCGTCGACGATCCACTCGACGTAGTCGCGACGCTGGCCGGGCGCGAGCGCGTCGAAGCCGGCCTGCGCGGCGGGCTGTGCGCGCAGCGCGGCCGCGAAGGCATCCGGCAGCGCCGGCATCGCGCGTGGCGTGCGCGGCCGCGGCGGCGCGGGCGTGGCGATGCGCGCGATCGAGCGCTGCACGATCGCCGCGATCGTCGCCGCATCCGGCAGTTCCTCGACGCGCGTCAAGCGGCCGAATTGGCCCATCGCGCCGGGCGCGGCCTCCCCGACCGCTTCGGCGTCGCGGAACACCAGCGCGACGTGGCGATTGAACGCGGCGACGTGCGCGAGGATGCGGCCCTCGTGCAGCAGCGTCGGCATACCCCATCGGATCGTCTCGACGAATGCCGGCGAGGCCGCGTGCAGGCGCTCGCGCAGGATCGCGAGCAGTGGCTGCGCGAACGGGGCGGCCGCGGCGATGTAGGCGTCCACGCGCGGGTCGAGCTCGGTCATGACGGGGCTTCGCGATGCAGGGCGGCGGTTGCACCAATGTCGCCGATCGGCGCGCCGCGTGCATCTGAACCGGCGCGCGCACAACCGTCGCTCAGGGCCGTGAATGCGGTTAATCCGAATGCACGCGCGCATGCCGAAACGCTTACGACAGACCGCGAAGACTGCATGCGGGCGTCAACTGCGCCCGGACGTTTCTTCCACAGCACGAGGGCATCGGACATGGCGAACAACCAGGGCAGCAATCGCGGCGGCGGCAACCAGGGCGGCAACCAGGGCGGTAACCAGGGCAGCGGGCGTGGCTTCGCGTCGATGGATCGCGAGCAGCAGCGCGAGATCGCCTCGGAAGGCGGCAAGGCCGCGCACCGCAGCGGCAACGCGCACGAGTTCGATTCGCAGGAGGCCCGCGAAGCCGGCCGCAAGGGCGGCGAGTCCAGCGGTGGTGGCGGCCGCGGCGGCAACCAGCGCTGAGTTCAATCGTTCGGCGAACCACGGCGCGGGCATCCATCCCGCGCCGTTCGTATGTCCGCGCCGGATGCATCACTTCGCCAGGCGCAGCGCCTCGCGCTTGACCTCGCGGCGCGCATCGCGCGGCTGGCGGTAGTTGTTGTCGAACAGCGCCGGTTCCCACGAGCCGTAGGTCGGGTTCGCCAGCACCCACCAGCGCTCGCCGATCCAGTCGCGATGCGCTTCTAGCACCGTGTCGCGGTTGGCGACGGTATTGGGCGCGAGCTCGACGAAATCGCCGAGCTGGTCGCCGAACTGCATCAGCACGCGGTACTTGCGGCCGATCAGCTGGCGACGGCAGTTCTTGTCGCTGCCCTGCTGCTCGCAGTCGGGCACCACGGTCCCGAGACCGAGGAACGAATCGTCCCTGATGTCGAGCCCGACGCTGCGCAGGTTGGCGATCGTCGCGTCCTTCAGGTGCACGGCGCGGTTGGAGATGAAGAACAGCGCGACGCCGCGCTTCTGCGCGGCCTTCGCGAACTCCAGCACGCCGGGAACGGCAGTCGCCTTCTGCTCGCGCACCCAGTTGTCCCACTCGGGCTCGCTGTACTCGGTGCCGGCGACGACCAGGCGCGCCTGGTACGGCGAGTTGTCCAGCACGGTCTCGTCGACGTCGAACACCACCGCCGGGGGCAGGCCGCGCGCGGGGTTGGCGCGCTCGGATGGCGCCAGCGCGTCCCAGTCACGGTCCTTGATGGCGCGATCGAGCTCGCGGATCGCGGCGCGGTAGGTCTGCAGCGAATTGGCGCGGTATTCGGCCGAGGTCTGCATCCACGCCACGGCATTGAGGTTGTCGTCGGCCGGCACGGACGCGACCGACTCATGCGGGGCGGCGTCACGCACGGCATCGCGGTGGCAGCCGGTGAGCGCGAGGGCGAGGAACAGCAGGGACCAGGTCGGGCGCATGGTGTCGGTCGCACGAAAACGGGCCGACAGTCTAGGCTGTCGGCCCGTCCGGCGACACGACGGCCGCCGCGTTATTCGCGCATCGTGACCTGCATGCCCTCGGCGACCACCTTCGAGAGCGCCTGCACGCTCCAGTTGGTCATGCGGATGCAACCGTTGGATTCGGTCTTGCCGATGCGCTCGGGATGCGGCGCGCCATGGATGCCGTAGTGCGCCTTGGTCAGGCCGATCCAGACCGTGCCCACCGGGTTGTTCGGGCCGGCCGGCACCTCGGCCTTCTTGTCGGTCTTCTTGCTGCCCGCGATCAGCTTCGGGTCGTAATGCCAGACCGGGTTCTGCTGCACGGTGGTCACCTTCCAGTCGCCGATCGGCAACGGGAACTGGGCGCTGCCCGTGGTCACCGGGAACTGGCCGACCGTCTTGCCGGCGGCGTCGACGAGCAGCAGAGCGGAATCGGACTTGTCGACCACGATCTTGGCGGGCGCCGGGAAGCGCTCGGCCGGCATCACGTTGAGCACGGTGAGCTTGGCACCTGCTGCGAGCGGGCCAGAGGCCGACGGCGTGGCGTTCGCGTCCGTCGATGGTGCCGTCTTGGGCTTGGCGTCGGTCTTCGCGGCCTTGTCCGAGCCGCCCTCGGTTCCGGCCGGGAACGTCACCTGCGGGTTGAGCTTGCGCAGCAGCGCGGGGCTCATATGGAACTTCTCCGCGAGCTTCTCCTCCACCGACTCGTAGGGCAGCGCGTCGAGCTCGGCCATCGCCATCGGTTCGCCCGGCGTCTTGGCGAACGGGCCCGCGAGGTCCTCGGCGGTGACCGTGTATTCGACCAGCACCGGCGCCGTATCGCGATTGAGCAGCTCCCAGGCCGCGGCGTCCAGCGTGCCGGTCGCCTTGAGGCCGTTGGAAGCCTGGAACGCCTTCACCGCGCGCGCCATGTTGCTGCCCTTGGCGCCGTCGATCTCGCCGGGCGAGAAGAACGCGCGTTCGAGCAGGACCTGCGCACGCAGCGGATCGTCCTTGGCGAGCTGCGCCTCGGCCGCGGCCACGGGCAGCGCGTCGAGCGCATCGCCGGGCGCGACAGGCATGGCATTGCCCGGCGCGCCGGGCTGGCCGTCCTGCATACCGGGCGTACCGGTGGCGCTGGCGGGCACGCCGTTGCCGGTCGTCGCGGCGGTGTCGGCGGGCGCCGCAGGCGTGGTATCGGCGTCCGACGGTGCGGGCGAGACGTTGCAGGCGGCGAGCAGGCTGAGGCTCAGGGCGAGGGCGAGCGGACGGAGTGCGGGCATCGGGACCACGGCGAAGGCGATGGGCCTTCCATCCTTGGCACGGCCGGTGGGTGACGCGTGAATCCCGCGCCGCGAACGCGGCGTCCGTTCATGCGGCGACGTTGGCGGCCATCTAACGCCGCTTGCGCGACACTGGGCACTCATCCACCTCCCCTTGCGTCCATGCCGACAGAAGCCGAGCGCCAGCGCGAAGTCGATCTCTACCGCATCGTCGACAGCCTTCCCGAGGCCGCCTACGACGACATCGCCCGTCTCGCCTCGATGCTGTGCGATGCGCCGACCGCGCTGGTCTCGCTGATCGACCGCGAACGCCAGTGGTTCAAGGCGCGCGTGGGCCTGGAAGCCACGGAGACGCTGCGCGAGGACGCGTTCTGCGACCACGCGATCCGCACGCCCGACCGCATCATGGAAGTGCCCGACGCCATGCAGGACCCGCGCTTCCGCGACAACCCGCTGGTGACCGGCGACGTCGGCATCCGCTTCTATGCGGGCATGCCGCTGGTGACGCCGGGCGGCGCGGCCATCGGCACGGTCTGCGTGATCGACGACCAGCCGCGCACCCTCGACGACCGCCAGCGCGCCGCGCTGGAATCGCTCGCGCGGCTGACCATGAACCTGATGGAAGGCCGCCGCCGCGAGCTGGAGCTTCAGCGCGCGGCGCAGCTCGAGCCGAAGATCGCGACCTCGGCCGACACGCTCAACGCGCAGCCCTACGCGATCGCGATCTTCGAGGTGCAGGCCTTCGCCGACCTCGTCGCGCAGCACGGCGGTCGCACCGTCGAGCGCACGCTGCAGGAGGTCGACCGCCTGCTCGAATCGGTGCTCTCGCGCGGCGACAGCGTGAACCGCGTGACCGGCAGCGGCGAGTTCATCGCGCTGCTGCACGGGGACGCACCGGAGGCCGCGCTGGCGGCGTTGCGTGGACGCTTTGCCGGCCTGGAGCGCGAGCTCGGCGCGCGCGTGCTGCACGGTCTGGCGGTCGCGGCTTCGCCGACGGAGTCGCCGGAGTCGGTGTACCTGCGCGCCGACGCGCAGCTCGGCATCGCCAAGAATGCGCAACGCCGCGGCTGACCGCGCTCAGCGCGGGTCGCTGCGCAACTGCGCGTAGCCGCTCCGCGCGAGGATCAGGCCCGCCAGCCGCGGCGACACGTCGTGACGGCCGGGCGACGGTCCACGCCGCCCGGCCATCGTCGTCAGCGCTTCGGCGCGTAGATTGCGGTCAGCAGGTCGGTCTTGCCGGGAATGCGCTCCAGGTGCGGATAGCGCAGGCCGTCGTGGTAGTCGACCGGGATCGTCTGGTAGCGGTCGAAGGTCTTGACCATCAGCCGGATCGGCGCGCTGCCGCCCTTCGCTGCCTTGATCGCGTCGACCAGCACGTCCTTGCTGTACTCGCGATCGTCCACGGCGACGATGGTCATGCCGGTGCCGATGCCGGCGTTGAACGCCGGGCTGTCCCAACGCACGTCCGCCACCTTGCCGTCCTTGCCGATCGACAGGCCGATCGAATAGACGAAATCGGCGTTGCCCGACTTGCCGGACGCCTGCGCGAGCGCGTTCGGCTCGTCCTTGAACACCAGGCGCCAGCCCGCGGCGTCCAGCCCGCCGGTGAGCGGCACGCGGCCGTCCAGGCGGTCGCGCAGGAACGTGGACCAGTCGTCCTTGACGATGCCGTCGAGCGTGCGCACCACGTCCTCGAAGGTGTAGGTGTTCTGCACCTTCCACTCGCCGTCGTTGACGCCGAAGAACGCACGCGCGAAATCGTCGAGCGACTTTCTGCCGCCGGTCTTCGCACGGATGCGCGCGTCGGCTTCGAGCCAGATCATCTGGCCACCCGAGTAGTAGTCCTCGGAGAGCTGGTAGTTGCGATACGACTTCGGCCGGCGCTGGGCGATGATCGGATCATTGGTGGTGTCCTGCACGCCGCGCCACGAAAGGCCCGGGCGGTTTTCCGCATACGTCGCCGCGGTGAGCGCGAGCGCGTCCATCGAGGCCTGCGGCGTGCGCATGCCGGCGCGCCCGGTGAGCACGTTGCCCCAGTACTGCGTCTGGCCCTCGTAGACCCACAGCAGCGAGTCCTGCATCGGCACGTTGTAGTTCGGCGTCCACAGGTCCGCGCCGCGGCGGTACTTGCCGTTCCAGGAATGCGTGTACTCGTGCGCGAGCAGGTCGGAGAAACCGGACTTCGCGTCGTAGCCGGTGAAGTACTCCGGATCCTCGCCGTTCTCGCTGGAGCGCTGGTGCTCCAGTCCGATGCCCGACATCTGGCCCGACAGCGAGAAAAGGAAGTCGTAGTGGTCGTAGTGCTGCGCGCCGTAGAGCTTGACCGCCTGCTCGACCATGCGGCGATGCGCGGCGATCTGTTCGGGCTTGGCCTCGAGGTACTTGGCCTCGTCGGCGAACACGTTCAGGCGCACCGGCACCTTCGCGCCGGGCGCGAGGTCGATCACCTTCGAATAACGGCCGGCGAACACCGGCGAGTCGACCAGGATGTCCAGCGGCACGTTGCGGTAGGTCACCGTGTCGCCCTGCTTGCTGGCGACGTCGAGCGCGGTCGCGGCAGTGAAGCCGGCCGGGTACTTCACCGTCGCGGCGGTGTCGATGCGGCTCGCGTAGTGGCCGGCCGGGTACAGCACCAGTGCGTTCCACTGCAGGTTGACGAGGTTCGGCGTCATCACCACGCGGCCCTGCGAGGTGTCGCTGGGCGTGAGGTACTGGTACTCGGCGACGACCGAGGTCGCACCCGCCGGCACGTCGAGGTGGAAGGCGTAGACGTTGAGCGGGTCGCGCGTCCACGCGAGCTTCTGCCCGTTCGCGGTGAAGGCGAAGCCCGCCAGCTTGTCGATCGGACCGGACGGGCCGTGGTTGCCCGGCAGCCACTGCGGATACAGCAGCGTGAGGCGACCGGGCTGCGCCGGGATCTCCTCGCGGATGCGCACGATGCGGCGCGCGAGGTCGGTGGCGTCCACCGTGATCGATACCGTGCCCGGATAGGACGTGTCCGCGGGCAGCGGCACCTGCGGGCTGGACAGCGGATGGGCGCCATGGGCGCCCGTCTGGGCGAAAACCGGCATCGCCGCGAAGGCGGCGGCGCAGAGAAGCGGAAGCAGTCGACGGGCAGGACGGGGCATTCGGCGGTCCGTTGATGGGCAGGCGGCCGATCCTACGGGCGCGGGCGGGCCTTGCGCGTGTGCCGTTTGCAACGATCGGCAACGCGTCACATCGTGCGGCGCAGCAGACGCGCGGCCTTCATGCCGGCGACGCGATACTCCGGCACCGGTCCACTCGCATGTCCACCATGAACATCCGACACCTGATCGTCGCCAGCGCTCTTTCCCTCGCCGCGCTCCCCGCCGCGGCGGCCGACCTGTCCTGCTCGCTGAGCTTCTCGATGACGGGCTGGAGCGCGATCTACAAGCATTCCACCGGCACCGGCACGGTCCGCTGCAGCAACGGCCAGACGCTGCCGGTGAAGATCGAAGCCAAGGGCGGCGGGCTGACGTTCGGCAAGTCGCGCATCGACAATGGCACCGGCAGATTCGCCGGTGTGCGCAGCATCCGCGACGTGCTGGGCGGCTACGCCACCGGCGAGGCCAATGCGGCCGCCGGCAAGGCCGCCAAGGCGCAGGTGGTGACCAAGGGCCCGGTCTCGCTGGCGCTGGCCGGCAAGGGCGAAGGCGTCGAACTCGGTATCTCGTTCGGCAGTTTCATCATCAGCGAGCGCTGACTTCCGATACACGCGGCGGGCGCGGCAGGCCCGGTAGGCTCGGCGGAATTTCCCCACCCGGATCCCCCATGCGTCCGCTGCCCCGCCGCCTGCTGACCACCGCCGTTACCGCCCTGCTCGTCTCCGGGCTCGCCGCCTGCGCGACGACGACGTCCGAACCCGCGTCCACCGCGGCACCCGCGCCCGCGCGCGCAGGCACGCCCGCGCTCGGCAGCTTCGGCTTCGACGTGGCGGGCATGGATCGCGCGGTCGCCGCCGGCGACGACTTCTACCTGCACGCCAACGGCGGCTGGATGCGCGATACCGAGATTCCGGCGGATCGCTCCAGCTACAACAGCTTCACCAGCATCGCGCTGGAGACGGAGAAGCAGGTCCGCAACATCATCGAGGGCGCGGCGAAGGACGGTAGCGCCACGGGCGACCTGCGCAAGGTTGGCGACTACTACACCGCGTTCATGGACGAGGCCGGCATCGAAGCACGCGGGCTGGCGCCGGTGAAGCCGCGCCTGGATGCGATCGCGGGGATCGGCGACCGCCGCGCGCTCGCGCGCGAGTTCGGCGAGCAACTGCGCGCCGACGTCGACCTGCTCAACGCCACCGACTACTACACCGATCGCCCGTTCGGCCTGTGGATCACGCAGGACCTCAACGATCCCTCGCGCAACGTGCCCTACCTCGTGCAGGGTGGCCTGGGCCTGCCGGACCGCTCGTTCTATCTCGACGGTGGCCGCGCCGCGGAGATCCGCAAGGCCTACCAGGCGCACGTCCAGAAGGTGCTGGAGCTGGCCGGCATCGACGATGCCGCCGCCAGGGCCACGCGCATCCTCGCGCTGGAAACGGCGATCGCACGCGTGCACGCCACGCAGGAGCAGACCAACGACGTCGAGGCCGGCAACAACGCGTGGACGCAGGCCGACTTCGCGCGCAAGGCGCCGGGGCTGGACTGGCCGGTCTTCATGCAGGCCGCCGACCTCGCCTCGCAGCGCGACTTCATCGTCTGGCAGCCCAGGGCCGTCGCGGGTATCTCGCAGCTCGCCGCCTCGCAGCCGCTGCAGACCTGGAAGGACTACCTCGCCTTCCACGCCATCGACCGCGCCTCCAGCTACCTGCCGCGCGCCTTCGCCGACGAGCGCTTCGCGTTCTACGACAGGACGCTCAACGGCACGCCGCAGCAGCGCGAACGCTGGAAGCGTGCCGTCTCGGCCACCAGCAACGCGCTGGGCGAGGCGGTGGGCCGCGAGTACGTCACGCGCCATGTCGACCCCAAGACCAAGGCGCGCGCCGAGGAGATGGTGCGCAACATCGTCGCCGCGTTCGGCCGCCGCATCGACGCGCTGGACTGGATGAGCCCGCAGACCAAGGCCGCGGCGAAGGCGAAGGTCGACAGCCTGGAGGTCGCGGTCGCATATCCGTCGAAGTGGCGCGACTACTCGACGCTGGAAGTGCGCGCGGACGATCCGGTCGGCAACGCCGAGCGCGCGGAGATGTTCGAGTACCGCCGCAACCTGGCCAAGCTCTCGCAGCCGGTCAGCCACGACGAGTGGTACATGACGCCGCAGATCATCAACGCGCTCAACGTGCCGCTGGAGAACCGCCTGATCTTCCCCGCCGCGATCCTGCAGCCGCCGTTCTTCGACCCGAACGCCGACGACGCGGTGAACTACGGCGCGATCGGCTCGGTGATCGGCCACGAGATCAGCCATTCCTTCGACAACACCGGCGCGCTGTTCGACGCGCAGGGCCGCCTGCACAACTGGTGGACGAAGGAGGACTTCGCGAAGTTCGACGCCGCCGGCAAGGCGCTGTCGGCGCAGTTCAGCACCTACAAGCCGTTCCCCGACCTCGCCGTCAACGGCGACCTGACGCTGGGCGAGAACATCGCCGACGTCGCGGGTATCGCCACCGCGCTCGACGGCTACCGCCTGTCGCTGCAGGGCCGCGAGGTGCGCACGATCGACGGTTTCACGCCCGAGCAGCGCTTCTTCCTCGGCTTCGCGCAGGCCTGGCGCAGCAAGTACCGCGACGCGGCGATGCGCAACGCGATCCTCACCGACGTGCACGCGCCCGGCCGCTATCGCGCGCAGACCGTGCGCAACATCGACGCCTGGTACGAGGCGTTCGGCGTGCAGCCCGGGCAGGCGCTTTATCTCGCGCCAGAGCAACGGGTGAAGGTGTGGTGAGGTGGTGACACGTAGCCCGGCGCAAGCCGGGCTTCCTCGTTCTGGCGATCACGCTGCGCCCACGTCGCTGAGCCGTATCGATACGCGTGAAAGGTCGCTGCGTTCATTTCACACGATGGGCCACACGGCGCTTCCTAGGCTGCGCGCACCGATCACGCCGTACGAGGTTCCGCCATGCGCCGCTTCCCGATCATCGCCGCGCTCGCTCTCGCGCTGCCGCTCGCCGCGCAGGCCCATGATGCGGCGCTGGTCCCGGCCGATGGACAGGCAGCCGCGGCCGCCGCCGAAGCGCCAGTGAAATCGAAGCCGAAGTCGCAGAACCGCTTCGGCCAAGCCATTGCCGAGCTGGCGCGCGTGGCGCGCGAGCAGCGCGACGCCGAACGTGCCGCGTCCACCCCCGGCGACACATCCGTGGCCACCCGGACCGCGGCGCCGGGCGGCCGCGCCGCGCCGATCACCGCGTCGCTGAAGGATGGCGGCCACTGAGAAGGCCGCTCCGAATCGAGTCGACAGGACGCCGCGCACCGCGCGGCGTCTTCGCATCCGTGGTTACGCGCCCGTCACGACGACTGATCGCGCGCCCGTGTATCACCCGACGCGGGTACCTGCGAGGAGAGCACGATGGACCAGAACGAACTGGCGCGCGCCGTGGCCGAAGCCGTCGGCCAGGCGCTGGGCGAGATGTCGGTGGGCGTGGCGGTGACGGTGCTGGCAGCCACGAACGCGGTGTCGCGCCAGACGGGCATAGATCGCCGCCAGCTGTTCGAGGACATGCTGGCGAATCTGCCGGAAGTGGAAGGTGCCGCCAGCAACGTCATCGACGTGGTGCGCGAGGCGATCGGCGCGGCATTGAAGGATCTCGACGCGGCCAACCGCTGACCGCGACGACGCCGGGGCGACCGCGGCCGCCCCGGCGCGTTGTTTCAGTCGCCCATCGCGATGTTGCCGAGGCCGCTGCCCTGCGCCGCCGCCAGCGCGGTCGCGAAGCCCTGGTACTCGGCCTCGGCGGCTGCACTGACGTTCAGCACCGTGGTCGGATCGCGGCGCGCGATGTCGTCGAGCGCGGCCTGCAGGCCCGCCTCGTTCAGCACACGGCCGTCGAGCACGAAACCGCCGTTGGAATCGACCCTCAGCTCTGCGCGCGGCGGCGGCTCGGGCGGCGTCTCCGACGGAATCGGCAGGTTCATCGGCAGCGTCTTGGTGATTGCCGGCGCGGCGATCATGAAGATCACCAGCATCACGAGCATGACGTCGACCAGCGGCGTGACGTTCATTTCGGCCATCGCGTCGTTGCGCAGGCGGGGTGCGTAGGTGGATGCGGCCATCGTCGATCCTCCAGCGGGCGGGATGCCCGATTCGACCGTACGCCTGCGTCTGTGGGACCCGCAATAGACGCGGCGTGACGTGGTCGGCGGAAAGCGCATCGCGTAGGCTGGCCGCCCGCTCCGGCCGCCCCGCATGCTTCAGACCCTGCTCGCACGCGCCTTCGACGCCTTCGACCGACGCGACTGGCGCGGCGCCTACGGCCATGCCGGCGAGGCCGCGCGGCTCGCGCTCGAGCATCCGGACGTGCACTACATCGCCGGCGTGGCCGCGATGCAGCTCGGCCATGCGCCGCTGGCCGTCGCGCACCTGCAGCGCATCACGACGCCCGGGCGCATCGACGCCGCCTCGCAACTGGCGCGCGCGCTGGTCGAATGCCATCGCCTGCAGGAGGCGCGCGCGGTCGCCGATGCGCTGCTGCAGCGCGACGACCTCGACGCCGCCGCGCTCGACACGCTCGGCACCGTCTACACCCGCGCGCATGCGCACGAGCGCGCCGCCGAGGCCTTCGGGCGCGCGGCGCGGCTGACGCCCGGCAGCGCCGACTACCGCTTCGACCTCGCGACATCGCTGATGTACTTCGGCGACATCGACGGCGCTGAGGCGAACTACCTCGCCTGCCTGCGGAACGATTGGCGTTACTGGCGCGGCTACCTTGCGCTCGCGCAGCTGCGCCCGTGGCGCGGCGACGCGCACCACCTCGACTGGTTCGCCGACGTGCTCGCGCGCTGCGGCGACGATGCCGATGCGCGCCTGCACCTGCATCTCGCACTCGCCAAGGAACTCGAGGACCGGGGCCGCTTTCCCGAGGCCTTCGCCCATCTGGTCGACGGCAAGCGCGCGTATGCGGCGACGCTCGGTTCGTCATCGGCCGAGGACGCGCGCCTGTTCGACGTGATCGAAGCCGCGTTCGCGAGCACGCGACCCGGCGACGGCGATGCGGACGACAGCGCGATCTTCGTGTTCGGCATGCCGCGCTCGGGCACCACGCTGGTCGACCGCATCCTGTCCTCGCACCCGGAGGTCGCCTCGGGCGGCGAACTCGGCCACTTCGGCGCCGCGATGCAGCGCATGGCCGGCCGTCCTGCGCGATCGCTGGCCGACATTCCGCTCGGGCTGACGGGCTTCGGCGACTGGGCCGCGCTCGGCCGTCACTACGTTGAGGGCACGCGCGCGCTGCGTGGCGAT
Source organism: Cognatilysobacter xinjiangensis (assembly GCF_014651995.1). Classification (GTDB taxonomy): domain Bacteria; phylum Pseudomonadota; class Gammaproteobacteria; order Xanthomonadales; family Xanthomonadaceae; genus Cognatilysobacter; species Cognatilysobacter xinjiangensis. Next base: position 76,458 of record NZ_BMXY01000002.1, on the reverse strand, counting down.
CGCGCGCGGCTGGTCGACAAGTTCCCGCAGAACTTCTTGTTCGCCGGCTTCATCGCAGGCGCGCTGCCCAACGCGCGCCTCGTGCACATGCGGCGCGACCGCGTCGACACCTGCCTCAGCAACTTCCGCCAGCTGTTCTCGCCGGATTCGCCGTACCACCGCTACTCGTTCGACCTCGCCGACACCGCGCGCTACTTCCTGCGCTACGAGCGCCTGATGGCGATTTGGCAGGCGCGGCTTCCCGGGCGCATCCTCGATGTGCGCTACGAGGACCTCGTCGCCGACCAGGAGGGCCAGACGCGTCGGATGCTCGACTTCTGCGGCCTGGACTGGTCGCCCGCCTGCCTCGATTTCCAGCACAACGCCTCGGCCGCGGCGACGGCGAGCGCGGCGCAGGTACGGCGCGCCATGAACACCGATTCGGTCGATCGCTGGCGTCGCTATGGCGACCTGCTCGACCCGCTGCTGCAACTGCTCGACGAGACGAACGACACGCCCCGATGACAAACGCCCTTGCCACGCTTTCCGGCGGCTGCCACTGCGGCGCCGTCCGCTTCGAGGTCGATGCGCCCGCGCCGCTGCATGTGCTCGACTGCAACTGCTCGATGTGCGCGATGACCGGCTTCCTGCACCTCATCGTGCCGCGCGAGCGCTTCCGCCTGCTGCGCGGCGAGGACGCACTGGCCGAGTACCGGTTCAACACCGGCACCGCGCGGCACCTGTTCTGCAGCCGCTGCGGCATCAAGAGCTTCTACGTGCCGCGCAGCCATCCCGACGGCTACAGCGTCAACGCGCGCTGCCTCGATCACGTCGCGATCGAAGACCTGCGCATCACGCCGTTCAACGACGGCGACCGCGCTGCAGCGATGGCCGGGCTCGCGTCCCTCGGTCTCTGAACGCGTCAGCGAGTCCGAGGCGAACGTGCGTGCAGGCGGTGCATTTTCGCGTGGGCACAACGCCGCCCCGCGCAGGCTATGCACGTCGCCCGCCGCGGGCGTGAAGCGAAGGGACGATGGACGGGATCGAGGGGCTGCGACTGTTGCTGGTCGAGGACGAATTCGTACTCGCACTGGGTCTTGCGGACGTGCTGGGTGACCTCGGCGCCGTCGTGCTCGGCCCGGTGGCGACGGTCGGCGACGCGCTCGCGCTGATCGAGCGCGTGCCCGAGATGGACGGCGCGGTGCTGGACGTCAACCTCGGCCACGAGGTCGTGTACCCGGTGGCCGATGCGTTGGTCGCGCGCGGCATCCCGTTCCTGTTCGCCACCGCCAACGAACGCGCGCGGCTGCCCGAGCGTTTCGCACACGTACCGGTCTGCCAGAAGCCCTTCGAGGTGGAGGCGTTCCGGGATGCCGTGGCCGCCCTGCCGTCGATGGCGATCCGGCGCGTCGCCTGAGCGTCGGCTGCTGACACCACGCTGGCAGCAGCCCCACCGGACACTGGCCTCCGTGGCGCACGAGCGCCGAACGGAGGAAACGCCATGTCCCGACGCGTCACGTTCTACTACGCTCCGCACTCGCGCGCCTCGTGCACGCTCGCGCTGCTCGAGGCGCTGCATGCCGACTACGACCTGCACGTGCTGAACCTGCATCGCGGCGAGCAGCGCAGCGCCGCGCATCTCGCGATCAATCCGCTGGGCAAGGTACCGGCGATCCGGCATGGCGACGCGGTGGTCACCGAGCAGGTCGCGATCTTCATCTACCTGGCCGACCTGTATGCCGACCGCGGCCTCGCGCCGGCGCTCGACGATCCGCTTCGCGGCCCGTACCTGCGCTGGTCGGTGTTCTATGCCGCGAGCTTCGAGCCGGCGGTGGTCGACCGCTCGCTGCAGCGCGATGCCGGGCCGTCCATGGCCGCGCCCTACGGCGATTACGACAGCACGATGCGCGCGCTCGCCGACCAGCTCGCCGCCGGCCCCTACCTGCTCGGCGAGCGCTTCACCGCCGCCGACGTGCTCTGGGCGACGGCGCTGCGCTGGACGCTCAACTTCGGGCTGGTGCCGGACCTGCCGGTGTTCCGCGACTACGTCGAGCGTGTGCTCGCACGCCCGGAACTGGCGCATGCGCTCGAGCTCGACGCCCGCCACGCCGCCGCACAGGCGCCCGAGGCGGCGATGGCCTGAGCCGGGCCGGCACGGGTCTACACTCGGCCGATGCGACGCGCCGACCGCCTGTTCCTGCTCGTCAACGCACTGCGCGGCCGTCGCCGCGCGGTGCTCGCGCGCGACCTCGCCGCGACGCTCGGCGTCTCGCTGCGCACGGTGTATCGCGACGTGTCCGACCTGCAGCGCTCGGGCGTGCCGATCGAGGGAGCGGCCGGCGTCGGCTACGTGCTGCGCCAGGGCGCGGACATCCCGCCGCTCATGTTCGACGAGGACGAACTCGAGGCGCTGGTCGTCGGGATCCGCTTCGCACGCGCGTTCGCAGGGCCGCGGTTGGCCACGGGCGCGGCGCGGGCGATGGTGAAGATCGAGGCGGCCCTGCCCGACCGCCTGCGCGAACGCGCCGATCGCGTGGCGATCATGGCGCCGACCTGCCGCGGGGAAAGCGGGCGCGATTTCGGCGAAGTGCTCGACGGCCTCAACGAGGCGATCGCCGCGCGGCGCGTGCTGCGCCTCGACTATCGGTCGGAGGACGGCCGCGCCACGCTGCGCGAGGTCGAGCCGCTGTGCATCGTGTTCTGGGGCGGCTCCTGGACGCTCGGCACCTGGTGCCGGCTGCGTGGCGCGTTCCGGCAGTTCCGGCTCAACCGTATCGGATCGATGGTGCCGACCGGCGAGATCGCCGCCGACGTCCCGTCCCGCAGCCTCGCCGCGCTGCTGCGCGAAGTCCGCATGCAGCCGGAGGCAATGGATGCCGTCCGCGCGCGCGCCTTGCAGGAAGGCGCGCTGGCCTGATTACCAACCCACGCCGGGCGGGTAATTCGCGATGACGGGCGCGAGATCGACCAGCATCCAGTAGCCCTCGCGCGTCTCGAACGAGGGCGGCAGCATCTCCGCGCGCATCGGCTTGCCCAGCGGCGTCACGCAGCTGGCGAGGTGCACGGACACCGCCTGCTGCGCGGCGTCGGTGATGCCGGAAAGCGAACCCGCTTCGGTCACGCAACCGGGGAAATCGGGCAGCGTGATCGAGTACCGGCGTTCGGCGTCGCGCTCGATGAAGGCGAAATATTGCATGCCGAAAAGCATGGTTCGGCCGGCGCTAAGCGGCCGTGACGGAGCGACGGCGACAGTGCGATTCCGGTCACGGAATGCGATGCCGACGGTGTCTCGACCCGCGGCACGCTTTTTCGGCGCGGCGAGGGCTGACCGGCCACGAACGAGCGCCGCCCGTCCATGCCAAGCGGCCGTTGGCGGCCTTTGCAGTGGCGAAGCCGGCGCCCGCGCCGTGTCCGCTGGCATAACGGCGTTTCACGTGGCCGAAACACGGGCCCATTACCGTTCAGTGCGCGCAGCGCCCGGAGCCGCCATGCTGATCTACGACCGCCGTCGCTGCCGACCGCTTCCGGGCTCCGAACTGCGCCGCCGCCTGACGTTGACCCAGCGCGCGAAGCTGGCCTGGTACGAAACCATGGGCTGGCGCCTGCTGTTCGTCCGCGGCGAGCCCGCGAGCGTGTTTCTCTCCCATGACGACAAGGGCAATGCGGTGATCGCCCGCGACGGCCGGGTGCTGGCCGTGCGGAGCCTCGCCGTGCGTCCCGAGGACAGGAAGAAGGCCACGCCGCTCGGTGGGGGCAGCCCCGAGGCGGCCTGACGCCACCGGCCACGACGCGGGTGGGCCTTGCCGGCCGGGACAAGTGACCGTCTGATTCGATGAAGCGCCGGCACGGAGGGCACTGCCGTGCCCGCCTGCAGCCATAGCGACGTCGGCGACACCGCTGCGACCCCTGCCGCCTACCGCGATATCCGCACGCCGATTGCACGCGAATGCGCAATCCGGCGCTCCCGACGATGAGCGCCGCGGGGCTTATCGCGCCTGCGCCGCGCTTCGTTCCGCGATCGGGCGCCTTCGTCGCAATGCCATCGACGGCGCGGATGGCCTCACTATCCTCGCCGCATCGACCCAGCGGACACCCGGCCCGTGATCAAGAGCATCTTCTTCGTTGTGCGCATCGCGGCCGCGTGGTTCGTCGCACTGGCCCTGCTGACCGGCATGTACAGCGGCATCCCGATCCTCGGGCGCTGGGAGTTTCCGATAGTCGCCTTCGACATGACCGTGGCGGCCTTTGTCATCGCCGGCACGCTGTCGCACCTGCGCCGCGTGCGGCTGGTGGCCGGGCACGTCGACCGCGGCGCGCTGGGCAACCGCCACCGCCGCCAGATCGAGATCCCGTTCGAAGCCGGCGAGGCCTTCGACCTGCTCGACGCTGCGATCCGTGAGCTGCCCGGCGTCGACCGCGTCGACAGCGCGCGCGACAGCCTGCAGATCCGTGCCCGCGTGCATCGCCCGATCACCTACAGCACCAGCCCGCTGGGGCGCTGGAACCCGCTGTCGGGCTTTGGCACGCAGCACAACCAGATCCTCGCCACCGTCACGCCCACGCAGGACACCGGCAGCGTGACACTGATCTGCGAGCCGCAGGTCGGCGCCTGGGGCGACTGGTTCTTCGTCGACGACGGCACCAACCTGGAGAACGCCGAGGCGCTGACCCGTGCGATCACCCGCCGCGTGGCCGCACGCCGCCGCGGCGAGCAGGCCGCCGCCACGCAGACCGCGACCGAGAAGGAGCTCACCGTCGCGCGGCTCAACCTGCTGCACGCGCAGGTCGAGCCTCATTTCCTTTACAACACGCTGGCGAGCGCGCAGCTGCTCACCCGCAGCGATCCCGCGCGCGCGGAGACGATGCTCGGCCACCTGATCCAGTACCTGCGGCATTCGCTGCCGCGTACCGAGGACGAGCAGTCCACGCTCGGCGCGGAGCTCGAACGCGCGCTCGCCTACCTCGAGATCATGAAGGTGCGCATGGGCAGCCGGCTGGACGTGCAGGTCGACGTACCCGAGTCGCTGCGCGCCGTCGAGCTACCGCCGATGATGCTGCAGACGCTGGTCGAGAACGCGATCAAGCACGGGCTGGAGCCGCGTACCGGCGGCGGCACGATCTGGATCCGCGCACGCCGCAGCGACGACCAGGTCGCCGTCACCGTGGCCGACGACGGTGAAGGCCTCAACACCAAGAACAGCGGCACCGGTATCGGCCTGAAGAACGTGCGCGAGCGCCTGCGGCTGGTGTACGACGGCGCGGCATCGCTGGCCGTGGTGGCGAACTTCCCGGCGGGCGTGGCGGCGACGCTGAGCGTGCCGGCCGAACGCGAGGCGGTGCGCCATGTCTGAGCCGGTGGTCACCTGCGTCGTGGCCGAAGACGAGACGCTGCTGCGCGAGGCGCTGGTCGAGCAGTTGCGGCGCGCCTGGCCGACGCTGCGCATCGTCGCCGAATGCGAGGACGGCGCAAGCGCGCTGGAAGCGATCGCCGAACAACGCCCCGGCGTTGCCTTCCTCGACATCCGCATGCCGGGCCTGACCGGGCTGGAAGTCGCCGCGGCCGCCGCCGAATCCAGCCCGCAGACGCAGATCGTGTTCGTGACTGCCTACGACCAGCACGCCATCGACGCCTTCGAGCGCGGCGCGGTCGACTACCTGCTCAAGCCGGTGCTGCCCGAACGCCTTGCCGCCACCGTGCAGCGCGTGCAGGGCCGGCTCGGCGAAGGCCGCGACGAGGCACTGGCGGCCCTGCTCGCCAAGCTCAGCCCGGTGCTGCCGCGCGCCGCCACCGCGCCCGAGCCGCTGACCTGGCTCACCGCGAGCGCGGGCCGCGAGACGCGGCTGATCCTGGTCGACGAGGTCGCGTATTTCCGCGCCGACCACAAGTACACGACGGTGGTCACCGCCGACGGCGAGGCGCTGCTGCGCACGTCGATCCGCGAACTGCTCGCGCGTCTCGACCCTGCGGTGTTCAAGCAGGTGCACCGCTCCACCGTGGTCAACATGAAGGCCGTCGCCGGCGTTACGCGCGACGACGCCGGCCGCGGCGTGCTGCGCCTGCGTGGCCGTCCCGAAACCCTCACCGTGAGCGCGCCGTTCATGGCGCTGTTCCGTCCCGCCTGAAGGAGTCGTCGCCATGGACAAGCTCTTCGCCCTGCTCGCTTTCCTCGCCTCGCTCGTCGGCTGCGACGGCGCGCGCGACACCATCGTGCATCGCGTGGTGAGCGACGGCACCGACCTGCTCTTCAGCCGCGCCTCGGTGCAGGACGGGGTGACGCGGCTGGACTGCGTGCGCAGCGCCAGCGGTCGCTGCCATTACCTTGTGCTGCCCCGCGACTGCACGTCGATGTCCGCCTGCGACGGCGACGCTCGGCGTTTCGTGGTGCCGCAGGGCGACACGCGGCAGGTCACGGGGCTCACCGCGTTCCGGCTCTGCGTCGAAAGCGACGACCGCGTCGCGCCGCCGACGCAGTGCGCGGTGACGTCGGCCATGCAGTAGCGGCGCAGGAACGTTGACAGAAAAGAGCCCCGCGTCTGCGGGGCTCTTTCGTTACGTCGAGCGGGATCAGCGACCGAGGATCTGCGAGATGAGGCCCGTCGCCGCCTGCACGAGGTAGAACTCGTTCGAATCGTTGTACGGGCGCACCCAGACCATGCCGCGCGGTGGCGGGGCGAGGCGGTAGCTGCGGTAGTCGTTCACGTAGTAACGCTGCACCAGGTACGTGCGCGGCAGGCGTTCGCCGCGGGCCCACTTCTTGTGCTGGTTCTTGTACTGGCCGAGGTGGCGGCCCTTGTCGTGACGGACCGGCATGTTGTGCGGATGCGGTTCGCCGACACGGATGGCATGCGGCGGGTTCGGATGATGCGGAGCATGACCCTTGCCGTGCCCCTCCTTGGCGAACGCGGGGCCGGCGAGCATGAGGGCGGTGACGGCCGAGGCGAGAAGGATGCGCTTCATGTCGGTTCTCCTTGGGGACGACTCGACCCTAGCGCGTCGAAGCTGAACGCGAACATGAACACGTCCGGGTTTAATGCGCGGTGCTCATCGTCGTGAAGAACCGCTGCTAACGGCATGGCGATGCGCTGCTCGCATCGCGCTTACGGCGGCGATGGGAACGTGGCCCGACGCACACGGGAGCCATGCCATGAATCGCGATTCATCGTTCACCTCCAACAGCGGTACCGCCGAAGGCCAGCGCGAGCCCTACTCCGGCCCGGGCGAAGGGCGCGCGGCGCAGAACCGCCTCCATGACGTCGAACTGGACGATCGCGGCGAGTCGATGGAAGACCAGCAGCGCGACCGCTCCAGCAAGGGCGTGGCGGGCGGCTACGACGACTCGGTCGCCACGCGCAAGGACGCGAATCCCGACCGCTCGGGCACCGCGCGCGGCGACTGACGCGCTTACGGCCGCTGACGAGAAGCACATCCGCGGTTCACGCGCGATGCCTAGGATGCGCCATGCGTCGCGTCCTGCCCCTGCTGCTTGTCGGCCTGCTGATCGCACCAATCGCGCAGGCACGCACCGTCTATCGCTGCGTGCGCGACGGCACGGTCAGCCTCGCCACCGCGCCGGAACCCGGCTCGCGCTGCGAGAAAAAGACGTTCGAGGACGACCCCGGCAAGGTGCCCAATCTCTGGGGCGAGCTCGGCGTCATCAACGGCACGCTCTACGAGCGCGAGCAGGACGGCAGGACCGTCTACGGCACCCGCAAGCTGCCGGGCTCGAAGAAGGTGCTGGCTTTCACCGTGGAGACGCCGCCCGGCGAACCGGCGCATGCGGGCCTCGGTGAGGTCGGCAAGCCGCGACTCGACCGCTACGCCAAGCAGTTCCGCGCGGCGGCGAAGAAGACCGGCGTCGACGATGCCTACCTTCGCGCGATTGCGCATGCCGAGAGCGGTTTCGACCCGGTGGCCGTGTCGCCCAAGGGCGCGGTCGGCGTGATGCAGCTGATGCCGGACACCGCGCGCGAGTTCGGCGTGGCGGATCCGAAGTCGCCGGAGCAGTCGATCGACGGCGCCGCGCGGCTGATCCGCCAGCTCGCCAAGCGCTATCGCGGCGATCTCAAGCTGGTCGCCGCTGCCTACAACGCCGGTGCCGGCGTGGTGGCGCGATACGGCGGCGTGCCGCCGTATCGCGAGACGCAGCAGTACATCGCCAAGGTCGAAGCGCTGTACGCGCGCTACCGGAGCGCGCTGGGGCAGGCGCCGAAGACGCTCGACGGCCGCGAGATCCTGCGGGCCGCGAAGTAGGCCCGCTTCGTGCGCATACTGCGCGCGTGATCGACATTCCCGCTCATTGGCAGGCCGCCTGGCAGGCGACGCCGGCGTCCGCCTGGTTGGCCGTGGGCGCGGTCGTGCTGTTGCAGCGCGTGGCGCGGCGATTCGGGCTGTGGATCTACGCGGCGTTCGCGTTGCCCGGCACCCTGGCGCACGAACTCGCGCATTACGGCGTCGCGTTGCTGCTGGCCGCGCGACCGCAACTGCCGCGTCTGTGGCCCGAACGCACGGCGACCGGCTGGCGCTTAGGCTCCGTCGCGTTCCGCGCGCCGTGGTGGCGCGCCGGGCCGATCGCGCTCGCGCCGCTGCTGCTCGCGCCAGCCGCGCTGGCGTGGTGCGTGCTGCTCGTCGCGGGCGCATCGGGCGCATGGCTCGCACTGCATGCCTGGATCGCGGGCACCCTGCTCGGCGCGGCATTGCCCTCGCGCGCGGACGTGCGCATCGCATTGCCCTTCCTCGCGCTTGCGTCGGTCGTCGTGCTGAGCGCGTTCGCCTGGCACAGGCTCGCCTGAGCACCGCTGGCCGCGCGCTTCACGGGCCATGTCGACAATGGCGCGATGCCCGCCCCGTCCCAGCCCCGTAACAGCTCGATGCCGCTGCGCGAGCGCATCGATGCGCTGCGCAACCTGCGCCCGTTCCTCCGGCAGATCTGGCAGACCAGCCGCCCGCTGACGCTCGCCAGCCTCTGCCTGCGCCTGGTGCAGGCGCTGATGCCGGTGGCGCTGCTCTACGTCGGCAAGCTGATCATCGACGAAGCGATCCGCCTCGTTGCCATCGGCAGCGCCGACGCCGACCTCGTCACGCTGTGGAACACCGGCGCGCTGCATCCGCTCGCCGGACTGGTCGCGCTGGAGTTCGCGCTCGCGGTGCTGTCGGACCTGTTCGCGCGCGGCTCCAACTACGTCGACTCGCTGCTGTCCGAACGCTTCACCAATGCCACCAGCATCCGGCTGATGGAGCACGCGGCCACGCTCGATCTCGAGGACTTCGAGGACCCCGACCTGCAGGACCGACTCGACCGCGCGCGTCGCCAGACCATGGGCCGCATGGGCCTGCTGGGCCAGCTGTTCGGGCAGGCGCAGGATGCGATCACCGTGATCAGCTTCGCCATCGGCTTGATCGCCTACGCACCCTGGCTGATGCTGCTGCTCGCGATCGCGCTGATTCCCGCGTTCGTCGGCGAATCGCACTTCAACGCGCTCGGCTATTCGCTCAATTTCCACTGGACGCCGGAGCGGCGCCAGCTCGAATACCTGCGCCAGACCGGCGCAAGCGTGGAGACGGCCAAGGAGATCAAGATCTTCGGGCTGCACCGCTTCCTGATCGACCGCTTCCGCACGCTGTCCGAGCGCTTCTACGCGGCCAACCGCGCGCTGGCACGGCGACGCGCGATATGGGGCACGGTGCTGGCCGCGCTCGGCACGCTCGGCTACTACGTCGCCTATGCCTACATCGTCTGGCGCACCGTGCACGGCGATTTCAGCATCGGCGACCTCACCTTCCTCGCCGGCAGCTTCCGCCGCCTGCGCCAGTTGCTGGAGGGCCTGCTGATCGGCTTCTCGCAGGTCGCCGGGCAGGCGCTCTACCTCGAGGACCTGTTCTCGTTCTTCGAGATCGAACCGGAGATCGCCTCGAAGCCGGATGCCGTGCCGGTACCGACGCCGATCGAGCGCGGCTTCGTGTTCGAGAACGTCGGCTTCCGTTATCCGGGCGCGGAACGCTGGGCCCTGCGCGGGCTGGAGTTCGAACTGCGCGCGGGCGAAGTGCTGGCGCTGGTCGGCGAGAACGGCGCGGGCAAGACCACGCTGGTGAAGCTGCTGGCGCGCCTGTACGACCCCGACGAGGGCCGCATCCTGCTCGACGGCCGCGACCTGCGCGACTACGACCTCGACGACCTGCGCGGCAACGTCGGCGTGATCTTCCAGGACTTCGTGCGCTACCACCTGACCGCGCGCGAGAACATCGGCGTCGGCCGGCTCGAGGCGATGGGCGACGAGGCCCGCATCCGCGAAGCCGCGCGTCGTGCACTGGCTGACGAGGTGATCGAAGCGCTGCCGCAGCAGTACGACCAGATGATCGGCCGGCGATTCAATACCGGCGTGGACCTGTCCGGTGGCCAGTGGCAGAAGATCGCGATCGCGCGCGCCTACATGCGCGACGCGCAGGTGATGATCCTCGACGAGCCGACCGCCGCGCTCGACGCGCGCGCCGAGTTCGAGGTGTTCCAGCGTTTCAAGGAACTCAGCAGCGGCCGCACCGCGGTGCTGATCTCGCACCGCTTCTCCAGCGTGCGCATGGCCGACCGCATCCTGGTGCTCGGCGGCGGCAAGGTCGAAGCCTCGGGCACGCACGACGAGCTGATGGCGCAGCGCGGGCGCTACGCGGAACTGTTCGAGCTGCAGGCCGCCGGCTATCGCTGAACGCCGTGCCGGCATGGCGCCGGCCGCCCTGCAGCCGCGACACGGCGTTGCGGGCACGGCCGCTACGATGGCGCCGCCGCCTTCCGAGATGCCGCGATGCGCCGCACCGCCCGCTACCTGTTCGCCGTTTCCCTCGCGCTCGCGCCCCTGCTCGCGGTCGGCGCGACACCGCCGCGGAAGGCCCCACCCCAGCTGATGTCCCCGCTGCAGCGTCAGGCCGTGGTGCTGATGCTGGCCGGCCGCGTCGAGCGCCATCTCGGCCAGTTGCCGAAGACCTCGCCGCAGCAGGCGGTGAAGGCGTTGCGGCACGTCGCCCACGACTATGCGGGCATGAGCCGCATCGCGCGCGAGGCCGGCTGGAACGAGATGGCGGCGTACTACGCGGAAACGTCAGCCGTGTTCACCCGCATGGTGAAGGGCACTACCGACCGCGCAAGCGTGGACCGGCAGACCAAGGCGCTGGAGGCGCGCCGCCAGGCCCTCACGCGTGCGGCGATCGCACGCTTCGGCAAGGCGGGCGTGAGCCCGCGCGATCCGCGTCTCAATGGCGCCGCCGACCGCTTCTTCGCGCAGGTCGAACAGGGCGCGCCGCGCTGACCATGCTCAGGCGGCGCGCAATCGCACGTGTCGCAGCCGAAGGCCGCTTTCCGGCACGTCGGGGGAAGCGGTTGCCACGCCAGTCAAGCGGCTGAGGCGGCACGTCGTAGTCGACGGGATTAACGAGGAGATTCACCGCCGCCATCAACGCCGCGATCGACAGCTTTTCGCCGGGGCAGCGATGTGTGCGTGGCCTCGCCTGCACCCTGCGGGATCAGCTCGAAGGCAGTGCCGGGCCAGGCGATGAAGCGCTCGGGCTCCAAGCGCGCGGCTGATACCCCGCGCGCGGGATCGTGGCCGCTGGCGTAGCGGTCGAGTATCACCCTCTCGCCGCCGCGGAACTGCCGGCCGCGCCATTCGCACGCCGTTCGCACGCGCCCGGCGATCGCCGACAAGAACGGACAGAAGCGCCGCACTTCCTGCACGAAGCGCCAGGCGAGGCCGCGCTCGCCCGCGCGCAGCCGTTCGCGGATGTCCGGGTTCACGTGCAGCGCGTGGACGACGAAGGTGATCCACACCGCGATGGCGACGATCGGCCGCAGCAGGTGGATCAGCTCGACCGCCGCACTCGTCTCGTCCAGCAGCACGCCCCGCGCATCGCGATGCCAGGCGATCACGGCGGCCGGCGTGTCGTGCTGCGCGGGCATGCGGCGCAGCCGGCGGATCCGGTGAGGTGCCGGGCAAGGCGGCTTGCCGCGCCGCACACGGCCGCCCGGCTACTCAGGGCGCTGGTGCCAGTGGAGGCGACGATGGCCGGATGGCTGCACGCGGGACTGTGGGGGTGGCTGGCGGGTAGTGCGCTGCTGCTCGGCGCCGGCATCGGCTACGCGTTGCATGTCCCGCAGCGCGCGGTCGCCGCGGTGATGGCCTTCGGCAGCGGCGTGCTGATCTCGACGCTGTCGTTCGAGCTGATGGACGAGGCCTATGCGCGGGGCGGGCTGGACTCCACGGCGATCGGTTTCCTCGGCGGCGCCGCGGTCTACACCGCGATCAACACGTTGCTCTCGCACCGCGGCGCGCGCCATCGCAAGCGCAGTGGCGACCAGCAGGCACGCGAGGCCGATGCCGCCGGCAGCGGGCTGGCCATCGCCGCGGGCGCGCTGCTCGACGGCATCCCCGAATCGATCGTGATCGGCCTCAGCCTGCTCAAGGGCGGCGCGGTGAGCCTGGTGGCGGTGGTCGCGATCTTCCTGTCGAACCTGCCGGAAGGGCTGTCGAGCGCGTCGGGCATGCGGCGCGCGGGCCGCGGCGCCGGCTACGTGTTCGGGGTGTGGGGCGCGATCGCGCTGATGTCGGGCCTGGCCTCCATCGCCGGCTACACGCTGTTCGATGGCCGCTCGCCGGACGTCGTCGCGGCCACCACCGCGGTCGCGGCGGGCGCCATACTGGCCATGCTCGCGGACACGATGATCCCCGAGGCCTTCGAGATCGCGCACGACTTCGCCGGCCTCGTCACCGTGGCCGGTTTCCTCGCCGCGTTCGCGCTGAGCAAGTACGCCTGACCGCGCGGGTCAGAACACCGTGGCCCAGAGGTAGGCGACAGCGATGAGCACCGCCGCGCCGAGGACGATCCACAGGTAGTGCGACTTGCGGCTGCCGATGCCGATGTGCGCCATGTCATGCGATCCGTCACGGAACCCGACTGCGACGCTAGCCCCGGGTGTGTTGGAGCCCGGTGAACCGTGCGTTGCGCCACCTTCGCGCCGGGCCGATCGCGACGCCATGGTCGAGCCCGCTTGCCGGACATTCGGCGTCGTCGGTGCGATCTGCGGGATAATTGCCGCACGCCGGGCTCCCGGCACCCTTTCCCGTCCCGCCCGGCCGCCTCACGGCGCAGCGCCGGGCGGCGGTTCGCCCACCGACAGCCGGTCGATCCCCGAATGACGAACACCGCCTTCCGCAAGCCGCTTCCCGGCACCCCGCTCCACTGGTTCGACGCCCGCGAAGCCGTCGACGCGATCAGGCCGGGTGCCTGGGCCACGCTGCCCTACACCTCGCGCGTTCACGCCGAGAACCTGGTGCGACGCGCCGATCCGTCGATGCTGTCGGCCTATCTGGAGCAGCTGATCGAGCGCCGCCGCGACCTCGACTTCCCGTGGTTCCCGGCGCGCGTGGTCTGCCACGACATCCTCGGCCAGACCGCGCTCGTCGACCTCGCCGGCCTGCGCGACGCGATCGCCGAACGCGGCGGCGACCCGGCGCAGATCAATCCCGTCGTGCCGACGCAGCTGATCGTCGACCACTCGCTCGCCGTCGAATGCGGCGGTTTCGATCCCGACGCATTCGCGAAGAACCGCGCGATCGAGGAGCGCCGCAACGAAGACCGCTTCCACTTCATCGAGTGGACCAAGCACGCGTTCAAGAACGTCGACGTGATCCCGCCGGGCAACGGGATCATGCACCAGATCAACCTGGAGAAGATGTCGCCGGTGATCTACGTCAAGGACGGCGTGGCGTTCCCGGATACCTGCGTCGGTACCGATTCGCATACGCCGCACGTCGATGCGCTGGGCGTGATCGCCGTCGGCGTCGGCGGCCTGGAGGCCGAGAGCGTGATGCTCGGCCGCGCGTCGTGGATGCGCCTGCCGGAGATCGTCGGCGTCGAGCTCACCGGCCGCCCGCAGCCGGGCATCACCGCCACCGACATGGTGCTTGCGCTGACCGAGTTCCTGCGCCAGTCGAAGGTGGTGGGCGCGTACCTCGAATTCCGCGGCGAAGGCGCACGCGCGCTGACCCTCGGCGACCGCGCGACAATTTCCAACATGGCGCCCGAATACGGCGCGACCGCGGCGATGTTCTTCATCGACGAGAACACGCTCGACTACCTGCGCCTGACCGGCCGCGAGGAGCAGCAGGTCGCGCTGGTCGAGACGTATGCGAAGGCCGCGGGCCTGTGGGCCGATGCGCTGGTCGACGCCGAGTACGAGCGCACGCTCACGTTCGACCTGTCGACGGTGACGCGCAACATGGCCGGCCCGTCCAACCCGCATCGCCGCCTGCCGACCAGCGCGCTGGCCGAGCGCGGCATCGCGCAGAACCTCGACGCCGCGCGCGCTCAGGAAGCGCAGGGCCTGATGCCCGACGGCGCGGTGATCATCGCCGCGATCACCAGCTGCACGAACACCTCGAACCCGCGCAACGTCATCGCCGCCGGCCTGCTCGCGAAGAAGGCCAACGAGCTGGGCCTCGTGCGCAAGCGGTGGGTCAAGACCTCGCTCGCGCCGGGTTCGAAGGCGGTCGAGCTGTACCTGCAGGAATCCGGGCTGCTGCCGCACCTTGAAGCACTCGGCTTCGGCATCGTCGGCTTCGCCTGCACCACCTGCAACGGCATGAGCGGCGCGCTCGATCCGGCGATCCAGCAGGAGATCGTCGACCGCGACCTCTACGCCGTCGCCGTGCTCAGCGGCAACCGCAATTTCGACGGCCGCATCCATCCGTACGCGAAGCAGGCCTTCCTCGCATCGCCACCGCTGGTGGTCGCCTACGCGCTCGCCGGCACGATCCGCTTCGACATCGAGAAGGACGTGCTGGGCATCGACGCGCAGGGCCGTGAGCTCACGCTCAAGGACCTGTGGCCCTCCGACGAGGAAATCGACGCGATCGTGCGCGAGCATGTGAAGCCCGAGCAGTTCCGTCGCGTCTACGGCCCGATGTTCAACGTGCGCGTGGAGAACACCGCGCCGGTCAGTCCGCTGTACGACTGGCGCCCGATGTCGACCTACATCCGCCGCCCGCCGTACTGGGAAGGCGCGCTGGCCGGCGAGCGCACGCTCAGCGGCATGCGTCCGCTCGCGGTGCTCGGCGACAACATCACCACCGACCATCTCTCGCCGTCGAACGCGATCCTCGCCAACTCCGCCGCGGGCGAATACCTCGCGAAGATGGGCGTGCCTGAGGAAGACTTCAATTCCTACGCCACGCATCGCGGCGACCACCTCACCGCGCAGCGCGCGACGTTCGCGAACCCGAAGCTGCTCAACGAGATGGTGCGCAACGAGGACGGCACGGTGAAGCAGGGTTCGCTCGCGCGCATCGAGCCGGAGGGCACGGTCACGCGCATGTGGGAAGCGATCGAGACCTACATGCAGCGCCGCCAGCCGCTGATCATCATCGCCGGCGCCGACTACGGCCAGGGCAGCTCGCGCGACTGGGCGGCCAAGGGCGTGCGGCTCGCCGGCGTGGAGGCGATCGTCGCCGAGGGCTTCGAGCGCATCCACCGCACCAACCTGATCGGCATGGGCGTGCTGCCGCTGGAGTTCCAGGCCGGCACCAGCCGCCTCACGCTGGGCATCGACGGCACCGAGACCTTCGACGTCATCGGCGGCCGCACCCCGCGCGCGACGCTCACGCTGGTGATCCACCGCAAGGACGGCAACACGCTCGAAGTGCCGGTGACCTGCCGCCTCGATACCGCCGAGGAAGTGTCCATCTACGAGGCCGGCGGCGTGCTGCAGCGCTTCGCCAACGACTTCCTCGAAGGCAACCGCGACGCGGCCTGACCGCGACCGCCCGCATCGGATCCGATCCATGACGCATCGTCCCCAGCTCCGCATTCCCGCCACCTACATGCGCGGCGGCACGTCCAAGGGCGTGTTCTTCCGCCTCGAGGACCTGCCCGAAGCGGCGCGCGTCCCCGGCGCGGCGCGCGATGCGCTGCTGATGCGCGTTATCGGCTCGCCCGACCCCTACGGCAAGCACACGGACGGCATGGGCGGCGCGACGTCGAGCACCAGCAAGTGCGTGATCATTTCGAAGTCCGACGTGCCGGACCACGATGTCGACTACCTCTACGGCCAGGTGTCGATCGACAGTGCGTTCGTCGACTGGAGCGGCAACTGCGGCAACCTGTCATCGGCCGTCGGCCCGTTCGCGATCGCCAACGGCCTGATCGATCCAGCGCGCGTGCCACACGACGGCCACTGCATCGTGCGCATCTGGCAGGTCAACATCGGCAAGACCATCGTCGCGCACGTGCCGATCACCGACGGCGAGGTGCAGGAGACCGGCGACTTCGAACTCGACGGCGTGACCTTCCCGGCCGCCGAGATCCCGCTGGAGTTCATCGATCCGTCCGACGACGGCGATGCCGGTGCGATGTTTCCCACCGGCAACCTCGTCGACACGCTCGACGTGCCCGGCGTCGGCACATTCGAGGTGACGATGATCACCGCCGGCATCCCGACCATCTTCCTGCGCGCGGCCGACCTCGGCTTCGACGGCACCGAGCTGCAGCCCGCGGTCAACGACGATCGCGCGCTGCTGCAGAAGCTCGAGACGATCCGCGCCCACGGCGCGGTGCGCATGGGCCTGATCGACGACGTGTCCAAGGCCGCCACGCGCCAGCACACGCCGAAGGTCGCGTGGGTGGCGCCGGCGAAGGGCTACATGGCGTCGAGCGGAAAGGCGATCGCCGCGTCGGACATCGACCTGCTCGCCCGCGCGATGTCGATGGGCAAGCTGCACCACGCGATGATGGGCACGGCCTCGGTCGCCATCGCGACGGCCGCCGCGGTGCCGGGCACGCTGGTCAACCAGGCCGCGGGCGGTGGCGACCGCCGAGTCGTGCGCTTCGGGCATCCCTCCGGCACGTTGCGCGCCGGTGCCGAGGTGCGCTGCATCGACGGCATCTGGACGGTCACCAAGGCGGTGATGAGCCGCAGCGCGCGCGTGCTGATGGAAGGCCGGGTGCGCGTGCCCGCCGAGGGCTGAGCCTCAGGCGCGCCAGCTTCCCAGCGACGCGTGCGCGCGGTAGGCCTCGGCGGCGCGTCGGCGCAGGGCCGGCGGCACTTCGATCTCGCCGTCGACGTCGACCTCGATACGCGGCCGCCGTGCGGGAAGCGGCGGCGTCGAAGGTACGTCGGTTGCGCGCCGCCGACGCTCGCGGCGCAGCACCGCGTCGTAGCGGGCACGCAGCGCCGGGTCGGAGAGCACGCGGTAGGCCTCGTTGACACGCTGCATCCGAGCGGCGGCGGACGGATCGTCGCCGCAGCGGTCGGGATGGTGGCGGGCGGCCAGCGCCCGGTACGCGGCGCGGATCACCTCGACCGGCGCGTCGGCTGCGACCTTGAGGACCTGATAGTGGGCGGTGGCCACGCGTCTCGAACGGAATGCCGGGGAGGCCCGTTGTAGCCGGCCGCGCGTGAAACCCGGCTCAGTCGCGCCGCGAAGGCGGACGGCACGTGGGTGGCGCACGCGGGCCGGCGCCCGCGCCGCCTCAGTCGATCAGTGAACGGTGCACTTGATGCAGCGCTTGATCGGATCGTCCGGCTCGTCGTTGCCGATCTGGTCCGCCTGATCGGAACCGGCCGTAGCGATGCTGGCGGCGCCGGCGTCGTCGGCGACCGGCGCGCTGCCGCCGAAGATGCTGAGGAGCCAAAGGAGAAAAGCGAGCATGTCCAACCTCCCTGTAGGGGGTACGGCGCAGGGTACCCGAGCCTGCGGGGACGCTGGCGTCCGCCGGTGGCCATGTCCGCACAGCGGCCGTTAACAGTCCGTCGACGCCGATCGTGCCCGACCACCGCCCGTCGGAACGGCCCCGGGCGATGCCGACCCTGCGGGGCGCGCGACGACGCCCCGCAGCGGCGGCAGGACTTAAAGTCCGGCTTTCCCTGCGGAGCCCGCCATGCGCCTGCCCATCGCCGCCCTGTCGTCCTTCCTGTTCCTCGCCGGCTGCGCGACGACCGTCGCGCCGGATGACGCCGGCGCGTCGCGCACCGTCGAGGGCCGCATCGCCAGCATCGACACCGCACCTTGGGCCTACGACGGCAATGCGGTGATCGTCGTCGCCACGGCGTCCAGCGACGTGCGCGTGCAGCTGCCCGCGCGCTGGAACCTCTGTCAGGCCGCGGCGGTGGACGTGCAGTCGCTGCATACCGGCGACCGCGTGCGTGCGACCGGCAGCGCCGGCGAGGCCGGCTCGATCACCGTCTGCGGCGACCCCTCGCACGGTGTCCGCCGCCTCGACTGATCGTCATGAAGCTGGTCCGGATCACGCCCTGCCTGTGGTTCAACGACGCCGCCGAGGCCGCCGTCGCGCAGTACGTGCGCGTGTTCCCGGACTCGCGGATCGCGCGCACGCTGCGCTACGACGCGGCGGCGGCGCGGCAGGCCGGGCGCCCCGTGGGCAGCGTGCTCAGTATCGAGTTCGAGCTGGACGGCCAGCCCTTCACCGCGCTCAACGGCGGGCCGCTGTTCCGGTTCAACGAGTCGATCTCGTTCGTGGTGCACTGCGCCACGCAGGCCGAGATCGACCATTACTGGCAGGCGCTCGGCGAGGGCGGCGATCCGTCGGCGCAGCAGTCCGGCTGGCTGAAGGACCGTTTCGGCGTGTCCTGGCAGGTGGTGCCGTCGGCCCTGCCGGGCTGGCTGGCCGATCCGGATCCGGCGGCGGCCTCGCGCGTCATGCGGGCGATGCTGGCGATGCGCCGGCTCGACATCGTGGCCCTCGAACGGGCGCATCGCGGCAAGCCGGGCTAGACCCTCCCGCCACCCGGGACGGGCCCGGTGCCGCGTGAAGACGAACGTGACGTGCGTCACGTAATGATCCGCGCGTCCTCCTTCGATTGCCCCCCCCCGATGAGCGGCCCCGCGTTGTCGAGTACGACTGTGGTGGCGACGGCGGCCGGCATGGCCGCGGTGGCGGTCGCCGCGACGACGCTCGGCGGCCGCACGCGGCGCCTGCGCCTGCTGCTGCACCGGCTCGCGAAGCTGCGCGCGCGCGTCAGCCGGCTGCAGCGCGTGGAGCGGCTTGCGGGCATCGGCGAGTACGTCTGGAACCTCGACACCGGCGCGGTCTGGTGGTCGCCGTGCAGCTACCGGATCTTCGGCATGGATCCGGCGCGCGGCATCGATGTCGATCGCGCGCTCGCCGCCATCCATCCGGAGGACCGCGAACTCGCACTGGCATCGGTGCGCAACCTCGCCGGCGGCGGGCGACCACCGGAGACCATCCTGCGCGTGGTACGCCCCGACGGCCGGGTGCGTTCGATCGTCACCACCGGCGAGCTGAGCCAGGAGAACGGCGAGCGCCTGGTGCTCGGCTTCATGAAGGACGTCACCGAGCTGGAGACCATGCGCGGGCTTCTGCGCGAGGCCGAGCGCCAGTACCGCGCGCTGTTCGAGGACAACCCGGTGCCGATGTGGATCTTCGACCACGAGCGCGGCGTACTGCTGGCCACCAACCGCGCCGCGGGGCGCCAGTTCGGCTACGAACCCGAGGCGATCACCGGCCGCACGCTCGACTGCATCGCGCCGGAGGAGCATCTGCAGGAGAACGGGCGCGCGAGTTGGGCGCGCACCTGGCGCTCCGGAGCGGTCATCACGTGCAGGCATCGCGACGGGCATCGCATGCGGCTCGCGCTGTCGGTGCAGGACACGACGTTCGAGGAGCGCAGCGCGCGCCTGGTGGCCGCGCAGGACGTCACCGAGCGCGAGCGCATCGAGGACCGCTTCGCGCTCATCGCGCGCGCCACCAGCGACGCGGTCTACGACTTCGACCTGGAAACCGGCACCGTGTGGTGGAGCGATTCGTTCTACCACCTGTTCGGCCATGCGCGCGGCAGCATCGAGCTGTCGATGGCCGGCTGGGCCGCGTTGGTGCATCCGGAGGACATCGAGCGCGTCAGCGCCAGCATGGAGAACGCGCTGGCCGGCGGCGCGGACGAATGGCAGGAAACCTATCGGCTCATGCGCCAGGACGGCAGCTATGCCGAAGTGACCGAGCGCGGGCTGATCGCGCGCGGCGCCAAGGGCCGCGCGCTGCGCATGGTGGGCGGTCTCGTCGACGAGACCGAGCGCCGCCGCCACGAGGCGGGCCTGCGCCTGCTGCGGCGTGCGGTCGAGTCCACCGAGAACGGCATCCTGATCTGCGACGCGCGCGTGCCGGACTTGCCGGTGGTCTACGCCAACCCCGCGTTCGAACGCATGACCGGCTACACCCTGGCGGAAATCCGCGGCCGCAACTGCCGCCTGCTGCAGCGCGTCGACCGCGAGCAGCCGGGCCTGGAGGCCATCCGCCTCGCACTGCGCGAGGCGCACGAGGCGCGCACGCTGCTGCGCAACTACCGCAAGGACGGCACGCTGTTCTGGAACGAGATGTACATCTCGCCGGTGCGCGACGAACGCGGCGCGCTCACGCACTTCGTCGGCATCCTCAACGACGTCAGCGAGCGCCATCGCTTCGAGGAGCAGCTCGCGCATCGCGCCACGCACGACGAGCTCACCGGCCTGCCCAACCGGGTACTGCTGGAGGACCGCCTGCAGCAGGCGCTGCACCTGTCCGACCGCTACAACACCGGCACCGCCGTGGTGTTCATCGACCTCGACGATTTCAAGCTGATCAACGACACCCTCGGCCATGACGCGGGCGACACGCTCCTGCGCGAGGTGGCCACGCGGCTGCAGGCCGCCGTCCGCGAAACCGATACCGTGAGCCGCTTCGGCGGCGACGAATTCGTCGCGGTGCTGTCGGCACCGCATCGCGACGATCTCCCTTCGGAGATCGTCGAGCGCATCCAGGCGGCCTTCCCCGAGCCGGTCGTGGTCGGCGGCGTGCGGCACGTCGTTACCGCCAGCATCGGCTACTGCTGTTATCCGGCGGATGGCGAGGACACGCGGACGCTTCTGCGCCATGCCGACCTCGCCATGTACCAGGCCAAGCTCGCCGGACGGAACCGCGCGGTCGAATACCGCAGCGAGTTCGACGCCAACGCGGTCGAACGGCTGCAGCTGGTGCGGCACCTGCGCGACGCGCTCGACAACGGCGAGTTCACCGTGCTGTTCCAGCCGCAGTTCGGCTGCGACGGCCGCCCGCTGGGCATTGAGGCGCTGGTGCGCTGGCAGCACCCCGTGCGCGGGCTGCTGGCGCCGGCGGAGTTCATCGGGGCCTGCGAGGAGAGCGGGCTGATGCAGCAGCTCGGCCGGCAGGTGCTGCTCGAGGCGGCGAGCCACCACGTGCGCCTGGTCGAGGCCGGGTTGTCGGGCCTGCGTATCGCGGTGAACGTCTCCGCCGCGCAGTTCACCGAGGAGCTCTACACCGACGTCGAATACGTGGTGCGCACGCTGGCCCTGCCGCGCGGCGCGCTGGAACTGGAGCTCACCGAGAGCGCCGTGATGCAGTCGCCGGAACACGCGATCACGCTGATGCAGCGGCTCGCCGACCTCGGCGTCTGTTTTTCGATCGACGATTTCGGCACCGGCTATTCGAGCCTCGCCTACCTCAAGCGCTTTCCGATCGACCGGCTGAAGATCGACCGCTCGTTCGTGCAGGACCTCGACCGCAACGCGCAGGACGCGGCGATCTGCCGCTCCATCATCGAACTGGCGAAATCGCTGGATATCGGCACCGTGGCCGAGGGCGTGGAGACGGTGCAGCAGGAACGCTGGCTGCGCGACCACGGCTGCGTCGCGCTGCAGGGCTACCTGTTCGGCCGCCCGCAGCGGTTCGACGCACTGCTCGACGATCTGCGCGCGCGCGGCGTCGAGGGCCCGATCACCGCCTGACCCGCCGCCCTACTTCGCAGTGCCCGCCTGGCGCACGCGCGGCTGCAGGGTGACGCTGCGCTCGGCGTCCATCAGTTGCAGTTCGCCGTCCTGGATCATCGCGGTCAGGCGCGCGCCGCGCGTCAGCAGGGGCAGCGCAGCCTCGAGCTCGTCGGGCGCGAAGTCGATCACGGTGAGGTTCGACAGGCGCGACAGCGTGGCCGCATGCCGCGTCCACCAGATGTCGAACGCGCCGCCGGCGTAGCCGATCACCGCGACTTCGCGCGCGCGACCGGCGGCGCGGCGCAGCCGCGATTCGTCGGGCTGGCCGAGCTCGATCCACTGCTCGACGTCGCCGGTGTAGTCGCGACGCCACAGCGCCGGCTCGTCCTCGTCGCTCAGCCCGCGGCCGAACTCCAGGCGCTCGTCGGCGAACAGCGCGAAGGCGAGCAGCCGCACCAGCAGGCGCAGGTCGGTCTCCGAGGGATGCTGCGCCAGCGTGAGCGCATGGCTGGCGTAGTAGTGGCGGTCCATGTCGCTGACCTGCAGCTCGACCTTGACCACCGTGGCTTTCGGGGACATCGCGGCGCCTTGCGCATTCGGGGCGCCATTCTAGGCGCGACCGGCGTACGCACCGCGAAATCAGGGCGCGACGCGCGGCGGCTGGCGCAGGCCCCGCGCCGCCACCCGCGCGATCAGCAGGCCGACGACGGCCGTGCCCGCGCCGACGATGCCGGTCGATGTCCAGCCGTAGCCGGCGGTGATCGCCATGCCGCCGAGCCATGGCCCCAGTGCGTTGGCCATGTTGAACGCCGAATGATGCGAGGCCGCGGCGAGCGACTGCGCGTGGCCGGCGACATCCATCAGGTGCGCCTGCAGCAGCGTCGCAAGCGCGCCCATCGTGCCGAGCGCGACGACCGCGGGCAGCACGGTCCACGGCCAGCGCGCCGCGAGCGGGAAGAGCAGCAGCAGCACCACCGACCACGCCAGCACCACCGAGACCGCGCGGAACTGCAGGCGATCGAACAGCCAGCCGCCGCCAATGGTGCCCAGGATGCTGCCGATGCCGAACGCGGCAAGCGCGAGCGGGATGAACGATTCGCTGACGCCGGTGACGTTCACCAGCGTCGGCGCGAGGTAGCTGAACACCGCGAACATGCCCGAGAAGCCGATCGCACCGATCGCGAGCGCCAGCCACACCGGCGCGCGGTTGAAGTCGCGCAGCTCGCGCAGGGCATCGGGGCGCGGCGCATGCATGCCGCGCGGCAGCACCGCCGCGGTCATCGCGACGGTGGCGGCCGCGATCGCCGCCACCAGCACGAAGGCCCAGCGCCAGCCGAACAGGTGGCCGAGCCAGGTCGCCAACGGATTGCCCACCAGCAGCGCGACCGACAGCCCGAGCATCACCCGCCCCACCGCCTTGCCACGCTCGCCGGGCGGACTGATGCGCGCGGCCACCAGCGCGGCGATGCCGAAGTAGGCGCCATGCGGCAGGCCGGCAACGAAGCGCGCGAGCATCAGCGGCACGTAGCCGGGCGCGAGCGCGCTGGCGAGGTTGCCGAACGCGTAGAAGCCCATCAGCGCCAGCAGCATGCCGCGCCGCGACCAGCGCGTGCCGAGGATCGCGAGCGTCGGCGCGCCCACCACCACGCCGAGCGCATAGGCGCTGATGACATGGCCCACGCGCGGCTCGTCGACGCCGAGGCTCTGCGCGATCTCCCGGATCAGCCCCATCACCACGAACTCGCTGGTGCCGATGGCGAAGCCGCCGAGTGCCAGCGCGAGCAGGATCAGCCTGACGGCGCGGGGCGACAGCACGGGGGCTGCCGGTGTCGCGGATTCGGCCACGACGCGTTCCTGTGAGGGCGGGCCATTATCCGGCCATGCGCGCGGTGCACCGCCGGTCGAGGTGGACTGCTGTGTTGCCGCGGCGCCGCCGCCACGCGCGGCTTCGTAGACTCGATGCCGATGAACTGGCTCGCGCACCTCTACCTCGCCGCCCACGACGATGACGCGCTGCTCGGCGCGCTGCTCGGCGATTTCGTGCGCGGCAGCTCGGGGCTGGATGCCTGGGGCGCGATCGCGGAAACCGAGATCCGCCTGCACCGCCGCATCGACGCCTTCACCGATGCGCATCCGCAGGTGCAAGCACTGCGCGGAGGGTTCGCGCCCGGGCGACGCCGTTATGCCGGCATCGTGCTCGACGTGCATTTCGACCACCTGCTGGCGCGCGACTGGGACCGTTGGCGTGGCGCGCCGGCGGCGGCCGACATGCCGCTGGACGCGTTCACCGCCCGCACCTATCGCGTACTGCAGACGAGATTCGACAGTCTGCCGCCGCCCCTTCAGGCGATCGCGCCGCGCATGGCGGGCGACGACTGGCTCGGCAGCTATCGCGAGCGCGCGAGCGTGGACCGCGCGGTGACGCGGATGTCGCGGCGGCTCTCGCGCGACGGCGAGCGCATGGTCGAGGCGCTGGACGACCTGCGTGCACTCGACTCACAGGCCGACCGGGCGTTCTCGCTTTTCTTCCCGGCGCTCATCGAATTCGCCCGTGACGAGCGGCGACGCATCGGGGCGTCGCGTTCGGCCTGAACGTCAATGCATGCCAACGCGAGTTACCAATTACCAACAAGAAAAGGGACGGCTCGCGCCGTCCCCTTCTTCCTCCCGACACTCCGTCCGTGCCGCGCTAGCCGCTGGATCCGCTGCGCGAGGCATTGCTGGAGCCCTCGCCGCGGCGGCTGTCGCTGCCCTGCTGCGAGCCATGGCGCGAAGCGCCCTGCATCGCCTGCGTTCCCTGATCGCGCTCGCGGCCCTGCATCGACTGCGTGTGCGATCCGTTGCCGTTGCGACCCTGCGCGTTCTGATCATTCCGGTTCATGTGTCCTCCTGATCGTCTGCTTTCCGGTCCCTTCCAGGACGCGTCCAGCCTATCGAAAGGCAGGCACCCGGCCGGTGACATCGCCATTAGTTTCGCGTTACGCGGCTGCGCGGTTAAGGCGCGACTGCAAGGCATGAAAGCCTTGCTATCGAGGTCCGCGCATAGCTAGCGCGGCGCGCGCACCATGCGGTCGAACAGGTGCTCGACCACGGCTTCCGGCGTCGTGCAGCGCCCGGTGTGAACGGGCGAGGGCTGGATGAGTGCGCTGCGCTTCGCGGTGAGCCAGTGGAAGCGTGCGCGGATCGGCAGCGCGCCGATGGGACCGCTACCCGGGCGGCCCTCGCAGATCGCGACGATGGCGTCGAGCTGGCGCTGCACCGTTTCCACGTCGACGGTCGGATCGAGCGCGAGCAGGCGCGGCACGTCGAGGCCGACGCGCGCGATCAGCACGCGCCGCATCGGGCAGGACAGCAGCACGCCGGCGTTGATGAATTCCTCGCGCTCCACGCGCGGGACCACGCGCAGCAGTGCGTAGTCGTAGAGATCACCCGTGCGCACGGCGGGCCTCCTCGACGAAGGCCGCGCGGCGGTCGAGCCGCTCGGTCAGGTAATCGACGTAACGCGCGCGCACCGCGGCCGGTGCATCGCCCAGCCATTCGTCCGGCACCTCGGCGAGCACGCGGTCGAAGAGTGCGCGGTCGAGCTTCGGCGCGAGTTCCGCGTCGGCCTGCGCGATCTGCGAGGCGGCGGGCAACAGCACGTGCTCGCGCACCATCGGGAAGGCGCTGGACGGGTCGGGCGCCTGCGTGTCCCAGCCGTGGTGGAAGTACAGCGCGGCGCCATGGTCGATCAGCCACAGCGCGCGGTGCCAGACCATCAGGTTCGGATTGCGCGTGGTGCGGTCGACGTTGCTGACGAAGCTGTCGAACCACACGATGCGCGAGGCCAGCGCGGCATCGGGCAGGCCGGCGACGGGATCGAAGTTCGCCGCGCCCGGCAGGTAATCCAGCGCCAGGTTCAGGCCCGCGCTCTCGCGGATCAGGTGCTGGATCTCCGAATCGGGCTCGGTGCGCGCGAGCTCGGGGTCGAGGTCGGCGAACACCAGCTCCGGCACCGGCAGCCCCAGCGCCTGCCCGATACGCCCGGCCACCAGCTCGGCCACCAGCGCCTTCGGGCCCTGCCCCGCGCCGCGGAACTTGAGCACGTAGAGGCCGAGGTCGTCGCCTTCGACGACGGCCGGCATCGAGCCGCCCTCGCGCAGCGGCGTGACGTAACGAGTGGTGACGATCTGGCGCGGCATCGGCGGAAGCGGCAGCGACGGGCCATCAGTATGACCGGCGTCCGTTTCTGCCTGCTGCGCCACACCCGGCGAACGCGCGATTGCCGACAATGGCCGCAGGAGGTGGCCAATGCCCGATCGCATCCGTCATTCCGGTTTCGCCGCGCTGCGCTGCAGCGCCGACGAGGCCACCGCACACATCCGGCCCGGCGACACCGTCGCCATGAGCGGCTTCACCGGCGCGGGATATCCGAAGGCCGTGCCCGGCGCACTCGCGGCACGCATGGAAGCCGCGCACGGCGCCGGCGAGGACTTCCGCGTACGCGTGCTCACCGGCGCGTCCACCGCGCCCGAGCTCGACGGCGCGCTGGCGCGCGTGGAGGGCATGGAGCTGCGCCTGCCCTACCAGTCCGACCCGACGCTGCGCGAGCGCATCAACGCCGGGCGGCTGGAGTACATCGACATCCATCTCAGCCACGTCGCGCAGCACGCGTGGTTCGGCTATTTCGGTCCGATCGACGTCGCGCTGGTGGAGGTCTCGCAGATCCGCGAGGACGGCCTGCTGGTGCCGTCCTCGTCGGTCGGCAACAACAAGACGTGGCTGGATCTGGCCGACCGCGTGATCCTCGAGGTCAACCGCTGGCAGCCAGCGGCGCTGGAAGGCATGCACGACGTCTACTACGGCACCGCGCTCCCGCCGAACCGCAAACCGATCCCGCTGCTGCATCCCGACGACCGCATCGGCGAGACGACGCTGCGCGTGGACCCGGCGAAGGTGGTGGCGGTGGTCGAGACCGATGCGCCCGACCGCAACTCGCCTTTCGCCCCGCCGGATGACGATTCGCGCGCGATCGCCGGCCATCTGATCGAGTTCCTGCGCCACGAGATCGCGCGGGGGCGGCTCACGCCGCAGTTGCTTCCGCTGCAGTCCGGTGTCGGCAATATCGCCAATGCCGTGCTCGAGGGTCTGGCCGACGGCGGCTTCCGCGACCTCACCGCCTACACCGAGGTGATCCAGGACGGCATGCTGGGACTGCTGCGCGGGGGCGTGCTGCGCATGGCGTCCGCAACGTCGTTCTCGCTGAGCCCGAAGGGCATCGACGCGTTCAACAGCGAGGTCGATTTCTACCGCGAGCGCATCGTGCTGCGGCCGCAGGAGATATCGAACCACCCCGAGCTGATCCGCCGGCTGGGCTGCATCGCGATGAACGGCATGATCGAGTCGGACATCTACGGCCACGTCAATTCGACGCACATCGCTGGCAGCCGGATGATGAACGGCATCGGCGGCAGCGGTGACTTCGCGCGCAACGGCTACCTCTCGGTGTTCATGTCGCCGAGTACTGCGAAAAATGGCGCGATTTCCTCGATCGTGCCGATGGCCAGCCACGTCGACCACACCGAGCACGACACGATGATCATCGTGACCGAGCAGGGCCTCGCCGACCTGCGCGGGCTGTCGCCCAAGCAGCGCGCGCGCACGATCATCGCCAACTGCGCGCATCCCTCGTACCGGCCGATGCTCGAGGACTATTTCGAGCGCGCCTGCCGCGAGTCCTACGGCCTTCACACACCGCACCTGCTGGGCGAGGCCCTGTCCTGGCACCGGCGCTTCGTCGAAACCGGCTCGATGCGGCCCTGACGGGTTTCAGCCGGCGACCACGCGGTCCCGGCCGCCGTGCTTGGCCGCGTACAGCGCCGCATCGGCGCGGCGCAGCAGCTCGTCGATGCCCTCGCCGGTGCGCCATGCGGTGACGCCGATGCTCACGGTGAGCGGCATGTCCGCCTCGCGCGAGCGCGCATGCAGGCCCCTGCGGATGCGCTCGGCCACCGCCTGCGCGTCGCCGCCGACCAGCCCCACCACGAATTCCTCGCCGCCGTAGCGGCCGATCACGTCGTCGGCGCGCAGCGCATGGCGCAGCACGTCGGCGAACAACTGCAGCACGCGGTCGCCGCCGGCATGGCCGAGGCGGTCGTTGACGCGCTTGAAGTGGTCGAGGTCGAGATAGAGCACCGACAGACCCGCGGCGTCGGGCTCGCGCAGGCAGGCCTCCAGCGCCTCGCGCCACGCGCGGCGGTTGAGCAGGCCGGTGAGCGGATCGACGCCCGCGAGCACGCGCGCCTGGTCGCGCTGGCGACGCACCGATGCCGCGCGCTCGGCCAGGCCGAGCGACAGCACGATCGCCTCGAACGCACCTACTGCAAGCGCGGCGTCGTCGCTCCAGGTCCAGTCCGGCGCGATGCCGTAGAGCTGCAGGCTGCCGAGCACGGTCACGCCCAGCAGCGGCAGCCAGCCGAGCAGGAAGATCGCCGCATAGCGCGAGCCGCGCAGGACCGCGGCGATCGCGGTGCCCAGCACCAGCGGCGCGCCGAGGATCAGCACGGGGTTGATCAGCGCACGCATCGCCGCCTGCAGGCCCGGCACGTAGCCCAGCGTGACCAGCACCAGCATCAGCGCGCAGTAGCCGTGCAGCACGCGGCGCAATCGCGGCAGGCGCTGGCCTAGCCCGGCGAAGCGGTCGAGGAACAGCACGGCCGAGAGGATGGACAGCGTGGTGACCGCACGGCCCCACGCGGGCAGCGTCGCGGCCATCGCGTCCCAGCCGAGCGGGCGAACGATGTAGCCGCTCTGCGTCGCCTGGATGAGTGCATACGTGGTCACGTACGCCGCGTACCAGCCGAACGCCGGGTCGCGCAGGCGCAGGCCGAAGAACAGCGCGATCACGGCGGTGGCCAGCATGGTGACCAGGCAGGCGGTGGCGAACGCCAGCCAGCCGGCCTCCACGCGCGACTGCGCCGCCGCATCGCGCAGCACGAAGTACATCGGCGACGGCACGGTGTCGCTCGCGTCGACGTGCACTCGCAGCGGCGCGCCGTCGGGGGGCAGGCGCGGCACATCGAAGGCGATGCGCCCGAACGCGGGCCGCCCGTCGCCTGCATCGAGCATCGTGGAGCGCCGCAGCGGCAGGCCGGGCGCGTCAAGGGCGATGCGCTGGAACGCGGCGGATTCGACCGACAGGACCCACAGGCCCTCGGGCCAGGCACCGTCGCGGGGATACAGCAGGACGGTCACCCCGCCCGGCGGGCGGCCGAAGGCCTTGAGGCGCGCGGGATCGAACCCCTGCACCGCCGCAGCGTCACGCGTTGGCCGCCATTCGCCGCGCAGTGCGATGCCCGCGTCGGGATCGGCGACGACCGGTGCAGCGAACGCGGCGCCCGCCAGCCACGCCAGCACCAGCAGCACGAGACCGCGTAGCGCCGCGCCTGGGCGTCGGCCGGGATCGCTCCTAATGGAATTCGCTCGCTGGTCGGACATCGTGCGGATCGGGCAGCGCGCGGAACCGGCGCATGGAACCGCCTATGATCCGCGATCCATGCGCCTTCTTCAGCCGGGACGGCCGCCGCCTTCAGCGCGGCGGTGCCGCTCCGGCCGTGGCGCGGACGGCGTCCGCCGCCATCGCGGCCGCCTCGGCGGCGGCCGCTGCGGCATCGTTCGCCGGCACCGGGCGCACGAAGCAGTGGCGGCCCGCGGGGTGCCGCCATTCCTCCGCCATCGGCCCGTCGGCGCCCTCGCCCTGCACCGTCGCGAATACCGCGCACAACTCGTAGCGGCGTGCGTCGATGACGCGGTACTCGATCGGCCGCCCGGTCTGCGGATCGTTCCAGGACTGCGGCGCGCCCGGCGACCACGCACGCAGGGCATCGAGGCTTACCGGCAGCCGGCGTTCCGACGCGGCATGGCGCTCCACCGCCGACGCGACCTGCTCGAGCATCCGCACCCGGCGTTCGTCGAAGCGCTGCGCGCGCTGCTGCGCGGGCGAGCCGATCACCGCGATCGCCGCCGCCAGGCTGGCCGCCACCGCGATGCCCGCACCGACGAGGAACCACTGCCCTGCCGGCCGGCCGCGTGCAGCCTCGCCTTCCTCGCGGCGCAGGTCGGCGAGGTAGTAGCCGAACACGCCCCCCGCGATCGCCGCCACCACCAGCACCTTCAGCACGAAGCGCAGCGTCAGCTCGCCGCCGAGCGCGTTGTAGACCAGCGTGGTGGTGTCGCCGATCAGCACCGTCGCGGCGAGGAACAGCGTGACGTAGGTCAGCCAGCGGCGGATCGCCGAGAGCCGCTTGATCGGATGCAGCGCGACGTCGCGCGCCACGCGCCTGGCGACGAACACGAACACCGGGAACGCGATGATCAGCGCGGCCATGGCCCAGCGGATCGAGCCGTCGGTCGAACGGAACACGTACTGGTTCAACGCCGGATCCGGCCAGGTACGGTTGATCAGGTCGAACAGCAGGCTGCCCAGGTTCCACGCGCCGAAGTACAGCGTCGCGAACATCACCAGATAGGCGAAGGCCTCGCGCGCCGACAGCGAGGCGCGCGGGCGCGGCACCGGCACGGGGAAGTCGACGTCGGCATAGGCGTCGAGCACGCTGCGCGTCTGCTGCGGCGACCACCCCGCCTGCACGAGCGCCGCATCGATGGCCGCGCGCGGTTGCCCGCGCAGCAGCGCATCGCGCACGAAGAGTTCGAGATCCTGCGATGGCGAGGCCATGGAGTCGCTCCTTGAAGACTGGAGCGACCATAAACCAGACCGGCGCCTGCGATGCAGCGGGCTTCAGCCCCGGCCGCTCGCCCGGCCGGGCCTGCGCACGGCGCGCCACTGCAGCATGTCGACGACGTTGCCGAAGGACCCCAACGCCAGGGCAGGCGCCAATGCGGCCGGCGGTGCCCTGTCCAAGGGCTCGGGCGGATGGCGCCAGCCTTCATTGGTGGCGCAGTGCCATTGCGCTTCGTCCAGCCGCGCCTGTGTCGCGGTATCGCCGATGTCGCACGCCGGGGTGTCCATGGTCCGATCCTTGTCGGCGGCGGGCGGCCACCGATGGAGGTCACGCTGCGCCGCCCGATGTTACGGGGATGGGACGACCGTCGACCGAAGCACCCTGCGCACACCTCGATCCGCTGTCGCACGCAGCCCCTGCGAAAACGGAACTCGCGCTCCGTTTCGTTCCTGCGCTCGGACCGAAGACCTCAGCGCTTGGGCTGCCGCGCAGGAAGGCTCTTTTCCGATCCGGCGGGTTCGCTCCGGATGCCGCCGATGTCCGTCGAGGAATGGACCGGCTCGGGTGTGCCGAATGCCCGCCCGGCCGCGCGGTCTCCACCACGGGGATCCGCCCTGATCATCGACGGACCGTAAGACGTATCGACGCGATTCGAGCGGTTCATGGCGATTCCGTGGCGCCTGGCGGAGCCCAGGCTGAATTTGCGATGCATTCCCGGGGGAATGCGTGGGGCCCGCAGGCTCGGACGCCGATCGGTGGGTGCCGTCGGCTCGTCGCGGGCGAGCGGTTGCCGGCCCAACCTGCGCCGCTGCGGCACGACTGCGTGACACCGACCGCAGGCGTGTCAGTGCTGTGCGATCGACTGCACCGCCAACGCGTAGGAACGCAAGCGCGCGGCGGGGTCGTGGATGTTCGCCGTCACGATGAGCTCCTCGGGCCGGTGGCGCGCGACGAAATCGCGCACCCAGGCCGCCACCGTATCGGGCGCGCCGACGGCCGAGCACGCCAGCGCCTGTGCGATGCCCGCCTTCTCCAGCGGATCGCAGAAGCGGTCGATGGCGTCGCCCGATTCCAGCGGCGGCGGCACCAGCCCGGGCCGGCCGCGGCGCAGGTTGACGAAGGCCTGCTGCTGCGTGGTGAACAGGCGCCGCGCCTCGGCATCGGTGTCGGCGCAGACGATGTTGAGCGCGAGCATCACGTGTGGCGCCTGCAGGTATTTCGACGGCTCGAAGCGCGCGCGATACACCGCCAGCGCTTCCTCCAGCGCGGCCGGCGCGAAGTGCGAGGCGAACGCGTAGCGCAGGCCCAGCTTCGCCGCGAGCTGCGCGCCGAACAGGCTGGAGCCGAGGATCCACGGCTCGACCTCCACGCCCGCGCCGGGCACCGCCTGCACCGCCTGGCCGGGGCGCGCCGGCTCGAAATAGCCGAGCAGCTCGACCACGTCGGCCGGGAATTCGTCCGCGCCCGCGTAGTAGCGGCGCAACGCGCGCGTGGCCGCCACGTCGGTGCCCGGCGCGCGGCCGAGGCCCAGGTCGATGCGGCCCGGATACAGCGTCGCCAGCGTGCCGAACTGCTCGGCCACCTGCAGCGGCGCGTGGTTGGGCAGCATCACGCCGCCCGCGCCCACGCGGATGGTCGACGTCGCACCGGCGACATGTCCGATCAGCACCGACGTCGCCGCGCTCGCGATGCCCGGCATGTTGTGGTGCTCGGCCAGCCAGTAGCGGCGATAACCGAGCTTCTCGGCATGCTGCGCGAGCGCGCGCATGTTGGCGAAGGCCTGCGCGGCATCGCTGCCTTCGGCGATCGGGGCGAGGTCGAGGACGGAAAGCGGAATCATCACGAAGCCCGGTGCGGTCTTCCGACAGTGTCCACGCCGCGCCGGGACGCGGGATCAACGGCCGTGGATCGCTGCGGACCGCTTGCCGCGGTTGTGCCGCGACGGCCCCGTCAACGCGGCCGCGCGAGCGGCCGCACGCGGTCGACCAGCGCCTGCAGCACGAGGCCGGGCTGCTCGACCATCGGCAGGTGCGCCGAATGCTCGAAGAACACCACCGCCTTCGACGGCGCCTGCAGCCGCGCCATCCACGCCTCGGTAATCGACGAGGGCGTGGTGTAGTCCTGCCGCCCCAGCAGCATCACCACCGGAACGTCGAGCCGCGTCACGCCGGCAAACGTCACGTCCGAGAGCTGCGGGAACATCGTGGTGATGGTGAACGCGCTGCCATCGCCCCACGCCTTGACGTCGGCGGGCGTGTACTCGGGCGAGAGTCGCGGCGCGCGGAAGTAGAAGTCTGCATTGTCGCGGCCGGCGGCGAGCCCGCCGTAATGGATCGACCACAGGCGCTGCGTGCTCATCTTGTCGATGGCGAACGCGCCCTCGCCCGGATACGGCGCCAGTGCCTCGAGCGCCTTCACCGCTTCGGCATTGCCGTCGGCGCGCGCGCGGTCGAGCACCCATGCATAACCCTGTCGCTCGTTCTCGCGGAAGTCGATCACCTGCCCCATGCCGATGTAGGCATGCAGCAGGTCCGGGCGCTTCATCGCCACCATCAGGCCGACGATCGAGCCCCAGCTGTGCCCCAGCACGAACACCTTGCGCTGGCCGTAGCGCGCACGCAGCTGCTCGATCAGCTCGATCGCATCGTCGCGATAGCGCTCGGGCTTCAGCGTTGGCGCGAGCGCCTTCGGGTCGTTGAGCGGGAACGAGCGCCCCGCGCCGCGCTGGTCCCACTGCACGACCGTGAAGAAGTCCTCCCACGGGCGCTGGAACGACCAGGCCACCGGCATCTCCACCGCGCCCGGCCCGCCATGGACGAACAGCAGGATCGGGTTGTCGCGGTCGGCGCCGCGCACGTTCACCACCTGGCGCGCACCGCCCAGCGTGACCTCGAACGTCTCCTGCACGCCGTTCGGCGTCACGATGCGCTGGATGTCGCCGACGAGCGCGCGCCCCTGGGCGTAGGGATCGGCCGCGGGCTCGGCGGCGAGGGCGCTGGAGACGGGAAGCATCAGCGCGAGGGACAGGCAGAGCGATCGGAGCATCGTGGGCCTCATGCAAGCGTTTATCGCGTGCGCCGGCGGGACTCACCTGCATGCACGCGGACCGATAGCGCGATTCTGCAGCGGGCCCCGCCCTGATGCGAACAGGCCTGCAGGACAGCGAACGTCGTGCGCGCAATAGATCGTCTTCCGATCAACCCGCCTCGAACCGCCGTATGTCCGCCAGCAGCGCCGTGGCTCCATCGATGCCGCAACCGCGGTTGTCGGCATCGATCGCATCGACGATGCGGTGCCCGCGCCGCTGCAGGCGCCGGAACATCCAGAGCGTGGCGACGAAGCCGACGACGCCCACGGCCACGTTCGCCCACAGGAAGCCCGCGGCGACGTCGGCGCCGGTGAAGTACTTGAGCAGCACTTCCATGAGCGGCAGCCACAGCACCCAGAAGGCGAGGCCGAGCAGCGGTGCGCGACGCGTGCGCCAGAACTGCAGCACGCCCAGGTATTTCTGGATGGTCAACACCGGCTGCGCATAGTTGATCCGCAGCACCAGCAGGATCTCGACCACCGCCGACAGCAGCAGCGCGACGCTCCAGCCGTGCATCAGCAGGCCCGACACGAGCGCGCGCCACTCGTCCATGTGCGCGATCCAGAAGCGCGCGAAGAACACCGTGCACAGGCCGCCGACCATCACCTGCAGCACCTGCCCCGCCAGCAGCGGGCGCAGGCGCGAACGCGCGCGTTCGATCCGGTTCTCGGTGAGCAACTGCAGGTTCAACGCCTGCTGCGCTGCGAGCCTGTCCTGCATCTCGCGCCACTCGCGGCGCAGCGTGTCGAATTCGGTATCGGCGTTCATCTCAGCCCTCCTTCGGGCACATCCGGTCGCGGAGCCGCTGCTTGAGGCGGCCGATGCGGGTGGCGACGTTGGTTTCGGTCAGGCCGAGGATCTCGGCGATCTGGCGGTGGCTGCGCTCGTCGAGATAGAGCAGCAGAAGCGCGCGGTCCAGCGCATCGAGCCGGGCGATCAGCTGCTGCAGGGCTCGCAGGCGATCGGCTTCCGCGTCGTCCGCCGCGCCTTCGATGGCCTCGTGCGACTCGTCCAGCGGAACGTGGTGGGCGTCGTGCCGGCTGCGCCCCCGCAGGTGCGAAATCGCGACGTTCAGCGCGATGCGGTACATCCACGTCGCAAGCGGGCGCGACGGATCGTAGGCCGGCCACGCGCGCCAGAGCTGCGCGGCGATCTCCTGCGCGAGGTCGGCGCGGTCCTCGGCGTCGCGGCCGTAGCCATTGGCCACCTTGAACACGAGGCCGCGGTTGCGCTCGAGCAAGTCGGCGAACTCCCGTTGCGTGGTGGCGTCCTTCAGCTGCGCCGCGATCTCCATGACCCTTCCGGTAGCGGCGCATCGGCGCCCTGTACCGACATGATTCGCCGGTGGAGGCGGGATATCACACCGCCGTGCCGGTCGGGCCTCAGCCCGCTGGATCGGCCTCCGGATGCCGCTGCAGCCAGGCCGCGAGGCGCGCCTCGTAGTCCTCGCGCTCGTCCTCGTAGGCGTCGTTGACGCAGACGGCGCAGCCACCGCCGCAGCAGTCGCTCGGCAGCGGCTTCTCGGGCGGCACGGGACGTGGGTCGGGGCGATCGCTCACGTTGTCGAGGTCCGGTCGTGCGCGCCGGTTTTCAAGGGACGGCGGGACATGCACCGTTGCACCCGCGCCGGGACCCGCACGACGCACGACGACGTGACGCGTGCCTGCCGATGCGCGTCACCAGATCAGGTCGTCCGGCACCTTGAACTGCGCGTAGTAGTCATCGTCGTCCGATGCCGGCCCCGCGGGCGTGGCGGCATGGTCGAGCACGATCATGGCCGGCTCGCGCGCACGCACCTTCTCCGCCGCCGCGCGCGGCAGCAGCACGTGGCCGTCGTCGAGGCGCGCGATCACCAATGCGCCGCTCGCGAGCTGCGTGCGCTGGGCGGCGTCGACCAGCAGCGTGCGGATCGCATCGCCGTCGACGAAGCGGTATTCGATCTCGCCTGACGCGCGCACGCGCTGGGTGTCGACGATCTGCCGCGCCTGCGCGCGCTGCTCGCGCAGTTGCGCCTGCGCCTTCTGCTCGGCCGCGAGCGCGCGGTCGCGTTCCACGCGCTCGGCGCGCGCACGCTCGGCCTCGAGCTGCTGCTCGCTGGGCGCGGCAGGCGCCTTGCCCTGGCGCTGCTTGGCCTGCTCGCGCGCGACCTGCGCCACCTGCGACTTCTTCACCAGCCCGGCCTTGAGCAGCTGGTCCTGTAGCGGATTTCTCATGCGCGAAGTCTAGTCGACGCCGCGCGCACGGCATCGCAGGCCACGTGCTCGACCGTTCAGCGATGCGGGCCTCAGTCGTCCAGGCGCAGGACCAGCTGCCGCGCCGCGCCCGGCGATACCCGGAACAGCGTCAGCGTCGGCCCGAGGCTGTTGCGCGTGCCGGGGGGCAATGCATCGCGCGGGACCTCGCGCGGATGCCAGTCGACGCGGCGCGCCAGCGGCATTCCGAGATCGATCCATTCGGGGTGATGACGCGCCGGCCCGGTGATGCGGCCGACGCGATAGCAGCGACGCTGCGGCGAGTACGTCACCACCCGGTCGCCCTCGTCTACGTCGTGGACGAAGCGCCACACCTGCGAGGCGCCCGACACGATCGCGCTGCGGCGCCGTGCCGGCTCGGCGGCGGCGCACATGTCCAGCAGCGCCTGCCGGCTGCCTGCGGCGGCGACCAACCGTGCGAGCGCGGTCCAGCCCAGCGCCGCCACGCCGTGGCGGAGGAACTCGTCGTACAGGCGCCCGCGTTCGGCGCGGACCATCCACATCGGGTGCATCGTCGACGCTCATGGATCGGCCCGCCTCAGTAGCGTGATGGACGCCGGCCGTACGTGAAGCCGCCGTGCGGCGTCGCCTTGCGCGACCTCAGCCCTCGCCCCGCTTCTGCGAGGCCACCTGCCGCAGCACGCTCTCGAACACCTCGACCGGCTGCCCGCCGGACACGAGGTACTGCCGCTCGAAGATGATCGCCGGCACCGAACTGATGCCAGCACGCAGGAAGCCCTGCTCGTCGGCGCGCACATCCTCGGCGAATTCGCCCGATGCGAGGATCGCCGCGGCGCGCTCGCCGGACAGCCCCACGCCCCTCGCGATGCGCACCAGCACGTCGCGATCGCTCACGTCCTCGCCGTCGGTGAAGTAGGCGTGCAGCAGTGCGCGCTTGAGCGGCAGCTGGCGGCCTTCCTGCCCGGCCCAGTGCAGCAGGCGGTGCGCATCGAAGGTGTTGTAGATGCGCGAGCGCGCGCCCATCGCGAAATCGACGCCGACCGCCGCGCCGCGCTCGCGCAACCGCGCACGGTTCTCCTCCATCCGAGCGGCGGTTAGCCCGTACTTGCGCCCGATGTGCTCGTCGATGCCCTCGCCCCGGGGTGCCATGTCGGGATTGAGCTCGAAGGGCTGCACGTGCAGCTCGACGGCGACGTCGTCGCCCACGCGGGCGATCGCCTGCTCCAGCGCCGCAAGTCCGATCGCGCACCAAGGGCAGACCACGTCGGACACGAAATCGATGCGAATGGGCGTGGACATGGCGGTCTCCTCGGCTGGCATGGGATGCGGCGCGAACGCCGGCGGCTGCCTCGCTCGACGCGAATCAAGAGCGTGCGGCTGCCGCGGCCGTCATTCAATCGCTGCACGACGCGGCGCGGGATCCACATTTGCGGTCGTGCCGGCATGGTCACCCCGGCGGTGCTAGGCTGCCAACTGCTTCCCGCGCCACACCAAGCGAAGCGACGAACTCCGGAGGAGGCGCAGACCCGAGCGGCCGATTCCCTCGGGACTTCTGTCACGTGGGCTGTTCCTAGCGCCCCAGCTTACGACCGAGATGCTCCGCGCAAGCGGATTCCGCGCCATTCACGGCACTCGGTTGAACCTTCGATGGAATTCCTCGTTTTCCGGCGCACGGACAGTGCGCTGGTGGTCGCACCTGCCATATTCGAGCCGCCACTCGCGTCGCGACGCGATGGCCTGGCCTTCACTGCCGTCTGCGACATCGACCTCGACGCCTTCACGCCCGAAGTCATCGAAGCGCTCGAACGCGACGGCTTCGCCTGCATCCGCGGTCCCGACTGGCAGGCCCTGGCGGCCGCCGGGGATTTCGCGATGGAGGACGGCGATAGCTGACCCGCGTGTTGCGCAGCGACGCACACCGGTGGCCGAGCCGGTCCCCGTAGAGGTCTATCGCCGCGTCGACGGCCACATGCTGGTGCACGCATGTCCCGACGACCGGCGCGCGCTGCCGCGCGACGGCTGCTACGTCGGCCGCGCGCTGCTGGACGACGTGCGCGGGTCGCAGCGCCTGGGCTACCCGTTGCGGCGCGCGAAGGCGGCCGTGGTGCCGCGCGAGTTCGTCGCGCAGCTGATCTCGGAGATCCAGGTCATCGGCTGAGGCGGCTAGCGCAGCGAGGGCTGACGGGAGACGCCCGCGCCGACCTGCCATGACAGCGCGTGGCTGGCGCCCCCATCGACGTCGATCTTCACGCCGGCGAGCGAACGCGCGATCGTGCACAGCCGTTCGAGCATCGCCGCACCCTCGGCCGGTTCGACACGCGCCGCGAGCGCGTGCGCGGCCTGCACGATCGATGCCGCATCCATCGGCGCGCCGCCGGCGTCCACGGGCCGCGCCAGCATCAGCGCGAACCGCGCCAGCGCGATCTCGACCTCGCCGCGATCCCGTCCATTGCCGATGCCGGCTTCGTCCCTCATGGCGTTCCATGCGCCGTGGAAAGAAGCCTGATGCTAGCCGGAAGCCGCGCGGTCGCGCACGGCCGCTTGGCGTGCGTGCCGGCATCCTCGGTGGGGAGCGCGGGTGATACGGCTGCCGCCTGCCGAACTCGAGTTGCCCGGGGGCCACGACACGCGGCCGGATTCTGCCGCTCAGTCGCCCGACGGAAGCGCCGCCGCCCCGGCACGGCGCGCGACCAGCAGGTCGCGAATGTCGTCCGCGGGCATCGGGCGATGGAACAGGTAGCCCTGGAAGACATCGCAGCCCCAGCCCTGCATCACGTGCAGCTGCGACTGCGTCTCCACGCCCTCGGTCACCACGTGCTTGCCCAGCGTCGAGGCGAGCGCGAGGATCGAGCGCACCACGGGCGCCGTACCCGGCTCGTCCAGCGCGATCACGAACGCACGGTCGATCTTGATGGTGTCCAGCGGCAGGCGCGCGAGGTAGGCGAGCGCGCTGTAGCCGGTGCCGAAGTCGTCGATCGCCACCGACACGCCGCGCTCGCGCAGCGCCTGCAACTGGCGCGCGCTGCCGTCGACGTCCGCGATCAGCAGCGATTCGGTGATCTCGATCTCGAGGTCGGACCAGCCCACGCCGGTCTCCTGCAGCACGCGGCCGATCTCGTCGACCAGCGTGCCCGCGCGCAATTGCTCACTGGATACGTTGACCGCGACGCGGCCGGGCTCCAGGCCCTGCGCGCGCCACGCGGCGATGCGCCGGCAGGTGGCACGCAGCACGAAGGCGCCGAGCGCGTCGATCAGGCCATGGCGCTCGGCCAGCGGCACGAAGCGCGCGGGCGGGATCCAGCCACGCTGCGGATGCTGCCAGCGCACCAGCGCCTCCATGCCGGCCCAGCCGCCGTCGCGCGCGTCGATGCGCGGCTGGTAATGCACGTCGAGCGCGTCGGCGGCGAGCGCGATGCGCAGCGCGGCCACCAGCTCGACCTCCTCGCGCGCGGCCTCGTTCATGCCGTCGGAATACAGCGCGAAACGCCCGCCGCCGTCCTGCTTGGCGCGATACATCGCCACGTCGGCCTTGCGCACGAGGTCGTGCGCGCTAGTGCCGTCGGCGGGATGGAAGGCGACGCCCGCGCTGTAGCGCACCGACATCACGTGGTCGCCCAGCGAGACGGGCAACGCGAAGGCCTCGTCGATGCGCGCACGGATCGCGTCGAGCTGCTCGGCATGTTCGACGGCATGCAGCAGCAGCACGAATTCGTCGCCGCCGAAGCGCGCCACCATGTCGCCCGGCCGCAGCGCGCCGCGCAGACGCGCGGCCACTTCCACCAGCAGACCATCGCCCAGCGCATGGCCGAGGCCATCGTTGACGGACTTGAAGCGGTCGAGGTCCATGAACACCACCGCGAATGCGCCGCCCGCCGTCGCGATCGCCGCATCCAGCGTTTCGGTGGCGGCGAGCCGGTTCGGCAGCCCGGTCAGCGCGTCGTGCCGGGACTGGTGCACCAGCCGGCGCTCGCGCGCCTCGAGTGCCAGCGCGATCGCGACGCGGTCGGCGAGCTGGCGCGCGGCGTCAAGGGTTTCGGCCTCGGGCCCGTGCGCGTCGTCGGCGACGAGGAGCACCAGCGCCTGCGGCTCGTGCGGTGCACCGATGCGCAGGCGGTGCGCACGCGCGTCGATGCCGTCCTTGCCCTCGTGCGGGACGCGGTGCCAGTGCCCATCGTGGGGATCGGCCGCGGCATCGGCGAGCAGGCGCACCACGCGCTCGCGATCCAGGACGCGGCCCGGCGCATCGGCCGGATGCACGCCGGGCGCGTTGCCGGCCGAGGGCTCGACCACGATCGCCGCGTCGGCGATGCCGGGCAGCGCGCGCAATTGCCCGGCGACACGCGCGAGCAGCTCGTCCAGCGCTTCGCGCGAGACGATGCCGCTGTCCACCTCCGACAGCCCGTGCAGCCGCGCGAGCTGCCCGCCGATGCGCTGCTGCATCTCGTCGAAGGTGGCCGACAGGGCCGCGAGTTCGTCGGGGGGCCGACGCGGCGTCGACGCACGCGAGCCGGAGAAGGTGCGGATGCGATCGATCAGCGCTTCCAGCGGCACCAGCGTGCGGCGTATCTGCACCAGGCTCATCAGCATCGCCATCAGCAGGACGCCGGCGGCCAGCAGCGCGAAGGCGTACAGGCGCGTGGCGGCGTTCGACGTCGATTCGCGCACCGCGTCGAAGCGCCACGGCTGCGCGCCGAACTGGTGCAGGTCGAGGTCCCAGGAAGCCCGCAGCATGCGCGCCGGGGCATCGACGCTACCGGCGCAGCCCAGCGACTGCCCACCCGCATGCACGCAGACGCGCGTGCCCTCGACGACGTCCTCGTCGGGGTGCCACAGGTAGTGCGGCGACAGCACGCCTTCGGAGATGCGTATCGAACCGTCGGCATCGGTGCGCACCGCCCGCAGCACCACGCGGGTGAGGCGCGTGGCGGGATCGGTCCATACGCGCAGGCGCGGCTGCGTGGCCGCGTCGACACCCGCGGCCTGTGCGCGATGCGTGACCGCATCGAACACGCGCACGTCGTCGGGCAAGGTGCTGCTGTCTGACACGGCGATGCGCGCCAGCAGCGCTTCCGCCGTCTGCAGGCGGCTCAGCAGCGTGAATGCGACGAAGCGCGTTTCGGCCCGCAGGCTGCGCTGCTCCGAGCTGTCGACGACGCGATCGGCCTGCCGCCAGGTCAGCCAGAACACCAGCACCGCCGGCACGAAGGCCATCGCGCAGAACATCAGGAAGATGCGCCGCGCCAGCCGGCTTCTCAGCCACGTGCCTTCGATGCGGAGCCCCGCGGGC
This sequence comes from Cognatilysobacter xinjiangensis, assembly GCF_014651995.1. Classification (GTDB taxonomy): domain Bacteria; phylum Pseudomonadota; class Gammaproteobacteria; order Xanthomonadales; family Xanthomonadaceae; genus Cognatilysobacter; species Cognatilysobacter xinjiangensis. Next base: position 35,394 of record NZ_BMXY01000002.1, on the reverse strand, counting down.
CTGCCCATGCGGTCAGAAGTCCTCGGCCAGCCCGATGTAGCTGCCGGCGCGTGCGCGGATCACGTCGTCCAGGCTGTCCTTCTGGCTGATCTGCGTCTTGAACACGCCGTTGCGGCCCGCGCTGAACAGGTCGAAGTCGGAATTGAGCGGATTGAGCTTGTGGTCCTTGCGCGCACTGCCCTTGCTGCCTTTGATGCCGGCCAGCAACGTGTAGTGGTAGGGATTCCCCCAGGGGTCGAGGCGTCCGTCGTAATTGAACTGGTCAAGCGACGTGGGATAGTCACGGTGAACGGTGAGGTAGCGCTCGATCAACACATCGAACTCTGCGATGTCGGCCTTCGCCTTCCCTACTCGTCCCTTTTCGACCGCCGACGTATATGCACTGCTGGCGATCATGGTCAACACACCCATCACCGCAAGGCCTAGCATCAGCTCGAGCAGCGTCCAGCCGCCGCGGCGCGAAAGCTTGGGGTGCTGCGGACCACGCGTCATGTCGCCTCCGGAAGATCCGCCGTCGTGGGCAGGCATCCCGCCTGCCGCGCCGTGAAGGCATCGACGCCCATTCGCAATGCTGCCGGCCATCCTGCCTTACCCCGCCCCCCGGGTCATGGGCCATCGGGCCTGTTCGTGCCCGGCGTCCCACGTTCGAGGCTCTAGAGGTGGGTATCGGCATCCGGGCCGGCGACTTGAGGTTGGAGCGGAAGACGCTACCGGGAGTAGCCAGCCTGTTTCGACAGTCAGGGCTTTTCGCGAGGGCTCTCCGGCGCCGCGCGCTCCCGCGCCAGCCATCGCCGTTCCGCGCTCAGCAACTCGCGGGCCTCGCGGTCGCGCGCGATGAGGTCATCCGCGAGCGCGCGGTGCAGGGAGACGATCACCGCTACCAGCAACAGCGCGAACGGCAGCGCCGCGACGATCACCACAGCCTGCAGCGCCTCCAGCCCGCCGGCCAGCAGCAGGGCCGCGGCGATTGCGGCCTGAAGCAAACCCCAGGTGAGCTTGCGGGCGAAGCCGGGGTCGCCCGCGTGCCCGCTCGACATCTGCGCCAGCACCAGCGTCGCGGAATCGGCGGAGGTCACGAAGAAGCCCGCCAGCAGCACTACCGCGGCCCAGGACAGCAGGGTCGTCGCTGGCATGCCATCGAACATCGCGAACAGCACGTGCTCGTAGCCGGCTGACAACGCGCCGGCGAGGTCCACTCCGCCGAACATCTGCTGGTGAAGCGCGGTGCCGCCGAAGGTCGCGAACCACAGGAAGCTCACCATCGCCGGCGCGAGCACCACGCCTGCGACGAACTGGCGCACGGTGCGGCCGTAGGAGATGCGTGCGAAGAATGCGCCCACGAACGGCGCCCACGAGATCCAACAGGCCCAGTAGAAGACGGTCCACTCGCCCACCCAGGTACGCTGCGAGAACGGCGTCATGCGCAGGCTCATGCGCGGCAGCGCGTCGAGATAGCTGCCCAGTGTCGTGGTCAGCGTCTCGAACAGGAAGGCGGTGGGGCCGAGTACCAGCACGAGCGCGAGCAAGGCCGCGGCGAGGTTGATGTTCGAAAGCCACTTGATGCCGCGCGACAGGCCACTCGCCGACGACGCCATGTACAGCACGAAGGCGACGGCGATCACAGCGATCTGCGTCGACACGCCGGTGGGCACGCCGGTGAGGTCGCCGAGGCCGGCGGCGATCTGCGCGGCGCCCAGCCCGAGCGTGGTCGCCACGCCGATCGCGGTCGCGACCACGGCGAAGATGTCGACGATGCGCGTCGCGCCGCCATGCCGTCCCGCCAGCGGCTCGAGCAGGTCGCTGGCCAGCCCGCGTCGCCCGCGGTTGTGCTGGAACCACGCGATGCCCAGGCCCATCAGTGCGTAGATCGCCCACGGGTGCAGGCCCCAGTGGAAGAAGCTGTAGCGCATCGCCGCCGCCGCGGCCTCGGGCGTCGCCGCCGTGAGGCCCTCCGGCGGCGCGAGGAAGTGCGACAGCGGCTCGGCCGCGCCCCAGAACACCACCCCGATGCCCATACCGGCCGAGAACAGCATCGCGAACCAGCTGCCTGCCGAGAAATGCGGCTCGGCATCCTCGCCGCCGATGCGCAGCGTCCCCAGCCGCCCGAGGCCGACCCACAGCAGGAACACCAGCACGGCGAACACGATCACCAGATACAGCCAGCCGGCCCATCCGAGCGTCAGCGCCTGCAGCCGCGTGCTGGCGTCGCCGAATGCTTCGGGTGCAGCGATCGCGGAGACGACAAGGAGCGCGAGCAGCACCACGGATACGCGGAAGACCATGCGAGCGTCCCATTCCAACCTGTCGCAAGGTTAGGGAAGCCGTCATGCGTGGAACGTGAGCCGAACTTCAGGTTGCGTGGCATGCGAGATCGCTGCAACGGTGAATCGACGTGCCCGGCCCTCGCACGCCCCCATCGGCGCCTGTGCGTGGCGGCCCCGTTTCCGAGCGCGTTTCAGCACATCGCTTGAGGCCCGTTGGCGTCGAGCGTGCAGCCTCCGCTATGCGACCCCGCGCGTCGCCCACTGCGCGAACGCGAGCCATGCATCGGTGCCCGACAGTGCGAGGCGCCCCGGCTGCGAGGCGATCAGCAGCAGGCCGCCCCCGAGCGTCACCGGGTGCAGGCGGCGGCGCGAGCGCAGGTCGTGCAGGGCGAGCGCGACGATGAAGAGGTCGGTGAGCGCGAGGAAGGCGAGCGGCCCGCCACCGGCCACGCCGGGCCAGCGCGCGATCGCGGCCGGCAAAAAGTTGATCGTGCCGAGCAGCATCCAGCGCTTGTGCGCGGGCAGGTCGCGGCGACGCACGATCGCGAGCGCGACGAACAGCCCGAACAGCGCGACGTCGAACAGCGGTACGACGAGGAAACGCAGCGGCGGCACGGGGACGCCGACGAAGCCGGTGGCACGCGATGCCGCGGTCAGCGCGCCCCATAGGCCGAGCACCACCATCAGCGCGGCCAGCCCCGCACCGAACACGCCCATGCGCCGGTGAAGGCGCGTGCGGCCCGTCGCCACCAGCCGCGTCTGCACGACGAACAGCAGCAGCCACGCGGTGGCGACCGCGCCGTGCACGTAGAAGATCGTCTCGTGGGGCGATGCCGCGTCGGGAAACAGCGGGCGCAGGAAGAAGGTGCGCGAGAAGCCGACGAGCACCGCCAGCAGGATCGCCAGCGCCATTCCCGAGTAGAAGCGCCGCTCCGCCGACACTGCCGCCGGCGTGATCACCAGGGTCGCCATGCATCTGCTCCGTTGCGGTTCGGACGAGTCTAGGCACGCATTGGCGGGTCGCTGGCGACCGACGGTCGGCCGCTGCGAAGGCGTCGCGGGCCCGGACGTCGACATCGATTTCGGTGCAATCCGCCCGGGCGACGCCGGCTTGAGCTCGTGGCGGCAGCTCATCGATCCTTGCCAGCTATCGGAACGCCGGTTCTGCTCATGCAGCTGACGTAGCCGTCTACGCAGGACATCGTGGTGCACGAAGGCGAGCCGAGCGCGGCCCCGGCTTCCGGCACAGGCCGTTCCGCGTCGCGCCGCGTACAACGCTGCAGGATCGCAGTGCACGTGCGCTGCGCACGCATCGGAGCCGACCATGCACGCCCTCGCCCAAGACCCTGTCCGCGTTCCCGCGCCCATCGCGGGCCGCCTCGCGGTCACCGCCGTCGTTGCGATCGCGGAAGCCGCGCATCTGGCGTGGGAGGCGACCCACGGCGGCATCGTGAGCCACCACATGCTGGGCGACCCGTCGATGCCCGCGATGTGGAACGGCTGGGGCCTTCTGGTGCTGCCCGCGATCGCATGGTTCGCATCGGCCCGGCTAGTGCATTCCTCGGGCGGCAGCTGGCGCCTGCAGCCTGCAGCACTGCTGCGACTGGCCGCGGCAATGTGCGCAGGCATCGCGATGTCGGCCGCCTTCGCCGCCGGCCGCAGCGACATCGCCGGCTACGTGCTGCTCGGCATCGCGCTGTCCGGCCTGTTCGTGCGTGTCTACCGCATCGAGTACCTGCTGGGCTTCGCGCTGGGCATGGCCTACACCTTCGGCGCGCTGATCCCGACGATCATCGGCGCTGCCATCGCCCTCGCGTCGGCCGCGATCTGGTTCGGGCCGTGGCGAATGGTGCGATACGTGGTGCGGCGTGCGGGCCGGTAGGTACGGCCGGCGACGGATGCAGGTAGCGCATTCGAGCTTCCCGAAAGCGGGAAGCCGCTGCGACGTCTTTCCCCGCGACCACGACGCCGACCGGCGTTTCCCGCTGCCGCCCGAGGCGCGTCGCAACGGGGCTTGTAGGCACGTGTGAGGGACCGGCCAGTCCTACTTCTCGAGCTCGTAGACCACGTCCAGCGTCACGGAGAGCACGTTCTCGCCGGGCGCGATCGGCGCGCTCGCGTCGGCGGCCGCCGCCTGCTCGACGATCGCGCCGCGGCCGAGCATGGGCTGCGGGACACCGCGGCCGCCCGTCTCGTCGATGCTGACGATGCGCGTCACCCGCAGGCCCAGGCGCTTCGCGTACGCATCGGCGCGGGCACGGGCCTTGGCCAGCGCCTTCTCGCGCGCCTTGTCGAGCACCGCGTCCTTGTCCTCGATGTCGAACATCGGCCCGTTGATCTGGTTGGCGCCCGTGGCCACCAGCGCGTCGAGGATCTCGCCCAGCCGCCCGATGTCGCGCACGGTGACGTTCACCGTATTGGACGCGTAGTAGCCCTTGATGCGCGGCGGGCGGTTGGCGACGTAGGCGTAGTCGGGGTTGAGGCTGACGCCACTGGTCTGCACGTCCTTCGCGGCGATGCCGGCGCCTTCGATCGACGCCACCACCCGCGCCATCTGCTCCGCGTTGCGGCGTATCGCGCTGTTCGCATCGGGCGCCAGCGACACCACCCCGGTCGAGAGCATCGCCATGTCCGGTGCCTGCCGCGCCTCGGCCTGCGCGGAGACGGTCACCAGTGTGCCGCCGGACGACTCGGACTGCCCCGGCGAGGACTGTCGAGTGCAGCCTGCAGTAGCGAGCAGCAGCAGCGCCAGAAGGCCGCCGGAGCGCAGCGGGGCGGACGACATGAAGTGACGGTGGCTGGGCATGGAACGTTTCTCGCTTTAGGTCGAATCTTCAACGACCGGGCCGGCGAGATGGGGTCACGCTGCGCGATGCGCGTGCGGCCGGGTGCGACCTTGCGGCGCTGGCTCCGGAAACGGCCGCCTGGTCCTTTCCCAAGACCCTGTTTCCGACGAAGTCGATTGTTCCTGCTGCCGAACAGGCCGAGCAACGAGTGCGCTCGGCCCCGCCCGACCTACAGGTCACCAGGCGCTGCAGACGGCCGTCATCGAGGTGACGAAGTACCAGCCCTGGTTATTGCGACGGTAGATGTCGGCGACGTAGCCCTTGCGCCCGTAGAAGTCGTTCGTCAGGCCGACGACCACGTGCTTCTCGCAATAGCTGCCACGCGGCGAGCAGTCGCCGTACAGCTTCGTGGCACCCAAGCCCGGGCAGGCGGCCTGTGCCGCCGCGGGCAGCAGGAACGCGGCACCGAGAACAGCGGCCGACAACGAACTGGAGAACCACGACGAAGCCTTGCGCATGGGGACAATTCCTTTTCTGGCTACGGATACTCGATGCGACCCGGCGTGGCGATGCAGGGCAGGCCGGAGTGCAGTTCGACATGCGCATCGCATCGAATGAGTCGGCACGATATCGAGGCAAGCGGTAAAGAGACCGCGAAGGCCATGTGCGCATCTCGTCCAGCGTCACCCAATTCGGTGCGCGTGCGGTGCCTGCGCTTGTCTCTGCTGCTCTGCCAGCTGTTGCGTTTGTCTCGCTGCGGGATCGAGCGCTTCCAAACGCTTGAGCACCTCGATCGGTTCCGCCTGCATGGCGTCTGCGGTCTTCATGTGGGCCACGCGGTTCGCCGGGTCGCTCAGACCGCCTTGCACGACAAACACATGCTCGCCGCGGCGGACGTTCGGGCCCTCGGTGCTGACGACGACGTGGTCCACCGATGTAAGGCCATTCGCCTTCGCCAATCCCAACAAGGCATAGGACATGGATTCGCTGCGCGCATCGGGCTGCCGGCCGTGCGCCCTGTCCAACCGCGCCACGCCGTCCCGAACCTGATCGAGCAACGCGGCATCCTCGCGGCTCAGGTGTGCACGCGGCGCCTGCCCGGCAGGCGGATGCGGGGCCTCTCCCGCTGGAGCGCCGTCCACCGCCTGCCCAGCGGGCACGTTGCGCGTGGGCCGCTGCTCACGTTGCCGTTGGGGACGTGCTTCCCAACCTTCTTCGGTGAGAACCGAGCGAGGCCCGCCCGGCGCCTGCACGCTCAGTTCCCCGGCGGCGGACAGCTCGACGCGCGCCATTTCGGCGCGTGCGGATTCGTTGATGCCGGTGATGAGCACTCGACCCGGGCGTGCGCCGCTTTCGACCGCTTGCAGGATCGATCGGCCAGCCGCGGGGTTGCGCATCACCGCGTCCAACAACTGCACATCGGGCTCTGTGCTGAAGCGGTCGGAGAGCCCGACGTTTCCGTTGCCGTGGATTTCCTGTCGCCACGCGCGGCTGATCGCTCCGTCGCCGGTCTCGAGATCATTGAGCAGGCGCACCGCCGTGAGAGCGTTGTCCCGCCCCGAAATGAGCGCGGCGCGATTGGCGGGGGCGCGTGCGCTGACGGTGTCGACCCACGTGGCGAGTTCCGTCGCCGTCGTTTCCCCGCCTTGCAGGTGCCGGATCATCTCGCGGCCCCGCGCTTCGCCCTGATTGAACCGTTTCGCGGTCATGGCGACGATCTCGGCCGCCTGCTCGGGATCGTCGCGCCGCATGCGTTGGAGCCAGTCGATCTCGGAGAGCGGTCGCCCGACGTTGTCCCACTTGTAGGCGATCTGCTCCTGATCGAGCCCGTTGACGAAGGCGCGACCCGCATCTGAACGCAGATAGCCGTCGAGCCGGCTCCGTTCCACCGCGGTAAGGGCATTGCCCTGTTGCCCGGCGGTTTGCAGGCGCCGCGTCAGCGATGCGATTTCCGCGGTCGTGAATCGCTCGCCCGGCGGTGCCGAGGCCTGATAACCGTCGAGCAGTTCAGGAACCTTGTGCCCACGGCCCCGCTGGCCGAAGTCCCACTGCATGAAGCCGACCGACCAGCCGGACTGGCCACTGCTGTGCGTCAGCCTGTAGGCGGGATAGGTATTCGTTTCGCTGCCACGGCCGATGGCGTTGTAGGCAATGGCCTCGAACGTCTGTCGATCGAGCGGGTCGTAGACGTACGTGTCTTCGTTGTAGGGCATGTCGTCCTCCTTGACGGGTGAGCGTGGTTACACGAATCAGGGTTCCGCCGACCGGCGGCACGCGTCGCGGACCTGAGCGAGGACCTCGCGGCTGGCGGCATCGTCGACCTTGCGCAGCTGATCGCGATCCGGAACGAACGCAGGCTCGCCGTTGGTTGCGGCCTCCGGAATATCCAGCGTCGTCCAGCGGATGGCACCGGATGAGGCATCGAGGCGGGCGCGGGTCAGGCTGTGGTTGCGGCCGCTGCGGATCTCCACCGTGGCGGTGTCGCCCTTCGCGCTGCCGACGATGGACGGCATCCCGCCTTCATCCATCCGATTCTGCCGGGCGTCCGCGCCGTAATGCGTTCCGCAGACACGGTCACCGTCCTGCACGAGATAGGCGGTAAACGTCGCGCAGTCCGTGTCGCGTTGGCCGGCGTCGCACCAGTCGACCTTCCAGGCGCCAGCGAAGCGCGCCGCTTCGGGTGCAGAACCGTCGGCATTCACCGATGCGCAGCCCTGCGCGCATGCAGCGGTCATGAGGGCCAAGGCGAGAAAACGAGCTGAGTGATGCATTGCGCCTCCATACGCGATGACGGGTATATCGTCGTGCCTCAATCATCAGGGCTGCGGCCCGCCGCGCCAAGTCATTACTTGAATTGGGGTTCTCCGCAGGGCGGCCGGCTCATGCCGCCTGCAACCAGAGTTCAATTCGACACTGGCCTGTCTTTCAGCGAGCGTGTCGGTCATCGAAGGGCATAGGTCACCTTCGTTCCGGCGATCGCGATCTTGCCCGCCTTCTGCAGGCTGGCAATCACTGCCTTGATCGCGGCGGCGTCGAGCTTCGCGGGTTGGAAGTGCGCGCCGATGAAGGCGGCCAACGTGGAGGTCTTCGTCGAGCGCGTGCTTTTCTTGAGATAGCCCACGATCTTCAATGCACGCTCATCCGTGACCGTATCGACTTCGCCGCCGCGCCGTTGGGTTCCGGCAGTACAACCACTGTTAGCGCCTTCGACTTCTTCGCCACCGGCGGCGCCTTGATCGCGGGCGTCGCGCCTGGCGGAGCGGGAATGTCGGCGATGCGCCTGCACGCGATACCCCTGTCCTTCAGGTGCCGGATCAGCGGATCGAAGCCGGTGTCCTTCGAGACGATGACGAACGACGCGCCCGGCTCGCGCGCGGAAATGTGACCGATCGCCCTCCCCGGTGGCGTCCCGAGTGTGCCGCCAGCGCCCGGCCCGGGCGACCGCCCGTCCGTCCGTGGTCCGAACAAGGACATGGCGCGATGCATGACCTTCTACTCCGGCCGTGTACCGGGCGGCGACCCGGGGTACCTCATGCATTGAGCTAGACTCGACCGGCCCTCGCGGGCGCAACGCATGGGTCACTTGTTCCCGATGGAAAACACGATGGATTCCGTGTCGCATGGCGCCCCCGCGGGCGCGCACCCCGAGCGCCTTAGCTTCCGCTTCTTCGTCCACGAGCTGCAGCACTATCTGCACCTGGAGAAGGGCCTTCTGCACACGTTCGTCGATCTGCTCGTCCGCCCCGGGTCGCTGCTGCGCGGCTACTTCGACGGAACCCGCCGTCGGGAGTACACCAATCCCATCGCGTACGGACTGATGGCGGCCGCCGCGTCGCTGATCGCCTTCAGTACGTACCAGAAGGCGTACGTGAGCTGGATGCGCGCGCAGATGACGACGGTCACGCCGGCGGGCATGCCGGACGGCTTCGTCCAGGCCTATATGGAGAACATCTTCGCCGTGACGCAGCGCAGCGCGGTCACGAGCTTCCTGCTGGCCGTCCCGTTGGCACTGTCGGTATGGCTGCTGTTTCGCAGCGCGCGCTTCAACCTCGCCGAAGCGTTCGCGTTCGCGTTCTATGCCGTCGGCACGTATCTCTTCGTGTATGCGATCGGCGTCAGCCCGATCGTCTACGCTGCCCATGCGTGGACGTTCGCGCAGTACTCCGGCTTCGCACTCCAGGTGATCGTGCCGATCTGGCTCGGGCTGCGCCTCTTCGGGGGCAGGGTCGTGAACGTGCTGAAGCTGCTGCTGGCGGTCGGCGTGAGCGTTTTCGTCGGCTATATGGTGATTATCGTGGGCGTCATCACGTATACCGTGGCGACGATGCACTGAGTCGGCACCACAGGCACGGAAAGACTCCAGCGACACTGTCACGTGCCGGTCAGGAAATCGCACACTGCCCCCTGTTTCTCCCGAATACGACGTGCAACTGTAGTCGCCGCTGCAGGCCGGCTCAGGTCACCCGATGCTGCGGCGCGCCCGGCCCGATGTTCATGGCCTGCGTGTGCGCGATGGCTGCCGCATCCAGTTCGTCGCGGGAGGTGATGCCTGCGGCGCGGGCCGCCTGGAGCATCGCAAGTTCGTTGGTGTTGGGCATGGGGACGTCCTTTGTCTCCGGTGGTCAATCGATCGGCGCGAGCGCCTCGTCGTCGGGGTCGAACTCGGCGAAGTCGAGCTGCCGGGTGTCGGCAGGCCCGACGTGCGCCTGCTTCGCCTCGCCCGTTGCGCGGTCGAGCACCCTGCGATCGACGGCATCGAGCACCCATCGCGCACGCGCGGATTCGTGGCGGAAGCGGTAGGCCACGGACCAGAGCTCGCGCGAGCCGCCCTCGAAGCGGAGCACGAAGCCGCCCGGCACGATGTCGACGCCCGCCAGCGGGTCACCCATGGCGCCGCCGCAGCTCGAGCAGGGAACGGCACGATCGTTTCGTGCAGCGATGCGCCAGCTGTCGTCGCCTTCGTGCACCAGCAGCACGACGCCGCGCGCGCGATCTTCATTTCCAGTTGCAGGCGCTGTCACCACCAGGGCATCGCCGTCGCCATCGCCGTCGAGGTCACCGCGGTAGACATGCTCCGCGCGTCGATCAGCAGGCAACGCACTTTCGGGCACCGCCTGCTGGCGGGCGTTCGAGGCCACGGGCGTTTTAGCGCCCTCCGGTCCCGCTGCGGCGCAGGCCGTCAGGCCGGCCAGCAGCGCCCACATGCTTCCGTACTTACGCATCGCGATCCCTCGCATCCTGTGGCACGTTCCCGTGCGTTGATCGCAATCCTAACGCAGCGATGGCTTGGGCCGATCGATGGGTGGAAGCCGGCTTCTCTCACGCAACTCACAGCTCGACTCGAGCCTATCTATTCAGCCGAGTTTGTACGTGACCTTCGTACCGGCGATCGCGACTTTTCCGGCCTTCTGCAGGCTTGCGATCACTGCCTTGATCGCGGCGGCATCGAGCTTTGCAGGCTGGAAGGTCGCGCCAATGAACGTGGCCAGCGTCGATGTCTTCGTTGGGCGTTTGGCCTTCTTGAGGCACCGCACGATCTTCGATGCACGTTCGTCCGCAAGTGCATTGACCGGCTCCGCCGCCGCGCCATTCGGCTCCGGCAACACCACCACCGTCATGGCCTTCGACTTCTTCGCCACCGGCGGCGCCTTGGTCGCGGGCGCAGTGCCGGCCGCCGCAGGAATGTCGGCGATGCGCCTGCATGCGATGCCCTTGTCCTTCAGGTGCCGGATCAGCGGATCGAAGCCGGTGTCCTTCGAGACGATGACGAACGACGCGCCCGGCTCGCGTGCAGCGATGTGGCCGATGTAGAACGCGATGTGGAAATCGAGCGCATTTGAGCCTGTGCCGCTGATCGCAACACGTTGAATGTCCGCGCCGAAGCGAGGCAGGGCGAATGCAAGGTCGACGTCGATGCGCTTGGTCGTCTCGCCCGTGAAAACCAAGACGTGGCACTGCCCCGGCGGCAGGCGGTCGAGTGCAGGCCGCACGTTCTCGAAATCGATCAGGTAGTACGGCTTGCCCATGTCGCCCTCCCCGGTGACGCCCCGAGTGTGCCGCGACGGCCGGGCCCGGTCGACCGAGCGTTCGAGCCGCTGGCGCGCCCTCCTCGTTCGATGTGAAACTCACCCCGCTCCACCGCCCCCGGGCGGCGGCACTACCCCGCACGGAACGCGGTGGCGCATGGACGTCCGGCCATTCCCGGACCGCAAACGGAAAGCAAGGAGCATTGCGATGCAGAACCTCGTATCCCTGAACCTCACCGCCGACGACCTGGCCGCGCTCGACGGTGCGCTCGCCACCATCGAGACGCTGCTGGGCCGCGGCGTGGCGCTGAGCGCGCAGCAGCGGCGCGACCTCTACAAGATGGGCGACAAGTCGGAGGCCTTCTGCCGGCAGTCGCTGCGGCTGCTGGCCAACAACCCGCAGGTGGTGCCGCCGGGCCTGGGGCTGGAGGAGGCGCAGGCCGACCTCGCCGCCCTCGACGCGCTGCGCCCGCGGCTGGAGAAGCTGCGCCAGCTGGCCGAGCGCGGCGACGACACCGAGCTGGCGCTGGGCAGCGACATCATGGGCGTGGCGCTGGAGGGCTATGCCCTGCTCAAGGTGGCCGGCAAGGGCGAGGCCCTGAAGACCGCCCGCCGCGAGCTGTCGGCGCGCTTCGAGAAGCAGGGGCGCCGGAAGGAGCCCGCGCTGGCGGAGTGACCGGCCGCGCTTCCGGATGGAACTGGTGGCATTGATGTACCGAGCCCCGCGGACGAGGCCGCACGCCCCATCCGCGGGGCTTTTTCGTGCACCGCCACGGCATGCATGGCGTTTACCCCGCGGCGGCCAATGCCTAAGCTCGTCGCGACTGCACGGATCAGGGATGACGATGGTCAGGAACCTAGTGCGATGCGCCGCGGTATTGCTCGCCTGCGTGGCCGCGAGCGGCTGCGTTCCGGAAGAGACGGCGACGGTGGCCGTCCCGGCGAACGTATCGACCGCTGCCTTGTTCGACTGCGCGGACGCCGCCGTCCGCGAGCTTCACCGCACCGATGAGCAGTGGAACCTGCGCATCGATCGGCGTCAGGTGGCCGACGGCGGCGTGTTCGAGACCGGCACCTTCGACGAAGACAACGTCATGGGCTATCGCGTGCGATTGGTCCGGCGCGGTGCCGAACCCATCGCGGCACTGAACGTGCGCGCCGCCGGCCCCTACTTCACCGATCTGGGCGCCGCGCCCGCGCTGTCGAGCTTCCGTTCCAGGCTCGATGCCTGCACGGCGCGGATCGCGCCGATCCGCTGACAGGACGTCCCATGCCCTACACCATCGAAGCCCGCTCGCTCGACATCGGCGGCGTGGCGAGCCACGACTTCTGGGTGCTGCGCGACGAGCGCGGCACCGCGCTCGCCGAACTGCACGGCCTCGCCACCGACCGCCGCAGCGGCGAAGCGGTGCCGATCGGCACGGATGAGAAGCGCCACTCGCTGCGTGTCTGGCACTTCGCGCACGACCCCGCCGTCGCCGCGCTCTCGGGCGACACGGCCAGCCGCACCTCCTACATCAAGGAGGGCCAGCAGCATCGCGACGTGCTGGTCGGCCCGAAGGACGAGGTGCTGTCGCGATGGGAAGCCGCCGCCGCCGCCAAGGCGCCGTTGAACGCGCTCGACCTCGACTACCCGAACTACGGCTTCCGCCTGGACGGCAGCACGGTCAACAGCAACTCGGCCTATCGCACGCTCGGCGAGGTGATGGGCGTGGCGGTGCGCGACTTCCCGGGCGTCATCGAGCCCGGCATCGAGAACCGCATGACCTCGCCCGCGCGCATCGAGGCACTGCGGAACACGCGCTACCCCGTGCTCGACGCACCGGCCCGGCACGAAGGCGACCGCTACGTGCCGCTGCCCAACGGCGGGCTGCCGCTGTCGCCGCTGCCCGACAAGCACGCGGGCCTGCTGGACCAGACGCATGCCGCCGTGGCGCGGCTGGACGCACAGCTGGGCCGCAGCCCCGACGAAACCACCGACCGCGTGGCCCACCACCTCGCCGCGCTGGCCCGCCAGAACGGGCTGGACCGCGTGGACCACGTGGTGCTCGGCGTCCAGACCGACCGGTTGCGTGCCGGCGAGAACATCTTCGTGGTGCAGGGCGGCCTGCACGACGCCGGCAACCGCATCGCCCATATGCGCAGCGCCGACGCCATGTCGCTGCCGTCGAACGACACGATCGCGCTGGCAAAGGAGCCCGCCGTGCACGCGCGAACAGCCGACGCGATGGCCCAGGTCCATACGACCCCGCAGCAGGACACGCACCGGCTGGTCCGGACATAGGAGAGGCCACAGCCCGGTCGACCCGCAGGCCCCCGGCGCGTGCGGAAGGCGGCCGGCAATGGCGAAGCGCTGAAGACCGCCCGCCGCGAGCTGTCGGCGCGCTTGGAGAAGCAGGGGCGCCGGAAGGCGCCCGCGCTGGCGGAGTGACGGCCGCACCGCCCGAGCTTCAGGCGGTGATGGCTATCAGGCCCGGCGGATGAGGCCCGAAGCCTCGCCCGCCGGGCTTTTTGCTTCATGCACGAGGCTTTTTGCCTGCCGCGTGAGGCTCCGGAGCCTCATCGATGAGGCTTCGAGCCTGGTGCATGAGGCTTTTCGCCTACCCGACGACGCTTCGAGCCTCATGCGTGAGGCTTCGAGCCTAGTGGATGAGGCTTGGAGCCTGCCGCATGAGGCTCCAGGGCCTCATCGATGAGGCTTCGAGGCTCACGGGTGAGGCTCTGGAGCCTCGGCGGGCAGGCTCAAACCCTCAACGCCGGAGCACCGTGCCTGCCGCTCGGAGATTCGGGGGGTCGCCGGATGTCACGGCACGGGGAAATACGACTCTGACCCCTGTTTTCACTTGGAGCTCGGTGCGTGGAGCTTCGGGCTCGGGTGATGGAGCTTAGAGCTCGGCGTCCGGAGCGTCGAGGCTCGGGCAATGGAGCTCAGAGCCCGGCGTGCGGAGCTCAGAGCTCGGCTATTGCAGCTGCGAACTTCGGCGATGGGGCTTCGAGCCCGGCGTGTCGCGTTCGAAGCCAGACGGTTGAATTCGGATCACGGGGACTCGAAGACTCGTCTCTGACCCGTGTTGTTGACGCGCCAGGCCGGAGGCGTCCTCGACGGCGATCACGGCAACTCCGGCAGCCCCAGTTCCTTCAGAAACGCGTTATGCCGTGACCTAGCCTCGCTAAGCTGCCGCTCGATCTCCACCAGCTCGCCATGCACGCCGAGCAGATCGATGTCCGGCTCCGTCACGGCGGTGCTGACGTAACGCGAGATGTTGAGGTTGTAGTCGTTGGCGATGATCTCCTGCATCGACACGCGGCGTGAAAAGCGCTCGCGCTCGGCGCGGTCGCGATACGTGCCGATGATGCGATCGATATCCGCATCGGACAGGTGGTTCTGCCGCTTGCCCTTCGTGAAATGCTCGGCAGCGTTGATCACCAGCACATCGTCGGGCTTCTTGCACTTCTTCAGCACCAGGATGCACACCGGGATGCCGGTGGAGTAGAACAGGTTCGCCGGCAGGCCGATCACGGTGTCGATGTGGCCGTCGGTGAGGAGCTTCCTGCGAATGTCCGCCTCCTTGCCGCCGCGGAACAGAACCCCGTGCGGCAGGATGATGGCCATCACGCCGTCGTCCTTCAGGTAGTGCAGGCCATGCAGCAGGAAGGCGAAGTCGGCGGCGCTCCTGGGCGCCACGCCGTGGTTGGCAAAGCGCGGGTCGTCCTTCGTCGCCTCTTTCGGCTCCCAGCGGTAGCTGAAAGGCGGGTTGGCCACCACCGCGTCGAAAGCGGGCTTCCTGGCCGGGTTGGTCTCGCGCAGCCAGTCCCAGTCATTGGCCAGGGTATCGCCGTGGTGAATCTCGAACTCGGTGTCCTTCACCCCGTGCAGCAGCATGTTCATGCGCGCCAGGTTGTAGGTGGTGATGTTCGATTCCTGCCCCACGATGCGGCCGATCTGCCCGCCCGCGTCCTTCATGCGATGCCGCACGTTGAGCAGCAGCGAGCCGGAGCCGCAGGCGAAGTCCAGCACGCTGCCCAGTGACCGGCGCGGGCCGGATGACGGTTCCTGGCTGTCCAGCGTGACAATGGCCGAGAGAATGCCGGAGATGCGCTGCGGGGTGTAGAACTCGCCGGCCTTCTTGCCGCTGCCGGCGGCGAACTGGCCGATCAGGTATTCGTAGGCGTCGCCCAGCGTATCGGTATCCGTCGAGAACTCGGCCAGACCATCCGCGATCTTGCTGATGATCGCGCACAGCTTGTCGTTCTTGTCCGTCTGGCGCTTGCCGAGCTTTTCTGAGTAGAGGTTGATCTCCGAAAACAGCCCCTGGAAGTTGCTCTCGAAGGACTTTTCCTCGATGAAACGAAAGCCTTCATCCAGCGTCTTCAGCAGTTCGCCGCTTTGCGACTTCGCCAGATGGACGATGTGGTTCCACAGATGCTCGGGTTTGATGACGTAATGCGCCTTGCGCCGCATCTGCTGCTCGAATTGCGCGACGTCACCAGGGTTCTGCGCATACCACACCGACAGCGGCGTCTTGCCGCCGTTGCCGATGGCACTGGCATCCGGATAGTCGGAGCCAAGTTCGCGCTTCGCCGCGGCCTCGTAGTTGTCGGACAGGTAGCGCAGGAACAGGAAGGACAGCATGTAGTCGCGGAAGTCGTCCGCGTTCATCGCGCCGCGCAGCTGGTCGGCGATGGCCCACAGGGTCTTGCCGAGTTGTTTCTGGTCGTTTTCGGTCATTGCGAGCTTCTAATAATTTTGATTAACCCTTGATCCGATCGGGATTGAACGGATGGGTCACCTTGAACTGATGGAAGATCCTCCGAAACAAATTCTTGTTCTCTTCCATCATCTCTCTCGGTTCAAACAGCGAGTAGTCGCCGTGACTCATCAGGTTGATGATCCGTTCGTACAGCGTTTTCTGCGGATCGTCTGCCTCTGGCTTTATGCAGTCCTTCCAGCTTTCCAAGCCGAAGAAGTTGGCAGTCTGCTCCATCACGCGACGAAGCATATTGAAGTGATGGGTATATAAGGCGCCAGAGTTCTGGGCTTGATTCAATTCGCCCAAGGTCGCCAAATGGTGCAAGAACTCGCGACCATCCACGTCATCCAGCGCATAGCTGCCAGACCCAGACACGTATTTGAGGAAGTACTTGCGAGCCTTTCGTCCGAACTCGTTGCACAGCACATTGAAGAACAGGGGATGGTGAGTGGAGACCACCGCGGGAGGGCCTTCATCAATTGCTGTCAAGACCTGCACTAAATGGTTCGCGACCATTACGGCATTGTGCTCATCTAGCGACGAAATCGGATCGTCGATATATATCCGCGTCACCCAGTCGTAAACCTCGATCTCCGGGTCCGTGGCCAGCTGCACGATGGCCAGAAAAAAGCACCAGATGAAGATGTTCTCCTCGCCACGCGACACCTTGATGTCGTCGACGGTGGTCGTGACGCCGTCCCGCGTCTCGTTGCGCGAGAAACTCACCGTCCATGTGGTGGTATCGATGCGGAAGTCGAAGTCCGCGTAACGGTTGAGCAACGGGCGGATTCGGTTATCCATCTCCAGCTCGGCGAGGCCCGCGAAAAAGCGGGAATCGCTGTTGATCTTCAACACGCGTCGGCTGTCGTTGGCGAGGTCGTTGTCCCACTGGAACAAGTCCTCGGTGAAGGCGTTGAAGTACAACGTGTCACGCGCGGTCACCTCGCCGTCGGCGCCCACCGTCTTGCCGATGTTCTTGAACGCCGTGGACAGGCGCGTCTTGCCCGTGCCGTTGTAGGCATAGAGCAGCACGAACTTTTTCGTGTCGAGCTGAACGCGTAAATGCCGCGCAAGTTCAGCGAGGTCGGCGAAGGTGTTGCTCATGGCTTCCTGCGCCGTTTGATTCGGCCTTCGAGCGCGGCCAGTTCGGCCTCGTCGGCCGCATCGGCAGCGCGCGCTTCCTCCTTCTTTCGCTGTTCGTCGAAGCCAAGCCAGCGCGCGTCGGTGCCCGCTTCCATCTGTTCGCGGCTGACGGTGCCGGCGCCTTCCAGCAGCGCGAAGCCATTGCTGGCGATGATCTGGCCCACGTTCTCCATCCAGAAGCGCATGGGGATATCCTGCCGGCGCTTGGCCCGTAGTTCGGCAGTTTCCAGGAAGATCACCACCAGCCGGTTGAGGGTGTCGATCTCATCGATGGTGAGGTAGTTCTTGGCCACCACGATGTCGTGCTTGCGCACGCGGCCGCCACTCCAACTGCGCAGGCCGAAATGCGGATCAGACGGATTGGCGCGGGCGAGAATCAATTCGGCGGCGGTGTGGCCGGTGACCGCGTACAACAACAGGTTCTGCACCGTGGCGAAGAACGTCTGGGTGGCGCGGTCGGTCTTGTCGTAGTCCACGCTCAGCGCGAACAGGTCGCGCACCTTCTGGTAGAACCGCTTTTCCGACGCGCGGATGTCGCGGATGCGCGCCAGCATTTCGTCGAAGTGGTCCGGGCGGCCGTCCGGATTCTTCAGGCGTTCGTCGTCCATGACGAAGCCCTTGACGAGGTATTCCTTCAGCGCGGTCGTGGCCCAGCGGCGGAACTGCACACCGCGCGGAGAGCGCACGCGGTAGCCGACGGCGAGGATGGCGTCGAGGTTGTAGAGGGTGACCGGCCGGCGCACGTCGCGCCCGCCCTCCGGTTGAACTACCAAGGAATCCTTGGATGTTCGTTCAGGTTCCAACTCCTTGTCCGAGAACACGTTTTTCAGATGCTGGCGGATGTTCTCGGCGGTGACGTCGAACAGCTCCGCCATCTCCGCCTGCGTCAGCCACACGGTCTGGCCATCGGCGCGCAGCTGGATGCGGCTGGCGCCGTCCTCGGTGGTGTAGAGGATCAGGCCGGTCATGCGCCCGTAGCCTCGGGCGCGGGGAACAGCTGCTGCATCAGGCCCTGCTTGTGGGTCTTGAGGGCGGCGAGGCGGGCGGCTTCGGCCGCGATGCGGGTGTCGAGGGAGGCGAGGCAGTCGGCAATGCGTTGTTGTTCGTCCTTCTTCGGATAGCACACTGGAATCTGCTCGATGGCCGACTTGTTGACCGCCGGGACGACGCCACCGGCGTACTCGATCAGGGACACCTGGGACCAGAGGTAGTACACAAAGCGGTCGTCTGCACGATCATCAATCCCTTTGACGCCGGCAGCATTGTTGTCCACTAGGGAGGGCCGAGCCGTCATCGCGCGCTTGTTGGAACGGATGGCCTCGCCGATTTTTGCAAACACCGTTGCTCCCACCGGCATCGGCTTGGCCCGAAGCTCGGCCAGCACGTCGGCCTCGATGTGATTGTTCGCGTCGGTTAGCAGGACGCCGCCAGCATCCACACACGCAGAAATGTCGCTCACCTTGTAGAACGGAAATTCTCCCGTCGCGTTGCCTTGCAAACGCTCTGGAAATCCGTAGCCCTGTATGACTTCAACGATGTCGCTCGCTTTGCCGAGCGACCACTTCGGTGCATCGCGGAACTCGGAGAAGCGGAGGCGGGGGCGGGTTTCGCCTTCGCGGGGGAAGAGCTGCTGCATCAGGCCGCGCTTGTGGGCCTTCAACGCCTCCACCTTGCGCCCCTGCGCGGCAATCACCTCGTCCAACGACGTCAGACAGTCGGCGATTTTTTGTTGTTCGCCTTCCTGCTCAGGTAAAAAAATACCTTTCGACAAGAAGCCGTCATTGGAGATCTGGATCGTGTTCTTCGCGCCCTTCTGAGTGACCGGCGCCAAGTAAAGATTCGTGCGATTGGGAGATTCAAAGTACGCATCGAGCAAGTACCCGACGTATCGATTGCTCGGTGAGAACACTCCGTAGAGTGGGGAGACGATCGCGTTAATAGGCAACCGGCTCTGCTTGACGATTCCGAACGGAAAGTCACCCGTGGGGCTTTTTGTATAGACAACATCGTACGGCTTGACCAAGTTGTATTTTGAGCGATCAGCTGCAGCAAAGCTGCGCCCCAGATGCTCCATCTGATTCACGACTCCCTTGTGAACTGAAACGGAGTGAACCTCGCTCGCGCCGTCGTCTTTTGTGCCGTGCTCAAACAGCACAGCCCCCAAGTCGGTCTCTGGCCATGGCGCGGATTTCCGAAACTCCGGAAACCGCAGCCTCGGCGTCGCCGTCTTCGCACCCTGCTTCGCCATCACCGCGCATCCTCATAGGCCTTGAGCCCCGCGATCTCGCGCCCGCCGGCGCGCTTGCGCAGCAGCGGCGCCAGTTCGGCCATCAGCTCGCCTTCCTTCTGTGCGCGCGCCTTCCAGCCCAGCGCCAGCGGCGCGAGCAGTTCGGTCAGCGCCTCGCCATCGAAGATGCGGCGGGCCAGCACGGCCTCGACGAAGGCGGTGAGCGCGGGCACCGCGACACCGTGGCGCTTCGACAGCGCCGCCAGTTCGTGCGCGGCCTTTTCCTTCTTGAAGGCCTCAAAGCCGGCGCGGATGGCGGCCTCGTCCAGGCCCGCGCCGGCCTTCAGGCCGCGCACGTATTCGGTGATGTCCTCGCGCTCGTCGATGAACTTGGCGTCGCCGGCGATCAGGCCGGCCAGCGCCTCGCGGCTCATGCTGGCCTTGCCGGCCGGCTGCATGGAGATGTCGGCGGCCAGCTTCATGATGTAGTCGTAGTCGATGGTGCTGGAGGCGAACAGCACGAACTCGAAGTCGAGCTGGTCGGCCGCGCTCTCCCCCGCCGACGCGTCCTCGTCCTTGCCCTGGCGGGCGCGCAGGCGCTGCGCGGTTTCCAGATACGCACCACGGAAGGCGATGTGCTCGTCGGAGGGCAGCACCTGTTCGATCTGCTGCGCCTGCTCGGGCGTGAGGTCGGTGTACTGGTCCAGCTGCACCTTGAGCTTCTGCACCTGCTTGAAGTGCTCGACGAAGCCGGCGCGGGCGGCATCGCCGCGAAGGTTGGCGATGTCGTCGGGTTCGCCGGTCAGCCCCTGCGACTGCAGGAAGGTGGCGAGCCTGTCGCGGGCGTCCTTCAGTTTCTCGATCACCACCGGCGCCGGGTCGACCAGCCAGATGGTGCGCGCCTGCTCGGCCTTGACCCCGGAGAACAGGGCGATGGCGTCGTCCACCGCCTTCTGCTGGCCGCGGAAGTCGAGGATGTTTCCGTAGGGCTTGCTGTCGTTGAGCACGCGGTTGGTGCGGCTGAACGCCTGGATCAGGCCGTGGTGCTTGAGGTTCTTGTCCACGTACAGGGTGTTGAGGTACTTGCTGTCGAAGCCGGTGAGCAGCATGTCGACGACGATCACGATGTCGAGCTTTTCCGCGCCCTTGCCCGGCAGGTCGGCATTGGCGAACTGCTGCAGCTTGATGCGCTGTTGCACATCCTGGTAGTAGGCGTCGAACTCGCCGATCTTGTGATGGGTGCCGAAGCGCGTGTTGTAGGCGGCGATGATGGCGGTGAGCGCGGCCTTCTTGCCTTCCGGGTCTTTCCTGTTGTCTTCCAGCTCGGTGGGCAGGTCTTCCTGCAGCTGGCGTACGTCGGCGCTGACGTCGGCAGGCGGGGAGAACACCGCAGCGACGGCGAGCGGCCGGTAGTCCGGATCGGCGGCGGCTTTTTCGGCCTGCACGGCGTGGAACAGCGCGTGGTATTCGATGGCGTCGTTGATGCTGGCCGTGGCGAGGATGGCATTGAACCTGCGATTCGCGGTGGCGGTGTCGTGGCGGGCCAGGATGGCCTCGACCACCGCGCGCTTGGCCAGCGGCTCGCCCTGTTTCGGCGGGTTCCTGCCGTCCGGCTTGAAGTAGTCCACGTGGAAGCGCAGGACGTTCCGGTCCTCGATGGCGTGGGTGATGGTGTATTCGTGCAGCGGCTGCTGGAACAGGTCTTCGGTGGTCTTGAGGGTCTGTTCCTCGCCCTCGATGCGCTTGTAGGTAGCGTTGGCCTCGAAGATGGGCGTGCCGGTGAAGCCGAACAGCTGGGCCCTGGGGAAGAACTCGCGGATAGCCTGGTGGTTGTCGCCGAACTGGCTGCGGTGGCATTCGTCGAAGATGAAGACGATGCGCTTCTCGCGCAGCGCGGCGAGCTGTTCGGCGTGGCTGGCCAGCCCGCGCTTCTCTCGGCCGCGGTTGCGGGTGCTGGATTCGTCCAGCGCCAGGCCGAGTTTCTGGATGGTGCAGACGATCACCTTGTCGGCGGCATCCTCGCTCAGCAGGCGCCGCACAAGCGCGCCGGTGTTGGTGTTTTCCTCCACGCAGCCGGGCTGGAAGCGGTTGAACTCCTCGCGGGTCTGCCGGTCCAGGTCCTTGCGGTCCACCACGAACAGGCACTTGGCGATGTCCGGGTTGTGCTTGAGCAGCGTGGACGCCTTGAAGCTGGTCAGCGTCTTGCCCGAACCGGTGGTGTGCCAGACGTAGCCGTTGCCGAGGTTGCGGTCGATGCACTCGACGATGTTCTTCACCGCGTAGATCTGGTACGGCCGCATCATCAAGAGCTTCTGCTCGCCCTGCACCAGCACCATGTACTTGCTGATCATCTGACCCAGCGTGCACTTGGCCAGGAACGCGTTGGCAAAGGCGTCCAGCCCGGTGATCTTGCGGTTGTCCGGCGCGGCGTATTCGTACACCGGCAGGAACTGCTCCTTCGCGTCGAAGGCGAAGTGGCGGGCATTGTTGTTGGCGAAGTAGTAGGTCTGGTCGCGGTTGCTGACGATGAACAGCTGGATGAAGCACAGCAGCGTGCGCGCGTAACCACTCCCCGCGTCGGCCTTGTACTGGACGATCTGCTCCATCGCGCGGCGCGGGTTGATGCCGAGGGTCTTCAGCTCGATCTGCACCACGGGCACGCCGTTGATCAGCAGCACCACGTCGAAGCGGTGATGGCTGTAGTCGGTATTGATGCGCAGCTGGCTGGCGACCTCGAAGGTGTTTTTGCACCAGTCGGTGATGTTGACCAGCGTGTAGTTGAGCGGCGTGCCGTCATCGCGGATGAAGGCGTTGCGGTGGCGCAGGGTATGCGCGGCGGCGAAGACGTCGGGGGTGACGATTTCGTCCAGAAGGCGGGCGAACTCGGCGTCGGTCAGGGTGACCCGGTTCAAGGCCTGGAAGTGCTGGCGGAAATTGGCCTCCAGCGCGGCGCGGTCACGGATGTCCGGGCGCTGGGTGTACTTGAGTTCGCCGAGCTTTTCGATCAGCTCCTGCTCGATGGTGGCTTCCCTGACGCGCATGGCATACCCCTGTGGCGATCGCAGGCGGGTGGCGGTGAGTCGAGGCCTGGCAGGACAGCTTACGGCTGGTTTCTGCTGCGCAGAACAAGAAGGGCGACATCAGCCGCCCTTCTTCAGCCACGCCCACCTCAAACGGAAATCGGATTCGGCTTGTCGACATCCAGCCTGTACTGCTTGATCGCCCTCGCCACGTCCTTGCCGGTCATCTTCCCCTCCGCCGCCAGCGCCGCGATGGCCGCGTGCGCGATGTGGAAGCGGTCGACCTCGAAGAAGCGGCGCAGGTTCGCGCGAGTGTCCGAGCGGCCGAAGCCGTCGGTGCCGAGCACGGTGTACCGCATCGGCACGTACTCGCGGACCTGGTTGGCGAAGGCGCGCACGTAGTCGGTGGCGGCGATGGCCGGGCCCTGGCGGCCCTGCAGCAGCTGCGTGATGTACGGCAGGCGCTGCTCGTCCTCGGGGTGCAGGCGGTTCCAGCGTTCGGCGTCGGCGCCGTCGCGGGCGAGCTCGTTGAAGCTCGGGCAGGACCAGATGTCCGCCGTCACGCCGAAGTCCTTGTCGAGCAGCTCGGCGGCCGCGATGACCTCGCGCAGGATCGTGCCCGAGCCCATCAGCTGCACGCGCAGTTCGCCCTTCTTGGGCTTGGCGCCGCCCTGCAGCAGGTACATGCCCTTGATGATGCCGTCGGCCGCGCCTTCCGGCATGTCCGGGTGGGCGTAGTTCTCGTTCATCAGGGTGATGTAGTAGTACTCGTCCTGCTGCTCGTTGAGCATGCGCTGCATGCCGTGCTGCAGGATCACCGCCACTTCGTAGCCGAAGGTGGGGTCGTAGCTGCGGCAGTTCGGGATGGCGCTGGCGAGCAGGTGCGAATGGCCGTCCTCGTGCTGCAGGCCTTCGCCGTTGAGCGTGGTGCGGCCGGCGGTGGCGCCGAGCAGGAAGCCGCGCGCGCGCATGTCGGCCGCCTGCCAGGCGGCGTCGCCGATGCGCTGGAAGCCGAACATCGAGTAGTAGATGTAGAACGGCAGCATCTGCAGGTCGTTCGTCGAGTAGCTGGTGGCCGCGGCCATCCAGCTGGCGAACGCGCCGGCTTCGGTGATGCCTTCCTCCAGCACCTGGCCGGCGGCGTCCTCGCGGTAGTACATGAGCTGGTCGCGGTCGACCGGCTTGTACTTCTGGCCCTGCGGCGAATAGATGCCGAGCTGGCGGAACAGGCCTTCCATGCCGAAGGTGCGGGCTTCGTCGGCCACGATCGGCACGCAGCGCGGGCCGACCTGCTTGTCGCGCAGGATGATGTTGAGCGCCTGCACGAATGACATGGTGGTGCTGATCTCGCGCTCGCCGGTGCTCTTGAGCAGGCGGTCGAAGACTTCGAGCTTCGGCGCGGCGAGCGGCTGCGTGGCCTTGCGGCGACGCTGCGGCAGGAAGCCGCCGAGCGCGCGACGGCGCTCGATCATGTACTCGACTTCCGGCGAGTCCTTGCCCGGGTGATAGAACGGCACGGTGCCTTCGGCGAGCTGCTTGTCGCTCACCGGCACCTGGAAGCGGTCGCGGTAGGCGCGCACGGCCTCGTCGTCGAGCTTCTTGGTCTGGTGCGTGGGGTTGAGCGCCTCGCCCGCCGCGCCCATGCCGTAGCCCTTCACCGTCTTGGCGAGGATGACCGTGGGCATGCCCTTGGTGTTCACCGCCTGGTGGTAGGCGGCGTAGACCTTGTGCGGGTCGTGGCCACCGCGGTTCAGGCGCCAGATGTCGTCGTCGGAGAGCGAAGCGACCAGCTGCGCGGTCTCCGGGTACTTGGCGAAGAAGTTGTCGCGCGTGTACTTGCCGCCGAAGGCCTTGCAGTTCTGGTACTCGCCGTCGACGGTTTCCATCATCAGCTGGCGCAGCTTGCCGCTGGTGTCGCGCGCCAGGAGCGGATCCCAGTAGCTGCCCCACACGAGTTTGATCACGTTCCAGCCGGCGCCGCGGAAGTTGCCTTCCAGCTCCTGGATGATCTTGCCGTTGCCACGCACCGGGCCGTCGAGGCGCTGCAGGTTGCAGTTGACGACGAAGACGAGGTTGTCGAGGCCTTCGCGGCCGGCGACCGACAGCGCGCCCAGGCTCTCGGGCTCGTCGGTCTCGCCGTCGCCCAGGAAGCACCAGACCTTGCGGTCGGACTTCGGCATCAGGCCGCGGCCTTCGAGGTACTTCCAGTTGCGCGCCTGGTAGATGGCCGCAAGCGGGCCGAGGCCCATCGAGACGGTGGGCAGCTGCCAGTAGTCGGGCATCAGCCAGGGATGCGGGTACGAGCTGATGCCGCGGCCGTCGACTTCCATGCGGAAGTTGTCGAGCTGGTCCTCGCTGATGCGGCCTTCGAGGAAGCTGCGCGCGTAGATGCCCGGCGAGCTGTGGCCCTGGTAGCCGATCATGTCGCCGGGGTGGTCGCCCTCGGGACCGCGCCAGAAATGGTTGAAGCCGACGTCGTAGAGCGTGGCGCTCGACGCGAACGAGGCGATGTGGCCGCCAAGGTCGCCCGGCTTGCGGTTGGCGCGAACGACCATCGCCATCGCGTTCCAGCGCAGGATCGAGCGGATGCGCCATTCCATCGCGGCATCGCCGGGGCTCTTGGCCTCCAGGTGCGGCGGGATGGTGTTGACGTACTCGGTGGTGGGGCTGAACGGCAGGTGCGCGCCGGCGCGGCGGGTGACCTCGACCATCCCCTGCAGCAGCTGGTGCGCGCGGTCGGGGCCTTCACGGTCGATGACCGCGGAGATCGACTCGAGCCACTCGCGGGTCTCGGCCGGGTCCGGGTCGTTGTGCAACATGTCGTTGATGGCGCTGGAAAGATTGCCGGTCATCCGTCTACGGCCCCTTGGCCGCTGATTTGTGTGCAGGGGAAGGCCCGATTCTAGCAATCCGGTCTTCCCTGCCGATCAGCGGCCGTGGGCGGAAACCGCATGCGGTGGCGTAGGGTCTGAACAACGCGGCCGTAACCCAACCGATGGCACTGGCTGCTAGGATCGCGGCGAGTCGCAGGGACCGCCATGACGCCACGGATTTCCGTTGCCTTGAGCACGTACAACGGCGCGCGCTACCTGCGCGAGCAGATCGATTCCGTGCTCGCGCAGGAAGGCGTCGACCTCGAGCTGGTCTGCGTGGACGACGGCTCGAGCGACGACACGCCGGCCATCCTCGCCGAGTACGCCGCCCGCGACCCGCGGGTCAGCTGGTCGGCCAATCCGCGCAACCTGGGCCCCACCGCGAGTTTCGAGCGCGCGATGTCGCTCTGCCGCGGCGAGTTCATCGCGCCCTGCGACCAGGACGACTACTGCGAACCGGGCAAGCTGCGCACGCTGCTGGCGGCGATCGGCGACGCCGACCTCGCCTACTGCGATTCCCGCTACATGGACGGCGACGGGCGCGACCTCGGCTGCCGGGTTTCGGGCCACATGCGGATGCTGGAAGGCCGTCGGCCGGTCGAATTCCTGTTCGGCAATTCGGTGTCGGGCCACGCGAGCCTGGTACGGCGCTCGCTGTTCGAACAGGCCCGTCCGTTCCCGGAAGGCGTCTACCACGACTGGTGGCTGGCGCTGTGCGCGGCCGGGCGCAACGGCGTGCGCTACGTGCCCGAGCCGCTGGTGCGGTTCCGTCGGCATTGCGATGCGTATTCGCCGATGGGTCACAAGCACAAGGGCATGGGCAAGCGCTGCGAGAGCGCGAACTGGCTGAAGATGCGCGGCACGCTGGCGCAGGCGTATGCGGCACGCGATTTTCGCGATGCCGACGTAGCCGCGCGCCTGCATGCCGACCTGTCGCGCGCACTGGACGGCGGCACGTCGGCGCCCTTGCTGACGACGCTGTGGTCGCAGCGCGCGGCCGCACCGCATTGGTCGGGCCGGCCCGGCCTTGATGCGCTACGCCTGTGGACTCGCTTCGCCAAGAAGCTGCGGCGCGCGCGCGCCGTCGCCTGATCAGCCGCGTCCGAACACCTTGCGCGGAAACAGCAGCTTGAGCGCACGCTCGGCGCTCTTGCGGCGCAGGCCCGGATGCCTGAACCCGGCCCACAGCGGGCCGAGCCATTCGCGCCGCGGCCGGTCGAGGATGGCTTCGCGCATGTCGGCTTCCAGCGCGTACATGTCCGCGAGCTGCGCACCGAGGCGGCGGCGGTCAACCGGCAGATCGGTGCGGGCTTCGAGGCAACGTCGCTGGTCGGCGGCGATTTCGCGGTACATCGCCAGGATCCGGCGCTGGCGGCGCTCGAAGCCGGCGTAGTCATGGCCGCTGCGGTCGAACACCCAGTCGCCGAGGTTGTTGTCGTGGCGACGGTAGGCGAGCAGTGCGTCGGGCAGGCAGTGGCAGTCGCCCGCGAGCACCGCGCGCAGGGTCAGCATGTTGTCCTCGACCTTGCCTTCGAGCGGCGGGAACTCCGTCAGCAGCGTGCGGCGGATCGCCATCGACGCACCCAGCACCGCGGCGAGCTTGCCCCGGCGCAGAAGCCAGCGCTGGTCGATGCTTTCGGGCGTGCCGCGGGTGCGGGCCTGCAGCAACTTGCCGGTCGCGTCGACATCGTCCACGTGCGAGCCCACGATCTGCGCCGCCGGGTTCTCCGCGAAGCGCGCGAGCAGTTTCTCGACGCGCTGCGGATAGCTCGCGTCGTCGCCCGCGAAGCAGACCAGGATCTCGCCGGTCGCCAGTTGCGCGAGCTCGGTGAGATGCGCGCAGAGGCCGAAGTTGCGCGGCGTGCCGCGGATCGTGACGCGATGCGGGCCCTCGTAACCGGCCATCACCTCGCGCGCGACGTCGAGCGTGCGATCGCCGCCGCTGTCGTCGGAGACGATGATCTCGCAAGGCACGGTCTGCGCGAGCGCCGAACGCAGCGCCTCCGCGATCGTCGCCTCGTTGCGGTAGGCGATGACGAGGATCGTGGCCGACGGCAGCGCCTGCGCCATCAGCCGCGTCGCGCGCCCTGCGCCGCGCGGATCTGCGCGTCCACGGCGGCGATCGCGGTCATGTTGACGACGCGGCGCGGCGTCGAGGCGGGCGTGAGGATGTGCGCCGGCTTGTCGAGGCCCATCAGGATCGGGCCGATCGCCACGCCGTCGGTCATCACGCGCACCATGTTGTAGACGATGTTGGCGGCGTCGAGGTTGGGCATCACGAACAGATTGGCGCGGCCTGACAGACGCGAGTTCGGGAACATGCGCGCGCGCAGGTCCTCGTCCCAGGCGGTGTCGGCCTGCATCTCGCCCTCGATCTCCAGCCTGGGCGCACGCGCGGCCAGGAGCTCGCGCACGCGGGCCATCTTGCGGGCCGACGCGTTGTCGTGGCTGCCGAAGTTGCTGTGGCTGAGCAATGCGACCTTCGGCTCGATGCCGAACAGCTTCATGCGGTAGGTGGCCTGCAGCGTGGCTTCGGCGATCTGCTCGGCGCAGGGGTCGACCTGCACGTGCGTGTCGAGGAAGAACCAGGTGCCAAGGTTGTTGATGACGGCGGTCATGGCGGCGGTGCCGCTGACGCCGCGGTCGAAGTCGAACACGCTGCGCAGGTAGCCGAGCTTCTTGTGGAAGCGGCCCACGATGCCGCAGATCATCGCATCGGCCTCGCCGCGCTCGACCATCAGCGAGGCGATCAATGTCGGCCGCGAGCGCAGCAGGTTCTTCGCGGCGGCCGGCGTCACGCCGCGACGCGCGGTGAGCGCGTGGTACTGCTGCCAGTACTCGTCGAAGCGCGGGTCGGAATTGATGTTGGTCAGCTCGAAATCGACGCCCGCGCGCATGCGCAGGCCGAGGCGCTCGATGCGGTTGGCGATGACGTCGGGCCGGCCGATCAGGATCGGGCGCGCGAGCTGTTCGTCGATGACCGTCTGCACGGCGCGCAGCACGGTCTCTTCCTCGCCTTCGGCATAGACCACGCGCTTGAGGTCGCTGCGCGCACGGTCGTACACCGGTTTCATGATCAGGCCGGTGCGATAGATGAAGGTGCCGAGCTTCTCCTCGTAGGCGCGCATGTCGAGGATCGGGCGCGTGGCCACGCCCGAGTCCATCGCGGCGCGCGCGACGGCCGGCGCGAGCATCACCAGCAGGCGCGGGTCGAACGGGCGCGGGATCAGGTAATCGGGGCCGAAGCGCGGCACGTCGCCGCCGTAGGCGCTGGCGAGGTCGCCGGCCTCCATGCGCGCGAGCTGCGCGATCGCGCGCACGCAGGCGAGCTTCATCGCCTCGTTGATTTCCGTCGCGCCGACGTCGAGCGCGCCGCGGAAG
Organism: Cognatilysobacter xinjiangensis; assembly: GCF_014651995.1. Classification (GTDB taxonomy): domain Bacteria; phylum Pseudomonadota; class Gammaproteobacteria; order Xanthomonadales; family Xanthomonadaceae; genus Cognatilysobacter; species Cognatilysobacter xinjiangensis. The sequence goes on along the minus strand of NZ_BMXY01000002.1, from coordinate 6,923 downwards.
ATGTACGGGAAGCAGAGCGCGTTGTTGACCTGGTTCGGGTAGTCCGACCGGCCGGTGGCGATGATGCAGTCCGGACGGGCCTTCTTCGCGTCCTCCGGCAGGATCTCCGGGTACGGATTGGCGAGCGCGAGGATGACCGGGCGCTCGGCCATGGTCGCGACCATCTCGGGCTTGAGCACGCCGCCCGCGGACAGGCCGAGGAACACGTCGGCGCCGACCATGATGTCGGCCAGCGTGCGCTTGTCGGTATCGCGCGCGTAGCGGGCCTTGTCGGGGTCGAGGTTCTCGCGGCCGGTATAGAGCACGCCGTCGCGGTCGACGGCGAGGATGTTCTCGGGCCTGAGGCCCAGCGCGACCAGCATGTCGAGGCAGGCGATGCCCGCCGCGCCGGCGCCCGCGGTGGCGAGCTTCACGTCCTCGATCTTCTTGCCGACCACTTCCAGCGCGTTGTAGATCGCGGCGCCGACGATGATCGCGGTGCCGTGCTGGTCGTCGTGGAACACGGGGATCTTCATCCGCTCGCGCAGCTTGCGCTCGACGATGAAGCACTCGGGGGCCTTGATGTCCTCGAGGTTGATGCCGCCGAAGGTCGGTTCCAGAGAGGCGATGATGTCGACCAGCTTGTCGGGATCGCGCTCGTCGACCTCGATGTCGAACACGTCCACGCCGGCGAACTTCTGGAACAGCACGCCCTTGCCTTCCATCACCGGCTTGCCGGCGAGCGGGCCGATGTCGCCCAGGCCCAGCACGGCGGTGCCGTTGGAGATCACCGCGACGAGGTTGCCGCGTGCGGTGAGCTCGGAGGCGGTATTGGGGTCGGCGACGATCGCCTCGCAGGCATAAGCCACGCCCGGCGAGTAGGCGAGCGCGAGGTCGCGCTGGGTCACCAGGGCCTTGGTCGGCGTCACCCGGATCTTCCCGGGCGGATCGGCCCGGTGGTATTCGAGGGCGGCCTGCTTGAGTTCGTCGGCGGGGCTCTGGGTCATCGGATCGCGATACCGGACGGGCCCCCGATTCTACCCGCCGGCCCGCAGCGGCCGGCGACGACGTTCAGAAGTCGAGCAGCACGCCGCCCTCGTCGGCGATCGCGTCGAGCCGGATGCGGTTGGCGAACAGCGAGAACGCGAGCATGCCGGCGAGCCCGTTGATACGCGTCAGCCACGGCGGCAGCCAGCGCGGCGCGAGCAGCACGCCGGCCTCGAACAGCGGCTCGAAGCGCTGCACGTCGGCCAGCGTCATCTTGCCGGCGAACAGGTGCCGGCACAGCGGCAGGTTGCCGCTGCGCAGCGCCCATCGGAAGAAGGTGTGCACGCCGACCAGCCCGCGCAGGTAGACGGTGTCCTTGGTGAATGCGTGGCCGCCGGTGGTGGGCACGCCGCGGAAGATGCGCTGCGCCGACGAGAAGCTTTCCTGCGGCGTCTGGCCGGCGTCGAGGAAGAAGCGGAACACGTCGATGAAATCCGCGCCGTCGAGCGCGCGCGCCACGGCCTCGATGCGCAGCGAGATGCGCTTCATGCGGCCGATGTCGATGCTGCCGGTGATCTGCTCGGCGAACGTCGCCAGCCCTTCCTGCGTGGCGGTGGTGCGCGGCGAGGACAGCGACAGGCTCGGCAGCACCGGCTGCTCGCGGCCGTTGAGCGCGGTGATCGAGTGGACGAAGGCCTCGTGGTTCAGCAGCTGGCCGCGGTCGTACTGGCTGAACGCCGCGCTGGCGCGCAGGCGGATGCGCGTGGCGCCGGCGGCGGCCTTGGCGATCAGGTCCGGGTCGAGCTCGACCTCGATCACGCGCGCGTTGAAGTAGTCGTCGAGATCGTTCTGCAGCTGCAGGCGCAGCGCGGTGGCGGAGATGTGGATGCTCTCCGACGGCGCGAGCAGGCCGGGGTCGAGTTCGTCGGCGATGGAAATGAAGTGCTGCGCGGCCTCGCGCGCGGTCGGGCCGTTGCCCGGCAGCGCCTCGTTCGGCGCGCCGTAGAGTTCCTTCGAGTAGGCCAGCATGCGTTCGGTGCCGGCCGATTCGCACATCAGCGCGGCGTTCTTCCAGCTGCGCGCCGCATCGATCAGGTACTGGCCGAGCGGATGCTGCGGGTCGGCCTCGCAGACGATGGCCTCGAGCTCGGCGCGCGCGGCGGAGAAGTCGCTCTTCGGGTACTCGATCACCGGCGGACGCGCGGTACCGGCGGCGTAGGCGGCGAGAAACGCGGCCTCGGTGCCGACCGGCCAGCTGAGCAGCGCCAGCACGCGGATGTCGCGGGCGACGCGCACCATGCGCTCGTCGAGCGCGGCGTGATGCGCGATGTCGGGTGTCAGCGGGCCGGCCGCCGCCACCTAGCGACGCCCGCCGCGGCCGTCCGGACGACGCCCCGAGGGGCGCCCGCCGGGCTTCGAGTCCGCCTTCTGCTGCTGGCGCGTGGCCAGGCGCCCTGCGGCGCCGGCGACCTCGACCGCGAGCTTGCGGTAGTTCGCCAGCCGCTGCGGGTCGAGCTCGCCCGATTCGATCGCCGCACGCACCGCGCAGCCGGGCTCGGCCTCGTGCGAGCAGTCGCGGAAACGGCACTGCGCGGCCAGCGCCTCGACGTCGGCGAAGGTGTCGGCCACCGCTTCCTCGCCGGTCGGCTTGAGCTCGCGCATGCCCGGCGTGTCGATCAGGCAGCCGCCCTGCGGCAGCGGGATCAGCGCGCGATGCGTGGTGGTATGGCGGCCGCGCGAATCGTTCTCGCGCACGCTCGCGGTCTTCATGCGCTCGATGCCCAGCAGCGTATTGGTGAGCGTGGACTTGCCGGCGCCCGAGCTGCCGACCAGTACCGCCGTGCGGCCGGGGCCGAGCCAGCGATCGAGCTGCGCGACGCTGGCGGCCTCGCGCGCGTTCACCACCACGATCTCGACGTCCTCGACCACGTCCGCCAGCGCGTCGCGCGCGTCCTCGATGGTCGCCGCGCCGGCCACGTCGGCCTTGGTCAGCACGATCACCGGCTGCACGCCGCCGCCGTGCACCAGCAGCAGGTAGCGTTCGATGCGGCGCGGATTGAAGTCGCCGTCGAGCCCCGACACGACGAACGCGGTGTCGATGTTCGCGGCGATCAGCTGCTGCTTGTAATGCTCGCCGGCCGCCGCGCGCTTGATCGCACTGTGCCGCGGCAGCAGCGCGACGGCCTTCGCCGACGCGCCCGTGCCTTCGACCAGCAGCCAGTCGCCGACGCCGGGGCGCTCGGTGGGATCGGTGCGGCCCGCGCGGTAGCCCGCCGGACGCGCCCAGTCGGGCAGCGACTCCACGCCGTAACCTTCGCCCGGGCCTTCGGCCACCACGTAGCCGGTGCGGTGCTGCTCGATCACGCGCGCCGGCCGCGCCTGCGGATGCGCGGCGAACAGGGCGGCCCAGTCGTCGGCCACGCCCGGCCAGCCGATGCGGCCGAGCTGGCGGGCGTCGAGGGCAGCGGCGGTGGTGGCCGTCGAATCGGACATGGGCCGATTGTGCCAGTCGACGGCCGCCTGCCGGCAGCGTCGGCGCCGCGATTTCGGTAGTCTGGCCGCCACTTCCGCGCACCGCCGCTTCCATGTCCCACGTGCTCAAGACCCGCGAACGCCTCGCCGAGGTGCGCTATGAGATCCGCGGCGAACTCGCGCGACGGGCCCGCGAGTTGGAGGCGCAGGGCCGCAAGCTGATCAAGCTCAACATCGGCAACCCCGGCGCCTTCGGCTTCCGCGCGCCCGAGCACCTGCAGCGCGCGATCGCCGACCGCATCCACGAGACCGACCCCTACACGCACCAGCAGGGCCTGCCCGCCGCGCGCGAGGCGCTGGCGGATTTCCATCGCCGCCGCGGCACGCCGAACGCGTCGCCCGAGCGCGTGTTCGTGGGCAACGGCGTCAGCGAGCTGATCGACCTCAGCCTGCGCGCCCTGCTGAACCCGGGCGACGAAGTGCTGGTGCCCTCGCCCGACTATCCGCTGTGGACGGCCGCGACCATCCTCAACGACGGTTGCGCGGTGCACTACCCGTGCAGGCCCGAGGACGGCTTCCTGCCCGACCCTGACGTCATGGAATCGCTGGTGACGCCGCGCACGCGGGCGATCGTCGTCATCAACCCGAACAACCCGACCGGCGCGGTGTATCCGCGCGCCCTGCTCGAGCGCATCGTGGCGATCGCGGCCAGGCACCGCCTGCTGCTGCTCAGCGACGAGATCTACGACGAGGTGCTGTACGACGGCGCCACGTTCCAGCCGCTCGCGCCACTCGCCGGCGACGTGCCCTGCCTGTCGTTCGGCGGCCTGTCGAAGGTGCATCGGGCCTGCGGCTGGCGCATCGGCTGGGCGGTGCTGTCGGGCGATCCGCTCGCCGTCGGCGATTTCCACCACGCGATGGACCTGCTGGGCGCACTGCGCCTGTGCGCGAACGTGCCCGGGCAGTTCGCGATCGAGGCCGCGCTGTCGGGCAACGCGACCATCCACGCGCTCACCGCACCGGGTGGGCGCCTGTACGAGGCGCGCCGCGCGGTGGTCGAGAGCGTCGCGGCCAGCCCGTACCTGCGCATGGCCACGCCGGGCGGCGCGCTGTACGGCTTCCCGCAGGTGGTGGGCGATGCCGCCATCGCCTTCGACGACCAGGCCTTCGCGCTGGAGATGCTGGAAAGCGAGGGCGTGCTGATCGTGCCCGGCACCAGCTTCAACCTGCGCGAGCGCGACCATTTCCGCGTGACCCTGCTGCCCGAGCCGGACGTGCTGCGCGAGGTGTTCGCGCGCGTGGACCGCGTGCTCGCGCGCCGCGCCGGGGCCGCCGTCGTCCCGGCCGAGGTGGCCTGACATGCGCTACCTCGCGCTCGGCGACAGCTACACCTTCGGCGAAGGCGTCGAGCCCGCGCACCGCTGGCCCGTGCAGCTCGCGCACGCGCTGCGCGACGACGGCATCGACATCGGCGAGCCGCGCATCCTCGCCAAGACCGGCTGGACCACCGAGGAGCTCGCCGTCGCGATCGCCGCGGAGCAGCCGCTCGGCCATTTCGACTTCGTCACGCTCGGCATCGGCGTCAACGACCAGTACCGCGGTCACACCGCCAATGAATACCGCGCGCAGCTGGCGCCGCTGCTCGACACTGCCGTGGCGCTGGCCGGCGGACGCACCGAGCGGCTGATGATGCTGTCCATTCCCGATTGGGGCGCGACGCGCTTCGCGCGCCAGGAAGGACGCGACGTTACGGCCATCGCACGTGAGATCGACGGGTTCAACGACATCGCACGCGACATGTGCGAGTCGCGCCGGATCGCCTTCGTCGACATAACGCCGGTCAGCCGCGACGATGGCGACAGCGATGCGATGCTGGCGGACGATGGCTTGCATCCCTCCGGCGCGATGTATGCGCGCTGGGTGGACGCCGCGCTGCCGGTCGCGCATCGCCTGCTGGGCGACGCTTGAACGCGGTCGCGACCCGGCCGTTGGATGCGGCGCGCGCGCGCAACATCGCCCGCGCCTTCCTGCCCGAGTCCCGCTTCGGCAACCGCTACCACTACTTCTACACGCGCGCGAAGCTCGGCAGCGACCCGCTGTATCCGGGCGTCGCCGACGCGCTGCGCGGCAGCACCGCGCCGCTGCTCGACCTCGGCTGCGGGCTCGGCCTGCTCGCGCATACGCTGCGCGCCGACGGCATCGAGCTGCCCTACCACGGCGTCGATGTGGACGCACGCAAGATCGCCGAAGCCGCGCGCGTGGCCACGCGCGCGGGACTGCGCGACGTCGCCTTCGAGACCGTCGACCTCATCCGCAGGACGCCCTCCCATTCGGGCAGCGTCGCCATCCTCGACGTGCTGCAGTACGTCGATACGACCGCGCAGGCGGCGATCCTCGAGGCCGCCATCGGCATGCTCGCGCCCGACGGGCTTCTGGTGATCCGCACCGGCCTCGACGACGGCGGCCGCCGCCTGCGCTTCACCCATTTCGCCGACCGCGTGGGCCGGATGGTGGGCTGGATGTATTCGGCGCCGCGCAGCTATCCACGCGAGGACGTGCTGCGTGCACGTCTCGACGCGGCTGGCCTCGATGCGGACTTCATGCCGCTCTACGGCAATACGCCGTTCAACAACTGGCGCGTCGTCGCGCGGCGTCGTGCCGCGTCAGACGCGAGGTAGCACGCAGCGGTAGCCGCGCGCGGCCAGGCGTTCGAGAAGGCGCTCCAGCATCTCCACGTTGCGCCCGTGCGGCGCGCCCTCGTGCATCAGCACGATCGCGCCCGGCTTCAACGCGCGCTCGATGCGCGCCACGACCACGTCGGGATCGCCCGCCACGCCGTCGAAGCCACGCGCGTTCCAGGCCACGCGCGCGAGCCCCAGGTCGCGCAGCGGCGCCGCCACGAACGGGTTCGCCATGCCGACCACCGCGCGGAACCAGCGCGGCGCATGCCCGGTGACGCGCTCGATGTCTGCCTGCGCCCGCGCGATCTCGCGTCGCATGCGCGCCGGGCCGAGCGCCCAGAACCATTTCTCCGGATGCGTGTCGCTGTGGTTGCCGAGGTCGTGGCCGCGCCGGGCGATCTCGCGCGCGAGTTCCGGATGCCGCCTGACGTTTTCGGCGACGACGAAGAACGTCGCGCGTGCGGCATGGCGGTCCAGCAGGTCGAGGATCGCCGGCGTGTCGGCCGACGGGCCGTCGTCGATGGTCAGCCAGACCACCGGCTCCGTCGTCGCCAAAGCGCGTACCACCGGCCCGAACAACGCCGAGTCGTAACGCAACGTGCCCCACAGGAAGGCGGCGTGCGCGAGCAGCAACGCCGGCAGGCCGATGGTCCAGCCCAGCGTCGACCACAGCAGCGCGACCACGGCGTGCAGCACCAGGAACGCGATCACGGGCACGTGCGGGCGGCGCGGCGGGGTATGGGCGAGCAGGGTCATCGCAGGCGTCTCGTCGGGGCGCCCAGCTTAACGCCGCGCAAAAAAAAA
>NZ_BMXY01000001.1:1696448-1741615 GCF_014651995.1 Cognatilysobacter xinjiangensis | reverse complement strand
GTCGTACCGAGCTCAACGTCCAGAACTCGTAATACGCAGCGCTTGGATGTACCCGCGAAGCCCGGCCTTGTGCCGGGCTTCGTTTTTCTGCCTCCCTAAATGCGTGCGGCAATAGCCGGCCGCGTACACGGCCGCAGAATCGCGATCGAAGCGGTTGGATTTCACGAAGCACGACGTATCCTGTCTCGCCGCACACGCCGCCGGAGACCGACCATGCGCCTTGCCCTGTTGCCCCTTCTGCTCGTCGCCGGAAGCGCTTGGGCGCAGGACGCCTGCACCGCGCTGGCGCGCAATGCGACGGCACCGGCCACTATGCCGGCGCTCGCGCCGGAGCTGACCGCGCCGGCGCCCGTGCTGGGCGCGCCCAGCGGCGTGCTCGCGCAGGCCTTCGACGAGACGCAGACGCTCGACGCGGTGCTGCTGCGCATGCGCATCGACAAGTGCCGCGCGACGGCCTCGGCAGCGCCGGCCGGCCAGTTCGTGCCCGGCACGGATCCGGCCTCGTACAAGCCCAAGACCGAGTTCGACAACACGCCGTGGCGGTTCGACATGAACCAAAACGGCAAGCGCATGACCGCCGACGAGTTCGACGCCTGGATGAAGGCGCGCGGCGTGCGCGTCGCCAAGGGCGCGCAGCCGGCCACGCCGCCTCCGCCGCCGCCGGCCGACGCCGAGAAGAAGTAAGCCCGACCGATGCGTGCGCCGGCGTCGCCCCGGCACGGGCTGGCGCGCGTGCTGTCCAAGCGCGGTCTGTGCTCGCGTACGCAGGCGGCGGCTTGGGTGCGCGACGGACGCGTCGCCGTCAACGGAAAGGTCGTACGCGACCCCGAATTTCCCGTCCGCATGGACATCGATCGCGTCGATGTGGCGGGGGTCGAACAGGCGTCCGCAGCACCGATCTACCTCGCGCTCAACAAGCCGCGCGGCCTGGTGACGACCGCTAAGGACGAGAAGGGCCGCGATACCGTCTATCGCTGCTTCGACGATGCGGGCCTTCCGTGGATCGCGCCGGTCGGTCGCCTCGACCGCGCTAGCGAGGGCCTGCTGCTGTTCAGCAACGATCCGGCCTGGGCAGCCTCGATCACCGACCCGGAACGCGGGCCGGACAAGACCTATCACGTGCAGATCGACCGCGTGCCCGATGCGGCGTTGCTGGCCGCCCTGGAGGCCGGTCGCGAGGTCGACGGCGAACGGCTGGCCGCCGTGCGCGCGACCCTGCTGCGGCAGGGCCAGCGCAATGCCTGGCTGGAAATCGTGCTCGACGAGGGCCGCAACCGGCACATCCGGCGCCTGCTCGATGCGCATGGCATCGGCGTGCTGCGGCTGGTTCGGGTGTCGATCGGGCCCGTCGCACTCGGCGCGCTCGCGAAGGGCGCCTGGCGCCTCCTGGATGCCGGCGAAGCCGAATCGCTGGCGCCGGTCCGTCCATCGCGCTGACGTCAGCGCTGCGGCATGCGCCACGTGCCGCGCTGCGCGCGGGCGTCGTCCGTGTCACGCCAACGGGCGAGCCGGCGCGCCAGCAGTGCGTCCACGACTTCGAAGGCGCGCGTATCGGCCGGACCGCGCGCATCCGGTCCCTTGCCCTTGTCGTGGTTGCAGCGCGCACAGGCGATGGCGAGGTTGCGCGGGTCGTCGGCGTCGTCGCCGACCCGCACCGTGAGCGGCGTGGCGGCGCGCTTGCCGAACCAGGCCTGCGCGACGACGTGTTCGAGCGACGCATGGCCGAGCGGCGTGCCGTCGCCGCGTACCTGCAGGCGCGTGCGGCAGTGCAGGCAGCGCGTGGTCCAGGCGTCGCCTGCGAGCGTCGCCTCCGCGTCCGCCCGCAGCGCCGTCAGGAACAGGCGGCGCAGGGCGGGGCGCATGTCGGGGCAGGTCGAAGCCGCATCCCGGCAGCCTGACATGCAGGCACGGGTGGAGCGGTGATCGGTGACGGCCCGCGCGCGGCGACGCGGGCCGGGACGATCAGGCCTTCAGCACGCCAAGTTCGTGGCCGATGCGCGTGAACGCGTCGATGGCACGATCCAGGTGCTCGCGTGTGTGTGCCGCGGAGATCTGCGTGCGGATGCGTGCCTGGCCCTTCGGCACGACCGGGAAGAAGAAGCCGATCGCGTAGATGCCTTCCTCGAGCAAGCGCTCGGCGAAACGCTGCGCGAGCGGCGCGTCGTAGAGCATCACCGGGCTGATCGGGTGCACGCCGGGCTTGATGTCGAAGCCGGCGGCGGTCATGCGTTCACGGAAGTAGCGTGTGTTCTCCTGCAGCTGCGTGCGCAGGTCGCCTGCGGCGTCGAGCATCTCGAACGCCTTGATGCCGGCGGCGACGATGTGCGGCGGCAGCGAGTTGGAGAACAGGTACGGACGCGAGCGCTGGCGCAGCAGTTCGATGACCTCGCGCTTGGCGATGGTGAAGCCACCGAGCGCGCCGCCCATGGCCTTGCCGAGAGTGCCGGTGATGATGTCGATCTTCTCCAGCACGCCCTTGACCTCGGCGGAGCCGCGGCCGCTCGCGCCGAGGAAGCCCGTCGCGTGGCATTCGTCGATATGGACGAGTGCGCCGTACTTGGCGGCCAGCGCGGTGATCTCGTCGAGCGGCGCGATGAAGCCGTCCATCGAGAACACGCCGTCGGTGGTGATCATGATGGTGCGCGCGCCGTCGGCCTTGGCCTGCTGCAGCTGCTTCTCCAGGTCCGCCATGTCGCAGTTGGCGTAGCGGTAGCGCTTGGCCTTGCACAGGCGCACGCCGTCGATGATCGAGGCGTGGTTGAGCGCGTCGGAAATGATCGCGTCGCCTTCGTCGAGCAGCGGCTCGAACAGGCCGCCGTTGGCGTCGAAGCAGGCAGCGTAGAGGATCGTGTCCTCCTTGCCGAAGAAATCGGCGATCGTCTTCTCGAGCTGCTTGTGCAAGTCCTGCGTGCCGCAGATGAAGCGCACCGACGCCATGCCGAAGCCGTGCGTGTCCAGCGCCTTCTTCGCTTCCGCGATGATGTCCGGATGGTCGGCGAGGCCGAGGTAGTTGTTGGCGCAGAAGTTCAGCACCGTGCGGCCGTCGGCGAGCGTGATCTCGGCCGACTGCGGCGACGTGATGATGCGCTCGGACTTGAACAGTCCGGCGTCGCGGATCTTGTCGAGGGTTTCCGAATAGCGCTCGGTAAGGGTCATCACAGGCTCCGATGAAGTGGGAGCGGCAGGCGAGCTGCCGATGCGCGACCGTAGGCGGCATGGACGCCGCCTACCAGCCTATATGGACGTATTCACGGCGTGCCGCGCATCGGCTTCGTCTGCCGCGTCGCGTCGATCCCGCCAGCTATGACGTCCGAACGAATCAGTTCCAGCTCAGGACGATCTTGCCGCTCTTGCCGGCTTCCATCAGGTCGAAGCCTTCCTGGAAACGATCGACCGGCAGCTGGTGAGTCAACACCTTGCCCAGCGGGAAGCCCGACAGCACCAGCTGCGTCATCTTGTACCAGGTCTCGTACATGCGGCGGCCGTAGATGCCGTGCAGTGTGAGGCCCTTGAAGATGATCTTGTCCCAGTCGGCGCCGGCGCCCTTGGGCATGATGCCGAGCATCGCGATCTTGCCGCCGTTGTACATGCAGTCGAGCATGTCGTTGAACGCGCGCGGGTTGCCGGACATTTCCAGGCCCACGTCGAAGCCTTCCATGTGCAGGTCGGCCATCACGTCCTTGAGCGAGGTGTTCGACACGTTCACGACCCGCGTCGCGCCCATGTCGGCGGCGAGCTTCAAGCGGTAGTCGTTGACGTCGGTCACCACGACATTGCGCGCGCCGATGTGCTTGCAGATGCCGGCGGCGATGATGCCGATCGGGCCCGCGCCGGTGATCAGCACGTCCTCGCCGACCACGTCGAACTCCAGCGCGCAGTGCGCGGCGTTGCCGTATGGGTCGAAGAAGGCGGCGAGTTCGCTCGGGATCTGGTCCGGGATCGGCCACAGGTTCGAGGCCGGCATGACGATGTACTCGGCGAACGCGCCGTTGCGGTTCACGCCGATGCCGACGGTGTTCGGGCACAGGTGCTGCTTGCCGGCGCGGCAGTTGCGGCAGTGGCCGCAGACGATGTGGCCCTCGGCGGAGACGCGCTGGCCGATGGCGTAACCGGTCACGCCGGTGCCGAGTTGCACGATGCGGCCGACGAACTCGTGACCGATGACCAGGCCCGGCTTGATCGTGCGCTGGCTCCACTCGTCCCAAAGGTAGATGTGCAGGTCGGTGCCGCAGATCGCGGTCTTCTCGAGCTTGATCAGCACCTCGTTCGGGCCGGGCACGGGCACGGGCACCTCCTCCATCCAGATGCCCTTGGCGGCTTCGCGCTTGACGAGGGCGCGCATGGTCGGCGAGGTGGGGGAGAGGGTGGCGGTCTCGGACATGCGGAAAAGGCCTGCGACGCGCGGCGCGCGGTGGAGCGCGAATTATACGGGGGCCACCCTGAAGCCCCCGCGCGGGTTTGCCGCGCGCGGACGGGAGCGGCTATGGTCGGCGGCTGCTCCAAGGGAATCCCCGTCCATGCGCCGTCGTCTGCTCGCCACCGCCCTGTCCCTCGCCATCGCCCCGGCTGCCGCGTCCGAAGGCATGTGGATGCCGTCACAATTGCCGGACCTCGCGCCGCAGCTGAAGGCCGCCGGCTTCGAGGGCGACCCCGCCGCGCTCGCCGACCTCACGCGGCCGCCGCTGAACGCGGTGGTGAAGGTGGGCGGCGCCACCGGCGCGTTCGTGTCGAAGGACGGGCTGGTGCTGACCAACCACCACGTCGCGTTCGGCGTCATCCAGTACAACAGCAAGCCCGAGCGCGACCTGATCGCGGGCGGCTTCGTCGCCAACAGCCGCGCCGAGGAGTTGCCGGCCAATCCCGACTACCGCGTGCTGGTGACGACCGGCTTCGACCGCATCACCGATCGCATCCTGGCTGGCGCCAAGGGCAAGACCGGTCGCGCCTACTACGACGCCGTGGACGCAGCGACCAAGGCGGCCGTGGCCGAGTGTGAGCGCGAGGCGGGCTACCGCTGCAGCGTCGCCAACATGTACTACGGCACTGACTTCTACCTGATCCGCCAGCTCGAGCTGCGCGACATCCGCCTCGTGTACGCGCCGCCGGCGGGCATCGGCAACTACGGCGACGAGGTCGACAACTTCATGTGGCCGCGCCATTCGGGCGACTTCACCGTGCTGCGCGCCTATGTCGGCCGCGACGGCAAGCCGGCCGACTACAGCGCCGACAACGTGCCCTACAACCCGCCGGCGCACCTGCAGGTTTCGACGCGCCACGTGGGCGAAGGCGACTTCGCGATGCTCGCGGGCTACCCGGGGGTCACGTTCCGCCATCGCATGGCGAGCGAGTTCGAACAGCAGATCGGCTGGCAGCTGCCCAGCCGCGTCGCGCTGAGCCAGTCGATGATCGACACGATCGGCAAGGCCGCGACCACGCCCGAGGCGCGCGTTCTGTACGCCGCGCAGGTACAGAGCCTGAAGAACACGCTCAAGCGCGCACAGGGCGAGCTGGACGGCCTGCGCCGCAGCGACGCCGCCAAGGCGCGCGAGGCCGACGAGGCCCAGATGCTGGCCTGGCTCGCGAAGCAGCCGTCGGCGAAGGCCACGCGCAACGACATCGCCGCCGTGCAGAGGCTGCTCGACCAGGCCTCCGCCATGCGCGAGCGCGACCAGCTGCTGGGCATGATCCGCAGCCAGACGCAGTTGCTGCGCGCCGCGCTCACCGTGCAGCGCCTGGCGCACGAGCGCGCCAAGCCCGACGCCGAACGCGAGACCGGCTACCAGCAGCGCGACGAGACGCTGATCACCGGCCAGCTCAAGCAGGTGCAGCGCCGCTACGACCCCGCGGTCGAGAAGGCGCTGCTGGCCGATCTGCTGTCGCAGTACCAGGCATTGCCCGCGGCGCAGCACGTGGCCGAGTTCGATGCGGTGTTCGGTACGACGGCCGAGGAAACGCGCGCGAAGCTCGACGCGCTGTATGCCGGCACGAAGCTGGGCGACGACGCGGTGCGCCTGGCGGCGATGGGGCGCGACGCCGCCGCGCTCAAGGCCGATGCCGATCCGCTGCTGCAGGCGGCCGCCGCACTGATGCCGGCGGTCATGCGGCTGGAGGATGAGGCCAAGGTGCGCGACGGCGAGCTGCTGCGCCTGCGCCCGTCCTACATGCGTGCGCTGATCGCCTACCGCCAGTCGCAGGGCAGGGCGGTGTACCCGGATGCGAACTCCACGCTGCGCGTGAGCTACGGCAACCTCAAGGGCATGTCGCCGCGCGACGGCGTGAACTACGTACCGGTGACCACGGTGGGCGGCATCGTCGAGAAGCACACCGGCGAGGCGCCGTTCGACGCGCCCGCGCCGCTGCGCGCGGCGATCGCGAAGGGCGACTTCGGCACGACGGCCGATCCGTCGATCAAGACCCAGACCGTCAACATCCTCACGGACCTCGATACCACCGGCGGCAACTCCGGCTCGCCGGTGCTCGACGCCGAGGGCAAGCTGATCGCGCTGAACTTCGACAGCAACTGGGAGTCGGTCAGCGCCAGCTGGAAGTACGACCCGAACTACAAGCGCGCCATCCACGTCGACATGCGCTACATGCGCTGGCTGATGGCGAAGGTCTACCCGGCGCCGCAACTGCTCGCCGAGATGGGCCTGCCGGCCGAATGAAACGTGCAGGCCGGCGATCCGTCGCCCGCCCGCGAAGCCTGCGATCGACCATTGGCGTCGTCGCGACCCGATCACCGCAACAGGAACTCTCCATGCGTCAGACCACGCTTGCCGCCGCCACCCTCGCCGCGCTCGCTGCCTCCACCGGCGCCTTCGCCGGCGAAGGCATGTGGGTGCCCCAGCAGCTGCCGGAAATCGCCGGTCCGCTGAAGAAGGCGGGCCTCGAACTCAGTGCCGAACAGCTGTCCGATCTCACCGGTGATCCGCTGGGCGCGGTCGTCTCGCTCGGTGGCTGCACCGCCGGCTTCGTTTCGCCCAAGGGCCTGGTGGCGACCAACCACCACTGCGCGTACGGCGCGATCCAGCTGAACTCGACGCCCGAGAACAACCTCATCGCCAACGGCTTCAATGCGCCGGCGTTCAAGGACGAGCTCTCCGCCGGCCCGAACGCACGCATCTACGTGCTCGATTCGATCCAGGACGTCACCGCGCAGGTGAAGGCCGCGATCGCCGCGGCGAAGACGCCGATCGAGCGCACGCGCGCGGTCGAATCGCTGGAGAAGAAGCTGGTCGCCGACTGCGAGGCCGAGGGCGGCTTCCGCTGCCGCTTGTACAGCTTCTCCGGCGGCAACGTGTACCGCCTGTTCCGTAACCTCGAGATACGCGACGTGCGTCTCGTGTACGCACCGCCGGCGAGCATCGGCAAGTACGGCGGCGACATCGACAACTGGATGTGGCCGCGCCACACGGGCGATTTCTCGTTCTACCGCGCCTACGTCGGCAAGGATGGCAAGCCGGCCGCTTTCTCGCCGGACAACGTGCCCTACCAGCCCAAGCGCCACCTGAGGATCGCCGAGCGTCCGCTGGGCGAGGGCGACTTCGTGATGGTCGCGGGCTACCCCGGTTCAACCAGCCGCTACGCGCTCGCCTCGGACTTCGACGCGACCGCCGGCTGGACCTATCCGACCATCAGCCGCCACTACAAGAACGTCGTGGCGATGGTCGAGGCGGCCGGCAAGCGCAATCCCGACATCGCGGTGAAGTACGCGAGTTCGATGGCGAGTTGGAACAACGTGCTGAAGAACTACGACGGCCAGCTGGAAGGCTTCGAGCGCATCGGCGCGGCCAAGACCAAGCGCGCGGAAGAAGACGCCGTGCTCGCATGGCTGCGCACGCAGGGCGCGAACGGCAAGGCCGGGCTCGCAGCGCACGATCGCCTGGTGAAGCTCGGCAACGAGCAGCGCGCCACGCGCGACCGCGACCTCGTTTTCGGTCAGCTGCGCAACACGGGCGTGATCGGCGCAGCGACGTCGCTCTACCGCCTGTCGATCGAGCGCGCCAAGCCCGACGCCGAGCGCGAGTCGGGTTACCAGCAGCGCGACCTGCCGGCCTTCGAGGGCGGCCTGCGACAGATGGAGCGCCGTTACCATCCGGAGATGGATCGCGAGCTCGTCGCCTACTGGCTGCGCGAGTACCTGAAGCTGGCGAAGGCGCAGCGCATCGCCGCGGTCGATAGCTGGCTGGGCGGCAATGACGAAGCCGCGATCACGCGCGCGCTGGACACGCTGTCGGCCACCAAGCTCGGCGACACGCAGACGCGGCTGTCGCTGATGCAGGCCGATCGCGCCACCCTCGAGGCCTCGACCGACCCGGCGATCCGCTTCGCCGTCGCGGTGATGCCCACGATCCTGAAGCTCGAGGAGCAGGCCAAGACGCGCGCCGGCGAGACGCTGGTCTACCGTCCCGTCTACCTGCAGGCGGTGGCCGACTACAAGGAAAGCAAGGGCCAGTTCGTCTATCCCGACGCCAACTCGTCGCTGCGCATCACCTTCGGCAACGTCATGGGTTACACCAAGACCGATGGCTCGAAGCAGGACGCGTTCACCAGGCTCGAGCAGGTCGCGCAGAAGGCCACGGGCGTCGAGCCCTTCGACGCACCGAAGGCGCAGCTCGACGCGATCGCCGCGAAGAACTACGGCGGCCTCGCCGACGAGCGCCTCGGCACGGTGCCGGTGAACTTCCTGTCCGACCTCGATATCACCGGCGGCAATTCCGGCTCGCCGGTGCTCGACGCGCAGGGCCGCCTCGTCGGCCTGGCCTTCGACGGCAACTGGGAGTCGGTGAGCAGCAACTGGGTGTTCGACCCGGTGATGACCCGCATGATCGCGGTCGATCAGCGCTACATGCGCTGGGTCATGCAGGAAGTCTTCCCGGCGCCGCAGTTGCTGGCGGAAATGGGCGTGCCCGAGAAGAAGTAAGCCGTCCCGCCACGGCGTAACCGATGCGAACGGCCGGCGTGCGAGCGTCGGCCGTTTCGTTTGGCGCGGCAATCAGGCCGGCGGCAGCTCGTAGTCGAACCTGTAGAAGTGCGCGCCGTCGGTGATGTCGATGCGCATCGAGCCGCGCAGGCCGGCGAGTCCGCCGTCGGCCGAGTCGGGCACGACTTCGAGTTTCAGCGACGGCGTGCCGCGATCCATCACGCCGAAATGCATCATCGAGAAACGCCCCGCGCGGCCGTCGAGTGTCGCCTCGAGCCGTTCCAGGGCGACATATCCGGCCGAGCCTTCCATCGCGGTGCCGACCGCGAGCATGTGCACCACGCTGGTCGCGACCAGCGGGCCTTCGAAGGTCTTGTCGAAGCGCATGTGGATGCCCTGCGTGTCGCCCAGCTCGAGCGGCCCCTGCGGCGTGCGGCGCACTTCGAAACGGCCCTGTGCGGTCGGCATGTCGGCATCTCCATCGCGGGTGGAAGGCCATCGTGATCGCGGCGCCGCCGATCGGCCAGTACTGGGCACGCCGCGATCATCTGCTAGGCTCCGGGACGTCGCGGATTCCCATGCCAGCCGGCCCCGTCTCCCGACCCGATGGACCCTGCGTGCGCCCGCCGCATGCTTGCAGTGCCGCTACACCGCATCACCGTCGTGCCCGACATGGGCCCGTGCGACGGCCGGCTGGCAGGACATCCGCGCTTCCCTACTTACGGAGCGCGACCGATGAAAGTGCTGGCATGCGATGGAATCCATGAAGACGGCCTCGAGATGTTCCGCCACGCCGGCTGGGACGTCGAAGTCGCGCCTGAGCCGATCAAGGACCCCGCCGTTCTGGCCACCGCGCTGGCCGGCGTCGACGCCGTGCTCGTGCGCTCGGCCACCAGGGTGCCTGCCGAGGCACTCGCGCAGGCCACACGCCTGAAGGTGATCGGTCGCGCCGGCGCCGGCGTGGACACCATCGACGTGGACGCGGCGACCGCGCGCGGCATCGCGGTGATGAACGCGCCCGACGGCAACACGCTGGCGGCCGCCGAGCACGCGATCGCGCTGCTGTTCGCGCTGGCGCGCCACATCCCCAAGGCCGACGCCGGCATGAAGGCGGGCCAGTGGCCCAAGAACGGGCTCACCGGCTTCGAGCTCGAGGGCAAGCGGCTGGGCGTGATCGGCCTCGGCCGTATCGGCGGCACGATGGCGCGCAAGGCGCAGGGCATCGGCATGGAGGTCGCCGCGTACGACCCGTTCCTGCCGGCATCGGCCGCCGGCAAAGGCAGCGTGCCGCTGATGTCGCTGGACGAGTTGCTCGCCTGGGCCGACATCGTGACGCTGCACATCCCGCGCACGAAGGAGACCACCAACCTGCTGTCGGAAGCGCGCATGCGCGCGATGAAGCCGGGCGCGCTGCTGATCAACGCCGCGCGCGGCGGGCTGGTCGACGAGGCCGCGCTGCTGCGGCTGCTGGACGAGGGCCATATCGCCGGCGCCGCGCTCGATACCTTCGTGACCGAGCCGCTCGCGTCGGACTCGCAACTGCGCAACCACCCGAATCTGGTGCTGACGCCGCACCTCGGCGCGTCCACCAGCGAGGCGCAGCAGGCGGTCAGCACGATCCTGGCGCGGCAGATCATCGACTTCGTCGGCACCGGCGCCGTGGCCGGCTGCGTGAACCTGCCGCCGCTCACCGCGGAGGCCGCCCGCGAAGTGGGCCCGTGGATGCCGCTGATGACCGCGCTCGGTCGGGTCGCCTCGCGACTGGTGCCCGCGCCGACGCGCCTGCACATCCGCTACGCCGGCCGCACCGACGGCCTCGATACGCGGCCGCTCACGCGCCTGCTGGTGTCCTCGCTGCTGGGCGCGGCATCCGGGCGCGTCACGCCGGTCAATGCACTGCAGGAAGCGGCTTCGCGCGGCCTCGAAGTGTCCGAAACCATCGGCGGCGAGGGCGACGGCTACGACCGTCTGGTGCGATTGGCGGTGGACGGCCAGGACGACCGCGGCCGCACCGTGCACCGCGAGATCGACGCCACGCTGCACCGTGCGCCGCGCGTGGTGGCGCTGGACGGCGTCGAGATCGAGTTCGACCCGCTCGCGCACGTGCTGCTGATGCGCAACGAGGACCGTCCCGGCATGGTCGGCACGGTCGGCTCGCAGCTCGGCGCGGCCGGCATCAACATCATCAACTTCGCGCTCGGCGCCGCGGGCGACGGCTATGCGCGCGCGGCGATCACCATCGACCGCGAGATCGACGACGACCAGCTCGCGCTGCTGCGCGCGACGCCGGGCGTGTTCTCGATCCAGCAGGTCTGAGGGCGTACGCATGAAGATCATCCTCGCCCGCCACGGCGAAACGCCCTGGAACGCCGAAGGCCGCTACCAGGGCCAGGAAGACATCGCGCTCTCGCCGGTCGGCGAAGCGCAGGCCGCGGCGCTGGCGCTGCGCCTGCGCGACGTGCCGATCAGCCGCGCGGTCGCCTCGCCGCTCGTCCGCGCGCGGCGCACGGCCGAGATCGCGCTCGGCGAACGTGCGCCGATGCTCGGCACCGATCCCGGCCTGATGGAGATCGCGCACGGCGAATGGGAGGGCCTGCTCGCCAGCGAGATCCGCGCGCGCGACGGCGAGCGCCTCGCCGCTTGGCGCGACGCGCCGCACGACGTGCTGATGCCGGGCGGCGAATCGCTGCAGCATGTGCTCGACCGGGCGTGGCCGGCGCTCGCACGCGCCTGCGAGGGCCTCGGCGACCACGACACGCTGCTGGTCGTCGCGCACGACGCGGTGAACCGCGTGCTGCTCTGCCGCGTACTCGGCCTGCCGCTCGCCCATCTCTGGCGCTTCCGGCAGGCGCCGACGACGGTGAACCTGCTGGAAGGCCCGTCCGTCGACCGCCTCGACGTCGTGCGCCTGAACGACTGCAGCCATCACACCGCTCTGTTCGGCGAAGCGGTGCATCGCGCGCTCTGAACGGGTTGCGGCTTCGGCGCGGACTCCCGCCCGCGCCGTCGCCGCGATCGGCGACAATCGCGCGCCTTTTCCCGCCCGGCCACCGATGTCCACCGCCCTCAACGACTGGCTCGAGCGCCTCGAGCGCCAGCATCCGCGCTCGATCGACCTCGGCCTCGACCGCATCCGCACCGTGCATGCGCGGCTGGGGCTGGCGCGCCCGGCGCCGGTGGTGATCACCGTCGGCGGCACCAACGGCAAGGGCTCGAACGTCGCGTTCATCGAAGCGATCGCGCGCGCGCAGGGGCTGCGCGTCGGCGCGTACACGTCGCCGCACCTGCTGCGCTACAACGAGCGCATCCGCATCGACGGCCGCGACGCCGACGACGCGGCCATCGTCGAGGCCTTCGAAGCGATCGAGGCCGCGCGTGGCGATACCACGCTCACCTATTTCGAAGTCGGCACGCTCGCCGCGCTGGGGCTGTTCGAGCGCGCGCGGCTCGACCTCGCGATCCTCGAGGTCGGCCTCGGCGGCCGGCTGGATGCGACCAATCTCGTCGACGCCGACGTGGCGGTGATTACCACCGTCGACCTCGATCACCAGGACTGGCTGGGCGACGACGTCGAGACGATCGGTTTCGAGAAAGCCGGGATCGCACGCGCATGGAAGCCGCTGGTACTGGGCGACGACGACCCGCCGTCCAGCGTGCTGCGTCATGCGTACGCGATCGGCGCGAAAGCCTGGCGGATCGGCTGCGACTTCTTCATCGATCGCGATGCCGACGCGAACGGCTGGGGCTGGCGCGAAGTCGGTTTCGAGGCCGAACTGCCGATGCCGGCGCTCGCCGCGCCTGCGCAACTGCGTAATGCGGCGGTCGCGATCGCCGCGCTGCGGGCGAGCCCGCTCGTCATCGACGAATGCGCGCTGCGCGAGGGCGTCGCCGGCGCACGGGTGCCCGCGCGGCTGCAGCGCATCGAGCGCGGCGGCGTCGAGTACGTGGTCGACGTCGCGCACAACCCGCAGGCCGCGCGCCAGCTGGCCGGCTGGCTCGACGGCGCGCCCGCGAGCGGCCGCGTGCATGCGCTGTTCGCTGCGCTCGGCGACAAGGACGCGGCGGGCATCGTGCGGGCACTGGATGGCCGCATCGATGCCTGGCATGTCGCGGGCCTGGCTGGCCACGGCCCGCGCGGCACCGACGTCGAGGCCACGGCCGCGCGCCTGCAGGACACGGCAGCCGCCGGCGCGACGCGCTGGGCGGACGTTGAGACAGCGCTGACCGGCATCGCACCGCAGCCGGGCGACCGTGTGCTGGTGTTCGGCTCCTTCCACACCGCCGCCGCGGCCCTGCGGCTGCTCGGCGCGGACGCTTCCGCCGCCGCCGGCTGAACCGCGCCGACGGCGGCCGGGCAGGGCGGGGGCGACGCGTATAATTCGCGTCGAGAAGGCGGGCCGCTCCCCGCCGCCTGCGGACCCGATGGAACCTGCCCTGAAACAGCGGCTGCTCGGCGCGGCGGTACTCGTCGCCCTCGCAGTGGTCTTCCTGCCCCTTCTGGTGATGGACCCGGCCCCCGACAGTGGCGCCTCGCGGGTGCCATTGCGCGTGCCGAACGCGCCGGCCGAAGCCAATGGCGACACGCGCACGTTCGACCTGCCGCTCGCAACGCCCGCCGACACGCAGGCGCCGGTAACCGCGACGCCCGTCGAGCCGCCGGCCGGTGCGACGCCGGCCGTCGCACCCGCCGGCCCGACGACCGCCGCCGGCGACTACGCGGTGAACTTCGGCAGCTATGCGACGACGACCGACGCCGCGCGCGTAGTGGCCGCGTTGGCCGCGGCGCGACTGCCTGCGTATCAGGAACCGACCACGCTCGGCACGCGAACCGTCTACCGCGTGCGCATCGGCCCGTATCCGACGTCTGCCGATGCCGAAACCGCGCGCCTGGCTGCGGCGCGCGTTCGCAGCGACGTGAACGCGAAGGTAGTGGTGCTGGATGCCGCTACGCCGTCGGCCGCCGCCGCGGGGGCCCAGACCACGGCGCTGCCGGCCACGCCCGCCGCCAAGCCCGTCGCGCTGCCGCCGACCACGCCCGCCACCACCGTCGCGACCGCGCCGCGCACGGCCGCCACGACGCCGGCGACCACCGTCACGGCCGGTACCGACCGCACCACGCCCGCCGCCAGCGAGCCGCCGCGTCCGGTCACGCCGCCGGTGCCGCCGTCGCCGACGACCGCGCCGGCCGCCGCCGGCGTCGGTTTCGCCGTGCAGCTCGGCGCGTTCGCCAATGCCGACGAGGCCACGCGCCTGCGCGACCGCGTGCGGGCCGCGGGTTTCTCCGCCTTCGTCGAACAGGTGAATACCGATCGCGGCACGCTCAGCCGCGTACGCGTCGGGCCGGTGCCGGATCGCGCGCAGGCCGATGCGCTGCGCGCGCAGGTGGCCGCGAAGGTCGGCGTGAGCGGCATCGTGCGGCAGCATCCCTGATCGATGGGCCCGATCGACTGGCTGCTGCTGGCGATCCTCGGCGTCTCCGCGCTGACGGGCCTGATGCGCGGCTTCGTCGGTGTCATCGCCTCGCTCGCGGCATGGCTGCTGGGCGGCATCTGCGCGATCACGCTCGGCGGCGGCGTCGCCCGCATGCTGTCCGACGGCTATGACCCGACGCCCGCGCAGCTGCTCGCCGGCTACGGCCTGTGTTTTCTCGCCACGTCGCTGGTGGTCGCGATCTTCGCCTTCATTGCCCGGCGCATGCTGCGCGCGGCGGGACTGGACGGCGTCGATCGCATGCTCGGCCTCGCGCTGGGCGGCCTGCGCGGCTTCGCGATGGCCTGTGTAATCGTGCTGATGCTCGGTTTCACGCCGGTCACGCGCCAGCCGCACTGGCAGGCGTCGGCGCTGCTGCCGGTGTTCAAGCCCGGCGCGCGCTGGCTGTCGACCTGGCTGCCGGTCTGGGCGCGCGAGCGCCTCGACCTCGACGGGAATGCGCCCGCTCGAAACTTCCCGGTCATGCCCCCATTACCGGGTCTTCCCGCCTGATTTTTCTGCAGGACACCGAACCATGTGCGGCATCATCGGAATCGTCGGCCACAGCGACGTCGCGGGCCAGCTCTATGACGGGCTGACCGTGCTCCAGCACCGCGGCCAGGACGCCGCGGGCATCGCCACCGCCAGCGGCACCAAGATCCGCGTGCACAAGGGCAACGGCCTGGTCAGTGACGTCTTCGACGAAGCGTCGATGCAACTGCTGCACGGCAACTTCGGCATCGGCCACTGCCGCTATCCCACCGCCGGCAGCGCCGGTTGCGACGAGGCGCAGCCGTTCTACGTCAACTCGCCCTACGGCATCGCACTCGCCCATAACGGCAACCTGATCAATACCGACGCGCTGCGCCGCGAGGTGTTCGAGCAGGACAAGCGCAACGTCAATACCGAGTCCGACTCGGAAGTGCTGCTCAACGTATTCGCGCACGAGCTCGACACGCAGGGCGAGCTGACACCCGAGTCGGTGTTCCGTGCGATCGAGGGCGTGCATCGCCGCTGCGTGGGCGGCTACGCGGTGGTCATCACCGTGCTCGGCTTCGGGCTGGTGGCGTTCCGCGACCAGAACGGCGTGCGCCCGCTGGTGATCGGCAAGCGCGTGCGCGAGGGCGGCGACGAATACGCGATCGCGTCCGAGTCGGTCGCGCTCGACCTGCTCGGCTACGAACGCCTGCGCGACGTGCGCCCCGGCGAGGGCATCGTCGTCACCAAGGACGGCACGCTGCACGCGCGCCAGTGCGCCGAGGAAAGGCCGGTCTCGCCGTGCATCTTCGAATACGTCTACTTCGCGCGCCCCGATTCGATGATGGACGACGTGTCGGTGCACAAGGCGCGCATGCGCATGGGCCAGAAGCTCGGCGAGAAGATCCTGCGCCTGCGTCCGGACCACGACATCGACGTGGTCATCCCGATTCCCGATACCTCGCGCGACGCCGCGCTGGAAATCGCCAATGTGCTCGGCGTGAAGTACCGCGAGGGCTTCATCAAGAACCGATACGTCGGGCGCACCTTCATCATGCCGGGGCAGGGTGAGCGCGCGAAGTCGGTGCGCCGCAAGCTCAATCCGATCCCGCTGGAATTCCGCCGGCGCAACGTGCTGCTGGTCGACGACTCGATCGTGCGCGGCACCACGTCAAAGCAGATCGTGCAGATGGCTCGCGACGCCGGCGCCAACAAGGTCTACCTCGCCTCCGCCGCGCCGCCGGTGCGTTTTCCGAACATCTACGGCATCGACATGCCGTCGGCCGAGGAACTCGTCGCGCACGGCCGCACCGACGAGCAAGTGCAGGAGCTGCTCGGCTGCGACTGGCTGATCTACCAGGACCTCGCCGATCTGGAGGACGCGGTGTCCGGCCCCAAGCACCGCATCGAGCACTTCGATTCGTCGTGCTTCTCCGGCGAATACGTCACCGGCGTGGAGCCGGGCTACTTCGAGCGCATCCAGCAGCTGCGCTCCGATGCCGCCAAGCAGGCGCGGAAGGCCGGCTGACATGAAATCACTGCAGTTCGCGATGCTGCCCGACGACGAGAACGGCGACGTGCTGCGCGCCATGCTCGAGGACGGCGACGACCTCACCATCCCGCGCGAGATCGACTTCCACCTCGTGTTCGCCGACGAGGCCGCGGCGGCCGCCTTCGCCGATGCGGCCAAGCTGCAACCCGACCTCATCGTGTCGGTGCCGGCGCTGGTCGAGGACGGCATCTGGCAGGTGACCGCGAGCCGGCACATGGCGCCGCGCCATGGGGATATCACCAGGCTCGAGAAGGAGCTGACCGTGCTCGCCGAATCCTTCGGCGGCTACCCTGACGGCTGGGAATGCTCGCGCGCCGCGGGTCCCATCGACGACGGCGACGACGCGGCCTGATGCCCGGCTGCCTTCACGCGGCGGCGCTGCTCTGCCTGCGCGCTGCCTCGCCCGACGAGAAGGTCGCCTGCACCTTCGACGCGTTCGAGCGCTTCCAGCGCGGCGCGGTCCTGCCGCGCACCGATGCGCCGGGCCCCGAACCGATCGCAATGCCCGGCCGCCCGGAGCGACCGCGCCTCGTGCACGCGCGCGATCTCCCCAAGCGCGGCTTCGGTACCCCCGAGGGCCTCGCCGCGTTCGTGCACGCGATCGCGCACATCGAGTTCAACGCGATCGACCTCGCCTGGGACGCCGTCTACCGCTACCGCGGCATGCCAGCGAAGTTCTACGAGGACTGGGTGGCGGTCGCCAACGACGAGGCGCGCCACTTCACGATGCTGCGCGCGCGCCTCGCGTCGATGGGTCGGGACTACGGCGATTTCGACGCGCACAACGGCCTGTGGGAAATGGCCGAGAAGACCGCGCACGACGGCCTCGCGCGCATGGCGCTGGTGCCGCGCGTGCTGGAGGCGCGCGGGCTCGACGTCACGCCGGGCATGATCGTGAAGCTGCGCCAGCTGGGCGACGACACGACCGCCGACGTGCTGGAGGTGATCCTGCGCGAGGAAGTCGCCCACGTCGCCGCGGGCAGCCGCTGGTTCCGCTGGCACTGCGCGCAGCGCGGGCTGGAGCCGCAGTCGACGTTCAAGGCGTTGCTGGCCGACTATGCGCGCGCCGTGCTGTACGGGCCGTTCAACCGGGAAGCGCGGCTGGAGGCCGGCTTCGACGCCGAGGAACTCGAGTCGCTGGAGTCGCTGGCGAACTGAATCGCGGCTGCGTCAGGCCAGGGTCGAGAGCTCGATCGCGTCGCCGTCCACTCGCAGCACCGAGCCCTGCTCGTACCAGTCGCCCAGCACGACACGGCGGCATTCGCGACCGCCCGCGTCCAACGTATGCACGGCCGGGCGATGCGTATGGCCGTGGATCATCAGGTCGACGCCGTAGCGCGCGAAATGGCTGGTGACCGCTGTCGGCGCGACGTCGGTGATCGTCTCCATCGTGCCGGCCTCGCGCAGCGCGGCCTGCGCCTGCCGGCTCTGCTCGCGCGCCTGTCGCGCGAACGCCAGCCGCGCCGCCAGCGGTTGCGCGAGGAACTGCGCCTGCCAGCGCGGATCCCGCGTCTGCGCGCGGAACGCCATGTAGCCGGTGTCGTCGGTGCACAGCAGGTCGCCGTGCAGTAGCAGCATGGGGCGGCCGTCGAGCAGGATCACCGAGGGATCGTTGAGGATCCGCATGCCGGCGCGCGCGGCATAGTCCGCGCCGAGCAGGAAATCGCGGTTGCCGCGAATGAAGAACACCGGCGTGCCGGTGTCGGCGAGCGCGCGCGTGCCCGCGGCGACCGCTGCGCCAACCGGCGACGGATCGTCGTCGCCGACCCAGGCCTCGAACAGGTCGCCGAGGATGTAGAGCGCCCGCGCGCCGCGCGCCTCATCCCGCAGGAAGCGCAGGAACAGCGCGGTGATGTCCGGACGCGACTCGTCGAGGTGCAGGTCGGAAATAAAGAGGGTGGCCATGCCGGCATTGTAGGTGGCGCGTTGCGCGTCCTTGCGCAGCGCGGCCGAGGGATGGCAAGTGCCGTGCGTGCGCATCGGTGCCCCGGAGCGCAGGCGTATAGTCGGATCGACCGATCACGACCGGGGGGGCGGACGGCATGTACAGGGAATCTTCCAGCCACGCGCAACGCGGCGGTACCCGGCCGGGCACGCGCGGATGAGCCTGGCCTACTTCGCCTTCGTGCGCCGCGACGAGCAGCGGCGATACCACGCCGTGCTGCCCGATTTCCCCGGTTGCCGGGCGCTCGCCGAGCGCTTGGACCTGCTGGACGACGCGATCCGCGCGGCGATCGCCGGCCACGGCGGGGCGGGCGCCATGCCGGAGCCGACCCGTCTGGAGGCACTGCCGCGCCAGCCCGACGACCACGAGGGCTACTGGCTGATGGTGGACGTCGAGGGCTGACGACCGGCCCGGTTCCCCGCAGGCGGTAAAATCGCGGACCGTTTCCGCCGAGCCGCCGCATGACCAGCCGTACCCGCTTCGCGCCCAGTCCCACGGGCTACCTCCACATCGGCGGCGCCCGCACGGCGCTGTACTGCTGGCTGGAAGCGCGTCGCCACGGCGGCGAGTTCGTGCTGCGCATCGAGGACACCGACCAGGAGCGGAGCACCCAGGCCGCGATCGACGCGATCCTCGAGGCGATGGACTGGCTCGGCCTCGACTACGACGAAGGCCCGATCTACCAGACCCACCGTCTCGACCGTTACCGGCAGGTGGCGGAGCAGCTCGTCGCCGCAGGCAAGGCGTACTACGCCTACGAGACCAAGGAAGAACTCGAGGCCATGCGCGAGGCCGCGATGGCGAGGAACGAGAAGCCCCGCTACAACGGCGCCTACCGCGAGCAGAACGCCGGTCTGCGCGACGACCCGAACCGCGTCATCCGCTTCAAGAACCCGCAGGGCGGCAGCGTGGTGTGGGAGGACAAGGTCAAGGGCCGCATCGAGATCAGCAACGACGAGCTTGACGACCTGGTGATCTTCCGTTCCGACGGCTATCCCACCTACAACTTCGCGGTGGTGGTCGACGACATCGACATGCGCATCACCGACGTGGTGCGCGGCGACGACCACGTCAACAACACCCCGCGGCAGATCAACATCTACCACGCGCTCAACGCGCCGGTGCCGCACTTCGCGCACCTGCCGATGATCCTCGACGAGCACGGCGCCAAGCTCTCCAAGCGCACCGGCGCGGCCGACGTCATGCAGTACCGCGAGATGGGCTACCTCCCGCACGCGCTGCTGAACTACCTGGTTCGCCTCGGCTGGTCGCATGGCGACCAGGAGATCTTCTCGATCGAAGAGATGACGCGCCTGTTCGACCTCAAGGACGTCAATGCCAAGGCCTCGCGCCTGGATCCGGCCAAGCTCGGCTGGCTCAACCAGCAGTACCTCAAGAGCGATGATCCGGACACGGTGGCGAAGCATCTGGATTGGCATCTGCAGCAGCAGGGCCTTGATCCCGCGCGCGGGCCGAAGGCCGCCGACCTTGTCGTCGCACTGCGCGACCGCGTGCAGACGCTGAAGGACATGGCCGAGCGCGCCGCGGTGTGGTTCCAGCCGCTGACCAGCTACGACGACGCGGCCGTCGCCAAGCACCTCACTGCGGCCGCGCGTCGCCCGCTCACCGAGGCACGCGCGCGCCTGGGCGAGCTGAAGACGTGGTCGCCGGAGTCCGTGTCGATGGTGCTGCACGACGTCGCCGCCGCCTGCGAGGTCGGCATGGGCAAGGTCGCCCAGCCGCTGCGCGTGGCGATCACCGGCACGCAGGTATCGCCCGACATCGCGCACACCGTTTACCTCGCCGGCCGCGACGAGGCGCTGCTACGCATCGAGGCGGCGATCGCGAAGCTGTCCGCGGAAGACTGAGGCCGCCATGGCGCACGACGACCGCTGCACCGATCCGCATCATCACGTTTACTCGGGCGATGCCTTCGTCGCGGAAGTCGAGCGTTCCTGCGAGGCGCGCGGACTGCGGCTCACGCCGCTGCGCGCCAGCGCCCTGCGGCTGATCGCCGACGCCGGCCGCCCGCTCAAGGCCTACGAGCTGCTCGATCGCATGAAGGCCACGCACGAGGGCGCGGCGCCGCCGACGGTGTATCGCGCGCTCGATTTCCTGCTCGAGAACGGCTTCATCCACAAGCTGTCGTCGATCAATGCCTTCGTCGCCTGCCACCATCCGGGCGGCGAGCGCCATGCCGTGCCGTTCCTGATCTGCGACGTCTGCCAGAGCGCCATCGAGCTGGAAGACCTGCAGGTGGTGAAGCTGCTCGACGACCGCGCGGGTGCGCTGGGCTTCAGTCCGCGCGCGCAGACGCTCGAAGTGCATGGGCTGTGCGCCGCCTGCGCCGCGGCGGACACGGCCGATCGCGACTGAGCAAGGCGGGTCGCGCGCTACCGCATCACGCATACATGGATGTGCGGGCCGACGCCGGTCCCGACGCCTCGACATCGCCGTTTCGCGGTCGTGCCCGATGGCACCGCGCCCAGTCGAACGAGACAGCCCGGCAATTGCCGGGCTGTCTCGCGACCAGGTCGTTGCGGACAGCGCGATCAGAAGAACGCACGCACTCCGAACGCGATGCCTCGCCCCGGCAGAGGCGCGTAGTCCTTCAGGAACGAGGTGTGCACCCGCGCGTCCTCGTCCAACAGGTTGGTGCCGTCGAGGAACAGTTCCCACGCCGTCTCGTTGCGCGTGTCGAGGTGCCACGTAAGGTGGGCGTCGACGAGCGTGTAGCCGGGCGTCTCCTCCTCCAACCGGGCGACGCGGTCCTGCCGGGCGTAGCGGATCGCTCCCAGCGAGGCGCGCCACGGTCCCCGCTCCCAGCGCATCTCGCCGCCGATGCGGGATGGCGCGATGCGAGGCAGGTTGCCGCCGAGCGCGATGTCGGTGGTGTAGTCATGGGTATGGTCCCCATGGGGTACCGCGACGTCGGTCGTGCGGGCCCCGGAGCCGGCCAGGCGCGCGCGCACGGTGTCGCCGAAGAGGCGCAGGCCGAAGCGGTCCTCGCCGTTGTCGAAGAAGGTCCAATCGAGTTCGGCCTCCGCGCCGTGGAAGCGCGCATCCGCCTGCGCCCAGACGCGAACGGGCGCCTCCTCGTCGATGTTGGTATCGGCGAGGTAGATGAAATTGTCGAAGCGGACGGCGTAGGCGGAGGCGCTCAGCTTCAGCGGGCCGCGATGCCAGTGCAGGCCGACTTCGGCACGGTTCGCGGTTTCGACGTCGAGCGTGGGATCACCGAGCTCGAAGCTGCCCGTGGCCACATGCAGGCCGCTGGAGTAGAGCTCCTCGGCGGTCGGCGAGCGCTGCGCGCGGTCCATGCCGAACGAGACGTGGAGGTCCGGCGTCGCGTCCCAGCGCAGGGCCGCCGAGGCGCTCGTCGTGTCGAAGGAGCGGCTCGGGCCGGTCGCCGAAGTCGCGTCGACGTCCACTTCGTTGCGGTCGTGGCGCACGCCGAGTTCCGCGGCGAACTGGCCGAAGCCGTGGCGACCGATCCAGAACAGCCCCGCATCGTTCGAGCGGGAACTCGGCACGAAGGCTTCCTCGCCGACCGCCTCGAAGTCGCGGCGCGACCATTGCGCACCGAAGGCGCCGGTCCAGCCGGCGACCGCACGATGGGCAAGCTCCAGCCGGCCCTCGACGGTGTCGTTGTCGAACACCGTACCGATCTCGTCGCCCTCGAATTCGGTGTGGGTATACGTGGTCCGGGCCAACTTCAGGCGCGCGGTCTCGAAGGGGCCCGCGCGGTCGAGGCCGGCGCGCGCTTCGGTCCTGCGCTGGTCCAGCAGGATGTGCACGGGGGCTTCCTCTTCCGACTCGGCCTCTTCGCCTTCGTGCGAATGGGCATGCGCTTCGGCGGGGATGCCGTAGCGGGTGTTGTAGAGGCTCTGGCTCACACCAACGAATCCGCGCTCGCCGATCCAGGACAGGCCCAGTGCGCCCGAATCGGTGCGGACGGCGCTGTTGGGCAGCACGCCGTAAGCACCCGGCTCGTCCGCCTCGGCCTCGTCCTCGGCATGTGCCGCATGCGCACCCGCGGACTCAGCGAAGCCCGGGATGTCGTAGTCGCCGGTTTCGCGATGAAGCGCATCGACGTGGAAAACGAGATGGCCGGAGGCCGAGGTGCCGTCCAGCCGCAGCATCCCGGTGCGTTCGTCGTTGACGGTATTGCCCCGAAGCTCGGCCCGACCCTGCAAGGGGGCGTCGGTGACGCGCGTGGGCACGCGGCCGTCGACCACGTTGACGGCGCCCCCGATAGCGCCACTGCCGTAGAGCAGGGTCGCGGGGCCCTTGAGCACCTCGATCTGATCGGCGAGGAACGGCTCGATGCTCACCGCGTGGTCGACGCTCACGGTGGAGACGTCGCCGGCCGCCAGGCCGTCGCTCAGCACCTGAACGCGCGCGCCCTCGAAACCGCGCACGATCGGTCGCCCTACGCCGGGGCCGAAATAGGACGTCTGCACGCCCGGAAGCCGGGACACGGTTTCGCCCAGCGTGGACGCCTTGGCTTCATCGAGTGCCTCGCCGGAAAGCACCTCGACCGGACGGGTGAGGTCCTCGGCGGTGGTCGGCAGGGGCGTGGCATGCACGACGACCCGGTCGAGCTGGTGGGCGTGGTCGTGCCCGGCATCCTGGGCGAAGGCGGGCGTCGCAGCGGCGATGGCGACGAACAATGCGGTGCGGGAGAGCGTCGACGGCGTCATGGGCGGGTGGGCGTTACACTGGGTGGGTTGAAGCAATGTTATATTGTTTCAAAACCCGGTCCACATCCCCCTTTGGTCATGCGCGAATCCGATACCGCTCTCCGTACAGCCGACCGTGTCGGGTTCGCGGCCTCGTTCGTCTGTGCCGTCCACTGCGCGATCGTGCCGTTGGTGTTGGCGCTGGTGCCCGCGCTCGGGCTGGAGTTCAGCGGCTGGGCGGACATCGACCAGGCGTTCGTGGTGTTCGCCACGCTGCTCGGCCTGACGACGATGACGCTCGGCTACCGGCGCCATCGGACGTTCCGTGCCTGGGCCCTGCTGGTGCCGGGCCTCGTGCTGATCTGGCTCGGTTCGTTCACTCCGCTGCACGACCACGGCTGGGGGCACGCGGCGGTCATGGTCCTGGGCGGCTTCGCGCTCGCGGCCGCGCACAGCGTGAACCTGCGGATGGCCCATCGCGCTGGCCTCTGAGCCGCCGGACGGGGCGGCTGTGCTAGGCTTTCGCGCTTCGCGAGCCGCGTGGGTCTACCGCGCCCGCCTCGTTTTCGCCGCGTCGCGCGGCATCCGTACGCAATATTTTCAGGAGCGACATCATGGGTAAGGGCGACCGCAAGACCGCCAAGGGCAAGCGCTACAACTCCAGCTACGGCAACGCGCGCAAGCACGTGACGGCCGTGGCCACCGGCTCGACCTCCGCGCCGGTCGCGAAGAAGGCGACGAAGTCGGTCACGAAGGCGCCGGCCAAGAAGGTCGTCGCCAAGAAGGCCGCCAAGGAATAAGCACCGCTCCGGCGGTTGCGAAAAAAGCCCCGCATCGCGGGGCTTTTTGTTTGCGCGGGATCAGGGCGCGCCGCGGAGCGAATCGAAGAAGGCCCACATCGTGTCGTTGGCGTCGATGGCCTGAGAAGGCGCGCCGCGCGCCTTGCTGCCGCCCGGCCAGGAATGCCCGCCGCCGTCGGTGACGCAGAGCTGCACCTTGCTGCCCTGCGCGCAGGCCGCATACAGGTCGCAATGAGCGCCGGGAACGTCGACGATGCGGCGCGGCGGCGCGCGGCAGCCGTTGCGGTGCGTCCAGGCCTCGACGGTCGCCGGAACGGACGCGAAATCGGTCACCGCCGCAGGATTGCGGAAGGCGCCCGCGCCGGCGCCGCCATCGAACAGCACGTGGTCGTCGTCCAGCGCGTGGATGTGCAGCACGGACACCGCAGGCGATGGCTCGCAGCGCGAGGTGTTGTCGGTGCCGGCGACCGCGGCGATCGCGCGGAACACGTCCGGGGCTTCGCAGGCCAGCCTGTAGGCCATCATCCCGCCGTTCGACATGCCGGTGGCGTAGACGCGGCGGCGATCGACGTGGAGCGTGCGTGAGACGTCGGCGACCACCGCGCGGATGAAGCCCACATCGTCGACGTCGCGATCGCGTGCCGGGCCGCAACAGCGCCTCGCGTTCCACGTAGCGAGCCGGCCGCCCGGCAGGCGGCTGAAACCGTTGGGGAAGACGGCGATGAAGCCGCGGCGCTCGGCGGCGGAGATCAGCCCGTACTTCGAATCATCGGCCTGCCAGTCCATGTCGCCACCGCCGCCGTGCAGCGCGACCAGCAGCGGCATCGGGTGTCCCCGCCGGTAACCGCGCGGCACGTGCATTCGGTATTCGCGCGACAGGCCGTCGTGCATCAGCTCGACGCGATAGTCGCCCGGCGCGTCGATCGCCTCGCCCGCACGCGGGCTAACGACCGGTGGTGCGGCGGCGCGCGCGCGCAACGTTTCCCGCAGCCGCCCGCCTCCCTCCTGCGCCAGCGCAACCGCGGCGATTCCCAACAGGACGACCAGCAGAACCGGCGGCAGGCGGCGCATCGCGACCTCGACATGGGAGCCCGTCGAGGCCAACGCGCCGCTGCGACGCCGGTTGACGCGATCAGTGCGCGGCGGCGGCCTCGACCTGCCGCCAGACGCGCAGCAGGTTGGCGCCCAGCACCTTGCGGATGGTCGCGTCGGAATGACCGCGCTCGCGCAGCGCGGCGACCAGGTTCGGATAGTCCGCCACGCTCTTCAGGCCGACCGGTAGCGCGCCGCCCACGCCATCGAAGTCGGAACCGAGGCCGACGTGGTCCTCGCCCAGCAGCTTGATCGCGTAGTCGATGTGATCGACCACCTGCGAGAGCTGCGTGGTCGGCGTGGGATGCGCCGCCTGCCAAGCGGCGTCCCATTCCTCCATCGACTGCACCGCCTCGCCGCGCGCCTTGGCCTCGTCCTGCCGGCGCTTGAAGTTCGCGACCTCGCGGAAATACGCGGTGGTGTTGGCGGCCGCCTTCGCATCGACGAAGCCGCTGCCGAAGGTGATCTGCACCACGCCGCCGGTCTTCGCGATCGCCTTGGCGAGTTCGTCGGAGAGGTTGCGCTCGAAGCCCGGCGTGAAGTGGCGCAGGCTCGAATGGCTGGCGATCACCGGCGCCTTCGCCACGCGCAGGACGTCCTGGACCGACTCGTCGGAAAGATGCGAGACGTCGACCATGATGCCGAGGCGGTTCATCTCGGCGACGACCTTCTCGCCGAACGGGCTCAGGCCCTTCCACGGCCGATCCAGCGAGTACGAGCCGTCGGCGATGCGGTTGCTGTGGCTGTGCGCCAGCGTCATGTAGCGTACGCCGCGATCGTGGAACTGCTTGAGCCGCGAGAGGTCGTCGCCGATCGGCGCGCCGTTCTCCATGCCGAGGGCGAGCAGCACGCGGCCGCCCTGACGCAGGCGTTCTACGTCGCCTGGCGAGGTGAGCTTGGCGAAGCGGTCGGGATGGCGGCCGACCATCGCCTCCACCGCGTCGATCTGCTTGTGCGCCTTCTCGAACGCCGCATTGGACGCGTCGTCGCCCGGCGAGGTGTAGATCGACATGAAGCCGACATCGAGGCCGCCCTCGCGTGCGCGGGGATAGTCGAATTCGCGATCCGGCGTGCGTTCGCCGAGGTCGCGCCAGCCGCCGAGCAGCTCGCCGGGTGCGTCGATGTGGGTGTCGACGACGATGGCCTCGTCGGCGAGCGCGCGCGCGGACGCGAGCGGATCGGCCGCGAAGGCGAACGGCGAGGCGAGCAGCAGCAGGCAGGGCAGGAGCGGTCGGCGCATCGGATCCTCGTACGTTGCGGTAATCAGGAGCGGCGTCGGCCGGCGACCCAGCTCGCATCGAGCAGGTCGCCGCCGAGCCAGTAGCAGAGTTCGGCCGGATGGCGCACGCGCCAGAGCGTGAGGTCGGCGCGCTGGCCGACACGCAGTACGCCGCGATCGGCAAGGCCGAGCGCGCGCGCGGCATGCGTCGTGGCGCCGCGCAGCGCGTCCTCGGGCGTCAGACGGAAATGCGTGCAGGCCAGCTGCATCGCCTGTCGCAGCGAGAGCAGCGGAGAGGTGCCGGGATTGCAGTCGGTCGCAACGGCCATCGGCACGCCGTGCTTGCGGAACAGTTCGAGCGGCGGCAGCCTGGTTTCGCGCAGTACATGGAAGGCGCCGGGCAGCAGTACCGCGACGGTGCCGGCGGCCGCCATCGCGGCCACGCCCGCTTCGCTGGTGTGCTCGACGTGGTCGGCCGAGAGCCCGCCGAATTCCGCCGCGATCGACGCGCCGCCGAGGTCGCTCAACTGGTCGGCATGCAGCTTGACCGGCAGGCCGAGCGCGCGTGCGCATTCGAACAATCGGCGCGTCTGCGACGGCGAGAAGCCGATGCCCTCGCAGAACGCGTCGACCGCATCGACGAGGCCTTCGGCATGCAGGCGGGGCAGCCAGTCGATGGCGGCATCGATGTACTCGTCCGCGCGACCGGCGTATTCGGGCGGCAGCGCGTGCGCGGCGAGGTAGGTAGTGCGCACGGTGAGGCCGTCGCCATCGAAGCGGCGCGCGACGCGCAGCATCTTGCGCTCGTTCTCGAAGTCGAGCCCGTAGCCGGACTTGATCTCCAAGGTGGTCACGCCGTCGCGCATCAGCGCCTCGACGCGCGGGCGCGACGCCTCGAACAGCGCATCCTCGTCCGCCGCGCGCACGGCGCGAACAGTGGAGAGGATGCCGCCGCCGGCGCGCGCGATCGCCTCGTATGACGCGCCGCCCAGGCGCATCTCGAACTCGACCGCGCGGTCGCCCGCGAAGACGGCATGGGTATGGCAGTCGACCAGGCCAGGCGTGATCCAGCCGCGCGCCTCGATCACTTCATCAGCGAGCGACGCTGCGTCGCCGGGCAGCTCGTCGCGGCGGCCGACAAAGGTGAGCACGCCGTCCGACCACGCGACCGCGCCGTCCTCGATCGCGCCATAGGCCTCGCCATCGAGCGTGGCGAGGCCGGCGCCGACGATCAGACCGTCCCAGCGCGGCTCAGTCATCGTCGCCTTCCGCGTCGCCACCCGCGCCTGCGTCGCGATCGTTGCCGTGATGGGGATCGAGATGCCTAGTGTCGTCAGGCGTGTCCTGGCGTTGCAGCGACTCGAGCGTATGCGGCCGCCCGACCAGCCAGCCGAACAGCGCGATCAGCGCCACCACGGCCACCACGAACTCGACGATGCGCATGCGGCTCTCCACGGCTCCCCGCGATAGGCTAGCGCACCCGGCCGCCACCGCCCGTCATGTCCGAGCCCATCGTCCAACGCACCGCGCGCGGCTGGGAGCTTCCCGGCATCGCCAACCTGCATTCGCATGCCTTCCAGCGCGCGATGGCGGGGCTGGCCGAGCGCCAGACCGATCCGGCCGACAGCTTCTGGACCTGGCGCGAAACCATGTACCGCATGGCCGCGCGCTTCGACCCCGAGCTGCTGCGCGACGTCGCCGCGCAGCTCTACGTCGAGATGCTCGAAGCCGGCTACACGGCGGTCTGCGAGTTCCACTACCTGCACCACGCGCCCGACGGCCGCCCGTACGAGGACGCGGCCGCGATGTCGCGCGCGCTGATCGACGCCGCGCGCGAGACCGGCATCCGCCTTACGCTGCTGCCGGTGCTGTACATGACCGGCGGCTTCGACGGTCGCGCGCTCGCCGAGCGGCAGCGCCGCTTCGGGCACGACGTCGGCGCTTATCTGCAACTGCTGGACACGCTGCGCGCGCAGCAGGACGACACGCTCCGCATCGGTTGCGCGCTGCACAGCCTGCGCGCGGTGCCCGAAGACGCGATGCGCGACGTGCTGGCCGCGCTGCCGGGCGATTCGCGCATCCACATCCACATCGCCGAGCAGATCGCCGAGGTGGACGAGTGCGTCGACCTGCGCGGCGCACGCCCCGTGCAATGGCTGCTGGACCACGCGCCCGTCGACCGGCGCTGGACACTGGTGCATGCCACGCACCTGGATGCGTCGGAAATCGCCGGCATCGCGGCCTCGCGCGCCACCGTTGCGATCTGCACGACCACCGAGGCCAATCTCGGAGACGGCCTGTTTCCGCTGCGCGCGTTCATGGACACGGGCGGTCGCTTCGGCATCGGCTCGGACTCGCACGTGTCGATGTCGCCGGTGGAGGAACTGCGCTGGCTCGAGTACGGGCAGCGGCTGGTCACGCGGCGACGCAACGTCGCCGTCGGCGCGTCGACCAGCGTCGGCGAGTCGCTGCTGTCGCAGGTGCTGGACAGCGCCGCCGATGCGTCCGCGCAGGCGACGCGGGACGACCGCGTGGTACTCGACGCGCAGGCGCCGGTGCTGGCCGGCGCCACGCAGGACGATATCGTCGATCGCTGGCTGTTCTCGGGAAATCGCCCGGTCGTGCGCGAGGTCGACGTCGCCGGCCGCGGCGTGGTGCGCGACGGCGTCCATGTCGCACGCGAGGCCATCGCCGCGCGTTACGCCGCGGCGATGCGCAGGCTGTTGGCCGGCTGACGGCCACGCCGGCATCCGCTCACGGCAGGGCGGTGTACGCGTCCTCGACGGCGTCTTACACGGAGACCTCGCCAGCGGCCGAAACGCGGTAGCGGGCGCGCACCGTCGAGGTGTCGGGATCGCCACCGCAGCGCGCGTCGTGGACCTCGTGCAGCGCGAACAACCAGCCGTCGCCCGCGTCGTCCTCGCGCAATACGGCGAGGCAGTCGAGCGCGTCGCTGTCGCGGCGCAGCAGCGCGTCCTGCAGGCGTCCGATCGCGGTCCCGGCGTCCGTCACCGTCATCGGCAACGCGGAGTTGGGCGATGCATGGACAAGGCTGGCGACCGCCAGGCCCAGGCCCACGATTGCAATACCGAACGACGGGCGACGCGGCATCACGGCTGGCGAAGCATCGCGGCGCCGGTCGCGGGATCGCCGTCGTTGGGCCGCGGCGTGACGCCGAGCAGCCGCGCGAGCACCGGATACACGTCGACGTTGTCGAAGGCCGGCACCACGGCGCCGTCGCGGAACGACGGGCCGTCCGCGACGAACAGCGCACGCATCGACGGCAGTGCCGGGTCGTAGCCGTGGGAGCCGCGCGTGCTGCCGGCAAGGCGCGCGGCGACACGCGCGCGCGGCACTGCGTCCCAACCCTCGTCCATCTGGCAGACGATCGGCGGCACGCGCGCGTGCGCGCCGTAGTGCCAGCGCGGCGGCAGCGATTCGCGCGTCCAGCATTCGTAGTGGTCGTGGCGGCCGAGCAGGCGGCGGCGCGTTTCGTCCTCGCGGCCCGGCTGCGGCCGGAAGCCCACGGACTGCCCGGTGGTGACGTTCGCGGCGATCTCCGGCGGCGCCATGTCCTCCACCGCCACGACGTGCGCGGGCGGTACCGGCGCCATGCCGTGGTCGGAGACCACGACGACGTCGACCTGCGCGTCGAGCCCGCGCGTCGCGAGCCCTGTGCGCAGGCGGCCGATGTAGCCGTCCACGGTCCTGATCGCCGCCTCGGCTTCGGGCGAGCCCGGGCCATGGTCGTGTTCGGCGTGGTCCACGTCCTCGAAATACAGCGTGACCAGGCGCGGGCGCGTCGCTGCCGGGCGCTCCAGCCAGCCGAGCACCGTGTCCACGCGTGCTTCGCCCGAGAACGTCTCGTCGTAGGCGCGCCATTCCGACGGCCGCACGCCGCCGATCGCGGCCGAGCTGCCCGGCCAGAACATGGTGGCGCTGCGGATGCCGGCGTTCTCCGCGGTCGCCCAGATGGGTTCGCCGCCCCACCAGCGCGCGTCGTCGACGGCTTCGGTGCGCGCCAACGCGAAACGACCGAGCGTCTCGTCCCTCATGGTGTTGTGCACCAGCCCGTGCCGATCCGGCCGCAGCCCGGTCACCAGCGTGTAGTGGTTCGGGAAGGTCAGGCTCGGGTAGGAAGGCCGCATGTACTCGGCACGCACGCCGTCGCGGGCGAGGGCATCGAGGTGGGGCGTGAGGCCGCGGCCGAGGTCGGCGGCGCGGAAGCCGTCGATCGAGATCAACACGACGGCGGGCGGCGTATCGGAGGGCTTGGGGGTGCTGGCGCAGGCGGCGAGGGTGACGGCGAGGACTGCGGCAATGAGCGGTCGGATCACGTACGGAAACTAGGTCGAAAGCAACGGTGACTTTAGCCGCTCGCCCATGACAGGCGCGCGCATCACTATCTCGGAATCGATCACCGGAGTGTCGCAATGCCGTTCGCCCTCGCGCTCGTGCCGCTGCTCGCCGCCACCGCCGCCGCGCCGCCGCCGGAACCGTTGTCCGCAGACGAGTGCGCGGTGTTCATGCGCGAGCTCTCGTTCGCGCGCTCGGTGGCCGAGCACGATGCCGCCGCGTTCGCGCAGCACATCGCGCCCGACGCGGCCTTCGGCGTGGGCTCGCCGCGTCCGCAGCGCGGGCGCGAGGCGATAGTGAAGGGCTGGGACGGCATCGTGCGCGGCGACGGCATCCGGCTGGAGTGGTATCCCGCGCGCACCACGGCGGTCGGCGACCTCGCCTGGTCGACCGGGCCGGCGCTGACGGAGATACAGGGGCCCGACGGCACGCGCCTGCAGATGAGTACCTTCCAGTCCGTGTGGCGCCGCGGCGCCGACGGCGTCTGGCACGTGCTGTTCGATGGCGGTACGCCCCCGCGGCCGGTGGATGCGGCCGCCGCCGAAGCCTTCCGCGCCAAGCGCCCGACGAGCTGCCCGGCCGACTGACGGACGGTGCGTTTCGAGCCTATGCAGCGTGCGCGGCGTATCGTGGCAGGCATTCCCAGGAGGTGACCGCCATGATCCGTCGATACCTGCTCCTCGCGGCGCTGCTCACGGCCGCTCCGGTGTTCGCACAGAGCAGCACCGCTGCACGGCCCGCCGACCCCGTGCCTGCCGATACCGCCAGGGCGAAGGAAGACGGCGCGCGTGCCGATGTCGATCGCCATTGCCTGCGCGAGACCGGCACGATGATCCGCTCGCGTCGCGCCAAGGCCGATGGTCGCTGCGTCTCGTACCAGGCCGGCCGCGTCTACACGAACGACGACCTGCGCAATACCGGGCAGATCGACGTCGTGCAGGCGCTGCGCACGCTTGACCCCGCGATCCGCTGATCGCCGTCGCCAAGCAGTCCCGACGCCCGGCCCCGTGCCGGGCGTCGTCGTTTGGGGCGGTGCGATAATCCGGCGGTCACCACGCACCGGAAGCTCTGGATGTCCACGCGCGTCGATCCCACCCGCACCGTCCGCGCGCCGCGCGGCACCGAACTCAGCTGCCGGTCCTGGCTGACCGAAGCCCCGTTCCGCATGCTGCAGAACAACCTCGACCCCGAGGTGGCCGAGAACCCCGCCGAGCTGGTGGTCTATGGCGGCATCGGCCGCGCCGCACGCGACTGGGAATGCTTCGACGCGATCCTGAAATCACTGCGCCAGCTGG
This sequence comes from Cognatilysobacter xinjiangensis, assembly GCF_014651995.1. GTDB lineage: Bacteria > Pseudomonadota > Gammaproteobacteria > Xanthomonadales > Xanthomonadaceae > Cognatilysobacter > Cognatilysobacter xinjiangensis. Next base: position 1,709,805 of record NZ_BMXY01000001.1, on the reverse strand, counting down.
GCGACGACGAGACGCTGCTGATCCAGTCCGGCAAGCCGGTCGGCATCTTCCCGACGCATCCCGACGCGCCGCGCGTGCTGCTCGCCAACTCCAACCTCGTGCCGCACTGGGCCACGTGGGAGCACTTCAACGAGCTCGATAGGAAGGGCCTGATGATGTACGGCCAGATGACGGCCGGCTCGTGGATCTACATCGGCTCGCAGGGCATCGTGCAGGGCACGTACGAGACGTTCGTCGAGATGGGCCGCCAGTCCTATGGCGGCGACCTGACGGGTCGCTGGATGCTCACGGCGGGCCTCGGCGGCATGGGCGGCGCGCAGCCGCTCGCGGCGACGCTTGCGGGCGCCTGCTCGCTCACCATCGAATGCCAGCAGTCGCGCATCGATTTCCGCCTGCGCACGCGCTACGTCGACGAGCAGGCGGCCGACCTCGACGACGCGCTCGCGCGCATCGAGAAGTACACCAAGGCCGGCGAGGCCAAGTCGATCGCGCTGCTCGGCAATGCGGCCGATGTGCTGCCGGAACTCGTGCGGCGCGGCGTCCGCCCCGATGCCGTCACCGACCAGACCAGCGCGCACGATCCGGTGCACGGCTACCTGCCGATCGGCTGGACCGTCGAACAGTGGCTCGAAGCGCAGAAGAACGACCCCGAGCGCGTGCGCGACGAGGCGAAGAGGTCGATGCGCACGCACGTCGAGGCCATGCTCGCGTTCAAGCGCCAGGGCATCCCGACCTTCGACTACGGCAACAACATCCGCCAGATGGCCTTCGACGAAGGCTGCAGCGACGCCTTCGATTTCCCGGGCTTCGTGCCGGCCTACGTGCGCCCGCTGTTCTGCCGCGGCATCGGCCCGTTCCGCTGGGTCGCGCTGAGTGGCGATCCGGAAGACATCTACAAGACCGACGCGAAGGTGAAGGAGCTGATCCCCGACGATCCGCACCTGCACCGCTGGCTCGACATGGCGCGCGAGCGCATCGCCTTCCAGGGTCTGCCGGCGCGCATCTGCTGGGTCGGACTCGGCCAGCGCCACAAGCTCGCGCTCGCGTTCAACGAGATGGTGCGCAGCGGCGAGCTGAAGGCGCCGGTGGTGATCGGCCGCGACCATCTCGACAGCGGCTCGGTCGCCTCGCCGAACCGCGAGACCGAAGCCATGAAGGACGGCAGCGACGCCGTCTCCGACTGGCCGCTGCTCAACGCCATGCTGAACGTCGCCGGTGGCGCGACGTGGGTGTCGCTGCACCACGGCGGGGGCGTCGGGATGGGTTACTCGCAGCACTCGGGCGTGGTGATCGTCTGCGACGGCACCGAAGCAGCCGACTGCCGCCTCGCACGCGTGCTGTGGAACGACCCGGGCACCGGCGTGATGCGCCATGCCGACGCCGGCTACGAGCTGGCGCAGCAGTGCGCGAGCGAGCAGGGGCTGAAGCTGCCGATGCTCGGTAGCTGATGGCCGACGACGCGGCGATCCGCGACTGTGTCGTGGCCCTGCTGCGACGACGTGCCGACGACGCGTCGATCTGCCCGTCGGAAGTAGCGCGCGCACTGTCGCCCGACGAAACCGAATGGCGTGCATCGATGCCGCAGGTCAGGCGCGTGGCGGCTGCGATGGCCGAATCGGACGAGATCGCGGTGACGCAGGGCGAGCGCGAGTTGCCGTCGTCGGAGGTCATGCTCGCGGGTGGACCGATCCGGCTGCGCCGCGGGCGCGGCTTTCCGAGCGAGGCATGAAAGCCGTACGTCTACCGCTCGCCACATGAACCGAGGGCCGCATCGCTGCGGCCCTCGGTCGATTCGATCAAATGCAGGACGACGTCAGCGACGCAGCCACATCACCGCGATCAGGCCGACGAGTCCGATGGCCGCGATCGAATGCGCCTTCTTGGAACGGCGCGCATCGTCGAACAGCCCCTCAATGACGTTCACGCGGTCGGCGAGCAGCAGCATCATCCAGTGACGCAGGCGTCCCTCGCTGTGGCGGAACGCGGCGCGGCGGATTTTGCCCGACAGCCCCGACGGCGGGCACGCGGTGCCGAACACCGGTGTATTGCCGGGGCGCTCGATGGAATGCAGCACCTCGACGGTCTGCGCCTGCGCCTCGGGCACGTCCCAGTGCGCGTCGTCCTCGCGCGGCGGCATACGCTCCATCGGCACGGCGGGGCGGTTTCTGCGATCGAGGTCGGCGCCCCAGCCTGGAATCTGCGAACGGTCGAAATTCATGGGTCGTCTCCTCAATGCAGGTGCGGCGAGGTGACGGGCACCTCGGCGATATTGGCCATGCCCGGCGGAATCAGGATCGGCTTGATGCAGCCCTCCTTCTTGCCCGAGAACATGTTGTACGCGTCTTCCACGTCCTCCAGCGGGACGCGGTGGGTGATGATTTCGCGTGGCTTGATGCGGCCGGCCATCACGTGCTCGATGAGGCGCGGCAGGTGGCGCTTCACGCTGGCCTGGTTGGCGCGGATGGTCAGGCCCTTGTTGACCGCGTTGCCCAGCGGAATGGCATTCACGGTCGGGCCGTAAACGCCGACGATCGAGATGTTCCCGCCCTTGCGCACCGAGTTGATGGCCCACATCGCCGCGGTCGCGGCGCCGGCCTGCAGCTTCATGCGTACGCCGGTGATCGACTGCCACAGGCTGCCGTCCGCTTCGCCGCCGACCGCATCGATGCAGACGTCCGGGCCCAGCCAGTCGGTGATCTTCTTCAGGTGCAGCACCATGTCATCGATTTCCTTGAAATTGATGACCTCGGCCGGCGCCCACTTGGCGACGAAGTCGAGCCGGTATTCCACGTGGTCTACGACAATCACGCGGCCCGCGCCCATCAGCCAGGCGCTGCGCGCGGCGAGGATGCCGACCGGGCCGGCGCCGAACACCACTACCGTGTCGCCTTCCTTGATATCGCCCATTTCCGCGGCCTGGTAGCCGGTGGGGACCACGTCCGTCAGCAGCACCGCGTCCTCGATGTGCATGCCTTCGGGAATCTTCGTCGGGCCGATGTCGGCGAACGGCACGCGCACGTACTCCGCCTGGCCACCGTGGTAGCCGCCGGTGGTGTGCGAATAACCGAAGATGCCGCCGACCGCTGTCGCCTCGGGGTTCGTGTTGTGGCAGTTGCCGTAGAGCTCGCGCTGGCAGAAGTAGCAACTGCCGCAGGCGATGTTGAACGGCACGATGACGTGGTCGCCCACCTGCAGGTTCTGCACCGACGAGCCGACTTCCGTCACGATGCCGCAGAACTCGTGGCCGAAGATGGTGCCCACGCGCGTGTCCGGCACGAGGCCGTGGTAGAGGTGCAGGTCGGAGCCGCAGATGCAGGTGCGGCTGACCTTCACGATCGCATCATTGGGGTGTTCGATCTTCGGTTCGGCAACGTGTTCCGCGCGTACCTTGTACGGGCGCCGGTAGGTGGTGGCGAGCATCTCGTGTCCTTCGAAGCGGGCGTGTGGACCGAGGCTAGGGAGCGCTGGATCACGGCAGCGACAAACCGGCCGTAACCGTCAGCGCATCAGCACGCAGTCGATGCCGTCGAGCACGATGTGGATCAGCAGGCCCACGGCGAACACCCGCGTACGCTTGGGCACCAGCATTGCGACGTACACGACGATGGCCCACGGCTCGTGCAGCGGATGGAACGCGATGCTGCAACGGCCCGGCGCATAGATGGGATCGGCGAGCAGATGATCGACGTCGATCAGCCAGCCCGCGAGCAGCAACGCATATGTCTCCGCCCATCGACGTCCCGGCCACGCCAGCGCGACGGCCAATGGGACGATCGCATGGAGGACGAGATGCAGCAGCGCGCGGGTGCCGGGAAGGTCCATCGCGACATGATGCGATGCGGCACGCGACGGCGCCGCGCAACGGATCATGGGCGGTTAACGATGCCTTGCGCACCCTGCGCGCAAGGCCGCCGACAAGCAAAGCTACGGCACCGACAGCGGCCCCCGGCAGCAACCCGTGCACAGGTCTGCCGCGGCAACGACGCTTGCACGCCCCGGTCATGCCGGGGCGTCTCTTTATGCGCAGCAGCGCACACATTCCGACGAAGGGCGTCGACCGTCACGGTCATCTCACGGCCGCTGGGCGAAGGTGGCGGCGTGGTCAGCTGCAAGGTGGTTGCAGCCTTCCTCTCCAACCCCGGGCCCAGGCCCGGGGTTTTTTTATCCGACTGTCACGCATGGCTAACGGAGCCGGGCGCAGCGTCGAATCCGCGACGGCTCTCCGTCGCGCATCCGCCCCGTGCGGCGCCGCCTCCTGTGAGGCATGGGTCCCCGGTTCGCACGACCGGGGACTCCTCGTCCGGCGGGCCGCTCCCGGCATACGCACGCGAGGGACCGAATGCGCCTGCATGCGTTCCAGCTGACCGACGGCACGATGCACGTCGTCGCCGAGCGGCTCGCTGCCGCGCTCGACGCGCGCAGCGAGCTCGATGGCCACGACCTCGGTGTCGCCGACGTCGACCTCGCGCGCCTCAGCCCGCACCTCGTGCTCGGCATCGGCATGGATGCCTGGGCGATCGCGCGCGGCGACGACGCACTGCTGATCCGCGACGCGCTCGCCGCGCAGGCGAGCTGACGCCTAGTCCTGCAGTTCCCTCAACGTGGTCGACGGCGGTGCGTCGAGCACGCGCCGCGTCGCCCACAGGCCGGCCACGAGCGCGGCCAGCATGCCGATCGCGGCGCCGGCCAGCGCCGGCTTCCAGTCGAAGGACCAGGGCAGGTCGAACACGCGCGTGGCGACGACGCCCGACAGTACAGAGGCCGCAACCGCGGCGACCAACCCCGACAGCAGCCCGATCGCGAGGAACTCCGAAGCCTGCGCCAGCCGCAGCTGACCGCGTTTTGCGCCCAGCACGCGCATCACCCCGCCCTCGAGTAGGCGCTCGTCCTGGCTCGCGGTGACCGCGGCCATCAGCACCAGCACGCCGGCGGCGAGCGAGAACCAGAACACCACCTGCACGACCGTGGACACCTGGTCGCCGGTCGCGCGGACCTGCTCGAGGACGGCGTCGATGTCGACGACGGTGAGGTTGGGGAAGCGGTCGACGAGGCGCGCGGTGAAGCGCGGCTGCGACGGCGGCACGCGCACCGCGGTGATCCAGCTCGCCGCATAGCCGTCGAGCGCACCGGGCGAGGCGACGACGAAGAAGTTCGGCGTGAAGCTCTCCCAGTCGACCTCGCGCAACGAGGTGACGCGCGCCTCGAACGGCTGGCCGGCGATGTCAAAGCCGATGCGGTCGCCGACCTTCCAGCCGAGGCGCTCGGCGAAGCGCTGCTCGACGGAGAGCTCGGGCGTGCGGGGTTTGCCAGTCCACCACTTGCCCGCGGTGATCTCATTGCCGACGCCCGGCTTGGCCGCCACCGACAGGTTGAACTCGCGCTCGGCGAAGCGTCGCGCCTGTTCCTCGCTGTATTCGGCGCCGCCGGTGGCGCGGCCGTTCCGGCTGACCAGGCGCGCGCGGATCATCGGCACCAGCTCGGGCGCGGCGATGCCCTCGTCGCGGATGAAGGCGCGCACATCGCCCACCTGGTCGTCCTGCACGTTGATGATGAAACGGTTGGGCACGTCGGTGGACAGCGAGCGCTGCCAGCGATCGAGCAGGTCGGTGCGCACGAAGGTGAGCAGCAGCAGCGCCATAAGCCCGAGGCCCAGCGCGCAGACCTGCGCGACGCTCGCGCCTGCGCGACGGCTCACGTTGGCCAGGCCGTAGCGCAGCGGCCCGCGCAGGCGGGTTCGCAGCGCGCGCACGGCGAGGATGAGCAGGCCGGCCAGCAGCGCGAGCGCCGCCAGCGTGGCCACGACGCCCACCAGCATCGACAGCCCGAGCGTCGCCGAGCCCGCCTTCCACCACAGCAGCGCGCCGAGCGCGGCGAGGCCGAGCGCGCCCACCGCCCATGCGCTGGGCTCGACCGGGTCTAGATCGCGACGCAGCACGCGCAGCGCCGGCACGCGACGCAGCGCAAGTACCGGCGGTGCGCCAAAGGCGAGCAGCACCACGAGGCCCAGCATCAGGCCCTGCAAGGCCGGCAGCGCGCTGGCGGGCGGAATCGACAGCGCCAGCTTCTGCGCGAGCCACAGGCCCACGCCCCACTGCAGCAGGAAGGCCAGCGCCACGCCGGCAAGGCTCGCGAACAGGCCGAGCAGCATGAGCTCGCCGACATGGATCGCGACGATGCGCCGCTGCGACGCACCCAGGCAGCGCATCACGGCCGCGCCGGCGCGGTGGCGCTCGCTGTGCCGGCGCGCCGCCATCGCGACGGCGACGGCGGCCAGCATCACCGACACCATCGCCGCGAGGCCGAGGAAGCGACCGGCGCGATCCAACGCGGAATTCACCTCGGGGCGTGCATAGCCGACCGCCTCGAACCGCTGGCCGCGCTGCAGGGAGGCCTTGGCAGTCGCGGTGAAGCGCTCCACCGCGCCCGAATCGCCGGCGACGATCAACCGGTAGCCGATGCGGCTGCCTTCCTGCACCAGCCCGGTGGCCGGCAGGTCGGCGAGCGCGATGATCACGCGCGGCGCGATGTTGAACATGTCGATCGACGCGTCGGGCTCTTGGGCAACGATCGCGTCGATGCGGAAGCGGGATTCGCCCAGCGTGACGACGTCGCCGATGCGCGCATCCAGCGCTTGTGCGCCGGCGCGGGTGATCCAGGCGGTGCCGCGCGCGGGAATGCGTTGCGCGGTGGATTCGACGCCGTTCGCATCGACCAGCCGGAAGCTGCCGCGCAGCGGGAAGCCGTCGCCGAGCGCGCGCAGGTCGGCGAGCTTGAGGCGCTGCGCGTCACCCTCGCCGATGGACGCCATCGTCGTCAGCTCGCGCGTCTCGGTGAAGCGCAGGCCCGGCGCCCGCGCGGCCTCGATCTGGCGTGCGGACGGCGGGCCATCGCCACGCACCACGGCATCGCCGCCCATCAGGCGGTTGGCCTCGATGGTCAGCGCGCGCTCGGCGCGGTCGGTGACGAAACCCACCGCGGTGACGGCCAGCACCGCGAGCACGATCGCGGCGATCAGGATGCGCACCTCGCCGGCGCGCAGGTCGCGGCGCAGCTGGCGCCAGGCGAGGGAGAAGGCGGCGGGCATCAGGCGGTCGCCGAATCGTCGGCGAGGCGGCCGGCGTCGAGCCGGATACGCCGCCCGCAGCGCGCGGCGAGCGCATCGTCATGCGTGACCAGCACCAGCGTGGTGCCGGCCTGTGCGTTGAGCTCGAACAGCAGCTCGATGATGGCCGCGCCGGTGCGCGTGTCGAGGTTGCCGGTGGGCTCGTCGGCGAACAGCAGGCCGGGGCGGGTGACGAACGCCCGCGCAAGCGCCACGCGCTGCTGCTCGCCCCCGGAGAGCTGGCGTGGATAGTGGCCGAGCCGCTCGCCGAGGCCGACGCGGCCCAGGATCGCGCGCGCGGGTGTTTCTGCATCGCGGTCGCCGCGCAGTTCCAGCGGCAGCATTACGTTCTCCAGGGCGGTGAGCGAGGGCAGCAGCTGGAAGTTCTGGAACACGAAGCCGACTTTTTCGCCGCGCACTCGCGCACGGCCGTCCTCGTCTAGCGCCGACAGCGCCTGGCCGTCGAGCACCACTTGGCCGGACGAGGGCGTGTCCAGCCCCGCGAGCAGCGAGAGCAGCGTGCTCTTGCCCGAGCCCGAGGCGCCGACGATCGCCACCGACTCGCCCGGCGCGATCGCGAAGCCCACGTCGCGCAGGATGACGAGGTCGCCGGAGGGTAGCGGCACGCGCTTGCCGAGGCCTTCGACGGCGAGGGCCGACGGCGTGGTGCTTCGGGCGGTGTTCACGGTCGCGTCGAGCATCATGTCTCCAATTGGGCCGACGACCGGCCGGAGGAACGAATGAGTCGAGCATATGTAGGCATGCGGGCCCGTGTGCAACAGGGCCTTTGGTTGGTGGGCCTCCTGGCGGCGCTGCTCGCGCTGGCGCTGCCCGTGCAGGCGAAGGGCCCGGCGCGCGCGCCGGCGACCACGAAGACGGTGCTGGTGGTGGGCGATTCGCTCTCGGCCGGCTACGGCATCCAGGCGCAGCAGGGTTGGGTCTCGCTGCTGTCGCGACGCATGAAGACGACGCATCCCGGCTGGTCGGTGGTCAACGCCAGCGTGAGCGGTGAGACCACCGCGGGCGGGCTGTCGCGCCTGCCGCGCGAGCTGGCGCGGGTGAAGCCCGCCGTCGTGGTGATCGAGCTGGGCGCGAACGACGGCCTGCGCGGGCTGCCGGTCGACCGCATGCGCGCGAACCTCGACCGCATGGTGCAGCTCTCGCAGGCCTCGGGCGCGAAGGTGGTGCTGGTGGGCATGCGCATGCCGCCCAACCTGGGTCGCGCCTACACGGAGAGCTTCGCGAACGCCTTTACCACGGTGGCGAAGAACCGCGGCACCGCGCTGGTGCCGTTCCTGCTGGAGCCGGTCATGCTCGATCGCCGCGCGTTCCAGGCCGACAACCTGCATCCCACCGCCGCGGCGCAGCCGCGCCTGCTCGACCATGTCTGGCCGACGCTGGGCCCGCTGGTGAAGTGATCAGCGCTGGACGACGCGGATCTCGACGTCGTCCAGCCGCACCACCTGCCCGGCGCGGATCTTCGCGGTCTTGCGCAGCTCCACGTTGCCGTCCACAGAAACCGCGCCGCTGGCGACGATCTGCTTGCCCGCGCCGCCACTGTCGCAGAGCCCGGCCAGCTTCAGCAGCTGGTTGAGCTCGACGTACTCGCCTTCCAGATCGAATTCGACGGTCTGCATGTCAGCGCTCGTTGACGCTGAAGCGGCCCGGGCCCAGCAGCGCCACCGCCAGCCCGCCGACCAGGTACATGGCCTGCAATTCCAGCGACCAGCCACCCTGCGAATTGAAGCTGCCGAGCTGGCCCAGGTGCACCAGCACGATCGCGAACAGCATGTTGACGAACACCAGCGCGCCGCCGATGCGCGCATGGAAACCGGCGATCAGCATCAGCGGGCCGACGACCTCGCCGAGCAGCACGCCGTAGCCCAGCGCGCCGTGAAAGCCGCGCGCCTCCACCATGCGCACGATGCCGGCCATGCCGCCGTTGAGCTTGGCCAGGCCGTGCAGCAGCACGAGCACGCCGAGCGTGACGCGCAGGAGCAGCTTGCCGATGTCGTGCTGAGTGTTCGCGTTCATGGATCGTCCCCTGTGACCGCGGCGAGGATAGACGCTGCGCCGCGTGCTTGTCTGCGCCCCGACCGGCCGGGGCGCGACGGTGAACCCGCTAGCATCGACGGCCTTACACGGGGAGCCCTTCGATGATCGCCTACACCACCCTCGGCACCAACGACCTGCCACGCGCGGCTCGCTTCTACGACGAGTTGCTGGCCCTGATCGGCGGCAAGCGCGAGATGGAGCAGCCGGGCTACTTCATCGCCTACGGCAACGGCGGGCCGGGCGCCGGCCTCGGCATCACCGTGCCGTTCGACAAGAACGCGGCGACGGTCGGAAACGGCACGATGGTCGCGCTGGAAGCGAAGGACCCGGCGCAGGTCGATGCCGTGTACGCCAAGGCCATCGAGCTCGGCGGCACCGACGAGGGCGCGCCGGGCGAGCGCTTCCCGGGCTTCTACGCCGCGTACTTCCGCGACCTGGACGGCAACAAGCTCAACATCTGCCACATGACGTTCGACCCGTCGGTGCACGCGCCGGGCTGATCCGGGGCATTCGGGCGAGGGCGGCGCGATCGCGGCGCCCTCGTCGCGTCCGGCCAACGCGACGTCGACGCCCGCCATGAGAGCGTCGGGGCCATGCACACGAAGAAGCTGAAACTCGGCCAAGGCTTCCGCGTCGCGTTCGAAGTGCGTCGCGCGCAGTGCGCCGAAATGGTGCTCGCACCCGGCGACAGCGAGGGCGGCGACGACAACCGCCACCACGGCGCGGACCAGTGGCTCTACGTCGTCGATGGCCGCGGCGTGGCCATCGTCGAAACGGAGGGCCGCAAGCGCCGCGTCGCGCTCGAACCCGGCCGCCTGCTGGTGATCGAGAAGGGCGAGCGCCACGAGATCCGCAACACGGGCACGGCACTGCTGCGCACGATCAACTTCTACTACCCGCCGGCCTTCCGCCGCGACGGCGAACCGAAGGGGCCGGGGCGCAAGCGCGCGTCCCGGTAGGGCGGCGTCAGTCCACCATGCCCTTGGACTCGGAGGCGGCGAGCATTTCCGGATGCTCGATGCGGCGCAGGCGGTGCATCAGCGGATAGGCCAGCACCGCGCCGAGGATGATCGCGACGCCGCCGTAGAACGCCAGGCTCAACTCGCGCTGCTCGCCGAGCAGCAGGATGGCCAGCACGATCGCGTAGACGGGCTCGAGGTTCACCGCGAGCTGCGCCGCGAACGCGCTCATGTGCCGCAGCGCGACCAGCGACAGCGCGTACGGAATCAGCGTGCAGCCGATGGCCAACCCGAGCAGCAGCGCGGTGTCGTGCAGCGAGGGAAAGGCAAAGGCCAGTGCCTCGCCGGGCATGACGGTGCCCAGCAGCGGCGAGAGCAGGGTCAGCGCGATCGTGCCGGCGCCGAGCTCGATCGCGGTGATCGTTAGCGCGTCGCCGTGCTCGACAAGACGCTTGTTGAGCGAGCCGAACAGCGCCACGAAGATCGCCGACACGGTGCCGACGACGATGCCCATGCGCATGCCCGGTGGAATGCCGCCGACCACCAGCGCGACGCCCGGCAGCACCGCGACGCCGAGCAGGAAGTCGCGCGGCTGGAAGCGCGTGCGCGCGAGCCAGGGCTCGGCCATCGCGGTGAAGACCGTGCCCAGCGCGATGCAGGTCGCGCCCACCGATGCGTTGGAGAGCTTGATCGAGCCGTAAAACGTCAGCCAGTGCAGCGCGACCAGCACGCCGATACCCGAGTAAGCGCCGATCAGGCGCAGCGGCATTTCGCGCAGTCCGCGCCAGACGCGCGGCACCAGCAGCAGCACCGCGACCACGAACAGCATGCGCCACCACACCAGGGGCAGCGCCGCGAGGCTGATCAGCTTGCCAAGGATGGCGGTGAAGCCCCAGAGGACGACGCAGACGTGGATCTGCAGGAAGGCGCGGCGGGTTTCGGGTGTAGACATCGGGCCATTATCGGTGGCGGCGTGGCCGCCCGGTGCGACGCGTCGCCGTTGTCGCTCAATCCGCCTCGGCGCGGGCCTCGGCGATGACCCAGTCGGCGAACGCGCGCGCGGCCGGTCGCAGCCGCCGGTGCGTGGGCTCGACGACGTAGTACGACCAGCGCGACGTCACCGACGGGCCCGGCAGCCGCACCAGCCGGCCGCTCGCGAGATAACGCGCGACGATGTGCTCGCGCGCAAGCACGGCGCCGAGGCCGGTGGCCGCAGCTTCCAATGCACCGGTGGAATCGGTGAAGCGGTAGCGCTCGTCCGGGGTGATGCCGAGCACGCGCGCGGCGCGGAACCAGTCGGGCCAGCCCTGGCGCGCGTTGTCGGACACCAGTGGCAGCCGGGCGACGTCGCGCGCCGTCGCAACCGCCTCGACGCCCGGCATGGTCGGCGAGGCGACGGGAAACAGCTGCTCGCCGAGCAGTCGCGTCGCATGGGTGCCGGGCCACTGGCCGGGGCCGTGGCGGATCGCGAGGTCGGGGCCGCTGTCGTCGAAACGCGCGATGGCGAAGCCCGTCTCGATGCTCAGCCGCACCTGCGGATGGGCCTCGGCGAAGCGGGGCAGGCGCGGCATCAGCCAGGCGGTGACAAAGGAATGCAGCGTGGCGATACGCACGAGGTCATCGTCGCCGCTCGACGCCTTGAGCCCGCGCAGCACGTCCTCGAGGTCGGCGAGCGAGCTGCTGGCGGCGTCGGCCAGTTGCCGCCCGGCGGCGGTGAGCGACACGCCGCGCGCATGGCGCTGGAACAGCGGCAGGCCGAGCCGCGATTCCAGCTTGCGCACGTGGTGGCTGACCGCGCTGGCGGTCAAGTGCAGCTCCTCGCCGGCATGGGCGAAGTTCTGGTGGCGCGCCGCCGATTCGAAGGCGGCCAGGGCCGACAGCCATTCCGCACGGGTACTCATGCGAGCCTCAAGCCAGATTTGTGGCGGACAGCGAAAGTATGCGCTTGTGCGCACACTGATGCCGAGGACAATGGCGAGCCGACCCCAACCTCGCTCACGGCTGGCGGTGCGCAGGATGCGGGTAGCCGCCCACGCACCGCCATCCGAGGCTTCCGTCCCCGGAGGATCCGATGGCCGTCCACGCAACCGCTGCAACGCTCCCGGCGCCCGCCGCCGATCGCTGGATCACGCCGGTGGAGATCGGCGTGCTCGGCGCGATCTGGGGCGCGTCCTTCCTCTTCATGCGAGTGGCAGCGACCGAGTTCGGACCCGCGGCGCTGGTCGAGCTGCGGCTCGCGCTCGGCGCGATCGTGCTGCTGCCGTTCCTGTGGCGTGCGCGGGCGTCGTTCCCGCTCAGGCTGTGGCCGAAGCTGGCGCTGATCGGCGCGATCAACTCGGCGGTGCCGTTCCTGCTGTTCGCCTGGGCCGCCGAGCGCGCGCCGGCCGGCGTCGGCGCGATCTGCAATGCGATGACCGTGCTGTTCACCGCGCTCGTCGGCGCGCTGTTCTTCGGCGAGCGCATCGGCTTGGCGCGCAGCGTCACGCTGGCGATCGGCTTCGCGGGCGTGGTCGTGCTGGCCAGCGGGCGCATCGCCGGCGCGGACATCGGCCCGGCGGTGATGGCGGGTGCGTCGGCCGCGTTGCTCTACGGCATCGGCATCAACCTTGTGCGCCGGCATCTCACCGGGCTGCCGGCCACCGCCGTCGCGCCGGCGACGTTGCTCTGCGCCGCGATCCTCGTGCTTCCGTTCGGCATCGCGCAGTGGCCCGAGCGCATGCCGTCGATGCACGCATGGACGTCGGTGGTGCTGCTCGGGGTGCTCTGCACCGGGATCGCCTTCGTCATGTACTACCGCCTGATCGCACGCGTCGGTGCCGCGCGTGCCTCGACGGTCACGTACCTCGTCCCGTTGTTCGGCGTCGCCTGGGCGTGGTGGTTGCTCGACGAGGCACCGACGCTCCGCATGGCCATCGCTGCAGCGCTCATCCTCGGCAGCGTGGCGCTGAGCCAGCGAAAGACCTGATCCCTTCCTGAAATCGCGGTGCTTCGTTCGAGCGCGCAGCACCGCTCCGCCATCAGCGGCGCAACAGCCTCGAAATTACCGCCATGGCATCGCCCCCATGGCGGCAGCGAGGTTCCGCTGTTTCGCACCGCCGATATGGCGAAGCACTGCTTCGCCGTCAGCGGCGCAACAGCCGCGAAATCATGCCCATGGCGGCAGCGGGGTTCCGCTGTTTCGCACCGCGGGTATGGCGAAGCACTGCTTCGCCGTCAGCGGCGCAACAGCCGCGAAATCATG
>NZ_BMXY01000001.1:0-1696438 GCF_014651995.1 Cognatilysobacter xinjiangensis | reverse complement strand
GGCAGCGGGGTTCCGCTGTTTCGCACCGCCGATATGGCGAAGCACTGCTTCGCCGTCAGCGGCGCAACAGCCGCGAAATCATCCCCATGGCGGCAGCGGGGTTCCGCTGTTTCGCACCGCCGATGAAGTAGACGTACACCTCCCGCTGCCCTAACGGCGCAGCCGGCGCGGTGATGCGCGGAACGTCGTCCGGCTCCCCGCCTTCCGACCACAGTTTCGCGCGGTCGAGCCAGGCATCCAGTTCGTCCGCGGCATAGCCGTCATGCGTCTCGACACGCGAACGCATCAGCCGCACGTAGACGACGCGTCCGGTGACGTCGCCGAAGGCCGGCATGTCCGGCGCATCGGTGAAAACGGTGGCCGCGCCGAAGCTGCGCGCGACCTCGACGTAGCGCGGATCGAGGAAGCTGGGATGGCTGGGTTCGATGACGTGCCGCAGCGGGCGCCCGTCGAGCGTGCGCGGCAGCAGGTCGAGGAATGCGGCGAGGTCGTCGGGGTCGAACAGGCGGCTCGGCGGCATATGCCATAGAACGGGGCCGAGGCGATCGCCGAGCTCGGCCAGCCCGCCGTTGAGGAAGGCCCAGGCCGCCTTGCCGCACCTGGCCAGCGGCCCGCGCTGGGTGATGTGCTGCGGCGCCTTGACGGAGAACACGAAGCCGGGCGGCGTCTGCTCGCGCCACTGCGCATATTCGGACGCGCGGCGCGCACCGTAGAAGGTGCCGTTGATCTCGATGGTGGAGAAGCGCCGGCTCGCGTATTCCAGCTCGCGACGGGACACCAGGCCGGGCGGATAGAACGTGTGCCGCCACGGCGCGTAGGTCCAGCCGCCGATGCCGATGCGGATGCCGTCGACGGCGGGCACGCCGCTGCCGAAAACGGCGGGCGCGGTGGAAAGGAACGCGGACGTCCGGGGCGTTCGGTCCGACAGCAGGATCTCGTGCGGTCGGCCGTGCATGGTCAAGCTCCGCCGTTCGGGCCGTACACGCGCGCGGGATCGCGCGGCATGCGGCGGTCATGCCGCCGGGCTGCTTCGCGTCGGGCCGACGGCCGCGCCATCGCCGCCTCAGCTGTTCCAGTCGCCGTCGTGCTCGAACTCGACGAACACGTCGAGGTCGTACGCGAGCGCCTCTACGGCGTCGCGCACGCGGCGCACGGTGTGGTCGTTGCCGGCTTCGATCTCGAGTTCGTGCACGCCGGGGCCCTCGTCGTCGGGCAGGCCGGCGGAGCTCGAATCGGCATCCATGCGCGGCATCAGGTCGGCGACTTCCTCGACGTGCTCGATGCCATCGATGCTCTGCAGCAGGTTGCTGATGGCGCGGGCATGATCGTCGCTGCCGGTCACTCGCATACGCATCACGGGCATGGTCGGGCTTCCGCTCTAGGACTCGAGAACGAGGCTAGGCAGCGGCCGGCAAAGGCCGCGTGATGGCAAAACGCATGCGTGCTGAGCGGTTCACCGTCGCGCGTCCGTCGGACGCGCATGGACGCGGAGGTACGGGACGCCTACATTCGCGCCGACGGATCAACCAACGGGGAATTCACAGATGCAGGGACCTTCTAACGACCTCCCGCGCCGCGCGCTGTTGTACCCGGCGATCGCGCTCGGCCTCGCCCTCGCGTCGCCGCATGCGCGGGCGCAGGACGCCGCGCCCGCCACGGCCGAGCCCGCCGACGCGGCCAAGCTCGATGCCGTCAACGTGGTGGGCTCGCGCCGCGTGCAGCGCTCGTCCGAAACCACCACGCCCGTGCCGGTGGACGTGCTGCCGATGCAGCGCCAGGCCGAGACCGGTGGGCAGTTCGACCTCGCGCAGTCGCTGCAGGCGACGTCGCCGTCCTTCATCTCGACGCGACAGACCGGTGCCGACGGCGCCGACCTCGTCGACGGCGCCGCGTTGCGCGGGCTCGGCTCGGACCAGACGCTGGTCCTGGTCAACGGCAAGCGCCATCACACCGTGTCGCTGGTGAACATCTACGGCGCGCGCGACCGCGGCAACACCGGCACCGACCTCAACGCCATCCCGGTGATGGCGATCGATCGCATCGAGATCCTTCGCGACGGCGCCGCCGCACAGTACGGCTCGGATGCGATCGCCGGCGTCATGAACATCGCGCTCAAGCGCCGCGCCGGTTGCGAGGCCGCGCTGGGCTGGGGCCAGTACTCGCGCGGCGACGGCGAGAACTGGCTGGCCTCTGCCTACTGCGGCGCGAAGCTCGCCACCGGCGGCACGTTCGCGATCACCGGCGAGTGGCAGGACCGCGGCCGCTCCAACCGAGCGACCGACGACAACCCGCTGCGCATCATCGGCGACTCCCAGGTGCTCAACCGCACCGTCTACCTCAACGGCGACCAGCCGCTGGGCGAGAACGCCACCGTTTACTTCACCGCCGGCATGCAGGACCGCGACGCGTCGTCGGCCGCATGGGCGCGCGGCGGCGTGGGCAGCGACGACATTCCGTCCCGCAATTCCGCCGACATGTACCCCGATGGCTTCGTGCCCTTCATCGACGGCGACCTGCAGGACCGCTACGGCATCCTCGGCGTGCGCGGCGATGCCGGCCTCTGGCACTGGGACCTGTCGCAGACCTACGGGTACAACGAGCTGCGCTACGACATCAACCACACGCTCAACGCCTCGATCGCGAATGCGAACGCCACGAGCGGCGGCCGCGCGATCAGCCCCGACCGCTTCGACGCCGGCGGCTTCTCGTTCCAGCAGGACACCACCAACCTCGACGTGTCGCGCTTCTTCGACACGGTGCTGCAGGGCATGAACGTCGCGTTCGGCGCCGAGCACCGCGAGGAGCGCTACCGCATCCGCGCCGGCGAGCCCGGCTCGTACATCGACGCCGACGGCGCGGGCGTCGGCGGCAATGCGGGCAGCCAGGGCTTTCCGGGCTTCCAGCCGGGCGACGTCACCGACCGCTCGCGCTCGAGCGACGCGGTCTACGTCGATGTCGAACTCGACATGACCGAGCGCCTCACCGCCGACGTGGCCGCGCGCTGGGAGGACTACAGCGACTTCGGCTCCACGCTCAACGGCAAGCTCGCGCTGGCGTTCCGGGCGTCGGACGCGCTGCTGCTGCGCGGCTCGCTCAACACCGGCTTCCGCGCGCCCTCGCTGCAGCAGAAGTACTTCTCGTCGACCATCACCGACTTCATCAGCGGCCAGCCCGTCGACATCGTGATCGCGCCGAACGACAGCGCGCTCGCGCAGGCCGCGGGCATTCCGTCGCTTAGGCAAGAGACGTCGAAGAGCGCGACGCTCGGATTCACCTGGTCGCCCTCGCGCGACCTGTCGATCACCGCGGACGCCTACCGCATCGACATCGACGACCGCATCGTGCTGACCGGCGAGTTCGATACCGACGATCCCAACATCGGCGCGATCCTCGCCGCGCGCGACGTCGGCGTGGCGCGCTTCTTCGTCAACGCGGTGGACACGCGCACGACGGGCCTGGACATCACCGCCTCGCACGAGGCCTCACTGTGGGGCGGGGTGCTCAATACGTTCCTCGCGGCGAACTTCAGCCGCACCGAGGTGACGCAGGTGAATGCGCCGGCTTCGCTCGCCGGCCGCGAGGACGCGCTGCTGCCCGAGCGCGACCGGCTGTTCGTCGAGAACGGCGCGCCGCGTCGCAAGGCGGTGCTGGGCTTCGACTGGACCGGCAGCGTGTGGAACGCGAACCTGAAGATCATCCACTTCGGGCCGCAGGAACTCGGCACGTTCTCGGGCACGGCGTCCGGCGTTCCGAACCAGCGCTACAAGGCCAAGACCTCGGCGGACGTCAGCGGCACCTATGCGTTCACGCCGAACGCGAAGCTCACGCTCGGCGTCACGAACCTCCTCGACGTGTTCCCGACGCGGCAGGACTTCAACGAGACCGACAACGGGCACATCTACGAGAGCGTGCAGTTCGGCCTCAACGGCCGCGCCTACTTCGCGAGGTTCTGGTACCGGTTCTGAGCTCGTCGGTCGCCCGTAACGAAAAACGCCCGCAGCGATGCGGGCGTTTTCGTTTCCGGTCGCGTCGGATTACTCGGCGCGCTCCTCCGGCGGCTGCCAATCGGCGTTCGGCGGCGAGCTCGAGAAGCCGCTGCCCGGCTGGCTGTTGCCGGCGCGCACCGCGCCGCCGGTGCCGAACGAGGCGGTGCCGTCGTCGACGCGGATGCGGTTGTCGATGTCGACCACGCCGCGCACCGATTCGGCGATGTCCTCGGCGCGGTGCTTCATCCAGCGCTCCGGCACGTTGCCGGTCAGCAGCACGTGGCCGTCTTCCGAACGCAGCAGGATCTCGCTGGCGTCCAGCAGCTCGTCGTCGGTGAAGCGCTCGTTGAGCTCCTCGGCGATCAGCGAATCCGAGCGCGTGGCGTTCTTGGGGCCGCGGCGCCCCGAACCGTGCATGGCGCGGCGGGTCGACTGGTCGAGCGCGCGGGATTCGCCCTCGCGCAGGTCCTGGCCGTAGCGCGGCTCCTGCGGGCCGCCGATCTCCGGCGGGCCGAACGAATCGTCGTGCGGCGAACGCCCGCCGCCGTGGTCGGTGACGGACGGCATGTTCTCGTAGAGGCGGGCACCGGCGTCGCGGTTCGGGCCCGTGTGCGTGGGTCGGTTCATGGTCGGTCGCTCCTGCGGAAGTAGCTGCACCGATCCTCCGGCGGCCGTCGTGATCGGAGCGGCAACGAGCTGCCGCCACGGCCGCTCGGCCCCACGCCGTGAGCGGCGCGTGAAGCGCCGCTCAAGACCATCGCCCGCGGGCCGATAGATCGGGCGTCCGCCTTTCCCCCGGGCGTTGCAGGAGTCACAGGGATGTACTTGATCATCGGCGCCGTCGTCGTCATCGCCAGCGTGCTCGGCGGTTTCATGATGGTGGGCGGCAAGCTGCTCGCCCTCTGGCACGTCAACGAGATCGTGGTGATCTGCGGCGCCGCGCTGGGTTCGTGGGTGATCGCCACGCCGATCAAGGTGATCAAGGCCTCGCTCGCCGGTATCAAGGGCGTGATGAAGGGCCCGAAGTACAAGCGCGAGGACTACGTCGACCTGCTCAAGCTCATCTACGAGCTGCTGGTGAAGATGCGCCGCGAAGGCATGATGGCCATCGAAGCGCACATCGAGCAGCCGCAGGAAAGCTCGATCTTCCAGAAGTACCCGAAGGTCCTCGCCGACCATCACATGCTCGACTTCATCACCGACTGCCTGCGCCTGATCGTGGGCGGCAACATGGCGCCGCACGAGCTGGAGTCGCTGCTCGAGTACGAACTCGAGACGCATCACCACGAGGCGCTTGAGCCCGCGCATTCGGTGCAGAAGGTGGGCGACGCGCTGCCGGGCTTCGGCATCGTCGCCGCGGTGCTCGGCATCATCAACACGATGTCGATCGTGGGCAGCGCCGCGCCGGCGGAGATCGGCGAGAAGGTCGCGTCCGCGCTGGTCGGCACCTTCCTCGGCATCCTGGTGTCCTACGGCTTCGTCGGCCCGATCGCGAGCGCGATGGAGAACCGCGCGCACGAGGACGGCAAGGCCTTCGAAGTGGTGAAGATGGCGCTGGTGGCCTCGCTGCGCGGCTACGCGCCGAGCGTGGCCATCGAGTTCGCGCGCAAGCTGCTGTTCTCGGAAGTGCGCCCGTCGTTCCAGGACCTCGAGGCCGACCTGAAGGCGGCCAAGGGTTAAGCCATGGCTGCGCAGCCGCAAGCCCCGATCATCATCATCAAGCGCCGCAAGAAGGGCGGCGGCGGGCACCACGGCGGCTCGTGGAAGGTGGCCTACGCCGACTTCGTGACGGCGATGATGGCCTTCTTCATGGTGATGTGGCTGGTCGCGCAGATGCCGCAGGAGCAGCTCGGCGGCATCGCCGACTACTTCAAGAACCCCAGCGCCGTGCAGGGCCGCACCAGCACGATGGTGCAGGGCAAGATGGGCCCCGGCGGCGCCGGCGACTCGCCGATCAAGATGTTCCAGCAGGTGCGCAATCCGCCGGGCGCGGGCGATGCGCGAATCCCCGGCGTGGGCAGCGGCAAGACGGCCGACGAGGAGGCGCGCAAGGCGCTGGAGCGCGCGGACAAGCGCAAGCTCGAAGTGCTGCGGCAGATGCTGGAGAAGGCCATCGGCCAGAGCCAGGCGCTCAAGCCGTTCAAGGACCAGCTGCTGATCGACATCACGCCCGAGGGACTGCGAATCCAGATTATCGACGCGCAGAACCGCCCGATGTTCGACCTCGGGTCGCCGACGCTGAAGCCCTATACGAAGCAGATCCTGATCGAGCTGGCGAAGTACGTGGACGAGGTGCCCAACCGCGTCGCGATTGCCGGCCACACGGACACGGCGGCCTATGCCGCACGCGTCGGCTACAGTAACTGGGAGCTGTCGGCGGACCGCGCCAATGCGGCGCGCCGCGCGCTGCTGCAGGGCGGCATGCACGAGGACAAGCTCGCGCGCGTGGTCGGGCTGGCGCAGTCGGTGCCGCTGAACCGAAACGAC
This sequence comes from Cognatilysobacter xinjiangensis, assembly GCF_014651995.1. GTDB lineage: Bacteria > Pseudomonadota > Gammaproteobacteria > Xanthomonadales > Xanthomonadaceae > Cognatilysobacter > Cognatilysobacter xinjiangensis. The sequence continues at coordinate 1,689,965 of NZ_BMXY01000001.1, read as the reverse complement.
CCGGCCGACCCGAAGAACCGTCGCATCAGCCTCGTGGTGTTGAGCCAGGAAGCCGAACGCATCGCGGCCGAGAGCGACGCACCGCGCGCGGCGCACGACGGCCGTCCGGACGATCCGCCGCCGTTGCCGAAGTCGCTGGACAACACGCCGCGCGCGGGGGCGCCTGCGCCGGCTGCAGCGGCACCCGCGACCGTAGCGGTGGCGCCGCCCGCCGCGAACGCCGGCAGCACCGCCGACGCCACGCGCGCCGCGCTCGAGGCCGCGAACGCGCGCATGCCGCGGCGCGCGCCGGAGCACGCGCCGCCGCCGGTGGTCACGCGCTGATCAGCGCTTCGCGTCGCGCACGGGCAGCGGCACGTTGCACAGGTCGATGTGCCCGGCCTGCACCTTGTAGAACGCATCGCGACGGTTGCGGCGCGCTTCCACCAGCTCGGCGAACAACGGGCTGTCGGTGCGCAGCAGCTCGACCTCGGTGCGCTCGGCGGCCGGCACGTCGCTCGCCAGGCGGATCGACCTGATCGCGACGCGCTGCTCCGGCTTCTCGAAGAAGCCCAGCGGTCCGGTACCGCGCGGGATCGTCGACAGCCATTCCATGCCCTGCACGACGCGGCCGACCATCGACATGTTGCGGTCGAGCTGGCGCGGCGACTGGCCGGTCACCACGTAGAGCTCGGTCGCGTCGCTGGAGTCCGCGGCCTCGTTGCGGCCGGCGCCCACCGCGCCGTAGCAGTGCGCCATCCAGTAGGTGCCGGCCTTCGGATCGCGGCCCACCGGCATGCCCGCCGCGAAGCCGACCTCCGGCGCCCAGCCGTCGACGTCGGGAAGGCGCGTCCAGCCCTTGGCCAGCGCGGCATCGCGGCTGGTGAACTCCGCCGGCAGCTTGGCCTTCGCGCTGCCGATCGGCTTGCGCTTCTTGGCGTCCTCTTCCGGGTCGCCCCATTGCACGACGAAATTGTCCTGCGAGCGCACGATCGACAGGCCGTTCCAGTAGCCCTCGCGCGCGAAGGTGCGCACGTTGGCGACGTGCTGCGGCGCCAGCGCGGGCGCGAGCTCGATCACCACGCGATGGCCGTCGGCGAGGTCCATGTACAGCGTGTCCTCGGGCGCCGGGCGCCGCCAGTCGGCGGGCGTCGAGGCGTCGAGGATCTCCTGCATCGAGCGCGGCTTGGCGGGAGCGGCGGGTCCGGCGGCCTGCGCGTCCAGGCAGGCAAGGACGAGGGACAGCGGGACGACGATCGTGCGCAGCTTCGGCATGGCGGGTTCCCCGGAAATGTCGACCGATTCTGTCGGAGCCGGCCGGTGGCTGCACGCGGGCGGCCATGACAATGGTGGTTATGACCAATGGCAGGTTCGGTATATCGGACTTCGCACTACATTGAAGTCGTACCCAGGGTGAGCCTCCGCCATGTCAGCCGAACCCCTTACCGATCCCGACCAGCAGTTGCGCAAATTCCAGAAGGAGCTGAGCGCCGGCACCGTCTCGCTGGCACTGCTCGCCGTGCTGGGCGAGGCCCGCGAGCCCATGTACGGCTACCAGATCGCCAAGCGGCTGGAGCAGCTCGAAGGCGTGCTCTCGGGCAAGCAGAGCGCGCTCTATCCCGTGCTGCGCGGGCTGGAAGGCGGGGGGCTGCTCGAGAGCTTCGTCGAGCCGTCCGTGTCCGGCCCGCCGCGCCGCTACTACCGCATCAACGACGGCGGCCGCGCCGTGCTCCAGCGTTGGGCCGCCGCCTGGCGCGGCACCCGCGACTCGGTCGACGCCGTGCTCGGCCCGCTCGCCACCGCCCCTTCCTCCGACCTTTCCGATACGACCGATCTCCGGGGAGATTCCGCATGAACGCCGCCCACTTCCAAGCCGACCCGCTGCGTGCGCCGGCCACCATCGCCGACTACCTCGACCGCCTGCGCGCTGCGCTCGCCGGTGCCGACCCCGCCCTGGTGCAGGACGCGCTCTACGACGCCGAGGACTACCTGCGCTCGGAGATGGCGGCCAATCCGGGCCGCTCCGAGGCGGAGGTGATCGCGGAGGTGGCGGGCAGCTACGGTGCGCCCGACGAGGTCGCCGACATCTACCGCGACACCGAAGCCCGCGTGCAGACCGCGCTGCAGCCCCCGAAGCCGCGCAAGCCGCGCACGCCGCTCGGCCGCTTCTTCGGCGTCGCGCTGGAGCCGCGCACGTATGCCGCGCTGTTCTACATGCTGCTGTCGATGGCGACCGGCATCTTCTACTTCACCTGGATCGTCACCGGCGCATCGATGTCGGTGGGGCTGTCGGTGCTGATCATCGGCATCCCGTTCCTGATCCTGTTCCTCGGCTCGGTGCGCGTGCTCTCGCTCGTCGAGGGGCGGCTGGTGGAAGTGATGCTCGGCGAGCGCATGCCGCGCAGGCCGACCTATGTCACGCGCGAAGGCACGGTGCTGCAGCGCATCGGCGCGATGTTCACCGACCCGCGCACGTGGGGAACGATGGTCTACATGCTGCTGATGCTGCCGCTGGGCATCCTTTACTTCAGTGTCGCGGTGACACTGCTGTCGGTCGCGCTCGCCTTCATCTTCGCGCCCGTCGCGGTGCTGCTGGACGCGCTGGGCTGGATCGGCTTCAGCAGCACCGTCGAGGTGAGCGGCGGGCCGTATTCGCTGCCCTTCCTGTTCGTCGGCGGCATCCTGCTGCTGTTCACCACGCTGCACCTCGCACGCGCGGTCGGCTATCTGCACGGCCAGCTCGCCAAGCATCTGCTGGTGCGTGCGGGCGCCGCGCAGGCGGTCTGACCGGCGCCATGCCGGAATGCGAAAACGAAAACGGGCGCCTTGGCGCCCGTTTTCGTTTGTGTCTGCCATCGCGTCAGGAATGCTCGGCGAAGAAGTCGCGCAACTTCGGATATACCTGCGTGCGCCAGCGGCGGCCGCTGAAGATGCCGTAATGCCCGGCGCCTTCGACGACGAAGTGCTCGCGGTCGGCATCGGGGATGCCGAGGCAGAGCTTCTGCGCCGCGCGCGTCTGGCCCCGGCCGGAAATGTCGTCGAGTTCGCCTTCGACGGTGAGCAGCGCGGTGCCCGTGATCCGTGACGGATCGACCTTCTGCCCGCGCACCTCCCATTCGCCCTTCGGCAGCAGGTGCTGCTGGAACACGATGCGCACGGTGTCGAGGTAGTACTCGGCCGGCATGTCGAGCACCGCGTTGTACTCGTCGTAGAAGCGCCGATGCGAGTCGGCGTCCTCGAGGTCGCCCTGCACGAGGTTCTGGTAGAAGTCCCAGTGCGACTGGAAATGCCGCTCGGGATTCATCGCCACGAAGCCCATGTGCTGCAGGAAGCCCGGATACACGCGGCGGCCCGCGCCCGGATACGGCGGCGGCACCGGATGGATCAGCTGCGTCTCGAACCACCACATCGGCTTGTGGGTGGCGAGGTCGTTGACCTGCGTGGGGTTCTCGCGGGTGTCGATCGGCCCGCCCATCATCACGAGCGACTTCGGCGTCGCCTCGCCGCGCGCGGCCATCAGCGACACCGCGGCCAGCACCGGCACCGTCGGCTGGCAGACGCTGACCACGTGCAGGGTCGAGGCGCCGATATGGCGGATGAACTCCTCGACGTAGGCGATGTAATCGTCGAGATGGAACGGGCCTTCGACGGCCGGCACCATGCGCGCGTCGATCCAGTCGGTGATGTAGACGTCGTGGTCGCGCAGCAGCGTGCGCACGGTGTCGCGCAGCAGGGTGGCGTGGTGACCGGAGAGCGGCGCGACCACCAGCACGGTGGGCGACTTCGCGAGCGTCTCGACGCCGGCCACGTCGTCGGCATAGCGCTTGAAGTGCAGCAGGCGGCAGAAGGGCCGGCGCAACGCCTCGCGCTCGACGACGGGAAACGCGCGGCCGTCGATCTCCACGTCGTGGATGTCGAATCGCGGCTTCTCGTAGTCCTTGGCGAGCCGGTAGAACAGCTCGTAGCCGGCAGAGAACTGCTGCGAGCCGGGCATGGCGTGCAGCCAGCTGCCCGGCGCGCCGAAGGCCTTGCTCATGGCATCGGCCCAGTAGGTCATCGGCGCGAGCCAGGCGCGGCCGATCTCGTGCATCTGATAGAGCATGGCGTCCCCTTGTCGCGCCGCAGCATAGCCCAGCGGCGCGGGCCCGGACCGTGAACCCGGTCGGGCGGGTTCAGCCCGCCGTTTCGAGCGCCGCGGCCTGCCCGGCGAGCGCCGGCGACAGCCAAAGGTGCGAGCCCAGCGCGACGAAGCCGGCGGCCTCGAAGCGATCACGGTAGAAGCGCGCCGGGCGGCGCCGGAAGCCCGCGGTATCGCCCTCGACCGCGTCCTCGCGGGTGAAGGTCTCTAGGAACGCGATGCCGGCGCAGAGCTCGGCGAGGCCCGGCAGGCCGGCGTCGAGCTCGCGGGTGTCGAGGTAGTGCATGACGTCGCTACAGACCAGAAGGTCGGCCGGCGCGCAGGGCCGCAGCATCGCGAAGTCGCCGAACGCGGCGCGATGCAGGCCGCGGCGACGCCCGAAGCGCTCGATCGCGTACTCGCTGCTGTCGAAGCCGAGGTAGGACGCGCGCGGCCGCAGCTTCTTCAGCGCGGGCTGCCAGGCGCCTTCGCCACAGCCCACGTCGAGCACGCTGCGCAGCGGGCGCTCCAGCCAGTACTCGGCCGTCGCCACGGCCAGCGCGACCTTGCGCGCGAGGCGCGCGCCGCCGCCGATCGCCTCGCGCTTCAGCGCGGGATCTCGGTACCAGCGTTCGAAGTAGTCGCGGTCGTACTGCTTGCTCATGGCGGTTCCGGCTTGTCGTGGCGTGCGCGCATCGGCGGGGGTCGCCGGCGGGCGTGGCATCCTAACGGCCCCGCAATGCCGACGCCGCGCCATGGCCTATTTCTGGATCAAGACCGCCCATCTCGTCTTCGTCATTGCGTGGATGGCGGCGGTGTTCTACCTGCCGCGCATCCTGGTCAACATCGCCGAGGCCGGCGACGTGGCCGTGGTGCGCGATCGACTGGTGCTGATGGGCCGACGGCTTTACCGCTTCGGCCACATGATGTTCGGCTTCGCCTTCGTGCTTGGCCTGCTGCTCGCACTGGGCGGCAAGGTGATCGCCGGCATGCCGGTGTGGTTCGCGCCGGGCAACGGCTGGCTGCACGCGAAGATCGGCCTGGTGATCGCGCTGCTGGTGTTCTTCGGCGTCACCGGACGCTGGCTCAAGCGCGCGGCCACCGGTGGCGCGCTGCCGTCGGCGCGCGCACTGCGTCTCTTCAACGAGATCCCGGTGCTGCTGCTGGTGGCGATCGTGTTCCTGGTGCTCGCCAAGCCGTTCTGATTCGGCGGCGCCCGGCTCAGATCTTCGGCGTGAGCGACGCCGGCATCGACACCGGCACGCCGTTGGCGTCGCAGCCGCCGGCCCGGCACACGGCCTCGCGCAGCCGCGGCGTGGCCTGCAGCAGGATGTGGAAGATCGCGTTCTCTTCCAGCGAGCCGCGAACCGCCTCGCTGCCCGGGCCGCGTGCCCAGATGCCCACGTCCTCGCCGCCATGCGATTCGTTGGCCATCGGCACCAGCGCTTCCTGCATGTAGCCCGGCGCCGTCGTATCGACGTTGCGAAGGTCCGGTCGACCGCTGGCGGCGCGCGCATCGGCGAGCGCATGCGGATAGCGCTTCGGCCCTTCGGGCTGCTGCGCGCTGGCCCCCACGTACCCGGGCCCGTTGGCATAGCTGAGCGTGGTGTAGGGCAGCCCGAGCGCATCGGTCGCGTAGGCGCCCGCGCCATCGCCTTCGCCGCTGCTGCCGCGCACCTTGTCGAGGATGGGATTGCCGCGCACCGGGTAGCCGACGAAGTTCAGCGTGTGCGAGTGGTCGGCGGTGACGAGGATCAGCGTGTCCTCCGGGGAGGTCGCCTGCATGGCCGCGCGTACCGCGTCGCTGAGCGCGATGGTCTCGTCGAGCGCGCGAAACGCATTGCCTTCGTGGTTCGCGTGGTCTATGCGACCGCTCTCGACGAGCAGCACGTAGCCGTCGCCACTGCGCGACAGGCGCGAGATCGCGGCGCGCGTCATCGTCGCCAGGTCGGGCTCGCCGCCGGCGTCCTTCGCGCGGTCGTGGGCGTACTGCATGTGGCTGGGGTCGAACAGGCCGAGCAGCGGCGCGTCGGGGCGCGCCTGCTCGAGCTGCTTCGCGTTCCACACGTAGGCGCCGCCAGGATGTCGCGCAGCCCAGGTGGCGATGAGGTCGCGGCCGTCCTCGCGCAGGCCGCGCTGCCCGGTCCATTCCGGGTCCTGCGCCGTGGCGGGCATGAAGTTCGCGCGGCCGCCGCCCATCAGCACCTTCACCCGGTCGGCGAGCGGCGATTCGACCAGCTGACGCGCGATATCCACGCACCCGGCCTCGCGCGCGGCCTGCGGCAGCTCGACATCGTTCTCCCAGCCGCGGCTGGGCACGTGGCTGAACGTGGCCGCCGGCGTGGCATGCGTGACGCGCGTGCTGGTGACGATGCCGACATCCATGCCGGTCGACGCGGCCAGCTCCCACAACGTGGTGCGCGGATGGCGGCGCGAAGCCTCGCAGTCGCCGCGCGGCACCTCGGGGCCCACCGAGATCATGCCCATGCGCGTCTTCACGCCGGTGGCGATCGCGCTCATGGTCCCGGCCGAGTCCGGCGTCTGCGCGTCCGTGTTGTACGTCTTGCTGAGCGCGGTGGCCGGGAAGGTCTCCCAGCTCAGGCGGTTCTCCTCGCCCGGACCGCCGCGGCGCTGGCCCTCGAGGATGCGCGCGGCCGCCACGGTGGTGAGGCTCATGCCGTCGCCGAGGAACACGATGACGTTCTTCGCACGCCCGCCCATCGCGCCGCGCGCCGCGGCCTGCGCCGCACCGTCGCGGAACCACCAGTCGCCGCTCTCGGCCTTGGGCCGCTCGACCACCGGCACGTCGACCGTGTAGGCGCGCGGCGCGGATGCGGTGGACGCGCAGGCGGCGCAGAGCAGGGCGGTGGCGAGCGCGAGGCCCGGGGCGACGTATCGGGACATGACAGGACGGCCGTGGTGCGAAGCCGTCGATTATGCCGAGTGCCGGCGACGGCCTTCGCCGGTGGTGCGCAACGCCGCGTCCGCGGGACGCTGCGACGCCACGGGCGTCGTCGTTCCATTACGCGCACCGCGCTATCGTGCCGGACCGACCCATCGGCCGCGCCCATGTCCCTCGTCCAGTCCTGGCTGAAAATCCGCTTCTGGAAGCGCGTGCTCGCCGGCTTCGTGCTCGGCGCGCTCGCCGGTTGGGCGCTGGGGCCCGACGCCGCGAAATGGTTCGGCCCGCTCGGCGACCTCTACGTCCGCCTGATCAAGATGATCGCGGTGCCGCTGGTGTTCTTCGCCGTGGTCAACGCGGTATCCGCGCTGCACGGGCAGAAGTCGATGGCGCGCCTCGGCGGCCGCACGTTCCTGTGGTTCGCATTGACCGCGGTGATGGCCGTCGCCATCGGCCTCGGTGTCGGCACGTTGATGCAACCGGGCACGGGCGTGGCGCGGCTGGCGGTCGATCCGTCGTTCGTCCCACGCGACGTCCCCAGCGTGGCCAACGTGCTGCTCTCGGTGGTGCCGGACAACCCGTTCCAGGCGATGACCGGCATCGGCGCGACCAGGAACGCGGCCGGCGAGACGATACTCGCGCTCGGCAAGGGTTCGATCCTGCCGGTGATCTTCTGGGCCGGCATCCTCGGCTTCGCGATGGTGAAGCTGGGCGAGCGCGTGCCGCGCATGCGCGAGCTGATGGGCGAAGGCCGCGACGTGATGGTGCAGGTCACGCGCTTCGTGCTCGAGGTCACGCCGATCGGCACGTTCGGCCTGATCGCCGCGCTGGTCGGCGAATTCGGCTTCGAGAAGCTGCTCCCGCTCGGCAATTTCGTGCTCGCGCTGTACATCGCCTGCGCGCTGCACATCGTGGTGACCTACGGCGGCCTGCTGGCGCTGCACCGGCTCAACCCGCTGCGCTTCTTCAAGGGCGCGTTCCCGGCGATGCAGGTCGCGTTCGTCAGCTCGTCGAGCTTCGCCGCCATGCCGGCCTCGCTCAACGCCGCCACGCGCAACCTCGGCGTCGACAAGGACTACGCGGCCTTCGCCGTGCCGCTCGGCGCATCGATCAAGATGGACGGCTGCGGCGCGATCTACCCGGCGCTGTGCGCGATCTTCATCTCGCAGTACACCGGCGTGCCGCTCACGCCCGATCAGTACCTGATCGTGCTGATCGCCTCGGTGCTTGGTAGCTTCGGCACCGCCGGCGTGCCGGGCACGGCGGTGATCATGGCGACGGTGGTGCTGTCGGCGGCGAACCTGCCGCTGGAGGTGATCGGCTACCTGTACGCGATCGACCGCGTGCTCGACATGATGCGCACCATGACCAACGTGACCGGGCAGGTGCTGGTGCCGGTGATCGTCGCGCGCGAGACCGGCCTGCTCGACCTCGAGCGCTACGACGCGGGCCACAGCGGCGTAGGCGCCGACGCGGACGCCGAGGTCGCCTGATGGCCGGGCGCGACCGCGAACTCACCCTGCGTTTCCTCGCGCAGCCCACCGACGTGAACTACGGCGGCAAGGTGCACGGCGGCGCCGTGATGAAGTGGATCGACCAGGCCGGCTATGCCGCGGCGGTCGCGTGGAGCGGGCACTACTCGGTGACGGTGGCCGTCGGCGGCATCCGCTTCCTCGCGCCGATCCGCATTTCCGACCTTGTCACGCTGCAGGCCAAGCTGGTGCATACCGGCACGTCGAGCATGCATTTCGTCGTCGAGGTGCGGGCGCGCGATCCGAAGGATCCGGCCTCGGGCGACCGCCTGTGCACGCACTGCGTCATCGTGTTCGTTGCCCTCGATGCGCCCGAGGGCCGGCCGGTGCCGGTACCGCCGTGGACGCCGGCCGACGAGGAGGACGTCCGGCTCGCCGGCTACGCGCAGCAGGTGATGGCGTTGAGCCGCGGCATCGAGCCGATGCTCGAACAGATCGCCGGCCAAGGTGCCTGAAACGACGAAGGCCGCCCGGAGGCGGCCTTCATGCGGCGTGCTGCGTCGAGGCTCAGATGCCGGCGACGCGGCGGCCCAGCAGGAACTTCTGGCTCCAGTAACCCGACTCCAGGCTCGAGACGGTCACGTCGCGGCCGGTGCGCGGGGCATGCAGGAACTTGCCCTCGCCGATGTAGATGCCGACGTGGTCGACGCCGTGGCTCTTGGTGCTGAAGAAGACCAGGTCGCCCGCGGTCAGCTGCGCACGCTCGACCTGCTCGCCGGTGCGCGCCATTTCGCGCGAGACGCGAGGCAGCTCGATGCCCAGCGAGTTGCGGAACACGTAGCCGACGAGGCCGCTGCAGTCGAAGCCGTCGGTCGACGTGCCGCCCCAGCGGTAGGGCGTGCCCAGCAGCGCGAAGGCGCGCGACAGCACGCTCTGCACGCGGCCGCTCGGCTGCGGGGCCGCATTGGCCTGGCGCGCGCCCGGCACGAGGAAGCGGTTGATGTCCGACGCCAGCATCAGCGCGCGGTCGGACAGGCTCTTCGATTCCGGCAGCGCGGCGCGCGTGTCGGCCACGCCGTCGGCGCTGTCCGCCGCCAGACCCGCCGTGTTCACCGGATCGGCGAACGCGGGGATCGCCGCCAGCGCCAGAAGGGCGGCCAGGGCGGCGCGGGTGAAGGAGCGGTTGAAATTCTTTCCGGTCATCACCGGGACCTCACAAGTTCGTCACCGGGGCATCATGCCCGCCGGACGGACCCGTTTGGTTAGCAACTCGTTAGGCGGGGTCTATCGAGTGTGGTCGTCGTCCCAAAAAGGGACTTCAGCGTTGTGATGGCGGCTGTAGTCCAGCCGCTTGCCGCAGCCGCTCGAAACGGCCGTTTCAACGCAGGATCCGGCGTGCGCCGCGGAAGTGATCGCGCCAGTACGGGCCGTCGATCCGGTCCAGCCGGACGGTGCCGCCGCTGCTGGGTGCGTGCACGAAACGGCCCTCGCCGACGTAGATGCCGACGTGGCTGACCGCCGCGGCGTCGCCGAAAATCACCAGGTCGCCCGTGGCCATGCGCTCCGGGCCGATGCCGGCGCCGGTACGCGCGAGTTCGCCGGAATTGCGCGGCAGGGCGCGGGCGAGCATGTCGCCGTAGACGTAGCCGACCAGCCCGCTGCAGTCGAAGCCGGTCTCCGGCGTGTTGCCGCCATATCTATAAGGTGTGCCGACCAGCGAAAGCGCGCGCATGAGCACCGCGTTCGCCGCGTCGGGCTGCTCGGGCGGCACGCTCGGCCAGACCGCCGGAAGCGCGATGCGGGCGGGCGCCGAGGCACGCACCGCCTTGGGCGCGGCGCCGCAGCCGGCCAGCAGCACGGCCAGCGCGAGCGCTGCGGCCATGCTCGCTGGCGCGGGGAAACGCTTGCCGGGATAATGCGACCCTTCCATCGTCGGCAAGCTTGACCGCTCCATCACGGGGCTTCAAGGCCGCTCGTCCAGCCTGCCGTCGCATCCGCGGCCCCGCCGGCGCCACCCTTTCCGCCGCCGGCGGTTCCAGGATTTCCCCATGAAGATCGATAAGAACAGCGTCGTCCGCTTCCATTACTCCGTCGCCGAGCAGGGCCAGGAGTCCATCGAGAGCTCCGAGGGCCGCGAGCCGATGGCGATCCTCGTCGGCCACGGCAACATCATCCCGGGCCTCGAGGAGGCCATGATGGGCCGCGAGGCGGGCGAGAAGTTCGAGGTGGACGTGCCGGCCGCGCAGGCCTACGGCGAGCGTCGCGAGGGCCTGACCCAGCGCGTGCCGAAGAAGCACTTCGAGGGCCAGCCGCTGCACCCGGGCATGCAGGTCGTGCTCAACACCAACTTCGGCCCGCGCGCCGTGACGATCGAGAAGGTCGGCATGACCGTCGTTGACGTCGACCTGAACCACCCGATGGCCGGCAAGGACCTGCACTTCGCGATCGAGATCGTCGACGTGCGCGAGGCCAATGCTGAGGAGCTGGAGCACGGCCACGTGCACGGCGACGGCGGTCACCACCACTGATCGACGCGCCCGCGCGTGATCGAAAGGCCCGCTTCGGCGGGCCTTTTTCGTGACTGCGATTGGCGGGAGCGGAACGCGGCGTGTCCCCGGCACCGGCGGGTAGCGGGTCACCGCATGCGAAAATCGCGGCATCGTCGTCGGCCGGTCGGTATCGAGACGCGCGCAGAGCGCGTCGGCAGGCGGTCGATCCACCCGCGAGGACACGATGGAAACGCCAGTGAGCCGGTCGACGCAGGACGTGCCCGATGTGCTGGTGATCGGCGCGGGTGCGGTCGGCCTCGCCAGCGCGCTCGCGCTCGCCGAATCGGGGCGCTCGGTGCGCGTACTGGACGCCGGCCGCATCGGCGGCGGCAGCTCGCACGGCAACTGCGGAACCATCACGCCCAGCCATGCGCCGCCGCTGGCCGCGCCGGGCATGGTGCTGCGCGCGCTGTCGATGATGCTGCGACCCGACGCGCCTCTTTACATCCGGCCGCGCGTCGACCCGCTGCTGTGGCGCTGGCTGTGGCGGCTGCGCGGGCGCTGCAATGCGGCGCACTGGCGCGAGAGCGCGCTGGCGAAGGCGTCGCTGCTGGCCGACTCGCGCCAGCGGCTGGAGGACTGGGTCGGCCGCCATGCACTGGACTGCGAATTCCTGCCCAGCGGCGAGGACTACGTGTTCCGCGACGCGCGCGCGTTCGCGCACGGGCAGGAGGAAATCCCGCTGCTGCGCGAGGTCGGCATCGACGTGCAGTTGCTCGACGGCCCCGCCTACGAGCGCGACGAGCCGGCGATGCGGCCGGGCGTCGCGGGCGCGATCCGCTTCGACGGCGATGCCGCGCTGCGGCCCGACCGCTACGTGGCCGAGCTCGCACGTGTGGCGCGCGCGAAGGGCGTCGTGATCGAGGAGCACCGCGCGGTGACCGCGCTGCAGGCCATGCGCGACGGTTTCGAGGTCGAGACCGCGGCCGGGCGCGTGCCGGCTCGGCGGGTGGTGGTCGCCACCGGTGCCTGGTCGGCGCGGTTCGCGCGCAGCCTGGGCCTGCCGTGGCTGGCACGCACGATCCAGCCGGGCAAGGGCTACTCGATCACCTACGACCCGCCGTCGTGGGCGCCGCGCCGCCCGCTGGTGCTGCGCGAGCGCGCGGTCTGCGTGACCGCCTGGGGCAGCGGCTACCGGCTCGGCAGCACGATGGAGTTCTCCGGTTTCGACGAGCGCCTCAACGAGCGTCGCCTCGGCGCGCTGGAGCGAGGCGCGGCCGAGTACCTGCGCGAACCGGTCGGCCCCCGCGTGCGCGAGCGCTGGTACGGCTGGCGCCCGATGTCGCTGGACGACGTGCCGCTGATCGGCGCGGTGCCGGGCCGACCGGGCCTGTGGCTGGCGACCGGGCACGGGATGATGGGCATCGGCATGAGCGCGGGCACCGGCCAGTTGCTGGCGGACCTGATGGCCGGGCGCGCGCCCGCGATCGACCCTGCGCCGTACCGCCCCGACCGTTTCGTGCACTGACACGCCGCGCGGCCGTGACGCGTTGTCGGGCCTAATGGCGGCAATGCTGCTGACCTACCGGACATGCCCCAACACAACGACTTCGATCTGATCGTCATCGGCGGCGGCTCCGGCGGCCTTGCCGGCGCCTTCCGCGCGGCCGAGCACGGCGCGCGCGTCGCGCTGCTCGAACCCGCCGCGCTCGGCGGCACCTGCGTCAACGTCGGCTGCGTGCCCAAGAAGGCGATGTGGCTGGCCGCCGAAGTGGCCGGCAAGCTGCGGCAGGCGTCGGTCCTGGGCTTCGACGCGCCCGACTGCGCGCTCGACTGGTCGACCTTCATCGGCCATCGCCAGCGCTACATCGAGGGCATCCATGCCGCCTACCGCCGTCGACTCGACGCTGCCGGCATCGCGCTGATGCCTACTCGCGGGCGGCTGCTGGATGCGCGGCGCGTCGTCACCGACGAGGGCCTGGTGTTGTCGGCCTCGCACGTTCTGCTCGCCACCGGCGGCCAGCCGGTGCGGCCCGATATCCCGGGTGCCGAGCTGGGCGGCGTGTCCGACGACTTCTTCACCTGGCGTGATGCGCCGGCCAGCGTCGCCGTGGTTGGCGGCGGCTACATCGCGGTCGAGCTCGCGGGCGTGCTGCAGGCGCTGGGCAGTCACGTGACGCTGCGCGTGCGCGGCCAGCGCGTGCTGGACGGCTTCGACGACGAGATCGCCGCGCAGCTCGTCGAGGACTACCGCCATCTCGGCGTGGACTGCCGCCTGTCCACCGCCACCACCGCGATCGAGCGGGTCGACGGCGGCCTGCGCCTGCGCGACGGCGCGGGTGAGTGGAGCGAGCCGGTCGACCGGGTGCTGTTCGCGACCGGGCGGCGGCCGAACCTCGTGGGCCTCGGCCTCGACGCGGCCGGCATCGCGCTGGACGCGCGCGGTTTCGTGCCCGTCGACGCGCATTTCCGCACCGCGGTGGACGGTGTCTACGCGGTCGGCGACATCACCCCGGCACCCGCGCTGACGCCGGTGGCGATCGCGGCGGCGCGTCGCCTGATGGACCGCGTGTTTGGTGGCCGCGAGCGCGCACCGCTGGCGCTCGACGACGTGCCGACCGTGGTGTTCTCGCATCCGCCGATCGGGCGCGTCGGCCTGTCGGAAGCACAGGCCCGCGCGCGCTTCGGCGATGACGTGCAGGTGCTGCGCGCGGGCTTCCGCCCGATGCTGCATGCGCTCGCCGGCTCGCCGCAGCGCAGCCTGTTCAAGATCGTCTGCACCGGCGAGGCGCGACGCGTGGTCGGCCTGCACCTGCTCGGCGAGGCCGCCGATGAGATGCTGCAGGGTTTCGCGGTCGCCATGCGCCGCGGCCTTACGCTGGACGACCTGCACGATACGATCGCGATCCATCCCACCAGTGCCGAGGAAGTCGTGCTCATGCGTTGAGCGCGCCATCGCGATGAACGACAACGACGTCGTCAGCACCGAGACATACACGCTCTACCGCGGCCGCGCGCCGTTGTTGGTGAGCCTGCCGCACGACGGCAGCGAGATTCCGACCGATCTCGCCTCGCGCATGACACCGCACGCGCAGCGCGCGCCCGACACCGACTGGCACGTCTCGCGCCTGTACGCTTTCGCACGCCACGAGCTCGGCGCGTCGATGCTGGTGCCGCGCTACTCGCGCTACGTCGTCGACCTCAACCGTCCGCCGGACGATACCTCGCTGTATCCCGGCCAGAACACGACGGGCCTGTGCCCCGCGCGCTGCTTCAGCGGCGATGATGTCTATGTCGACGGTGCGCAGCCGGACGAGGCCGAGGTCGCGCGGCGTGTCGACACGTACTGGCGTCCGTATCACGAGGCGCTGGCGGCGGAACTCGCGAGGCTGCGCGCCGCGCATGGCCGCGTGCTGCTGTGGGAAGGCCATTCGATCCGCGGAAGCGACCTGCCGTTCCTGTTCGAGGGGCGGCTGCCCGACCTCAATCTCGGAACGTCGGGCGGCGCGAGCTGCCGGCCGGCGATCCAGCAGTCACTCGAACTCGTGCTCGGCCGCCAGCACGCGTTCGACTGGGTGGCCAACGGGCGTTTCCGCGGCGGTTACATCACCCGCCATTACGGCCGGCCCGATGACGGCGTCGACGCCGTGCAGCTGGAAACCAGCCAGCGCACCTACATGGACGAGATGACGACCGACTACGACGACGAGGCCGCCGCACGGCTGCAGCCGCTGCTGTCGGAAATGCTGCGCGCCGCGCTCACGGCCTGACGCGCGTCTACCAGAGGCAGTCCTTGCAGCGGCGCTCGATCTGCGACACCACGCGGCCGAGGCCGTCGTGCGTGCGCAGCAGCGCCCGCGGCTTGTCGCCCAGCGACGGCTCGACGGCGTCCAGCCACTGGTTGGCCTGGTCGACCGAGCCGTAGACATCGCCCAGCGCACGCTGCAGCCGCACCAGCAGCAGCACGCGCGTCGCAAGCGCGCTGCCCGACTGGATACGCGCGCCGCCGGACCGGATGGACGCGGCGGTCGATGCGTCGATCTCCAGCAGCGCCTCGAGATCCGGCGCCGACAGCCCGAGCCCCGCCGCCGCGCGGCGCGCGTCGAGCGCGAGCGCCTCGGAGGACTCGCGCGCATTGCCGCGACGGACATCGACGGCCTGGGTCAGGGCATGGGTCTGCATGCCGTCAGCCTCGGCCATGGGCGATGACGGGGCCGTCGAATTCGACGAGATGACGGGGGGATCGTTCATCGATGGCGGGGCACATTCGCGTGGCATCAGCCCCGGCCGGTGCGCGCATCATCGCAGCCCTCGGCGTCCTTCAGGGCCGCCGCGATGCTCCTTGCGTATCGAATGCGGCAAGAAAAAGCCCGCCGAAGCGGGCCTTCTCGTCAACATGATCGACCAACTCAGACCTCGAGCGTCGCCAGGTCGCCCTTGGACTCCAGCCATGCCTTGCGGTCGGAGGCACGCTTCTTCGCCAGCAGCATGTCCATCAGCGCCTGGGTGGCGTCCTGGTCGTCGACGGTGAGCTGGACGAGGCGGCGCGTGTCCGGATGCATCGTCGACTCGCGCAGCTGCTCGGGGTTCATCTCGCCGAGGCCCTTGAAGCGGGTGACGCTGATCGCGCCCGTCGGCGTGCCCTTCTTCTTGGCCGCGCGGTCGCGTTCGATGCGGTCGATGAGGATGCGCTTCTCCTCCTCGTCCAACGCATAGAACACCTGCTTGCCGACGTCGACGCGGAACAGCGGCGGCATGGCGACGAACACGTGGCCGGCGGCGACGAGCGCGGGGAAGTGCTTGAGGAACAGCGCCGACAGCAGCGTGGCGATGTGCAGGCCGTCGGAGTCGGCGTCGGCGAGGATGATCACCTTGCCGTAGCGCAGGCCGGTGAGGTCGTCCTTGCCGGGATCGCAGCCGATGGCGACAGCCAGGTCATGCACTTCCTGCGACGCCAGCACGCCGCTGGACGCGACTTCCCAGGTGTTGAGGATCTTGCCGCGCAACGGAAGGATGGCCTGGAAGTCTTTTTCGCGGGCTTGGCGCGCGCTTCCGCCCGCCGAGTCGCCCTCGACGAGGAACAGCTCGGTGCGCGAGAGATCCTGCGAGGCGCAGTCGGCGAGCTTGCCGGGCAGGGCGGGCCCCTGCGTGACCTTCTTGCGCAGCACCACCTTCTCGCTCTTCAGGCGAGCCGCGGCGCGCTCGATCGCCAGCTGCGCGATCTTCATGCCGAGGTCGACGTGCTGGTTGAGCCAGAGCGAGAACGCGTCATGCGCGGCCGATTCGACGAAGCCCGCGGCCTGGCGCGACGACAGCCGTTCCTTGGTCTGCCCCGAGAACTGCGGGTCGGTCATCTTGATCGACAACACGAACGCGACCCGGTCCCACACGTCTTCCGGCGCGAGCTTCACGCCGCGCGGCAGCAGGTTGCGGAAGTCGCAGAACTCGCGCAGCGCGTCGGTAAAGCCCGTACGCAGGCCATTGACGTGCGTGCCGTGCTGCGCGGTCGGGATCAGGTTGACGTAGCTCTCCTGGACCAGCTCGCCTTCCGGCACCCAGGCCGCGGCCCAGTCCACGACCTCGGTTTCCTTCGCGAGATGGCCGACGAACAGCTGTTGCGGCAGCGCCTCGCGCTCGCCGAGCTCGCCGCGCAGGTAGTCACGCAGGCCGTCCTCGAAATACCACTCGTCGCGCTCGCCGGTGCTCTCGTCGATCAGGCGGACGGTCAGGCCCGGGCAGAGCACGGCTTTTGCGCGCAGCAGGTGGCGCAGTGCGCGGACGTTGATCTTCGGCGTGTCGAAGTACTTCGGGTCCGGCCAGAAATGCACGCGCGTGCCGGTGTTCTTCTTGCCGACGCTGCCGATGACCTCCAGTGGCGAGTCGCGGAAGCCGTCCTTGAACGTCATCCGGTACTCGTTGCCGTCGCGCTTGATGCGCACGTCGACGAGCGTGCTGAGCGCGTTGACCACGCTTACGCCGACGCCGTGCAGGCCGCCGGAGAACGTGTAGTTGTTGCCGCTGAACTTACCGCCCGCGTGCAGGCGGGTGAGGATCAATTCGACGCCGGGGATCTTCTCTTCCGGGTGGATGTCGACCGGCATGCCGCGGCCGTCGTCCTGCACGGAGCAGCTGCCGTCGGCGTGGAGCGTGACCTCGATGGTCTTCGCGTGGCCACCCAGGGCTTCGTCGACGGAGTTGTCGATGACCTCCTGGGCGAGGTGGTTGGGGCGGGCGGTGTCCGTGTACATGCCCGGGCGGCGCTTGACCGGGTCCAGCCCGGACAGCACCTCGATGTCGGCGGCGTTGTATCGCTTGTTCATTAGTCGAAATGCTAACAGAGCGCGTCGCACGGGCTTAGACCCGTCAACGAAAGATGAACGTCCGGTTGCAAGCTTAATTTCCGTTTCACGCGAGGGTTATGGGGAGGCCGCGTACGGTTCGCCCCCGAACGACGGCCCGTGACGGCCGCGTTCGTATCCCCCATGAAAGGAGGCTCCATGAAGAACCGCATTCTCGCCGCTTCGGTCCTGACCGCCCTTGCCCTGCCGGCTCTCGCCCAGGTCGCCGCGCCGGTCCCGGCACCGACGACCCCGCCGGTGGCCAACGCCCCGGTCGGCTCGACGGCCACCGGCAGCGAAGCGGTCGACGCCGTGACCGGTGCGGCCACCACGCCGCCGACGGCCACCGATGGCACGAAGCCGCGCACCGCCGCCACCACGACGACCACCACGATCCCGCCCGTGACCGGCGCCACGTCCACCACCGTCGACCCGGTGACGGGCACGACGACCACGACGGGTACCGCGTCGACCACCACGAGCGGCACCGTCGGTACGACGGCTACGACCACCACCACGTCGAACGACGACGCGCTGGCAGGCACCGGCCAGCTCAGCGAAAAGGCGGCAGCCGACAAGGACGCCAAGGACAAGGACAAGCGCGCCAAGAGCAAGGCCAAGCGCAAGTAAGCGTCCTGCCATGCGTCACGCCGCGCCCCGGTTCGCCGGGGCGCGGTCGTTTCCGGGCGTCGCGACGCGCCGGGTTAGCCCTCGGGCGAGCGGCCCGGTAAACTACGGGTTTCCAGCGCACCCCTGCCCATGACTTCCCCAAGCCATGTAACGCCGCTCGTGTTCGTCACCGGCGGCGTGGTGTCCTCGCTCGGCAAGGGCATCGCGGCGGCCTCGCTCGCGGCCATCCTCGAAGCGCGCGGCCTGCGCGTGACGATGATGAAGCTCGACCCGTACATCAACGTCGATCCGGGCACCATGAGCCCGTTCCAGCACGGCGAGGTGTACGTCACCGACGATGGCGCCGAAACCGACCTCGACCTCGGCCACTACGAGCGCTACGTGCGCACGCGGCTGAGCCGAAAGAACTCGATCACCACTGGCCGCATCTACGAATCGGTGATCCGCAAGGAGCGCCGCGGCGACTACCTCGGCGGCACGGTGCAGGTGATCCCGCACATCACCGACGAGATCAAGCGTGCGATCGTCGACGCGACGGACGGCTACGACATCGGCCTGGTCGAGATCGGCGGCACGGTGGGCGACATCGAGTCGCTGCCCTTCCTCGAGGCGATCCGCCAGCTGCGCAGCGAGCGTGGCCCCGAGTCGACGCTGTTCATGCACCTCACGCTGGTGCCGTGGATCGCCGCCGCCGGCGAGCTCAAGACCAAGCCGACGCAGCACTCGGTCAAGGAGCTGCGCTCGATCGGCATCCAGCCCGACGTGCTGCTCTGCCGCAGCGAGCAGCCGCTGCCGGATTCCGAGCGCCGCAAGATCGCGCTGTTCACCAACGTGTCCGAGCGCGCCGTGATCTCGGCGATCGACCTCGACAACATCTACAAGATGCCCCGCTTCTTCCACGAGCAGGGCCTGGACGACATCGTCATCCGCCGCCTCGGCCTTCAGGCCGGCCCGGCCGACCTCGCCGAATGGGACGCGGTTCTGGACGCCAGCGAGCATCCGGACGACGAGGTCACGATCGGCGTGGTCGGCAAGTACGTCGACCATCAGGACGCGTACAAGTCGGTCGCCGAGGCGCTCAAGCACGGCGGCCTGCGCCAGCGCACGCGCGTGCGGCTGAAGTGGCTGGAATCCAGCGATGTCGAGAAGCAGGGCGAAGCGGTGCTGGCCGATGTCGACGGCATCCTGGTGCCCGGCGGCTTTGGCGACCGCGGCTTCGAGGGGAAGGTGCTTACTTCGAAGTTCGCGCGCGAGCATGGCGTGCCGTACTTCGGCATCTGCTACGGCATGCAGGCGGCGGTGGTCGACTACGCGCGCAACGTCTGCGGACTCGAAGGCGCCAACAGCACCGAGAACGACAAGCACTCGCCGCACCCGGTGATCGGCCTGATTACCGAGTGGCGCACCCAGACCGGCGACGTCGAGCGCCGCAGCGAGGAGAGTGACCTCGGCGGCACCATGCGCCTGGGCCTGCAGGACCAGCGCATCAAACCCGGCACGCTCGCACACGAGATGTACGGCAGCACGGTGGTCGGCGAGCGTCATCGCCATCGCTACGAGTTCAACAACCGCTACCGCACGCAGCTCGAGGACGCCGGCCTGGTCATCTCGGCCAAGTCGATGGACGACCTGCTGGTGGAGATGGTGGAGCTGCCGCGCGATGCGCATCCGTGGTTCCTGGCCTGCCAGGCGCACCCGGAATTCCTCTCGACGCCGCGCGACGGGCATCCGCTTTTCATCGGTTTCATCCGCGCCGCGCGCGAGCATCGCAAGCGCGCCGGCGCGCGGGCCCCGCAGGCCTGACGCGCATGGCCGTCCCCCTTTCCAGCGCCGCGTGCGACATGCGCGACGCCCCGTTCCGGAGCATGCGATGAACCTTTGTGGATTCGAGGTCGGCCTCGACAAGCCGTTCTTCCTGATCGCCGGCCCCTGCGTCATCGAATCGATGGAGCTGCAGATGGAGACGGCCGGCAAGCTCAAGGAGATCACCTCCGAGCTCGGCATTCCCTTCATCTTCAAGTCGAGCTTCGACAAGGCCAACCGCACGTCGATCTCTGGCTTTCGCGGCCCGGGCGTCGAACAGGGCCTGAAGGTGCTGTCCGAAGTGAAGCGCCAGCTCGGCGTGCCGGTGCTGACCGACGTGCACGAGTACACGCCGATCGACGAGGTCGCGAGCGTCGTCGACGTGCTGCAGACGCCGGCCTTCCTCGTGCGCCAGACCGACTTCATCACCAAGGTCTGCAGCGCCGGCAAGCCGGTGAACATCAAGAAGGGCCAGTTCCTCGCGCCGTGGGACATGAAGCCGGTGGTCGAGAAGGCGAAATCGACCGGCAACCAGCAGATCATGGTCTGCGAGCGCGGTGCGAGCTTCGGCTACAACAACCTGGTGAGCGACATGCGCTCGCTCGCCGTGATGCGCGAAACCGGTTGCCCGGTCGTGTTCGACGCCACGCATTCGGTGCAGCTGCCGGGCGGGCAGGGCACGTCGAGCGGCGGACAGCGGCAGCACGTGCCGGTGCTCGCGCGGGCAGCGATCGCCGTCGGCATCGACGGCATCTTCATGGAGACGCATCCCGATCCGTCGAAGGCACTCTCCGACGGCCCGAACGCCTGGCCGCTGCCGAAGATGCGCGCGCTGCTCGAGACGCTCAAGGCGCTCGACGAAGTGACCAAGCGCAACGGTTTCCTCGAAAACTCCCTGTAAGGACGACGTTCCTCCGATGACGACGATCGCCAAGATCCACGCCCGCGAAATCCTCGACAGCCGCGGCAATCCCACGCTCGAAGCGGAAGTCACGCTCGCCGACGGCAGCTTCGGCCGCGCGATGGTGCCGTCCGGCGCCTCCACCGGCACCAAGGAAGCGGTGGAGCTGCGCGATGGCGACAAGACGCGCTACCTCGGCAAGGGCGTGAAGCAGGCGGTGGAGAACGTCAACACGACGATCGCCAAGGCGCTGGACGGTTTCGACGCCGCCGACCAGGCCGGCCTCGACCGTCGCCTGATCGATCTCGACGGCACCGACAACAAGGGCCGCCTCGGCGCGAACGCCCTGCTGGGCGTTTCCATGGCGAACGCGCACGCGATGGCGGCGTCGAAGAAGATGCCGCTGTGGCAGCACCTCGCGAACGGGCGCGAGGCGGTGCTGCCGGTGCCGATGATGAACATCATCAACGGCGGCGCGCATGCCGACAACAACGTCGACCTGCAGGAATTCATGGTGCTGCCGGTCGGTTTCGACCGCTTCTCCGAAGCGCTGCGCGCGGGTACCGAGATCTTCCACGCGCTCAAGAGCGTGCTGAAGGGCCGCGGCCTGTCGACGGCGGTCGGCGACGAAGGTGGCTTCGCGCCCGACCTGCGCAGTAACGAAGAGGCGCTGGAAACCATCCTCGAGGCGATCGGCAAGGCCGGTTACAAGGCCGGCGAGGACGTGCTGCTCGGCCTCGACGTGGCCTCCAGCGAGTTCTTCGAGAACGGCAAGTACAACCTCACCGGCGAGGGCAAGCGCCTGACGCCGGAGCAGTTCGTCGACTTCCTCGCCGACTGGACGCGCCGCTACCCGATCGTGACGATCGAGGACGGCATGGCCGAGCACGACTGGGCGGGCTGGAAGCTGCTCACCGAGCGCATCGGCGACAAGGTGCAGCTTGTGGGCGACGACCTATTCGTCACCAACCCGAAGATCTTCCGCGAGGGCATCGACCAGAACGTCGCCAACGCGATCCTGATCAAGGTCAACCAGATCGGCACGCTGACCGAGACGCTGGAAGCCATCGCGATGGCCGATGCCAACCGCTACGCCGCGATCGTCTCGCACCGCTCGGGCGAGACCGAGGACACGACGATCGCCGACATCGCCGTCGCCACGACCGCCACGCAGATCAAGACCGGTTCGCTGTGCCGTAGCGACCGCGTGGCCAAGTACAACCAGCTGCTGCGCATCGAGGAGCAGCTGGGTTCGGCCGCGCGCTACGCCGGCCGCGACGCGTTCGTTTCGCTCTCGCGCTGACCGATGACGCGCCCGCGCTACGGCCTGCTGATCCTGATCGGCCTGCTGGCGATGCTGCTGGTGGGCCTGCAGACGCGGCTGTGGCACGGCGAAGGCGGCCGCGAGGCGGTGGTCGCGCTGCAGGCGCAGGTCGATGCACTCGCGCACGAAAACGGCGGCCTGCGCCAGCGCAACGACGCGCTGGCCGCCGAGGTGCAGGACCTCAAGTCCGGCGAGGCGGCCGTCGAGGATCGCGCGCGCAGCGAGCTCGGCATGATCCGGCCGGGCGAGGTGTTCTACCGCGTGGTCGAGAACGTGCAGGCCGCCCCTGCGACGGCCGCGCCGGCGCCGTGACCGCGATCTGGGCGGTGGTGCCCGCGGCGGGATCGGGCAGCCGGTTCGGCGGCGATGTGCCGAAGCAGTACGTCGAAGTCGCGGGTCGGCCGCTGATCGCGCATGCACTCGACGCGCTGCTCGCGCATCCGCGCGTCGATGGCGCGATGGTCGCGCTCGCCGCGGACGACGCGCGATGGCCCGGTTGGACGTCGCATCACGACAAGCCGGTTCTGACCTGCCAAGGCGCCGCCGAGCGCGCGCTCTCCGTGCTCGCCGCGCTCGACGCCCTGCGCGAGCGCGCCGGCGACGATGCGCTCGTGCTGGTGCACGACGCCGCACGTCCAAACCTCGCTGCCGCGGATCTCGACCGAGTGATCGACGCCGCGCTGGAAACAGCGGATGGCGCTCTGCTCGCCGCGCCCGTGCGCGACACGCTCAAGCGTGGCGACCGCGACCGCAGCGCCGGCACCCAGCCACGGGACGGCCTGTGGCGCGCGCTCACGCCGCAGGCCGCGCGCCTTGGCGTGCTGCGCGACGCGCTGCGACGCGCGCTCGCCGACGGCATCGCCGTCACCGACGAGGCGATGGCGCTCGAGCACGCGGGCCTGCGTCCGCGCCTGGTCGAAGGCCGCGAGGACAACATCAAGGTGACGACGCCGGCCGACCGCGCGCTCGTCGAATACCTGCTGCGCGCAAGCGCTTCCTGACCCGGGAAATCCCATGAATCTGCGTATCGGCCAGGGCTTCGACGTCCACGCCTTCGGTGACGGCGACCACGTGATGCTCGGCGGCGTGCGCATCCCGCATGCGCGCGGCGTCGTTGCGCATTCCGATGGCGACGTCGTGCTGCACGCGATCTGCGACGCGATCCTAGGCGCGCTCGCGCTCGGCGACATCGGCCGCCATTTCCCGCCGTCCGACGAGCGCTGGCGCGACGCCGACAGCCGCGAATTCCTGCGCCACTGCCGCGCGCTCGCCGGCGAGCGCGGCTGGCACGTGGTCAACGTCGACGCCACCGTGCTCGCCGAGCGCCCGAAGGTCGGGCCGCATGCGCAGGCCATGCGCGAACGCATCGCCGAAGACCTCGGCATCGATGTCGACGCGGTCAGCATCAAGGCGACGACGACCGAGAAGCTCGGCTTCACCGGGCGCGAGGAAGGCATCGCCGCGATGGCGGTCTGCCTGCTGGCGACATCCTGATGAACGAACTGCCCCAGGCGCTGGGCCCGTCGGTCCTCACCGCGACGCTGCGCACGCGCCCCGAGGACTTCATCGTCGAGGAGATCGCCGGCTTCGAGGCCAGCGGCGTCGGCGAGCACCTGCTGCTCGACATCGAGAAGCGCGGCATGAACACCGCGTTCGCCGCGCGGCGCATCGCCGAATGGGCGGGCGTCAAGGAAATGGCCATCGGCTATGCGGGCCTGAAGGACCGCCACGCTGTCACGCGCCAGCGCATCAGCGTGCACCTGCCGGGGCGCGAGGCGCCGGACATCGCGACGCTGCAGGACGACTCGCTGCGCGTGCTGGCCGTGACGCGCCATTCGCGCAAGCTGCCGCGCGGCGCGCTGGCCGGCAACCGCTTCGTGCTGACGCTGCGCGAGGTGACGGGCGATCGCGACGCCGTCGACGCGCGCCTCGCCGCCATCGCCGCGCGCGGCGTGCCGAACTATTTCGGCGAGCAGCGCTTCGGCCGCGCGGGCGACAACGTGCAGCAGGCGATCGCGATGTTCGCGGGCCGTCGAGTTCGCCGCGAGGAGCGCAGCCTGCTGCTCTCGGCCGCGCGTTCGGAGTTGTTCAACCGCGTGCTCGCCGAGCGCGTGCGCCGCGACTGCTGGGACGCGCCGCTGGAGGGCGAGGTGTGGATGCTCGACGGCCGCCGCAGCATCTTCGGGCCCGAGCCGCTGACCGAGGCATTGCGCGAGCGCCTGGCGGCTTTCGACATCCATCCTACCGGTCCGCTCTGGGGGCGCGGCGAGCCGCGCACGACGGGCGAATGCCGGCAGCTGGAGGACACGGTGCTGGGCGACGACGTGCTGGCATTGCGTCGCGGCCTGGAGGCCGCCGGCCTCGAGCAGGAGCGCCGTGCGCTGCGGCTGCGCCCGGGCGCGCTGGCCTGGGCATGGCTCGACGCCGACGTCCTGCAGCTCACGTTCGAGCTGCCGCCGGGCGCCTACGCGACCACAGTGCTCGATGCGATCGGCGACACGCGGGCATCCGCCTCGCGCTACGCCTGACCGTTCGTCGACGCGCCGCCCGGGCCTGCGCCGGCGCTCTCCAGCGGGCGTATAACCGGGTCGACGCCCGCATCGGGCGGGCGCCGAACCGGATCTCCGAGGAGAAGACGGCCATGGCCATTTCGCGCATCGCCCTGATCGCCCTGACGGCATCGCTCTGCGCCGGTTGCGCCGGCACGCAGGAGCGCAGCGCCTATGTCCCGCCGCGGGCGGGCGCCAGCGGCACGATCTACACCGACGTCGCTTATATGCAGCGCGTGGAGGACCAGGCGCGCGCCCGCGGCATCGACGTCACCTGGATCAACCCGCCGATGAAGCGGACGGACCCGGCGTCGGCACCCACGCCGCGCTAGCGCTTCGCGAGCAGCACCACCACCGCGCCGGTGCCGCCCTGCGCGGGCGGCGCGGAGTGGAAACCGAGCACGTCGGCGCGGTGGCGCAGCACGCGGTCCACGAGGTTCTTCAGCACTGGTGCGCCGCTGCTGTCGAGCTCGGCCGCGCTGCGCCCCTTGCCGTGGATGATGCGCACGCAGCCCAGCCCGTGGCGGCGCGCGTCGGCGAGGAACTCGCGCAGCAGCGACTGCGCCTGCGTGGCGGTGAGCCCGTGCAGGTCGAGTTCCTCCTGCGCCGACAGCTCGCCGCGCTTGAGGCGCTGGAACGTCGCCGGCGGCAGCGATTCGGCGCGATGGCTGAGGACGTCGCCCGCACCGAGCAGTTGCTCGTCGAGCGCGAGGCGGAACTCGCTCGCCGCGGCGGCCTCGTCGCGTTCGGCCATGCGCGCGCGCGGCTTGGGCTTCGGCGGTGACGGCGGCAGCGGCGGCGCGTCGACCGGGCGCACCGGCCCGACGGCCTGCCGGAACAGTTCGAGGTCTTCGTCGCGCGGATCGTGCTCGCCCATGCGTTCAGCGTAGCGGCTCGCGATGCGGATCGTGCGACGACGCGACCGCGTGCCGGGAAGCGGGGCAGGGGGTTCGGCTATCATGGCCCCCCGCCGACGCCAGCGGTGCCCTCGACGCGGCGCCACGATCTTCATGCGAGTCCTGATCAGCAACGACGACGGCGTCGACGCGCCGGGCATCCGTGTCCTCGCGGAGCACCTGCGCGCCGCCGGCCATACCGTCATCACCGTCGCGCCCGATCGCGATAGATCCGGCGCGAGCAATTCGCTCACGCTCGATGCCCCGGTGCGCGTGCTCCAGCAGGACGAACACACCTGGCGCGTCTACGGCACCCCCACCGACTGCGTGCACGTCGCGCTGACCGGCATGCTCGAGGACGAGCCCGACATCGTCGTCTCCGGCATCAACAACACCGCCAATCTCGGCGACGACGTGATCTATTCCGGCACCGTCGCCGCGGCGATGGAAGGCCGCTTCCTCGGCCTGCCTGCGATCGCCGTGTCGCTCGCCACCGCCGACCACGTGGGGCTTCATTACGAGACGGCCGCGCGCGCGGCCGTCGAGCTGGTCGCGCGCCTGGCGACCGACCCGCTGCCGGCCGACACCATCCTCAACGTCAACGTGCCCGACGTGCCGTGGGACGCGGTGGCCGGCTTCGAGGTCGGGCGGCTGGGCAACCGCCACCGCGCCGAGGCCTGCATTCCGCAGGTCGATCCGCGCGGGCGGCAGTGGTACTGGATCGGCGCCGCCGGCGCCGAGCAGGACGCCGGCCCGGGCACCGACTTCCACGCGGTGCGCCGCGGCTGCATCTCCATCACGCCGATCCATGTCGACCTGACGCGCTACCAGGCGCTGGACCAGGTGGCCGGCTGGGTGGGCGGCCTTGCCGGCGCGCTGCGGCCGCGCGCGGAGGCATGAGCATGCGGATGCACATGAAGCCGGAAGCGACCGGCAGCGGACTGACCTCGCAACGCGTGCGCGACCGCCTGGTGGAGCGCCTGCGCGCGAACGGCATCAATGACGAGCGCGTGCTCAACGCGATCCGCACCGTGCCGCGCCACCTGTTCATCGACGAAGTGCTGGCCTCGCGGGCCTACGAGGACACTGCGCTGCCGATCGGCCAGGGGCAGACGATCTCGCAGCCGTGGGTGGTCGCGCGCATGACCGAGGCACTGATGGAGTCGGAGCCGCGGAAGGTGCTGGAAGTCGGCACCGGCTCGGGCTACCAGGCCGCGGTGCTCGCGGCGCTGGGCCTGGAGGTGCATACCGTCGAGCGCATCGGCGAACTGCTGCGCGTCGCGCGCAAGCGCTTCCGCACGCTCGGCCTCACCGTGCGCAGCAAACACGACGACGGCCGCGCGGGCTGGCCGGAGAACGGCCCGTTCGATGCCATCCTCGTCACCGCGGCGGCGCCCGCGCTGGTCGACGAGCTGAAGGCGCAGCTGGTGCCGGGCGGCGTGCTGATCGCGCCCGTCGGCCCCGCCAATTCGCAGTCGCTGGTCCGCATCCGCCAGCGCGCGGACGGCGGCTTCGACGAGGAAGTGCTCGCACCGGTGGTGTTCGTGCCGCTACTGTCGGGCACCGTGGACTGAACCGGAGACCGGCTTGAAGCTATTTGCCCCGTTGTACGACCGCGCCATCGGCTGGGCCCGTCACCGCCATGCGCAGCGCTACCTCGCCGGGCTGAGCTTCATCGAAGCGATCATCTTCCCGGTGATGCCGGAGGTGATGCTGGCGCCGATGAGCGTGGCGCAGCCGCGGCACGCGTTCCGCTTCGCGAGCATCAGCCTGGTGTTCTCGCTGCTGGGCTCGCTGGTCGGCTATGCGCTCGGCCACTACGCGTTCGAGGCGATCAAGCCGCTGTTCGCGACGCTCGGCATGCTGCCGGGCATCGAGTCGGGCATCGAGACCGTGCAGTCGCAGATGGCGGAATCGCCGTGGGCCGTGTTCTGGTTCCTGGTGCTCGGCGGTTTCATGCCGATCCCGATGAAGGTGTTCACCTGGGCCTCGGGCATCGTCGGCGTGCCGCTGCTTCCCTACGTGCTGGCGATGGCGGTCGGGCGCGGCAAGCGCGTCTACCTGCTGGCGCTGGTGATCCGCATCGGTGGCGAACGCGCGGAAGCGGCGCTGCGGCGTTACATCGAACCCATCGGCTGGATCGCGGTCCTACTCGTGGCGGCGGCGATCGGCTGGCTGCTCTGGAGGTCGCACGGCGCATGAGGCATACGATCGGTTTCCGCTCCCTCGCCTTGGGCGCCGCGCTGGCGGTGATCGCAGGCTGCTCCAGCACCGTGGTGCGCGAGAACGCGTCGTCCGGCCGTCCGGCGCCGCCGCGCGTGTCGACGCCCAAGCCCGGCGCTACCACGCTGGTGCAGCGCGGCGACACGCTGTATTCGATCGCCACGCGCAACGGCATCAGCGTGCTCGACCTCGCGTCGTGGAACTCGCTGGCGCCGCCGTACACGATCTATCCCGGCCAGCGCCTGCGCCTGTATCCGGGCGGCAGCCGCAGCGCGTCGCCCCCGCCGTCCCGCCCGTCCACCGGCAGCACCGCGGCGCCGCCGCGGCAAACGCCGCGGCCGGCGCCACCGCCGGTCGTGACCGCGCCGCCCGCCAGCGGCTTCGCGTGGCGCTGGCCTGCGGACGGCAGCCTTGTCGGACGCTTCGTCACCGGCGAGCCGACCAAACAGGGCATCGACATCGCCGGCAGCGAGGGCGCGCCGGTGCGCGCGGCCGCCGACGGCACCGTGGTCTATTCGGGCGCGGGGCTGGTCGGCTACGGCGAGCTGGTGATCATCAAGCACAACGAACAGTGGCTGTCGGCCTACGGCCACAACCGCAAGCGCCTGGTCAACGAAGGCCAGCTGGTGAAGGCGGGGCAGACCATCGCCGAGATGGGCCACAGCGGCGCACCGCGCGACATGCTGCACTTCGAGATCCGCTACACCGGCAAGCCGGTCGACCCGCTGCTCTACCTGCCCGCGCGCTGAGCGCGGGCGGTCAGGCGTCGGCCCGCGCCAGCACGAAGCCGGCCACCACGCGTCGCCCTTCGCCGGCCAGCACGACGAACGTGCGCGCCGCCGCGGCATTGGCCATCACCTCGAAGCCCACGCCGGCCTGCAGGCAGGCGGCCTGCGTGGCCGCGGGTGCGAACACCTGGCGGTCGCCGCTGCCGATCACGATCACGTCCGGGCCGAGTGCCAGCAGCGGCTGCAGCTGCTCGGGCGTCAGTGCGCCGGCATCGGTCACCGGCCAGTCCTCGATCAGCGTCTCGGTGGACACGGCGAAGCTGCTCGCCAGGCGGCGGTCGTTCACCAGCGCCGACCGGCCGTCGACGCTGCGCAGCACGTAGCGGTGGTCGGGGCTTTCGAGATTCAGTTGCATGCGGTCGCCTCGGGATCGGTGCGCTCGCGGCGCGGCCTCAGGGTCGCGGCAGGACGATCTGTCGCTTCTCGCGGCTCGGGCGGTAGAGCACTGCCGTATGGCCGATGCGCTGCACCAGTGCGGCCCCGGCCTCGCCGGCGAGCGCTTCGATCAGCGCCTCGCGCGTCTCGCGGTCCTCGGCGGCGACCTTGATCTTGATCAGCTCATGGTCCTCGAGCGCCTGGCCGACCTCCGCCACCAGCGCGGGCGTGACGCCCTTGCCGCCCACCTGCAGCATCGCCTTCAAGCCGTGGGCCTGGCCGCGAAGGAACCGGATCTGGGCATTGGTAAGGCTGGGAGCGGTCAAGCGGACGTTCCGGGAGCGTGGGGAGGCGCAGGGTATCATGCGGCTCCGCGCCGCTTTTTTCCGGCGCGTGCACACGCCGATGCCCACGCGCAGCAAGTCCAGCCACCGCTGGCTCAAGGAACATTTCTCCGACCCCTACGTGAAGAAGGCGAAGGCCGAGGGTCTGCGCTCGCGCGCCGCCTACAAGCTCGAGGAACTGGTCGAGCGCGACCGGCTGCTCAAGCCCGGAATGGTGGTGGTCGACCTGGGCGCCGCACCCGGCGGCTGGTCGCAATGGGTCCGCCAGGAACTCGGCGACCGCGGCCGCGTGATCGCGCTGGACATCCTCGCCATGCCGCCGCTCGCGGGCGTCGAATTCCTTCATGGCGATTTCAGGGAGGATGACGTCCTATCGCAGCTGGAAGCCATGCTCGGTGGACAGCCGGTGGACCTTGTCCTCTCGGACATGGCCCCCAACATGAGTGGAGTGGATTCGGTCGACCTGCCGCGCGCGATGTACCTGTCCGAGCTCGCGATGGATTTCGCCGACAAGCACCTGCGGGTCGGCGGCAACTTCCTGATCAAGCTCTTCCAGGGCGTGGGGTTCGACGAGTACGTGAAGGAGCTGCGGCGGCGCTACGACAAGGTGGTGATCCGCAAGCCGGCAGCCTCGCGCAAGCGCTCGCCCGAGGTGTACGCGCTCGCGCAGGGTCGGCGAGCGGCCATGAAGTAAGGTGCTTCGCGGGTCGTCATGGCCCGGGAGACAGCCACCGGCAGCGGTGGACGAATGCGACGGCGGCCGTGCAGCGGCCGTGGTCATCGAGGGCCGGTCGACCGGCCCGAAGCTTGAAGGGACGTACAGCCAGTACGTGCTCCAATGGCTCGACAAGGTATGAAGATGAACGACTTGGCCAAGAATCTTTTGCTGTGGGTGGTGGTCGCCGTCGTGCTGATGGTGGTCTTCCAGGCCTTCGGCCCGCGCAGCGCCGCCACGGAGACACTGGCCTATGACCAGTTCATCCAGCAGGTGCAGACCGACCGCGTCCAGGACGTGGTCATCAGCGACGACAAGACCACGATTACCGGCAAGCGCAAGGACGGCTCGCAGTTCGTGACCTATGCGCCGGCCGACCCGGGAATGATGTACGACCTGATGCATCACAAGGTCTCCATCACCCAGCGTCCGCCGCCGTCTGGTCCGTCGATCTGGGGCATCCTGCTGAACTTCCTTCCGATCCTGCTGATCATCGGCGCCTGGATCTTCGTCATGCGGCAGATGCAGCAGGGCGGAAGCAAGGGCGCGATGAGCTTCGGCAAGTCGCGCGCGAAGATGCAGGGCGAAAACGAGGTCAAGGTGACGCTGGCCGACGTCGCGGGCTGCGACGAGGCCAAGCAGGAAGTCGGCGAGCTCGTCGAGTTCCTGCGCGACCCGACGCGCTTCCAGAAGCTCGGCGGCAAGATCCCGCGCGGCGTGCTGATGGTCGGCCCGCCGGGCACCGGCAAGACGCTGCTCGCCCGCGCGATCGCCGGCGAGGCGAAGGTGCCGTTCTTCTCGATCTCGGGCTCGGACTTCGTCGAGATGTTCGTGGGCGTCGGCGCCAGCCGCGTGCGCGACATGTTCGACCAGGCGAAGAAGCACGCGCCCTGCATCATCTTCATCGACGAGATCGACGCGGTCGGCCGCCATCGCGGCGCGGGCCTCGGCGGCGGTCACGACGAGCGCGAGCAGACGCTCAACCAGCTGCTGGTCGAGATGGACGGCTTCGAGGGCGGCGAGGGCGTGATCGTCATCGCCGCGACCAACCGTCCGGACGTGCTCGATCCGGCGCTGCTGCGCCCGGGCCGCTTCGACCGACAGGTCACCGTGGGCCTTGCTGACGTCAAGGGCCGTGAGCAGATCCTCAAGGTCCACATGCGCAAGCTGCCGCTCGGCGACGACGTCGACGCGATGGTGGTGGCGCGCGGCACCCCGGGCTTCTCCGGTGCCGACCTCGCGAACCTCTGCAACGAGGCCGCGCTGTTCGCCGCGCGCGATAACGCCAAGCAGGTGCACATGGAGCACTTCGACAAGGCCCGCGACAAGATCCTGATGGGCGCTGAGCGCCGCTCGATGGCGATGAGCGAGGACGAGAAGCGCCTGACCGCGTACCACGAGGCGGGCCATGCGATCGTCGGCCGCCTCGTGCCCGAGCACGATCCGGTCTACAAGGTCACCATCATCCCGCGCGGCCGCGCGCTGGGCGTCACGATGTACCTGCCGGAAGGCGACAAGTACTCGTACAACAAGCAGACGATCGAGTCGCAGCTGTGCTCGCTGTACGGCGGCCGCGTCGCCGAGGAGCTGATCTTCGGCGCGAACAAGGTCACCACGGGCGCGTCGAACGACATCGAGCGGGCGACCAAGATGGCGCGCAACATGGTCACCAAGTGGGGCCTGTCGGACGAGCTCGGCCCGATCGCCTACGGCGAGGAGGAGGACGAGGTCTTCCTCGGCCGTTCGGTCACGCAGCACAAGAACGTCTCCGACGAGACGGCGCGCAAGATCGACGAGGTCGTGCGCGGGATCCTCGACCGGGCGTACGCGCGGTCGACGACGATCCTCACCGACAACATCGACAAGCTGCACGCGATGGCGAAGGCCCTGCTGGAGTACGAGACCATCGACGCCAGCCAGATCGACGCGATCATGGACGGGCGCGATCCGCCGCCGCCGAGCGGCTGGGGCCGCGGCGGCCCGGCGACCGAGGAGCCCAAGCGTCTCCACCTCGGCGGTGTTCAGCCCAGCGGCACCTGATCGACGTTGCCAGCAACACACGGAAAGGCCAGAGTCCGCTCTGGCCTTTTTCGTTGGAGCAGGCATGGACAGGCGTCGCCGCGGCGGCTTCCTCGCGATCGGACTCGGCGCGGGCATCGCGATCGGAGTGGGCATGCGCAACATCGCCGTCGGCGCGGCGCTCGGGTTGGCGTTCGGGCTTCTGCTGATGCGCCTCGCCGAACGACGCGAGGGCCGCTGATGTTCGACATCGCACCGTCCCTGGACTGCGGCGGCCGCCGCCTCCTGCTCGACGTGCCGCGCGTGATGGGCATCGTCAACGTCACGCCGGATTCGTTCTCCGACGGCGGCGAGCACTTCGACACGGACGCCGCGATCGCCCACGGCCTGCGCCTGGTGGAGGAGGGCGCGGACGTGCTCGACGTGGGCGGCGAATCGACACGCCCGGGCGCCGGCGAGGTGCCGGTCGACGAGGAGCTGCGCCGCGTCGTGCCGGTGATCGAGGCGCTGGCGGCACGCACGCAGGTGCCGGTGTCGGTCGACACGTCCAAGCCCGAGGTGATGCGCGCGGCGGTGGCGGCGGGCGCAGGCATGATCAACGACGTCTACGCGCTGCGGCGCGAGGGGGCGCTCGACGCGGCGGCCGCGCTCGGCGTGCCGGTGGTGCTGATGCACATGCTCGGTGAGCCGCGCTCGATGCAGGACGACCCGCGCTACGACGAGGTGGTGGACGAGGTGCATCGCTTCCTCGCCGAGCGCATTTTCGCCGCGCAGATGGCGGGCATCGACAAGAAGCACATCGTCGTCGACCCGGGCTTCGGCTTCGGCAAGACGCGCGAGGACAACCTGCAGTTGCTCGCGCGCCTCGAGCGGTTCACCGATCTCGGCGTGCCGGTGCTGGCCGGGCTGTCGCGCAAGCGCACGATCGGCGAGCTGACTGGACGCGACGCAGCGGAGCGGGTGCACGGATCGGTCGCGGCGCACCTGATCGCCGTGCAGCGCGGCGCGCGGATCGTGCGCGTGCACGACGTCGCGGCGACGGTGGACGCGCTGAAGGTGTGGAACGCGGTCGCCGCGCAGCCGATGCCCCGCGTCGCCGCGTCGATGCCGTCCATCCGATGGCCGGACGAGGACTGATTCGACCAGCGCGGTTATCGACAGGTGCTGTGGATAACCGCTTTGGTGGCCGTGTGGATAACCCGCGCAGCCCCCGCCACCACGGGCGGGCCCGCCATGCTGGCGAAATATTCGCCAGTCATGCGGAGGCATCGCCCGGTTAAAGTGCGCGCGGGGACTCCAGCAGGAACGCGAATGACCGCCAGCACTCCGCTTCTCGTCACATTCGGCCTGTACCTGGCGGCCATGGTGCTGATCGGCTTCCTCGCCTGGCGGTCCACCCGAAGCTTCGACGACTACATCCTCGGTGGGCGCTCGCTCGGCAGCTTCGTCACCGCGCTGTCGGCAGGCGCCTCGGACATGAGCGGCTGGCTGCTGATGGGCCTGCCCGGCGCGCTTTACCTGGGCGGCGTGTCGGAAGCCTGGATCGCGATCGGCCTCGTGATCGGCGCCTGGGCGAACTGGAAGTTCGTCGCCGGCCCGCTGCGCCTCTATACCGAGCGCACGCATAACGCGCTGACGCTGCCGGACTATTTCACCCATCGCTTCGAGGACGGCAGCCGCGTGCTGCGCGTGCTCGCGGCGCTGGTCATTCTGGTGTTCTTCGCGGTGTACTGCGCGAGCGGCATCGTGGCCGGCGCGCGCATGTTCGAGAGCGTGTTCGGTCTGCCGTACGCGCAGGCGCTGTGGTGGGGCGCCGCGGCGACGATCCTCTACACGCTGGTCGGCGGCTTCCTCGCGGTGAGCTGGACCGACACCGTGCAGGCCTCGTTGATGATCTTCGCGCTGGTGCTCACGCCGATCGTGGTGGTGCTGGGCAGCGGCGGTCCGGAGGCCAGCCTCGCACTGGTCGAGCAGGTCGACCCCGGCAAGCTGGACTGGTTCAAGGGCGGTTCGCTCGGCGTCATCGGCATCGTTTCGCTGCTGGCGTGGGGGCTGGGCTATTTCGGCCAGCCACATATCCTCGCGCGCTTCATGGCGGCGGACGACCTGGAGACGATCCCCAAGGCGCGCCGCATCGGCATGACCTGGATGGTGCTCTGCTTGTTGGGCGCGATGGCGGTGGGCTTCTTCGGCAATGCGTATTTCGCCGCGCATCCGGCGCAGGCGGGCGCGGTCACGCAGAACCCGGAGCGCGTGTTCATCGTGCTCTCGCAGCTGCTGTTCAATCCGTGGGTGGCCGGCGTACTGCTGTCGGCGATCCTCGCCGCGATCATGAGCACCCTTTCCTGCCAGTTGCTGGTCTGTTCGAGCGCGCTGACCGAGGACCTCTATCGCGGGTTCCTGCGCCGCAACGCCGGCCAGCGCGAGCTCGTGTGGGTGGGGCGCGCGGCGGTGCTGGGCGTCGCGCTGCTGGCGATCTTCATCGCGCGCGACCCCGAAAGCCGCGTGCTCGGCCTCGTGTCCTACGCCTGGGCCGGCTTCGGCGCAGCGTTCGGGCCGGTCGTGCTGATCTCGCTGTTCTGGTCGCGCATGACCCGGAACGGCGCGCTCGCCGGGATGGTGGCCGGTGCCGCGACCGTGATCGTGTGGGAAACGCTCTTCGCGGAGTCCACCGGCCTGTACTCGATGGTGCCGGGCTTCGCGATCGGTTGCGTCGCCATCGTGCTGGGCAGCCTGCTGGGCCGCGCGCCGTCGCCGGCGATGGCCGCGCGCCACCTGCAGGTGCGGGCGGCGCTCGACGCGCGGGGCTACTGACACGTGACGGCGGACGGCCGTCCTCTCGCGATCGCGCTGATGGGCCCGACCGCGTCGGGCAAGACGGCGCTGGCGGTGGACTGGGCGCGACGCTTCGACGGCGAGGTGGTGAGCGTGGATTCCGCGCTGGTCTACCGCGGCCTCGACATCGGCGCGGCCAAGCCCGACGCGGCCGAGCGGGCCGGCGTGCCGCATCACCTGATCGACATCCGCGAGCCGTGGCAGCCCTATTCGGCCGCCGAGTTCGCCGTCGACGCGCGTGCGGCGGTCGAGGCGATCGTGTCGCGCGGACGGTTGCCGATCCTCGCCGGCGGCACCGGGCTCTACTTCCACGCGCTGCTGCGCGGGCTCGCGCCGATGCCCGAGGCCGCGCCGGCGATCCGCGCGGCCCTTGAAGCGGAGGCGGCGGAACGCGGCTGGGCGGCGCTGCACGCCGAACTGGCGAACGTCGACCCGGAAGCCGCCTCGCGCATCCATGCGACCGACGCGCAGCGCATCCAGCGCGCGCTGGAGGTCTGGCGCGCGTCCGGGCGCACCATCAGCGACTGGCGGCGCAGTGCGCCGACGCAGCGCTTTCCCTGCCGTGTCCTCAAGATCGTGGTCGCGCCGACCGCCCGCGCGGTGCTGCACGAGCGCATCGCACGCCGGTTCGACGCGATGCTCGCAGCGGGCTTTCTCGACGAGGTACGACGCCTGCGCGAGCTGCCGGCGCTGCGCGCGCACCCGCGTCCGCTCGACCTGCCGGCGCTGCGCGCGGTGGGCTATCGGCAGGCATGGGAACATCTCGACGGCGCGTTCGATGCGCGCGAGCTGCGCGAGCGCGGCATCCATGCCACGCGACAGCTCGCGAAGCGGCAGCTCACCTGGCTGCGCGGCGAGCTCGATGCCATCGGCGTCGATCCGCAGCTGGACGCCACGCGGCTCGATCGCATCGTGACCGCCTTCGTGGATCGCCGCTGATACGCGCGCCTGCACGCCGCGGCCACGGGAAATCAGCGACTTTGCGCTACCATCGGACCGTCGCCGCCGTGGGGACGACCGCGGCGACACGGTCCGGCGTCGTCCGCGACCGCCCATAACGAGAACAATAGAAAGGTGGGGACTACCCAATGTCGAAGGGGCAATCACTGCAGGATCCGTTTCTGAATGCACTGCGCCGCGAGCGCGTGCCGGTCTCGGTCTACCTGGTCAACGGCATCAAGCTGCAGGGCACGATCGAGTCCTTCGACCAGTTCGTGGTGCTGCTGCGGAACACGGTCAGCCAGATGGTCTACAAGCACGCGATCTCCACCGTCGTGCCGGCGCGCAACGTTCGCGTCGGGCCGGGCGGCGGCTACGTGCAGCCGGGCGAGGGCGAAGGCGCCTCGCCGGAGAACGCGCAGGAATGACACATCGGCGTGCGGAGGTGAGGCTTGTTTGAGCGCTCCAAGAAGGGCGAGAACGCGCTGCTGATCCAGCCGCACGCCGGCCCCCTCGACGAGGCTGTGCTGGAAGAGTTCCAGGAGCTCGCCAGTTCGGCGGGCGCGAGCATCGCCGCCGTCGTCACCGCGCGCATCGACCGTCCGAACGCCGCCACGCTGATCGGCAGCGGCAAGCTGGACGAAGTCCGCGCCGCTGCCGAGGCGAGCGGCGCGGACCTCGTGATCGTCAACCATCCGCTCTCGCCGGGCCAGGAACGCAACCTCGAGCGCGCGCTCAGCCGCCGCGTCATCGACCGCACCGGCCTGATCCTCGATATCTTCGCGCAGCGTGCACGCAGCCACGAAGGCAAGCTGCAGGTCGAGCTTGCGCAGCTGCGCCACATGGCCACGCGCCTGGTGCGCGGCTGGACCCACCTCGAGCGCCAGCGCGGCGGCTCGATCGGCCTGCGCGGCCCCGGCGAAACCCAGCTCGAAACCGACCGTCGCCTGCTGCAGAAGCGGCTCGAGCAGTTGTCGAAGCGGCTCGACAAGGTCGAGGTGCAGCGCGCGCAGATGCGCCGCGCGCGCCTCAAGGGCGAGCTGCCGCGCGTTGCGCTGGTCGGCTATACGAATGCCGGCAAGTCCACCCTGTTCAACGCGCTCACCGGCGCCGAGGCCTACGCGGCCGACAAGCTGTTCGCCACGCTTGACCCGACCGTGCGCCGCATCGATCTGCCCGGCGGCGGCGTCGTGCTGGCCGACACGGTCGGCTTCGTACGCGACCTGCCGCACGAGCTCGTCGCCGCGTTCCGCTCCACGCTGTCGGAGGCCCGCGAGGCCGACCTGCTGCTGCACGTCGTCGACGCCGCCGACCCGCTGCGCACCGAGCGCATCGCGCAGGTGGACGCGGTACTGAAGGAGATCGGCGCCAGCGAGATCCCGCAGTTGCTGGTCTTCAACAAGATCGACCGGCTCGAGGACACCCCGCCGCGCTTCGACCGCTTTGTCGAGGAGCGTCCGCGGGTGTGGCTGTCGGCGCGCGACGGCACCGGGCTGGAGCTGCTGCACGATGCGCTCGGGCAGATGCTCGGCCTGGAGCGCATCGCCGGCCGCATCCACCTGCCCACCGAGGCGGCGCGACTGCGCGGGCGGCTGTACGAGATCGGCGCGATCCGGGCCGAGCGCGCGGAGGAGGACGGCTGGTGGCTGGACGTCGACCTGCCGCAGGCCGAGGCCCGCCGCATCGCCGCCGGCGCCGGGGGCCATCTGCTGGCCCCGCTGATTCCCGAACCGCCGGTCGAGCCGCCCCTTGGTTGAGGCGGCAGGACCCCCCACCTAGAATCCGACCATCCCAGCGCCGGCGAACCCGACGTCTCCATGAAGGCCCGCTCGCGCGCGCCGGTGACGGCGCCGCCGCGCATCCTCAGGAGCCCCCATGGCCTGGAACACGCCCGGCAGTGACAACGGCGACCGCGATCGACGCCCCCGCGGCGGCGGCCGTGGCCTCGCCCCCCTCGACCTGCTCGACCGCTTCCGCAACCTGCTCGACGGCAACGGCGGGCCGGTCCGCTGGATCCCACTGCTGCTCGGTGCGTGGCTGCTGTTCACCAGTTTCATCCTGATCTCCGAGCAGCAGCGCGGCGTGGTGCTGCGCTTCGGGCAGTTCGCCCGGGTGCTGCAGCCTGGCCCCCACTTCAAGCTGCCGTGGCCGATCGAGCGCGTGCAGAAGGTCAATGCGACGCAGATCAAGACCTTCACCCAGACCGTGCCGGTGCTGACTGCCGACGAGAACATCGTCCACGTCGACCTGAATGTGCAGTACCGCATCAGCGACCCGCAGCTCTACCTGTTCGGCGCGCGCGATGCCGACGCGGTGCTGCGCGAGGCGTCGCTCTCGACCGTGCGCGAGATGGTCGGCCGCTCCGACCTCGACACGGTGCTCGGCGCGCGCAATGCGCTCGCGGTGGCGGCGCGCACGCGCCTGCAGGACTCGCTGCGCGCCTACCGCACCGGGCTGGCCGTGACCGAACTCAACCTGCCGAACGCGCGCCCGCCGGAAGAGGTCAAGCCGGCCTTCGACGACGTCAACAGCGCCCAGCAGGACAAGGACCGCTTCATCAGTGAGGCGCGCGCCTACGCGGCCAAGGTCGTGCCGGAGGCCCGCGGCGAGGCGTCGCGCGTGCGTGCGACCGCCGAGGGCGAGAAGATCTCCGCCGTCGCCCGCGCGACCGGTGACGCCACGCGCTTCTCGCTGCTGGTGGAGCAGTACCGCGGCGCGCCCGAGGTCACCCGCAAGCGCCTGTGGCTGGAGACGGTGCAGCAGGTGCTTGGGAACAACCGCACGATCGTCGGCGGCGATTCGCGCCAGCTGATCTACGTGCCGATGGCGCAGCCGGGCGGCGCGACCACGCCGCCGCTGCTGTCGCCCGCGCAGCCGCAGTCCGCGCCTGCACTCGTGCCCGAGCTGCTCGAGCCGGTGACGGCCGAGGCCGATAGCCGTGGCCCGCGCGCGCCGCGTGCGCCCCGTGGAGAGACCCGATGAGATATCCCGCCCTGATCGCCCTCGCCGTCGCGACGCTGTTCGCGCTGATGGGCTCCGTGTTCGTGGTGCCCGAAGGCGGCGGCGCGATCGTGCTCAACCTCGGTCGCGTCGTGCGCACCGATCTCGGCCCCGGCCTGCACTTCAAGTGGCCGCTGGTGGAAACCCAGCTGACCTTCGACCGCCGCCTGATCGTGCTGCCGGCCGAGCCGGAGCGTTACCTCACGTCCGAGCGCAAGGACGTCAGCGTCGACTTCTTCGCGGTGGGCCGCATCGAGAACCTGCGCGCGTTCTACCGCGCCACCGGCGGCGACGAGAAGGTCGGCAACGAACGCCTCGCGCCGATCATCAAGGACTCGCTGCGCAACGAGATCAATACGCGCACGCTGTCGGAGGTGGTGTCGGGCGATCGTGGCGACATCGTCGCCAAGCAGCTGCAGGCCATCAACCAGGGCGCGGCCACGCTGGGCATCCGCATCGTCGACCTGCGCATCAAGCAGATCGACCTGCCGACCGACAGCCGCGTCATCAGCGACGTCTACAGCCGCATGCGTGCGCAGCGCCAGCAGGTAGCCAGCCGCCTGCGCGCCGAGGGCGCCGAGCAGGCCCAGCTGATCCGTGCGAATGCCGATCGCGATAGCGCCGTGATCGTGGCCGAGGCCGAGCGCGATGCGCAGCGCCTGCGCGGCGAGGGCGATGCCGAGGCCGCGCGCCTGTACGCCGACGCGGCGCAGAAGGACACCGGCTTCTACGCGTTCCAGCGCAGCCTCGAGGCTTACCGCCGCGCATTCGGCAATGGCCAGACGGTCATCGTCGTCGACAAGAACGACCCGTTCCTGCAGTACCTCAAGTCCGATCGTTGATGGCGCGTGAGTTGCTGTCGGCGCTGTGCCTGGTCGCGGTGCTGGAGGGCCTGTTCCTGTTCCTCACGCCTGAGGGCTGGAAGCGCACCGCCGAGCGGCTGTACGTGCTGACGACGCGGCAGTTGCGGGTGTTCGGCGCGGTGGTGGTGGCGTTGGGGCTGGCCTCGCTGTGGCTGGTTCGCCATTGAGCGACGGACGGGGTGGCCCCACCGGGACGAAACCCGGATAATGCACAAAAGCCGGACGGGGACACCCGCCGGCTTTTTCCGTGTCTGCGGCCCGCCATGGCGGGCCGGCCGGCAAAGGCGCGATGTGCACGCGCCATCGCGCACGCTGCTGCGCGTTGCCGGTGTCGCGCGTCGTCGCGGCCGGACGCCCTCATGCAAGCAGCGGTCTGGAGAGTGGTAATGGGTCAGTCAGTGGTGGTGCTCGGCGCGCAGTGGGGCGACGAGGGCAAGGGCAAGATCGTCGACCTTCTGACGAAGGAGATCGGCGGCGTCGTGCGCTTCCAGGGCGGCCATAACGCGGGCCATACGCTCGTGATCGGCGGCAAGAAGACCGTTCTGCACCTGATCCCCTCGGGCATCCTGCGTCCCGACGCGCTCTGCCTGATCGGCAACGGCGTGGTGCTGCATCCCGGCGCGCTGCAAAAGGAGATCGCCGAGCTCGAGGCCAACGGCGTCGAGGTGCGCTCGCGCCTGAAGATCTCGCCGGCCACGCCGCTGATCATGCCGTACCACATCGCGCTGGATCAGGCGCGCGAGAAGGCGGCGGGCGGCAAGGCGATCGGCACCACCGGCCGCGGCATCGGCCCGGCGTACGAGGACAAGGTCGCGCGCCGCGGCATCCGCGTCGCCGACCTGCATTACCCGCAGGAACTTGCCGAGAAGCTGCGCACGGCGCTCGACTACCACAACTTCGTGCTCACGAAGTACCTGGGCGTCGAGGGCGTGGACTTCCAGCAGACGCTCGACGAGGCTCTCGCGTTCGGCGAGTACGTCGAGCCGATGAAGGCCGACGTGGCAGGCATCCTTCATGACCTGCGCAAGCAGGGCAAGCGCGTGATGTTCGAAGGCGCGCAGGGCTCGCTGCTCGACATCGACCACGGCACCTATCCGTACGTCACGTCGTCGAACACGACGGTGGGCGGCGCCATCGCCGGCACCGGCGTGGGCGCGGATGCGATCGACTACGTGCTCGGCATCGCGAAGGCCTATGCCACGCGCGTCGGTGGCGGCCCGTTCCCGACCGAGCTCGACGACGAGGTCGGGCAGGGCATCCGCGACCGCGGCCAGGAATACGGCGCCACCACCGGCCGTCCGCGCCGCTGCGGCTGGATGGACATCGTCGCGCTCAAGCGCGCCGTGGCCATCAACGGCATCACCGGCCTGTGCATCACCAAGCTCGACATCCTCGACGGGATGGAGAAGCTCAAGATCTGCATCGCCTACGAGTACCGCGGCAAGCGCACCGAGTACGCGCCGCTGGACGCGGCGGGCTGGGAGGAATGCACGCCGGTCTACCTCGAATTCCCGGGTTGGGAAGAGACCACCGCCGGGATCACCGACTGGGACAAGCTGCCGGCCGCCGCACGCGCCTACCTGCGTGCGCTCGAGGAACTCGCGGGCTGCCCGATCGCGATCGTCTCGACCGGTCCCGATCGCGACGAGAACATCGTGCTCCACGACCCGTTCGCGTAAACGCCGCGTAGCGCCGAAGTTTCGAGGCCGCCTCCGGGCGGCCTCGTCCGTTCTGCGCCGGGATCAGGCCACCGCGCGCAGTGGCGCCGGCGCGCCCGATGTTCCCGTGCGGAAGCGCGCGATGGCGTCGGCGAGTTCGACCGCCTGGTCTTCGAGTGATTTAGCCGCCGCCGTCGCCTGCTCGACCAGCGTCGCGTTCTGCTGGGTCGAACCGTCCATATGGACGATCGCCTGGTTAACCTGTTCGATGCCGGCGCTCTGCTCCTTCGAGGCGGCGCTGATCTCCGCGACGATGTCGGCGGCGCGGGTGACGCTTCCAACGATGTCCTGCATGGTCCGGCCCGCCTGCGCCACCAGCGCCGTGCCTTCGCCCACGCGTTCGGCCGACTCGGCGATGAGCGCCTTGATTTCTTGCGCCGCGCGCGCCGAACGCTGGGCCAGTGCGCGCACTTCGGAGGCGACCACCGCGAAACCACGCCCCTCCTCGCCCGCGCGCGCCGCCTCCACCGCCGCGTTGAGGGCAAGGATGTTGGTCTGGAACGCGATGCTGTCGATGACGCCGACGATCTCCGCCACGCGGCGCGACGTCTCGGCGATCATGTCCATGGTGCTGACGACGCGTGCGACGACGTCGCCGCCCGCGGTCGCGACGTCCGCCGCGCCGGTGGCGAGATGATTGGCGCGCTGCGCGTTCTCGGCGTTCTGCCGCACCGTCGCGGTCAGCTCTTCCATCGAGGCCGCGGTCTCCTCCAGCGCCGCGGCCTGCTGTTCGGTACGGGTCGAGAGGTCCTGATTGCCGGTCGCGATCTCCGCGGCGGCGTTGCGCACGCGTCCACTGGTCGAACGGAACTGCTCGACGATCGACGCCAGTGCGTCGGCCGTCGAATTCGCCGCGCGCGCGAGGTCGCCGAAGACGCCCTGGGCGCCTTGGTCGATGCGCTGGCGCAGGTCATGGGCCGCCATGCGCTCGAGGAACGCGACGATCTCGACGAGGCTGCGGTCGGTGGTATCGAGCAGGCTGTTGAGCCCGGTGGCGATGTCGAGTGTGAAGCCGTCGAGCCCGTCGAGCGGGATGCGCACGGACAGGTCGCCGCTTGCGCCCGCGCGCACGGCGGCCGTCTGCGCGTCGATGAAGGTCGCGAGCGCGCGGGTGGTATCGGCGAGCTGATCGCGCAGGCGGGCGAAGTCGCCTTCCGCGGCGAAGTCGAAGTCATGGTCGAGCCGACCCGCGGACAGCGCTTCCAGCCCGTCCCGCACGTTGGCGATCGCCGTCGCGCTGCGCATGTTCGCCGCGTTGATGCGCTCGACCAGCGACAGCACGGTCCCTTCGCGCCCCTCGCGGGCGAGTGGGCGTCCGAAGTCGCCAGCGGCCTGGCGGTCCGCCGACTCGCAGACCTCGTCGAGCAACGATTTGACCTGTGCGGCGGCATTGCCCAGCGAGTCGGCGATGGAGCCGGCGGGGTAGGTGCGCGAGGCGTCTTCGGAGAGATCGCCGTTGGCGAGCGCGCGCGCCATGCCGGCCACCGCCTGCGGGGAAGCGCCCACGAGTTCCACTTCGGCGCGCAACTGCGCGCACATTACACACAGCACCGCCGTCTCCGCGACGACGTAGGCGGCATGGATTGCGACGATGCCGAACCCGCTGCCAGGCGCGAACGCATGCACCGGCAGACCGCCGGACTGCAGCAGGAAGAAACCGACGTGGTGGACGGCGATGGCCGCCGCGGCGGCCACGACGGGACGCCAGTCGCGGTAGTACAGCAACAGCGCCAGCAGCACGAACACGCCGAAGTGCATTTCCACAAGGCCGTTGGCCTGCTGGATCATCGCGGCCGTCAGCACCATGAAGCCGAGCGCGACGGTAAGCCGGGTCGACAGCGAGCCCGGTCGCAGGACGACCTGCGCGACGACGGCCGCCAGCGTGGGTGCCGTCACCGTCAGGAAGACCATCCAGTCGCCCTCGGTCCATGCGAGGCCAAGCGAGGCCGAGGCGAGCACGAGCGTGACGATGGCGAACAGCCGGTCGGCCTTCGCGCGTAGTTCGTCGAGGTAGGTGATGCCGGGCTGGCTCGCCGTCGAAGGCGGAACGGTCAGGGCGTGCGGGGACATGGACAGGGCTCGTCGAAATGAACGGGGATGCCGGAAATGAGTGCGAGCTCGGCGGGGTGATGGAGGCCGCAGCTGGCCGGTGCCGCGACCGGACCGGAGTAGATGACCTGACCGCGTGCGTCGAGCGCGAGCAGGCCGTTGGCCGCCAGGCCGGCGGGCAGGGGTGCGCCGGCGCGCAGTGCGAGGACCACGCCACGGGCGTTCCAGCGCTCGGCCAGCGCCGCCCAGTGGCGGTCGTCGTCGCAGCCGCACGGGGCGAGCCGCACCAGCAGGGGGCGATGCGCCTGGGCGCCGGGCAGCGCGCGAGCCCAGCGCGCCCAGCCTGCCGCGGTAGTTTCGGTGACGGCCGCTTGAGCCGGTGGCCGCGCGAACACCGCGAGGCCGCCGACCGCGACCGCCAGCCACAGCGCCAGCACCGCCCAGCCGAGGCGTCGGCCCGGGCGGGACGTGGTGGAAAGAACGCCCGTCGCAGCACGTGCTGCGGCGGAGCGCGACATTCGTGGGAGC
Source organism: Cognatilysobacter xinjiangensis (assembly GCF_014651995.1). Classification (GTDB taxonomy): domain Bacteria; phylum Pseudomonadota; class Gammaproteobacteria; order Xanthomonadales; family Xanthomonadaceae; genus Cognatilysobacter; species Cognatilysobacter xinjiangensis. The sequence goes on along the minus strand of NZ_BMXY01000001.1, from coordinate 1,646,169 downwards.
CTGAGCATGACGTCGTTAACGGCGGCCCGCGGGCGCCGGCGGAGGGCGCGGACGCCGTATCCGACGAAGTCGATCGACGGATATGGATGTAGGGCGATCGCCTACACGGGGTCAGGGTTGGGGCAGCAGTCCGTGCTGAAGGCAGTAGCGGGCCATCTCGGCCGTGGTCCCCAGGCCCGTCTTCTCGATGATGCGCGCCCGGTAGGTGCCTACCGTCTTCACCGACAAGTGCATCGTCGATGCGATCTCCCCGGTGGCCTTGCCGGTGGCGACGAGGAGCAGCACGCGGTATTCCTGAGCGGACAGCGCTTCGTGCGGCAGGCCGGGCGGCGCTTCGCCCGCGAGCAGGCCGGCCAGCCGCTCGGCCAGCGTCGAGGTAACGTAGCGGCCGCCCTGCAGGATGCGGTCGATGGCGGTCAGCAACTCGGTGGTCGCGTGTTCCTTGGTGACGTAGCCCGAGGCGCCTGCCTGCAGCGCACGCGTCGCATAGGCCGACTCGTTGTGCATGCTCAGCACGAGGACGGGCACGGACGCCGTGCGGCGCAGCTTCATCAGCCCCTCCATGCCACTTGCATCGGGCAGCGAGAGGTCGAGCAGGACGAGATCCCAAGGGCCCTCCCGCACGCGCTCGAGGCCGGCGTGCAGGGTTTGCGCTTCGACGAAATCGCAGTCCGGCCAGTGCTGTTGCACAAGCTGGCGCACGCCGAAGCGCATCACCGGATGGTCCTCGATCATCAGGATTCGCACGATGTTTCCCCTTGCGGCCTCAACGGCAGGCGGACGTCGATCCGGGTTCCATGGCCGGGCGCGGAGTCCACCGCCAGCACGCCGCCCGACAGCAGCGTGCGTTCCAGGATGCTCAGCATGCCCAGCGAGGAGGGGCGTGGTTCGCCCATGCCGCGGCCGTCGTCCGCGACGACGAGCCGATAGGCCCCCTCGTCGATGCCGCCATCGATGGAGACCCGCGTCGCCCGCGCGTGCCGCGCCACGTTCGTGAGCGATTCCTGCACGATGCGGAACAACTGCAACGACTGCTCGGGCGTCAGCCGGTCCGCGTCGCGCAGGTCGACCTCGCAGCGCAACCCCGATTCCTCGTGGAAGCGCTGCGCACGATGCTCGATCGCGGCTGCCAGGCCGAGGTCGTCCAGCAACGGCGGCCGCAGCTCGCTGGCGATGCGGCGTGCGGTGACCACGCCCTCGTCGAGGAGGTCCATGGCGCCGCCGACCGGTGCGGCCGCTTCGGGATGCCGGGTCGCCAGGTTCGCCAGCGTGAGCTTCAGGGCCGTGAACACCTGGCCGAGCTGGTCGTGGACCTCTCGCGCGAGGCGCCGGCGCTCCCCTTCGACCTGGCGATCGAGCCGACGCGCGAACGTCTGCAGCTGCTCGCGCGCGAGTTCGAGCTCGGCGGTGCGCTGCGCGACCCGCGCCTCCAAACCGAGATTGGCTTCCTGCAGCGCCCTCTCGGCATCGCGCCGGCGCGAGCGTTCCTGTTCCATCACGAGGATGCCGGCGAGGATCAGCGCCGTGCCGAGCAGCGCGAGCGCCCCAGCGGTCCAGCGCGCGCGCAGGGTGACTTCCGCGGTGCGGGCCTCCCAGCCCGCGATCGCCTCCAGCAGACTGCGTTGCAGGCCCGCGACCTGGCGGCGGATCGCGTCGGTGACCTGTTTGCCCTGCAGCTCCTCCATCTGCCGGCGCGCGACACCCGCGCCGGCGGTCTCGCGCGTGGCGACGATGTGCCGCGCGATTCCGATGCGCTGGCGCACGCGCTCGTCCAGCCCGGCCAGGTGCGCGGCCATGCCGGGCAGCCCGGCGATGTCCCGATGCAGCGCCTGCAGCGCGCGGTCATGCCGCGCGAGTCCGCCGCGGTAGGGCTCGAGATAGGCGGGATCGCCGGTGAGGACGAAGCCGCGCTGGCCCGTTTCGACATCCACCACCGCCGCGAGCAGGCGCTCGCTGGAGAGAAGCGCGGCACGCGCGCTGTCGCGGGCACGGCTGGAGCGTTCGACCGACGCGACCGTGGCGAAGCCCACCACCGCGAGCAGTGCGAACAGGGCGAAGCCCAACAGGAGTGCGGCACCGGCGCGTGAGATCGTCGACACGGACGGATGTCGAAAGGCAAGCGGGCCTGCAGCCTATCGCAGGTTGGAAGCGGCCCGGCGTGACCGCCTCCTAACGGCGACGACCGCATGATCGCCGCATGCCGCATTCCGTCGAGTCGACCCCACGCCGTGCATCGCGCGGATGGCGCATCGCCGTCGCGACCGCGCCCCTGGGCCTCTGTACGGGCTGCAACATGCTCGGGGCGATGTTCGACGAGCACCCGCTCGGCGGCATCGCTTTCGTGGTGGTCGCGGTCGCGGCGCTCGGCTTCCTCGTGTCGCGCGGCGCGCGCAGGCGCTAGCCCAGGCGGTAGACGTCCTGCGCGATGCGCGCGACCTCGTCGGCGGCGTGGCTGACGTAGATCATCGGCAGTGCGTGCTCGTCGCGCACGCGCTGCAGGTAGGGCAGCAGCTCGTCGCGACGATCCGGGTCCAGCATCGAAAGCGGTTCGTCGAGCAGCAGCAGGCGCGGCGCCGAAAGCAGCGCGCGGCCGAGGGCGATGCGCTGGATCTCGCCGCCGGACAGGCCGACGGTGCGGCGCGACATCAGCGGGCCGAGCGCGAGCAGTTCGACGATGTGATCCAGCTGCGCGCGCGCCGCGGATGCGTCGCCGCGCGCGGCATAGAGGAGGTTGCCGCGGACGTCGAGATGCGGGAACAGGCGGCCGTCCTGGAACACGTAGCCGATGCGCCGCCGATGCGTGGGAACGTCGATGCGACGCCCGGCGTCGAACAGCCGCTCGCCGGCGATCTCGATATGTCCGCGCACGGGCCGCAACAGCCCCGCGATTGCATGCAGCAGCGAAGTCTTGCCGCTACCCGAGGCACCGACCAGCGCGAGCACGCGCGCGTCGCTCGACACCCGGACGTGGCGCTCGAAGCCGCCGCGCCTCAGCAGCACGTCGATGGAGTGCAGCGCGCTCACGCGGCGGGCTCGCGTCGCTGGCGCTGCGCCAGCGCCTCGGCGGCGAGCATCGCCGCGAACGAGATCGCCACCGACACGCCGCAGAGCAGCCAGACGCGTGCCTCCCCGCCGGGCACCTGCAGCAGCGCGTAGATCGCCGACGACAGCGTCTGCGTTTCGCCGGGAATGCTGGACACGAACGTGATCGTCGCGCCAAATTCGCCCACGGCCTTCGCGAAGCCCAGCACCGCGCCGGCGACGATCCCGGGCCATGCGAGCGGCAGCGTGATCCCGGTGAACACGCGCCAGGGCGATGCGCCCAGCGTGGCGGCGGCGTTCTCCAGCCGCGCGTCGACCGCTTCGATCGACAACCGGATCGCGCGCACCATCAGCGGAAAGCCCATCACCGCGCAGGCGAGCGCGGCGCCGGTCCAGCGGAACGCAAGGCTGACGCCGAGCGTGTCCTGCAGCCATGCACCGACGGTTCCCTGCCGGCCGAACAGCACGAGCAGCGCGTAACCGGTCACCACGGGGGGCAGCACGAGCGGCAGGTGCACGAGTGCGTCGAGCAGCAGCCGCCCGGGAAAGCGGCGGCGGGCCAGCAGCCAGCCCAGTGCGATGGCGAAGGGCAGGCTGGCGAGCGTCGCCACGCTCGCCACGCGCAGGCTCAGCACGACGGCCGCGATTTCCTCGGGCGTCAGCGCCGTCACGATGCGGGCGCGAAGCCGTGGCGGCGGAACACCGCCTGCGCCGCGGGCGATGCGAGCCACGCAACGAAGTCCGCCGCTCGCGGGTGTCGCGATGCGCGAACGCGAGCGGCGGGATACACGATCCGAGGATGCAGGCCCGGCGCGAAGCGCGCGACCACGCGCACGCGCGGCTCGGCGAGCGCGTCGCTGGCGTAGACCACGCCGAGCGCGGCCTCGCCGCGTGCGACGAGCTGCAGTGCCGCACGCACGTTTTCCGCTTCGACGACGCGCGGCCGCAGCGTCGACCACGCATCCAGCGACTGCAGTGCGAACTTGCCGTATTTTCCCGCGGGGACGCTGGCCGTGAGCGCCAGCGCGATGCGGCCGTCGCGGCCGAGGACTGGACGCAGGTCCACGCCGCGCCGCAACGCGATCGCCTGCGTGCGCGACGCGGCCGGCGCCACCAGCACCAGCGAATTTCCGGCGACGTCGCGGCGCGTGCGCGCGTCGATCAGGCCCCGGCGCTGCAGCGCGTCCATCCAGTCGCCATCCGCGGAGACGAAAACGTCCGCCGGTGCGCCGTCCTCGATCTGCCGCGCCAGCGCGGAACTCGCACCATAGGCCACGCGCACCGGGGCGCCGCCGCTGCGTGCATACAGTGCCGCGGCCTCGTCCAGCGTTTCCTTGAGGCTGGCCGCGGCGAACACCGTCAACGGCCGCGCGGCGCCGAATACCGGCAGCGCGAGGGCGAGCAGGCAGGCGAAGGCGATCAGGCGGGCGGAAAGGCGCATGCGTGGCGGTCCCGGGCAGGGCGGCATTACAGCAGACCGGCCCTTCACTGCGTTACCGTCGCGGCCGTTGTCCAATATCGCGCTCATCGCGAGGGCCGAATGCAGCAGGCAGACGCAGGCAAACCCGGGATCGCCCACGCGCAGGACGATGGCCACGTCCGCGTGCGCGGCGCGCGCGAGCACAACCTGCGCGACGTCGACGTGGCCATTCCGCGCCACGCGCTGGTGGTGTTCTCCGGCGTGTCGGGCTCGGGCAAGTCGTCGCTCGCGTTCGGCACGCTGTACGCGGAAGCGCAGCGGCGCTACTTCGAGTCGGTGGCGCCGTACGCGCGGCGGCTGATCGACCAGGTCGGCGTGCCCGACGTCGACGAGATCACCGGCCTGCCGCCTGCGGTGGCGTTGCAGCAGCAGCGCGGCACCGCGAGCGCGCGCTCGACGGTGGGCAGCGTCACCACGCTGTCGAGCCTGGTGCGGATGATGTACTCGCGCGCCGGCACGTATCCACCGGGGCAGGCCATGCTCTACGCCGAGGACTTTTCGCCGAACACGCCGCAGGGCGCGTGCCCGCACTGCCACGGCCTCGGGCACGTGTACGACGTCACCGAGGAATCGATGGTGCCCGACCCGTCGCTCTCGATCCGCGAGAAGGCGATCGCGTCGTGGCCGCCGGCCTGGCACGGGCAGAACCTACGCGACATCCTGGTGACGCTGGGCTACGACGTCGACCGGCCGTGGAGGGAGCTGCCGAAGAAGGACCGCGAGTGGATCCTCTTCACCGAGGAGACGCCGACGGTGCCGGTCTACCCCGGCTTCACCCCGGCCGAAACGCGCGCGGCGGTGAAGAAGAACGCCGAGCCCGCCTACATGGGCACCTACATGGGTGCGCGGCGCTACGTGCTGCACACCTTCGCCACCACGCAGAGCGCGCTGATGAAGCGGCGCGTGTCGCGCTTCCTCACCGGCACGCTGTGCCCCGTCTGCGATGGGCGCCGCCTCAAGCACGAGGCGCTGTCGGTGACGTTCGCCGGGCTCGACATCGGCACGCTGTCGCAGCTCTCGTTCGATCGTCTCGCCGACGTGCTGCGGCCCGTTGCGCAGGGCCGGTTCGACACGGTCGGGAGAAGGACCGGCGATGCCCGCGCCGCCGATGCCACGAAGCGCGACCGCGCGCGACGCAAGGCGGCGGGTGAGGCCACGCATGCGGCCGCGCCCGACGTGCACCGCACGCCGCCGCTGTCGGAGGAAAAGCGCCTCGCCGCGCAGCGCATCGCGGGCGATCTCGTGGCGCGGATCGACACGCTGCGTGCGCTCGGCCTCGGCTATCTGTCGATGGATCGCGCCACGCCGACGCTCTCGCCCGGCGAGGTGCAGCGCCTGCGGCTGGCCACGCAGATACGTTCGAACCTGTTCGGCGTGGTCTACGTGCTCGACGAGCCCTCGGCGGGCCTGCATCCGGCCGACAGCGAGGCGCTGTTCGACGCGCTGGAACAGCTGAAGGCGAGCGGCAACTCGATCTTCGTGGTCGAGCACGACCTCGCGATGATGCGTCGCGCCGATTGGCTGGTGGACGTCGGCCCCGGCGCGGGCGAGCGCGGCGGCTGCGTGCTCTACAGCGGCCCGCCGGACGGCCTCGCCGATGTCCGCGATTCCGAGACCGCGCGCTACCTGTTCAACCGCGCGCCGCCCGAGCCGCGCGAGCGCCGCGAACCCACGGGCTGGCTGGAGCTGCGGGACATCCATCGAAACAACCTGCACGGCCTGCGCGCGCGTATTCCGCTCGGCGTGCTGACCGCGGTGACGGGCATCTCCGGGTCGGGCAAGTCCAGCCTGATCAGCCAGGCACTGGTCGAGCTGGTCTGCGGCCACCTCGGCCACGAGCCCGAGGACGACGAGCCCGAGCCCGGCGATGCGCCCAGCGTCGTGCAGCGCACGCACGGTCACCTGGGCGGCGATGTCGATGCGATCCGTCGCCTGGTGCGCGTCGACCAGAAGCCGATCGGTCGCACGCCGCGCTCCAACCTCGCCACCTACACCGGCCTGTTCGACCACGTGCGCAAGTTGTTCGCGGCCACGCCGGACGCAAGGCGTCGTCGCTATGACGCCGGCCGTTTCTCGTTCAACGTCGCGAAGGGCCGCTGCCCGACCTGCGAGGGCGAGGGCTTCGTCAGCGTCGAACTGCTCTTCATGCCGAGCGTCTACGCGCCATGCCCCACCTGCCATGGCGCGCGCTACGACGAGGCCACGCTGAAGGTGCGCTGGAACGGCAGGAACGTCGCCGAGGTGCTGGCGCTCAACGTCGAGGAAGCCTGCGAGTTCTTCGCCGCCGAACCCGCGGTGCTGCGCCCGCTCGAGCTGCTGCGCGACATCGGCCTGGGCTACCTGCGGCTCGGCCAGCCGGCGACGGAACTGTCGGGCGGCGAAGCGCAGCGCATCAAGCTCGCGACCGAGCTGCAGCGCAGCCAGCGCGGGCGCGGCCTGTACGTGCTGGACGAGCCCACCACGGGCCTGCATGCCGCCGACGTCGACCGATTGATGGCGCAGTTGCACGGCCTCGTCGAGGCTGGCAACACGGTGGTGCTGGTCGAGCACGAGATGCGCGTGGTCGCGCAGAGCGACTGGGTGATCGATGTCGGCCCGGGCGCGGGCGAGGCGGGCGGCCGCATCGTCGTCGAAGGCACGCCCGAGGCGGTGGCGGCCAGCGACGCCAGCCGCACCGCGCCCTATTTGCGGACGGCGCTGGCGGCGGCGTAGGCGGGCGTCTCGGGCTCGCTCGTCGGGCCGACGTCGGCGACAGGCGAAGGCACCTGCGCGGGTACCTCGGCGGGAATGGCCACTTCCTCGGCCGCCGCGGGCAGCATGCGTGCGCGGCGCCAGCCGCCGTAGCGGTAGTACAGCACCGACAGCAGCATCGACACGAGCGCGCTGGCGGGAAAGCTCCACCAGATCGCATCGGCACCCATCGTCGGCTGCAGCAACGATGCGAACGGCACGCGCACGCCCCACAGCGCCAGCGCGAGGATGATCAGCGGCGGGACGACCGCGCCGGTCGCACGCACCACGCCCGACAGCACGAACGTGACGCCGAAGAACAGGAACGAGCTCACCACGATCGGATTCAGGTGGATGGCCTCGGCGAGCGCCGGGCTGCCGTCGGGCAGGAACAGCGAGAGCGTGTGCCGGTCGAACACGATCAGCGGCACGATCAGCGCGCCGGTCATGAGGAAGTTGAACAGCACGCCGGACTTCGCGGTCTGGTGCACGCGGTCCCAGCGGTCGGCGCCCACGTTCTGCGCCGCCATCGACGAGCAGGCCGCGCCGATCGCCATCGCCGGCATCTGCACGTAGGTCCACAGCTGCAGAGCCGCACCGTAGGCGGCCGTGGTGGCCACACCGTGGCGGTTGACCATGGTGATCATGGCCAGCATCGCCACCGAGATCAGCATCATCTGCAGGCCGATCGGCACTCCCTTGGAAATCAGCGACTTCAGTACCGTGAGGTTGGGCGCGTACAGCGCGCGGTCGTGGCGGCTGATCCACAGCCGATGGCGTCGATGGCGCAGCCAGAGCAGCATCGCGGCGAGACTCAGAGCATTGGCGACCAGCGTGGCGGTCGCCGCGCCCGCGATGCCCATGCGCGGGAAGGGCCCGAGGCCGAACAGCAGCACCGGGTTGAGGCCGATGTCGAACGCGACGGCGAGCAGCAGGAACAGGAACGGCGTGCGGGTGTCGCCCGAGCCGCGCAGGATCGCGGTGACGAAGGTGAAGGCATAAAGGAAGGGCAGGGCGAGAAAGATGATCCGCAGGTAGGCCTCGGCGAAGGGCAGCGCCGCCGGTGGCGTGTCCATCCACACCAGCACGTGGCGCGCCGCGGGCATGCCGATCGCGGCGATCACCACGGATAGCCCGATGAAGAACGTCGCGCTGGTGCCGATCACGCAGCGCGCCTGCTTCAGGTCGTCCCGGCCGATCGCCTGCGCGACCAGAATGCTCGCCGCCATGCCGACGCCGAACACCGCGCCCAGCAGCAGGAACATCACGTTGTTCGCATTGGCGGTGGCGGTGAGCGCCTGCTCGCCGAGGAAGCGGCCCACCCACACGGCGTTGATCGAGCCGTTGAGCGACTGCAGCACGTTGCCGCCGAGGATGGGCAGCGCGAATGCGAACAGGGTGCGGGCGATGGGCCCTTCGGTCAGGTTGGGGCGAACGGGCATGGAACCTCCTTGTCCTGCAGACTACGGATTGGCCGTGACCGTCGCGCAGCCTCAAGCCCTGCGACAACCGGCCGTTATCCTTGCGGACGCCTGACCTGGAGCGCGTGTGGATTCGGACGCAGTCGATTCGCTGGATCCATCGTCGGCCTCGCCGTTGCTTCCGGGCTGGGCGGCGCCGCGCTGGTTCGAGCGCGTGCTGCAGGCGCTCGCCGGTCGCGATCCGCGCCGCGCGATCCGCCTGGTCCAGTGGGTGACGGCCAGCGGCGTCTACCTGGGCTGCTTCCTGTTGATGGCGATCGGCGTGGCCGACGGCTGGATGGACTTGCCGCGCCTCGCCGGCTGGACCACCTTCGTGGTGCTGTCGACCGCCGTGTCCTACGCCGCGCTACGCAGCGGCTGGAGCGAACGCTTCTCCGATCCCGCGCTTACCGAGTGGCAGATCGTTATGGGCGTGATCGCCGCGGACTGGGGTTACCTGATCTGCGGGCCGCTGCGGACCATCGCGCTGTTGCCGCTGCTGGTGATCTTCCTGTTCGCCGCGTTCGCGCTGCGCTGGCGGCAGATCGCCATCCTCACCGTTTTCGCCTTGGCCAGCCTCGGGCTGGTGGTGTTCTGGCTCACCGCGTTCCCGCCGCCGTGGCGCGACAGCCCGGCCGCGGCCACGCTGCCGATTGACCAGCTGAACTACATCGTGGTGCTGGTGGTGCTACCGGCGCTCGCGGTGATCGCGGCGAGGCTGTCGGCGCTGCGCCGTGCGCTGCGCACGCGTCGCGAGGAACTCACCCAGCTGCTCGCCGAGGTGCAGCGCCTCGCGACCACCGATGAACTCACAGGGCTGCCCAATCGCCGCTGGATGACCGAGCGCCTGCGCCAGGAGCAGCAGCGCGCCGACGGCGAGGACACCACGTTCTGCGTCGCGATCGTCGACCTCGATCACTTCAAGCGCATCAACGACCGCCTCGGCCATGCCGAAGGCGACGCCGCGCTGGTCGCCTTCAGTCGCCGCGCGCGCAGCGTGCTGCCGGCGCGCGACGTGCTGGCGCGCTGGGGCGGCGAGGAATTCCTGCTGCTGATGCCCGCCGTCGAGATCGAGGAAGCGACGATCCGCATGGAATACCTGCGGCAGAGCATCCTGCGCATCATGGTCGACGGCCGCCCGCTGACGTTCTCCGCCGGCGTCGCGCAGCACGTGCCGGGGCAGGACGTGCTGGACGACCTGCGCACGGCCGACCAGCGCATGTACTCGGCCAAGCAGAGCGGCCGCGACCGCGTGCTCAACGCCTGACCGCACGCGGCTTAACCGTTTAGCGGGCGGCGACATGAACGGGCCTCGCGCACGTTTTCGCCACGCGCGATTGCCGCATCGATAACACGCCGCCGCCTAGCCTGATCGTGTTCGCGGCGCGGCGTCGATGCAGCGCATCGCGGGCGAAGGCCCTGCGTCGATCACGCGGCGCGGCCGGCGACACGACGATCGGAGAACGACCATGGCCAGCAACAAGGGCGGCGCCCACGGCGGCGGCTTCGGCAACATGGATCCGCAGAAGCAGCGCGAGATCTCGTCGATGGGCGGTCGTGCCGCCCACCAGAGCGGCCACGCGCACGAGTTCGATTCGCGCGAGGCCCGCGAGGCGGGCCGCAAGGGCGGTGAGGCGGTGAGCCAGGATCGCCAGCACATGTCGGACATCGGCCGCATGGGCGGCGAGGCCAGCCACGGCAGTGGACACGGGCGGAGCACCGGTGCGCGGCAGGGCGGCGGCCCGGGCAGCGGCCTGCAGGCGACGGGCCGTGAGGAGCAGCGCGAGCCTGCCCGCAAGGGCGGTGAATCCGGCCGCGGAGGCGGCAATCGCGACCGCTGAGCGCTGGCGAACAAAAAGCCCCGCCGGAGCGGGGCTTTTTCGTGGCGTCGCGGCTTACATCACGTTCGGTTCGCTGAAGGCCTCGGGCTCGCCCTCGAACGCCTCGATCGGCACGCAGGAGCAGAACACGTTCTTGTCGCCGTAGACGTTGTCCACGCGCGCCACCGGCGGCCAGTACTTGTGCTGGCGCAGCGTGGCGAGCGGGAACGCGGCGAGTTCGCGCGGATACGCATGCGTCCACTCGCTGGCCGACACCGCGGTCGCGGTATGCGGCGCATGGCGAAGCGGGTTGTCCTCGCGGTCGAGCTTGCCTTCCTCGATCGCACGGATCTCGTCGCGGATCTGGATCATCGCGTCGACGAAGCGGTCGAGCTCGTGCAGCGACTCGCTCTCGGTCGGCTCGACCATCAGCGTGCCGGCGACCGGGAAGCTCAGCGTCGGCGCGTGGAATCCGAAGTCGATCAGGCGCTTGGCGACGTCCTCGGCGGAAATGCCGGTGGCGTCCTTCAGCGGGCGCAGGTCGAGGATGCACTCGTGCGCGACAAGGTCGTTGCGGCCCGAATACAGCGTCGGGTAATGCGGCTCCAGGCGCTTGGCAATGTAGTTCGCATTGAGCAGCGCGACCTGCGTCGCGCGGCGCAGGCCCTCGGCGCCCATCATGGTGACGTACATCCAGCTGATCGGCAGGATCGACGCCGAGCCGAAGCTCGCCGCGGACACCATCCCGACGTCGCCATTGCCCACGCCCGGCGTGCGCACGCCGTCCTTGCTCAGCGCGCCCGGCAGGAACGGCGCGAGGTGCTCGCGCACCGCGCAGGGACCGACGCCCGGGCCGCCGCCGCCGTGCGGGATGCAGAACGTCTTGTGCAGGTTGAGGTGACTGACATCCGAGCCCCACTTGCCGGGCTTGGCCACGCCGACCAGCGCATTCATGTTCGCGCCGTCGGTGTACACCTGGCCGCCGTGCTTGTGCACGATCTCGCAGATCTCGACCACGTCCTCCTCGAACACGCCATGCGTGGACGGGTAGGTCATCATGATCGCGGCGAGGCGGTCGGAGTACTTTTCCGCCTTGGCGCGGATGTCGTTCACGTCGACGTTGCCGTTCGCATCGCACTTGGTGACGACGACCTGCATGCCGCACATCTGCGCCGATGCCGGGTTGGTGCCGTGCGCCGATTCGGGGATCAGGCAGATGTCGCGATGCGCCTCGCCGCGCGAGCGGTGATAGGCGCGGATCGCCAGCAGGCCGGCGTACTCGCCCTGCGCACCGGAGTTCGGCTGCAGCGACACGGCGTCGTAGCCGGTGCATTCGACGAGCATCTTTTCCAGGCTGTCGATCAGCTCGCGGTAACCGGCGGCCTGCTCGGCCGGCGCCAGCGGATGGATGTTGGCGAACTCCGGCCACGTCACCGGGATCATCTCGGCGGTGGCGTTGAGCTTCATCGTGCACGAGCCCAGCGGAATCATCGTGCGGTCGAGCGCGAGGTCCTTGTCGGCCAGCATGCGCATGTAGCGCAGCAGCTCGTGCTCGCTGTGGTGCGTGTTGAACGCGGGATGCGTGAGGAACGTCGACGTGCGCAGCAGCGACTGCGGCAGCGCATCGGCCGTCTCGCCGTCCAGCGCGTCGATGTCGCCGATCTCGGCGCCGAACACGCGGGCGAGGGCGGCCACGTCCTCGCGGGTGGCGGTCTCGTCGAGGCTGATGCCCAGGCTGCGGCCGTCGATGGCGCGCAGGTTGATGCCGGCCTCGATGGCACGGTCGTGGATCGTGTTCGCATCCACGCCGGTGACGTGCAGCGTGTCGAAGAAGTCGTCGCCGACTGCCACGCCCGCCTTGCGCAGCGAGGCGGCGAGAATCGCGGTGAGGCGATGCACGCGGCGCGCGATGCGGCGCAGCCCGTCGGGACCGTGGTAGACGGCGTACATCGAGGCCATCACCGCCAGCAGCACCTGCGCGGTGCAGATGTTGGACGTCGCCTTCTCGCGGCGGATGTGCTGCTCCCGGGTCTGCAGCGTCAGGCGGTAGGCGGGCTTGCCCTCGGCATCGATCGACACGCCGATAAGGCGGCCCGGCATCGAGCGCTTGAACGCGTCGCGGCAGGCCATGAATGCGGCATGCGGGCCGCCGAAGCCGAAGGGCACGCCGAAGCGCTGGCTGTTGCCGACGACGATGTCGGCGCCCCATTCGCCCGGCGCGGCGATCAGCGTCAGCGCGAGCAGGTCGGTGGCGACGGCGACTAGGCCGCCGCGCGCATGCACCGCGTCGGCGAGCGCGCGGTAGTCGCGGATCTCACCGAACGTGGTCGGGTACTGCAGCAGGATGCCGAACGCGTCGGCATCGGCGGCCTGCGCGTCGTCGCCGACCAGCAGCTCGATGCCCAGCGGCTCGGCGCGCGTGCGCAGCACCGCGAGCGTCTGCGGATGCACGCCGCTTGAGACGAAGAACAGGTTCGACTTCGATTTGGCCGAGCGCTTGGCCAGCGTCATCGCCTCGGCCGCCGCGGTGCCCTCGTCGAGCAGCGAGGCGTTGGCGATCTCCATGCCGGTGAGTTCGGCGCACATCGTCTGGAAGTTGATCAGAGCTTCCATGCGGCCCTGCGAGATCTCGGCCTGGTACGGCGTGTAGGCCGTGTACCACGCGGGGTTCTCGAGGATGTTGCGCAGGATGACGTTCGGCGTGTGCGTGCCGTAGTAGCCCTGGCCGATGAAGCTGCGGAAAACCTTGTTCTTCGACGCGATGGCGCGGATCTGGGCGAGCGCCTCGACCTCGGTCACCGGCTCGGGCAGCGCGAGCGGATTGCCGGACTTGATGGAGCCGGGGACGATCGCGTCGGTCAGCGCGTCGAGCGAGTCGTAGCCGACCGCCGCGAGCATGTGGGCGACCTCGGCATCGTTGGGGCCGATGTGGCGCTCGATGAAGCCGTCGTGGTGCTCGAGGGCGCGAAGGGAAGCGGGCTGGGTCATGGCGGACTCTGGGCGGCGACATGGAAGGGGAAGTGATCGCTTCGGCGACTTCCGTCGCGAATCGAACACCCGGCCCGCCGGCCTCGCGGCCGACGGGCGCTCGCAGGCTCGCGGCTGGCGCCGCTCGAAAGCCCTGCTCGCCCCTCTGTCCTTCTGCCTGAGAGTTTGGAAGCGCGGGGGAGGATGCGCTTCTTGCCCCTTCGGCGCCGGCGCGGGCCTCGCGGCCGTCCGGTCTCTCCAGAGTGTGTGCAACCGGCGGTGTGGGGGCCTGAGCGATTCCGGGCGATTGCGCCTTCGGCAGCGGGCCGGGGCCCGCTTCTCCCACCGGTTACGTCCATGCGGATTGTAGCCCGGCCGCGCGCCGCGACCGCATGTCGGCAGCCCCGGGGAAGCGGGAATTCAGGTGCCCGCGGCCGCTGGCGCTCAGGGCGCCGGATCGAGCCGGGCTTCCAGCAGCGCGCGCGCGGCGGCCGGCGGCGTCGGCGCGTTGGCCTGCTCCTGCGCGGCCTGCAACTGCAGCTGCCAGAGCTGCGCGTAATGGCCCAACGAGGCGATCAGTTCCTCGTGCGTGCCCTGCTCGACGATGCGGCCGGCGTCCATCACGAGGATGCGGTCGGCGTTCATCACCGTCGACAGCCGGTGCGCGATCACCAGCGTGGTGCGGCCCTCCGCGATGCGCTCCAGCTCGGCCTGGATCGCCTTCTCCGAGCGCGAGTCCAGCGCTGACGTCGCTTCATCGAAGATCATGATCGCCGGGTTCTTCAGCAGCGCCCGTGCGATCGCGACCCGCTGCTTCTCGCCGCCGGAGAGCTTCAGGCCGCGTTCGCCGACTTCCGTCTCGTAGCCATCGGGCATCGCGAGGATGAAATCGTGGATGTGCGCGGCCTTCGCCGCGGCTTCGACTTCCTCGCGGCTCGCGCCGGGGCGGCCGTAGAGGATGTTGTAGCGGATGGTGTCGTTGAACAGCACCGTGTCCTGCGGCACCGTCGCGATCGCCGCGCGCACGGACCCCTGGGTGAGGTCGCGCAGGTCGCGGCCGTCGATGGTGATGCGGCCGGCGTCGGGATCGTAGAAACGGTAGAGCAGCCGCGCCAGCGTCGACTTGCCCGAGCCCGAGTGGCCGACCACCGCGACCGTCTGCCCGGGGCGGATCTCGAAACTCACGCCCTTGAGGATCTCGCGGCGCGGGTCGTAGGCGAAGCGCACGTCCTCGAAGCGCACGTGCGCCTGACGCGTGTGCAGCGGTTCCGCGCCGGGGCGGTCCTGCACATCGAGCTTCTCGTCGAGCAGGCCGAACAGGCGCTCCATGTTGGTGAGCGCCTGCTTGATTTCGCGGTACATCATGCCGAGGTAGTTCAGCGGCGCCGCCAGCTGCAGCAGGTAGGCGTTGACCAGCACGAGGTCGCCCAGCGTGTAGTGCCCCGCGACGACGCCGGCCGCGGCGCGCCACATCAGCGCGGTGACGCCGAGCGAGACGATCGCGGTCTGGCCGACGTTGAGCACGGCCAGCGACTTGAGGCTCATCACCGTCGCTTCCTCGACGTGCTTGAGGTTCTCGTCGTAGCGGCCGGCCTCGTGTTCCTCGTTGTTGAAGTACTTCACCGTCTCGTAGTTGAGCAGCGAGTCGATCGCGCGCGCGTTCGCCTTCGTGTCCGCCTCGACCTTCGCGCGGTAGTAGCGCGTGCGCCACTCGGTCACCGCGAATGTCCAGCCGATGTAGCCGGCCAGCGTCAGCAAGGTGATGAGGCCGAACTGCCAGCCATAGGCGTAGACGAGAAAGCCGGTGACCAGCGTGACCTCGATGGCGGTCGGGATGATCGTGTAGATCGTCCAGTCGAGCAGGTCGGTGATTGCGGTTCCGCCGCGTTCGACGTCGCGCGACACGCCGCCGGTGCGGCGCTGCAGGTGGAAGCGCAGGCTGAGCGCGTGCAGGTGGCGGAACACCTCCAGAGTGACCTCGCGCGCGGTTCGCGCCATCACGCGCGCGAACACGACCTGCCGCAGCTCGGTGAACAGGTTCGAGCCGACGCGCGCGGCGCCGTAGGCGGCGAGCAGCAGCACCGGCAGCGCGCGCAGCGAGGCCTGGATGTCGAGCGAATCGACGATGCGCTTGAGCAGCATCGGCACCGTCAAACCCAGCAGCTTGGCGACCAGCAGGCAGCCGATCGCGATCGCGATGCGCGCGACGTGCGGCTTCAGGTAGGGCAGCAGCGAGGCGACGATGCCGAAATCGCTGCGCCGCGTGCCGCGCGCGGCAACGCTCAGGGGGTCGGGTGGACTCATGCGTACAACGTAGGCGCCGGCCGCGGGCGGAACAATCGCCATCCTGCCCACGGCCCGTTCCATGCGCCGTCACGAAGCGGTCACAACGGCGCGTTCGCACGATGATGACCGCCGCGGACGCCCGGGCGTTTACGCTGTCGCGCCCCGCCTGCCGTCCGCCCGCATGACGCCCATCGTTCCGCCGCCGACGCGCCGCCTCGCCCTGCTGCTGGGCGGCCTCGCGATGTTCGGGCCGTTCTCGATCGACACGATCTTCCCGGCGTTCCCGGCGATCGGGGTGCAGCTCGGCGCGGATCCCGTCGCCATGCAGCAGACGATCAGCGTGTACCTGATCGCCTATGCGCTGATGAGCATCGTGCACGGCCCGCTGTCGGACGCGATCGGCCGGCGGCGCGTGATCCTCGGTGGGCTGATCGTGTTCGCGCTCGCCTCGGCCGGCTGCGCGCTCGCCGAGGACCTGCCGACGCTGCTGGCCTTCCGCGCCCTGCAGGGCCTGTCGTCGGGCGTCGGGCTGATCGTCGGCCGTGCGGTGATTCGCGACGTGCTGCACGGGCCCGATGCGCAGCGCCTGATGAGCCAGGTATCGATGATCTTCGGCGTCGCGCCGGCGATCGCGCCGATCATCGGCGGCTGGATCCTCGGCTGGAGCCACTGGCCGATGATCTTCTGGTTCCTGGTCGTGTTCGCCGTCGTGCTGATCGTAGCGACGTGGAGCGTGCTGCCGGAAACGCATCCGCCATCGGCGCGGCTACCGTTCGTGCCGCGCTCGCTGCTGCGCGACTACGCGGCGATCTTCGTCAATCCGCGGTTCCAGCGCCTCGCCGCGGCGGCCTCGTTCAACTTCGGCGCGCTGTTCCTGTACATCGCCTCGGCGCCGGTGTTCGTGCTGGAGATGCTGCGGCTCGACGGCCGGCATCTGGACGAGACGCAGTTCGGCTGGTTCTTCGTGCCGACCATCGGCGGCATGATCGCCGGAGCTTTCGTCTCCGGGCGCGCGGCGGGGCGGCTCAGCGCCGATGCGTCCGTGCGCATCGGCTTCGCCTGCAGCGCGCTGGCGATGCTCTACAACGTCGTCTACAACGCGCTCGCGCCGGTGCCCGAAGTGCCGTGGGCGGTGCTGCCGATGACGCTGCACGCCTTCGGCATCGCGCTGGTGTTTCCGGTGCTCACGCTCGCCATCCTCGACATGTATCCGCGCCAGCGTGGCTCGGCCTCGTCGCTGCAGGCGTTCACCAGCCTGGTGATGAACGCGCTGCTGGCGGGCGCAGTGTCTCCGCTGGTCTCGCACCATCCGCGTTGGCTCGCGGCGGGCGCGGCGGCCATGATGCTGGTGGGCTGGCTGTTCTGGCGTTGGGAACGCGCGGTATCGGGCGCGGCGGTCGAAAGCGCCTAACGACGGCGCCTGCGCAGCAGCCAGTGCACCGGCAGGCCTGCCGCGACCAGCGCCGCGCCCCAGGCCAGCGATTCGCCACCGATGCCGGCGAGCGCGTACAGACCGTAGGCGAGCGCGGCGGCGGCGAGCCAGCGCGTCGGGCCCGTGCCTCGACGCAGCCAGGCCGCGCTGCCGGCCACGTAGGGCAGCAGCGTGGCGGCGGTCGACAGCAGGATCGAGAAGGTGAAGACCTGCACCAGCGAGCGGCTGTAGTTCGACATCACCAGCACCGAGGCGAGCAGGCTGCCCACCAGAACGCCCGGGACCGGGGTGCCGCGCGCATCGGTGCGGGCGAACAGCGACGGGAACAGGCCGTCGCGCGCGGCCGCCAGCGGCACCTGCGCCGACACCAGCACCCAGCCGTTGAGCGCGCCGAAGCAGGACACCGCCATCACTACCGCGAGCGCGATGCCTGCCCCGGGGCCCCACAGCGTGCGTGCCGCGTCGGCCATCGGCGCCGCGGAATTCTTCAGCGTTTCCGCCGGCAGAAGTCCGATGACGGCGGTGCAGGCCAGCACGGTGGCGAAGCCCGCGATCACGGTGCCGATCACCGTCGCGCGCGGCACGGTGCGCCCGGGGTTCTCGATGGTGCCGGCGGGCACGGTCGCCGCCTCAAGACCGATCAGCGCCCAGAGCGTGAGTGCGACGGTGGCATGCGCGACCTGCGGCAGCGAATCGGAGGTCGGATTGAACGGGACGAGGTTCGCCGGCTCGACGAACCACAACGCGACACCGCCGAACAGCACCAGCGGCAGCAGCTTCATCACCGTGGTGACGAGCTGCACGCGGCCGGCTTCGCGCACGCCGGCGATGTTGATCGCCGTGCAGGTCCACAGCGCCGCGAGTGCGCACAGCGCGCCACGCACCGGCGTGGCGGTGGCGGCGGGAACCAGCGCGCCGATGCTGCCGGCGAAGGCGACGGCGATCGCGGCGGTCGCACACCAGATCGAGATCCAGTAGCTCCACGCGACGAGGAAGCCCGGCAGCTCGCCGAACGCGTGGCGCGCGTAGACGTACGGCCCGCCGCTCTGCGGCCAGCGCATCGCCAGACGCGCGAAGGTGATCGCCAGCAGCACCGCACCGAGCAGGGTGATGCCCCAGCCGGTCAGGCTGGCGGCGCCGAACGGCGCGAGTGCGGCAGGCAGCAGGAACGCGCCGGAGCCGATCATGCTGCCGACCACCAGCGCGGTCGCGGACCAGAAGCCCAGGGGGCGTGAGGCGCTCATGCGCGTGCTCCGCAACTGCTGGGAGCGATGTGCATGGCGTAGGTGCGGGTCGGAGGTGTCATCGAGGTTTCGTTGCTGACGATCGCACTGCACGTACGCGATCGACGCGGCCATGGCGGACGCGATGGCCGGAAAGACGACAGGGCCGGCGAGCCGGCCCTGTCGAAGTGTCCCGCGGTGCGGATCAGCCCGCGGTCGGCTTCGCCGGTGCGGCCGGTGCCGTGGGCGCGGCGGGCGTCGCGGGTGCGGTGGCATTGGTCGACGCGGCCGCGTTCGCCTGCCAGCCGCAGGTCTTGCCCTCGTTCTGCTTCTTGAGCCATTCCTGCAGCGGTGCGAAGTACTCGAGCACGGCGGACGCGTCCATCTTCTCGCTGCCGGTCATGTCCTTGAGCGTCTTCTGCCACGGCTGGCTCGCGCCCTTCGACAGCATCGCCCAGTAGCGACGGCCGGCCTCGGGGTTCGCGTAGAAGCTGCATTCGTACAGCGGGCCCTTGTGGCCCGAGGCCTCGCACAGCGACTTGTAGAACTGGAACTGCAGCACGTGCGAGAGGAAGTAGCGCGTGTACGGCGTGTTGCCCGGCACGTGGTACTTGGCGCCCGCGTCGAAGAACTCCTCGCCGCGCGCGCTCACGGGCGCCACGCCCTGGTACTTCGCCTTCAGGTCCCACCACGCCTTGTTGTACTGGTCGGGCTTGATCGAGCCGTCGAACACGCCCCAGCGCCAGCGGTCGATCATCAGGCCGAACGGCAGGAACGAAACCTTCGCCAGCGCCATGCGCATCTGTGCGTTGATCAGCGCCTCGTTGCTCACCTGCGGCGTGTCGACCAGGCCGATGCGGTTGAGGTAGGCCGGCGTCATTCCGAGCACGATGGTGTCGCCGATCGCCTCGTGGAAGCCGTCGTGCGCGCCGGTCTGGAACAGCGGGGGGAGCTTGTTGTAGGCCAGGTAGTAATAGACGTGGCCGAGCTCGTGGTAGATCGTCGTGAAATCTTCCTCATTGAGCTTGGTGCACATCTTGGTGCGCACGTCGCCGGCCATGTTCATGTCCCAGGCCGACGCGTGGCAGACCACGTCGCGGTCGCGCGGCTTGATGAACTGCGCCTTGTCCCAGTAGCTCGCCGGTAGCTTGGGCATGCCCAGCGAGACGTAGAAATCCTGTGCGCGCTCGTTCATCTGCTTGGCGGTGACGAGCGCGGCGTCCTGCTCGGCCTGCGCGACGGCGGCCGGCGTGCGGGCACCCGGCTTGGCCATCTCGGCGTCGAGGTTGCGCTGGTACTGCGCCTTCAGCGCGCCGCTGATGTCGAGGCTGCCGGCGCCGGGGTAGGGCGCCATCAGGTCCCAGAGGTTGCTCCAGTCCTGCTGCCACATGTTGCCCATCAGGTGCGCCGGCAGCATGTGGCCTGCGACGTGGCCGCGCTGCGCGCCGTACTTGGCGTCGAGCTTGGTGCCGGCATAGCAGTGCAACTGCTCGTACAGCGGCTTGACCTGGCCCCACAGGCGATCGGTTTCCGCGGCCAGCTCGGCGGCCGGCATGTCATAGCCCGATCGCCACAGCTCGCCGGCGTCGGCATAGCCGAGGTCGCGCGCGCCCTCGTTCACCAGCGAGACGAAGCGCGTGTAGTCCTTGCGCTGGCCGACGGCGGTCGAGTGCCAGCCCTGCCATGCATCGAGCTGCGCGTCGTAGTCGCGGCTGGTCGCCAGCACTTCCTCGAGTTCGCCCAGCTGGCGGCAGGCCTTCGCGTCGGCATCGCCCGTGCAGTACTTGCCGGCGCCGTACGCGCCTTCCATTCGGGTGGCGATCTGCGTGAGCTCGGTGAGCTTGGCGGGATCGCGCGGCGGCGGCATCGCGGCCTGCAGTTTCAGCAGCTGGATGGCGCGCGCCGTCTCCGGCGACATCGGCTGGCCTTCGAAGCGGCGCGCCTGTTCGATCCAGCTGTTGAGCTGGGTCAGGAAGCGCTCGTTGGCCTTGGCGGCCAGCAGCTGGCTGTCGTCGTTGATGTAGGTCGAGGACAGCCACTGCGCGGCGGTGAGCTCGGGGTACATCGCCTTGAGTTCGGCATTGACGCGCGCGATGAACTGGTCGGCGTTCTCGTTGCCGCGGTCGGGCGTGGCGGCCGTGCCGCTGGCGGCATCGGGCGAAGGCTGACGGTCGCAGGCGGACAGGCCGAGGGCGGCGGCGATGCCCAGGACGAGAAGGGCGCGGACGGGTTTCATGCGTGGACTCCGGTGCGGGGGTGCGCGGTGAGGGCAGGCTAGAGGCCGCTTGTCGCGCGTGCAAGGCGGCGCTTAGGGTGGATCAGTCGAGGCGCTCAGCCCGGCAGGAGCAGCGTTCGCGTCGGCGCGTCGACCAGGCCTGCATGCGCGAGCCAGGTCCAGGCGTCGTCGGCATCGTGGTCGACGTAGGCCCGTGCCGAGCCGAGACGGAAGGTGTAGCCCCAGGCGTCCATGTCGGCCAGCACGCGATCGGCGCCGACGCCGGGCAGGGCGTCGCCAAGCAGCGCCTGCAGCACGCAGACGGCGTTCTCTTCCTCGATCGAGTCGGTGGCGTCGGTATGCACCAGCGCGCGCCGCTCCGGCGGCAGCACGATCAGGTGGCAGGCCTCGTGCAGCAGCGAATGCACGGGCGTGTCGCCGCGCGCGTAGACCGTCGCGCCGATCAGCCCGGCCTCGCAGTCGCCCCAGTAGCTGCCGGGGATCGGCTCGCGGTCGGCCACGCGCACGAGCGCGAGCCCGAAGCGCGCGAGCAGGGTGGCGGTGGCGTCGAAATCGATGTCGGCGAGGGTCAGCATGGCGGATACGAAAATGCCCCCGCGGGCGGGGGCATCATCGGTAACGTGCGTGAGGATCAGGACTGTGCGGTGTTCTCGGGCAGCGCCACCGAGATGTCGAGCACCTTGTTGTCGCCGTCGCCGATCAGGTCGACCTTGACGGCCTCCACGTCCACATTGACGTACTTGCGGATGACCTCGAGCAGCTCGCGCTGCAGCATCGGCAGGTAATCCGGGCCGCCGCGGCCGGCACGCTCGTGCGCGACGATGATGCGCAGGCGGTCCTTGGCGACGTTGGCGGTCGGCTTCTTGGCGGTGAGGAAATCGAAGATACCCATGGTCAGCCTCCGAAGAGCTTGCTGAGGAAGCCCTTCTTTTCCGCGGTGACGAAGCGCATCGGGCGGCTCTCGCCCAGCAGGCGCGCGACTGCGTCCTCGTAGGCCTGCGCGGCGTCGGAGGTGGTCTCGAGGATCACCGGCTCGCCCTTGTTCGACGCGTTGAGCACATCGCCGGATTCCGGAATGACGCCGATCGCCTTCAGGCCGAGGATCTCCTCGACGTCGCCGATGCTCAGCATCTCGCCGGTTTCCACGCGCTTGGGGCTGTAGCGCGTCAGCAGCAGGTGCTCCTTGACGCGCTCGCCGTTCTCTGCGCGGCGGGTCTTGGAGGCCAGCAGGCCGAGGATGCGGTCGGAGTCGCGCACCGAGGACACCTCCGGGTTCACCACGACGACCGCCTGGTCGGCGTAGTACATCGCGAGGAACGCGCCCTTCTCGATGCCGGCCGGGGAGTCGGCGACGATGTAGTCGAAGCCGTCGGCGGCGAGGTCGTTCAGCACCTTCTCCACGCCTTCCTTGGTCAGCGCGTCCTTGTCGCGCGTCTGGGAGGCGGCGAGCACGTAGAGGTTGTCGAAGCGCTTGTCCTTGATCAGCGCCTGCTTCAACGTCGCTTCGCCGTGCACGACGTTGACGAAGTCGTACACCACGCGGCGTTCGCAGCCCATGATCAGGTCGAGGTTGCGCAGGCCGACGTCGAAGTCGATGACGGCGACGCGGTGGCCGCGGCGCGCGAGGCCGGTGGCGAGGCTGGCACTGGTGGTGGTCTTGCCGACGCCGCCCTTGCCCGACGTGACTACGATGATTTCGGCCAACTGAGGTTCCTCCGGATTCGTTTGCCCGCCGGTCACGGCCGGTGCGGGCGACAGCATGCCTCAAAGCATGCGGATGTGTGACGGACTACGCGTCCAGCGCTTCGATCTTCAGCTGGCCGCGGTCGAGCCAGACCTGCACCGGCTTGCCGAGCAGTTCGGCCGGGATGTCTTCCGAGACCTTGTAGTGCCCGGCGATCGCGACGAGTTCGGCGTGGAATTCGCGGCAGAAGATGCGCGCCTGCTCGAAGCCCTGCGCGCCGGCGAGCGCGCGGCCGCGCAGCGCGCCGTAGATGTGGATCGAGCCGTCGGCGATGACTTCGGCGCCGGCGCCCACGGCGGAGAGCACGGTGAGGTCGCGGTTGTCGGCATAGACCTGCTGGCCCGAGCGGATCGGCGCGGCCTGCACCATGCCGGGGTTCGACGCATTCACGGCCGGCGCGGCCACCGGGGCCGGCTCGGGCGCGCGTTCGCGACGCGGCGGCGCCGGCTCGACCGGCGGCGGGACGGGCGCACCGTCGGCACGCTCGTACTGAGCGCGGAACTTGGCCAGCAGCGGCAGGCCGAGCTCGCGCGACAGCTCCTCGATCTCGGTGGTGCCATAGGCCAGCGCGACCGGCAGCGCGCCGGCGTCGCGCAGCGCATCGACCAGCGCCTGCGCGGTGGCCACGTCCGGCGTGCGCGTGAGGCCGCCGAAATCGATGACCACGGCGCCGCGCGCGAACAGGTTCGGTGCGCGCTGGACGCGGCTGCGCATCTCCTCGGCGAGGCGCTCGACGTCGAGCGTGCGCACGCGCAGGTTGGCGATGCCGACCTGGCCGATCTTGAGTTCGCCGGCGGGTTCGAAATCCATTTGCGCGCTCATGCGCGGCCTCCGGCGGCCCGGCTGCGGGCGACCTGCTGGGTGCGGGGGGTGTGGATCCACGGTTCCTGCGGCAGCTCGCGCCCGTAGGTATCGCGCACCCATTCGTAGCTGCACAGCGGCTTCATCAGCATCGACGCGCGCAGGCCGGTTTCCGGCATCACGTGCTGGCCGACCTCGGAAAAGCCGAACGTGCCGTGGAATAGCATCACCGGGTCGGTTCCGCCCTGCAGCAGGACCTCGCAGGCCATGCACGGGTAGCGCAGCTCGGCGTAGCTCTGCGCGTCGGCGTAGAACGCGCGGCCGACGCCGCCGCCGCGACGGCGGCTCGCCACCACGATGCGATCGATGTAGAAGAACTCGGAATGCCGTTCCTGGAACCAGCGGAAGTTCGAGCTGTCGTGGCCGGAGGCATCGCCCATGCCGACCAGGAAGCCGGCGAGCGAGCCGTCGCGCTCGGCCACGCGGAAATACTCCGCGCGCTCGAAGAAATACTGCAGGCGGTTCGCATCCAGCGGCAGGATCGCGGGTCCGGCGGCGTTGTTCAGGGCTAGGACGGAATCCAGCTCGTGCTCGCGCACGTCGCGGACGACGATCGACATTCTTTCCGGCTCCCGGGTGCAACCGCGCCAGTACGGCGCGGCCCCGGATTATCGCACGGCGGCCCGGGGCGGCCACCGCCGCCGCCATGACTTTCGGCCGGCAGGTCCCGCGGAAACCGAGCGTAGGATGCCTCGATGGCGGTCCAACTGAACCACACCCGACTTCTGCGCTACTCCGGCCTCGCCACTTGGGCGATGGTCGGGCTGCCGCTGGTCTACATGTCCCTCGGCCCCGACCTGCCGGTCGACGACCTCGCCGGCGAGGACGCACTCGGCCCACGCTCGATGTCGATGCTGGGCTGGTCGGTCTACCTGCTGTTCGGCGCGAGCTACTTCTGGCTCACGCGCGCGCTCGGCCGCCGCGAGGCGCGCCCGATCGACGTGGTGGGGCTGGTCGTGCTGACGCTCAGCGCGATCGGCGTCAGCTACTACAACCGCAGCGGCCTCGGCAGCGTGCTGCTGATGACCGCCGCCTGCCTGCTGCCGTGGCTGCTGCGGCTGCGCGCTGGCATCGCCTGGCTGGTGGCGAGCCAGTTCGCTGTGATGCCGGTGTTCGTCTACGGCTTCCATTTCCCGCTTTTCGAAGCGCTGATGCAGTCGCTTCTGTACACCGGCTTCTCGGTATTCGTGTTCGCCACCAGCCTGATCGCGCGCCAGCAGGCCGACGCGCGCGAGGAACAGCGCCGCCTCAACGCCGAACTGCGCGCCACGCGGCTGCTGCTGGCCGAGAGCGCGCGCGTCAACGAGCGCACGCGCATCTCGCGCGAGCTGCACGACCTCCTGGGCCACCACCTCACCGCGCTCAGTCTGAATCTCGAGGTCGCCGGCCACCTCTCCGAAGGGCGGGTCAAGGAGCACGTCACCCAGGCGCATACGCTCGCGCGCCTGTTGCTTACCGACGTGCGCGAGGCGGTGAGCCAGCTGCGCGAGGGCGGGGCGATGGACCTCTCCGTGGCGCTGCGCCCGCTCGCGGAGAACGTGCCGTCGCTGGACATCCGCATGGACATCGAGTCGCCGCTCACGCTCGACGACCCCGAGCGCGCGCACGTGCTGCTGCGCTGCACGCAGGAGATCATCACCAATGCCGTGCGCCATTCCGGCGCGCGCCACCTGTGGGTTGAGGCGCGCCGCGAGGACGGCCTGATCGTGATGACCGCGCGCGACGACGGCCGCGGCGCCGACCTGCTGGTCGCCGGCAACGGCCTGCGCGGCATGCGCGAGCGGCTGGCACAGCATGGCGGCGCGCTCGAAATCGATACCCGGCCGGGCGACGGTTTCCGTCTCCGGCTCGTCCTGCCCATCGCGGCCGTTCCGGCCGTCCGAGAAGGAGTTCACGCATGAACGCGTCATCCGCCCGCCGCATCCGCGTGATGCTGGTCGACGACCAGAACCTCGTCCGTCAGGGCGTGCGCTCGCTGCTCGCGCTGGCCGACGGCATCGACGTGGTCGCCGAGGCCGCCGACGGCCGCCAGGCCGTCGAGACGATCCCGCAGGTCAAGCCCGACGTCGTGCTGATGGACATGCGCATGCCGGTGATGTCGGGCCTGGAGGCGGTGCAGACGCTCGCCCGCCAGGGCCAGCTGCCGCCGACGATCATCCTCACCACGTTCGACGACGACCAGCTGGTGCTGGCCGGCATCAAGGCCGGCGCCAAGGGCTATCTGCTCAAGGACGTCTCGCTGGAGCAGCTGGTCGGGGCGATCCAGGCCGTGGCGGATGGCGGCTCGCTGGTGCAGCCGGCCGTCACCCAGCGCCTGCTTTCGGGCCTGGAACACATGCGCAACGACTTCGTCAGCCTCGACCGCCCGGACCCGCTGACCGAGCGCGAGACGGAGATCCTGCGGCTGATGGCCGGCGGCTTCTCGAACAAGGAGATCGCCAATTCGCTGGGCGTGGCGGAGGGCACGATCAAGAACCACGTCTCGAACATCCTCTCGAAGCTCGGCGTGCGCGACCGCACCCGTGCCGTGCTGAAGGCCTTCGAGCTGCAGCTGGTGTGACGCGGCGGGTAACGCCGACCAAGGCCGGCGCAGGCCAGCGCCGGTCCTCGAACCGCGCCGTGCTTCACGGCCTCGCCATCGCGTGCACACCGCCGTTCACGCCAGCGCCGCTGTCTTGATAGGATTGGCGGTCTGCGCCTCGGTCCTGAGACGGGTGGCGCGGGCCTGGCCCCGGAGAATCCCTGAATGACCCGTTTGATCGAGATCCTGATTTCCATCGCGATCGTGTTCGCACTGTTCGTGATCGTGGGCGTGTTCCTGCCCAGCAGCCGACACCTGTCGGAGTCCGTCCAGTCGAACCGCAGGCTCGCGATCGCGTTCGACCTGGTGAACAACGTCCGTCGCTTCACCGACTGGAACCCCATCCTTCTGCACGACCCGGCCGCGAAGATCCAGCTGTCCGGCAAGGACGAGGGCGTCGGCGCGAAGGTCGCGTACGAGTCCGACGTCCGCGGCGTCGGCAACGGCAGCTGGGAGATCGTCGAGAGCGAGCCGGGCCAGCGCATCGTCTACGCGATCGACACCGAATCGCCGGGCAGCAACAAGCGCAGCGTGTTCACCTTCAAGAAGGTGGGTAACCGCGGCCGCAACACCGAGATCACCCAGACGTACAACGTCGAGTACGGCTTCAACCCGATCGCGCGCTATGCCGGCCTGTACGTGAGCACCAGCGTGGGCGAGGACATCAAGCTGGGCCTCGGCCGCCTGAGCAATGCGCTCTCCGGCGTGCCGAACATCGACTACAGCCAGCTGCCGGTCGAGTACAAGTCGCCGGTGCCGAGCCTGGGCCAGCGCCCTGCCGAGACGCTGCTGACCGTCGGCGCCGTGGTGCCGATCGACCGCGACAAGATCCGCGGCCAGATGAACTCGAACCTGGAGTGGATCCGCAAGGTGATCGCCTCCAACGGCCTCGAGTCCGCCGGCCCGGTGCGCATCATCACCAACGAGCAGGGCTCGCAGAACTACTCGTTCGACGTCGCCGTGCCGGTGAAGAAGGCGGGCGCGGGCGAGAAGATCGAAGGCATCAACGTCGGCGGCACGCCGGTGAAGGTCGCCTACAACGACGCCTCGAAGGTGGTCGCGACCACGTTCACCGGCGACATGGGCAACCTGCAGCGCCTGCGCGACGCCATGCGCGCCTGGTCGCTGACGCACGGCTACGCCACGGTCGATCGTCCGTACGAGATCTGGAACGCGGGCATCGATGCCGGCTTCACCGAGAAGGGCGAGTTCACGATCCAGTGGGCCGTCAAGTAAGCCCTGATCGATTCGAAAACGCGCCGCTTGCGGCGCGTTTTTCGTTGTGCGCGGGCAATCGCGCATGAGCGTTGCCGACGCGCGCTGGCCGGGTGTCGTCGGCGGGCT
This sequence comes from Cognatilysobacter xinjiangensis, assembly GCF_014651995.1. Classification (GTDB taxonomy): domain Bacteria; phylum Pseudomonadota; class Gammaproteobacteria; order Xanthomonadales; family Xanthomonadaceae; genus Cognatilysobacter; species Cognatilysobacter xinjiangensis. Next base: position 1,618,963 of record NZ_BMXY01000001.1, on the reverse strand, counting down.
GTTCGGGGCCGCGGGCGTCGGGCTGTCGGCCTATGCCGCGCATGCCGCCACCGCCGATGCGCAGCGCTGGCTGTATACCGCGGCGGCGATGGCGCTGGTGCACGGCCTGATGCTGGTCGCCTATGTCCCGCGCGGCGCGCGCCTCGGGCTGCTCGCGCGCCTGACGGTCGCGGGCGGCGTGCTGCTGTTCTCAGGCACCCTGGTCGGCGCGCACCTGTTCGGCTGGCCGACAAGGCTCGCGCCGAGCGGCGGCTCGCTGCTCATCCTCGGCTGGCTGCTGGTCGCAGCCGACCGCGCGAGGCGCTGACGATGCCGCGCTGGAGCCGGGGCTTCGACGTCGGCGCGGCCGCGCGCCATCTGCGCCGCCGCGATCGCGCGCTCGGTGCGTGGATGCGGCGCATCGGGCCGATCGAGGCCGAGCCGCGCTGGCGCCGCCCGTTCGATCCGGTCGACGCTCTGGCGCGCGCGATCCTCTACCAGCAGCTCTCGGGCAAGGCCGCGGCCACCATCGTCGGGCGCGTCGAGCAGGCCATCGGCAGCGATCGCCTGCATGCCGACACGCTGGGCCGCTGCGATGACGCCACGCTGCGCGCCTGCGGCGTGTCGGGCAACAAGCTGCTGGCGCTGCGGGATCTCGCACGGCGCGAGGCGACCGGCGAAATCCCCACGTTGCGGCAGATGTCGGTGATGGACGAGGCGTCGATCGTCGCCGCGCTGGTTCCGATCCGCGGCATCGGCCGCTGGACCGTCGAGATGATGCTCATGTTCCGCCTGGGCCGGCCGGACGTGCTGCCGGTGGACGACCTCGGCATCCGCAAGGGCGCGCAACTGCTCGACGGTCTCGATGCCATGCCGACGCCGAAGGCGCTGGCCGCGCGCGGCGAGGCCTGGGGTCCGTACCGCACCTACGCCAGCTTCTACCTTTGGCGGATCGCCGATTTCGCGGGACCGGCCGCGCCGGTGAAGCGCTCGCAGGACTGATCCGTCGCCGGCAGCGCGAAGCGATCGTGCAACTGCGCCGCGAGCGCCGCCAGATCGCGGGCCGTGTCGTCGAACAGGATCGTGTGGATGCCCATCGAGGCGGGCGCGACGAGATGGCGCGCGCTGTTGTCGATGAACACCGCGGCATTGGCCGGCACCTCCAGTCGACGCAAAACCTGCTCGAAGATCGGGGCGCTGGACTTGTCGCTGCCGCATTCGGCCGAAACCGCTACCACGTCGAACAGTTCGGCGAGCGAGTGCAGGCGGGCGAGGTGCGCGATGCGATCGGCTTTGTTGTCGGTGACGATGGCCAGACGGCAATGCGGCCGCAGGCGTCGCGCCAGGGCGATCATCGCCTCGTCCATGGCGTGGCGGCGAATGCGTCGTGCAGCCGTTCGATCGGCACGTCCTGGCCGATGGCCGCGCAGAACCCGGGCCAGATCGCCGCGTGCGTGGTGCGGCCCAGCAGCAGGTCGTGATTGAACGGTTGCAGCGCGGCCCAGATGCGGTCGCCGTCGAGCCCGGTCATCCGCGCCAGCGCCGCTACCGTGGTATGCGAGCCCGACGGGTCGGTCGTCAGCACGCCGTCGAAATCGAACAGGACGGCGCGGGCGAACAGCTGCGCCGCATTGCCGCCGTAGCCGCTCATGCGGACAGGGCGTGCAGCGTTCGCATCAACCCCGGAAGCACCAGTGCCACGGTTCGTAGACGATCCCGTGCGGGTTGTCGCGCGGATAGCTCATGACGAAGCCATGGCCGCCGGCGTTGCTCTGCAGCCAGGCGAAGGCGTCGGTGGCCTCGAAGGATTCCTCGGCGGGCGGCTCGCCGGGTGCGGAAATGTCGATGGCGAGGCCCGAGTGATGCTCGCTGTAGCCGGGGGCGGCATTGACGGTGAGGATTTCGGCCACGCACTGCCCGCGCGCGAGCTTCCGCTCGAAGATGCCGAGCTGGTAGTCGTGGCTGCGATAGCCGGAAATCGCCTCGAGCCGGATGCCGTCGCGCCGCGCGGCGTCGTGCAGGTGCTGCCAGGCGCGTGCGGCGGGAGGGCGCAACCAGAGCGGGCGGTGATAGCGGTCGAAGCCGGCGAGGGCGAGAGTGGCCGGCTCCGGCACAAGCACCAAGCCGCTGCGCTCGCCGTAGGCCTGCGCATCGAGGCCCAGCGCGTCGAGGCGGCGCTCGATGCGCGACAGAGGCAGGTCGCGGTCGTCCACGCGGCGCGGTGGGCCGTCGAGACGGCGCAGCGCGGCATCGATGCCCGGTTCGCGGCGCCAGGCGTCCGTCATGGGCACTGCGCCGCCGGCGGTGACGGCGACCAGGAAGCGGCCGTCGCGCTTGCGGCGCAGCACGTGCGAGGCGCGGGCCAGCAGGCGCGCATCGGCATTGGCGCGCGCGCGCAGCAGGTGCGCGGGCCAGACCTCGATATCGGGCGTGTTGAGCAGGAAGCGGGGGCGGACGTGCATGCGCGCAGGCGGTCGGCGGGTCGGGCGAGGCTAGCGCGTCGGCCGGGCGGGCGCGACGGCTGGCGTCACGACGTCGCGCATCCGCGGGCCGGAAGGCCGGCGCGAAGGCGCCATGCCAGCGTAGTCAGGCAGGCTTCTTGAAATACAGGCGGGTGGCGTCGGCCGGCGAGGCCTGCACGACCGACACCAGTTCCCATCCCTGCGCGCCTAGCCGATCGAGTTCGGCCTGCACGCGATCGGTGAGCTTGCCGAACATCTTGAAGGGCATTTCGACGACCTTGTACTGCCAGCGGTTGCTCATGGATCCGGGTCTCCTGAAGGGTTGTCGGCCTCCGGCTTCGGCAGCCGGCCGGCCTTGCGCAGCGCATCGCGCAGCACGTATTCGATCTGGGCGTTGAGGCTGCGCAGCTCGTCGTCGGCCCAGCGCTGCACCGCCGACAGCACGTCGGCATTGATGCGCAGCGGATAGGCCTTCTTCTCGCTCACCGGCGGCGCCCGCGCACGACGGCGACCAGCATGGCCACGGCGAGTCCGTTCACCGCCAGCGCGACGCCGAGCACCACCATGACCACGCGCGACGGGTCGTTGCCGGCCCAGAGCATCGCCGCGGCGGCGACCAGCATGGCGACGCCGACCACGCGCATCAGCCGTGCCAGCAGCAGCGCGAGGTTCGACTGGCGCGGGTCGGGATCGTGGCGCTGTCCGCTGCGTGCGAGGGAACGGGCGACGAGGAAGGCCGGCACGCTGGTGAGCGCGAAGGCCAGGGCGAGCGTGCCGCCGTCGAAGGCCATGATTCAGCGCTCCCGACGGCGGCGGCGCGCGGCCGCGGCGCCGAAGATCACGATGAAGACCACGGCGACGCCGCCGACTGCGGAAAGGCTCATGCGCGCGTCCTCAGTACAGGCTGCCGGCGTTGACCACGGGCTGGGTGCCGCGGTCGCCGCAGAGCACGACGAGCAGGTTGCTGACCATCTGCGCCTTGCGCTCCTCGTCGAGCTGCACCACGCCGTTCTTCTGCAGCTCCGCGAGCGCCATCTCGACCATGCCCACGGCGCCCGAGACGATGCGCGTGCGCGCGGCGATGACGGCATTGGCCTGCTGGCGCTGCAGCATCGCGTGGGCGATCTCCGGCGCGTAGGCGAGGTGGCTGATGCGTGCGTCGATCACCTCCACGCCGGCGTCGGCCAGGCGCTCGGCCAGTTCCTGCGCGAGGTGATGGCTGATCTCGGTGGCATGGCTGCGCAGCGCGAGCTGGCCGTCCTCGTGCTGGTCGTACGGATAGCTGGTGGCCATCGCGCGTAGCGCGGACTCGGCCTGGATGTGCACGAAGCTCTCGTAGTCGTCGACGTTGAACACGGCCTCGGCAGAGTCCGCGACCTGCCACACGATCACCGCGGCGATCTCGATCGGCGAGCCGTCGAGCTCGTTGACCTTGAGCTTGCCGCTCTCGAAGTTGCGCACGCGCATCGACACCTTCTTCTTCGAGTAGAAGGGGTTGTTCCAGCGCAGGCCGTCGGTGCGGTCGGTGCCGACGTAGCGGCCGAACAGGCTCAGCACCGCGGCCTGGTTGGGCTCGACCATGTAAAGGCCGAACAGGCAGACGAACAGCACGGCGCCGATCACCGCCGCGGCGACGATCTGCAGCGGCGACGGCCCGGCGACGGCATTGATGAAGAAGGCGGCGTCGGCAAGGCCGGCGACGATGAGCGCGAGCAGCACCGGAATACCGGACAGCGAGCGGGCCTGGATCTCTTTCATGGCATATCCCCTGATTGACGAGGGGAAGATATCAGACTGATATCAGAATCTACTGCCGTTCGTCGGCCGCGGCGTCGACGTCGATGCGGTATAGAGGCGCAGGGACGAATTCGCCGGTCGCGAAGACGTGGCGCGAGTCGGTGTCCCAGCCCATCGCCTCGGCCTGCGGCAGCCAAGGCAGGGCCTCGACCTTGGGCGACCGGGCGACGGCTCGCGCCCAGTCCTCGTCACCCTGACGGTCGTAGACCAGCAGGTAGCGGTAGGTCATCACTGCCAGACGGCGGCCGTCGGGCGACACCGAGGCGGCGGTGACCTGCGCGGCCAGCGGCGCGCGCTCGTCCGTGCCGCCGCGCGGTGCGAGCTCCGCCGGCATGCGCAGCCGGCCGATGCGCTCGGCGACGGCGGGCGGGTCGACATGCGGCTTCAGCGGCAGCCGGAACAGCTCCGGCGGCTGCCGGCGCTTGGACACCAGCAGCACCTCACCCCGGCGCGGGTCGACGGTGACCGCCTCGCAGTCGCGCGGGCCGTCCGGCCAGCGGAACACGATCGACCAGGCCGGCTTCAGTCGCGCGTTCTCGAGCTGGGTCGGCTCCTCGATCGCATGCAGCTGCAGCGTCTTGCGCAGCCCGCCGTTGTCGCCGGTGTCGGCGAGCAGCAGGTAGCTGCGACCGTCGCGCTCGAACGCGGCGATGTCTTCCCAGTCGGTCTTCGGCACGCCTTCCACGCGCAGCGTGGCCACGCGATCGCCGTCGCGGTTCACCGCGAACAGGCGCGCGGGATTGCCGCCATCGTCGTGCAGCCAGAGGATGCCGCGGTGGCGCCTCGAGACCACCAGCCCGCTGGTCTCGCGCAGCTGCGGGTCGAGCATCAGCCCGGTCACGCGGGTATCGCCGCTGCCGGTCGGGTTGCGCGAGCACGCCGCCGCCGCGAGCACGGCGCCCGCGATGACGATTCCCTTGCCCCAGACCCGGCGTCGACCCATGCGCACAGGATCGCATGCATGCGCACGCGCATCGACGACATCCGCGTGACGGATGCCGGCTGCCGATGCGCGTCCTAGACTGTGCGTTTTCCGCTGGACGCCGCCCCATGCCGACGATCGGAACGCCGCTTTCCCCGCATGCCACGCGCGTGCTCCTGCTCGGCTCGGGCGAGCTGGGCAAGGAGGTCGCCATCGAGCTGCAGCGCCTGGGCTGCGAGGTGATCGCCGCCGATCGCTATGCCGACGCGCCCGCGATGCACGTCGCGCACCGCAGCCACGTGCTGGACATGCTCGACGGCGAGGCGATCCGCAAGCTCATCGACCTCGAGAGGCCGCATCTGGTGGTGCCCGAGATCGAGGCCATCCACACCCAGACGCTGGTGGAGCTGGAACTGCAATACCGGGAGGACGGCACGCCCACCCGCATCGTGCCCACCGCGCGCGCCACGCGCCTGAGCATGGACCGCGAGGGCATCCGCCGCCTCGCCGCCGAGACGCTCAGCCTGCCGACCTCGCCTTACCGCTTCGTCGACACCTACGAGGAATACGTGGAGGCGGTGAAGGCCGTCGGACTGCCGTGCGTCGTCAAGCCGGTGATGTCGTCTTCGGGCAAGGGCCAGTCGACGGTGCGCGCCGAGGGCGAGGTCGACCGTGCCTGGGAATACGCGCAGACGGGCGGCCGCGCCGGCGCGGGGCGCGTGATCGTGGAGGGCTTCGTCGAGTTCGACTACGAGATCACGCTGCTCACCGTGCGCCACGCGGGCGGCACCACCTTCTGCGCGCCGGTCGGCCACCTGCAGCGCGACGGCGACTACCGCGAGAGCTGGATGCCGCAGCCGATGAGCACGCGCGCGCTGGCCACCGCGCAGCGCATCGCGCGTTCGATCACCGAGGAGCTCGGCGGCTGGGGCCTGTTCGGCGTCGAGCTGTTCGTGCGCGGCGACGAGGTCTGGTTCAGCGAGGTCTCGCCGCGCCCGCACGACACCGGGCTGGTGACGCTGGTCGCGCAGGATCTCTCCGAGTTCGCACTGCACGCGCGCGCCATCCTCGGCCTGCCTGTACCGGCGATCCGCGAGTACGGCGCGGCGGCTTCCTGCGCGGTACTGGCCGAGGGCCACGGGGTGCCGGTGTTCGGCAACCTCGGTGAAGCGCTGTCGCATCCGGACACGCACCTGCGCCTGTTCGGCAAGCCGCGCGTGGCGGGGCAGCGGCGCGTGGCCGTCACGCTCGCGCTCGGCGCCGACGTGGAAGATGCGCGCGAGCGCGCGCGGCAGGCCGCGGCCGCGCTGACCATCGATCTACGCTGAGGGCCGCATGAGCGAAACCACCGACGGCTATGCCGTATTCCTGTACGACCAGGCCATCGAGGTTCTGGGCGCCGCCATCAAGCCGCTGCTGGAGGAGGGGCCGGGCGGGCTGCACATTCCCTGCATCGAGGTCGATACCAGTGGCGCCTTCGTCGAGATGACGCTGCGCTCGCGCCCCGAGAACGCACAGGATGCGGAGATCGAAGTGATGGTGCCGACCGGCATGGTGCGCATGATCGCGTCGATGCGCACCAGCACGGCGTTCGGCTTCGCAGCCACGCACCTGGAGCCCGGGCTCACCGCGCTGCCAGCGGTGGGACCTGATGCGCCTGCGCCGGAGGCGCCGTCGACCGCGATGCCGCATGCAACGAGGCCGTCGGGCGCGAATGCCTCGGCGGGCGACGACCGCCGCGGCCCGCCGGAAGGCTGAGGCCGCCTAACGCGGCCCGATGTCCAGCCAGACCAGGTGATGGTCGCTGGCGTCGAGCAGTTCGCTACCAGGCGCGCCCTTCTCCGGCCAGAACACGCCGCCGCCGCGCACAGGCAGGTTCTTCGACGGCAGCACGTAGTCCAGCCGCAGCGTGCCCGTGTTCGGACCGAAGTCGCCGGTGTGCGTGGCGACGTCGCCACGACGCGGAAAGCCGTACTCGCGTGCGCGCTCGGCCGCGCCCTCGCTGGTCGGCGCCACGGCGGCGTTGACGCGCGGGTGGTCGATCATCTGTGCCGCGGCGCCCGGCTCGCCGTCGCCGTCCACGGGATCGGCGTTGTGGTCGCCGAGGATCACGAACGCGGCTTCGGCCGCCAGGCCGCCGCAGCGGCCCGCGTCGTCGCAGAGCCAGGGCCGGTCGCCCGACGACAGGTACTCGGCCCAGAAGCGGATTTCGTCGTGGTTGCGCAGGCCGTTGCGGTTCTCCGGGCCGTCGAACACCGGCGGCGTGGGATGCGCGGCCAGTACGTGGATGCGGCCGGCCGGTGTGTCGATCGGCAGGTCCCAGTGCGACTTCGACGACAGCGGGAAGCGGGCCCATACCTCCGGCGCGTACCAGGCCTCCCCGGTCTTCGGGTCGCGCGGCGCGCGCGCGCCGGGCAGGTCCTTCCAGCGGAAGCGCTGGAACGTGCGCGCCTCGCTGCTCGCGATCGGATACCGCGACAGCACCAGCATCCCGTACTGGCCGGGATGAAGGCCGAAGCCCCAGGCATCGTTGCCCGCCTCGCGGCCGTCGCCGCCGACGCGCCCGTTGCGGTCGAGGTCGTAACCGCTGGGCACGCCCGTGTTGACCGGCGCCAGGTAGCGGTACGGATAGCGCAGCGCCTCGCCGCCGCCCGCCTGCCGCACGTCGAGGTAGCGCTGCTGGAAGAGGTCGGCGGCGCGATGCGCCTCGTCGTAGTCGAACTCGTTGAGCAGTACGACGTCCGGCCGCACGCGCTGCAGCACGGCGGCGACCTTCATCGCATTGGCGTCGCCGGCTTCGAGCCGCGCGACCAGGCCGCCCGCGCGGTCGTCGTTGAGCGAGGTGTTGTAGGTGGCGATGCGCAGCGCGGCCGGGCCGTTGGCGAGCGTGTCGCGCGCCCAGGCGTCGCGGTCGCCGTGGGTGCGCACGCGCACGCAGGCGGCGACCAGGAGCAGCGCCGCGACGAGCAGCGCGGCCGTAAGCATTCGGGTCATGGGATCTCGTCGGGGAAAGGCAGCCACTGGCGGCCGTCGAAGGCTTCCAGCGGGCGGAAGCGCCGCTTGTAGTCCATCTTCGCGTGGCCGGCGATCCAGTAGCCGAGGTAGAGATGCGCGCGGCCCTCGTCAGCGGCCCATTGCAGCTGGCGCAGGATCGCGTACGTGCCAAGGCCGCGGTCGGCTTCGGCCGGGTCATAGAACGTGTAGACGGCCGACAGCGCGTCCGGCGTCATGTCGGTGACGGCCACCGCGAGCAGGCGGTGCTCGGGCGTGTCGGTGCGGAATTCGAGGAAACGCGTGCGGCTCCAGCGGCCGACGAGGAACTGGTCGAACTCGGTGCCACCGTGGCCGTCCATCCCGCCGCCGGCGTGGCGCGTGGAGAGATAGCGGCGGTAGAGCTCGAGATGCTCCTCGGTGCGCTCGGCCGGGCAGATACGCATCAGCACATCGGCATTGCGGCGCAGGTTCTTGCGCTGGCTGCGGTTGGGCGCGAAGGCATCGACTGGAATGCGCACCGGCGTGCACGCGCGACAGCTGGCGCAGTGCGGCCGGTAGACGATGTCGCCGGAGCGGCGGAAGCCCCACCCGAGGGCCAGCGGGTACCAGTCGGGCAGGCGCGGGTCGCGCGGATCGAGCACGAGGTCGCGCGCCTGCCGTTCCGGCCAGTAGCCGCATTCGTGCAGGCCCGTATGGAAGAGGCGGAGATCCTCGCCTTCGCGCGCCGGGGTGTTGCCCATGCAGGCAGCTTACCGCGCGCGGCGGCTGGCCCGTGGCTGAACGCGATAGGGAACACGTCAACGCCGCAGCAAGGCGGGCGTTTCCACCTGCATCGGCGGCAACGCCCGCAACCGGAGCCACTCCACGTGAAGAAGTCCAACATCCTCGTTCTCGCCATCGCCTCCGTCCTTGCCGCGGGCGTGGCCATCGCCGCTCCGGCCACCGCACCGGCGCAGAAGGCGCGCGTGGACGCTAACGGCGACGGCGTCATCAGTCGCGCCGAAGCGGCCGCGCATCCGCGCCTGGCCGAGCGCTTCGACCAGCTCGACAAGAACCGCGACGGCCGCCTCGATGCCTCCGAGCGTCCGCAGTTCAAGGGCCGTGGCTATCGCGGCGGTGGCATGGCGATGCTCGATGCCAACAAGGACGGCGTGATCGATCGCGCCGAGGCCGCCAAGTTGCCGAAGTTCGCGCAGCGCTTCGACCAGCTCGACAAGAACCGCGACGGCCGCATCGATGCCTCCGAGCGTCCGCAGTTCAAGGGCCACGGCCGCCACGGCCGCGGCATGGCGATGCTCGATGCCAACAAGGACGGCATGATCGATCGCACCGAGGCCGCCAAATTCCCGCAGTTCGCGCAGCGCTTCGACCAGCTCGACAAGAACCGCGACGGCCGCCTTGATGCTTCCGAGCGTCCGCAGCGCATGGGTCGCGGCGGTGGCATGGCGAAGATCGACAAGAACGGCGACGGCCGCATCAGCCGCAACGAGGCCGTGGGCTCGCCGTTCGCGCAGCGTTTCGACCAGCTCGATGCGAACCGCGACGGCTACATCACTCGCGAGGAAATGCGTGCCTCGTTCCAGAAGATGCGCGAAGCGCGCGCCACGGCGCCCGCCGTGCGCTGATCGCAGGCCTCGTCGCTTCGAGGGAGCCCGCGTCTTCGGACGCGGGCTTTTTTGTCAGGCCGCGGTGGATGCGCCCGCGATGCGCACGAGCTCGGCCGGCGTCTCGAACCACTCGCTCGGCTCGCAGCGCGCGAGGCCTTCGCGCGAGGCATAGCCCCAGGCGACCGCGCCGAATGCCATGCCGGCGGCGCGCGCGGCCTCGCCGTCGGGAATCTGGTCGCCGACGTAGATCGCGCGGTCGGCGGGTATCCCCGTCGCCTTCAGCACGCGTCGCAGGCGACGCGCCTTGCCGAACATCGACGCGCCGCATTCGACGTGGCGCAGGCGACTGAAATGCGGCTCGCCCAGCGCACCGCGCGCGTTGTCGACGGCATTCGAGGTGACCACCGCGAGCGTCACGCCCTGCGCGTGCAGCCGGCCCATCGCGTCGGCGATGCCGTCGAACAGTGGCACAGGCTCGGCGCGCTCGCGCATCAGCTGCATGAAGCCGCGCGCGACGAACGGCAGCTTCCAGCGCGGAAGGCCGACGTGCCGCATCAGCTCGCGCGGCGACAGCGCGCGCAGGCGCTCGACGTCGTCCGGATGGATCTCGGCGAAGCCGTGCCTGCGCGCGAGCGTGTTCTGCACGCTCACGAAGAATGGAAACGAATCGGCAAGCGTGCCGTCGAGGTCGAACACGGCAAGCTCGTAGCGCATGTCAGGGCGCGACCGTCTTCAGCGTGCGAGTCACCTGCCAGCGGCCTTGGACGCGTTTGACCTCGAGCGTCTTGTAGGTGGCCCACATGCGGTGGTGATAGGCGGTGTACTCGACGGTGCCGGCTTCCGGGCCTGTCGGGCGGAAGCTGTCGACCTCGACGAACGTGGCTTTCTGCTTCGACGGCGGATGCACGCTGCCGACGTCCTCGTCGGCGATTCGCTGGCAGTGCGAGGCCGGCACGATGGTCTCGCCCGAGCGCGGGCGCAGGACGTCGCGCACCTCGCGCGGCGCATCGCGGCGATCGACGGCGACGCAGGCCACCGGCGTGTCCACGGCGCCGATCTCCTTCTGCAGCACGGCCTGCGCGACCGGCACCAGCATCGGCACCGCGCGGCCGTCGAACGGGCCGGCGGCGACCTGCGGCGGCAGCGGCGTTCGGCCGGTGCGGAAGAAGGCCATCACGACCACGATCACGATGCCGGCGAGCAGCGCGAGCTTGATGCGCGTCGCGCGGCGCTGCGCGGGCGTGCGCGTGGTCTCGTCGCCGAACTGCGAGCGGAAGCTGAGCTTGGCGTCGGACGGGCGGGTGGAATCGAGCAGGCCCGCGTCGCGCAGGATCTCTCGCGCGCGCGCCGAGTCCTCCGAACGCACCACCCACAGCGCAGGGCGCACGGCTTCGCCTTGGTCGCGGTAGCTGATCGTGGCGCGGCGGCCGCCCTTGTAGGAGCGGCCATCGGTGATGCGCACCTCGATGTCGGCCTCGCGCAGCAGCGCGGCGACGCGTTCGACGTTCTCGAGGCGGGCGCTGGAGAAGACCTGGCGCATCAGCCCACCTGCGGCGGACGGCCCGCCGATTCGGGCAGCACGCGGATCATGCCTTCCTGCGCGGTGCTGGCCACCAGTCGGCCCCGGCGGTCGTAGATCGAGCCGCGGGCGAGGCCGCGCGCGTGCTGGGCGCTGGGGCTGTCGATCGAGTAGAGCAGCCAGTCGTCGGCGCGGAACGGGCGGTGGAACCACAGCGCGTGGTCGAGCGAGGCCATCTGCACGTTGGGCTGGTAGTAGCTGATGCCGTGCGGGAAGGTCGCGGTGCCGAGCAGGTGGAAGTCCGACGCGTAGGCCAGCAGCGCGCGGTGCAACTCGGGCGCGTCGTCGACCTTCTCGCTCAGGCGGAACCACACCTGCTGGTACGGCGGGCGCTTGGGCGGGCGCAGCTCGTCGCGGGGGTAGACATGACGGAACTCGAACGGTCCCTGGCGCGACAACCAGCGCTGCACCTTGGTCGGCAGTTTCGCAAGCACTTCCGGCGGCACCGCATGCGCGGGCTCGATGTCCTCGGGCATCGGCACTTCCGGCATCGACAACTGGTGCTCGCTGCCGTCCTCCTCGTGCTGGAACGAGGCGGCGAGGAACAGGATCGGCTGGCCGTGCTGGATCGCCGTCACGCGGCGCACCGAGAAGCTGCCGCCGTCGCGCGTGCGGTCCACGGTGTAGAGGATCGGTGCGTCGATGTCGCCGGCGCGCAGGAAGTAGGCGTGCAGGGAATGCGCGGCACGCGCGTCCTTGGCCGAATCCATCGTGCACTGGGCCGCCGACAGCGCCTGCCCGATCACCTGCCCGCCGAAGACGTACTTGGTGCCGATGTCGCGGCTCTGGCCGCGGAAATAATTGTCTTCGAGGCGTTCGACCGCGAGCAGGTCGACCAGCTCGGACACCGGAGAGGTCATGCGCGGGATTTCCAGGCGGAAAGGCGGCGAATTATAGCGGCCGCCTGCGCGTGCCCCGGTTCAGGGCGGCGGCGCGTTCAGGCGCTGCAGCGGGACCCGTTCGAGCACGTAGTCCCACGGGAACAGCGGGCCCGGGTCGCGCTTGCGGCGCACCTGCTTCGACGGGTCGTCGGTGGCCCCGACCATCGCGGTGTCCAGGTCCTCATGCCCGGCGATGAAGCGCAGCGACGGGTGCTCGGCCGCGAGCCGTGCCAGCAGCGCGACGAGCGTGTCGATCTGCGCGGGCGTGTAGGGCTCGTCCATCGCCTGGTGGTCGCTGTCGAGCCAGCGCGGATAGCGGCCGGTGTTGACGATCTCGATGCCGATCGAGCGCGGGTTGTAGCCGCGCACGTGGTGCGCGACGCGCTCTGGTGCCACGTAGCGATGCAGCGAGCCGTCCCGGTCGATGTAGAAGTGCCCGCTGTTGCCGGTGCCGCTGTCCTCGTACAGCACCTTCTCGCCGAACGTGCGCGACTCGGCGAGCGTGGGCACTTCGGTGCAGTGGATGACGACGAGGTCGATCTGCGACAGCGGGCGCGGCTCCAGCCGCGACTCGTAGGGCAGGGGATCGACGTGGACGGGCAGGGGCGGCAGGTCGGGCAGCATGGGCCGATGCTAGCGCGGCGGGCCGGCTTTCATCCGCGCCCGCCTATGCTCGGCGCATGGCACGTTTTCCCGACCGTTCGATGCTCGGCGAGCTGATGGCCCGCTTCCCCCGCGAGGGCCGCGTGGAGTGGCTGGGCGTGCGCCCGGCGCGCGAGGCGCCGGTCGAGGTGCGCGAGGCCGTCGAGGCGGTCGCGGAGAAGGGCCTCGTCGGCGATCGCTACGCCGGCGGCAGCGGCAAGCGTGGCGTCACCCTGCTGCAGGCCGAGCACCTGCCGGTGATCGCGGCGCTCGCCGGGCTGCCCGCGGTCGAGCCCGAATGGCTGCGGCGCAACGTGCTGGTCAGCGGCATTCCGCTGATCGCGCTCAAGGGCCGGCGCTTCCGCATCGGCGACGTGCTGCTGGAAGGCACCGGTCCCTGCGATCCCTGCTCGAAGATGGAGACCGCGCTGGGCCCCGGCGGCTACAACGCGATGCGCGGCCACGGCGGGCTGTGCGCGCGCATCGTCGAGGGCGGCAGGATGCGGCTGGGCGACGCCGTCGTCGCGGTGGACTGACGCGCCGTCGGCGCGGACAGGCGACAATGCCGGTCCTTCTTCGTACGACCCCGGCATGCGCGGACACTGCATCCTCTCCCACGGCTTCGAAAGCGGCCCCGACGCCACCAAGGTGACGGCGCTGGCCGAGGTCGCCGCGCGCCTGGGCTTCAGCCACGCACGGCCGGACTACACCGACCTCGACGCCAAACGCGAGATCAGCCCACTCGGCGACGTGGCGGCGCGCCTCGAGCGGCTGCGGGGTCTCGTGCGTGGGGCCGCCGCGAACGGGCCGGTCGTGCTCGCGGGATCGAGTCTCGGTGCCTGGATCAGCGGCCGCGTGTCGCAGGAGTTCGACATCGCCGGCCTGTTCCTGATGGCGCCGCCGGTGCGCCTGGATACCGCGCATCCCCTGGAGGCGGCGAACGTGCCCATGTCGATCGTGCACGGCTGGGGCGACGAGCTGATCCCCGCCGCCGATGTGGTGCAGTGGGCGCAGCCGCGGGGCGCGACGCTGCTGCTGGTCGACGACACGCACCGGCTGTCGAACCACGTCGAGGCGAGCGCGCGCGCGTTCGCCGCATTGCTGGAGACGCTGTGATGCGCTTCTTCGCCAGCTGCGGCAAGGGCCTGGAATACCTGCTGGTCGACGAACTGGTCGCGCTCGGCTGCACGCATGCCACCGCGACGGTCGCGGGCGCGAACGTCGAGGGCACGCTCGTCGACGCGCAGCGCGCCGTGATGTGGTCGCGTCTGGCCAGCCGCATCCTCTGGCCGATCGCCGAGTTCGACTGCCCCGATGAGCACGCGCTGTATGCGGGCGCATCGAAGGTCGACTGGACCGCGCATGTGCCGCCGCGCGCCACGATCGCCGTGGACGCGCACGTCTCCGGCAGCGCGCTGACGCACGCGCAGTACGCCGCGCAGCGCGTCAAGGACGCCGTCGTCGACACGCTGCGCGTCGCCACCGGCGAACGCCCCGACGTCGATCTCGAATCACCGGACGTGCGTTTGAACCTGGTGATCCGCAAGGGCCGCGCGATCCTGTCGATCGATCTCTCCGGCCGCCCGATGCACCGCCGTGGCTGGCGCCGCAAGCAGGTCGACGCGCCGCTGAAGGAGAACCTCGCCGCCGCCGTGCTGATGCGCGGTCGCTGGCCCGAGGTCTACCGCGAGGGCGGCGCGCTGCTCGACCCGATGTGCGGCAGCGGCACGTTGCTGATCGAAGGCGCGCTGATGGCCGGAGACGTCGCACCGGGCCTGCTGCGCCATATCGACGACGTGCCCACGCGCTGGGCCGGCTTCGACGTGGCGGCCTGGACGGACCTGCACGTCGAGGCGATCCGCCTCGAAGCCGAGGGCCTCGCGGCGCTGCGGCCCGTGTTCTTCGGCCGCGACGTCGACCCCAACGCGATCCGCGCCGCGCGCGACAACGCGATCACCGCGGGCCTCGTCGACGTCATCGACTGGAAGGCCGCCGACGTGCGCGACGTGGCCGCGACGCTGCCGCCGGAGATCACCGCGGGCCGCGGGCTGGTCGCCAGCAATCCGCCCTACGACGCGCGCCTGGCCGCCGATCCCGCGCTGTACCGCGCGCTCGGCGACGCGCTGCGCGCGGCGGTGCCAACCTGGCGCGCGAGCCTGCTCTGCGGCGACGAATCGCTCGCGCGCGCCACCGGCCTGCGCGCGAAGAAGACGTACGCGCTGTTCAACGGTGCGATCGAAACGGTGCTGCTGACGGTCGATCCCGTCGCGCCGCCCGGGCGTACCGTCGCGGCCGATGCGAACGGCGCGGCGCCCGTGCAGGCGTTGTCGCCCGGCGCGGAAATGGTGGCGAACCGACTGCGCAAGAACCTCAAGCGCCTGAAGGCATGGCGCGAGCGCGAGGGTGTCACCTGCTTCCGCGCCTACGACGCCGACCTGCCCGAGTACGCGGCCGCGATCGACGTCTACGCCACCGACGAGCGCGAGCCGCGCACCTTCCTGCACGTGCAGGAATACGCGGCGCCCGCCGACATCCCCGAGACCGACACCCGCCGCCGTCGCAACGAGCTGCTCGCCGCCGCGCGCGAGGTGTTCGGCGTGCCGCGCGAGAACGTCGCGGTAAAGACCCGCGAGCGCGGCAAGGGCGGCAGCAAGTACGGGCATTTCGATCGTCGCGGCGAGTTCGTCGCGGTGCGCGAGGGCCAGGCGCGCCTGCGCGTGAACCTGTTCGACTACCTCGACACCGGCCTGTTCCTCGACCACCGCCCGATGCGCCTGCGGCTGTTCGAGGAAGCCCGCGACGCCCGCTTCCTCAACCTGTTCGCCTACACCGGCGCGGCCACCGTGCATGCCGCGCTCGGCGGCGCGCGCTCGACGACCACGGTCGACCTCTCGGGCACGTACCTGGACTGGTGCGCGGACAACCTGCAGGAAAACGGCCTCGGCGGCGCGAAGCATCGCCTGGTGCAGGCCGACGCGATCGCGTGGCTGGAGGGTGACACGGGCCAGTACGACCTCGTCTTCTGCGACCCGCCGACGTTCTCGAATTCCAAGCGCGCCAGCGACTTCGACGTGCAGGCCTCGCACGTGCGGCTGCTGCGCGCGGCCGTCGCGCGGCTGGCGCCGGGCGGCGTGCTGTATTTCTCCAACAACTACCGCCGCTTCAAGCTCGACGAGGCGGAGATCGCGACGTTCGCGAACGTCGAGGACATCAGCGCGTCGACCATTCCGCCCGATTTCGAGCGCGACGCGCGCATCCACCGCTGCTGGCGGATCACGCGGGCCTGAGCCGTCGTCCCGGCGCTGCAACGACCCGTTGCAGGCCGGGTGCGTGGCGACGGGCCGCATGGCTCCACATTTGGTGTCGAACCCTCGCGAGGCACGACCATGACTTCCACCGAACCGCGTCCCGCGCGCATCGCGCGACTGGCCACCGGCATGCCCGCGTCCGATGGCGCCGGCGTCAAGCTCACGCGCGTGATCGGCACGCCGCAGCTCGACTATCTCGATCCGTTCCTGATGCTCGACGAGTTCGGTACCGACCGGCCGCAGGACTACCTCGCCGGCTTCCCGGACCATCCGCATCGCGGCTTCGAGACCGTCACCTACATGCTCGACGGCCGCATGCGCCATCGCGACAACCATGGCAACGAGGGCGTGCTGGTGCCCGGCAGCGTGCAGTGGATGACCGCGGGCCGCGGCCTCGTGCACTCGGAGATGCCGGAGCAGCAGGAGGGCCGCATGCGCGGCTTCCAGCTGTGGGTGAACCTGCCGGCGCGCGACAAGCTCTGCGAGCCGAAGTACCAGGAATTCGCGCCCGAGCGCATTCCGGTGGCGACGCCGGCCGCAGGCGTGTCGGTGAAGGTGATCGCGGGCGAGGTGGACGGCGCCGTCGGCCCGATCGCGCAGCCGGCGACGTCGCCGGTCTACCTCGACATCGCGCTCGACGAGGGCGCGACGTGGACGTATGCGCTGCCCGTCGGCCATGCCGGCTTCGTGTACGCCTACGAGGGCGCGGTCGAAGTGGGCGGCCAGCCCGTGGCCACGCGCCAGCTCGGCGTGCTCGACGGCGAGCTGGTGTCGCTGCGCGCGACGTCCACCGCGCGCCTGCTGCTGATCGCGGGCCGCCCGCTGCGCGAACCGGTGGCGCGTTACGGCCCGTTCGTCATGAATACGCGCGAGCAGCTCCAGCAGGCCTTCGCGGACTTCCAGGCCGGCAGGTTCTGAGCGACGGCCGGGCATGCCCGGCCGTCCTCACCTCAATTGCTCGACAGCTGCGCGCCGGTGCCGAAGCGCAGCGCGCTGGTCTGCTGCATGGCGCTGGCCAGGTCGTCTTTCGACTTGGCCTGGATCCACAGGTAGGCCACGCGGCCGTCGGGCAGGGCGATCGCGGTCTCGCGCGCCTGCAGGTCCGGCTGGCCGGCGATCTCGCTGCGGTACCAGTAGGTCTCGTGGCCGTCGATCCGCACTTCCTCGCTGCGCATGCTGCGGACCGGCTTGAACGCCGTCTGTGCCGCGATGTACAGCCCGAACGCCTCGCTTCCATCCGCGCGCAGTGCGCGGCAGAACTGGGTGTTCCCGGCGGTCTTGGTTTCCCACGTGAGGCCGGCGTCGGCCGGCAGGGCGGGACAGTTGCCCGCGGTTTGCGCCTGAGCGATGCCCACGAAGGCGAGCAGCGCCAGGCCCGTCGTTGCGCGAATGCGGTTGACCATGTTTTTCCCCTGCGTGCCGCGGCGACATCCGCGGCCACGCACCGACCATAGTCCAGCCGGCGGCGCTTGACAAATCAGGGGTGTTCAGGCCGTGAAGGCCTGCGCGTCCACCGCGCGGACGTCCGACGGACGGTTGCCGGGCTCAGCGCGCCGCGTCGATACGCACGGTGGCCTTGGGCGGCGCCGAGAAATCCAGCGATGCGAGCGTCAGCCGCCAGGCGCCGAGGTCGGCGGTGCCCTGGCGGGTATCGACTGCGACGTCGTGCGAGTCGGCGCCCGCCACGTGCCGGAACGCCACCACCGCGTGGCCGGCCTGGATGCACTGCACGTCCGGGCGGCAGCGCGAGTCGGAGGTCACGCCGACGTAGGTCAGCCGCGAGGCGTCGGGAAGCGCGACGGTTTCGCCGACCGACAGCGTCGCCTCGGTGCCGGCCACGAGCACGCGGGCGTCGCCGGCGGTGGCGCAGCCGGCGAGCAGGGCCAGGGGAAGCAGGAAGGCGAGGTGGCGCATGGGGCGGCTCCGGAGGGCGATGCGCGAGCCTAACCCCGGCCGCGTGGGCGCCGTTTCACGGCTCGCGGCGGTCGTCCACCGTGGTGCGGCCGTCCGGCAGCACGGTGACGGCGATGCGGCGCCCGTACTCGCTGTCCGACGTCGGTGCGATCGCGCAGCCGCACAGCGCCTGCGCGATCGGCGCCATCGTGTCGCTGTGCGCGACGATCAGCACCGTGCCGGCCGGATGCTGCCGGCGCAGCAGCGCCGCGAACTCGGCGGCGGGCTGCGCGGCGTCGTAGGACGACAGGGGCAGACCGTGATCCTGGGCGATCGGCTCGCCGGTCTGCCGCGAGCGGCGGTAGCCGGTGGCGTAGACGGCGACCAGCGCGTCGTAGTGCAGGCGGTCGACCAGTCGCTCGACGCGCTTGCGACCGAGCTCCGACAGCGACGGGTCGCGGGGATCGTCGCTCGCCTTCTCGGCGTGACGCACCACCACGTAGGTCGCGCCGTCCTCGGCCACCGGCCGCGAGACGCAGCCGGCGAGCAGCACGAGGGCGGAGAGCACGGCGAGCCGGAACATGAAGCGGCGCATGACGGTTTCCCCAAACCGGATCCGGTGCATCAGACCGCGTCCCGAGCGTCGTTGCATGTGACGCAGGTCATGTCAGCGCGCGGCCAGCGTGATCAGCAGGCCACGGGCGGCGGCGATGCGCTGGGCGGCCTCGGGCAGGTCCAGCGACAGCTTGAGCTTGTCCGGACCGTCCATGCGGTAGAGCTTGGGCTGGCCCTGGATGAGCTTGATGATGGCCATCGGGTCGACGTTCGGCTTCTCGGCGAACTGCACGCGCCCGGTGCTCTCTGCCATCTCCAGCTTGCGGATGCCCAGTTCGGTGGCGTCGAGCTTGAGCTCGGCGATCGCGAACAGGTTCTTCGCGGCATCGGGAAGCAGGCCGAAGCGGTCGATCATCTCCACCTGCAGCTCGCGCAGTTCCTCGGCGTTGCGAGCGCCGCTGATGCGTTTGTAGAGCGTCAGGCGCGTGTGCACGTCGGGCAGGTAGTCGTCGGGAATCAGCGCGGGGATGTGCAGCTCGACGTCGGCGCCACGCGCCTCGACCATGTCGACATCCGGCAGCTTGCCCTGGCGGATCGAGCGCACCGCGCGCTCGAGCAGCTCGGTGTACAGGCTGAAGCCGACCTCCGCCATCTGGCCGCTCTGCTCCTCGCCGAGCAGTTCGCCCGCGCCACGGATCTCGAGGTCGTGCGTGGCCAGGGTGAAGCCCGCGCCCAGCTCGTCCATCGCGCTGATCGCGTCGAGGCGCTTGCGCGCGTCCTCGGTGATCGCCTTGCGGTCGGGAATCACGAGGTAGGCGTAGGCGCGATGGTGCGAGCGGCCGACGCGGCCTCGCAGCTGGTGCAGCTGCGCCAGGCCGAACTTGTCGGCGCGGTTGATGATGATGGTGTTCGCGTTCGGGATGTCGATGCCCGACTCGATGATCGTCGTCGACAGCAGCACGTTGAAGCGCTGCTTGTGGAAGTCGAGCATCACCTTCTCGAGCTCGCGCTCCGGCATCTGCCCGTGCGCGACGCCGATGCGTGCGTCGGGCACCAGCTCCTGCAGCTCGCGCTGCATCCGCAGGATGCTTTCGACGTCGTTGTGCAGGAAATACACCTGGCCGCCGCGCGAGAGCTCGCGCTGGAAGGCCTCGCGCAGTTGCGCGTCGTCCCAGGGCACGACGAAGGTCTGCACGGCGAGGCGATGCGCAGGCGGCGTCGCGATGATCGAGAGATCGCGCAGGCCGGCCATGGCCATGTTGAGCGTGCGCGGGATCGGCGTCGCGGTCAGCGTGAGCAGGTGCACGTTGGCGCGCAGCGCCTTCAGCGCCTCCTTCTGGCGCACGCCGAAGCGCTGCTCCTCGTCGACGATGACGAGGCCCAGGTCCTTGAAGCGCACGTCGGGCTGCAACAGGCGATGCGTGCCGACGATGACGTCGATCTTGCCCTCGGCGACCTTCTCCAGCTCCGCCGCGATCTCCTTCTTCGACTTGAAGCGCGACAGCACCTCGACGCGGATCGGCCAGTCGGCGAAGCGGTCGCGGAAGTTGCGGTAGTGCTGCTCCGCGAGGAGCGTCGTGGGCACCAGCAGCGCGACCTGCTTGCCGCCCGCGGCCGCGGTGAACGCGGCGCGCACGGCGACTTCGGTCTTGCCGAAACCGACGTCGCCGCAGACCACGCGGTCCATCGGCTGGCTGCTCTGCAGATCGCGCACCACGGCGCTGATCGCGGCCGCCTGGTCCGGCGTTTCCTCGAACGGGAACGCGGCGGCGAAGGGCTCGTACATGCTGCGGTCGACGTCGATCGCGAGGCCCGCGCGCGCCTGGCGCTTGGCCTGGATCTCCAGCAGCTCGGCCGCCACGTCGCGGACCTTCTCCGCCGCCTTCTTCTTCGCCTTCTGCCACTGCTCGCCGCCGAGCGAATGCAGCGGTGCGGTTTCTTCGGACGCACCGGAGTAGCGATTGATGAGGTGCAGTTGCGAGACGGGAACGTAGAGCCGGTCGCCCTTGGCGTACTCGATGTCGAGGAATTCGCCCGGCGTGCCGCCGACGTCGAGGGTGACGAGGCCGCGGTAACGGCCGACGCCGTGATCCTCGTGGACGATCGGCGCGCCTTCCGTGAGTTCGCCGAGGTCGCGGATGATGGCTTCGGGCTCGCGACCCACCCGCTTGCGACGACGCGGCTGCGAGGCGCGCTCGGGGAACAGCTGGCGCTCGGTGAGGACGGTGAAGGTCGGCGTCGAGATCGCGAAGCCGTCGTCGAGCGCAGCGACGGCGATGGCGAACAGCTTCTCGGCCGGCTGGACGTCGGCCGGCGCCTCCTTGGTGGCCGGGCCGCGCTCGTAGAACGCGGTCCAGTCGGGCAGCACGGCGGGCTTGAGGCCGACGGCGTCGAGCAACTCCAGCAGCGCCTCGCGGCGGCCGGCCGAATCCGCGGCGATCAGGACGTCGCCCGGATAGGCGGCAAGGAACGACTTCAGCGAGTCGGCGGCGGCCGGATCGCGCGGCGCGAGCGGCAGCGGCATCGCCGGCTGGTCGCCCAGCGGCTGCGCGCGGTCGAGCTGCGCGTGCTCGGCGCCGCAGACTTCGATGCGCGAGGTCTCGTTGAAGATGCCGCGCAGCGCGTCGGGCGCGAGGTACAGCTCGGACGGCGGCAACACCGGGCGCTCGACGTCGTGGCGGCGCTGCTCGTAGCGGTCGCCGGTCTGCGTCCAGAAGTGCTCGGCCGCCTCGAAGCTGCCTTCGGTGACCACGGGCAGCACGTTCTCGTGCATGTAGTCGAACAGCGTCGCCGTCTCGTCGAAGAACAGCGGCAGGTAGTACTCCACGCCGCTCGGTGCGAGCCCGGACTTGAGGTCCTGGTAGAGCGAGCTGCGCCGCGTGTCGACGTCGAAGCGCTCGCGCAGGCGTTCCAGCGCGCCCTTCAGCGACGCCTCGTCGAGCGGAAGCTCGCGGCCAGGCAGCAGGTGGATGCGCTCGATCTTCTCCAGCGATCGCTGCGACTCGGGATCGAACACGCGGATGGTGTCGATCTCGTCGTCGAGCAGCTCGATGCGGTAGGGCTGATCGGCGCCCATCGGGTAGACGTCGAGCAGGCCGCCGCGCACGGCGAAGTCGCCCGGGTCGAGAACCTGCGGGACGTGGCGGTAGCCGGCCGATTCGAGGCGCCGCTTCTCGGCGTCCATGTCGAGCCGCTGGCCCACGCGCACGTCGAAGCTGCCGCCCACCACGTGCCGCGGCGGCGCGAGGCGCTGCATCAGCGTCTGCACGGGCAGCACCACCACGCCGCGCTTGAGCGGCGGCAGGCGGTGCAGTGTCGCCAGGCGCTGGCTGACGATGTCGGGATGCGGGCTGAAGGCGTCGTAGGGCAGCGTTTCCCAATCGGGGAAGGCGAGCACGGGGACGTCGCCCTCGACGCCGGCGCGCGCACCCAGCAGCGTGCGCAGGTCGCCTTCGAGCTGGTGCGCGGACTGGTTGTCGCGGGTGATCGCGAGCAGCGGGCCGTCGTGCGCGGTCGCGGCGGCGGCGATGTGGAAGGCAAGGGCCGAAGGCGAGGCGGGCGCGCGCCACCAGGCGCGCTGCTGGCCGGCCTTGGGCAGCGGCGGGGCGGGAAGGAGAGGGGCAGGCATCAGGCGCGCGATTCTACGCAAGCCGGTCGCACAGCCTGCGCGAAGCTCATCGCGCGGGCAGGGTGAGCGAGACCTGGACGAGCGCGGCGTCGGTGGTCGCGTCGTCGAGCTGGAAGCCGAGCGAGGACGCGAGGTCCAGCAGGGCAGGATCGCGCGGCAGTTCGCCCCGCAGCAGCCCCAGCCGGCGGCTGCGCGCCCATTTGACGATCCGCGTGAGCAGGTAGCGCCGCATGCCCAGTCCGGTGATGAAGCGGCTGACCAGCAGGATGAAGGCACCCTCGTGCGCGGCCGGGTCGGTGCGCACGTGCGCGACCGCCGCGATCACCGCCTCGCCCGGACCTTCGAGATCCGTCGTCACCAGCGTGAATTCGGTGCGCGGATTCGGCCGCGCCACGCGGCCGGCATCGGCCGTCCCGAGATCCCGGCCGCCGGCCAGCCGCGCCCGCAGCGACTCGGGCTCGAGCAACGCGAAACCCGCGCGCAGCGGTTCGGCGTCCTCGGGACGGATCGGTCGGATCAGCACCTCGCGGCCGTTGGCCAGGCGATGGTGCTCGTGCCAGGGCGGGAGACGTTCGCGAGCGGCCATGCGCCCGCATCATCCCCATTCGCCGTGATATCTCCGTCAGATGGCGGCGGTTGGCCGACCTCCGGCTAACCGGCGTTGCGTGTTCAGCGGCGGCCGCGCAGCTTCGAGAACGCCTGCACCGCGAGCAGCACGACGATGCCGGCGACGATGCCCACCGCGGCATCGAAGGCCATCGACAGCAGCCCACCGCCGGCGCGCGCCGTGTACGGCTCGATGATGTGATGCAGCGCCGGCACGCCGTGCACGAGGATGCCGCCGCCGACCAGGAACATCGCAACGGTGCCGGCGATCGCCAGGAACTTCATCAGCAGCGGTGCCGCGCTTACCAGGCCGCGGCCGATCGAGCGGCTGGCCGTGCCGCCACGACGCGCGAGCGCCAGGCCCATGTCGTCGAGCTTCACGATGCCGCCGACCAGGCCGTAGACGCCCACCGTCATCACCAGCGCGATCGCGGCCAGAACGGCCAGCTGCGTCATCACCGGCCGGCCGGTGACGGTGCCGAGGCTGATCACGATGATCTCCGCCGACAGGATGAAGTCGGTGCGGATCGCGCCCTTCACCTTGTCCTTCTCGAACGCGACCATGTCGACGTTCTCGTCCTGAACGGCGGCGCGGAGCTCGGCGTGCGCCTTCTCGTCCTCGTCCTTCGGATGTAGGAAGCGGTGCGCGAGCTTCTCCACGCCCTCGTAGCAGAGATAGGCGCCGCCGACCATCATCAGCGGGGTCACCGCCCATGGCGCGAACGCGCTGATCAGCAGCGCGGCCGGTACCAGGATGGCCTTGTTGACCAGCGAGCCCTTGGCGACCGCCCAGACCACCGGCAGCTCGCGGTCGGCGCGGATGCCCTGCACCTGCTGCGCGTTGAGCGCGAGGTCGTCGCCGAGCACGCCCGCGGTCTTCTTGGTCGCCACCTTGGTCATGGCGGCAACGTCGTCGAGGACGGTCGTGATGTCGTCGAGCAGGGCGAGGAGGCTGGCGCCGGCCATGGGTCTTCAGGTCTGGAAAGTGGGCGCCGAGTGTCGCATACGGCCGGTGTGGGACCGTGCGGTGATCATTCGGGTGCTTTCAGCCAGTCCATGCGCCAGCCGGCGCCCGCATCCTCGCCGAGCGCCTGGGTCAGCGCCGGCAGCAAGGCGCGCAGGCGCTCGTCGAATTTCCAAGGTGCGTTGAGCAGCAGCAGGCCACTGCCGTTCATGCGCAGCGGCGAGTCGTCGCGGCGCACCAGCAGCTCGGCCACCATCACCGACCTGGCCGGGATGGTCGCCGCGCGGCGGTACATCGACTGCAGCGCGCGGCGGGTCTTGATCGGATACCAGAGCGCGTACGTTGCCTGCGGCCAGCGGCCCATGGCCTCGCGCAGGGCCGAGAAGGCCTCGTCGTACTCGGCCAGCTGCGCCTCGTACGGCGGGTCGATGAGCACCAGCCCGCGGTTGAAGCGCTCGTCGCCGACGCGCGGCGGCAGCAGCGCGCGCATCGCGGCGTAGCCGTCGCGCTGGTGCACGCCCACGCGCGGGTCGTCGCCCACGCGCGATCGCAGCTCCGTCGCCTCGTCGGGCTGCAGTTCGCAGCAGGCGATGCGGTCCTGCGCGCGCAGCGCATGCGCGAGCAGCCACGGCGAGCCGGGATACGACTGCAGGCCGTGCGCGCGGCGGCAGGCGGCGATGGCCGACAGGTAGCGGCGCAGCGGCGCGGGCGCGGTGGCACCGTCGAAGCGGCCGATGCCGCCCTGCGCCTCCTGCGTGCGCTGCGCCTGCGGGTCGTTGAGGAAATAGAGCCCGCGCCCGGCATGGGTATCCAGCGCGAACAGCGGGGCCGGCTTGGCGCAGAGCGCGTCGCAGAGCTCCAGCAGGGCGGCGTGCTTGAGCACGTCGGCATGGTTGCCGGCGTGGAAGGTGTGGCGGTAGTTCATGCCGATAGGGTACGCGGACCGGCGATGGCACACTGGCGCCGGCAACTTACGGAGGCACGAATGGGGCGGATCCTGCTGGTCGAGGACGAGAGCGCGATCGCCAGGACGGTCGAGTTCGCGCTGCGCGAGGACGGCTTCGAGGTCGAGCACGCGCTTACGGGCCGCGACGCGCTCCGCCTGGCCGCGGCACGCCGGCACGACCTCGCCATCCTCGACGTCGGCCTGCCGGACATGGGCGGCTTCGCGCTCTGCCGCGAGCTGCGCCGCGGGCGCGACCTGCCGGTGATCTTCCTCACCGCGCGCGACGCCGAGGCCGACCGCGTGCTCGGATTCGAGATCGGCGCCGACGATTACGTCGCCAAGCCCTTTTCGCCACGTGAGCTGGTGGCGCGCGTGCGCGCCGTGCTGCGACGTGCGCGTGGCGCGGCGCCGAGCGGCGCATTCGTGCACGACGCCGAGGGCCATCGCATCAGCTGGCGCGGCCGCGCGCTCGACCTCACCCGCTACGAGTACGGCCTGCTGGCCGCGCTGCTGCAGCGGCCGGGCGCGATCCTCTCGCGCGCGCAGCTGATGGACCGCGTCTGGGGAACCGACAGCGACAGCACCGACCGTACCGTCGACACCCACATCAAGACGCTGCGCGCCAAACTGCGCGAGGTCGATGCCGAGGCCGATCCCATCCGCACCCAGCGCGGGCTCGGCTACTCGCTGCACGTGGACTGACATGCGCATCGGCCTGCGCATCTTCCTGGGTTACTTCGCCATCGTCGCGCTGGCCGGCCTGCTGGTGACGCGCGTGTTCGTGGCCGAGGTAAAGCCCGGCGTCCGGCAGGCGATGGAAGACACGCTGGTCGACACCGCCAACGTGCTGGCCGAGCTCGCCGCGGACGACTTCGCCGCGGGTCGCATCGCCGACGGCCGCTTCGCGCAGCGGGTGCGCGCGCTCCACGGGCGCGACCCGGGCGCCGCGATCTGGGGCTTTCCCAAGCGCACGGCGACCTACCGCATCTACGTCACCGATGCACGCGGCACCGTCGTTTTCGACAGCACGGGGCGCGACGTGGGCCGCGACTACTCGCGCTGGAACGACGTCTACCTGACCCTGCGCGGGCGCTACGGCGCGCGCTCAACGCTGGATGACCCGAATAATCCGCAGTCGAGCGTGATGCACGTGGCCGCGCCGGTGCGCGACGCGCAGGGCCGCATCATCGGCGTACTCACCGTCGCAAAGCCAAATCGCGTGCTGCAGCCCTTCATCGAGCGCAGCCAGTCGATCATCGGCCGCTGGGGCGCGCTGCTGCTGGGCGTCGCGCTGCTGACCGGCATCGCGGCGGCGTGGTGGCTGTCGCGCCAGCTGGGGCTGCTGCGCCGCTATGCGCAGGCGGTCACGGCGGGTGAGCGCGCCACGCTGCCCGAAACCGCCGGCGAATTCGCGGAACTCGGCCGCGCGCTGGAAACGATGCGCGCGCGGCTCGAGGGCAAGCAGTACGTCGAGCAGTACGTGCATTCGTTGACGCATGAGATGAAGAGCCCGCTCGCCGCGATCCGCGCCAGCGCCGAGCTGCTGGAGCGTCCGATGCCCGAAGCCGATCGCGCGGAGTTCGTCGCCGGCATCCGCGCGCAGAGCGAACGCCTCGCACAGATGATCGACAAGCTGCTCGCGCTGGCGGCCGTCGAGCATCGGCAGAAGCTCGACGACGCCATGCCGATCGACGTGAGCGCGCTGCTGCAGGACGTGGCCGGCGATTGCCGGGAAACGCTGCGCAGACGCGGCCAGACGCTATCCGTCCGCGTCGACGATGGCCTGGCGCCGCCGCGCGGCGATGCGTTCCTGCTGCGACAGGCGGTGGCCAACCTCGTCGAGAACGCGTCGGACTTTTCGCCGCAGGGCGCGTCGATCGAATTGCGGGCCGAACATGCGGACGGCGCTCTGGCGATCCGCGTGCTCGACCGCGGCGCCGGCGTGCCGGATTACGCCGCCGGCCGCGTATTCGAGCGCTTCTACTCGCTGCCGCGTCCGGACGGCGGCAGCCGCAGCAGCGGGCTCGGGCTGTGCTTCGTCGCGGAAGTCGCCGACCTGCACGGCGCCGCCGCCCAGCTTCTGCCGCGCGATGGCGGCGGCACCGAAGCGCGCCTCGTGCTGCCCGGCTGACTTCATACCCGCTTCACCGTCCGGCCATCGCCGGCGCACGTCGCGACGCGACAGTGGCCGCCTCTTCCACGGAGCGGTGCGATGCGGATCTGGCTGAAGATGGTGCTGGTGGCGGTGATGACGCTGGTCATCCTGATCCCGCTGGCGATGGTGAATGCGGTGATCACCGAGCGCGCGGCCTACCGGCGCGAGGCGGTTGCGGACGTCGTACGCGCCTACGCCGGCGCGCAGGCGGTGACGGGCCCCGTGCTCACGGTGCCCTATTCGGAGTTGGTCGACGTCGAGGAAACGGGGCGCGACGGCGTCGTGCGCACCGTACGCCGGCGGCAGGCGTCGCATTGGACGTTCTTCCCCACGCGCCTCGACGCCTCGGGCCCGCTCGCCCCTTCCACGCGTAAGCGCGGCCTCTACGAGGTGGCGGTCTACGAATGGGCGGGCGTGCTGGCCGCCGACTTCGACGTGCGCATTCCCGACGTCGCCGCGCCCGGCGCCGAGCGCATTGTCGGTACGCCGGTGCTCGGCTATGCGATCGCCGATGTGCGCGGTCTGCAGGGCACGCCGCGGCTGCGGGTGGAGGGCGCCGACGTCGCGCTGCGCGAAGGCTCCGGGGTGCGCGAGGGCAGCGGCGTGCATGCGCTGCTTGACCGCCCACAGCCGGGCGAGCGGCTGGCCTTCCAGGCTCGGCTCGACGTGCAACTGGCGGGCACGGAATCGCTCGCGATCGTGCCGATCGGCAAGCGCAACCGCATCGCGCTGTCCTCGCGTTGGCCGCATCCGAGCTTCCAGGGCAAGTCGCCGTGGCGCAGTTCGGTGTCGGGCACGGGCTTCAAGGCCGAGTGGCAGATCGCGTCCGTGGCCACCGACGCGCAGCGCCAGTACCTGGCAGGCGCGTCGGCCGCCCCGTTCGGTGATGCCTCGCGCGCGCAGGCGGCCGGCGACGGCGGGCTGGAGCGGCTCGGCGTCGTGCTGGCCGACCCCGTCGACGCGTACACGCGCGCCGACCGCGCGACCAAGTACGGCGTGCTGTTCGTCGTGCTGACATTCGTCGGGTTCTTCATGTTCGAGGCGGTCAAGCAGCTGCCGATCCACCCGGTCCAGTACGGTCTGGTGGGCCTCGCGCTGGTGATCTTCTTCCTCCTGCTGGTAAGCCTGAGCGAGCACGTGGGCTTCGACATCGCCTACGTGGCGGCGAGCCTCGCCTGCATCGGGCTGATCGGCTTCTACCTGAGCGCGGTACTGCGCAGCGCGCTGCGCGGAACGGCCTTCGCGACGATGCTGGCGCTTCTGTACGCCGCGCTCTACGGCCTCCTGATCTCGGAGAACAGCGCTCTGATGCTCGGCTCGGGCCTGCTGTTCGCGATCCTTGCCGGCATCATGATCGTCACGCGTCACTACGACTGGTACCGCCTGGGCGGCCAGTCGGCGACTCGAACAGACTGACACTGGGAGACAACGCCCGCGGCATGCGCCGCGGGCATTCCCGTCAGTGCGCCTCGATCTCCAGTGTCATGCCGAGCCCCGGGAAGTACGCCTGCTCGCCCTGCAGGTCCGCCTTGAGCAGCGGCCGGCGGTCGTACCAGCGCGCGGCGAGCGTCAGCACCAGGCCGTCCTTCCCGGCGCGCGCGCCCAGTTCCGGAATCGGGTCGGAATCGCGCGCGCGGTGCAGGACGACGGCTACGCGCAGCAGCGCCGCGAGGCGTCGTGCGGCCGGCAGAAGGCGGTCGGGCAGGGCATCGAAATCGGATTTGTGCACGCGGCGGCGATGCGTGCGCACCAGCGCCGCGAGGAACTGCTGCTGCTGTTGCGAGAAGCCGGCGATGTCGGAATTCTCGATCACGTACGCGCCGTGCAGGTGGTACTTGCTGTGCGCGATGGCGAGGCCGAGCTCGTGCAGGCGCGCGGCGCGGATCAGCATGAGGCGATCGTCCGCATCCAGTGCCCAGTCCTGCGCGACCTGGTCGAACAGGCGCAGCGCACTGCGCTCCACGCGCTCGGCCTGCGCGCGGTCGATGCCATAGCGCTCGGTCAGCGCGGTCACCGACGCCTCGCGCGGGTCGTCGGAGCCGCCGCGGCCGATCATGTCGTGCAGGATGCCCTCCCGCATCGCGGCCTTGCTGACCGCGAGGCGCGTCAGGCCGAGCGCGTCGAAGGCCGCTTCCATCACCATCAGCCCGCCCGCGATGATCGGGCGGCGCTCGTCCGACAGGCCGGGCAGGTCGATGTCGTCGACGTGGCCGGCGGCGAGCAGGCGGTCGCGCAGCTGCGGCAGGGCTTCGGCGGTGATTGCGCCCTTGGTGAGCTTCATCGCCGCGCAGATCTCGCCGAGCGCACGCGCGGTGCCCGACGAGCCCAGCGCCTCGTTCCAGCCCAGCGAGCGGTAGGTGCCGGTGAACTGCTGCAGCTCCGCGCGCACCGCCGCCATGCCCTGGCGCCACTGGCGCTTGGACAGGCGGCCGTCGGGAAAGAAGCGGCGTGTGGTGGCGATCGCGCCGACCTGCACGCTCTCGCGCTCGATCGCCTCGAAGCCGCTGCCGATAATGAATTCGGTCGAGCCGCCGCCGATGTCCATCACCAGCCGCAGGTGGCCCGGCTTGGGCGGTTGTTCGTGCGCGACGCCGAGATAGACCAGGCGCGCCTCCTCGCGGCCGGAGACGACTTCGATCGGGTGCCCGAGCGCGCTTTCGGCTGGCGTCAGATACGCCTGCGGCATCGACAGCCGCCGCACCGTATTGGTCGCGATCGCACGCACGTGCGAGGGCGGGATGTCGCGCAGGCGCTGGCCGAAGCGCGCGAGGCATTCCAGCGCGCGCTCGCGCACCGCCGGATCGAGCCCGCCCTTGCCGTCGAGGCCCTCGGCCAATCGCACCGTCTCCTTGATGCGATCGACGATGCGCAGCTGTCCCAGCAGATAGCTGGCCACCACCATGTGAAAGCTGTTGGAGCCGATGTCGACGGCGGCGAGCAGGTCGCCGTCCTTCAACGGAAGGCGGGCGGTGTGGAGGAGGCCATTCATCCGCAGATTTTATGCAGGAGCTTCATCTGCGCCGAGTGCGGCGCCGCGCCTTCGGCCGGCGCCACGCGCTCGTAGTGGCCGTCGGACATCAGCTCCCATGCATTGCAGTTGTCGGCCAGGTAGTTCTCCAGCGCCTCGGCGTGCACGCGACGCGCGACGCGCGGGTCGACGATGACGAAGCCGGTTTCCACGCGCCGCAGCAGGTTGCGCTCGAGCCAGTCCGCGCTGCCGCAGAGCAGTTCCGGCTCGCCGCCGTTCTCGAACCAGTAGACGCGCGAATGCTCGAGGAATCTGCCGACGATCGAACGCACGCGGATGTTCTCCGATACGCCCGGTACGCCCGGCCGTAGCGAGCAGGCGCCGCGCACGATCAGGTCGATGCGCACGCCGGCCTGCGAAGCCTTGTAGAGCGCGCGAATCACCTGCGGCTCGTTGAGCGCGTTCATCTTGGCAACGATGCGTGCCGGCAGCCCGGCCTTGGCGTTTCGCGCCTCGCGCTCGATGCGCATCAGCATCCCGCTGTGCAGCGTGAACGGTGCCTGCAGCATGCGCTTGAGCTCCAGCGACGGCGCGAGGCCGGAGATCTGCTGGAAAATCAGGTGCACGTCGTGGCCGATGTCCGCATCCGCCGTCAGCAGGCCGATGTCGGTGTACGCGCGCGCCGTGCCCGAGTGGTAGTTGCCCGTGCCCAGGTGAACGTAGCGGCAGAGCTTCGAGCCTTCGCGGCGCACGATCAGCATCATCTTCGCGTGCGTCTTGTAGCCCACCACGCCGTAGACGACCTGCACGCCAGCGGCCTGCAGGCGATCGGCCAGGCCGAGGTTCGCCTCCTCGTCGAAGCGTGCGCGCAACTCGACCACGACGGTGACGTCCTTGCCGTTGCGCGCCGCCTGGATCAGGTGCTCGACGATGGGCGAGTCCTTGCCGGCGCGGTAGAGCGTCTGCTTGATCGCGAGTACGTGCGGGTCCTCGGCCGCCTGCCGGATCAGCTCGAGTACTGGCGAGAACGAATCGAACGGGTGGTGCAGCACCACGTCGTGCGACGCGATGGTTTCGAACATCGCGTCGGTGCCCGGCAGCACGCGCGGGGTGAACGGCGGGAACTTGAGGTCGGGGCGCCTGACCAGGTCGTACACCTGGATGGCGCGATTGAGGTTCACCGGCCCGTTGATGCGATAGACGGCGCTCTCGTCGAGGTCGAAGTTCTCCAGCAGCAGCGCGACGATATCGGGCGGGCACTGCTCCGCAATTTCCAGACGCACCGCGCGCATGTAGCCGCGGCCGAGCAGCTCGTCCTTCAGTGCGAGCGCGAGGTTCTCGACCTCTTCCTCGTCGACCAGCAACTCCGAGTTGCGCGTGACGCGGAACTGGTACGCACCCTTGACCTCCATTCCCGGGAAGAGCTCGTCGACGAAGGCCGACAGCACTGCCGACAGAAATACGAAATCGCTGGCGCCGCCGGAGATCGCCTCGGGCAGCTGGATGATCCGCGGCAGCGAGCGCGGCGCGCGCACAATGGCGAGGTGGCCGGCGCGCCCGAATGCATCGCGGCCTTCGACCACCACCACGATGTTGAGCGACTTGTTGAGGATCTTCGGAAACGGATGCGCCGGATCGAGCCCCAGTGGCGACAGCACCGGCAGGATCTCGTCGAGGAAGTAGCCGCGCAGCCACTCGGTCTGCGCATCGGTCCAGCTGTCGCGATGCAGCACGCGCACGCCGGCATCGGACAGCGCCGGGCGCAGCACGTCGTTCCAGCATTCGTACTGCGCCTGCACGAGATCCGCGGAGCGCTCGTGGATACGCGCCAGCGTCGCCGACGGCACCAGCCCGTCTGGGCCGGCCGCGAGGCCGAGCTGCTGCGCGTGCTGCAGCGTGCCGGCGCGGATCTCGAAGAATTCGTCGAGGTTGGTGCAGCTGATGCACAGGTAGCGCAGGCGCTCCAGCAGCGGCACCGACGGGTCCTGCGCCTGCGCCAGCACGCGGAAGTTGAAGTCCAGCTGCGACAGCTCGCGGTTGAAGTAAAGCGATGGCTCGCGCAGCAGGTCGTCGTTCTCGACGGCGGAACTCATGCGAAATGCTCCAGTGGACGCCGCGTGCGCACGCGCGCGGCGCCGAAATGACAGGAGAACGTGCTGCCGCTGCCGACCTCGCTGCGGATCTCCAGCCGCGCCTGGTGCAGGGCGAGCACGTGCTTGACGATGGACAGCCCGAGCCCGGTGCCGCCGCTCTCGCGCGAGCGGCTGTTGGACACGCGGTAGAAGCGCTCGGTGATGCGCGGCAGGTGCGTGGCGGGAATGCCGTAGCCGGTGTCCGTGACAGACAGCGCAACGCCCACGCCGCCGTCCGCATCCGCCTCGCGCGCGAACGACACGCGGATGCGGCCGCCGGCCGGCGTGTAGCGCACCGCATTGGCGACGAGGTTGGAGAACGCGCTGTGCAGTTCCTTGGGCGAGCCCTGCAGGTCGACGCAGGCATCGTCGACCACGTCGATCTCATGCCGGCCCTGGCTGAGCGCGAGCGCCTCCCGGCGCAGCGCGGCGAGCATGCCCGCCATAGGCACCACCTCGTCGTTGGGCAGCTCGGCGCGCGATTCCAGTCGCGACAGCGTCAGCAGGTCCTCGACCAGCTGCGCCATGCGGGCAGACTGCCGCTGCATCTCGTCGATCATCGGCGCCCATTCCGGCTGCTCGGCCGGGTCCAGCATGTCGAGGTAGCCGTGCAGCACCGTCAGCGGCGTACGCAGTTCGTGCGACACATTGGCCACGAAATCGCGCCGCATCTGCTCGAGCTGCAGCAGGCGGCTGACGTCGCGCGCGACCAGCAGCCACAGCTCCTCCGAGTACGGCAGCAGGCGAAGGCTGAGCGTCACCGCCGGATCGAGCGGCGAGGGTATGTCGAGAGGCTCGGCGTTGCGCCCGCGGGCCAGCCAGGAGGCCAGCGGCAGCCCCGGGAGGCGCTCGACGATCGACGCTTCGATGTCCGGCGGATAGCGCAGGCCCAGCAGCGTCGTGCCTGCCTCGTTGAACCAGACGATGCGCTGCGTGTCGCGCTCGACCACGATGACCGCATCAGGCAGCACCGTCGCCGCGGCGCGATAGGCGCGCAGCATCGTGACCAGCCGGCGCTTGCGCAGGCGCGCACTGGTTTGCCGGCGATGCAGCAGGCGCTCGATGTCCCCGTAGAAGTCCCGCGACCCGTCGGGCCGCGCTCGCCGGGTCGAGGTCAGCCGGGCGACCAGCCGGCGCATGCGCCACATGTGCCAGCCCAGCGCAGCGAGGGCGCCGCAGGCCACGCCAAGTTCGGGCCGCCCCAGCGTCGCGCCCGCGAGCAGGCCGATGGCCGCCGGCAGCGCCAGCAGGCCGATCGTGCGCAGCCAAGCGGAGCGGGCACTGGACATGTCCCGCAGTCTAAACGCCGCCGGTCGACGGGCGGCCCGGGCCATTCTCAGCCCTCCGGCGAAGCGGAGAACCGGTAGCCGGCGCCGCGCACCGTCTGCACCATGCCGTCGAGCCCGTGCGGCTCCAGCGTCTTGCGCAGGCGACGGATGTGCACGTCGATGGTGCGTTCCTCGACGTAGACGCTGCCGCCCCACACGTGGTCGAGCAGCTGCGAGCGGGTATAGACGCGGTCCGGATGCGTCATGAAGAAGTGCAGCAGACGGTATTCGGTCGGGCCGATCTGCACCGGCTGCTCGGCGCCCTCGACACGCGCCATCACGCGGTGCGCGGCGCCGTCTATGCGCAGGTCGCCGATGGCGATCGAGCCGTCCTCGTCGTCCTCGCGGGTGCGCCGCAGCACGGCGCGGATGCGTGCGAGCAGCTCGCGGGCGGAAAACGGCTTGACCACGTAGTCGTCGACGCCGGCCTCCAGCCCGCCCACGCGGTCGTTCTCCTCGCCGCGCGCGGTGAGCATGATGATCGGCACCTCGCGGGTCAGCGACTCGCGCCGCCAGCGCCGCGCGAGCTCCAGCCCGCTGCTGCCCGGCAGCATCCAGTCCAGCAGGATCAGGTCGGGCACGCGCTCGGCGATGGCTTCCTGCGCCTGGCGCGCGTCGCCGGCATGGACGGGTTCGAACTCGCCCTTGCGCAGGGCGAAGGCGACCATGTCGCGGATCGCGGGCTCGTCTTCGACGATGAGGATGCGCTTGTGCACGCGGCTACCGGGCTGTTCGGACGCGGTCACTACACTACCGCCCGGTTACAGCGCGATGACAGTCGTCAGCGGCGCAGGTCGTCGTCGCGGATGCCCTGGCGGCGCAGTTCCAGCACCGTCGGCGTGATGGCGGCGATGCGCGCGTCGATGCGGGCGCGCGCGTAGTAGTCGAGGTCGTCGCGCTTCTTGAGCGTGTTGAGCTGCGCGAGCGCCAGTTCCGGCCGCCCGCTGAGGTAGGCCGCCTCGGCATGCGCCTCGCCCGCGCGGACGGGGTCGCCGGCGCTCTCGCTGGCGCGGGCGAAGGTGCGCTGGAACACCGGGTCGTCGGCGAGCGAGCCCATCAGCGGCCTAAGGATCGCCTGCGCGCGCTTGCCGGCCGCCGCGCCGCTGCGCTCGCCCAGCACCTGCGCGTAGGTCAGTGCCACGGCGCGGCTGGCCGGGGTCTTGGCCAGCAGGGCCTCGAAGCGGGCATCGGCCGCCGCCCCGTTGCCGCTCGCGGCCTCCGCCTGCCCGAGTGCGAGCTGTGGCCAGGCCTCGGCAGGCCGGCGCTCGACCAGCGCGGTCAGCAGGGGCATCGCCGACTTCGGCTGGCCCGCCCTGAGATGCGCGACGGCCAGCCCGTACTGCTCGGCGTCGGTCAGCGCACGTGCGCGACGGATGGCTTCGTATTCCTGGATCGCCATCGCCGGAGTGTCGGCGCTGAGTACCCGCAGCCGCTCGCGGGCGTAATCGAACAGGCCGGTCGGGCCCATGCCGGTGCTCGCGTCCACCCGCACGCCGCCGGGCAGCAGGGGATGGTCAGCGCCGAAACCGCCGCTGAACTCCGGCCGCGCACGCAGCCGCTCCGCGCGGTCCTTGGCCTCGGTGATGCGCGTGAGCGTCATCGGGTGGCTGCGCAGGTAATCCGGCGTCTCGCCGAACAGGCTGGCCTCGTTGGCGCGCGAGCGCGCCTGCAGCTTGGCGAAGAAGTCGGCCATGCCGGTCGGATCGAAACGGCTGCGCGAGAGCACCTGCATGCCGACGCGGTCGGCCTCGGACTCGTTCGAGCGCGTGTAGTTGATCTGCCGCTGCTGCGCGAGGCCCATCGCGGTGACGATTGCCGCCTGCGCCGCGTCGCCGGATGAGTTTCCGCCGGCCTGCTGCGCCACCACGATCGCGCCCAGCATCGCCAGCACCATCGGCAGCTGATCCTGCTTGGCGCGCTCGACGCTGCGCAGCACGTGTTGCTGGGTGACGTGCGAGATCTCGTGCGCCAGCACGCCGGCCACCTCGTCCTCGCGGTCCGCCGCGAGCACCAGCCCGGAGTTCATGCCGATGTAGCCACCGAGCGTCGCGAAAGCATTGATCTGCCGCTCTCGCAGCATGAAGAAGGTGTAACTGCGGCGGCTGTCGTCGCTCGCGCCGGCGAGGCGGTGGCCGAGCGTGTCGAGCCAGCTGTCGATCAGCGGGTCCTCGAGCACGTAGTCGTAATGGCGCAACTGGGCGAGCGTCATCGCGCCGTATTCGGCCTCCTGCGCGGGCGTGATGAGCCCGCCGGCGGACGAGCCGATGTCGGGCAGGCGGTTTTCCTGCGCGGCGACGGGCAGCGCGATCGCGGTGACGAGGCCGGCGGTGAGCAGGGCGGTGCGAAGCAAGGCGGTTCCCCGTTGGGCGCGGGCGGTGCCGCGCATCGCGAGGATGCCGTGGCGCCGGCCCGCAGGCGTGAATCCAGTGTTAAGCGTCCGACCGCGCGAGCGCCGCTTCGTTCCACGGCGCCGCAGCGTTCCGGCACCAGGGGTGGAAATGGTCGTTCGCGGTCGCCATAGTCCCGCGATCCCGACCGGAGAGTCCCTGTGAGCGCCCCCGCGAACATCGTCATCTACACCACCGCCGTCTGCCCCTACTGCGTGGCGGCGAAGAATTTCCTGCAGAGCAAGGGCCAGACCTGGGAGGAAGTCCGGGTCGACACCAATCCCGATATCCGCCGGAAAATGACCGAGATGACCGGCCGGACGAGCGTGCCGCAGATCTTCATCAATGACACCCACGTGGGTGGCTACGACGACATGATCGCGCTGCACCGCAAGGGCGGCCTCGAGCCGCTGCTGGAAGGCCGCGCATGAGCGGCGCGACCGAGAAGGATCGGGTCGCCGAGTTCACCGCGTTCCGCAAGCGCATGAATGAGCGGATCCTGGCCGAGCCGAACCAGGTCGTCCGCCGTTTCTTCGCGCTCGATACGCAGACCTACCAGCCCGGCGCGCTCGACGTGAAGACCAAGGAGCTGCTTGGCCTGGTCGCCTCGATGGTGCTGCGCTGCGATGACTGCATCAGCTACCACGTCGCCCAGTGCAGGGAAGCGGGCGTCAAGCGCGACGAGATGTTCGAGGCGTTTTCGGTCGGCCTGGTGGTCGGCGGTTCGATCGTCATCCCGCACATGCGCCGTGCTGTCGATTTTCTCGACCGGCTGGAGCAGGGCGAAGCGGCGCCGGCGGCCCACGACCACGGCTGACCCGGCGATTCAAGCGGCTGTTCGAGACGGAGGCCCGGGCAGCCAGCCCGGGCCTCCGGCATAATGACGGGCTCTAATACGGCGCCGTATGCATCCGTTGGGCGCCATTTCCCGGAAATCAGAAATGACGCAAACCATCACGGTCATCCGCGGCGACGGCATCGGCCCGGAAATCATGGACGCCACGCTCCATGTGCTGGATTCGATGAATCTCGGCCTGTCCTATGAATTCGCCGATGCCGGCCTGGTCGCGCTCGAGAAGCATGGCGAGCTGCTGCCGGCCGCGACGATGGAGTCGATCCGTCGCAACCGCATCGCCCTCAAGAGCCCGCTGACCACGCCGGTCGGCGAGGGCTTCTCGTCGATCAACGTCGAGCTGCGCAAGCGCTTCGACCTGTACGCGAACGTGCGCCCGGCGATCTCGTTCCCGAATACGAAGTCGCGCTTCGCTTCGGGCGTCGACCTGATCACCGTCCGCGAGAACACCGAAGGCGCCTACATCGGCGAAGGCCAGTCCGTGTCCGAGGACGGCGAGACGGCCGTCCTCACGCAGAAGGTCACGCGCCGCGGCTCCGAGCGCATCGTGCGCTACGCCTTCGACCTCGCGCGCCGCACCGGCCGCAAGAAGGTCACGGTGGTGCACAAGGCGAACATCCTGAAGTCGACGTCGGGCCTGTTCCTCAAGACCGCCCGCCTCGTCGCGCAGGAATATCCGGACATCGAGTGCAACGAGATGATCGTGGACAACTGCTGCATGCAGCTGGTCATGAAGCCGGAGCAGTTCGACGTCATCGTCACCACGAACCTCTTCGGCGACATCATCTCCGACCTCTGCGCCGGCCTCGTCGGCGGCCTCGGCCTCGCGCCGGGCGCAAATATCGGCACCGATGCGGCGATCTTCGAGGCCGTGCACGGGACCGCCCCGGACATCGCGGGACAGGGCAAGGCAAATCCTTGCGCGCTGCTGCTCGGCGCCGCGCAGATGCTCGACCACCTCGGCAAGGTCGAGGAGGCCGATCGCCTGCGCAAGGCGATCGTCGCGACGCTCGAGGCGAAGGATTCCCTGACGCCCGACCTCGGCGGCACCGGCAACACCATGTCCTTCGCCAAGGCGATCGCCGGTCGCATCTGACCCGGACGCCCGCGCATAAAAAGGCCGCCCCCCGGGCGGCCTTTTTCGTTGCGGCCGGCTCAGCGGCGCGATTGCAGCTTCGACAGCAGCCGGAGGATCTCCATGTACAGCCACACCAGCGTGACCAGCAGACCGAACGCCGCGTACCACTCCATGTACTTCGGCGCGCCGGCCTCGACGCCCTGCTCGATGAAGTCGAAATCCAGCACCAGGTTCAGTGCGGCGATCGTTACCACGAACAGCGAGAACACGATGCCGATAGTGCTGCTCTCGTGAATGAAGCCGAAGCCGCCGAAGCCGAACAGACGCATGCCGAGGTTGACGAGGTAGAGCAGGGCGATGCCGCCCGTTGCCGCGACGATGCCCAGCTTGAAGTTGTCCGTCGCGCGGATCAGTCCGCTGCGGTAGGCCAGCAGCAGCGCCGCCAGCGTGCCGAAGGTCAGCCCGACCGCCTGGACCACGATGCCCGGATAGCGCGTCTCGAACACGGCCGAGATCGCGCCGACGAAAAGGCCCTCCAGCAGCGCGTACAGCGGTGCGGTGACGGGCGCCCACGTCTTCTTGAAGATCGTCACCAGCGCGACGACGAATCCGCCGAGGCCGCCGACGAGCACGTAGGGCATCGGGTTCATGGCCGCCGGATTGGCGAAAAGCTGGCTCCAGGGCCACAGCGCCGCGCCCAGCGTCAGCACGAGCAGCAGCGCCGTGCGGTTCACCGTGCCGTTGAGGCTCATGGTGCCCGACGGCGAGGAGACGACGGCGCCCGAGCCGAGGTCGAGGAAGGTGGAGGCCTTCAGGGCCGGATTGCCGCTTCGCATGACGTCTCCCGCAGAATTCGATGTCCCGAGCATACCGGCTCGCCCGGCGCGACTCCGCATTGACACCGCGGCGGCGGCCGTCGAGAATGCTCGACTCTTTCGCGGCGCTGGCGCGCGACGAAAGATACCGGCCGGGGCATAGCGCAGTCTGGTAGCGCATCTGGTTTGGGACCAGAGGGTCGGGGGTTCGAATCCCTCTGCCCCGACCAATCCCGGTCCGGACGGGTCGTACGGTTCCGCCCTGACAGGCGCCCGTAGCTCAACCGGATAGAGCACCGGCCTTCTAAGCCGGTGGTTGCAGGTTCGATTCCTGCCGGGCGCGCCAGGCAAGGCTGACTTGGAATCGTCGGCGAATGAGCGCGCAGTCGCGCGTTGCGTTACAAAATACCGGCGGGCTGTTGCTGCATGACGGCCGCCAAAGAAGCTTTATGGTGGCTGTAGCTCAGTTGGTTAGAGTACTGGATTGTGATTCCAGATGTCGGGGGTTCGAGTCCCCTCAGCCACCCCAGTTTCGCTTTTGTGGTTGCGTGTTCCGCAAGAGCTGCTAAAATTGAAAACACGGGCCGTTAGCTCAGTTGGTAGAGCAGTTGACTCTTAATCAATAGGTCCAAGGTTCGAATCCTTGACGGCCCACCAAATCGAAGCACCCGGCGACCCCGGGTGCTTTTTCTTTGCGGCGGACGTGGTCACGATCGCGAAAGTGGCGGAACTGGTAGACGCACTGGATTTAGGTTCCAGCGCCGCAAGGCGTGCGGGTTCGAGTCCCGCCTTTCGCACCACGCAAGCTAGGCCCACACGCCGCCGCGTTGAAGATCGCGTGGCCAGGCGCTGCGACATCCGCTCGCGGGCTGTTCCATGACCGGTCATTTCGCATCAGACCGTCGTCGCGGGATCAGGCATGGGCCGCGGCGGTCCCGCGCCTGCATGGAGGCTTTTCGGTCACCTCCGTGGCACTAACCCCGCGGCGTCGCCCGATAGCCGCTTGGGCGTTTGCGATCCGGTGCGCCGCCACGGCAGGCCGCGGCCGAGGCGACCCCATGCTCGGCCGGCCGCTCTCGCCCGGGCCTCGGCCTCGGGCGGAGGCCGGCGATGGGGGGCAACTAGCGCCCCACCGGCACATCCGCCAAACTATCGCGTTCCTTAACACGACGCGTGGCCGCTGCGGCCGCCGTCGGAACCGTCAGACATAACGTGCCGTGGCGCCGCTGCGGTCGCAGGAGTGGATATGCAAGTTTCGGTCGAATCCGTCGGCAGCCTTGAGCGCCGCATGACCCTGAGCCTTCCGGCCGACCAGCTCGACTCGGCCGTCTCCGCGCGCCTGCGCGAGATGGCCCGCACCGCGAAGCTCAAGGGCTTCCGTCCGGGCAAGGTGCCGACGAAGGTGATCGAGCAGCGTTTCGGCCAGCAGGTCCGCAGCGAGATCCTCGACCAGATGCTTGGCGACAGCTTCCGCAATGCCGTGCGCGAGAACGAGTTGCAGATCGCGGGCGCGCCGCGCATCGAGCCGACGCCCGCGGACGACGGCAGCATCGCCTTCGTCGCCAACTTCGAGGTGGTGCCGGACTTCGGCGACATCGACGTGTCCAAGCTCAAGGTGGTGCGCCACACCGCCGAGGTGACCGATGCCGACATCGACACGATGATCGAGAACCTGCGCATGCAGCGCCGCACCTGGCAGGACGTCGAGCGCGGTGCGCTGGCCGGCGACCTCGTCGAGTTCGAGACCTGGTCGCAGGCGGGCGAGCAGCGCGTCCCGGCCGAGGGCGTCGAGCGCGGCGCCGACGTGATCGGCTCGGGCATGATGCTCGAGGCCATCGAGCAGAACCTGATCGGCCTGAAGGCCGGCGAGGCCAAGCAGTTCGACGTCGACTTCCCCGCCGAGTGGCGCGTGGCCGAGTTCGCCGGCAAGACGGTACAGGTGAACGTCGCGGTCAACCGCGTCGCCGAGCCGGTGATGCCGGAAGTCGATGCCGAGCTGATCCGTAGCTTCGGCGTGAAGAGCGGCGATCCGGAGCAGTTCCGCGCCGAGATCCGCGCCAACCTCGAGCGCGAGCTCAAGGGCGCACTGATGAACCGCCTGCGTCGCGAGGTCGGCGAGCAGCTGATCGCCGCGTACGAGCACGTCGAGCTGCCGCCGCGCCTGATCGAGAACGAGGTCCGTTCGATGGCCGCGCAGGCGCTGGACAACGCGCGTCGCCAGGGGCACCAGGGCGGTCTGCCGGAAGGCATGGAAGCCGAGTTCCAGGAGCCGGCGCGCAAGCGCGTGCTGGTGGGCCTGCTGGTCGGCGAGATCGCCCGCCGCAATGACCTGCGCCTCGACCCGCGCCGAGTCAACGAGACGATGCGCCTGATCGCCTCCACCTACGAGGAGCCGCAGCAGGTCATCGAGCTCTACCGCAACGACCAGAACCTCATGCAGGGCCTGCAGTCGCGCGTGATGGAGGAGCAGGTGATCGACTGGATCGCCGAGCGCGCCGAGCACACCGAACAGCCGATGAGCTTCGCCGAGGCGATCCGCCAGTAAGGCCTTGTGTCGCGGTCCGGCCGGCCCCACGCTAGGTCGGACCGCACACATCAGAGATCCAGCGACCCATGGACAACCGCCCCCACGCCCTCAACCTCGTGCCGATGGTGGTCGAGCAGACCAGCCGCGGCGAGCGCGCGTACGACATCTACTCGCGCCTTCTCAAGGAGCGGGTGATCTTCCTGGTCGGTCCGATCGACGACCACATGGCGAACGTGATCGTCGCGCAGATGCTCTTCCTCGAGGCGGAGAACCCCGAGAAGGACATCAACCTCTACATCAACTCGCCCGGCGGCGTGGTCACGGCCGGCATGGCGATCTACGACACCATGCAGTACATCAAGCCGGACGTGAGCACGATCTGCGTCGGCCAGGCCGCCTCGATGGGGGCGCTGCTGCTGGCGTCGGGCGCGGCCGGCAAGCGTTTCGCCCTGCCGAATTCGCGCGTCATGATCCACCAGCCGCTCGGCGGCTTCCAGGGCCAGGCCTCGGACATCGACATTCATGCCCGTGAGATCCTGACGCTGCGCCAGAAGCTGAACGAGATCCTCGCCAAGCACACCGGCCAGCCGATCGAGACGATCGCCCGCGATACCGAGCGCGACAACTTCAAGAGCGCCCAGGCATCCAAGGAATACGGTCTGGTCGACCAGGTCCTCGAGCGTCGCCCGGACGACACCGTCCAGCCGACCTGAGGCCATGTCCGCAGCCTCCGCGGACCGCCTTCACAAACTCCGATGACCCCGGCGTCCCGGGCCCGACAGGGCCTCGGGACGCCGTGCTATCCTCGGGCCGCCATTCAGCGGTGTGGCTCCACACTGCGTTTTCAGGTAAAGCCAGGCAGAACATGAGCGACGACCGACAGGGCCGAACGGGCGAAAGCAGCAAGATCCTCTACTGCTCGTTCTGCGGGAAGAGCCAGCACGAGGTGCGCAAGCTCATCGCCGGCCCGAGCGTATTCATCTGCGATGAATGCGTCGAACTCTGCAACGACATCATCCGCGAGGAGCTTCAGGAAAAGGCGCAGTCCACGCGCAGCCACCTTCCGAAGCCGAAGGAAATCCTCGAGGTTCTCGACCAGTATGTGATCGGCCAGCAGCGCGCCAAGCGCACGCTCGCAGTGGCCGTCTACAACCACTACAAGCGCATCGAGAGCCGTCAGCGCAACGACGACGTCGAGCTGGCGAAGTCGAACATCCTGCTGGTCGGCCCGACGGGCTCGGGCAAGACGCTGCTGGCCGAGACGCTCGCGCGCCTGCTCAACGTGCCGTTCACCATGGCCGATGCGACGACGCTCACCGAAGCCGGCTACGTCGGCGAGGACGTCGAGAACATCATCCAGAAGCTGCTGCAGAAGTGCGACTACGACGTCGAGAAGGCGCAGCAGGGCATCGTCTACATCGACGAGATCGACAAGATCTCGCGCAAGTCCGACAACCCCTCGATCACGCGCGACGTGTCGGGCGAGGGCGTGCAGCAGGCGCTGCTCAAGCTCATCGAGGGCACCATCGCCTCGGTGCCGCCGCAGGGCGGGCGCAAGCATCCGCAGCAGGAGTTCCTGCAGGTCGACACGCGCAAC
Organism: Cognatilysobacter xinjiangensis; assembly: GCF_014651995.1. Classification (GTDB taxonomy): domain Bacteria; phylum Pseudomonadota; class Gammaproteobacteria; order Xanthomonadales; family Xanthomonadaceae; genus Cognatilysobacter; species Cognatilysobacter xinjiangensis. Next base: position 1,576,360 of record NZ_BMXY01000001.1, on the reverse strand, counting down.
ATCCTGTTCATCGTCGGCGGTGCATTCGCGGGCCTGGACAAGATCATCCAGCAGCGCAGCACCGACACCAGCGGCATCGGCTTCGGCGCGAAGGTGAAGAGCCAGGAGCGCAAGGCGGAGATCGGCAAGGTGCTGGCGGAGGTCGAGCCGGAGGATCTGATCAAGTTCGGTCTGATCCCCGAGTTCGTCGGTCGCCTGCCGGTGATCGCGACGCTCGAGGAGCTCGACGAGGCCGCGCTGGTGAAGATCCTCACCGAGCCGAAGAACGCCATCACCAAGCAGTTCAAGAAGCTGTTCGAGATGGAGGGCGTGGAACTCGAGTTCCGCCCCGACGCGCTGTCGGCGATCGCCAAGAAGGCGCTCAAGCGCAAGACGGGCGCGCGCGGCCTGCGAACGATCGTCGAGCAGGTGCTGCTGGACACCATGTACGACCTGCCGTCGGCCGAGAACGTCAGCAAGGTGGTGGTGGACGAGACGGTGATCGAGCACAAGGCCGAGCCGTACCTGATCTACGAGAACCCGCCGGCGCCGCAGCCGAAGGCCGCTTCGGGCGAGTGATCGCTCCGCGGCGCGTGAAGGCACGGGCGGCTTCGGCCGCCCGTTGTCGTTTCCGCAGCGGGCGAATGTGCGCACGGCTGCTTCGATTCGCGCGCGACGCCGATGATGACGGCTTGGACCTCGTCACCGAAGATGCGCCGGAATTCCGCGGCCGCTCGACCCGTAGCCTGTCTATTCAACGACTTGCGTCACGCAAATCGGCGGAACGAGGCTTGCAACGATCCTGTTGAACCCCATAGATGGGGCTTGGGCGTGGTTCTCCACGCATCTTTTTCGGCGCCGGCCCCATGCTGGCGGTCGCCATGAGTCCGGGAGCAATTCAATGACCGAATCCACCGCCCGCGAGAACCTGGACCTTGCGGTCCTGCCGCTCCGCGACGTCGTGGTTTTTCCCCACATGGTCATCCCGCTGTTCGTCGGCCGGGAGAAGTCGATCCGCGCCCTCGACCACGCCATGGAATCCGACAAGCGCATCCTGCTGGTCGCACAGAAATCCGCCGACGTGGACGACCCGACCGGAAGCGATCTCTACTCGGTCGGCACACTCGCGAACGTCCTGCAACTGCTGAAGCTGCCGGACGGCACCATCAAGGTGCTGGTGGAAGGCGTGACGCGCGCCCATGTCGACAAGGTCGTCGAGCGCGATGGCGCGCTGGTCGGGCGCGCGCGTGTCATCGATGCCGATGACGACCGCGACGAGCGCGAGCTCGAGGCCGTTACGCGCACCTTGCTGGGTCTGTTCGAGCAGTACGTGAAGTCCAACCGCAAGCTGCCGCCGGAGCTCATGCAGACCCTGCAGGGGATCGACGAGCCGGGCCGCCTGGCGGACACCATCGCCGCGCACCTGTCGGTGCGCATCTCCGAGAAGCAGCGGCTGCTGGAGGCCAGCGGCGTCGGTGCACGGCTGGAGATGCTGGTCGGCTTCGTCGACGGCGAGATCGACGTGCAGCAGCTGGAGAAGCGCATCCGCGGCCGCGTGAAGTCGCAGATGGAGCGCAGCCAGCGCGAGTACTACCTCAACGAGCAGATGAAGGCGATCCAGAAGGAACTGGGCGAGCTCGACGATGCGCCGAACGACATCGACGAGCTGACGCGGAAGATCGCAGAGGCCGGCATGCCGAAGGACGTCGAGGCGAAGGCCAAGGCCGAGCTCAACAAGCTCAAGCAGATGTCGCCGATGTCGGCCGAGAGCGCCGTGGTGCGCAACTATCTGGACTGGCTGCTGGGCGTGCCGTGGAACAAGAAGACCCGCGTGCGCAAGGACCTCAAGGCCGCGCAGGAAGTGCTCGACGCCGACCATTTCGGTCTCGAGAAGGTCAAGGAACGCATCCTCGAATACCTCGCGGTGCAGACGCGCGTGCAGAAGATGCGCGGCCCGATCCTGTGCCTCGTCGGTCCGCCGGGCGTGGGCAAGACCTCGCTCGGCCAGTCGATCGCGAAGGCGACCAACCGCAAGTTCGTGCGCATGTCGCTGGGCGGCGTGCGCGACGAGGCCGAGATCCGCGGCCATCGCCGCACGTACGTCGGCTCGATGCCGGGCCGGATCGTGCAGAACCTCAACAAGGTCGGCAGCAAGAACGCGCTGTTCGTGCTCGACGAGATCGACAAGATGGCGATGGACTTCCGCGGCGATCCGTCGTCGGCGCTGCTGGAAGTGCTCGACCCCGAGCAGAACAGCGCCTTCAACGACCATTACCTCGAAGTCGACCTCGACCTTTCGGAGGTGATGTTCATCGCGACGTCGAACTCGCTGAACATTCCGGGCCCGCTGCTCGACCGCATGGAAGTCATCCGCATTCCGGGCTACACGGAAGAGGAGAAGCTCAACATCGCCGAGCGCTACCTGCTGCCGAAGCAGATCAAGGCAAACGGCCTGCGCGAAGGCGAGCTCAAGGTCACCGATGACGCGCTGCGCGACACCATCCGCTACTACACGCGCGAATCGGGCGTGCGAAACCTCGAGCGCCAGGTCGCGAAGATCTGCCGCAAGGTGGTGAAGGAACTGGCGCTCGCGGGCCCCAAGGCGCGCAAGACGGCGGTCCTCGTCAATGCGAAAAACCTCGAGAAGTACCTCGGCGTGCAGCAGTACGACTTCGGTCGCGCCGAGGAACAGAACGAGATCGGCCTGGTGACCGGGCTTGCGTGGACGCAGGTGGGCGGCGACCTCATGCAGATCGAAGCGGCGCTCGCGCCCGGCAAGGGCTCGATGCTGCTTACCGGCCAGCTCGGCGACGTCATGAAGGAATCGGCGTCGGCCGCCTTGTCGGTGGTGCGCGGCCGTGCCGAGCGCCTCGGCATCGACATCGACTTCCTCAGCAAGCACGACCTGCACGTGCACGTGCCCGAAGGTGCGGTGCCGAAGGACGGCCCGAGCGCGGGCATCGCGATGGTAACGGCGCTCGTGTCGCTGCTCACGCGCAATCCGATCAAGGCCGACGTCGCGATGACGGGCGAGATCACGCTGCGCGGTCGCGTCCTGCCGATCGGCGGCCTGCGCGAGAAGCTGCTTGCCGCGCTGCGCGGCGGCATCAAGACGGTGATCATTCCCGACGAGAACAGGAAGGATCTCGTCGACATGCCGAAGTCGGTGACCAAGGGGCTCGACATCATCCCCGTGAAGTGGATCGAGGAAGTGCTCGACATCGCGCTGGAACAGCCGGTGACGCCGGCCGCGGCGCCGACGCCGGCGGCCGACGAGATGCCGGTGCACGAGGCGCCCGTATCGAACACGCCGGTCGAGATCACGCACTGACGCCAACGCGATCGGCGAATTTGCAAGCCGGAAAGCCGCGTCGTTGCTGGCTTTCCGGCTTGCGTCGTTTGTGAAGCCGCTGGTATAACGAGCGCCGTCCGCGTCACAGGCTCGCGAAGAGCGACGGGGAAGGTCGAACAGGGGATCTGCCGGTCAGGGGGTTTGTCCGGTTCTCAGCACATCTGCGGCCCACTGCCGCCCACGGAGTACAAGCAATGAACAAAGCCGATTTTGTCGCGGCCATCGCCGATGCCGCCGAACTGTCGCGCACGGAAGCCGCCAATGCCGTCGACGCGATGGTCAGCGTGATCACCAAGACCCTGAAGAAGGGCGAGAACGTCACGCTCGTCGGCTTCGGCACCTTCGAGGTCCGCGAGCGCGCCGCGCGCCAGGGCCGCAATCCGAAGACGGGCGAGACGATCGAGATCGCTGCTTCGAAGAATCCGTCGTTCAAGGCTGGCAAGGCCCTGAAGGACGCTGTAAACTAATCAACTCGCCCGCCAGCGCCGCTTGCTTGGGGCTGGTCGAGACGGGTGCTTAGCTCAGCGGTAGAGCGTCTCCTTTACACGGAGAGGGTCGGGGGTTCGAAACCCTCAGCACCCACCAGAGCATCCTGGCAGGCGAAAAGTTAAAGCGCGGAGTGGTAGTTCAGTCGGTTAGAATGCTGGCCTGTCACGCCGGAGGTCGCGGGTTCGAGTCCCGTCCACTCCGCCAGTTGTTCCGAGGGCGCCGAATGGCGCCTTCGTTTTCCGGATCGCACGTCCGGGCGGTTTTCCGCGAAGCGTGCGGGCAGCGTCCGCTGTCGCAACAAATGGAGCGGTAGTTCAGTCGGTTAGAATGCTGGCCTGTCACGCCGGAGGTCGCGGGTTCGAGTCCCGTCCGCTCCGCCATCTTCGAAAAGCGCCGGAAACGGCGCTTTTCTTTTGCCTGTCATCCGGCTGCCGCCGTCACGAGGCGTCCACGGGCCATTCCAGCGGCTACACTGTCCGGCTTCGCCCCGAGCCGTGCCGCAATGCTGCAGAACCTTCGCGAAAAGACTTCCGGCTGGATCGCCACCGTGGTACTCGGCCTGCTGATCGTGCCGTTCGCCTTCGTCGGCGTGTCGGACTACTTCCAGCAGACGCGCGAGCGTCCGGTCGCTTCGATCGGCGCGCCGCCGACCTGGTGGGCCGATGCGCCCACGTTCTGGCCTTTCTCCGCCCTGTGGGAGCACCAGGACGTCACGCAGCGCGACTTCCGCGACCGCTTCGAGCAGGCGCGGCAGACGGCACGGCAGGAGCAGGGCGTCGAGTTCGACGCGCGCGAGTTCGAGTCGGTCGATAACAAGCGCAAGGTGCTCGACGCGCTGATCGACGAGCGCGTGCAGGGCCTCTGGGCGCAGCGCCAGGGAATCGTTGTCAGTGATGCGATGGTGCGCCGCGAGATCGCGCAGATCCCGGCTTTCCAGCGCGACGGCAAGTTCGACCTGCAGCAGTACCGCCTCGCGGTGCGCACGCTGAGCCCGCCGCGTACCGAAGCCCAGTTCGAGCAGCTGGTGCGCGACGGCCTGGCGGATTCGATGCTTCGCACGAGCATCGGCAGCAGTTCCTTCGCCACGGCCAGCGAGACCTCGCGTCTCATCGCGCTGCTCGGCGAGCGCCGCGACGTGTCGGTCATCGCGCTTCCGGCGGCCCAGCCGGACACGGCGGCGGTGACGGCGGCGGAGATCGACGCCTGGTACCGCTCGCACATCGCCGACTACCGCGCGCCGGAGACGGTGACGCTCGAGTACGTCGAGCTCGACGCCTCGACGCTGCCGCTGCCCGTGGTCGACGAGGCCGCACTGCGTGCGCGCTACGAGCAGGAAAAGAAGCGTTTCGTGTCCGACGAGCAGCGCCAGGCCGCGCACATCCTGATCAGCGTGCCGGCCGGGGCGGCCGCGTCGGTCGACGCCGCCGCGCGCGAGAAGGCCACGCGCCTGGTCGCGCAGGCGCGCGCGCCCGGCGCCGACTTCGCCGCGCTCGCGCGTGCCAACAGCGACGACACCGGCTCCAAGGCCGCGGGCGGCGATCTCGGCCTCGTCGGCCGCGGTGCCCTCGCACCCGCCTTCGAGAAGGCACTGTTCGAGATGCAGCCGGGCCAGGTCAGCGACCCCGTCCGCACCGAGTTCGGCTGGCACGTGATCCGCCTCGGACAGGTCCAGCAGGGCAATCAGGAAACCTTCGAGCAGGCGCGCGCCACGCTCGAGAAGGAACTGGTCGAGAGCGGCCGCGAGCGTCGCTTCCAGGAGCTGTCGACCAAGCTGGTCGACGACGTGCTGAAGAACCCGTCGGTGCTGGCGCCGGCCGCGCAGGCCGCGGGCCTGCCGCTGAAGACGGTCGGGCCGATCGCGCGCGGGCAGGGCAGCGGCGTCATCGCGCACCCGCTGGTGCAGCGCACGGCATTTTCGGACACGGCGATCCAGCAACGCATGGTCACCGACCCGATCGACGTCGGTAACGACCACAGCGTGCTGATCCGTGTGAAGGATCACGCGCCTGCGCGCCAGCTCACGCTGGCCGAGGTCCGCGACCGCGTGATCGCGGCGATTCGTGCCGACCGGACGCTGAAGGCCGCGCAGAAGCGGGCCGATGCGGTCGTCGCGCAGGTGAAGGGCGGCCAGTCGCTGGCCGCGGTCGCCACCGCGCAGGGACTGGCCGCGCCGCAGGTGCTGACGGGCGTGCCGCGCGGTGCACCGGCGGTGGCCGAGGGCGTCGCGGAAGGCTTCTTCACCGCGCAGGCGCCGAAGGGCCAGAAACCCGTCGGCTCGAAGGTCCTGCCGGACGGCCGCGCGTTCGTGTTCGTGGTCGACGCGGTCAAGCCCGGCACGGCCGCGGACATGGGCGGCGACCCGGCCGTCCTGTCGCGCCAGATCGGCCAGCTGCACGGCTTCGTCGAGGTCGAGTCGATGGTGCGGACCCTGCGGCGTACCTACAAGGTCGAGGTCAACGAAGCGAACCTTTGACCTCTGCCGGTCGGTAATCGTGGACGGCCCGCTTCGGCGGGCCGTTCGCGTTTTCGGATGTGCGGATCGTGGGCGACGGCGATCGCCTGCGGATCGCGACGGGGGCGATGCATGCGATGCGTGCCCGTCGCACACACATATATATATGTGCCGCCTGCGACGCGCACGTGCGGTAAACGAAAAAGCCCGGCCTGAGCCGGGCTTTCTTCATGGTCGACGCGGCGGCGCGTCAGTCGTCGTCGCCGATGCCGGTCATGCCGAGGATGTTGTAGCCCGAATCGACATAGGTCACCTCGCCGGTGATGCCCAGCGCGAGGTCCGAGCACAGGAACGCGGCGGTATTGCCCACGTCCTCGATGGTGACGCTGCGACGCATCGGCGCGTACGTCTCGAAGTGGTGGAGCATCTTGCGGAAGTTGGCGATGCCGGCGGCAGCGAGCGTCTTGATCGGGCCGGCGGAGATGGCGTTGACGCGCGTGCCTTCCGGGCCGAGGTTCAACGCGAGGTAGCGCACCGTGGCTTCGAGGCTGGCCTTGGCCACGCCCATCACGTTGTAGTTCTGCAGCGCACGCTCGGCGCCGAGGTAGCTCAGCGTCAGGATCGAGCCGTTGCGGCCGGCCATCATCGGACGCGCGGCCTTGGCGAGCGCGGCCAGCGAGTACGCGGAGATGTCGTGGGCGATCGCGAAGTTCTCGCGGGTCAGGCCGTCGAGGAATTCGCCCTCGATCGCCTCGCGCGGCGCGTAGGCGATCGCGTGGACAACGATGTCGAGCCCGTCCCAGCGCTGGCCGAGCTGCTCGAAGCACTGCGCGATCTGCTCATCGGAGGTGACGTCGAGCGGGAGCACGATGTCGCTGCCGTATTCGGCCGCGGCGGCTTCCACTCGCGACTTCAGCTTGTCGTTCTGGTAGGTGAAGGCGAGTTCGGCGCCCTCGCGACGCATGGCCTCGGCGATGCCGGTGGCGATGGAGCGCTGGCTGGCGACCCCGGTGATCAGTGCGCGCTTGCCCTGCAGAAAACCCATGTGCTCTCCGTGACTGACGCCCGCCGGATGCGGACGGGCGCCGTAGTGTGCCCGGCGCGGGCGCGGGAGGCTACTTGGCCGCCAGTGCGTCGACCGCCAGCACCATGCCCGGGGCCAACAGCTTGCCGGCCTTGAGCCCGTTTGCGCTGACCAGCTGCGCGACCGAGACCTTGTAGCGGCGGGCGATCGTCCAGAGGTTCTCGCCGGCGGCGACGGTATGGCGACGCGGGGCGGTGGCATCCGCGGCGGCGACCGGCGACGCGGCGGAGCCGCCAAGTACGGTTGCGACAATGCCGTTGGCGTCGCCGGCGGGCGCGCCCAGCGACGCGGCCGCCGAGCCCGTGGCGACCAGAGCCGGCGCCGCGGCGGACGCGGCCGGTGCGCGTTTCGGGGTCTCCATGGCGATCATGGCCTCGGACGAGGCGACCGGCGCGAGCGTGCGGACCGGTCGGTCCAGCGCGGCGAGGAAGCTCGGCTGGTTGTCGGCCTTGGCGATCACGCAGGAGATCGCATGAAGCTTGTCGTCGTAAGCCTGGGTGATGCCGGACAGGCCGGTCAGCGACTCGGGCTTGGCGGTGCGCGGCGTCTGGCCGGCGCGCTTGAGGGCGCCGAACACGCGGTACTCGCCGGCGTTGTAGGCCATCACCGCGAGGCGCCAGTTGCCGCCGAACATGCCGTGCAGCGTCTTGAGGTAGCGCACGGCGGCCTTGGTCGAATCGACGGGCGACATGCGGCCGTCGTAACCCGGGCGCATCGGCACGTTGTGGTTGCGCGCGGTGGTGCCGATCATCTGCCAGAGGCCGGCCGGGCCCGCGCTACTGCGCGCGGTCGGGCTGTAGCCGCTTTCGACGAACGGGATCAGGGCGTACTCGGTCGGCAGGTGCGCGGCGCGCAGCGACTCGACGACGTGGCTGAACAGCACCAGCGTCTCGTCGCGGCCGGTCAGGCGGTCGGGAGCGTGCGAAAACTGGCGCGACCAGCGCGAGGCCTCGGTGGGACAGCTGGGCTCGGCGAGGCCGGCGCGGAACGCCTCGTAGACCTCGCGTCCGTTGCGCGGTTGGGCGGCATCGGCCGTACCGGCCGTCATCAGGCCGCACGCTGCCACGAGCGCCGCGGCGCCCGTCTTCAGAAGAGAGTTGTTCATGCCGAGAACCCGTCCTTCCACGCACGGAGCGTGGCGAAGGTCTCGGTATGGCCGGCGGGCGCGCGGCCCAGGCGGCGTGCGGCCGCGCCGACGACGGCGGGCTGGTCGCAACGCAGGAAGGGATTGCATTCAAGCTCGCTGCCGATGGTGCTGGGCAGCGTGGGACGACGAGCGTCTCGCATGGTCTTGGCCTCCTTCAGGCGGCGCTGGAGCGCCGCGTTGTCGGGTTCAACCACCGCCGCGAATGCGGCATTGGCCAGCGTGTACTCGTGCCCGCAACAGACCCGGGTCTCGGGTGGCAGTGCTGCGAGCCTCCCCAACGAGTTCTCCATCTGCGCCGCATCGCCTTCGAAAAGGCGCCCGCAGCCCAGGCTGAAGAGGGTGTCGCCGCAGAACAGCACGGGATCGTTCCCGGCGCTCCGGACGAAGAAAGCGATGTGCGTGCGCGTATGACCGGGCACGTGGAGCACCTGGACGGACCAGTCGTCGACGGCGAACGTGGCGCCATCGGCGGGCGCGTTCACCGGAAGGCCGACACGGTCGTCGTCCGGGCCGTAGACCGGCGTGCCGGTCCAGCGGTCGAGCAGCGGCGCGGCACCGGCCACGTGATCCGCATGGTGATGGGTCAGGAGGATCGCCGCAGGCGAGAAGTCCTCGCTGTTGGCGGCCTCGAACACCGGGGCGGCTTCGCTGGGATCGACCACCAGCGCTCGGCCCTGATCGTTGCGAAGCACCCAGATGTAGTTGTCGACGCGCGCAGGCAGGGGCTGCAATCGCATTGGCAATTACCTCCGTCGGTTAGTGCCACCTCAGCGCGTGAAACTGAATACGCTGAACGGCTAGGTGCTGGTCCCGAAGAAGGCGCGACCTTGCCGTCCGAGGTCCGCCCCGTCAACCCTGAGTGACCGTGATCGACGTCCCTCACCGGCCAGAGACCTTGAGCAATAGTTCCTAAATGACTGATTTGTCAGCACCGGGCGGCATTCGGGCGCCCCCCGTGGCAGTCCGACGAGCGGTTCAGCTCCCGGGCCGGGCACAATGGCGGATGCGCGAAATTCCGATGAAGGACCTCAAGGCGGTCGAAATCCATACCGATGGCGCCTGCCTCGGCAACCCCGGCCCGGGCGGCTGGGGCACCCTGCTGCGTTACAAGGGCCGCGAACGCGAGCTTTCCGGCGGCGAGCCCGACACCACCAACAACCGGATGGAGCTGATGGCGGCCATCCAGGGGCTGGAAACCCTCACCGAACCCTGCTCGATCGATCTATATACCGATTCGCAGTACGTGCGGCAGGGCATCACCGAGTGGATGCCGGGCTGGATCCGCCGCGGCTGGCGCACGGCCGGCGGCGATCCCGTCAAGAACCGTGACCTGTGGGAGCGCCTGCACGCGGCCACCTTGCGCCATCGCATCGCCTGGCACTGGGTGAAGGGCCACAACGGCGATCCCGACAACGAGCGCGTCGACGTGCTCGCGCGCAACGCGGCGACCGCGGTCAAGCAGGGCGCGCGCAGCGTCGTATAGATAAGACGCCTGCGCGCTATGGCCGTCGGCTGCCGCACACGACCGTGCGACAGCCTGCCGCTAGGCTAATGCGCAACGACGTACGGATTGCTCGATGCGCCAGGTAATTCTCGATACCGAAACCACCGGCCTCAGCTGGGAGCGCGGCTGCCGCGTGGTGGAGATCGGCTGCGTCGAATTCGTCGAGCGTCGTCCGACCGGGCGCACGTTCCACCGCTACCTCAACCCCGACTGCGATTTCGAGCCGGGCGCGGCGGAAGTCACCGGCCTCACGCTGGATTTCCTGTCGGACAAGCCACGCTTTTCCGAGGTGATCGACGAGTTCCTCGAGTTCATCGAGGGCGCCGAGCTGATCATCCACAATGCCGCCTTCGACATCGGCTTCCTCGACAACGAGCTGCGCCTGTGCGGCGCGCACTACGGCTGCATCTCCAACCGCTGCCGGATCGAGGACACCCTGCTGATGGCGCGCAAGCGCTATACCGGCCAGCGCAACTCGCTGGACGCGCTGTGCCGCCGGCTGGGTATCGACAATTCGCATCGCCAGCTGCACGGCGCGCTGCTCGACGCCCAGCTGCTGGCCGAGGTCTACATCGGCCTGACGTCCGGCCAGACCGATCTCGGCTTCGGCGATGTGGCGGCGGAGCTCGCGTCCGAGGCGCTGCCGTTCGAGATCGACCTCAGCCGCCCGCGCCCGCGCGTGCGGGTCGAGGCGGAAGAACTGCAGGCTCACGAGGCGCGCCTGGCCGTGCTGCGCAAGAAATCGGGTGCGGCCGTGTGGGACCGCTTCGCCGAGAACGCCGGCGGCGACGAGGCGCTCGCGCCGGCCTGAGGCTCAGCTCCGCCGGACCAGCACCACCGTGATGTTGTCCGAGCCGCCGCCGTCCAGCGCCGCGGGCACGAGTGTTTCCGCGCATTCCTGCGCGCTGCAGTCCTGGCGCGCGAGCACCTTGGCGATCGCGCGGTCGTCGACTTCCTCGGTCAGCCCGTCCGAGCACAGCAGCAACTGCATGCCGGTGCGCAGCTCGCCGGTCATGGTCTCCACGTTGAGGCTGCGCGGATCGGTCACGCCCAGCGCCTGGGTGACGACGTTGCGGTGCGGATGGCTGCGGGCCTGTTCCTGCGTGAGCGCTCCGGTGGCGATCAGCTCCTGCACGTAGCTGTGGTCCTGCGAGAGCTGCAGCAACTGGCCCTCGCGCCAGAGATAGACGCGGCTGTCGCCGACCCAGGCCACCTCGAAACGCTCGCCGCGGATGCGCGCGGCAACGACCGTCGTGCCCATCGGCAGGGCGTCGTTGCGGCGGCGCGAGGTGGAGATGATCTCCTCGTCGGCGATGCGGATGGCCTGCGCCAGCGGCGTGCCGTCGCGCACCTCGCGCACGATCGTGTCGCGTGCCAGCGCGCTCGCCACCTCGCCGTACTCGTGCCCGCCCATGCCGTCGGCGACGAGCCAGAGGCCGAGTTCGCCGTCGGCGTAGTAAGTGTCCTCGTTGAGCTCGCGACGCAGGCCCGCGTGGGTCAGGTGTCCGTATTCGATCATGGGCTCGCAGGCAGGCCGGTCGGCCACCGAATCATCGGTGCGCGACGGGGCGAGGGCAAGCGCGCTGCCGCGCGAGCAACTGGCCGGAAAGCACGGGAGGCGACGACTTGCCGGACAAAAAAGAAGGGCCCCCTTCCGGAGGCCCTTCCTTCTGTATATGGCGGAGAGGGAGGGATTCGAACCCTCGGTACGCTATAAACGTACGCCTGATTTCGAGTCAGGTACATTCAACCACTCTGCCACCTCTCCGTGGCTCCCCGCCGACAAGCAGCGGGGCCGCGAATCATACGGCGGAGGACGCGCTGCGACAAGGGCGGCCCGCTGACGGGTAAACTGGCGGGCCCCGATGTTTCGAGGCTGCCCATGTCCGAGATCCTGGTGCCGGTGTCGTTCGGCGAACTGCTGGACAAGATCGCGATCCTGCAGATCAAGTCCGAGCGCATGAAGGACGAGACGAAGCTGGCGAACGTCCGCAAGGAACTGGTCGCGCTCGAGAAGACCTGGATGGCCCATCCCGCCGCCGGCCACGACATCGTGCAGCTCCGCGCCCAGCTCAAGGCCGTCAACGAGCGGCTTTGGGAGATCGAGGACGACATCCGCGTGAAGGAGAAGCAGCAGGCCTTCGACGCCGAGTTCATCCGCCTTGCTCGCGCCGTCTACTTCGAGAACGACGAGCGAGCACGCATCAAGAAGGACATCAACCTCGCGCTGGGCTCGTCCTACGTCGAGGAGAAGTCCTACGAGGACTACCGGCAGCCCGCGGGCTGACCGGACCCACCGACGCTCAGCCGGCGTCGGCCACGAAGCGCTCGAACGCCGCGATGCCGTCCTCGACGGTGACGAGGTCCATGACCCCGTCGAATTCGATCTTCGTGCCCCATTTGAGTTCGGACGCCGGGCGCTTCAGGTAGCGACGCGCCGCGTCGTCGTAGCGGTCCGCGCAGTAGCGGCGGTCGCTGTACGGCCCGCTGCGCGCGGGATTGCTCGCCGCGTGCAGGCCCAGCACCTTCGTGCCCATCGCGTTGGCGATATGCATGGGCCCGGAATCGGGCGTCATCACGAGATCGGCGCGGGCGAGCAGCGCAGGCAGCTGCTTGAGCGTGTCCCTGCCGATCAGGTCGAGCGCCGGGTGCGCCATCGCCGCGAGGATCGCGTCGCCCGTGCTGCGCTCGAGCTCGCTGCGGCCGCCGCAGAGCACGACGCGCCAACCGCGAGACGCCGCGTGGTCGGCCACCGCCGCGTAACGCTCGGCACGCCAGTTGCGGCGCGCGTGGCTGGAGCAGGGCGAGATCATCAGCGTGCGACGGCCGTCCTCGGGCCACTGCGCCGCGGCCCAGTCGAACGACTCCGTCGGTACCGGCATGTTCCACTCGACCGGCAGCGGTGACAGGCCGAGCGGCTCGGCGAAGCTGCCGATCGCATCGAGCACGTGGATGCCGGGGCGGTCGGCGATGCGCTCGTTGATGAAGAGGCCGTGCAGGTCCTTCGAGCGCGAGCGGTCGTAGCCGATGCGCCGGGGCGCCGGCACGAAGGCCGACAGCAGGTTCGCGCGCGCGGCCACCTGCATCTGCAGCAGCGCGTCGAAGGGGCGATCGAAGCCGCGCCGCAGCTCGCGCATGCCCTTGATGCCGCTCTTCTTGTCGTATTCGACGAACTCGACGCCGGGCAGGCCCGCAAGCAGGCGATGCTCGCCGCGCCCGATGATCCAGGTGATGCGCACGTCCGGAATGCCTTCGCGCAGCGTGCGCACCAGCGGCAGCACGTGCGTGACGTCGCCGAGCGCGGACAGGCGCAGCAGCGCGATGCGCGCGCCAGGCGGTAGCGGAAGGGGGCGTGTCATGCGCTGCTAGACTCCGGTCATGGCGCCCGCGCATGCCGACGACGCACGGATCGAATTCGACGGCCCCGACGGCCGTGGCGCGATTGTGTTCGACCCCGAGCGCGCGCCACAAGCAGAGCCGCGCTGGTTCGACCCGATGTTCTGGGGCGATCGCGCGCGGCCGGTCGACACCGGCGGGCGCGGCGCGGCGTGGTTCGTCGATGCGCCGTTCGGCGCCTGCGTGCTGCGCCAGTACCGTCGTGGCGGCCTTGCCGCGCGCGTCAGCAGGTCCGGCTATTTCTGGAACGGCGAGCGTCGAGTGCGCAGCGTCGCCGAGTTCCATCTCGCGCGCGAAGCGCGGCGGCGCGGCATTCCGGTGCCGGCGCCCGTCGCGGCGATGTACGTCCGCGACGGCCTGCGTTATCGCGCCGCGATCCTGATCGAGCGCCTGCGCAACGTCGAGACGCTCGCGTCGCTGGCGATGGAAGGCGCGGCGCCCTGGGACGAGGCCGGCCGCCTGGTCGCACGCATGCATCGGGCGGGGCTCGACCATGCCGACCTCAACGCCGACAACCTGCTGTTCGACCGCGACGGCCGCGGCTGGGTGATCGATCTCGACCGCGGCCTGTTCCGAACGATCGGAGACGGCTGGCGCGAACGGAACCTGCGTCGCCTGCATCGCTCGCTGCTCAAGCGCCGCGGCGCGCGAGCGGTCGACGAGGTCGACGAGGATTTCGGCCGCCTGCGCGCGGCCTACGACGAGGCATGGCGATCGGCATGAGCGACTGGACCCTGCGGCTTCATGGCGTGGGCAATGCATCGGCCGTCGCGCTGGGATCGGCGATGGCGACGATCGAGCAGGGCGGTCGGCCGTGGCTCACCATCGATTGCGGCGCCGAAGGCCTGACCGCCTACCAGGCGGCCTACGGCGAATCGCCGCGTGCGCTTTTCGTCACGCATGCCCACCTCGACCACGTGGGCGGCTTCGAACGCCTGTTCGTCGATACGTATTTCGACGCCGCACGACGCGGCCGCGTGGTGGTGTACGTGCCCGCGCCATTGGTGCCGCTGGTGCACCAGCGCGTGGCGGCGTATCCGAACGTGCTGGCCGAGGGCGGCGCGAATTTCTGGGACGCGTTCCGCCTGGTGCCGGTGGGCGACGCGTTCTGGCACGACGGCGTGCGCCTGGAAGTCTTTCCGGTCCGCCACCACTGGCCGGACACCGCATTCGGCCTGCGCCTCCGCGGCAGCATGGTGTGGACCGGCGACACGCGGCCGATCCCCGAGATGCTGGCGCGCTATGCCGATGCCGACGAGCTGATCGCGCACGACTGCGGCCTGCACGGCAATCCGTCGCACACGGGCGTCGAGGACCTGGAACGCGAGTACCCGCCGGGCATCCTTTCGCGCTGCCTGCTGTACCACTACGCGAGCGTGGCCGACGGCGAAGCGCTCGCCGCGCGCGGGCATCGGGTGGGTCGCCCGGGCGAGGTGGTCGCGCTGGCCGCGCCGACGGCCGCCCGCGCCCAGCCCTGGAACGGCTGAGGCCGTCGCGCCGTGCCGACGACGGCGCGGCTAAGCTGCGCTGCCGATCCCGAGCGCCCGTCACCCATGTCGAAGCGTCGAAACCGAACCCGCGTTTTCCTGACCGAACCCGGCCGCGTCGAGCTGGCCACGCTGCTCACGCCGTGGCTGCGGGTGGGCGCGCCGTTCGGCGCCTATGTCGAATGCCGCAAGGTCGACCTCGAGAGCGCCTACGTCGAGCTGGTGCTCGACCTGCAGCCCGAGGACGACGAAAGCGTGGACGTGCGCCTGAACGTGCCGCATCACTACGTCGCCGCCGTGCTGGAGGCGGGCGACTTCGAGGCATTTTCGGCGCTGTATTCGGGTTGATCGGATCGCCGTTGAGCGTCGCGCCCGGACCCGGGCGTGGCGAGCTGCGAAACGTGCCGCCGCGCCAGGCGGGGGCGGGGCGTTTGCGAGGTCCGAAAAGGCGATGACCCCGCCGGCTGACCTCGGCGCCCGCATCAGTCGATACCGTTGCTGCCTTCCGGCCCTGGCGGGGTTTTCGACCTAGCGTCGCGAGGGGCCGACGGGGCCACCATAGAAACTTGCTGGTAGAGCGCGCCGCGGAACGCGGCGGTGATATGGCGGAGAGAGGGGGATTCGAACCCCCGAAGCGCGGTTTAGACGCTTACACACTTTCCAGGCGTGCTCCTTCAACCACTCGGACACCTCTCCGCACCTGGACCTGAATCCGGCATCCGGCCTCGCTCAGGGCCGCCGATTCTACGCCGTCGCGGCCCGCAGCCACAAGGCGCGCACGGCGTGCGACGGGGGTCTGGCACAATCCTCCGTCCTCGCCGGACGTGCCGGCGGCACCGCGTCGAGCCTGCATGTCCTATCTCGTTCTTGCCCGCAAATGGCGCCCGAAGCGCTTCGCCGAACTCGTCGGGCAGGAGCATGTCGTACGGGCGCTGACCAATGCCCTCGACAGCGGCCGCGTGCACCACGCCTTCCTGTTCACCGGCACGCGCGGCGTGGGCAAGACGACGATCGCCCGCATCTTCGCCAAGAGCCTGAACTGCGAGCGCGGCACCTCGGCCGACCCGTGCGGCGAGTGCAATTCCTGCCGCGATATCGACGCCGGCCGCTTCATCGACCTGCTCGAGATCGACGCCGCCAGCAACACCGGCGTGGACGACGTGCGCGAAGTGATCGACAACGCGCAGTACATGCCCTCGCGCGGCCGGGTGAAGGTCTACCTGATCGACGAAGTGCACATGCTTTCGAAGTCGGCCTTCAACGCGCTGCTCAAGACGCTGGAAGAGCCGCCCGGCCACGTGAAGTTCCTGCTCGCGACCACCGACCCGCAGAAGCTGCCGGTCACCGTGCTGTCGCGCTGCCTGCAGTTCAACCTCAAGCGCCTTGACGAGGAGCAGATCCGCGGCCAGATGCGCAAGATCCTCGGCGCCGAAGGCATTCCGGTGGAGGAGGGCGCGCTGAAGCAGCTCGCGCGCGCGGCCGATGGCTCGCTGCGCGACGGCCTGTCGCTGCTGGACCAGGCCATCGCCTACACCGGCTCGCAGCTCAGCGACGAGGGCGTGGCGACCATGCTCGGTACCGTCGACCGCGGCCGCGTGGGCGCACTGCTCGATGCGCTGTCGGCTGGCGACGGCGCTGCGCTCATCGCCGAGATCGAACGCCTGGGCGAGTTCTCGCCCGACTGGGACGACGTGCTCGAAGCGCTCGCCGAAGCGCTGCACCACGTGCAGCTGCGCCAGCTGGTGCCCGGCGCCGCGATCGAGGCCGACGGCGTCGACATCGATGCGCTGGCCGGTGCGCTGGCGCCGGAAGTCGTGCAGCTCTGGTACCAGATGGCGCTCAACGGGCGCCGCGACCTGCCGCTCGCGCCGGGCCCGCGCGCGGGCTTCGAGATGGTGGCGCTGCGCATGCTGGCGTTCCGCCCCGGTTCCGCGTCGACGGGCAATGGCGGTGGCGGAGCGCGTAACGATCGAGCCGCCGCGCCGCCCTCGCGCGGCAATGCCGCCGCGGCCGCCCGCGCCGCGCTGGAGGACGCACCGAAGCCGGCGGCTGCGCCGCGCCCGCAGCGGCCTGCGTCGCAGGCGGTGGACGCACCTGTTCCGCCGCGGGCGGAGCGCAAAGCTCCAGTGATGGTCGAAGCATCGATCGCGGCCGGTGCTGACGTCGCCGCGCTATCTGCGGCAGCCATGCCGCGTTTCGACTCGACGCCGGCGAGCGCCGAGCCTGATGCAGCGGCGCCTGTCGAAAGTGCTCCGCGCGCGGCATCGCGCGGCAGCAGTGACGGCGGCCTGTCCGATGCCGATGCATGGCGCGACTGGGTCGCCGCCTGCGAGCTGCGTGGACCGGCGCGGCTGCTCGCCGAGCACGTCGGTTTCATCGGTTGCGCCGACGGCGTGCTGCGCCTGTCGATCGAGCCGGACGACGAGCACCTCAAGGGCGCGACGATGCTGAAGATGCTGGGCGATGCGCTCGCGCCGCGCTTCGGGCAGGCGCCTCAGATCCGCTTCGAGACGCCGGCACGCCCGGTCGACTCTGTGCGCGTGCACATCGAGCGCGCGCGCGATGCACGGCAGGCGGAGGCCGAGCGCGCCTTCGAGCAGCATCCCGACGTGCGCCGGCTGGTTGCCGCGGGCGGCCGCATCGTCCCCGAATCCGTGCGTCCGCTCGACAGCTGACGCGACACCTTCCCGAATCCGTACGGAGCAAGACCCATGCGTGGAAACATCGGCAACCTGATGCAACAGGCCCAGAAGATGCAGGAGAACCTGGCCAAGGCGCAGGAGGACCTCGCGAAGATCGAAGTCACCGGCAACGCCGGCGCGGGGATGGTCAGCGTGACGCTGACCGGCCGCATGGAGTGCCGCAAGGTGCGCATCGACCCGAGCGTGGTCAGCGACCCGGAGATGGCCGAGGACCTGATCGCCGCTGCGTTCAACGACGCGGTCAACAAGGTCAACGCCGAATCGCAGCAGCGCATGTCCGCCGTCACCGCCGGCATGCCGATCCCGCCGGGCATGAAGCTGCCGGGCCTGTTCTGAGCCTGCACTCGACCTGCATGGCTATCGCGCTGAGCTTGCCGCCCCGTCGAATCGAGGCCGCGCGCCCATGAGCACGCTGCTCGAGCAGCTGATCGAAGCGTTCCGCGTGCTACCGGGCGTGGGCACGAAGTCGGCGCAGCGCATGGCCTACCACGTGCTCGAGCGCGAGCGCGCCGGCGGCCAGCACCTGGCGCAGGTGCTGGCCGACGCCGTCGACCGCATCGGGCATTGCGTGCGCTGCCGCGACTTCAGTGAGAACGAGGTCTGCGAGGTCTGCGCCAGCGCGTCGCGCGACGTCGACCAGCTCTGCGTGGTCGAAACGCCTGCCGACCGGCTCGCGATCGAGCAGGCCACCGGCTACCGCGGCCTGTACTACGTGCTTCAGGGCAGGCTCTCGCCGCTGGACGGCATCGGCCCGCGCGAACTGGGGCTCGACCGGCTGGGCCAGCGCCTCGCGGAGGGCGAAGTGCAGGAACTGATCATCGCCACCAACCCCACCGTCGAAGGCGAGGCCACCGCGCACTACCTCGCGCAGCTCGCGCGCCAGCACGGCGTGCGCCCGAGCCGCCTCGCGTACGGCGTGCCGCTGGGTGGGGAGCTCGAGTACGTCGACCGCGGCACGCTCTCGCATGCGTTCGGCACCCGCACCGAAATCCGGGAATGACGCCATGACCGATATCGATACCACCATCTTCGGGAAGATCGTCCGCCGCGAGATCCCGGCCGACATCGTCTTCGAGAACGACGACCTCATCGCCTTCCGCGACATCGCGCCGAGCGCACCCGTGCACGTGCTGTTCGTGCCGAAGACGCCGATCGCCTCGCTCGACGCCGCGCGTCCCGAGCACGCCGAGCTGCTCGGCAAGCTGATGCTGGCGGCGGCCGACTACGCGCGCGCACAGGGCTTCGCGCAGGACGGTTATCGCGTGGTGATGAACTGCGGTGCGCACGCCGGGCAGACGGTGTTCCAGGTCCACCTGCACCTGCTCGCCGGCACGGCGCTCGGCGGTTTCGGCGCGCCGCACTGAGCGAAAGCCCCGCACGAAAAAGCCCGGCATGCCCGGGCTTTTTTCATCCTGCAGCGTCGCTCACCACCAGCCCCACCACGGCCACGGCGCCGGGCGTTCGATGACATCGACGCGCTCGCGAACGGGCCAAAGGTAGACGACCTCGGCCTCGACGCGCGGCAGGCGGTAGTCGTACTGGCCGATGCGGCGCGAGTCGTAGCCCGCGACGCGACCGGTGAACGTGACCTCGCGATTGCGCTCGAACACGGCCGGATCGTAGAAGCCGTTGCGGCAGGCGATGAAGCGCCCGCCGACGTCGTCCGTCGCCCAGTAAGGGCGGCCCGACACGTCCAGACGCGTGGAGATCATGTGGAAACAGGTTCGATTCGGCTGCGGCTCAACGTCGACGATGCGGCCGCCCCAGCGCACCAGCGCGCCGGTGCTGTCGCGGTCGACCGCTTCGCGCGGCGTGATCGCGGTGAATTCGCCCTGCAGTGGCTGCGGCGCGGTGGCGCAGGCGGCGAGCGCGGCGGCCAGCGCGACGGGAACCAGCACGTTTCGTAGCTTCATTGCGGACTCCGGACGGGAGCGCGTCCAGCGCGGGAGGTCAGGACGGCCGATGCGCGCGAAGGTCGCGGGCCAGCCGTCGTGCGGACGACTCGTCCGCTACGGCCGCAGCGTAGCGTGCGCGCGTGAAGCGGGCGGTGAGATCCAGCAGCTCGCGGCCCTTTTCGCCGCGTGTCTTCGCGATCCGTTCAGCCCAGGCGGTCGAGGGCTCGTACGGCGCGCGGCCGAGTCCGAGCCGCTCGTAGCGCCGGCCGAGCCGGTGCCAGGCCCGCAGCAAGGGATCCTGCTCGCGCGGCGCGCGCAGGCTGAGCCAGACCATCAACCCCAGTGCGAGCGACGCAGCGACGCCGAACATCGCCGCGAGCTGCATGGGATCGAGGCGTTCGAAGCCGAGCGGGCCGAACATGCGCTGCTGGCGGTCGGCGTTGAAGCCGAGCACGAGATCGTTCCAGTTCTGGCGCAGCCAGTCGCCGACCTGGCCGATGCCGCGCGGCCCCTGCAGGGTCTCGAAGAGGCCGCCACCGGTGGGCAGGCGGTCGTCGAGGGTGTCATAGATGTTTTCCGGCGCGACCGCCGCGGTCGGATCGACGCGCACCCAGCCACGGCCGCGCAGCCAGATTTCCGTCCACGCATGCGCGTCCATGCGGCGGATCATCCAGTAGCCGCCGAGGCGGTTCCATTCGCCGCCGACGTAACCGGTGACCACGCGAGTGGGGACGCCGGCCGAGCGCATCAGCACGGTGAAGCCGCTGGCGAAGTGCTCGCAGTAGCCCACGCGCGTGCGGAACAGGAAGTCGTCGATGGAATCGCGGTCCAGCGGCGGCGCGGAGATGGAGTAGGCGAAGTCGCGGCGGATCCAGTCCAGCGCGTAACGCACGATGGCCTCGTCGTCCTCGAATCGCGCGCGCAGCTCGCGGCCGAGCGCGACGGTGCGACGGTCGTAGCCCGCTGGCACCGCCAGCGCGCGGCGGCGCATGGGTTCGGAGAGCGTGGTCTGGAACCGCACCGGCGGCGCGGAGGTCATGCGCCAGCGCGTGAGGCTCGCCAGCGGACGGCCGGTACGCAGGCTGTGGTCGCCGGTCATGTACGCGCCTTCGGGCGCTTCGAGGGGCAGATCGAGCGCGACCAGCTGGCGGCGGTCGGTCGGCTCGACCTCGATCGTGTAGGTCCAGCGCGTGTCGCCGGCGACGGCGCGATCGGCGGCGAAGGCATCGAGGCTGCGGCCGCGCGTCCACGTGCGGCCGTCGAAATCCCAGAGCACCGGGCCGCGCCAGTACATCGCCTGCTTGGGCGGCGTCGGGCCCTGGAAGCGGGCGCGGATCGCGACGCTGTCGTCGGCCAGCAGGTCGACCCAGTCGCCGGGCGACATGGTGTCGGAGAGGCCGACCTTCGCCGCGGCGCGCTCGGGCACGCCCCACAGCGGCGTGGCGATGCGCGGGAACAACCAGAAGATCGCGAGCGCGAGCGGCAGGCCGAACAGCACGAGCCGCATCGCCGAACGCATCGGCGGCAGCACGCCGGGCGCGTCGATCTCGCCTTCGAGCATCGCCAGTCGATGCAGCGCACCTAAACCCAGCAACGCGGCGGTCAGGCCGAGCGCGAGCGTCCACGGCCCCTGGTCGAGCAGGAAGGTGGAGAACGGCGCGAACAGCCCGAAGCCGATCAGGCTGCGCGCGTCGCGCAGGGTGGTGGTCTCCGCGGGCTTGATCGCGAGCATCGCGCCGAGCAGCGCGCAGCCCGTGTCGCGGCCGAACTGGAAGCCGAACTGCGCGATCACGGCGCCGACGATCGCGATCGCCAGTACGCCGCGCACCAGGTTAGACAGCGGGCGGCGCCAGGTGAGCGCGGCGATGACGATGGCGGTCGCGCCGATCGCGATCGCAGTCGCGCCCGGCAGCTGCAGCAGCAGCGGCGCGAGGCAGAGCGCCGCGAACAGCATCGTCCAGCGACGGCTGCCGGCGTCCAGCGGTGGCGTGGCGACGTCAGCCATGCGGCATCAGCGCGAGTGCGCGCAGGCAGGCGTGGCGATGCGCAGGGCCGCGATCCGGGCCGATCGCGGGCTGCGCGGGCAGTTGCAGGCGATAGCGACGACCGTCGCGCTCGGCGTCCTCCACCCAGCGTGCGAGCCGCGAGATCCGCGCCTCGTGCGCGAGGCCGTGCAGCTCGCGCCAGTCGAGGTCGATGTCGGTGCCGGCGGGCTGCTCGAACTCGCGCACCAGCAGCGTGCCGCGGCGCGCCGAGGGCTTCCAGGCGATCGCGCGCTGCGCGTCGCCCGCACGGTAGTTGCGCAGGTGATGCACGTCGTCGCCGGCCGCGTGCAGGCGGCGCGTGGCGGGATCGCCCGAACCGGTGGGCAGCGGCGGCGCGTCGCTCTCCGGCGCCGGATACACCAGTACCGGTGCTTCCGGCCATACGTAGGACCACGCGCGCGCGATGCCGAGCGGCCATGTCGTGGCGATCCGCAGGCGCGGCACCTCGAGCCAGCCGCGGCGCTGCGTGGGCAGGTCCAGGGCCGCTTCGCCGCTGCCATCGCGCAGTCGCAGCGGCACGGGCGCGCAGTCGGCGCAGGCGAGCATCAGGCCCGAACGCGGGCGTGGATCGGCGACGCGTGCATGCACGCGCAGGTGCAGCGTGCGGCCCGCGGGCACGGGTTCGGCGTCGACCGCGGCGATCGCCAGCCCGCTGAGCTGCAGCTGCGCCGAGACGAGGCTTGCGACCGCCGAGCCCGCCAGCAGGAAGGCCATCAGCAACGCGGGATTGTTGTTGTAGTTGAGCGCGCCGACCGACATCACGACGAGCAGCAGCGCGAAGAACAGGCCGAAGCGCGTCGGAAGCACGTAGATGCGACGGCGGTCCAGCCGCACGGGCAGCGCTTCGGGATCGCGCGGACGCGCCAGCGCGACGAGCCGCTGGCGGAGGCCGGGCGCGGCGGCCATCAGTCCACCGGCACCGCGTGGAGGATCTGCTTGGCGACGGCCGCATCGCTGCCGGCGTCGCTGTCGACCACGAGCCGGTGCGAGGCGACGTGGCAGAACAGCGCCTGCACGTCTTCCGGCACCACGTGGCCGCGGCCGAGCAGCAGCGCATGCGCGCGTGCGGCACGCAGCAGCGCAAGCCCCGCGCGCGGCGACAGGCCCACGCGCACGCCCGGGTGGCGGCGGCTGCGCGCGAGCAGCGCCTGCACGTAGGCGATGAGCGTATCGCTGGCATGCACCTGCACTACGGCCGCGCGCACTGCATCGAATTCGCCCTCGCCGAACTGGGGCAGCACTTCCTCGATCATGCGGCGACGGTCGCTGCCCGCCAGCAGTTCGCGCTCGGCGTCCTCACCGGGGTAGCCGAGCGAAAGCCGCAGCAGGAAGCGGTCGAGCTGCGAGTCCGGCAGCGGATACGTGCCCGACAGGTCGACCGGGTTCTGCGTCGCGATCACGAAGAACGGCGAGGGCAGCGGGCGCGTGACGCCGTCCACGGTGACCTGGTGCTCGGCCATCGCTTCGAGCAAGGCGCTCTGCGTGCGGGGCGGCGCGCGGTTGATCTCGTCGGCCAGCAGCACCTGCGTGAACACCGGGCCGGGATGGAACTCGAAGGCCTGCCGAGTGGTGTCGTAGACCGACACGCCGAGGATGTCGGCGGGCAGCAGGTCGGATGTGAACTGCACGCGCTGGAACTTCAGGCCGACGGTCGCGGCCAGCGCATGCGCGAGCGTGGTCTTGCCCAGCCCCGGCAGGTCCTCTATGAGGATGTGCCCATCGGACAGCAATGCGACGAACGCGAGGCGCACCTCGTGCGACTTGCCCAGTACCAGTGAATTGACCTGCGTCTGCGCCCGGTCAAGGGCGTCCGCGAGGGGTTGCGCTAGCATGCTCGCCGCCGTGCCTGAGGCCATGTCGTCTCCGCGCGTTGGACATCAACGCGGCATCCCGTGCCGCAGCCCGAGTGTAGCGAGGTCGGATGAGGATGCAGTCGGAGCCTGCAGCGACGCGTGCGCGTCGTCTGTTCTGGGCGCTGTTTATCGTCGTGCTGGGCATCAAGATCGCGGTCGCGATGCGGTTGCCGCTGTTCGTGGACGAGGCCTTCTACTGGCAGGAAGGGCAGCATCTCGCCGCCGCCTATTCCGACCTGCCGGGGCTCACGGCGTGGATGGCGCGCCTCGGCGTCGCGATCGGCGGACAGCACCTGATCGCCCTGCGCATGCCGTTCCTGCTGACCGCGGCCCTGGTGCCGCTGCTGATCGTGCGGATGACGCATCGCACGTTCGGCGAGGCCGATGCATGGACGGCCGGCAGCTTCGCGCTGCTGCTGCCTCTCGCGGGCAGCCTCGGCCTGCTCGCGGTGCCCGACGCGATGATGGCACTGGCCACGCTGCTGTGCATGGACGCGGGCGCCTGCCTGCTGCGCAAGGTCGATGCGGGCCATGCGCTCGAACTCGCCGCCGGCCTCGCGCTGGGTGCGCTGAGCCACTACCGCTTCATCGCGGTGATCGGCGTCGGCTTCCTCGCGTTGCTCGCGATGCCTGAAGGCCGTCGCGTGCTCAAGGATGCGCGCGTGCTGATCGCCATTGCGCTCGGTGCGGCCGCGTGGACGCCGCTGGTCTGGTGGAACTACGACAACGCCGACGCCGGCCTGCGCTTCCAGCTCGTCGACCGCCATCCCTGGGCCTTCCACGCGAGCGGCCTGTGGTTCATCGCGATCCAGGCGCTGCTGGTCACGCCGCTGCTGTTCGTCGGCCTGCTCGGCGCGGGGCGCGACGCGTTGCGCAGCCCGCTGATCGCCGCGCGCTATTTCGCCATGCTCGGCCTGATGGTGGTCGGCGGCTTCTTCGTGCTCGGCTTCTTCGCCGATACCGAGCGCGTGAGCTTCCACTGGCCGCTGCCGGGCTTCCTCGCCCTCATCCCGTTGCTGCCGCGCTTCATCGCGGCGTGGCCGCGCTGGGCGCAGCGCGCGACCGCCGCGCTCGCGCTGATCGGCCTCGCCGGCGTACTGGGCTATTACGTCGCGGTATCGCTGCCGGCCGTGCGCGCACGCGCGGCGGCGGAGAAGTGGTATCCGGCGAACTTCGCGGGCTGGGACGACGCCGCCGACGCGGTGCGCGACGAGCTGCGCGACATGCCGCCCGGCACCCGCGTGCTCGCCGACAACTTCAAGCTCGGCGCCGAGCTCGGCTTCGCGCTCCACGATCCGCGCATCGCCGTGCTCGACCATCCGCTCAACCGCAAGCACGGCCGCGCGCCGCAGTTGCACCTGTGGGGGCTCGACGAGGATCCGCGCGCGCTGCTCGCCAACGGGCCGGTGCTGCTCGTGGTGGGCGCGAGCGAGGTCGAGTTCAAGAACCTGCACCACCGCTACCTCGAGCTCTGCCGCATGGTCGGGCCGCTGCCCGCGCCGCGCGTGCTCAACGTCGACCACGGCCGCCAGCGCATCGCGCTGTTCCGGCTGATGGCGCCGGCGGACGGGCCGTGCACGGCGCCCGCGATGGCCTGGATCGATGCGCCCACGACCGGCGCGCGCGTCGGCGCCTCGTTCGAGGTGAAGGGCTGGGCGTTCCGCCAGGGCGTCGGGCTCGAACGCGTCGAGGCGACGATCGACGGCCGCGTCGTCGGCACGCTGCGCTATGGCGACGACTACGCGGGCCTCGAAGGCAACTGGCCCGGCCTCGTCGACCCGGGTGCGCCGAAGCTCGGCTTCTCGGGGCGCGTGGACACCGCGGGCATCGCGCCGGGCCGCCACTGGCTGGGCCTACGACTGCACGGCCGCGACGGTGCGGTCGAGGCCTGGCCCGAAGTGCCGATCGAAGTGGCGCGCTGAATCAGGGCAGGACGAACCCGGCGTCGCGCAGCAGGCGCGCCGTCGCGATCAGCGGCAGTCCGATCAGTGCGGTGGGGTCCACGGTCTCGATCGCGTCGAACAGCGTGATGCCGCGGCCCTCCGACTTGAAGCTGCCGGCGCAGTCGAGCGGTTGCTCCGCTTCGACGTATCGCTCCACCTCCGCCTGCGACAGGGTGCGGAAGCGCACGACGGTGCGGTCCACGGCGACGCCGACCTCGTGTTCGCCGCGCATCACGCAAAGCGCCGTCAGGAACGTCACCTCGCGGCCCGACATGGCGCGGAGCTGCTCGATCGCGCGCTCGGGCGTGCCGGGCTTGCCCAGCACGCGGCCGTCGAACTCGGCGAGCTGGTCGGAGCCGATCACGCAGGCGTCGGGATAGGCGCGCGCCACGGCGGCAGCCTTGGCGGCAGCGAGGCGCTGGACGAGGTGGAGCGGCGCCTCGCCGTCGAGGGGCGTTTCGTCCACGCCGGGCGCGACGGCGTCGAAGGGCAGGCCGAAGCGCGAAAGCATCTCGCGGCGATAGCGCGAGGTGGAGGCGAGGATCAGGCGCGGCTCAGTCACGCGGCAGCCTCGCTTCCTCGATGCGTTCGAGCTGGTGCTCGATGCGGCCGCGCGCGGCGTCGATCGCGTCGCGCACGTCGGCGAGCTGGGCCGGGGTGGCCGATTCGCCGTGGTCGCGCAGCCACAGGCGCTGGCGCAGCATTTCGCGCATCGCGTCGCCCACCGGGTTCGGCACCTGCTCGCCCGCGACCGCCTCGATCTCCGCGCGCGCCACGCGCAGGCGGTCCTCGAGGGCGTCGGCCGCATCCAGCACCTCGCGCACGGCGCGCTCGTGCGGGGACACGCGCCGCGAGCGGCGGAGCAGCAGAACCACGGTGGCCACCAGCAGGGCGGCGAGCAGCAGGGCGACGACGGTCACGGAGGCCTCCGGAAACGAGCGCCGCAGTCTGACCCGGCGCCTGTCAAAACGGCAACGCGGGCGGCCCGCGGCCGGCCCGCATTGACACTCCGGGCGCGGCTCTCTAACATTCCGCGGCTTATGTCCGCCGAAGCGTCCCGTCAGTCGGTACCCGAGACACTGGACGCCTGGCGCCAGGTCACGGCCCGTCGTGGTCTCGAGGGTCGCGTTCCGCTGGCCTCGCTCAAGCGACTGTCGAGCCTGTTGGCGGAGCCGGAAGGCGACGTCACCTTCTCTCTGGACTTCGACCGCGACAAGCTGGGCGTCGCCTACGTCGAGGTCCGTGCGCAGGCGCAGCTGCCGCTGGTCTGCCAGCGCACGCTTGAACGGTTCTTCCTGCCGGTCCAGATCGACCAGCGCATGGGCCTGATCCGTGACGAGGCCGAGGAAGCGGCGCTGCCGCCGGGTTACGAGGCGCTGCTGGTCGATCCGTCGGGCGAGCTGGTCACGCTCGACGTCGTTGAGGACGAACTGATCCTCACCGTGCCGGTGGTGCCCGTGGCGCCCGGCACGGACGCGGTCGAAAGCGGGTGGGGCGCGGGCGAGGCGCCGGAAGCGGCCGAACGGCCGAATCCGTTCGCGGCGCTCGCGGCCCTCAAGAACAAGCCGGAGTAACGCCCGGGCTTCATCCGCCGGCCAGTGGCACCCGCCACCGGGCTAAGCGATAATTTCCACCTTTCTTCGGCCAGGGCCCGATGCCCGACGCCGCCACACGTTTCACCGGAGCACCCCGATGGCCGTCCAGAAGTCCCGCGTTTCTCCCTCCCGCCGTGGCATGCGCCGCGCCCACGACGCGCTGAGCGCCAAGCAACTGGCGACCGACCCGACCACGGGCGAGACGCACCTGCGCCACCACGTCACGGCCGACGGCTACTACCGCGGCAAGAAGGTGATTAACACCCAGTCGAAGGTCGCCGACGAGGAGTGATCGCCGGGCGCGCCTGCGCCTGACGAGTCTCCGCGCCGCGGCCACGCTGGCGGCGCGGATCGCGGCCTGGATCCGCGAATCATCGATGCGACCTCCGGGTCGCATCGCCGTTTTACAGGCCACCGTACATACGGTGGCGTCCGCCGGGTCCCGATGCCCGGTCGGCCATCGGCGAGGCAGGGGATGACCCAGCAAGTTTTCGCGCGCATCGCGGGTACCGGCAGCTACCTGCCGGAGAAGGTCCTCACCAACGACGATCTGGCCAAGTTCGTCGAAACCAGCGACGAATGGATCGCCGCCCGCACGGGCATCCGCGAGCGCCACGTCGCCGCCGAGGGCGAGACGACCTGCGACCTCGCCTTCCACGCCGCCACGCGCGCGATGGAAGCCGCCGGCGTCACCGCCGCGGACATCGACCTGATCGTGCTCGGCACGACCACGCCGGACATCATCTTCCCGTCCACGGCCTGCCTGCTGCAGGCGCGCCTGGGCGCTATCGGCTGCCCCGCCTTCGACGTCAACGCGGCCTGCTCGGGCTTCGTCTACGCGCTGACGGTGGCCGACAAGTTCATCCGCACGGGCGCGGCGAAGACGGCGCTGGTCGTCGGCGCCGAGACGCTCACCCGCATGCTCGACTGGAACGACCGCTCGACCTGCGTGCTGTTCGGCGACGGCGCGGGCGCGGTAGTGCTCAAGGCGGATACCGAGACCGGCATCCTCAGCACGCACCTGCATGCCGACGGCACCAAACGCGACCTGCTCTACAACCCGGTGGGCGTGTCGGCCGGTTTCAAGCCGGAGGAGCACAACGCCGGCGTGCGCGTGATGATGACCGGCAACGACGTCTTCAAGTACGCGGTGAAGGCGCTGGACTCCGTGGTCGAGGAAACGCTCGAGGCCAACGGCCTGGACCGCCACGACATCGACTGGCTGATCCCCCACCAGGCCAACCTGCGCATCATCGAGGCCACCGCCAAGCGGCTGGACATGCCGATGGAGCGCGTGGTGGTCACCGTCGACAAGCACGGCAACACGTCGTCGGGTTCGGTGCCGCTGGCGCTCGACGAGGCGGTGCGATCGGGCCGCGTGCAGCGCGGCCAGCTGCTGCTGCTCGAGGCGTTCGGCGGCGGATTCACCTGGGGCTCGGCGCTGCTGCGCTACTGATCGCCGCCGTCCTGCTGCCTGCAACGCCCGCCGCTCGCACCGGCGGGCGTTCGCATTTTCGGCCAACGGCCGTGGCCTGCGCCGATCGGCGGCGTACGCCGCAGTACAGACAGCGCGGAGACTTCGTCCGTATCATGGCGCGTTCCCCATCGGGCCATCGCGCGTGACCTCAACGCAACTCGCATTTGTCTTCCCGGGCCAGGGCTCGCAGTCGGTCGGCATGCTGGCCGACCTCGCATCGGCCGATCCGGTCGTGCAGGCGACGTTCGCCGAGGCGAGCGAGGGCGCTGGCGTCGATCTTTGGCGCGTGAGCCAGGAAGGCCCCGACACCGAGCTCAACACCACCGAGTTCACCCAGCCCGCGCTGCTCGCCGCCGGCATCGCCGTGTGGCGCCTGTGGCTGGCGCGCGGCGGTGCGATGCCGGCGCAACTCGCCGGCCACAGCCTCGGCGAATACACCGCGCTCGTCGCCGCAGGCGCGCTCCCGCTGGCCGATGCCACTAGGCTCGTGCGCCTGCGCGGGCAGCTGATGCAGGCCGCCGCGCCTGCGGGCACGGGTGCCATGGCCGCGGTACTCGGCGCCGACGATGCGCTGGTGCTCGAGGTCTGCGAAGCCAGCAGCGGCCGCGAGGTCGTCGTCCCCGCCAATTTCAATTCGCCCGGCCAGATCGTCATCGGCGGCCATGCCGATGCGGTCGACCGCGCGCTGACCGCGCTCGCCGAGCGCGGCGTGCGCAAGGCGGTGAAGCTGGCCGTCAGCGTGCCTTCGCACACGCCGCTGATGCGCGAGGCCGCGAACCGCCTTGCCGAAGCGATGAACGGGCTCGCGTGGTCTGCGCCGCAGTTGCCGATCGTGCAGAACGTCGACGCCGAAGTGCGCACCGACATCGCCTCGATCCGCGACGCGCTGGTGCGGCAGCTCTACCTGCCCGTGCAGTGGACGCAGTGCGTCGAGACGCTGGTCGCCCGCGGCGCCACGCGCATCGCCGAATGCGGCCCGGGCAAAGTGCTGACCGGCCTGGTCAAGCGCATCGACAAGTCGGTGGACGCGCGTGCGCTCGGCGCGCCGTCCGACCTCGACGCCGCGCTCGCCGACTGGCAGGGCTGAGCGCGCGACGCAATCACGCGACCGGTGACGCCGGCAGCAGCAAACGGAGATACGTAATGACGGAAGCATTGAAGGGCGAGATCGCACTGGTGACCGGCGCGACGCGCGGCATCGGCGCGGCGATCGCCGACGAACTCGCGGCCCAGGGCGCGATCGTGATCGGCACCGCGACGAGCGAGTCGGGCGCCGCATCGATCGGCGGGCGCCTTGCCGCCAGCGGCGGGCAGGGGCGCGTGCTCAACGTGACCGAGCCCGGCGCGATCGAGGCGCTGGTCGATTCGATCGGCAAGGACGTCGGCCCGATCTCCATCCTCGTCAACAATGCCGGCATCACGCGCGACAACCTGCTGATGCGCATGAAGGACGAGGACTGGCAGGCCATCCTCGATACCAACCTCACCAGCGTGTATCGCTCCTGCAAGGCGGTGATGCGCGGCATGATGAAGGCGCGCCGCGGCCGCATCGTCAACATCGCCTCGGTGATCGGCGTGACGGGCAACGCGGGGCAGGCGAACTACGCCGCGGCGAAGGCCGGCATCATCGCGTTCTCGAAGTCGCTGGCGCGCGAGATCGGCTCGCGCGGCGTGACGGTCAACGTGGTCGCGCCGGGCTTCATCGATACCGACATGACGCGTGGCCTGCCCGCAGAGGCCAAGGCCGGCATGCTCGGCCAGATCGCGCTGGGCCGCCTCGGCGAGCCGGCAGACATCGCGCGTGCGGTGGCGTTCCTGGCGGGTCCGAACGCCGCGTACATCACGGGCGAGACGCTCCACGTCAACGGCGGCATGTACATGCCCTGAGGCGACCGGCGGCTGCGGCCGAACGGGTTTTTCACGCGGGGCCGGCCGCTATACTCCGGCCCGCATCGATTCATTTAGACTTGTCCATCTAGCATCCCGTCCCGGGAGGAGAGAGATCCAATGAGCAGCATCGAAGAGCGCGTCAAGAAGATCGTCGTCGAACAGCTCGGCGTGAAGGAAGAAGACGTCACCACCAACGCCTCGTTCGTCGACGACCTCGGCGCCGACTCGCTCGATACGGTCGAGCTCGTGATGGCGCTCGAGGAAGAGTTCGAGTGCGAGATCCCGGACGAAGAGGCCGAGAAGATCACCACCGTGCAGCAGGCCATCGACTACGTGAAGGCTCACGTCAAGTCGTAAGCCGCTGACGAGGAGGCGGAAGGCCGTGGCGCTTCCGTCCTCCACGCTACGAAACCGGGGCCGCATTGCGGCCCCGTGTTTTTGCAGCCACACCATGCGGCGACGTATCGCCGCCCAGACATCCGCAGTTCGAGGTCGAAGTCATGTCCAAGCGTCGCGTCGTGGTCACGGGTCTCGGAATCGTCTCGCCGCTCGGCAACGACCTTGCGACGACGTGGGACGGCATCGTCAACGGACGCTCGGGCATCGGCCCGATCACGCATTTCGATACCACCAACTTCACCACCAAGATCGCCGGTGAAGTACGCGACTTCGACGTTACGAACTGGGTGAACCCCAAGGACGCGAAGAAGATGGACCCGTTCATCCACTACGGCGTCGGCGCATCGCTGATGGCCATCGAGGATGCGGGGCTCACCATCGACGACAGCAACGCCGAGCGTGTCGGCGCGCTGATCGGCTCGGGCATCGGCGGCATCCTCGGCATCGAGGAAACCGCGATCAAGTACAACGAGGGCGGCCCGCGCAAGATCTCGCCTTTCTACGTGCCGAGCACGATCATCAACATGCTGCCGGGGCAGGTGTCGCTGCTCACGGGCATGAAGGGCCCGAACTTTTCCGCGGTATCGGCCTGCGCCACGTCGAACCATTCGATCGGCATGGCGATGCGCATGATCCAGTACGGCGACGCGGACGTGATGATCGCCGGCGGCGCCGAGCGCGGCTCCTCGCCGACGAGCGTCGGCGGCTTCTGCTCGATGAAGGCGATGAGCACGCGCAACGACGATCCGACGCGCGCCTCGCGCCCGTGGGACACCGAGCGCGACGGCTTCGTGCTCGGCGACGGCGCGGGCATCCTCGTGCTCGAGGAATACGAACATGCGAAGGCACGCGGCGCGCGCATTTACTGCGAACTCGCGGGCTTCGGCGCCACCTCCGACGCCTTCCACATGACCGCGCCCAGCGAGGACGGCGAGGGCGCCGCGCGCTGCATGATCGCGGCGCTGAGCGATGCCGGCGTATCGGCAGAGCGGGTCGGCTACGTCAATGCGCACGGGACCTCCACGCCGCTCGGCGACCTCGCCGAGACGATGGCGGTCAAGCGCGCGCTCGGCGACCACGCCTACCGCACCATGGTCAGCTCGACCAAGTCGATGACCGGCCACCTGCTCGGCGCAGCCGGCGGCATCGAGGCAATCTTCTCGGCCATGGCGATCCACACGGGGATCATTCCGCCGACGATCAACCTCGAGAACGCCTCCGAGGGCTGCGACCTCGACTACGTGCCGAACACCGCGCGCGAGGCCACGGTCGACGTGGTGGTGTCCAACGGCTTCGGCTTCGGCGGCACCAACGGCACGCTGGTACTGCGCCGGATCTGATCGGTATCGCGCGGCACTGCACGAAGCCCGCGCATGCCGCGGGCTTCTTTTTTGCGCGGTCGCGGCCGCCCGGGCCGCCTCGAGCGGCGATAATCGCGGCCCCGCCGCTCCGTGGTGCCCTATGCCGTCGACGCCTCCCGTCCTGCGCGCGCTAAGCGGCGCCGGCGACCTGCTCGACCTGCACCGCCTCGCGCCACACCGCTATCGCGTGCTGCTGGAATCCAGCGCGTCGGGCACGCGCATCGGCCGCCGCGACCTGCTGCTCGCCACCGGCGAGGAGGCGCGCGTGCTCGGCCGCGACGGACGCGTGCGCGACGCGCAGGGGCGCGAAGTCGGTGTCGACTTCTTCGGTTCGCTGGACGACATCGCGGGCGATGCGGGCAACGCCACCCCGGTCGGCGGCTGGGCGGTGCTGATCGCGTACGAGGCCGCTGCGCAGGTCGAGCCGATCCTGCGCCTGCCCGAGGCGCCGGGCGCGCTGCCCGTGGCGATCGCGCTGCGCATCGAGGCGGCCATCGAGCGCGATCGCGGGACCGGCGAGTGCCGCCTGCATGCGCTCGACGATGCCGTTGCCGATGCGGTCGAACACGACCTCCGGGCCGCCGCGGCGCTCGCGCCGTTGCCGGAGTGGACCGCGCCCGTCGCCGTCGATGAGGATGCGCCCGCGCGCTTCACCGACGGCGTGTGCCGCGTGCTCGACTACCTTGCCGCAGGCGACGTGTTCCAGGCCAACATCTCGCGGGGATGGACGGCGCGCTTCGCGGCGGACGTCGAGCCCGCCGCGCTGTTCGATCGCCTACGCCGCAACAATCCCGCGCCGTTCGCCGGCCTGTTCGCCTACGACGGTGTGGCGGTGGTCAGCGCATCGCCCGAACGCCTCGTCGCCGTGCAGGGCGATCTCGTCGAAACGCGCCCCATCGCCGGCACGCGCCCGCGCCTGCCGGGCGACGACGAGATGCAGCGCATCCGCGAGCTGGTCGGCCATCCGAAGGAACGCGCCGAGCACGTGATGCTGATCGACCTGGAGCGAAACGATCTCGGCCGCGTCTGCAGGCCCGGCACCGTCGAGGTCGACGAGCTGATGACCGTCGAGAGCTATGCGCACGTGCACCACATCGTGAGCAACGTGCGCGGCCGGCTGCGCGCGGGCGCGACGCCCGGCGAGGTGATCCGGGCGGTGTTTCCCGGCGGCACGATCACCGGCTGCCCGAAGGTACGCTGCATGCAGGTCATCGCCGAGCTGGAAGGCGTGGGCCGCGGTGCGTATACCGGTGCGATGGGCTGGCTCGCGCCGAATGGCGACATGGACCTCAACATCCTGATCCGCAGCGCCGAGGTCGAGCGCCGCGAGGTGCGCTTCCGCACCGGCGCCGGCATCGTCATCGACTCCGATCCGCAGCGCGAACTGGACGAGACCCGCGCGAAGGCGCGCGGCATGCTGCGCGCGCTGGGCGTGGCCGGCTGATGGACGTACGACTGTTCGACGGCGGTCGCCGCGTCGACGGGATATCGCCGTTGGATCGCGGCCTCGCTTACGGCGACGGCCTGTTCGAGACGATGCGCGCGCACCACGGCGACGTGCCCTGGTGGGATCGCCACTGGTCGCGCCTGCGCCAGGGCGCGACGGTGTTGGGGCTCGCGCTGCCCGACGAGGCGCGCGCGCGCGCGGAACTCGCCGGGCTGCTGGACGGGCGCGACGGCGTCACCAAGCTGCTGGTCACGCGCGGCGCCGGCGAGCGTGGCTACGCGCCGGGGCCGCATGAACCGTTCTGGATGTTGTCCGTGTCGCCCACGCCGCCTGCACGGTCTCCGATCACGCTGCGCTGGTGCGCCACGCGCCTCGCGCTGCAGCCCGCGCTGGCGGGCCTGAAGCACTGCAACCGCCTCGAGCAGGTGCTCGCCCGCGCCGAATGGACGCCGGGCGAGACAGCCGACGAAGGCCTGATGCTCGACGCCGAGGGCGCCGTGGTGTCGGCGGTCGCCGGCAACCTGTTCGTGCTGCGCGGCGACGCCTGGCTGACGCCGTCGCTCGACCGCTGCGGCGTGCGCGGCGTGATGCGCGGCTGGGCGCTGACCGCACTCGACGCGACGGAGGCCCGGCTGGCGACGGCCGACGTCGAAACCGCGGATGCACTGTTCGTCTGCAATGCCGTGCGCGGTATCCTCGAAGTCGCGCGGCTCGGCGATCGCACCTGGACGCCGCATCCGCAGGTCGCCGGGTTGCGCGCGCGCCTCGCCGCCGACCATCCCGCCTTCGCTTCACTTACGGAGATGCCGTGAGCCGTCCGCGCAAGCGCCGAACTGGTTGTTTCTCGCTGCTGTTGCTGCTCGCGCTCGCCGCCGGGCTGGCCGCCGCCTGGTACATGTACGCGGGCTTCGCCGATGCCCCCATGCAGGGCGTCAAGCCCGGGACCAGCGTCGTCGTGCGCCAGGGCGACTCGCTGCCCGTCGTGCTGCGCAAGCTCGAGGAGGCCGGCATCGGCGGCAGCACGCTGGAATGGACCGCGCTCGCCAGGCAGCTCGGCGCCGCCGGGCGTATCCAGGTCGGCGAGTACCGCATCGAGCCCGGCACCACGCCGCGCAAGCTGCTGATGGACATGCGCGACGGCCGCGTGGTGCAGCACAAGATCACGATCGTCGAAGGCTGGACGTTCCGCGACGTCCGCGCCGCGCTGGCGAAGGCCGAGCCGCTGGTGCACGACGCCGCCCAGCTCGATGACGCGTCGCTGATGGCGAAGCTCGGCAAGCCCGGCCAGCATCCGGAAGGCCGCTTCCTGCCCGAGACCTACGTCTACACCCGCGGCGACGGCGAGCTCCACGTGCTCAAACGCGCGCATTCGGCGATGGAGAAGGCGCTCGACGCCGCGTGGCGCTCGCGCCGGCCCGATTCGATCCTGAAGTCGCCCGACGAGATGCTCACGCTGGCGTCGATCGTCGAAAAGGAAACCGGTATCGCCGAGGAGCGCCCCGCGATCGCGGGCCTCTTCGAGCGCCGCCTCAAGCTCGGCATGCTGCTGCAGACCGACCCGACGGTCATCTACGGGATGGGCAGCGCCTACGCCGGCAACATCCGCAAGGTCGACCTGCAAACCGACACGCCCTACAACACCTACACCCGCGCGGGCCTGCCGCCCACGCCGATCGCGATGCCGGGCGTCGCCGCGCTGCAGGCGGTGGCGAACCCGGCGCCGGGCGAGGCGCTGTACTTCGTCGCGATGGGCGACGGCAGCGGTCGCCATCTCTTCGCGAACACACTCGCCGAGCACCAGCAGAACGTGCGCAAGTACCTCGCGAACTACCGCGCCGCGCAGGCGAAGGCGCGATGACGCAGTCGACGGGGCTGCGTCGCGAGCCCCGGCTCGTGACGATCGAAGGCGGCGAGGGCGCGGGCAAGTCCACCGTGCTCGCCGCGCTACGCGCCGAGCTCGAACGCGACGGCCGCGTGACCTGCACGCGCGAGCCCGGCGGCACGCCGCTGGCCGAGCGCGTTCGCGCGCTGCTGCTGGAGCGCGTCGACGATGCGCCCTGCGATCGCGCCGAGCTGCTGCTGATGTTCGCCGCACGCGCGCAGCTGGTCTGCACACTGATCGAGCCGGCACTGGCGCGCGGCGAGTGGGTCCTCAGCGACCGCTTCACCGACGCCAGCCACGCCTACCAGGGCGGCGGGCGCGGCGTGGATACGCGACTGATCGACGTGCTCGAGCGCGACTTCGTCGGCATCGAGCCGGGCCTCACGCTGCTGCTCGACGTACCGGTCGATGTCGGCCTCGCGCGCATGCGAGGCCGCGGCGAGGCCGACCGCATCGAGTCCGAGCGCGTCGAATTCTTCGAGCGCGTGCGCGCCGCCTACCTCGCGCGCGCCAAGGCGCAGACCGCGCGCTTCGTGGTCGTCGATGCGTCACGCAGCGCCGACGAAGTGAGCGCGCAGGCGGTCGACGCCCTGCGCCGATACAAGGCCTCGCTGGCATGAGCGCGATGGCGCCCTGGCAGCAGCGCATGTACGCGCAGGTGGTAGCCACGCTCGACGCCGGTCGCCTGGGCCATGCGCAGCTGTTCTGCGGCCCGGCGCAGCTGGGCAAGCGCGAGGTCGCGATGCGGCTGGCGCGGCGCGTGCTCTGCGAGACGCCCGCCGGCATCGACGCCTGCGGGAAGTGCCGCAGTTGCCGCCTGATCGAGGCGGGCACGCATCCCGACTATCGCTTCGTCAGCTTCATCCCGAACCGCGAAGGCACGAAGCTGCGAACGGAGATCGTCATCGACCAGATGCGCGAGCTCTCCACGCAGCTGTCGCTGACGCCGCAGTTCGGCCGCGCGCAGGTGGCGATCGTCGACCCTGCTGACGCGATCAACACCGCGGCGGCGAACGCGCTGCTGAAGACGCTGGAAGAGCCGGTGCCGAGCCGCTACCTGTGGCTCGTATCCGCGCATCCCGCGCGGCTGCCCGCGACGATCCGCAGCCGCTGCCAGCGCGTCGAGTTCCGCCTGCCGCCGGTCGACG
Organism: Cognatilysobacter xinjiangensis; assembly: GCF_014651995.1. Lineage (GTDB taxonomy): Bacteria > Pseudomonadota > Gammaproteobacteria > Xanthomonadales > Xanthomonadaceae > Cognatilysobacter > Cognatilysobacter xinjiangensis. Next base: position 1,539,833 of record NZ_BMXY01000001.1, on the reverse strand, counting down.
AGGCGCGTGCCTGGCTCGCCGCGCAGGGCCATGCCGAGGCCGACGTCGACGAGGCGCTGCAGGCCGCGAAGGGCCATCCGGGCCTCGCGGACGACTGGCTGCGCAATGGCGGCCTCGACCTGCGCCGTCGCGTGACCGCCGACCTGCAGAAACTCGCCCGCGGTGAGCTGACCCCGCAGGAGGCCGCCCAGCAATGGATCGGCGACGACCAAGCCGACCTTCGCCTGCGCTTCGCCGCCGACATCGCGGTCGACCGCGCGCGCGGCTTGACCGACCCGCAGGGCGCGCGCAGTCTGGCGGCCTGGTTCGACAAGGCGAACCGCAGCCGCGACCTGCTGCGGACCACCGTCCGCGCGGACCTCGTACTGATGGAACTGTTGACGGCCTGGCGCGCGGCTTCGCGCGCGGGCCAGGAGATCCGCGACCGATGAGTGCAACCCCCGGCGGCGCGCGGCAGGGCATCCTGTCGCTGGTCCTCAAGGACAAGTCCCAGCTCTACCAGGCCTACATGCCGTTCCTGAAGGGCGGCGGCATCTTCGTGCCCACGCCCAAGCGCTACTCGCTGGGCGACGAGGTCTTCGTGCTGGTGACGCTGCCCGAATCCGGCGAGCGCCTGCCGGTCGCCGGCAAGGTGGTCTGGCTGACGCCGGTCGGTGCGCAGGGCGGGCATCCCGCCGGCATCGGCGTGCAATTCCCCGACACGCCGGAAGGCGACACGGTGAAGGGCAAGATCGAGACGCTGCTGGCCGGCCTGCTGACCGGCGACCGCGCCACGCACACGATGTGATGTCGTGCGTTAGCGTCGTCGTTTCGAGGCTCCGTGCCCGCCTGCTGATCGCCGTCGCAGCGCTGGCGATGGCCGCCTGCTCGCGCGAACAGGCACCACCCGCCGCGCCCGCGGCATCGCCCGATGCCTCCGCGCGCACGCCGCGCACGCCGCGTGGCGACTTCCGCACCGCCGAGGCACGACGCAGCGGCGCCGCGCTACCCGCGCACCTCGACGCGGTGGCGACCGCCGCCGACACCTTCGACAGCCTGCGTGCCCGCTACGGCGACGGCGCGGTCATGCGCGCGACGATCCCCGCGCCCGAAGGCGAGCAGTACGAAGGCTGGCTACTGTTTCCCGCCGATGCCGCGCGCCGCGTCGAGGTTTCGCTCGACGAGTCGAACACGCATCCCGCCGTGCTCGACGTCGAAACGCCGTCCGCCTGGCGGCGCTCGGACGGCGTGCGCATCGGCATGGACACGCGCGAGCTGCAGGCGCTCAACGGCCGCCCGTTCGCGTTCGCCGGTTTCGACTGGGACTACGGCGGCGTGGTGATGGACTGGAAGGGCGGCGCGCTCGACGCGACCGGCAACCGCAAGGGCCGCGTCGCCGGGCGGGTGCACCTGTGTGCGCCCGAGGGCGCACCGGAGAACTATCCGTCCGGCGATTCGGACTTCATGTCCGACCTGCCCGTGGTGCAGGCGCACCCGGCGTTGGTCTGCGGCTTCGGCGTCGCGCTGGGCGACTGACCCACGATCCGTTTTGCGCGGCAGGCCCGGCGTCGGTGAACGCCGGGCCTCGTCGCGTCATCAGGCGCGAAGCGCCGGATGGTCCCAGCCCGGGCGCGGCGCGAAGCGCGCACCGTGGCGCGCCTCGAGCTGGCGCAGGCGCTGCAGCAGCACGTCCACGCCGGTCTCGCGGATGTACTGGATCGGGCCGCCGCGGAACGGCGCGAAGCCGGTGCCGAAAATCACGCCCGCATCGAGCAGGTCGGCATCGGCGACGACGCCGTCGTGCAAGCAGGCCACGGCCTCGTTGAGCAGAGGCAGGATCAGTCGGTCCTCGAGGTCCGCCGGCGCCGTGTAGCCCTGCGGGATTTCCGGCTTGACCGCCTTACCGTTCTCCCACTTGTACAGCCCCTGGCCGTCCTTCTTGCCGCGACGCCCGGCTTCCGGCGGTGTCGCGAGCGCGGCCGGGATCGGCAGGCCGAGGAAGGGCGCGAGCTCCGCACCCACGCCCGCGGCGACATCGAGGCCAACGGTGTCGACCAGTTCGATCGGCCCCATCGGCATGCCGAAGTTCACCGCGGCTTTGTCAATGACCGGGCCCGGGATGCCCTCGGCATAGGCGCTCGCCGCTTCGAGCATGTACGGAAACAGCACGCGGTTGACGAGGAAACCCGGCGTGCCTGCGACGGGCACCGGGAACTTGTCGATCGCGCGGCAGAAACCGGCGAGGCGCTGCTCGGTTCGCGGGTCCATGCCGTCGTGGCGGATGATCTCCACCAGCGGCATCAGCGCGACCGGGTTGAAGTAGTGCAGGCCCGCGAACTGCGCGGGGCGCGCGAGGCCTTCGCGCAGCTCGTCGAGCGGGATCGACGAGGTGTTGGTGGTCAGCAGCGCATCGGCCTTCATGCGCGGCTCGACGTCGCCATAGAGCGCGCGCTTGGCGTCGGGACGCTCGACGATCGCCTCGATCAGCAGGTCGGCATCGGCCACGCCGTCGCCCGCCACGTCGCCGCGCAGGCGCGCGGCCACCGCCGGGCGCTTCGCTTCATCCTTGACGCGCTTGGCGAACAGTTCCTGCGCGCGCTGCAGCGCCGCGTCGACGAAGCGCTGCTCGCGATCGGCGAGCGTCACCTCGAAACCCTTGTAGGCGGACCATGCCGCGATGTCGCCGCCCATCACGCCGGCGCCGACGACGTGCACGCGCTGGATGCCGTGGTTCTTGTCGCCCTGCGACTTCAGGCGTTCCTGCAGGAAGAACACGCGGATGAGGTTGCGCGCGGTCGGCGTGGCCGAAAGCTTCACCACCGCGCGGCGCTCGTTGTCGAGCTGCGCCTTGGTGGTCGCTCCGCCGCGACGCCAGCTTTCGATCAGTGCATAGGGCGCGGGGTAGTGCGCCTTCTTCGCCTTGCGCGCGACCTGCTTGGCCAGCTGCGGCGCGAGCGCCTGGCGCGCGGCCCAGGTGTTGGTCGCCCAGGCGAGCGCGCGCTGCTTGAACGGGCGCTCCGCGCCTTTCAGCGCGAGACGCACGGCGGCCTCGATGAGCTGGTCGACCGGCACCACGCGATCCACCAGGCCCATCGCCTTCGCCGCCTTGCCGGTCACGCTGCGGCCGGTGAGCATCAGGTCGAACGCCGCGGGCGCGCCGATCAGGCGCGGCAGGCGCACGCTGCCGCCCCAGCCCGGGAAGATACCGAGCTTCACTTCCGGCAGGCCGATGCGCGTGGACGCGTCGTCGCTGGCTACGCGATAGCCGCAGGCGAGCGCGATCTCGGTGCCGCCGCCCATGCAGAAGCCGTGGATCGCAGCGACGGTGCGGAAGGGAAGTGTCGCGATGCGCTGGAACACGCGCTGGCCGCGGCCGATGGCGTCGCCCACCGTGCCGCGCTGGTCGAACACCTGGAACTCCTTGATGTCAGCGCCGGCGATGAAGCCGCTGGCCTTCGCCGAGCGGATCACCAGGCCCTTGGGCGGCTCGAGCTGCAGGCGCTCGACGATGCCGTCGAGTTCGATCAGCACGTCCTGCGAAAACGTGTTGACGGCGCTTTCCGCCTTGTCGAACGACAGCACGACGACGCCGTCGTCACGGATTTCGGCGCGCCAGTGAAGCATCGGCAGGCCGTCGAAGCGGGAAGAGGCGGGCATTTCCGACCATCCGATCACGTATGGAACATCCGGCTATCATCCGGAGGTTGTTTCCCGTGCGTCAAATCGCGCCTTCGTCGAGCTTCCTGCCGGGTGGCCGGAACGGTGAACTTTTCCGCGATCGCGCTGTCCCAATGCCTGGCGATGCCGGGCTGACACAGGAGTGCCGGCCGGCATGGCCGAAGAGGAAGGGTCTGCAATCGAATCCGGCCGGGCGCGCGATGCGCAACTGGACCGGGAGCTGGTCGAGCGCGTGCAGCGCGGCGACAGTGCGGCGTTCGATGTGCTGGTGCGCAGGTACCAGCACCGGACGGTCGGGCTGATCGGGCGCTACGTGCACGACTGGAGCGAATGCCAGGACGTGGCCCAGGAAGTGTTCATGCGCGCCTATCGCGCGCTGGGCAATTTCCGCGGCGACGCCCAGTTCTCCACGTGGCTGCACCGGATCGCCGTGAACACCGCCAAGAACCATCTCGTCGCGCAGAACAGAAGGCCGCCGACCGACGACATCGACGTCATGGACGCCGAACAGTTCGATACGTCGCTGCGTCTACGCGATACCGACACGCCGGAGCACGAGCTGCTGCGGCAGGAGATCGAGACGACCGTGATGGACGCGGTGAACCGGCTACCCGGCGAGCTGCGCGATGCGATCACGTTGCGCGAGGTCGAAGGCCTCAGTTACGACGAGATCGCCGAGCGCATGGGCTGCCCGATCGGCACGGTGCGTTCGCGGATATTCCGCGCACGCGAAGCCATCGATGCCCAGCTGCGGCCCCTCCTCGACACCCCGAACGATCCCAAAGGCAAACCGGAGCGGCAGCGATGAAGCCACTCGACTCCACCACCGATCGCGAAACCCTCAGCGCGCTGTTCGACGGCGAGCTGCAGGGCGAGGCGCGCCTGTTCGCGATGCGTCGCTTGTCGCACGACGCGGGCTGGCAGGAGGACTGCGGCCGCTGGCAGATGATCGGCGACGCGATGCGCCGGCAGGCGCCGATCGCGGCGCCGGCCGACCTGACCGAGCGCGTGCGCCGCAGCATCGAGGCGACGCCCGCCGAGCTCGCGCCCGCGCCCGTCGTGGCGACCGTGGCTCGGCCGTCCCGACGTCCCGTGCGGCTGTGGGTCGGCAGTGCGATGGCCGCGTCAGTCGCGCTCATGGCGGTGTTCACCACGCGTACGCCGCAGGACACGACGCCGGCGCCTGCATCGACGGTCGCCGTGACGCCGTCCGCTACGGCGCCCGTCATGAATGTCGCCGCGTCCACGCCGGCGACGGTCGTGCCGACGCCCGTACAGGCGCCCATCGCCGAGCGGGCCACGCCGACGCCGGCGGCGGTGCAGGTCGCGCGGGTCGAGCGCGCCGCCGTCGAGCGTCCCGCGACGCGGGTGCGCCGCGAGGCGCCGTCGATCGCTGCGCCCGCGGCGACGCAGGCGGTGGCCGCTGCCGCGTTCCTGCCGCCCGATGCCAACCCGTTCCACGTGCCGGAGGCCGATCCGCTCGCCGGTCGTCCATGGCCGCGTGCGGCGCTGCCGGGTACCGGCGGTGCGTTCACCGCCCGATACGGCGTGTCCGGCGACAGTCGCACGCCCGCTCCGTCGTTCTATCCGTTCGAGCCGCGCATGCCGAATGACGGCCGTGCGCAGGACGACGCGACGCCCTGATCCCCCGGGCCGGCACGCCGGCCCTCCCGCTTTCCGCTGAGGCCGATTCGATGAACCGACCGCTGAATACGCTCGCCCTTGTCACCGCCATCGCGCTCGCCCTGCCGGCTGCGTGCACCGCACAGCAACCGCAGGCCGCCACGCTGCCCGTGCCGTCCACCGCGCCGCCCGCGGTGCAGATGGTCTCGGGCCTGCCGGACTTCACCAACCTCGTACAGCAGGTCGGCCCGGCAGTGGTCAGCGTCAACGCCGAAATCCGCGGCGACGGCCGTCGCGCCGCCATGGCCGGCGAGGACGAGATCCCCGAGTTCTTCAAGCGCTTCTTCGGCGAGGACATGCCGTTCCCGGGCGGCCCGCGCCAGCCGCAGCGGCCGGACGAGCTGCAGGGCGTCTCGCTCGGCAGCGGCTTCCTGGTTTCCGATGACGGCTACGTGCTCACCAACCACCACGTCGTCGACGGCGCCAGCACGATCACCGTGCGCCTGTCCGACCGTCGCGAGTTCAAGGCCAAGCTGGTCGGCAGCGACCAGCAGTCCGACATCGCGGTGCTGAAGATCGAGGGCCGTGGCCTGCCGGCGCTGCGCATGGCGGCGGACCCGGTCAAGGCCGGGCAGTGGGTGGTCGCGATCGGCTCGCCGTTCGGACTCGACCATTCGGTCACCGCGGGCATCGTCAGCGCGGTCGGTCGCAGCAACCCGTACGCCAACCAGCAGTACGTGCCCTTCATCCAGACCGACGTCGCGATCAACCGCGGCAATTCCGGCGGCCCGCTGCTCAATACGCGCGGCGAGGTGGTGGGTATCAATTCGCAGATCTTCAGCAACTCCGGCGGCTACATGGGCGTGAGCTTCGCGATCCCGAGCGACCTGGCGGTCTCGGTGGTCAACCAGCTCAAGTCGACCGGCCGTGTGGCACGAGGCCAGCTCGGGGTGCAGGTGCAGGCACTCCAGCCGAGCATGGCGCAGTCGCTCCAGCTGCCGACCGCCACCGGCGCGCTGGTCAACGGGGTGATGGACGGCAGCGCGGCGGCCCGTGCCGGCCTGCGCGTGGGCGACGTCATCCGCGCGGTCAACGGCCGCCAAGTTAACGATTCCAGCGACCTGCCACCGCTGATCGGCGCGCTGCCGCCGAAGTCGCGGGCCGAGCTGACCATCGTGCGCGACGGCAAGACGCTGCAGGTGCCCGTGGTGCTCGACGAGCTGTCCGCCACGGCCGATGCGGGCGATCCGCAGCGGCCGGCGCCGTCGGCCGCGCCCGCGGCGCCGGCCAGCAACAGCAGCCTGGGCCTGTCGGTGCAGGACCTGACCGCCGCCGAGCGCCAGCGCCTGGGTCTAGGCAATGGCGAGGGCGTGCGCATCGCGAGCGTCGAAGGCACCTCGGCGCGTGACGCCGGACTGCGCCCGGGCGACGTGATCCTGCAGGTCGGCCGCAGCGCGGTCGGCAGCGCGGGCGATCTGTCGCGTGCAGTTTCGGCGGTACCGCGCGGCCAGGCGATCATGCTGCTGATCCGTCGTGGCAGCTCCACGCAGTTCGTCGCGGTGGAGCCCGCCGCAGGCTGACGTCGACCGGCGACCGCGGCCCGCCGCGGTCGCCCGGGGCGAGGGCAGGCGCTATGCGATAATCCCGGGTTATTTCGCCTCGGCCGTGCCCGCTTCATGCAGCAGATCCGCAACTTTTCCATCATCGCCCACGTCGACCACGGCAAGTCGACGCTGGCCGACCGCATCATCCAGCTCTGCGGCGGCCTCGAAGCGCGCGAGATGGAGGCGCAGGTGCTCGACTCGAATCCGATCGAGCGCGAGCGCGGCATCACCATCAAGGCGCAGTCAGTGTCGCTACCGTACACGGCGAAGGACGGGCAGACCTACTTCCTGAACTTCATCGACACGCCGGGCCACGTCGACTTCAGCTACGAGGTCTCGCGTTCGCTCGCCGCCTGCGAAGGCGCGCTGCTGGTCGTGGACGCCGCGCAGGGCGTGGAGGCGCAGTCCGTCGCCAACTGCTACACGGCGGTGGAGCAGGGCCTCGAGGTCGTGCCCGTGCTTAACAAGATCGACCTGCCCACCGCGGACATCGACCGCGCCAAGGGCGAGATCGAGGCAGTTATCGGCATCGACGCCTCCGACGCCGTCGCCATCAGCGCCAAGACCGGCCTCAATGTCGTCGACGTGCTCGAAGCCATCGTGCAGCGCATTCCGCCGCCGAAACCGCGCGATACCGACAGGCTGCAGGCGCTCATCATCGACTCGTGGTTCGACAACTACCTCGGCGTGGTGTCGCTAGTGCGCGTCATGCAGGGCGAGATCAAGAAGGGCGACAAGCTGCTCGTGATGTCGACCGGCCGTACGCACCAGGTCGACGACGTCGGCGTGTTCACTCCCAAGCGCAAGGTACTGCCGGCGCTGCGCGCGGGCGAGGTGGGCTGGGTCACCGCGTCGATCAAGGACGTTCACGGCGCGCCGGTGGGCGACACGCTGACGCACGCCGCGAACCCGGCGCCGGGCCCGCTGCCGGGCTTCCAGGAAATGCAACCGCGCGTGTTCGCGGGCCTGTTCCCGGTCGACGCCGAGGACTACCCGGACCTGCGCGAGGCGCTGGAGAAGCTGCGCCTCAACGATGCCGCGCTGCGCTTCGAGCCCGAGAGCTCCGAGGCGATGGGCTTCGGCTTCCGCTGCGGCTTCCTAGGCATGCTGCACATGGAGATCGTGCAGGAGCGCCTGGAGCGCGAGTACAACCTCAACCTCATCACCACCGCGCCGACGGTGATCTACGAGGTGCTCAAGACCGATGGCTCGATCGTGCCCATGGACAACCCGGCCAAGCTGCCGCCGGTGAACATGGTCGAGGAGATCCGCGAGCCGATCATCCGCGCCAACATCCTCACGCCGCCGGATTACGTCGGCAACGTGATCACGCTGTGCGAGGAGAAGCGCGGCGTGCAGATCGGCATCACCTACATGGGCCAACAGGTGCAGATCAGCTACGAGCTGCCGATGGCCGAGGTGGTGCTCGACTTCTTCGACAAGCTGAAGTCGGTGTCCCGCGGCTACGCCTCGCTGGACTACCACTTTTTGCGTTTCCAGGCCGGCCCGTTCGTGCGCGTGGACACGCTCATCAACGGCGACAAGGTCGATGCGCTGAGCATCATCACGCATCGCAGCCACGCAGACCGCCGCGGCCGCGACCTCACCGAGAAGATGAAGGACCTGATCCCGCGCCAGCAGTTCGACGTGGCGATCCAGGCCGCGATCGGCGCGCAGGTGATCGCCCGCACGACGGTAAAGGCGCTGCGCAAGAACGTCCTGGCCAAGTGCTACGGCGGCGACATCTCGCGAAAGAAGAAGCTTCTGGAGAAGCAGAAGGAAGGCAAGAAGCGCATGAAGCAGGTCGGGCGCGTGGAGATCCCGCAGGAGGCATTCCTCGCCGTGCTCAAGGTCGACCAGTAACGCAAGTGCCGTGAGGCGGGCCGGGTGTCGGGAACCCGGGCCGCCTGCCGCGATCCAAGCTCCCGTCACGCACACCGCTTCCAAGGACTGCCATGCGCTGGTTCGAAATCATCCTCGTCGCGCTGACGCTCGTCAGCGGCCTCGTCTGGCTGCTCGACAAGCTGTTCCTGGCGCGCCGCCGCGCCGCCCGCGAAGGCCTGCTCGACAGCGCCGACGAGCCGGTGCTGGTCGACTACGCCAAGTCGTTCTTCCCGGTGCTCGCGGCGGTGCTGCTGCTGCGCAGCTTCGTGGCCGAGCCGTTCCGCATCCCGTCGAACTCGATGATGCCGACGCTGCTGACCGGCGACTTCATCCTCGTCAACAAGTTCAGTTACGGCCTGCGCCTGCCGATCACCAACTCGAAGGTGGTGTCGATCGGCGAGCCCAAGCGCGGCGACGTGGTGGTGTTCAAGCCGCCCCATCATCCGGAGCAGGATTGGATCAAACGCATTGTCGGCCTGCCGGGCGACCGGATCGCGTACCACAACAACCAGCTGATCGTGAACGGGCAGGCCATGCGCTACGAGCCGCTCGGCATCTACCAGGGCGTCGGAAACGGCGCGGAGATGACGGGCGCCGAGGAGCTGATGGAAGCGCTTCCGGGACGCCCGCATCACGTGCTCGAGGCCACCGATCGCGTGATGGACCCGGGCGAGGGCGAGTGGGTGGTGCCCGCCGGCCACTATTTCGTGATGGGCGACAACCGCGACAACAGCGAGGACAGCCGGTACTGGGCCACGCACTTCCTCCCCGAGTCCAACCTGCGAGGCAAGGCCTTCCTGACCTGGCTGAACTGCGAGGGCTGGTTCTGCTCCGGCGCCTTCGACGCCTCGCGCATCGGCAATCGGATCCAGTGATATCGTCCGCCTCACGGACTTTGGGGAGAGAGTCATGAGACGTCGTCAGCAGGGCCTGACCCTGACCAGCTTCATCCTGGTGCTCGCCGTGGTCGGCGTGTTCCTCTACGTCGGCATGAAGGTGGTGCCGATGTATTCCGAGTACTACTCGGTCAAGCGTGCGCTGGAAGGCATGGCGGGCGAGGCCGGCATGTCGGACAACAACCCGGAGAAGATCAAGGATCTGTTCTTCCGGCGCATGGACATCAACTACAGCGAGAACGTGAAGCCCGAGAACGTCAAGCTCAAGCGCAAGGAAGGCGGCTGGGTGATGACGGTGGACTACGACGTGCAGCGTCCGCTGATCGCGAACCTCGACGTCGTGGGCCATTTCCACGCCGAGAAGGAATTCAGGCGCATCGCCGACTGACGCGTGGAGAAGGCGCTGGGTCATCGCTTCCGTCGACCGGAGCTTCTGGAGCAGGCGCTGCGGCATCGCAGCGCCGGCACGCCGCATAACGAGCGGCTGGAGTTCCTGGGCGACGCGCTGGTCAACCTGTTCATGGCCGAGGCGCTGTACACGCAGTGGCCGAAGGTCGACGAGGGCGCGCTGACGCGTGCCCGTGCCGAGCTGGTGCGTGAATCCTCGCTGGCCCGCATCGCGCGCGACCTCGAGCTGGGTGCCCGCCTCACGCTGGGCCCGGGCGAGATGAAGTCGGGCGGCCATCGCCGCGATTCGATTCTCGCCGACGCCGTCGAGGCGCTGGTGGCTGCGATCTACCTCGACAGCGATTTCGAGACCTGCCGCGCCGCCGTGCTGCCCTGGTTCGAGAAGGCGATGGCTGCGCTGCCGCCACCGAACAAGGTCGGCAAGGACGCCAAGACCCGCCTGCAGGAGTGGCTCCAGGGCCGGCAGAAGCCGCTGCCCGTCTACACGCTCATTTCCGAGGAGGGCGAGGAGCACGCCCGCACCTTCCGGGTGAGCTGTACGTTGGCCCAGCCCGAGATCGTGACGGAGGGCGAGGGCAGCTCGCGCCGGGCGGCCGAGCAGCTGGCCGCGGAAGCGGCGCTGGCGCGGATCGAAGCGACGCGCTGACGGCTCACGGCGCGTCGCGACGGCGCCCGTACAATGTCTCGGATGGATGCATCTCCTTTCCGCGCCGGCCACGTCGCCGTCATCGGCCGACCCAATGTCGGCAAGTCCACCCTGGTCAACGCGCTCGTCGGTGCCAAGATCAGCATCACCTCCAACCGCCCGCAGACCACGCGCCATCGCCTGCTCGGCATCGCGACCTTCCCGGCCGGCCAGCTGATCCTGCTCGACACGCCCGGCATCCATCGCGAACAGAAGCGTGCGATGAACCGGATGATGAACCGCGCGGCGCGTGGCGCCCTCGAAGGCGTCGATGCGGCACTGCTGGTCGTGCAGGCAGGGCGCTGGGACGACGAGGACGGCCTCGCCTACGACGCTCTGAAATCGGCCGGCGTCCCGGTGGTGCTGGTGGTCAACCAGGTCGACCGCCTGAAGGACAAGACCGCGCTGCTGCCCTACCTGGCGCGCGCTACCGAAGGCCGCGACTTCGCCTCCGTGCATCCGATCTCCGCGCTCAAGGAACTCGGCCTGCCGGATCTGGTGCGCGCGGTGCTGTCGCTGGTGCCCGAGCAGGAGGCGCTCTACGGCGAGGACGAGATCACCGACAAGAGCCAGCGCTTCCTCGCGGGCGAGATGGTGCGCGAGCAACTGATGCGCCAGCTTGGCGACGAGTTGCCGTACGCCACCACGGTCGAGATCGAGCGCTTCGAGGTCGATGGCGCGCTGCTGCGCATCGGCGCGGTGATCTGGGTCGAGCGCCAGGGCCAGAAGGGCATCGTGATCGGCAAGGGCGGCGAGCGGCTGCGCGAGATCGGTGCCCGTGCGCGCCAGCAGATGGAGAAGCTGTTCGACGCCAAGGTCTTCCTCGAGACGTGGGTGCGCGTGCGCGAGGGCTGGTCGGACGACGAGGCCGCGCTGAAGTCGCTCGGCTATCACGACTGACCGGACGCGTGCGGCGGCGCGCTGACGCCTGGGCGGATAGCGGGCCGCGAGCGCTGCCGCCGTAGCCTTCGTCGACACGGGGACGACGCCGTTTCCGTCATCCGCGGACAGCGCCGTTCCACCGTCTTTTTCGATGCGTTCGCCGCCTGCGCCGCAGACTGGCGCGGCCGACCAGGAACCGCCGCCATGCAGCGCTACATCGAGGAAAACGCCTTCGTCCTGCACGCGCGGCCGTATCGCGAGACGAGCCTGCTGCTCGAGGTGCTGACCGCGCAGCACGGCCGCATCGGCCTGCTCGCGCGCGGCGTCACCGGGCCGCGCCGGCAGATGCTGCGCGCGGCGCTGCAGCCGCTGCAGTGGATCCGCTTCGACGCGCTGCAGCGGGGCGAACTCGCGCGGCTCACCGGCGCCGAGGCCGTCGACGCGGCGCCGCGGCTGGTGGGCGACGCCGCTCTTGCCGCCTTCTACGTCAATGAACTCACGTTGCGGCTCGCCCCGCGTAATGATCCCCAGCCCGACCTCTTCGCGGCCTATGCGCGCATGCGCGAGCGACTGCGCGCCGGCGAGCCGCTCGCCTGGACGCTGCGTCGTTACGAGCGCGACCTGCTGCAATCGATCGGGCTCGGCTTCGACCTCGCGTGCGACGGCGACGGCCAGCCGATCGATCCCGCAGCGCGCTATCGCCTCGATCCGGAGCACGGCCCGCGCCGCCTGCTGATCGACCGTGGCGCGGCCGACCGCAGCGATGCGCCGAGCGGGCAGGCGCTGCTCGCGCTGGCCGAGGATCGGATGCCCGCGGGCGGCGACCAGGCCTCGCTGCGCCGCGCTATGCGCCGCGTACTCGAACACCACCTCGGCCCGCGCGGGCTGACGTCCTGGCAAATGCTGGGGGAACTGTCGCGCGCCGGGGTCGGCGGTCAGCCTTCCGGAAACTGATCGAGCGTTTCCTGCAGTGTCGCGGCGAAACCCGGCCAGCCGGCGTTCGCATCCGTCGCGGCGAGCGTCGCCGCCGCATCGCCCAGGCGCGCCGCGCCGACGAAGCCGCAGCTCGCGCGCAGGCGATGCAGCGTCGAGCGCAGGTCCGCGTGGTCGCCGTCGTCGATCGCGGCGCGCAGGGTCGCTTCCAGGGCTTCCAGCTCCGGACGGAACAGGCCGCGCAGGGCGAACAGATGACCGCGATCGCCGAGCAGCGCGCGCAGTGCGCTGGCGTCATCCCACAACGGGCGCGTGGTGTCGGGCACCGCTGCGGTCGGCGCCTCGGCGACCAGGCCCAGCGCCATGCGTGCGGCCGCCACGATCTCCGCGGTCGACAACGGCTTGACCAGCACTTCGAGAAAGCCGGCCGCGAGCAGCGACTCGTGCTCCTCCACCTCGCGCGCGGCGGTATGCGCGATCGCGGGCGTGGTCGACCCGGTCCGCAGGATGCGCAGCAACGCATCGCCGCGGCCGTCGGGCAGGTTGGCGTCGAAGACCCAGAGGTCGTAGCCGCGCCCGGCGGCGAGCGCGCGGGCCTGCGCGCAGTCGCGGGCGAGGTCCACCTGCAGGGGCACCCGCGCGAGTGCGGCTTCGAGAAAGGCGGCGCTCACTGCGTCGTCCTCGACGAGCAGGGCGCGGAAGGGGCGATGGTCCGTCATCGTTGGTTGGCGTCCGGTGGGTATGCTGCCGCGGATGCCCATCCTACGCGCGCTGCTCGCCGTGCTGTTCGCCACGCTGGTCGTGGCCATGCCCGCGCAGGCGCGTTCGGCGCATGCGCGCATCGCGCGCGTGGCCTCGCCCGTGGGCACGATGGCGGGCGTGCGGGTCGACCTCGACTGGCCCGCCGGCGCGACGCAGGGCGCACTGCGGCTGCGCGCGGAACGCGTGGACGCCCCCGACCTCGGCTTCCGCTTCGCATCGCTCGACTGGCGCTGCGTGCTGCGGCGCGACGGCTGGTCGCGGTGGCAGTGCGAAGGCCCGGCGCAGACGACGGCCGGCACGATGCGCCTCGCGGTCGACATCGACGAAAAGGGCCTCGACGCCGAACTCGTGCGCGGGCCGAGCCGGATATCCGTCGAGCGCCGCGGCGACGCGCGCGACCCGACGCGTGTCGACCTCACCGCGATTCCACTTGCATGGTTGCACGGCCTGCTCGCGAAGGCATGGCCGCAGGGCCAGCTGAAGGCGGGCGAAGGCGACGCGCGCCTGCGCATCACGACGCCTGCCGATGGCCTGCGCATCGCCGGGCCGCTGGCGCTGCGCGGCGTCGCGTTCGACACGCCGGATGGCACGATCGCGGCCGAGGGCATGTCGGCGCAGCTCGACCTCGACATGCTGCTCGGCGACACCGACCGCGTCGCGCTGCGCGGGCGCCTCGGCGGCGGCGAAGCCTTGTTCGGCAGCGCCTATCTGGCGATGTCGGGCCGCATGGCGGACGTCGCGATCGAGGCCGAGCAGCGCGGCGCCTGCTGCTGGCGCATCCCGCGCTTCGACTGGCGCGATGACGGCGTGCTGCAGGCCGGCGGCGCGGTCGAATTCGGGCCGGATACTGCATTGCGGTCGATGCAGGCGCAGCTGCGCAGCGACGATCTCTCGCGGCTGCGCGATCCCTATCTCTCCGGCTGGCTCGGCGCGGCCGGGCTCGGCGACCTCGCGCTGCGCGGTGCGCTGCACGCCCGCATCGCGCTGCGCAACGGCGAACTCGAGTCGCTCGACGGTACGTTGTCGGGCGTGGATGTCGACGACCCGCGCGGGCGCTTCGCGCTGCACGGGCTCGGCGGCGATATGCGCTTCTCTGCCGCCGGGCCGGTCGACAGCCGACTGTCGTGGGACTCGGGCCACGTCTATGAACTCGGCTTCGGCGAGGCGACGCTGCCGATGCGCAGCGAACAGGGCCGTCTGGCGTTCGCGTCGCCGGTGGACATTCCGATGCTCGGCGGTCGCCTTCACTTCGATCATCTCGCCGTGCAGCCGCCGGCGGGTGGCGTAGGCGCGAGTGCGCAATTCGGCCTGGACGTGCAGTCGCTCGACATCGGCGAGCTGTCGAAGGCGCTGGGCCTGCCGGCGTTCACCGGTGAGCTTTCCGGCCGCATCCCCAACGCACGCTATTCCGCGCAGCAGCTGGTGTTCGACGGCGGCCTGTCGATGGCGCTGTTCGGCGGGCGCCTCGACGTGTCCGCGCTGTCGATGGAGCGCCCGCTCGGCGTCGCGCCCACGCTCAGCGCCGACATCGCCTTCGACGACATCGACCTCGAATCGCTCACCGGCGTGCTGGGATTCGGCAGCATCACCGGCAAGCTGGACGGCCGCATCGGCGGGCTGCGGCTGGTCGACTGGGAACCGGTCACGTTCGACGCCAGCCTGCGCACCGAGCGCCATCGCGGCGTGCGCCAGCGCATCAGCCAGCGCGCGGTGCAGGACCTGTCCAGCGTCGGCGACGCCTCGTTCGTGAGCAGCCTGCAGTCGCAGCTGATCGGCCTGTTCGACGACTTCGCCTATTCCGCGCTCGGCATCGATTGCCGCCTCGCCGACGGCGTCTGCCAGATGGGCGGGCTCGACGCGCGAGGGCCCGACAGCTTCACCATCGTGCGCGGCGGCGGCATTCCGTGGCTCACGGTGGTGGGCATCAACCGACGTGTGGACTGGCCGACGCTGGTCGAGCGGCTCGTCGCGGTCGGCAAGGGCGACGCGAAGCCCGTCGTCGACTGACGGCCCTGTTCACGTTTCGCCACGCTTCACGCATGCTTCGTCACGATCCGCCTCAACCAACTGGAGAACCCCGATGCGCCGCTGGCTGATGCTCCCGCCCCTCGCCGTCGCGCTGACCGCCTGCGTGACGATCAACGTGTACTTCCCCGCCGCCGAGGCACGGGAGGCCGCCAAGCAGTTCGTCGAGAAGGTGATCAACGAAACCGATGCGCCCGCCGAGAACGTGAAGCCGGGCGGTGGCAGCGCGTCGATCCGCGTGCCGTGGGACGAACGCGTGGCCGCGGGCCTCGCGCGCGTCGACTTCGCGTCGCTGATCGGCATCGGCAGCGCCCACGCGCAGTCGCAGCCCGACATCACGATCAAGACGCCGGCCATCCAGGCGATCCAGTCGCGCATGGAGCAGCGCTTCAACTCGCAGCTGCGCGCGGCCTTCGACGCCGGCGCCCTCGGTTTCACCGGCGACGGCATGATCACCGTGCGCGACGCGGCGCAGCTCGCGCTCAAGGATCGCGTGGCGGTGAACCAGGCCGTGGCGGAAGACAATCGCGACCGCGCGGCGGTGTACCGCGAGATCGCGGTCGCCAACGGCCACCCGGAATGGGAGCCGCGCATCCGCGAGGTGTTCGCCAAGCAGTGGATCGCCAGCGCGCGCAGCGGCTGGTGGTACCAGTCGGGCGGCAGCTGGAAGCAGAAGTAACGGTTTCGCGAGGCGCCCCGGGGCGCCGAACGGCGGCCCGCTTCGGCGGGCCGTCGCCTTTTCGGGGGTCATGGTTCAGGGCGCGCCGGCGGTTTCTGGGACAATGCGCGGCCGTTTTCCCGATGCAGCGCCGTGGCCCGTCTCGATCTCACCCCGTTTCCCGTCGACATCACCGACCTCACCCACGACGGCCGCGGCGTCGCGCGCCTGCCCGACGGCAAGGCCGTGTTCGTCGCGGGCGCGCTGCCGGGCGAGAAGGTCGTCGCCGTGCGCACGGCGAAGCACCGCAATTTCGACGAGGCCCGGGCGGTCGAGGTGGTCGAGGCCGCGCCGGAGCGCGTCGACCCGCGTTGCGGCCATTTCGGCACCTGCGGTGGCTGCGCGCTGCAGCACTTCGACGAGTCCAAGCAGATCGTCGCCAAGCAGCGCGTGCTGATGGAGAACCTCGAGCGCATCGGCCACGTCACGCCCAATGCCGTCCTCGAACCGCTGGTCGACGCGGCCTGGGGCTATCGTCGCAAGGGCCGCTTGTCGGTGCGTCGCGTGGAGAAGAAGGGCAAGACGCTGGTGGGCTTCCGCGAGGCGGACCCGCGCTTCGTCGCCGACATTTCCGAATGCCACACGGTGATTCCGGCGATCGGCTCGCGTATCGCCGCGATCTCCGCGCTGGTCGACAGCATGGACACCCGCCGCGAGATCCCGCAGATCGAATTCATCGCCGGCGACGACGCGATCGCGCTGACGTTCCGCCACCTCGCGCCGCTCACCGACGGCGACCGCGCGAAGCTCTCGGCCTTCGGTCGCGAGCAGGGCTTCTCGATCTACCTGCAGCCGGGCGGCATCGACAGCGTGCACCCGCTGGAGCCCGACGAGCCCAAGCTCGCCTTCCGCCTCGAGGACTGGGACATCGAGCTCAAGTTCCGTCCGCTCGACTTCATCCAGGTGAACGCCGGCCTCAACCGCCACATGATCCGCCGCACGATCGAGCTGCTCGACCCGCAGCCCGACGAGCGCGTGCTCGACCTGTTCGCTGGCCTCGGCAACTTCACGCTGCCGCTGGTGCGGCATGCGCGCGAAGTTGTCGGCGTGGAGGGCGACGCCGGCCTGGTGTGCCGCGCGCGCGAGAACATCACGCACAACGGCGTGGCGAACGTCGAGTTCCACGCGGCCGACCTCGCCAAGGACCTCTCCGGCGAACCGTGGATGCGCGAGTCCTTCGACAAGCTGCTGCTCGACCCGCCGCGCTCGGGCGCCGACTTCGTGCTCGCGCACCTGCCGCTCAAGCAGTTCAAGCGCATCGTCTACGTCAGCTGCCATCCGGCCTCGCTCGCGCGCGACGCCGGCTTCCTCGTCAACGAGAAGGGCTGGACGCTGAAGGCGGCCGGCGTGATGGACATGTTCCCGCACACCGCGCACGTCGAGTCGATCGCGGTGTTCGAGCCGCGGTGAGGTTGCTTCGAGCGCAGCGTCTTGCTGTTGGCGTTGTCGTCACTGCAGCAGCCGACATGGATCGTGAGACCCGAAGGGCGGCGGCCGTGGATGGCCGCCGTTCGCACCCGAGCCAGGATGGCGAGTGTGCGAATCCCGGCGTCGTGTCCGGTCGCGAGCTGTAGATCTGATCGGGGAAGGTGCTTTCTTTTGGTTACTTTTCTTTGCACCAGCAAAGAAAAGTGACTCGGGCGCGTGAGCGTCCGAAAGCTTCTGCTCCATTCGGTCGATCAGCCGCTAGCGAGAGCAACAGCAACAGCAACAGCGTTTCGCGCGCTATCGCGCCCGAGGTACTTTCTTTGCTGGCACAAAGAAAGTAACCAAAGAAAGTGCCTTCCCCGAGGTGAAGCACAGCTCGTGATCGGATACTGCGCGGGCGGCGGTCAGACTCGGCATCCTGCCTCGGCTGACCGCGACGGCCATCCATGGCCGTCGCCCTCCGGGCCGGCAGTTCACATGGCTGTTGGAAGGCGCCAGCACAGCAACGGCAAAAACAAGCGAGCCACGACATGCCCCTCGAAATAGAACGCAAATTCCTCGTCACCTCCAACGCCTGGCGCCGCGAGGCGACGAAGTCCGTCGAGATGGCGCAGGCCTACCTCAACGACCTCGCCACCCTCGATGCCGGCGCGATGAACGTGTCGGTGCGCGTGCGCATCCAGGGCGAGGAGGCCTTCCTCAACATGAAGTCGCGCGAGCTGGGCACCACGCGGCAGGAATTCGACTATCCGATTCCCGTCGATGACGCACGTGCGCTGCTGAAGCTCGCCGTCGGCGGGAAGATCGAGAAGGTCCGCCACTACGTCGAGCACGGCGGCCGCACGTTCGAGGTTGACGAGTTCCTCGGTGACAACGCGGGCCTGGTCGTCGCCGAGCTTGAACTCGACGATGCGGCCGCCGCCTACGAGCGGCCGGACTGGCTGGGCGAGGAGGTCACCGACGAAGCGCGCTATTACAACCTCGCGTTGGCCAGCCGGCCGTATTCGACCTGGTGAGGCCGCCGCTGCGCGTGGACGCCGGGCGGGGCACAATGCCGGCCCGACCCGGAAACTGGAGTGTCCCGACATGCTCGTGATCGGCGTGGCCGGCACCGAACTCACCGCGCAGGAGCGCGACTGGCTGCAGCACGATGCGTGCGGCGGCGTGATCCTCTTCAGCCGAAACTTCGCTTCGAAGCAGCAGGTGGCCGAGCTGTCGCAGGCCATCCGCGAGGCCGCGCCGCGGCCGCAGCTGGTCTGTGTCGACCAGGAAGGCGGCCGTGTGCAGCGCTTCCGCGACGGCTACAGCGCGTTCCCGCCGCTGGAGAAGTTCGACGAGCTCTACCGTCGCGATCCGGACGGTGCCCTCAGGCTCGCCACCGAGCACGCCTGGCTGATGGCCAGCGAGGTGCGCGCGACGGGCGTCGACCTGTCGTTCGCGCCGGTCGTCGATCTCGGCCGGGGCAACCGCGCCATCGGCGACCGTGCGTTCTCCGCCGATCCGCAGGTGGTCGCCGCGTTCACGCGCGCCTATGTCGAAGGCATGCACGCGGCCGACATGGCCGCGACCCTCAAGCACTTCCCCGGCCACGGCTCGGTGCTGGAGGACACGCACTTCGACGATGCGGTGGACCCGCGCCCGCTCGACGAGATCCGCGCGCTCGACCTCGTGCCGTTCGTGGCGGGCATCGATGCCGGCGCCGACGCGGTGATGATGGCGCACGTGAAGTACCCCGCGGTCGACCCCGATCCGGCCGGCTACTCGAAGCGCTGGATCGAGGACATCCTGCGCAAGGAGATGGGCTTCCGCGGCGTGGTGTTCTCCGACGACATCGGCATGGCGGCGGCCTTCTCCGCCGGCGGCATCAAGGCGCGCATCGACGCGCACCTCGACGCCGGCTGCGACGTGGTGCTGGTCTGCCATCCGGAACTGGTGCCCGAATCGCTCGCGGCCGTCGAAGGCCGCGCGCTCAATACGGCGTCGATGGCCGGCCTGATCGGCCGCGGCCCGCTGGCCTGGAAGCAGCTCATCGCCGACGATCGCTACGACGCGACCAAGCGCCGCATCGAGGGGCTCGCCTGATGGCCCGCGACATCGCCTGGGCGCTGGCCAACAGCGACCTGATCCACGACCGCGACACGCTGGAATCGGCGATCGCACGCATGGCGCAGCCGATCGCCGCGGACTTCGCGGGCAGCGTGCCGGTATTCCTGACGATCATGCACGGCGGCCTGCCGTTCGCCGGGCGCCTAGCGATGGAGATCGGCGCGCTGGGCGTCGATCTGGCCTTCGATTACCTGCACGCCACGCGCTATCGCGGCGCGACCAGCGGTGGCGAGCTCACCTGGAAGCACCGTCCCGCGACGCCGCTCGCCGGCCGCCGCGTGCTGCTGGCCGACGACATCCTCGACGAGGGCCACACGCTGCGCGGCATCGTGCAGTGGTGCCGCGACGAGGGCGCCGCCGAGGTGCGCATCGCCGCGCTCGCGGTCAAGAAGCACGACCGCTGCGTGGACGGCGTCTGCGCCGATTACCACGGCGTCGAAGTGCCGGACCGTTACGTGTTCGGCTACGGCATGGATTTCCAGGAGCAGGGCCGCAACCTGCCGGCCATCTATGCGCTGACCGACGAAGCGCTGCGCAACCTCTGAGCCGCGCGTGTCGCGGCATCGATGCGGGCACGCGTCCGCACGGAGACACCATGAGCGACATCGAACTTGCCGTCATCGGCGGCACCGGCCTGTACAAGCTCGCCGAGCTGCAGGACGTCCAGACCCTCGAGCCCGACACGCGCTTCGGCCGCGCGTCGGGACCGATCCGCGTAGGCACGCTGGACGGCCATCGCGTGGCCTTCCTCGCGCGCCACGGCGAGGGCCACTCGGTGCCGCCGCACAAGGTGAACTACCGCGCGAACCTCGCGGCGCTGCAGGCCATCGGCGCGCGGCGCGTGCTCGCGCTCAACACCGTCGGCGGCATCACCGAGCGCTTCGGCCCGCGCGTGCTGGCCTGCCCGGACCAGATCATCGACTACACCTGGGGCCGCATCTCCACGCTGTGCGAGGAAGGCGGCGAGGTACTGCACGTCGACATGGGCGAGCCGTACACGCCCGCGCTGCGCAACGCCGTGCTGCGCGCAGCCGCAGCGGCCGGCGTCGCGATGGTCGACGGCGGTTGCTATGGCGCCACGCAGGGGCCGCGACTGGAAACGCGCGCCGAGATCGCGCGCATGCGCCGCGACGGCTGCGACCTCGTCGGCATGACCGGCATGCCCGAGGCCGGCCTCGCGCGCGAGCTTTCGCTGGACTACGCCTGCCTCGCGATCGTCGCCAACTGGGCGGCCGGCGCAGGCCCGCAGGTGGACGAGGTGATCACCCTGCAGGACGTGCTGGACAACGTCGCGGCGGCCACCGGACAGCTGCCGGCGCTGCTCGCGGCGCTGCTGGAAGCAGGGTTCGACGAGGCCCGCTGAGGCGATTGTCAAGCGGCTGCGGCGTTTGCATACTCGGCCGCGCGGCCGCGACCTGAACGGGGCACCGCGGCGCGCCAACGCTCCCAGCATGAGGTCATCAAGGATATGC
Source organism: Cognatilysobacter xinjiangensis (assembly GCF_014651995.1). Lineage (GTDB taxonomy): Bacteria > Pseudomonadota > Gammaproteobacteria > Xanthomonadales > Xanthomonadaceae > Cognatilysobacter > Cognatilysobacter xinjiangensis. Next base: position 1,518,750 of record NZ_BMXY01000001.1, on the reverse strand, counting down.
AGTACGGCACCGTGAAATGGTTCAACGATGCGAAGGGATTCGGCTTCATTTCGCCTGAAGACGGCTCTGCGGATGTGTTCGTGCACTACTCGGCGATCAACTCGAAGGGCTTCCGCAGCCTGCAGGAAGGCCAGCGTGTCTCGTACGAAGTGACCCAGGGGCCGAAGGGCATGCAGGCCTCGGGCGTGGTTCCGGCCTGACGGCCGCGGGCCGATACTTACCGAAAGGCCCCGCATCGCGGGGCCTTTTTTCATTCCGGCGACGCCGCGGCGATGCGCCCATGCGGCTAGTCGATGAACTGCAGCCGCGCGAGTTCGGCGTACAGCCCGCCCTGCGCCATCAGCTCGGCATGGCTGCCCTCGGCGACGATGCGCCCGGCATCCATCACCACGATGCGGTCGGCCTTCAGCACGGTCGCGAGGCGGTGCGCGACGACCAGCGTCGTGCGGCCGTCCATCAGCTCGTCGAGCGCCTGCTGCACCGCTGCCTCGCTCTGCGCGTCGAGCGCGCTGGTCGCCTCGTCAAGCAGCAGCACCGGCGCGTCGCGCAGCACCGCGCGGGCGATCGCGATGCGCTGCTGCTGGCCGCCCGACAGCCGCGCGCCGCGCTCGCCGACCGTGGTGTCCAGACCCTGCGGCAGCGCCTGCACGAAGTCCGTGGCATGTGCGGCGCGGATCGCCTCGTCGATCGCGGTGTCGTCGGCGTCGAGCCGCCCGTAACGCACGTTCTCGCGCACGCTGGCGGCGAACAGCGTCGGATGCTGCGCGACCAGCGCGATCTCGCTGCGGAGCGCCGCCGGGTCGAGCTGATCGATCGGCACGTCGTCGAGCCGGATCGTGCCGGACGAGGGGTCGTGGAAGCGCAGCAGCAGCGAGAACACGGTGCTCTTGCCGGCGCCCGAGGGCCCGACCAGCGCGACCGTTTCGCCCGGCCGCACGACGAGGCTGAAATCGCGCAGTACCGGGCGCTCTGGCTCGGCCGGGTACGCGAAGCTCACGTGATCGAACTCGATCGCACCCTGCACCGGGCGCGGCAGTGCGCGCGGCGTGGCGGGCGCGGTGACGCGGGGTGATTCCTCCAGCAGTTCGGCGATGCGGCCCATGCCGCCGGTGGCGCGTTGCAGCTCGTTCCAGACTTCGGCCAGCGCGCCGACCGATCCGCCGCCGACCAGCGCGTACAGCACGAACTGCGCGAGGGTCCCGCCGCTCATGCGCCCGGCCACCACGTCGTGCGCGCCGAGCCACAGCACCAGCGTGATCGCGCCGAACACCAGCGAGATCGCGACCGCGGTGACGATGGCCTGCGCGCCGATGCGCTTGCGCGCGGTGGCGACGGCGGACGCCAGCGCCTCGCCGAAGCGTCCGCGCTCGTAGGGCTCGCGCGCATGCGCGCGCACCGTCGACACCGCGCCCAGCGTTTCCGCGGCGACGGCATTGGCGTCGGCGATGCGGTCCTGGCTGGCGCGCGCGATCTTCCGCAGGCGCCGCGCGCCGATGACGATGGGCGCGACCGCGAGCGGAATGCCCACCAGCGCGTACGACGCCAGCCGCGGGCTGGTCGCGAACAGCATCACGACGCCGCCGACCACGGTGACCGCGCTGCGCAGCGCCACCGACATCGTCGAGGCGACCAGCCCGCGCAGCAGCTCGGTGTCGGCCGACAGGCGCGAGACCAGCTCGCCCGAACGCGTGCGGTCATGGAAGGCGGCGTCGAGGCCCAGCAGGTGGGCGTACAGGCGATCGCGCAGGTCGGCGACGACGCGCTCGCCCAAGAGCGACACGAAGAAGAAGCGCGCGGCGGTCGCGACCGCGAGCAGCAACGCGACGCCGAGCAGGGGCAGAAACGCGCTGTCGATCGCGTCGGTGGTGCCGCTGGCGAAGCCGTGGTCGATGACGCGGCGGAACGCGAGCGGCAACGCCAGCGTGGCTGTCGACGAGACACCGAGCGCGACCAGCCACGAGGCGAACAGGCCGCGATGCCGCTGCACGAAGGGCCACAGCGTGCGCAACCCGGCAAGGCGCGAAACGGGCGGGGCGCCCCGGGCGGCGTCAGTCATCGGTATCGGTTTCCAGCAGTCGGACCCGGTCACGGGTGGCGTCGCGCAGGTGCGCTTTCAAGGCCGGCGCGCGATCGGCGGGCAGGCGCAGCAGGAGTTCGACGCCATCGCCATCGAAGCGCTCGTCGACACGCTCGGCGCCCATCGACGCGAGCGCGCCGTGCACCGCGCCGGTGTCGGCGAAGGCGTAGCGCACGCGCAGCGTCGCGGTCGGCACATGCTCGACCTTGTCGGCGAGCCGCAGGCATTCGGCCGCGCAGCCGCCGTAGGCGCGCACCAGGCCGCCGGCGCCGAGCTTGATGCCGCCGTACCAGCGCGTGACCACCACGACCACGCCGTCGACGCGCTGGCCGTCGATCGCCGCGAGGATCGGCCGCCCCGCAGTGCCTGAAGGTTCGCCGTCGTCGCTGGAGCGGTAGTCCTGCCCGATCCGGTAGGCCCAGCAGTTGTGCGTCGCATCGGGCTCGCGCACCTGCGCGAGGAAGGCGAGCGCGGCCTGCGGCGTGGCGACCGGCGCGGCCTGCGCCAGGAAACGGCTGTGCTTGATCTCCAGCGTCGCCGAGGCCGGCCCGGCGAGCGTCAGCATCGCGACGTCACGGTTGTTCGTCGCGCAGCAGCGGCTGCAGGTCGTCGGGCACCGGCACGCGCGGATGCGCGCTTCGGAAGCGCAGCAGGCTGGCGCGCGCGTCGGCGATGTCGCCGGCGTCGCGGCGCTCGCGGATGCGCGTCAGCCAGGCGCTCATGGTCAGGCGCGTGTCGGACTCGAGGTCCGGCAGGCCCGCGCGGCCGAGCCGGGAGCCGCTGACGGTGATGCGGTCGAGATCGACGGTGGGCTGCGCGGCGGCGCTCTCGTCGAACATGTAGCGGCTCTCCGCGACGTTCGCGGGTGGCGGCGGCGGGGCGGGAGGTGCGGGCGCCGGTGCCACGGCTGGCAGCGCCTGGCGCTCCGACGAGGCAGGCGCCGCCTCCGCGAGCGCGGTCGCGCGCGCCTCGGCCGCAGCGCGCGATGCCGCGGCCTGTGCAGGCGGAGCCGGGCGGGGTGCCGCCTTGCGGGCGCGTGGCGCCGGCGGAGGTGCGACGACGTCCGCGCGCTCGGCCGCAGGCGCGGCCGCCACCTCGACCTGCGCGGCCGCGGACGGTGCTGCCACCGCTGCCGGCGCCGGCTCCACGTCGACCACGATCTCGGTGCCGGCCCCCGGCAAACCGCCGCTGACGGGCGCCGGCCCCAGCGCGAACATGGGCTTGAGCTGCCAGGCCAGGCCGACCGCAGCGACCAGCACCGCGCAGGCGCCCACGGCGCGCGGCCAGCGGGGCTGGGGGCGACGCGGCGTGGCGGCGCTGCGGGCAGCCGCGAGGATGCGTGCGTCCAGGGCAGCCGAAGGCCCGGCTGCCGCGTCCAGCCTGGCGAGGCGCGCGGCAACCTCGCGCTCCTCGGCGGAGAGCGGATCGTCGTGCAGCGGCTCGAGCGGTCGGGCAGTCATGGGGCGAGTCTCGCGCGCAGTTTGTCCATCGCGTATCGAAGGCGCGATTTCACGGTTTCGCGGCCGGCACCGGTGATGTCGCCGATCTGTTCCAGCGTCAGTTCCTGTTCCAGCCGAAGCAGCAGCACCTCGCGCTGCTCCTCGGGCAGTTCGTCCAGCGCCATGCGCAGGCGACGACGCTGCTCGAAATCACTCAACGTCCGTTCGGGCGTATCGGGGTCGGCGACGGCCTCGATACGGGCTTCGGCGTCGGCGGGAGCGGCCGGGCGATGCTTCGCCGCGCGCCAATGGTCGTTCAGCCGATTGTGGGCGATGCGGTAGAGCCACGTGCTGAACGCGGCGTCCGGGCGCCAGCCGTCGCGGGCGGCGATCACACGCTGCCAGACGTCCTGGAAGATCTCGTCGGTGAGCGCGCCGTCGCGCAGCTGGCGCAGCAGAAAGCGGTACAGGGGGCCCTTGTGGCGGGCGTAGAGCTGTTCGAACGCGCGCACGTCGCCGGCGGCCCAGGCCCGCATGAGCACATCGTCGGTGGAAGCGGCCGGGCCGTTCATCGGCGGCAGGGTACGGGGCGGACCCGGCGGGGTACAGCCCCGGCCGCTCCGGGGCGATCTTTTGCCACTTCCGTCCTTGGGGCGATCACGTATTCTCGGGATCGCCCGCGAGACGGGCGAGTGCCGGCCGGTGGACTGCGGCGACCGGCGGGCTCCGGCCCGCCCAGTGACAGGGGGAAGTGGCGTTGCGGAAACCCGATCCAGCGGACAGTGCGATGCGCCGTGCCCGTCGGCACGACCTGCTCGCTGCGCTGGAAGCCGGCCTGCCCGCCGAGACGCGCCTGGCTGCCGGCTGGCGCGAGCGCGATGAGGTCACCGTGTGCGCCGGCGAGCCCGTCGACAGCGCGCTGACCGACGCGGTCCGCGCCGCGCTGGAGCCCGACGCGGCGTCGCCGCCTTCCGGCCTGTTCGTCGAACGCTGGCCGCTGCCCGGGGGGCGCTACGCCGCGGTTGCCGCCCGCGTGGCCGGCGAGTTCGATCCCGACCTGCGCATGAGCTGGTCGGAGATGGCGCGCTCGCTACTGGCGATCCACCTCGAATCCGAGCGCCTGCTGCGCCGCGCCGAGCTGCTCGAGAAATCCGAGCGCCTTCAGCAGGCGCTTTACGAGATCGCCGATCTCGCCGGCTCGGGCATCGAGCTCTCGGCGATGCTGCGCATGATCCACCACGTGATCGGCGGCCTGATGTACGCCGCCAATTTCTACATCGTGCTCTACGACGACGTGCGCGACACCGTGCGCTTCCTGTATTTCGCCGACGAGCGCGACGACTGGGTCGCCCAGCCGGACCGCGAGATCCCGGCGTCGGAGATGCCCAACAGCCTGACGCTCGCGCTGCTGCGACACGGCGATCCGGTACGCGGTTCGTCGGATGCCGTGCGGCGCCAGCTCGGCATCGTGCGCGATCCCTCGCACGGCCCCGACAGCGAGGATTGGCTGGGCGTGCCGATGCGCCGCGACGACCGCATCTGCGGCGCGATCGTCGTGCAGAGCTACGATCGTGGCGGCATGTACGGCGAAGAGGAGCGAGCGCTGCTGGCCTTCGTCGCGCAGCACATCCTCACTGCGCTGGAGCGCCACCTTGCGCGCGGCGAGCTGGAGGATCGCGTGCGCGAGCGAACGCACGCGCTGGAACGCCTGAACCAGGAACTGCAGGCCGAGATCGAGGAGCGCCAGCGCGCCGAGAAGCTGCAGAGCGCGCTGTTCCGCATCGCCGAGCTGTCGATCAGCGCGCCCTCGCTCGACGATTTCTATCGCGAGGTGCACGGCATCGTCGGCGAGCTGCTGTACGCGCGGAACTTCTATATCGCGATGATTTCCGAGGACGGCGAGCGGCTCGAATTCCCGTATTCGATCGACGAGCGCGACGGCCGCCGCCAGTCGCGCCCGCTGGGCTTCGGCCTGACCGAGTACGTGCTCACGCGCCGCCAGACGCTGCTGGTGCGCCGCGCCGACATCGAGCAGATGGCGGCCGAGGGCGAGCTGATCAGCCGCGGCTCGGCGGCCGCCTGCTGGCTGGGCGTGCCGCTGTGGCGCAACGACCAGGCCGTGGGCGTGATCGCCGTGCAGAGCTACACGCACGAGATCGAGTTCACCCGCCGCGACCAGGAGCTCCTGACCTTCGTCGCGCACCACATCGGAATCGGACTGGAGCGCAAGCGTTCGCAGGAGCAACTGCTGACCGCGCACGTCGAACTGGAACAGCGTGTCGAGGCCCGCACGCGCGAGCTGGCGCGCGCCAACCGCGAGCTGGTCGCGCAGATCGGCGAGCGCCTGCGGGCCGAGCAGCGGCTCACGCACCAGGCCCGCCACGACTCGCTGACCGGCCTGCCCAATCGTTCGCACCTGGTGGACTGCCTGACCGAGGCGATCGATACCACGCACAGCCATCCGCATTCGCTGTTCGCGGTGCTCTACCTCGACCTCGACCGCTTCAAGCTGGTCAACGACAGCGCGGGCCATTCGGCGGGCGACGAGCTGCTCATGGAGGCCTCGCGGCGCATCGCGTCCTGCATTCGCCCCGGCGACGTTGTCGCGCGCTTGGGCGGCGACGAGTTCGCGGTGCTGGTGCACGAGCTCGACAGTGTCGCGACGGTGGAGCGTCTGGCCGGCCGCATCCTCGAAGTGCTGGGCCAGCCGTGGTGGGTGGCCGGGCGCGAAGTGTTCCCGTCAGCGAGCGTGGGCATCGCGCTCTGGCATCCGCGCTACCGCAGCGGCAGCGAGCTGCTGCGCGACGCCGACGCCGCGATGTACCGCGCGAAGGCGGCGGGCCGCGGCCGCTGGGCCACCTTCGATGAAGCCATGCGCGAGGAGGCCATGCGCATCCTCGACCTCGAGGCCGACCTGCGGCGCGCGATCAACGGCGAGGGCTTCGTCGCGTTCTACCAGCCGATCGTGCGGCTGTCCGATCGACGCGTGGTGGGCCATGAGGCGCTGCTGCGCTGGCAGCAGGCGGGCGGCGAACTGCTGTCGCCGTCGTCGTTCATCGGCGTGGGCGAGAACAGCTCGTTGATCGAGGAAGTGGACTGGCTGGTGTACGCGCAGGTCGCCGACCGCATCGCGCATACGCAGGGCGGCTACATCTCGGTCAACGTGTCACCGCGGCATTTCCGAGACAGCGCGTTCGCCGACCGCCTGCTGCGCCTGCTCGACAAGGCGAAGGCGGATCCGCGCCGCCTGCGCATCGAGATCACCGAGGTCGCGCTGCTCGAGGAAGCGCCGCGCGTGCTCAACATGCTCAAGCACCTGCGCGGGCACGGCGTGCTGGCGCAGCTGGACGACTTCGGCACCGGCTTCTCGGCGCTCTCCTACCTGCATCGTTTCCCCATCGAATGCCTGAAGATCGACCAGAGCTTCATCGCCGGGCTCGGCAGCGAGACACGCGTCGAGAGCGAGGCCGTGGTGCGCGCGATCCAGGCACTGGCCGGGTCACTCGGCATCCACACCGTGGCCGAAGGCATCGAGAACGTGCACCAGCAGCGCGTGGTGCGCGAGCTCGGCTGCACGCTGGGGCAGGGCTACCTGTACGGCCGCCCGCTGCCGGAGCTGGTCAGCGTGATCGAGGAAGTGGAGACGCTGGCCGGCTGAGCAGCGTCGTCATTCCGACAGCGGGTCGCGCAGCACCAGCAGGCGCACTTCCGTCATCTCCTCGATGGTGGAGCGCACGCCCTCGCGGCCGATGCCCGAATCCTTGACCCCGCCGTAGGGCATCTTGTCGACGCGCACGCTCGGGACGTCGCCGACCACCACGCCGCCGACCTCCAGCCGGTCCCAAGCGCGCATCGCGTGATCGAGGCGCGCAGTGAAAACGCCGCACTGCAAGCCGTAGTGCGTGTCGTTGGCGCGCTCGATCGCCGCATCGAAGCTGTCGACCGTTTCGATCAGCGCGACCGGGCCGAAGACTTCTTCGCGATAGAGGCGGCAGTCGCGCGGCACGTCGGCCAGCAGCCCCGGTGTCACCATCGTGCCGTCGCGACGGCCCTCGACGAGCACGCGCGCACCGCCCGCGCGGGCTTCGTCGACCCATTCGGCGATTCGCTTCGCGGAGGCCTCGTCGATCACCGGGCCGATGTCGGTCGACTCGTCGTGCGGATCGCCGGCCTTCAACGCGCGCACCGCGCGAGCGAGCGCATCGGACAGCCGCGACGCGATCGACTCGTGCGCGATGATGCGCTGCACGCTGATGCAGCTCTGCCCGCTCTGGTAGTAGGCGCCGAAGACCAGCCGCTTCACCAGGTGATCGAGCGGCACGCCCGGATCGGCGTCGACGATGCAGGCCGCGTTGCCGCCGAGCTCCAGTGCGACCTTCTTGCGGCCCGCGCGTGCGCGCAGGTCCCAGCCGACCGGGCCGCCGGTAAAGCTCAGGAAGGCGATGCGCGGATCTTCCACCAGCGGGGCGGAGGTCTCGGTGTCGCAGACCACGACCGAGAACGCGCCGCGCGGCAGATCGGTTTCCGCGAGGACCTCGCCGATCACCAGCGCGCCGAGCGGCGTGCGCTCCGACGGCTTGAGCACGAACGGGCAGCCCGCGGCGATCGCCGGCGCGACCTTGTGCGCGACCAGGTTGAGCGGGAAGTTGAACGGCGTGATCAGGCTGCAGGCGCCAATCGGCATGCGGCGCGTCATTCCACGGAAGCCGCGTGCGCGCGGCGAGACCTGCAGCTCCAGCACTTCACCGCCGATGCGCGTGGCCTCGCCGGCCGCGATGCGGAAGGTGTCGATCAGCCGGTCGACCTCGCCGCGCGAATCGCGGATCGGCTTGCCGGCCTCGATGCACAGGAGCCCGGCCAGCTCCTCGCGCCTTTCCTCGAAGCGGCGCACGCAGTGTTCGAGCACGTCGCGGCGCGCGTCGGGCGGGAAGGCGGCCATCGCGCCGCGCGCCGCATGCGCCGATGCGATCGCGCGCTCGACTTCGTCGGCGCCCGCGCGCGCCACCCGCGCCGCAACATCACCGCGGTACTTGTCGGCCACGTCGAGCCATTCGCCGGTGGTTACGGTGTCGCCGGCGATATGCAGCGGGACGGTGCGGATGGTCATCGAAGCCTCCGTGGATTCCATTGGATCGCGACGCGGGCTCAATCGCGGGGCGTGCGGCCCTCGACGCGCAGCGCGAGGTCGCCGTCGCCCACGCGGGCGCTCAGGCCGTCGCCGGGCTGCACGTCGCCGACGTGGCGCACGATCGCGCCGTCCTCGCGGCGCAGGATGCTGTAGCCGCGTGCGACGGTCGCCAGCGGGCTCACCGCCTCGAGCGAACGCGCGAGGCCGCGCAGGCGCAGCGCCTCGTGCGCGAGCCGGCGCACGATGGCGGCCTGCGGCCGGTTGGCGATTGCCGCGACGCGTTCGCGCATGCGCGCCAGCCGGCGCTCGGGACGGCGCGCGCGCAACACGGCGTCGGCATGGCGCAGGCGTGCGCGCTCGCGGTCGATGCGGCGCTGCCAGGCGGCTTCCAGCCGGCGGTAGGCCTCGGCCTGGCGCCGGCAGAGCATCTGCACGTAGGCCTGGGGCCGCAGCGAATTGAGCTTCAGCGCGGCGCGGTCGGTTCGCTGCATGGCGTCGCGCAGGACCTGCATCTGGCGACCATGCAGGCGGCGGTGCACGGCCTCGACGCGGCGCGCGAGGTCGTCGCGGTTCGGAACCAGCAGCTCGGCGGCAACCGAGGGCGTCGGCGCGCGGCGGTCGGCGGCGAACTCTGCGAGGCAGAAATCGGTCTCGTGGCCGACCGCGCAGATCACGGGCACCGGGCTCGCGGCGACGGCACGGGCGACGATCTCCTCGTTGAACGACCAGAGGTCCTCGAGCGAGCCGCCGCCGCGGGTGAGCATCAGCACGTCGTAGCGCTCGCTGGCGCCCGCGCGCTGCAGCATGTCGACGATCTGCGGCGCGGCGCCCGTGCCCTGCACCTGCACCGGCAGCACGTCGACTTCCACTAGCGGGAAGCGGCGCGCGAGCACGCTCAGCACGTCGCGGATCGCGGCGCCGCTGGGCGAGGTGATCACGCCGATGCGCGCCGGAAAGGCGGGCAGGGGGCGCTTGCGCTCGGCGTCGAACAGGCCTTCGGCGGCCAGCCGCGCCTTCGTCTCATCGAATGCGCGGCGCAGCGCGCCTTCGCCGGCTTCCTCCATGTGGTCGAGCACCAGCTGGTACTCGCCGCGCGCCTCGTACAGCGTCAGCCGGCCGCGACCGAGCACGTGCAGGCCCTCGCGCGGCTGGAAGCGCAGCCAGGTGCTCTTGGGCTTGAACATCGCGCAGCGGATCTGGGCGCGCGCATCCTTGATCGTGAAGTACAGGTGCCCCGACGAGGGGCGCGAGACGTTGCCGAGCTCGCCCTCGATCCACACCGAGCCGAAGGTGCTCTCGAGCATGTCCCGCGCCAGCGTGTTGAGCTGGCTCGGGGTGAAGACGTCGCGGGCGGGGGTGGGGACGGTCGACATGGGGCGCGTACGGTAGCGCAGTCGGCGCGACGGCGGCGCCAGCGGGCCGCAACCCGCGGTTCAGTGGGAGCGCGGGGGCGCTGGCCTACAATTCACGCCATGAACGCAGCCGTCGTGAACCCGCTCCCCGAAGTCGATGCAGGCCGTTTCGGCCCGCTCGCGCGCCGCGTCACCCGCGAAGTGGTGATCGGCGGCGTACGCGTCGGCGGCGGCGCGCCGGTCGTCGTGCAGTCGATGACCAATACCGACACGTCCGACGTGCAGTCCACCGCCAAGCAGGTGGCCGAACTGTGGCGCGCCGGCTCGGAGATGGTGCGCATCACCGTCAACACGCCCGAGGCCGCGGCCGCCGTGCCACGCATCCGCGAGCGGCTGGCGATGATGGGGGTGGAAGTCCCGCTGATCGGCGACTTCCACTACAACGGCCACCAGCTGCTGGCCGGCGAGCCGGCCTGCGCCGAAGCGCTGGCGAAGTACCGCATCAACCCCGGCAACGTCGGCTTCGGCAAGAAGCGCGACACGCAGTTCGCGCAGCTGATCGAGTTCGCGATCCGCTATGGCAAGCCGGTGCGCATCGGCGCCAACTGGGGCTCGCTGGACCAGTCGCTCGCCGCCACGCTGATGGACGAGAACGCCCGGCGCGCGGCGCCGTGGGACGCCGGCCGCGTACTGCGCGAGGCGTTGATCCGCAGCGCGCTGGATTCGGCCGCGCGTGCGGAGGAACTGGGCCTCGCGCGCGAGCGCATCGTGCTGAGCGCGAAGGTCAGCGGCGTCCAGGAACTGATCACCGTGTATCGCGAGCTCGCCGCACGCGGCGACTACGCGCTGCACCTCGGCCTCACCGAGGCCGGCATCGGCAGCAAGGGCATCGTCGCGTCGAGCGCGGCGCTCGGCGTGCTGCTGCAGGAAGGCATCGGCGACACCATCCGCATCTCGCTAACGCCGGAGCCGGGCCAGCCGCGCACCAACGAGGTCGTCGTCGCGCAGGAGCTGCTGCAGACGATGGGCCTGCGTGCGTTCACGCCGATGGTCACCGCCTGCCCGGGCTGCGGGCGCACGACCAGCACGTTCTTCCAGGAACTCGCGCAGAAGGTGCAGTCGCACGTGCGCGAGAAGATGCCGGAATGGAAGATCACGCATCCGGGCGCCGAGAACCTCACCCTCGCGGTCATGGGCTGCGTGGTGAACGGGCCCGGCGAGTCGCGCCACGCCAACATCGGCATTTCGCTGCCGGGTATCGGCGAAGCGCCTTCCGCGCCGGTGTTCGAGGACGGCCAGAAGACCGTCACCCTGCGCGGTGAAGGCATCGCTGACGAGTTCCTCGGCATCATCGACCGCTATGTCGAGCGACGATACGGGGTTTCCCACGAGTGACGCACCGGCGCCTGCCGGGCTGGTCGCCACACAGGCACGCGTCGTCCGCGGGATACTCGAGCGCTACGGCAGGCGGCTGCTGGCGGCCTTTCTATGCGTCGTGCTTCCGCTCTGGGGGTTCGGCGAGCTGGCCGAGGACGTTGCCGAGGGCGAGCCTTTCGGCTTCGACGAGCCGATGCTGCACGCCATGCACGCGCTGGAAGGCGCGCAGCTCGACGCGCTGTTCCTGACGCTGTCGGCCGTCGGCTTTTCGCGCGGTGTGGTGCCGGCCGACATCCTGCTGGTGCTGGTCCTCGCACTGAGGCGCCATCCGCGCAGTGCGGTGTTCGCGGCGGTCGCGCTTGGCGGTTCCGCGTTGCTCAACCTCGGTGCCAAGCACGTGATGCAGCGTGACCGGCCTGCGCTGTGGGAGTCGATCGCGCCCGAGACCACCTACAGCTTCCCCAGCGGGCACGCGATGGGCTCGGCCACGCTCGCCTGCGTTCTGGCCTGCCTGGCGTGGCGGACGCGCTGGCGCTGGCCGGTCATCGCACTGGGCGCGCTGTTCACGGTCGGGGTGGGCCTGTCGCGCGTCTACCTCGGCGTGCATTACCCGTCCGACATACTCGCGGGCTGGGCCGCGGCGATCGCCTGGACCGTGGGCGTGCGCCTGATCGCGTTCCGGCGCGGGCTGGTGACGGGTTCGACGCAGCCCTAGCCGTCATTCCGCGGGGCGCGCGGCCTCCACGGGCGCCGCGGTCGCCGCGCGACGCGCAAGCTGCGCCTCACGATGCGCGATGTAGGCATTGGCGCCGAAGATCACCAGCGCGCCGGCGATGGTGTAGCGGTCCAGCGTTTCGTCGAACAGGAAATACGCGGCCACGCTCACGACCGGCAACTGCATGAAGCTGATCGGCGTCAGTGCGGACACGTCGCCGAGCTTGAGCGCACGCGTCCACAGCATGTGCCCGCCGGTGCCCATCAGCCCCGCAGCGGCGACCCACAGCCAGGTGATGCCGCGCGGCCACTCCCATACCGCCAGCGCCGGGATCAGCGACATCGGTACCCAGAGCATCGTGGTCCAGAGCACGATGCGGTCGGCCGGCTCGGTGGCGGAGAGCTGCTTGATATGGATCGACACGATGCCGCTCAGCACCGCGGCGACGATCGCCACCAGCGACGCGAAGCTGAAGCCCGAAGTACCCGGCCGCACGATCACAAGCACGCCGAGAAAGCCCACGATCACCGCAAGCCAGCGACGCAGGCGCACCTGCTCGCCGAGCAGCCAGACCGCGAGCACGGTGACGAACAAAGGCGTCGAATAGGTGAGCGCGATCGACTGCGCGAGCGGCAGGTGCGCGATCGCCCAGAAGCTCGCGAGCATCGAGCCGATGCCGATCACGCAGCGCAGCAGGTAGCGCGGCAGCTGGGTGGTGCGCAGAAGGCCGGGCCCATGCCGCACAAGCAGCGGCAATGCGGCCACGACGCCGAACAGGTTGCGGAAGAAGGCGATCTCGAAGGCGTGCAGCGATGTCGATGCCAGCCGGATCGCCACCGCCATCAGTCCGAAGAACAGCGTGCTCGCGAGCATCAGCAGCGCGGCGCGGATGACGGTCGAATGGGGCGTCGCGGTGGTCATCGCGGAAGCATCGTCGATGCGGGCGCCGTCGATGTGAGACGCAGGCGGCGGAGCGGAAAAGCCGTCGCCATTGACGGCACGACACGGGCCTGTGGGCGGGTCACGACGCCCATGCTGCTCCGATCAGTCGCGGCTCCGGCTCGAGCGCGACTCCGTGGCGCTCGAAGACGCGTGCGGCAACATGGCGTGCCACGCGCAGCAGGTCCGCACCAGTCGCGCGCCCGTGGTTCACCAGCACAAGCGCATGCGCGTCCGACACGCCGGCATCGCCGTCGCGATAGCCACGCAGGCCCGTGCTGTCGATCAGCCAGGCCGCCGACAGCTTGCGCAGGCCGTCGCCGGCGGCGAACACCGGCAGGCGCGGATGCAGCGCCGCAAGCGCATCGGCGATGGCCGCGGGGACGATCGGATTCTTGAAGAAGCTGCCCGCGTTGCCGACCACCGCCGGGTCCGGCAGCTTGCGGCGGCGGATCGCGATGACCGCATCGGCGACGTCGCGCGCCGCCGGCGCCGCGATACCGCGCGCGGCAAGTTCATCGGCGATACCCGCATAGCCGAGCTGCGGGGTGCCGCCGCGCCGCAGGCGGAAGTCCACGCCGGTGACCACGTAGCGGCCTGCCTGATGCTTGAAGATGCTGTCGCGGTAGGCGAACGCGCATTCCTCGCGTCGCAGGCGCACGTGGCGGCCGGTGGCCGGCTCGAACGCATGGACCGCGTCGATGCGCTCGCCGACCTCCACGCCGTAGGCGCCGATGTTCTGGATCGGCGACGCACCCACCGTGCCCGGAATCAGCGCGAGGTTCTCGAGCCCAGAAAGGCCCATGTCCAGCGTGCGCATGACCAGCGCATGCCATTCGACGCCGGCATCGGCGTACAGACGCACCTCGTCGCCATCGTCGGCCTCGATGCGCACCTCGCTGCCGGTCAGGCGCAGCACGGGCTCGGCCGGCGCATCGACGAACAGCATGTTGCTGCCGCCGCCCAGCACCAGCGGCGCACGGGCGCTGAGCGGCTCGATCGCGAAGGCCTCCGCGAGGCGCGTGGCATCGGCTACCTCCACCAGCCACGGCGCGCGCACGGCCACGCCGAAGGTGTTGAGGTCGCGGAGGTCGGCATCCCGGACGATCCGTACGCCCGGCGGCAGTGTGTCGCTCATGCGGGCGGCACGTGCCCGCGACTGGGCGCTTCCTTGCGACGGCGGATCGCCGCCACGCACTCGCGCACCAGGATCGGGCCGCGATAGACGAAGCCCGTATAGCACTGCACCAGGCTCGCGCCCGCGGCCATCTTGGTGACCGCGTCCGCGCCCGACAGGATGCCGCCGACGCCGATCAGCGGGATCGACTCCGGCAGGCGGGTGCGCAGGCGCCGCAGCACGTATGTGGACTGCGCCATCACGGGTGCGCCAGACAGGCCGCCCGGCTCGTCGGCATGCGGCGAGTCCTCGACGCCCTCGCGCGACACCGTGGTATTCGTCGCGACCACGCCGTCAACCTGCAGGTCGGCAAGCACGCGCGCGGCGGCCTCGACGTCGCTGTCGGAGAGGTCCGGAGCCACCTTCACCAGCATCGGCACGCGCTTGCCGTGCTGCGCCCCGAACCGCTCCTGCGCCTCGCGCAGCGTGCCGATCAGACGTCGCAGCGACTGCTCCTCCTGCAGCTCGCGCAGCCCCGCGGTGTTCGGCGAGGAGATGTTGACGGTGATGTAGTCGGCCAGCGGATACACGCGCTCGAGGCAGTGCAGGTAGTCGTCCTGCGCCGACTCGTTCGGCGTGTCCTTGTTCTTGCCGATGTTGATGCCGAGGATCCCGCGGCGGTGGCGCACTGCGTCGACGTTGCGCACCAGTGCGTCGACGCCGAGGTTGTTGAAGCCGAGCCGGTTGATGATGGCGCGGTGCTTCGGCAGCCGGAACATGCGCGGCTTCGGATTGCCGGCCTGCGGCCGCGGCGTCACCGTGCCGACCTCGACGAAACCGAAACCCAGCCCGAACAGCGCCTCGATATGCGCGCCGTTCTTGTCGAGCCCTGCCGCGAGGCCCACCGGGTTGGGGAAATCGAGCCCGAACACGTTGACCGGGAAGGGCGATTCCGCCGGGCGTCGCGCGACGAGGCCGAGCAGGCCCGCGCGTTGCAGGGCATCGAGGTTGCGCAGGCCGATCCCGTGCGCGGTCTCGGCGTCGAGCGCGAACAGCAGCGGCCTGAGCAGTCCGTACATCAGTGCGCGGCGAACGCGATCAGGGCCGCGAGGCCGCCGAAGAACAGGATCGCGAGGATCACGCCCAGCACGAGCACCACGAGGTGCGCGTAGCCGAGCACGAGCCCGCCGATTGCGAGGCCGTCGCCGCCCAACGTGCCGCGGGCCGCACGGATGTCACGCCGCGCGAGATGCCCGCAGACGACCGCGCCCAACGCGCCGAGTACCGGCAATGCCACCCACGCGAGTACGCCCAGCACCAGGCTCGCGACCGCGAGCGGGCTGGTGGGCGCGACGGGTTGGACCGGCTGGCTCGACATCGCGTGGCCTCAGAGATCGAACTTGATGCCCTGCGCCAGCGGCAGTGCGTCGGAGTAGTTGATCGTATTGGTCTGGCGGCGCATGTAGGCCTTCCACGCATCCGAGCCCGACTCGCGGCCGCCGCCGGTCTCCTTCTCGCCGCCGAACGCGCCGCCGATCTCCGCGCCCGAGGTGCCGATGTTGACGTTGGCGATGCCGCAGTCCGAACCCGCGGCCGACAGGAACTGCTCGGCGGCCTTGAGGTTGGTGGTGAAGATCGAAGACGACAGTCCCTGCGGCACGGCGTTCTGAAGCTCGATCGCCTCGTCGAGCGACGAGTACTTCATGACGTAGAGGATCGGCGCGAAGGTCTCGGTCTGCACGACCTCGGCATCGTTGGTCAGGCCGGTGACGATCGCCGGCAGCACGAAGTTGCCGGGGCGGTCCAGTGCGGCGCCGCCGGTCTCGACCTTGCCGCCCTGCGCCTTGGCGCGCTCGATGGCGTCGAGGTAGGCCTGCACCGCGTCTCGGCTGTTGAGCGGGCCCATCAGGTTCGCCGGGTCGATCGGATCGCCGATCTTGCCCTCGACCTGCTTGTATGCCGTGACCAGCTTGCCCAGCACGTCGTCGTAGATGGACTCGTGCACGAACAGGCGCCGCGTGGTGGTGCAGCGCTGGCCGGCGGTGCCGACCGCGCCGAATACGATCGCCGGGATCGCCAGCTTCAGGTCCGCCGAGGGGTCGACGATGATCGCGTTGTTGCCGCCGAGCTCCAGCAGCGAACGGCCCATGCGGCGCGCGACGCGCTCGCCGACCATGCGCCCGACCTTGGTCGAGCCGGTGAAGCTGATCAGCGGGATGCGGCGATCGTCGACGAACGCCTGGGCGAGATCGCTGCCGGCGTCGTTGAACAGGAAGAAGATGTCCGGGAAGCCGCCGGCTTTCAGGGCCTCGTTGCAGATCTTCATTGACGCGATCGCCGACAGCGGCGTCTTCGGCGAGGGCTTCCAGATCGAGATGTCGCCGCAGACGGCCGCGACGAACGAGTTCCAGGCCCACACCGCGACCGGGAAGTTGAACGCCGAGATGATCCCGACCAGGCCGATCGGATGCCACTGCTCGTACATGCGGTGGCCGGGGCGCTCCGAATGCATCGTCAGGCCGTAGAGCTGGCGCGAGAGGCCGACGGCGAAGTCGCCGATGTCGATCATCTCCTGCACCTCGCCGTCGCCCTCCGGCTTCGACTTGCCCATCTCCAGCGCGACCAGCGAGCCGAGCGCGTCCTTGTGCTGGCGCAGCGCTTCGGCGCAGAGGCGGATCGCTTCGCCGCGGCGCGGGGCCGGCGTCGTGCGCCACACCTTGTAGGCGGCCTGCGCGCGCTCGACGATGGTTTCGTAGTCCTCCTGCGACGAGGCCTGGACGCGGGCGAGCAGGCTGCCGTCGGTCGGGCTGATCGACTCGAGAACGCCGGCGTCGCGCGTGGTCGACCACTGGCTGCTGCCGAGGTAGGTGCCGGATTCGAGCTCGGTCAGGCCGAGGGCGGTGAGGACGGGGTGGGTCATGGGGCGCTCCGTGGAAGGCCGCCGCCGGCCGGCGACGCCGGGGCGTCGATCCGTGCTGGAGATCGGCAAGGTTTCGATGGCGGCCCCGACACGATTCGAACGTGCGACCTTCCCCTTAGGAGGGGGACGCTCTATCCAGCTGAGCTACGGGGCCCCAAGCGGGCGATTTTCGCACGGACGCGGACCGTGCCGGTAATCACGTTCACGCCAGCCGCGGACCCGCTTGGCAGGGCGCGCGGCTGCGATTAAACTGCGCGTCCCAACCGTGGGGCCATAGCTCAGCTGGGAGAGCGCGTCGTTCGCAATGACGAGGTCGGGAGTTCGATCCTCCCTGGCTCCACCACGATTCCAGACGGCGCCTCCGGGCGCCGTTTTTTTTCGCCCCGCTCAGCGCCGCAGCAGCGGCGCCAGCGCGGCCTCGAGCTGCTCGCGACGCCAGCCCTGCAGGGCGTCCGGCCATTCGCCCGTATCCAGCAGCGGTTCCAGCGTGCGGCGCGAGGCCAGCACGGCGTCAGCCACGCCCAGTTCCGCCGCGCGGCGCGAGACGGCGTCCTGCAGCGCCTTGATGCGGCTCTTGTCGCGACGCTCGGCGATGGTGGCGTCCGGCGCATCGGCCTCGTCGTCCAGCGGCGTGCCCAGCGCGGTCCAGATCGCGTCGACGAGCTTGCGCGGGCCCTTGGGGTGGGCGCGGATGGCGTCGGCCACCGCGTCGCGCGAGGTCGGCACGGTGCGCGCGAGCGTCGCGGCCAGCTCGTTGTCCAGCACCCAGCTGCGCGGAAGATCGGCTTCGCGCGCATGCGAATCGCGCCAGCGCAGCAGTCGCAGCAGGCGGGCCTGCGCGTTGCGGTCGATGAACTGCGCGCTGCGCATGCCCAGGTGCGGCCAGCGATCGATCGGATCCTCGACGGCGAGCTCGACCGTGCGCGCCATGTCGGCCTGCAGCCACGCGGTACGACCGAGCGCGTCGAGCTTCGCGGTCAGTGCGTCATGCAGTTCGAACAGGTGCAGCACGTCGTCCGCGGCGTATTCGAGCTGCGAGGGCGACAGCGGGCGGCGCATCCAGTCCGAGCGCGTCTCGCCCTTCGCCAGCGCGACGCCGGTGATCTCGGCGACGAGCTTCTGGTAGCCGAGGCCCGCGCCGACGCCGGCCAGCGCTGCGGCGGCCTGCGTGTCGAAAAGCGGGCGCGGCACCTCGCCGCAGGCCTGTCGCAGCGCGATCAGGTCCTCGCTCGGGCTATGCATGATCTTCAGCACCGACGTATCGGCGAGCACGGGCGCGAGCGCCTCGTTCATGCCGGGCACGAGCGGGTCGACGAGCAGGATGTCGATGCCGCCGTCGGCCTGCGGCAGCGCGATCTGCACCAGCGCGAGCTTCGGCCAGTAGGTGCGCTCGCGGATGAACTCGGTATCCAGCCCGATGCGCGCGGGCGGCGATGCAAGGCGCGCGCGCAGCGCGTCGGGACTGTCGATCCAGTGGGCCAAGGCGGGTGCCGGGTTTGCGGGAGCGGGCGACAATAGCCTACTTTCCGTGGACCCGGCGGCACCGACCGGAGCAGGAGGAGGCTTGCGCGCGAAGGCCAGTGCGACGCTCGCAATCGTGGTCGCGACCCTCGTCGCGATTGCGGCTGTCGGCTGCCGCGACGAACGCGTGGGCGAGGCCGAGGCACGACGCGCGCCCACGGTCACCGTCGCCGGCGAGGAACGCCTGCCGAGCTGGACGCCGCCGCGCATCGAGGTCACCCGCGAGAACGCGCAGGCGCTGGCCGAGCAGGCCGACGAGGCGCTGATGGGCGGCCGCTTCGCCGACGACGATGCTGCATCGCTGCCTCTGTTCATGGCGCTGCGCGACTACGCGCCGATGCGGGCGCGTGCCGATGCCGGCGTGCGCAACTCCATCGACGGCCTGCTGCTGCAGGCACGGCAGCAGCTCGGGCAGATCGACGAGGAACCCGATGCGCTGGCGCGCGTGCGCCATGCGGCGGCGGTGCTGCGCGTGGTGGCGCTCGAGCGCGACGACGTGCAGCGTTTCCTGCAGCAGGTCGACCGCGTCGAGGACGGGCAGCGCTTCAGCGAACTGGGCGAGGCCGCGCTCGCGCGCGGCGAGGTCGGCGAGACGGGTGGCGAGGGTGCACTCGCGTGGTTCCGGCGCGCACTCGCGCTGCGCGGCAGCGACACCCGTGCCCGCCAGGGCCTCGCGGCGGCCGAAAGTGCGCTGATCCGGCGCGCGGAGGACGCAGCCGACCGCGAGGACTACGCCGACGCCGAGCGCTGGCTTTCGCTGGCCGCGCGCGTGCGTCCCGAAGCCGGCGCCGTCGCCGAAGCGCGCGGGCGCATCGCCTTCGCGCGCGCCACCCGCATCGGCGAGTTGCGCGATGCCGGTATCGCCGCACTCGTACAGCCGCGCGACGGCATCGAACAGGCGCGTGGGCACCTGGCGCACATCCTGCGCATCGCGCCGCCGGCCGATCCCACCGCCACCGAGTTGCGCCGCCGCATCGAGTTCGCCGTGCACTACGGCCTGTTCGTGCCGCGCCAGCGCTTCACCGACGCGCTGAAAGGCGGCGGACGGACGCCGACGATGGTGGTCATCCCGTACGGCGACTTCACCATGGGCGCGCCGCGCGGGGAGCACGGCGCCAGCGACGCGGAACGGCCGACGCGGGCGATCCATTTCGAGCGCGGCCTCGCGTTCTCGATGACCGAAGTCACTGTCGGACAGTTCCGGCGCTTCGTCGACGCCACGAAGTACCGCGCGCGCTCGTCGCGTCGCGGCTACTCGATGGTCTACGACCTGCGCAGCGGCAACTTCGTGCGGCGCGGAAACGTCGACTGGCGGCACGACTACCTCGGCCGTCCCGCCGCCGACGACCTGCCCGTGGTGCACGTCAGCGCGAAGGACGCGAGCGCGTACGCCGAGTGGCTCGCCGATGAGACCGGCCATCGCTACCGCCTGCCGAGCGAGGCGGAGTTCGAGTACGCGCTGCGGGCCGGGAGCCGCGCGCCGTATCCCTGGGGCACGGGCACGCCGCCGCCGGGCACGGGCAACCTGACGGGCAGCGGCGACCGCTCGCCGACGGGCCGCCGCTGGCAGAACGCGTTCCGTGGCTACATCGACGGCGCATGGGGGCCGGCACCGGTCGGGCGCTACACGCCCGGTCGATTCGGCCTTCACGACATGGCCGGCAATGTCAGCGAGTGGGTCGCGGACTGTTGGCATACCAACTACCGCCGCGCGCCACGCGACCAGCGTGCCTGGGTCAATCCGGGCTGCCGGCAGCGCGTGGTCCGGGGCGGCTCGTGGGCGAGCGCACCGGAGCAGACGCGGTCGGCCTGGCGCAGCGGACTGGACGCCGATACCACCAACGCGCGCATCGGCTTCCGTGTCGTGCGCGACCTCTGATTCGTCGCAGCACGGGAGTCGTTCGATGCGCATTGATCCGTTGGGCCAGCGTGGCGGCCGCCGCGGCTTCGGGCTGGGAGGCATCCGCTGGATCATCCTGATCGGCTTCGCGATCTACGCGGCCGTGTCGTGGATGGGCAGCGCGAAGAAGGACCCCTACACCGGCGAGACCGCGCATTACGGCGCGACCGCGGACGAGGAGGTGCAGCTCGGCGCGCAGGCCTTCAGCGAGGTGTTGGGCGACGCGCAGGCGCAGAACGCGCTGCTGCCCGCGGACGCGCAGGTCAGCCAGCAGATACGCGGCATCGCGCAGCGGCTGATCGAGCGCGTGCCCGACGTCACGCAGGCGCTGGCGGAGCAGAATGGCACCGAGGCGCCGCAGGACTACCGGAACTTCCAGTGGGACGTCGCCGTGATCCAGTCGGACGATGCCAATGCGTTCTGCCTGCCGGGCGGAAAGATGGCGGTCTACACCGGCCTGATCCCCGTCGCGCAGAACCAGGACGCGATGGCCGTGGTGATGGGCCACGAGATCGCGCATGCGCTGCTGCGCCACGGCTCGCAGCGCATGGCGCAGCAGAAGCTGGTGCAGATGGGCCAGCTCGCGACCGGCGTGGCGCTGGGCGGGATGGACCCCGGCCAGCAGCGGGCGATCATGGGCGCGCTCGGCGCCGGCGCGCAGTACGGGCTGATCCTGCCTTACGGGCGTAACCACGAATCGCAGGCAGACCAGGTCGGGCTGATGCTCGCCGCCGCCGCCTGCTTCAATCCGCGCGAAGCGATCCCGCTGTGGCAGCGCATGGGGCAGCTCGGCGGCGGCCAGCGCCAGCCCGAGTTCGCGTCCACGCATCCGGACCCCGAGAACCGCATGGCGCATCTGCAGCAGCTGATGCCGCAGGCGGAGGCCTTCTATCAGAAGTACTGCACGACGGGCGCGGCCCGCTAGGCCACACGCGGCCTACTTCTGCGTCTCGCTACGACGGCCCGTGGGCGTGCCCATGGTGCCGGAGAGGTTCTGCTGGAAGTCCTTCCACATCTGTAGATTGCGCTCGGTCAGCTGGTTCATCAGCGTCCAAGGCGTCTGGCCGAGAAGGCCGCCCATCTGCGTACGGAACTGTTGCTGCTGGTCGAGGAAGAGCTGCATCGACTTCTCGAGATAGCTGGCCATGAAGCCCTGCATCGAGTCGCCGTAGAAACGGATGATCTGGCTGAGCAACTGCGTGGACAGCATCGGCTCGCCGTCCTGCTCGTGCTCCGCGATGATCTGCAGCAGCACCTGTCGCGTGAGGTCGTCGCCGGAACGCGCGTCGCGCACCTCGAACTCCTCGCCGTCGATGATGAGCTGGCGCACATCCTCGATGGTTATGTAGCTCGAGATTTCCGTGTCGTAGAGCCGGCGGTTCGGATACTTCTTGATGACGCGCGGAGTAGCCATCGCAGGTGACCGGAAGCGGAATGATCCGAGAATGACGCAGTGCGCAACAGCACGCAACTGCATGCTGGAAGCGGCCAGCGGGGCGGCTGACCGCTTCAGCGAGCATCACCAGCCCATGTACTGGCCGCCGTTGACCGCGAGGTTCGCGCCGGTGATCCAGCCCGCCTCGTCGGGGATGAAGAAGCTCACCGCGTAGGCGATCTCCTCGGGATTGCCGAGACGCCCCGTGGGAATCTGCTGGATGATCTTGTTGCGCACGTCCTCGGGCACGGCCATCACCATGTCGGTGCCGATGTAGCCCGGCGAGACGGTGTTGACGGTGATGCCGAACCTCGCGTTTTCCTGCGCGAGCGAGATCGTGAAGCCGTGCATGCCGGCCTTCGACGCCGCGTAGTTCGCCTGGCCGTACTGGCCCTTCTGCCCGTTGATCGAGCTGATCTGGATGATGCGGCCCCACTTGCGCGCGCGCATGCCGTCGATCACCGGGCGGGTGACGTTGAACACCGAGCCGAGGTTGGTGGCGATGACCTCGTTCCACTGCTGCGCGGTCATGCGGTGGAAGGTGGTGTCGCGGGTGATGCCGGCGTTGTTGACCAGGATGTCGACCGGCCCGAGCGCCTGCTCGACGTCGCGCACCATCGCTTCGCATTGCTCCGGATCCGCGACGTCGGCGCGCGAAAGGTGCACCTCCAAGCCGCGCTCGCGCATGCGCGCCTGCCAGGCCCGCGCCTTGGCCTCGTCGCGGTAATTGGTGGCGACGCGATGGCCCATCGACGCCAGGCGTTCGATGATCGAGGTGCCGATGCCACCGGTGCCGCCGGTGACCAGTGCTACGCGGCTCTGCATGCGATGTCCCAATGGCGCGACAGGCGCCGTCGCCGGATTCTAGGCGCGCCGGATCAAGGTTGTGCGTCGATCGCCGGAATTTTCGATGGATCGAATGCGGCGACTGCGCGCTCGAGCCATTCGCAGGAGTATTGCACGCCGGGCTCGTCGAAGGGCGACTGCCCGAGCGCGGCCCACGCACGGCGCAGGGCGGGCAGGGGATCGGCCGGGTCCACCGGCATGGCGGCCAGCGATTTCGACAGCTTGCGGCCTGCTTCGTCCACTACCAGGGGCAGGTGCGCGTACCCCGGCGTTGGCAGCCCCAACGCGTGCTGCAGCAGGATCTGCCGCGGCGTGGAATCGAGCAGGTCGGCGCCACGCACGACGTGGGTCACGCCCTGTGCGGCGTCGTCGACCACCACCGCCAACTGGTACGCCCATAGCCCGTCGGCGCGGAACAGCACGAAATCGCCGACCTCGACGTCGACCTCCTGCACCTGCGGCCCACGCACGTCGTCGACGAAGCGCAGGCGCGTTCCGTCGGCGACGCGCAGTCGGATAGCGGGCGGACGCGACGGATCGGGGGCGCGCACGCAGGCGCGGTGGATGCCGCCCGCAGGCGCCAGGTCGGCACGGCTGCACCAGCACGGAAACGCCTGCCCGCGGTCGACGAGGTCCTCCAGCGCATCGCGATAGAGCGCGTCGCGCTCGCTCTGCCGCACGACGGCCTCGTCGGCACGCAGGCCGAAGGCATGCAGTGCGGCGAGCT
Source organism: Cognatilysobacter xinjiangensis (assembly GCF_014651995.1). Classification (GTDB taxonomy): domain Bacteria; phylum Pseudomonadota; class Gammaproteobacteria; order Xanthomonadales; family Xanthomonadaceae; genus Cognatilysobacter; species Cognatilysobacter xinjiangensis. The sequence continues at coordinate 1,495,257 of NZ_BMXY01000001.1, read as the reverse complement.
GGCGATCGGCCGCGCCGGCGAGCTCGCGCGGCGTGTCCACGTCCTCGACGCGCACCAGCCAGCGGCCGCCTGCGCGCCGCGCGTACAGCCAGCTGCCGAGCGCGGCCAGCAGCGAGCCCGCGTGCAGGTCGCCGGTGGGCGAGGGTGCGAAGCGGCCGCGGTAACCGCTGCTCATGCGGCTGAAGCCACGCTGGCCGCGATGCCGTGCATGCCTTGAAAAGCGGCCGTGGCGTTGCCAAGTTCCCCGCTGCGTTTCCAAAGTGCCCGGAAGTCGGATCCCATGTTCAAGCGCGTCGTCCTGTTCCTGTCCACCAATCTCGCGGTCCTGCTGCTGCTCAGCGTCGTCATGCGGCTGTTCGGTATCGATCCGCAGACCTCCGGCGGCCTGCTCGTCATGGCCACGCTGTTCGGCTTCGGCGGCTCGTTCATCTCGCTGATGATGTCGAAATGGCTTGCCAAGCGCAGCACCCGCGCCTACGTGATCGAGCAGCCCCGCAACGAGAGCGAGCGCTGGCTCGTCGAGACCGTGCGTCGGCAGGCGCAGGCGTCGGGCATCGCGATGCCGGAAGTCGCGATCTACGACGCGCCCGAGATCAACGCCTTCGCCACCGGCCCGAGCCGCAACAACGCCCTGGTCGCCGTGTCGACGGCCCTTCTGCGCGCGATGGATCGCGACGAGGCCGAGGCCGTGCTCGGCCACGAGGTGGCGCACGTCGCCAATGGCGACATGGTCACCATGATGCTGCTGCAGGGCGTACTCAACACCTTCGTGATCGTGCTGGCGCGCGTGGTGGGCCGGGTGGTCGACGGCTTCCTGAGCGGTAACCGCGACGGCGAGGGCGAAGGCGGCGGTGGCATCGGCTACTTCGTCACGGTGATGGCGCTGGAACTGGTGTTCGGCCTGTTCGCGAGCGTCATCGTGATGTGGTTCTCGCGCTATCGCGAGTTCCGTGCGGACGTGGGTGGCGCCAGCCTGGCGGGGCGCGACCGCATGATCGCCGCGCTCACCAAGCTCTCGCGCACCTACGGCGAGAACACACTGCCGAAGCAGGTCCAGGCCTTCGGCATCAGCGGTGGCGTCGGCGTCGGTCTGCGCCGGTTGTTCATGTCGCATCCGCCGCTGGAGGAGCGCATCGAGGCGCTGCGCCGGATGCCGGCCAACGCCCCGTCCACCCGCGTCGTGGCCTGATCGACGACGCCCGGAAACGAAAAAGCCCGCCGCAAGGCGGGCTTCTTCTTGCGCGCACCCGCGCCGACGGCGGTCAGCCGAAGTCGTAATCCATAGTGGTGCTGACGCCCGCCAGGAAAAAGCCCTGCGCGTAGTCCACGCCCGCGCCGAACAGCACGGTCATGCTCTGCGCGTCGCGCACGTGCTCGGCGATGGTGTGCTTGCCCAGCGCGCGCGCCTTGTCAGTGATCTCGCGCAGGCGCTGCTGGTATTCCGCGCTGCTGCCGAGGTTCTCCATGAAGGTGCGATCGATCTTCAGGAAGTCGGCATCGAAGTGCGCGAGCAGCTGGAACGAGTTCAGGCCCGCGCCGAAGTGCTCGAGGCCCACGCGCACGCCGGAACGGGCCGCGCGCGCCTGGAACTCCTGCGCGGCGCGAAGGTTGGTGAACACCTTGGACTCGGGCAGCTGCACCACCAGCAGGCTGCCGTCCGCGCCGTGGCGAGTGATCTGCTCCTCGATGTGCTTGAGCAGGCTGTCGTCCTGCAGCGAGTTCTCGGTGATCTTGACCAGCAGCGTCGTGCGCTTGCCCGCGCGCAAGCGCTCACCGATGACCTCGAGCGCGCGGCCGACGACCCAGCGGTCGATCTCCCACAGCAGCCCGTTCTCCTCGGCGATCTGCAGGAAGGCCAGTGGCGCGACGAGCTCGCCCTGGTCGCCCTTCATGCGCAGGTAGGCCTCGTAGATCTCGCCGGGCTCGCCGTGCAGGCTCACCAGCGGCTGGTAGGCCATGGTGAAGCGGTCGGAATCCAGCGCGTCGCGGATGCGGTCGACCCAGGCCTGCACACGCTCTTCCTCGGCGCGGTCGGCCGCGCCCGGGTCGAAGATCTCCGCACGGTTTCCGCCCATGCCGCTGCAGGACTGCACGCCCTGCGTGGCGCGCGCGAGCACCGCCGTGACGCTGGCGATCTTCTCGCCGATCTGCACGCCGCCGATGCTGAGCGTGGCGTTGAGCGAGCGGTTGCCCACCTCAACCACGTGCTCGGCGAAGGCATTGCGGACCTGCTCGGCGAGCATCTGCGTGACTTCGTGGTTCGCGCCGCGCTTGAGCGCCGCGAACTGGTGCTCGCCGAAGCGGGCGAGGATCACGTCCTCGGACACGCTGTCGCGCAGGCGGCGCGCGCAGGCGGCGACGAGGTCGTCCGCGGCGTCGAGGCCGATGTCCTGCAGCAGCTTCGCGTAGTAGTCCGGCTCGATCAGCAGGAAGCCGTGGTGCGTCGAATTCTGTGCGGCGTCGGCGACGGCATCCTCGAGCGCGCGCAGGAAGGTCGGGCGGTTGAGCAGGCCGGTGACCTGGTCGCGCTGGCGCAGTTCCTCCACCTCGCGCGCGAGATCGGGATCGAGCTCCTGACGGCGCAGCACCAGCTGCAGGCAGTGCTCGCCTTCGTACATCGCCGGGGTGAACTCCATGACGGCGGGGAACTGGTTGCCGTCCAGCGTGCGCGCCTCGACCTCGACGCGCGGCGGCGGCTGCTCGCCCTTGGAGAGCTTCTTGAGCAGCGCCTTGAAGGCCTCGACGTGCGACGGCGCGATCATGTCCAGCAGCGACATGCCCTCGACCTCGTCGAAGGACTCGTAGCCGAACATCTCGAGGTAGGCCGAGTTGGCCCGGATGTGCATACCCTCGTGGATGTAGGCGATCGGGTCGCGCGAGGACTCGATCAGCGCGTCGCAGCGGCGCTCGGTCTCGCGGACCTGGAATTCGAGCTTGCGCAGCGCGCGGCGCGCCTCGAGGTCCGACCACTCGGCTTGCACCACGCTCACGATGTGGTCGTTCCGACGGCGCAGCACCACGCCGCGCGCGCCGACGGTCATCGCCTCGAGCACGCCGGCCTCGTCGATCTCGTCGACGAGCAGGAGCACCGGGAGGTCCTTGCCGCTGGTGGCGACCTGCTGCAGCACGTTGGCGGCGGGCACCAGCGTGGCCTTGCGGTCGAGCAGGACGATATCCGGGGACTGCTGGCCGACCTGATGGGCCAGCTCGTCGGCGTTCTCGGGTCGGGTCGGGCGCACCGCGATGCCCGCGTTCCGGAGCGTGCTGACGACGGCCTCGGCCGCCTCCACGCTGTCGTCGACGATCACCAGCCGCAGGGCCGCGTCTTTGCCGAACTGCATCCTTACCTCCTCGCGTTCCGGCGTTTATGACACGAGCCGCGCCGCCGCGTCATCTCCCCGGTGCCCGACGGACGGGCGAGCGCGGGGGACGTACGGGCGGCGGACACGGTCGAATGGCGCCTCAGAGCGGGCGCTTGCCGGGGTCGCCGGCGACCTCGCGGACCAGCTTCGGCACCAGGTAGCCCGACAGCCGCGCGGCGAGCATCCGGTGCAGCGCGCGCGCCTGCTCGTCGGCCACTTCGAAGTGCGCCGCGCCCTGCACCCGGTCGAGCTGGTGCAGGTAGTAGGGCAGCACGCCGGCGCGGAAGCCGCGCTCAGACAGGGCGGCGAGCGCATCGACCGAGTCGTTTACCCCTCGCAGCAGCACGGCCTGGTTGAGCAGCGTGGCGCCGGCAGCGCGCAGGCGGGCCAGGGCGTCGTCGACGCTCGCGTCGAACTCGTTGGCGTGGTTGGCGTGCAGCACCACCGTGACCGGCCAGGGCAGGGCGCGCATCCAACCAACGAGGGCCTCGTCGACACGTTCGGGCAACACCACGGGCAGGCGGGTGTGCACGCGCAGGCGCCGAAGGTGCGGGATCGCGGCGAGCGCGTCGGTGAGCTCGGCGAGCTTCGCGGTCGAGAGCGAGAGCGGGTCGCCGCCGGAGAGGATCACCTCGTCGATCGAGGCATCCGCGGCGATCAGGTCGATCGCGCCACGCCAGTTCGACGCCGCGGCGGTCTCCTCCCCGTAGGGGAAATGCCGGCGGAAGCAGTAGCGGCAATTGACCGCGCAGCTCCCAGTCGCGACCAGCAACGCGCGGCCGCGGTACTTGCGGATCACACCCTGGCCGGCCTTGGCGAGCGAATCGCCGACGGCGTCGAGCGCGAAGCCCGGCGCGGCGCGCAGTTCCGCGTCCAAAGGGAGCACCTGCCGCAGCAGGGGGTCGTGCGGGTCGCCGGCGCGCATGCGGGCGACGAAGCCGCGCGGGACGCGCAGCGCGAACTGCGCGCAGGCCTCGTCGGACATGCCCGTCGCGATGGGGTCGAGCCCCAGCATCGCCAGCAGCTCGCGGGGGTCGCGCACGGCCTCGCGCCAGAGCTGTTGCCAGCGCACGGCGGGCGCCGCGTGCGGCGGGACGAGGGCTGCGGGTATCATTGCGGGCTGATCCGATCCGGTAGGCCGGCCCGAACGCGGCCCGGCAGCCACCCATTCTAGCCGGCGCCGCAAGGGCCCGGCCCGCATATCCGCAGGAGTAAATGCATGGCCACCCTCGGCATGAACGACGTCAAGACCGGGCAGAAGATCCTGGTCAACAACGACCCGTGCGTCATCACGGAGACCGAGTACGTCAAGCCGGGCAAGGGCCAGGCCTTCACCCGCGTGAAGTACCGCAGCATCAAGTCCGGCCGCGTCGTCGAAATGACGATGAAGGCCACCGACTCGGTCGAGCAGGCCGACGTCGTCGATACCGACATGCAGTACCTCTACTCCGATGGCGAGTACTGGCACTTCATGAACCCGGAGTCGTTCGAGCAGGTCCAGTCGGACAAGAACGGCATGGGCGGCGCCGAGAAGTGGCTGAAGGGCGAGGAAGAGTGCGTGGTCACGCTGTGGAACGGCACGCCGATCATGGTGCAGCCGCCGAACTTCGTGGAACTCAAGATCGTCGAGACCGATCCGGGCGTCCGTGGCGACACCTCCGGCGGTGGCGGCAAGCCGGCGACGCTGGAAACGGGGGCGGTGGTGCGCGTGCCGCTGTTCGTGAACCAGGACGAGATGATCAAGGTCGACACGCGCTCGGGCGAGTACGTCAGCCGCGTGAAGTAAGACATCGCCGGCCGGGCGACCGGCCGGTGCGCAGTCGAAGCCCGCGGCCCTCCGCGGGCTTCGCCGTATCGGGGGCCGGTGTCGCGCCGGCAACGCGGCGGGGTCTACCCTGCCGCATCGAACGACGAGGTGGTGGATGGACGGGATCGAACGCTGCGACGTGCTGATCGAGGCCGGCTGGGTGGTACCGGTCGTGCCGCATGGCGTCGTACTGGAGGACCATTCGGTTGCGCTGCGCGGCGATGCGATCGTCGCGATCGGCCCGCGCGACGCGATGCGTGCGCGCTTCCAGGCGGGCGATACCGTGTCGCGCCCGTGCTCGGTGCTGATCCCGGGGCTCGTCAATTCGCATACGCACAACCCGATGACGCTGCTGCGCGGCATCGCCGACGACCTGCCGCTGATGGAGTGGCTGCAGGGCCACATCTGGCCGGTCGAGGGCGCGGTGATCGGGCCCGAGTTCGTGCGTGACGGCGTGACGCTCGCCATCGCCGAGATGCTGCGCGGCGGCACCACCTGCGCCAACGAGAACTACTTCTTCCCCGACGTGCAGGCGGAGACTTACAGGCGCTTCGGCTTCCGCGCGCTGGTCGGCCTGCCGGTGATCGATTTCCCCACTGCGTGGGCGAAGACCTCGGACGAATACTTCGCCAAGGCCGCCGACGTGCACGACGCCTGGAAGGCGGATGCGCTGGTCGGTGCGACTATCGCACCGCATGCGCCGTACACCGTGAGCGACGCGAACTTCGAGCGCGTGCGCGACTTCGCCCGCGAGCGCGACGTCCGCGTGCACCTTCACACCCACGAGACCGCGCAGGAAGTGCGCGACTCGATCGCGCAGCACGGCGTGCGCCCGCTCGCACGGCTCGATCGCCTCGGGTTGGTCGACGACCGCCTGATCGCCGTGCACATGACGCAGCTCACCGACGAGGAGATCGCGCTCTGCGCCGAGCGCGGCGTCTGCGTCGCGCACTGCCCTGAGTCGAACCTCAAGCTCGCCTCAGGCTTCTGCCCCGTTTGCCGGCTCCAGCGTGCGGGCGTCACCTTCGGCATCGGTACCGACGGCTGCGCGAGCAACAACGACCTCGACATGGTCGGCGAGACGCGCACCGCCGCGCTGCTGGCCAAGGCCGTTGCCGACGATGCCTCGGCCCTCGACGCCGCCAGCGCGTTGCGCGCGGCGACGCTCGGCGGTGCCGTCACGTTGGGCCTCGGCGACCGCATCGGCTCGATCGAGCCGGGCAAGCAGGCCGATCTCGCGCTGATCGATCTCGACGACATCGAGAGCCAGCCGCTGTACCACGTGATCTCGCAGCTGGTGTACGCCTCCGGCCGCCACCAGGTCTCCGACGTGTGGATCGCCGGGCGCCGCAAGCTGCGCGCCCGCGAGCTCGTCGACATGGACCTTCCCGCCATCCGCGCGAACGCCCGCCAGTGGCGCGACCGCATCCGCCAGATCCGGACCGCCCGATGACCACGCAGACCGCCGGCAATTTCCGCCAGTCCGAACTCGACCGTTTCGGCGCGCTCGCCGCGCGCTGGTGGGATCCGGACGGCCCGCAGAAGCCGCTGCACGCGCTCAATCCGGTACGCCTGCAGTACGTCGCCGATCGCGTGCCGCTCGCGCAGTCGAACGTGCTCGACGTCGGCTGCGGCGCGGGCCTGCTGAGCGAGGCGATGGCGCTGGCCGGCGCGCAGGTCACCGCGCTCGATCTCGCGCCCGAACTGGTCAAGGTCGCGCGCCTGCATGCGATGGAGAGCGGCGCGACCGTGGACTACCGCGTGCAGCCGGTGGAAGAAGTCGCCGCGGCAGCGCCCGGCGAATTCGACGCCGTGACCTGCATGGAGATGATCGAGCACGTACCCGATCCGCTCGCGGTGATCCGCGCCTGCGCGCAGGCACTGAAGCCGGGCGGGCGCCTGTTCGTCTCGACGATCAACCGCACGCCCGCCGCGTTCGCGCTGGCGATCGTGGGCGCCGAGTACGTCGCGCGTCTGCTGCCCAAGGGCACGCACCAGTACCGCGACTTCGTGCGCCCGTCCGAGCTCGCTGGATGGCTGCGCGCGGCCGGGCTGGAGCTGGAGGACGTCAGCGGCCTGATGTACATGCCGCTGCTGAATTCCGCGCGCCTGGGCCGCCGCACCGACGTCAACTACATCGTCAGCGCGCGCAAGCCCGCATGAGCGACGCGCGCTTTCCGAAGGCGGTGCTGTTCGACCTCGACGGCACGCTGCTCGACAGCGCGCCGGACATGCTCGCCGCGGTGAACGCGATGCGTGCCTCGCGCGGCGAGCCCGGGATGTTGCTCGATGCGTTGCGCCCGCACGTGTCCAAGGGTGGGCGCGCGATGATCGCGGCGGCATTTCCGCAGGTCGACGCCGCCATGCGCGAAACGTGGATCCCGGAGTTCCTCGATCACTACCGCCGCGAGCTCGGCCGCCACGGTGCGCCGTTCGAAGGCGTTGAGGCGCTGCTGGCGGCGATCGAAGCGGCGGGCAGCCGCTGGGGCATCGTCACCAACAAGCCGGAAGCGCTCGCTGTCGCGCTGATGCCGCTGCTCGGCTGGGAATCGCGCTGTGCCGTGCTGATCGGCGGCGACTCGCTGCCCGCGCGCAAGCCCGACCCGCTGCCGCTGCGTGTCGCGGCCGACCGTATGGGCCTCGCGTCGCAGGACTGCGTCTATGTCGGCGACGACGAGCGCGACATTGCCGCCGCGCGCGCGGCCGGCATGCGCTCGGTGGTCGCGCTCTGGGGCTATCGCCTCGACGGGGACGATCCGGTGGCGTGGCAGGGCGACGTCATGCTCGACACGCCCCGGGCCATGCTCGATCCGTCGAACTGGATGCCGCGATGAACACGCCCGACGATGCGTCGTCCGCGGGCGATCCCGCCGCGTTCGTCGCCAAATGGCGCGGTGCCTGGCCCGAATGGTCGCTGGTCGAAGGCTTCCTGCCGGCCGCGCAGCGCCCGCTCATCGAGGCGTGGCAGGCACTGCAGTTCGAATGGCAGGAAGCCGCCTGGCGCGGCGAGGAAGCGCGACCGGGCGAAGCCAAGCTGCGCTGGTGGGTCGAGGAACTCGACGGTTGGTCCAGGGGCCTGCGACGCCATCCGCTGGGCGCGCTGCTGCAGAAGCAGCCGGCGCCGTGGCGCGAGGTCGCGCTTGCGCTGCCGTCGCTGGCGGCCACGCGCGAGCGGCCGCTCGACGCTGACGCGGCATGGGCCTCGCTCGAGCCGATCGCGCGCGCGGTCGCGGCGGTGGACGAGGCGCTGCTGCAGCGTCGTGCCGACGCGCACGTGGTGGCCGCGACCTGGCTGCATGCGCGGCTGGCGCGCCACCCCGAAAGCGCGGTGCCGCAGTCGCTCGGCACCGGCGATGCGGGCATCCGCGCCTGGTCGCATGCCCTGCGCGCGGGCTGGCCGCGGGCGAGCGGACTCGCGCCTTCCCGTGGCATCGAGGCCGCGCTCGCCGCAAGTCGCCTGAAGCGCGGCGATGCGTCCGCAGCGCTGCCGCCTCTCGCCGCGCTGTGGGCCGGCTGGCGCGGCGCACGGGGCTGACACGCGCCACGGATCGTTCCGTCTGCATCGGCCGGGCGCCTTCGGGGCGGCCGGTACAATGCGCATTCCTTTCCTTACGGTGCCCGTGATGAAGCCGATCCGTGTCATGCCCGACGTCGCGCTCGATCGCGCCTCCTCGGCGCGCGCGCTCGACCGGGTCGGCATGGCGGGCATCGCGCTGCCGGTGCGCACGCGGTCGGCGACCGGCGAAACCCTGCAGGTTCCGGCGCGCGTCGACGTCTACGTCGACCTCCGTGATCCGGACGTGCGCGGCATCCATATGTCGCGCCTGTACCTGCGGCTGCAGCATGCGTTCGCCGCCGAGGAGATGACGCCGGACGGCCTCGGCCGCGTGCTCGCCGCGCTGGTCGAGACGCAGGGCGCGCTGTCGCGCGGCGCATGGCTGACGATCCGCTTCGACCATCTCGTGCTGCGTCCCGCGCTTGCGAGCGCGAATGCCGGCTGGAAGGCGTATCCGGTGGAAGTGCTCGCCTCGATCGTCGACGGCCGCGTGGCCATCGACCTCGACGTGTCGGTGGATTACTCCTCGACCTGTCCCGCGTCCGCCGCGCTTTCGCGGCAGATGAGCGCCGAAGCGTTCGCGCGGCAGTTCGGCGCGGAAGGCACGGTCGACGCCGCCGCCGTGCACGACTGGCTGCGCTCCGAGCCCGGCCTTGTCGCCACGCCGCATGCGCAGCGAAGCCGCGCGCACGTGCGCGTGCGCCTCGTCGAGGGGCTGGCGTCGCTGCCGATCGTCGAGCTGATCGACCGTATCGAGGATGCGCTCGGTACGCCGGTGCAGACCGCGGTCAAGCGCGAGGACGAGCAGGCCTTCGCCGCACTGAATGCACGGAACCTGATGTTCTGCGAGGACGCCGCGCGACGCGTCGCGCATGGCCTCGCGAGCGACGCGAACGTCGTGCGTTTCGAGCTCGATGTCGCGCATTTCGAGAGCCTGCACGCGCATGACGCCTGCGCGGCGGTCAGCGGCGAGGGCGGCGCGGCCTGAGCCGTGCTCAGCGCGAATCGAGCATCAGCAGCGGATCTATCCGCACGTCGAACCAGTTCATGCCCCAGTGCAGGTGCGGGCCGGTCGCCCGCCCCGTGGCGCCGACCGCTGCGATCACCTGACCCTGTTCCACGCGCTGGCCGACGCTGACGTCGATGCGCGAGAGATGCAGGAAATTCGAGCTGACGCCGTGGCCGTGGTCGAGCACCAGCGTGCCGCCGGTCAGGTAGAGGTCGCGATCCGCGAACGTCACCACGCCGGCCGCGGGCGCGCGCACCGGCGTGCCGCGTGGCGCGGCGATGTCCATGCCCGAATGCGCGGCGCCGGGGCTGCCGTTGTAGACGCGCTGGTTGCCGAACCGTCCGCTGATGCGGCCCCGCACCGGCCACTGGAAGCGCTGCGTCCAGTCCAGGCGTGCATCGTCGCGGGTGCGTACCGCGGACACGCGCGCCTGCTCGCGACGGATGCGTTCGGCAATGGCCGGCGGCGGATTCACCGTCGCCGGCGGCACGCCGCGTACCTGCTCGATCGGCCAGTCGCGCGGGAGCACGCGGATCGAGGCCGCCGCCCGCCCGCCACCGGTGCCCGATGCTTCGATGTCGATCGTCTCCGACGCATCGCGCGCGATGCCGAATACGAAGCGACCGTCGTCGGCGACACGCAGCGCGCGCCCGGCATGGCGAACCGTCGCACCCGGTCGCGTGCGACCGGCCACGAGCGCGCCCTGGGAGGCCCTGGTGGGTAGTTCGAGCATCAGCGGGGCGGGCGTTGCCGTCGTCGCCCGCAGCGGCGTGGCCAGCGACGGTGTGCTGCAGCCCGGCAGGGCGGCGAGCATCGCCGCGGCCAGCATCGGAAAAAGTCGTACGCGCATCACGACATCATCGTCGCTCGCGATGCGGCCGTGCGTGATCAGCGCGGCGGTACCGGATCGTGGCCACCGGGATGGAACGGATGGCAGCGCAGCAGGCGGCGCGCGGCCAGCCAGGAACCGCGAAGCGCACCGAAGCGTGCGACCGCCCCCATCGCATACACCGAGCAGGTGGGATGGAAACGGCAGCGCGGCCCGAGAAGCGGGCTGATCCAGCGTTTGTAGCCGCGCAGGAGCGCGATGAGCAGTCGTGCGATCACGGAATCTTGATGCTCCGGCTCACCATGATGGCGGCCTCGCGCCGCGGTTGCCCGCTATATCGGGGCGGCCGCGAATTATTGCAATCAGCGTCGAAGCACGCCTGAAGGCCTCGCCGAAACACGCGATCCGCGCGGTTGCCGCCGCTGTCGTGGGCAGGGTATAACAGCGCGCTTTCCCGACCTCAAGGGAAGAAGGACAGGCGCTCGTGGCGACAAAGAAAACCGCGAAGAAGGCCGCCTCGCCGGCCAAGAAGTCCGCAGTCAAGCCGGCCGCCAAGAAGGCCGCCCCGAAGACCGTGGCTAAGAAGGCCGTCGCCAAGAAGGCGCCCGCCAAGAAGGCTGCGCCGACGAAGAAGGTCGTCGCCAAGAAGGCCGCGCCGGCCAGGAAGGCGGCACCGGTCAAGAAGACGGTCGCCAAAAAGGCGCCTGCCAAGAAGGCTGCGCCGGCGAAGAAGGTCGCGCCTGCCAAGGTGCCCGCGAAGAAGGCCGCGGCGAAGTCGCCGGCCGCGTCCCGCGCCATCGAGGCGGCGGCCGCGCACAAGCCGACGGTCGCGACGAAGTCCGCCTCCAAGGCAGCGAGCAAGCCCGCAAGCAAGCCCGCGCCCCGCGTCGCCAACGCGACGCCGGCGAGCGAGGGCACGAATGAACGTCCGATGCGGACCGGCGCTGCCGGCCCCGCGGCGGACGCGTTGAAGACCGGGGCGTCGACGACCGCGAAAACCGCGGCGCGTTCGTCCCTGCAGGTGGAGTCGATGAGCAAGAGCATCAACAAGAAGAGCGCCGCGGCCCCCGCCGCAGCGGGCAGCGGCGCCAGCGCCGCGTCGTCCGCCGAGCGCCCGGCAGCAGGTAAGGTCGCCGTCGCCGTGACGGCCAACCGCGGGAACGGCGCGAACGCGCAGCGCCCGCGCCACATGCCGGAGTACGCGGTCGACGATGCGACCGGCCGACCGGTCGTGCCGGACGGCTACAAGCCCTCGCCCGACGAGGAGTACATGAACCCGCTGCACCTCGAGTATTTCCGTCGGCGCCTGATGCAGTGGCGCGCGGATCTGGTCGAGGAGTCGAAGCAGACGATCGAGAACCTCCGCGAGGAAGTGCGCGACGTCGGCGACGAGGCCGAGCGCGCCACGCGCGAAACGGAGAACTCGCTCGAACTTCGCACGCGCGATCGCTACCGCAAGCTGATCAGCAAGATCGACAGCACGCTCAAACGCATCGATTCGGGCGACTACGGCTTCTGCGTCGACACCGGCGAGGAAATCGGCCTGGATCGCCTCGAGGCGCGCCTCACCGCCGAGCGCACGATCGACGCGCAGGAGCGCTGGGAGCACCTGCAGAAGCAGATGGGCGACTGATCTCGCATCGGCGCCAAAGAAAAAGCCCCGCCTCGGCGGGGCTTTTTCGTTCCGGGCTGACGTCAGCGCAGCCAGCCGTCGCGCACGCCGCGCCGCGCGAGTGACGCGAGCGCAATGGCGACCAGCAGCACCACGGCCTGCAACGCCAGCACGGCCGCGCCCGGCCAGGTCCCGAAGGCCTGCGCCATGCCGACGTCCTGCACGACGACGCCGGCCAGCGACAGCGCCAGCAACGGATACGCCCAGCGGCGAGAGAGCAGCAGGCCCAGGGAGCCCAGCGCGCCGCCGATAACGGCGGCCGCGGTGCCGATCACCGACCACGCAGGTCGCGCCTCATACATCGCGCGCTGTACCACGTCCATCCTCGCCACGTCGTCGGGCGTCAGCATCATGTCGGCGGCGAAGGCCGCGCAGCCCAGCAGGTTCCACAGCAGCGCCACGGCCGCGAGCGGTCGCAGCCATTTCGGCGTATCGGTCATATCGTTTCCCCTGACTTGCGGCATTGGCCGAACTGGGAGGCTAACGCAGGTCGCGCAGGTCCAGCTTCCTCAGGCGCGGCGCCTTGCGGGCGGTCGTCGCGACGACGGCGAGGGTGAGGCAGCCGCCGACGACCACGGCCGGTACGAGCCCGAGGAGGCGCGCCATCGAACCCGCCCAGAATGCGCCGAGCTCGTTCGAAGAGCCCACGAAGATACCGTTGATGGAGGACACGCGGCCGCGCATGTCGTCCGGCGTGGAGAGCTGCATGATCGTGGAGCGCAGCACGACGGATATCCCGTCGCACATGCCGGACACCATGAGGATCGCTGCCGACAGCCAGAACGACTTCGACAGGCCGAAGCCGATCATGCAGAGGCCGAAACCGGCCACGGCACCGAGCAGGACGCGGCCGGCATGGCGTTCCAGAGGGCGACGCGCCAGCCAGATGCCCATCAGCACCGCACCCAGCGCCGGCGCGCCGCGCAGGATGCCGAGTGCTTCGGGACCGCGATCGAGCACGTCGTGGATGAAGGCGGGTGCCAGCGAGATCGCGCCGCCCAGCAGCACGGCGAACATGTCGAGCGCGAGCGCGCCCAGCAGAATCTGGTGCCCGAACACGAAGCGGATGCCCTCGCCGATGCTGCTGAGGATCGGCCCACGCTGCATCTGCGGCGCCGGCTCGGTCACCTTCAGCGAAACCACAGCGAGCCCCGCGCCGATGCCGAACACGGCCGCTGCCGCGTAGGCGAACGCGGTGCTGCCCGCCGCGATCAGTGCGCCGCCTATCGCCGGGCCGACGACGAGGCCCGACTGGAACACGATGCTGCCGAAGCTCGCGCCGCGCGTGTACTGCTCGCGCACCAGCACGCGACCGAACAGCGCGTTGTAGACGGGGCCGAGGAAGGAGCGCACCAGCCCGGTCAGCGCGACCGCGCCGTACATCAGCGGCAGCGGCGAGCGCGTGGGATGTAGAGACACGGCAAGCAGGATCAGCGCGGTGACCGCGAGCCCGCCGCAGGCGACCATGCCCAGCTTTCGGCGCGGCAGGTGATCGACCAGATAGCCGGCGAACGGCGCCGCGCAGAAGTAGGGGATGACTTCGGCCAAGCCGATCAGGCCCAGCTTCAGCGGATCGCGGGTGAGCTGGTAGACCTGCCAGCCCACCGCGACCGCGACGATCTGGTACGACAGGATCGTCAGGATGCGGTAACCCATCAGCGCGACGAACGCGCGCACGCGCAGCGGATTGGCCGCGGCGCCGTCGCTCACGCGACGGCCTGTGCGGTCTCGCGGATGCGGGCCAGCAGCGCGCTCAGGCCGTTGCTGCGGGTGGGCGACAGGTGCCGCGCAAGGCCGATGTCGGCGACGAACGTGGGCTCGGTGGCGAGGATCTCCGCCGCGCTGCGCCCGGCGTACACACGCAGGGCGAGGAAGACGAGGCCGGAGACGATGGCCGAATCGCTGGCGGCGATGAAATCCAGCCGCGATGCATCGCCCGCGCTGACGATCCAGACTTTCGACTGGCAGCCGAGCAGGCGGTTTTCCTCCGTGCGCAGCGACTCATCCATCGGCGGCAACTTGCGGCCGAGGTCGATGAGGTACTGGTAGCGCTCGGACCAGTCGCCGAAGAAGGCGAACTCGTCGCGGATGGCGGACTGGGCCTCGGCGGCGGTCGGCTCGAGCGGAACGAACGGGTTGAAGTCAGGCGAATCGGCCACGGATCGTCCTCAGGCGCGGCGCCAACGTACGCCGGCGGGCGTGTCCTCAAGGAGAACGCCCTCGGCCGCCAGCTGCTCGCGGATCGCATCGGCGCGCGCGAAATCCCGGGCCTTCTTGGCGGCATTGCGTTCCTCGACCAGCGCCGAGATGCGCGCGTCGTCGTCGGCGTCCGCACCGCGCGCGAACCAGTCGGGGGGTGACTGCTGCAGCAGGCCGAGCGCGAGGCCCGCGCCCAGCAACTGCGACTTCAGCTCCGCGAGGCGCGCCGGGTCGGCATCGCCCGCCGCCAGCAGGGCACGCGCGTCGCGCGCGTACTCGTTGACCAGCGCGAGCACCTGCGGCGTGTTGAGATCCTCGTCCAGCGCCTGTTCCACGGCGTCCGGGATAACGGCCGACGCCTCGACGGCGGCGAGATCGCGCAACGTACCGTACAGGCGGTCCAGCGTGCGCACGCACTGCTCGATCACGCCGTCCGACCACTCCAGCGGTTGCCGGTAGTGCGCCGACAGCAGCGCGTAGCGCAGCGCTTCCGGCGGATGCTTCGCGACGAGGTCGTGGATCTTCTCGATGTTGCCGATCGACTTGCTCATCTTCGCGCCGCCGAAGTTGAGCATGCCGTTGTGCAGCCAGTAGCGCGCGAACATGCGTCCGCCGTGCGCGCACTCGCTCTGTGCGATCTCGTTCTCATGGTGAGGGAACTGCAGGTCGACGCCGCCGGCGTGGATGTCGACGGTCTCGCCGAAATGCGCCTCGGCCATCGCCGAGCATTCGATGTGCCAGCCCGGACGGCCTCGGCCCCAGGGCGAATCCCAGCCGGGCAGGTCGTCGGTGGACGGCTTCCACAGCACGAAGTCGCCCGGGTCGCGCTTGTAGGGCGCCACGTCCACCCGCGCGCCGGCGATCATCTCGTCGCGGTCGCGGCGCGAGAGCTTGCCGTAGCCCTCGAACGAGGCCACGGAGAACAGCACGTGGTTCTCCGCGGCATAGGCATGGCCCGCGTCGATCAGCCGCTCGATCATCGCGACGATCTGAGGGATGTGCCCGGTCACGGTGGGCTCAGCATCCGGCGCCACCGCGCCGAGGGCAGCCATGTCCTCGCGGAACGCGGCGGCGAAGCGGTCGGTGATGGCCGAGATCGGCACGCCCTGCTCGCGCGCGGCGTTGTTGATCTTGTCGTCGACGTCGGTGAGGTTGCGAACGTAGTGCACGGCGCCGTAGCGGCGGCGCAACAGCTGGGCCAGCACGCCGAACACGACGTAGGGCCGCGCATTTCCGATGTGCACGTAGTTGTAGACCGTCGGCCCGCAGACGTACATCGTCGGGCGCGCGGGATCGAGCGGCTCGAAGGCTTCCAGCCGGCGGGTCAGGCTGTTGTAGAGATGCAGGCTCATGGGCGCTCGTGCGGGGCGCGTGGCGGCGAGCCCGCCATTGTAGCGGCCGCCGGGCGTTGGCCCGCCCGACCGGTGGAGGACAGGGGGCATTCATCGCAACGGCCGCTGCGACGAATACACTCTGCGTCCAGTCCCCGCGGAGAGCCCGCCTTGCGACGTCGAACGCTGCACCTGCTCGCGCTGCTGTTGTCGATGATCGCGGGGGTTGCGGCGGCGGAGACCGTGGTCCAGCGCGAGAACGTGCGCTACGAGTACGCCCGGGTGCTGCGCGTCACCCCCGTCTACCAGACGCTGACGGCGACCAGCATGGAGCAGCAGTGCGACGACGGCTCTAAGATCTCGCGGGTGGTCGGCGCGGTGCGCAACGCGATCAAGCGCGAGCGTGGGGTCAATTGCCGCGTAGTGCCCGTGGAGCACCAGTTCCGCCGGCCCATCGCCTACGACGTCGACTACACCTACCGCGGCGCTAAGTACCGCTCGCGGCTGGCCGACGATCCGGGCCACCTGCTGCGTATCCGCATTTCCGTGATGCCCGCCCCCTGACCTTGCATCGCCTGCCCGGAGGCCGCAGAATCGCCGCCCTCATGTCCGCCCACTACGCCGACGCCGACATCCTGACCTCCGCCTACATGGCGGCGGGCATGACCTCGCGCGCGCGCCGACGCACCCGCCAACCGGCTGGGTAACGCGTCCTTTCCGCTTTTCGGCGGCAGACTACGAACCCAGCCTCGCGCTGGGTTCTTGTGTTTCGGGGCCCGGCGATCCTTCCCGGAGACTCCATGAAGCATTTCCTCAATACCCAGGACTGGTCCCGCGCCGAACTCGACGCGGTGCTCGCCGACGCCGCGGCCTTTAAGGAGTCAAAGCTCGGCGACCAGCTCAAGGGCAGGTCCATCGCGCTGGTGTTCTTCAACCCGTCGATGCGCACGCGTACCAGCTTCGAGCTGGGGGCGTTCCAGCTGGGCGGCCACGCCGTGGTGCTGCAGCCGGGCAAGGACGCGTGGCCGATCGAGTTCGACCTCGGGACCGTGATGGACGGCGACACGGAGGAGCACATCGCGGAAGTCGCCCGCGTACTGGCGCGCTACGTCGACCTGATCGGCGTGCGCGCGTTCCCGAAGTTCGTCGACTGGTCGCTGGATCGCCAGGACCGCGTGCTCAAGGCCTTCGCGCAGTACTCGACGGTGCCGGTGATCAACATGGAGACGATCACGCATCCCTGCCAGGAGCTCGCCCACGCGCTGGCGCTGCAGGAGCACTTCGGCACCACGGACCTGCGCGGCAGGAAGTACGTGCTGACGTGGACGTACCACCCGAAGCCGCTCAACACGGCCGTCGCGAATTCGGCGCTCACCATCGCGACGCGGATGGGCATGGACGTAACGCTGCTGTGCCCGACGCCGGACTATGTGCTCGACGAGCGCTACATGGGCTGGGCCGCGCAGAACGTCGCCGAGAGCGGCGGCTCGCTGACCGTCAGCCACGACATCGACAGCGCCTACGCGGGCGCCGACGTCGTCTACGCCAAGAGCTGGGGCGCAATCCCGTTCTTCGGCCGCTGGCAGGACGAAAAGCCGATTCGCGACGCACACAAGCACTTCATCGTCGACGAGCGGAAGATGGCGCTGACCAACAACGGCGTCTTCAGCCACTGCCTGCCGCTGCGCCGCAACGTCAAGGCCACCGACGCGGTGATGGACTCGCCCGCCTGCATCGCGATCGACGAGGCGGAGAACCGCCTGCACGTGCAGAAGGCCGTGATGGCCGCCCTGATCGGCCAGCGCTGATCGCCCGACTTCCTCCCCGAGCAGACCCATGACCACCGAAACGACCGCACCGTCGGCCTCGCGCGAC
Source organism: Cognatilysobacter xinjiangensis (assembly GCF_014651995.1). GTDB lineage: Bacteria > Pseudomonadota > Gammaproteobacteria > Xanthomonadales > Xanthomonadaceae > Cognatilysobacter > Cognatilysobacter xinjiangensis. Next base: position 1,477,617 of record NZ_BMXY01000001.1, on the reverse strand, counting down.
ATCGTCCTCGCCTTCTCCGGCGGCCTCGACACCAGCTTCTGCGTTCCGTACCTCAAGGAGCGCGGCTGGAACGTGCACACCGTGTTCGCCGATACCGGCGGCGTCGATGCCGAGGAGCGCGCCTTCATCGAGGCGCGCGCGAAGGAACTGGGTGTGGCGAGCCACGTCACGGTCGATGGCGGTCCGGCGATCTGGAACGGCTTCGTGAAGCCGTTCGTGCAGGCGGGCGAGGGCTACCAGGGGCAGTACCCGCTGCTGGTCTCCGACCGCTATCTGATCGTCGACGCCGCGCTGCAGCGCTGCAAGGAACTCGGCACCGACGCGATCGCGCACGGCTGCACCGGCATGGGCAACGACCAGGTGCGCTTCGACCTGGCGGTGAAGGCGCAGGGCACGTACCGCATCGTGGCGCCGATCCGAGAGATCCAGAAGGAGCACACGCAGACGCGTGCCTACGAGCAGAAGTTCCTCGAGGAGCGCGGCTTCGGCGTGCGGGCCAAGCAGCAGAGCTACACGATCAACGAGAACCTGCTCGGCGTGACGCTGTCGGGCGGCGAGATCGACAAGTGGGAGGCGCCGGGCGAGGGCGCGCGCGGCTGGTGTGCACCGCGGGAGGCGTGGCCCTCGCTGCCGCTGCGCGTTGCGATCGGCTTCCGAAACGGCGAGGCGGTGACGCTCGACGGCGCGCCGATGGCTGGCCACAAGCTGCTGGCGACGCTCAACACGCTGTTTGCCGCGTACGGCGTCGGCCGCGGCATGTACACGGGCGACACCACGATCGGCCTCAAGGGGCGCATCGTGTACGAAGCGCCGGGCATCACCGCGCTTCTCGCCGCGCACCGTGCGCTGGAGGAGGCGGTGCTGACCAAGCAACAGAACCGCTTCAAGCCCGACGTCGCGCGCAAATGGGTTGAGCTCGTGTACGAGGGCTTCTTCCACGATCCGCTCAAGGCCGACCTCGAAGCCTTTCTCGCCAGTTCGCAGCGCACCGTCAACGGCGAAGTCGTGCTTGAGACGCGCGGTGCGCGCGTGGATGCCGTCGCGGTGAGGTCGCCGCACATCCTCAACGCCAAGGGCGCGACCTACGCGCAGTCGGCCGACTGGGGCGTCGAGGAGGCCGAGGGCTTCATCAAGCTATTCGGCATGAGCAGCACGCTCTGGGCCGAGGTGAACGGGACGCCCTCCGATGCGTGAGGCGGTGCTCCGTCATCTCGAAGCGCTGGTCGGGTTCGACACCCGCAACCCGCCGCGCGCGATCGGCACCGACGGCATCTTCGACTACCTGCGCGCGCACCTGCCGGGCTTCGACATCCGCGTGACCGACCACGGCGCCGGCGCGGTGTCGATGCTCGCTGTGCGTGGTCGGCCGACGCGGCTGTTCAACGTGCATCTGGACACGGTGCCCTCGTCGGCCGCGTGGTCGGCCGATCCGCTGCGCCTGCGCATCGAGGGCGCGCGCGCGATCGGGCTCGGTGCCTGCGACATCAAGGGCGCGGCGGCGGGCCTGCTGGCCGCGGCCGCCACCACCACCGGTGACGCCGCGTTCCTGTTCTCGACGGACGAGGAAGCCAACGATCCGCGCTGCATCGCCGCGTTCCTCGCCAGCGACCACGGCTTCAGCGACGCGCTGATCGCCGAGCCGACGAACTGCGAGGCGGTGCTCGCGCATCGCGGGCTCAGCTCGGCCCGCATCGCCTTCCGTGGCGAAGCGGGCCATGCCTCGTCGCCGAACGCGATGCAGCTCAGTGCCGTGCATCGCGCGATGCGCTGGGGCGTGCGTGCGCTCGACCACGCGCAGTCGCTCGCGCACGAGCGCTTCGGCGGGCTGACCGGGCTTCGCTTCAACATCGGCACGATGACGGGCGGCATCAAGGGCAACGTGATCGCCCCCAGCGGCGAGTTGCGCTTCAACTTCCGCCCGCTGCCGTCGATGGACATCGACGCGATGCACGCCACGCTGCGTGGCTTCGCGGGCGACGGCGAGCTCGACGCCTACGAGGAAACCTTCCGCGGCCCTCCGCTGCCTGCAGGCGTGCTGCACGAGGCCGAACGCCAGCGCCTGGCCGCGCGCGACCTCGCCGACGAACTGGGTTTGCCGATCGGCAGTGCGGTCGACTTCTGGACGGAAGCCTCTCTGTTCTCGCAGGCCGGCCTCACCGCGTTCGTGTTCGGCCCCGGCGACATCGCCCAGGCGCATACCGCGGACGAGTGGGTCGCCCTCGACCAGCTCGATACCTACGCCGCGCACGCGGCCCGCATCATCGGAAACACGCCGGCATGACGCCGATCGAAGACATCCAGACCCGCCAGACCATCGTGCGCCTGCTTTCGAGCATGGGCAGCGCCAAGGAGATCGACCAGTACCTGCGCCGCTTCGCGCAGCTCGACGCCGAGCGCTTCGCGGTGGTGAAGGTCGGTGGCGCCGTGCTGCGCGACGACCTCGACGCGCTCGCGTCCTCGCTTGCGTTCCTGCAGGACGTCGGGCTGACGCCGATCGTCGTGCACGGCGCGGGGCCGCAGCTCGACGAGGAGATGGCGGCCGCGGGGATCGTCAAGCAGACCGTCGACGGCCTGCGCGTGACCACGCCGGAAGGCCTCGCCATCGTGCGCCGCGTCATGCAGGCGCAGAACCTGCGTCTTGCAGAAGCGCTGCAGGAAGCGGGTGCGCGCTCGACGTCGATCGTGTCCGGGGTGTTCGAGTCGGAGGTCATCGATCGCGAGCGCCTCGGCCTCGTCGGTCGCGTGCAGCGCGTCGAGCTGGCGCCGATCAAGGCGGCGCTGCGCGTCGGGTCGATCCCGGTGATCGCCAGCCTCGGCGAAACCGTCGACGGCCAGATCGTCAACGTCAACGCGGACTACGCCGCCAACGAGCTCGTGCGCGAGCTCCAGCCCTACAAGATCGTGTTCCTGACCGGCACCGGCGGCCTGCTCGACGGCGACGGCAATGTCATCGACTCGATCAACCTGTCGACCGAGTACGAGCACCTGCTCGCGCAGCCGTGGCTCACGGGTGGCATGCGGCTCAAGATCGAGCAGATCCGCGAACTGCTGGAAGTGCTGCCGCCGGCATCGTCGGTATCGATCACGCGGCCCGCCGAGTTGGCGAAAGAGCTCTTCACGCATCGCGGCTCGGGCACGCTGGTGCGCCGCGGCGAGCGCGTGCTGCGCGCGACATCCTGGGACGAGCTCGATACCGACCGGCTGCGCGGTCTCGTCGAATCGGCCTTCGGGCGTCGCCTGCTGCCGGATTACTTCGGAAAGAAGACATTGCACCGCGCCTACGTCAGCGAGAACTACCGCGCCGCGGTGATCCTCACCTTCGAGAACGGGCTGCCGTACCTCGACAAGTTCGCCGTGCTCGACGAAGCGCAGGGCGAGGGCCTCGGTCGCGCCGTCTGGCAGGTGATGCGCGAGGAGACGCCGACGCTGTACTGGCGCTCGCGGCGCGAGAATCCGGTCAACGGCTTCTACATGGCCGAGTCGGACGGCTGCGTACGACGCGGCCCATGGCAGGTGTTCTGGTACGGGATCGAGGATCTCGCCACCGTCGCGCAGTGCATCGAGTACTGCGGCTCGCATCCGCCGTCGCTGGAGAATCCGCGGTGACTGACGTCGATGGCTGGCGCATCCCACTGCTGTCGGGACGCCACGTGACGTTGCTGCCCCTGCAGGCGCAGCACGCCGCGGCGCTCGCCTGCGCCGCGGCCGACGGCGAGCTGTGGACGCTCGCGTACACCAGCGTTCCCGCGCCGGGCGAGGAGGCGGACTACATTCGCGGTGCGCTGGCCTCGCGCGACCGCGGCGAATCGATGCCGTTCGTGGTCCTCGACGCCCAGGGCGAGGTGATCGGCTCGACGCGCTTCTACGCCATCGATCGCGGCGTGCCGACGCTGAGCCTCGGCTATACCTGGTACGCCGCGCGTGCGCAGCGCACCGCGGTGAACACCGAGGCCAAGCGGCTGCTGCTCGGCCATGCCTTCGACGTGCTGGGCTGCGAATCCGTGGCGCTGGAAACCAGTCACCTCAATACACGCTCGCAAGCGGCGATCGAGCGGCTCGGAGCGAAGCGCGACGGCGTCCTGCGCGCGCACATGCGCCACCGCGACGGAAGCCTGCGCGACAGCTACCGTTATTCCATCCTGCGCGCGGAATGGCCCGCCGTCGCCGCGCGCCTCGACGGCCTGCTGGAGGCCCGTCCATGAACACCATTCCCGTTGCACTGGTCGGCGCACGTGGCTACGTCGGCATCGAGCTGATGCGGCTGCTGGTCGCGCACCCGCGGTTCCGACTCGTCTACGCGGCCTCGCGCGAGCAGGCCGGGCAGGTAGTCGCCGATCGCATCGCCGGCGCGCCGTCCGACCTGCGCTACAGCGCGCCGTCGCCCGAAAGCCTGCCGGCACTGGCCGACGGGGCCTACGTGCTCGCGCTGCCGAACGGCAAGGCGGCGCCGTATGTCGAGGCCATCGAGCGCATCGCGCCGAACGCCGTGATCATCGACCTGTCGGCCGATTACCGCTTCGATGCGGGCTGGCACTACGGCCTTCCGGAGCTGGTGTGGGACCAGCCCGGCCGCCGCATCGCCAACCCGGGCTGCTACGCGACCGCGATGCAGCTGGCCATCGCGCCGCTGCTGCATCGCGTGCGCGGGCCGGTGCAGTGCTTCGGCGTGTCGGGCTATTCGGGCGCCGGCACGACGCCGTCACCGCGCAACGACCCCGCGCTGCTGCACGACAACCTCATGCCTTACGCGCTCACCGGCCACGTGCACGAGCGCGAGGTCAGCCGGCATCTGGGTCATGCGGTGGAGTTCATGCCGCACGTGGCGGCGCATTTCCGCGGCTTGACGGTCACCTGCAACATGCACCTCGATCGCGCCGTGAACGTCGCGGAGGTGCGCGATGCCTACCGCCTGCACTACACCGGCTCGCCGCTGGTGCAGGTGCAGGAGGACGCACCGTGGGTCAGCGAGATCGCGGGTCGTCCGGGCGCTGTGGTCGGGGGCTTCACGCCGAGCGAGGACGGGCGACGGCTGGTGGTGGTCGCGGTGCTCGACAACCTGCTCAAGGGTGCGGCAACGCAGGCCGTGCAGAACCTCAACCTCGCGTTCGAGCTGGACGCACTGGCCGGCATCGACCCGGCCGCCCGCACGCTGGAGACCTCGGCATGAGCCTGTTGTGGCAGAAGAGCGGCGTCGAAGTGGACGCGTGCATCCAGTCCTTCCTCGCGGGCGACGACGTGCAGCTCGACCGTGAGTTCTTCCTGCACGACATCGAGGCCTCGCACGCACATGCGCAGGGGCTGGCGTCGATCGGCATCCTGTCGCAGGACGAGTACACGGCGCTCGCGGCTGGCCTCGACGCGCTCGCCGCCGACTGGCGCGCGGGTGCGTTCGTGCTCGACGAGCGTTTCGAGGACGGCCACTCGGCGATCGAGGCGGTGCTGACGGAGCGCCTCGGCGACGCGGGCCGTCGCATCCACACGGGCCGCAGCCGCAACGACCAGGTGCTGGTCGCCACGCGGCTGTGGCTGCGGGAGCGGCTCGACGAACTCGCGTCCACCTGCGGCGAAGTGGCCACGATTGCGCTGGACCGCGCGGAAGCCGAGGCCAAGCTGCCGATGCCGGGCTACACGCACCTGCAGCGTGCGGTGGTCTCGTCGGCCGGACACTGGTGGGCGGCGTGGGCCGAAGCCTTCATCGACAACGCCTCGCGCGCACGCGCGACGCGCGACTGGATCGATGCCAATCCGCTGGGCACGGCGGCCGGCTATGGCGTCAACCTGCCGCTGGAGCGCGACGCCGCCACGCAGGCATTGGGTTTCGCGCGCCTGCAGGTCAATCCGGGCTATGCGCAGCTCTCGCGCGGCAAGTTCGAGATGGCGGCATTGGAAGCGCTATCGTCGGCCACGCTGGACCTGCGTCGCTTCGCCTGGGACGTCAGCCTGTTCACCACGGCGGAGTTCGGCTTCGTGCAGTTGCCGGCGCGCTACACGACCGGCAGTTCGATCATGCCGAACAAGCGCAACCCCGACGTGGTCGAGCTGCTGCGCGCGAGCCATGCCGTCGTGGCCGCGGCGCGTGCCGAGATCGAGCAGGTCGTCGCCCTGCCGTCGGGCTACCACCGCGACCTGCAGTTCACCAAGGGGCCGCTGGTGCGCGGCCTCGGCCACGGCCTGCGCGCGCTCGCGCTGCTGCCCGACCTGATGCGCAGCCTGCAGTGGCGCCGCGAAGCGATGGCGGCCGCGCTGGATCCATCGATGTATGCCACCGACCTCGCGATCGAGCTCGCGCGCGACGGCATCCCGTTCCGCGAGGCCTACCGGCAGGCGGCCGATCCGGCGCGTTGGGCCGAGCGCGATCCGATGGACAGTATCGATGCGCGCGTGTCGCCGGGCGCACCGGGTGCGCTTCGACTCGAGACGCTGCGCCAACGGCTCGCGGCGTTCGACGAAGGCAAGGCCTAGGGTTCGACCGGCTCGGCCGCCCGCGTCGCCGGCTCGCTGCACGCCGGGGCGAGCAGGGCGACGGGATGCGCCGCGTCGTCCATGTCGAGGGTCGCGACCTTCTCGCGTGCCATCCGCTCGGCGATGTCGAACGGCACGCCGAGCGTATGGGCCAGTTCGTCGCGCGGCACGTCGGGCGTACGCAGGCGGCGCTCGTGGCCGCTGAAGCACAGCCGGTTGTGTTCCGCCCAAGCGATGAGGATGCAGGCGCTGACGATCGCGATCGGCGGCAGCGCGGCCACCGCGAACGGGTCGAGGTCCTCGCTGCGTTCGTACAGCTCGCCGTACATCATTCCGACGCCAAGCGTCCATGCGACCAGCGTGCTGCCCGGCAGCCACAGGTAGACGTAGAACAGCCAGAACGCCGCGGCGACGGCGCGCCAGGCGGTGCGCTGCAGCGGCGGTTGCGCGCGCCTGATGCGGACGAGGCGGGGATCGTGCTTCATGGCGGCCTCAATGGAATCCGCGATCGGGGCTGGTCCAGACCGCGCGCGCCCGCGGGCGACCGCGCAACAGCGTGCGCGGCACGGCGACCAGCGTCGTCGACAGGCACAGCAGCCAGTAGGCCAGCGGGTACCAGATGACCCACAGGTAGGTGCGCCCGACGCCCGCTTCGTAGCGCCGGTCGATGAGGATGCTGGTCGCGAACTGCAGCAGGCACACGAGCGCGAGGATCATCCCGTGCCAGGACGGCACCAGCGATTCGACACGGAAGCCACCGTGCAGATCGATCGCTGCGCCGACCGCCCACAGCACGAACATCGTCGCCATCGCATAGGCCCAGGCGACGCTGACCAGGTACTCGCCCACCACCGGCCACATGCGTCGGCGCCGCCAGGAGAACAGACTGGTGAAATGTCGGCGCGTGACCTCGACGCCGCCCTGCGCCCAACGCAGCCGCTGCTTCCACAGGCCTCGTAGCGTCTCGGGCATCAGGATGAAGCAGAGTGCGTTGGGCTCGTAGCGGATGTCCCAGTGGTCCAGCTGCAGTCGCCAGCTGATGTCGATGTCTTCGGTGATCATCGTCTCGGACCAGTAGCCGATCCGGTGCAGCGCGCTGCGACGGAAACCCGCGATCACGCCGGAGATGGTGAACAGCCGGCCATAGGTGCGCTGCGCACGCTTGATCATGCCGATGATGGCGGAGAACTCGCCCACCTGCAGTCGCCCGAGCAGCGTCGAGCGGTTGCGGATGCGCGGGTTGCCGGTGACTGCGCCCACGCGCGGGCCATCGGTCAGGTGCCAGACCATCCAGTGCGTGGCGTACTCGTCCAGCAGTGCATCGCCGTCGACGCAGACGAGGTATTCGCTGCGCGCCGCCAGCGCGCCCATGCGCAGCGCGTTGGCCTTGCCGAGGTTCCGACCCAGGTGCAGCACGCGTAGCCGCGAATGCATGGCGGCGAGTGCATCGAGCTGGACCGCGGTGTCGTCGCTGCTGCCGTCGTCGATGGCGATGATTTCGAACGCGGGATAGCGCTGCGCGAGTGCGGCACGGATGGTCTCGCGGACGGTGGCGCCTTCGTTGTGGCAGGGGATCAGGATGGACGCCAGCGGATACGCCGATAGCGTCGGCGGACGGTCGCGCGGCGGCGCGCGCCACTCGCGGCGGAAGAAGTAGTAGACCGCGCCGGTCACCCATAGGAACGACATCACGATCGGATAGAAGAAGGTGAAGTCGAGCAGCGCGCGATTCATGGCTGCCCCCTCGCGGCGCCTGACGGCGACGTCTGCCGCTTCCGGCCCAGCCCCGCGCCGTAGGGAACTGCGGGCGCGCGGGCGGCGGGACGCGGATTGTGCACGGCGGGAGTCCGGTCGATCGCGGCCAGTCTGGACAGCGATCTATTACGCCGGGGTCAAGGCACGCCCCGACGAGCAGCCGCCGGACATGGCGCCGGCGGCTGCGTGGCTCAGGCGGGTGGTGCGAGCGGCGTATGGTGGTGGATGCCGGCAAGTCTCGCGTCCTCGCCCATGTTCAACGTTATCGATTTCGCGCCGGCAAGCTGCCGCGACAGCTCCGGCGGCGCGAGCAGCGACTGCGCGACGTCGTCACCGTCGACGTTGCGCGGCGTGCTGCGGCGGTCCTGCCCGCCGAACTTGTGCCGGTTGTATTCGGCCCATCCCACCAGCAGCACGGTGGCCACCAGCGCGAGCACGAGGATGACCATGAACACGCTGTTGTCGAAGCGGTTGTTTCGCACGTACAGCTCGACATAGCTGGTACGCACGCCCATTACCCAGGCGAGGACGGTGAGCACCGGGAGCCACAGGTAGGCGTACAACGCCCAGGCGGCGAGGGTCAGCACACCGTGCAGCGTGCGGGTGGCGGTGGAGGCGCGGGTCTTCGGCGCGTAGATGAACGGGCTGGGATCGGTCGCGGGCGTGTTCATCGATAACCTCGGTCGGGACTGGTCCACGTGGCGATGCCGCGTGACTTGGAGAAAAGCGTCTTGGGTACCGCGACGATGGTGGTCAGCAGGCTGAGCATCCAGTAGGCCAGCGGGTACCAGATGATCCAGAAGTAGTTCCAGCCGATGCCGCGCTCGTAGCGGCGGTCGATGATCATGCTGATCGCGAACTGCAGCAGGCAGGTGACGCCGAGCACGACGCCGTGCCAGCGCGGAATCAGGCCACCGGTCTGCAGGCCCGGCGGAATGTCGAAGAAGTAGCTGAGCAGCCAGAGCACGATCGACAGCAGCATCACGTAGGCCCAGACCACGCTCAGCAGGTACTCGAACACGACGCCCCACATGCGCCGCCGGCGCCAGGCGTTGAGCGACTTCGCATGCCGCGTGATCACTTCCACGCCGCCGCGTGCCCAGCGCAGCCGCTGGCGCCACAGGCCGCGGAATGTCTCGGGCATCAGGATGTAGGCCAGCGCGTTCGGCTCGTAGCGGATGTCCCAGTGGTCGATCTGCAGCCGCCAGCTGACGTCGATGTCCTCGGTCACCATGTCGTCGGACCAGTAGCCGACGCGGTGCAGCGCGGTCTTGCGGAAGGCGGAGATCACGCCCGACACGGTGAAGATGCGCCCATAGCTGCGCTGCGCGCGCTTGATCATGCCGATGATCGAGCTGAACTCGCCCACCTGCATCTTGCCCAGTAGCGTCGAGCGATTGCGGATGCGCGGATTGCCGGTCACGGCGCCCACTCGGGGGCCGCTGGTGAGGTGCGAGACAAGCCACTGCGTCGCGTTCGGGTGCAGCAGCGCGTCGCCGTCGATGCAGACCAGGTACTCGCTGCGCGAGGCCAGCGTGCCCATGCGCAGTGCATTGGCCTTGCCGAGGTTCCGGTCGAGGTGGATGACGCGCATGTTCGCGTGCATCGCCGCAAGTGCGTCGAGGCGCGCGCCGGTGTCGTCGGTGCTGCCGTCGTCGATCGCGATGATCTCGAAGTCGGGATAGCGCTGTGCGACGAGCGAGGCGATGGTCTCGTCGATGCAGGCACCTTCGTTGTGGCAGGGCACGAGGATCGAGACCATCGGCGTGGTGGACATCGCCGGCAGGTCCTCGGGCCCGGCGGCATGCCGTTCGCGGCGGAGGTAGTAGTAGATGCCGCCCGCCATCCAGAACAGCGACATCACGATCGGGTAGAAGAACGCGAATCCGAACAGGACGCCGAGGAGATCGAACTGCATATCAGCGCTCCAGGTAGGGGAACGCGCGGGCGCTGATCGCTGCGCGTGCCGGGTCGAGGGGCGGCTGATCCTTCAGAGCGATGTCCTGGAAATAGGCGACGTGGCGGCCTCCGGAAGCGATGACGCGGCGCGACAGCGCTTCCAGCGTGTCGCCGTCGGCGGCGGTGGCGTCGATGACGAATACCGTGCGTTCCAGTGCGCGCGGCGTGGCCGCCGCGTCGGCGACGATCCGGTCGACGGTCGCGGCGCGCGCATCGGCCGGCAGCATCACCGCGGTGAAGTCGAAGCCGGTGTCGCCGGCAGGCGGCACCGCCCCCGGCTGCAACGCCTGCGCCACCACGAGGCCCGGTCGCCAGCGAGTGGGTGAAACGCCCGTGGCACCGCCGGCCAGTACTACCCCATCAATGGGCGTGCCCGCGGCCAGCGCGTCGACCATCGCGGCATCGCCCGCCGACAGCCAGGCGAACACGCGCACGTCGGCACGCGCGGCCAGACGCGCGGCGACGTGGGTAAGCAGGTCGTCGCGCATCGCGACGCCGGGCGCAGGGAAGTACGAGGCATCGGCACGGCCGTCGCCGTTGGTATCGGACGTGGCCTGCAGGAAAACGTGGCTCGGTTTGATGGAGCGGATCCGCTCGACCATTGCATCCACATTGCGGGCCGTCGTGGCCGCATCGGCGCCGACCACATCGTCGAGCGCGACACGCACCGCGCGCAGACCATCGAGTCCGATGTCGCGGCGCAGCTCGTAGGCGATGTCGCCCGAGCCGGGGTTTTCGTGCATGACCAGTCGCGCGAGGCGGGTCGGCTCGCCGTCCACCCGGGCGACCCCGGCATGGCGCAGATCGGCGGTGCCGCTGCGGCCATCGGCGTCGATGGCGAGCGTCAGGCCGAGGGAAGCGGCGAGCGAGCGTGCCGTCGCGTTGCCGCCGCCCGGCCAGACCACGGCCTGCGGGCGCTGGCCGGTCGCGCGCTGGATCGCGTCGATGCTGGTCGCGAGGTCGCTGCGCAGTCGCTCGCGATACGCCGTGTCGGTTTCATAGCCCCCGGCCCAACGGCGGGCACGCACCGCAGGCAGAAGGTCGCCCTGCGGATCGACCGGAACGGCCGTGGCCAGCGCATGCCCCTGCGTGGCGAATTCGACGAGCCCACTGGCCTGGAGCGCCTTGACGTCGTTCCACGACAGGAAGGCATCGCCCGGCACCGCGCGCGAGCCGATGCGCACGGCGTCGGCCGGTGCACGTCCGATGCGTTCGGTCGGCAGCGCCACCAGCGCCGGATAGCCGAACGCACGTAGCAGCGGCAGCGCCTGCGTGTAGGTGCTGCGGTAGCCGCCGTCGAAGGTCAGCAGCACGGCCTTCGACGGCAGCGCGCCCCGGCCGGCGCGGGCGTCGCGTACCGCCTGCGCGGTCACCGGCACGTAGCCGTGCGATCGCAGCCAATCGAGCTGCATCGCGAGATTGCGCGACGTGATCGCGCCGGTATCGGGCTCGCCGTCGGCGATGCGGTCGCGCACGTCCTGCCAGCCGAGGACGACGACGGCCTGCGCCGGGCGCGGCAGTAGCGCGGAAACGAACAGCGCGAGCGAAAGGACGACCGAGCGCATCAGAACCCCCACCGGTAGGCCAGCTCGAACGCGATGCGGCGCTCGCGTCCACCGTCGTAGACGGGCTTCGCCCACGACACGCCGTATTCGAAGGTATGCCCGAGCGCCGGTCGCCACTCGTGGCGGTAGGCGACCGACGGCACCCACTTCGTGCCGAAGCCTTCCTGCCAGTACGGACCGGCCTGCAGCTCCAGGCGCTGGCGCAGGTAGGCGTCGTAGCGGCGCCAGATGAGGTGGTTGAAGCGCACGCCGACCGTCGCCATCGCATCCCGCGACGGATTGAAGTAGGGCGCGTCGTCGCGCGAGCCGCGGCTCAGCCACAGCGAGCCGAGGCCGTCGATCATCAGGTGCGGCGACGTGTACAGGCGCCAGCGCCCGAACGCGGACAGCTGGTCGCGTTCGTTGCCGTCGTCGTAGCGCAGGTGCTTGATGCGCATGTCGATGGCGCCGAGGTCGTTCGGCCGCCAGGACGCCATCAGCGAGGCCGAGTCGGCCTGGATGCCCGCGCGGCGCGCCTGAAGCGAGGTGTCGACGTCGTTCTCCGCGACCTGCGCACGCAGCGTCCAGGTATCGCTGAGGAACCAGCCGGCATCGACGGTCCAGGCATCATCCTTGTTCGGCTCGTCGACGTTGTAGCTCGACAGCCGGAAGCCGAACTTGCCGTGGCGATAGTCGAGTGCGCCGCCGATGCGGCGATAGCGCACGGTGTCGGGCTGGAAGTGGGCGTCGACGGTGTCGCCGACGATGCCGACGCGCCAGCGGTTCTTCAGCAGCGGCGTCCAGGTCTCGAAGTTGAAGCGGTGGTCCTCGATGCCGAACGGCGAGCCCGCGGCCGTTTCGGCGTCGTTGCGGCCCTTCACCCAGCCGATGCGGCCCATCGGGCCATTACGCAGCCAGATCTCCTTCTGCAGGCGCTGCGCGTGCAGGTCCTTCGGATAGCGCGACTGCACCTGGCGATTGGCGTCCATCGCCGCGTCGATCTCGCCGATCTCGTAAAGCGCGGAAACACGGCCGATCTCGGCGTCGCGCTCGCGCGGGTCGAGCGTCAGCGCCATGTCGTAGCGCTCGAGCGCCTGAGTGGGATGGCCGCGGCGGTACATTAGCGCGCCCATTGCCGCCTGCGTGCCGGCGCGGTTCGGCGCGATGCGCACCAGCGGCTCGATGATTTCCTGCGCGCGAGCGTTGTCGTCGCCGAAAGAGATCATCTGGCCGTAGGCCATCTCGGCGCGGAAGCGCTTCCAGTTGGCCTGGTCCATCTCCACGCCGGCACGCTCGATCCACGCGGGCTGCGAGGCGACGAGTTCCCGCATCATCGGCAGCGCACGGTCGAAGCGCTCCTGCTCCAGATACGCGTAGGCCAGCAGGATGCGCGTATCCACGTCCGACGGGTTCAGCGCGACCGCCTTCTCCAGCGCCTCCTGCGCGTCCTCGGGACGGTGCAGCGCGAGGTAGGAATCGCCCGCCGGGCCATGCGCATAGGCGGGCAGGTCGACGCCCTCGCGGACCAGCGCCTCGTACTCGTCGACCGTTTCCTGATAGCGGCCCAGCGCGTTGAGCGCGGTGAGCGCGTCCATGCGCAGTCGTGTCTGCTCCCACTGCGTGCGGTCGGGACGGGCCTTGAGCTCCAGCAACGCGTCGTAGGCCCGGCGCAGCTCGGCGTTGGGGTCGTCGGCGTTCTCGGGGTAGGCCATGCCCCAGCCGATCATCCGTGCGACGCGGTCGCCCTCGATGCGGTCGCGCTGCCAGTCGGCGAAGTCGGCCGGCTGGCGGCGGCGCAGCTCGTCCGCGCGATAGGCGGCGCCGAGGTCGGCCAGCGTGATGGCCTGCATCCGGTAGGCCACGTCGTCACGCGGGTCGGCCGCGAGCAGGTGCTGGTAGATCCCCAGCGCCTCGGCGAAGCGCTCGGCCTTGCGGGCGGCCTCGGCGCGGGCCAGCAGCCCGTCGCGGACGTCGCGGCCGGTGACGCGCGGCAGATCCGGCGAGCTGCCGGCCGCGGCCGCCACCGCGGTAGGGGTAGGAACTGCCGCCGGCTGCTGCGCCATCGCAGGCGCCCAGGCCAGGGGCAGAAGCAGTGCCAGCGCATGGGGTCGTAGTGGACGCACGTGTCGATCCGAGTCGAAATCAGGGCTGAACGGCGCCGAGTCTTCGCCGCTCCGTGTGAAGGCAACGTGGGACGAATCGAGAATGCGGTCACAATTTAAGCGGCCTTAGCGGCGCGGCCGCGGCCGCTTGGCGGCGGCGCCTACGGGCGGCCGACGAGCGGCGGTACGACAACCAAGCGGCGGTGTGGCCTAGGATTCTTCGGGGTCGGCCAGTTCGTTGAGGTGCTCGACCCGCTGCTTAGCGGTGTCGGCGATTTCCGCATCCCAAGGCGACGGGCCGCGGACAATGACGTTCGGAATGACCGCCGCGGACGACTGCCGCCACACGCGGTTGAGCGATTCGCGGTCGGGATGCGACAGGATCAGCGCGGAAAGCATGCAGTCGTTGACCTGCGCGCGGCCGATCATGATGGCGAGGTACTGCGCGAGCAGCGACATCTGCTCCTTCAGGAAGGCGACCTCGCCCTCCAGCGCCTCGACGCGGTCCTGCTCGGATTCATCGTTCATGGCCCGAGCCTGACAGCCCCGGCTTGTCGACCCGGTGAAACCACGGGCGACGGACACGAAAAAGCCGGCTCGAGGCCGGCTTTTTCGATGAATCATTTGGTCGGGGAGACAGGATTCGAACCTGCGACCTCTACGTCCCGAACGTAGCGCTCTACCAGACTGAGCTACACCCCGACACCGAGCCGCAAAGTCTAATGGGCCGTGACGGCTACGACAAGGGGCTGTGAACGATTCCGGCGGAGAAGGGCTGCCACCGTAAACTGTGACGTCCGATTTCCGCCCGTTCCGGGGACACCCTTGATCAAGCCACGCACGCCGGCCGGAGTGCTCGAACTCCTGCCGCCCGACCAGATCGCCTTCCAGCGGATGCTCGACGTCATCCGCCGCAATTTCGAGCGTTTCGGCTTCCTGCCGGTGGAAACGCCGGTGATGGAGCTTTCCGACGTCCTGCTGACCAAGTCGGGTGGCGAGACCGAGCGGCAGGTCTACTTCGTGCAGTCGACCGGCGCGCTGGAGAAGGCGGGCGAGGGCCTGCCGGAAATGGCGTTGCGCTTCGACCTCACCGTGCCGCTCGCGCGCTACGTGGCCGAGCACGAGCACGAGCTCGCGTTCCCGTTCCGTCGCTACCAGATGCAGCGCGTCTACCGCGGGGAGCGCCAGCAGCGCGGGCGCTTCCGCGAGTTCTACCAGTGCGACATCGACGTGATCGGCAAGGACGCGCTCTCGGTGCGCTTCGATGCGGAGCTGCCGGCTGTCATCCACGCGGTGTTCTCCGAGCTCGACATCGGCGCGTTCACCATCCAGCTCAACAACCGCAAGCTGATGCGCGGCTTCTTCGAGCAGCAGGGCGTGGCCGACCCTTCGCTGCAGGCGATGGTGCTGCGCGAGGTCGACAAACTCGACAAGCGCGGCGCGGACTACGTGCGCGAGACGCTCACCGGCGAAGGTTTCGGCCTCGCCGCCGACGCGGTGGATCGCATCCTGCGCTTCGTCGAGATCCGCTCGACTTCGCATGCCGACGCGATCGCGACGCTGGACCGCCTGGCGAACGATGGCGAGGTCAACGACGCGCTCGTCGCCGGCGTCGCCGAGCTGCGCGAAGTACTGGAACTGGTGCGCGCGATGGGCGTGCCGGAATCGGCCTACGCCCTGAACCTGTCGATCGCGCGCGGCCTCGACTACTACACCGGTACGGTCTACGAGACCACGCTCGACGATTACCCGCAGATCGGCTCGATCTGCTCGGGCGGGCGCTACGAGGACCTCGCCAGCCACTACACCAAGTCGAAGCTGCCGGGCGTCGGCATCTCGATCGGCCTGACGCGCCTGTTCTGGCAGTTGCGCGAAGCTGGCCTGCTGGGCGCTGCCGAAAGCACCGTGCAGGTGCTGGTCACGCAGATGGAGGCCGCGCATCTGCCGCACTGTCTGTCCGTCGCCGCCGAGCTGCGTCAGGCCGGTTTCAACACCGAAGTGGTGATGGAAGCGTCGAAGCTCGCCAAGCAGTTCCGTTACGCGGATCGCGCCGGCATCCGTTTCGTGGTGGTGCTCGGCGACGACGAGATCGCCGCGAACAAGGTGACGGTCAAGGACCTCCGCCGCGAGGACCAGTTCCAGGTCGACCGCGCCGAACTGGCGTCGACGCTCCGCGTCGAACTCGCACAGCCGGCGGTCCGCGCATGAAGCCCGTCCACCTCGACGGGCGCTCGCTGACGCGCGCGCAGGTGCTCGCCGTCGCCTACGGGGCGCCGGTAGAGCTCGACGAGGCGCAGCTGCCGGCGGTCGCGCGCGCCGCGGATTTCCTCGCCGAGCAGGTCAGCCGCGAGGAGCCGATCTACGGTGTGTCGACCGGCTTCGGCAGCAATGCCGATCGACTGCTCGGCTCGTACCGGCTGCGCAACGGCGCGGGCAGCGATGCGAACAATCCGCACGAGTCGCTGCACGCCGAACTGCAGCGCAACCTCATCGTCACCCATGCAGTCTGCGTGGGCGAGCCGTTCGCGCCGGAAGTGGTGCGCGCGATGCTCTGCATCCGCATCAACACGCTGATGCGCGGGCATTCGGGCATCCGGGTGGAGACGTTGCGCGCGCTCGCGGCGATGCTCAACGCCGGCATCGTGCCGGTGGTACCGCAGCTCGGTTCGGTCGGCGCGAGCGGCGATCTCGCGCCGCTCTCGCATCTGGCCATCGTGCTGCTCGGTGGCGGCGAAGCCTTCCTCGGCGGCGAACGCCTGCCGGGCGGCGAGGCGCTGCGTCGCGCAGGGCTCGCGCCGGTCACGCTGTCGTACAAGGAGGGCCTCGCGCTCAACAACGGCACCGCGCAGATGCTGGCGACCGGGGTGCTCGCGCTGGCGAAGCTCGAGGATCTCGTCGACACGGCGGACCTCGCCGCGGCGATGACGATCGATGCCTTCGCCGGTCGCCTCGGCGCGTTCAAGCCCGAGGTGCATGCGCTGCGCCCGCATCCGGGCCAGGTGCACGTCGCCGCGCACCTGCGGCAGTTGCTCGAAGGCTCGACGCTCGCCGACATCCCTTACCACCTCGTACCGCGCTTCCGACCCTGGCTGCCCGAAAGCTGGGCGACCGAGGAAGCGCGCGAGCTGCGCTTCGACATCGGCTGGGACTGGGTGCCGACCTCGCAGCGCCACGGCCGCGAGAAGTTCTACGAGCGCTTCCTGCCGTTCCGCGGCGGCAAGAAGCACCAGCCGCAGGACAGCTACTCGCTGCGCTGCATCCCGCAGGTGCACGGCGCCGTGCGCGACGCGATCGCGCAGGCCGCGCGCGTGCTGGAGATCGAGCTCAATTCGCTCACCGACAATCCGATCGTGTTCCCGGACGCGCAGGCCGAGCACGTCGAGGATCAGGTCGTATCCGCCGGCCATTTCCACGGCATGCCGCTCGCGCTGGCGATGAGCTACGTCAAGGCGGCGATCCCGGTATTGGCGAGCATCTGCGAGCGTCGGCTCAACAAGCTCGTCGATCCCGCCACGAACGACGGCCTGCCGGGCTTCCTGATCGGCAACGAGGACGCGACCGAGTCGGGTTTCATGATCGTGCAGTACACGGCCGCCGCGATCGTCAACGATCTCGCCAGCCGGGCGATGCCGGCCTCGGTGTATTCGATCCCGACCAGCGCGAACGCCGAGGATCACGTGTCCATGGGCGCGAACGAGGCGCGCCACGTGCTCGCGATGGCCGACGACCTCGGCAAGGTGCTGGGCCTGGAGCTCTACACCGCCGCGCAGGCGCTGGACCTGCGTCGCGACATGATCAATGCCGCGCGTGCGCTCGCACGCCAGCGTCCCGTGGACGAGCTGGCGGGGAAGATCGCGGGCGCACCGGCGGCCAGCGCGGATCGCTCGACCTTCGAGGCGGAAGTCGAGTCGCTGCGGCGCCAGCTCGCCGACACCGGAGAATTCGGCCCGGGCCACGCCGTGCGCGCCGCGCACGATGCGATCCGCGAGTCCATCGCCTTCATGGGGTTCGATCGCGCGATGGACGGCGACGTACAGGCGGCGGTACGACTGGTGAAGGACGGCCGCGTGCTGGCGGCGGCGCGTGACGCGGTTCTTCGGCGCGGCAAGATCGCCTGAAGCAGCAACATCGCGAGACGACACGCACGGGCCGGACTTTCCGGCCCGTTTTTTTTCGCCCGGAGCAGACGAGGGGCAGGTAGCCGGGCCGGCGTCGGGCCTGCGCTGCATCCGAGGCGTGCGGCTCCGCGCCGCCGCTTCGCCCCCGGTCGATCCCGCCTTCCGGTTGTCCCCTGGCGGCGCACGCCGAGCGACGTCGGCATGTGCCCTTGGCGCCGACTTCGACTGAATCAGCAACGCAACGGGCCGCGGACGCGCGTTGACACGGCGGTCGCCCGGCAATTAATGTACTAGCACGCTAATACATTGGAGCGACGATGAAGCGCCGCCCACCCCTCGCCGACGCCGACGCCGACAAGCAGCTTTCCCTCGAAGCCCTCGCGGCGGCGTTCGCCTCGCTGAAGTCGGCCGACGACGTCATGGCCTTCCTCGACGACCTCTGCACGCCCGCCGAACTGGAGGCCATGGCCGACCGCTGGCGCGTCGTGCCCTATCTGCTGGACCGCGTGCCCTATCGCGAGATCCACGAGGAGACCGCGGTCAGCGTCACCACCATCGGCCGCGTCGCACGCAGCCTCGAATACGGCGCCGGCGGCTATCGCACCGCCATCCAGCGCACCACCGCACCGCGGAAGTCCCGCAAAGAGAACGCATGAGCCCCGCCGTCGAATCCCGCGATCGCCTGCGCATCGCCATCCAGAAATCCGGTCGTCTGGCCGACCCCGCGCGCGCACTGCTCGCGTCCTGTGGCCTGAGCTGGCGCGAGAGTCGCGACCGCCTGTTCTGCTACGGCGAGACGCTGCCGGTCGACCTGCTGCTGGTGCGCGACGACGACATTCCGGGCCTGATCGCCGACGGCGTCTGCGACCTCGGCATCGTCGGCCGCAACGTGCTCGAGGAGCAGGACGCCGAGCGCCTGCGCGGCGGTGCGACGCCCGCGTTCCGCGAGATGCGCTCACTGGGTTTCGGAGGTTGCCGCCTCGCGTTGGCGGTGCCCGAGAGCTGGAGTTGGCAGGGCCCGGCGCAACTGGCCGGAACCCGCATCGCGACGAGCTACCCGGCGCTGCTGCAGGCTTGGCTCGAACGCGAAGGCATCGTGGCCGACGTGGTGACGCTGTCGGGCTCGGTCGAGATCGCGCCGCGTCTCGGACAGGCCGACCTCGTCTGCGATCTCGTCTCCAGTGGTGCCACGCTCGCGGCCAACCAGCTGAAGCCGGTGGCGACGCTGCTGGAGAGCGAAGCGGTACTCGCCGGCCCGGTCGGCGAGTTCGACGGCGAGCGCGCGTTGCTCGCGGAGATGCTGCTTCGTCGTCTCGACGGCGCGCTTCGCACGCGCCACAGCCGCCTGCTGATGTTCCAGGCCGAGCGCAATGCCATTCCGCAACTGCTGCCGCTGCTGCCCGATGCCGAGACGCCGACGCTGCTGCAGGTCGATGGCGCGGACCGCCTCGCGCTGCAGGCGCTCTGCCACGGCCGCCTCACCTGGCAGCGGCTGGAGGACCTCAAGCGCGCCGGCGCGCAAGGCCTGATGGTGTTGCCCGTCGAGAGCCTGCTGGCATGAGGCGCGTCCGCTGGTCCGACCTCGACGCCGTCGCGCGCGAGGAGATGCTGCGACGTCCGGCGCAGCGCGTCGCCGACGACGTCACGGCCGCCGTCGCCGCGCTGGTTTCCACGGTGCGCAATGGCGGCGACGCCGCACTGCGCGAACTCACGCAACGTTTCGACGGCATTGCGCCGGCGACGTTCGAAGTCGAAGAGCAGGCGTTCGCCACGGCCGGGGCCGCGCTGACGCCGGGGCTGCGTCGCGCCATCGACGAAGCCGCCGCGCGCATCCACGCCTTCCACGCCGCGTCGATGACGCAGCCTGTTGCGATCGATACGGCGCCCGGCGTGCGCTGCGAGCGCGTGCTGCGGCCGATCCGGCGCGTCGGCCTCTATGTACCGGCCGGCTCGGCACCGCTGCCGTCCACCGCGCTGATGCTCGGCGTGCCCGCGGCGCTCGCCGGCTGCAGCGACATCGTGCTGTGCTCGCCGCCGCGCGCGGATGGCAGCGTCGATCCTGCCGTGCTCTACGCCGCGCGCGCCTGCGGCGTCCGTCGCGTGTTCGCGCTGGGCGGAGTGCAGGCGATCGCGGCGATGGCCTTCGGCACCGAGTCCGTGCCCAAGTGCGACAAGCTGTTCGGCCCCGGCAACGGCTGGGTCACCGAAGCCAAGCGCCAGGTATCGATGACCGAGGGCGGCCGCCGACCTCGGCGCCAATGCGTCGTTCGTCGCGGCCGACCTGCTGTCGCAGGCCGAGCACGGCGCGGACTCGCAGGTGCTGCTCGTCAGCAACGAAACCACGGTGCTGGAAGCGGTGGAGACCGAGATCGAGCGCCAGCTGGCCACGCTGCCGCGCGCCGAGATCGCGCGACGCGCGCTCGATGCGTCGCGCCTCGTCGAGGTCGATTCGCTCGAGGCCGCGTTCGACGTGAGCAATGCCTATGCGCCCGAGCACCTGATCCTCGCGCTGCGCGAGCCGCGTCGCTGGCTGGATCGCGTCGAAGCCGCCGGCTCGATTTTCCTCGGCGACTGGGCACCGGAAGCGCTCGGCGACTACTGCAGCGGCACCAACCACGTGCTGCCCACCGGTGGCGCCGCCCGATTCACAGGCGGGCTGAGCGTGGCCAGCTTCCAGACCGCGATTACCGTGCAGGAAGTCGCGCGCGAGGGTATCGCGGCGATC
Source organism: Cognatilysobacter xinjiangensis (assembly GCF_014651995.1). GTDB lineage: Bacteria > Pseudomonadota > Gammaproteobacteria > Xanthomonadales > Xanthomonadaceae > Cognatilysobacter > Cognatilysobacter xinjiangensis. The sequence goes on along the minus strand of NZ_BMXY01000001.1, from coordinate 1,456,952 downwards.
GGCCCATGCGCCGTCGAGCTGGCCGGCGCCGAGGGCCTGGACGCGCACCTGCGCGCGGTCGCGGTGCGGCTGGAGGCGCTCGCATGAGCTCGCCGATCGATCTGGTGCGCGCCGACCTGCGCGACTTCGCCGGCTACCGGTCCGCGCGCAGCGACAAGCTCGACGGCGACGTCTGGCTCAACGCCAATGAATCGGCCTGGCCGAATTCCGCCGACGCCTCAGCACGTGTGCGTCGCTATCCCGAGCCGCAGCCCGAAGCGCTGCGCGAGCGACTGGCCGCGCTGTACGGCTGCCGCGCGGACGAGGTGATCGCCGGCCGCGGCAGCGACGAGGCGATCGACCTGCTGGTGCGCGCCTTCTGCGTGCCGGGGCAGGGCGCGATCGTCACCACGCCGCCCACGTTCGGCATGTACGCGGTGAGCGCGCGCCTGCACGGTGCGCGCGTGGTCGAAGCCCCGCTGGTGGACGAAGGCGCGTCGTTCCGTTGCGATGCGGACGCGATCGAAGCCTGCGTCCTCGGCAGCGGCGCGACGCTGGTGTTCCTGTGCTCCCCCGGCAACCCGACGGGTGAAATCGTTCCATTCGACGTCGTGCGCGACATCGCCACGCGACTGGAGGGCCGCGCCATCGTGGTGGTCGACGAGGCTTACCAGGAATTCGCATCGACCGCTTCGGCGCTGACGCTGTTGCCGTCGATGCGCAATGTCGTGGTGCTGCGCACGTTGTCGAAGGCGCACGCACTCGCGGGCGCCCGTTTGGGCGTCGCGATCGGGGATGCCGAACTGATTGCGTTGCTGCGCCGCTGCCAGGCGCCGTATCCCCTCCCGCAGCCCTGTGTCGACCTCGTGCTGCGCGCACTGGATACCGATTCGTTGGCGACGACGCGTGCCAATGCGGCAGTCGCGACGCGCGAGCGCGGCCGCCTCGCCGCAGCGCTCGAAGGCGCAGCCGGTGTGAGGCGGGTCTACGTATCGTCGGCCAACTTCCTGCTGGTGCGTTTCGATGACGCGCAGGCTGCGTTCCAGCGCCTGCTTACCGCCGGCGTGGTGGTGCGCGACGTGCGCGCGCAGCCCGGCCTGGGCGACGCGCTGCGCATCACCATCGGCTCGGCCGAGCAAAACGATCGCGTGATCGCGGCGCTGGCCGAGGCGGTGCCGGCATGAGTCGACCCATCCTGTTCGTCGACCGCGATGGCACGCTCATCGAGGAGCCCGGGGACTTCCAGATCGACAGCTACGCCAAGCTGCGCTTCGTCGAGGGCGTGATCCCGGCGATGCTGAAGCTGCGCGATGCCGGCTACGACTTCGTGATCGTCTCCAACCAGGACGGCCTCGGTACCGATGCGTATCCGCAGGAGAGTTTCGACGGCCCGCACGCGCTGATGATGCAGGTCTTCGAAAGCCAGGGCATCCGCTTCCGCGACGTGCTGATCGATACGAGCTTCCCGGAGGACAACGCGCCCACGCGCAAGCCGCAGATCGGCCTGGTGTTGCCCTACCTCAAGGACCGCACGATCGACTGGGCGCGTTCGGCGGTCGTCGGCGATCGCCCGACCGACGTGCAGCTGGCGGACAACATGGGCATACGCGCCTTCCAGCTGCGCACCGCGCAGTTCGGCGGCGAGTGGGACTGGGCCGGCATCGCGCATGCGCTCGCCGACGCACCGCGCACCGCGCGTGTCGAGCGCACGACGAAGGAAACGCGCATCGTCGTCGAGGTGGATCTCGACCGCGCCGCCGAGCCGCGTGTGCGCACGGGCCTAGGCTTCTACGACCACATGCTCGAGCAGCTCGGCAAGCACGGCGGCTTCGCCCTGTCGCTCGAGTGCGAGGGCGACCTGCACATCGACGAGCACCACACCATCGAGGACTGCGCACTCGCGCTCGGCCAGGCGTTGCGCCAGGCGCTGGGCGACAAGCGCGGCATCGGCCGCTATGGCAGCGACGTCGTGGCGCCGGACGTGCCCGACGCGCGCCCGACGACCTACGGCCTCAATCTGCCGATGGACGAAACGCTCGCCAGCGCCGCGCTGGATTTCTCCGGCCGTCCGTACTTCGTGTTCGACGGCGAATTCCGCCGCGAGCGCGTCGGCGATCTGCCGACCGAACTGGTGCCGCACGTGTTCCGATCGCTCTGCGAGACCGCGGGCCTGAACCTGCACCTCGCCGTGCGTGGGGACAACGACCACCACAAGGTCGAGGCCTGCTTCAAGGCGGTCGCGCGCGCGCTCCGCCAGGCGCTCGCGCGCGAGGGTCGCGAGCTGCCGTCGACCAAGGGAGCGCTCTGATGGAGGTCGTGCTGATCGACGCCGGCGGCGCCAACATCGGCTCCGTGCGCTATGCCTTCGAGCGCCTCGGTGCGAGCGCCCGCTTCAGCGCGGATCCGGCGGTGATCGCCGCCGCCGACCGCGTCGTGCTGCCAGGTGTGGGCGCCGCGGCTGCGGCGATGGCCCGCCTGCACGAGCTCGGCCTGGAAAGCTGCGTGCGCGACCTGTGCCAGCCGTTGCTCGGCGTCTGCCTGGGCATGCAGCTGCTGTTCGACTCGTCGGAAGAGGGCGACGTCGACTGCCTCGGCCTGTTGCCCGGGCGGGTGCGCAAGCTCCAGGGCTCGCCCACGCTGCGCGTGCCGCACATGGGCTGGAATACGCTGGAGCCCGTGCTCGACGACGCGCTGCTGGACGGCGTCAGCGCCGGCGACAGTGCGTACTTCGTGCACGGGTACGCCGCCCCGGTGACCTGTGACACGCTCGCGACGTCCACGCACGGCGAGACATTCGCCGCCGTCGTCCGTCGCGGTAACCGCATGGGCGCGCAGTTCCATCCCGAGCGCTCGGCAACGATCGGCGCACGCATTCTCGAGAACTTCCTGAAGGTGCCGGCATGAGCGGCTTCGAGGTCTATCCCGCCATCGACGTGCGCGACGGCCGCGTCGTCCGCCTGAAGCAGGGCGACTACGCGCAGGAAACGCGCTACGCCGACCAGCCGCTCGAGGTGGCCTCGCGTTACGCCGCCGCAGGCGCACGCTGGCTGCACCTGGTCGACCTCGACGCGGCGCGCGACGGCGGCTATTCCATCGCGGCGCTGCTGTCGGGCATCAAGTCGAAGACCGCACTGAAGGTGCAGACCGGCGGCGGCGTGCGCAGCAAGGACGATCTGCTGCGGCTGTTCGACGCCGGTGCCGATCGCGTGGTGGTGGGCTCGCTCGCGGTGCGCGAGCCCTCGACGGTGGCGGGGTGGATCGAGCGCTACGGCAGCGAGCGCATCACCGTCGCGCTGGACACCCGCGAAGTCGAGGGCGAATGGCGTCTGCCGACGGCCGGCTGGACGCGCAGCGACGGCACCTCGCTGTCTTTCCTGCTCGCGCTCTACCTCGGCACCGGGCTGCGCCACCTGCTGTGCACCGACATCGGCCGCGACGGCATGCTCGGCGGCCCGAACATCGCCCTGTACCGGGAAATCATGCAGCTCGCGCCGCGCGTTGCGCTGCAGGCCTCCGGCGGCGTGCGCGACCTCGCCGACATCGAGGCGGCCCGCGAGGCCGGCTGCGCGGGTGCGGTGCTCGGCAAGGCGTTGCTGGAAGGCCGCTTCAGGCTCGAGGATGCGGTGGCGCGCGCGGACGCGATCGCATGCTGAGCCGTCGCGTCATTCCGTGCCTGGACGTGCGCGACGGCCGCGTGGTCAAGGGCGTGCGTTTCCGCGACCACGTCGACATGGGCGACATCGTCGAGCTGGCGCTGCGCTATCGCGACGAGGGCGCCGACGAGCTGGTGTTCTACGACATCACGGCGAGCCCCGAGGGGCGGAGCGTGGACCGCGGCTGGGTCGAGCGCGTCGCTCGGCTCATCGACATACCGTTCTGCGTCGCCGGCGGCATCCGCAGTGTCGACGAGGCGCGTGCGGTTCTGCACGCGGGTGCGGACAAGGTGTCGATCAACACGCCGGCGCTCGACCGCCCCGAGCTCATCGGCGAGCTCGCCGACGCCTTCGGCGTGCAGTGCGTGGTGGTCGGCATCGACAGCCTGCGCGACCAGGACGGCGAATGGCGCGTGCGCCAGTACACCGGTGACCCGTCGCGAACCCGCGCGCTGGCACGCCGCGCGCTGGACTGGATCGTCGAGGCGCAGGACCGCGGCGCCGGCGAGATCGTGCTGAACTGCATGGGCAGCGACGGCGTGCGCAGCGGCTACGACATCGAACAGCTGGCCGCCGCGCGCGCGCTCTGCCGGGTGCCGCTGGTCGCCTCCGGCGGTGCCGGGGATGCGACGCATTTCGTCGACGTGTTCGAGAAGGCCGATGTCGACGGCGCGCTCGCCGCGAGCGTCTTCCATTCCGGCAGCATCCGGATCCCCGAACTCAAGCAACAACTGGCGGCCGCCGGCATCAAGGTGCGACGTGTCTGAACCCCTCGCTTTCGACGCCGGTGGCATCGACTGGAACAAGCAGCAGGGTCTCGTTGCGGCCGTCGTGCAGGACGCCACGACGCTGCGCGTGCTGATGCTCGGCTGGATGGATCGCGACGCGCTCGCCCACACGCTCGCGACGCGGCAGGCGACCTTCTTCAGCCGCACCCGCGGCCGCCGCTGGACCAAGGGCGAGACGTCGGGGAACGTGCTCGAGGTGGTGGACCTGCGCCTGGACTGCGACGGCGACACGCTGCTGGTGCTCGCGCACCCGCGCGGCCCGACCTGCCACCTCGACCGTGCGAGCTGCTTCCCCGATGCGCCCGGCGCGTTCCTGGGCGAGCTCGATGCGCTGATCGCGCGCCGCGAGGCGGAACGGCCGGCCGGCAGCTACACCACGAGACTGTTCGACGCGGGCGTGCGCCGCATCGCGCAGAAGGTGGGCGAGGAGGGCGTCGAAACGGCGCTGGCTGCCGTCGCGCAGGACGAGGCCGCGTTGCTCGGCGAATCGGCCGATCTGCTGTATCACCTCACGGTGCTGCTGCGCGCGCGGGGCCTCTCGCTCGACGACGCGGTCGACGTGCTGCGCGCACGCCACGCCCCCGGGCCCGTAGTCGCCAGCTGATACGCTTTTGCGCTGCCGAACCGGAGCGCCCGCATGATCCGCACCCTCGTCGCCCTCTGTCTCGCACTCGCGGCCGGTGCGGCGCAGGCGCAGGCCGCCGCGTGCGGCGGCGTCGTGTACGACGATCGGGATCGCGACGGTATGCGCGACGCGACCGAGCCCGGGCTCACTGGCGTCCGCGTGTCGGACGGCATTTCGATCGCGACGACGGGTCGCGACGGCCGCTACCAACTGCCGGCGAATGGCGAGCGCGCGCGCTTCGTGATCAAGCCTTCCGGATTCGACGTGCTGCGTGCGGCCAACGGGCTGCCCGCTTTCTGGCGTCGCTCCGCCGACGGTGCCTGTCCCGACTTCGGACTGGTGCGCGCATCGAAGGCCCCGGCTGAACTCGACGTGCTGGTGTTCGCCGACACGCAGACCAAGTCGATGACCGACGTGGACTACTACGCGCGCGACATCGTCGAGCCGCTGCGTCGCGCCGGTGCTGGTCGAGCGCATCTCGGCATGACGCTGGGCGACATCGTCGACGACCATGTCTCGCTGTATCCGGCGGTGACCGAGGTGACCACCCGCCTGGGCCTGCCGTGGCTGCACGTGCCCGGCAACCATGACGTCGATGCAGGCGCGGCGAGCGACGAGGATGCGCTCGGCAGCTTCCATCGCCACTTCGGGCCCGACACCTTCGCTTGGGAGGAAACTCAGGCCGACTTCCTGATGCTCGACGACGTGGTCACGCTGCCCGGCCAGCGACCGGCCTACGTCGGCGGGCTGCGCGAGGACCAGTTCGCCTTCATCGAGGCGTACCTCGCCACGCGCGATCCGAGCCGGCTGCTTGTCGTCGGCGTGCACATCCCGTTCTTTCCGGTGGGCGGCGAGAGCTTCCGCACCGCCGACCGCGAGCGCCTTTTCGCGATGCTCACCCGGGTACCGCGCGTGCTGCTGCTGAGCGCGCACGGCCACGTGCAGCGGCATGTCTTCCACGATGCGGCCACCGGCTGGCACGGCACCGGGCCGTTGCACGAGTACAACGTCGGCGCGGCCTGCGGTGCGTTCTGGTCCGGCGTGCCGAATGGCGACGGCATCCCCGATTCGACGATGTCGGATGGCACGCCCAATGGCACCGCACGGCTGCAGGTGGGCGCCGACGGCCACTACCGTCTCGCCTGGCAGCCTGCGGGCGTCGATGCGACCGCCGGCGCGTTCACGCGCGCGATGCGCCTGCACGCGCCGCGCGCGCTGCGTCGCGGCGCGTATCCGGCCTGGGGCGTGTACGCCAACGTGTGGATGGGCACGCCCGACATGCGCGTGGAGTTCCGCGTCGACGGCGGCGAATGGAAGCCGATGAAGCGCGTCGAGCAGCCCGATCCGTGGCTGCTGGCGGAGAACGTGCGCGATGATGAAGCGGAGGCGCTACGCGGTTACGACCGCTCGCCCGAGGCCGATGCCTCCACGCACCTGTGGCGCGGCGCGCTGCCGACGACGCTGGCCGCGGGCCTGCATCGCGTCGAGGTGCGCGCGTTCGATCCCTGGCAGGGCCTGCAGACGGCCGACACGAGCTATCGGCTCGTCGACGCCACGCCCTGAAAACGCGTCAGACGCCGATGTCGGCGAAGGTCTCGACGCGGCGGTGGCCGTGCGTGGCCTCGCCCTCGCGCGGCTGCGGATAGTCCTGGCGACGATCCAGCAGCACCGTCTGCAGGCCGGCCTCGCGCGCGGCGTCGAGCTCCTCGACCACGTCGGAGAGGAACAGGATGTCGCCCGGCGCCTGGCCGATCGCCTCGGCGATGCGCGCATAGCTCGCGGCTTCCCGCTTGCCGCCGGTTTCGGTGTCGAACCAATTCGAAACCATTCCCGTCAGATCCCCGGCGTCGCTGTGGCCGAAGAAGAGCTTCTGGGCGGGCACGCTACCGGAGGAATACACGTGCAGCGGATAGCCCGCGTCATGCCATTCCTGCAGTGCACGGGCCGCATCGGGATACATGTGCGCGGTGAAATCCGCGCGCCGGTAGCCGGAGTCCCAGATCATGCCCTGCAGCGCCTTGAGCGCGGTGTGCTTGCGGTCCTGGTCGATCCAGCCCTGCAGCACCTCGACGATCGTGTCGTCGCTGCAGACGCCGCCCTGTTCGGTCGCCACCGCATCCAGCCAGCGACGCACCTCGGGCTCGCCGCCGCGTTCGCGGACGAAGCCGGGCAGGGCGCGGCGCGCGTACGGGAACAGCACGTCCTTCACGAACGAGATGCTGCTGGTGGTGCCTTCGATGTCGGTGAGGATCGCGCGCACGGGCATGGCGGGGGTCCGGAAAAAGCGAGGCCCGGCATTGTCGGCCGGGCCCCGGTGAAGTGCCAGCGTCGGCGGCGCTCAGCCGGCCTGGCCGGGCTCGAAGCGCGGGAATTTCTGCGCGATGTCGGTGCCGGTGAAATGGCCGACCCAGCCGTCCGGCTCGGTGAAGAAGCGGATCGCGACGAAGCTCGGCTCCGGGCCCATGTCGAACCAGTGGTGCGTCGAATCGGGTACCGAGATCAGGTCGCCGGCGACGCACTTCATCTCGTAGACCTTCTCGCCGACGTGCAACGTGAACAGGCCCGAGCCGGCCACGAAGAAGCGCACCTCGTCCTCCTTGTGGAAGTGCTCGTCGAGGAACTTCCTGCGGGCTTCCTCGCGCGCGGGGTTGTCCGGCGCGATGCTCACCACGTCGACGGTGCGGAAGCCGCGCTCGGCGACGATGCGGTCGATGTCGGCGCGATAGGCCTCGAGGATCGCTTCCGGCGGATCGCCCGCCTGGATCGGCTTGCTGGCCTCCCATCGCTCGAAGCCGACGCCGATCGGCGCCAGCTCGCGCTGGATCTCGGCGAGGTCGGTGGTGACGAGCTCGGGCTGGTCGGGAGTGGCGTCGTGGAAGATGCGCAGGCGGCTCATGGCGCGCTCCGGGTCAGTTGGACGAGGCGCCGAGGCGGCGCATCTCGAGCTCGCAGGCGAGCAGGAATTCGAAGGCTTCGAGGTGGCGGCGCGCCTCGGCCATGTCGCGGCCCCAGGCGTACAGGCCGTGGCCCTCGATCAGGTAGCCCCACATCGGGCCGCCGTCCAGCAGCGCCTCCACCTTGGACGCCAACTCGGGCATGTCCTGCGTGTTGGGCAGCACGGGTAGGTCGAGCAGCGTGTCATGCGTGGTGTTGCCGGCAAAGGCCTTGAGCAGCTCGTAGCCTTCCAGCCGGATGGCGCCCTTCGCCGCATACAGGCGGGAGGCAACGGTCTGGTTCACCGAATGCGTGTGCAGCACGCAGCCGATCTCCGGGAAGCGCTTGTAGAGCTGCGTGTGCAGCAGCGTCTCGGCCGACGACTTCTGCGTGGTTGCGACAGGGTTTCCACCGACGTCCACGACCATGATGTCGGCCGCCACCAGTCGGCCCTTGTCGCGGCCGGACACGGTGATGGCGACGTTCGTGGCGTCCATCCGACACGAGAAGTTGCTGCTGGTCGCAGGCGTCCAGCCACGCTCGGCCAGCTCGCGCACATTGACGATGATTTCGTCGGCGCAGCGGGCCAGCCGCTGCGGATCGTAGGGCAGGGAAGCGGTCATCTGCAGAGTTTAGGGCAGCCGGGTGGCGGCCATGCATCGGCGGCCGGGCCGCCGGGTTCCGCCTGCGGAACTGTCGCCACAAAAAAAGAAACGGCGCAGTTGCCCGCGCCGTTTCCTTGCCGTGCTGCCGTGCCGGTCAGGCCTGCGGACCCTCGTGGAACGGCGGCTCCGGATCGATGCGCGGCGTAGGCGTTGCATCGCGGTTGCCCGGTGCGAGGTGGCTGCGGCGGTAGCCGTAGAGGAAGTAGATGACCAGGCCGATCGCCGCCCAGCCGAAGAACATCGACAGGGTATAGCCCGAGAGGTTCAGGAAGAGCAGCAAGCAGCCGGCGACCGCGAGCGGGCAGACGATCCACACCAGCGGCGTACGGAACGGACGCGGGCGGTTCGGCTGCTGGACGCGAAGGATCATCACCGCGGCCGAGACCATGACGAACGCGAACAGCGTGCCCGAGTTCGAGATATCCGCCAGGATGCCGACCGGGAACAGCGCCGCGAAGGCGGCGACGAACACGCCGGTGATCATCGTGATCACGTGCGGCGTGTGGAAGCGCGGATGGACCTTCGACAGCCGCTCCGGCAGCAGTCCATCGCGGGACATCGTGAAGAAGATGCGGGTCTGGCCGTAGATCATCATCAGGATGACGGACGGCAGCGCGAGGCCGGCGGCGATGCCGATCGCATTGCCCCAGTTGGCAAAGCCGAGCACACGCAGCACGTGCGCCAGCGGCTCGCGGCTGCAGACCAGCGCCTCGCTGCCCTGGCAGGCCGCCGCCAGTTCAGGGCTGCCCGGATGCAGCGCCATGCCGTCCGGCCCCATCATCGGCTGCGAGCCCACCGAACCAACGGCGCCGTAGCCGACCAGCAGGTAGAACAGGGTGCAGACGCCCAGCGAACCGATGAGGCCGATCGGAATGTTGCGATTCGGATTCTTGGTTTCCTCGGCCGCGGTCGAAACCGCATCGAAGCCGACATAGGCGAAGAAGATCGAAGCGGCCGCACCCAGCACGCCGACACCGCCCAGCGGGCTGCCCCAGCCGGTCGGGAAGAACGGCTCGAAGTTGGCGTCCTGCGCCGCCGGCACCGCGATCGCGATGAAGGCCGTGAGCGCAGCCACCTTGATCAGCACCAGCACCGCATTGACCTTCGCGGACTTGGAAGTGCCGATCACGAGCAGGCCGGTGACGACGAGCGAGATGAGGAAGGCGAGAAGGTTGAAGCTACCCCCGTCCAGCGGGCCTGCACGAAGAGGCAGTGGAAGCCCCATGCCCGCACTCGCGAGCAGTCCGTTGACGTAGCCGGACCAGCCGACTGCGACGGCACCCGCCGCGATCGCGTATTCGAGCACCAACGCCCAGCCGACGGTCCATGCGAGGCCCTCGCCGAGGACGCCGTAGGTGTAGGTGTAGGCGGAGCCGGATACCGGCACCATCGATGCGAGTTCGGCATAGGCCAGCGCAGCGAGGCCGCAGACGATCGCCGCAATGATGAAGGCGATCATCATCGCCGGACCTGCCTTCTGGCCGGCCTCGGCCGTCAGGACGAAGATGCCGGTGCCGATGATCGCGCCGATGCCGAGCATCGTGAGCTGGAAGGCACCGAGCTGTCGCTTCAGCGACTTCTTTTCGGCAGTCTCGAGAATCTTGTCGAGCGGCTTGACACGCCAGAACAGCATTGCTTTCTCTCCCCAGGAAAAGCCCGGGCCTGACGGACCGGACAACCCGCCGACCTTAGCCGCAGCCGCAGGCCATGCACAAGTCGCCTTTCGCCTGCTTTCGTCGCTAAGCGGGGATAATGCTGCACTGCACCCAAGAGGACGCTGCCGTATGGACCTCGCATACGACCCGCAATCGATCGACCGCCTGCGTGGCGAGCTCGAGGACTACGCGCGGCGCTGGCCGGATGAGGCGGAGGTCGTCGGCCATTTCCTCGAGCTGCTGGACGAGGTCGAGAGCGCGCCGTTCACCCGCGCGCGGCTTGCGGGCCACTTCACCGGCTCGGCTTGGCTGGTCGATCGCAGCGGCGCGCGCGTGCTGCTCACGCACCATCGCAAGCTCGGGCGCTGGCTGCAGCTGGGCGGCCATGCCGACGGTGATACCGACCTCGGCCGCGTGGCGTTGAAGGAGGCGGAGGAGGAATCCGGTCTGGATGGCCTGACGCTGGAACCGGGCCTGTTCGACCTCGACCGTCACTGGATTCCCGAACGCGGCGACGTGCCCGCGCACTGGCATTACGACGTGCGCTACGTGGTGCGTGCGGGCGCGAACGAGGCGTTCGTGGTCAGCGAGGAGTCGCTTGACCTCGCCTGGCGCGACGTGCGCGAGCTGCTCGCCGATCCGTCGTCGGACGAATCGGTGCGGCGCATGTCGGAAAAGTGGCGCGCGTGGTCGGGGCAACAGGCGGGCTGACTGCCCACGGCCGCGCGATGTATCGGCACCGCGTGTCGACGATCTCGCGACCGCTTCAGCGCTGCTGGTAAGCCGCGAGCAGCGCCGCCACCGGCGCATTGGACGCGTGCCGCTGGCGCAGCTCGGTCAGACGGCGCTCCAGGCCCGCGCAGCTCGTGCGAAGCCCCTCGACGATCTCGCTGCGGCGATGGCGGTCGGCGGGGCTTTCGGACGACGGCCAGGGCGCGGCGCGAAAGTCCTCGCAGGTGTCGCGGTCGTCGACGAAGGCGCGCACGTCGGCCGGCAGGTCGCACCACGTGGCGAAGGCCTCCCGCTTGGCTGGCGCCGGACAGCTGAGCACCAGTTTCGGCGCCGCGGCGGGCTTGGGCGCCGCGGTCTTCTGCGGCGCGGTGGTGGCGCAGCCCGCGCAGGCGGCGAGGACGAGAGCGATGGGAAGAGCGCGCATGGTCACCTCAAGGACGTCGGAGGGCGCGATGCCGGCGTGGCCGGCGACGGCGCGGAGATGGGACCGGCCGCCGCCGTGCGAGTTCCCGGTGCCGATCAGTCGGCGCGGCCGGCGAACTCGCCCGTGGTCGTATTGACCAGCACGCGCTCGCCGTTGCCGATGTACTCGGGAACCATGATCTCCAGGCCGGTCGACAGCTTCGCCGGCTTCGGGCGCTTGGTCGCCGTGCCGCCCTTGAGCTCCGGCGGCGTCTCCACGACGTCCATCGTCACGGTCTGCGGCAGTTGCAGGCCGACCGGCGCATCGTCGATGACCTGCACGTAGCAGCCCGAGAGATCCGGCACGATGTAGCCGGCCATGTCGCCGACGACGTCCGCGTCGAGCGTGTAGGGCGTGTAGTCCTCGTCGTCGAGGAATACGAACGCGTCGCCGTCCATGTACGAGAACGTGGCCTGGCGACGGACGAGGTCGACTTCGCGCAGGTCGTCGTCGCCGTCGAAGCTGGCGTCGAGCTTGTTGCCGCCCGGCACGCTGTACATGGTGAAGCGGAAGCGCACGTTGCCGCCGCGGCCTTGCGGGCTGCTGCGCTCGATGTCCCGGATCTGGTACACGCCGCCGTTGTGCTCGACGACGTTGCCCTTCTTGATGTCGTAGGCCTTCATTGCAGTTCCTGATTACTTCGGCGCGAGGCGCGTCGCGCCGTCGAGGCGGATGGTCTCGCCGTTGAGGTAGGTGTTGCCGAGGATGTAGGCCGCGAGGTCCGCGAATTCCTCCGGCTTGCCCAAGCGCGACGGGAAGGGAATCGACGCGGCCAGCGACTGCTGCACCGACTCCGGCATGCCGTCGACCATCGGCGTCCAGAACACGCCCGGCGCGATGGTGAGCACGCGGATGCCGAAGCGGGCCAGCTCGCGCGCCATGGGCAGCGTCATGCCGACCACGCCGCCCTTCGACGCGGAGTACGCAGCCTGGCCGATCTGGCCTTCGTAGGCAGCGACGGACGCCGTGTTGATGATCACGGCGCGCTCGCCGTCCGTGCCGGCCTCGTTGGCCTGCATCACCTGCGCGCAGGCCTTGGCGACGTTGAAGCTGCCGACCAGGTTCACCATGACGGTGGTCTGGAACTGCGACAGCGGCATCGGGCCGTCCTTGCCGAGCACGCGGCCCGAGCCGAGGATGCCCGCGCAGTTCACCGCGACGTTGAGACCGCCGAGGAACTCGTTGGCCGCCGCCACGTTCGCGACCACGCCCGCCTCATCGGTGACGTCGGTGCGGAAGAATTTCGCCTTGTCCGCGCCGAGTTCGGCGACGGCCGCCTGGCCCTTCTCCTCGTTGACGTCGAACAGGGCGACGCGGCCGCCCTCGCGGACGATGCGCTGGGCGACGGCGAAGCCGAGGCCGGAGACGCCACCGGTGATGACGGCGCGGGCGTTGGAGATCTGCATGGCGGATCCTCGAAAGGCGGAAAGGCCGCGATTCTACCGGCGGGCGCCGATCAGAGCTCGCGCAGGTACCAGATGTCGCAGCCGCCGTGGCCGGTCGCGCCCAACGGCGCGTCGATTCGACGGAAGCCTGACCGCTCGTACAGGCGCATCGCCGCGTCCATGCCGGTGAGCGTTTCGAGATAGCAGCGGCGGAAGCCGAATTCGCGCGCCTTCCCGAGCGACAGCTCCATCACCTTCGCGCCGGCACCCAGTCCGCGCGCACGCGGCAGGAAATACATCTTGCGCAGTTCGCAGGTGTCGGCGTCGCCGCCTTCCAGCGGCGCCACGCCGCCGCCACCGACCACCTCGCCGTCGACTTCGACGACGAAATACGCAGCGCGCGGCGACGAGTAGGCGCGATGCATCCAGTCGACCTCGGGGTCGTTGATCGCGAAGCCCGAGCCGCAGGCGCCGAACTCGGGCATCACGCCGCGGATGATCGCGGCCATCGCCGCGTCGTCGCGCGCCTCGATCGGGCGGATCGTGTATTCGGCCGGTTTCATGCGGCGGCGCTCCGTGCGCGCGTGACCTTGCTGGACGTCTCGCGGCCGAGCAGCCCCGCCAGCCAGCGGCCGGTGTCGACCAGCGCATCGAGGTCGACGCCCGTCGTCATGCCCATGCCGTGCAGCATGTAGACCACGTCCTCGCTGGCGACGTTGCCGCTTGCGCCCTTCGCGTACGGGCAGCCGCCGGTGCCGGACACCGCCGAATCCACCACGCGCACGCCTTCCTCGATGCAGGCGAGGATGTTGGCCAGCCCCTGCCCGTAAGTGTCGTGGAAATGCACGGCCAGGGCCTGCATCGGCACTTCGTTCGCGACGGCGCGCAGCATCTGCCGCGCCTTCACCGGCGTGCCGACGCCGATGGTGTCGCCCAGAGACACCTCCTCGCAGCCCATCGCGTGCAGCGCCTTGGCCACGCGCACCACGTCGGCCACGTCGACCTCGCCCTGGTACGGGCAGCCGAGCACCGTCGACACATAGCCGCGCACGCGTACGCCGTCGGCCTGCGAACGCTCCATCACCGGCGCGAAACGCTCGAGCGACTCCTCGATGGATGCATTGATGTTCTTGCGGTTGAACGCTTCGGACGCTGCGGTGAACACCGCGATGTGCGTGACGCCGACCTCGCGAGCGCGCCCGTAGCCCTGCAGGTTCGGCACCAGCACGGGATAGTCGACGCCCTTGCGACGGGAGATGCCGCGATAGACGTCGGCTGCGTCGGCGAGCTGCGGCACCCATTTCGGGCTGACGAAGCTCGTCGCCTCCACCACCGGCAGGCCGGTCATCGACAGCCGATCGATCAGCGCGATCTTGTCGGCGGTCGAGATGATCGCCTTCTCGTTCTGCAGACCGTCGCGCGGGCCCACTTCGACGATGCGGACGAAATCGCTCACGACACGACCTCCAGCAGCACCAGCGCAGCATCGGCCTCGACGAAATCGCCCGCCGCGCCGCGCACTTCGGCCACCACGCCCTCGCGCGGGGCCTTGAGGCTCAGCTCCATCTTCATGGCCTCGATCACCATCACTTCCTGGCCGGCGCCTACCGCGTCGCCGGGCTGCACGCGTGTGACGACGATGCGCCCGGGCATCGGTGCCACCACGCGATCGGTGCCGCCTTCGGCGCCGCCCTGGTGCTCGTCGTGCAGCGGCGCGGCCGCAAGTGCGAGGCGGCGTTCGCCGTCGTGCACGCTCCAGTAACCGCGCTCACCGCCGACGGCGACGCGCATCGCTTCGCCATCAAGACGGAGGCTGAGCGCGCCATCCTCGATGCGCGCGCCTTCGACCTCGTGCATGCGACCGGCGTGCTCGACGCGATAGCGCCCGCCATGCCCGCCCGCGCGCAGGACGATGCGCTCGCCACGATGCGTGACCGCCATGCGCGACACCGCCGGTGCGCCGACGCGCCAGCCGTCGGGCGTCGCCCAGGGCGAGGTCGGATCGTTCGACGCGGAATTGCACATCCATGCGCCGCGCTCGGCCGAAATCAGTCGCGCGACGACCACCGCGACGAACAGCTTCGCATCGTCGCCCGTGGTCGACAGGAACTCGTCGAGATGGCGATCGAGGTAACCCGTGTCGATCGTGCCCCCGACCACCGCCGGATGCCGCGCGAGGCGCTCGAGGAACTCGATGTTCGACTTCGGCCCTGCGATCTCGCAGCGCGCCAGCGCCGCGCGCAGCCGCGCGAGCGCCTGACGGCGATCGGCGCCGTACACGATCAGCTTGGCGATCATCGGGTCGTAGAAGATCGTGACGGTGTCACCCTCGACCACGCCCGAGTCGACGCGCACGCCGTCCATGCCGACGGGCAGGCGCAGCCGTTCAAGGCGGCCCGAACCCGGCAGAAAACCCGCGTCGGGATCTTCGGCGTACAGGCGCACTTCGATCGCATGGCCCTGTTGGCCCAAGGCATCCTGCGCCATCGGCAGCGGCTCGCCGGACGCGACCCGCAGCTGCCACTCGACGAGGTCCTGTCCGGTCACGAGCTCCGTGACCGGATGCTCGACCTGCAGGCGCGTGTTGATCTCCATGAAGTAGAAGCCGCCGTCCTGCCCGACGATGAACTCGACGGTGCCGGCGTTGACGTAGTCGATCGCGCGCGCGGCCTGCACGGCGGCATCGCCCATCGCGCGGCGCAGCCCGGGCGTGAGGAAGGGCGAGGGCGATTCCTCCAGCACCTTCTGGTAGCGGCGCTGTGCCGAGCATTCGCGCTCGAACACGTGGATCGTGTTGCCGTGGCGGTCGGCGAACACCTGGATCTCGATGTGGCGCGGCTTCTCGATATAGCGCTCGAGCAGCACGCGATCACGACCGAAGGCGTTGCGCGCCTCGCGCTGGCAGCTCTCGAGGTTCGGCAGGAACTCGCCGGACGTGCGCACGATGCGCATGCCCTTGCCGCCGCCGCCGTGCGCGGCCTTGATCATCAGCGGATAGCCGATACGGTCGGCCTCGCGGTGCAGCAGCTCGGGCGACTGGTCCTCGCCCGTATAACCCGGCACGACCGGCACGCCCGCGGCCTGCATCAGTTCCTTCGCGCCGGCCTTGCTGCCCATCTTGCGCATCGACGCCGCAGGCGGGCCGATGAACACGAGGCCGGCGGCTTCCACCGCGTCGGCGAAATCCGCGTTCTCGCTGAGGAAGCCGTAGCCGGGGTGGATGGCCTGCGCGCCCGACCTCAGCGCGACGTCGAGGATCGCGTCGCCGCGAAGATAGGACTCCTGCGGGCGCGGGCCGCCAATGCAGTACGCCTCGTCGGCCTGGCGCACGTGCTGCGCGTCGGCATCGGCCTCGGAGTACACGGCCACGGTGCGGATGCCGAGCGCGCGGCAGGTGCGGATGACGCGGCAGGCGATCTCGCCGCGGTTGGCGATCAGGATCTTGTCGAACATCAGGACGTGGCTTCCGGGCGGTCTCGGACCGCTGCGATGGCGGGGCGGTGCGTGTCGATCACGAACCGGCCGAGGTAGTCGGGGTGCGCATGCCGCGCGCGGGCCTTGAACGCACCCGGCTTCGTCGATTCGTGGCCGTGCGTCGCGCGGTTCACGGCTGCCAGGCAGGCGTGCGCTTGTCGAGGAATGCGCCCAACCCTTCCTGGCCCTCGGGCGACACGCGCAGCGCGGCGATCAGCGCCGCGTTGTCGGCATCAAGGCGGTCGCGGTCGGTCCGGGCGGCGACGCGACGTACCAGCGCCTTGGCGCCCGCCGCCGCGACCGGGCCCGCCTTCAGCAGCAGGTCGATCTGGCGTTGCACGGCAGCGTCGAGCGCGGCTTCGTCGTCCACCAGTTCGTGGAGCAGGCCGATGCGGTGCGCGGTGGCGGCGTCGAACATCTCGGCGGTGGCGAACCAGCGGCGCGCCTGGCGCTCGCCGATCGCCTCGATGACGTAGGGCGAGATCACGGCGGGCAGCAGGCCGAGCCGGGCCTCGGTCAGGCCGAACTTCGCGTTGGCCGTGGCGATCGCGATGTCGCAGCAGGCCACCAGCCCGACGCCGCCCCCGAAGGCGGCGCCCTGCACGCGGGCGATGGTCGGCTTGGGAAGCTCGTCGAGCGTGCGCATCAGGCGGGCGAGGGCGAGCGAGTCGCGGCGGTTCTCCTCCTCGCTGGCCGTGGCCATGCCGCGCATCCAGTTGAGGTCGGCGCCCGCCGAGAACGACGCGCCTTCGCCCTCGACCACCACCACGCGCACATCCGGATCCGCGGCGACGCTCTCCAGCGCGCCGGTGAGGGCGGCGATCAGCGTGGCGTCGAAGGCGTTGTGCAGCTGCGGCCGGTTCAGCCTCAGGCGCGCGACCGCGCCGTCGCGCAGGTGGAGCAGGGGATGGCTCATCGAGATGTGCCCGGGGAAAGCGCCTGATCATAGCCGGTCGCCGTGGACGCCCCGCGGCGTCGGCGAGCAAGCTGAAGCGGCGCGAGCGGTACCGGTCGCGGCCGAGGCGGCGGTGATAGAATGAGAACAATTCCCATTTGGGACGACGTTCCGCCGTGAAACTGTCCGAGCTGCCGTTCCGCACCGCCGCGACCGTCGTCGCCGTGGAGGACGCCGCCCCGAACGACCCGATCGCGCGCCGCCTGCGCGAGCTGGGCTTCGTCGCCGGCGAACCCGTCGAGGTGATGGCCGCCGGGCCGGTGGGCGCCGAACCGCTGCTGGTGCAGGTCGGCTATACCCGTTTCGCGCTGCGTCGCCGCGAGGCCGACCGCATCGGCGTACGGCTGCCGCAACCGGCCGACGCGCCGCTGCGCCGCGAGGCCGAGGCGGAGGTCGAGCGCGCATGAGTGCCGGCACCCTGCGGCTCGCGCTGGTCGGCAATCCGAACTGCGGCAAGACCGCGCTGTTCAACCGCCTGACCGGCAGCCGGCAGAAGGTCGCGAACTACGCCGGCGTCACCGTCGAGCGCAAGGAAGGCCGCTTCGCCGCGCCGTCCGGGCGCGAGTACGTGGTGCTCGACCTGCCGGGCGCCTACAGTCTGCACGCCGCGAGCCTGGACGAGGCGGTCACCCGCGACCTCTGCCGCGGCTTCTACCCGGGCGAGCCGGCGCCGGACGTGATCGTCTGCGTGGTCGACGCAACCAACCTGCGCCTGCACCTGCGTTTCGCACTGGAAGTACGCGAGCTGGGCCGGCCGATGATCGTCGCGGTCAACATGATGGACGCGGCCAAGCGCCGCGGCATCGAGGTCGATCTGGATGCGCTGTCGCGCGAGCTGGGCGTGCCGGTGGTGCCGACCGTCGCGGTGCGCAGCGGTGGCGCGAAGGCGCTGGTCGACATCCTCGACCGCGGCGGCGCCGCGCTGCCCGCGATCGACCCGGACGCCGGCATCAGCGACGTCGAGGACCTGCACGCCCGCACGCGCGACATCCTCGCCGCGGCCGTGCGCATGCCGCGTCGCACGGCGGCCATCGACGACGCGCTCGATCGCTGGCTGCTGCATCCGGTGTTCGGGCTCGTCGCGCTCGCGGCGGTGATGTTCCTCATCTTCCAAGCCGTCTACGCCTGGGCGACGCCGGTGATGGACCTGATCGACGCCGGCGCGGGTTGGCTTGGCGAACAGGCGACGAACACGTTACCGCCGGGGCCGCTCACCAGCCTGCTGGCGGACGGCATCATCGCCGGCCTCGGCGGCGTCATCGTGTTCCTGCCGCAGATCCTCGTGCTGTTCCTCTTCATCATCGCGCTCGAGGAATCCGGCTATCTGCCGCGCGCGGCCTTCCTGCTCGATCGCACGATGGCGGCCGCGGGCCTGTCGGGCCGCTCTTTCATCCCGCTGCTGTCCAGCTTCGCCTGCGCGATTCCCGGCATCATGGCGACGCGCTCGATCCAGGACCCGCGCGATCGTCTCGCGACCATTCTCGTCGCGCCGCTGATGACCTGCTCGGCACGCCTTCCGGTGTACGCGCTGCTCATCGGCGCGTTCATTCCGCGCCGGGAAGTGCTCGGCTTCCTCAACCTGCAGGGTCTCGTGCTGTTCGCGCTGTACGCGGCGGGCATCCTGAGCGCGCTCGCGGTCAGCTGGATCATGAAGAAGTGGCGGCGCGACAAGGGCGAGCATCCGCTGATGCTCGAGCTGCCGTCCTATCGCATCCCGCACGTGCGCGACGTAGCCATCGGGCTGTGGGAGCGTGCGACGATCTTCCTGCGTCGCGTCGGCGGCATCATCCTCGCGCTCACCGTCCTGCTGTGGTTCCTGCTCAACTTCCCGGCACCGCCGGACGGCTGGGTGGGCAATCCGGTCGATTACAGCCTCGCCGGCCGCCTAGGCCATGCGCTGACGTCGATCTTCGCGCCTCTCGGCTTCAACTGGCAGATATGCATCGCGCTGATTCCGGGGCTTGCGGCACGCGAAGTCGCCGTGTCCTCGCTCGCGACTATCTACGCGCTGCAGGCAGCGAACGACGACGCAGCCGCCCAGGCGCTCTCGCCGATCATCGCGCAGGGCTGGTCGCTCGCTACCGCGCTGTCGCTGCTGGTGTGGTTCATCTACGCGCCGCAGTGCATTTCGACGCTTGCCACCATCCGCCGCGAGACCAACTCCTGGCGTCACGTAGCGATCTCCGCTGGCTATCTGTTCGCGCTGGCCTACCTGGCGTCGCTGCTGACCTACCAGGTGGCGCACGCGCTGGGCGGCTGAGATGGATGCCGGACTCGCAGTGCAGTACGTGCTGGTCGCGCTCGCGGTATTCGCGAGCGTCGTCTACGTGCTGCGCACGCGGTTCCCGGAAGCCACGCGCCGGCTGCGCGGCTGGGTCGCGATCCGTTTCATCGACAGCGGCTCGCCGCGTCTTGCCACGCTCGGCCGGCGCATCGCGCCCGCCCCTCGCGCGAAGGACGGCTGCGGCAGCTGCGGCGGCTGCGACTGACGCGTCGTCAGCGGCGCCGGCCCTTGCCGGCCGGCACCACGTTCGTTTCCACGGTGACGCTGAAGCTGCGGCTCTGGCTGCCTTCGAGCGCGCCGACGCCGACGATGTGTCGGTTCACTTCCTCGCCGCGTTCGTTGCGGATGACCAGCACCATCGTGTACTCGACGGCCTCGCCGGGCCGGTCGGCGCGCAACGTGCCTTCGACCGCGAGCGTGGTGGTGCGCTGGAGGTCGGTGCCGGTGGCCGCGTCGAAACGCAGGTGGTGTTTGCAGCCCGGGCAGACGCTCGCGGTGTCGAGGATCGTGGCCCGGCAGTGCGGGCAGGTCCGCGTCGCGCCCGGCGTGCCGGGCCGGACGGCGCTCATGCGGCGCTGCCGGCCTCCGGCGTCGCGTCCGCCTTGGACTTGCCCTTGTCGGTATCGGCCGCGCTGTCGCCCCAGCCGAACTCCACGCGGCCGCGCATGCGCGCGCCGGGCGCTACGGTGACGGTGCCGGCCTTGACGTCGCCGGTCATCGCGCCGCTCTCGACCACTTCGACGCGCTGCGCCGATTCGATGTTGCCCTCGAGCTCGCCCGCCACGACCACGCGACGCGCCTTGACGCCGCCGTTGACGCGCGCGCCCACTTCGATGGTGAGGTCGCCCTCCACCGCGATGTCGCCGGTGAAGCGACCCGCGATGCGCACGTTGCCGGCGCCCTGGATGCGGCCCTCGATCGACAGATCCGAAGCGATCACCGATTCCTTCGCCTCACGCGAAGACGCGCGCGGCGCGGACGAGATCGGCGAGGGCGCGGGCGCGACCTGCGCCGGCGCGAACGAGAATTCGTTGGGGGATGGATCCTTGGCCAACGCGGTCTCGGGCTGCGAGGCCTCGCGCTTGTTGCCGGTGTTCGGGAAGATCGCCATGGTGGTCCCTCGGGGGCGGGATGGAGGTCCGACCTTATCACGCGGTCTTGACGTCATTTCCGTGACGCGCCCTGCCGTTTGGTCCAGCCGGGTGGCTTACATCCTGAACACACCGAAGCGCGTGCGCTCCTCGATCGGCGCATTGAGCGAAGCCGATAGCCCTAGCCCGAGAACGCGTCGCGTGTCGGCCGGATCGATGATGCCGTCGTCCCACAGGCGCGCGGTGGCGTAGTACGGATTGCCCTGCGCTTCGTACTGCTCGCGGATCGGCGCCTTGAAGGCGTCCTCGTCCTCCGCGCTCCACTGCTTGCCGGCGCCTTCCAGCGCATCGCGACGCACGGTCGCGAGCACGCTCGCCGCCTGTTCGCCGCCCATCACGCTGATGCGCGCGTTCGGCCACATCCACAGGAAGCGCGCGCCGTACGCGCGGCCGCACATCGCATAGTTGCCGGCGCCGAAGCTGCCGCCGATCACGACGGTGAACTTCGGCACGTGGGAGCAGGCCACGGCCGTCACCATCTTCGCGCCGTCCTTCGCGATGCCCGCGTTCTCGTACTTGCGGCCCACCATGAAACCGGTGATGTTCTGCAGGAACACCAGCGGAATGCCGCGCTGGTTGCACAGTTCGATGAAGTGCGCGCCCTTGAGCGCGCTCTCGGCGAACAGGATGCCGTTGTTGGCGACGATGCCGACCGGATAGCCGTGCAGGTGCGCGAAGCCGGTCACCAGCGTCTTGCCGTATCGCGCCTTGAACTCCTGGAACTCGCTGCCGTCGACGATGCGCGCGATCACCTCGCGGATGTCGAACGGGCGACGCGCATCCTTCGGCACGAGGCCGTAGATCTCATCGGACGGGTACAGCGGCTCGCGCGACGGTATCGACGCCACCGGCAGCACTTTGCGGCGGTTGAAGCTCCTGACGATGTCGCGCGCGATCGACAGCGCATGGTCGTCGTCCTGCGCGAAATGATCCGCTACACCCGACACGCTGGTATGCACGTCCGCGCCGCCAAGCGCTTCGGCATCGACCACTTCACCGGTCGCCGCCTTCACCAGCGGCGGGCCGCCGAGGAAGATCGTGCCCTGTTCCTTGACGATGACGCTTTCGTCGCACATCGCGGGCACGTAGGCGCCACCCGCCGTGCAGCTGCCCATGACGACGGCGACCTGCGGGATGTTGAGCGCCGACATGCGCGCTTGGTTGTAGAAGATGCGGCCGAAGTGTTCCTTGTCCGGAAACACCTCGTCCTGCAGCGGCAGGAAGGCGCCGCCGGAATCGACCAGGTAGATGCAGGGCAGGTTGTTCTCGAGTGCGACTTCCTGCGCGCGCAGGTGCTTCTTCACCGTCATCGGGAAGTAGGTGCCGCCCTTGACCGTCGCGTCGTTGGCGACGATCACCACTTCCTGGCCCATGACGCGGCCGATACCGCAGACCATGCCGGCCGCAGGCGCCGCGTCGTCATACATGCCTTCCGCGGCGAGCGGGGCGATCTCCAGGAACGGCGAGCCCTCGTCCAGCAGCGTGGTGATGCGCTCGCGCGCGAGCAGTTTGCCGCGGGCGGTGTGCTTGTCCCTGGCCTTTTCGCCACCGCCGTCCGCCGCGCGCGCGAGGCGCTGGCGCAGCTCGTCCACCAGCGATCGGTGATGCGCGACGTTCTCCTGGAACGAGGCGGAGCGCGGGTCGAGCTGGGTTTCGATGACGGGCATGGCAGTGACGGCGGAACGGGACGCGCGATCAAACCACAGAGCGGGCGAGGGGGCCAGCAATGCGCCGCTAGTGCAGGCGCGAAAGGACGATGGCGAGCCGCATCGGCTGTCTCTGTCCCGAGCGTCGCATTAGCCGAACGGCGATAGGGCGAGTTGCGCGGTCCGGTTGCCGATAGTGGCGGCGAGCCTGCTTAGCGATGTATCGCGGCGGGCGCCGCGATGGGGACTGCGATGCGCGAGCGTCGACAGTGCGCTGCGTCGCTTTCGGAGCGCCGCGACCGCGGATCGTCCCGGTGTCGGGCAAAAGAAAGGCCCGCTTTCGCGGGCCTTTCAGGAAACACTGAAGCGATGGATTACTTCTTCGCTTCTTCGGCAGCGGCGTCGGCCTTGTTGGCGACGTTCTGCGCGGCGTCGGCGGTCGACTGGGCAGCCTGGGCCGTAGCGTTGGCGGCCGAGGCAGCAGCCTCGTTAGCGGCGGCGGCAGCCTGGTCGGCGGCGTTGTCGACAGCCTGGCCAGCCTCGGCGGCGGCTTCGCCGGTCGCGGCAGCGGCGGCGTCGACACCTTCGGCGGCGGCGTTACCGGCAGCGTTCGCGGCGTCGGCAGCAGCGGCGCCAGCGCTGTCGGCGGCGTTCGCGGCTTCGGCGGCTTCGTTCTGCGCGGTCGGCGTTTCGTTCTTGCAGGCCGACAGCGAGAGGACGGCGGCAGCGAGGAGCACGTAGAGCTTGGTGTTCATTGCAATCTCCTAGAGTTGTCTGAAACGAGATGCACCACAGTCAGGCAACGCCAGTGCGCGCATCGCTCGGCAGGGCCGGCCTATCGTTCACTGACACCTACTTACGGAAAAAGCCGCCGGAGACCCGACGGCTTTTCCAGATGCTACAACAGCGCGAGCGATATTACTGCTGCGCGTCGGTCGCGGCCGGAGCGGCAGCGTCCGTAGCGGCCGGAGCAGCGGCGTCCGTAGCGGCCGGAGCGGCAGCGTCGGCAGCCGGAGCAGCGGCGTCGGCGGCCGGAGCAGCGGCGTCGGCGGCCGGAGCCGTGGCAGCGGCGTCAGCCGAGGTCGCAGCGGCGTCGACGGCGGCCGTGTCGGCGGTCGTCTGCGCGGCGGCGTCAGCAGCCGGAGCAGCGTCCGTGGCGGCGGTGTCGGCAGCCTGGTCCTTCGAGCAAGCGGTCAGAGCCAGGCCCAGGGCCAGGGCGAGCAGCGCCTTGTTGATGTTCATCGGATCTATTCCTCGTCGTGTGGTTTGGCAACGCGCATTTGCGCGCCGTAAACATGATGACAAGCGGCTGCGGCATGTCAAGCGATTGCTCGACGAGCGGCATATCCCTCTGATCTTCAGCCCTGCACCAGCTCGACTGCAATAGCCGTGGCCTCGCCACCGCCGATGCACAGCGACGCCACGCCGCGGGTGCCGCCGCGCGCCTGCAGCGCGTGCAGCAGGGTCACGACGAGGCGCGCGCCGCTGGCGCCGATCGGATGGCCGAGGGCGAGCGCGCCGCCGTGCACGTTGAGCTTTTCCTGCGGGATGCCGAGGTCCTTCATCGGCGCCATCGCGACGCAGGCGAACGCCTCGTTGATCTCGAAGAGGTCCACGTCGTCCACGGTCCAGCCCGCCTTCTCCAGCACGCGGCGCGTGGCCTCGATCGGCGCCGTGGTGAACCACTCCGGCTCCTGTGCGTGGCCGGCCTGCGCGACGATGCGTGCGATCGGCTTGGCGCCCAGGCGCTGCGCGGTCTCGGCCGACATCAGCACCGCCGCGGCGGCGCCGTCGGAAATCTTCGACGAGGTCGCCGCGGTCAGCAGGCCTTCCTTGCCAAAGGCCGCACGCAGCGAGGGAATCTTCGCCGCGTCGATCTTGCCCGGCTCCTCGTCGGTGTCGACGACGACCTCGCCCTTGCGGCCCTTGACCGTCACCGAGACGATCTCGGCCTTGAACGCGCCGGACTGCACCGCGTCCTGCGCGCGGCGCACGCTCTCGGCGGCGTAGGCGTCGAGCGTCTCGCGCGAGTACTCGTAGGTCGAGCAGGTGGCGTCGCCGAACACGCCCATGGCCTTGCCGTCGTACGGGTTGGTCAGGCCGTCGTGCGCCATGTGGTCGAGGAATTCGGCCGAGCCGTAGCGGATGCCGGTGCGCGAGCCGTTGAGCAGGTGCGGCGCATTGGTCATGGATTCCATACCGCCGGCGACCACGACCTCGGCGCTGCCTGCGCGGATCATGTCGGCGGCCATCATCATGGCCTTCATGCCCGAGCCGCAGACCTTGTTGATGGTCACGCAGGCGGCGGAGGTCGGCACGCCCGCGGCGATCGCGGCCTGGCGCGCCGGCGCTTGGCCAAGGCCGGCAGGCAGCACGCAGCCCATGAGGACTTCCTGCACGGCGTCCGGCGCGATGCCGGACTGCTCGATGGCGCCGCGGATCGCGGCCGCGCCGAGCGTCGGGGTCGGCACGCCGGTGAACTGGCCGAGGAAGGAACCGATGGCGGTGCGCTTGGCACCGACGATGACGACGTCGCTCATGGCGGACTCCGGAAGCGGGGCGGCGCGGGGCCGCAACCGCCCGATTATGCGGCGGCGTGCTGCAGTGCCGCAAACGGCCGCCGGTGGCGGCGCCGGAGGCTCGCCAGACGCGCTCAGCGCACCTTCGCCGCGAACGCCGCGATGGCGCGGGCAAAGCCTTCCGCGTCCTCGTAGAACGCCATGTGGCCGCCCTTGAGCACGGCGACGGTCTGCTTCGGGTAGCGGAACGCCTTGTAGTGCTCCGGGCCGGTGACCTGGTCGGCATCGCCGGTCACCACGAGCACCGGCACGTCGACCGACTCGGTACCGGCGGTCATGTCCTCGAGGTAGCGACCCGGGTTGCCCGAGAAGATCTTCTGGGCCATGTCGCCGTTGCGGCCGGGCGCCGGGTTGGCTGTGAGCCGCGCCTTGGCACGCGCGGCCGCGTCCTCGCCCGCGTACTGCAGGCGGTCGGACAGGCCCATCTGGCCGAGCATGCCCAGCACGGTGAAATAGCGCTGCGGCAGCGGCATGGAGGGGTCCATCGGTGGACGCCTGTCGGCCGGCAACAGGCCGTAGCCGTAGCTCGCCGTGCTCTCCATCGACGCGGGCAGGTTGAGCAGGCTGTCGATGTGGACGATGCCGGCCACGCGGTCGGGGTGGGCGGCGGCGTAGGCCTGCGTGATCAGCCCGCCGAAGGAGTAGGCGACCAGTGTCCAGCGCTCCAGCCCCAGCCTGGCGCGCAGCTCCTCGAGGTCGGCGACCTGCCGGTCCAGCGAGTAGTCGCCCGAAGGCGCGCTGGCCGAGGCACCGCTGCCGCGCTGATCGAGCCAGGCGATGCGGAAGTGCGTCTCCAGGATGCCGTCCGACAGCAGGCGGAAGGCATGGCTACCCGACCCCGGGCCGCCGTGGACGAAGACCGCCGGCGCACCGTTGCCCGCGACCTCGTAGGCCAGCTCCACGCCATCGGTCGTCGTGAAGCGGCTCATGGGCGCGACGACGGCCGGGGCCGTCGACGTGGCGTCCTTCGACGGTGCGGCAGCGAAGGCGGCGGAGGTCATCGCCAGGCCGAAGGCGAGCGCGGCGAGGCGGAAGGGGCGGCTGGCGTTGCGGTCCATGCAGTGTCCTCGTGGGCTCAGGCGTTGCCGGCGAACAATTCGCGGCCGATGAGCATACGGCGGATCTCGTTCGTGCCCGCGCCGATCGCGTAGAGCTTGGCGTCGCGCAGCAGCCGGCCGGTGGGGTACTCGTTGATGTAGCCGTTGCCGCCAAGCGACTGGATCGCTTCCAGCGTGACCTGCACTGCGGCTTCCGAGGCGTGCAGCAGGCAGGACGCGGCGTCGACGCGGGATTTGTGCCCGGCGTCGTAGTCGCGTGCCACCTGGTAGGCGAAAGCTCGGCTCGACTGCAGCGCCGTGTACATGTCGGCCACCTTGCCCTGCATCAGGCCGAACGTGCCGATGGCCGCGTCGAACTGCTTGCGCTCGCGGACGTAGGGCAGGGTGATGTCGAGCGCGGCCTGCATGAGGCCGAGCGGCCCCCCCGTGAGCACGAGGCGCTCGGTATTGAGGCCCGACATCAGCACCTTGACGCCGTTGTTGACCTCGCCGAGCACGTTCTCCTGCGGGATCTCGCAGTTCTCGAACACCAGCTCGCAGGTGTTGCTGCCGCGCATGCCGAGCTTGTCGAGCTTCTGCGCCGTCGAAAAGCCCTTCATGCCCTTCTCGACGAGAAAGGCGGTCATGCACTTGCTGCCGGCCTCCTTGCTCGCCGTGCGCATGTAGACGATCAGCACGTCGGCCTCGGGGCCGTTGGTGATCCACATCTTGTTGCCGTTCGCAACCCAAACGCCGTCGCGCAGTTCCGCGCGGCAGCTCATCGAGCCGACGACGTCGGAACCCGCGCCCGGCTCGCTCATCGCAAGCGCGCCCTTCCATTCGCCGGTGCAGAGCTTCGGCAGGTACTTCTGGCGCTGCGCCTCGTTGCCGTTGGCGTAGAGGTTGGACACGCACAGGTTCGAGTGGGCGCCATAGGACAGGCCCACCGAGCCCGACGCGCGCGAAATCTCCTCCATCGCGACGAGATGCGCGAGGTAGCCCATCTCGCTGCCGCCGTACTCGCCGGGCACGGTCATGCCCAGCAACCCCATCTCGCCGAGCTTGGGCCACAGGTCCTGCGGGAAGGCGTTGTCGTGGTCGATCTGCGCCGCGTGCGGGGCGATCTCGCTCTCGGCGAAGCGGCGCACCGCGTCGCGCAGGGCATCGATTTCCTCACCGAGGGGGAAAGGACGCATGCATCACTCCGTAATCTGGTCGTCTAAAAGCATGACGGGGCGCGAAGCCCCGTCATGTGGAACGAAACGCGGATCAGTGACCGCCGCGAATGCGCCCTTCGAAGCGCGGCTTGCTGCGGCCCAGCGGCAGCTTCAGCTTGCCGAGCATCGCGATGCGCTCCTCGGCCATGCGGTCGGCGGCGCGGTAGGTCGGGATGCCGTCGCGGTCGGCGATCTCGTAGATGCGCGCGAGGTTGTGGTAGATCGTGCGCATCATGCGCATCGCGCGCTCACGGTTGTAGCCCGTGATTTCCAGCGCGACGTTCATCACGCCGCCCGCGTTCACCGCGTAGTCCGGCGCGTAGACGATGCCGCGCTTCTCCACCTCGTCGCCGATCGCGTTATTGGCGAGCTGGTTGTTCGCGGCGCCGCAGATGATCTTGGCCTTGAGGCGCGGCAGCGTGTTCTCGTTGACCGTGCCGCCCAGCGCGCACGGCGAGTACACGTCGGCCGGCACGTCGTAGATCTCGTCGGTGCCCACGGCTTCGGCGCCGAAGTCCTCGACCGCACGCTCCACCAGGCCCTTGTTGATGTCGGTGACGAACACCTTGGCGCCGCGCTCGCGCAGCAGCTTCACGTATTCCATGCCGACGTGGCCTAGGCCCTGCACGGCGTAGGAGTAGTTGCCGACTTCCTCGTTGCCGAACTTGCGGTTCAGCGTGGCCATCAGGCCCTGCAGCGCGCCGTAGGCGGTGAACGGCGACGGATCGCCCGAGCCGCCGTGGACCTGGTGCACGCCGGTGACGTACTCGGTCTCGCGGTAGACGTATTCCATGTCGTTGACGTCGATGCCGACGTCCTCGGCCGTGATGTAGCGGCCGCCCAGCGAGTCGACGAACTTGCCGAACGCGCGGAACAGCGCCTCGGACTTGTCCTTCGACGGATCACCGATGATCACCGCCTTGCCGCCGCCGATGTCCAGGCCCGCCACCGCGTTCTTGTAGGTCATGCCGCGCGACAGGCGGAGCACGTCGTTCAGCGCTTCCTGCTCGCTCGCGTACGGCCACATGCGCGTACCGCCGAGCGCCGGACCGAGCACGGTGTTGTGGATCGCGATGATGGCCTTCAGGCCCGCGTCCTTGTTGTGGCAGAAAACGACCTGCTCGTGGCCGGTGGTGTCGAGGGTTTCGAAGATCATCGTCAGGCTCCGCGCCGGCACCGACGAACACGCTCCGCGCATTCCGGCCGACTGGGTTGGTTAGGTCGTGAAACGAATGGGAACGCGGGACGTGCCGGACCGTGGTCCGCCCGACACAGAAGCGGGATTTTAGTCCATTCCCGTTATGCGGGCCTCCACGCCGGACGTCGCGGTCCGCCCGGGCGCTCCGGACGCTGGCGGATGGAGGCGGCGGATCGCAGGCCCGGCGTGCCGTGGGCCCGCGTCGATCAGTAGTCTCGACGCCGGCGCGAGGACAGCGGCAGCGTGGCGAACCAGCCATCGCCCTCGATGGTCGCGCCCGAGGCATCGGCGACGATCGCCCGCCCGGCCTCCGCGTCGATCACGATGCCGCCCGGAAAACGCAGCCGCGCGCCGCCCTTGCCGATGGCGAGGCAGGCATAGACCGCACGCTGGCGCTCGTCGTCACCTTCGGCTGCTTCGGGCAAAACGGGCCCGTCGCCCGGTGCGACGCGAGCCACCACCAGCGGCTCGGCTTCGACCAGTTCCATGTCCGCCGCCGCGGCCAGGCGCAGCTGCACCAGCCTCAGCGCGACGTCCTCCAGCAGCGGCTCGAAGGCCACGCGCGGCACCGGGCCGATGCCCGGCGTCTGTGCCGCGGCGCGCAGGAGAGGTTGCGCGGTGGCGACCAGCAGGCGGCATTCGTCCACCGACAGCAGGCCGTCGACCTGCGCGATGCGCGGCGACTCCGCCAGCACCTCGGCCTCCGGCGGGTCCATCACCTCGTCGAGCGCGAGCGTCGACGGCGGGCTGGGGCGCTTGGGCGCTGCCGGCACCGCGATGATCTCGGGCAGGTCGTCGAAGCCGCCCTCGCGCAGCTTGGCCTTGAGCTGCGCCGCCGCCTCGGGCTGCGCCGTGCAGCCTTCGCCGCGGCGCACGCGCTCGGCCAGCAGGTGCGCGGCGATGGCGTCGCCGCGCCCGGCCGCGTGGTCCAGCAACTGGATGGCCAGCGCCTGGTCCTGCAGGTTGGGCTTGCGTCCGAAATGGATCGCCGCGGCGCGCAGCGCGGGCGGGTAGGCGGCCTGCACGGCGGCCAGCAAGCGCTCGCCAACGCGCGCATCGCGCGGCACGGCGGTATCGCCCAGCCCGATCAGCGCAAGGAAATAGCCCGCGATCGGCTGCCCCGCGGCCTCGGCCTGCTCGAACGCCTGCACGGCGCGCGCGATGTCGGCGGTGGTGCCGACGCCATACATCAGCATCCGCCCCTGTTCGAGCAGCGCGCCCGCGTGGCCGGCCTCGGCGGCGCGCGAATAGGCCTCGAAAGCCTCTTCCATCCGCAGGTTGGCCACCAGCGCGGCAGCGTAGCGATGCAGGTCGTCCGGCGCGCCCGAGGCGGCGGCCTGGCGCAGCGTTTCCAGTTCGTTCGAATCGTTCATGCCGCGCAGGGTACCCGACCCTACGCGCGCCCCGGGCTGCGTACGGTCGCCTTGTTACAATCGGGCCATCCTTAGAAATAGATGTGCGCGCACCGATGAGCTCGCCTGCCGACCGCCTGCCCGAATCCACCGCCAGCGCCGCCGAGAACGCGACGCCGCTGCGCTTCGTCACCGCCGCGAGCCTGTTCGACGGCCACGACGCCGCCATCAACATCATGCGCCGCCTGATCCAGGGACAGGGCGCCGAAGTCATCCACCTGGGCCACAACCGCTCGGTGGAGGACGTCGTGCGCGCCGCGCTGCAGGAGGACGCCGACGGCATCGCGCTGTCGTCCTACCAGGGCGGCCACGTCGAGTACTTCAAGTACATGGTCGACATGCTGCGCGAGCGCGGCGCCGGCCACATCCGCGTGTTCGGCGGCGGCGGCGGCACGATCACGCCGGAAGAGATCAAGGAGCTGCAGGACTACGGCGTCGAGCGCATCTACCACCCGAACGACGGCATGCACATGGGCCTCGTCGCGATGATCGAGGACGTGATCCGCCGTGCCTCGCAGGCGCGCGTGGAGAACGCCCCGCCGACGCAGAACCCGGCCATCAGTGATGAGATCGCACTCGGCCGCATGCTTAGCGCGATCGAAGAGGGCGCGCTCGACGAGACGCAACTCGCGCACCTGCGCAAGCAATGGCAGCTGGCCGGCAGCAAGACGCCCGTCGTCGGCATCACCGGCACCGGCGGCGCGGGCAAGTCGTCCGTCACCGACGAACTGCTCAACCGCTTCCTCGCGCACTTCCCCGAGATGCGCATCGCGGTGATTTCGGTCGACCCCACCCGCCGCCGCACCGGCGGCGCGCTGCTGGGCGACCGCATCCGCATGAACTCGCTGCGCAGCCCGCGCGTCTACATGCGCTCGATGGCCACGCGCCGCCAGCACGCCGCCACCAACCTGGTGCTGCGCGACTGCATCGGCTTCCTCAAGGGCGTGGGCTACGACCTCGTCATCGTCGAAACCGCCGGCATCGGCCAGTCCGACTCGGAGATCGTCGACCTCGTCGACTTCCCGATGTACGTGATGACCTCCGACTTCGGCGCGCCCAGCCAGCTCGAGAAGATCGACATGCTCGACTACGCCGAGCTGGTCGTGCTCAACAAGTTCGACAAGCGTGGCGCCGAGGACGCCCTGCGCGACGTGCGCAAGCAGTGGAAGCGCAACCGCGTGGCCTTCCAGACGCCGGACGAGGACGTGCCGGTCTACCCGACCATCGCTTCCCAGTTCAACGACCCCGGCGTCAGCTGGATGTTCGCCAACCTCTGCCGCCTGCTGCGCGAGAAGCTGCAGCTGCCGGCCGAGAAGTGGACGCCCGACCTCGACACCTCGCTGCGCGAGCCGCGCGCCACCGTGCTGATCCCCGGCAGCCGCGTGCGCTACCTCGCCGAGATCGCCGAGCAGGGCCGCGGCATCAACCGCCAGATCGAGACGCAGGCCGAGATCGCCGACCGCGCGCAGTCGTACTGGCAGGCGCTCGAAGCGCTGGAAGACCCGCAGCTGCCGCAGGCGCTCGACCTCTACGGCGCCGACCACCTGCTCGGCGGCAACGGCCTCAAGCCGGTCGCCGACGTCGACGACGAGGGCGGGTTCAGCTACCTCGAGCGCGGCGTCGACCGCACGCTGCTCACCCTGCGCCAGCGCTACAACGACGCCGTGCAGTCGCTCAGCTCCGAGGCGCTCAAGCTGCTGCGCGAGTGGCCGGCGCGCCTGAAGTCGATCACCGACGACGTCAACGAGTACAAGGTGCGCGACAAGGTCATCGCGGTCGAGAACTACCGCGAGTCGCTGAGCCACCAGAAGATCCCGAAGATCGCCGCGCCCACCTACAAGGGCTGGGGCGACCTGCTCACCTTCCTGCAGAAAGAGAACCTGCCGGGCGCGTACCCGTACACCGGCGGCGTCTACCCGTACCGCCGCACCGGCGAGGACCCGATCCGCATGTTCGCGGGCGAGGGCACGCCCGAGCGCACCAATCGCCGCTTCCATTACCTGAGCCTCGGCCAGCCCGCCGCGCGCCTGTCCACCGCCTTCGACAGCGTCACGCTGTACGGCGAAGACCCGGCGCCGCGCCCGGACATCTACGGCAAGATCGGCAACTCGGGCTGCAACATCCCCACGCTCGACGACATGAAGAAGCTGTACTCCGGCTTCGACCTGTGCGCGCCCAGCACGTCCGTCTCGATGACCATCAACGGCCCCGCGCCGATGATCCTCGCGATGTTCATGAACGCCGCGATCGACCAGCAGGTGGAGAAGTACCTGCGCGAGGACGAGTCGCGCTGGCTGGCCGCGCGCGAAAAGATCGACGCCATCTACGAAGGCCGCCAGCGCCCGACCTACGAAGGCCCGCTGCCGGAAGGTAACGACGGCCTGGGTCTGGGCCTTCTGGGCGTCACCGGCGACGAAGTCGTCGAGCCCGAGGTTTACGAGCGCATCAAGGCGCACACGCTGCAGACCGTGCGCGGCACCGTGCAGGCCGACATCCTGAAAGAGGACCAGGCGCAGAACACCTGCATCTTCAGCACCGAGTTCGCCCTGCGCATGATGGGCGACATCCAGCAGTACTTCGTCGATCGCGGCGTCCGCAACTTCTACTCGGTGTCGATCTCGGGCTACCACATCGCCGAAGCCGGCGCGAACCCGATCAGCCAGCTCGCCTTTACGCTCAGCAACGGCTTCACCATCGTCGAGTACTACCTCGCGCGCGGGATGAACATCGACGACTTCGCGCCCAATCTCTCGTTCTTCTTCAGCAACGGCATGGACCCGGAGTACACCGTCATCGGCCGCGTCGCCCGCCGCATCTGGGCGCGCGCCATGCGCGAGCGCTACGGCGCCAGCCCGCGTAGCCAGATGATGAAGTACCACATCCAGACCAGCGGCCGGTCCCTGCACGCGCAGGAGATCCAGTTCAACGACATCCGCACCACGCTGCAGGCCCTGTACGCGCTGTTCGACAACTGCAACAGCCTGCACACCAACGCCTACGACGAAGCCATCACCACGCCCACGGAAGAAAGCGTGCGCCGCGCCGTGGCGATCCAGATGATCATCAACAAGGAGCTGGGGCTGAACTTCAACGAGAACCCCTGGCAGGGCAGCTTCATCGTCGACAAGCTCACCGACATCGTCGAAGAGGCCGTCTACAAGGAGTTCGAAGCCATCTCCGAGCGCGGCGGCGTGCTGGGCGCCATGGACACCATGTACCAGCGCGGCAAGATCCAGGAAGAGTCGCTCTACTACGAGCACAAGAAGCACGACGGCTCGCTGCCGCTGGTGGGCGTCAACACCTTCCTCGGCAAGGACGGCCATAGCGATGTGGCCACCGAGATCGAGCTCATCCGCTCGACCGAGGAGGAGAAGGGCCAGCAGATCACCAACGTGGCCGGCTACCAGGCCAACAGGAATGCACGGGCCGGGGAGGGTCTGAAATTCCTACAGAAGACCGCCCGCGAGCGCCGTAACGTGTTCGAGGCGCTGATGGAGGCGGTGAAGACACATTCGCTGGGGCAGATCAGCCATGCGTTGTATGAGGTGGGTGGGGAGTACAGGCGGAATATGTGAGGCTGCGATAGAAAAAGGTCCGCGAAAAGCGGACCTTTTTTTACTTCTCCGTGATGCGGGAACTATATTTGGAGCGTCTGCAGCGCATGTTGTAGCGTCGGTTTTCGCATCTGTTAGCAGTTCCCGTTAATACCATGATGTCACTGCATCGCCTAAAGGGCTGACATGTCTCTTGTAGATCAGATCAACAGCAAGCGCCGAGAGATCAAGACGGACGGATATCCGATGTCCATCGGAGAATGGACAAGCATGTATGAGAAGAAGGAACTCGACATCCACCCGGAGTTCCAAAGGTTCTATCGCTGGACTGAAGCTCAGAAAGCAAGCCTGATCGAGTCCATTTTGCTTGGGATTCCGCTTCCTCCAATTTTCGTTAGCCAAAGACAGGACGGCGTGTGGGATGTTGTCGATGGCCTCCAGCGGCTTTCGACGATCTTTCAGTTCATGGGCCTGCTCGAAGACGAGGGCGGAAACAAGGTGAAACCGCTGGTTCTTGAAGGCACGAAATACCTGCCCGCGCTTCAAGGGACATATTGGCACCCTAAGACAGACGGTGATCCTAAAGCGCTGCCTAAGGACCTACAGCTAATCATTAAGCGAGCAAAGATTGGCGCTAGCATCGTGCTGAAGGAAAGTGACGAGTCGGCCAAGTACGACTTGTTTCAGCGACTGAATACTGGCGGATCCGAACTTAGTCCACAGGAAGTTCGCAACTGTCTTCTTGTCATGGTGAATAAGTCCTTCTACGAGTGGTTGAAGGATTTTCGACGCGAGGACGACTTCATCGCCGCTACCGCTCTCGCCGATCGCCCGCTGGAAGAGGCTTATGACACTGAGCTCGCACTTCGTTTCATTGTCTTGAGCCTGCTGCCCGAGTCCGAGTTTCGATCCATCGGAGATGTTGGAACGTTCCTCACTGATCGTATGACCCATATTGCGTCTGACAAGAAATTTCGTAAGACGTCTACGAAGTCCTTGTTCAAAAAGACGTTCGCGACACTGAATAGTGCGATGGGCGACGATGCATTTAAGCGGTACAACCTGAAGAAGAATAAGCACGAAGGCGGTTTTTTGCTTTCCCTCTTTGAGGTCGTTGCGCTTGGTGTGGCATTCAACATTCACAATAAATCTTTGTGCGACGAAACGGACATTCCAGCCCGCGCACGATCGCTCTGGTCGAATTCAGGCTTCACGCGTTGGGCCACTTCCGGGATGACGGCGACTCGTCGTCTGCCTCACCTCATTCCGCTTGGCCGTCAGCTCTTCCAGAGATGATCAATGCGAACGCTCGACGATCTCTTGACGGCTATTGCAGAAGATTTGATCTGGCGACGCAAAGAGCTGACTGAATTGCGAGCGATGATTCAGACGCATCGTGGTCAGCTTAAGGAGAAAGTGCTAATCCGTGCTGCGGTTGCACTCCTTTACGCGCATTGGGAGGGGTTCGTTAAGCGTTGCGCGTCGAGCTACCTCCAATACGTGTCATACCAGCGCGTCGACGGGGACAAGCTTGCTCTGAACTTCCTGAACCTCGCGGCGAGGTCGAAGGCTCTGGAGTACATCAAGCAGGGCGATCACAAGATGGGCATGGAACTCGCGTCGTTCTACTTGAGTTGCGCAGGTAAGCAGGCTCGTGTCCCGTACAAGAAGGTCATAAGCACGCAGTCCAACCTAAGTTCGAGCGTGCTTAAGGACATTCTGGAAACCCTCGGGCTCGATGAGGACCGATTCAGCATTCGAATGACCTTCATCGACTCAAATCTTGTAAATCCGCGTAACCACGTAGCGCATGGTGAGTCGTTGGATGTTGCTCCCGCGGATTACGAGTCCTTGCACGACGATGTCTTAGGCCTGATAGAAGCGTTTAGGAATGAAATTGAGAATGCCGCGGCCACCCAAGCGTACTTGCGCAGGGCGTGAACGCCGTAAAAGTCGGGTTGGAGTCCAGCTTCCTTTGCGCTTTACACCTGCGCGCCGCTGAGACACACCGTCGGGAGAACTGTAAGAGGGAGGCCAGAATGCAGGTTCGCGAAGCATAAGCGCGCTTTGCGCACGCGCGTCTTCGCGGGAAAAGTAATTCCCAGGCCAAGGTACAAGTCTTTGGGATGGTCAAGCGGTCCCTGAACCAGCGCCATTGACTGCAAATCACATTTGGGGGGCGAATGATGAGTACATCGGAACTGTCGCGCGTAAAAGAGCGGTCGAAAAGCCGAAAAAAGCTCAACGAGATCTATGAGGATGCGATCAATAGCTACCTAATCCATTACTCATGTGAGTCGTTCTACGCGCCGCCTGGGCACGCCCCTGTCGGCGGATCAACGCGCGTTACCTGCATTGTCGTGAGGAATCTCAAGTCAGCACAAACGAAGACATGGTCGATCCACAAGTCAGCAGAGTTGCTTGGTCAGCTCGCCGCGCTCAATGAGATAGTGCCCTCGTTTCCTCAGGGGTACAGCCACGGGCCTGGGGGCGCTACCCACCTTAACGTGGCGCCGAGCGTACTTGCCGCGACCCTTGATCCTCTCGAACTTGACATGCTGGAAGGGTACTTCGCGTTCCTGAGTAGAAATACGGATAGCAACTTCATCCACTGGAACATGCGCGACGACAACTACGGTTTCTCGGCTTTGGAACACCGGTATCGTGTGCTTGGTGGGCAGCCAACAATTCTTCCCGACAGCCGCAAGTTTGACTTGGCGAGGGAGCTGGTAACGATTTACGGTAAAAGATATGCATCGCACACTTCTGAATCCGGCCGAAAAGGCCGGCTAATGAGTGTGATCGAGATGAATAAGATTTCCGATGCCGATGCTTTGCAGGGTGCTGAGGAGGCGGATGCTTTTGTGAAGGGGGAGTACAGGAGGTTGCAGCAGTCGACGTGGAGAAAGGTCGACGTGCTGGCAAATATTTTCGATCGCGTTCACGAGAAGAGTCTGAAGACCCGGGCTGGGTTTATCGACAAGTACGGGATTCATCCCATTGCTTTGGTTGAAGTGGCAAGAAACAACCCAATCGTGACTGGGCTTATTTTTGTTGGTGCTGTAGGGGCTGCAGTTATGAACTACGGGAAGGTTTGGCTGGGGCTCACTGGTTAGGTGTTCGCGGGGGAAAAGGGGGTCAGGTTCCATTACCCGCTGACCGGCGTGGCCGCCCGGCGGGTCGCACCTCGAGGGACCGGCCTGTCAGCACTTCGATCTCCCGCCTGAAGCGATCGCTGCCCCAGGGCTTCTGCTGGCGGGTGTGCAGGGTGAGGGCGTCGCGCAGCTCATCGGGAATACCCGCGGCCGCCAGTGCGCGGTAGGCAAGTCGACGGGCTTCGTCGGTCGCGCCAAGCGCGGAGAACGCCCGATGGAGCCGCAGCCGCGGCTCGTGTCGACCCAGGGCATTGGCGTGGTAGCTGCTCCACGCGTACTCGCCGGGTGCGGTGCACACGTAAGCTCCCCCGTCAAGCAGGCACTTCAAAAGTAGAACTTTCGGCGTGTCGAACGCGGTACTCGGCAGGCGTCAAGCCGCCGAGCGCGTCGTGGGGTCGGGTCTCGTTGTAGTCGATCATCCACCAGTGCACGGCCTCGCGGACGTCTTCAAGGCGTGCAAACAGGTGTTGATCCAGTACCTCTTCGCGGAACGTACGGTTGAAGCGTTCGATGAAAGCGTTCTGGTTCGGCTTGCCGGGTTGGATGTACTGGATCGCGACGCTGTTGGCCTTGCACCAGGCGGTAAAGGCCTCGCCCAGGAACTCCGGGCCGTTGTCCGAGCGCAGCACCTGCGGCAAGCCGTGATCGCGTTTGAGTTGCTCGAACACACGCACGAGCCGGTTGGAGTTGATCGACGTGTCGACCTCGATATGCAGTACCTCGCGGTTGAAGTCGTCGACCACGTTGAAGGTTCGGAAGCGTCGACCACAGGCCAGCGCATCACTCATGAAGTCGACCGACCAGACGGTGTCCGGCAGCCTGGGCACGTACAGCGCCACGCGTTCGCGCTTTGGGAGGCGCCGCTTCGCAGCCCGCCGCAGGTTCAATCGCATCGCCTTGTAGACCCGGTAGATCCGCTTGGGGTTCCAGTCCGGCCGAAGTCGGCGCAGCTGATCGCTGCACTTCCAGAAGCCGCGGCTGGGCCGCTCCTCCACCAGCTTTGCCAGCGCTGCGATCAACTCCGCATCGCGCACCGTCCAGTCCAGCGGCGGCGCGTACCACGCTGCCCGCGACAGCCCCAAGTAGCCACAGGACCGGCTCAGCGGCCGCGCGTGCACTTCGGTCAGAAAGCGCACCGCCTCACGCTTCTGGGCCGGCCCTACAGTTTTTTTGCGATCAGGTCCTTCAGTGCCGCGTTGTCCAGCGCCATCTCCGCGTACATGCGTTTGAGCTTGGCGTTCTCGGCTTCGAGCTCCTTGACCCGGCGAAGTTCGGACGCTTCCAGACCGCCGTACTTGCTCTTCCACTGGTAGTAGGTCGCGGTGCTGATGCCGGCCTGTCGACACAGGTCTTTTACCGGCACGCCAGCGTCCGCCTGCTTGAGGATCGAGACGATCTGGCTTTCGGTGAACTTCGAAGTGCGCATGCAACCTCCTGGCTGGGAAAACGATGCCAGAAAGTTCTAGTTATGAGATGTCTGCCTGCCGGGGGAGCTTACGCACATGCCGGCGCGCACGGGGTTGAGCTCGATGTAACGGTAGCAGGCGAGGACGTACCCCTCGGTGTCGACGGGCACCGACTTGAAGCGACCTTCCCATAGCGTCCCCGTGCGCCTGTATCGCGCATTGAAACAGGCCACGTAGCGTCGGCCGATCGCCTGCATCATGCGCGACGCACCGCCGGGCTCGGCGGGCGTCAGGAGCAGATGCACGTGGTTCGTCATCAGCACGTAGGCATGCACGTCGCAGCCGTGCTTGAGCGCCGCCTCGCCGAGCTCCTGCCGGTACTGCTGATAGTCCGCATCGCGCGCAAAGCATGGCTGCCGGTCGTTGCCACGCTGGACGATGTGTTGCGGGATGCCTGGCAGATCGAGTCTCGGGAGTCGGGCCATGCGGGCGGACAGGACGTTGGGGCCTGAAGACTCGCGTGGAGGGACAGCCTCGTCTGTCAGGGATTCGCGGTGCGTGGCTCGGAATACAACCTGACCCGATTGCCTCGCGTAGGACGGGGCGGTGCCGAGCGCGAGGTACTACCTGCAGGGCGTGGGCAGCGGATCGCGCTCACCGAACGCATTCGTGGCAATAGGGGTCAGAGTCGTAACCCGCCGGTCTTGTGCCTCCTGATGTCGGAAACAGGGGGCAGAGTGCAATTTCTCCCTGCGCCCAACCGCCCTGACGTCAGCTTCCGGGGCCCTCGTCTTCGTCCTCGTCCTCGTCATCCTCCGCCCCGCGCCACCACACATGGCCATCGGCCGGCTCCGATGCCTCGACCTCGCGCTCCTCGATGCCCTCGACCGAGCGCCCCGGCGCGGCACGGGCCCAGTCCTGCAGCAGGCGGACGACGGCGGCGCGGCTCTGGGCGCCGATACCGAGGTTGCGGTCGGGCGACCAGTCCTCGTCCGCCTGGTCCTCGTGCCGATGCGGCGCGCCGTAGCTGCAGCGCAGGCAGTAGTGCGTGATCGAGGCCGTCCAGTCCTCCACATAGCCGATGCCGGGCAGCGTGGCCGCGGACAGGGCCTCCATGTCGTCGGGCGAGTCGCAACTGACGAACGCGACGAAGGTGCGGAAGTCGGACGGTTCCAGGCGGGCGAGGGCGTTGAACACGTTGACGGTGCCGCCGTCGGACAGTTGGCGCTGGCCGGTGCTCGCGCCATCGTGCAGCACGATGTCGAACAGCCGATGGCCGCTCTCGGGCAGCGGCACGTTCAGCAGCCGGGCGCGCACCACGTCGATCCGGCGCGCGAACACGGTCTCTCCATCGCCCCATGGATTGAGGCGGATGCTCACCAGGCCGAAGTCGCCATCGATGGGGCCTTCGCCCTCGGGAATCCGGATGCCGCACGCACGCCACTGCGCGCGCGCCTGTGCCCAGTCGCCGAGCGCGGTGGCGGCGATGCCGGCATTCCACGCGGACGATTCGTTGACTTCGTCGCTCAGCGCCTGCGCGCGCAGGTTGTGCTCCAGGCTTGTCGGCCAGTCGCGCAGGTACTTGTGGGTGAGGCCCTGCATGTAGTGCAAGTGCCGTGCGTCAGGCTGCCGCTTCAGCAGCTCGCCGAAATGGCGCGAGGCCTCGGCGAGGTCGCCCCGGTCGAACGCTTCGTATGCGCGCGCTTCGAGCGCTTCGTCGTCGGTCAAAGTCTGCGGGTCGGTCATCGAAGCGGTGCCATCTGCGGAACAGCCAGCATAGCGATCCGGGGTGGGGAACGGCTCTGAAGTGACGGAACAGCGGGGAGCGAAACAGGGGCCAGCGTCGAATTCCGCGCTGATCGGCGCTAGGTCGATAGAAGCGAGGTTGCGAAGAATGGAGAAAGAAGGCGAGGTTCATTCGTCGAGAAGTTGGACCTGACCCTTTTTCTACATTGACCCGACTCGTTAGGCGCCCGCCTCGATGCGGCTCAGCGCCGCGCCTGCGGTATCGCGCCAGGCGGGGCTGAACTGCGGTTGCGTCGCGGCGCGCTGCAGCGCCGAGCGCACCGATGCCTTGCGCGTGGAATATCGGTAGCCCTTCAGCACCGCGTCGAGCGCGGCGTCCTGGCGGCCGAGCTCGGCATAGGTCTGCCCGAGGTTGAGCCACGTGGCCGAGCGCGTCGGCGACAGGTCGAGCGCGGCCACGAAGCGCGACCGCGCGCGGGCATGCTCGCCCACCAGCATGTAGGCGTAGCCGAGGTTGCCCAGCATCTCGGCGTCGCGCGGCTGCAGCGCCAGCGCGTGTTCCAGCAGCGGGACCGCGGCCTCGGGGCGGCCGCCGTTGATCAGTGCGATGGCACGGGCATTGAGGCTGCGTGCATCGCCGTCGATCGCCGTCGCGGGGGCAGCGCGCGTGCGCGCCTGCGCGGCGGTGTCGCGCGCGCGTTCGGGCGTGGCGTCACGCGGGGGCGCCTTCGACGTGTCGCGGGTGGTGGCGACCCGCGGCGCGCGCGCGTCGGCCACGGGCGGCGCCGTGCGCGCGCTGCCGGCCGGTGCGGCGGGCACGGTGGCGGCGGTCGTGTCCCGACGCATGTAGGCCTCGGCCGCCGAACGTCCGGGGCCGTCGTCGCGCGGCACGTCGTCCTCCCGCGCGACGTCACCGTCCCGCTCGACGGCATCCTGCGACGGGGCCTCCACCACGACGCGCTCGGCAACCGCCGGCGTCGGACCGCCGGCGGAACCCGCCGCGCCCGGCGCGTCGGAGACGCGGAAGAAGTCGTCGGAGTCCGACGTCGACGGCTGGCAGCCGCCGGCGGCGAGTGCCGCCGTCAGAGCCAAAGCGAGTGCGATGGGTGCGTGCATGGTGCGAGGCGAGATGTCCATGCGCCCGACCGTAGGCATCGCGGGGTCGAGGAAGGGTTCAAGCGACGGGTTCGCGCTTCGCGCCGGTCGTGGCGTGTTCACCAGAAAGGGGTTCGAAGCGCAGCGCGAGCACTGAGCGGAGGACCGGATCGCGATCGCGCGTGCCCTGGTCGGGCAAGTCATCAGGTTCGTTTCGTCGATGCGGAAAGACTCGGCTTCATAGGCCGGGGTATCGAATCCGCGCGATGCCGTTCTGCGTTTTGCTCGCTCGACAACGCTCGGCGTTTTATCTGAACCCGTGCAAAGTCCCTATAAATTCGGCATCACGGCGATCACTCGTGTCTAACGCCGCATTTGAGAGGATGTGGTTGTCGCGCTCCTGCGGCATCACAGAGGAGAAGACACCATGGACAGCAAGCGCACCGATGGCATGGGCCATGAAGTGAAGGGTTCGGTCAAGGAAGCGACCGGCAAGTTGACGGGTGACCGCTCGCAGCAGCTCGAAGGCAATCTCGAAAAGAATGCCGGTAAGGTCGAGCGCAGCGTGGGTCGTGCCCAGGACGACGTGAGGTCGAGCGAGCGCGACTCGCGCCGCTGAGCACTCGAGTCGGAAAGTCGGAAAAGGCGCGCTTCGGCGCGCTTTTTCTTTGCGTGCCTGACCGACGGGGGCGGGCCGTGCACCCGATGCGATGCTCGCCGCCGCATCTGCACCGGCCGAAACACGAGCAAGGCATGCGCGCATGCGAAGACCGGATTCGTCCGGCGGCGTCGCGGCGGTCTACCGACCGCCCACCTCAATTTCGCGGGGACGTCGGTTGGCCCGTTCCGCCCGGTGCTGCGTGGCGCGCGGCAGCGTCGCGCGCGATGGCGTCGGCGACATCGGCCAGGCGCGGCATGTCGTGCAGCGACTGCAATGCATCGCGCGCCAGCAGCATTGCGTAGGTCGACAGGCGCGCTGCGGCTTGGGAGACGCCAGTCGCCCCTTCGGTGACGAGGGCATGCAGGGCCTTCTGGAGGCGCAGGCCGACATCCGGGTTGGATGCGCCGTCGCGGGCGATCGCGGCGAAGGCGTCGGTTACAAGATCGTCCGGGTCGATCGCGGGCGCGAAGACCCGGTCGAATTCGGGCGCGGACTCCCTCGCGGGGTCGAAGTCGAGGAGCAGGCGCAGGCTGCGGCCGATCACGCCGATCGCGGTGCCGGGATCGTTCACCGCCGGCGATAGCGCGCGACTGGCGATTTCCGAGAGCACGAGCAGGCCGAAGCGCGGGTCCTGGTCGAAAGAGCGGCTGTGCGCCACGGTCAGCGCAGCGCGGATGCGCTTCGCCATCCCGTCGTCGCATGGCTCGCCGGCCTCGCGTTCAACTATCGCGACGCGCGTCGCCGTAGTGAGGAACGTGCCCGGCAGCGCCAGCACGTAGATGCGTGCCCCGCGTTCCTCGGCGATCGCCTGCAGTTTTGCTGCGTCGACATGCTGCAGGTAGCCGGTCGATGGCGCGAGCACGGGGCTGCCCTGCGGTGTCGCCCCGGGAAACGGTTGCGCGCCCAGGTACGGGCGGCGGGCGCGATCGGCAAGAGCGCCCGCGGCCACCTCCTCGATCCGCTCCGCGGTCTCGGTCACGCCGCCCAG
The DNA here is from genome assembly GCF_014651995.1 of Cognatilysobacter xinjiangensis. Classification (GTDB taxonomy): domain Bacteria; phylum Pseudomonadota; class Gammaproteobacteria; order Xanthomonadales; family Xanthomonadaceae; genus Cognatilysobacter; species Cognatilysobacter xinjiangensis. Next base: position 1,414,515 of record NZ_BMXY01000001.1, on the reverse strand, counting down.
GCTCGATACATGGTCGATCCACCGCACGAGGGTGACCACCACGACCGCCACCATGCCGAGCGTGGCGACGAAGAGCACCAGGCGGCCCCGCTCCCCGTAGTAGCCGGTCTGGAGCGCGATCATGCCGACGAGGCTGAAGAGGAAGGCGCCGAGGAACGTGGAAAGCGCATTGAGCGCGGCGCGGTCGCCCTGCAGCAGCCCGCGCGCACGTGGGGTCACGCCGCTGGTCGCCGCAGCGAGGGCCGATACCAGCGTGCTCAGCGAGAAGATGGTGACTGCGAGCATGCTCGAGGCCAGCGCCCCGAGGATGCTCGTCACCGCCTCGGCACTGACCTTGAACGGCATGTCGGCCGGCAGGTAACCGTCCACCTGCTTGGCCAGCAGCGCGGCGCCGACGGCGACAAGTGAGAATATCCCCGCGCGAAACCAGAGCTGGCGCGTGACGAGCAGGAGGCTGCGTTGCAGTCGGGTGGTCACGGCGGGAGTGTCACCGCGAGGAGGCCGACAGCCAGTGAAGCGCAGCGGGAGCGGGTGAGAAGCCAGGGTCGGAGTGCAGTTTCCGCACACGCCTGGCCGTAGAGGGTTTCAAAAAAGAAGAGGTCAGGTTCATTCCTCACGAAGTTGGACCGACCTCTTTGCCTTCCGTCACCGCACCGCGTCTTGCGCCTGCTGCTCCATTGCCGGCGTCGTTTCGGCCGCTATCGCAGGAAGCGGCTCGCTGCCGCGCTCGCCATTGTGTTGGATATCCGCCACCAGCAGCTTCATCTCGTGGATTTCGCGCACCTGCGCTTCGATGATCCGATCGGCGAGTTTGCGAACACGCGGATCGCTGATCTCCGCCTTGCGTGCGTTGTTGATGGCGATGGAGTGGTGCGGAATCATGGCCTTCATGAAACGCACGTCGTCGACCAGCGCCTGGTTCCGATTCACCAGAAGCAGTATCAGGCCCAGTGCGGATGCAACCGTCAGCACAGCGACCTTCAGCATCCGCCCCTCGTACATGGACCACATGAAGGTCAGCATCACGACGGTCATGACGCATCCCATGAGAAGGGACGACACGAGCCGGGTAACACTGAAAACCGCGTGGTCGGCGCTGTAAACCAGCTGATACATCAGGATGAACATGATGACGGTGGACACCGCGATCATCGCGGCGAACTTGCGCCAGCTCATCGTCATCATGTGCTGTGATTCACGGCGGTCCATGAGGTCTCCAGAGTGTCAGGTGCGGCGGGGAAATCCGGGGCCGCCGCGGACGTCGGTTTTGCCGCTCGCGTGCTTGGCAGTGCCGCGACAGCGCGGGAAGTTCGTGCAGCCCCAGAACGCGGCGGCCGTTTGGCGGTTGGTTCGCCGGGCCATCGCGGCGGAGCAGGTCGGGCGGGGCGGCGGTACCGCCGCACTGACTTCCGTGACCGCCTGTGGGGCGAACACAGGTTCGACACCCACGGGTGCGGGAGGCGTGATGGCGGCGTGTCCCTGCGCCGCGCGCACCATCCGCACGAGTTCCTGCCCGGTGATAAGACGGATCGCCTTGCCCATGGCGAAACGACGCGCCTCGTGGCTGTGGTACGGCGCGTTTCGCGGTTGAGGCTCGAAGCCTCATCGCCGAGGCTGCGGAGCCTCAGCGTCCAGGCCGGAAGCCTCACGCATGAGGCTCTGAGCCTCACCGTCGCGGCCCAGAGCCTCATCGCTGAGCCTCTGGGGCCTCATCGCTGAGGCTCGAAGCCTCACGCACCAAGCGCTGAGCCTCATCGTTGAGGCTCATAGCCTCACGCGCCGGGCTCGAAGCTCCATCGTCGAGGCTCCCGATCCTCACGATCGAGGCGAGAAGCCTCGTCGCCGAGGCGAAAAGCCTCATCGCTGAAGCAAGAAGCCCGGCAAGCCGCGCCTTTACCCGATCCGCACGCCCCGAGGCTCCGCGCCGGCCCGGGAAGTCGCGGGCAGAGCGGGCGGCCGGGGGCCTTCAGTCGCCCACACGGGCCAAGGCCGCGGGCACCGACGGCACACCCTCTTGCATAAATTCCATAATTCCGGAAATATGGAACTATGGACACCAACCAGACCCTCGCCGCCCTCCGCGCGCTCGGCCACGAGAGCCGGCTCGCCGCCTTCCGCCAGCTGGTTCAGGCTGGCCCCGACGGCCTCGCCGTGGGCGAGCTGCGCGAGCGGCTCGACCTGCCGCCGGCAACGCTCACCGCCCACCTCAACGTGCTGCGCGGGGCGGGGCTGGTGGCCGACACGCGCGAGGGGCGGGTGATCCGCGTACGTGCCGACTACGCGCGCATGGACGCGCTGATCGGCTACCTCACCGAGAACTGCTGCCAGGGCGCCGCCTGCGCCCCGGCGGGCCGCTGCACCCCCTGACCGAAGGAGACCGCCATGAGCAATGCCCTCGCCAACGTCCGCAAGCCGCACCTCTCGCTCAACGTCCGCGACATCGACGCCGCGGTCGGCTTCTACCGCGCGCTGTTCGGCACCGCGCCGGTCAAGCACTACCACGACGAGACCACCGTGCATTCCGTCCTGCAGGACGACACCGGCGTCGACAGCCGCCAGCGCCGCACCGGCTACGCCAAGTTCGACTTGGACGCGCCCGCGCTCAACTTCGTGCTCAACGAGATGCCGGGCACGCGCTTCGAATCGTGCGGCACGCTCTCGCACCTCGGGCTGCAGGTGGATTCCACCGACGACGTGATCGCGATGCGCGAGCGCGTCGCCGCCGCGGGCCTGGCCACGCGCGAGGAGATGTCGGTGGATTGCTGCTATGCGCGGCAGGACAAGTTCTGGGTGGCCGACCCCGACGGCAACGAGTGGGAGGTGTTCACCGTGCTGGAGCACCTCACGCCCGAGGCGCTGCGCGAAAAGGCCACCCGCAGTGCCTGCGACACCGGCTGCGCCACGTCCGCCGCGCCGGCGCGCGCCGAAGCCGCCTGCTGCGGGGCCTGACATGTCGCGCCGCGTGCTGTTCGTCTGCGTCGAGAATTCCAACCGCAGCCAGATGGCCGAGGCCTTCGCACGCCTGCACGGCGGCGAAGGCGTCGAGGCCCTGAGCGCGGGCTCGCGGCCTTCGGGGCGCATCAACCCGAAGGCGCTGCGCTTCATGGCCGAGCGCGGCATCGACCTGTCGACCCATGCCTCGAAATCGCTCGACGACGTGGCCGGCGAGTTCGACGCGGTGGTCACCATGGGCTGCGGCGACGACTGCCCGTGGGTGCCGGCGAAGCGCCGCGAGGACTGGGCCTTGCCCGACCCGCGCGACATGGACGACGACGGCTACCGCGCGGTACGCGACGACATCGAGGCACGGGTGAAGGCGCTGCTCGCGTCGTTGTAGGTCGTGCTGCCGGGCGTGCGGGCCGCGCGCTGTCCGGCGCGCAGGCGGGGCGGTCGCCGCCGCGCTGCCCCGGCGGGAACGCAGCGCGGGTGACGCGGGGTCACGTCGTTGTCGCGTGCTCGCGCTGCGCCTGTCGCGCGATGGAAGGCGCACGCGGTAGCCCACCCACGCGCCGTTGTCTGTTGTCCGTTTCGCCGTAGCGCCCAGGCCAGGTTGTCTTTCCGTTCCACGCCGCCGCGATCGCGCGGCCCGGTCTCCCAACGTATCTGCCGGATCGAATCGAATGAGTTCAACGCTGCAAGCCGCCGAAGACGCACCGCTCTCGTCCCGCATGGGGCGCTTCGAGCGCTACCTCACCCTGTGGGTCGCGCTGTGCATGGGCGCGGGCACGCTGCTCGGCCATCTGTTTCCCGCGGGGTTCGCACGCCTGGGCGGCGCGGAGGTCGCGCAGGTGAACCTGCCGGTGGCGGTGCTGATCTGGCTGATGATCATCCCGATGCTGCTGAAGATCGATTTCGGCGCGATGCGCCGGGTCGGCCGGCACTGGAAGGGCATCGGCGTCACCGTCTTCATCAACTGGGCGGTCAAGCCGTTCTCGATGGCGCTGCTGGCGTGGCTGTTCGTGCGCCACGTGTTCGGCGACGCGCTGCCCGTCGCGCTGCACGACGACTACATCGCCGGGCTGATCCTGCTGGCCGCCGCGCCGTGCACGGCGATGGTGTTCGTCTGGAGCCACCTCTGCGACGGCGAGCCGCAGTTCACGCTGAGCCAGGTGGCCATCAACGACCTGATCATGGTGTTCGCGTTCGCGCCGATCGTGGGGCTGCTGCTGGGCATCGCGTCGATCAGCGTGCCGTGGTCCACGCTGCTGCTCTCGGTCGGGCTGTACATCGTGGTGCCGGTGGCCGTCGCCGCGCTGCTGCGCGCCTTCGTGCTGCGTCGCCACGGCGAGGCGGGGCTGGCCGCGCTGCTGCGGCGGCTCGGGCCGGTGTCGCTGTCGGCGCTGCTGGCCACGCTGGTGCTGCTGTTCGGCTTCCAGGGCCGGCAGATCGTCGAGCAGCCGCTGATCATCGCGATGCTGGCGGTGCCGATCCTGATCCAGGTGTATTTCAACGCGGGCCTGGCGTACTGGCTCAACCGCCGTGTGGGCGAGGCGCACTGCGTGGCCGGGCCGTCGGCGCTGATCGGCGCGAGCAACTTCTTCGAGCTCGCCGTGGCCACGGCCGTCGCCGTGTTCGGCGTGCGCTCGGGCGCCGCGCTGGCCACGGTGGTGGGCGTGCTGGTGGAGGTGCCGGTGATGCTGTCGGTGGTGCGCATCGTCAACCGCTCGCGCGGGTGGTACGAGCGCGGGTTGCCGCGGACGGGTTGAGCGGGCGCGATGTGTCGCACCGGCACGTTCCCGGCACCGGTGCGGCGTGCAGTTGTCGCGGACTGCCGGAGGCATCCGTCGGTTTGCCGGGCGGCGCGAATTGCGGCAGGCGGGCGATCCGCGTGAGCTGACGGCGGCGGTCATGCCCGGCTCACCGCGGCTTAGCGGCGCGCGGCGTAGCGTGCCGGGTTTTCAGGGAGACGGCCATGAAAGTCCTGATGGTGCTGACGTCGCACGACCGGCTGGGCGACACCGGGAAGAAAACCGGCTTCTGGCTGGAGGAATTCGCCGCGCCGTACTACGTGTTCAAGGACGCGGGCGTCGACGTGGCGCTGGTGTCGCCCAAGGGCGGGCAGCCGCCGCTGGACCCCAAGAGCGACGAGCCCGACGCGCAGACGCCCGCCACCGAGCGCTTCCGCAAGGATCCCGACGCGCAGAAGGCGCTCGCCCACACCGGGCGCCTCGTCGACGTGCAGGCCAGCGAGTACGACGCCGTGTTCTACCCCGGCGGCCACGGCCCGCTGTGGGACCTCGCCGAAGACCACGATTCCATCGCGCTGATCGAATCGACCTACGCCGCGGTCAAGCCCGTCGCGCTGGTCTGCCACGCGCCCGGCGTGTTGCGCCATGCGAAGGGCATCGACGAAGCGCCACTCGTGCGGGGCCGCCGCGTCACCGGTTTCACCAATTCCGAAGAGGCCGCGGTGGGCCTGACCGACGTGGTGCCGTTCCTCGTCGAGGACATGCTCAAGGCCAACGGCGGCCGCTACGAGAAGAAGGCCGACTGGGCGAGCCACGTGATCACCGACGGCAACCTCGTGACGGGGCAGAACCCGGCGTCGTCGGAAGCGGCGGCGAAGGCGGTGCTGACGTTGCTGGGCGTGCCCTGAGCGGGACGCAAGTGGACCCGGCTCTGTCGATGCCCGGATACCGCAACGGCTGGAGGACGCGAGCGGACCCGATGCGCCGGTCGCGCCGCGTCGACGTTTGCACGGGACGCGCGCGATCGGGCTGACATCGGGCGGGCGTTCGATGGGTGAGGCGACGGCGCAGATCCACAGCGCGCGCCCCGCGGTGGCAACGGGCGGAGCCCACCCCGACCGCCACGTTCAGTGCAGTGCGCGCTGGATATCCTCGAGCGGCGCATTCGTCAGCGTCTTGGCGATCTCGCCGATCAGGCGGTCCTGCGTTTCCTTGTGCAGCTGCGGACGGATCTCGCCCAGCGTGCCGGGGTCGGCGATCAGCACGAGGCGGTCGTATTCCTGTTTGAGTGCACCCTCGTTGAGGCGCTGCGCGACGTGCTTGGCGAAGGTGCGCTCGTCGTTCTCCTGCGGCGTCTGCTGGTGCGGTGCAACGCCGGATGGACCCTGCAACGGGATGTCCTCGGCGTTCATCATGTCGTGCTGGCGCAGCGTGAGCTCGTTGTCGTCGCCGACATTACGGAGCATGCGCGCCTTCTTGCCGTCGGCGACCACCACGAGCGTTCCAGCCGGTACGTTCTGCATCGTTCGTTCCTCGATCCGGGGAGGCCGCCAGCGTAGGCCGGCGGGTGTGATGCCTGCATGGCCGGGACCGGCGGCCGGCGCACCGAGCGGCCGTGCGCTGGGCTGCTGCGATGCGCCCGCGCCGTACGTTCAGGGGCTCCGGATAGCGGCCGTGCCTGAGTGCCGGCGGCGGCCGGCGCGATCGCATAATCGCCGCGGGCCGAGCGGGCCCGCGAGTGCACGGGGCATGCCATGACGTTCGACGACTTCGGCCCGTTGCTCGGCCGTGCGCAGGCGCATGCGATGCGCTTCATCGACGCGCTTCCCGAACGCTTCGTCGGTGCGCGCGCCGGTCGCGACGACATGCTCTCCGCGTTCGATGGCGCCTTGCCCGCGCGCGGCGAACCCGCCGACGCGGTGATCGACCGGCTCGCCCTGCACGCGCCGCGCGGCACGTAGGCCTGCGCGGCGCCTCGTTATTTCGGCTTCGTCATCGGCGGCACGGTGCCGGTCGCGCTCGCTACCGATTGGCTGGTCTCCACGTGGGACCAGAACGCGGGTATCCACGTGATCTCGCCAATGGCGGCCGCGCTCGAGGAGATCGCCGCGCGCTGGCTGCTCGAACTGTTCGACCTGCCACGCGGGAGCGGGGTGGGTTTCGTCACCGGCTGCCAGATGGCGCACTTCACCTGCCTCGCCGCCGCGAGGCACGGCGTGCTGCAACGCGTCGGCTGGGACGTGGAGAGCGAGGGTCTCGTCGGCGCGCCGCGCATCCACGTGGTCGCATCGGCGGAAGCGCACGTCACCGTCGACGTCGCGCTGCGCTATCTCGGGCTCGGCACGCGATCGCTCGTGCGCGTGGCGTCGGACGAGCAGGGCCGCATGCGGGTGGACCGCCTGCGCGAGGCGATGGACATGCTCGACGGCCCGGTGATCGTCTGCGCACAGGCGGGGCACGTGAACACGGGTGCGTTCGATCCGCTGCGCGCGATCGCCGACGTGGCGCGCGAGCGCGGTGCGTGGCTGCACGTCGACGGCGCGTTCGGCCTTTGGGCGCGCGCGGGCCGCGACGTGCGCGGCATCGCCGACGGCATCGAGCTTGCGGATTCGTGGGCGATGGATGCGCACAAGTGGCTCAACGTGCCCTACGACAGCGGCGTCGCGATCGTGCGCGACGCGGAGGCGCATCGCGCGGCCATGACGGTGTCGGCCGCCTACCTGGTGCAGACGCGCGGCGCCGAGCGCGACGCCGTCGACTGGGTGCCGGAGTTCTCCCGGCGCGCCCGCGGCATCCCGGTATACGCGGCCCTGCGAACGCTGGGGCGCGAAGGCGTCGCCGACCTCGTCGATCGCTGCTGCGCGCATGCGCGGCACTTCGCGCGGCGCCTCGGCGATGCCGCGGGCGTGCGGATCCTCAACGACGTCGTGCTGAACCAGGTGCTGGTGCGCTTCGGCGACGACGATGCGACGACGCGCGCGGTCATCGCGGGCATACAGGAGGACGGGACCTGCTGGGCCAGCGGCACGACGTGGCAGGGCCTCGCGGCGATGCGCATCTCGGTCTCCAACTGGGCGACCACCGGGTCCGACGTGGACCGGAGCGTCGAGGCGATGCTTCGCGTGTACCGCGGTGTGGTGGAGCGCACGACGGCCACGTGACGCCCGGGCCGCATACACCGCCCGGTCGCAGGCGGCGCGGGCGACGACGGCCGCGCCCGGGTCGACGGCGCGGGCCCCGGGCTGCTGCCGATGCGGCCTGGTCCGCAGAACGCGCCTGTCGTGAGGCGCGACGGGCGCGCCGGTCGGGCGCCGACGGCGTCGACCTGCAACACTACGCGCCCGCGGCCGTCCGGCCCGCGCGTCCCGTCCCGGAGCCACCCTGAAGACCCCCGCAAGCCTGCAGACGCTGATCGAAGACGGTGTCATCGACGAAGTGCTCAGGCCGCTCAAGAGCGGCAAGGAAGCCGCGGTGTACGTGGTGCGCGCCGGCGACGATGTGCGCTGCGCGAAGGTCTACAAGGACATGGCGCAGCGCAGCTTCAAGCAGCGCGTGCAGTACCAGGAAGGCCGCAAGGTGCGCGGCAGCCGCGAGGCCCGCGCCATCGAGAAGGCCAGCAAGTACGGCAAGAAGCAGCAGGAAACAGCCTGGAAGAACACCGAGGTCGACGCGCTGTACCTGCTGCGCGACGCCGGCGTGCGTGTGCCCACGCCCTACGGCTACTTCCACGGCGTGCTGGTGATGGAGCTGGTGACCGACGCCGACGGCTACTCCGCGCCGCGCCTGGGCGAGGTCGAGCTCACGCCGGAGCAGGCGCGCGAGTTCCACGCGGTGCTGGTGCGGCAGGTGGTGCGGATGCTGTGCTGCGGGCTGATCCACGGCGACCTGTCCGAGTACAACGTGCTGGTCGGCCCCGACGGCCCCGTCGTCATCGATTTCCCGCAGGTGGTGAGCGCGGCCGGCAACAACGCCGCGCGCACGATGCTGCTGCGCGACGTCAACAACCTCACCGCGAGCCTGGGCCGCTGGGCGCCGGAGCTGCTGGACACCTGGTACGGCGAGGAGATGTGGGCGCTGTTCGAGGCCGGCGACCTGCAGCCCGACACCCCGCTCACGGGCCGGTTCACGCCCGACATGCGCAGCGTCGACCTCGACGCCGTGCGCGAGGCCATCAACGACGCGCGCGAGCTGGCGCTGATCCGCCAGCAGGGGCGCGAGGCGCAGGACGAGGACTGAGCGGGAGGCCCGCCTCGCGGAACCGGGGTTGGACTCCGGGTCCTCGACGGATTACGCGCCCTTGGGCCCTGAAGCCCCGTCGAGGAGGCACGAGGCTCGGCAGGCGGGCGTTTGGCCGGTACGCCGCGCGCATCAGCGGCCGGCAGTGCGGCTGCCGCCGCCGATGTCGCGTCAGGTCGCGTCGACGAGGACGCCGGCGGACCCGGCGCGACGCCGCTTCATCGCGTACATCGCGGCATCCGCGCAGGCGACCAGGGCGTCCGCATCGCTCGCGTCGGCGGGATACGTCGCTACCCCGATGCTCGCGTGGAGCTCGACGGGGCAGCCGTCGATCAGGAACGGTCGCTGCAGCTGCATGCACATGGCATCGGCGACGGCACGCCCGCCCACCGCGTCGCAGGCCGGCAGCAGTGCGATGAATTCATCGCCGCCGATCCGCGAGACGCTGTCGCCTTCGCGAAGGCCGGCGCTGAGCCGGCGCGCGGCCTCCGCGAGGACGCGATCGCCTGCGGGATGGCCGAAGGCATCGTTGATCGCCTTGAATCCGTTCAGATCGATGTAGAGCACCGCCAGCGGCACCTCCGCGCGCTCGCCCTCGGCGAGCGCGGCCCCGAGGAGTTCGCCGAACCGGCGCCGGTTGGGCAGGGCGGTGAGGGCGTCGTGGTTGGCGCGGTGTTCCAGTTCGCGCTCCACGCGCCGCAGCTTGCTGATATCGCGCGCCACGCCGACACGCACGCCGTACCGCGGCAGCCACTGCGCCGACCAGAGCAGGTCGACGGTGCTTCCATCGCGGTGGCGGTAGCGGTTGCGGAAGTGGCGCTCGCCGCCGCCCTCCATGAGGCGCACGGCCTGCTCGCGCGTGGCCTCGATGTCGTCGGGATGCACCAGCTCGAACATCGGCCGGCCGAGCAGCGCCCCGCGCGGATGGCCGAGCATGCGTTCGAACGCGGCGCTGGCGTACAGAAGGACGGCGTTGGCATCCACGACGCACACCGCGTCGGGCATCAGGTCGAGCAGTTCGGCGGGGGACGGTAACTCGGCTGGCATGCACGACGATATCGGCAAATGCGGCGGCAAGTGTAGGCGCGCGCGTTCCCTCGGTTCGCGTCGATCCCGCGCAGCCGGGGCCCCGGGTGCCGGCGCGAAGCGCGGGCGCCCGCAGCCCGCCCGGCCGGAGCGCGGCGCTTCGGCGGCGGCGGCACGTCGCCGCCAAGACTGATCCACGTCAACATCACCGGCGTGCGCGGGGTGACGATGGCCGCCGATCACTCGGAGGCCCGGCGATGGACGAGGCGATCCGCCGCAAGATCCTCGACCTGCTCGACGCGCACCGCATCATGACGGTCGCGACGCTGCGCGAGGACGGCTGGCCGCAGGCCACGACCGTCGGCTACGTCAGCGAGGGCCTGGTGCTGTACTTCATGTGCGGGCCCGACAGCCAGAAGGCGCGCAACCTCGCGCGCGACAACCGCGTGTCGCTGACCATCGACCACGACACGTCCGACATCATGGCAATCGCCGGCCTGTCGATGGCCGCGCGCGCCACGCGTGTGCAGGACCGCGCGGAGGCCGAACGCCTGCTGCGCCTGCTGCCCGCCAAGTACCCCGCGCCCGCGGCGCCGCTACCGTTCCCGATGCCCGCCGCAGAGCAGGTGGCGATGTTCCGCGTCGAGCCGGAAGTGATCTCGGTGCTGGACTACCGGCTGAGCTTCGGCCACACGGATCTGGTTGACTGCCGCGCCTGAAGCGGTGCGCGTGCGCGCGGCGGCATGGCCACGCGTTCACGTCGCGCCCGCACACTCGCCGTGTCTACCGCTTCCGGAGCACTGCATGCGTCTGTCCGCCGTCGCCGCGTTCGCGCTCGTCCCGCTGCTCGCCGGCTGCGGGCGCACCGATGCACCCGATGCGTCCACAGATGCGGCGCGGCCGCCCGCCGCGCCGGCCGTGGCGCCGCCCGCCGTCGCTGCGCCGTCATGGCGTCTCGCGTCGGGCAGCGAGGGCACGTCGCTGGCCGTGGAGAACGCTTCGGGACGCACGCTGCTGCGGGCCTGGTGCAAGTCCGGCGAGGACCGGCTGCGCGTCAACGTGCCGGACTTCGCGGCGATCGCGAGCGAGGAGCGGATGTCGTTCGGGCAGGGCGGCGAGGTGATGGCGCTCGTGGCGGATGCGGCGGGCGACGCCGCGCGTGGCGGGGTCAGCGCGGAAACGCCGGTGCCGTCGAACCTGCGCACCCTCCTGTCCGGGGCGGTCACCGCGACCTACGGTGCACAGATCAGCGGGCCGCATCCTGTGCCGCCGCCGGCGCTGGTGTCGGATTTCGTCGTGGCCTGCGCGTCGCGGGGCGCGAATGCGGACGGTGATGCGATCACGGATGGCCATGCATCGGCGTCGCCGCGAGCCAGCGCCTGTCTCGTGCAGGACGGGCAGCCGGTGCCTGCCAATCGCGTGCGCGCGGTCGGCACCGAACCGTTCTGGAGCGCGCAGGTGGACGGGCGATGCGTGACCTATTCGCATCCCGACGATCGCGACGGCACGCGGGTGTGGACGCGTTTTTCCGGCACGCCCGAGGCCGGCACCTGGTCGGGCGCGCTCGATGGCAAGCCCTTCGTGATGCGCACGCGGGCGCAGAAGGACTGCTCGGACGGCATGTCCGACCGGCGCTATCCCCTCGCGGTGTCGCTCACGGTGGGCGGCGAGCAGCGCAGCGGCTGCGCGTTTCTGCAGTAGGCGCGGCAGGCCGAGACCGGCGCCTGGATCCACCGCGACGTCGCGGGCGTCGAGTGGCCGGCGGTTGAAATCCGCGCGCGCGGCTGCGACAAGGGCGGACCTCCGAACGGGTGCCTCCATGTCCTACGTCCGTTGCGTACGCGGTATCGCGTCCGGTGTCGAATATTCCGCCGACGTGCCGATGAACCTCGATCCCGTGGACGGCCGTCCGGTCGAGATGGTGCTCGACCTCGAGCGCCTGGCGCGCGAGAAGCCCAATGCCGCGTGGTATCGCCCGGAGCGCCGCGACCTGTGGCGCTTCGGCGCGCTGATGGCGCTGGACATCGACGACCCCGCCGATGCCGCGCACATCGTCGCGCTGGGCGAGGGCGCGACGCCGCTGCTCGACTACTCGGCGCATCCGGTGGCGGCGAAGGCGGGCGTGGCGCTGCAGCTCAAGGACGAGGGCAAGGCGCATCCGGGTTACGGCGCCAACCCGACGCAGAGCTTCAAGGACCGCGGCATGGCGATGGTGGCCGCGCAGGCGCGTCGCCTTGGCCTCACGAAACTCGCGGTGCCGACGCAGGGCAATGCCGGCGATTCGCTGGTGCGCTATGCGCTCGAGGGCGGTTTGTGCGTCGTCGTCGCGATGCCCGACGACACGCCGATGCCGATCCTCGGCGGCGTGGCCGCGGCCGCGAAGCGCCATCCCGACCGCGTGCGGCTGGAACTGGTCGGCCCGACCATCCGCGAGGCCGGCGCGTTCCTCAAGGAGCGCTACATCCCGGACGGCTGGTTCTCGGTGGCGACGTTCCAGGAACCGGGCTGGCGCATCGAGGGCAAGAAGTCGCTCGGCCTCGAACTGGCCGAGCCGCGGGTGGGCGAGACGCGCTGGTCGCTGCCGGATGCGGTGATCTATCCCACCGGCGGCGGGACGGGCGTGCTGGGCATGTGGAAGGCCTGGGACGAGCTGCAGGCACTGGGGCTGATCGATTCGCGTCGCCCGCGCATGCTGTGCGTGCAGAGCGCACGCACCGCGCCGCTGGCGCGCGCGTTCGACGCGGGCGCAGAGGACACAACGGTCGTAGGGGCGGGGCAGACGCTCGCGGTCGGCCTCAACGTTCCGGGCGGCGTCGGCCATTTCCGCGTACTGCAGATCATCCGCGCCAGCGGCGGCGCGGCGGTGGCGGTGGACGAAGACGAGATCGCGACCGAGCTGTCCGCCACGTGGCGCCGCACGCACGACTGGATCTCGCCCGAAGGCGCCGCCTGCCTCGCCGCGCTGCCGCAGTTGCTCGACCGCGGCCTCGTGCGCCGTGGCGAGCGGGTGGTGGCGGTGAATACGGGCTCCAGCGAGAAATACCTGCCGACGCTGCGGCATCTGCTTTGAGGACGCCGGCATCGCGGACGTCCGTTGACTGCGACCGGTTGTAGGCTCGCGAGCGCCGCGACGCGCTACGCTTTGCGCAGGTTGGAAACAGGGATGAAGGAATGAATGCCACCGTCGTCGGACTCGTGACGCCGCACCTGCTGCGCGTCATCGACCTCGCCAACGAAGCCGAGAAGGGCATGAACGTCGACTGGCACGTGCGCGGCGCCGTGGACGCGACCATGGCGGAGCTGCGCGACCAGTGGAACGCGCAGGCGCTGGTGGCCTCGTATGTCGAAGGACTGGAGACGGCGGCGAAGCAGGCGCCGGCCAATCGCCCGAACTATGTGCGCGTCCTGCAGGCGGCCGCCGCGGCAGCTCGGGGCGGGCGACGCGACTGACGGCACCGCCACATCGCGCGGCGACCCACGAGGCCGGCCGCGGCAGTGGTCCGGCCTCCTTCTTCTGTCGCAACCGGCGTCACGGGCAACGCCGCGGCCTTGCGGCCGTTCGCGCGCACTTGTCGCAACGGCTCGATGGAAAGGTGCCAACAGTCCAACGTCGAACGGGCGGAAGCCCACGATGGACGCACCGCCCGTGCCGTCGAAACAGTCCGGTTCACCGGCGTAATCGGCCGCACGCATGTACAGCGTTTGTACAAATCGGCGCTTTATCCACGGATAACTCCGCGCCGCCCAGTATTTTCCGCGTCGCCGCCAATGGCGCCCACGCCCCCGATCGCTGGATATGGAGTTCCCCATGCGCACTTCCTGGTTTCTTCTCCCCCTTGCCGCCCTCGTCGCCACGTCCGCGCATGCCGCGGGCCCGGAGGCCGGACGCTTCTCGTTCGGCATCGTCGGCGGCGTCGATGTGCCGGTCAGCGGTGACGTGCACGACGGCGCGACCGCCCCGGTGCCCGACCTCGGCCCGCTGAACCCGGCGCTGGCCGGCGTGTCCGCCGAGCTGCGCGTCGGCTCGCGCGGCCACGACCGCATCTACGACCTCGCCACCACCGCCGGCCTCGAGTTCGGCTACGGCCTGAGCGACAGCTCGGAGATCTTCGGCTCGGTGCGCCAGACCCGCGCCGACGAAGGCCGCGTGCAGGTGGGCGGCGCCTACGTGCCCGCGCTCGCCACCGAGCTGCCGGTCTACGGCAGCTTCGGCGACTACGACGCACTGACGGCCGAGATCGGCTACCGCCACTACTTCGGCACCGCCGGCTATGCGCGCCCGTTCTTCGGTGCCCGCATCGGCGCCACGCGCACCGACGACATCCGCGCCAGTTTCGAGATCCCGGCGGCGGGGATCACCATCGCGAATGCGCCGTTCTACCAGTCCGGCTGGTCCCCCACCGGCGGCCTGGACGCTGGCGTGATCGTGCCGGTGTCCGACCGTTTCAGCTTCACCATCGCCAGCGGCGTGCGCTACGTCGGCGACCTCAAGGACGACGACAGCGCCATCGCCGGCCTCGGCCTCGGCAACATCAACGACACCGGCAGCCGCGTCTCGGTGCCGGTGACGCTGTCGGCGCGCTGGGACTTCTGAGCTGCGCAACGCATCGCGACGAAGTTGGCGGGCGCGGCGGGACGGGTGACCGGTCGTCCACCGGTCCCGCGCCATCGCAGGCCGCCTTCGGGCGGCCTGCTTTCCAATACGTCGCGCCACTGGACGAGCGGTCGGCCCCTCGCGACAGCATCGTCTGTTCGTCTACACCTTCGGCTTGCCCGAGCGGCGATTCGCAGGCCACGGACACAGTCCGACGGGCGGACTACACGCACGCAGCTATGGACACTCTGATCGGCAGCGAGGCACGCAGGACGGAGAAGCATCTCGGCGTCGACGCGGAGGCACCTGATCCGGTCGATGGGCGAGGCGATGGCTTGGTTCGAACGCGAGCTCAAGCGGGACGTGCGGCCGACGGAGCTTCACCGCCTTGTCGGCCGCACCGGAAACCCTATGCCGCGCTCAACGCCGACAGGCAGATGGCGACCGACGTAAGTCAGCGGGTTATGGCGCCGTGCGCGGGCAGGGTGAACGCATTTCGGTAAGGACCACAGCCATGATGGATTCGGCGACACCCTGATCGCAGTGCGGGCGCGTGGCTCGGGTGCGCGCGTCGATCGCTCATCGCCGCAAATGTCCCACGGCACCTGGCGCCGCCGGCGCGGCGCGTCCGCGGCATGAAGCATCAGCGCGACGCTGCAGCGCCAGCGCGATCGGCAGCCTGCAGCGACGCTAGAAGCGGGACGAGCTCCGGGACGGCGACGGGCTTGACGAGGTGGTGGTCGAAACCGGCTGCCAGGGCGCGCTGGCGGTCGTCGTCCTGGCCCCAGCCCGTCAGCGCGATCAGCGGGATGACGACGCCGCGCGAGCGCAGTCCGCGTGCGACGTCGTGACCGGTGACCACCGGCATGCCGATGTCGAGGATGGCGACGTCGGGCGAGACGCCGTCGAAGGCGTCCAGCGCGGCGGCGCCGTCGTGCAGCAGGTGCACCTCGGCACCGAACAGGCGCAGGGTCTCGGCGAGGCTGCCGCCCACGTCCGCGTTGTCGTCGACCAGCAGTACGCGCATCGACAGCGAGCCGACGGCCTCGGGCTGGTCGGCGCGGGACGCCGGCGCCGCCTGCGCGGGCAGCGGCAGGCGGAGCTCGAACGTGCTGCCGCGCCCCGGGCCTTCGCTGGTGGCGTCGAGCGACCCGCCTTGCAGCTCCGCGAGGCGCCGCGCGAGCGCCAGGCCGATGCCGAGACCGCCCTGGTGCGAGGCGCGTACGCGGTCGCCGCGCGCGAACATCTCGAACAGGCGCGGAATCTCGCTGGGCTCCATACCGAAGCCGGTATCGGTGATCCGTAGGACGAGCGCGTCGCCCTCCACCGACGCGCCCAGCGATATCGAACCTCCGGGCTCGGAATACTTCGCTGCGTTGTTGAGCAGGTTCGCGAGTATCTGCGCGAGCCGCACGCGGTCGCCCTGCAGGACGACGGGCGTGTCCGGCATGTCCACGAGGAGGCGGTGTGCGCCCCCGTCGATCGCGGGCTGGGCGACCTCGAGCGCGCTTTCGACGACCGTGGCGAGTTCGACCGGCTCGACCTGCAGCGCGACCTTGCCGCGCGTGATTCGCGAGACCTCCATCAGGTCGTCGACGAGGTGCACGAGGTGGTCGACCTGCCGTTCCATCATCGCGTGGATGCGCGCGGACGGCGCCGCGGCGTCGGTGGTGCGACGCAGGATCTCCAGGCCGTTGCGCAGCGGTGCCAGCGGATTGCGCAGCTCGTGCGAGAGCGTGGCGAGGAACTCGTCCTTCATGCGGTCGGCCTCGGCGAGGCGCTCGGCATGGCTGCGGATCATCTGCTCGGCGGCCTGGCGGTCGGTGACGTCTCGCGTGGTACCGGCGACGGCGACCACTTCGCCATCCGCGCCGAACACCGGCGCGAAGATGTAGTCGTAGACGCGGCGCCCGTTGGTGCCGGTGAACGGGATCTCGCCGCGGATCGGCGCCTTGGTGCGGATGACCTGGGCCAGCTCGCGGTCGTGCATGTCGGCATGCCACTGCTCGTAGCCGAGGTCCATCCAGGTCTTGCCGCGCACGTCGTCGACGCCCCAGACCTTGAGCAACGCGTCGTTGGCGTATATCGCGCGGTGGTCGACCCCGAACACGTAGACGAAGTCGGGCGTGTTGTTGAGCGCGGCCTCGTAGATGCGGCGCTGCCGCGCCGACTCGGCGGCGAGCTGCTCGCGGTCGCGCTCGGCGAGCACGTGCGAGGTGACGTCGTGGAAGTAGACGGCGATGCCTTCCGGTGCGGGATAGGCGGTGACCTCGTACCAGCTGTCGAGGCCCGCGTAATAGGCAGTGAAACGGCTCGTGACCGCCTCGTCCATGGTCCGGCGGTAGTGCTCGCCGAAGGCCTCCTCGGCGCCGGGGAAGCGTTCCCAGACGACATGACCGATGAGCGATCCCGGCGTCTCGCGCAGGATGCGATACGCCTCGGGGTTGACGTAACTGAAGCGCCACTGGCGATCGACGGTGAACACGCCTTCCGTCATCGCATCGAGGATGGCCGTGGAGCCCTGTCGGCGACCCGTGGCCGCGTCCTCGGTCTGGTGCAGGATGAATTCGACCTCGCCGTTCGCGTCCAGGACCGGCGTGTTGGTCGCCGTCCAGTAGCGTTCGCGGTAGGTCCCCGTGGCCGCGTCGAACAGGTCGAAGCGCTGCTCGTTGCGATCGACGGCGCGCTCACGGACCACGCGTTCGAAAGAGGCGGTCAGCGGCCTGCTGCTGCCCGCGGCTTCCGGGGCTTCGGGAAACAGCTCGAAAAGAGGCCGCCCGATCGCGCCGTCGGGATCGCGCGAGAGGGCGCGCAGGGAGCGGCTCATCGCCACCACCGGATAGCCCGGCACGGCCCGCAGCAGGGCGAAATGCCCGGGCAGGCTGTCGAATATGCGGTTGAAGTCGCCGAGGTCCACGACTGGGCACCGAATGCGGGGTGCGCCAGCCTAAGGCACGGCCGCTTTCGCGCAGTGAAAACGTCACCGTGTCGGGGACCCGCCGTTCGCGTGCCGGCGCGGCGGGCGGAGCGCCCGCTGCGCCGGAAAGTGGAGCGGCGAGCGACGGCCGGGGAGGTTGCCGGCGTCGCCGCTCCGGGGAACTCGCGCGCTCGCCTCAGCCCCCGCCGCCGGCGTTCGCGTTGGCGTGCTGGCTGCGGATCAGGTCGATCTTCTGCTCCTCGGTCAGCGTGCGTGCCTGCTCTTCGGTCAGGCAGACGCGGATGGTGCGGTTGCTGCCGGTGACGCGTTCGCGCGTGCACTTCACCTTGCCCCCGGCCTGCGCGGCGTCCATTGCGACGCTCGCCTTTCCGGTCGCGGCGTCGGCCTTGGCGGCGGGTGCGGCGATCGCGCCGCTGCTGAAGACGGCAAGGGCGAGGGCGAGACTGGCGTACTTCATGGCGGGACTCCTTTTGTTGGGGGAGGCCGCAGGTTCCGGAATTCGCCGCGTCGCAGCCTGTGCGTTTCTTCAGCGGGACGTTCGGGATACGTGTGCCCGGCGGGTGCATCCGCAGCGCCGGAGAGACGCGTTTTTCGCGGGAAAACGCCAGGTTCTCGGGGCGGGCGAGAGTTCGAGCCGGTTGCGCCGCGTGACGAGTAGGTCGTCGGTAACGGTAACCGTCGTCAGGCCTGCGACGTTTGGACGATGCAGCACGCGGTAGCCCCCTGGCGCGGAGCCGCTAGCCGCCCCGGTGGCGGTAGAGATACGCCGCGGTGCCGACGGCCGCGGCCAGTGCGGCTAGCACCCAGATGCCGTAGCGGAGGTGGAACGGAATTTCGGGCTTGCCGAAGGTGCGTTCGGCGGCGCACCGATCGAGCTTCCAGCCACCGTTGCATACCGGGCAGACGAGTTCGTAGCGCTTGTCGTAGACGAAACCGAACAGCAGGTCGAACTGGCCGAAGGCGTAGGTCAGGCGCGGCACGAAGTCGCGCTGTTCGCCGCAGCGCTCGCAGTGGTCCGGTTGCGGCGGGCCGATCACCTGCACGCGTTCGCCCTGGCCGATCATGAACATCATCCGCGTGCTCCCCGCCCTCAGTTCGACTCGCGGGGCCGCATGCGCGACGCCGTTTGCACCCATGGCCCGTGTCGGCGATTTGACCACGTCGGCCTGCATGCCGGCCGCGTCGCCGCTGCCTGCGTGCTTCGTCTTGACCCGCCGCACAACCACGCGCCGCTAACCTGCGTCGTCAGTGAGCGGCACTTTCTCTTCCCTACGGATCTACAACTACCGCGTCTGGGCCGCGGGCGCGCTCGTGTCCAATGTCGGCACGTGGATGCAGCGCGTCGGGCAGGACTGGCTGGTGCTCACGCAGCTCACCGACCACAGCGCCACCGCGGTGGGCATCGTGATGGCGCTGCAGTTCGGGCCGCCGCTGCTCCTGCTGCCGCTCACCGGATGGGCGGCCGACCACCTCGATCGCCGCCGGCTGCTGATCTGGACGCAGGCGCTGTCGGGGCTGCTGGCACTGGGGCTGGGCATCGTCACGCTGACCGGCGTGGTGGAGCTGTGGCAGGTGTACGGCTTCGCGTTCCTGCTGGGCTGCGTGACCGCGTTCGACGCCCCGGCGCGGCAGACCTTCGTCTCCGATCTCGTCAGCGACGACTACGTGGCCAACGCGGTCGCGCTCAATTCCACCTCGTTCAACGGCGCACGCATGGTCGGCCCGGCCATCGCCGGCCTGCTGATCGCGGCCGTGGGCGAGGGCTGGCTGTTCATGGTCAACGCGGGCTCGTACGCGGCGGTGCTGGTCTCGCTGCTGTGCCTGCGCATCAACGAGCTGTACGCGGATCCGCCGCCCGAGCGCGCGCGGGGCGCGATGCTCGAAGGCTTCCGGTACGTGTGGCATCGGCCTGACCTGATGGCCGTGCTGGTGATGCTCGCGCTGATCGGCACCTTCGGCTTCAACTTCGCGATCTTCATCTCGACGATGTCGGTCACCGTGTTCCAGGGCGACTCCAGCCAGTACGGCCTGCTGTCCTCGGCGATGGCGGTGGGAACGATGGGCGGGGCGCTGCTGTCGGCGCGCCGGCCGGTGCCGGGCATGGTGCTGATGTGCGCGTCCGCCGCGGCCTTCGGCGTCGCCGCGTTGCTGGCCGCGGCGATGCCGGGTCCGTGGACCTTCGCGCTGATGCTGGTGCCGGTCGGGCTGGCGGCGCTTACCTTCATGACCGCCAGCAACTCGATGATGCAGCTCACCACCGAGCGCGGCATGCGCGGTCGCGTGCTGGCGCTACGCATCGCGGTGGTGATGGGCGGCACGCCGGTCGGCGCGCCGCTGGTGGGCTGGATCGCCGACACCTTCGGCGCGCGCTGGGCACTGGGTGCGGGCGCCCTGTCCGGGCTGGCGGCGGCGGGGGTCGCACTGCTCTACCTGGTGCGCCATCGCGACCTTCGGCTGCGGCGCGACGCCGGCCGTTGGCGGCTGCTGCTGCGACCCGCGCCGGGCGACGTCACGCCGCCGCGCGTGGCCGCCGGCGAGCGCGTGACCTGATGCGCCGAGCGCGACAGGCGCGTCCGCTTACGGCCGCTCCAGAACTGTGACGCCCGGTCGATAAACCGGCGTCGGGCCGAGGAGCGGCCGCAGAAGCACTCGTTCGATGCCCAGATTGGATTTCCTGGCCGGTGCGGTACTGCCGCTGGCGCTTTCGTTGCTGGCCACGCCGGCGTTCGCCGTTTCGCCGGGCGTCGCACCGGCCGCCGCCGCGGCGCAGCGCGGCGACGTGCTCGCCACCGTCAAGGTCCTCCGCAAGAGCGACCCCGCGAAGGCGCTGGCGATCGGCGAGCCCGTGTGGGCCGCCGCCACCGACAAGAACGCCGTCGTCGAACTCGGCCTGGAGCTGGGCGACGCCGCCGTTGCCGCGCGCAACGAAGCCAAGGCCGTCGAGATCGGCAGCGCGCTGCGCGAGCACGCCGTGCTGACGCCCGAGCAGCAGGTGCGCCTGCTCAAGGCGCTCAACGGCGCGATCTGGTCGACCAAGGACGCCAAGCGCATCGCCGCGCTGGAAGCCGACCTCGCCAGGCTCGAGAAGACGCTGCCCGCCGACGCCGCCAACGTCCCCGAGCTCTGGCGCCAGCTCGCCGCCTCGTACATGAAGATGCAGGCGCTCGACGACGCCTCGCGCGTGGCCAGGCTCGCGCTGTCGAAGGTGCGCAAGCATCCCGACCTGGTCGAGTACAACGCCAACCAGATCATCTTCATCACCGCCGCCCAGCAGGGCCGCATGCCCGAGGCGGTCGCGGCCATGCTCGAAGTCGAGCGCGTCGGCAAGGCGCTGGGCAAGCCGGAAGACCCGGCGCTGCTGCACAACGCCACCGGGCTTTTCAACTACATGCAGGATTGGCCGAAGGCGGTCGCCTACGGCGAGCGCGCGGTGAAGGCCTGGGACGCGAAACCCAAGCCGGGCCTCGCACGCGCGGAAGTGCTCAACAATCTCGGCGCCGCCTACATGGGCGCCGGCCAGCGCGAACGTGCCGAGGCGGTCTATCGCGAGGCACTCGCGAGCGCGCGCGCCAACGGACAGCCCGTCGGCGTGTCGCTCAACAACATCGCGGACGTGCTGCAGCAGACCGGCCGCCAGCGCGAGGCGCTGCCACTGCTCGCCGAGGCCGCCGCCGAATTCGAGCGCGACGGTTCCATCCCCGAGGCGGCGATCGTCTATTCGAACATCGGCGCCAACCACGCCGACCTCGGCCAGCGCGCCGCCGCCGCGTCGGCGTTCGCGCGCTCGCTGGCGCTGTTCAAGCAGTCCGACAACGTGCCGCGTCGGCTGGAGCTGTACCCGCGCATGATCGACAACCTCGATGCGCAGGGACGGCATCGCGAGGCGCTGGCGCTGATGCGCGAGTTCAAGGCCGCCAACGACGATTTCGTCAACGTCGAATCCAAGACGCGCATCGGCGAACTCGAATCGGCCGTGGCGCTCGCGCGGAAAGAGGGCGAGCTGGCGCAGTCCGAACGCGACCGCGCGGCCCAGCAGGCGCGCCTCACCGCGCTGGAAGCCGCTTCCCAGCACCAGCGCCTGATGGGCTACGGCCTGATCGCCGCCTTGTTGCTGCTGGGCGCCCTCGCACTGGTGAAGATGCGCGAAAGCCGCTTCCGGAAGCGCACCAACCTCGAGCTGGAACGCAGGAACGCGGAGACGCTGTCGCAACACCGCGAGCTCGAGAAGCTCAACGCCACCATCCGCCGCCAGAGCGAGGAAGACGCGCTCACGGGCCTGCACAACCGTCGCTACGCGCAGGACTGGTGCGCCCGCCTCGCCGCTACCCAGGCCGAGGCGCGTGCGAACGGCCAGCGCATCGAGCCGGTGCTGGTGATGCTGCTCGACATCGACCACTTCAAGCGCATCAACGACGTCCACGGCCACGAGGCCGGCGACCACGCGCTGCTGCACTTCAGCGACGTGCTGCGCAGCTGTGCGCGCGGCAGCGACCTGCTGGTGCGCTGGGGCGGCGAAGAGTTCCTGTGGGTCTGCCCGAACACGTCCGCCTCGGAAGCGGCGGCGTTGTTCGAGCGCGTGCGCGAGCAGCTGCGCGCGCAGCCGCTGGTACGCGCGAGCGGGACGGTGACGCTCACGGTGTCCGCCGGCGTGAGCCTGTTCCCGCTGTGGCCGGGCCGCGTGGGCGACTGGTCGTTGAGCCTGCGCGTCGCCGACGCCGCGCTGTACCGCGCCAAGCGCGAAGGCCGCGACCGCTGGGTGGGCCTCGGCCCGGGCCGCATGGCAGCGTTCGATGCCTGCCAGCCGGAGGCCAGCATCGAGGCACTGGAAGCGCAGGGTTGCCTTGCGCGCCTCGGAAACGACGGCCGCGTCTCGCATGGGGAGCGCGGCGACACGCTCGCTCACTGAGAAGCGATCCGGCAGTCGGCGGCTCGGGCGATCCACGCGTCGACAGGCCACGGGACATCGTCGCCACGAATGCCGTGGCGACGTCGCGTGTCGCGCAGGCGCGGCGCCGTGGTAGCGAGCGGTCAGACAGTGGCTTGCGGCCATGCGCGGCCGCGTCGATGTCGCGACTGCGACGTTCCTCACGACGCGACATGCAGCGCGAACGTGTCGGCGTTCCAGGCCCTACACTCGCGCACCCTTCGATCAACGGCACTCCGCATGCTCCGCACGACCGGCTTCGCAATCGCGCTCGCTCTCTCCAGCCTCGGCGCGCACGCGGGGACGAAAGTCGTTGGCACTGCACCCGGTTCCGTGTCGGGCGTCCTCTCGTACGCATCGGGCCAGTACTGGGTCGAATCCGCGAGCGGAACGCTCTGCGTGATGGTCGACGAGGCCGACGAGGCGGCACTGGCGCCAATGGTCGGAAAGAAGATCGCGTTCACCGGGCCGGTACAGACCTGGTCCGATCGCAGCCGCTGCATCGTGGTGGGACCGGATTTCCCCACGCTTGCGGCCGCGCGTCCCGCCGCGGGCGCGGTGCCGGTCGTCATCGGCGCGCATCGCCAGCCCGACATCGACGCATGCCCGAGCCTGGGCGTGGTGACGTCGGCCGTGGCAGTACGGCTGGCGCCTGGCGAAGGTGCGGGCACCGCGGTGCGCCTCGCGGCGGGCGACGCCGTCTACCTCTGCGGTGCGTCGCCGGACGGCGCGTGGGAGAGCGTGGTGGTGCCGCCGACGGTGGGCGCGGACTGCGGCGTCTCGGGCGCCGTCGCCACGCCGCGTCCCTATCGGGGTTCCTGCAAGTCGGGCTGGGTTCCGGCACGGCTGGTCGACGTCGTCGCGGGCTGACGCTGCGCCCAGCCGGCTATCGCCGATCTCCTGCTGATCGGGCTCTATTCCCGCGCGGCGCGCACGCGCACTGCGCTTGGATCGTCGGTTCGCCAGCACGGCGCCATTCCTCTGCGCGGCGAGGTTTCACGTCCCAACGCGCAGGCAGCGCTTTCGATCCGTCGTCAGCCGATGGGCGCGTCGCTGCGTCCCTCAAGCGCGTCGGGCGCCGCGGCCCGTCGCCCGCCGGCTCGCCGTCGCGCGCTCGTACGATGCGCTGACGAGCCCGCGCAGCTCGTCGTCCTGCACGCGGGCGACGTCGACGATGGTTACCCAATGCCACCGCGCCAGGAACCGCGCGGGCTTGATGCCCGGGATGTCGGTCAGCTCGAGGAAGCGCTCGGGCGTCGTGCGGATGCTGAAGCGCCAGCGCTCGGGCTCGCTCGTCTTGAAATACGCGAACTTCCTGCCGCGCGCGTAGTAGACGAGCACATTGCTCGGCGGCCCGAACAGTTTCGAGGCCGCGCCGGGTAGCGCGCTGCAGAATTCCTTCAGGGCGTCGACATCCATGCGGGCTCCAGCGTGTTCGATGGGCAACGCGATGCCACGGCGGCGACGCACTGCGGGTGCGGCGCAGTGTGGTGCCGCGAACGGGGCGGTGGAAGCGGTACCGATGCGCGAGGACACGCGACGCGAAAGTGCGTGGCCGGGGTATATAGGGCGCCATGTCGAAATCCATCGCGCTCCTGCTTTCCAAGACCGGCGGCCCGCCGTTCCACGGCTCCGTGGGTTACGTCAACGACGCGATCGCGCCGATCCTCGCGCGCCGCGGTTGGGACACGCGTGCGTTCGCGCCGCCGCGCGGGCAGGGGCAGGAGGCGTTGCTTCCGCTCGCGCTCGCGTCGCAGCTGGCCGCACTCGACGGCGATGCGCGTCCCGACGTCGCGCTGTACGACGCGGCGGCCACGTCGGTGGTGCGCGCACCGTCGCGCGGCACGGCACGGCGCAACGCGATGCTCTACCACGGCCTCGCCTACGGCGCGGGCAGCTGGATGGGCTCGGCCGATGTCGACCTGCACCTCGCCAATTCGCCGTACCTCGCGCGCGTGCTGCGCGCGTTCTTCGCGTTCCCGAACTGGCAGCGCCGCGAGTGCCTGAACCCGGCAGGGCTGCAGGCGGTGGTCGACCTGCCGCTGCCCTTGCCCTGCGTCGAGCAGCCCGACGGCCATCCCGGCTTCACCATCGGTGCCGATCTGCCGACCAACGTGCGGCGCGCGCTCGATGGCGACGTGATCTGGGGCCATGCGCTGCAGCCGGGCAAGAACGACTGGTTCGCCACGCTCGCGGTCCTGGTCTGGCTGGACATGCTGCGCAGCGCCGCGCGCCTGCCGCGCATCGCGCTGCTGATCCCGCAGGGCGCGCTGGGCCGCGAACTGCGCGCCGCGCTCGACGGCATGCTGCCGCCCGGCCGCAGCTGCGACGACTACTTCCTCGAAGTACCGCTGCTGCGCCAGCGCGCGCTGTTCGAGGTGATGCGCGCCTGCCGTTTCGGGCTGGCCTACGGGCCGGTGCCGGAGTCGTTCGGGTTCTACGCGCTCGAATCCGTGCACAACGGCTGCCCGTTCCATACGAACGGCGCCGGCAACCTGCGCTTCCTGCTGCCGGCCGGCCACGGCCTCCGCGTGCACGAGAGTTTCGACATGGTGCCCGGCCCGCAGGGCGAGCAGGATCCGTCCGCCTACCGCGCCGTCGCCGAACGCATCCTTTCCGACCTCGCGCGCCCGCAGGCGGTCGCGGACGAGTGCGCACGCGGCGCCGCGCTGGTCCGCGAGCGCCACTCGCTGGCCGCCTTCGGCCGCGCGCTCGGCGATGCGCTCGACGCCATCGACAGCCCGCGTCCCGCACCGCCCGCGTTCGACGAAATGCACGTGCAGTTCGGCCCGCTGGTGCGCGCGCTGGACCCCGTGACCGGCCGCGTCCACTGCGACTACGCCAGCACCACGCTCGCGCCCGATGCACTCGCTGCGCTGCGCCAGCTCGTCGGCCAGCCGTGCAGCGCGCTCGACGGCCGCGACATGCACGCGCTCGAATCCAGCCACCGCCTTTTCGCCCGCGGCCTGCTGTCGCTCGCGTCCGCCGGCGCCGTTGCGGGCCCCGCGAGCGCTCTGGCCTAATCGGGCGGACGCGGCGCCGTTCGGCGCCGCCAGGGGATCCCGCCGCCATGCCCACCTCGCTGATCGTCGTCGACGATTTCCTGCCCGACGCCGACGCGTGGGCCTTCCGCGACGCCGCGCTCAAGCTCACCTATCCGGAGCAGGAAGGCGCCTTCCCCGGCCGCAACTCGCTCGAACGCCTCGAGATCGACGGCCTGGCCGAATACATCTCGCAGCTCACCGGCGAGCGCCTCGGCCCGATGACGCCGCCCGGCTCCTACGCGAAGTTCCGCATCACGCTCGCGTCCGACGTCGGCCGCGCCGGCGTGCACGTCGACCCCGGCCACTGGTCCGGCATCCTATACCTAAGCCGCCCCGAGGACTGCCAGGGCGGCACCGACTTCTTCAAGCATCGACGCACGGGCACCGAGCGCCGCCCGATGACGCCCGAGGAAGTCGCCAAGCTCGGCTACGCCAGCTACGACGACGCCTTCCGCGACATCATCGAGCGCGACAGCGTGGACGAGAGCGCATGGGAAACCACCATGACCGTGCCCATGCGCTTCAACCGCCTCGTCCTGCTGCGCCCGTGGCTGTGGCACACCGCCGGCCGCGGCTTCGGCGACAGCCTGGAGAACGGGCGGCTGGTGTATCTGATGTTTTTTGCGCCGGTGTAGCGCCAAAGCGCGTGGCCGCGGCGCAGACGTGCCGTGATAAGCCGGTGCCTCTCGTGAATCCGGAGGCGGCGGCACCCCGATGGAACCGCGGGCCTGTGTCGGATCTCTCGGCGCAGATGCAGACGGGGATCACGCGGCCGCCGGCGCGCCGCGGGTTGGCGGGGACGTGACCGGCAACCCGGCGCGCCACAGTAAACGTCTACTCGTACTGCTCGATCGTGTCCGCGAGCGTCAGCCAGGGATGCTGGCGCACGTGGTAGACGGCGATCGCAGGTGGCGGAAAGCCGGGATCGGCGAACGCGCCGATCGGGATCGCAATGCAGCCGGGCTCGGCGGCGCGCCGGTAGAACACCGTGCAACCGCAGTGCGGGCAGAAGGAGAACGTGGCCGAGCCGTCCGAGCCTTTGCGCACGTACTCGTGCGTGGCGCCCTCGATGCGCACGTTCTCCTCGGGAAAGCGCGCCTGCGCGGCGAAGACGCTGCCGCTGCGCCGCTGGCAGTCGAGGCAGTGGCAGACGGAGACGCGGAGGGGCTCGCCTTCGGTGCGGGCGACGAGGCTGCCGCAGGTGCAGGTGGCGACTCGGCTTGTCATGGCGGGCCTCCCTCGGGTGGGCGGTGTATCGCGTCGCCGCCCGTCAGGGGCGGCGGACCTCGTAGCGGGCGAAGTGCTTCCAGCTGCCGTCGGGCTGGCCCGCTTCGAGCACGAACAGCCAGCTGTCGGTGTCGGCGCTGTAGGTGAAGGTGTCGCGGAACGGGCCGCTCGCGTAGGGGATCGTGAAGCGGATCGAGTGGTCGTCGAGGCTGCCGGCGCCGTGCGGGATCGAGTATTTCGCGCCGAAGCTGTCCATCCAGTGCGCGATCACGCTGCGGCTGTCGGCGTCGTAGCCGATCAGCACGCGGGCCTCGTACTGCGAGGGCCGCTGCACGTCGTCCATGTGGATCTCGGTGAAGGCTCCCTGCAGCGTCGGCCCGCCGTGCATGCGGTAGGTCACCGGCTCGCCCATGACGTCGCCGGTCATCACCCAGTCGCCGTCCAGCGCCTTCAGCGCGGCGGGGCGTTCCGGGATCGTCGGATGGTCCTGTGCGCCCGCGATGCCGCTCGCCACGAGCAGCGCCAGGGGCAGGAAGGTTGCGAGGCGCATCGGAGGGTTCCCGCGTCGGTGCCGCCGGGAAGGGCGGCGGGGCGTCGATGCTCCGCCCTGCACGGAGCGTCGGCAAGGGCGCGAGCTGCGCGGCGACGCGTGACGGGCAGGCGAGCCGCGATACCGGACCGCGCCGGCCGCGGCGTTCGCGATGCTGCAGTTGCAGCCGCCCGAAAATCCGGCGCCGCGCTTCACGCCGGCACGACGCGCCTTAGGCACCCATCGTGCCGGATCACAGTTCGCGCATCGGCCCGCGCGCGGCGGCGGGAAACGGGCTATACGTCACGCACGGCATCGGAGATGCCCGGAATGCGGCCCCGGTTCGGCAAGAAGGGATACTGAAGCCATCGGGACTGATGCCGCTATCGAGGGGTGCCGTCACGCGGCACCGGATTTCCGATTACAGGGGTGTACCGATGAACAGGGTCCTGGCTCTTCTGGTTGCTGGATGGCTGCTCTGCGCCTCGATGCCGCTGTTCGCGGCCGAGCCCCATGTCGCGCTGGTCAAGAGCGTGTCCGGCCGCGTCACCGTGATGCAGGGCGGGACGTCGCGCGAGGTCGCGAGCGGCGCGCAGCTGCAGGTCGCCGACCGCATCGTCACCGCGCCCGGCGCGACGGCGGCGATCGTGTTCACCGACGGCACCATGCTCACGCTCGGCGGCGGTGCCGACGTGCAGGTGCGCGACTACGCGTTCCAGCCCAAGGCCGGCAAGTACGGCTTCTCGCTGTACATGAGCAAGGGCGCGGCGATCTACGAGTCCGGCAAGATCGGCAAGATGGCGCCCGAAACCGTGAAGGTCGAAACGCCGAAGGCCACGGTGGGCGTGCGCGGCACGCGCTTCCTCGTCGAGGCCGGCTGATCCCATGAACCTGCAGGGCCTTCGCCGCGGCTGGCGTGCCGTCGCGGCGCTTTCGTTCGCCGTGCTGCTGTCGGCCTGTTCGGCGGCGCCCACGCGCGTCACGCTGATGCCCGACCAGAGCGGCAAGGTGGGCGCGGTGGTGGTCGGCAACGGGCAGGCGCAGGAGCGCGTGGACGAAGCCTGGGGCAGCGTCGAGGTGGATGCGCGCGGCGTGCCGAAGAAGCTCTCGCCGCGCGAGCGCGCGGCCTTCGAGAAGAAGCACCGCGCGCTGCTGGACGCCCAGCCCAGCGCACCGCTGAGCTTCGTGCTCAATTTCAGGTTCGACAGCATGGAGCTGACGCCCGAGTCGCGTCGCATGCTGCCCAAGGTGCTGGAGGCCGTGCGCCAGCGCCTGCCGACGGAAGTGACCGTATTTGGCTACACCGATTCGGTGGGCACGCCGCAGTACAACCTGCAACTGTCGGCCGAGCGCGCACGCGCCGTGGCCGCGATCCTGAAGCAGATCGACCCCGACCTGCCGGTGCAGGTCGACTATTTCGGCGACAAGGCGCCGCTGGTGCCGACGCGCCCGGGCGTGCCCGAGCCGCGAAACCGCCGCGCGGAGATCTTCGTCCTGTGAGCGCATCGCGCCGCATCGGCCCGCTGCGCAGCGCCGCACGGAGGCCGGCATGATCCCGCCGCTCGTATCGGCCGCGCGTCCGTCGCGCTACCAGGGGCTGCTGTTCCTGCTCGCGGGCGTCGCGCTGGCGCTGCTGGTGGGGCTCGGCGGAATGCTGCGCGTCGCGCCGATCGAGCGCATCGACAACGCCATCCTCGACGCGCTGGTGCGCGCCACCGCGCACGACCGGCCGTCGCAGGACACGGTGGTGGTCGACATCGACGACGTGAGCCTGTCGGCGGTGGGGCAGTGGCCCTGGCCGCGCTACCGCCTGGCCGCGCTGATCGAGCGCATCGCCGCGGAACGTCCGTCGGCCATCGCGCTCGACGTGCTGCTGCCCGAGGCCGACCGCGCCTCGCTGGTGGACGTGCAGAAGACCTACAAGCGCGACTTCGGCATCGACGTGGCCTTCTCCGGCGTGCCCGACGGCCTGCTCGACAACGACGGCTATCTCGGTGCGCAGATGGCGCAGGCCGGCGTGGTAGGCGCGCGCTACTTCTACTTCGACCACGCCACGCGCGAAGCGTCGCCGGTCCGTCCGGGCGTCGGCTTCGAGGGCGCGCTGCATAGCCTCGCGCCGGACCGCGCGCACGGCGTGCTGGAGAACGTCGACACCATCGCCTCGCAGACCCGCTTCAACGGTTTCGTCAACATGCAGGTGGACGGCGACGGCCGGCTGCGCCGCCTGCCGCTGCTGATCGAGTACCGCGGCGTGATGCATCCGAGCCTCGCGCTGGCGGCGACGATGCGCGCGCTGGACGTGTCGTCGGCGCAGGTGAAGGCCGGCCGTGACGGCGCATCGCTGGTGGTCGGCACGCACGAGATCCCGGTGGACCGCGCCGGGCGCGCGCTGCTGCGCTTCGACGGCGATCCGTCGCGCTATCCGAGCGTGTCGGCGGTGGATGTGCTCGCCGGCCGGCATTCACCGCAGGACCTGCGCGGCAGGGTCGTGTTCGTGGGCTCCTCGGCCGTCGGCCTCAACGACCTGCACGCGACCGCGGTGAGCCGCAGCTTCTCCGGCGCGAAGGTGCAGTCGGTGCTGGCGCAGAACATCCTCGACGACCGCATGCTGCGCGCGCCCGACTGGGGCCCGACCGCGGCGCTGCTGCTCGCGCTGTTGCTGGCGGCCTCGCAGGGCAGCCTGTTCCTGGCCGGCCGCAGCCTGATCGTGCTGGGCGTCGCGACCGCCGGCGTGCTTCTGGCGCTCGGCGCCACGGCCTACGTGGCTTTCGCGCGCTGGGGGCTGGTGCTGCCCGTCGCGGTGCCGGTGCTGGTGGCCTGCGTGGTGCTGGCGACCGGCTTCGCGATCCGCTTCGCGATGCACCAGCGGCATGCGCAGCGCTGGCGGCGCCAGCTGGAGAACGCACGGCAGGTCACCATCGAATCGATGTCGGCGGTCGCCGAAACGCGCGACCCGGAAACCGGCGCGCACATCAAGCGTACGCAGCACTACGTGCGTGCCATCGCGCGCAGGCTGCGCGACACCGGCCAGTACCTCGAGGTGCTGACCGACGAGTACATCCACCTGCTGTTCCTGTCCGCGCCGCTGCACGACATCGGCAAGGTGGGCGTGCCCGACCACATCCTGCTCAAGCCCGGCGCGCTGACCGCCGAGGAGTGGGTGATCATGCGCAAGCACGCCGAGTTCGGGCGGCAGATCATCCTCAGCACGTCGCGGCACATCGACGGCGACAACTTCCTCACCGTCGCCAGCGAGATCGCGGCCACGCACCACGAGAAGTGGGACGGCACGGGCTATCCGATGGGGCTGGAGGGCCAGGCGATCCCGCTGTCGGGGCGCATCATGGCGGTGGCCGACATCTACGACGCGCTGATCAGCCGCCGCTGCTACAAGGACCCGTTCCCGCACGAACGCGCGATGCAGATGATGCGCGAGCTGCGCGGCGTCACCTTCGACCCGGTGGTGCTGGACGCGTTCTTCGCGATCGAGAAGGAGATCCGCCGCATCGCCGGCAACTTCCGCGACGAGGACGAGGAGGAAGCCTCGGTCTCGCTGTCGCGGATGCTGCAGGGCCATGCCGGCGCGGACGCCTCGGGCGACGTCGTGCGCGCGGCGGTGGAGCGCGCCGAGGGTTGAGACGTCGCGTCGCACCGCGGCGTGCGGCGCGATCACCGGGCGCGCCACGCCAGACTCGCGGCCCCGCGCGCGCGGCACCCGTCACACTGCGCGCGCCGGGTGAGGGCCCCGATGCCGTGCCGGCGGCACAATAGGCGTCCCCCGTAAGCCCGCGAATCCATGGCCCTGCTGCGCCTGTCCTTCGTTTTCCTGCTCATCGCGCTCAGCACGATCGTGCACGTCGTGCCGCTGATGGCCGTCGCGTTGACCAAGGCGATGCTGCCCTCCGACCGCCTGCGACGCGCGAGCAATCCGCTGCTCACCGGCATCGCCGAAAGCTGGATCGGCTTCAACGGCTGGATGGTGGACCGCTTCACGCCTGCGCAGGTGCGGGTGGAGATGGACGCGACGCTCGACGTCCACGGGCACTACCTGATGCTGGCCAACCACCAGAGCTGGGTGGACATCATCGCGATGCAGAAGGTGTTCAACCGGCGCATCCCGCTGATGCGCTTCTTCCTCAAGCGCCAGCTGTTCTGGGTGCCCCTGCTGGGCGTGGCCTGGTGGGCGCTCGATTTCCCCTTCATGGGGCGCTACACGAAGAAGCAGATCGCCCGGCGCCCCGAGCTCGCGGGCCGCGACATCGAGGCCACGCGCCGCGCCTGCGAGAAGTTCCGCTCGATTCCGGTATCGATCGTCAATTTCGTCGAGGGCACGCGCTTCACGCCGCAAAAGCACGCGCGCCAGGGCTCCGACTATCGCCACCTGCTGCGTCCGAAATCCGGCGGCGTCGCCTTCGTGCTCGACGCGATGGGGCAGGGCCTGCACGCGATCCTCGACGTCACCATCGCCTACCCCGGCGGCCGCCCGACGCTGGCCGACCTCCTGGCGGGGCGGGTCCGCGAGATCCGCATGCATGTGCGGCAACGGCCGATTCCGGCGGAGCTTCTGGGCGGCGACTACCAGAACGATCGCGCGTTCCGCGTGCGTTTCCAGCAGTGGATGAACGGCCTGTGGCACGAGAAGGACGCACAGGTGGAGCGCCTTCTCGCCGGCTGAAGCACGTGCTTCTACGGCCGTCGTGACATAGCGAACGCATGGCTGAACTCGTGCGGCGAGCGTCCGTGCGCGCTGCGCCCGGCGGCGTAAGAATCGGATCGCCAGGGGCGCGTGCGGACCGGACGATCCGCGGAATGGAGGGCCCCCGGCGAGGAGGCCGTATGAGCAACTTCGTCCACACGCTGCTGCACCCGCTCGACCAGCCGTTCGCACGCAAGACGGACGCGCGGCCGCACGATCCGCCGCGCCACGAAGGCTGGCCGCCGCTGTCGGTTCCCACCGGCACCCATCGTCGCGCCAGCGATGCCGTGCCGTGGTATCCCGACGGCCCCTACGATCCGTGGAAGCGGCCGCCGTCGCCCGGCGCCTGAGTGCCGCGTCGCGCAGGCATCCGGCCGTCGCGGCGTCGCCATGACCGGCGAAGGCCAGCCCGCTGGCCGCCGCTTCACGGCCGCCGCCTATGCTGTGCGGCATGGACAAGCTCGCCGACACCTTCTGGAACATCCGTGGCACGTACCGCATCGCGGGCGTGCTGAACATCGGCACGCACATGTCGGTGGTGAAGCGTGCCGACGGGCGCTTCATCGTCATCGACGGCTGCGACCTGGACGACGACGAGCGCGCGCAGCTGATGGCGCTGACCGGCAACGGCGAGAAGGTGGCGGCCGTGGTGCACGTGCATCCGTTCCACACCATGCACGTCGAGGCTACGCATGCGCTGTTCCCGCTGGCGCCGCTGCACGGCACCGAGCGGCACCGCCGCCGGTTCCCCGCGCTGCCCTGGGCGGGCGTGCCGGTGGAGGCATGGGGCGACGACCATGCGTTCGCCGACACGCTGGAGCTGTCGGTGCCGGACGGCGTGGACTTCGTCTGCGTGGACGAGCGCGTGCACGTGGCGTCCGTGGTCGTGCGCGACCGCGCGAGCCGCATCGTCCATGTCGACGACACCTTCAACGTGATGGCCGCGCCGGGCTTGCTGGGCAGTTTCCTGCCGGCATCGTCGCTGCGCATGCATCCGATGCTGGGCCGCGCGCTCAAGCCGCAGGCGGGCGCCGCCGATGCCTACGCCGCCTGGGCGCGCGATCTCGCAAGGCGTTGGGCCGATACGCGCATCGTCTGCGCTGCGCATTCGAGCGTGCGCGAGCTGCCGGAGGGCGGGTTCGGGCGCGAGGTGGAAGCGGCGCTCGAGCGCGTGGCCGGTACGCTGGAACGGCATCGCGCCCGCTACGGCTGAGCCGGCGCCGGGTCGTGCGGCATGCTGAACGTGTTGCGGCGCGCGGCGTGACGTTCGGGGCTTGGCCCCGTGCCGCCGCCGCGACAGAGTGCGCGTTCCGCCATGTTCCCGGAGTGCCCGATGGGCCAGCGCCGCGCCTTCTTCCGTAACGCCCTGTTCGTCGCCACGCTCGCGCTCTTCGCCACGGCCAATGCGGCCGGTCGCCCGGATTTCCTCGCCTCGCATCTCGACACCTCGGTCGATCCCGGCGTCGACTTCTTCGAGTACGCGAACGGCGGCTGGCTGAAGGCGCATCCGATCCCGAAGTCGGAGTCGGCCTGGGGCATCGGCAACGAGGTCAACGAGGAGCTCTACGCGCGACTGCGAACGATCAGTGAGGCGGCCGCGACGGCCGGCCCGTCGGCCGATGCCGACACGCGCCGCATCGGCGACTTCTGGGCCACGGCGATGGACGTAGCCAGGGCCGACCGCCTCGGCGTGCACCCGCTGGACGCCGAGCTCGCGCGAATCGATGCGGTCCGATCGACCGCCGACGTGCTGGACACGGTGTTCGCGTTCAAGCCGATCGGCGTGGGCGGCCTGTTCCGCATCGGGGTGAGCCAGGACGAGAAGGACAGCGCGACCATGGCGGTGCAGTTGCGCCAGGGCGGCCTGGGCCTGCCCGAGCGCGACTTCTACTTCAATACCGAGGCCGGCGTGGCGAAGATCCGCGCCGCCTACGTCGCGCACCTCGCGCGCACGTTCGAGCTGCTCGGCCGCGCACCCGCCGACGCGAAGACCGCGGCCGATCGCGTGATGGCCTTCGAGACCGCGCTGGCGCAGGCCTCGCGCCGCCTGGAAGCCCTGCGCGACCCCGAGAAGAACTACAACAAGATGTCGCCGGCCGAGCTGACGGCGAAGTACACGCCGTCGATCGACTGGACCGCGCGCCTCGCGGGCTGGGGGCTGAAGCCCTCGTACGTGATCGTCGGCCAGCCGGAGTTCTTCGCCGCCGAGGAGAAGCTGCTGCGCGAGACGCCGCTACCCGTGCTGCAGGACTACCTGCGCTACCACCTCGTCGATGCGTACGCCGAGTACCTGTCGAGCGATTTCGACCGCGCGCATTTCGATTTCCACGGCCGCGCGATGTCCGGCCAGCAGGAGCCACGTCCGCGCTGGAAGCGCGTGCTCGACGAGCAGAACGACGCGATGGGCATGGTGCTGGGCCGCCTGTTCGTCAAGGAATACTTCCCCGAGGCCAGCAAGCAGCGCTACGCCGCGATGGTCGACGCGATCCGCGATACCTATCGCGAGCGCATCGAGCGCCTGGACTGGATGGGCGCGGCGACCAAGACGAAGGCGCTGGCGAAGCTTGCCTCGATCACGCCGAAGGTCGGCTATCCGGATCGCTGGAAGGACTACTCGGCGTTGGTGGTCGGCCGCGATTCCTATGCCGCCAACGTGATGAACGCCGCGCGCTGGCAGTTCCAGGACAACCTGTCGAAGTTCGGCAAGCCCGTCGACCGCACCGAGTGGGAGATGACGCCGCAGACGTACAACGCGTACTACAACCCGTCCAACAACGAGATCGTGCTGCCCGCGGCGATCTTCATGGTGCCGGGGGTGCCGGACGCGGAGGTCGACGACGCGGTGGCCTACGGCTATGCGGCGGCCAGCACCATCGGCCACGAGATCACGCACGGCTTCGACGACGAGGGCCGGCAGTTCGACGCCCAGGGCAACCTGTCGGGCTGGTGGACGAAGGAAGACGCCGAGCGCTTCACCGTCGCCGCGCAGAAGATGGCCGAGCAGTTCAACGCCTACGAGCCGCTGCCAGGCCTGCACATCAACGGGAAGGCGAGCCTGGGCGAGAACATCGCCGACTACGGTGGCGTGCTGCTGGGCCTCGAGGCATTCAAGAAGACCGCGCAGTACCGCGAGGGCAAGTCGATCGGCGGGTTGACGCCGACGCAGCGCTACTTCCTCGGCTATGCGCTGGGCTGGATGAGCCAGCAGCGCGACGAGCGCCTGCGCCAGCGTCTGCTGTCCGACGTGCATGCGCCGGCGAAGTGGCGCGTGCTCGGCCCGATGTCGAACATCCCCGAGTTCTACGAGGCCTTCGGCGTGAAGCCGGGCCAGCCGATGTGGCGCGCCCCCGAGGATCGCGTCCGCATCTGGTGACCGCCGTCGTGACGCGCCGCCGCATGGCCCGCGGCGCGCACGGCGTTATCGTCGCGGCTCCGCCCATGGAGCCGCCGCGATGATTCCGAAGATCCAGCCCTGCCTGTGGTTCGACGGCAATGCCGAAGCGGCCGCGCGCTTCTACGCCGAGACCTTCCCCGACAGCCGCATCGATGCCGTGCATACCGCGCCCGGCGATTACCCCGCGGGCGAGAAGGGCGGCGTGCTGATGGTGGAGGCCACCATCCTCGGCATGCGCTTCCTGCTGCTCAACGGCGGCCCCGCGTTCAAGTTCGACGAGGCGATCAGCTTTCAGGTCGCCACCGACGACCAGACGGAAACCGACCGCTACTGGAACGCGATCGTCGACAACGGCGGCCAGCCCAGCGCCTGCGGCTGGTGCAAGGACCGCTACGGGCTGTCGTGGCAGATCACGCCGCGCCGGCTGACCGAGCTGATGTCGCAGGGCGGCGAGCCGGCGCGTCGCGCCTTCGAGGCGATGATGACGATGACGAAGATCGACATCGCGGCGCTGGACCGCGCGGTCGAGGGCGTCGCCGGCTGATCGCGGCGCATCGGGGATGTCGCGGCACGCAGCGATCCGGCGGATGCAGGTCGCCGTGAGCGGCGATCGTCGACAATAACGTTCCACGGCCGCGCTCGCGGCCGTCGCATGGAACTCCCCTGATGACCGTTCGCCATTCCTGGCGCGGGCGCCTGTTGGCGCTGGCGGCGCTGGTGCTCGCCGCGTTCAACCTCCGCACCGCGGTGACCTCGCTGACGCCGCTGCTCGCGTCGGTCGGCGAATCGTTGCGCTTCGGTACGACGGTGGCCGCGATCCTCGGCACGCTCGCGCCGGCCGCGTTCGCGGTGTTCGCGGTGGCGACGCCGCGCATCGACGCGCGCTTGGGCCTCGAGCGCACCACGGCGCTGGCGATGCTGCTGGCAGGCATCGGCCTGCTGGTACGCGCGTGCGTGGCGGGGCCGGTCGGGCTGGTGGCGGCGTCGTTCGTCGCGCTGGCCGGAATGGGAATTGGCAACGTGGTGCTGCCGCCGCTGGTGAAGCGCTATTTCTCCGACCGCATCGGCAGCGCCAGCGCGATGTACATCACGTCGCTGCAGCTCGGCACGATGCTGCCGGCCTTCGTCGCCGTGCCGATGGCCGAGGCCTTCGGCTGGCGCGTCTCGCTCGGCGCCTGGGCGCTGCCGGCGCTGCTCGCGGTGCTGCCGCTGTGGCCGCTGCTGCGGCGCACGAAAGCGGACGGCCGCCACGACGCGCTGCACGTCGCGCCGCCGGCGGATGCGCGCGTCTGGCGCTCGCCGGTGGCCTGGTCGCTCGGCGCCCTGATGGGCATGACCTCGCTCATCACGTACGCGATGTTCACCTGGATCCCGCGCTGGATGGTCGACGCGGGCGCTTCGCCGGCACGGGGCGGTGCGCTGCTCGGCGTGTACTCGGCGGTCGGGCTGGTATCGACGTTCGTGGTGCCGGTGCTGGCCGCGCGCATGCGTCAGCCGTTCTGGCTGGTCGCGATCGTCCTGGTGCTGCATGCGATCGGTTACGCGGGCCTGCTGATCGCGCCGCTCGCGTTCGCCGATCTCTGGGCTGCGCTGCTGGGCCTTGCGGGTGCGACGTTCCCGCTCTCGCTCACCCTGATCAACCTGCGCACGCGCTCGGCGGCGGGCTCGGCGCGGCTGTCGGGCTTCGTGCAGTCGATGGGCTACCTGCTGGCCTGCGCGGGGCCGTTCGTGGTCGGCGCGCTGCGCGATGCGTCCGGTGGCTGGCATGCACCGGTGGCCTTCCTCGCCGGCTGCATCGTGCTGCAGGCGGCCGGCGGCTGGTACGCCTGCCGGCCGCGCATGCTTGAGGACGGCTGGGCGCCGCGCGGCGCTCACTGAGGGGCGCGCCGCGCAGGTCGGACCAGTCGCGTCAGGGCGTGGCGAGCGCCGCCCGGCGCTGCTTCCACGCGGCGAAGGCCTCGCGCATGCGCTCGCGCTGCTGCGGGCGCCAGGAATCGGTGCGGGCCTCGAAGCCGTCTTCGGTCGCCCAATCGCCATTGGTGGCCACCGCCGCGTCGTACCAGGCGACTGCGGTGTCCCGGTCGCCGGTGGTCCAGTAAAGCAGGGCCATCGTATGCGGCACCCAGAACGGGCGGCCGCCATGCGCGGCGAGCGCGCGACGCCAGTCTTCGAACGCGTCCTCGTATTCGCCGAGGTCGTAATGGCCCCACCCGCGCGACCACTGCAGGTGCCGCTCCTGCGGGCTCCCGGGCTTCGCGGCCGCCGCGGCGCGCTCCCAGTCCCGCCGTGCTCGCTTCACCTGTCCAGAGTTCTTCAGCAGGTAGGCGCGTGCCACCAGCGCCGCCACGTTGTCCGGACTCTGCTGGATGACGGCGTCGAGATAGCGGCGATAGGCGAACGGATTGCCGGACGGCGGCCGCATCGCGGCGGCGGCCGGGTCGTCCTCCCGGTAGACGCCCTGCGGCCGATGCACGGGCAGCGGACCGGCCGCTTGGGCGATGCCGGCCAACGCGGCGAGAACGAGTACGACGGCGAAGTGGCGCATCCTGCGGCTCCGTAAATCGAAGCCGCGATTCTGCCGGAGCGCCGCCGCGCGGTCAGTGGGCAGTTTTCGCGGTCAGCGTGGCTTCCATCAGGTCGATCTCGTGCACCAGCTTCTGGTGCACCTCATCGTCGATGACGAGCGCGCGGCGCAGGCGATAGAGCGTGTCGCGCTCGGCGTCGAGCGCGGCCAGGCGCAGGCGACGCTCGGCATCGGCCACGCGCTGCATGTCCTCCGCGGATTCGCCGCTGAGGTCGCCGTAGTCGATGTGGCGCTGGTAGACGTCGCGCACGGTGACGGCGGCCTCGGCGCGCACCGCTTCCTCCTGCGGATCGGTCAGCGGCGTGGCCAGCACCTTGTCGATGCGGCGCAGCGCGGCCTCGGCCGCGGCCATGCGTGCATTGGCCTCGGTGTCGCGGCGCTCGGGCTCGGGCAGCTGTTCCTCGAGGCCGCGCGCGAGCAGCGGCAGGCCCACGCTCGCGATCAGCAGCGAGAGCAGGATCACGCCCATCGCGATGAACACGGCGACGTCGCGCGCCGGGAACGGCGTGCCGTCGGCCAGCGCGAGCGGGAGGGTGAGGATGCCGGCGAGCGTGATCGCACCGCGCACGCCGGCGGTCGCGATGATGGCGAGCAGGCGAGTTGCCGGCGCTTCGACGCGCTCGCCGCGGATGGCGGCGCGGAAGATCGTCAGGCGGATCGATACCCACACCCACGCGAAGCGCAGCGCCCCGAGCATCAGCGTGATCACCACGACGTAGCCGATCAGGTGCAGCACGTCGTTGCCGCTGCCGCTGGCCTCGGCGGCCTCGGGCAGGCGACGGATCATCGCCGGCAACTGCTCGCCCAGCAGCACGAAGATGATGCCGTTGAGCGCCGTCTGCACGGTGTCCCACACGGCCGTGCGCTGCATGCGAGTGGCCGCGAGCGGGCGGCCCGAGAGCTCGCCGTAGTGCATCGCGATGCCCGCCACCGCCGCGGCGAGGATGCCCGACACATGGACATGTTCGGCGGCGAGGTAGGCGGCGAAGGGGATCAGCAGGCTGACCAGGATCTGGATGCCGGGCTCCTCGCCCGCGCGCCGCACCAGCCAGCGGTTGAGCCGGCCGACGATCGCCGCGACCAGCACGCCTGCAACCACGCCGCCGCCCGCGACCTTGAGGAAGCTGATCGACGCGACGGTCGGCGAGAACACGCCGGTCATCGCGGCGGTCACGGCGAAGGTGAAGCACACCAGTCCCGTGGCGTCGTTGAGCAGCGACTCGCCTTCGAGGATGTGCATCACGCGCGGCGGCAGCGGCGCGTTGGCGGTCATCGCGCCGACGGCAACGGGATCCGTGGGCGAGAGGATGGCCGCGAGCGCGAACGCCACGGCCAGTGGCATCGCCGGCACCAGCCATTCGATGAACCAGCCCATGCCCAGCACGGTGAAGAACACGAGTCCGATCGCGAGCGCGAGGATCGGCTTCCAGTCGCGGAAGAACGCGCCCTTGGGGATGCGCCAACCGTCGAGGAACAGCAGCGGCGGGATGAAGAGCAGCAGGAACAGGTGCGGGTCGAACTCGACGTTGAAACCGAACGCCGAGAGCAGCGCGCCAGCGCCGATCTGCAGCAGCGGCATTGGCGCCTTGATGGGCAAGAGGCGCCCTATGAAACCGGTGACCACCACCGTCAGAAGAAAGACCAGCACGATGGTGACGACAGGCATCCAGCTCTCCGGGCGCAGCGAAAACGGCCGGCATTGTCGCAAGGCGCGGTCTCAGGCCGTGGAGCGCACCACGCGGCACTCGTCCACGGTCGCGGTGGCGCGTTACTTTCGACGCCATCGCGCGACGGCGCGACATCCGGGAGACGGACCATGGCGGAGCGGGGCGCATCCATCGAATTCGAAGCACGCCTGCGGCGGCCCGCGCAGCCGAAGGGTGCGACCTGGAGCTTCCTGGTGCTGCCCGCGGCGGCGAGTGCCCGGCTGCCGTCGCGTGGCTTGGCGAGCGTGGAGGGCACGTTCGGCGGCGTCGTGTTCGCGGCGACGCTCGAGCCGGACGGCAGGGGCTGCCACTGGCTGAAGGTGCCGCGTGCGCTGCGCGAGGCGGCGGGTGTCGCTGTCGGCGATACGGTCGCGTTGTCGATCGTGCCGGCCGCGAAGGAACCCGAGCCGCGCCTGCCACCCGACCTGCGCGCCGCGCTCGCTGCGACACCTGCCGCGAAGGCGCAGTGGGACAGCCTGACCACAATCGCCCGTCGCGATTTCATCCAGTGGCTGGGCAGCGCGAAGAAGGCCGAGACGCGCGAGCGCCGCATCGCCACCGCCTGCGACATGCTGGCGCAGGGCAAGCGGCGCATCTGCTGTTTCGATCGCTCGGGGATGTATGGCGGCAACGCGAGCGTGCCCGCAGCGGTGGATTGATTCGTCGACGTGGTCATGCGCCCGCGGCGCGTGAATCGACGCGACGATCCGGACCCGCGTTTCGCCGGGCACCCGCATCGCCGTCGCCGTAACCGAGCAGCAATGTCGGGACGGGCGACTGACAGGCGGCGGAACGCCGGCGGCCGCACGACTGCTACGCTCGCCCGGCCGCCGGATCGGACGGTACACAGGGGAAACGCATGAAGACCATCGCCCGTGCCGCGCTCGTCGCGGCGCTCCTGCTGGCCGCCGTGCCGGCTTTCGCCGTCAAGGGCACGTACGTGCTCAAGGACGGCAGCTACTCGATCACGGTGGAGGAGGAGGGCGCGAACCTCGTCGTCGTCGAGCCGAACAAGCGCTCGGTGTACACGCCGGCGGGCGACGGCAGCTACCGCTTCCACAACGACGTGACCGGCTCGGATTTCTACATGCGCGTGCTCGACGACGACACGCTGGAAGCCGGCCGCGTGCCGCAGACCGGCTCTCCGTCGATCCTCAAGCGCGCGAATACCGCGGCCGCGATGGCGGCGCTGGAAACGAACGACACGCTGACGGGCATCGCCGAAGCCTACGCGGAACGGGCGCAATCGGAGCCCGACAATGCGCAGGCGTGGTCATTCTGCTCGGCGGTCGCCTTCAAGCGCGCGATGGGCGAAGACGATGAGGCCGCGCAGTTCGCTCGCCAGAGCGCGGAACTGCTGCGCTCGATCCTGGTCGGATCGGCCAACCCGTGTCCGGACGCGATCCCGCAGAAATACTGGTGACCGGCGCCGGGCGCGTCCTCAGTGGCGTGCCCGGGCCACGGGCAGCTGCCAGCCGCGTCGCAGCGCCATGAAGCGCAGCACGATGCAGGCCACGGCGCCCACGACGGCGGTCGGCGCCGCCGGCAGCGCGAGCGCATGCCCGGCCACGACGATGAGCGCACCGACGAGTGCCGCGACCGCGTAGAGCTCGCGCTGCAGCACGATCGGGATCTGCATCGACAGCACGTCGCGCACGATGCCGCCGCCCACGCCGGTCAGGATGCCCAGCATCACCGCACCGACGGGGCCGAGCCCGTAATCCAGCGCCTTGCCCGCGCCGATCACCGCGAACAGCCCGAGGCCGACCGCATCGGAGATCTGCAGCGGATTTCGGAAGCGTTCGATCGCGTCGTGCCTGAAGAACCCGATCAGCCCGGCCAGCATCGAGATCGCGAAGTAGCGCCAGTCCACCAGCGCGACCGGCGGCGTCGCGCCCAGCAGGGCGTCGCGCGTGATGCCGCCCGCGGTGGCCGCGGCGAAGGCGAGCACCAGCACGCCGAACAGGTCGAGATGGCGACGCACGCCCGCGGTCGCACCGCTGATGGCGAACGCGAAGGTGCCGAGGAAGTCGATCGCGGTAACGAAGCCGTAGGACATGGCGCGGGCGGAGCGAGGGCAGTGCACTCTCGCTCCGCCGCGCAGGCGCCGCAAGCAGGCGCGCTATCGGCGGCTCTACAGGGAGGCAAATGACGCGACACCGCGTCGCGTGGTGCCGCCTGCGATCAGGCGGTGCGCTGGCCGGTATGCGGGGTGAGGATCAGCCGGTCGAGGTCGTAGCCGAGCGTTCGCGCGGTATCGAGATAGTCGTCACGCGTTGCGGCATCGAGCGTGGGCTCGCGATGCAGCAGCCAGAGGTATTCGTAGTCGGGGCTGCCAACCAGCGCGGTGCGGTAGTCGGAATCGAGGCGCAGGATCCAGTAATCGCCCTTGGTGAACGGGATCCAGCGCAGGCCTTCGGGCAGGAAGGTCACTTCGAGCTTGGTGTTGTCGCCCGGCTTCGCGGGCTTGGCCTGGCCGATGGATTCCTGCAGCTCGCGCTTGCCGTCGAAGGCGCGGTTCTG
The DNA here is from genome assembly GCF_014651995.1 of Cognatilysobacter xinjiangensis. Taxonomy (GTDB): domain Bacteria; phylum Pseudomonadota; class Gammaproteobacteria; order Xanthomonadales; family Xanthomonadaceae; genus Cognatilysobacter; species Cognatilysobacter xinjiangensis. The sequence continues at coordinate 1,372,406 of NZ_BMXY01000001.1, read as the reverse complement.
CACGCGCACGGCGCCATCGGCTTCGAGGCTGTAGGTGGCGCTCACGTCGGTGTAGTCGGCCGGCTCATGGCGCATCGGCAGGCGCGCGATCTCGTACCAGGTGCCCAGGTACCGGGCGAGGTCGACGGTCGTGACGGTCGGGGGCGCGGGACGCGACATGGATGCCTCCTTGGATGGAAAGCGCCATTTTATGGGCCCTTCGGTGAAAGGCCGGGCAAGCGCCGCGTCCGAACGTGAACGCTGACTGCGCGTCAGGCGTCGGCGCCCACGTCCGCGAGGATGCGGTCGAGCTTCTCGCGCAGCAGTCTCGCGACGGCGCGACAGCTCGCATCCATGTCCTGCAGCAGTCGGCGGTCGTCTTCGGCCAACGTGCGCGAGGTCTGCAGCAGGTAGAGGTTGGTGACGAGCGGTTGCAGCAAGTCACGGATCTCTTCCTCGGTGCGTTCGAGCAACGCTTCGCGCACGTGCGAGGCACTGAGGCCGCGCCGCGCGGCGTCGAGGTCTTCGACGAGTTCGAGCTGCAGGCCGATGAGTTCGGCGAACAGCTCGATCGACTTGAGGATGCCCGGCGCCTCGATATCGGCGGGGCGTGCGTCGATCGCACAGAGCGTGCCGAAGAACTCGCCATTGGCGCGCAGGATCGGCACCGACACGTAGCTTTCCAGGCCGTAGATGCGCGGCGTGTGGTGCTCGGCGAACACCGGGTGCTCGCGCGCATGGCCGAAGATCACCGCCTGCTGGTGCTGGCGGATCTCGTTGCAGATGGTGGTCTCGAGTTCCAGCTCGCCGCCGGGCTCCAGCCCGAAGCCGAGTTCGTCGAGAACGGCGCAGGCGATCCAGCGCGATTCGGTGACGCGCGCGACCGCGGCGAAGCGCATGCCGGTGATCTCGACCACGGCGCGCAGAATCCGCGGCACCGCTTCGATGCGGCGGATCGTGGCGACGTCCTGCTCGATCGTGTTCCTGTCCTGCATGGCGGGTCCGCCGTTGAAGGTCGGTTCAACCATACGGAAAGCGGCGCGAGCGTGCATCTGCGCTACGGCCGCTTGGGCATCGTCATGCCGAGGCGGGCGGCGCGTCGGACGCGGGCGCGGCGGCCGCCTTCGCCTCGCGCTTGCGCGCGTCCTTCTCGTCCTTCTGCTTCTTCTTGGCGAGTTCGCGCTGGCGCTTTTCGAAGGCGTAGTTCGGCTTGGGCATCGTGCAGTGGCTCCTCTGGGTAGATGGGTTCAGGCCGCTCGCGGCTTGGCGGGCTTGACGGCGGCGTTGGTGGCCGCACGCTTCGCCCAGTCGGTGTTGCCCAGCACTTCGACCACGCCGCCGGCGGCGAGGAACTTGGCCAGGTGCTCGTCGATGCGGTCGCTGGTGACCTGCTTGGAGAGGTCGGGGCGGCGTGCGTACGCGAGGTTCTCGCGCGGAGATTCGTTCTTGCTGGTCATGGGGGCCTTGGAAGGAACGTCGACGCGGCGGCTGGGCCGTGTCGGGCAGGACTGCCAAGGATCACGGCGCATCGGCGCGGCGTGGGGAAGCGTCGGCTTCCGGCAGCAGGATTCCGCGTCGGGCGACGGCGGAGCATGGGTCGATCCTACGCGTCGCGGCCGGCGGTGTCGCCCGGCGTGTGCCGCATGGATGGCCGGCGCAGCATGCGGCCCCCCGGCTGAACATGATGTTCAGCGGGCCGGCGAAGGGCTCCGGTGTCGGCGACGGTGCCCGGGCCGCGATAATGCCCGCGGTTTCCGACGGCCCACCGCATGTCCATCGTCCTCACCGATTTCGCCCGGCCCCGCCTGTTCCCGCGGGAGGCGCGCCGCAACACGATCCAGGACATCACGCCCGAGGAATTCGTGCGGTACCTCAACGAGGTCGCCCCGGTCGCGGTTCTGGACGGCTACGCGCCGTTCTGCAAGCTGCACGTGCATCGCAACTGGACGTCGACGCGCTGCCTCGCGGTGCCGATCACCGACGACAACCGCCATCTGCTCCGCTCGGACTACGAGGCACGCACGCGTGACGAGCTGCCGGTGCTGGTGCGCTGGTTCGAGGGGCTGGAGCCGCCGGTGGCCGAGTACCTAATCCCGATCCTTTACAGCCGCGAACAGCTGGCGAAGGAGGGCACCCTGATCGACGCGGACTGGGGCATCGTCGGCTGCATGTACACGATGGCGCCCGAGGAAACCCCGATGGCACCGATCACGATGATGCGCAATGCGCTCGGCGTGGAAGAGGGCGGCTCGGGCGTTCCGGTCGACCGCGAGGCCTATGGCCGCGCGGTCGAATTCTGGCGCAACCACGCCAACTGGCGCGGCTGACGCGGATCGCGGCGCCTCAGCGCGCCGCGGTCACCCGCCACACCGTGTCGCCCACGTCGTCGGCGAACAGCAGCGCACCGTCGCGGTCGAAGGCGACGCCGACCGGCGCGCCGTAGAGTTCCTGCTCGTCGTCCGAATGGAAGCCCGACACCAGCGTCTGCGGCTTGCCGGCGGGCCTGCCGTCGCGGAACGGCACGAACACCACGGCGTAGCCGCTGAGCGGCTTGCGATTCCAGCTGCCGTGCTCGCCGACGAACGCGCCCTGCTGGTACTGCGGCGGCAGTGCATTGCCCTGCGAGAACGCGAGGCCGAGCGCGGCGACGTGCGACCCGAGCGCGTAGTCGGGGACGATTGCGCGGCGGACGAGGTCGGGCCGCTGCGGCACCACGCGCGTGTCGACGTGCTGGCCGTAGTAGCTGTAAGGCCAGCCGTAGAAGCCGCCGGGGCGGATCGACGTGAGGTAGTCGGGCACGAGGTCGCCGCCGATCTCGTCGCGTTCGTTCGCGATGGCCCAGAGCTGGCCCGTCCACGGGTTCCAGCCCAGACCGGTGGGATTGCGCACGCCCGAGGCATGGATGCGACTGCTCGCGCTGGCCATGTCGACTTCCAGGATCACCGCGCGGCGGTATTCCACGTCGAGGCCGTTCTCGCCGGCATTGCTGTTGGAGCCGACGCCGACGTACATCTTTCTGCCGTCGGGGCTCGCGAGCAGCGCCTTCGTCCAGTGATGGTTGTTGGTGCTGGGCAGGTCGGTGAAGGGCACGCCGGGCGCCGTGATGCGCGTGTCGCCCACGCGGAACGGGAAACGCACGATCTCGCCTGTATTGGCGACGTAGAGCGAATCGCCGACGAGCTGCACGCCGAATGGCGAATGCAGCTTTTCCAGCAGCACGTGCTTCTGCCATTCGCCAGCGGGCGTGGGGCGCAGCAGCGTGATGCGGTTGCCGCCCTTGGCACCCTTGCCGGAATTCGCCTTGACCTTGCCGGCGATCAACTGCTTCGGCGTGGTGATGGCTTCCTGCCCGGGCCCGTTCGATTCGACGACGAGCACGTCGCCATTGGGCAGCGCGAGCAGCTGCCGCGGATGCATCAGGCCGCGCGCGATCGGCGCGATCGCGAGGCCGGGAGCGACCTTCGGCATGCGGCCCTGGGCCCAGCCCACACCGTCGGGTACCTGCATCGGCGGCACGAAGAAGTTGCGCGCCGGCGGCAGCGGTGGCGAGGCGCCCGACTGCTGCTCGGGCGTGTAACGCGCGCCGGTGTCGCAGCCGGCGATCAGCAGCGTGGCCGCGAGCGCGAGGACGCGGCCGGTCATCGAATCAGCCATGGGCCAGCCCTCCGCGACGCATCGCCAGCACGATGCGCGCCACCGCGATCAGCAGCACCGTCAGCACCGACAGCCACTGCCCGGCGGGCACCACCGCATAGGCGTCACGGCTGTGCACGAACGCATTGGCGATCGCCGCGACCACCGCGAACAGGTTGAGCCAGAACGCGATGCGCTCGCCGCCCGCGGGGCGCCGCCGCGACGGGCCCCACGTCCACCACAGATTGATCAGGCGTGGGAGGATCGCGACCACAAGGCCCAGCACGATCAGCCAGGCGGCGGCCTTGGTCCAGAGTATCTCCGCGGTGCGCGCGTAGGTGATGTCGAACACCAGCGCGGCGACGAAGCAGCCGTAGGGAATGGGATCGAGCAACTCGAACACGGCATCCGCGACGGCGGGGCGGCTCGGTGGAGCGGGCAGGTTCACGGGGACCTCGGCGGCGGAAACGCGCGACGTGCGCCGACCGTAGGCGCGCGCGTGTCCAGAGTGCGTTAGTGCGTGGTGGCAGCGATGCGGCCGGTCGGCCGGCGGCCGCCGCGTTGATCGCTCCGTCGCATGCGCGCGGCAAGGATGCGGCAATCAACGGAGACGCCCATGTCCGCTTCGAACCCGACCGATCGCCACGCAACGCTGTACCGCATGGTCCTGCCCGACCACGTCTGCCCGTTCGGACTGCGCGCCCTGAGGCTGCTGGAGGACGCGGGCTACGACATCGACGACCGCCCGCTGCGCTCGCGCGAGGAGACCGATGCCTTCAAGGCCGAGCACGGCCTCGACACCACACCGCTGGTGTTCGTCGGCGACGAGCGCATCGGCGGCGCGCGCGAGCTGGAAGCCTGGCTTTCGGCGCGCTGAGGGTCAGAAGCGTTCGCCGACCGGCAGGTAGCGCCACGCGCCCGGCGGCATCGCGCCGTTCGGGCCCTTGCCGGTGGCCACGCGGCCGATGCGCAGCCGGCGGATCGCCACGGCGCGCAGCCCGACCTGCCCGCACATCCACTGCAACTGGCCTTCGCGCACGCCCTTGAGAGCGAAGCGCAGGCGGTTCTCGCTCTGCCAGCTCACGCTGCAGCGCGGCAGCAGGCCGCCGCGATGTGGCAGCCCGTCGCGCAGGCGCTCGAGCCCATCGGGCGCCACCGTGCCTTCCACTTCCACCACGAATTCCTGCTCGATGTCGTCGGCGTCCTCGACAAGGCGGCGGCGCACGCGTCGGTCCTGCGTCAGCACCATCAGGCCGCTGGCCTCGCGCTCAAGCGGCACCAGCGGCACCAGCCGATGGAAGTGCCGTTGCAGCAGGTGCACGCCGGACGGGTCGTCCTCCCAGCGCGACGCGGGCACCACGAGCGCGACGGCGGGATCCGGGCCTTCGATCGCGTCGACGCCCGCCGGCTTGTGCAAAAGGATCGTCGCCGGCTCGACCTCGCCGGGCGGCGTGCGCGTGTCGATCTCGATGCGCTCGTCGCTGACGCGATGCTGCGGCAGCTCGACGATCTCGCCGTCCACCGACACGCGTCCGTTGCGGATGTAGTGCTCGGCCTCGTTGCGCGAGCAGTTCAGCAGCTGGACGACGCGCTGGGCGAGGCGGACCGGGTCGGTCATCGGAAATACCGGATGGAACGGGCGCGAAGTGTAGCGGCACGGGCGCCTGCGACCGGTTCCGGCCGCTTCTCAGCCGCTTGGCGAGCGCGATTAAGGAAGCGGAACGACATCGCGCTGAACGTTCGGCAGGGAATTGATCGGCGTCAAACCGAGCGCCGCGCATCGGCCTAGCCTTTGCGCCATGGATGCACACCTTCGATCGCATCCAAGAGGCCTGACATGAATACGCTGATCACTCCGTTCGTCGATACCCCCACCGACGTCGCGCTGGACCTGCACCGCCCGACGCGCGACCTTTCCGATCGCGTCGCCTACGGCATCACCCGGGGCCTGCGCTTCCTCGCAGATACCTTCTTCGCCAAGCGCTACGGCAACCGCGCGATCGTGCTGGAGACGGTGGCGGCCGTGCCGGGGCTGGTCGGCGCCGCACTGATCCACCTGCGCTGCCTGCGCTGGATGAAGCACGACCACGGCTGGATCCGCGCGCTGATGGAGGAGGCCGAGAACGAGCGCATGCATCTCATGACCTTCATCGAGATCGCCAGGCCGAACTGGCTGGAGCGTGCGCTGGTGCTGGTGGCGCAGGCCGCGTTCTTCACCTTCTTCCTCGCGCTCTACCTGCTGTCCGCGCGTACCGCGCATCGCCTCGTCGGCTACTTCGAGGAGCAGGCGGTGATCAGCTACACGCAGTACCTGCGTGAGATCGACGAAGGGCGCGTGGAGAACGTGCCGGCGCCGAAGATCGCCCGGGAGTACTGGAAGCTGCCCGCCGACGCACGCCTGCGCGACGTGGTGGTGGCGGTGCGCGCCGACGAGGCCGGCCATCGCGACGTCAACCACGGCTTCGCCGACGAGCTGCGCCCCGCACGTGGCGAAGCGCTCGCGCACGGCTGATTCCAGCCGACAGGGCAGGGACGACGAGGGGCCGCGCGGCCCCTCGTTCGTTTCCGGGCGCCGGTCAGGCGCGGCGCTTGTGGAAATAGACCTGCTCGGCGGCCCAGCGCAGCGGCGGCGAATACAGCAGCAGATCGAACGGCCAGTCGAACTGCAGGCGGTCGTAGGCCCAGCGCAGCGCGCGCTTGGCGCGAAAGCGCGGGGCGGCGTCGACGGCGACCTGGTCCGGCGCCGGACCGCCATCGCGAAGACGTGCGGCCAGCGCACGACCCACCGCCCAGCCGTGCTCCCACGCAGAATGGATGCCACCCGCGGTGACCGGCGAGACGATGCCCGCGGCGTCGCCGACGAGGATGACGCCGTCGCGCGCCATGTCGAACACCGGCCCGCTGCAGGGAATCAGGCCGGCGCGGGTGCTGCCGGCGCGCAGATGTCGCGGCAGGCCGCCTGCATGGCCCACGCGCAGCAGGAAGCCGTCGATGTCCGGGACGCGCGCGTTTGCCGGGTCGTGGCGCAGCGCGAGGCCCGCCTGGATGCCGGTCGGGCTCTGCGCGATCCAGCCGATGTAGCCGGGCGCGTAACGCTTGCTGATGAAGCAGTGCAGCGCGCCAGGCTCGGCCAGCTGCGCGCCGGGGAAGTCGTACTCGACGCCGTACAGGAACTGCCGCACCTCGCCCAGCCCGCAGCGCCGTGCGACGCGCGAGCGCGCGCCGTCCGCGCCCACGAGGTAGCGCGTCGTGCCGACGCCTTCCACTCGCCAGCCGCCGTCGACCGGCTGCGCGTCGGTGAACGCGCACTCCAGCCGCAGGTCGACGCCGTGCGCGCGCAACTGTTCCGCCAGCCAGCGCATCACCGCGGGCGTGTCGGTGGTGAGGAAGTAGTAGCCCGGCGCCGCGAGTGCGACCTGGCGAAGGCTGGGCGCATACAGCCGCACCTGCTCGATGCGTCGCGTCATCGCGGGCGGCAGCTGGTTGAGCAGCGTCTGCTCGGCGGCCTCCTTCACGATGATGCCGGTGGTGTGCAGCTTCTTGCCGGGGTCGCGCTTGCGTTCCAGCACCACCACGCGCAGCCCGCGCTGCGCGGCGGCGAGGGCGCAGGCGGTGCCGGCGAAGCTCGCGCCGACGATCACCACGTCGGCATCGAAGGCGGGATCGGTGTCCATGTCGGTCCGTAGGAGGCGGTGCCGCTACGGTTGCGCGGGCCTGCGAGGCGGCGATGGCCGTTGTGTGAGGCGGGGCTGAAGTCGCCGAGGCGGCGCGGGTGCGGAGGATTGAACTCGTCGGGCGTCGTTCGCCTGAATCGGGCGTGCTTGACGCGTCGTAGCGCCGAGGTGCGCCGATGCCGTCAGCGGCGTAAGGCCAGCACGCCGTCCAGCGCCGGCTCGGCCTTGAAACCGGCCTTTTCGAGCCGCTTCGCCACCTCGCGCGGCACGTCGCGGCCGCTGGTCAGGCGGTTGGGCGCGCCGGTGTAATGGAACATCCGGCCGCCGCGGCGCAGCACGCGCGCCAGCTGGTCGTAGAACGCTTGCGAATACAGCTCGCCGGCGATGCCGAAACGCGGCGGGTCGTGCAGCAGCGCATCGACGGAGGCGTCGCCGATCGTGGCGATCGCCTTCGAGACGTCGCCATGCGTGAGCTGCAGCCGTCCACCGGCCTCGGGCGAGTCCGGATCCGGGGACCACGGATTGAGCGTGCGCAGCCACAGCACGTCCTCGTTCTTCTCGAACGAGACGATCCGCGCGGCGCCTTCGGCGAGACAGCAGGCGGCGAAGTAGCCGAGCCCGCCGCAGGTATCCAGCACGACCTTGCCGCGCGGCGCGACGAGCGCCACCTTGCGCTTCGCATCGTCCACCGGAGACGCCTTCGACGTGGGCAGCATCTTGATGCCGTCGATCTCGAAGGTCGGCGCGCCCCATTCCGTCGGCACCAGCTTGATCAGCGAGCCGGCGTAGCGCTGCACGGGCGCGAAGTCCTCGCCGTCCCAGTAATGGACCGTGCGGTCCTTGAGGCGCGCAGGGTACGGGTAACGCGCGTCGCGCCAGACCCATGCACCGGGTTCCAGCCGCGCTTCGCCGCTGCTGCGGCCGAGGTCGAGGGAACCGCTCCAGGCAGCCGCGCCCGCGTCGCGCGCGACGACCAGCGCATCAGCGTCTGCACGGGTGAGCAGGGGGCCGGAGTAGTGCGTCACGGCGGTCTCGTCGGGCGGGAAGGGCGCAGAGCATGACGCATGCGCCGCGGGGCGTGCATCGCGACGGAGCCTGCGCGTGCCGGCTGATAGGCTTGCGGCGTCGGCCGCCAAGGCGGCCAGCAGCGAGGAGTCCCGCTTCCATGCGTCCGAAGCATTGCCCGAAGTCGTGTATGGAGACCTGGCCATGACGCAGCCCTATCCGATCGGCATGCCCGGCCAGCCCTGGGGCGAGACCGAGTGCGCGCAGTGGCGCGCCAGCCAGCCGCTCCGTCGCAGCTATGCCGACGACGTGCTGTCGGTGATCGACCGCCTGCGCGAGCGCTTCGACGTGCAGGAATACGGCCGCCTCGACTACGACGGCGAGATCTTCCGGCTGATGGCGATCCGCTTCCGCGGGCGTCGCGACAACCTGCCGGTGGCGCTGGTCACCGGCGGCGTGCACGGCTACGAGACCAGCGGCGTGCACGGCGCGCTGCAGTTCGTCGAACGGCACATAGCCGATTACGAGGGCCGGTTGGAGGTCGTGGTCGCGCCCTGCGTGAGCCCATGGGCCTACGAGCGCATCCACCGCTGGAACATCGACTGCATCGACCCGAACCGCTCGTTCCGCGACGACAGCCCCGCGCAGGAATCCGCCGCGTTGATGCGGCTGGTGTCGGCCTGGCGCGACCGCGTGCTGGTGCACATCGACCTGCACGAGACCACCGATTCCGACGAGTCCGAGTTCCGCCCCGCCCTGGCCGCACGCGACGGCAAGCCCTTCGAGCCGGGTGGCATTCCCGATGGCTTCTACACCGTCGGCGACACCGAGAACCCGCAGCCCGATTTCCAGCGCGCGATCATCGAGGCGGTGGAGAAGGTCACGCACATCGCGCCCGCCGATGCGAATGGCGAAATCATCGGCTCGCCGGTGGTGGCGCATGGCGTCATCAATTACCCGCTGAAGCAGCTCGGGCTGTGCGCGGGCATCACCGATGCGCGCTACGTAACCACCACCGAGGTCTATCCCGACAGCCCGCGCGCCACGCCGCAGCAGTGCAACGACGCACAGGTCGCGGCGGTGCGCGCGGCGCTGGACTACGCGCTCGCCCACCGCTGAGGAGCGCTTCGCCCGGCGGCCACGCACCGCCGGCTAGCCTGCTGGCTTCGTCGCGAGGAGGCCCGGCATGCGCCAGCTCGACTTCAGTTCGTGGCAGTCGCTGCTGTCGACACTGCTCACGCTGGCGATCATCACGCTGATCGGCGTCGGCATTCGCCTCGTGGTCATGCAGACGGTGCAGGCGCGGCGCCAGCGCGAGAACCGCCAGATCAACGAGCGCCTGCGTACGCTGATCGCCGCCTACAAGACGCTGGGCGGGTCGTTCACCGGCGATCTCGCCGTCGATCCCACGCATCTCGGCGCGCTGCGCCGTCGCCAGATCGAGGACGGCGCGGCCGCGGAGGAAGCGCAGGCGCTTGCGTTGGCCGAGGCGCTCGCCGGGAGCTCGGACCGCTCGCGGCGCATGCGCGACGCGGTGGAGGCGGCGCTGTCGGACATCCTGCTGCTCGGCACCGACGGTCAGGTGCGGCTGGCCGCGCGCGCCGCGCGTGAACTCGCCGAGGGCCGGCGCGTGCATACGGCGGAACTCGTGGTCTCGCTGCGCGATTTCATCCGCGACGTGCTCGACCTCGATCCGGTGCCGGCCGACCTCGAAATCCCGCCACAGGGCCCGACGCGCCCGGGTGGCGCGGCGCCGAAGCCGGGTGGCAAGGACGGCGGCAGGAACGGCGGTGGCGGTGGTGGAGGCGGCGGAACGGGCGGCGGTGGAGGAATGGGCGGTGCCGCGGCAGGCGGCGCAGCAGTGGGATTCGGCGCGCACGGCTCGATGGACGAGGAGTCGCGCTGAACCGGCGCAGGCACGCACCGCCGGTTCGCGGTTAGGCTTGGCGCACCCGCACCACCGGAACGATCCCGCATGACCGCAGTCGCTGCAGACGCCGCGCGCCTTCCGCGCCAGGTTCCCTACATCATCGGCAACGAGGCCTGCGAGCGCTTCAGCTTCTACGGGATGCGCAACATCCTGACGCCGTTCCTGGTGTCGACGCTGCTGCTCTACGCGCCCGAGGCCGAGCGCGCCGGCATCGCCAAGGACGTTTTCCACAGCTTCGTGATCGGCGTGTACTTCTTCCCGCTGCTGGGCGGCTGGCTGTCCGACCGCTTCTTCGGCAAGTACAACACCGTGCTTTGGTTCTCGCTGATCTACTGCGCGGGCCACGCGATGCTGGCCGCGTTCGAGGGAAACCGCACCGGCTTCTACACCGGCCTGTTCCTGATCGCGCTGGGCTCGGGCGGCATCAAGCCGCTCGTGGTGTCTTTCGTGGGCGACCAGTTCACCCAGGCCAACAAGCACCTCGCGAAGATCGTCTTCGACGCGTTCTACTGGACCATCAACTTCGGCAGCTTCTTCGCCTCGCTGCTGATGCCGATACTGCTGCGTGAATACGGGCCTTCGGTGGCGTTCGGCATTCCAGGCGTGCTCATGGGCATCGCCACGCTGATCTTCTGGATGGGCCGCAAGCAGTACGTGCGCGTGCCCCCGACACGCGGCGAGGACCCGGATTCGTTCTTCAACGTCGCCCGCACCGCGCTCACCACGCGCGACGCGAATGGCAGTCGTCCGGGCCTGGTGGTGGCGGCGGCCGGCGTCGTGCTGGCCGTGGCGATGCTGCTGTGCTGGGCGATCGAGGCGATCGCAGGCGAGGGCACGCTCGGCGTCTGGCCCAGGGACGCGGGTTTCGTCATCACCGCCTGCCTGGCGCTCGGCGTGCTGATCGCGGCCGGTGGCGTTGGCACGTCGATGCAGCTGGAACGCGCGCGCGGCCGCCATCCCGATGCCGCGGTCGACAGCGTGCGCGCTGTGCTGCGCATCCTCATCGTGTTCGCGCTGACCACGCCGTTCTGGTCGCTGTTCGACCAGAAGGCCAGCACCTGGGTGCTGCAGGGCGCCGAGATGCGCGTGCCGCACGAGGCCTGGTGGTGGCCGAGCTTCCTCGTGCGCGAGGCCGCGCAGATGCAGGCGCTGAACCCGCTCCTGGTGATGCTGCTGATCCCTTTCAACAACCTGGTCGTGTTTCCGGCGCTGCGCCGCATGGGCTTCGAGCCGACCGCGCTCAAGCGCATGGGCTGGGGCATCGCGATCTCGGGTCTGTCGTGGATCGTCGCGGGGCTGATCCAGCTGAACCTCGACGGCGGCGGCGCCACGTCGCTGGCGTGGCAGACGCTGCCGTACATCCTGCTGACGCTCGGCGAGGTGCTGGTGTCGGCCACGGCGCTCGAGTTCGCCTACAGCCAGGCCACGCAGGCGATGAAAGGCGTGATCATGGCTTTCTGGTACCTCACCAGCACCTTCGGCAGCCTGTGGGTGCTGCTGACCAACGCCGCCGTGCGCAACGAAACGGTCACGTCGCGCATCGCGAGCACGGGGCTGAGCGAGAACGCGTTCCTGATGTTCTTCTTCGCAGGCTTCGCGTTCCTGGCCGCGGCGGCCTTCGCGCTGTATGCGCGCCGCTACCCGATGCAGGACAACTACCGGGCCGCCTGAGCGCGCACAAGAGAAAGCCCGGCGGCGCGCTTGGCGCCTTTCCGGGCTTCTCCACGTCAGGGGCTTCGCCGCGGACCTCGTCCCGTTCGGCTTGTTCCCTGACGGTGGCGATACTAGTCCCCGCGACGTTCAGGCCGCGTCACAGCGGCGGTGGGCGTCAGCGGCCGGCCGTCGACGCGCCGTCCGGCTGCAGCCTCAGCAGCGCGCCGGCCTTGGCGTCCTCGATCACCAGCAGCGAACCGTCGGGCATCTGCAGCAGGTCACGGATGCGCCGCTTCACGTCGATGCGCTCCTCGGCGGCGATGCGCGTGCCGTCGAGCTGCAGCCGCACGATCGACTTCGACGACAGCCCGCCCACCAGCAGGTTGCCGCGCCATTGCGGGAACAGGGTGCCGGTGTAGAACAGCGCGCCCGACGGCGACACCACCGGCGTCCACGAGCGCAGCGGCGCCTCGAACTCCGGGTGCGACGGGTGGTCGGGGATCACGGAGCCGTCGTAGTTGTCGCCATTGCTTACGGTCGGCCAGCCGTAGTTCTTTCCGGCCTTGATCAGGTTCACCTCGTCGCCGCCCTTAGGGCCCATCTCGAAGGCCCAGATGTTGCCGTTGGCCGGGTCGATGGCGGCGGCGATCACGTTGCGATGGCCATAGCTCCAGATCTCGCCGCGCGCACCCTTGCCGAGGTCGGGGTTGCCGCGCGGCACTGTGCCATCGCGGTTGATGCGCACGATCTTGCCCAGGTTGTTCTGCAGGTGCTGCGCCGGATCGAAGCGCTGGCGGTCGCTCGACGTGACATACATCGTGCCGTCCTGCGCGAACAGGATGCGCCCGCCGAAATGGCCGCGGCCCAGTGTCTTCGGCACCTGCCGCCAGATCACCTGCACGTCGCGCAGCTCGTCGCCGACCAGCCGGCCGCGCGCGACCACGCCGCCGCGCACGACGTTGTCGGTGAGGTCCATGTCCTTGCCGAAGCGGATCTCGCCGGTTTCCTCCTGCCCCGCGGGCTGTGGGTCGGCGGCCTCGACGTAGCTGAAATACACATAGCCGTTGCGCGCGAAGTCGGGATCGGCCTCGACGTCGAGAAGCCCGCCCTGGTCATGGTCGTCGCGGTGATAGACCGCGGGCAGGCCGCGCACCGGTGCGGACAGGCGACCGTTCGTCCAGATGCGCAGTCGGCCCGGCTTCTCCGTCACCAGCACGCGGCCGTCGGGCAGCAGCGCGAGGCCCCACGGGAATTCGAGCGTCGCAAGCTGTTCGGCGCGCAGCGGGCCGGCGACGGTGTCGACGCGCGCCTGCTGGGCGACCGCGGTGCCAGTGCTGGCGAGCAGGACGGCGAGGGCGAGGGAACGGAGGGCGGGCATCGTCGGCTCCTGGCGGCGGAATGGCGGCGAGTGGACGCTACGGCCGGTGACGCGCGCGTCGAATGGGCGAGGCCTGCGACGGACGGCGTCTTGATGCCGGCCCGCCACCGCGCGCGCTAGGCTCGCGCCTCCCGCCCGGAGCCCGGCCATGCGGATCGAAGGTTCCTGCCATTGCGGCCGCGTGCGCTTCAGCTGCGAGGCCTACGCGCCAGTGCCGTACCAGTACTGCTACTGCTCGATCTGCCGGAAGACCGCGGGCGGCAGCGGCAGCGCGATCAATCTAGGCGCGTATGCCGACACGCTGGACGTGGACGGGCGCGAGCACCTGGGCATCTACCACGCGAAGATCCGCGACGGCGACACGTGCACGATCAGTTCGGGCGAGCGCCACTTCTGCACCGGCTGCGGCAGCGCGCTCTGGCTGTTCGACCCGGAATGGCCGGAGCTCGTGCACCCGCATGCCTCCGCCATCGACACGCCGCTGCCCGAGGCGCCCGAGCGCATGCACATCCTGCTCGACTCGAAGGCGAACTGGGTGCGCGTGCCGCGCGGCCCGAACGATCGCCATGCGCAGCACTACCCGGACGAGTCACTGGAGGACTGGCATCGCCGGCACGGCCTGCTGGAGGCACGCGAAGGCAGGCGCTGAGCACGGCCGTTCACCGTAGTGCGACCGTGCACGGCGGAGCATTCGTCGCTTTCCACACAGGAGCGGCCCATGGCCAAGCGAATCGCCATCCTCGCCACCGACGGCTTCGAGCAGTCCGAACTCACCGGCCCGCGTGACGGCCTGAAGGCCGCCGGCTTCGACGTGCAGGTCATCGCCCCGAAGGGCGGCAGCATCAAGGGCTGGCAGCACACCGACTGGGGCGACGAGGTGCCGGTCGACCTCGAACTCTCGCAGGCCCGACCCGACGATTTCGACGCGCTCGTGCTGCCCGGCGGCCAGATGAACCCCGACTCCCTGCGCATGAAGCCCGAAGCCGTCGAGTTCGTGCGCGCCTTCGACAGCGCCGGCAAGACGCTGGCCGCGATCTGCCATGGCCCGTGGCTGCTGGTCGAGTCGGGCGCGGCGAAGGGCCGCGAAGTGACCTCGTGGCCCTCGGTGAAAACCGACCTCGTCAATGCCGGGGCAAGCTGGAAGGACGCCGAGGTCGTGGTTGACGGCCACGTCATTACCAGCCGCAAGCCGGACGACATCCCGGCCTTCACGAAGGCCGTCATCGACGCGCTGGGTTGATCCTCCCCTCAAAAGAAACGGGCCGCACGAAGCGGCCCGTTTTCGCTTTCGCGCCTGCGATCAGGCCGCGAGGGAGGCGATGTCGATCACGAAGCGGTACTTCACGTCGCTGCGCACCATGCGCTCGTAGGCCTCGTTGATCGCCTGCGCCGGGATCATCTCGATGTCGGCCACGATGCCGTGCTCGGCGCAGAAATCGAGCATCTCCTGCGTCTCCCTGATGCCGCCGATCAGCGAGCCGGCGATCGAGCGGCGCCCGAAGATCAGCATGCCCACGCTCGGGCTGGGATGCGGATCCTCCGGTACGCCGACCAGGCACAGCGTGCCGTCGCGCTTGAGCAGCGCGGTGAACGCGTCGAGCACGTGGCTCGCGGCGACCGTGTCGAGGATGAAATCGAAGCTGCCGGCATGCGCGGCCATCGCATCAGCATCGCGCGAGACCACGACCTCGTCGGCGCCGAGCGCGTGCGCGTCCTGGCGCTTGCTCTCGCTGGTGGTGAAGGCGACGACGTGCGCGCCCATCGCGTGGGCGATCTTGATGCCCATGTGGCCGAGGCCGCCGATGCCGACGATGCCCACCTTCTTGCCCGGCCCCACGTTCCAGTGGCGCAGCGGCGAGTAGGTGGTGATACCGGCGCAGAGCAGGGGCGCGACCGCGGCGAGCTGGTCGGACGGGTGGTTGATGCGCAGCACGAAGCGTTCGTCCACGGTGATGCGCTGCGAGTAGCCGCCCAGCGTGTAGCCCGGCGGATCCTGCGTGCGGCCGTTGTAAGTGCCGGTGAAACCGTTCTCGCAGTATTGCTCGAGGCCTTCGGCGCAGGCCGCGCAGTGCTGGCAGCTGTCGACCATGCAACCGACGCCGACGGTGTCGCCGACCTTGAAGCCGGACACGTCGCTGCCGACCGCGCTCACGGTGCCGACGATCTCGTGGCCCGGCACGCACGGGTACTGCGTGCCCGACCATTCGGACTTCACCGTGTGCAGGTCGGAATGGCAGACGCCGCAGTAGGCGATCTCGATCTGGACGTCGCGCGCTCCTGGCGTGCGGCGCTCGATGTCGAGGGCGACCAGCGGCTGGTCGGCGGCGTGGGCACCGAAGGCTTTCGTCGGCATGGGCAGGCTCCTGGAGGACGGAAGCCGACAAGCCTACGCCGACGGCGCTACGCCGGCGTTGTCGCCGCGATGCTCGGTGCATTCCACGAATGCGGCCGCAACGCGCGCACATGCGAAGGGCCGGCAGGTGCCGGCCCTTGGGGACTGCCCCGCCGGGGATCAGCGGAAGATGTCGTACAGCACGTTGGCGATGAGGCCCGATGCGATCGACACCATGTACACGTCGCGGTCGACGCGGACCCAACGGTAGCCGCGCGGCGGCGGGGCCAGGCGGTAGGCGTACGGATCGACGTAGTAGGCGCTGGCGTAATACGGCGCCGGCATGCGTGCGCCGACGCGCCAGCGGTTCACGGTGTACCCGCGCGGGACCACGTAAACGTGCGAGGGGCGGTACGTGCGCGGCGCGTAGTAGCGGCGGTCGTCGCGATGATCGTAGCGGTCGTAGCGGTCATGACGGTCATTGCGGGAGTAGCGACGGTCGTCGTGTCGGCGGTCGTCCCAACGATGATCGCGGCGATCGTCGTTGCGGCCGCGGTCGTGGTCGCGCTGGCTCCATTCGCGGTGCGGGCCGTCGTTGCGGTCGCGGTGCTGCGCGGCAGCCGGCGTCGAGAGGCCGGCGACAGTGGCGAAGAGGACGGCGGCGCCGATTGCAGTGAGCTTCTTCATGGTGGTGGCCTCGGTGCGGGGATCGCGAGCCGAGCATCCGGTCCACACCACGTATTCACCCTGAACGAAATCGCGACACGGCCTTCACGTTCAGCGGCCGGTTGAGGACCGCGCCGGCGTCGAAACGGAAGTCGGAAATCCCGGGCATCGGCGTCAACCGAAGTCGGGCAGCGGCGTTCTCCGCGGCCGCGGTGTCCATTGGGCGCCGCCTCAGTCGCGCGGTGGATCGGTGTTCGTGTCGTCCGCATCGGTGGCGTCGTCGCGCGTCCCCGAGTCGCTGCCGGCCAGATTGGCGCGGCCCGTGAGCGTGGACGCTCCTGACGAGCCAGAGCGCCCCCGTACGTCGTCGGAGGTGCCGGTGGCGCCATAGGCGCCGATGGCACGGCTCCCCGCCGCCGAGACCGCAGTGGAGCCTGCGACGGGGTTGGACGTGGTGCCCGTCGACGAGGCCCCGGTGGTCGCGCAGGCCGCGAGCACGAGGGCGAGCGGAACGACGAGAAGGATCTGGCGCTTCATGGGAGCCTCCGCGTTCGGCGGGCGTGTAGTGACAGTGCGAGGCTAGCGCGCCGCGCATCACGCCGGAGCGAAAGCGCGCAGAAGCAGGTTGCGCGGTTACGGGGCGCGCTTCGCGGCTGTCAACCCGGATTGACAAAATCGCGCGCATGGCGAGGCCGCGGTGCATGCAGCGCGGAGCAATACACAGGCCCTGTGGACAACGTTGGGGACGATCACCCGGATATAACGTTCCACGCCAATGGCCGCTTGGGCCGACGCTGTTCTGGCTAAAAAATCACCACGCGTGCGAATGTTGCTTGCTCACCGCCAACGCGCTCGAAACGCTTGAAAAGCACGGCCAGAAGGGTTAGCCGCGATCGTCTCCCATCCGGCGGCACATCGTGGGGCGCATACCGACGACGATCGCGTAACCACCGGCGCGCGACCCTCGCCTCCCGTCCGACGCATGTGCACCGCCATGAGCCAACGCCCCCGGGCCCTCGTCACCGGCGCGTCCGCCGGCATCGGCCGCTGCTATGCCGAACACCTGGCCCGTACCGGCCACGATCTCGTTCTGGTCGCGCGCCGCGCCGATAAACTCGAGGAAGTCGCGGGCCTGCTACGCGCAGAAGGTGCCGACGTCGAGGTACTGCCGGCGGATCTCTCGACGGACGAGGGCGTGGCGCGCGTTGTCGAGCGCATCGAGCGCGATCCCGCGATCGGCTTTCTGGTCAACAATGCAGGCTACGCCGCGCGTGGGCGCGTCGCCGAGCTCGATGCCGATGCCACCGCGCACATGCTGCGCGTCAACGTGATCGCGCTGACGCGGCTGACCATCGCAGCCATGGCGCGCATGAGCGCGGCGGGACACGGGCGGATCATCAACGTCGCCTCGGGTACGGTGTTCATGCAGATGCCCGGCAACGCCGGCTACGGTGCGTCGAAGAACTACGTGCTCGCCTTCACCCGCACCCTGCAGACGGAAGCCGAGGGTACCGGCGTGCGCGTGCAGGCATTGATCCCGGGCGTGATCGCCACCGACTTCCACGAGATCGCCGGCAACGCAATCGGCAATTTCCCACCCGAGCGCGTGATGCAGGCCGACGATCTCGTCGTCGCCTCGTTGCGTGCGCTGGAGATGGACGAGCCGGTGTGCATTCCGTCGCTGCCGGACATGAGGGACTGGGATGCCTACGTCGAGGCCGAGCGCGGGCTGGTGCCGAACGTCTCACGCGACCGCCCCGCGGAGCGCTATCACGACCGCGACTGAGTGCAGGTATCCGCAGAGCGCGTAGCTGCGAAGAAGAAGGACCGCCTCTGCAGGCGGCCCTCCGGTCGATCAGGCCTCGACGCCGTCGAGGGACGGATAGTCGATATAGCCCTCGGCGCCGCCGCCGTAGAACGTCGAGCGGTCCGGCTCGTTGAGCGGCGCGTTCTCGCGCAGGCGCCGCACGAGGTCGGGGTTGGCGATGTACGCGCGGCCGAACGCGACCGCATCGGCACGGCCTTCGAGCACGGCGGCCTCGGCCATCTCGCGGTCGTAGCCGTTGTTGACGATCCACGCGCCGCGGAACTTGCCGCGCAGCGCCGCGTAGTCGAAGGGCTGCACGTCGCGCGGGCCGCCGGTCGCGCCTTCGATCACATGCACGTAGGCGATGCCCAGCGCGTCGAGCCTTTCGACCGCGCGCTCGAACAGCGCCTGCGGGTTGGAGTCGTGCATGTCGTTGGCCGGCGTCACCGGGGCGATGCGCACGCCGACGCGCTCCGCGCCGATCGTCTCGACCGTCGCCTGCACCACTTCGTGCAGCAGACGCGTGCGGTTCTCGATGCTGCCGCCGTAGGCATCGTCGCGGTGGTTGCTGCCGTCGCGCATGAACTGGTCGATCAGGTAGCCGTTGGCGGCATGCACCTCGACACCGTCGAAGCCGGCCTCGATGGCATTGCGGGCGGCGCGAGCGAAGTCGGCGACCACGCCCGGAATTTCGTCGATGCGCAGCGCGCGCGGCGCGGACGTGTCGACGTAGCCGTCGGCGGTGAACGTCTTGGTGTTGGCACGGATCGCGCTCGGCGCCACCGGCACCTCGCCGTCGGGCAGCAGGCTCGTGTGCGAGACGCGGCCGACGTGCCAGAGCTGCACCACGATGCGGCCGCCCCGGCGATGCACTTCATCCGTCACCTTGCGCCAGCCGGCGATCTGCTCGCGCGTGAACAGCCCGGGCGTCGCGATGTAGCCCTGCGCCAGCGGGCTGACCTGCGTGGCCTCGGTGATGATCAGGCCCGCGGTCGCGCGCTGCGCGTAGTACTCGATCGCCGTCGGCGACGGCACGAGTCCGTCGGCGGCGCGGCTGCGGGTGAGCGGCGCCATCACCACGCGGTTGGCGAGGTCGATGGCACCGATGCGTATGGGATCGAAGAGCGTGGCGGTCATGCGCGGATCCGTTGCTTGGGGAAGATGGGGGACATGGGGCGCGCACGCGCACTTGCACGGCTCGTGTGCTCAATGCTCCGTTGCGCTGCCGCGCGCAATCGTTCGCGCCGAGCCGTCGCGCGGGATGGTGTGATGTCCAGTCCTTTGCGGCACCCGGGTGGCCGCAACCACGGCGCGCACGAGCGCGCCCCAGCAACGGAGCTACGCAGCATGGCGATCGACAAGGTTCTCTACACCGCGCAGGCCAGCGCGACCGGTGGGCGCGACGGGCGCGTCGTCTCGTCCGACGGCGCGCTCGACCTACGCGTGGCGACGCCGCGCGAACTCGGCGGCGCAGGCGGCGAGGGCACCAATCCCGAACAGCTGTTCGCGGCGGGGTATTCGGCGTGCTTCCTGAGCGCGATGAAATTCGTCGCCGCGCAGCAGAAGATCGCATTGCCGTCCGACACGCGCGTCGAAGGCCGCGTGGGCATCGGCCCGTCGGGCGCGGGTTTCGGCATCCGGGCGGAGCTGGTGATCGATGCGCCGGCGCTCGAGCGCGAGCAGCTGCAGGCGCTGGTCGAGCAGGCGCACGCGGTGTGTCCTTACTCGAATGCCACGCGCGGCAACATCGACGTGACGCTCACCGTCGCCTGAGGCGGCCGTGTTCAGCCGCGGTCGGCGTCGCCGCCGCGGCCCTGCTGCTGCGTGCGCTCCGGCCCCTGGCCGCGGTCGTTGCGTGGATCGAGCTGCTTGCCGTCGCGATAGCCCTCGGTGGATTGCAGGACATGCGCCTGCGGCTTGCCGTCGGCACGGCCGGCCGGGCTGGTGCGGCCCGGCAGGTTGTCGTTCTTGTTGGTGGTCATCGCTCGCCTCCTGTGTGCACGCACCTTGGAGGCGATGCGATTAACGCGCGATCAAAGCGGCGCGAACCGGTCGTCGAGCGCCGACATCATTTCGCCGGTCGCAGGCCGAGCGCCTTCACCGCGTCGAGCATCGACTTCACGTGCAGCGAAGGGTTGAGGTCGGAATGCACGGCGGCGATGCGGCCGTCCTTCGTCACCACGTACGACGTGCGGTCCGAACGATCGGCCCGGCCACCGAGCAGCGCGTCGTAGGACTTCGCGATCTTCGCGCCCGGGTCCGCGGCTACCGGGAAGCGGCCGCCGCAGTGCTCGGTTTCCTTGGAGAAGTCCGCGAGCTGCTCGGTGTTGCCGGCGCTGAGGCCGACGACGGTGGCGCCTGCCTTGCGGAAGTCGTCGATGGCCTCGGAGAACAGGTGCGCCTCGAGGTTGCAGCCCGGCGTATGCGCGGCCGGGAAGAAGTAGACGACCACCGGGCCCGAGCGGCGCGCCTTCGCGAGGTCGAAGGTGAAGGGCTTGCCGGCGAGGTAGGCCTGCGCCCTGAAGTCGGGGGCACGCTCGCCGGGCTTGAGCGCGGCGGCGGCGGGCAGTGCCAGCGCCAACACGGCGACGGCGAGCGTGGTGCGGAGGGCGGCGTTCATGGCGTTCTCCTGGAAGGTCCGCGTCGTTATACGCCACGGCCATTCGTCCCGGTTAGCGCTCGGCGGCGATACTCCAGGGCGACCGCGAAGTCGCGGTCGCCGACCTCATGCCAACACGCGCGACAGCCACTCGACCGCGTCGTTCTCGACCACCCCGGTGAGTTCGTGTCCGCCGCGATGCAGCCGCAGCTCGTGACGGATGCCGAGCTGCGAGAGCCGCTCATCGCTGAGCTCCGCCTGCTCGACAGGCAGGGTGTCGTCCTGCCGGCCGTGCACGATGAGCGCGCGCAGGTGCGCGAGGTCTGCGCGCGGCGTGTGCAGCGGCTCGACCTCGGGCGGCATCTGCCCGCACAGCAGCGCGAACGCCGCTACCGTTTCGGGTGAGGTCAGCGCGAGGCTCGCCGCCAGCATGCCGCCCTGGCTGAAGCCGGCGACCACGGTGCGCTCGGGCGGCACGTCGAAGCGCGATTGCAGCTGCTGCACGAACTCATGCAGCTTCAGGCGCGCTTCCTCGGCCTCGTCCTCGACCACCTGCAGCCCGTCCTCACTCAGGCCGACGCGGTACCAGCCGAGCTTGCCGCCGCTGATCGAGCGGTAGCCGCGCGGCAGCGCGACGAGCACGTCGCCCGGCGTGCGTTCGCCGATCGATGCGAGTTGCAGCTCGTCGCTGCCCACGCCGTGCAGCAGCACCAGCAGCGCACGCGGTGCATCGGGCCGGGGTTCCAGCGTGCGGAAGGAGAACGCGTAATCGGCGGCGTCGATGAGGTCGCCCGGCTGCGGCATGCGGAGGTGATCGCGATGGGGGAAGGGCGAAGTGTCGCGGGCGACCGGCGGCGGCGCGGTGAATGCGCGTCGCGGCATGGGTCAAACTGTGCCCAGTCGAATCCCCAGGGGCGCCGCATGAAAGTCACCGAAGTCCGCCATCCGCTGGTGCAGCACAAGCTCGGTCTGATGCGCCGCGCGGAGCTTTCCACCAAGGAGTTCCGCGACCTCGCCTCCGAGGTGGCCACGCTGCTGACCTACGAGGCCACCGCCGACCTGCCGACCGAGACGGTCGACGTGCAGGGCTGGGCGGGCCCGGTGCAGGTCACGCGCATCAAGGGCCGCAAGGTGACTCTGGTGCCGATCCTGCGCGCTGGACTGGGCATGCTGCCGGGCGTGCTCGAGCTGGTGCCCGCGGCGAAGGTGAGCGTCGTCGGCCTGCAGCGCGACGAGGAAACGCTCGGCGCCGTGGGCTACTACGAGAAGCTGGTCGGCGGCATGGCCGACCGCATCGCGCTGATCCTCGATCCGATGCTCGCCACCGGCGGCACCATGGTCGCCACCATCGACCTGCTCAAGGCCGCGGGGGCCACGCGCATCAAGGCGCTGTGCCTGGTCGCCGCGCCGGAGGGCCTGCGCGCGGTGGAAGCGAAGCATCCGGATGTCGAGATCGTCACCGCATCGGTCGACGAGCGACTCAACGAGCGCGGCTACATCCTGCCGGGCCTCGGCGACGCGGGCGATCGCATCTTCGGCACGCGTGTGCGCTGAGCCCACGCGTGAACCCGGTCACCTTCGGGCGCGCCGGGGCGGGACTTCTGGCCTAGAGGCGCTCCGGCGGGCGGCCGTATGCTCCGGGGTCGTACCGCGCCGGCCGTTCCGGCGACCTGGGGAGAAACCGCTTGAAGACCTCGCTGCTCTCGCTCGCGACCGCCGCCGCGCTCGCGCTGGCCCCGTCCCTCCACGCGCAGGACGCACACTGCCTCGACGCGACCTGCAGCCTGCAGGCGCTGCTGCCCGTCGACACTGCCGCGCCTGCCAGCGGCTCGGGCGACGCGATCCAGGCCAAGCGCCTGGGCGACTGGGGCGTGGACCTCGGCGGCATGGACCGCAGCGTCAAGCCGGGCGCCGACTTCTTCGGCTACGTCAACGGCAACTGGGCCAAGACCACGCAGATCCCCGCCGACCGCTCGAGCTACGGCGGTTTCGCCGTGCTGCGCGACCTGTCCGAGGCGCGCGTCCGCCAGCTGGTCGAGACCTATCCGTCGAATGCCGGCAACGACGACGCCTCGAAGGTCGGCGCGCTGTATCGCGGCTTCATGGACGAGGCGACGATCGAGAAGCTCGGCGGCGCGCCGCTGAAGCCGCGCATCGAAGCGATCCGCAAGGTGTCGAACAAGACGCAGATGGCCGAGCTGATGGGCCGCACGCAGGGCGGTTTCGGCCGCAGCCTGTTCGGCCTCTCGGTCGGCGACGACGCGCGCGATCCGGACAAGTACACGCTGTACATCGGCCAGTCGGGGCTGGGCCTGGGCGACCGCGAGCTCTACCTCGACGCCAAGTTCGCGCCGCAGCGCGAGCGCTACCAGCAGTATCTAGCGCAGATGCTGGGCCTCGCCGGCTGGGACAAGCCCGCCGAGCGCGCTGCCGCCATCCTCGCGATGGAAACGAAGATCGCGAACGCGCACTGGACCCGCGCGCAGAGTCGCGACCGGGACAAGACCTACAACCCCGTGCAGGTCGCCGAGCTCGCCACGAAGGCACCGGGCTTCCCGTGGGCGCAGTTCCTCGCCGCCGCGGGCGTCGACCACGCGGGCCGCGCCGTCGTGCGCCAGGACACCGCGCTGCCGAAGATCGCCGCGGTGTTCAACGAGACCGACCTGGAGACGCTGAAGGCCTGGGAAGCCTTCATGGTGACCGACCAGGCCGCGCCGCTGCTGTCGAAGGCGTTCGCGGACGCGCAGTTCGAGTTCCGCTCGAAGTTCATGCAGGGCCAGCCGCAGCAGCGCGAGCGCTGGAAGCGCGCCGTCGCCGTCGCCGAGGGCTCGATGGGCGAGGCCATCGGCCGCGACTACGTGAAGCTGTACTTCCCGGCCGACTCCAAGGCCAAGATGGACGCGCTCGTCGCCAACGTTAAGGACGCGATGCGCGTGCGCCTCAACCAGCTCGACTGGATGAGCCCGGCCACCCGCGCCGAGGCGCTGGCCAAGCTCGACAACTTCGGCCTGAAGATCGGCTACCCGGAGAAGTGGCGCGACTACAGCGGCCTGAAGATCGTCGCGGGCGACGTGTTCGGCAACGCGGAGCGCGTGCAGCAGTTTGAGTGGGATTTCCGCCGCGCGCGCATCGGCAAGCCGGTCGACAAGCTCGAGTGGGGCATGACCCCGCAGACCGTCAACGCCTACTACAACTCGGTCAAGAACGAGATCGTGTTCCCGGCCGCGATCCTGCAGCCGCCGTTCTTCGATCCGGATGCCGATCCGGCGGTGAACTACGGCGCCATCGGCGGCGTGATCGGCCACGAGATCATTCACGGCTTCGACGACCAGGGCCGCAAGTCCGACGGCAAGGGCTACCTGCGCGACTGGTGGACGGCGGAGGACGCCGAGAAGTTCGAGGCGCAGGCCACGCGCCTCGGCGCGCAATACGAGAGCTACGAGTTCCCGACCCTGCCGGGCGTGCACATCAACGGGCGCGCCTCGATGGGCGAGAACATCGGCGACCTCGGCGGCATCACCATCGCGCTGGAGGCCTACCACCGCTCGCTCGGCGGCAAGCCGGCGCCGGTGCTCGATGGCTTCACCGGCGACCAGCGCGTGTTCCTCGGCTGGGCGCAGGTCTGGCGCACGCTGTTTCGCGACGACGCGCTGCGCCAGCAGCTGGTCGGCGACCCCCATTCGCCGGGCCAGATCCGCGCGTTCGCGCCGCTGCGCAACCTCGATGCCTGGTACACGGCGTTCGGCATCACCGACAAGGATCCGCTGTGGATCCCGCCGGAGCAGCGCGTCCGCATCTGGTGATCCAGGCGGTACATGCGGGCCGGCGCACTGGCGCCGGGCCGTCATGCGAGGCCGGGGCGACCCGGCCTCACGCGTCTTGAATCCGCGGCGGGTTACCACTAGCGCAACCCAACCGGCCGTAGCTTCCTGATGGAAACCCGAATCCTCGTCGTGGACGACAACTCACGCGTGCGCGAAATGCTCGCGGACCTGCTGGAAATGGAAGGCCACACCGTGTTCCAGGCCGACACCGGCGCCGGCGCGCTGCAACTGCTGCAGGGCGGCCTGCAGCCGAAGCTGATCGTCTGCGACCTGATGATGCCGGACGTGGACGGCTGGCAGGTGCTCGAGGCGGTCGAGCAGCTGGACGAGCGGCCGCCGGTGATCGTGTTCACCTCGCTGGGCGACCTGCATTCCATCACCCGGCTGACCGAGCGCTACGGTTGCACCGTCATGAAGAAGCCGGAGCAACTGCGCGACGTGGTCGGCGCCGCGCGCGAGCGGCTGCACCGCCCGATGTAGCCGAAGGCCGGCGCGACATGAACCGTACGTGGGCTCGTTCGACGCGGGCGTACCGGGGTTCAGCGCCGATGACGGGCGCGCCAACCAGAATCCACGTTGCGCCGCGGATGCGCCGTCGGCGCGGCGCGGCCAAGCGGCCGTCGCGCTGTCTTCACGCCGTCATCACTAATTTGCAGGAAAGCGGTAACAGGGGTGGTCATGCAGCAGGGTTTCACTGATCCGGGTGCGGCGGTTTCCGCCGGGCCGAACGGGATCGGTCTGGGCGAGAGCGAGCGTCAGTTCCGTCTGCTCGTCCAGGGCGTCACCGACTACGCGATCTACATGCTCGATACCACGGGCAGGATCGCCAGCTGGAACGCCGGCGGCCAGCGCATCAAGGGCTATGCCGCGGATGAGATCGTCGGCGAGCACTTCTCGCGGTTCTACACCGATGAGGACCGTGGCCGCGGCGAACCCGCGATGGCGCTGGAAACGGCGCGCACGCAGGGGCGCTACGAGAAGGAAGGCTGGCGGCTGCGCAAGGACGGCACGCGCTTCTGGGCCAACGTCATCATCGACCCGGTGTATGACGACGACGGACGCCACATCGGTTTCGCCAAGGTCACCCGCGACATCACGGAACGCCGCGAGCAGCAGCGCGCCCTGGAAGTTGCGCAGCAGGCCATGCTTCAGGCGCATCGCATGGAGGCGATCGGCCAGCTCACCTACGGTGTCGCGCACGACTTCAACAACCTGCTGACGGTCATCACCAACAGCCTCGATCTCATCGCGGTCGACAGCAGCGACCCGCAGCGCGTGCGCAGGCTGGTGGCGGGCGCGCAGCGCGCGGCCGAGCGCGGCTCGCTGCTCACGCGGCAGTTGCTCGCGTATTCCCGCCGGCAGACGCTGAGGCCGGAAGTGCACGACCCGAACGCGCTGATCTACGGCGCGGAGTCGGTGCTGCGCCGCGGCGTAGGCGAGAACGTGGCGATCGAGTTGTCGCTGGGGCGTGGCCTCGGCGAGGTGCACGTCGACGCGCCGGAGTTCGAGGCCGCGCTGCTCAATCTCGTGGTCAATGCGCGCGACGCGATGCCGGAGGGTGGCCGCATCACCATCCGTACGCGCGAGCACGTGCAGCGCGACAAGGAGGGCCGTCGCGGGCCAGGGCGCTACGTGCTGGTGACCGTCGAGGACACCGGCGAGGGCATGGCGCCCGAAGTGATCGAGCACGCGATGGAGCCGTTCTTCACCACCAAGGAAGTGGGCAAGGGCAGCGGTCTCGGCCTCAGCCAGGTCTACGGCTTCGCGGTGCAGTCCGGTGGCGACGTCACGATCGATAGCGTGCTCGGTCAAGGCACGACGATCAGCTTCTACCTGCCTGTCCGCGGCGACGGCGAGTCGCTCGACGATGGCGACGGCGGGGCACCCGTGAAGGTACTGCTGGTGGAGGACGACCCGGACGTGCAGATGATGGCGGTCGAGTCGCTACGCTACCTCGGGTACGCGGTGCTGACCGCCAACGAGGGGGCCGCGGCGCTCGAGGTGCTGGCGCGCGATCCCGAGATCGAGGTGCTGTTCACCGACGTGGTGATGCCCAAGGGCATGAGCGGCGTCGACCTCTATCGCGAGGCGCGGCGCATCCGCCCCGACATCCGCGTGCTGCTCGCCTCGGGCTATGCGCGCGGGCAACTGCCGACGATTCCCGAGGGTTGCGATTTCATCGCCAAGCCTTACCGCGTCGAGGACCTGCAGAAGCGCCTCTCGCAGTTGCTTGCCGCGCCGCCCGCCCCGGGCTGAGTCCGCTGTGACGACGCACGGCCCGGAGGATCCCGCGCGGGCCTACGGCGGCGCGTTGCGCGACGACGCGCGTCGCCGCGACGAGCGCGAGCGGCGCCGCTACGGGCCGCGTCGCGGCGCAGCGGCGTGGATCTGGTGGGCGATCGCGATCGTCGGGCTCGCGCTGTTCGCGCTGCTGATGCGCGGCGTCGTCGAGAAGACGAAATGGACGGCGGGCGATACCGCCGTCCAACCCGCGCCGGGCGCTGCGTCTGCCGCCCCGGCGGGGCCCGTGCGCATCGGCTGCTTCGAACTCGTCGACGCCTACAGCCGGACCTACGTCGACCGCTGCGGGGGCAATGGGCCGCCGCTCACGGCGGCGCAGCGCGAGGAAATGCAGCGGCGCGCGGCCGAAGCGGCGCGCTGAGCCGTTTCGTAGAACCCGGTCCGCGCGCGGATAGGGCTGCGGCGGTCGGTGGCCGCCTGCGCCGTCGGCGATGGCCTCAGCCGCTGATCGCCGGGAGCGTGGTCGACAGCGTGACGCGATCCCGGCCGGCGCGCTTGGAGGCGTACATGGCCTCGTCGCTGGCGCGCATCAGCATCGCCGCGTCCGTGCCGTGCACCCCGAACAGCGCGACGCCCACCGACACGGTGACGTGCAGCGACTCGCCCGGCGCCACCTCGAAGGCCTGGCTGGAAATCGCGACGCGCAGGCGCTCGGCGAAGGCGAGCGCGCCGTCGATCTCGTGCTCGGCGATGACCACGAGGAATTCCTCGCCGCCCAGCCGAACGGGCAGGTCGCTGCCGCGGCTGGCCTGGCGCAGCTGGCCGGCGACGCCCGCGATCACGCGATCGCCCGCCTCGTGGCCCCAGGTGTCGTTGATGCGCTTGAAGTGGTCGACGTCGATGGCGACGAACGCCAGCCCACCACCGCGGCGCTCGGCCAGCGGCAGCTGCACGCGCAGGTATTCGTCGAGGAAGCGCCGGTTGTAGAGGCGCGTGAGCTCGTCGGTGATGACCAGCTCGTGCAGCGCCTCGGCCTCGCGTCGTGCGGCCTCGCGGATGCGGCGGTTCTCGATCGCCATTCCAAGAAGTTTCGCTGCCGACAGCAGCGTGCGCTCCTGGCGCTGCGACGGGGGCCGCGGCCTCGCGGACAGCGCGGCGAGCATGCCTATGGGCGTCGCCGTACCGGGAAGCGGTGACAACGCGAGTACGTGCACGCCATGCTCGCGCAGGCGCGCGACCAGGCCGCCGGTGCCGTCGTCGCCCTCGGCGGGCGGCGTTGAATCATTGAGGCGGCCGTCGCTGACCGTCGCGGCGACGCGGTGCAGGCGGCCGGCGTCGTCGAAAACGTGCACGCTCGCGGCCTCCACGATGTCGTAGGCGACGAGGATCTCGCAGGCGTTGTGCGCCAGGCGTTCCTCGCCCATGTCCGGGTCGGCGAACGCACGCGACAGCGCCGACAGCGTGGAGAGCTCGCGATCGCGCGCGCGCTGGCGGCGCTGCAGCAGCAGGATCATCAGGCCGGCGAGGGCGACGATGCCCAGTCCCGCGCCTACCGCGGGCAGGAACCAGCGCTGCCACTCGGGCGGCGGGGGTTGCAGGATCTGCAGATCGCCCGCGTCGGCCAGCACCACCTGGAAGCCACCGTCGAACGGCCAGGTCGGCTTGTAGATGGACAGCACGCCGGTGGCGGCGACGCGCGTGCCGCGCGGGAACCGCTTCCAGTCGAAGCCGTCGGCGATCGGCGCCGGGACGAACAGCTGCAGCGGGATGCCGTCGTCGCCGGTGATGCGCAGCATGCTGTAGCTGTCGAGCGTCACCGCGCCGGCGAGGCCCTCCACGCGCACGCGGCGGCCGACGTGCTTCCAGCCGTCGGCTTCCTCGGCGCTCAGCGCCAGCGCCTCGGGGAGCGCGGCACGGCCGACGCGGCGCACGCGGGCGTTCTCCAGCTGGATCGCGCCCTTGAACTGGCTGACGCGGCCCCAGGCCTCGATCACGTCGCCCGCGGCCAGCGGGGTCGACTCGCGCATGTTGAAGACGCCCATGCCGCCGGTTTCGTCCTGGATGGCGGCCTGAAGGCTCTCCACGCGCAGTACGTCGGACGGAATGGTCACCACGCCGCGCACCCGCACCATCTCGCCCTTGCGGTCGGGCACGGTGTCGCCATCGCGGTCGGCGACCACGCGCGCGATCGGCTCGATCGGCAGGGTCTGCGGATCGATCTCGCTGATGCGGGTCCGCGCCGTGCGCGGAGCATCCGCCGCCTGCACGAGCAGCGCGGGCAGCAGCAGGGCGAGGAGGACGAGGCGGCGACGATTACGCACGGGCGCTCACGGTGCGGCAGGGGATGCCGGCTCGACGCCATTAACGGCTGCTTCCGCGCGTCCTGAAGTCATTGCGCGCACGTGCCGACCACGCCGGCCGTGGCATCTGGACGCTTTCCTCTTGCCGAGAGCCATGCGCCGATTCGCCCAGGCCTTCCTGCTCGACGCCCTGCCACCGGGACTTCCCGGCGGCGTGGCGGCCGCGCTCGCCGCGGCGCCGGAGCGCTACAACGTCGCGGTGCGCAAGCCCGCGTCGATCGTGCTCGACCGTGGCGACGGCGCGGCGGTGGAGGACGCCGTCTGGGGCCTGGTGCCGAGCTGGTCGAAGACGCCGGACACGAAGTACACGACGGTCACCGCGCGGCTGGAGCGCGCGCCCACCAGCCGCATCTACCGCAGCGCCTGGGAAAAGCGCCGCTGCGTGGTGCCGATGACCGGCTACTACAAATGGGATCGCACGCAGAAACCGGCGCGGCCGTACTTCATCCAGGCGCGCGACGGACGTGCGCTGTTCGCCGCGGGGCTATGGGACCGCTGGCCCGCCGACGAGCCGGATCTGCTGACCTTCACCGTGCTGACGATGCCCAACGACGCCATCCCGGCGCCGCTCGTGCCCGACGGCCCGGTCTTCCTGCCCGCCGTCGAGGCCGAGGCCTGGCTCGCCGGCCCGCGCTGGCCGACGCGCTTCCTCGCGCGCCTGCGGCAGCCGGCGCTGGAGGCATACGAGGTGTCGCGCCGGGTCCGCAGCGCGGAGGTCGACGACTACACGCTGCTCGAGCCCGCCGACGCGGCAGGCGACATGCCGGCCGAGCCTTCGGACGAGGCGTGGCTGGACGAGGAGGACGAGGACATCGATTGACGGCGGTCGCCTTCGCTTTCAGTCGCGTGTCGTGACCGCCAGTTCCCGCAGGCGCGCCGACAGGCGGGCGATGTTGTCGCGGCTCGCGGCCAGCGCGTCTCGGCGCCCGACGGATAGCAGCGCTTCGCCCGCATTGCGCAATTCTGCGCTGCGCGACGACCATTCGGCCGCATCCGTTTCCAGCCGCGCACGCAGAACCGAGCGCTCGCCGGGCATTGGCTGGCCGTAGCCGCCATCGGCCAGCAGCGCCGCGGGGCGGGTGAGGCGATCGGCGAGCGCGAGCGAGCCGCGCAGATCGCCCCGCAGAGCGACGGCCTGCGCGTCGTCCTGGAGCAGGCGACGCTTGAGCACGTCGGCCGCGCGCGCCTCGGCACGACGCAGCGCCGCGTTCTCCAGCACCAGCAATGCGGCGGCTGCGCGCAGGTCGGCCTGTTCGATCCAGCGCGCGCGCGACGCCGGCGGATCGTCCAGCCATGCCTCCACGCTGCGGGGGCCGATCGGCAGCGACGCGCGCACGACGTCCAGCAGTTCCGCGTAATGCGCGCCCTGCGAGTCGAAGCGGTAGCCGAGCCGCAGCGCCGCGTCGGGATCGGACTGCATCGAGGCGTCGGCCACGCCCGCGGACTGCAGGCGGCGCAGCAGGCCGGTCGGCGTGAGTCCGGTGAGCGATGCCGAGGCGAGGCGCGGCACGCCCGCGTGCAGCAGCCGCCAGGTTTCCACCGCGCAATTGCGGTTCACGAAGCGGTAGCGCCCGTCGTAGCTCCAGTGCACCTGCGCGGCCTGTTCGAGGAGCAGCGCGATCTCGTCGTCGGACAGTCGCAGCGGCACCGAGCGCAGGCCGCGCAGCTCGACCTTGGTGTATTCCTCGATCACCTGCGGCATCGGCAGCACGAACAGGCGCGAGGGATACGCGCCGGTGAGGCCGCGCCAGCCGGAGATCTGCAGGTCGTCGACGAACGCGCGGAACGAGAGCACTACGTGCGACGCGATGTCGAGCCTGCAGTCCGGCCCCCGCGGACGGCCCGGCGCGCAGACGACCAGACGCAGCATCGAATGGCCCCAGCGGCTCATCGGATGCGCATCCGGCTCGGCGAGCAGGTAGTCGACGCCGGCGATGCGTGCGGGGTCGATCTCCAGCAGCGGCGACGGATCGGCCGCGCCTTCCATCGACGGCTGCACGAATGCGGGCGGCGCGCAGTTGGGCCTCGGCATCGCCGCCTGCGTGCGCGCGACGAAATAGCGGTGCAGCGCGGGGCGGCGGCACGCGTACTCGGGATCGAGCAGGAAATGCTCGAGGTTCACCGCGACGAACTCGCGCGGGGTGGCGAGCTCGTAGGCGTCGGGCGTGCGGTCGCGGAAATCGTTCGCGCCGACACGGCCCCTGCGGATCGCCGTCGCCGGCCAGCCCGCGAGGTCGAGCAGGCGTGCGTCACGCGACAGGCCGCCCTTGTGCGATCGGTCCCAGGCATGAGCGAGTTCGTGCAGCACCGCGGCGCGTGCGGCGCGCGTGGCAGCGTCATCCGGGCGCGACGCATCGCGCGCCTGCCAGTCACGCAGCAAGGAGCGACGCAGGCGGACGAGGCCATTGCGGTAGCGACCCTCGACGTGCGCCGGGAGGCCGTCGTGCCACTCGATGCGCAGCGGTCCGTCGATGCCGGCCGACCAGCCCAGCGGAAGCAGTCGCTGCACGTCGTCGAGGATCTGCGCACTCGCGACGCGTTCGCCGGCATCGAGCCCGTCGGTGCGCACGTCGAGCTCCACCGCGCTCGCGGGCGCGGCGGATACGGAGATGAGCGCGGCCGCGAGCGTGGGGCCGCGCGAAAACCGCTTCATCGGAAGGCGGAATGTCAGCGCGCGAGAATCGAGCGTGCGAGTTCGAGTTCGCTCGCGGCGCGGGCCTCGTCGCGCTGCGCACGCAGCACGCGGAAGGCCGCTTCGAGCTGCGCGCCGCGGACGCGGCCCTCGGTGGCGACGAACATCGCCGCGTCGTCGCGTGCCTGCAGCACGATCTTGTCATCGCCGGTGCTGCTGCCGCTGGTATTGGACGCGCCGGCGGCCGAGGAACCGGCCGACGAGCCCGCGAAGCTGCTGGCGGCCGCGGAAAGCGGAAGGGCGAGCGCGACGGCGGTCGCGAGAAGCGTGTATCGGGCGGTCATGGAACGGTCCGGTCGGCGGGAGCGCCGAGGATAGTCGCCCGGACGCGCATCCCGCTGAACCGGCCGTGTCGCGGCCTCAATGCGTGCGCTTGGTATCGTCCGGCGTGCCGTCCTTCGGGTCGAGCACCGCGTACGGCGGCGCCTCGGCATCGTGCACGTGGCGCAGCGCCTCGACGACGTCCGGCTCCAGCCGGTCGAGGTCGAGCAGCACCTTGCCCGAATGCACGTCGCGCACCGCGCTGACCGGCAGCACGAAATCGCCGGCGTTCTGGATGTTCACGACGATGTCCTCGCCGCGGGTCTCGCGCACCGCGCCGACCCCCATCGCGCCATCCGTCACGAAGACCATCTGCCCGACTTCGATCCGTTCCTGCATGACGACTCACCTCGTTCCGACCGGCGCCCGGCGCCGCATGCATCGATGATGGCGGCCGTGAACGTCGCGGGGCGGTGAACGCGCGTCCGCTCGATCGCGACGCGCGCTGGGAACGTCGGCGCACCGCGCTGGCCTCAATGCCCGTCGGGTGAATCCTCGCGGCGCATCGAGGCGCCGGCCTTCAGCCGCGGCAGCGGGTCGATCGCCCCCTCGCGGGTGTAGATGCCGTAATGCAGGTGCGTGGGCGTGCCGCGCGCGTTGCCGGTATCGCCGACTTCGCCGAGCCGGCTGCCTGTGCGCACGAGGTCGCCTTCGCGCAGGTCGGGCTCCCAGGCGTCGAGGTGCGCGTAGTAGTGGCGCTCGCCGCCAGGGCCCATCACCCAGACCTGCTTGCCGCCGAGGCCGTGGTCGCGGATCGAGACGACCACCCCGCGCGTCGCACTGAGCACAGGGGTGCGGCGCGGCGCGAAGATGTCGACGCCCTGGTGCGAGCGGTCCGCGCCGCGTCGCGCGCCCCAGGTATCGGCCACGCGCGAGGCGCTGATGCCGTCGACCGGCATCGGCAATGCATCCGGTGCCGGCTCGCGCATGAGCGACGCCACGGCTCTCGGATAAGCCATGAACGGCTGTCGCCATTCCCAGTAGCCTGCGAGCGCCAGCATGCAGCCGACCGCGACCAGCGTCAGCACCCGACGCAGCAGTGGCGCGTAGTCGCGCGGCGGCGGGGGTCCTGCGCCCTGCGGCCGATCAAGCGGCGCGGCGGCCGTATTAGGCTGGCGGCCCCTTACCGGTGAATCCGTCATGACGATCTCCATGTACGCGGCGTCCGTTCCGGTGTTCGAGCGCGCGCTGCGCAACCTGCGCCATATTCTGTCCAAGGGCGAAGCGCACGCGCGCGAACGCGGCGTCGATGTCGACGGCCTGCTGGGGCTGCGCATCATCGACGACATGCTGCCGCTCTCGCGCCAGGTGCAGATCGCCTGCGACATGGCCAAGAACGGTGCAGCGCGCCTCGCCGGCCAGCAGCCGCCCGCCTTCGAGGACAGCGAGACGACGATGGACGAGCTGTACGCCCGCATCGATCGCACGATCGCGTTCATCCACACGCTCGACGCCGCCGACATCGACGGCAGCGAGGAGCGCGACATCCTGCTTGTCATGCGCTCGGGCGAGCTGCGCTTCAAGGGCCAGGACTACCTGCTGGGCTTCGTGCTGCCCAACCTGCATTTCCACTGCACCGTCGCCTACGCGCTGCTGCGCGGGCAGGGCGCGCCGCTGGGCAAGACCGACTACATCGCGGGCGCCACGCCCGTCTGAGGGGGCTCACACTTTCCTCGCCCGGCGATCACCGGCGCTTTGCAGCCGGCGGGCCATGTTGGCGCTTTCCCTCGAGGAGCCTCCATGGCCAGCCAGCATCCGAAGGGCGACGCCGCCCGCACCGCCGAGAAGCAACGCGAGATCCAGAGCCGCATCGACGCGAAGGAGGCATCGGGCGGCGGTTCCTCGGGCGAAGCCAAGCCCATGCAGGCAGGCCTGGACGACAAGCCCGTGAACCCGCTGCCCAAGCAGCACCTGAAGAAGCCCGGCAACGAGCACGAGCTCGAAGTCGAGCCGCGCTTCCTGGCGCCCGGCTACAAGGGCAGCGAGAAACTCAAGGACATGGTGGCGATCGTCACCGGCGCCGATTCCGGCATCGGCCGCGCGGTGGCCGTGCTGTTCGCGCGCGAGGGCGCCGATGTCGCGGTGCTCTACCTCGACGAGCATGAGGACGCGAAGACCACCCAGGAATTCGTGGAGGCGGAAGGCCGCCGCTGCCTGACCATCGCCGGCGACGTGCGCGACGCGAAGTTCTGCGACGGCGCTGTGCAGCAGGTGGTCGACGAGTTCGGAAAGCTCGACATCCTGGTCAACAACGCCGCCTTCCAGCAGCACGTCACCCGGCTGGAGGACATCACCGACGACCAGCTGATGATGACGCTGGAGACCAACATCGGCGGCTACTTCCACATGGCGCGCGCCGCGCTGCCGCACATGAAGGAGGGCGCCTGCATCATCAATACGACGTCGGAGACGGCGATCTTCGGCAACAAGGAACTGCTGGACTACTCGGCGACGAAAGGCGCGATCAACGCGTTCACGATGTCGCTGGCGAGCAACCTGCTGGAACGCGGGATCCGCGTGAACGCGGTGGCGCCGGGGCCGGTGTGGACACCGCTGAACCCGGCCGACAAGGACGCCGAGTCGGTGTCGAAGTTCGGCGAGGACAGCGACATGAAGCGTCCCGCGCAGCCCGAGGAGCTGTCGCCCGCCTACGTGTTCCTGGCCTCGCCGGTGACGGGCTCGTACGTCAACGGCGCGATCCTGCCAGTGATGGGCGGCCCGCGCGGCTGACGCGCCTCAGCCCTTGGCCCGCGCCATGCAGCGCCGGTAGCGGGTGTCCACGCGCGTGGCGAACCATTCGGTGGTGAGCTTGCGGGTGATCTTCGGGCTGGACAGGCGGATCTGCGGGATGCGCGCGCGCGGCAGCTCGCGTCCCGCGGCGTGGTCGGCGAGCTCGAAGACCTCGCGGTAGAGATCGGTCTCTTCGAAGTCGTGCGTTCGCGCCTTGCGCAGCGCGCGGTGGATCTGCGCGTCGGTCATGCCCAGCTGCTGCGAGAGCACGCGCACGGCGACCTCGGTGCGGCTCGGCTCGTCGCTGTCGTAGCGGACGAGGTCGCCGTCCTCGTCGAGCTCGATGCCGGTCGC
Organism: Cognatilysobacter xinjiangensis; assembly: GCF_014651995.1. Lineage (GTDB taxonomy): Bacteria > Pseudomonadota > Gammaproteobacteria > Xanthomonadales > Xanthomonadaceae > Cognatilysobacter > Cognatilysobacter xinjiangensis. The sequence continues at coordinate 1,337,228 of NZ_BMXY01000001.1, read as the reverse complement.
CACCGTGACCGCGTGCTGGAAGGCGGCATTCCGGCTCGCGTACCAGCCGGCGTTGAAGTCGGCGAAGCGATGGATGGGCCGGGTGTAGGTCGCGCGATAGCCGAGCAGGTGCGCGATGCCGAAGTACATGCCGCCGCGACGGGTGAACACCTCGCGGCGGATCGAGCCCTCGATGGGATACGGATAGTCCTTCTCCTTCGCCAGTTGCTCGGCGAAGGCGATGCCGACCTGCATCGGCCCGCCGGTGCGCACGGGGTTCGAGCTCGCCAGCAGGCGCTGACCCATCGGCACTCGGTCGATCATCGCCTCGTAGACGTTGCTGAGTTCGCGCTCGCTGGTGGCCGCGGCGATGCGCTGCTCCCAGGTGCGCCCGTCTGGCGATTCGATCTGCAGCGCGGCGCGCGCGACCAGCGGCGGGATGTGGCGCGCGCGCATGCGGCGGTCGATCTCCTCCAGCGCGATGCGGCCGAGGCCCGGTACCTTCGGGTCGCTGGTGAACGTCGATTCCTGCTCGGTCACGGCCAGCACCGAGCAGAGGTTCGCGGTCGACGGCTCGATGCGTAGCGCCGCGAAGGCCGCCTGGATATCGGCCGCCCAACCATTGCGGTCGGCCATCGTGGCCGGCAGCAGGCGGTGCAGTTCGGCGCGTACTTCCTCGGGCGTCTTCTCGCGCGGGCGGGGCGTGCGGTCGCAGCCGCAGGCGAGTGCCACGAGTGCGAGCAGGGCGGTGGCAGCGATGCGGCGGAAGCGGTGCGGAGACGTCATCGGGCTTGGTCGGATCGGGCTGCTGCGGATAGTGCACGAGCGCGACACCGCCGCATGCATCGGCGCAGGATCCGGATAGCCGCGGTGCTGCGCGCGGGCGAGCCTGTGACTCCCGTCAACGGAGCCTGTCCATGGATTTCCGCGTCATCGGCCTCGACCCCGCGCCCTTCATGCATCTCTACGGCCTCCACGAAACGGAGCTCGCAGGGCACGGCGCCATCAGGATGCGGGCCACCGAGCCTCGCGCGATGCCCGGGCGCGTGCGGTTGCGCGACCTCGAACCCGGCGAGACCGCGTTGCTCGTGAACCACGTGCACCAGCCCGCCGACACGCCGTACCGCGCCGCCCACGCGATCTTCGTGGAGGAGGGCGCCGCGGCGCCGCGCATCGTCGAGGGCCGGCTGCCCGGCGCGCTCGCCCGGCGCCTGCTGTCGCTCCGTGCGTTCGACACGGCGCACATGATGGTCGATGCCGACGTGGTCGAAGGCGCCCTCGCGAGGGATGCGGTCATGCGTCTTCTGGACGACCCGCGCGTGTCCTACGTGCAGGCGCATTTCGCCCGTCGCGGCTGCTACGCCGCACGCATCGAGCGGGCCTGAATCGCGCCATCGTCGGTCCGATATCCGGCATCCGGCATCCGGCAAGGCGCAGCGGGCGGCGTGATCGTCGCGCGTTCACCGCCGCGGGCCTATGCTCGCCGCGTACTTGGAGGATGCGGTCATGGCGACAGGCTGGGCGGGCGACGGCGCGGTACAGGACCAGATCGACGCGACGGTGGGCGACGCGATTCGCCGAGCGCGCAGCCGGCTCCCGCAGGGGCCCGGGCGCGAGCGCTGCGAGGAATGCGATGCGCCGATTCCTGAGGCCCGCCGCGCCGCGATGCCGGGCGTGCGCCTGTGCATTGCCTGCCAGGAGATCCTCGACGCCGAGGAACGCGACCACGCGGGTTACAACCGCCGCGGCAGCAAGGACAGCCAGTTGCGCTGATCAGATCAGCGGGCCGCCGTTGATCAGGGTGTCGAGGCGGTCGAGCAGCGGACGCTGGCTCTCCAGAATCATCCCGCGCGCCTCCGCCAGCGCGAACCAACGCGCCTGATCCACCTCGGGGAATTCGCTGAAGCGCCCGCTGCGCGGTGGCCACTCCATGCGGAACATGATGCTGTTGAGTCGTTCGGGCTCGAACTCGCCCTCCATGGCATAGGCCTCGACCCATTTGCCGCCCTTCTGGCGCAGACGGCCCAGCGGCTGCAGCGGACCTTTGGCCGGCATGCCGAGTTCTTCCTCGAACTCGCGCCGCGCTGTCTGTTCAGGCGTTTCGCCGTCCTCGCGCCCGCCCTTGGGAATGCACCACGCGCCTTCGTCGCGCGAATGCCAGAAGGGCCCGCCCGGATGCGCGAGGAGCACCTCAAGTCCGGCGGGGTTGCGGCGGTAGAGCAGGATTCCGGCGCTTTCCTGGGGCATGCGTCGTCCGTCGTTGCGTCGCGCACTCTCGCGCGACGCCCGCGTCGGCGACGTGAATCCCTACTGGAGTCCCGGGCCGCCGCGCTCGTCGGCACGTTCGACGCGCTCGGCTTCGAGTGCGGCGAGGTAGGCCTCCAGCGTCATGCCGGCGTCGTCGGCCTCCTGCGTCGCAGGTGTTTCCAGCGCCGGGGCGATGCGGATCGCGAGCCTCGTGTCGTCCGCGGAGAGCGTGGCACGTGCATGGCGCAGCATGGCGATGGCCATGCCGGCGCTGTCGGTGGACGCGATCACGCGGCCGCCGAGCACCAACGCGTACTCGTCGTCGCGCCGCGCGATGCCGCCGACGATCTGCCCATCCTCGGCGACGAGGTGCGCGACGGCAGGCATGTTGCCGCCGCGGCCATCGCCATCGGGGCGGCGGCGCGGGTGGCGGGGGCGGGACGAGACGGGCATGCGGTCGGGTCGGCGTCAGGGGCGCGCAGTCTGCATGGTCGCGGCGCGATGCGCGAGCAGGCTCAGTCCTGCAGGCTGTTGCCGCCGTCGCGGGAGTCGCGGTCGGAATCGTTGCGCCCGGCCGAGGCGCGCGTGCCGACGGTCGATCCTGCGCGCGAGTGGGTGCCCGCGGGCGCGTCGGCGCTGGCGCCGTGCACATCGCTCGCCGTTCCGCCGCCCGCGAGGCGGCCGAGGTCGCTGCGTGCTGCGCCCGCCTCGTTGCGATGCGCGTGATCGCGCGCATCGCGCACCGCGTCGCGCGATTCGATCGCCGCGCGCGTGCCGCCCTGGTCGCTGCCGACGAGGTTACTGCTGCCGTAGCCACCGTCTTCCTGTTTGCTGTCGCGCGTCATTGCCGTTCTCCCGTGTTCGTGATCGAGGCTGCCAGCGCGGCCGTTACCCGCGCGTGGCCGTCAGTGGCGCCGCTGCTGCCGCTCGACGTCGAGCCGCTGCAGGATGCTGCCGTGCACGCCGGTGCCGATTGCGAGGGGGCGGTGCAGGTTGCCGGACTCGTGCGGCGCCTCCGGTGCGTCGTCGACCAGCAACTGCTGCATCGCGCCGGTCATGCCGTGCGTGACGGTCTGCGACAGGCGTTCGGCGATCACGGCCGCGGTGGCGGACATGCCGACGGTGACCTCGTCCTGCGGCGCGTTGACCACGCCGACGATGGCCTCGACGACCTCCTCGGCATCGGTGATCGGGAACGGCTGCAGCGTATGGCCGGTGTAATTGGCCGCGTGGTCGAAGAACGGCGTGTCGGCGGCCATGGGCAGCACGGCGCAGATGCGGATGTCGTTTGCGCCCTGCGCCGCCATCTCCTGCCGCAGCGCATCGCACAGTCCGACGATCCCGTACTTGGTCGCGCAGTAGGACGCGTAGTACGGCGCCGGCGTGCGGCCCAGCATCGAAGCGACGTTGACCAGCGTGCCGGCGCCGACCTGGCGGAAATGGCGCAGCGCCACGTGGCTGCCGGCGATGGCGCCGCCGAGGTTGGTCTGCATCACGCGCAGGTGGTCCTCCAGCGGAATGCGCTCGAACGCGCCCAGCGCGGCGACGCCCGCGTTGTTGATCCACACGTCGATGCGGTTGAACTTCGCGATCGCCGCAGCGGCGAGTTTCTCGACCTCGTTGGGATTGCCGACGTCGCAGTGCACGGCGATGGCGTTGCGGCCGCATTCGGTCGCGAGCTGCTCGAGAAGGTGGCCGCGGCGCGCGGCGAGCACGAGGTTGCAGCCCTGCTGCGCGAGGCGAAGCGCGACGCCGCGGCCGAAGCCGCTGGACGCGCCGGTGATGACGACGGTGGGGGCCGGCATGGCGGTCTCCTGCGGGGAACTGCGTGCAGACTGCAGGAGCCGCCGTCGCGGCCGGGTGTGCGCGGGTCAGTGTGCGCGGCCGCGGCCGTCGGGGCGATGCGTCGACGGCCGCGTCGGAATCTGCAGGTCGTCGAACATCCAGTCGGGCTCGGCGACACGTGCGCGGTGGCGGACGCCGTCGGCACGCAGGCGGTCGGCGGGAATGCGCGCGGAGCGTCCGGCGAGGCGTTCGAACTCGAGTACATCGTGCGAGCAGAAGATGTCGACGTCGACCGCGTGCTGGCGGCGCAGTTCGCGCAGGCGCTCCTGGTTGCGCAGGCGCGCGGCGCGGTCCTTTTCCATCATCCACTGGTAGAAGCGCAGGCCGGGCGTGCAGTGCGGGCGCACCACGTCCATTTCCGCGTGATAGAAGTACGCGTCGCCGGCGTTGAGTTTCCAGCGGCCTTCGCTGCGCACCGCCACGCCGACATGGCCGTGCGTGTGGCCCTCCAGCGGCACCAGCAAAAGATCGGGCGTCAGGCCTTCGAGGTTGCGCACGCAGTCGAAGCCCATCCACGGCTCGCCCGATGCGCCGGCATACGTATGCCACTGTCGACGCGTGGACCACTGCTGCGGCCGGAAGCGCTGGCGGTCCAGCCACGTGCGCTGCTTCTCGGCGTACTCGCGCTCGGCGGTCATCATGTGCACGCGCGCATGGGGGAAATCGTCCAGCCCGCCGGCATGGTCGAAATCAAGGTGGGTCATCACGATGTCGCGAACGTCGCGCGGGTCGAAGCCCATGCGCTCGACCTGGCGGATCGCGGTCATCTCCTCGCGGAAATCCGGTGCGACGAGGCCGAGGAAGAAGCGCGAGAGCCGGCTGCGCGGATCGCGAACGTCGCGCAGGCCCATGCCGGTGTCGACGAGGATGAGTCGGTCCGGCGCCTCCACCAGCAGGCAGTGCGCGGTGAGGTGGCCGCGTTCCACCATCGACGGCGTGAACCCGTCCATCAGCCGCCCGCCGAGCGGGCAGGTGGAGATGCAGTTGAGGTGGTGGATCTTCATGGCCGCGGGCGCCGGGGGGTTGCGTTGGAGTCTCCACGGCGCGCGGTCGCCGCCTCGTGAGAGCGCCCTGTTCAGGCCGTGGCGATGGGCAGGACCCGACTGCAATCGGCGCGCAGCGCCAGCGCGATCAGGTCGTCGGCACGGGTGGCGCCCAGCGTGACGGAGGCGATCGGCAGGCCGGCCTCGTGCGCCATGCGGGCGAAGCGGAAACCGGAATAGACCATCAGCGAGGAGCCGACGACGAGCAGGCCGTCGCTGGCGAGCAGGGCGTCGTGCGCCGCCTGTACGCGCTCGCGCGGCACGTTCTCGCCGAAGAACACGACGTCGGGCTTGAGCATGCCGCCGCAGCGCAGGCAGTCGGGCACGAAGTAGCCACTGAAGTCCGTGCGTTGGATGTCCGCGTCGCCATCGGGAGCGAAGGCGGCGACCGTATCGACCCAGCCGGGGTTCGCGTCGGCCAGCCGAGCCTGCAACAAGGCGCGCGGCGTACGCTCGCCGCAGGCCAGGCAGACGACGGTGTCGAGGCGGCCGTGCAGGTCGACGACGCCGCGGCTGCCCGCGCGCTCATGGAGGCCGTCGACGTTCTGGGTCAACAGCATCGACACGCGCCCGGTGCCCTGCCAGGCGGCGAGGGCGGCATGCGCTGCATTCGGGGCGGCGGCGTCGAAGCGCGGCCACCCGGCGAAGGAGCGCGCCCAGTAGCGCCGCCGCGTGGCCTCGTCGCCGGTGAACGCCTGGTAGGTGACGGGCGGCTGGCGCTTCCAGCCGCCGGCCTCGTCGCGGTAGTCGGGAATGCCGGATGCGGTGCTGATGCCCGCGCCCGTCAGCACGAAAACGCGCCGCAGGGGCGAAAGCCACTCGCGCAGCGCATGCGCGGCTTCTATCTCGTCAAGGGTGGCCGGCACATCCATTGCCGAATGCTAGCGGCGCCGCGCGCGTTGGCGTGATGAGGGCGAGGCTCAGTCGTAGACCATCTTGCGGCTCATGCCGCCGTCGACCACGAAGTTCTGCCCCGTAATGAAACCCGCCGCAGCGGACATGAGGTAGACGGCGAGCGCGCCGATGTCCTCGGGCACGCCGACGCGGCCGACCGGGTGCTGCGAGCGGTCGGTGCGGCTCAGCGACGGCTTTCGACGGGAGGCCGGTTTCTGCCAGGCCTCCGTCGGCACCCAGCCGGGGCTGATGCAGTTGACCCGCACCTCGGGACCCGCGCTGATCGCCAGCGCGTGGGTAAAGGCGACGAGGCCGCCCTTGGTCGCGGCATAGGCCTCGGTATCCGGCTCCGACTGAAGTGCGCGGATGGAGGCGATGTTGACGATGCTTCCTCGGGCTTCGCGCAGCGCGGGCAGCGCCTGCCGACTGCACAGGAAGGCGCCGGTGAGGTTGGTGGCGATGTAGCGGTTCCAGTCGGCGAGCGAGAGTCGCTCGAGCGGACCGGTCTGCGGGTCGGCGATGCCGGCGTTGTTCACCAGCCCGTCGATGCGGCCGAACGTGCCCTGCGCAGCGTCGACGAAACGGCGGATCGAGCTTTCCTTCGAAACGTCGAGCCGCAGGAACATCGCCGATGCGCCGGCATCCCATTCATCGAGGCAGGCCTGCCCGGCCTCGACGTCGGAGTCGCCGATCACCACCGCGCCGCCCGTCGCGAGCACGCACTGCGCGATGCCGCGGCCGATGCCTTGCGCACCACCCGTGACCAGCACCACGCGCCCGCGCATGGGCTGCGGGTCGGCAACGGGAATCGGTGGGGTCAGGCCCATGCGACGCGCCTCGGCTCGGTTTCGACGAAGGCGACCGGCATCGCTTCGGACGATGCCGGTCGCGCGGGCTCAGTGCAGGCGGCCGAGGTCCGTGTCCAGGCGGCGCTGCAGCTTCTTCGCGGCGCCGCTGATCGCCGCCGCGAGCGTGTCCGCCTCGTCGGACGCGGCCAGCGGCGGCCGGCCCTCCACCTTGGCTTCGAGCAGGCAGTGCTTGTCGTTGCCGCCCTTCTTGTCGGCGTTCTTGTCGTGCAGGTGCACCTCGACGCGCGTCACCTGGCCGGAGAAGCGCGAAAGCGCGGTGTCGAGCGCCTGCCGCACGTGGCGTTCGACCGACTCGTCGTGATTGATGTTGCGGTCGTGGTTGATCTCGATATGCATGCGGCGTGTTCCCTTCGTGGACCTGTGGCCAAGCTAGACCAGCGGGCGTGGATGAAAAGTTCAGCGGGCTTCGCGCTGGGACGCGCGTTCGGCGTCGATACGGCGGAAGACGTCCTCGACGGCCGGCGTCCACGTGCTCCATGCGTGCTTGCCGCCCGGCCTCACCAGCACGTGCTCCGGGCGCAGCAGGCCGGCGACCAGCGGCATGCCTTCGCGCAGGTAGTCGGCATCGCCATAGGCGAGCCAGACATCGCGGGTGCGCGCGGGCTCGTGGGCCCAAGTCTTCAGGTGCGCCCAGAGTTCGCGTTGCCAGCCGTCCTCGTCGTCGGCCGCGCCGGCCGGTGGCTGCCACGTCGCCAGGCCGCCGGCCGCGCGGATCTCGTCGTGGATCGCGCGTTCGCCCGTGTAGGGCGCGAGCAGCACCATGCCGTCGACCTGCCCGGGATACATGCGGTCGTAGAGCAGGCAACCCATGCCGCCCAGCGACGCGCCCACCAGCCAGATCTCGGTGTAGGCGCGGCGACGCGCGGGCAGCAGTACCTCGTCGTGCAGCCGCTGGGCGGCGCTGCGGTCGAGGTAGTAGGGCATGGACAGCTCGGCGAACAGCACGTCGGCATCGGGCCAGACGCGCTGGACGGCCTCGCCGACGCCGCTGCGGCGCAGCGATTCCAAGCGGTCGCGCCGGCCGGGCAGCACGACCACCAGCCGGTGCGAGCCGTCGTTCGACGGCAGCAGCGCGGTGGGCACCGGCCGCGGCGATTCCATGCGCTTCGACGCACAGGCGAGCAGCGCGCTCGCGGCAAGCAGAACCACCGACCAGCGCAGCAGGCGCATGCGACCTCCGTTCGTGAAACGGCAGTCTTCGCAGCGCGGCGTGATGCGCCGGTGCAGGACTGGCGCTGCACGGGGTCGTAGAGTCGCGGCATGTGCGGACGCGACACCTTGAAGGCGACATGGGCGGAGGTCCGCGCGGCCGCCGCGGCCTTTCCCATCGAAACGCCCGCCGAGGACCCGCCGGCCACCTACAACCGCGCACCCACCCAGCGCGGCTGGGCGGTGGTGCCGACGGGCGAAGGCGGGCGCGTGCTGCCGATGCGATGGGGCCTGCTGCCGCCCTGGGCGAAGGACACGCGGCTGGCCTACAGCACGATCAATGCGCGTCTCGACGGCGTGGCCACCAAGCCGGCCTTCCGCTCGGCCTGGAAGTCGCGGCGCTGCCTGGTGCCGTCGTCGGGCTACTACGAGTGGCAGCCCGTCGCCGGTGGCAAGCAGCCCTACTTTATCCATCCGGTCGACGCGCCGGTGATGTTCTTCGCCGGGCTCTATGAGGCGCGCCCCGATGGCGCGGGCGGTGAGCTCCTGACCTACAGCATCATCACCCGCGAAGCCGATCCCGGGCTCGTGGCGATCCACGACCGCATGCCGCTCGTACTGCCCGCCGACGTGTTCCACGACTGGTTGCATGGCGGGCCCGACGAGGCGATGTCGATCGCCATTGCCGCGCCCGAAGCGGCGGTGGAGGCGTATCCGGTGGATCGCGCTGTCGGCAACGTCCGCAACGATCGTCCCGACCTTGTCGCGCGAATCGCGCTCCCGGCCGCGTGACGCAGGCCATTCGAAAACGTGAACTGCATTCATCGCGGCTCACGCGCACTTGATGGGCGCGCGCTCAGCATCGGTCGGGTCGTAAGTGCAGGACTAATGCCATCGTGCTGACCCCCGGACGACCTCGCGGCGAGCGGGGCCTGCCCTGGATCGCGTCCTCGTCGAAGGACAGCGAGATCCATCGCCTGCGCGGGCTGGTCGCCGCGCTGGGCGCCGTGACCGAGCATCCGGGAACCACGCAGTCCTTCATCGAGTACGCGCTGGAAAAGGCGGTCGAGATCACCCGCGCCACCGGCGGCGTGGTGCTGCTCGACGGCGCCGATGCCGGCCTGTCGATCGCCTGCGCGATGGGGCAGATGGCCAAGCTCGACGTCGATGACTACAACGGCGGCGCGACGCTCGCGCGTGCCTGCCTCGAGAGCGGCGTGCTGCTGCGCAGCGATGCGACGGCCACGGACGAACGCATCCGCGGCGGCGCGCGCCGTCGCCAGTCGCTGCACTCGCTGATCGCCGCGCCGATGCGCTACGGCGACTCCGTTCTGGGCGTACTGGAGGTCTGCTCATCGGTCACCCACGCATTCGACGACATCGACGCGCAGGCGATCGGCCTGATGGGCAACGCCACCGGCGGGGCGCTGGGCCGGCAGCTCGCGCTCGAGGAGAACGCACGCCTGCTGCGGCGCCTGCACGACGTACTGCTGGACACGCAGGCCACCGCGCAGATGTACCAGAGCGCCGCGTCACTCGATGCGCTCACGGGCCTGCCCAACCGCTCGGCCTTCGAGGCGCAGCTGGAGGCGGTCTGCAGCGCGCACATGGGCCAGCCGCACCGCTTCGGCCTGCTGTTCATCGACCTCGACGATTTCAAGGACGTCAACGATACGTACGGCCATGCGATGGGCGACCAGGTGCTGCGCGCCACCGCCGCCGCACTGCGCGAAACGCTGCGCGATACCGACGTGGTCGCGCGCCTGGGCGGCGACGAGTTCGTGGTGCTGCTGTCCTCGCTGCGCGACGCCGATCGCGACGTGCGTTCCGTGGCCGACGCGGTCGAGGACGAGCTCGCACGGCCGCGGGTGGTCAACGGCGTGCGCCTGCGGATCAAGTGCAGCGTGGGCTGGGTGATCCACGACGGCGAGGCGCACGCGTCCGACGTCATGCAGGCGGCCGATGCGCGGATGTACGAGCAGAAGCGCGCGCGCCGCCAGCGCTGAGCGCGACCGCACGCTCACGCGTGTGGGGCTATCCAGACGGCGATGCGGCATCGCCGCGACCCACGAAGGGAGGCCCCACATGCACGACCGACTTTCCGCCGCGCGCCTGCTCGGCGTCGCGCTGCTCGCCGCCGTTGCGGCGACCGCCTGCCAGCGGGGGCAGGGCAGCAACGACACGCTGGCCGACGGCACGATCGATCGCCCGACGGCCAACAACGGCTCGACCGCGGCAGGCCCCGGTGCCCCGCCGGTCGACTCGGCCAGCCCGGCGTTGGGCAACAGCGCCTCGCAGCCTGGCACCGGCGCCGGCAGCGCTCCGACGCTGGTGCTGGTCCCGCAGGGGCCGCGCGGGCCGTACCTCAGCAATTCGGCAGGCCAGTCGCTGTACTACGTCGAGGGCGACCGCGATGGCAGCAAGTGCGCCGGCGACTGCCTGCAGGCCTGGCCGCCAGTACTGGTGTCGGGCCAGCAGCCGAACGGCGGGCCGGGGCTGCAGGGCGCGATGATCACCACCGTCAACCGCCCCGAGGGCGGCACGCAGGTGGTCTACAACGGTCATCCCCTCTACCGCTACGCCGCCGACGCGGGCGCCGGTGCCGCCAACGGCGACGGAGTGAAGGACCGCTATGGCACCTGGCATCTCGCCACGGCCGAGATGGCCGGGGGCGCGGCCGCGCAGTCGGGTACCACCAGCGGTTCGACGACGGGCGGTTCCACAGGCGCCGGCGCGAACGGCGCGGGCACCAATGGCACGGCCCAGCCCACGACGGGCGGCTGAGCCAAGGCGCGGTGGCCGGCGCTGCCGGCCGCCCGTTTAGCCCACCGCGCGGCGCGCTGCGTCCATCTGAAGGTGGATCGCATCGCGGCCGGCCGGCGAAAGCGCGCGGTCCCAGGCGCTCTGCAGCAGGCCCTTCGCGTACAGCTCGTCCTCGAGCTGCTTGTCGATCCGGGCGCGGGCGTCGACCGCCAGCAGGCGGAGCGCGCAGATTTCCCGCGGGGTCAGGCTCGTCGGCTGTATCTCTTGGCTCATCGGCACTTCTCCCCGGTCATGCGGGAGTCAGTCTCGTCGCCGGAACCCTCAAGGCCGCGTGAAATGCGCGTCGCACCGCGGGTGAGCGGACGGGCGGCGCGTGGTGGCCGCCCCGTGGTCCATCAGGCGGCGGTCGGCTTCGTCAGTCGCCCAGCACCAGCAGGAACGGACCGAGCTGCGAGGTCATCGACACCAGCACGTGCATGCCGTCGTCCAGCGCCGACACCGGCGTCTCGAAGTCCGGCGGCGAGGCGCGGTAGTTGGCGTCGTCGGGCAGGTTGTCCTTGACGACGTAGCCCATCAGCACGTTGACCAGCTCGCCCAGGGCATCCAGGGCGAGTTCGTCGTCGCAGGCCTCGGCAGGGATGGAGAGGAAGGCCTGCGCCATCGCCTGCATGGTTGCGGTATCGCAGGCGATGCCGATGGCGAGCGGGCGCTCGGCGGCGACGCGCACCAGCGCCATCACGTCGGTCGTCGGCGGGTTCTTCGGATCGGCGACGCTCGAGAACTGGCACTGGGTGCGCAGCAGGCGCGGGAAGAGCTTGTTGCAGGTCGCGATGGAGTTGCCCATGCGACGGCCGAGCTGGTGCGCGGCCTGCAGCGCGTCGAGCGAGCGCATCGCCTCGTCGCGCTCGCCGGCATGGATGCGAAGCTCGCTTTCCAGGCGCTCGCGGTCCAGGAAGCCTTCCTCGACGAGGATCTCGCCGAACAGCTTGCGGCGCGATTTCTGGGCATCGAGCAGCACGCCGACCTCGTCGGCCGTCAGCAGGCCCATCGACTGCGCGATGTCGCCGAAGCGGCGGTCCTCGCGGCGCTGGCGCTCGTTGATGGCCAGCGCCTGGTCGGCGGTGAGCATGCCCTTCTCGCAGGCGATCTCGCCCAGCGCGGGGTTGGAAACGCGCTGGATCTCGAGCGCGCGCAGCAGTTGTGCCGCGTCGATGACGCCCTTTTCCAGCAGGAACTGGCCGAAGAACTTGGCTGCCATGGTCGGGGCCTCAGGCGGTGGCTTCGGCGGTGACTTCGGCCAGCACGCGCGCGAGGGTGTCGCGGTCGATCGGCTTCTGCAGGTAGCTCTTGGCGCCCATGGCCAGGCACTGCTCGATGTCGTTCTGGGCGCCCAGCGAGCTCAGCACCACGACCTTGGCGGCCGGATCGAGTTCGAGGATGCGCTTGAGCGCGGCCTTGCCGTCGACCTTCGGCATGACGAGGTCCAGCAGCACCACCGCGGGCTTGAGCGCGAGGTACTGCTCGACCGCCCGGATACCGTTTTCGGCTTCGCCCGCGAGCGTGTAGCCGCAGGCGTCGATCTGCTGCGCGGTAAGCATGCGCAGCGCACGGGAGTCGTCGCAGAGCAGAACGGTGGGACGGGCGGTCATGTCGTATGTCCTGGCGCGAGTGCGGCGCGCGTATGCCGTGGGCGTCGTGATCGGCCCTCCGAACGTGCTAACGGCAGGCGCCGCGCTTCCTTGAGGGCTTCACGCGCGAAGGTGCCGGACCGCCGCGCGTCCTGCCCGCAGCCCGCTCGCGAAACAGGCCGTGAGCAGATAGCCGCCCGTGGGCGCTTCCCAGTCGAGCATCTCGCCGGCGACGAACGTGCCCGGGCGCTGGCGCAGCATCAGGCCGTCGTCGAGCGCTTCGAGGCGGACGCCGCCGGCCGAGCTGATCGCCTCGTCGATGGGGCGCGGCGCGACGAGTCGCAACGGCAGGCGCTTGAGTGCCGAGGCCAGGCGCACCGGGTCGTCGGTGAGCGGATGGCCGAGCGCCTCGTGCAGCAGGCCGGCGCGTACGCCGTGCACGCCGGCCGCGCGACGCAAATGGTCCGACAGGCTGCGCCCGCCGCGTGGACGGGCCAGCGCGGCGCGCAGCATGGCCTCGTCGCGGCCAGGCACGAGGTCGAGCTGGAGCAGGGCGTGGCCGTCGCGGTCGATGGACTCGCGCAGGTCGGCCGACATCGCGTAGACGAGGCTGCCTTCGACGCCCGCCGCACTCACCACGCATTCGCCCTGCAGCGCGCGCTCGATGCCGCTCGCGTCCGTCCAGTGCGCGATCACCGGTTTGAGCGGCGCACCCGCGAAGCGCTGGGCGAAGTGCGGCGTCCAGGCGACGTCGAATCCGCAGTTGGATGGACGCAGCGTCGTCACGTCGATGCCAGCGTCGCGAAACCGTACGACCCACGCGCCGTCGGAGCCGAGCTCCGGCCAGCTGGCGCCGCCGAGCGCGAACAGGCTGGCGCGCGCGGCGTATTCGCGCTCGCCATCGGGCGTATCGAAGCGAAGCGCGCCGTCGTCGGCCCAGCCCGTCCAGCGATGCTGCACGTGGAAACGCACGCCGGCTTCGCGCAGGCGCCGCACCCAGCCGCGCAGCAGCGGCGCGGCCTTGAGGTCGGTGGGAAACACGCGGCCCGAGGTGCCGACGAAGGTCTCCACGCCGAGCCCGCGCGCCCAGTCGCGCAGCGCGTCGGCATCGAAATCGTCCAGCCAGCGCCCGACCTCCCGCGCACGTTCCCTGTAGCGCGCGTCGAACGCGGGGCGCGGCTCGGAGTGCGTGAGGTTGAGGCCGCCCTTGCCGGCGATCAGGAACTTGCGGCCCACGGAGCCCTTGGCATCGAACAGTTCGACCTCGACGCCCGCGGCGCGCGCGACCTCGGCCGCGATCAGGCCGGCGGGCCCACCGCCGACGATGGCGAGGCCGGGGAGTTCGGAACGGGGCGGCGACATGGCACGGGACATCGATTCGGGCCGCACAGCATGCCTGCACCGGCCGTCCGCACGGTATCGTCGGCGCTTCGAACGACGACACGACCTCGATGACGCCACGTCTTTCCGCCTGCCTGCTCGCCCTCCCGCTGCTGCTCGTCGCGCCCGTCCATGCGCAGGTCGAGCAGGCCCTGCCTGCGGAAGCCGCGCGCGACGCGCTGCCCGCGCAACTCGCCGACCTCGACGCCTTCGTCGAGGGCACGCGCCAGCGATTCGATGTGCCCGGCATCGCCGTCGCCATCGTCAAGGACGGCCGCATCGTGCTGGAGAAGGGCTGGGGCCTGCGCGAGATGGGCAAGCCCGGCGCGGTGACCGCGCACACGCGCTTCGCGATCGCGTCGAACACCAAGGCATTCACCGCGACGGCGATTTCGATGCTGGCGGACGACGGCAAGCTCTCGCTCGACGACCGCGTGATCGACCACCTGCCGTGGTTCCGCATGTCCGATCCGTACGTCACCCGCGAGATGCGCATCCGCGACCTGCTGGCGCACCGTTCTGGCCTCGGCCTCGGCGCGGGCGACCTGCTGTACTGGCCGGGCACCACCTACAGCGGCGAGGAAGTCGCGCGCCGCCTCAAGGACGTGCCGATCACCGGCGGATTCCGCAGCCAGTACGCCTACGACAACATCCTGTTCGGCGTCGCGCAGCAGGTGGTCGAGCACGTGTCGGGGCAGGATTTCCGCAGCTTCCTGCAGTCACGCATCCTCGATCCGCTGGGCATGGACGAGACGCGCTACAACTCGGATTTCCTCAAGCCCGGCGACGAGGTCGCGATCGGCCACGCGCCGATCGACTTCAAGGACGTGCGCCCGCTGGCCGCGCCGATGACCTGGTCGAACGTCGCCGGCGCCGGCGGCATGTATTCGAGCGTGCACGACATGGCGCGCTGGATGCAGGTGCAGCTGGCGGGCGGCGTAATCGAGGGCGAGGGGGCGAACGCCCGCCGCCTCGTCAGCGAGAAGCGCCACCAGGGCATGTGGCAGCTGGTAACGCCGATTCCCGTCTCGCGGCCGACGGTACCCGAGCTCGCTCCGCTGACCCCGAATTTCGCCGGCTACGGCGAGGGCTGGTTCCTGTCGGACTACCGCGGGCACAAGCTGGTCTGGCACACCGGCGGCTGGCCGGGCATGGTTTCGAAGGTGACCATGGTGCCGAGCCTCGGCGTGGGCGTGGTCGTGCTCACGAATGCGGAGTCCGGTGGCGCGTTCAATGCGATCACCTACCGCGTTCTGGACGCCTACACCGGCGCGCCGAAGACCGACTGGGTGGCGGCCTACGGCAAGGCGCTGGACAAGCAGCGCGGCGACGCGGACGAGAGCTGGAAGAAGCACCTGGCCAAGCGCGACG
The DNA here is from genome assembly GCF_014651995.1 of Cognatilysobacter xinjiangensis. GTDB lineage: Bacteria > Pseudomonadota > Gammaproteobacteria > Xanthomonadales > Xanthomonadaceae > Cognatilysobacter > Cognatilysobacter xinjiangensis. The sequence goes on along the minus strand of NZ_BMXY01000001.1, from coordinate 1,322,060 downwards.
CGAAGTCCAAGACGTCGCTGCCGCTCACGGGCTACGCCGGCACCTACCGCGACCCCTGGTACGGCGACGTGGTCATCGAGCCCGCCGGCAACGGCCTGCGCATGCGCTTCACCAGGACCCCCGAGCTGGTCGGCCGGCTGGAGCACTGGCAGCACGACAGCTTCATCGTGCGCTGGGACCAGCGCTGGCTCAACGCGGATGCGTTCGTCGACTTCGACCTCGACCACGACGGCGCGATCCGCGGCGTGCGCATGCAGTCGGTGTCGCCGATGACCGACTTCAGCTTCGATTTCCACGACCTGCGCCTCGCACCGGTACCAAAGTCATGAGTGCGACGGCCGCGCGCCGTCTATGCTGCGTTGCCCCTGACCGGAACCGTGCATGAGCTGGATCGCGATACTCGTCGTCATCCTCGGGCTGTACCTCGCGTACAAGGCCGTGGGGCTGCTCGTCCGCCTGCTGCTGTGGGCCGTGGTGATCGGCGCGATCTACTGGATCGCCGCGCCGCACCTCGGCCTGCCGCTGCCGGGCTGACGCCTGTAACGAACGCGGTGGGGGACCGCACATGAACTGGCACGTCTATTCCATCGGGCCGATCGACTACGGCTGGCACCAGCTGCGCACCGTGCGCGAGACGCTGGAGGTGGCGGCGGTGCCCTGCGAGGGCAGCGACCCGCGCGAGGGCCTCGATACGTCCTCGTCCATCGCCTTCCTGAAAAGCTGGGAGTCGGCGAAGGAAGCCGCGCTGGCCGCGGGCTGGGAAGGCGGCTTCCGCCTTGAACCGCGCGTGTTCTGGGTACCCGACGACCTGCAGATGACGCACGGCTTCGTGTTCAAGCAGGAGCACAACGGCGCGACCTTCGTCGCCAGCCCGCAGCCGCTGCCGCATCTGGCCGCGCTCGTCCCCGCCTGAACGCGGTCCCGCGTCGGGGATGGGGCGGCGCGGCCGCTCCGTACAATGGCGCGCATGCTCCTGAACATCGCCGCCTACCACTTCGCCACCGTCGACGCCCCCGATGCGCTCGCCGCATCGCTTCAGGCCGCCGCCGAGGCGGGTGACGTTCGAGGCACGATCCTGGTCGCGCCCGAGGGCGTGAACCTGTTCCTCGCCGGCAACGAGCCGGCGGTGGAGGCGGTGCTCGACGTACTGCGTGCCGATGCGCGCTTCGACGGGCTGGAGGTCAAGCGCAGCTGGAGCCGTGCGCAGCCGTTCGGCCGCCTGAAGTGCAAGGTCAAGCCCGAGATCATCACCTTCCGCCGCGACGGCACCGCGCCGCTGGACGCCCGCGCGCCGGCAGTGGATCCGCCGACGCTCGCGCGCTGGATCGCGCAGGGCCATGACGACGCCGGCCGCCGCCTCATATTGCTGGACACCCGCAACCGCGAGGAATACGGCTACGGCACGTTCGAGAACGCGCTGACGCTGCCGATCGACAACTTCACCGACCTGCCGGCGGCGCTGGCGCCGCATCGCGAGGGCCTGGCCGACGCCACCGTGGTGAGCTTCTGCACGGGCGGCATCCGCTGCGAGAAGGCGGCGATCTGGCTGCAGGGCGACGGCATGGACAACGTGCTGCAGCTCGACGGCGGCATCCTGGGCTACTTCGAGCGCGTCGGCGGCTTCGGCTTTGATGGCCGCTGTTTCGTCTTCGACGGCCGCGTCGCGTTGGCCCCCGACCTGTCGCCCCTGGTCGACGACGCCGCCTGACTCACCGGCGTTTCACTCCGCGTCGGCGGTCGATGAGGTCCCCTTGTGGCAAGCGGCGAGGCCGCAATCCCGAGGAGACGAGATGGACATGCGTGACGACATGCGCACCGCGGCGCCGGACCGCGACGACAACATCGAGAAGCTGCGCGAGCTGGCCAAGGGCCTGCATGTGGCGATGCTCACCACGCAGGGCGAGGACGGGCGCCTGCTGAGCCGCCCGCTGGGCGTGGCGGAGATCGAATTCGACGGCGACCTGTGGTTCGCCACCGGCCTCGACAGCGAGAAGGTGCGCGAGATCGAGGCGAACCCGCAGGTCAACGTGGCCTTCGCCTCGAAGGACAACGGCACCTACATCTCCATCTCGGGCCGCGGCTCGATCGTGCGCGACCGCGCCGAGATCGAGCGTCGCTGGAAGCCGGGCATGGGCGTGTACTTCAAGGACGGCAAGGACGACCCGAACGTCTGCCTGATCCGCGTCGAGGCGCAGAGCGCGGAGTACTGGGACGGCCCGGGCACGCTCGCCGGCAAGGCGCTGCACTTCCTGATGACGGCGGTGACCAAGGACCCCGGCGCGCTCAGCGACAACCAGCGCATCAACCTGCAGTAACGCGCGCGGCGGCGATCGCCACTACATCCGCGGAAAGCGACAACGAGAAAGGGCTGGCGATTTCGCCAGCCCTTTCTCGTGCGGCCGTGCGACGGCGCGTGCCGGCCGCGGTGTCGCGACGCAACGCGCCGATCCGCGTCAGCGATCCCGGCGCGGCCCGCGCGGGCCACGGTCGAAGCCGCCACGGTCGCCGCGCGGCGGCGCACCGTCGTCGCGGCGGATCTTGAGCTGCTGCCCCGCCACGCGCACGCGCTTGAGGTGCTCCATGGTCTCGCGCGGCATGCCCTCGGGCAGGTCGATCAGGGTGAAGTGGTCGCGAATGTCGATGCGGCCGATGAAGCGGCTCTCGAGATCGGCCTCGTTGGCGATCGCGCCGACGATGTTGCCGGGCTTCACGCCATGGGTGTGCCCGACTTCGATGCGGAAGGTCTCCATGCCCGGCTCGGGCCCGTTGCGCTGCGGGCGCTCGCGGCGCGGCGCGTCGTCGAAGGCGCGCTCGGCGTCGTTCTGCTCGCGACGCGGCTCGCGCTCGAAACGTGGGCCGCGCTCGGCGAAATCGCTGGCCGGACGGCGTTCGGCGAAATCGCGCTCCTGGCGCGCCGGCGGACGCTCGTTGCGCGGGAAGTCGCGGTCCTGGCGCTCGGCACCGGTGCCCTCGAAACGCTCGATCGCGGGCCGTGGCGGACGGTCGTTGCGTGGCGCATCGCTGCGGGCCGGGCGCTCACCGTAGGCACGCTCGGGTCGGCCGCCCTCGCGCTCGAAACGTCCGGGGCCGCGCTGGTCGAAGCGGGCAGGGCGCTCGCTACGCTCGGGGCGACGGTCCTGGCGCGGCGCCTCGCGCAGCGGATCGGGGCCACTGGGCATCAGCAGCGGCGACTCGCCCTGCAGCAGGTGCGCGAGCGCGGCGGCGATCTCGATGGCCGGCACCTCGCGCTCGTGCTCGAAGCGCGCGATCAGATCGCGGTACATCGCAAGGTCGGGCGACTCCAGCGCTTCGGAGATGCGGGTCAGGAAGCGGTCGACACGGCGCTCGTTCACCGCCTCGATGGTCGGCGCCTCCATCGGCTCGATCGGCTGACGCGTGGCGCGCTCGATCGCGCGCAGCATGCCGCGCTCGCGCGGGGTCACGAACAGGATCGCCTCACCCGTGCGGCCCGCGCGGCCGGTGCGGCCGATGCGGTGCACGTAGCTCTCGGTGTCGTACGGAATGTCGTAGTTGAGGACGTGCGAGATGCGGTCCACGTCCAGCCCGCGCGCGGCCACGTCGGTGGCCACAAGCACGTCGATGCGGCCGTCCTTGAGCTGCTGGACGATCTTCTCGCGCTGCGCCTGCTGCACGTCGCCGTTGAGCGCGGCGGCGGCGATGCCGCGCGCGGCCAGCTTGTCGGCCAGCTCCTCGGTGGCGATCTTGGTGCGCGCGAACACGATCATCGCGTCGAAGCTCTCGGCCTCCAGCACGCGGGTGATGGCGTCGAGCTTGTGGTGGCCGCTGACCAGCACGAAGCGCTGGCGGATGTTGGCGGCGGTGGTCGTGGTCGACTTGATCGCGATCTCGACCGGATCCTTCAGGTGCGTCTGCGCGATGCGGCGGATCGGCGGCGGCATGGTCGCGGAGAACAGCGCCACCTGGCGCGTCGGCGGCGTGGCGTCGAGCACCGCCTGCACGTCGTCGATGAAGCCCATGCGCAGCATCTCGTCGGCCTCGTCGAGCACGAGGCAGCGCAGCTCGGAGAGGTCGAGCGTGCCGCGCTTCATGTGGTCGATGACGCGGCCCGGCGTGCCGACGATGACGTGCACGCCGCGGCGCAGCGCGGCCAGCTGCGGGCCATAGCCCTGGCCGCCGTAGATCGGCAGCACCTGGAAATTGGGCAGGTAGGTCGCGTACTTCTGGAACGCTTCGGCCACCTGGATCGCGAGCTCGCGCGTCGGCGCCAGCACCAGCGCCTGCGGCTTGCGCTGGGCCGGGTCGATCTGCGCCAGCACCGGCAGCGCGAAGGCGGCAGTCTTGCCGGTGCCGGTCTGCGCCTGGCCGATGACGTCGCGGCCGGCCAGCAGCGGCGGAATGGTCTCGGCCTGGATGGGCGAGGGGGTCTCGTAGCCCACGTCGGCAAGCGCGCGAAGCAGCGGCGCGCCGAGGGCTAGATCGTTGAAAATGAGGGAGCTGGGTGCGTTTTCGGCGCTCATGGCAGCTGGATATCGGCGCCGGGCGTGCCGGTCGGAGGGGCGGCAGTCTACCCGCCCGCCTGCATGATCACCGTGCAAGCACTGCGATGACGCGTATCGCCGCGGCCCGGAAACGACCGCACAGGCATGACGTCGCGGCCCGTAGGATGCGCGTCCGTGCCGTGCATCGAGCCACCATGAGCCTCGCCGACCTGCAGTTCGACAACCGTTTCGTGCGCGAGCTGCCGGGCGACCCGCGCGAGGGTCCGGGGGTGCGGCAGGTGCACGGGGCGCTGTGGTCGAAGGTGGAGCCGACGCCGGTGGAGGCGCCGCGCGTCCTGGCCGTGTCGCGGGAGATGCTGGACGCGCTGGGCCTGACCGAGGCCGAGGCAGCGTCGCGCGAGTTCGCACGGCTGTTCGGTGGCAACGCGATCCTGTCGGACATGGCGCCGTACGCCTCGAACTACGGCGGCCACCAGTTCGGCCACTGGGCGGGCCAACTGGGCGACGGGCGCGCGATCACGCTCGGCGAGGTCGTCAACGCCGCCGGTGAGCGCTGGGAGCTGCAGCTGAAGGGCGCCGGGCCCACGCCCTATTCGCGTACCGCCGACGGCCGCGCCGTGCTGCGCTCGTCGATCCGCGAGTTCCTCTGCAGCGAGGCCATGCACCACCTCGGCGTGCCGACCACGCGCGCGCTCAGCCTCGTCGCCACCGGCGAATCGGTGGTGCGCGATATGTTCTACGACGGCCATGCCGCGCCCGAGCCGGGTGCGGTGGTCTGCCGCGTGGCGCCGTCGTTCATCCGTTTCGGCCATTTCGAGCTGCCGCCGTCGCGGGGCGACGTGCCGCTGCTCGACAAGCTGGTGCGTTTCTGCATCCGCCGCGACTTCCCCCATATCGACGCCGACGGCCCGAACGCGCTCGGCGACTGGTTCGGCGAGGTCTGCGAGCGCACGGCCGTAATGGTCGGCCACTGGATGCGCGTGGGCTTCGTCCACGGGGTGATGAACACCGACAACATGTCGATCCTCGGGCTCACCATCGATTACGGCCCTTACGGCTGGATCGACGACTACGACCCGGACTGGACGCCCAACACCACCGACGCCCAGCGCCGCCGCTACCGCTTCGGCCAGCAGCCCGCCGTTGCCTACTGGAACCTCGGGCGCCTCGCCGGCGCGCTCGCGCAGCTCGACGGCGATGTCGCGCCGCTACAGGCGGGGCTGGCGCGTTACGTCGAGGCCTACGAGCGGACCGAGCGCGGGAACGCGGTCGCCAAGCTCGGCCTGGGCGCATTCCGCGACGGCGACCTCGAGCTGATGACCGCGCTGCAGGACTGGATGAAGGCCACCGAAGTCGACATGACGCTGTTCTTCCGCGCGCTCTGCGATGTCGACCCGGGCACCGCCGGCCCGGACGACTTCGCCGCCGCGTTCTACGACGAGGGCAAGCGGCGCATCGGCGAGGACGGGCTGCGCGAGTGGCTGTCGCGCTACGCCGCGCGGCTCGCCGACACGGTGGGAGATCCCGCACGCCGCGAGGTCATGCGCCGCGCCAACCCGCGCTACGTGCTGCGCAACTACCTCGCGCAGCAGGTGATCGACCGCGCCACGGCCGGCGATGCGTCGGGCATCGCGGAACTGCTCGACGTCATGCGAAGGCCGTACGACGATCAGCCCGGCCGCGAGGAATTCGCCGCGCGACGCCCCGACTGGGCGCGCGAAAAGGCCGGTTGCTCGATGCTGTCCTGCAGCTCGTGAGGCCCTCGGCGTGCACGGCCGCGTAAACTGCGCGCATGCCCCTCATTACCCTCCAGTCCGTCGACTACAGCGTCGGCGGCCCGCTGCTGCTCGACCACGTTGACCTGTCCATCGAACCCGGCGAGCGCATCGCCATCATCGGTCGCAACGGCGCCGGCAAGTCCACGTTGCTCAAGCTCATCTCGCGCGACCTCCAGCCCGACGATGGCGAGCTGCGCTACGAGGACGGCGTGCGCGTCTCCCGACTGGAGCAGGAAGTGCCGGCCGACACCGCGGGCGACGTGTTCGACGTCGTCGCTGGCGGCCTGGGCGAGCAGGGCGCGCTGCTCGCCCGCTTCCACCATCTCAGCCACGCGGCCGAGGTCGATGGCACCGCTCTGGCCGAGGTGCAGTCGCGCATCGAGGAACTCGGCGCGTGGACGCTGGAGCAGCGTGTCGGTGAGACGCTGACGCGCCTCTCGCTAGACGGCGACCGGCCGTTCGCGGGCCTTTCCGGCGGTATGCGTCGCCGCGTGATGCTGGCCCGCGCGCTGGTCGCGCAGCCCGACGTGCTGCTGCTGGACGAGCCGACCAACCATCTCGACATCGAGTCCATCGACTGGCTGGAAGGCTTCCTCAAGAGCTGGCGCGGCACGCTCGTCTTCATCACCCACGACCGCCGCTTCATGCGCGCGCTGGCCACCCGCATCGTCGAGATCGACCGCGGCGCGCTCACCAGCTGGCCGGGCGACTGGGACAACTACCTGCGTCGCCGCGAGGAGCGCCTGCACGCCGAGGCGCAGGAGAACGCGCGCTTCGACAAGCTGCTGGCGCAGGAGGAAGTCTGGATCCGTCAGGGCATCAAGGCGCGCCGCACACGCGACGAAGGCCGGGTGCGCCGCCTGAAGGCCATGCGCGACGAACGCGCGCAGCGTCGTGAGGTCACCGGCAAGGTGCGCATGGAAGCCGCACAGGGCGACGCGTCGGGCCGCAAGGTCATCGAGGCGAAGAACGTCACGGTGACGCTCGGCGGCCGCGGCATCCTGCGCGACTTCGAAACCACCATCTTCCGGGGCGACCGCATCGGCCTGATCGGCCCGAACGGCAGCGGCAAGACCACGCTGCTGAAGACGCTGCTGGGCGAGCTGACGCCGGACAGCGGCGAGGTGCGCCTGGGCAGCGGCCTGCAGATCGCCTATTTCGACCAGTACCGGCAGACGCTCAACGAAAGCTGGAACGCGATCGAGAACGTGGCGGAGGGCAGCGAGTTCGTCGAGATCAACGGCAAGCGCAAGCACGTCATCGGCTACCTGCAGGATTTCCTGTTCACGCCCGAACGTGCGCGCGCGCCGATCACGCGGCTCTCCGGCGGCGAGCGCAACCGCCTGCTGCTGGCGCGCCTGTTCGCGCAACCGTCCAACCTGCTGGTGATGGACGAACCGACCAACGACCTCGACGTCGAGACGCTCGAGCTGCTGGAGGAGCTGCTCGGCGACTACGCCGGCACGCTGCTGCTGGTCAGCCATGACCGCGATTTTCTCGACAACGTGGTTACGTCCACGCTGGTGATGGAAGGCGAGGGCCGCGTCGGCGAGTACGTCGGTGGCTACACCGACTGGCTGCGCCAGCGACCGCAGGGCGAGGCGCGTGCGTTCCGCGGCGAGCCCGCAAAGGCGGCTGCGCCACAGGCGTCGACGCCGCCGCCCGCTGCGCCCCCGCCCGCGAAGCGCAAGCTGAGCTACAAGGAGACGCGCGAACTCGAGGCACTGCCAGGCCGCATCGAGGCGCTGGAAGCCGAGGTCGCGAAGCTGACCGAAGCACTGTCCGACCCCGGCTTCTACTCCCGCGACGCCGCGGCGATCAGCGCGCACAACGCCGAGCTCGCGCGGGTGCAGGCGGAGCTCGATACCGCGTACGCGCGCTGGTCGGAACTGGACGCCTGAGGCAGGAACAGCGCGCGATGGGCGCCGGGCCGCGCACCGGCGGCCCATGAAAAAGCGCACTTGCGGATGGCCGCACCCGGATCACGCCGCGCTATCGCGCCGTCGACTACGCGCCCGACGATCCCGCGCCGTTTGCAGCCGCGGTCGAAGGCGTGCTGGCGCAGCAGCTGGAGTCGCTGGCGGCGCGCATCGACCGCACACTGCGCGGACGCACACCGCACCCGCGACTCAGCCCTCGGGCCTGTAACCCTCGGCGGCGTCCGCGCCGCCACCGAACAGGAACTTCTCCATCTGCTCGGCGAGGTACTCGCGGTGCCTGGGGTTCATCGGCGACAGCCGGTTCTCGTTGATCAGCATGGTCTGGTGGGCGAGCCACGCGGCCCAGGCCTGCTTGCCCACGCTCGCGTACACGCGGCGCCCGAGTTCGCCGGGCCACGGCACGAAATCGAGGCCTTCGTCCTCGCGCTTGAGCCAGACGCAGTCGACGGTACGGGCCATGTCAGTCCTCGAATAATCGGTTGAGCAGGGTGCGGATCGGCGCGGGAATACCAAGCGACGCGAGGTCCGCTGGCGCGACCCAGGCGAGCGAGTCGTCGTCCGCAATGCGCTGCGGCGCGTCGATGCGATGCAGCCGCGGGCGCAGGGTGAGATGGTAGTGCGAGAACCCGTGGCGCACCTCGTCCAGCCACATCACCGCGTCGCCCGCCGGCGAATACGACGCGAGCCAGCGATCGGCGGCCGCCTCGTCGTCGAACTGCGGCAGCGACCACAGCGATGCCCACACGCCGACCGGCCCGCGCCGCTGCAATAGGATGCGGCCGCCGGCATCGCGCAGTGCGAGCACGACGGCTTCGCGCTGCGGCAGCACTTTCGCGGGTCGCGGTGTCGGAAGCTCGTCCTGGCGGCCCGCGATGCGCGCGACGCAGTCGTCCTGCAGCGGGCAAATGACACAGGCCGGGCGCGCGCGCGTGCATAGCGTCGCACCGAAATCCATCTGCGCCTGCGTGTAATCGGCGAGGCGGTCGCCCGGCAGCGCGGGATCCTCGACGTGCCGCTGTGCGAACGTCCAGAGCTTCTTCTCGACGGCCGATGCGCCCGGCCAGCCTTCGATGCCGTGGAATCGGGCCAGCGCGCGCTTGACGTTGCCGTCGAGGATCGCGTGCCTGTCGTTCCAGGCCTGCGCGGCAATCGCGGCCGCGGTGCTGCGGCCGATGCCCGGCAGTGCGGCCAGCGCTTCGACATCGCGCGGCAGTTCGCCGCCGTGGTGCTGCATGCACGACTGCGCGGCCGAGTGCAGGTTGCGCGCGCGGGTGTAGTAGCCGAGGCCGGACCACAGCGCGAGCACGCGGTCGAGTGGCGCATCGGCAAGCGCCGGCAGGTCGGGCAGGGCCTCGACGAAACGATGGAAGTACGGGATGACCGTCGCGACCTGCGTCTGCTGCAGCATCACTTCCGAGAGCCATACGCGATACGGCGTGCGTGGATGTTGCCACGGCAGGTCGTGGCGGCCGTTGACGTCGAACCACGCCAGCAGGCGCGGCGCGAAGCCGTCACTCGCGGTCATCGACGATCTCGACTTCGACGCCTTCCAGCGTCGCGCCTGGGATTTCCAGCCGCGGCGTCGACACGCGGCCATCCAGCGGCGGAAGCGGCACCGCGTTCGCGGGCGCGTCGAGCCAGGCGAGCACGCGCGGCAGGCGGAAACGTCCGTCGAAGAGCGTCGCGCCGGACTCCACGTGGAGCGCGGCATCGCCCGAGAAGTTCGCCGGCCCGGTATAGGCCAGCGTCGTCGGCAGCGGACCGTTCGGGCGGCCCAGCGGCGCCGGCAGGGCCGGCCAGGCTTCGGGCCAGCGCTCCATGCGGCCGTCGAAAGCGAGCGCCAGCGAGTCGCCCCAATCCAGGCGGCCACCCCCGGTGATATCGGGAATCGGACCACCGCGTCGCAGCGCGAGCCCGAGCGGAGCGATGTGCAGCCCGCTCGCATAGGACGCACGCCCCGCGATGCCCATCGCAAATGGCAGCGAGGTCTCGCGCGACACGTAGCGCGCCTGCGCACCCAGCACCATGGCGTCGAGCGCGAGTCCGTCGCCGAAATCGGGAACGCCGCGCAGTACCAGGTCCAACGGAAGGCGCCAGTCGGGCTGCACGACCGTCAGGTTTCCCGCGACGCCGAGACCCGCCGGCATTTCCGGCCGCATCAGCGTCGCCGCGAGGTCGAACGGCACGCGCGTCGCACCCGCGATGATCCGGCCGCGCAGGGCGGCGCGCACACGCTGCCCCGGCGCCAGCGTCTGCACCGTCAGTGCGAGGCGTTCGACCGCCCAGCCCACGCCAGTGACGCGCCCATCGGTGACGACGAAGCCATCGGTGAGTGTGGGGGTCGGGCGTTTCTCGGACGGCGGGCGTGTCGCCAGCCAACGCTGCAGCGCGCCGATGTCGAGCCGCGGGCGGTCGAGCTCGATGCGATGCACGGTGATGTCCCGCCCGCGCGACTTCAACGTCGACCACGGCAGCGACAGCAGCACGCGATCGGCCTGAAACACCGGCGTGGCGTCGCCGTCGCGCTGCGCGGTGACGTCGCGAAGCACCAGCTTCGGCAGGCCGCGCAGGGTGTATTCGCTGACGCCCTTGGCGGTGATGCGCAGCCCCAGCGCGCGGCTCGCCTGCGAGAGCACGAGCGATGCGACCTGCTGCGGACGCGACGCCCAACGCAGCAGGCCGGCGAGCAGCACCAGCGCGACGACGAGCACGATCAACCACGTGCGGCGCCGCGAGCGCGGCGGCCGCTTCGCGGGCGTGGTGGCCCCGTCGCCCGTGTCCGCCGTCATCCCGCGCCCAGCGACTCCGGCAGCAGCGCGTCGACGAACGCGGCGGCGTCGAACACGCGCAGGTCCTCCGGGCGCTCGCCGATGCCGGCGAAGCGGATCGGAATGCCGAACTCGCGTGCCAGGGCGAACACCACGCCGCCCTTGGCGGTGCCGTCCAGCTTGGTGACGACGAGCCCCGTCACGCCGATCGCCGCATTGAACTGGCGCAACTGCGAGATAGCGTTCTGCCCCGTCGTGCCGTCGATCACCAGCAGCACCTCGTGTGGCGCGGCGGGGTCGAGCTTCTGCAGCACGCGCTTGATCTTGCCGAGCTCGGCCATCAGGCCCTGCTGCGTGTGCAGCCGGCCCGCGGTGTCGGCGATCAGCACCTCGGTGCCGCGCGCCTTCGCAGCCTGCAACGCATCGAAGGCGACCGACGCGGCGTCCGCGTTCTGGCCCTGCGCGACCACGTGAACGCCGTTGCGGTCGCCCCAGGCCTGCAGCTGCGCGACGGCCGCGGCGCGGAAGGTGTCGCCCGCGGCGAGCATCAGCGTGCGGCCCTCGTCCTTGAAGCGGCGCGCGAGCTTGCCGATGGTCGTGGTCTTGCCGACGCCGTTGACGCCGATCGTCAGCAGTACGAACGGGCGCGTTGCGCGATCGATGACCAGCGGCCTGGCGACCGGCTCGAGCATCGCCAGCAGATCGGCACGCAGCGCGGACAGCAGCGCGTTCGCATCGGCGAACTCGCGCGCCTTCATGCGCTTGCGCAGGCGCTCGACCAGCTCGGTTGTGGCGGTGACGCCGACGTCCGCGGTGATCAGCGCGGTCTCGATCTCGTCGAGCAGGTCGTCGTCGAGCTTGGGATTGCGCGAGAACAGGCCGCCCAGCGAACGCGTGATCGCATTGCCGCGCAGGCGCTCCAGCCAGCCACGCTTGCCGGCGGGCGCGGCGGGCGCGTCGGTGGCGATGCCCGGAACGTCGGCGCTCGCCGGTTTGACAGCAGGAGCGGGCTCAACGGCAGGCGCGGACTCGACCGAAGCGGGCTCCACGTCCGGCGCTTCGATGCGCGCCTCGGCCTCCGGCATCGCGACAGGTGCCTCGGCGGGCGCGAGCGACTCCGCGGCGGCGTCGACCACGGCCGGATCGTTGATCGCGACGTCGAGCGCGGCTTCGGAGGCGACCGCTGCGGTGCGCGCGTCCTCGATTGTTTCGTCGGCAGGCGTTTCGGCCGAAGTCCCTGCAGCCTCGACTCGTGCTGCGAAGCCCGTGGCCTCGATAGCTGGTGAGGGTGACTCTCCGACCGGCTCGTCCGCGACCGTCTCCGCCGGCGCGGCGTCCTGGTTCGGAAACGCCGCGGCGAGTTCCTCGACCGACAGGCGCCGCTGGGGCTCGTCCGGCTTTTTGCGGCGCAGGAAACTCAGCATCGGAAGGCGTCGGAATGGGGGAAAATGGCGCGACATGCTAGCACCGGCGTACAGGCACCCCCGATGAACGCAGCGATGGGAAAGGTCCGCGTGATCGGCGGGCGTTGGCGCGGCACGCGCCTCGAGGTGCCCTCGGTGGCGGGCCTGCGCCCCACCTCCGACCGTGTCCGCGAAACCGTCTTCAACTGGTTGATGCCCTGGCTGCCGGGCGCGCGCGTCATCGACCTGTTCGCCGGCACCGGCGCGCTCGGGCTGGAAGCGCTGTCGCGCGGCGCGGCATCGGCGGTGCTGGCCGAGCGTGATGCCTCGCTTGCCGCGGCGCTGCGCGGCACGCTCGCGCGGCTGGAAGGCGGCGAGCGCGGGCAGGTGCTGCAGGGCGATGGGCTGGCGTTCCTGCGCGGCTCGACCGATACGTTCGACATCGCCTTCGTCGATCCGCCCTTCGCGGGCGACCTGTGGACGCAGGCGTGGCCGCTGCTCGCCCCGCGCCTGGCGCCGGAGGCGATGGTGCACGTCGAGAGCCCCGTCGACGTCGATCCCGCCGTGCCCGCGGACTGGGTGGTGCACCGCGAGGGCCGTACCCGCGAGGTCCGCTACGCCCTGTACCGGGTGCCGGGCGCGGAACCGGCCGCTGATACACTCGACGCCGATCCGACGGCCGGGGAGCCGTCGACCCAAAACGAGAACGCATGAGCGCGGCCCGCCAACGCACCGCCGTCTATCCCGGCACCTTCGATCCGATCACCAACGGTCACGTCGACCTGGTGAACCGCGCCGCGCCGCTGTTCGAGCGACTGGTGCTCGGCGTGGCCGAGAGTCCGTCCAAGGGCCCGGCGATGCCGCTCGAGCAGCGCGTGTCGCTCGCGCGCGAGGCCACGGCCCATCATCCCAACGTGGAAGTGCGCGGCTTCAACTCGCTGCTCGCGCATTTCGTGCGCGAGGTCGGTGCCGGCGTGCTGCTGCGCGGGCTGCGCGCGGTGTCGGACTTCGAATACGAGTTCCAGCTGGCGAGCATGAACCGCCACCTGATCCCGGAGGTGGAGACGCTGTTCCTCACCCCGGCCGAGCAATACGGCTTCATTTCATCATCGCTGGTACGCGAGATCGCCCGCCTCGGCGGGGACGTCTCCGGCTTCGTGCCGCCGGCGGTAGCCTCCGCGCTGCAGGCCCACTGGCGGCGTACCTGACGTCCAACTCCGAGGAACACCATGAAGACCACCACCCGCCTGATGCTGCTCGCCGTGCTCGCCCTGCCGGTCCTGGCGGCGTGCAACAAGGACGACGCCACGCCGACCGCCAAGGTCGAGAAGGCCGCCGTGCCGAAGCCGGCCAACCAGACCGACGAGGACGCCTGGAACGCGTACATCCAGGACCAGGTCGTGCGCAACGCGCAGGGCGCGTCGAGCACGTTCGCCTACACGCTGCCGGTTCCGGGCGCGGAGGGCTTCGACGAGTCCTTCCAGCGCCAGGCCGAGAAGGCCAAGGAAGACGTCTCGCGCGGTGGCGTGGAAGGCACGCTGATGGCCTTCGGCTCGGCCGACTCGGCCAAGACCGCCGACCTCATCGCCTCGGCGTTCCAGGGCGTCGGCGTCGACACCATGAAGGGTGTGCGCGTGCTGTTCATCGGCGACGCGGCCGATCGCGACCGCGCCGAAGCGGCGGTGAAGCCGTCGGGCGCCAAGTTCGAGTTCATCGAAGCGAAGTGATCCATCGGCGGCCGCGTGCTGCCGGAAGCATCGCGACGGCCGGCCCTGCGCCGGCCGTCGTCGTTTCCGGCCCGGCGTTGCGCCTGCGGGCCTGCAGCGTGGCCCTCGCGTCAGCCTGCGCTCCGTCGCCGGGTGCGACAATGCCGGCCTGACCCGACCCGTACCGGCGCGATGTCCCTCCGCATCAACGACCTCTGCGTGAACTGCGACGTCTGCGAGCCCGCCTGCCCGAACCAGGCGATCTCGCAGGGCGAGGTCATCTACGTGATCGACCCGGCGCGCTGCACGGAATGCGTGGGCCACTTTGATGAGCCGCAGTGCGTCGTCGTCTGCCCGGTCGAGTGCATCGACCCCGATCCCGACCACCCCGAATCCCGCGAGGCGCTGCTGGCCAAGGCCATCGCGCTGGCCGGCGGGCCGCTGGAGCACGCCTGATGCGTTCGACGCTGCACGTCCTTTCCGTCGCCCTGCTGTCTTTCGTCGTCGCGCTGCCGCTGGCAGCCAAGCCTCCCATCCCCGCCGCGCCGGTTGCCGCGGTCGCGGCGCGTCCGCCGGGCGCCGCGGTCGCCAGCGCGCATTCGCTCGCGACGGAAGCGGGCCTGGACATGATCCGGCAGGGCGGCAACGCGTTCGACGCGGCGGTGGCGGTGTCGGCGGTGCTGTCCGTGGTCGAGCCGGTGAGCTCGGGCCTGGGCGGCGGCGGCTTCTTCCTGCTGCGCGATGCCAGGAGCGGGCGCGAGGTGTTCGTCGATGCGCGCGAGACCGCGCCCGAGTCCGCGACGCCCGAGGCCTATCTGGACGCCAAGGGCGACCTCGACCGCGACCGCGCGCAGAACGGCCCGTGGTCCGCCGGCATTCCGGGACTGCCCGCGGCGCTGGTGCATATCGCGAGCACCTACGGAAAGCTGCCGCTTTCGACCACGCTGGCGCCCGCGATCGGCATCGCCCGCGACGGCTTCCCCGTCTATGCGCGCCTGGAGAAGGGCTACGCCAGCCGCAGCAAGGTGATGGAACGCTACCGCGGCACGCGCGCGGTATTCCTCGCCGATGGCGATGCGCCAAGAGTCGGCGAGACGCTGCGCCAGCCCGAGCTCGCGCGCACGCTTGCGCTGATCGCGCAGAAGGGCCGCGACGGCTTCTATCGCGGCGACACCGCGAAGAAGCTGCTCGCGGCGGTGAAGGAAGAGGGCGGCCGATGGACCGCCGCAGAGCTCGCCGGCTACCGGGTGCGCGAGCGCGAGCCGCTGCGGCTGAACTACCGCGGCTGGCACATCACCACCGCGCCGCCGCCGTCATCGGGCGGCGTTGCGCTCGCGGAGATCCTGCAGACGGTGTCGGGCTGGGACCTCGCCAAGCTCGACGACGCGCAGCGCACCCACGTGCTGGTCGAGGCGATGCGCCGCGCCTACCGCGATCGCACGATCTATCTAGGCGACCCGGACTTCGTGAAGATCCCGCTCGCCCGCCTGACATCGCCGGACTACGCGGCGGGCCTGCGCGCCACGATCCATCCGGAAAAGGCGACCCCGAGCGAACTGCTCTCCGGCCAGCCCGCGCCGCTCGAGGACGACGAGACCACGCACTTCTCGATCATCGACGCCGACGGCAACCTCGTGTCGGCGACGCAGACGGTCAACCTGACCTACGGGTCGGGCATGGTCGCGCCGGGCACCGGCGTGCTGCTCAACAACGAGATGGACGACTTCGCGCTCAAGCCCGGCACCGCCAACGCCTTCGGCGTGATGGGCTTCGAAGCCAATGCGCCGAAGGCCGGCAAGCGCATGCTGAGCTCGATGACACCGAGCATCATGGAATCGTCGGACAAGCTCACCGTGCTCGGCGCCCCCGGCGGTAGCCGCATCATCACCGAGGTGCTGCTGGGCATCCTCGGTTACGACGCGGGCCTCTCGGCGCAGCAGGTCGCGGCGCTGCCGCGCATCCACCACCAGTGGATGCCCGACGTGATCTCCGCCGAGGCCGGCGCGCTCGACGCGGCCACGGTGTCGGCGCTGCAGGCAATGGGCCACAAGGTCAATGCCGGTGAGTCGACCTGGGGCAACCTGCAGACGGTGGCCTGGGACAAGCGCGCCAACACGCTGGAAGGCGGCACCGATCCGCGCAATCCGGTCGGCAAGGCCGACGTGCTCGTGCAAGCGCAGGCGCCCCGCTGAGTTGCCACCGTCGGTCCACGACCGGCGGCCTTTGAAGCGTGTGGCGCACATGGAACCATGGCGGCTTTCGGGAGGCCCGCCATGGATCCGTACAACAACACCGCAGTCCCGGCGCCTATGTCCGCGGGGATGCCCGCGCTGGGCGATTCGATGGTCACCACAGCGCTCGAGCTGCCCGGCATGCGCATCGTGCGCAACCTCGGCCTGGTGCGAGGCATCACCGTGCGATCGCGTTCCATCGTCGGCAATTTCCTCGGCGGCCTGCAGACGATCTTCGGCGGCAACATCACCATCTACACGGAACTGTGCGAGCAGGCGCGGCAGGAGACCTACCGCGACATGCTGGTGCACGCGCGCCAGCTCGGCGCGAATGCGATCGTTGCGGTGCGCTACGACGCGACGGAGCTCATGGCGGGCCTGACCGAAGTGCTGTGCTACGGCACGGCGGTGGTGGTCGAGCCCGCCTCGGACATTCACCGCGGGTGAGACGCGGCGGGTGGATGCTGGCCGCATGCCTGCCTCCCAGCCCGCACTGTTCGCCACTGGCGACGTCCTGCTCTTCGAAGACGCCGAGGGTGGCATCCGCTACCGGCCATCGCTGGTGGACGCTGCGACCGCCGCGCGGTGGTTCGAGTCGCTGCATCGCGAGGCCGGCTGGCGCGCGCTGCAGCGCGAGATGTACGAGCGCACCGTCGATGTGCCGCGACTGATCGCCTCGTACGGACTTGACTCGCCGCAGCTGCCGGTGCCGGTCGTCGAAGCACTCGCCGCGGTGCGCGCCGTGGTCGATGCGCCGTTCGATTCGGTCGGGCTGAACCTGTACCGCGACGGCCGCGACAGCGTGGCGCCGCATAACGACACGCTGCATGCGCTGGCGCCCGGCCAGCCGATCGCGCTGCTCTCGCTCGGCGACGTCCGCGACATGGTGATCACCCCCAAGCCTGGCACGCGCGGGCGGCGCATCCGCGTGCCGCTCGAGCCCGGCAGCCTGCTGCTGATGAGCCATGCGTCGCAGTCGACGCATGATCACGGCGTACCCAAGACGCGCGATGCCGTCGGCCCGCGCATCAGCCTCGCGTTCCGCGTGCGCCTGCCGGGCAGCGACCTGTTGCGCGGCTACCGGCCGGCGTCCTGAGCCTCAGCCGATGAAGCTGCCGCCGTTGACGTGGATGAACTGGCCGGTGACATAGCTGCTGTCCTCGCAGGCGAGAAACACGTACGCCGGGCCGAGCTCGCTGGGCTGGCCCGGGCGGCCCATGGGCGTTTCCTTGCCGAAATTCGCGCGCTCCTTCGGCCCGTAGGTCGATGCCACCAGCGGCGTCCAGATCGGGCCGGGCGCGACGCCGTTGACGCGGATGCCGCGCTTCACGAGGTTCTTCGCGAGGGAGTAGGTGAACGTCTCGATCGCGCCCTTGGTGCTCGCGTAGTCGAGCAGGTGATCGCTGCCGCGGAAGGACGTCACCGAGCCGGTGTTGATGATCGCGTCGCCCTCGCGCATGTGCTCGAGCGCGAAACGAGTGATGTAGAAGAACGGATAGACGTTGTTCTCGAACGTGGTCTTGAGCTGCTTGGCGCTGACGTCCTCGAGCCGCTCCTGCGAGACGTGGTCGGCGAGGTTGTTGACCAGAACGTTGAGCGCGCCGAGTTTCGACACGGTCTGCTCGACCGCGCGCCGGCAGCGCGCCTCGCTGCGCGCGTCGCCCTTGAGCAGCAGGCAGCGACGGCCCTCGGCCTCGACCATGCGCGCGGTGTCGCGCGCGTCGTCGTCCTCGTCCAGGTAGAGGATCGCGACGTCCGCGCCTTCGCGCGCGAAATGCACGGCGACCGAGCGTCCGATGCCGCTGTCGCCGCCGGTGACCAGCGCGACCTTGCCGTCGAGCTTGCCGCTGCCGCGGTAGCCCGCGCGGATCGTCTCGGGCTGCGGATCCATCGGCCGTTGGCGGCCCGGTTGCGTGAGCTTCTTCGACGTCGACTTGCTGCGCGTGGCCATGGCGTTCCTCCTTTCCGGCGCGATGGTCGTGCGGACGGCGTCGGAGCGGCATGAAGCAGGCGCGACGTGGCGCGGCGTAGGCTGGCCATATGACCGATCGATCACGACACGCCGGCGCCGGCCACAGGCTGTTCTTCGGCCTCTGGCCCGGCGACGAGGTGCGCGCCGCGCTCGCGCAGGCGCTGGATGCATCCGCGCTGCTGCGCGATGCGGGCCGCCGCGTGTCGCCCGCGAAGTACCACATCACGCTGCATTTCCTCGGTGGCTGGGCGACGCTCCCGCACGACGTGCTCGAACGCGCGAGCGGTGCTGCAGCCACGCTGCGCTGCGCGCCGTTCCATCTGGTGGTCGAACGCGCCGGCGGCTTCCACGGTGCGCGGGTGGGCTGGCTGGCGCCGTCGGGCAACTCGGGGCTGGACGCGCTGTGGTCGGATCTCCGACGCGCGCTGGACGAGGCCGGCGTGCGCTACCGCGCGCATGAGCCGTTCGCGCCGCACGTCACCGTCGCGCGCAACGTACGCGGTCGGTTGGAAGAGGCGAGCGTCGATCCCATCTCGTGGCCGGTCGAGGACTTCGTGCTGGTGCACAGCCACGATGGCCGCTACGACATCGTCGGGTGTTGGCCGCTGGCGCCGCGCTGAGCTTCACGGCGCGCAGCGGCCGCTGGTGCAGCCTCGGCGTCCATGAGCACAACGGGTGGTCTTCGAATCGGCTGCGCGGGCTGGGGCCTGTCGGCCGCGCACGCAGCGCATTTCCCCCGCGACGGGACGCATCTCGAGCGCTACGCGCGGCGCTTCGCGGCGGTCGAGATCAACTCCTCGTTCTATCGCCCGCATATGCCGCGGACCTATGCGAAATGGGCCTCGCTGGTCCCGGACGACTTCCTGTTCGCGGTGAAGTTCCCGCGTGCGGCCACGCACGACGCGCGGCTGCGCGATGCGGACGCGGTGATCGAACGCTTCGTGAGCGAAGTCTCCGCGCTCGGCGATCGCCTGGGCCCGGTGCTGGTGCAACTGCCGCCGAGCCTTGCCTTCGACGCCGACGTGGCGGACGCGTTCTTCGCGGCATTGCGCGAACGCGTCGCGACGCCGATCGTCTGCGAGCCACGCCATGTGACCTGGTTCGCGCCGGAGCTCGACGCGTTCTGGCAGCGCCATGAGGTCGGTCGCGTCGCCGCGGATCCCGCGCGCGTGCCGCTGGCGGCGCAGCCCGGCGGCGCCGGGCGCGTGCGCTACTGGCGCCTGCACGGCTCGCCGCACGTGTACTACGACGCCTACGGCGAGGCGCGCCTGCAGCCCTGGGCCGACGCGGTGCGGGCCGAGCGCGAGGCGGGCCTCGACTGCTGGGTCATCCTCGACAACACCGCGCTGGGCCACGCAGTGGCGGATGCAATGCGGCTGGAAACGATGCTGGGCGTGGAGGCGCCGCGCTGATCAGTCCTGCAGCCAGCCGCCGCATCCGCGGTAGGTCCTGCCGCCGGATTCGAGCGTGACCGCCGCCTCGAAGCGTTGGCCACTCATGCCGTCCTCGCACAGACGGCGCGCGATCCGAAGCCGCACCGGCTGCGCGGTGTCGCTGGATACGTAGCCGTCGGGTGTCGCCCGCAAGGGGATGCGCATCCGGCGTTCGCCGTAGTCGAGGTCCGCGTCCAGCATCGGCGGCTCGCCGGCGATTTCCGCATACCAGCCCGGTTCGTTGCCGACAGCGCGGAAAGAGGCGCCGCCCAGCACCGCGGCGTTCCACGGCGAGGCCTGCGCCGCCTGCACGCAGTCGCGGCGTTGCTCGCCCGCGAGCGCGAACGTGCCGGTCGCGCCTTTCGTCCAGAACTCGTTGCCGCGCGTGTCGGCATAGCGGGCGCCGGACGCGGAGCGCCCGATCGGCAGCTCCAACCGTTGGCCGTTGAACGAGAGACGCACGCGCGAGGCGTCCGCCTCGTAGCGCGACATCACGCCGATCTCGCCGCATTCCCAATGCGTGACGGAGGCATCGCTCGCCGCAGGCGCGGGCACGGCGGGATTCGCGACGCGGCGCATGCGGATATCCACCGAGCCGCCGCCGGGCGTGGCGGCGACGGGCGCGGGCGTTTCGAACCAGGGCTCGCCCTGTGGCCCGAGCAGCGTCGCGCGCAGGGCGACGCCGCCGGCGGTGCCGGTGTTTGCCGGCAACGCGATCGAAAACGGAATCGGCGGGCCGGCGACGTCGGGCATCGTCGTCGTCGCGAGCGCCGCGCCGCTCGCCGCATCCAGCGCCTCGACGCGCAGCGAGGCGCCCGGCGGCATCTTGATGCGTTCCAGGTAGGTCGCCGTGCCATGCAGCATGACCGATGCGGCAGGCCACGCTTCAGCCGCGGACGACGGCCGCTGCGGCGCCGTCGACGCGGGGCCGGACTGGCACCCGGCGAGCGCGGCGGCGAGCGCGCAGACAAGGGTGGCTCTGACGTTCATCGGGGCACCTCCGCGCGCACCATGGCGGCGATCACGTTCAGCCGGCGTCAGCGCGGGTCGCGGTCGACGCGCAGGACCGGATACAGGCCGTAGCGGTCGTCCCAGGCGCTGTGGCGGCGATAGAAGAACTCCAGGCGCTGCTGCGGGCTGTTCGCGAACGCCTCATCGTCGCGCAGGCGCTTCGCGAACTCGTCGCGCAGCGCGGGATCGGCGGCGAGCATCTTCTCGGCCTCTTCCTCGGCGACGTAGGCCTCCATGTATTCCTTGCGCTCGAAGGCGGCGTTGAACAGGCCCCAGCCCGCGATGGCGTCGGGCGCCGTTGGCTCGAGCAGGCCCATGGCGAGGCGCGCCTTCGGCTGCGCGATCGGCACGAACAGCGCACCGGCGGCGACCGCCTGCGTCGTCGGCGCCCACTTGCCCTGCGCATCGAGCCGCTGGTGGCCTTCGACCGAGTCGGCGGCGAAGCGGATCGCCTCCGCGCGCCAGGCCTCGGCCGTCAAGGCCGGCAGCGGCGACGCCATGCGCTCGTAGCGCACGCCATGCACATCGAGCTTCTCCGCGACGCGCTCGGCCCAGGCGGGCGGCACCACGTAGCCGGCGCGCGGCGCGGCCACGCTGACGCGCGGCACGATCACGTCGCGCAGCGGCAGCTTCCAGACCTGCGGCTTCGTCTCGTCGTAACGCGTCATCAGCGCACCGGAAATCTCCGACGGCGTGCGCGTGTAGGCATAGCCGCGGAACTCGACCGTGCGGGTGGCGTCGGTGGCCTTGTAGTCCAGTGGTACGTCGACGCCGGCCAGGCGCGTCGCGCGCTCGTCGGCCTGGCGTGCGAGCTTCGCCCAGCCCGCGCCCTGCGCCGCAACCTGTTCCAGCACAGCCAGCACCGCGTCGTGCGTCACGCGCACGCGGTAGGGATACGGGCGCCATGAGTGCGTCTCGACGAGCATGCCCATGCGGTTTCGCAACTGCATGTAGCCATGCGAGAAGCGCGGCGCCGACACGCCGTCGACGAACCCGGAGGACGGATCGTCGTCGACCACGAACGACGGGTAGTAAGGCAGCGGCATGGAGCCGCGGCGGGCGAGGCGATCGATCGTGCCCTGCCGCAGCGCGCGGCCGGCGGCGCGCAACGGTTCGTCGCCCGAATTCACCGGTTCGACCTGGATCGACACGTCGTGCTCGAACTTGGCGCCGTCGGTGACGTGCAGGTCGACGTAGACGATCGGGTCCCAGCGCTCGATCAGGCCGAGCATCGCGCGCATCTCGGACGAATCGGCCTTCATGTAGTCGCGGTTGAGGTTGAGGTTCTGCGCGGTCACGCGCCAGCCCATCTCCTCGGGGCCACGCTGGTTCGGGCGGTTCCAGGCCTTGAAGCGCTCGTGGCCGTCGACATTGAACACCGGCACGAACACGAATACCTGCCTCGCGAGTGCGTTCCTGGCCAGCTTTCCGTCGAGCATCTCGCGCAACGCAAGGAAACCCGCGTCCTTGCCGTCGATCTCGCCGGCATGGATGCCGCCCTGGATCAGCGTGACCGGCAGGCCGCGCTCGCGCGCCGCCTCGGGCGTCAGCGCGCCGCTGGTGGACGCGACCAGCACCTTCATCGGGCGACCCTCGGGCGTGGTTCCGAAGGTCTCGCAGCGCACCGCCTGCGGATACGCGGCCGCGAAGCGGTCACACAGCGCGATGACCTCGTCGTAGCGCCCCGTGCGGACGAAGCCGCTGCGCTCGGACACGGTAGTCAGCGCATCGTCCACGGCTTTAGGCGCCGCCGCGAAGGCGGGCAGGGACAGGGCGAGCAAGGCGGCGAGCAGCGGCGTGCGGTTCATGGGCGTCCGGCGGCGGGAAGACCGCCGCATGGTAGCCCGTGCGATCATGCGGGGCCTTTCGCCCGGAGCACTGCGATGCGTGTCCTGTACTACGCGCCCGGCGCGGCGAGCTTCGTCGTGCACTGGCTGCTGATCGAACTCGGCCTGGAAGCCGAGCTGCGGCCGGTGGACATCGCCGCGGGCGAACAGAAGCGCGCCGAATACCTCGCGCTCAATCCGGGCGGCGTGGTGCCGACCTACGTCGACGACGGCCAGGTGATGTGCGAGGCCGCGGCGATCGCGATGAGGCTCGGCGACCACCGCGCGGGCCACCTCGCGCCGACCTTCGATGCGCCCGCGCGCGCCTTCTACAACCAGTGGATGTTCCACCTCGCCAATGCGGTGCAGCCGCTGTTCCGCATCTGGTGGTATCCGCACGAAGTCGCGGGCGAGGCGAATGTAGAACTCGCGCGCGAGCACGTGGCACCGCGCATCGAGGCCGCTTGGCAGCGCATCGACGACCATCTCGCAAAGAACGGCCCGTACCTGCTCGGCGGGCAGCCCACCGTCGCCGACTTCTACCTGACGATGCTGCTGCGCTGGTCGCGGCACATGCCGAGGCCCGGCGACCGCTGGCCGCACCTGGGCGCGCTGGCCGCGCGCATGAAGGCCCGGCCGTCGTTCGCGAGGCTCTGCGACCGTGAAGGCCTCACCGAGTGGCGCTGAGCCGCTCCCGTCCCGACAGGAAACACCGACCCGAATGCTGACCCTTCTCTTCATCGCCGTGACCGTCGTGGTGTCCTGGCTCGCCTTCCAGAACCCGCGGCTTCTCGATCGCCTGATCCTGTGGCCGCCCGCCGTGCGCCGCGGCCAGGTCGACCGCCTGCTCACGCATGGCTTCATCCACGCGGACTGGTCGCACCTGCTGTTCAACATGATCACGCTGTTCTTCTTCGGCCGACTGGCCGAGCGTGTGGTGGTGGGTCTCGCCGGTCCTGCGACGTTCGTGCTGTTCTACGTGTCCGCGATCGTCGTCGCGATCCTGCCGAGCTACCTGCGCCATCGCGACGACCCGCGCTACCGCAGCCTCGGCGCTTCGGGCGCGGTGTCGGCGGTGCTGTTCGCGAGCATCCTGCTCGATCCGTGGATGCTGATCTTCATCCCGATCCCGGTGCCGGCCATCCTCTACGGCATCGGGTACGTCGGCTGGTCCTGGTGGGCCGATCGCAACTCGGCGGACGGCGTGAACCACAACGCGCACCTGTCGGGCGCGATCTACGGCGTACTGTTCATGCTGTTGATGGACGGACGCGTGGGCGCGCACTTCCTGGCGCGCCTGGTCTCGCCGAGCTTCTGACGCTCACCGCGCGTGCATCGCGACCGGTGTCTGCTGCGGGCAGCAACGAAGGAGCATCCATGGACGTCGAACATCAGCCCGATGCCGAACGTTTCGTCATCCACGCGGACGGCCACGAGGCCGAGGTGAACTACCGCGTCGAGGGCGGCGTTCTCGCCATCACCCATACCGGCGTGCCGGAGGCCATCGGCGGCCGCGGCATCGCCAGCGACCTGGTGCGCGCCGCATTCGACTTCGCGCGGGCGCAGGGGCTGCGGGTAAGGCCTGCCTGCAGCTACGCGGCGGCCTGGAGCCGGCGCCACGGCGAGTACGCGGACCTGCTCGCGGACTGACGCCGGTGCAGCCGGGCGCGCGCTATGACAGGATGCGCGCCCGTCGAACCGCTCCATGCCCATGCGCCTGAACAAGCACATCAGCGACACCGGTTTCTGCTCGCGTCGCGAGGCGGACGGGCTGATCGCGGAAGGCCGCGTCACCGTCAACGGCCTGCGTGCGCGCGTGGGCGCGGAGGTGGCCGAGGGCGACGAGGTGCTTGTCGACGGCCAGAAGCTTGCCGTCCGCAAGGCCGCGCCGGGCAAGCGCCGGCACGTCTACATCGCGCTGTACAAGCCGGTGGGCGTGACGTCGACCACCGAGAGCGATGTCAAGGACAACATCGTCGACTTCGTCGGCCACCAGCAGCGCATCTTCCCGATCGGCCGGCTCGACAAGGACTCCGAAGGGCTGATCCTGCTGACCAGCAACGGCGACATCGTCAACGAGATCCTGCGCGCCGAGAACAAGCTGGAGAAGGAATACCTGGTCGCGGTGAACAAGCAGGTCACCGAGGACTTCGTGCGCGGGATGTCGCGCGGCGTGCCGGTGCACGGCCAGACCACGCTGCCCTGCAAGGTGCGCAAGCTCGGACCGTTCGGCTTCCGCATCGTGCTGGTGCAGGGCCTCAACCGGCAGATCCGCCTGATGGCCGCGCATTTCGGGTATCGCGTCAAGACGCTGGTGCGTGTGCGCATCGGCAACGTCACGCTCGGCCACCTCAAGCCCGGCCGCTGGCGCAACCTCACCGACGCCGAGCTGCGCGCGCTGCTGCCGGGCCGCACCGACTGGTAGCCTCGATGCGGGCGTCACACGCCCGGCATTAATTTTGCGTCGACGCCCGCTCCAGCCGACGCTTGATGACCCCCTCGACCACTGCTCCCTACCGCGCGCCCATGCTGGCCGCGACGGTGTCCGCATGCCTGATGCTCGCCGCCTGCCAAGGCCGCGATGCGCCTCCGCAGCAGGCCACCGGTGCCGCCCGGCCCGTCGCCGCCGCGCAGGCGCCGGTGGCGCTGAAGGACGTGCTGGAGACCACGCCGACGCACATCATCGGCATCAGCTATCCGCCCGACCTCGCGAAGTACCCGGGCCTCGCGATGCAGGCACAGCGCTACGCGGAGGAGGCGCGGGAGCAGGTTGTCGAGGCCGCCACCCATCGCGACAAGGACGACGCGCCCGGTCCATACGAGCTGTCGCTCGAGTTCAAGCTGCGACACGAGTCGCCGACCATGGTGGTGCTGGCGGTCGACGGCAGCGCATACACGGGCGGCGCGCACGGCATGCCGATGATCCAGCGCTGGGTCTGGCTGCCGCGCGACTCGCGGATGCTCACCGCCGCGGAACTGTTCCCCAACCGCGACAGCTGGGAGCGGATCGCCGGGGACGTACGCGCGCAGCTCGGTACCGAACTGCGCCAGCGGATGGAAGCGGACGGTGTCTCGCCGGAGGACCGCGCGGCGATGCTGAAGTCGGCCACGGCGATGATCGAAGGCGGCACCGAGCCGGGCCCCGACGATTTCGCGGTGTTCGAGCCGGTGCTGGACGGAGACGGCAAGATCACGGCGCTGCGCTTCGTGTTCCCGCCCTACCAGGTGGGCTCGTATGCGGACGGCATGCGCACGGTGGAGCTGCCGGCCGCGCGCTTGGTGCCGGAGGTCGCACCCGCGTACCGCCCGCTGTTCGGAGCCACGGGCTGATGTCGCCACGGGCGTCGACGGGCGCGTCGACCCACACGCCCGCGCGTGGCGACCGCGCCCGCGGGGAGCGCTTTCCAGAGGTCGCCGAGGGAACCGCGCCGGTGCCCACGGGGCGCGGCCTGCGTGCGCTGCGACAGGCCGCAATCGCCTGCAAGCGCTGCGACCTGTGGCGCCCGGCCACGCAGACGGTTTTCGGCGAGGGCCCGGCGAGGGCGCGCGTGTTCGTGATCGGCGAGCAGCCCGGCGATCGCGAGGATCTCGCCGGCGAGCCATTCGTGGGGCCGGCCGGCCACATCTTCGATCGCGCGATCGAGGAACTCGGGCTGGACCGCCGCACGATGTACGTCACCAACGCGGTCAAGCACTTCAAGTTCGAGCTGCGCGGCAAGCGCCGCATCCACAAGCAGCCCAATCCGGCGGAGCAGAAGGCCTGCCAGCTGTGGCTGGAACGTGAGCTCGCCGTGGTGAAACCGGAGATCGTCGTCTGCCTCGGCGCGATCGCGGCAAAGGCGGTTTTCGGCAGCAAATTCAGGCTGATGAAGCAGCACGGAGAGTGGCAGGACCTGGCCGACGGCCGCCGCGCATTCGCGACCATGCATCCGTCCTGGGTGCTGCGCCAGCGCAGCGATGCCGAGCGCGAGGCGGCCTACCGAACGTTCCGCGCCGATCTCGCGCTGCTCACCGAACTCGAAACACGCCATTAAGCGGCCGTAGGCGTCTCATGGGCTGATACGGCGCCCGGCGAGGATGGCGGACGACCCGCCGGAGCCTTGCCGTGAACACGATCGACAAGCTCGCGATCCTCGCCGATGCCGCCAAGTACGACGCCTCATGCGCGTCCAGCGGCGGCAAGCAGCGCGATTCGCTGGGCACCGGCGGCGTCGGAAGCACCGGTGGCATGGGCATCTGCCACTCGTACACGCCGGACGGCCGCTGCGTTTCGCTGCTGAAGATCCTGCTGACCAACTTCTGCGTTTACGACTGCGCCTACTGCGTGAACCGTCGCAGCAGCAACGTGCCGCGCGCGCGCTTCTCGACCGACGAGGTGGTGCGGCTCACGCTGGACTTCTACAAGCGCAACTACATCGAGGGCCTGTTCCTCTCCAGCGGCATCATCCGCAATGCCGACTACACGATGGAACAGCTGGTCGAGGTCGCGCGCTCGCTGCGCGAGGATCATGCCTTCGGCGGCTACATCCACCTCAAGACGATACCCGAAGCCTCGCCGGAGCTTCTGGCCGCTGCGGGTCGGCACGCCGACCGCCTGAGCATCAACGTCGAGCTGCCGACCGAGAACGGGCTGGCGTCGCTTGCGCCCGAAAAGACAACGTCCAGCATCCGCGGCGCGATGGGGCAGCTGCGTTGGCGCATCGACGAGTCGAAGGAGGAGCGCGCGAAGACGGTGCAGGCGCCGGTGTTCGCGCCGGCGGGGCAGAGCACGCAGATGATCGTCGGCGCAGATGGTGCGGACGATCGCAGCATCCTCGATACGAGCGCGAACCTCTACGGCAACTACCGGCTTCGCCGCGTCTACTACTCGGCGTTCAGCCCGATTCCCGATGCATCCGTCGCGCTGCCGCTCAAGGCGCCGCCGCTGGTGCGCGAGCACCGGCTCTACCAGGCCGACTGGCTGATGCGCTTCTACGGCTTCGAGGTCGACGAGATCGCGCCGCGCGCGGCCAACGCAGGCATGCTCGATCTCGACGTCGATCCCAAGCTGGCCTGGGCGCTGCGCAATCCCGAGCGTTTCCCGGTCGACGTCAATCGCGCGCCGAAGGAAATGCTGCTGCGCGTGCCGGGCTTCGGCACCAAGACGGTCAAGCGCCTGCTGTCCTCGCGCCGTTTCGCGCGCATCCGGCTGGACGACCTGGCGCGGCTCGGCGTGAGCCTGCGCAAGGTGTTGCCGTTCGTGCAGACGCTCGACCACCATCCGCAGGGCGCGCTGGACGATCCGCAACGCCTGCGCGCGCGGCTGGCGCCCGTGCCCGTGCAGGCCGGGTTGTTCTGACATGTGGCGGGCGGTCGTCGAGCCGGGCTGGGATCTCGACGCGTGGCGCGTGGTGGCGCGGCATGCGTTGCGTGCCGGTCTGTCGCCGGATGCCATCGATTGGGCCGTCGGCGACGGTGGCTTGCTCGGCGGTGCATCGGTCCTCGAGGCGCCGGCCGTGCGCGAGTCTCCGTCGGTGCCGGCCACGTTCCTGCAGCTTGCGCGCGACGTACTCGCGCATCGCGACCCGCGTCGCCACGCCTTGCTCTACGCGTTGCTCTGGCGCATCGCCGAAGGCGAGCCCCGCCTGCTCGGCCACGAGACCGACCCCGACGTGCGTCGCGCGATGCAGTTGCAGAAGGCGGTTCGGCGCGACGCGCACAAGATGGAGGCCTTCGTGCGGTTCCGCGAGGTGCCGGGCGAGGCGAACGCGTTCGTCGCCTGGTACGAGCCCGACCACCAGGTGCTCGATCTCTGCGCACCGTTCTTCATGAAGCGATTCGCCGGCATGCGCTGGGCAATCCTCACGCCCGACCGGCGCGCGGTATGGGACGGCGAGTCGCTGGCGATGGGCGAGGGGGGCGCGCCTACCGACGTGCCCGCCGATGATGCCGGCGAAGCGCTCTGGCGCCGCTATTACGCGAGCATCTTCAACCCCGCGCGGCTCAACCCGCGCGCGATGCGCGCCGAAATGCCGCAGCGCTTCTGGAAGCACCTGCCCGAAGCCCGCGACCTTCCGCAGCTGATGCGCGACGCCGCGCCTCGCGTCGCGGACATGGTGGCGCGCGCGCCGGAGGCAGCGAGGCGGCGCATACCCGCGCCGGTGTTCGACACGCCCGTGCCCGTGGACGACCTCGACGCCCTGCATGCGGCCGTGCGCGGCTGCCGCGCCTGTCCGCTCTGGCAGCCCGCGACGCAGGCGGTGCCCGGCGAAGGCCCGCTCGATTCGCGCATCGTCTTCGTCGGCGAGCAACCGGGTGACGAGGAGGACCTGCGTGGTCGGCCGTTCACCGGTCCGGCCGGGCGCCTGTTCGATCAGGCCCTGCTCGAGGCGGGGTTGGATCGCGCCTCGGCCTACGTCACCAATGCGGTCAAGCACTTCAAGTTCGAGCCGCGCGGCAAGCGCCGCCTCCACAAGCGTGCGAACGCGGCCGAGCAGAAGGCCTGCAGCGGATGGCTGCATCGAGAGCTCGAGCTGGTGCGGCCCGAGCGCGTGGTCTGCCTCGGCGCGACGGCGGCCACGGCGCTGCTCGGCAGCGGCTTTCCGTTGCTGCGCGAGCGCGGGCGCTGGCACCGGAATAGCGATGGCATGCCGGTGCTGGCGACCGTCCATCCGTCCTGGGTGCTGCGCCAGCCGGCTGCGGACTACGAGTCGGCGTACCGCTCGCTGGTCGAGGATCTGAAACGGGTGGTTGTGGCGCTCAGGGACGATCCCGCCGCCGCCTGATCGCTTCGTCACCACACAGCGACACCGTACTACGGCCGCTTGAGCACGCCTTCGAGCTTCCAAGCGGCTGTTCCGTGTCTCCGCACCGACGAACGGCGCCCACGCGGGTTGTACGCAGCGGGGTTCGCATGCAGGATCGACCCATGGTCCTTTCGCGCACCGCTTCGCCGAACGCCGCCCCCAATGGGCGCGTCGCCGCGTGCGCCGCCAACAATAATCGCAATAACGCCAGCCTCCCGCGGGCCGGCGATTAGCGCGCGCAACACACGCTCAATCGACCACCAGGGCCCGCACTGAAAAGTGCGGGCCTTTTCGTTTTCTCCCCCACGAAAAAGGAAATCCGCCATGTGTTCGATCCTCGCCGCCTTCGATCTCAGGCCCGACGCCGACCTTCGCCTGCTGCGCCCGCTGGCACTGGCGATGTCGGCACGCCAACGCCACCGCGGGCCCGACTGGAGCGGCGTGCACGTGGAGCCGGCGGCCCTGCTGGTGCACGAGCGGCTGGCCATCGTCGATCCCGTCGGCGGCTCGCAGCCGATCCTTTCGAAGGACGGCCGCGTGGTGCTCGCCGTCAACGGCGAAATCTACAACCATCGCGACCTGCGCCAGGCGATGCCGGACTACCCCTTCACCACCGGCTCGGACTGCGAGCCGATCAGCGCGCTGTACGCGTCGGGCGAGGACGTCGGCGCGTGGCTGGACCGGCTCAACGGCATCTTCGCGTTCGCCCTGTGGGACAGCTCGCGCGCGCGCTTCATCGTCGCGCGGGATCCCATCGGCGTCTGCCCGCTGTACTGGGGCCACGATGCGGACGGGCGCGTCTGGGTGGCGTCCGAGATGAAGGCGATCGATCGCACCTGCCACGACGTCGCGCCGTTCCCGCCCGGCCACTGGTACGACAGCGCCACGGGCGAGCTGCGCCGCTACCACGTGCGCGACTGGCGACGCTTCGAAGCGACGGAAGGCGTGCGCGTGACGCCCGACGAACTGCGCGAGGCCTTCGAGCGCGCCGTGCATCGCCAGTTGATGAGCGATGTGCCCTACGGCGTGCTGCTGTCGGGCGGGCTGGATTCCTCGCTCGTGGCCGGCGTGGCTGCGCGATACGCGCGCCATCGCATCGAGGATGGCGACCAAAGCGAGGCCTGGTGGCCGCGCCTGCATTCCTTCGCGATCGGCCTCGAAGGTTCGCCCGATCTCGCCGCCGCGAAGGTCGCGGCCGACGCCATCGGCACCGTGCACCACGGCTTCACCTACGCGGTCGAGGAGGGCATCGACGCGCTGCCCGAGGTGATCCGGCATATCGAAACGTACGACGTCACGACGATCCGCGCCTCCACGCCGATGTTCCTGCTCGCGCGGCGCATCCGCGCGATGGGCATCAAGATGGTGCTGTCGGGCGAGGGCAGCGACGAGATCTTCGGCGGCTACCTGTACTTCCACAAGGCGCCGAACGCCCGCGAATTCCACGAGGAGACGGTGCGCAAGCTCGAGGGCCTGCACCAGTTCGACTGCCTGCGCGCCAACAAGTCGATGATGGCCTGGGGCGTCGAAGCGCGCGTGCCCTTCCTCGACACCGAGTTCCTCGACGTCGCCATGCGGATGGATGCGAGCGCGAAGATGGCCGGCGGCGGGCGCATCGAGAAGGCGATTCTGCGCGAGGCCTTCCAGGGCTGGCTGCCCGATTCGATCCTGTGGCGGCAGAAGGAGCAGTTCAGCGACGGCGTCGGCTACGGCTGGATCGATTCGCTGAAGGCGCTGGCCGAGCGCGAGGTTGCGGACGCGGCGCTGGCGACGGCGGGCTACCGCTTCCCGGTCAACCCGCCGCAGACCAAGGAGGCCTACCTGTACCGCACTCTGTTCGAGCGCTGGTACCCCGGCGAGGCCTGCGCGCGGACCGTGCCGGGCGGCAAATCCATCGCCTGCTCGACGCCCGCGGCCATCGCCTGGGATGCCGCATTCGCCGCGTCGGCCGATCCGTCGGGCCGTGCGGTGGCCGGCGTGCATGCCGCCGCCCTCGACGCGTCGGCGGACGCACGCGCGACCGCTGCCTGACTCAAGGCTGACTGCAACCGGCCGTTAAGGGACGAAGAGCGCACGTGGGGCCGGTCTGCCGACCCCACCGCGCGCCCACGCACGCGACCGGAGCGGCATGACTTCCCAGCAGGCGACATCCCGTACGACCCGAGACGCCGCCGGCTCCGCGCGCCCGCGCCGCCTGCGACTGCTCGCGATCGGCTGGGGCCTGGCGGCGCTGCTGCCGGTCATCGCCGTGGTGCTGATCGTCAACGACTACCGCCAGTACCAGGATGCGCGCGAACTGCGCAGCCGGCTGGTGCTGGACGCGGTGGAGCGCCAGTTGCTCGATCGCCTGTTCCTGTTCGGGCGCCAGCTTGAAGCCGCGGCCGGTGCCGGCACGGCGCCGCCCGTCGTCGCGATGCACGACGTGGTGCTGCGTCCGGTGCGCGCGGGCGATCCGGTCGCCTCGCGGGAATCGCCGGTGCAGGTGGATCGCCCGATCCGGCTGGACGGGCGCTGGTACGTGCCGATCTCGCGCCGCGTGGGCGACCGCATGGTGTCCGCACGCGTCGACGCCGGGGTCCTCACCGCCGTGGTCCAGGGTTATCGCCTCGACACGGACGAGTTAGCGAGCCTCGTACAGGACGATCGCGTGCTGGTGGCGGGCTCGTTCGACTCCGGCCGCGCTCCCGGCCAGTCGATGTCCGCCTCGCCGCTGTTCGACCCGGAACGCATCCATGCGCGCGAAGGGCGCTATGTCTCCGAAACCGTGGCCGACGGGATTCGCCGGGAACACGCCTTCCGCCGCATCCCGGGTACGCGTCTCACGATCGTCGTCGGCACCGCGCCGCCGCGCCTGCTCGACCTGTGGGGCCGACCTGCCTCGGCGCTCTGCCTCGTCGCGCTGCTCATGGGGCTGGTCTGGGGCTGGCTGGTGCGCCGCTTCGATCGCGCGCAGGGCGAGCAGGCCGCGTTGATCGGCGAGCTGGAGCAGGCACTGTCGACGCTGCGCAACCGCGAGGAGCGCCTGCAGCAGGCGCAGGACCTCGCGCAGCTCGGCGAATACGTCTGGGATCCGCAGGCGCGGGTCGTCCATTTCAGCGAGCAGTGCGCGCGGCTGCACGGCATGCCGGCGCACCAGCGCCTGATCGCCGACGTCGAGCTCGCCGGCTTCCTGGACTCCGACGACCGCGATGCCGTCATCGCCGCGGGCGAGGCGGCGCTCGCCGGGCAGGGGCCCGTGCAGTTGAGCTACCGCATCCGCCGCGTCGACGGTGCCGAGCGCGTGCTTCTGGCGCGATCCATCGCCGCCATCGACGACGCCGGCCGCACCGTCGTGCGCGGCTACCACCAGGACGTGACCGAGCTGATGCAGGCCCGCGAGCGCGCACTCCAGGCCGAGGCCGAGTACCGCTTCCTGTTCGAGCACAATCCGCTGCCGATGTGGGTCTACGACCGCGAGTCGCTGACCATCCTCGCGCTCAACGACGCGATGGTCCGGCACTACGGCTATGCGCATGAGGAACTGGTCGGCGCGAGCATGCTGTCGATCCGGCCGGAATCCGAACGCGAGCGCCTGCTCGAAGCCGCGCGCATGGCGTCGCGCGAACGCCCGCAGGGCCAGGTGTGGACGCACCTGCACCGCGACGGCAGCGTCATGCGGATGGCGGTGTTCAGTCACGACATCGACTTCGACGGCCGCAGCGCGCGTCTTGTCGCCGCGCAGGACGTCACCGAGCGCGAGCGCGCCGAGGAGCGTTTCCAGCTGGTCGCGCGCGCGACCAGCGACGCGGTCTACGACTGCGACATCGCGACCGGCCAGATCTGGTGGAGCGATTCGTACTACACGCGCTTCGGCCACACGCAGCCGGATCTGCCGTCGGACGAGGAATGGCGCTCGCGCGTGCATCCGGCCGACCGCAATCGTGTGTTCAGCGGGCTCAAGCGGGCGCTTGCGGGCAAGGAAGCCGAGTGGCAGGAGCAGTACCGCTACCGTCGCGCCGATGGCGGCTACGCGCTGGTGCTCGATCGCGGCTTCATCCAGCGCGCCACGAATGGCCATGCGCTACGGATGGTGGGCGGCATGCTCGACCTCTCCGAGCGGCAGCAGTACGAGGAGCGCCTCGCGTACCGCGCCACGCACGATGAGCTCACCGACCTGCCGAACCGCCAGCTGCTGCAGGACCGCCTGCACCAGGCGCTGCTCAACGCGCAGCGCTACGACCGCGACGGCGCGCTGATCTTCATCGACCTCGACGACTTCAAGCTGGTGAACGACACGCTGGGCCACAGTGCCGGCGACCAGGTGCTCTGCGAGGTTGCCGAGCGCCTGCGCGGCGTCGCGCGGGAGACCGACACCGTCGCCCGCTTCGGCGGCGACGAGTTCGTCGTCGTGCTCACCGAGCAGAGCGGCGAGGACGGTGCGGCCGAGGTCATCCGTCGCATCACTGAAGCACTGGAGCGCCCGATCAACCTCGGCGGCTCGCTGCAGACGCTGACCGCCAGCATCGGCTGGTGCCGCTTCCCCGAGGCCGGGCACGACGTCGAGACGCTGCTCAAGCACGCCGACCTCGCGATGCACCAGGCCAAGCGCCAGGGTCGCAACCGCGCGGTGTCGTTCCAGAGCGAGTTCGTCGAGGGCGTGTCGCGTCGCGTGCAGCTGGTGGCGGAACTGCGCCAGGCGCTGGAGCGCGACGAGTTCGTCGCAGTGTTCCAGCCGCTGTTCGACAGCGACGAACGCCCCGTCGCTCTGGAAACACTGGTGCGCTGGCAGCACCCCGAACGCGGCCTGCTGCCGCCGGGCGAGTTCATCCCGGTCTGCGAGGAAAGCGGGCTGATCGTCGAACTGGGCCGTCGCGTACTCGACCAGGCAGCGCGCCATTACCGCCGGCTGGTCGACGAAGGCCTGCCAGGCCTGCGCGTTGCGGTGAACGTGTCGCCCGCGCAGTTCAACGACGAGCTGGTTCGCCACGTCACTGAAACCATCCAGCGCCATTCGTTGCCGCCCGAGGCGCTCGAACTGGAGATCACCGAGGGGCTGCTGATGCAGGACCCGGAGCGCGCGATCGAGCTGATGCGGCAGATCGCCGCGCTGGGCGTGAGCTTCTCGATCGACGACTTCGGCACCGGCTATTCGTCGCTCGCGTATCTCAAGCGCTTCCCGATCGACCGCCTGAAGATCGACCGCTCGTTCGTGCGCGACCTCGGCAGCGACGAGGACGATGCGGCGATCTGCAACTCGATCATCGGCCTCGCGCAGGCGCTCGACATCCGCACCGTCGCCGAGGGCGTGGAAACCGTGCTGCAGCTGGACTGGCTGCGCGCGCGCAACATCGACGAGGTGCAGGGCTACCTGCTCGGCCGCCCGATGCCGTTCGAGGAACTGCTGCCGCTGCTCCTGCGCTATCTCGAGCGCACGCGCGAGCCCGCGCTGCTCGCCTGAGGCTCAGCGCGCGGCCGGCTCCAGCGTCAACGCATGACGCGCGGTGCCGGGCAGGAAGGGCGTGGCGTTCCCGCGTACCCAGTCGGCATGGCCCGCGCCCCAGAACGGCGACAGCGGATGCCCGCTCTGGCCGCCCGGCATGTGCGCGAGACCCTCGGCCTCGTGGCCCGGCGCCACCACCATGCGCTGCGACGCGCCGAAATTCTTCGCCATCGCGCGCGGCGTGAGCCCATCGCCGTCCAAGGGCTCGGCTGGCATGCACAGCAGGCGCTTGCCCATCGGCAGCGCGGTAGCCAGCGGATGACAGATCGCGGCGGTATTGCGCTCGCCCCACGTGCGCTCGCGGAGCGGGCCGCGCTTGACGAGGCCGTCGCGCACTTCGCGCGCCGCGTCCTCGAACAGTGCATCCCAGCTGTC
Organism: Cognatilysobacter xinjiangensis; assembly: GCF_014651995.1. GTDB lineage: Bacteria > Pseudomonadota > Gammaproteobacteria > Xanthomonadales > Xanthomonadaceae > Cognatilysobacter > Cognatilysobacter xinjiangensis. The sequence goes on along the minus strand of NZ_BMXY01000001.1, from coordinate 1,286,872 downwards.
GAAGCGCGGATTGAGCAGGTGCACGGGCCGCGTCGTCACCATCGGCCAGGCGATGCCTTCGAGCTGCGGAAGCTCCGGCAACTCCGCATTGGCGCCCAACGCCACGCGCGCCGGCATCAGCAGGCCTTCGCGGATGCGGTCGAGCACCGCCTGGCGCCAGACGCGCACGAGCCGGTACTGCACGGCATCGGCCGAGGCGCGTGGCTCCAGCGGGCCGAGGTCGAGCGCGCGCAGCGCCGCATCCCCATGCGATCGGCCCGCCTGCTCGTGCAGCAGCGCGGCCCAGCGCTGCAGGAACAGGCTGCGGTCATCGAGTTGAACGGCCAGCAGGTCGCGCTCGGCGAACCGCGATCTGGCCATCAGGTCATCGCGGATCATGCGCGCCCGCACCGCGACGACGTAGCCGCCATCGCCGATCCGCGCGAGGTCGGCGCCGTCGGTGACGCGTGCGTTGGCCGTCCACAGGCGGCCCGAGGCCGGGTCGACGATCGACGGCGTGGCGACGGTGGTCGCCGTCCACGGCGGGCAGTTCGCAGCGACCGAGACGCCCGCCGGCACGCAACCGGGCGCGCGCTGCGGTATGGGGCCGAGCAGGCGCCAGCCTATGCGCCCGGCGCGGTCGGCCACGAGCAGGTTCTGCGCCGGCAGCGCCGTCGCATCGGCCACGCGCATCGCGTCATCGAGCGAGCCGGCGCGCGCCATCCCGAGCAGTCCCAGCCCGAGCGAACCGGGCAGGTGCGCGACCCAGCGCCGCACCATTGCGCGGCCTTGCGTGTCGTAGTGGTCGACGGGGCCCCACGGCGTCTCCACGACATCGACGGACACGGCGTTGCCGCCCGCGACCTCGATGCGCTCGCGGTGCACGCGCCCTTGCGGGCAGGCGTCGCGACGACAGCCGGGCAGCACGATCCAGTCGAGCCAGTCGCCGTAGCTGTTGGTGAAACCCCAGGCGACGTGCCCGTTGCTGCCGACGATCACGCCGGGCAGGCCGGGCAGGGTGAAACCCGTAACGTCGACGCGCCCGCCCGGCGCGGCGGGATCGGCGTAGCGCAGCCGCGCGCGAAACCAGATGTTCGGCGCGCGCAGGCCGAGGTGCATGTCGTCGGCGAGGATCGCGCGGCCGTTGTCAGTGAGCGTGCCGGCGACGGCGAAGTTGTTGCTGCCGACTTCGGCGCGCGGCTCGGCCGGCCCGATACGCCGGGCCTGCGGCGCCCAGCGGCGCAGGTCGACCTCCTCGGGCGACGGCAGCACGGCATCGCCGCGCGGCTCGCCCTGCAGCGGTGCATCCCAACTGCTGCCATCGCGCAGCACCAGCGCGCGCAGCGCGGGCGGCAACTGCGGCAACGCGCGGGACAGCGCGAGCTCGCGCGCGCCCGTGGCGTCCTGCAGGTCGTAGTACATCGCGTAACCGACCAGTGGCGTGTCCTCGGCGCGCCAGGCGCGGGGCGACTGGCGTAGCAGCAGGTAGGGCCAGGGACGCACGCGCAGCGCGCCGACACCCGCGTTCACGCCGTCCGCATAGGCCTCGACAAGCGCGCCGCGTTCGTCGAGCGTCCTGGCGAGGCTGGCTTCCACGCGCGCACGCAGGCGGTCATGGCGATGCGCGCGGTCCACGTCCAGCGCACGCGCGCCGAACAGGCCCGAAAGCTCGCCTGCGCCGACTCGCCGCATCAGGTCCATCTCGAAGAAGCGCTCCTGCGCATGCACATAGCCCAGCGCGCGCATCGCGTCGCGCTCGTCGGCGGCGTCGATGGTCACCGTGCCCAGGGCGTCGCGATGCACGGATACGGGTGCCGAGAGTCCGGGTAGGGCGACCTTGCCGTCGAGCCGCGCGAGGCTGCCGCGTAGCGCGAGCCAGGCGGCGAGAGCAAGTGCGAGCGCCAGCGCCGCGAGGGCGATCACCAGCCATCCGGTCCTGCGAATCCACGTCTTCATGCCGCCGCTCCCCGAGCCTGCCCGTACTGTAGCGGGCGGCCCCGATCAGCGCCGTTCGAGGCGATAGGCCACCGTGTGCCGCGAGCTGACGCCTTCGGCGACGAAAGCGGGCTGCGCGTCGAGGATGTCGCGCCGGACCAGCACCTCGATGCGCCAGTCGCGGCCGAACAGATCGCGCACCTCGGCCTCGGGCACGCTGAAAGGCGGCCCGGCTTTCTCGTGTGCCGGATATTCCAGCGTCACCAGCAGCCCGCGGCAGCCCGCCGGCAGCCGTGCGTAGAGCTCGCTGGCGTAGCGACGGCGCATGTCGGGCGGCAGCGCGATCAGTGCGCCGCGATCGAACACGCCCGCGCAATCGCGCAGCGTGTCGGCGTCCAGTGCGAACGCGTCACCGCGGACGATATCGACGTCGCCGGCACGGTAGATATCGCCTGCCGGGTGTTGCTCGATGGAAGGCGCGAGACCGTGCTCGTCGTAGAACGCCCGCACCGCCATCGCCGACAGCTCGACCCCGAGCACGCGATGGCCCTGCGACGCCAGCCAGGCCATGTCCAGCGACTTGCCGCACAGCGGCACGAAGACGCGCGAACCCTGTGCGAGGCCGAGCGACGTCCAGTGCTCGACCAGCAGCGGCGTCGGGCGGTCCTGATGGAAGCCGATGCGGCCTTCCTGCCAGCGCGAATGCCAGAACGCGGGATCCATGGTCGTCCTCCGGGTAGGCCTGCACGCTAGCCGCGGGCGCCGCGGATGGGAAGACGCGGAAGCGAAAAGCCCGGCGCTGGCCGGGCCTCTCGTACTTGGTTGCGCTGCGTCACGCTTGTGCCAGGGTCACTCCACCAGCAGGCCTTCGACCTTCTGCCGCGCCGGGACGAGGCACGATCAGCGTGACCCGTCCGCGGCGCCGCGCGCTGCGTCATTCGCGTGCCGGGCTCACTCGACGAGCAGGCCTTCCACCTTCTGCCACCCGCGCGGCAACAGTCCACCGCGCGCGCCACGCTGCCCCATGTAGGCCTCGAGGTCCTTGTACGACACCGTCATCGTGCGCGCGCCCGACATCACGACCAGCGACTGCTCCGGCCCGACGACGACCACGTCGACGACCCGCTCGGTGCCGAGCTTGGCCTTCGGGATGTCGATGATCTTGTTGCCCTTGCCGCGCTCCATTTCCGGCAGCTGCGCGATCGGGAAGGCAAGCACGTGACCCGCGCTCGTGGCGGCGACCACGCGATGGCCCTTGGTCGTCGGCGCGACGGCCGGCTGCAGCACCTCGGCGTTGGGCGTTAGCGAGAGCATCGCCTTGCCGGCCTTGTTGCGGCTGACCAGGTTCTCGAACCTGGTCACGAAGCCGTAGCCGTGGCTGGTCGAGAGCAGGTAGGTCTGCTCGGACTCGCCGCTGGCCACCGCCTGGAACGACGCGCCGGACGGCGGCGCGAAACGGCCCGTCAGCGGCTCGCCGTTGCCACGTGCCGAGGGCAGCGTGTGCACCGCGGTCGAATAGCTGCGGCCCGTGGAATCGAGGAAGGCGACCTGTGCATTGCTACGCGTGCGTACCGCCGCGAGGAGCTCGTCGCCTTCGCGATAGGAGAGGCCGGCCGCGTCGATCTCATGGCCCTTGGCCGCGCGCACCCAGCCCTTCTGGCTGACGACGACCGTCATCGGCTCGGTCGGCACCAGCTCGGACTCGCTGATCGCCTGCGCGGCGCCACGCGCCACCAGCGGCGAGCGGCGCTCGTCGCCGAACTTCTTCGCGTCGGCCAGGAGTTCGTCCTTGATGAGCTTGCGCAGCTTGGATTTGCTCGCGAGGATCGCCTGGATGCGGTCGCGCTCGGTCGCCAGGTCCGATTGCTCGCCGCGGATCTTCATCTCCTCCAGCCGCGCGAGCTGGCGCAGGCGCGTCTCGAGGATGTAGTCGGTCTGCTCCTCGGTGAGCCCGAAGCGCGCCATCAGCACGGGCTTCGGCTCGTCCTCGGTGCGGATGATGCGGATCACTTCGTCGAGGTTGAGGAATGCGACCAGCAGGCCTTCGAGCAGGTGCAGGCGGCGCTCGACGCGCTCGAGACGATGGGTGAGGCGACGCGTCACCGTGTCGCTGCGGAACTGCAGCCATTCCGACAGCAGCGCCCTCAGGTTCTTGACCTGAGGCTTGCCGTCCAGGCCGATGATGTTGAAGTTGACGCGGTAGGTGCGCTCAAGGTCGGTCGTCGCGAACAGGTGGCCCATCAGCGGCTCGACGTCGACGCGGTTGCTGCGCGCGACCAGCACGATGCGGGTCGGGTTCGCGTGGTCGGACTCGTCGCGGATGTCCTCCAGCCACGGCAGCTTCTTGGCGCGCATCTGCGCGGCGATCTGCTCGATCACCTTGCTCGGCGATACCTGGTAGGGCAGCGCGGTGATGACCAGATTGGTGCCGTCCTTCTGCCAGGTCGCGCGGGCGCGCACGCTGCCGCAGCCGGTCTCGTACATCTGCAGCAGGTCGGCGCGCGGAGTGATGATCTCGGCCGTGGTCGGGTAGTCCGGCCCCTGAACGTGCTCGCAGAGGTCGCGCACCGTCGCGTCGGGGTCGTCGAGCAGCCGCACGCAGGCGCTGACAACCTCGCGCAGGTTGTGCGGCGGCACGTCCGTTGCCATGCCGACCGCGATGCCGGTGGTGCCGTTGAGCAGCAGGTGCGGCAGGCGCGCGGGCAGCCAGCTCGGCTCCTCGAGCGTGCCGTCGAAGTTCGGATCCCAGTCGACCGTGCCGTGCGCGAGCTCGCCCAGCAGCACTTCGGCGATCGGCGTCAGCTTCGACTCGGTGTAACGCATCGCCGCGAACGACTTGGGATCGTCCTGCGAGCCGAAGTTGCCCTGGCCCTCGATCAGCGGATAGCGGTACGAGAACGGCTGCGCCATCAGTACCAGCGCCTCGTAGCAGGCGCTGTCGCCATGCGGATGGAACTTGCCGATAACGTCGCCGACGGTGCGAGCCGACTTCTTGGGCTTGGCGCCGGCATTGAGGCCCAGCTCGCTCATCGCATAGACGATGCGGCGCTGGACGGGCTTCAGGCCGTCGCCGATGAAGGGCAGGGCGCGGTCGAGGACCACGTACATGGAGTAGTCGAGGTACGCGCGCTCGGCGTACTCGCGCAGCGGAATCTGCTCGAAACCGTGGAAGGTGGAGCGGGGCGATTCGGTCATGGACTTCCGTGAGGCGACGCGAGCGGCGCTCGCGATGGCGCGGGCGCTGCCCGCGGGGTTGCGTTGTCGCATGGGATTCTACGTGCGCACTGGACGCCGCCAGCATCCCCGGCAGGGGTCTCAGCGGTCGCGACCGTCGCCGGCGAAAACATTTGGCGAAATGCCGTTGACATCTCGTCCACCGGCGGCGAACATACGCGCCCTCGCCGGTGACACATTGCCGGCCGGGCCCGGGTGGCGGAATTGGTAGACGCACTAGTTTCAGGTACTAGCGGGTAAAACCGTGGAGGTTCGAGTCCTCTCCCGGGCACCACTCAAGACGATGAACCCTCGGGAAACCGGGGGTTTTTCGTTTTTGCGGCCTTGTCGGCGCTTTCACCGCGGCCGCGCGACGCTCGACCACACCCGTTTCGAGGACCGTGGACCGATGAGCAAGCGAGAACTGATCGAGCCGACTCCGGGCGACAAGCGTTACGTGCGCCGCGACGAGAAGGGCCGCTTCAAGGAAGTCGACGACGTGGGTCGCTCGCTGTCGCAGGACCAGAAGCGGCACGCGAAGAACGACGCCGGCGCCGGCCAAGGAGACCGCGGCGACCGTCAGACCCGCCACTGAGCCGGCAAGGAAAAACCCCGCGATCTCCGCGGGGTTTTTCCTATCCGCCGTCAGCCGCCGGTGGCACGCCGCAACCGCGGGTCGATGCGGATCGGCGAAACGTGCAGGCCCTGGATCAGCGGCGCGTCGACATGCTCGGGGTTGATCACGACGTTGCAGGACTCGTCGCAAAGCGCGCTGGGTACCTGCGCCGCCAGGGATTGGTGCGACCGCGACCAGGCATCGCCCACCTGCTGCACGTCACCGCGATAGGGATAGTCGCGCCAGGTCGACGGATAGTTCTGCGCCACCCACATGCGGTCGCGCGGCACGTGCGCCTTGGCGAGGTAAGCCGACTCCGGCACGGCCTCGTCGCAATGGGCGAGGTATTCGAGCAGCGCCCCGGCCGGCGACAGCGAGGCATAGACCGCGGGCGTGCCGTCGGACGTCCAGCGCCCGGCCTTGTTGCCGTTCGCGGCGAAGGGCTTTTCCTTCTGCGCCTCGTCGACGACGCGGTAGATCGCGACGGTACCCGGGTGGTCGGAGCTGCGCTCGGCGGCGTCGAGGTGGTCGGTCGTCGGGGTCGCGGTGAGATGCGCGGTCGCCGACAGCGGGTCGCTGGCGGGAAAGGTGTCCTTGAGCGCCTTGTCCAGGTCCTGTTCGGTGGTGGGTGCCGGCGTGTCGGGCATGTTCATGGCGATCCTCGCTGATGACGGTTCGACGCAGGGCGTCACGGCCGGCGTTTTAACAAGGCCTCGTCATGGCGACCGTGAAGCTTCAGCCGCTTGCCCAGGAGGTGTCGCATGTCCCAACGCATCGAAGCGCTGTCTGCCGCCACCGACGATGGCGGCCCGCGCGTGCGCGCAATGCTTTTCGAGCGCGACCAGCCCAGCCGCGAGATCGAGCCGGGCGCGATCTCGGCGTCCTGCCCGGTGCCCGACCACCAGTTGCTGTGGGTGGACGTGGTGGCCGACGACGGTGCCGAGGCACTGGGCGACCTTGGCGCCGACCCGCATCGGCTCGACCCGCGCGGCGGTACGCCGCTGGGCATCGCCATCGCCGAGGGCTGGAAGTACCTGCACGTGCACGCGCTGAACTGGCATGACGGCCGTCGCGCCACGCACGAGCCGGTGGCCGTCGGCATCGGGCCGAACATCGTGGTGACGGTGCACAGGCAGCCCGTCGATTTCATCGGCGACGTGCTCGACAACGAGGCCGACCACCTGCGCGTCGGTCGACTGGAGGCGATCAGCTTCGCCACCGGCCTGCTCGATCGCATGCTTACCGACTACCTCGACGCGCGCGACGCGTTCGAGAGCGCACTCGACCGTCTCGAGATCGTCGTACTGCGGCGACCGCGGCCGGGCCATCTCGCCGAGTTGCAGGGCCTGCGGCACCTCGCGTCCAAGCTGCGCCGGCACCTCGCCTCGCAGCGCGACCTGTTCGATGCACTGGGGCGGCCGGATTTCGACCCGGGTCAGTCGGACTCCGCCGAGCGCCACTGCCGCGCCGTGAGCGCGCGCTACACGCAGGTGATGAGCGCGGTGGAGGCCGCTCGCGAACTGGTCAACGGCAGCTTCGACCTCTACACCTCGCGTGCGGCCGAAAGCACCAACCAGGCCATGCATACGCTCACCGTCGTCACGGTGGCGATGGGCCTGGCAGCGACGGTAGCAGGCGTACTCGGCATGAACTTCCAGTCCCGGCTGTTCGACACGGGCGAGCAGGGCTTCCGCATCGTCGCGGCCGTCATCGCCGCCATCGTCCTCGGGTCCTGCGTCTGGGCCGCATGGCGGCTGCGTGGCGCCCGCTGAGCGACATCGTCTTGATGCGCGTGTGAGACGATCCTGTTCATGAAGAAGAAAACCCCTACGCGCGGCCGTGGCGGCGCAGGCAAGTCCGGGTCGCGCGACGCGACCACCGGCGGTCCCACGAGCAAGCGCGGCGACGCCCGCGGGACGAAACCCGCCTCCCGTACGGGTCCGTCCAAGGGCCGTGCCGGCCCGCAGCGCCCGGCCTGGATGCCTGAGCCGCCGAAGCCGCTCGCGCCTCGCGGCGCCGGCGGCGCGCCGACGGTCGACCCTCAGGCCGCACGCGAAGCGGCCCGTTACGAGAAGCCGATCGCCAGCCGCGAAATGATCTTGCACCTGCTGGCGGCTTCCGACGGACCGCTGCCGATCGACGTCATTGCCGAAAAGCTCGACATCACCGACGACGAGCGCCGCGAGGCGCTGGGCTTCCGCCTCCGCGCGATGCTGCGCGACGGCCAGCTGCTGCAAAACCGGCGCGGCGGCTACGTGCCGGCGCAGGAGGTCGACCTCGTCCCGGGCGTGGTGATCGCCAATCCCGATGGTTTCGGCTTCCTCAAGCCCGATCCGGGCCACGGCGACGACCTGTTCCTGCCGCCGTTCGAGATGCGCAAGGTGATGCACGGCGACCGCGTGCTCGCCAACGTCACCAACATCGATCGGCGCGGGCGCCGCGAGGGCGGCATCGTCGAGATCCTCGAGCGACGCCTCACGCGTCTGATCGGCCGCTACGAGACACGCGCCGGTGTCGGTTTCGTGATCCCCGACGACCGCCGCATCCAGCAGGACATCCTGATTCCGCCGGCCGAGCGCAACGAGGCGCAGAACGGCCAGCTGGTGGTCTGCGAGATCACCGAGATGCCCGATGGCAAGCACGTGCCGGTCGGCCGCATCCTCATCGTGCTCGGCGACCGGCTAACGGCGTCGCTCGCGGTGCAGGCGGCCATCCATGGCCACGACATCCCGCACGAATTCCCGCAGGCGGTGATGGAGCAGGCCGCGTCGATCCCGATCGAGGTCGACGCCGGAACCGCGACCGGGTGCGTCGACCTGCGCAGCGTCCCGCTGGTCACCATCGACGGCGAGGATGCGAAGGATTTCGACGACGCGGTCTGGTGCGAGCCCAACCGCGACGGCTTCCGGCTGATCGTGGCGATCGCCGACGTTTCGAACTACGTCAAGCCCGGCACGCCGCTGGACGACGAGGCCCAGAAGCGCGCGACCTCCGTGTACTTCCCCGGCTTCGTCGTGCCGATGCTGCCGGAGACGCTGTCCAACGGCATCTGCTCGCTCAAGCCCAAGGTCGACCGCCTCTGCTTCGTCTGCGACATGCAGGTCGACCGCAAGGGACAGGTGACCGACTCGAAATTCTACGAAGCCGTCATGCACTCGCATGCCCGCCTGACCTACACGCAGGTCTGGAATGCGATCGGCGACGACGTGACCGAAGAAGCGAAGACCGACGCACTGCAGGTCGTCGGCAGCCTGCTGCCGCAGATCCGCAATCTGCACGACCTGTTCCGCGTGCTGGTGCGCGCCCGCGAGAAGCGCGGCGCGATCGAGTTCGAGTCGAGCGAAGTGCGATTCGTGCTCGGCCCGCAGGGCGAAGTCACGCAGGCGGGGATGATCCAGCGCAACGACGCGCACAAGCTCATCGAGGAATGCATGATCGCCGCCAACGTGGAGGCGGCGAAGTTCCTGCTGCGCGCGGACGTCCCGGCGCCGTACCGCATCCACGAGCGCCCGCCGGAGCAGAAGTACGAGGACCTGCTCGAGTTCCTCAAGGAATTCGGCCTGAAGATGCCGGCCTGGGCGAAGGTCGAGCCGCGCGACTTCACCGCGCTGCTCAAGAAGATCCGCGACCGGCCCGACGCCGCGCTGCTGGAATCCGTGCTGCTGCGGAGCCAGTCGCTGGCGGTGTACTCGCCCGGAAACGTCGGCCACTTCGGCCTCGCGCTGGAGGCCTACGCGCACTTCACCTCGCCGATCCGCCGCTATGCCGACCTGCTGGTGCACCGCGCGATCAAGCACGCGCTCAGCGGCGCGAAGCCGGAGAAGTTCAAGTACTCGCCGAGTGCGATGGCGCAGCTGTCGCTCGAATGCTCGGAGAAGTCGCGCCGCGCCGATGAAGCGCAGCGCGAGGTCGACGAGCGCTACCGCGCGGCCTGGATGGAGCAGCACGTCGGCGGCGAATTCGAGGGCACGATCAGCGGCGTGACCAGCTTCGGCCTGTTCATCGAGCTCGACGATTCCAAGGTGAACGGCCTGGTTCACGTCACCCAGCTGCCGAACGATTTCTACCGCTTCGACCCGATCCGCAAGACGCTCACGGGCGACCGCCGCGGCAAGGAGTACCGCCTCGGCGACCGCGTGCGCATCGTCGTGCTCAAGGCCAGCGTGGAAGACCGCCGCATCGACTTCCGCCTGCTGGAGGGCGACGCGGGCGCCAAGGCGCCGCCGCCGCGCGGACAGCCGGCCAGGCGCAAGAAGCAGCCTTACTGAGCCGGCCCGTCGTGCAGCCGCGCATCAACGTATTGACCCTCGCGGTCGAGGATCTGGACCGGGCCGTCGCGTTCTACCGCGATGGCCTCGGGTTGGCGACCGACGGCATCGTCGGCACGGAATTCGAGCACGGCGCCGTCGCGTTCTTCGACCTGGGGCCCGCGTTCCGTCTCGCGCTGTGGCCACGTTCGAGCCTGGCGGCGGACGCGGGCCTCGAGCTCGCACCTGCCGGCACGGCGCCGATGTCGCTCGGGCACAACGTCGCTTCACGGCACGATGTCGACGCCGTGATGGCGCAGGCTGTCGGCGCAGGCGCCCGCGTGGTCAAGCCGGCGGGCGACACGTTCTGGGGCGGTTACGCCGCCTACTTCAGCGATCCGGACGGCCATCTCTGGGAGGTGGTCTACAACCCCGGATGGCCGCCGCGCGACGCGTAGCCGGCGTCCGCCGAGATTTCGCGGGCGCCGCGCGTCCCGGCGCGGCACAATAGCCGGATGAGCAAACAGAACCAGTGGATTGCCGGCATCAACGCCGTGTCGGCGGCGCTCCAGAACGACGCCGAGCACGTGCGTGAAGTGCTGCTGGAGGCGGGGGCGAAGAATCCGCGGATCCAGGACATCGAATCGCAGGCGCGCCGGCTCGACATTCCCGTGCGGCGCGTGGCGCAGCAGGCGCTTGACGGTGCGGCCGGCGGCCTGCGTCACCAGGGCGCGATCGCGCGCTATGCCGCGGCGCGCACGTGGAGCGAGAACGAGCTGTCCGGGCTGGTCGAAGCGGCGGAGGGCAAGGCGCTGCTGCTGCTGCTGGACGGCGTGCAGGACCCGCACAACCTCGGCGCCTGCCTGCGCAGCGCGGCCGCAGCCGGTGTCACGGCGGTGGTGATCCCCAAGGACAAGTCGGTGCAGGTCAACGCGACCGTCCGCAAGACCTCCGCGGGTGCCGCGGACGCGGTGCCGATCGTGCCGGTCACCAACCTCGCGCGCACCATGAAGGAGCTGCAGCAGCTCGGTGTCTGGCTCTACGGGCTGGCGGGCGACGCCGCCGGCGACGTCTACGGCATCGACATGCGCGGCAACGTCGGGCTGGTGCTCGGCGGCGAGGCGGACGGCCTGCGTCGCCTGACCCGCGAGACCTGCGACGGGCTGGTGTCGATCCCGATGCCGGGCGCCGCGCAGACGGGCGTCGAGAGCCTCAACGTGTCCGTGGCCACGGGCATCACCCTGTTCGAAGCCGTACGGCAGAGGAGCGTGCGCTGATGGAAAGCGATGCCCTGATCGCGCTGCACTGGTACGACGTCGTCGGTCTCGGCGGCACGCTGTCGATCCTGCTCGCCTTCGTGCTCCTGCAGACGCGCCGCCTTTCCGGTACCGGGCTGGTCTACCAGCTACTCAACCTGTTCGGCGCCGCCGGCATCCTGGTGTCGTTGTTCGGCACCTTCAACCTGTCGGTGTTCCTGCTGGAACTCGCCTGGGTGATCGTCAGCCTCTACGGCATCGTCCGCTCGCTTCGCGAACGGGGCCGCGGCGCGGGCTGAGCGCCCGAAGCCGGATCAGTCCGTTCGCGCCGGCCCCGGCCCGCCGAGCATCGGCCAGCTGTTGACGATCCTGCAGAACAGCTCGGCCGTGCGCTCGGCGTCGTAGACGGCCGAGTGCGCTTCCTCCGCGTTCCACTCGATGCCGGCCGCCTGCAGCGCCCGGCCCAGTACCGTCTGCCCGTAGGCCACGCCGCCGAGCGTCACAGTGTCGAATACGCTGAACGGGTGGAACGGGTTGCGTGGATGGTTGGAACGCGCGACCGCCGCATTGAGGAAGTTGAGGTCGAAGTGCGCGTTGTGGCCGACGAGGATCGCTCGCTGGCAGCCGTGCTTCTTCATCGCCGCGCGCACGGGCGCGAACACCACGTCCAGCGCCTGCTTCTCATGCTTCGCGTCGCGGAAAGGGTGGTCGATGATGATCCCGGTAACCGCGAGCGATTTCGGGTCGATCTCCGTGCCCGGCGCCGGCACCACGTGCGCACTGGTCGTCGGGCAGCGCACCAGCCGGCCGTCCTCATCGAGGTCCAGCGGCACGACGGCGATTTCCAGCAGCGCGTGCCGGTTCCAGTCGAAGCCCCCCGTCTCGACGTCGACGACGACGGGCAGGAAGCCGCGGAAACGGGTGGCGAGTGAAGGCACGGGCGTTACGGCGATGAGCGGGCCGGCAGCCTAGCAGACGCGGGCTTGGCCGGTCGTCGCCGCTGCGGCGTGAGTCGCGTCCCGGTCGTGCCTAGAGCGTCGCGGTATTGCTCTCGTCCGCCTTCTCGCGCGGGGGCAGGGCGTCGTCGCCGCGCACGAGGAACCACACGTTCTCGGCGATGTTGGTGGCGTGGTCGCCGATGCGCTCGATGTTCTTCGCCATGAACAGCAGGTGCGTGCAGGGCGTGATCGCGCGCGCGTCCTCCATCATGTAGGTCAGCAGCTCGCGGAACAGGCCGGTGTAGGCGGCGTCGATCTCGGCGTCCGACGCCCGCACGCGCTGGGCGGCCTCGACGTCGCAGTCGCGGTAGGCGGCCATCACGTCGCGCACCTGCTTCACCGCGAGGCGGCCGATCAGCTGCAGGCCGGCGACGTGCGGCAGCGCCGGCGCGGTGTTGAGCGCCATCGAGCGCTTGGCGACGTTCGCGGCGTAGTCGCCGATGCGCTCGATGTCCGCGGCGATGCGAATCGCCGCGAGGATCTCGCGCAGATCGCGCGCCATCGGGCCGCGCAGGGCCAGCTTCATCACGTCATGGCTGACCTCGTGCTCGAGGGCGTCGATCGCCTCGTCGTTTGCGACGATGCGGGCCGCGGCCTTGTCGTCGCGGCGCTGCACGACGTCCAGTGCAGCCTCCAGCTGCGCCGCGGCCATCTCGCCCATGCGCAGGGTCTCGTCGAGCAGGCGCTTCTGCTCGGCGTCGTAGCTTTTCAGGATGTGATCGTGCATGGCGGGTCCTGCGGCTCAGCCGAAGCGGCCGGTGATGTAGTCCTCGGTCTGCTGCTTCGAGGGATTCGAGAAGATCGTCTCGGTAGTGCCGTGCTCGACGAGCTCGCCGAGGTACATGAAGGCGGTGTAGTCCGAGATGCGCGCGGCCTGCTGCATGTTGTGCGTCACGATCACGATGGTGAAGTCGCGCTTGAGATCGTCGACGAGCTGCTCGATGCGGCTGGTGGAGATCGGATCGAGCGCGGAGGTCGGCTCGTCGAGAAGCAGCACGTCGGGCCGCAGCGCCACCGCGCGCGCGATGCACAGGCGTTGCTGCTGGCCGCCTGAAAGCCCAAGCGCGCTCTGCCCCAGCTTGTCCTTGACCTCTTCCCAGAGCGCGGCCTGGTGCAGCGCCTGCTCGACGCGGTCCTTCATCTCGCCCTTCGACAGGCGCTCGTGGTGGCGGATGCCGTAGGCCACGTTCTCGAAGATCGTCATCGGGAACGGCACCGGCTTCTGGAACACCATGCCCACCTTGCTGCGCAGGCGATTGAGCGGATAGCGCGGGTCGAGGATGTTCTCCCCATCCAGCAGCACTTCGCCGGTCGCCACGAGCTTCGGATAAAGCGCATAGATTCGGTTGAACACGCGTAGCAGCGTCGATTTGCCGCAGCCCGATGGGCCGATCAGCGCGGTGACGCGCTTTTCGGGGATGTCGAGGTCGATGCCGCGCACCGCGTGGAAGCGGTCGTAGTGGAAGTCGAGGCCGCGCGCCGCGAGCTTCGGCGCGGACGCGACCGGCGCAGCGTGGAGGGTCTCCAGGTGGAGGCGAGGAGCGTCGTTCATCGCGGGGTCCGGAAAGAGGGCGGCGTTCATCAGTCGTGGGCGACCCGGTTGCGCATGACGATCGCGCGCGCGACGAGGCTGACCGCGAGCACGAACAGCATCAGCACGAAGGCGCCGGCCCAGGCGAGCGAGTGCCAGGCGTCGTATGGGCTCATCGCATACTGGAAGATCACCACCGGCACGTTCGCCATCGGCGAGGTGATGTCGGTCGACCAGTACTGGTTATTGAGTGCGGTAAAGAGCAGCGGCGCGGTTTCGCCGGAAATTCGGGCGAGTGCGAGCAGGATGCCGGTGACGATGCCCGGTAGCGACGAGCGGTACAGCACCTGCACCACCACCTTCCACTGCGGGATGCCCAGCGAGAGCGCGGCCTCGCGCATCTGCGTGGGGACGAGGCGCAGCATCTCGTCGGTCGTCCGCACCACCACGGGCAGCACGATGAAGGCGAGTGCGATCGCGCCGGCCAGCGCCGAGAAATGGCCCATCTGCGCGACGACCAGCGTGTAGACGAACAAGCCGAGCACGATCGACGGCGCCGACAGGAGGATGTCGTTCACGAACCGGATCACGTCGCCAATGCGGCTGCGCGCGGAGTACTCGGCGAGGTAGGTGCCCGCCAGCACACCGACCGGCGCGCCCATCGCGATGCCGAGCAGGCTCATCAAAGCGCTGCCGAGAAAGGCATTGAGCAGGCCGCCTTCTTCGCCGGGCGGAGGGGTCATCTGCGTGAACAACGCGGGGTTGATCGACGCGATGCCGTTGCTCAGCGTGGTCCACAGGATCCACACCAGCCAGAACAGCCCGAACGCGGTGGCGACGATCGCGAGCGCCTGCGCGACGAGGTTCTTCGCGCGGCGCATTCCGTACAGCGGCAGCATCACGCCCCCTCCCGCTTGGACAGGCGGCGCAGCATCAGACGCGCCACCGAGAGCACCACGAAGGTGACGAGGAACAGCACGAAGCCCAGCGCGATCAGCGCGGAGCGGTACTGCTCGGAATCGGCTTCCGCGAACTCGTTGGCAATGGTCGCGGCGATCGAGTTGCCCGGCATCAGAAGCGACGCGGTGAGCTCGTGCGCGTTGCCGAGTACGAAGGTGACGGCCATCGTCTCGCCGAGCGCACGCCCGAGGCCGAGGAAGATGCCGCCGATCACCGCCGAGCGCGTGTAGGGCAGCACGACGTCCCAGACCACCTCCCAGCGCGTGGAGCCGAGCGCGTAGGACGATTCCTTCAGCCGGTTCGGAACCGTCAGGAACACCTCGCGCATCACGGATGCGATGAACGGGATGACCATGATCGCGAGCACGAGCCCGGCGGTCAGCATGCCCAGGCCCAGCGGCGGCCCGACGAACAGCGTGCCGACCAGCGGCAGCGTGCCGAGGTTCGCGTCGATCCACGGATAGACGTGCTCGCTGAGGTAGGGCACGAGCACGAACAGGCCCCACATGCCGTAGATGATCGACGGAATGCCGGCGAGCAGCTCGATCGCCGTGCCCACCGGGCCGCGCAGCCACTTCGGCGCGATCTCGGTAAGGAACATCGCGATGCCGAAGCTCACCGGCACCGCGATGAGCATGGCGATCAGTGCCGTGACGACAGTGCCGTAGATCGGCACCAGGGCGCCGAAATCCTGCGCGACCGGATCCCACGCACGCGAGGTGAAAAATCCCAGGCCGAACTTCTCGAAGGTGGCGCGCCCGCCCCAGAGCATCGACAGTGCGGCCGCGGCGAGCGCGACGAGCACAAAGATGCCGGCGGCGGTGACCAGCCAGCGGAAGCCGCGGTCGGCCGCGGCGTCGCGCGAGCCCGTGTCGACGGCGGGAACGGAAATGGCGCTCATGCGGTTGGCGGCGTCGGTCGGTGGACGTGCATGCCCGTCACTTGAACTGCGTCGACCAGTACTGCTCGACCTGCGCGACGACGTCCGGCGGCAGTGGCACGTAGTTCAGCGACTGTGCGGTCGCGCTGCCGTTCTCGAGCGCCCAGCGGAAGAAGTCCAGTGCGGCCTTCGAGCGCGCCGGGTCCTTCGGCTGCTTGTACATGAGGATGAAGTTCGTCGCGGCGATGGGCCAGGCCTGCGGGCCGGGCGCGTTGGTGATCACGAGGTTGAAGTCCTGCGCGTTCTTCCAGTCGGCGGTCGCGGCCGCGGCCTGGAAGGACGCGATGCTCGGCTGAACCCACTGGCCGGCGGCGTTCTGCATCTGCGCGTGGGCCATGCCGTTCTCGGCGGCATAGGCCAGCTCGACGTACCCGATCGAGCCCTTGATCTGCTTCACGTACGCGGCGACGCCTTCGTTACCCTTGCCACCGATGCCCAGCGGCCAGTTGACCGACGTTCCTTCGCCGACCTTCGACTGCCACTCGGGGCTGACCTTCGAGAGGTAATTGACGAAGTTGAACGTCGTGCCCGAGCCGTCGGAGCGCTTGACCACGTTGATCTTCGACGCCGGCAGCGAGAGGCCCGGATTGAGCCGTGCGATCGCGGCGTCGTTCCAGCTCGTCACCTTGCCGAGGTAGATGTCGGCCAGCAGCGGGCCGGTGAGCTTCAGCTGCCCCGCCGAGATGCCGGGAAGGTTGATCACCGGCACCACGCCGCCGACGGCCGACGGAAACTGGCCGAGGCCCGCGGCCGCGAGTTCTTCGGACGCGAGCGGCTTGTCGCTTGAACCGAAGTCGACGGTGCCGGCCTTGATCTGCGCGATGCCGCCGCCCGAGCCGATCGACTGGTAATTGATCTTGTGGCCCGTCTGGCGCGCGTACTCGGCGGACCACTTCGACAGCAGTGGGTAGATGAAGGTGGCGCCGGCACCGGTGATCTCTGCCTGCACGCGCTCGTTGCCGGTGGAAGCGGCGGTGGCGGCGGACGGCGGCGCGTCGGTGGACGAACCGCCCGAGCACGCGGTCAGCGCGGCGGCGAGCGCGAGGGCAAGGCCTGCAAGGCGAAGAGCGGACATGTGCGACTCCGGTCGGCCGCACCTCGCGGCCCGTGGGCGCCATGAAATGATGTTTCCGTGACACGGTGATTACAGCCGTCGCGAAAGCCACTGCCACGGCAGACGGTGGAAACGAAGACGGGCCCCGGAGGGCCCGTCGGTTAACCGGCAGCGAAGCGACGTGATCAGTACTTCGTGTTCGCGGCCCAGTACGCCTCGATCTGCTTCACCAGCGCGTCCGGCAGTGGCACGTAGTCGAGCGTGCGCGCCTGCGCATCGCCGCTCGCGTACACCCATCGGAAGAAGTCCTTGGCGTTCTTCGCGCCTGCGGCGTTCTTGGGATTGCGATACATGAGGATGAAGTTCGTCGCGGTGATCGGCCAAGCGTTCGCGCCCGGCGCATTGGTCATCACCAGGTGGAAGTCCCTGGTGCCGGCCCAGTCGGCGCTCGCGGCCGCCGCGGCGAAGGTCTCGTCGCTCGGCAGCACGTAATTGCCGGCGGCGTTCTTCAGGCGCGAGTAGGCCATCTTGTTCTGCAGCGCGTACGACAGCTCGACGTAGCCGATGCCGCCCTGAATCTGCTTCACGTACGCGGCGACGCCCTCGTTGCCCTTGCCGCCGATGCCGGTGGGCCACTGCACCATGGTGCCTTCGCCGACCTTCTGCTTCCAGGACGGGCTGACCTTCGAAAGGTAGTTGACGAAGTTGAAGGTGGTGCCCGAGCCGTCGGAGCGGTGTACGACGGTGATCTTCTTCGCCGGCAGCTTGATCCCGCCATTCGTGGCGACGATGGCAGGGTCGTTCCACATCGTGATCTCGCCGAGGAAGATGCGCGCCAGAACCTCACCGTCGAGCTTCATCGCACCCGAGGCTACGCCCGGTACGTTGATGACCGGCACCACGCCGCCGATCACCGACGGGAACTGGATGAGGCCGGACTTCGCGAGGTCCTCGGGCTTGAGCGGCGCATCGGTCGAGCCGAAGTCGACGGTGCCCGCCTTGGCCTGCGCGATGCCGCCGCCCGAGCCGATCGACTGGTAGTTGATCTTCTTGCCGGTGGCCTTGGCGTAGTCGGCCGACCACTTCGACATCACGGGATAGATGAAGGACGCGCCGGCGCCGGTGACGTCCGCCGCCTGCGCGCCGAAGCTGGCGATGACGAGGGACAGCGCGAGCGCGCGGGCGCGCGTGGAGAGGGAGATGGACTTCAGCACGATGGACTCCTGGTCGATGACGGGAACGACCCGCCTGCCGCGCATTCCATCGACGTGCGGTGACACGGCGGTGTCGCGGCGATGACAGGGCGGTGACACGCGCACAAAAAAAGAGGCGCAGCCGGAGCCGCGCCTCTTTCCACCTTGGAGAGATGTGACCGTGGGGATTACCAGTAGAACTGCACGCGCGCCTCGACGATGCTCGGGTCGTCGTCGACGTCCGCGCGCGCGGAGGAGATGTAGCGGCTACTGTCGACCTTGACGTAGTTCAGCATGAACTTGAAGTTCGAGCGCCAGTACCAGTTGACGCCTGCGGTGATCGAACTCTGCTCGCCGCCGAGCACGCCTCGCACCACCGGAGCCGCGGTCGGGGTCGCACCCGGCGCGAGGTAGCCGTCGTTGAGGTCGAGGCGGTCGTAGCGCAGCGCGAGCTGCCACATGCCCGAGCCCGGATTGTCGGGAAGCGGCGTGGTCGGCACGCCGGCCTTGTAACCGAACTTCTCGCCGGTCAGGTTCCACACGCCCTGCACGTAGAAGCCATCGGCATCGTAGGCATCGGCCGGCTGCGTTGCGACGCCCGTCGCGTAGCGGTAGACCTGCGCCTTCATGTATTCGCCCTGCAGCTTGAAGGGGCCCGTGGCATACATGCCTTCCAGGCCGATCACGCTCATGCGGTCGGCGTTGAGGATGCCGGTCGAGCCGGTGTCGACCAGCCGCACGCCGGCGAGGTCCGCGAGCGGACGCGCGCGCAGGCGCACCGTGTCCGCATCGGTGTCCATGTCCACGTAGGACACGCCGAGGTGCAGGACGTTGCCGCCCTGGTTGATCGGCGCCCAGGTGCCGCGCAGGCCGTAGCCACTGCCGTGCGCTAGGTTGCGGGTCAGCTCGCGGCCGAAGTAGCTCGCGGTCAGCGACCAGTCGTTCGTGCCATAGCTGTACGCGCCGCCCAGGCGGCGCGCGACCGCCAAGGTGTTGGTGATCGACGCCTTCGCGATGAAGTCGTTGTTCTTGGTCGAGGACAGCTCTTCGAGGCTGTTGGGCTGCTTGAACTGGCCGAGCTGCAGGTAATGGTTCGAGTCGCCGCCGAGCTTGTACTTGGCGTTGACGTCCAGCCACTTGTCGGCCTTGGCGTCGTAGCCGACCACCCAGTCGACGTTGCCCGGGCCCTTGCCCTTCAGCACGATCTCGGCGCGACGCAGTTCCTGGTCGCTGTCGAGGCCATCCGGCACGTCGCCGTTGAGGTTCGCGACATCGCTGTCGAACCAGTTGTAGTCGGCCTGGATCAGGCCTTCGAACGAGACCTCGGAATCATGGATGACGTCGATCGCGACTTCGGCATGCGCGGCCGGCGCGGCGAGCGCCGCGAGCAGCGCGACGGCGAGCGTGTTGCGGGAAGGTTTCATGGCGGGTCCTGGAGAGGAGGAGCGCCGCGAAGCCTAGGTCGTGAAGTTTGCGTAAATGTGACACCGCGGCGTCCGCGGGATGACGCTCAGCCGCGGTTGGTTCGCGCGCGCTTCGTCGGCACTTCCAGAGGCGGCGAGGCACCCGGCGTCTTCGCTGTGTACTGGCAGAGATCGCGCACGATGCAGCGCGGGCATTCGGGCGTGCGCGCCTTGCAGACGTAGCGGCCGTGCAGAAGGATCCAGTGGTGCGCGTGCTGCAGGTATCGCTCCGGCACCCGGCGTAGCAGCCCGTCCTCGACCTCGCGCACGTCACGGCCCGGCGCGAGGCCGGTGCGGTTGGATACGCGGAATATGTGCGTGTCTACCGCCATCGTCTGCTCGCCGAATGCGGTGTTGAGCACCACGTTCGCGGTCTTGCGGCCTACGCCCGGCAGCGCTTCCAGCGACTCGCGATCGCGCGGAACCTCGCCGCCGTGGCGTTCGATCAACTGCTTCGCCATCGCCACGACGTTCGCGGCCTTGGTGCGATGGAAGTTGATCGTGCTGATGTAGGGCGACAGGCCCTCGACGCCGAGCCTGGCGATCGCCGCGGGCGTATTGGCGACGGGGAACAGCCGCCGCGTCGCCTTGTTCACGCCGACGTCGGTCATCTGCGCGGAAAGCGCGACGGCGACCAGCAGCTCGTAGGGCGTCGAGAATTCGAGTTCCGTCGTCGGCGCCGGATCGGCCGCGCTGAAGCGCTCGAACATCGCGTCGATCTCGGCCGGCTTCATACGGCGGCGCGGCGGCGGCATGTCCGCCGGTGGCGCGGCACGACGCGCAGGCGCCTTCCGTGCGCCGCCCGTACCGGCCGCTGGCGCGCGTCTCGACGGCTTAGCCGGCGTCGCCGATGACGGAGGCCGTGCGCGCTTTCCTGTTGGCGCCTTCGTGTCGCCCTCCGCCTCGACCAGCGTGCGTCGCACGCGGTTTGGCGCCTTCTTTGCGGCGGTCGCAAGCTTGCGCACGCTGGATGACGTGCGGCCCGCATTCTTCGTCGTCGCCATCAGTCGCGCTTCGCCTTGGCTAGCGCGCGCTGCAGTGCTGCCGCGGCCGCCGGTGGAAGCGCGGGCGTCGGGCCCGGGGCGACCGGCACACGTCGCGCGGCCTCGCGCTGCGCGGCACGACGTGCGAGCCGGGCCGAGCGCAGGCGGAAGCGTTCACGTGCCGCGAGCGCGGCGAGCCGCGAGGCACGCGTCTCCACCAACTTCGCGGCGCAGGCCGGCGCACACGACACGCACGGCTCCGCCTGCATAAGGCCGGCGTCGATGGCCGCGTCGACGTCGTCGCACAGCAGGAGCCCTGCGATGCCGTGCGCCGCCGAGGCCGCGGCGCAACCGCACGTGGGGCAGGGCGTCGGGGTCACGCGCCGGTAAAGGCCGGCTTGCGGCGCTCGAGGAAGGCCGATGTACCCTCGCGCATGTCCTCCGTCGAGAACATCAGGCCGAACTGCGCGGCTTCGTATTCGAGGCCTTCCTCGATGCCGCATTCGCCGCCGACGTTGATGCAGTCCAGCGTGCCGCGCAGCGCCAGCGGCGCCGCATTGGCGAGTTGCTGCGCGATCGCCATCGTCTGCGCCTCCAGCTCCGCCGCCGGCACGACCCGGTTGACGATGCCGAGTTCGCGCGCACGCGCGGCGTCGATCGGCGCGCCCAACAGGCACAGCTCCAGCGTGGCCGCGCGGCCGGCGAGGCGCAGCAGGCGCTGCGTGCCGCCGAAGCCGGGAATCAGGCCGAGGTTGATCTCGGGCTGGCCCACGCGCGCGGTGTCGGCCGCGATGCGCAGGTGGCAGCACATTGCGAGCTCCAGCCCACCCCCGAGTGCGAAGCCGTTCACCATCGCGACGACCGGTTTCGGGCTTTTCTCGACCCGGCGCATCATGCGCTGGCCGCGCAGTGAGAAGTCGCGGCCCTGCACCGGCGTCAGCGTGTTCATCTCGGCGATGTCGGCGCCGGCAACGAAGGCCTTGGGACCGGCGCCGGTCAGCACGATGGCACGCACGGAAGCCGCGGAAATCGCCTCGGCGAAGGCGGAATCGAGCGCGTCGAGGGTTGCGGCGTTCAGCGCGTTGAGCTTGTCCGGCCGGTTCACGGTGATGATGCGGACGCCGTCGCGGTCGGCGACGGTCACCGGCGAGGCACTGCTGCTGGCGGTCATGGCGGGCCCGGGAATGAATGGCAACTTGGAAAAAACGGGGCCGGAAGCCCCGCGGGAACTCGCGCGGCAGGCCGCGGTCAGACGGGTCGGTGTCAGTGGCGGTTAAGCCCTGCCGCCAGTATCCTAGCGCGCCACTCGGGGCTTTAGACCAGTACGCGGCACAGGGGTTTTCCAACGCCGTTGCGCACGGGCGCACCGAGCATCTCTTACCGGAGGTTTCACCCGATGAAGTTTCGTCTGATTGCCGTCGCGGCGGCCGCACTGGTCGTGTCCGCCGGCATCGCGTCCGCGCAGGACACCTCGACCGAGAAGGGCAAGCTGAGCTACGCGCTGGGCTACCAGTACGGCCAGGAACTGCAGGGTCTGATCGCCCGTGGCGAGCAGCTCGACATCGCCGCGCTGGTGAAGGGCGTGCAGGATTCGGCTGCGAAGAAGGAGCCGACCGTCAACGTCGACCAGCTCCGCACCGCCGTGCAGAACTTCCAGAAGCGCGAGCAGGGCCGCATGGAGCAGGCCAAGGCCGAGTGGGAGAAGCAGGCCGCCGAGAACAAGACCAAGTCCGACGCGTTCCTGGCGTCGAACAAGGCCAAGGCTGGCGTGAAGACGCTGCCCTCGGGCGTGCAGTACCGCGTGATCGAAACCGGCACCGGCGCAAAGCCGACGCTCGCGAGCACCGTCGAGGTCGAGGCCGCCGGTCCGTTCCCGATGGGCCAGCGTCCTGCGCAGGCGCAGCCCGCGCAGAAGATGCCGACCGTCAAGGTCAGCGAGATCCAGCTGGTGGGTATCCGCGAGGCGCTGCAGCAGATGCCGGCAGGCTCGAAGTGGGAAGTGACCATCCCGGCCGACAAGGCCTATGGCGCGAACCCGGGCACGGGCTTCCCGCCGAATGTGGCGGTGCAGTTCGAAGTCAAGCTCGTCAGCGTCAAGTAAGACGGGCAGATGCGGTAATCCCGGACGCCGGCCTCGTGCCGGCGTTCGTGTTTCCGGGCCCCGCTCTGCGAGAATCGCCAAATGGCCACTTCCTTCCGCGCGGTCCTCAGCCCCTGCATCGGCGTCTGCGAGATCGACGCGCAGGGGCTGTGCGCGGGTTGCTTGCGCACGCTCGACGAAATCGCGAGCTGGGGCACGATGGGCGACGCCGAGCGCCTGCGGCTGATGGAGGCCGTGCTGCCGATGCGCGAGGCCGGGCGCGCGGATGACTGAGGCCGAGGTCGCGCGGCTGCGCGCCGCGTTGCATCCGCTCGACGCGCCGCCCCGCGGCGACTGCTGGAACCTCGTCGAAGTCGAAGGCCTCGTGGATGCGTCCAGCTTCCGCGAGGCCGCGGTACTCGTCGGCCTCGTGCCGCGCGACTCGGGGCTGCAGGTCCTGTTGACCCGTCGCAACGACGAGCTCCGCAACCACGCCGGCCAAGTGAGTTTCCCGGGTGGACGCGTCGATCCGGGCGATGTCGACGCCATCGACGCCGCGCTGCGCGAAACGACCGAGGAGGTGGGCATCCCGCGCGCAATGGTGGCGCCGCTCGGCTATCTCGATCCGGTGGCGACGATCACCGGTTTCCGCGTGCTGCCGGTTGTCGCCTGCATCGCGCGCGACTACGTCGCGAGGCCCGATCCCGCCGAAGTCGCCGCGGTGTTCGAAGTCCCGCTCGCCTACCTGATGGACCCGGACAATCGCGTCGAGCGCCGTTTCGTCTACGAAGGCCGTGAGCGCGCGGTCTGGGAGTACCGTTATCCCGACCAGCGCATCTGGGGCGTCACGGCTTCGATGCTGCTCAATCTCTACCAGCGGCTGGAGGGCTCGCGATGACCTGGACCACGCTCGTCGACGCCGACACGCTGTCCCGCGCGATCACACACGGCGGCGATCGGCCGCTGGCGATCGTCGACGCGCGCGTCGACCTGGCCGATCGCAGCGCGGGTGCGCGACGCTTCGCCGAAGGGCACGTGCCCGGCGCCGCCCGGGCCGACCTGGAAACCGACCTGTCCGGGCCGCATTACCCGGGCGCCGGCCGGCATCCATGGCCGGAGGACGAGGCGTTCGCGCGAGTGCTCGGGCGCCTCGGCATCACGCCCGCGCATCAGGTCGTCGCCTATGACGACGCGCAGGGCGCCCTGGCGGCCGCGCGCCTGTGGTTCATGCTCAAGGCGTGGGGCCACGAAGCGGCGGCCGTGCTGGACGGCGGCTGGAGTGGCTGGAATGCCGCGGGCGGTGCCATCGAGACGGGGGCGTCGCGCGTTGCCGATGCCGGTGCTTACGCGGGTGCATTCGACTCCACGCGACTGCTACATGCGGCCGACGTGGAAGCAGCCTTGTCTCGCGGCGAGCCGCTGGTGGACGCGCGTGCGGCGGAGCGCTATCGCGGCGACGTCGAGCCGCTGGACCGCAAGGCGGGTCACATCCCGGGCGCGCTGAACCGGCCGTTCGCCGCCAATCTTGAAAACGGCCGCTTCAAGCGGCCGGACGCGTTACGTGCCGAGTTCAACGCGCTACTCGCCGGACGTGAGCCGGCCACGCTGGTCGCGAGTTGTGGCTCCGGCGTCACGGCCTGCCATCACCTGCTGGCAATGGAGCACGCCGGCCTGCCCGGCGCGCGCCTCTACACCGGATCGTGGAGCGGCTGGATCGAGGACCCGGCCCACGCCGTCGCCACGGGCTGACGCGCCTCAGCGCTTGCCCAGGCGCTCGAGCACGGCACGCAGTGCGGCCTGCGAGTCGGGCGCGTACCAGGCCTCCACGAAGCGCTCGAGCTCGATGTGGCGCGCCTGCAGCGCCTCGACGGCGTCGGCACGCGCGATCGCACGCGTTTCCAGCATCGGCTGGCGGGGCAGGGCTGCCAGCGTGCGCAGCCACGCCACCGCGCGCGCCGGCGTCTCCTCGACACTCGAAATCTCGTCGACCAGGCCGATCGCATACGCCTCGTCGGTGTCGGGCATCAGCCCGCCGACCAGAAGCCGCTCGGCACGATGCGGCCCCACCACCCGGCGCATGAGCCGCTGGATGCCTTCCGGCGCAACCAGGCCCACCTGCGTTTCGTTCAGGCCAACGCGGAACGGCTTGGCCGCGTCGGGCGAGCGCGCCATGACGCGGTAATCGCAACACAGCGCAAGTACGCAGCCGCCGGCGGGCGAATGTCCGGTAATGCCCGCGGCGACGGGGACCGGCGAGTCCACCAGCGCCCGCGCGACGCCGAAGAACGCTTCCCATGCGTGCTGCAGCGCGCCGCGGTCCTCGCCGAGCGACATCAGGTAGGGCACGTCGAGCCCGGCCGAGAAGATCGAGGGCAGCCCGGTGAGCGCGATGCCCTGCGCGCCCTGATGCACGGCCTGGGCGAGCGCCTCGCGCAGCTCGGCGCAGAACGCCGGGCTCAGCGCATTGACCGGCGCGCGCGCCATGCGTACTTCCGCGATGCCGTCGTGGTCGAGCAGTTCCACCAAGCCCATGGGCCATTCCCCGATCGAGAAACCGGCAGATTAACCGCCGCCCCGGCCGCGGGCGACCGGCGCTGCGTGCCGCCTACAATGCGGGGCATGCGAAACGCCCTCGTGCTGCTGTTCCTCGGCTTGGCCGCCCTCTCGACGACCGCGGATGCCGCCCGCGCGAAACCGGCCTGCGTGCCCGTCATCCGCGGCGCCTGGGTGCGCATGACGCCCGTCATGCCGATCGGCGCGGGCTACTTCACGATCGAGAATCCCTGCGCCATGCCGGTCACGCTCTCCGGCGCGAGCAGCGCGCGTTTCAGCGACGTGTCGATGCACGAGACGCGGCTGGAGAACGGCATCAGCCGCATGCTGCCGCTGGCCTCGCAAACCGTCGCACCGGGCCAGCGCATCGAGTTCCGCCCGGGGGGGCGGCATCTGATGCTGGCCATGCCGCGCGAGGGAAGCGCGGTGCCGACGACGCACCTGCGCATCGATCTGCGCCTCGCCGACGGGCGCGTGCTGCCCGTCGACTTCGAACTGCGTCGCGCCGCGCCCTAGCGGCAGGCGGCGCGCACGTCCTCGGGAAGCGGAGCGGAGCGGCCCGTGTTCCGGTCGATCCACACCATCACCACGTTGCCGTCGCAGTAGAGGACGTTGCCGTCCGTCGAGTCGACGATGCGATGGCCGATGGTGAGGCTGCTGCCGCCGATGCGTTCGACGAAAAGCTCGACGACGATGTCGCCGGGCCAGCCGATCGGGCGGCGGTAGCTGAGGTTGGAGGCCGCGACGACGGGCGCGACGTTTTCGTCCATTCCCATGCCGGGAACCGACAGCATCCAGCGCAGCCGCGCTTCCTCGAGGTAGCTCAGGTACTTCGAGTTGTTGACGTGGTTGAAGGCGTCGAGATCGCGCCAGCGCACCGACAGCGGCACGCGGATCAATTCGCCCGGGCGCAGCGAGGCCTGGCGCTGGATCGGGGCGTTCGGCGTTGCTTCGGCAGCGCGAGCCTGCGGCGTTTGCGCCGGCTTTTGCGCAGGAGCGGCCGTCGGCTCCACGTCGGTGCGTTCCGCGGCGGCGGGTAACGACGCAGCCGCGGCGGGCGCGTCGGCGCTAGGCGCGTCGCTTGCCACGGCAACGGGCTCCGGCGACTTCTGCACGAATGCCGCGTCGGTCGCCGGTGCATCGCCACGCGTGCCCGGTTCCGCAAGCGGCTTCGGGTCAAGCACTGCCGGGATGTCGGCGGACTTCGCCGTGGGTTCGACCGGCGCGGCAGCTTCCGAAACGGCGTTCTCCACGGCAGCCGCCGCCTCAGGCGCATCCTTCTTCGCAGCGACGCGCCGGCCCGGGCGCTTTCGTGCCGCGGCGGGGCGGCGGGGCTTCTTGTCGGTCGGCGGAGGCGGCTGGTCGGTCATCGTGCGGCGGTCTTGCGCTTGCGGCCGGGCTTCGGCGCGGGCGCGACAGCTTGATCGCGTCGGAGCAGCGGCGCAAGGAAGCGGCCGGTATGCGACTGCGGCAACGCCGCGATTTCCTCGGGCGTACCGCAACCCAGGATCGTGCCGCCGCGATGACCGCCCTCGGGGCCGAGGTCGATCACCCAGTCCGCCGTCTTGATGACGTCGAGGTTGTGTTCGATCACCACCACCGTGTTGCCGTCGTCGCGCAGGCGATGCAGCACGCCGAGCAGCTGCTCGATGTCGGCGAAGTGGAGGCCCGTGGTCGGCTCGTCGAGGATGTAGAGCGTGCGGCCGGTGTCGCGCCGCGAGAGCTCCTTCGACAGCTTGACGCGCTGCGCCTCGCCGCCCGACAGCGTGGTCGCCGACTGGCCGAGCTTGATGTAGCTCAGGCCGACGTCCATCAGCGTTTCCAGCTTGCGCGAGATCGACGGAATCGCATCGAACAGGCCCAGCGCGTCCTCGACGGTCATCTCGAGCACGTCGCTGATGTTGTAGCCCTTGTAGAGGATCTCCAGCGTCTCGCGGTTGTAGCGCTTGCCGCCGCAGACGTCGCAAGGAACGTACACGTCGGGCAGGAAGTGCATCTCGACCTTGATCAGGCCGTCGCCCTGGCAGGCCTCGCAGCGTCCACCCTTGACGTTGAAGCTGAAACGGCCTGGCGCGTAGCCGCGGGCGCGCGATTCCGGCACCTGCGCGAACAGCTCGCGCAGAGGCGTGAACAGGCCGGTGTACGTGGCCGGGTTGCTGCGCGGCGTGCGGCCGATCGGCGACTGGTCGATGTCGACCACCTTGTCCCACAGCTCGATGTTGTCGTAGCTGTCGTAAGGCGCCGGCGACATCGAAGCGCCATTGAGCTCGTTGGCGGTAATCGCGTGCAGCGTGTCGTTGATCAGCGTCGACTTGCCGGAACCCGAAACGCCGGTCACGCAGGTCAGCAGGCCGGCCGGAATCTCGAGGTCGACGCCGCGCAGGTTGTTGCCCTTCGCGCCCTTGAGGTGGAACCACATGCCCTTGTCGGGCTTGTGGCGCGTGGCCGGCACTTCGATCCGGCGCGCGCCACTGAGGTACTGGCCGGTCACCGACTTCGGGTTGGACATCACCGCCTGCGGTGTGCCCTCGGCGACGACCGTGCCGCCGTGCACGCCTGCGCCGGGGCCGATGTCGACGACATAGTCGGCGAGGCGGATCGCATCCTCGTCGTGCTCGACGACGATGACCGTGTTGCCGAGTTCGCGCAGGCGCGTCAGCGTGCCCAGCAGGCGCTCGTTGTCGCGCTGGTGCAGGCCGATCGATGGCTCGTCGAGCACGTACATCACGCCGACGAGGCCCGCGCCGATCTGCGAGGCGAGACGGATGCGCTGCGCCTCGCCGCCGGACAGCGTGTCGGCCTTGCGCTCGAGCGTCAGGTAGTCGAGGCCTACGTCGACGAGGAACGTCAGGCGCTCGGCGATCTCCTTGACGATCTTCGACGCGATCTCGCCGCGCCAGCCCGGCAGTTCGAGGCCTTGGAAGAAGCGCAGCGCCGCGTCGATTGGCATCACCACGATCTGCGCGATGCCGTGGTCGGCCACGAACACGTTGCGCGCGGCGCGGTTGAGACGCGCGCCGCCGCACTCGGTGCACGGACGGTCGCTGATGTACTTCGAGAGCTCCTCGCGTACAGCGTCGGATTCGGTCTCGCGGTATCGCCGTTCGAGGTTCGGGATCACACCCTCGAAGCGATGCCGGCGCTGGTAGCGGCCGCCCGAATCATTGATGTAGGTGAAGGTGATCGCCTCCGTACCGCTGCCGTAGAGCACCGCCTGCTTCGCCTTCTCGGCGAGCTGGTTCCAGGGCATGTCGACGTTGAAGCCGTAGTGCTTGGCGAGCGACTGCACCAGCTGGAAGTAGTAGGTGTTGCGGCGGTCCCAGCCGCGCACCGCGCCGGCCGACAGGGAGAGGTCGGGATGCACGACCACGCGCGCCGGATCGAAGAACTGGCTCACGCCGAGGCCGTCGCAGGTCGGGCAGGCGCCCATCGGTGCGTTGAACGAGAACAGCCGCGGCTCCAGCTCGGGCAGCGAGTAGTCGCACATCGGGCAGCTGTAGCGCGCGGAAAACAGCAGCGGCTTTGCCGCGGCATCGTCGAGCGATTGCACCTGCGCCATCCCGTCGCCGAGCTTGAGCGCGGTCTCGAACGATTCCGACAGGCGCTGCTTGAGGTCCTCGCGCGGGCGGAAGCGGTCGATCACCGCCTCGATGGTGTGCTTGCTGCGCAGGCTGAGCTTGGGCACCTCGTCGATCTCGTACAGCGTGCCGTCGACGCGCACGCGCACGTAGCCCTGCGCGCGCAGCTGGTCGAACACGTGTGCGTGCTCGCCCTTGCGGTCGCGCACCACCGGCGTGATCAGCATGTAGCGCTGCTCGGGATCGAGCGCGAGCGCCTGG
The DNA here is from genome assembly GCF_014651995.1 of Cognatilysobacter xinjiangensis. GTDB lineage: Bacteria > Pseudomonadota > Gammaproteobacteria > Xanthomonadales > Xanthomonadaceae > Cognatilysobacter > Cognatilysobacter xinjiangensis. Next base: position 1,258,032 of record NZ_BMXY01000001.1, on the reverse strand, counting down.
TCGACCATCTGGCTGACGGTCTGCGCCTCCAGCGGATAGCCGTGCTCGGGGCAGCGCGGCGTGCCGACGCGCGCGTACAGCAGACGCAGGTAGTCGTAGATCTCGGTGATCGTGCCGACCGTGGAGCGCGGGTTGTGCGAGGTGGACTTCTGCTCGATCGAGATCGCCGGCGACAGGCCTTCGATGTGGTCGACATCGGGCTTTTCCATCACCGAGAGGAACTGCCGCGCATAGGCCGACAGCGACTCGACGTAACGGCGCTGGCCCTCGGCGTAGATGGTGTCGAAGGCGAGCGACGACTTGCCGGAGCCCGAAAGGCCGGTGATGACGATGAGTTTGTCGCGGGGAAGGTCGAGGTCGACGTTCTTCAGGTTGTGCGTCCGCGCACCGCGGATGCGGATGAATTCCATCGCCATCGGTAAATCCTGGGGGAGGGGGCTCGCCGGCGCGCGGCGAACAGGAGAGCCTATCGGGAGCGGGGAGTCCGGACAATTTGTCGGCGCCGCGGGCAGGAAGACGTGAGCGGGCAGCGGCCGCCGGTTCCTGAACAGGGGTACTTTGCGCTCGCGGCGTCTCGCCGGGTGAGACAGGCATCGCCGCGCGGGACGCAGAGGGCCGGTTGCGCTAAGCCGTTGAGTCGCCTAGAATTCCGCTTCTGTCTGCGTCGATCGCCGGCAGGTAACCGACCACAATAACTACAGAGGAAGTCTGGTCATGTACGCAGTACTGGTCACCGGCGGCAAGCAGTACCGGGTGATGGAAGGCGAGACGCTGCGCGTCGAGCTGCTCGAGGCCGATGCCGGCAGCGAGATCACCTTCGAGAACATTCTCATGCTGGGCGGCAGCGACGGCGTGAAGCTCGGCGACGCGCTGAAGGGCGCGACCGTCAAGGCCACGGTCGTCGGCCACGGCCGCGCCGACAAGGTGAAGATCGTCAAGTTCCGTCGACGCAAGCACCATCGCAAGCAGATGGGCCACCGTCAGCACTACACCGAAATCCAGATCACCGGCATCGCCGGCGGCAACAAGTAAGCAGGAGACGCAGCCATGGCACACAAAAAGGGCGTAGGTTCCACCCGCAACGGCCGCGACTCCAACCCGAAGTACCTGGGTGTGAAGATCTTCGGCGGCCAGGCCATCGAGGCCGGCAACATCATCGTCCGCCAGCGCGGCACCCAGTTCCATCCGGGTCCGGGCGTCGGCCTGGGTCGTGACCACACGCTGTTCGCGCTGGTCGACGGCAAGGTCGAGTTCTCGGTCAAGGGTCCGGCCAAGCGCCGCACCGTCAGCGTCGTCACCGCCGAGTAATCCGGCGAGCGTCGCTTCGACGAGCCCCGCTTCGGCGGGGCTTTTCGTTTGAGCGATCATCATCTCCGCGATGCGGTGCCCTCAGCGGCGCGGCACGCGATTCAGTCACAATGCGGCGCGGCATTTTTCGCCCTCCCGCACTTTCCGGTCATGCGCCATGAAGCTCGTCGACGAAGCCGAAATCCAGGTCATCGCAGGTAACGGCGGCAACGGTTGCGTCGGCTTCCGCCGCGAGAAGTTCATTCCGCTCGGCGGCCCTGACGGCGGCGACGGCGGCGACGGCGGCAGCGTCTGGCTGGTGGCCGACGAGAACCTCAACACGCTGGTCGATTTCCGCCACCAGCGCATGTTCAAGGCGCAGCGCGGCGAGAACGGCATGGGCCGGCAGATGTACGGCAAGGCTGGCGAGGACCTCGTCGTGACCGTGCCGGTCGGCACCGTCGTCACCAACGTTGAGACCGACGAGGTGATCGGCGACCTCACGCGCCACGGCGAGAAGCTGCTGGTCGCGCAGGGCGGCAAGGGCGGCCTCGGCAACATGCATTTCAAGAGCTCGGTGAACCGCGCGCCGCGCAAGGCGCTGCCGGGTCTGCCGGGCGAGCAGCGCGCGCTCAAGCTCGAGTTGAAACTGCTGGCCGACGTCGGCCTGCTGGGCTTCCCGAACGCCGGCAAGAGCACCTTCATCCGCGCGGTTTCCGCGGCGACGCCGAAGGTGGCCGACTACCCGTTCACCACGCTGTATCCGAATCTCGGCGTCGTCAGCGTGGAGCCGCATCGCAGCTTCGTGATCGCGGACATCCCGGGCCTCATCGAGGGCGCGGCGGACGGCGCGGGCCTCGGCGCGCAGTTCCTGCGCCACCTGCAGCGCACGCGCCTGCTGCTGCATCTGGTGGACATCGCCCCGATGGAGGGCGGCGTCGAGGGCGTCAGCCCGGCGGAGCAGGTGCGCGCGATCGAACGCGAACTCGAAAAGCACGATCCGGAACTGCTCGCCAAGCCGCGCTGGTTGGTGCTCAACAAGGCCGACCTGCTGCTCGACGAGGAGCGCGACGAACTGGTCGCACAGATCGTCGACGAGCTCGTCTGGACCGGGAATCGCTACGTCGTGTCCGCCATCGGCCGCGAAGGCACCTGGCCGATCATGAAGGACGTCATGGCGTTCTTCGACCGCCAGCGCGAGGAAGCCGAGGAAGCGCGCGAGGCGGCGCACTGGCAGGGCGACGCAGGCACGCCCGAAGCCTGAGCGGCGCACATTCCGTGAGCCGGGTCCGTTCGATGCAACCGGATGTGCGCGCTTGCTGGCGCGTGCTGCGACGTGCTGCGCGTATGGCCGTGCGCATGCGCCGCCGCGTCGTGTCCCTCGCAGTCGCCACGCGAACGGAATCGCAGGCACAAAAAAACCCGGCCGAGGCCGGGTTTCTTCGCGAAACGCTGCGCGTATCAGGCAGCGGCCTTCAGCGCCTTGATGCGGGCATTCAGGCGGCTCTTGTGACGGGCAGCCTTGTTCTTGTGGATCAGGCCACGCGAGCTGAAGCGGTCGAGCAGCGGCTGAGCCTGCGCGAAAGCGGCTTCGGCACCGGCGGCGTCGTTCGCATGAAGGGCCTTGAGGACCTTCTTGACGGAGGTGCGGAGCATCGAGCGCTGGCTGGCGTTGCGCATGTTGCGCACGATCGTCTGCTTGGCGCGCTTCTTGGCGGACTTGATGTTGGCCACGGCGGTTTCCTGGAAGTCTTGGTGGAGCGGCTGTCCGGGAGACAGCACGTTGAGGAGAGGGAATTGGGTACAGACAGACCGGAAAGTATGGCGGTTTCAATGGCTTGCGTCAACGGGCCGTCAACGGAGCGGAACCTGTGACCGCGCCCCGCGTCGCCCGCGGCCTGCTGTCCTTCAGCAGCATGACCATGGTGAGCCGCGTCTTCGGGCTCATCCGCGACCAGGTGCTCACCACCACCTTCGGCGCCTCGGCGGCGACGGACGCGTTCTGGGTCGCCTTCCGCATCCCGAACTTCATGCGCCGGCTGTTCGCCGAGGGCTCGTTCGCGACCGCTTTCGTGCCGGTCTTCACCGAGGTGAAGGAGACGCGCCCGCATGCCGACCTGAGGGCGCTGATGTCCCGGGTCTCCGGCACGCTCGGCGCGGTGCTGCTGCTGATCACCGCGCTCGGCCTGATCTTCACCCCGCAGGTCGCTGCGCTGTTCAGCATGGGCGCCTCGCCGGACAAGGCGGAGAAATTCGGACTGACGGTCGAGCTGCTGCGGCTGACCTTCCCGTTCATCCTGTTCGTCTCGCTGACCGCGCTGGCCGGTGGCGCGCTCAACAGCTTTCACCGGTTCGCGATGCCCGCGCTGACCCCGGTCATCCTCAATCTCTGCATGATCGCCGGCGCGCTGTGGCTGGCGCCGCGGTTGGAGACGCCGATCCTCGCGCTTGGCTGGGCGGTGCTGTTCGCAGGCATCCTGCAGTTGCTGTTCCAGCTGCCGTCGCTGGCGAAGCTCGACCTGCTGACGCTGCCGCGCTGGGGCTGGAGCCATCCGGACGTCCGGCGCGTGGTGCGGCTGATGGTGCCGACGCTGTTCGGCTCGTCCGTCGCGCAGATCAACCTGCTGCTCGACACCTGGATCGCCGCGATGCTGTACACCGGCTCGCAGACCTGGCTGTCGTTGTCCGACCGCTTCCTCGAGCTGCCGCTGGGCGTGTTCGGCGTCGCGCTCGGCACGGCGATCCTGCCGGCGCTCTCCCGCCACCACGTGCGCACCGATTCGGCCGCGTTCTCGCGCACGTTCGACTGGGGCCTGCGCACCACGCTGCTGATCGCTATCCCGGCCGCGCTCGGGCTGATGATGCTGTCCACGCCGCTGGTCGCGACGGTGTTCCAGTACGACCGGTTCACCGCGTTCGACACCCAGATGACGGCGATGGCGGTGTTCGGCCTGAGCTTCGGCCTGCCGGCGTTCGCACTGGTCAAGGTGGTGCTGCCCGCCTTCTATTCGCGGCAGGACACCAAGACGCCCGTGCGCGCGGGCGTGGCCTCGCTGGTCGCCAACATGCTGTTCAACGCGATCTTCCTGGCCGCGGTCTACGCGTGGCGGGTGCCGGCGGAGGACCGGGCGGGCGGCGTCATGCAGGCGCTGGCGACCACGCCGGGCCTGCACCTGGCGCTCGGGCTCGCCAGCGCGGCGGCGAGCTACCTCAACCTCGCGCTGCTGTGGCACTGGTTGCGGAAATCGGGCGCGTACGCGCGCCAGCCGGGCTGGGGTCGCTTCCTGACTCAGGTCGGGCTGGCCTGCGCTGCGATGGTGGCGGTGGTGATGCTCGGCCTGTACTGGCTGCCGGACTTCACCGAGGCCGCCATGCATCTGCGCATCGTCAACCTGCTGCTGCTCGTGGTCGGGGGCGCGGCCAGCTACGGCATCGTGCTGGTCGCGCTGGGGATCCGCCCGCGCCACCTGCGCGAGCACTAGGGCCGGCGGGCCGCGTGGGCTGGCTATACTTCAGCGGATGAGCAGGCTGTTCCGAGACGTCGACCGCGCGCCGCGAGCGCCGCAGGGGCGCGTGGTCTGCATCGGCGCATTCGACGGCCTGCACCTGGGGCATCAGGCGCTGGTGCGCCGCGCCGTGTCGCGTGCGCGCGAGCTGGGCGTACGTGCGGCCGCCGTCACCTTCGATCCGCTGCCGCGCGAGGTCTTCGCACGCGGCAGCGTGCCACCGCGGCTCATGTCCACGCGCCGCCGCGTGGAGGGGCTGTTCGAACTCGGCATCGACGACGTCGCACTGCTGCGCTTCGACCCGCGCCTGAGCGGCATGTCCGCCGAGGATTTCGTCGCCCGCGTGCTCGTCGACGGCCTGCAGGCGCGCGACGTCTGGGTCGGTCCCGATTTCCGCTTCGGCCGCGCGCGCGGCGGCGATCTCGAGCTGCTGCGTCGCGAGGGCGCCACGCGCGGTTTCGGCGCCGGCGAGATCGAGCCCGTCGACGCTGGCGCCGATCGGGTGTCCAGCACCCGCATCCGCCAGGCGCTGGCCGACGGCGATTTCGAGTTCGCCGCGCGGCTGCTCGGGCGCCCCTACGACATCGCGGGGCGCGTCGTGCGCGGCAAGCAGCTCGGGCGCACGCTCGGTTATCCCACCGCGAACCTGCGCCTGCCGCGTGGCACGCCGCCGCTGGCGGGCATCTTCGCCACGCGCGTGCATGGCCTGTCGCCCGCGCCGTTGGCGGCCGTATCCAGCCTGGGCACGCGGCCCACGGTCGGCGGCATTGAGCCGCTGCTGGAAACCCACATATTCGACTTCGATGCGGACATCTACACCCGCCGCATCCGTATCGAGTTCGTCGCCAAGCTGCGCGACGAACTGAAATTCGACGGACTCGACGCCCTGGTCGCGCAGATGGATCGCGATTCGGAGCAGGCGCGGCGCATCCTCGCTCCCATGAACACCCGCAGGACCGCCTGATCCCGTGACCGACCGCGAAGCCCCCGACGCCAACCCGTACAAGGCCACGCTGCACCTGCCGGCCACGGAATTCCCGATGCGCGGCGACCTGCCCAAGCGCGAGCCGCAGACGCTCGCGCGCTGGGAAGCCGAGGGCCTGTACGCGCGCCTCCGCGAGCAGGTCGGCGGTCGCGCCGAGTCCTTCGTGCTGCACGACGGCCCGCCGTACGCCAACGGCGCGATCCACATCGGCCACGCGGTCAACAAGGTGCTGAAGGACGTCATCGTCAAGTCGAAGCTGCTCTCAGGTTACGACGCGCCGTACGTGCCGGGCTGGGATTGCCACGGCCTGCCGATCGAGGTCGCGGTCGAGAAGAAGCACGGCAAGGTCGGCGACAAGCTCGATGCCGCGCAGTTCCGCCAGAAGTGCCGCGAATACGCGGCCGAGCAGATCGACCTGCAGCGCGCCGGCTTCAAGCGCCTGGGCGTGATCGGCGACTGGGACAACCCGTACCGCACGATGGATTTCGCCTTCGAGGCGAACATGCTGCGTTCGCTGGCGAAGATCGTCGAGCGCGGGCACGTGGTGCGCGGCGCCAAGCCCGTGCACTGGTGTTTCGACTGCGGCTCCGCGCTGGCCGAGGCCGAGATCGAGTACGCCGACAAGACCTCGCCGGCGATCGACGTGGCCTACCTCGCACGCGATCCGCAGGCGCTCGCGCGCGTGTTCGGCGCCGAGCTGGAGCCGGGCGTCGAGGTCGCCGTGCCGATCTGGACCACCACGCCGTGGACGCTGCCCGCGAGCCTCGCCGTGTCGATCGGCCCGGAACTCGAGTATTCGCTGGTCGAGGGCCCCGCGGGCCCAAACGGTCGCCGCCTGCTGGTGCTCGCGAGCGCGCTGGTCGAGCGCGCGCTCAAGCGTTACGGCGTCGACGAGCCGCGCGTGCTCGGCACGTCGGCGGGCGCGGCGATGGAAGGGCTGGTGCTCGCGCATCCGTTCTACGAGCGCGACATCCCGCTGCTGCTGGGCGATCACGTGTCGGCCGAGGACGGTACCGGCGCCGTGCACACCGCCCCGGGCCACGGCCAGGAGGACTTCGCGGTCAGCCAGAAGTACGGCCTGGTCGATCGCTATCCGGCCGCGGTCATGAATCCCGTCGACGCGCGCGGCCGCTACCTTCCGGGCACGCCCGCGGCGAACGGCACCGAGATCGCCGGCATCCATCTGTGGAAGGCGAACGACCTGATTGTCGACGCCGTGCGCGGGCTCGGGCTGCTGCTCGCCGCGCATCCGCTGCAGCACAGCTATCCGCACTGCTGGCGCCACAAGACGCCGGTGGTGTTTCGCGCCACGCCGCAGTGGTTCATCTCGATGGAGCAGGCCGGTCTGCGTCGCGACGCGCTCGCCGCGATCAAGGAGGTGGGCTGGTTCCCCGACTGGGGCGAGGCGCGCATCGCCGGCATGATCGAAGGCCGCCCCGACTGGTGCATCAGCCGCCAGCGCACCTGGGGCGTGCCGATCGCGCTGTTCATCCATCGCCACACGTTCGAGCCGCATCCCAACTCGGCCGAGCTGATGCGTCAGGTCGCCGCGCGCGTGGAATCCGGCGGCGTCGACGTCTGGTACGACCTCGATCCCGCCGAACTGCTGGGCGATGAGGCGGCCGACTACGAGAAGGTCACCGACATCCTCGACGTCTGGTTCGATTCCGGCGTCACGCACGAGTGCGTGCTCGCCGCGCGCCCGCAGGACGGCCTGCGCAAGCCCGCCGACCTCTACCTCGAAGGCTCGGACCAGCATCGCGGCTGGTTCCAGTCCTCGCTGCTGACGGGCGTCGCGATGGACGGCGTCGCGCCGTACCGGCAGGTGCTCACGCACGGCTTCACGGTCGACGCGCAGGGCAAGAAGATGTCGAAGTCGATCGGCAACACGATCGAGCCGCAGAAGGTTGTCGACCAGATGGGCGCGGACGTGCTGCGGCTGTGGATCGCCTCGACCGACTACCGCAACGAGATGTCGGTCTCCGACGAGATCCTCAAGCGCAGCGGCGACGTCTATCGGCGCCTGCGCAACACCGCGCGATTCCTGCTCGCCAACCTCGACGGCTTCGATCCGGTGTCGCACCTGCAGGCGCCGGAGTCGATGGTCGCGCTCGACCGCTGGATCGTGCATCGCGCCTTCGAGCTGCAGCAGAAGATCATCGCGGCCTACGCACGCTACGACCTCGCCGAGGTGGTGCAGTCGCTGGCGAACTTCTGCAGCGTCGATCTGGGCTCGGTGTATCTCGACGTCACCAAGGACCGGCTCTACACCATGCCGGAGGATTCGGCCGGCCGGCGCTCGGCGCAGACCGCGATGTACCACGTCGCCGAAGCCTTCGTGCGCTGGGTCGCGCCGGTGCTGAGCTTCACCGCCGACGAGATGTGGCGCTTCCTGCCGCAGGCGACGCCCGGCGGAGCGCGCGCGGGCCACGTGCTGTTCGCGACCTGGTACGACCGTCTGCAGCCGCTGCCGGCCGATGCCGCTATCGACGGCGCGAAGTTCGAGCGCCTGCTGGCGCTGCGCGAGCAGGTCAGCCGCACGCTCGAGCCCATGCGCGCCGCGGGCGAAATCGGCGCTGCGCTGGAAGCGGAGATCTCGATCGCCGCGACGCCGGACGAGGCCGCCTGGCTGCGGGAGCTGCAGGACGAGCTGCGCTTCCTGTTCATCACCGCCGACGTGACGGTGGGGGATGGCGGTGGCGAGGTGTCCGCACAGCGCACCGGCAAGACCAAGTGCGCACGCTGCTGGCATTACCAGGCGGACGTCGGCAGTGTGGCCGCGCACCCGCTGATCTGCGGCCGCTGCGTCGTCAATATCGAAGGACCCGGCGAAGTGCGCCGCTGGTTCTGACCGGCCGCCGAGTCGCCTCTGCCTTCCCGGCCGAACGGAGTTCCGATGCGTCAACGTGATGGAAAGAACGCGCTGGTCTGGTTGCTGGTGTCGGTGGCGGTCATCGCCGTCGACCAGCTGTCCAAGGCCTGGGTACTGCGCAGCCTGCCGGAGTTCACGCCGGTCGAGGTGATACCGGGCTTCTGGAACTGGTTCCGCACCTACAATACGGGCGCGGCGTTCAGCCTGCTGAGCGATGCCGGCGGCTGGCAGAAGTACCTGTTCCTGGTGTTCGCCGTCGCCATCTGCGGCGTGATGACGTTCTGGTTGTCGCGCACGCCGCGCAGGGCCTGGCGCACGGCCCTGCCGTACACCCTGGTGGTCGGCGGCGCGATCGGCAACGTGATCGACCGGCTGGTGCACGGCCACGTGGTCGATTTCATCCAGTGGTATGTCGGCCGCTTCTACTGGCCCTCGTTCAACATCGCGGATGCCGCCATCGTCGTCGGCGTGATCGGCATCGTCCTCGCCGGTCTGTTGCCGGACCGTCAGGCGGGCACGCCCGACGGGCGCTAGCATTCGCGCATGGAAATCCTTCTCGCCAACCCGCGCGGCTTCTGCGCGGGCGTCGACCGCGCCATCGAAATCGTCAAGCGGGCGATCGAACTGCTGGGCGCGCCGATTTACGTGCGCCACGAGGTGGTGCACAACCGTTTCGTGGTCGACGACCTCAAGCAGCGCGGTGCGATCTTCGTCGAGGAACTCGACGAGGTGCCCGACGGCGCCACCGTGATCTTCAGCGCGCATGGCGTGTCCAAGGCCGTGCGCGAGGAGGCCGACCGCCGCGGCCTGCGCGTGTTCGACGCGACCTGCCCGCTGGTGACCAAGGTGCACTTGGAAGTCTCGCGCCACTGCCGTGCGGGCAACGACGTCGTGCTGATCGGCCACGAGGGTCATCCCGAGGTCGAGGGCACGATGGGGCAGTGGCTGCGCGAAGGCGCTACCGGTCGCATCTACCTGGTGGAGGACGAAGAGGATGTCGCACGGCTCGAGGTCTCGCAGCCGGAGAAGCTCGCCTACACGACGCAGACCACGCTGTCGGTCGACGATACGCAGGTGGTCATTGCGGCGCTGCGCGCGAAGTTCCCGCTGATCCAGGGGCCGCGCAACGACGACATCTGCTACGCCACGCAGAACCGGCAGGACGCCGTGCGCGAGCTAGCCGCGAAGTGCGACCTCGTGCTGGTGGTCGGCTCGGTGAACAGCTCCAATTCCAACCGCCTGCGCGAACTCGCGGAGCGGCAGGGCGTGGAGTCCTACCTCATCGACGGCGCGCACGAGATCGACCCGCGATGGGTCGAGGGCCGCCGCAACGTCGGCGTGACCGCCGGCGCGTCGGCGCCGGACATCCTCGTGCAGGGTGTGATCGACCGCCTGCGCCTGATGGGCGGGGCGACCGTGACCGAGCTGTCGGGCGAGCCCGAGAGCATGGTGTTCGCCCTGCCGAAGGCGCTGCGGCTGCAGCTCGTCGAGTAAACCGCACGGCGACATTGACGCCGTCGCCACGGCTGCCTAGAATCCCGCGTCTCGCCGCACTGCGGCGGATCGCCGGAATAGCTCAGTTGGTAGAGCGGCGCATTCGTAATGCGTAGGTCGTAGGTTCGATTCCTATTTCCGGCACCATTTCAACGCCCGACCGGGAAACCGGCCGGGCGTTTTCTTTTTCAGGCCGGCAGCGGCTCGGCCGCGGCCTTGGTCGCGATTCCCGCGCTGTCGGCGAAGGCGTCCGCCGGCATAGGCCTGCCGAGCAGGTAGCCCTGCAGGTACGTGCAGCCGAGGTCGACGAGCTGCTGGCGCTGTTCGCGCGTCTCGACGCCTTCGGCCACCACGTCGAGCTCCAGCGCGCGCGCGAGCGCGAGGATCGAGGTGACGATGGCGGCGTCCTCGCCCGCGCGACGCAGGTCGCGGACGAAGCCGCGATCGATCTTGAGCTCGGTCGCCGGCAGGCGCTTGAGGTAGAGCAGGCTCGAATAGCCGGTCCCGAAGTCGTCGATCGAGATGCGCACGCCGAGTGCGACCAGCGCGTCCAGCATGGCAAGGCTCGCCTCGACGTTGCGCATCGCCATGCTTTCGGTGATCTCCAGCGTCAGCGTGCCGGGTGCGATGGCGTGGCGCGCCAGTGCCGCAGCGACGTGGTGCGGCAGCGACGGCGCGGCGAACTGGGCGGGCGAGAGGTTCACCGCCATCGTCAGGTCGGTGCGGCCCGCGCGCTGCCAGGCGTGCAATTGCGCGCAGGCGCGGTCGATCACCCACTCGCCGATGCCGACGATCAGGCCGCTGCGCTCGGCGAGCGCGATGAAGGTGGCGGGCGCGAGCAGGCCCTGCTCGGGGTGCTGCCAGCGGAGCAAGGCCTCGGCGCCCGCGAGGCGCGGCGTGTCGTCCGCGCTCGCGACGAACTTGGGCTGGTAGTGCAGCACCAGCTGGTCGCGCTCGACCGCATGCCTGAGATCGCCGAGGAGGCCGAGCTGCGCCTGCATGTCGCTGTTCATCGACGGCGCGAAGAAGGCATAGCCGTTCCGGCCTGCGTCCTTCGCGTGGTACATCGCCGCGTCGGCATTGGCCATCAGCGAGCGCTCGTCGCCGCCGTCCGCGGGATACATCGCGATGCCCACGCTCGCGCTGACGCCGAGTTCGACGCCGGCGACCATGCAGGTGCGCGCGAGCGCGGCGAGGATGCGTTCGCTCAGCACCGCGACGTCGGACGGATCGCCCTGGTGCACGAGCAGCACGAATTCGTCGCCGCCGAGCCGGGCCACGGTGTCTTCCCCGTCGAGCAGTTCGCGGACGCGCAGCGCGAGCTCGACGAGCAGCGCATCGCCGATGTGGTGGCCGTAGGCATCGTTGACCGCCTTGAAGCCATCGAGGTCGAGGAACAGCACGGCGAAGCCTTCGCCCGATGCTTCCGCCGCGGCGATCGCCTGCTCGAGGCGGTCGCGCAGCAGCATGCGGTTCGGCAGTTGCGTCAGCGGGTCGTGCAGCGCGGCATGCATCAGGTCGCTGTTGGCCTGCGCGAGCGCGTTGCTGAACATCGTGGTGCGCTGGCGGATGTGGCGGTCGAGGATCGACACCGCGAGCGTGATGCCCAGCAATGTGACGGTCGTGACGATGACGCCCAGCGCCAGCCATCCCGTCGGAAGGCTGTTGTCGCGGTAGGCGCCGCAGATCGCATCGGGCGAGAAGCGCGCGGCGGCCATGCCGCTGTAGTGCATGCCGACGACCGCAAGACCCATTACCGACGCCGCCGCGAGGCGAAGCCGCGTGGCGCCGCGCCGTTCGCGGCGCAGCTTGAAGGCGATCCACAGGGCGACAGCCGACGCCAGAACCGCGATCGCTACAGAGGCGGCGAACCACGCCGGGTCGTAGCCCAGCGAGGGCTGCATGCGCAGCGCGCCCATGCCGGTGTAATGCATCAGCACGATGCCCCCGCCCATCAGCAGCGACCCGGCCAGCCAGTCGCGACGCTTCATGCGCCGCCGCGTGACGCGCCACAGCGCGAATGCCGAGGTGGCGATCGCTGTGGCCAGGGAGGCGAGGGTGATGCCGAGGTCGTAGCCCAGCCGTATGGGCAGGGAGAACGCGAGCATGCCGACGAAATGCATCGACCAGATGCCCAGCCCCATGGCGCATGCGCCACCGGCGAGCCAGAGCCGTCCCGCGCGCCCGCCCGCCGCCATGACGTGTCCGGCCATGTGCAGCGCGGTGTAGGAGGCAAGGATCGCGATGGCGAGCGAGGCCAGCACCAGCGAGTAGTCGTAGCTGCCGGTCATGGAATTCAGTACGGGGGTCGATGGAGCGGTATCGGCGCGCCAGGAAGCGGCTGAACGACGACGCCGACATTCATCGTTCCAAACGTAGGCGCGGTTCATTGGGCGTTTTAGAACCACCCGCGCCGCGACTTTCCATGCGGACATGGCTGCGATCGAATGGTGTCGGGGAGTCGTGACCAGCCGCGCGCCAAGCATTCGGGCGGCGCGACGTGCGACATGGAATTCCCGGCTGACCCGCGTACTCGCGGCGTGGCCGAGGTGAACGGCGGCACGAGTCGGGTCTTGCGGGCGCACACGATCGCGATCGGACGGCACCGACTGGCTGGCGAGCGAGCGCCGCGGCCAGTGCGCGGCGCGAGTGGTCAGTTGAGCGGCGCCTGTCGAACGTAGCGGCCCAGCGCGTCGTCGAGCGTGGGCATCGGGTACGCGCGTCGGCTGCTGAGCGCGCTGTAGCGCGGGCGACGCGCGCGCAGGTGGCTGCGATGGTCGCTGCAGATTTCGAGACGGCTGGTGTCGACGCTGGCCATCTCGGCGGCGCGCAGGGCGAGGTCCGCCCAGGTGATCTCGCCGCTGTTGGTCAGGTGCCAGATGCCGGACTCGCGGTCGATCAGCAGGTCGAGGCAGGCGTGCACGAGGTCGGGCACGTACGTCGGCGAAACCGTCATGTCGCGCGCGGCGAGGAACGGGTCGCCGTTGCGCAGCGTTCTCAGCGCGATGGTGATGAAGTTGTGCTCGTCCCACGGGCCGAAGAACGAGCTGGTGCGCACCACCAGCGTGTCGGGATGGCGGTCGAGCACCAGCCGCTCGGCGCGCGCCTTGCTCTCGCCATAGACGTTAAGCGGGCGGGTCGCGTCGTCCTCGACGTAGGGTGCATCGCGCTCGCCGTCGAACACGAGGTCCGAGGAGAACGTGACGAGCGGCAGCGCGTGCCGCGCGCACGCGGCGGCGAGGTTCGCCGGGCCCTGCGTGTTCTCGAGGAAGCAGCGCTCGGCCTCGTTCTCGGCGTCGTCCACGCGCACGTAGCCGGCGGTGTTGATGATCGCCCAGGGCTGGTAGTCGTCGATCGCGCGCTCGATGGAGTCGGGATCGGTGATGTCCATCTCCGCGCGCGTCAGCACGCGGCAGTTGAGGTCTCGCTCGGCGCAGATGCGCGCGAAGGCGCGGCCCAGCGTGCCGGTGGCGCCGGTGACGAGGATGGGGGCACGGTTGGTGCCGGCACTGGGCCGCAGCGGGAAATCATGGGTGGGCAGCATGGCGGGCTCGCTGCGGAAAAAACGGCCTTCCCGGCGCCACCAGCCGGTACCGGCGAGGACCGGGTGGTCCGGCACGCGTCCGGCAGCGAGGTCCTTCATCAGCCACGCGATGGCGGTGGGGCGGGGCTCGCCGCCTCGTACGTCGAAGGCACCCGACTCGTAATAGCCGCGGCACTCGGTGAGCAGGCAGTTCCAGTCGTACAGCCCGAGCAGGCCCCAGACCGTGACCGCACGCATGTCGACGCCTTCGGCGCGCACCTGTTCGGCGGCCGACCAGACTTCCGTAATCCAGCGCAGCTGGTTCTCGCGCGTGGAGTCGATGTGGACCTCGGTGATCGCGATCGGCAGGCGGTAGCGGTCCCAGCATTCGCGCAGCAGCGGCGCGATGCCGCCGGTGGGATGGGCGAGCGCGCGCGCGGCCTCGATGTCAGCGTAGCGATGCCGTCCGTTGCCGCCGTGGAAGTGCGGCGGGTACTGGTCCAGCTCCTCGTCGAGGAAGCGCTCGCTGGTGATGTAGTGGTTGACGCCGATGATGTCGGGCGGACACGGGTTGTCGCGGAACCAGAGGATGTCCTCCGGCGTCGCGCCCGCGCGCTCGATCAGCCAGCCCCAAAGCGGGTGGTGCTCGTCGACGCGTCCGCACAGCAGGTCCCAGCCCAGCCAGCGCGCCTCGTTGCTGTAGTCGGCCTGGTATTGCAGCAGCGGCGTGCTGTAGACCTTGCCCAGGTCGTCGGTCTGCAGCAGTTTCGCAGCCGGGTTGACCTTGCGGATTTCGCGCATCGACAGCACGACGCCGCGAACCTCGTTGAACAGCGCGTCCTTGAACGTGCGCTCGTCGCGGCCGTGCGGATACCACACGCCGTACAGGCCGCTGAAGCGCGCGGTCGTCAGCGGCTCGTTGACCGGCGTGTAGTACTCGACCCAGGGATATCGTGTTGCCACCGCGCGCGCGTAAGCCGCGAGCTTGATGGGAAACTCGGGGTCGACGAGGCTGGTGTGCAGCGGGCCGCTGCCGTGGTGCACCAGCCCGACGATGGGCGCGATGCCGACGTCGCGAAGCTGCGCGAGGCGCTCGTCGGGCCACGTCCAGTCGGCCGATTCGAGGCCGTCGGGCGCGACCTGCTCCCACAGGACGGGGTAGCGGATCGCCTGCATGCCGAGCTCCGCGAAGCGGGCGATGTCGCCGTCCCGCGTCGCGTGGGCGGTTCGCTCGAGCTGCCGGGTGTAGGTGTCGCCCACCCGGCAGATCGTGCATTCGAGCCCGCCCCAGAGATGCAGCTTCGCGTCGTCCAGCGCCATGCCGACAGCGTGTCCCTTAGTGGCGGCTGGCGATCAGCGGCATCGCTGCATCGGTGCGCGCGGCCTGCGCGGCCAGCTCCACCGGCGCCTTCCCTGCGTCCGCGCCCATCTTCTCGAGGATGTACTCGACCGACTTCAGCGCCGCGCCGACGCACTGGTCCATGTTGTAGTAGCGATACTGCGCGAGGCGGCCGACGAAGGTGACGTTGGCTTCCTGCTCGGCGAGGCGCTCGTACTTCTTGAACAGCGCCTCGTTCTCGGGACGCGGCACCGGGTAGTAAGGATCGCCTTCCGCGGTCGGGAACTCGCGCACCAGCGAGGTGCCACGATGCTGCTGGCCGGTGAGGTGCTTGAACTCGGTAGTACGGGTGTAGTCGTAATCGTTCGGGAAGTTGACCGTGCCGACCGACTGGTACCACTCGGTATCGGACAGGTGCTCGTGCTCGAACCGCAGAGAGCGGTAGGGCAGCTTGCCGTAGCAGTGCGCGTAGAAGGCGTCGATCGGGCCGGTATAGACGATGTGGCTCGCCTCCACCCGCTCTCGCACCTCGAAGAAATCCACGCCCAGCTCGACCTTGATCGAGGGATGGTCGAGCATGCGTTCGAACATCCGGGTGTAGCCCTCGGCCGGCATCTTCTGGAACTTGTCGGTGAAGTAGCGGTCGTCCCGGTTGGTGCGCGTGGGAACGCGCGCCGCCACCGAGGCATTGAGCTCGGACGGGTCCAGGCCCCACTGCTTGCGGGTGTAGCCGCGGAAGAACTTCTCGTAGAGGTCCTGCCCCACGGCGTTGACCACCACGTCTTCCGATGTGCGGATCTTTTCCCGCGGCTCGCGCACCGAGTCGTAGAAGCCCTGGATGCTGTCCTCGTCGAGGTCGAGGCCGTACAGCGCGTTCACGGTGTCGATGTTGATCGGGATCGGCACCAGCTTCTCCTCGACCTTCGCCAGCACGCGGTGCTCGTACGGGCGCCAGTCGGTGAACTGCGACAGGTACTCGGCGATGCGGTCGGCATTGGTGTGGAAGATGTGCGGGCCATAGGGGTGGATCAGCACGCCGTGCTCGTCGAGGCGGTCGTAGGCGTTGCCGCCGATATGGTCGCGCTTGTCGATCACCAGGACTTCGTAGCCGCGCTCGGCGAGCTCGCGTGCCACGACGGAGCCGGAAAAGCCGGCGCCAACGATCAGTACATCGGTCTTCATTCAGTGCTCCTGTCAGGCGGCGGCTTGCGCGGGGACATCGGTCCAGATGGCCTGCTGGACGTCGTTGCGCATGGATTCGACGGTCGCGTCCCAGGACGCGTTCTGGGCGCGCTCGATGCCCTGCGCGATCAGTTCCGCATCGGCCTGGCGCCAGGCGCGCTCGACGGCGTCGACGAACTCGGAGGGCGAGCGGGCGACGTCGACGATCGGGGTGAAGTTGCGAACCACGTCGGCCACCGCGGTAGATACGATGGGCTTGCCACCCGCCATGTATTCGAGCGTCTTGGTCGGGTTGATGTATTTCGTCGCCTCGTTGAGCGCGAACGGCATCAGGCAGACGTCGAAGCCCTTGACGATCGCGGGCAGGTCCTCGTAGCGCTGCTGGCCAAGCCAGTGGATGTTTTCGTGCTTGGGCAGCTCGTTCGGGTCGACCTTGACCACCGGGCCGGCCATGACGACCGAGGCGGCGGGGAAGCGCTCGGCGAGCGCGGCGATCAGCTCGTAGTCCAGGCGCTCGTCGATCACGCCGAAGTAGCCGAAGCGCGGTCCCGGCGCGGCGAGCACCGCCGCCGGCACTTCGGTCGCCTCGTCGCGCGCCTTGCCGTAGTGCTCGACGTCCACGCCGCAGCCGTAGAAGTGCACGTTGTCGTGGAACCGCGACTTCGACTCGAACAGCTGGTAGCCGCCGGTGAACACGACGTCGGCCCTGGACATGACGAAGCGCTCGCGGTCGGCGATGTCCGGTGGCGCAAAGCGGAAGTTCGCGAGTTCGTCCATGCAGTCGTAGACCACGCCGACGGCATTGAACTGACCCATGTAGCCCGGCGCCGGCATCGGCGAGTAGAACCAGTGCAGCGGCTGCTCGAAGCGGCCCGCGAGAAGCGGGTGTTCGTCCAGCGCCTTCTTGATCTGCGGCAGGAAGATCTCGGCGTCCTTGTCCGCGTTCACCGCGAGGTGCTGCGGGATCTGCGGGACGATGCGCACGAGGTTCGGGTAGGGCTCGTCGATCGCCAGGCGCGGCTCGCCCTCGGCGATGACCGGGTCCTCGATGAAGAGCACGCGGTGGTTGCGCGCCAGCCGCGAGAAGATCTGCTGCGGCCTCTGCCAGACGAAGTCCCAGCGCAGATGGCAGTGGACGATGATCGGAAAGCTCTCGCGCCCGTCGCCGAACGCACCCGAGACCGCCGCGGAGGCCGAATCCGCGGTGTCGGCGGCATTCGTGCCGCCACCGACTGCAGCCCGCTCGTCGCCTACCGAATCCGTTTGCTTTGACATGGCGCTCTCACTGGTTTGGTTAAAAAAGATGAGTCTTGGGTGAACGGCATCTCGACGAAGTGAAATCCGCACATCAATCGACTGCAGCCGATGCATCGCGTTTCTGCGACGACGAGGCCTATCCCCGCCCGCAGCTGCGACGCACGCACTGGCAGTCGCTCGACGGACCCTGGCGGTTCACGTTCGACGACGAAAAGCGTTATTCGCACCCGGGTGAGATCGAGCAGTGGCCGTTACGGATCGAGGTGCCGTATCCGATCGAATCGAAGGCCAGCGGGATCGGTGATCGCGGGTTTCACAAAGCCTGCTGGTACCAACGTGAGTTCGACGTGGAGGCGACAGGCGCTTCACGCGTGATCCTGCACTTCGGCGCGGTCGACTACTTCGCGAAAGTGTGGGTAAACGGGCACTTCGTAACGTCGCACGAGGGTGGACACACGCCTTTTCAATGCGACATCACCGACGTTCTGAATTCTTCAGGCCCGCAGGTCCTCAGCGTCTACGTCGAGGACGATCCGCAGGAACTCAACAAGCCGCGCGGCAAGCAGGACTGGCAGCTGGAGCCGCATTCGATCTGGTATCCGCGCACCACCGGCATCTGGCAGACGGTGTGGATCGAGCGCGTCGCGCGCACCTACGTCCAGAAGATCCGCTGGACGCCGCATGTCGAAGGCTTCGCGCTCACCTTCGAGGCGCGCGTGATCGGCGAGCGCGTCGACGGCCTGTCGATGGAAGTGCAGATCCGCCACAAGGACAGGCTGCTGGCCGACGACCGCTACATGATCATCGACGGCGAGGTGGACCGCCGCATCATCCTCTCCGATCCCGGCATCGACGATTTCCGCAACGAGATCCTCTGGAGCCCGGAAAAGCCGCAGTTGCTCGACGCCACCATCCGCCTCAAGCGCGGCGACGAGGTGCTCGACGAGATCCAGTCCTACACGGCGCTGCGCTCGGTCGGCGTGCTGCGCGACCGCTTCATGCTCAACGGCCGCCCGTACCAGCTGAAACTGGTGCTGGACCAGGGCTATTGGCCCGATACGCTGCTGGCGGCACCCGACGACGCCGCGCTTCGCCGCGACGTCGAGCTCGCCAAGGCCATGGGCTTCAACGGCGTGCGCAAGCACCAGAAGATCGAGAACCCGCGCTACCTCTACTGGGCCGACCGGCTCGGGCTGCTGGTCTGGGAGGAGATGCCGTCGGCCTACCGTTTCACGCGCACCGCGATCAAGCGCATCGTCAAGGAATGGGGCGAGGCGATCGAGCGCGACTTCAGCCACCCCTGCGTCATCACCTGGGTGCCGTTCAACGAGTCCTGGGGCGTGCCGGAACTCACTTCGGTCGGCGCGCACCAGAACGCCGTCGCCGCGCTCTACCACCTCACCAAGACGCTGGACCCCACGCGTCCGGTGATCGGCAACGACGGCTGGGAAAGCAGCGATACCGACATCATCGGCATCCACGATTACGACGCGAACATCGAGCACCTGCGCCAGCGCTATGGCCCCGAGGTCAGCACCGAACAGCTGTTCGACCGCCGCCGCCCGGGTGGCAAGGTGCTGACGCTCGACGGCTATCCGCACCGCGGCCAGCCGGTGATGCTCACCGAGTTCGGCGGCATCGCCTTCGACACGCGGCCGCGCAAGGCCAGCGACGTGGACGGCGACACGGCCGAGATTTGGGGCTATTCGGTCGCCGAGGCCGCCGACGAGTTCGCGCGCCGGTTCCACGAGCTGATCGAGGCGGTGACCTACACCGCGCTCTTCAGCGGCTACTGCTACACCCAGTTCGCCGACACCTTCCAGGAGGCCAACGGCCTGCTCACCGAGGATCGCGTGCCCAAGATCCCGATCGAGCAGATCCGCAAGGCGGTGGGCATGTCGCGCACGCACATCCAGGGCGCTGCGTGATGCACACGCTGCAGCTCACCAAGCCGGACGGCCGGTCGCTGACGCTGTACTCGCGCGCGCCGCTGGAAGGTATCGCCGACGCGCCCAGCCCGTTCCTCGAGCCCTTGGGCCGCAGCCCGCACCTGCGCCGCCATCCGCTGCGAGACGAATGGATTACCTATGCGGCCTACCGTCAGGACCGCACGTTCCTGCCGCCGCCCGAGTACAACCCGCTGGCGGTGACGGTCGATCCTGCCGCACCGACGGAACTGCCGCAGGGCGCGTGGGACGTGGCCGTGTTCGACAACCGCTTCCCGTCGCTCGCGCCCGGGGCCGACGAGGCGCCGCCGTCGATCGTCGAGACGGCGCCCGGCACCGGCAAATGCGAGGTGGTGGTGTTCACGCAGGACCGGCTGTCCTCGCTCGGCCGCCTGCCGCTGTCGCACATCGAGTTGCTGCTGCAGGTATGGGCCGACCGCACCGCGAAGGTCGGCGCCGGTACCGACATTCAGTACGTGCTGCCGTTCGAGAACCGCGGCGCCGAAGTCGGCGTCACGCTGCATCACCCGCACGGGCAGATCTACGCTTATCCGTCGGTGCCGCCGGTGCCCGCGCGCATGCAGCAGGTGGCGCAGGCGTACTACGAACGTACCGGGCGTGGCGTGCTGCAGGACCACATCGCCAAGGAGATCGAGGACGCGCAACGCCTCGTCTACCGCGGCGAATACGCGGTGGTCTTCGTGCCGGCCGCGGCGCGCTACCCGTACGAGGTCTGGGTGGCGACGATCGATCCGGTCGCCACGTTCTGCGACCTCTCCGGCCCGCAGCGTGCGGACCTCGCACGCGCGCTCAAGACCGTGCTGATGAAGTACGACGCGTTATGGCACCGGCCGTTCCCATACCTGATGGCCTGGTACCAGGCGCCCACCGACGGCCGCCCGCATCCCGAATCACACCTGCACGCGGAATTCTATCCGCCGTACCGCACACGCGAGCGCCTGAAATACCTTGCCGGCACCGAGATCGCCGCCGGCTGGTTCGCCATGGACGCGTTGCCGGAAGACAAGGCGCTCGAGCTGCAGCAGATCCACGTGGACGTCGACGCATGACATTCAAGGACATTTTCGGAAGTGAGCCCACCGTCGTCGCCTCGGCGCCGGGTCGGGTCAACCTGCTCGGCGAGCACACCGACTACAACGACGGCTACGTCCTGCCCACCGCCATTCCGCAGAAGACGACGGTATCGCTGCGCCCGAACCGCGGCGGCGAGTTCGTGGTGCACGCCGCCGACCTCGCCAGCGAGTCCCGCTTCCAGCGCGACACGCTGCCCGGCGACCACTTCGCCAGCTACGTGTACGGTTGCATCCGCGGCGTCATGGCAACGGGCGCGGAGGTGCCGCATCTCGACGTGTTCGTTCACTCCGACGTGCCCATGGGCGTGGGCCTGTCGTCCAGCGCGGCGCTCGAAGTGGCCATGCTGCGCGCATTGCGCGAGCTGCTTTCGCTCGACATCGACGACGTGCACATCGCTCAGATGGCGCAGCGGGCGGAGATCGATTACGCGAAGGTCAACTGCGGAATCATGGACCAGATGGCGTCCAGCCTCGCCGACGACACGCGCATGCTGTTCCTCGACACGCGCACCCTGGAGCGGCGTCTGGTGCCGATGCCCGAGGGCACCGAGCTGCTCGTCGTCGATTCGGGCCTGAGCCGCTCGCTCGCGGGCAGCGCTTACAACGAGCGCCGCGCCGAATGCGAAGCCGCCGCGCGCGCGCTGGGTGTGCCGGCGCTGCGCGACGTCACTGAGGTTGCCGCCGTCGAAAGCCTGCCCGAGCCGCAGCGCCGCCGCGCCCGCCACGTGGTCACCGAGAATGCGCGCGTGCTGCGTGCGGTAGACGGCGTGGACGCCGCGGAATTCGGCCAACTTATGAATGCCTCGCACGCGAGTCTGCGCGACGACTACGAGGTATCCGTGCCCGAGCTCGACCGCCTTGTCGACCTGCTTCAGCAGCACCCGTTCGTGCACGGCGCGCGCCTGACGGGCGCGGGTTTCGGCGGCGCCTGCGTCGCACTCTGCAGGGCAGGGGAGGCCGCACGGGTCGGCCGCAAGGTCGTCGGGCAGTACAACGCCGCCCATCGCCACGGCCGCGTGCTGGTGCCGCAGGAGGCGAAGGCATGAGTTCCGGGCGCAACGTCATGGAGTCCCAGCCGCAGGCCCATCGCCCTTCGCCGCGAACGCACACCATGGCGGCGGGCGAACTGGTCGCGGTGTTCCGCCCCGAGCAGGGGATGATCGGGCTCTCGCTCAAGCACCGCGGCGAGGAGATCCTGCGACGCGTGGACGAGCTGGACGAGGCGCTCGCCACCGGCATGTCGATCGGCATTCCCCTCAACTATCCGTACGCGAACCGCCTGCGTGGCCGCAGCTACGAGTTCGACGGGCGCCGCGTCGAACTCGACCCGTCGTCGCCCTGGCTGATGAAGGACTGGAACGAGGTGATCATCCACGGCGTGCCGTGGCCCAAGCTGGAATGGCGGGTGGAGGAGGCCAGCGACCGCCGCCTGCGCAGCCGGCTTGCCTGGAACCGTCCCGAGCTGCTCGCGGTGTTCCCGTTCGAGCACGAGATCGAGATGACTGCCACGCTCGACGGCCTCGGTCTCACCATCGAGACCGCCGTGCTCGCCAACGCCGGCGTGCGCGTGCCGGTGAGCTTCGGCTTCCATCCCTACATCGGCATTCCCGGCCTCAACCGCCGGCAGTGGCAGCTCACGCTGCCGGCGATGCAGGGGATCGTGCTCGACGACCGCCTGCTGCCCGTGGGCGAGCGCTCCGATCTGCCGCCGTACGACGACCGCCTCGCCGACCTCGATTTCGACCACGGCTTCGTGGTCTCGCCGGGCGCCAGCATGTCGATCGCCGGCAATGGTCGCCGCGTGAGCGTGGATTTCCTGGACAACTTCCCCTACGCGCAGATCTACGCGCCGCCGACGCACGACTACATCTCGCTCGAGCCGATGACCGCGCCGGCCGACGCGCTGACCAGCCACGAGGACCTCCCGGTGGTCGAACCCGGCGAGCGCTTCGCGGCCAGGTTCCGCCTGCGAGTCGAAGCCACCCACAACGCGCTGCACTGAAACGGCGGCCGCACCTCGCGGCCGCCGTCGTCATCCGCTCAGGGCGTGCCGGATTCCGGCGCGCGGCTCACGTCGTCCTTCGCCTTGCCGGATTCGTCGGTGCGCTGCGAGGAGGACTTAACGTCTCGCTGGTCCTGCGTGCGCTGGTCGCTGCCGCGGTCCATCAGGTCGTGGCGCTGGTCGTCGTTCACCCCGGCCAGGCCCTGGCCCATGTTCTTGCCGGTGTCGTTCTGATCGCGGTCGCTCATGACGCTGCTCCGTTGGGGGACGCCGCGACCGTAGCCGCTGCGCCGTGAGCCGGGTTTCAGCGGCAGCAAGCCGCAGCACCGCAGGGAAGCCGCGCGACAGCGTGCCGGCAGCGCCCGCGGGGCGTCCCCGTCCCCGAAAAAAACGTCTTACCGGCTGCGACCTCCCCCGTTTAACCTGCGGGCCACACCGGAGGGTTCGATGATCGGGAAGTCCGCGAAATCCGGCGCGCGCCGCGCCACCGCCTACGTCTGTTCCGACTGCGGCTCCGAGCACAGCAAGTGGCAGGGCCAGTGCGTGGACTGCGGCCAATGGAACACGCTGAGCGAGATCGCCCTCGAAGCCGCCGCCGCGCCGGTGAAGTCCGGCGTCGCGCAGAGCCGCCGCAGCGGCTGGGCCGGCAAAGTCGATCCGCCGGCCATCACCGCGCTCAAGGACGTCACCGTTTCCGAGGAATCGCGCGAGACGACGCACATCGGCGAGTTCGACCGCGTCCTCGGCGGCGGCCTCGTGCACGGCTCGGTGGTGCTGGTCGGCGGCGACCCCGGCATCGGCAAGTCCACGCTGCTGCTGCAGGCCGTCGCGCACATGTCGCAGACCCTGCCGGGCCTGTACGTCACCGGCGAGGAATCGCTCGCGCAGGTGGCCGGCCGCGCCGTGCGCCTCGGACTGCCGCTGGAAGGCGTGCACGCGCTGGCCGAGACCTGCATCGAGCGCATCCTCGAACAGGCCGCGCCGATGGGCCCGCGCCTGATCGTCGCCGACTCCATCCAGACCCTCTGGACCGAGACCCTCACCGCCGCGCCGGGCTCGGTCAGCCAGGTGCGCGAAAGCGCCGCGCGCCTCGTGCGCTACGCCAAGGAGACCGGTACCGCCGTGTTCCTCGTCGGCCACGTCACCAAGGAGGGCGGGATCGCCGGCCCGCGCGTGCTCGAGCACATGGTCGACGCCGTGCTGTATTTCGAGGGCGAGTCCGGCAGCCGCTTCCGTGTGCTGCGCGCCTTCAAGAACCGCTTCGGCGCCGTCAACGAACTCGGCGTGTTCGCGATGGCCGACAAGGGCCTGCGCGAGGTGCCGAACCCGTCCGCGATCTTCCTGTCCGGCAGCCGCGAGGCGCAGCCCGGCAGCTGCGTGATG
The DNA here is from genome assembly GCF_014651995.1 of Cognatilysobacter xinjiangensis. Lineage (GTDB taxonomy): Bacteria > Pseudomonadota > Gammaproteobacteria > Xanthomonadales > Xanthomonadaceae > Cognatilysobacter > Cognatilysobacter xinjiangensis. Next base: position 1,234,162 of record NZ_BMXY01000001.1, on the reverse strand, counting down.
GTCACGCGCGAAGGTACGCGCCCGCTGATGGTGGAAGTGCAGGCGCTGGTCGATGCCTCGCCGCTGTCCAACCCGCGCCGCGTCGCCGTCGGCATGGAAGGCAACCGCCTCGCCATGCTGCTGGCCGTGCTGCACCGCCACGGCGGCGTGGCGGTGGGCGACCAGGACGTGTTCGTCAATGTCGTCGGCGGCATCCGCGTGCAGGAAACCGCGGTGGACCTGCCGCTGCTGCTCGCCGTGCTGTCGTCCCTACGCGACCGCCCGCTCGGCGAGATGACCGTCGCATTCGGCGAAGTCGGCCTGTCCGGCGAGATCCGCCCCGTGCCGAACGGCGAGGAGCGCCTGAAGGAAGCGGCGACGCACGGGTTCAAGCGCGCGATCGTGCCGAAGGCGAACGCGCCGAAGTCGGGGAAGGTGGCGGGGATGGAGGTGATCGCGGTGGAGCGGCTGGCGGATGCGTTGGAGCATGCGTAGTGCAAGTGGTCGGTGATACCACGCATAAATGCGGCCGCCATCGTGCATGTGCCGCATTTTCTCTAGATTGCTGGTGTTGGGCCACTGGATGAAGGCATGTCGCCGTCGCTGATTCTTCCCATGGCAGCTCACGTGGCTCTAGCCGCGCTGCTTTATGTGCTTCTCACTGTCGCGCGTGCGCCGGCCATTTGGGGCATAGGTCGCGGCAGTGATGGCTCCAACCCGTTCGCTGGCGTCGAGCCGCGCGTTAGCGCGAACCTTTCAAACCAATTCGAATGGCCCGTCGTGTTCTATGCCGCCTGCATCATCTTGTGCTTGCAGGGCGAACCCGGGCGTGCGGCGATCGGCTTGGCTTGGGTGTTCGTCGGCGGCCGCATCCTGCACAGTGCAGTGCAGATCGGCACGCGCAACGTTCGGCTCAGGGGTATCGTGTTCACCCTGAACTTCCTGGCGGTCCTCGGCCTCTGGGTTCTGGTGGTCGCCCGGGCGGTATCAGGCCCAGTGGCCTAACAATTTGTCAGGCCGACGCCACTTCGCGGCGCGGCTTAATTCGGGTGTTGGGCAGCTCATGAGAGATCACGGTCGCCGCGAGTTCGTCTTGGCCACAGTATCGGCGGTCATGGCCGGCATACTTCCGCTCGACGCGGCCGAGCCCCAGGGAGGACTCATGTACGGACTAATCGGAAAGATCACCGTCATGCCAGGGCAACGCGAGGCGGTGGTCAAGGCGCTGCTCCTGGGCACCGGTTCCATGCCGGGCTGCCTGAGCTACGTGGTGGCCCATGATCCGTCGGACCCAAATGCCATCTGGGTAACTGAGGTCTGGGACTCCGAGGAGAGCCACCAGGCGTCCCTAAAGCTGCCGGCCGTCCAGCAGGCCATATCGCAGGCTCGGCCCTACATCACGGGCTTTGGCGAGCGCTTTGAAACGGTCCCGGTCGGTGGGCAGGGTCTGGCTGGTGCTGGCGGCGCTGCCTAGCAATTCGTGCAAGCCGACGCCGCGTCGTGGCGCGGCTTAATTCGGGTGTTATGCGTTGATGGCGGTGACGACGCTCTTCCGCCACCGCACTGCAGACTGCCGGCAGAGTCGGGTCCGGCTCCGAGGTAGCTCTTCTGCACGATGCGACTCGGAGTTTCGCGGGACAGGAGATCTCCATGATTTGCCGGATGTGGCATGGCATGACCCCGCGCGCCAAGGCGGACGCCTATGCGGCGTTGCTTGAGCAAAGAGCGCTCTCCGGATACCGCGCGGTACCGGGCAACCTCAGCGCCTATATCCTGCGTCGCGACGAGGCCGAGGTGACGCACTTCATGACCGTCACCTATTGGGAGTCCGAAGAATGCGTCCGGGCCTTTACCGGTGACGACGTTCTGACCGCCAGGTACTTCCCGGAAGACGAGGAGTTCCTGTTGGAGTTCGAGCCGTTCGTCCAGCACTACACGGTGGCGGCTGAAATGCGTGCCACGTGAGGGGCACGAATGCCCGGGTAAGCATCGAGCCTCGCGCCTCATCGAAACATGGGTCGGCGTCGAGTTTCGATCGGCGAATCGTTGACGGATAGACAGCCCGAGTGCCCAGGAGCCGTGAAGTGACCCGTCGTAATGAGACTTCCGTGCTCCTAGGGGGCGTCGTATTCGCCTTGATTGGAATGGCGCGTGCAGCAGGGGTCGTGGCGGACCCGTCAGCCCGCATCGAAGCGCCATCAGCGCAGCATGTGCCTGCGGACGCCTACAACCGGGCATTGGCGGGCGGACGTGCCGGTGACCTTTGCCGGAACATTCGCTGCGACGTGCCGCCTTCTCTGCGTGAGGGCAGGGCGCCTTCGTATCCCGCGAGCGAGCTACGCGCGGGGATCGAGGGCCGCGCTGCAGTTCGGTTCGACATCGATGTCGAAGGGCGGCCGGTGAACGTCGTGGTCCATTCGGCAACCGCCGAGGCCTTCGGCATTGCGGCGAGCGACGCCGTCAAGGCCTGGGAGTCCACGCCCGCAATCCTGGATGGAAAGCCCGTGGCGTATGGGCCCGTACTGCAGGTGTTCCCGTTCGGGCTGCCCTACTGACCAAGAGGCGAGAGCAGGGGTCGCAGCCGAGTTTTCCCTTGCGGACGTCGTGCGAACGAGCAATCGGGCGCGTCATTGGTGGAAATAAGCCCGCTAGCGAAGGGGAGCTTTGCAGCTCCCCTGGAAGCTTCCCCGCGCAGGGCGTAGCGTCAGGGCACCAGCCCGCTTACAGAAGCAGTGGGCAGCGTCGGGTTTCCGCTCTTCATCACCTTGAAAGTTTCCGCGTCAGCGGGACGAGCCAGAGTCGAATTCTCCGCGCCGACCACACCATCGTCAGCAGGGATACCAGGTCTCGCTTACGAACGCCCACGAGCCCGCGGCATAACGTCGATAAACCAGAAGCTTGTAGTGCGGGACCCCGTTGAGAACGCGGTGGTCGACCACCCAGCTCTTGTAGCACTGGGTGCTGCGCGGCGAGCAGTCACCCGACAGCCCCTTGTCGCCGATGGACGGGCATCGCGCCTGCGCGATAGAGGGCAGCACGAGAAGCGCGCCAATCAATGAAGAGGCCATAAAACCGGTGAGGGGACGCAGATATCGTTTCATCGATCGTTCCCTGGCTAGGCGCGGATCGCGGCGGGATGCGTGGCTCGCATGGCGGCTCGCGGAGACAGCCTGGCCCGACGTCCGTCGTTGAACGGTTACCGCGTCTGCGGGCAGGTATTGCAGCAACAGGAAGCAGCGGACAGAGTCGAGGTTCCGCCCCTCTCCCGCTGGAAGGGCGCCACCTCCGCCGTTCGCATTGACGCTCTCGGAGAGCCTGTATGCAGGCTGGCGCAACCCGAATGTCGATGCCCTTGAAGCCAGCAGCTCGCGCCTCGAACTTTCTCGCCGACCCGGCCACCGCCCGCGGGGGCGCCTGGCTGTTCTTCGTGTTCTCGGCCGCCGAGTTCTTCCTGGGTCTCAAGGCGCTTGTCTCGGGCTGCATCCGCACGATGCGCGGGCGCCATGGCCCGGGGGTTCTTCACTGCACGCCTGACCCCTGGTACTGGGGTCACACGGCGATCGCGTTCCTCCTGGGTGCGGGCTTGGCCGTCGTGGGCTGCAAGCTTCTGCAACTCGCGCGTCGCGCTCGTACCGATTGCGCTGCAGGGCGCTGAGAGGGCCAGGGACGGGTCGCGTTTTCGAGCGCGCGGCTGACGCCGGAAACGGAATGTCGGAGCCGACGCTCCCGAAGTAACGGGTCCAAGGATGCCGCGTCACGACGCGGCCAATCCATGCGTTGGTTGATCTGGCCGACTCGACCCCGCAAAAAAACGGGAGGCGCTCTGCGCCTCCCACAATGAATTTATATCAGCGCTAGGGGCTTGCGGCAACGCCGGGCGCGAACACTAGAGTCGCGCCTTGCCGACACGGCACGCGATGCGAGGTGCTTCCAATGACGCATGACGAGTGGACTCCGGTTACGCCCGAGAACTGCCATACAGTCGCGGGCCCGTTCTTCCACGGCACGCGGGCGGATCTCTCGATCGGTGACTTGCTGGTCGCCGGATTCAGATCCAACTATCGGCAGGACGTCGTGATGAATCACATCTATTTCACGACGATCCCGAAGGGCGCCGGCCTGGCCGCGGAAATCGCGCAGGGGGAAGGACGACCCCGCGTCTATGTGGTGGTTCCGACCGGGGATTTCGAGGACGACCCGAACGTCACCAACAAGAGGTTTCCGGGTAATCCGACGCGGTCCTACCGAAGCCGGGAGCCCCTGAAGATCGTCGGCGAACTCGAAAGCTGGGAGTCCTGCGAGCCGGAATTCATCGAGAACCTGAGACGGTTCGTGGAATCGGGCTCGGGCGAGATCATCAATTAGGCGAGGACCGGCGGGGCGGGGCTCGGCAAAACGTATGGCAAGGTTCGACGTCGAGGTCCTGGTCGAGGTTTCGGGTATCCGTGGAGCCGACTCCGCTTCGCGGTGCCGCTCCACTCGGTGTTTGAGCGCAGGGGAAAGCCATGTCGCACGTTGCACAGTCGGACCAGTTGGAACTGAGACTTATCGACCTGCCGAATCTCCGGCGCTTGGCGGCTTCGGAGCGGGTCGAGCTAACGGGCCTCCGTGCAGTCGAGGATGCGCTGCCGCCCGCGCGCGTCGCCGTCGATGCGCTTGCGGCGTTCGACAGCGGCACGCCCGCCGAATGGTGCGTGCCCTTCCTGATGGTGTCGGGCAATACCGTGCTTGGCAGCTGCAGGTTCAGGACTGCGCCCGCAGGGGGCAGGGTGGAGATTGGGTACGGAGTCGCTGCGAGCCAACGCGGGCGAGGCGTAGCGACGCGTGCGGTCGAGCGAATGCTGGAACTCGCGACGGCCAGCGGGCAGGTCACGGAGGTCGTGGCGCATATCGTTCCGGATAACGCCGCGTCGTCGAAGGTCGTGTCGCGGCTGGGCTTCTCGAAGGGCGAGCTACGCGCCGATCACGATGGCGAGATGGTCGTCGTCTGGTCGTTCCGCATCTAAGAAGCCGGGAACCCGATCGAGCGGTCGGCGCGGTCGACGGCATGGCCCGCCGAAGCGGCGCGCTCCTGCCTGGGTCGGCACGACCTCGACCTCCCACCTCTAACTGGGCCATCTGAGCGCCAGTGGCGACGCGCGGGCAGGCTCGACCTGAAGCGGGTCGGGGTCGAGGGGCACGGCCGCCGCGGGAAGTCATCCGGGCAGCCACGCGCGCGGCGGTACTCGGCATAAGCTTGGCGCTGGAATCGACGGAGCAGGATCGTGGATCTCTCGAGCAGCAGGGAATTCTTCGTGGGCTGGGGCACGCTCTCGCTCATCAATGCGGGCCTGGCTCAGTGCAAGGGCCGGCACGGCGGCGGTTGGTGGCTGGCATCGATGCTGCTCGGCCCCCTGGCCACGCTACTCATCGTCCTCCTGCCGGGGTTTCGGCCGCAGCCTTGAAACGCACGGGCGCCGGCGACGTCATGCCTGTCGTCTCGACGAAGGCGCCGACGCCGCACAGCGCGACATACTGCGGCTCTGGCCGAGAAGGAGGCCTTGCATGATCTGCCGGATGTGGCATGGCATCACGCCGCGCTCGAAAGCCGATGCCTACGCGGACCTGCTGGAGCCGGCACTCTCGGGCTACCGGGCAGTACCCGGCAACATCAGCGCGCAGGTTCTCCGCCGCGACGAGGCCGAGGTGACGCACTTCATGACGGTCACCTACTGGGAGTCCGAGGACAGCATCCGCGCATTCGCGGGCGACGACGTGCTGACCGCGCGTTACTTCCCGGAAGACGACGGGTACCTGCTGGCGTTCGAGCCCTTCGTACAGCACTACACCGTAGCGGCGGTCCTGGGCGCCGCCTGACGTCCGCCCGGCCATGCCGCTTCGGCATGCGCGGCCGTACTTGTATCGACCATCAAACGAGGCACCGCCCGATGAAGCTTCTCCTTGCCGCGCTGTCTTCGCTTGCGCTCGCGCCGGTTGCCGGCGCTGCGGAGCCCGCATCGCCGTACGTCGGTGAGCAGGCGCGGGAGATCAAGGCACTCCCGCCGACCGAGATCGAAGGGCTGCTCGCCGGCAAGGGCTTGGGCTATGCGAAGGCCGCCGAGCTCAACGGCTTTCCCGGCCCCGCGCACGTACTCGAACTGGCCTCCGAGCTTGGCCTGTCCGAGGCGCAGGCCGTTGCCACGCGCGCCCTGCATTCGCGCATGCAGGAACAGGCGAAAGCGCTGGGCGCCCGGGTCGTCGCCGCGGAGGCGGCGCTCGAACGCGACTTCCGGGATGGCACGGTGACCGAGGCGGGCCTAACGTCGTCCGTCGCGCAGGTCGGGCAGCTGCAGGCGGAGCTTCGCGCCGTGCATCTGCTCGCACACGTGGAGCAGCGCCGATTTCTGTCGCCGGAACAGGTGGTGCGTTACATGCATCTGCGCGGGTACCACGCAGGCGGACATGCGTCATCGGCACACGCGCACTGAAGGGGTCGTCGACCGGGACAGCGGTCGAGGCACGTTTCGGTTGCGACCGACGATCAGCGCGTGCCCGCGCGGCTCGCAAGCATCATCAGCGCACGTAACGCCGTGCCTGGCGCTCACGGCCGACGTCGGGCACGGCGCGAGTTCGCCGCCCGCATCCACCATCAGAGGTTCGACATGGTTCGCCGCATCGCATCGATCTTTCTTCTGGTAGCGCTGGCCCTCCCCGCCATCGCCTGGGCTTCCGACGCGCGGCAGCAGGCGGCCGAGCTCACGGCCGCGTTCTATGCCGGGCGCATCGACGAGGTATGGGGGCGAATGAGCGCGCAGATGCAGTCCGCCATGAAATCGCGAGACGGCCTCGCTGCCTTTCGCGAGCAGGTCGAGCGGGACCTGGGCGCCGAAAAGGAAGTGATCGACGAGTCGGTCGAGCCCATGCAGGGCATGAGCGCCTACCGCCGCCGCGCACGCTTCGAGAAGGTGCCGGTGGTGGTGCTGGTGCAATGGTTGATCGACGCGGATAGCCGGGTGCAGGGCTTCGCCATCCGCCCCGAGCAGGCCGCGCCGCCCGTGGCGGCCCCGAGTGCATTCCTCGATTACCGGACCCGCACGAATCTTCGCTTGCCCTTCGAAGACGAGTTCCACGTGTTCTGGGGCGGACGTACCGTCGAGCAGAACTATCACGCCGCACATGCGCACCAGCGCTTCGCGCTCGACCTGCTGGTGATGCGCGACGGGCGTTCGCATTCGAGCGAAGGCACCCGCAACGAGGACTACTACTGCTTCGGCAGGCCGATCCTGGCACCGGCGGCGGGCAAGGTGGTCGAGGTGATCGACGGCGTCGAGGACAACGTGCCGGGACAGATGAACCCGAAGCAGGTCACCGGCAACCGCGTCGTCATCGACCATGGCCAGGACGAATACTCGGTGCTCGCGCATCTGCGCCGCGGTTCCACGCGGGTCAAGTCGGGCGATGCCGTCCGCGGCGGGCAACGCATTGGCGAATGCGGCAACAGCGGCAACTCTTCGGAAGCGCATCTGCACTACCAGCTGCAGAATGGCGCGGCCTTCGGCGTTGCTGCAGCGCTGCCCGCGCAGTTCCACGATTACATCGCCGACGGTGAACCCGTCACGCGAGACGAGCCCATCAAGGGGCAGCGTATTCGCCCCGCCGGAGCACGTTGAACGGCGAAGGCCGTAACGCGACACGTCGCGGCCGGTTCGCGTGTGCGCGGCGAGATCCGGGGCTGACGACCGCCTTCTCCGGCGCGGTCGTCCAACGAAGAAGCCGGCTTTCGCCGGCTTCTTCGTATACGTGTGCAGGCGTCAGTGCCCGCCCGCCGCCGCTGGCCCCATCTTCGCCGCGAACGGTGGCTTCGCGAACCAGACGAAGGCGATGACGATCAGGAAGATGATGCCCAGCACGTGGAAGATCTCGTTGAAGCCGATCTGCACGGCCTGCTGCGAGATCATCTGGTTGAGCATCACCGCGCCGCGTTGCAGGTCGCCCTGGCCCAGTTGCTCAGCGGTCTGGCGGATGGTGGGGTCGTAGGCGCTGATGTGCTCGGTGAGCTGCGCGTGGTGCACGGTGCTGCGCTGGTTCCAGGCCCAAGTGGTGAGCGAGGCGGCGAAGCTGCCGCCCAGCGTTCGCACGAAGGTGGCGAGGCCCGAGCCCGCGGCGATCTCGTGCGGTTCCAGGTCCGACAGCAGGATCGTCAGCACCGGCATGAAGAACAGCGCGACGCCGAGGCCCTGCCAGAGCTGCACCATCGCCACGCGCTGGAAGTCTACGTCGAGGTTGAAGCCCGAGCGGATGAAGCTGGTGCCCGCCATCACCACGAACGCGAACGTGGCGAGGATGCGCAGATCGAAGCGCTGGGCGTACTTGCCCACGAACGGCGTGAGGATCACCGGCAGGATGCCGATGGGTGCGCTCGCGAAACCCGCCCAGATGGCCGTGTAGCCGAGGTTGCGCTGCAGCCACAGCGGCACCAGCAGGCCGACGCTGAAGAACGCCGCGTACGCCATCACCATCGCCAGCGTGCCGGCGCTGAAGTTGCGGTGGCGGAACAGGCGCAGGTTGACGATCGGGTCCTTCTCGGTGAGCTCCCAGATGATGAACACCGCGAGCGAGATCGCCGAGATGATCGCGAGGATCACGATAGTGGTGGAGTTGAACCAGTCCTCGTCGTTGCCGAGGTCGAGCATGGTCTGCAGCGCGCCCACGCCGAGCACCAGCGTGGCCAGGCCGATGTAGTCCATCTTCGGCTTCTCGAGCCGCTCCGGCCGGCCCTTCAGCTGTCGCCCGACGACGAAGCTGGAGAACACGCCGATGGGCACGTTGATGAAGAAGATCCATTCCCAGCTGTAGTTGTCGGTGATCCAGCCGCCGAGGATCGGACCCGCGATGGGCGCGACGACGGTCACCATCGCCAATAGCGCGATGGCCTGCCCGCGTTTCTGTGGTGGATAGATCGACAGCAGCAGCGCCTGTGTGACCGGGTACATCGGGCCGCAGACGAAGCCCTGCAGCGCGCGCGCCACGACGAGGAAGCCCATCGAGTTGGCGAGGCCGCAGAGCAGCGAGGCGACGACGAACGCGAGCGTGGCCCAGGTGAAAAGGCGCAGCTCGCCGAAGCGGCGCGTCAGGTAACCGGTGAGCGGCAGCGCGATCGCGTTGCTGACGGCGAACGAGGTGATGACCCACGTCGCCTGGTTGGAGCTCGCGCCCAGGTTGCCGGCGATGGTCGGCAGCGAGACGTTCGCGATCGTGGTGTCGAGCACCTGCATGAACGAGGCGAGCGCGAGGCCGACCGTCGTCAGGGCGAGGTTGGGCGGACGGAAGCCGTTGGCGGGGGCGGGGGCAGCAGCCATGGAGCCTTCGAGATCAGGTCGGCGGCCCGAGCGGGCCACCGGGAAGCGGGGCGCTTACCGGCGCGACGCGTACGCGAGGCGCCGGCGCATGCGTTGGATCAGCTGCGGCGGCCCGAGAGGTTGTCGCGGATCACCGCGTCGATGCGCTCCTGCGCGGCGTGCATCTGCCGCTCGTAGGCCGACGTGGTGAACAGCGGCTTCTGCTGCGGCAGGCTGCCGGCGAGCACCGGGCCGGACTGGTCGTGCAGGTCGACGTCCGCGCTCATCGACAGGCCGATGCGCAGCGGATGCTTGACGAGCTGCGCGCGGTCGATCTCGATGCGCACCGGCACGCGCTGCACGATCTTGATCCAGTTGCCGCTGGCGTTCTGCGCGGGCAGCAGCGAGAACGCGCTGCCGGTACCGAGGCCGAGGCTGGCGATGCGGCCCTTGTAGTTCACGTCGTCGCCGTAGAGGTCGGCCTTGAGTTCGACCGGCTGGCCGATGTGCATTTTGGCGAGCTGCGTTTCCTTGAAGTTCGCCTCCACCCAGACCTGCTCGAGCGGGATCACCGTCATCAACGCCTGGCCCGGCTGCACGCGCTGGCCCAGCTGCACGGTGCGCTTGGCGACGTAGCCCGAGACCGGCGCGACGATGCCGCCACGCTGCAGCGCCAGAAAGGCCTGGCGCACCTGCGCGGCGGCGGCCTGCACCTGCGGCTGGCTCTGCACGGTGGTGGCGTCGACCAGCGCACGGTTGCGCGACAGGTTGCCGCGCGACGTGGCCAGCGCGGCCTCGGCGGCGGCGAGGTCGTCGCGCGCATGGGCGAGTTCTTCCGCCGACACCGCGCCAGTGGCGACGAGGCCGCTGCGGCGCGCGACGTCGGCGCGCAGCTTGCCGATCGCGACTTCGCGCGCGCGGATCTCGGCCTCGGACGCGCTCACCGAGCTGTACAGGCCACGCACCTGGCGGACCGTATTCGCGAGGTTGGCGATGGCCTGGTCGTAGGCGACCTGCGCATCCGTCGCGTCCAGCTGCACCAGCACCTGGCCGGCCTCGACGCGCATGCCGTCGTCGGCGCCGATGGCGGTCACGGTGCCGACCGTCTGCGGCGTGATCGTCACGATGTTGCCCTGCACGTAGGCGTCGTCGGTGTCCTGGTGCCAGCGGCCGACGAGCATGTGCCAGGCGAACCAGGCGCCGCCGCCGATGATGACGACGGCGCCGAGGATGGTCAGCGCGCGACGGCGCTTGCTCGGCTTCGCGGGGGTGTTGGAAACGGTCGTTTCGTTGGACGTGCTCATCGGGCGGCGGTCGCGGATTCGGAAGTGGAGTCGGAGGTCGGCGCGGTCAGTTCGAGACCGCCACCGAGGGCCTGGTCGAGGTCGACGACGGCCAGCAGGCGCTGCGCGCGCAGCGCGGCGATCTGCTGGTCGAGTTGCAGCAGCGGGCGCTGCGCGGCGAGCACGTCGAGCTGCGTCGACAGGCCGGCCTTGTAGCGCGTGTTGGCGAGCGAGAACGCCGACTGCGCGGCTTCGCGTGCGCGGCGCACGGCGGCGATCTGGCGGTCGAGCCCGCGCGCGGCGTCGAGGGCGTCGGCCACTTCACGCAGCCCGGTCACCAGGTTGCCGTTGTAGGCGGCGACGGCGAGGTCGTAGTCGGCATTGGTGCGCGCGAGGTTGTTGCGCAGGCGGCCGCCGTCGAAGATCGGCAGCGAGATCGCCGGCCCGCCCTGCGCGACCAGCGCGTCGCTTGAGAACAGCTTGTCCAGCCCGCCCGCAGCGATGCCGACCAGCGCGGACAGATTCACGGTCGGATAGAACTCGGCCTTGGCCGCCGCGATGCCGCGGCTGGCGGCCTCGGCGCGCCAGCGCGAGGCGACCACGTCGGGACGGTGGCCAAGCAGCTCGCTCGGAATCACCGACGGCAGGCCGGGCTCGGGCGCCGTCAGCAGCTTCGGCCTCGCGATGGTGTCGGCGCGGTCCGGGCCTTCGCCCAGCAGCGCGGCAATCGCGTGCTTTGCGGCGTCGATCTGCTGCTGCGCGGCGGCGGCCTGCTGGTCGGCGGCACCGACCAGCGACTCGGCGTTGCGCACCGACATCTGGTTGTCGATGCCGGCCTTGACGCGCTGGCGGCCCAGGCCGAGAAGGCGCTGCGAGCGCGCCTTCTCGGCGCTGGCGACGTCGAGCGCGTCATGCGCCTGCGCGAGGCCGACGTAGGCGCGGACGATGTTCGAGGCGAGCGTCAGGCGCGCGGCCTGCGCTTCGACCTCCGCCGCGCGGACCTGGCCGATCGCGGCCTCGTAGCGCGCGCGCTGGCCGCCCCAGAAATCCGGGCTGTACTTGATGTTGAGACCGAGCAGGACGATGCCCGAGTACTCGCCACCCAGCGGCTCCGGCGCGACGCTGTCGGGGATCAGGATGCCCGAGTACTGCGCGGTGACGCCGACGGTGGGCTTGCGCGCCGCATCGGCGAGGCCCGCCTGCGCGACGGCCTGGCGCACGCGCGCATCGGCGGCGGCGAGGCTGGGCTGGCCGGCGAGAGCTTCCTGCACCAGCGCGTCGAGCTGCGGATCGCCGAACGCGGTCCACCAGTCGCGCGAGAGCGCGGACACGCGCCCCGCCGACGACAGCGTGGCGGATGCCGCGAGGCTGTCGGCATCGGTGGGGCGTACCTGCGTATCGAGGCCATGCGTGCTGGCGCAGCCGGCGAGCGCCAGCGCGAGGAACAGCGGGGTCAGGCGCCGGGCGGCCGGCGCGACGGGTCGTGGGGTCATGTCAGTCGGCATCGGAAGAGAGGTTGTCGCGGACGCGGCCCAGCAGCTCGATGAGGTGCGCGCGTTCGGTGTCGTCGAGACCGTTGAGCGCGCGCTCGTGCACGCGGCGGCCGCAGTCGCAGACGTTGCTCCAGAGCGCGCGGCCGGCGGGCGTCAGGTCGACGTGCACGGCGCGCCGGTCCTGCGGATCGACCACGCGGACCACGAGCCCCTGCGTCTCGAGCTTGTCGAGCAGGCGGGTCATTGCGCCCGGGTGCAGCTGCGCGGCGCGGGCGAGTTCGGTCACGCCGGCGCGCCCGTGCCCGAGCGTCTTGAGCGTCAGGTACTGGCTGAAGGTGAGGTCGTGGCCGGCGGCGGCGAGCTCGCGTTCGACGCGGGCCCACATTGCGTCCCGGACCTGGCGGAACAGCAGGCCCAGCGACGAGCCGTTATTGAGTGGGGTATTCGTCATGGCGGCGCGCACTTTAGATGCGCGCGCAATAGTTGTCAATGCAACTATTGCCGCTGCAGCTAGTTATCCACTGTTGCAGCCACGGAACGATTCAGACAGGACGGTGCAGTACGAGCTCGAGGACGCCCTTGCTGCCGAAATAGGCGAGCACCAGCAGGCCCATAGCGGCGAGCGTCCAGCGCACCGCCTTGGCGCCACGCCAGCCGTGGCGCCGACGGCCGTAGAGCAGGGCGCCGAACGCGAGCCAGGACAGGATGCTCAGCACGGTCTTGTGCACGAGGTGCTGGGCGAACAGGTTCTCGACGAACAGCACGCCGGTCAGCAGCGTGGCGGTGAGCAGGCCGAAACCGACGGCGATGGTGCGGAAAAGCAGCGATTCCAGTTGCACCAGCGGCGGCAGCGCCTTCAGCCAGCCGTGGAACTCGCGGCGGCGCATCGCGCGCTCCTGGATCGCGAGCGCGACGGCGAGCAGCGCCGCGACCGCGAGGGTGGCGTAGGCGAGCAGGGCGAGGGTGGCGTGCAGCTGCTGCTGCCAGTCCAGCGCCATCGAGGGCGCATGGCCAGAGGCGCGGTAGGCGACCAGCAGCGCGCCAGCCAGCGGCAGCGCGATGATGGCCAGCGCCGACACCCGCTCGCGCCGCGCGACCGCCGTGGTCATCCCGGCCATGCCCAGGCTGACCAGCGAGAGCGCCGCGAAGAAGTGCAGGTCCGGCCCGTCGACCTCCTTCCACGCGGCGATGTGCGCCGCGGCATGCAGCGCCATGGCGAGCGTCGCCGGGATGCGCCAGCCGTCCGAGGGTGCGGACGGGTCGCGTCGCAGCGCGGCGGCCAGCAGACCGGTCGAGACGAGATAGAGGGCGACGGAAACGAGAACGAGTGTCATCTAGCCAGTGTCGCACAGCCGTACGGCAGGCCGCAGGCGCTCGACCGCTATACTTCGCGACCGTTTTTTTCCGGCGTCGCCTCCATGTTCGAGTCCCTCTCCCAGCGCCTGTCCGGCACGATCGAGCGCCTGCGCGGCCGCGGTCGCCTGACCGAGGAGAACATCCGCGAGTCGCTGCGCGAGGTGCGCATCGCGCTGCTGGAGGCGGACGTCGCGCTGCCGGTGGTGCAGGCGCTGATCGAGCGGATCAAGGTGCGCGCAGTCGGCCAGGAAGTGCTGAAGTCGCTGACGCCCGGCCAGTCGCTCATCAAGGTCGTGCGCGACGAGATGAGCGCGGTGATGGGCGCGCAGGCGGCGGACCTCAACCTCAACGTGCCGGCGCCGGCGGTCATCCTGATGGCCGGCCTGCAGGGCGCGGGCAAGACGACCACCGTCGGCAAACTCGCCAAGCACCTGAAGGAGCGCCGCAAGAAGAAGGTCATGGTGGTGTCGGCCGACGTCTACCGACCGGCCGCGATCGAGCAGCTGCGCCAGCTGGCGCAGCAGGTCGACGTGACGTTCTTCCCCTCCGACGCATCGCAGAAGCCCGAAGCCATCGTGCGCGCGGCGATCGACGATGCGCGCAAGTCGTACGTCGACGTGCTGCTCGTCGACACAGCAGGCCGCCTCGCCATCGACGAGGCGATGATGGCGGAGATCAAGGCGCTGCACGCCGCGGTAAGCCCCGTGGAGACGCTGTTCGTCGTCGACTCGATGACGGGCCAGGACGCCGCGGTCACCGCCAAGGCGTTCGCCGAGGCGCTGCCGCTCACCGGCGTGGTGCTGACCAAGACCGACGGCGACGCCCGCGGCGGCGCTGCGCTGTCGGTGCGCTACATCACCGGCAAGCCGATCAAGTTCATCGGCACCGGTGAGAAGCCGGAGGGCCTCGACGTCTTCCACCCCGACCGCATCGCCAGCCGCATCCTCGACATGGGCGACGTGCTGTCGCTGGTCGAGCAGGTCGAGCAGCAGGTCGACAAGGACAAGGCGCAGAAGCTCGCCGAGAAGGTCGTCAAGGGCAAGAAATTCGACCTCAACGACATGCGCGACCAGCTCGAGCAGATGCAGAACATGGGCGGCCTGAGCGGCCTCATGGACAAGCTGCCGGGCATCGGCAAGCTGCCCGACGAGGTCAAGAACCAGGTCACCGGCAAGGAAGTGCCGCGGATGATCGCGATCATCAACTCGATGACGAAGAAGGAGCGCCGCAACCCGGCGCTGCTCAACGGCTCGCGGCGCGCGCGCATCGCCAAGGGGGCGGGCCTTCAGCCTTCGGACGTCAACAAGCTGATGAAGCAGTACCAGCAGATGGAAAAGATGATGTCCAAGCTGGCCGGCGGCGGCATGAAGGGGCTCATGCGCGGCATGAAGGGCATGATGGGCGGCCGCGGCGGGATGCCGTTCCGCTGAGCCCTGGGCGAGGACGGCGTCCCCCACGGGCTGCGGCTCGCCGCCGTCCTGCATAATGCGCGTCAGCATTGTGTGAAGAGGCTCCACGCCCCACTCGGGCGTGGGCCTCGCGCTTAGGGGAGCGCGGCATGCACGACATTCTTCTGGTCTCGGGCACGCGTCCCGAGATCATCAAGCTCGCACCCGTCTATCATGCGCTGAAGCGGCGCCCGTGGGCGCGCCCGGCATGGCTGCACACGGGCCAGCACGACGCCATGGCGACGCCCATCCTCGACGGATTCGGGATCAGCCCCGACTACGTCTTCGAACGCGATGGCGCCACGCTCGCCCGGTTCGGCGCGCGTTGCCGCGAGTGGCTGTCGGACGTGATGTCGGCCCGGCCCTGGTCGGGAGTGATCGTGCAGGGCGACACCGAGAGCACGTTCCTCGGCGCTTTGGCGGGCTTCTATCACCGCGTGCCGGTGTCGCACGTCGAGGCCGGCCTGCGCACGCATAACCTCGATCGGCCGTTTCCCGAAGAAGGCCTGCGGCAGATGATCAGCCGCATCGCGCGCCATCAGTTCGCGCCGACGGCCCGTGCGCGCGACATGTTGCTGCGCGAGGCCGTGCCCGCGGACTGCGTGCAGGTGACGGGCAATACGGTGGTCGACGCCCAGAAGTGGCTGATCGAGGAGCGCGGACTGCGCCGCCGCGTGGGCGGTCGCGGCCACATCCTCGTCACCATGCATCGTCGCGAAAACTGGGGCGACGAGGTGGCGCAGGTGTTCGGCGCCATCGCCGACATCGCGATGTGCTATCCGGACGTCGATGTACTGTTTCCGGTGCACCTCAACCCGCTGATCCAGGCGCCCGCGCACGCGATCCTCGGCGGCCTGCCGAATGTGCGGCTGGTCGCGCCACTGGATTACCTGGGCATGCAGCAGGCCCTGATCGATGCATGGCTGGTGCTCAGCGATTCGGGTGGGCTGCAGGAAGAGGCGCCCACCTACGGCGTGCCGCTGCTGGTGCTTCGCGAGGAAACCGAGCGCCCGGAGGCCGTGGGGGCCGGTTGCGCGCGGGTGGTGGGGACCGATCGTGCGCGGATCGTCGCGCAGGTGCAGGAATTGTGGGAGGAGGAAACCGCGTACGCGGCGATGCGCCGAGCGGGTAACCCGTTCGGCGATGGACTCGCCAGCGAACGCATCGCCGACACCCTGGCAGCGTCGTTCGGCATCACCGATGCGGCCGTCGGGGTCGCCGCATGATCGATGCCGCGCTTCTCACCGACATCCTCGGAAATTATCTCTACGCCCTGAAGTTCGTCGCGATGCTCACCGCGGTGCTGCTCATCGTGAGCGGCGTCGACGATCTGTTCATCGACCTCGTCTACTGGCTGCGCCGCGGCTGGCGCGCGTTGACCGTCTATCGCCGCCACGAGCGTGCCGGCTTCGACCTGCTGCAGACGTCTGCCGAGAAGCCGCTGGCCATCATGGTGCCCGCGTGGCAGGAGACGGGCGTCGTCGGACCGATGGCCGAACTCGCCGCGTCGACGCTCGACTACGAGAACTACCACATCTTCGTCGGCACCTATCCGAACGACTCGGACACACAGGCCGAGGTCGAGGCGGTCTGCCGTCGCTTTCCGAACGTGCACAAGGTGGTCTGCGCCCGGCCCGGGCCGACCAGCAAGGCCGACTGCCTCAACAACATTCTCGACGCGATCCTGCAGTTCGAGCGCGACGCGAAGCTGGAGTTCGCGGGCTTCGTGCTTCACGATGCCGAGGACGTCATCAGCGCGCAGGAGTTGCGGCTGTTCAATTACCTCGTCGAGCGCAAGGACCTGATCCAGGTGCCCGTCTACCCGTTCGAGCGGCGCTGGAATCACTTCACCAGCATGCATTACCTCGACGAATTCACGGAACTGCATGGCAAGGACCTGGTCGTTCGCGAAGCGCTCGCGGGGCAGGTGCCGAGTGCGGGCGTCGGTACCTGTTTCAGCCGCCGCGCGATGCTCGCGCTGCTGGAAGACGGCGACGGCATCGCGTTCGACGTGAGGAGCCTCACCGAGGACTACGACATCGGGTTCCGCCTGAAGGCGCGCGGGATGCTCGAGATCTTCGTGCGCTATCCCGTATGGGACGGCGAATCGGGCCGACGTCGCTTCGCGCGCAGCCGCATCCAGGCCAGCGTGGTCTGCGTGCGCGAGTACTTCCCGGACACGTTGGGCGCGGCCGTGCGCCAGAAGGCGCGCTGGATCATCGGCATCGTCTACCAGGGTTACCGCACGCATCGCTGGTCCACGAGCGCGATCGTCAATTATTTCCTGTGGCGCGACCGGCGCGGCGGCATCGCCAACTTCGTCAGCTTCGCCGCGGTGCTGATCTTCGGCCAGATGGCGCTGTTGTGGCTCGTCCAGCAGCTGTGGCCGGCTGCGCCGCGTTTCCTGTCGATCTTCGAGCAGGATCCGTGGTTCCGCGCGGTGCTCGCCATCAATTTCGTGCTGATGTGCAACCGCATCTTCCAGCGTCTGTTCTTCGTGGCGGGCTACTACGGGCCGACGCAGGCATTGCTCGCGATACCGCGCCTCGCCTGGGGCGCGCTGATCAATTTCCTCGCCAACTGCCGCGCGATCCGGCAGATCGTCCAGCAGGGCGATCCGCGGCGCGTCGCCTGGGACAAGACCACGCACGATTTTCCGAGCGTGGATGGCGTGCAGCGCACGCGACGCCCGCTTGGCGAGATCCTCGTCGAGCAGGGCGCGTTGTCGCGCGAGAGCCTCGACCGCGCACTCGCCGAGCCAGTACCGGGCCTGCGCCTGGGCAGCCGGCTGGTGCACGACGGGCTCGTCTCCGCTGCGCAGCTCGCGGCCGCGGTTGCCGAGCAGAACGAAGTGCCGGCGGAGGACATCGAGCCCTACGCACCGACGCAGGCCCTGCTCTCGACGGTGCCCCATGATCTGTTGCTGCGCTACGGCGTGCTGCCGCTGCGGGAAGAGGGCACGACCCTGGTTCTCGCGAGCGAATCCGGTATCGATCCGGTGTCGCTGGCGGCACTGGCGCGTCGCCTGCGCCGACCGGTGCGCTATGTGATCGCGCATCGCGGGCAGGTGGTGGTCAACACGCGCCATCTGCTTGCAGGCGGCGCGGATCCCAGGTCGGAGCTGCATGAATGGGCCGACAGCACGGGTGCGGCGGCGCGGACCGTCGATTCACTGTGGCGACGATACGTGTCGATGCAGGTCTCGCTCGGTGAACTGCTGATGTCGCTGGGCCACGTGCAGCCGACGGCGTTCCGTGCGCTGATGCTGCGGTTCGGCGGTTCGGTACAGCTCGGCGAATTCCTCGTTGACAACCGCGTCATCAGCGCGGACGTCCTGCATCGTGCGCTCGCGCTGCAGGAGCACCTGCAACCGACGCTGCGTGCCGTGCTGGAACGCGCGGCCGATCCGGCCCCGCTCATCGAAGGCGGTGCCGCATGAGGCGCCCGATCATGCTGCTGGCCGCGCTGGTTCTCGCGTTGCCTTCGGGTCTGCGGGCGGCGGAGCCGATCGATCTCGGTCCCGGCGTCAGCGATTACCAGCGATTCATGGCCTATCCGCACCTGCAGCGTGGATTCGACGCGCAGCGGCGCGGCGATGCGGCCGCCGCCGTCGCCGCGTTCGAGCGCGCACGCCGTTACGCGCCACGCAGTGCGACGGTCGCGCTTTACCTCGCCGATGCGTACCGGCGCGGCGGCCGCGCCGAACAGGCCGACCGTCTGCTAGCGGAACAGCGTCGCCATACACCCGGGGACGCGAGACTTGCCGGTCGACCGGTAGCGGCATCCGCGCCGGCGAGAAGATCACCGGCCGCGACCCGGGCTCCCGTGATCGCGGGCCAGCCGAGCGTGACGCCAGCCGCATCCGCGGGATCGACACCCCGTCGCGGCGCGCTCGATCGCGAGGGGACCGCACGGCTTGATCAGGCGCTGCTGTCGGCACTGGCGACAGGCGACGTGGCACGGGCGGAAGCGCTCCTGGTCGACGTCCCAGCGCGCGCCTTCCCCGAGGCGCGCTTCGCGATTGACCTCGAGCGCGGTCGGTTGGAGCAGGCGATGGGCCGTGCGCGGCAATTGCTCGACGGTGCGCCCGCCGATGCGGCACTGCTCGATCGCCTGACGTATCGACTGGTGCTCGCGAATCGGCCGGCGGCCGCGCTCAGCCTGTTGGCGCACGGTTGGCCGTTTCCCGTCGCGGGCTCGGACGTTCTCGCGACGCGCATGGCGACCCTGGTCCGGGCGGATCGCAGCCTGGTGAAGCCGGGATTGCTCGACCGGCTGGCGCGGCCGGTCGATCCGAGCGCGATCCCCGCGCAGGTCGCCGTGCTGGCCAGTTCCGGCGAGTGCCACGCCGCCGCGGCCACGCTTTCGGCGGCGCCGGTAGCGCCTGCGGACGCTTGGCTTGCGCTCGCCGACTGCCAGGGCGGCACGGCTTCGATCCCGGCACTGCGCATGGCGGTGGAGCGGGGTGGTGGCGACCGGGCCTCGGTGCGGCTCGCGAACGCGCTCTATGCGTCGGGCGACCCGGCGGGCGCGGTGTCCGCATGGAAACGCATCTCGCCGGCCGGGCTGGAGACCGGGGATCTGGTCGCTGCCGCACAGAGCGCAGTGGACGCCGGCATTCCTGCCGCTGCCGTGCCGTGGCTCGACGAAATCGCGCGGCGGCACCCGGCGCCCGAGGACGCTTATTGGTGGCTGCGCTCCCGCTCCCTCGCGCAGGGCGGTCCGCAGGAACGCGCCGCGATCGAGCGTGCACTGGCGATCCGGGAAGATGCGCGCTACCTCGCGCGCCTCGCCGAGCTTCAACGGGCCGATGGCGATCTCGCCGGCGCCGTGCACAGCCTCGAGCGAGCGCGGGCGCTCGCGCCGGATGACCTCTCGCACGCCGCTTCACTCGGCTATGCCTACGCCGCCGCGGCCCGGCGAGCCGAGGCCGTCGAGCAGCTCGACGCGTACCGCGCAGCTCATCCGGACGACCCCACGGTCGCGGAGGACGTCGCCGAGCTGGAGCAGCGGCTCGCACGGCACTCACGGGCGCAGCGCGCAGCGCGTGCCGCGTTGGACGCGTTGCCCGTCGAGGCCGACCCGGATCGTCGCTTCCGCTTGCGACGACTGCACGAACAGCTCGGGCGCACCTGGAGCTTGGTTGCCGACGCGACACTGGGCGACACCGCGGGCACGGCCAACGCGAACGTGCCCGGCGCCAGCTACCGCAGTTACGCGCAGGTCCAGGCCGAGCGTTGGCTGGGCCAGCGGATCGGGCGGCCCGACGGTGATGCGCTGGCCGTCTACGGACGCGTGTTCGCCGGCGCGCAGTCGGGTGGAATCCTGCCGGACGACCTGCCGACGTTCGGTGTCGGCCTTCGATGGAAACCGTTCGCGGATCGCATCGTGTATGTCGCGGTGGAGCGCCAGCTCGCGCTGGACGCGCGCGACATCCGTCGCGACGACACCCTCGTGCGCGTGAGCGCCGCGCCGCTCTCGCATCCCGCCATCGGGCGGGATTGGCACGCCGCGACGGCCGGTTGGTGGTCGCACACCGTCTATTTGGACGCGGCCCACTATCTGGAATCGGGCGACAGCGCGGCGACGGCCGACTACCAGGCCGGCAGGCATTTCAAGTTGGGGCAGGGGGCCACGGTCGAGCCCTTCGCGCGTATCCAATGGAACGGCCGCTGGCAGGGCGGCCATTTCGACGATGACCTGCGGGTTGGCGCAGGCGTCCGCTGGAATCGCTGGTACGGCGGGAGTGCGTACGATGCATGGCCGCACAGGTGGGTCGCCGGGCTGGAAGTCCAGCAGGCGCTGGAGACCTATCTTCCGGAGCGGACGGCAGTGCTGCTGACGGTCGGGAACTACTGGTAGCGGCGGCTGCGAGGGACCCGTCCGACCCGCCGGGTTCCCCGCCGGCGAAATTCCCGTTAAAATCGCCGGCTTACCCTGCCATTCCGGCAGCTGGGCAACACGAGAACCTCATGGTCAAGATCCGTCTTACCCGTGGCGGCGCCAAGAAGCGCCCCTTCTACCACATCATCGTCACCGACAGCCGCAGCGCCCGCGACGGCCGCAACATCGAGCGCGTCGGCTACTACAACCCGGTCGCTTCGGGTAACGACAAGCGCGTCGAGCTGAACGTCGAGCGCGTGCAGCACTGGGTCGGCAACGGCGCCCAGATGACCGACAAGGTCGCCGACCTCTACAAGCAGGTCGTCAAGGCGCAGGCCGCGGCCTGATGTCCGCGCCCGTGCATGGCGCGGGCGGTAGCGATACGAACAAACCGGGGCGCCGCATCCTTGTTGGAAGGGTGGTCGGCGCCTTCGGCGTTCGTGGGGAAGTGAAACTCGAGAGCTGGACCGAGCCGCGCTCGGCCATCTTCGGCTACCGGCCCTGGATCCTCCGCGACGCGCGCGGCAACGAGCGCGAGCTGATGGGCGTGCGCGGCCGGCAGGTCGGCAAGGGCCTGTCCGCCGAGATTCCGGGCGTCGAGGACCGCGACGCCGCCGAGGCGATGCGCGGCACCGAGGTCTACGTCGACCGCTCCGCGCTGCCCAGGCCCGCCGAGGGCGAGTTCTACTGGATCGACCTCGAAGGGCTCGAGGTGGTGAACGTCGAGGGCGTCGCGCTCGGGCGCGTCAGCCACCTGTTCGCCACGGGCGCCAACGACGTGCTGGTGGCCCGCGACGGCGATCGCGAGCGGATGATCCCGTTCGTGCGCCCCCAGTACGTCACCGCCATCGATTTCGACGCCGGCCGCATCACGGTCGACTGGGATCCCGATTTCTGATCGCGCGGGGCCGCAGGGTCCCGCGTCGAAGCTACGCCGTCCGCGCTTCGCGGCGGCCCGCGAGCCACGCATGCGCATCGACGTCGTCAGCCTGTTCCCCGAGTTCGTCGCGCAGTGCGCGGCCTTCGGCGTCGTCGGGCGCGCGGTGGAGCGCGGGCTGCTGTCGATCCACGGCACCAATCCGCGCGACTTCGCCGAGGGCAACTACCGCCGCGTGGATGATCGCCCGTTCGGTGGCGGCCCCGGCATGGTCATGCTGATCGAGCCGCTGCGCCGCGCACTCGACGCGGCGCGCCGGGCAGGCGAGGGGCCCTCGCGGGTGGTCTACATGAGCCCGCAGGGGCGTCGGCTGGATCAGGCCGGCGTACGTCGCCTCGCCGCCGAGCCGCGGCTGATCGTGCTCTGCGGCCGCTACGAGGGCGTGGACGAGCGTCTGATCCGCGCCGAGGTCGACGAGGAGGTCTCGATCGGCGATTACGTGCTGTCCGGTGGCGAACTGCCCGCCGCGGTGCTGGTCGACGCGATCGCGCGGCTTCAGGACGGCGTGCTCAACGACACCGAGTCCGCCCAGCAGGACAGCTTCGAGGACGGACTGCTCGACTGCCCGCATTACACCCGGCCGGTCGAGCACGACCTCGGCCGCGTGCCGGACGTGCTGCTGTCGGGCGACCACGCGCGCATCGCGCGCTGGCGGCGCATGCAGTCGCTGGGGCGCACGGCCGCGCGGCGCCCGGACCTGCTGGACGGGCGCGAGCTCTCCAAGGCCGACCGCGAGCTGCTGCAGGCTTACCGCGAAGAAGCGGCCGCAACGGCCGCCGGCGCCGGCGGAACCGCGACCGCCGGTCCGGAAACCGGCTAAGCCCTAGCCACCAAAAGGAAAACCCCGCTACAATTGCGGGCTTCGCTCCACCAGCCGGCACGCGGGTCCACGCGCACTCGCGGCTCTACAACGACACCAACAGGCAAAAGCCCATGAACAAGCCGTCCATCAATACGCTGCTCCAGAACTTCGAAGCCGAGCAGATCACCCGCAAGCTTCCTGAGTTCAGCCAGGGCGACACCGTCGTCGTGAACGTGAAGGTCAAGGAAGGCAACCGTGAGCGCGTGCAGGCTTACGAGGGCGTGGTCATCGGCATCAAGAACGCCGGCCTGAACTCCTCGTTCACGGTTCGCAAGATCTCGCACGGCTTCGGCGTCGAGCGCGTGTTCCAGACGCACTCCGCCACGATCGACTCGGTCGACGTGAAGCGCCGCGGCAAGGTCCGCGCCGGCAAGCTGTACTACCTGCGTGGCCTGCAGGGCAAGAAGGCGCGCATCAAGGAAGATCTGGCCGGCAACGCGAAGGCCAAGGCCGCTGCTGCCGCCGCCGCCGCTGCCGCCGAGTAGTCGCGCCGCAGTGGTTCTGCGACGGCCGCCTTCGGGCGGCCGTTCGCGTTTGCGGCCCTCGACGACGCGTGCACCGCGGACTGTCAGGCTGATGAGGTGTCGATCGAGCGTCGCGACTGCGGAATGCGGGCCCACGGGCGGCTGGAACGGTTCCTAGCGCCTCGTCGCCGGGGGGCACGTTCGCGGTGGGCTTCGATGGGTCGCCCGCGTTGAAGGATCCGATCGAGTCCGTCGGCATTCCGCATGTCGAGATCGGGCGGGTGATCGTCGATGGCCGCATTGCTTCACTCATGCATCGGCTGCGCGGTGGCGAATCCATCAGCGTGTTTCCGCGGCTCGTGCAGCCCGCCGGCGATCCGCCACGCTTCGTGCTCGACGTGCACCTCGGCCGCCTTGCCGGCTATTTGCGCCTGCTGGGCATCGATACCGCTTACCGCAACAATGCCGGTGACGACGCGCTGGTGGCCCTCGGCACCGCCGAGGGCAGGGTGCTGCTGACGCGCGACACCGGCCTGCTCAAGCGCACCCGCCTTGGGCCGGCAGCCTTCGTGTATGCGACCGCGCCGCTCGAACAGCTCGCCGAAATGAACGCGCGCTTTGGACTCGCCGTGGCCTTCGCGCCGTTCACGCGCTGCGCCCATTGCAACGGCGTGGTGGCGCCCACAGAGCTGGCGAACGTGGTCGACGCCATACCCGCTGGCGCCCGCCGCAGCGCCACACGCTTCAGCCGCTGCGGAGACTGCCGCCGCGTCTACTGGAACGGTAGCCATGTCGTCCGGCTGCGCGAGCGGCTCGCCGCGGCCGGTATCGTGCTTCCGCCCGAACCCCCGATCCAACCGACATCACCAACGCATGACCGAATCCCTCCCGCTCGCTTCCGTCCGCATCGATCAGTGGCTCTGGGCCGCTCGCTTCTTCAAGACCCGTTCGCTCGCCAAGCAGGCGATCGAGACCGGCCGCGTAGAAGTCGACGGCCAGCGCGTCAAGGCATCGCGCGCGGTGAGGGAGGGCGATGCGCTTTGCATCCTGCGCGGCGACGAGCGATTCGAGGTACGCGTGCTGGGCCTGAGTACCGTTCGCGGGTCCGCACCGGTCGCGCAGGCGCTGTACGCCGAGACAGAGGAATCAAAGGCGCTGCGCGAACAGGCGCGTGCGGAGCGGGCCGCGGCGCGCGACGGCTACCGCGCGCCCGAACAGCGCCCCGACAAGCGTGCGCGCCGCCTTATCCGCGCGCTGGGCGACATCGACGCCGCCTGAGCGCTTCGCCACGAGCGCCTCAGAGCCGTGGGCGCGGGCTGCGCATTTCCGCCGTCTGCACCGGTAGCGGGCCGAGCCCGTCGTCGTCCAGGCCGGGCATGTCCATGCCCGCGATCGCATCGCGATGCGGCATCGCCTCTGCCGGCTCGCGACCGCGCATGCCTTCCACCTCGGCGGCCAGCGCCGCGCGCAGCCCGTCCGGCGTGGCGCGCGGCGTGGTCGCGCCATCGGCGTCCGCCGGCGTGAAAAGGCGGCGTGCCAGATACGCCATGAGGGTCGGGGCGAGCGCGCGCAGCAGCGCATCGGCACGCACGCTGTCGAGGCCGCTCGCGGTGGCGACGCCGTCCGCCGTGGAGATGCGATGCTCGCCCAGGATCGCATCGAGCACCGCATCGCGCCGGGCGCCTCCGGCGATCGCCGTGGCGAGCGCGTTGGACGGGTCGACGCCGCGGTGGTCGAACTCGAGCGCGCCCAGCAGCGCGCGGGCACCTCCGTCGCCCTGCACCGCGTGATGCGTGGCGCCGATGAGCACGCGCAGCGCGACGTCCGTCGCAGCGGTGGCCACGTCGCGCGAAACGTCGAGGTACTCGGCCAGGCGCCGCGTGGGCTCGCCGCGCAGCTGGTCGTGGAGGTCGTCGAGCAGGGGACCGTTCATCGCGTCTCTCCGTATTGCGGGCGCCAGTCAGCCACGCACGGCATCGACGGCCCGTGACGGATCGCGCGTCGCCTGGCCGAGGTGCAGGCGCACGTCCGCGGCCTGCACGCCGACGGCGCTGACGGCTTCCTGCAGTTCCTCGGCGCTGCAGCCGAGTTCGCGGCACCAGTACGCCGCTTCCTGCTCGTCGTTGACGTTGACGCGTTCGGGGTCGTTGGGGATTCGATGGCTCATGGCGGCTCCGTGTCGGGCGTCCATCGAAACATCTCGTACGTCGATCGCGCGAAAAAGGCCCGGCCGGAGCCGGGCCTTCGCACCGGGAAACGCTTGCGATCAGCTCGCCACGGGTTCGACCGAGTCGGTCGCGCTGGTGCCCTTGAGGCGATCGTCGCCGGCCGGATCCGGTGCGAGCGCGCGCGCCACGCCGGCGGCATAGGCCGGGTCGGCCTTGGCGAAGTGCGCCAGCTGGCGACGCACGATCACCTCGGGAACGCCCTGCATCGCGGCGGCGATATTGTCGAACAGGCGCTGTTTCTGGCCCTCGTCGAACAGTCGGAACAGATTGCCGGCCTGCGTGTAATCGTCGTGGTCGTCGCGATGGCTGTAGCGGTCGGCCATGTCGCCGATCTTCAGCGGCGGCTCGCGGTACTGCGGCGCCTGCTGTGCGCTGCCGGCGACGGAATTCGGCTCGTAGTACGCGTCGGGGCTGCCGGTCTGCAGGCCGAAGAAGCGCATCGAGCCATCGCGGTGGTAGCTGTGCACGGGGCAGCGCGGGCGGTTCACCGGCAGCGCCTCGTAATGCGTGCCGATGCGGTAACGGTGCGCGTCGGCATAGGCGAAGATGCGGCCCTGCAGCACGCGGTCCGGCGAGAAGCCGATGCCGGGCACGATGTTCGAGGGCGAGAACGCGGCCTGCTCGATCTCGGCGAAGTAGTTGTCGGCATTGCGGTTGAGTTCGACCACGCCCACCTCTATCAGCGGAAAATCCTTGTGCGGCCACACCTTGGTGAGGTCGAAGGGATTCCAGCCGGTGCGCGCCGACCACTCGTCCGCCATGTCCTCGGTCATGATCTGCACGCACATCCGCCAGCGCGGGTAGTCGCCGCGCTCGACGGCCGCGAACAGGTCCTCCTGCGTGGATTCGCGCGTGCGGCCGACGACTTCGGCGGCCTCGGCGTTCGTCCAGTGGCGATGACCCTGCATCGACTTGAAGTGGAACTTCACCCACACGCGCTGGCCTTCGTCGTTGACGAAGCTGTAGGTATGCGAGCCGTAGCCGTTCATGTGGCGCACGTCGGTGGGCAGGCCGCGGTCGGAGAACAGGATGGTGATCTGGTGCAGCGACTCGGGCGAGAGCGACCAGAAATCCCACATCGCCGTCGGCGAGCGCAGGTTGGTGCGCGGGTGGCGCTTCTGCGTGCGGATGAAGTCGGGGAACTTCATCGGATCACGAATGAAGAACACCGGCGTGTTGTTGCCGACGAGGTCCCAGTTGCCTTCCTCGGTGTAGAACTTCACGGCGAAGCCGCGCACGTCGCGCTCGGCGTCGGCGGCGCCCATCTCGCCGGCAACGGTGGAGAAGCGGATCAGCAGGTCGGTCTTCTTGCCGATCTCGGAGAACAGCTTCGCCTTCGTGTAGCGGCTGATGTCGCCGGTCACGGTGAGGCTGCCGTACGCGCCCCAGCCCTTGGCGTGGACGACGCGCTCCGGCACGCGCTCGCGGTTCTGGTGGGCGAGCTTCTCGACCAGCTGGTAGTCCTGCAGCAGCAGCGGGCCGCGCGGGCCGGCGCTGAGCGAATTCTGGTTGTCGGCGATGGGGTTGCCGGCGGTGGTCGTCATGACTGGGCACTGCGCGGCGTTGGGGTCGGGGCTGCTCATTGGTGACTCCTCGGTGGTGCGGCCAAGCTAGGCGGTAGGCGGCCTCGACGGAAATCGATTGTTCGGACCGCTGTGATAGGCCAGGCCTATATCCATCTGCTTGCGACGCAGGAGCCCGTCGGCGAACAATCGGGCGACAGGGGAGATGCCATGACCGATCACGTCGACCAGCCGCTCGAGCGGCTGACGTTCTTTTCCGATGCCGTCTTCGCCATCGCGATCACGCTGCTGGTGATCGAGGTGCATGTGCCCGAAGTGCCGCGAGGCGTCGGCGACATGGCGTACTGGCGGGCGCTCTGGCACCTGCTGCCGAACCTCATCGGCTTCTTCGTAAGCTTCGGCGTGATTGGCGCCTTCTGGGCCGGCCACCATCGCGCGATGTCATTGGCCTCGCGGTTCTCGCAGCGCATCGTCGGCTGGAACCTGATGCTGCTGGGCGCGATCGCCTTCATGCCGTTCCTCACGGCCTTCATGAGCGAGTACGCCGGCGCCCGCGTACCGGCGTCGCTCTATTGGGGCTGGATGCTGGTGACCGCGCTGCTCAACCTGCGCGTCAACACGCTGGCGACCGGGCCGGCGATGCGCGCGTCGACCACGACCGCCGACGACGTGCGCTTCATCCGCGGGCGCGGCATCGCGACGATCTGCGCATCGATCACCGCGCTCGCGCTCGCACAGCTCGCGCCGTTCTTCGCGCCGCTGGCGATGCTCACGCTGCCGCTGTGGCGCCGCCTGCTGTGCCGTCCGGCGACGACGGCGGCCCCCGAAGCCGCCTAGAGCAGCGAGCGCAGCCGGTACAGCGCCTCGAGCGCCTGCTTTGGCGTGAGGTCGTCCGGGTCGATGCCGGCCAGCGCATCCAGCGCAGCCGAACTCGGTGGGAACAGCGCGAACTGCTGCGGCGATTCGAGCGCCGACGCCGTCATCGGCGGACGCGGAGCGTCCGGCCGCTGCTGCTCGAGTTCCGCCAGCCGCGCGCGCGCCTGCGCGACGACCGCCTTCGGCAGGCCGGCCAGTGCCGCGACCTGCAGTCCGAAGCTCCGGTCCGCCGGGCCGTCCTTCACCGCGTGCATGAACACCAGACGGTCGCCGTGCTCGACGGCGTCGAGGTGCACGTTGGCGATGCCGCTGCCGGGCTCGGCGAGGCGCGTCAGCTCGAAATAGTGCGTGGCGAACAACGTGTAGGCGCGATTGACGCCCGCCAGATGCCGCGCGCAGGCCTCGGCCAGCGCCAGGCCGTCGTAGGTCGACGTGCCGCGGCCGATCTCGTCCATCAGCACCAGCGAGCGGTCCGTGGCGTGGTGGAGGATGTAGCTCGTCTCCGCCATCTCGACCATGAAGGTCGACTGGCCGCGCGCGAGGTCGTCGCCTGCGCCGATGCGGGTAAGGATGCGGTCGATCGGACCGATCACCGCCATCGACGCCGGCACGAAGCTGCCGATGTGCGCGAGCAGCACGATCAGCGCGTTCTGCCGCATGTACGTGCTCTTGCCGCCCATGTTCGGGCCCGTGATCACCAGCATGCGGCGGCCGGCGTGGTCGGGCGCGCAGTCGAGGATCAGGTCGTTGGGCTCGAACGGCGCGTCGCGCACGGCCTCGACGACCGGATGACGCCCGCGCTCGATGCGGATGCCCGGATGCTCGGTGAGTTCGGGTTGCGCCCAGTCCAGCGCCTGCGCGCGCTCGGCGAAGCAGGCGAGCACGTCCAGTTCCGAGAGTGCCGCAGCGCAGCGCTTGAGCGGCTCCAGCCCCTCGTTGAGCGCGTCGAGCAACTGCTCGTACAGGAGGCGCTCGCGGGCCAGCGCTCGCTCGCGGGCGCTCAGCACCTTGTCCTCGAACTGCTTGAGTTCCTCGGTGATGTAGCGCTCGGCGCCGGTCAGTGTCTGGCGGCGCGTGTAGTGCGCCGGCGCGCGCGAGGCCTGCGCCTTGCTGACCTCGATGTAGTAGCCGTGAACACGGTTGTAGCCGACCTTCAGCGTCGTGATGCCCGTCGCCTCGCGCTCGCGCACCTCCAGGTCGACGAGGAACTGGTCGGCGTTGGTCGACAGGCGGCGCAGCTCGTCGAGCTCGGCGTCGAAATCGTCAGCGAACACGCCGCCGTCGCGCGCGAGCACGGGCGGCTGCGGGACGATCGCCTCGGCGAGGTAGGCGGCCATCGCGTGGTGCTCGCCGAGCTCGTCGCGCAAGGCCTGAAGGCGCGGGGCGTCGAGCGGCGCCAGCGCATCGCGCAGGCCGGGCAACATGGCGAGCGCGTCGCGCAGTGTCGAAAGGTCGCGCGGACGCGCGCTTCGCAGTGCGACGCGGGCGAGGATGCGCTCGACGTCGCCCACCGCGCGCAGCCGCTCGCGCAGCGAGTCGTCGGCGCGCGAATCCATCAGCGTGGCGACCGCGTTGTGGCGCAGGCGCAGCACGCCGCGATCGCGCAGCGGGCGGTGCAGCCAGCGGCGCAGCAGGCGCCCGCCCATTGGCGTTACGGTGGAATCGAGCACGCCCAGCAGGGTGTGGCGGGTGTCGCCGTCGATGCGCGTGTCGAGTTCGAGATGACGTCGCGTCGCGGCGTTCATCGCGATCGCGCCGTCGCCCGACTCGACCGAGATCGAGGTCAGGTGCGGCAGCCGCTGCTTCTGCGTCTCCTCGACGTAGCCCAAGAGCGCGGCCGCCGCGGCGACGGCGAGCGGGCGGTCGTCGATGCCGAAGCCGGTGAGGTCATGTACGGCGAAGAAGCGCAGCAACTGGCGGCGGCCGCTGTCGAGGTCGAACAGCCAGGGCGCGCGGCGGCGCAGGCCGGTGCGGGCCGCGATGCATGCCGGCACCGAGTCCTCGTCGGGGCAGAGCACCTCCGCGGGATCGAGGCGCGCGATCTCGGCTTCGAGCTGGTCCTCGTTCGCCACCTCGTTGCACAGGAAGCGCCCGGCGGCAAGATCGGCCCAGGCCAGGCCCCAGCCGTTCTTCCCGCGCGCGACGGCCAGCAGCAGCGTGTCGCGGCGCTGGTCGAGCAGCGCCTCGTCGGTGACGGTGCCCGGCGTGACGATGCGCACGACCTTGCGCTCGACGATGCCCTTGCTCGCGGCGGGGTCGCCGATCTGCTCGCAGATCGCGACCGACTCGCCCAGCGCTACGAGCCGCGCGAGGTAGCTCTCGGCGGAGTGGTGCGGCACGCCGGCCATCGGGATCGGCTGGCCGGCCGAACTGCCGCGCTGGGTCAGCGTGATGTCCAGCAGCAGCGCGGCCTTGCGGGCGTCGTCGTAGAACAGTTCGTAGAAATCCCCCATCCGGAAGAACAGCAGCACGTCCGGGTGCTCCGCCTTGCAGGCGAAGAACTGCCGCATGAGCGGGGTATGGGCGTCGGCGGAGCGGACGTCGGCGCTGGCGTCTGGCACGGGATGCGTCGGTCGGGCAGGCCGGGCGGGGTGGTCCGGCGGGGCGACAGTATGCCCGCGACCGCCGTCCATAATGGCCGCATGGACCTTCCCACCGACAACGACCTGCGCTGCCTAGGCGAAATCCTCGCCCGCGCCGCGCTCGACCGCCACCTCACCGTGGTGACTGCCGAAAGCTGCACCGGCGGCTGGATCGCCAAGACGCTGACCGACCTCGCCGGCTCGTCCGCCTGGTTCGACTGCGGGATGGTGGTCTACAGCTACGAGGCCAAGCAGGCACTGCTGGGCGTGAATCCGCACACGCTGGAAACGCACGGCGCGGTGAGCCGCGAGACGGTGGTCGAGATGGTCTCGGGCGCATTGGTGCACTCGGCGGCCAGCCTGGCGGTCGCCGTCACCGGTATCGCGGGGCCGGGTGGCGGCACCCCGGACAAGCCCGTCGGCACGGTCTGGATCGGCTGGAAGCGCCGCGGCGGCTACCCGCAGGCGGCCGTCTTCCATTTCGAGGGCGACCGCGAGGCCGTCCGGCGCCAGACCGTGGGCCGGGCGCTGCGGGGACTGATCGAGCACGCGGGCTGACGAGCGGTCTTGCGGTTGGTGGTCGAGTTAGTAGTATTGCTACTAATGAACCTGACCGACACCCAGCAGGCGATCCTCGAAATGATCGCCGAGCGCATCGAGGCCGACGGCGTGCCGCCGTCGCAGACGGAAATCGCCGAGGTCTTCGGCTTCTCCAGCGTCCGCGCCGCGCAGTACCACCTGCAGGCGCTCGAGCAGGCCGGCGCGATCCGCCGGGTGCCGGGGCAGGCGCGGGGCATCCGTCTCGTGGCCACGCCGAACCGGCCGGCTGCCAATGCCTCCGACATGCTGCAGCTGCCGGTGCTCGGCCAGGTGGCTGCGGGCCTGCCGATCGGTGCCGACATCGGTTCCGACGACATGGTGCTACTCGACAAGAACCTGTTCGCGCCCGCGCCGGATTACCTGCTGCGAGTCAAGGGCGATTCGATGCGCGACGAGGGCATCTTCGATGGCGACCTCATCGGTGTGCATCGGACCAACGAGGCGCGCTCGGGGCAGATCGTCGTCGCCCGTATCGACGACGCGATCACCGTGAAGCTCTTGAAGATCGCCAAGGACCGTATCCGCCTGCTGCCGCGCAACCCCGACTTCGCGCCGATCGAAGTCGGCTCGGACCAGGACTTCGCGATCGAAGGCCTGTACTGCGGCCTCGTGCGGCCGAACCGCTGAGGCCGCGCGCATGAAGTTCGAGATCTACCGTTCCGGCGACTCGCTTCTGTCCCTGCAGTGGCGGTGGCGCCTCGTCGCGGCGAACGGCGAAGTGGTGGCCGACAGCGCCGAAGGCTACGTCAGCAAGTTCGACTGCGAGTACTCGATCGGGCTGGTGCGCTCGACCTCGCAGTCGACGCCGATCGTCGACGTTTCCGGCTGACGCCGCGGACATTTCCTACGACCGCCGAGCGGCTCGACCGACGGCGCCGGGCTGCCGCTCATCGCAAAGTTCAGCTGCGGATGCCATCGTCTCAACCCCTGCGATGTCCGCACACGAGAATCCTCCTACACCAATGAACACCAGGAACCCGTCAATGGATGAGAACAAGAAGCGCGCGCTTGCAGCGGCTCTCGGCCAGATCGAGAAGCAGTTCGGCAAGGGTTCGGTCATGCGCATGGGCGACCGCAGCGTCGAAGCCGTCGAGACCGTCGGCACGGGTTCCCTGATGCTCGACATCGCGCTCGGCATCGGCGGCCTGCCGCGCGGCCGCGTGGTGGAGATCTACGGCCCGGAGT
The DNA here is from genome assembly GCF_014651995.1 of Cognatilysobacter xinjiangensis. Classification (GTDB taxonomy): domain Bacteria; phylum Pseudomonadota; class Gammaproteobacteria; order Xanthomonadales; family Xanthomonadaceae; genus Cognatilysobacter; species Cognatilysobacter xinjiangensis. The sequence goes on along the minus strand of NZ_BMXY01000001.1, from coordinate 1,202,146 downwards.
CGTCGGGCAAGACCACGCTGACCCTGCAGGCGATCGCCGAATGCCAGAAGAAGGGCGGCACGGCGGCCTTCATCGACGCCGAGCACGCGCTCGACCCGATCTACGCCGCCAAGCTGGGCGTCAACGTCGACGACCTGCTGCTCTCACAGCCCGACACCGGCGAGCAGGCGCTCGAGATCGCCGACATGCTGGTGCGTTCGAACGCGGTTGACATGGTCGTGATCGACTCGGTCGCCGCGCTCACGCCGAAGGCGGAGATCGAAGGCGAGATGGGCGACCAGCTGCCGGGCCTGCAGGCCCGCCTGATGTCGCAGGCGCTGCGCAAGCTCACCGGCAACATCAAGCGCAGCAACACGCTGGTGATCTTCATCAACCAGCTGCGCATGAAGATCGGCATCATGATGCCGGGCCAAAGCCCCGAGACCACCACGGGCGGCAACGCGCTCAAGTTCTACGCCTCGGTCCGTCTCGACATCCGCCGCATCGGCTCGATCAAGAAGGGCGACGAGATCATCGGCAACCAGACCCGCATCAAGGTCGTCAAGAACAAGCTGGCGCCGCCGTTCAAGCAGGTCGTCACCGAGATCCTGTACGGCGAGGGCATCTCCCGCGAGGGCGAGCTGATCGACATGGGCGTGGACGCCAAGCTCGTCGAGAAGTCGGGTGCGTGGTACAGCTGCGACGGTGAGCGCATCGGGCAGGGCAAGGAGAACGCTCGCCAGTTCCTCAAGGAGAACCCGGCGATGGCCGCCAAGCTGGAGGCCGCCCTGCGCGAGAAGTTCGTGCCGGAGGAGATCAATCCGGCGGAAGCCGAAGCCGACGCCTGATCGAGGCGATGGCACGGCCGCGCCCCCCACGGGATCGCGACTCGGCCCCGGGCGAACAGCCCGGGGCCGAGTCGTTTGCGTCGTCCGAGCCGCAGGGCATCGTGCGGTTGTCGGACCTGTTCGCGCCGGAGGATTTCGATGCCCCGTCGAAAACCGCGAGCCGATCGGCGAAGAAATCGCACGCTCGAAACGCCCCGGCGGACGGACGCGATCGCGCACGCGTTGCCGACGACACGCGGGCGCGGCAGGCGGGTCCCACCTCCTCGAACTGGGCCGATACCGCCGGGGACAACACTGCTCCCGCGGTCCAGCCAATGTTGGACAGCGATCGCCCTGACGAGCCGACCTCCGGGAACTTCCTGGAAGGCGGCGCCGACGCCGGCCCGGCTTACGAAAGCCTGTTCGGCGGCGAAGGCGATACCCGTCGTCGCCCGAAGCGCGAGCGGAAGCCGGCCACCGCGATGCAGCGGGCACTCGGCCTGCTCACCCGGCGCGAGCACTCGCGCAAGGAGCTGACCCGCAAGCTGGTCTCGCGCGGCGTCGATGCCGCCGAAGTCGAGGCGGCCGTGGACAAACTGACCGGCGCCGGCTGGCAGGACGACCGCCGCTTCGCCGAGAGCCTGGTCCGCAGCCGCGCGGCCAATGGCTACGGCCCGCTGCACATCCGCGCCGAACTCGGAACGCACGATCTCCCGGCCGAGGTCCGCCATTCGGCTCTGGACGAATTCGAGGGCGACTGGACCGAAATCGCGCGCGACTTTGTCGAACGCCGCTTCGCGAGGATCGAGGATCCGCGCCTGCGCGAACGCAAGGCGGGGGACTACCTGCTGCGCCGTGGCTTTCCGTCCGACGTGGTGCGGGCGGCAATCCGGTTCCCGACCGCGGACTGACCGGTCCATCCGCGCGGGTATGCAGGGGCCCGTCGCCTGTTACTCTTCGTGGTCCACTCGATACGCCCGATCCGCCTCCAGGCGGCCGTGGCGCTGTCCGGCTCCACCTCCGACCGCGGCTCCGCATGAAAACCACGTCCGAAATCCGCAGCGATTTCATCGAATTCTTCCGCAGCAAGGGCCACACGATCGTCCCGTCGGCCCCGCTGGTGCCCGCCAACGACCCGACGCTGCTGTTCACCAACTCGGGCATGGTGCAGTTCAAGAACGTGTTCCTCGGCAGCGAGAAGCCCGGCTACGTGCGCGCGGCAGACGTGCAGCGCTGCCTGCGGGCCGGCGGCAAGCACAATGACCTCGACCAGGTCGGTTACACCGCGCGCCACCACACCTTCTTCGAGATGCTGGGCAACTGGTCGTTCGGCGATTACTTCAAGAAGGAAGCGATCGCCTGGGCCTGGGAACTGCTGACGCAGGTCTGGAAGCTGCCGGCCGAGCGCCTGCTCGTCACCGTCTACCACACCGACGACGAAGCCTTCGACATCTGGCATCGCGACATCGGCCTGCCCGTCGACCGCATCATCCGCATCGGCGACAACAAGGGCGCGCCGTTCGCGTCGGACAACTTCTGGCAGATGGCCGACACCGGCCCCTGCGGCCCGTGCACCGAGATCTTCTACGACCACGGCGCGCACATCGCCGGCGGCCCGCCGGGCTCGCCCGACGAGGACGGCGACCGCTTCATCGAGATCTGGAACAACGTCTTCATGCAGTTCGACCGTCAGCCCGACGGCACGCTGCTGCCGCTGCCTGCGCCGTGCGTCGACACCGGCATGGGCCTGGAGCGCATGGCGGCCGTGCTGCAGGGCGTGCACGGCAACTACGAGATCGACATCTTCCAGCGCCTGATCGCCGAAGCCGCGCGCCTCACCAGTCGCAGCGACCTCGACAACAAGTCGCTGCGCGTCATCGCCGACCACATCCGCGCGTGTTCCTTCCTGATTGTCGACGGCGTGCTGCCCTCGAACGAAGGCCGTGGCTACGTGCTCCGCCGCATCATCCGCCGCGCGATCCGCCACATCTGGAAGCTCGACGGCCTCAAGCCCGACGGCACGTTCTGGAAGATGGTGGGCACGCTCGTCGAGGTGATGGGCGACGCGTATCCCGAGCTTGCCGACAAGCGCGAGCTGGTCGAGCGCGCGCTCAGGGCCGAGGAAGCCGCGTTCGCGCAGACGCTCGACGCCGGCATGCAGCGCCTGGAAGGCTATCTGCAGCGCAACGGCGGCCGCATCGACGGCGAGCAGCTGTTCCAGCTGCACGATACCTACGGCTGCCCGCCCGACCTCATCGCCGACATCGTGCGCGAGCGCGACAGCGCAGAGCTCGAGCCCTCCGCGATGGAGGATTACGAGCGCCTGATGACCGAGCAGAAGGATCGTGCGCGCGCCGCAGGCAAGTTCGGCAACGCCACCACGCTGCCGGCCGAACTCGCCGCGCAGTTGCCCGCGACGGACTTCCTCGGCTACGACAAGCTCGTCGAAGGTGGGCTGGAAGTGCTCGCGATCCTCAAGGACGGCCGCCCGGTCGATTCGATCGAGGCGGGCGACGAGGCCGTCGTCATCCTCGACCGCACACCGTTCTACGCCGAGAGCGGCGGCCAGGTCGGCGATTCCGGCGAGCTGGACGAGAAGGGCATGCGTTTCGTCGTGCGCGACACGCTGAAGTTCGCCGGCCAGTTCCACGGCCACATGGGCGCGTTGCAGACCGGCCGGCTCTCGAAGGGCGACCGCCTGATGGGTTCTGTCGACGGCGAGCGCCGCGCGGCTACGGTGCTCAACCACTCGGCGACGCACCTGCTGCATTCCGCACTGCGCCGCCTGCTCGGCGAGCACGTCGCGCAGAAGGGCTCGCTGGTGGCGCCGGATCGCCTTCGCTTCGACTTCTCGCATTTCCAGCCCGTGTCGGCCGCGGAACTCGCGGAGATCGAGCGCCAGGTCAATGCGGAGATCCGCGCCAACCACGCGGCGGAAATCCACCACATGGGCATGCAGGAAGCGCTCGACTTCGGTGCGCTGGCGCTGTTCGGCGAGAAGTACGGCGAGCACGTGCGAGTGCTGCGCATGGGCGACACCTCGACGGAACTCTGCGGCGGCACGCACGTATCGCGCACCGGTGACATCGGCCTGTTCAAGATCCTCTCGGAAGGCGGCGTGTCCGCCGGCGTGCGCCGCATTGAAGCGGTGACCGGGCAGGCTGCGCTGGACTACGTTTCGTCGGAAATGCACCGCCTCGATGAGGCCGCGCGCGTGGTCGGCGCGCCGCGAGCAGAGCTGCCGGAAAAGCTGCGTTCGCTGGTCGAGCGCCAGCGCCGCCTCGAGCGCGAGCTCGAGTCTCTGAAGGCGAAGGCCGCCTCGGGTGCGACGGCCGACCTCGCGTCATCCGCGGTCGACGTCAACGGCATCAAGGTGGTGACCGCGCGTCTGGAAGGATTCGATGCGAAGGCGCTGCGCGAATCGGTGGACCGGCTAAAGCAACAGCTGGTCGATGCCGTTGTTGTTCTCGCGGGCGTCCAGGATGGAAAGGCCTCGCTCGTCGCCGGTGTCGGCGGCAGTGCGCTGGGCCGCGTCAAGGCCGGCGATCTGCTCGGCGACGTGGCCCGGCGGATCAACGGCAAGGGCGGTGGACGGCCCGACATGGCGCAGGGCGGAGGCGAGGATGGCCCCGCATTGCGAGCCGCGCTCGGCGAGGTTGCCGGGCTGGTGAAGGAACGTACGGCTGCTGCGGGAGTGTGAACAGCTTCCTTGCGGCTTGAAATGGCTGCTCGCTACCATGGCGGGCGTTTGTGTCCAAATATCTGTGCGCGGCATCGGTCGCGCCCCCGGCGGTCTGCCGGGTCAAGGAGGTCGTAATGCTCATCCTGACGCGTCGCGTCGGCGAAACCCTGATGATCGGCGACTCGGTGTCCGTCACCGTGCTCGGCGTCAAGGGCAACCAGGTCCGCATCGGCATCACCGCGCCGAAGGACGTGGCCGTGCATCGAGAAGAGATCTATCAGCGCATCCAGCGCGGCGACAATGTCCGCGACGAATCCGCGGACGGCACGCAGGGCTGACGGATTGCCGCATCGGCGTCGGGGCGTTAACATCGCGCCCTCGCATCGAAGCGAGAGTTGTTCCCGGAGACGTGCCCGAGAGGCCGAAGGGGCTCCCCTGCTAAGGGAGTATGGGGTCAAAAGCTCCATCGAGGGTTCGAATCCCTCCGTCTCCGCCAGTTGTACCGCCGCATCGCGGCAGCGATCGAAAGCACCATCGAGATCGCGACGAAAAAGTTGACGTGCAGTGAATCGGACGTCATAATTTTTCGACTAGGCGCCCGTAGCTCAGCTGGATAGAGCACCAGGCTACGAACTTGGGGGTCGGAGGTTCGAATCCTTCCGGGCGCGCCAACTAGTCGAGGCATCGAAACCGCTACGGATCGATGCATGGGATATCCCGCAGCGTCAGGCGGGACGAAAAAAAAGCCACCGTATGGTGGCTTTTTTGTTTTCCGGGTTCGACGAATCCTATTCGGCACTGTGTGCTCGCACCGCCGCGAGTCCCATTGGCTTCCGTGCACGTCGGCTGGCCGCGTTTGGCTCGGCTGAAGGCAGGCCCAACTGCACGCGCATGCAGACGTGGCATGCGCGTGCAGGACGCTTACTTGCCCGGCTTGAGCAGCACCTTCGTCCAACCGTCCTTGCGCGCGTCGAAGTTGCGGTAGCCATCCGGCGCCTGCTCCAGCGGCAGTTCGTGCGACACGATGAACGACGGCTTCGCCTTGCCGGCGTGGATCAGATTCATCAGGTAGCGGTTGTACTTCTTGACGCTCGCCTGGCCGGTGCCGAGTTGCAGGCCCTTGGTCCAGAACTCGCCGAAATCGAAGGCGATCTGGCCCTTCCTGGCGAGCTCGTCCGCGCCGCCCGGGTCCTGCGGCATGAAAACCCCGACGCAGCCGATGCTGCCGGTCGCCTTCACCGTCTTGACCAGGTTGTTCATCGTGAGATTCGGCACTTCGTGGCCGGCGCAGTTGAAGCACTGGTAGCCGACGCATTCGCAGCCGCGGTCGGCGCCCTTGCCCTTCGTCAGTTCGAGCACCTGCTCGACGCCGCGGTTCTCGGTATCGTCGATCGCGATCGCGCCGATCTTTTCCGCAAGCGCGAGGCGATCCTTCTGCGAGTCGACCACCATCACTTGGTGTGCGCCGCGGATCATCGCGGAATACGCGGCCATCAGCCCCACGGGGCCTGCGCCGTATACAACGACGCTCTCGCCCGGCTGCACGCCGGCGAGCTCGGTCGCGTGATAGCCGGTGGGAAAGATATCGGAGAGCATGACGTAGTCGTTCTCCTTTTCCTGCGCGTCCTCGGGCAGCACCAGGCAGTTGTAGTCGGCGAACGGCACGCGCAGGTATTCGGCCTGGCCACCGTCGTAGGGACCCATCTCCGCGTAGCCGTAGGCCGCGCCGACGTTGCCCGGGTTTGCAGTGAGGCAGGCTGCGCTGAAGCCGCGTTCGCAGTTCTCGCAGAAGCCGCAGCCGATGTTGAACGGCAGGCAGACGCGGTCGCCCACCTTTACGCGTTCGACGCAGGAGCCGACCTCGATCACCTCGCCGAGGTTTTCGTGGCCGAAGACCTTGCCCTTCTCGACGGTCGTGCGCCCCTCGTACATGTGCAGGTCGGAGCCGCAGATGTTGGTCGTGGTGATACGGACGATGACGTCCGTCTGCTTCTCGATCTTCGGATCGGGGCGATCGACGACGGAGACGTCTCGGGGGCCGTTGTAGACGAGTGCGCGCATGGAGACTCCCGGTGATGGACCTGCTTGGGCCAAGAACGCTACGGCTTGGGACGTTGGGAGCGCGGCAAAGCGGCCTTGAATCAACGCCCCAAAGGCGCCGGTCACGTCGATCACACCGGTGAGGCAGCAGCGAAATAGGGTGACGCGTGCCTGAATCGGGATGTGATAGCGGCCTCGTAATCACTGGGCGGCTGTTATCGTTCTCGCCCTGTGAAACGGGGTGTACGCGCATGCTGGACATCAACCTCTGCTGGGACGAGAACGGGCGTAACGTCGTGATTCGACGCGATGCGCGACCGCGCGACGTCTGGCCGGTCGGTGTGTTTCCGCTGGGCTTCGCGGAAGTCGAAAAGGCGATGCTCAGCGCCGAGCTGGTCGACCAGCTCGACATGTTCGGTTCGGCGGAGCTGTCGGCGGCGGACGAGGGCGCGATCGTGCGACGCCTGTCGCCGTATGCCCGACGTGAACGCCAGGCAGCCTGACGCGGTGACGCGCGTCTGTGACGCCGATCGCGATCCCGGGTGACCCATGCGCATTGGCGTCGTGGCCGCGCTGACGCGGATCCGACGCAACAGGCGTAACCTTCGCACATCGACGCACCGCGTCCGTCGGCGTTGTTTACCGGACTCATGGCGACCACTCCCATCGACGTGCTGACCCTTCGACGCGGCTGTGCGCATTGCACGCTGCAGCAGCTCTGCCTGCCCGCGGGCATCGGCCGCGAGGAGCTTGAGCGCCTGGACGAGATCGTCAAACGCAAGCGCCCGGTCGAGGTGGGCGAGCGTCTGTTCCGGCAGGGCGACGGCATGGATTCGGTGTTCGTCGCGCGCGACGGCGCGTTCAAGACCGTGCTGGTCAGCGAGGATGGCGAGGAGCAGGTGATCGGCTTCCACCTGCCGGGCGAGCTGATCGGCCTGGATGCGCTGGGTTCGGGCGAGCATCGCTGCGAGGCGGTCGCCCTCACGCGCGCCAACGTCTGCGAAGTGCCGTTCGACGACCTGTCGGGCGTGGCGGCGCGGATTCCCGGGCTGCAGCGGCAACTGATGCGCGTCATCGGGCAGAGCGTCGGCCGCGACCAGGACCATCGCGAGATCCTCGTGCGCCGTCAGGCCAGCGAACGCATCGCGCTGTTCCTGCACGGGCTGAGCGAGCGCTTCGAGAAGATCGGGCAGGCGGCGGACCGTCTGCGCCTGCCGATGAGCCGCGAGGACATCGCGCGCTTCCTCGGCCTGGCGCTGGAGACGGTCAGCCGCGGCTTCACCCGTCTGCAGGAGGACGGCGTGATCGCCGTGCACGGTCGCAAGGTCGAGATCCTCGACATGGACGAGCTGCAGCGGCTCGCGCACGGCGCCGAGGGCGACGCACCGCCGAAGAAGGGCGCGCGCAGCGGCTGAGCCGCGTCAGGCCGGCAGGCAGCCGAGCGCCGCGAGCGGGCCGTGCAGCGCCGGCACGGCGGTCATCAGCATCGGTGCGGCGATCGTCAGCAGGCCCGCGCCCATCACCAGCATGCCGACCGCGGGCCGCAGCGGGCCGTTTAACAGGCGTCGTCCGATATGGTGGCCTGACCACGTCAGCGGCAGCATCACCGGAAGCGTTCCCATGCCGAACGCCGCCATCGTAAGCGCGCCACTGCCGGCGTTCGCCTGCAGCCAGGCAGCGGTAAGAAGCGTGGTGCTGAGCCCGCAGGGCATCCAGCCCCAGAGTGCACCGAGCGCGAGACGGCGACCGGTGGTGTTGGCAGGAAGCAAGCGCCGCTGCAGCGGCTTGAGCGCACGCCAGACGCCGCCACCGAGGCTCGCGTAGCGCGACGTACCGCGTTGCCCCGCGAGCAGCCTGATACCGACGACCAACAGAATCAGTCCCGTCGCGACGCGTAGCCCGGTACGCAGCCAAGGCAGGGCCGCCACATCGACGATGGCATGGCCCAGCCCGCCTGCCACGGCGCCGGCGGCTGCATAGCCCAGCACACGGCCGAGGTTCGGCTCGATCACGTATCGCCAGGCGGCGCGTGGCGCCATCGCGGAAAAGCCGGTGGCAACGCCACCGCACATCACCGCGCAGTGCCCGCTGCCGACGAGCCCCGTCAGCAGCGCGGACATCAGCGTCAGCCAGGCCACGTCCATCTCAATCGGGCTGCTTGGGATCGTCGCGAAGGATGTCGATGGCGGGCGTGTCGAGGTCGTCGAACTGGCCGCGCTTGACCGCCCACCAGAATGCCCAAACGGCCACGCCGAGCAGCATCAGGCTGAGCGGAATGAGAAGCAGCAGGATGGTCATTCGGGTCTCCGCGCGAGACGCAGCGCGTTCAGGGTGACGACGAGCGACGATGCACTCATGCCCAACGCCGCAAGCCATGGTGGCACGAGCCCCATGACTGCGGCCGGAAGCGCAAGCACGTTGTACGCGAGTGCCCAGCCCAAGTTCTGGCGAATGATCGCGCGCGTGCGGCGTGCCAGCGAAACCGCCTGCGGCAGGCGCGCCAGCGAACGGCCGGCGAGGACCAGATCCGCCGCGCGCTGCGCGAGTGCGGCGCCCGTACCGATCGCGATGGAGACATCGGCACCGGCCAGAACAGGCGCGTCGTTCAGGCCATCGCCGACCATCGCGACGACGCGGCCCTCGCTCTGCCGCCGGCGCACGTACGCAAGCTTGTCCTCCGGCGTCTGGCGCGCCCTCGCGTCGTCGATGCCGATGCGCGAGGCGAGGGCAGCGACACGCTCGGCCGCATCCCCGCTGGCGAGATGCAGGCGCAGGCCCTGGGCATGGAGCGCTGCCGCGGTATCCATCGCGTCTTCGCGCATGGATTCGCCGATTTCGAAGCGCGCGGCAGGGTGCTCGCCATCGCCAAGCCACACGGCGCCGTCGTCCTCGCGGCCCGCGGCGAAGTCCCCGCGGCCGATGCGCCAGCGACGTCCTTCCACCATGCCTTCGATTCCGAGCCCGCCGATGACGCGGATGCCGGTGGCGGAGGGGGCGTTCCCCTGGGTGAACGCAGCCGCGAGCGGGTGTGTGCTGCCGGCCTCCAGCGCGGCGGCGATGCGCAGCGCATCGTCGTTGTGGATATCGAACGCGTCGACACGCTCCAGCCGGGCGCCGCCGTCGGTCAGCGTGCCGGTCTTGTCGAAGACGACGTCCGTGACCCGTGCAAGGCGGTCGAGCGCATCGGGACGCGTGGCGAGCATGCCGATCTTGGCGAGGCCGCCGTGCGCCGCCGCGAGCGCGGCCGGTATCGACAGCGAAAGTGCGCAGGGGCAGGAAATGGCGAGCACGGCCAGCGTCACTTCCAGCGCGCGCGCCGGCTCGTGCATCTGCCAGGCGACGAAGGTCGCGCCGGCGACAAGCAGCATCGCGATCACGAACACGCCGGCGATGCGATCGGCCACCTGCGCCAGACGCGGTCGGTGGGCCTGCGCCTGTTCGACCAGGCGGGTGAGCTCGGACAGGCGCGTATCGGCGCCGGTACGGATCACGCGGATGCGTGCCGGGCGATCGCGGCAGATCGTTCCGGCGAATACCGCGTCGCCTTCGTGGCGCGCGACCGGATGCGGTTCACCGGTTAGCAGCGCCTCCTCGAAGCGCGCCTCGGCGTCGAGCAGCCGTCCGTCGGCGGGTACGGGTTCGCCGGCCGCTACGTGGGCGATGTCGCCGACGCGCAGCGCCGCGACCGGCACGGTCTCGCGCGTGCCGTCCGCGAACTCGCGCGTCGCCAGCACGGGCCGCGCGCGCGCGAGCGCGTCCACCTGCGCGTTTGCCGCCGCGCGCGCATGCGCTTCGAGCGTGCGTGCAACCAGCAGCAGGAAGACGAACATCACCGCCGCGTCGTACCAGACGTGGGCGCCGCCGCGCACGGTTTCGACCACGCTCGCGAGGTAGGCCAGCAGCGTCGACGTGGACACCAGCACGTCCATGCCCAGCCGGCGGTGGCGAAGCTCGCGCCACGCACCTTCGAGGAATGGCCAGCCCGCATAGAACACGACCGGCGTCGATACGAGGAAGGTGATCCAGCGCAGGAAGTCGCGCGTCGCCGGCGCCATCGTGCCGCTGGTATCGAGATAGAGCGCCTCGCCGAACATCATTGCCTGCATGGCGCCGAGCGAGGCCAGCCCGATCCGCAGCAGGGAACGATTGCGCGCCCGACGGCGCGCGTCCTCGTCACGCGTTCCCGCAGCGAGATAAGGGCGATAGCCGAGCAGCGCCAGGCGACGCAGCGGCGCCGAGAGCGCGGTCGTCGTCGGATCCCAAGTCAATCGGATGCGCCCGGTGACGGCGTTGGCGCCGACGTCGAGGACGCCTGGTTCCTTCGCCAGCGCACGGTCGATCAGCCATGCGCAGGCCGCGCAGCGCATGCCGTCCGTGAGCACGGTGATCTCGCGGCCGCCCTCGACGTCGCGCGCGTGCCCCGCCACCACGTCGTCGCGGTCCCAGATGGCGAAGTCGGCCGGCTCGGTCCCGACGCGCGACGCATGCTCGCTGCGCAGGCGGTAGTAGTCGCCGAGATTGGACTCGCGGATCCACTGCGCCGCGGCCGCGCAGCCGTCGCAGCAGAAGGCGCGCGATGCGCCGTCCACCTCCATCCGGGCGGGCGAGCCCGGCAGCGGCTCGCCGCAGTGCCAGCAGCCGGATGCGACGCCGGCGTCGGCCGGGGCCGCGCGCATGTCCACGATCGTCAGCCCGCACCCTTCAGCGCGGGTGCGAGGCGCGCGGCCTGCTGGCCCTTGGGCAGTCGTCCGTCGATGCGCCAGCTGCTGTCGAGCGGCTGCAGCCGGAGGTTCCAGTCGTTGCCCAGGCCTACCGCCTGCATCACGCGCCAGCCGGTTTCCGTCGGCGCGAGCGTGAGCACGCGATCGTCATCCGAGCGCGACGGATGCAGGAGGCTGAGTCGCAGTGGCGCCTTGCGGTCGAAGTCCCCGCTGACCGGGATCACCTCGACGGCGCCACCTGTAATGCGCACCACAGCGCTGAGTTTCCTGCGCTGGGCGAGCGCGTCCGGGCCAAGATCGACCACCTGCATCTGCGCCGTGCGACGCACCGGGTCGACCACGGCGTCATTCGAATCACGGCTGGCGATGACAACCAGCCCGATGCCGAACACCACCGATGCGACCGGCAGGCCGACGAGCAGCCACATCACGGGATTCGACCACTTGGAACGTTCGCGTTTGTCCATCACATCGGTCCGAAGAAGCTGCTGTCGACGCTCTCGCGGACGCGACCGTCCACGGATTCGACGGTGAAGCGCACCGGGCGCCGGCCGCCGATGCCCTTGCCGGCATGGACGGTGGCCTCGATCGGCACGACCTGCTGCGGCGGCACCACGACCTCCGCGGGCACACCGCGCAGTTCAAGGCCCTTGGCGTCGATCGAGATGCGATAGCGCTGCGGGCTGTCCGACTTGTTTGCAAGCTTGAGCGTGTAGCCGTTGTCGATGCCGTCGGCGGTGACACGATAGAGCGCGTTGCGATCGCGGATCACGTCGACGTTGAGCTGCGCCCGGTTCATCACCCCCCAGCCCCACGCGGCGAGCAGCGCGACCAGCAGGCCGCCGTAGATCAGGATCCGCGGGCGCATCACACGAGTCCGGCGTCCGTCTACGGCGTTCTGCGTGGTGTAGCGGATCAGCCCCTTCGGATAGCCGACCTTCGCCATCACGTCATCGCAGGCGTCGATGCAGGCGCCACAGGCGATGCACTCGTACTGCAGGCCGTTTCGGATGTCGATGCCGACGGGGCAGACCTGCACGCAGATCGTGCAGTCGATGCAGTCGCCAAGCTCCTCGGGCGCGAACTTGGGCAGCGGCGCCGCTTCCACGCCGGCGCTGGCGAACGTGATCGTGCCACCGGCACCGGCTGCCGCGGCCGCCGCGGTCGGGTGCTGCGCGGCGCGGAACACGTAGTCGTACGCGGTGACCTTGTCGAGCAGGCCACGCGCGCGCTCGAGCACGCTGCCGAGGCCGCGCTTGCGCGGGCCACGCGGTTCGCCCCGCATCGGGTCGTACGCGATGATGAGGGTATTGCGGTCGAACATCGCGCCCTGGAAACGCGCGTAGGGGCACATGTACTTGCAGACCTGCTCACGCAGGAAGCCGGCATTGCCCCAGGTCGCGAGCGCGTAGAACAGCACCCAGAAGGTTTCCCAGCCGCCCCAGGCGAACGGCACGAGGCGCGCTCCTAGATCGGTGATCGGGGTGAAGAAGCCGACGAAGGTGAAACCGGTCCAGAGCGCGAAGATCGCCCAGAGCGCGTGCTTGGCGGTCTTGCGCAGGATCTTCTCGCGGGTCCAGGGGCCGGCATCGAGCTTGATGCGCTTTGCGCGGTCGCCCTCGGTCCACTTCTCCATCCACAGGAAGACCTCCGTCCATACCGTCTGCGGACAGGCGTAGCCGCACCAGAGACGGCCGGCGAGGGCGGTGAAGAAGAAGAGCGCGACGGCGGCCACGATCAGCAGCATCGCGAGGAACAGGAAATCCTGCGGCCAGAAGGTCAGCCCGAAGACGTGGAACTTGCGCGCAGGCAGGTCGAACAGCACGGCCTGCCGCCCATCCCACCGCAGCCAGGGGAAAACGTAGTACATGCCCAGCAGCCACACCACCGCGGCGACGCGCAGGCGCGCGAGCCTGCCCGAGACGGAGCGCGGGTACACCTTGCGCTCGCTGACGTAGGCGCCGGCGGTTTCGTCGAGCATTTGCAGGGGAATCGAACGGCTCATCAGGTTTCGTCCGGCAGGGGCCGGTTGAAGCGGCTGGCGGGCCGCAGCAGGATCCATGTGAAGAGGCTCGACGCACTCGTCGCGAGCCAGAAGGCGAAGAAGCCGATGGTGTAGCCGAACTCGCGGCTGACCGGGAGCGCCGGGAACGTCATGTCGCGCAGAACGATCGGATCGACGTAGGCGAAGAACACCATCGTCGCGACCCCCGCAGCGAAGAAGCTCGGCCAGAGGATCGCGCCCACCCGCTGCGACATCGGGCGCGGCGGATGGTCGAATACGTGCGGCTGGGACATGACGTGGGCTCCGTTAGTTGGCAGCGACTTTGGACGGGCCGTTCGACAGCGACCACACATAGGCGGCCACGAGGCGCGAGCGCGTCTCGCCGAGAAGCTCGCGGTGAGCGGGCATCACACCGTGGCGGCCATTGCGGATGGTCGCGGCGATCTGCGCCTTGCTGTCGCCGTAGAGCCAGTAGTCGTCGGTCAGATCGGGTGCGCCCATCGTCGGGTTGCCCTTGCCGTCCGCGCCATGACACGCGACGCAGAGGCCTTCGTACATCGGCTTGCCCTGTGCCGCCATGAAGTTGTTCTGCAACCCCTTCGGATCCGAGAGCGACTGCACATAGCTCGCCACGTAGTCGACGGCGTTCTCGCCGCCCATGCCGGTAAGGACCGTGCCCCACGGCGGCATCACGCCCTCGCGTCCGTCCATTACCGTCTGGAGGATGGCGTCCGGCGTACCGCTCCAGTGCCAGACGTCGTCGGTGAGGTTCGGATAGCCGATCGCGCCCTTGGCCGAGGAGCCGTGGCAGCCCGAGCAGGTGTTGGCGAAGATCGAATGGCCGATCGACACCGCGGCCGGGTCACGTGCGATCTCGTCGATCGGCTTGCCCTTGTAGCTGGCGAAGGCTTCGTCGAGCTTGGCGTCCTGCACGGACTTCTCGCGGTCGTGTTCCTGCGTCGAGGACCACTTGCCGTAGCCCTTGTACCCACCTAGGCCGCCGAACCAGGCGATGTAGCCGATCGAGAAGATGATCGTCAGGTAGAAGAGGTTGATCCACCACTTCGGCAGAGGCTTGTTGTACTCGGTGATGTCGTCGTCCCACACGTGGCTGGTATCGGTCGGCTTCGGGTCGCCAGGGCGACGCCGTGCCGTCCACCACAGGAGCCAAACGCAACCGACGATGTTGACCGCTACCAGCGCAATCACGTACCACGACCAGCCGTTGCTCATCGCGGGTTCTCCTCGTTCTCGTTCTCTTTGAGCGGCAGGCGGGCTGCCGCATCGAATTCAGCCTTGCGCGACGGGCGCCAGACCCAGATCCAGCCGCCGACGAACAGCACCAGCAGCAGCGCGGTGACGATGCCTGCGACCATGGCTCAGCCCCCCCTCGGTGCGTGCTTGCCCAAGCCCTGCAGATAGGCGACTACGGCGTCGAGTTCCGTCTTTCCTTCCACGGCCTTCGCGGCGCCCGCGATGTCGGCGTCGGTGTAGGGGTCGCCGATCGTGCGCAGCGACTTCATGTGCGCGGTGATGCGCTCACCGTCTACCGTCGTGGTCTCAAGCCACGGAAAGGCCGGCATGTTCGATTCCGGCACCACGTCACGCGGGTTGATCAGGTGGACGCGGTGCCAGTCGTCGGAATAGCGGCCGCCGACGCGGGCGAGATCCGGGCCCGTGCGCTTGGAGCCCCACTGGAACGGGTGGTCGTAGACCGATTCCCCGGCGAGCGAGTAATGGCCGTAGCGCTCGGTCTCGAAGCGCAGCGTGCGCACCATCTGCGAGTGGCAGTTGTAGCAACCTTCGCGGACGTAGACGTCGCGCCCCGCGAGCTCGAGTGCGGGGTAGGGCTTCACGCCCGGCAACGGTTCGACCGCCTCGGCCTGGTACATCAGCGGGACGATCTCGGCGAGGCCGCCGAAGGACACCACCACCGCGATGAGCACGGCCATCAGGCCGACGTTCTTCTCGACTTTCTCGTGTGCGTTCTTGTTGCTCATGTCCATGTCCTCAGGCGCGAGCCAGCGTGGCGGCCGGCGCCGCGGCCGGCTTGCGGCCGTCGCTCAGGGTCTTCAGCACGTTCCAGCCCATCAGCAGCATGCCGCCGACCACCAGCAGGCCGCCGCCGAGGCGGATGAGGTAGTACGGATAGGTCGCGTTGAGCGACTCGACGAAGCTGTACGTGAGCGTCCCGTCGGGATTCGTGGCTCGCCACATCAGGCCCTGCGTCACGCCGGCGATCCACATCGCGACGATGTAGAACACGACGCCGACGGTGTGCAGCCAGAAGTGGAGGTCGATCGCCTTGGTCGAATGCATCCGCTCGGCGCCCACCAGCTTCGGAAGCATCGCGTAGATCGAGCCGATGGTGATCATCGCCACCCAGCCGAGCGCGCCGGCGTGCACGTGGCCGATCGTCCAGTCGGTGTAGTGGCTCAGCGAGTTGACCGTCTTGATCGACATCATCGGCCCCTCGAACGTGCTCATCATGTAGAAGCTGAGCGAGACGACGAGGAACTTGAGGATCGGATCGGTGCGCAGCTTGTGCCAGACGCCGGACAGCGTCAGCACACCGTTGATCGCGCCGCCCCACGAGGGCGCCAGCAGGATCAGCGAGAACACCATGCCGAGCGACTGCGCCCAGTCCGGCAGTGCCGTGTACTGCAGGTGGTGCGGGCCGGCCCACATGTAGACCGCGATCAGTGCCCAGAAGTGCACGATCGACAGGCGGTACGAGTAGACGGGGCGCTGGGCCTGCTTCGGGACGAAGTAGTACATCATCCCGAGGAAGCCGGCGGTCAGGAAGAAGCCCACAGCGTTGTGGCCGTACCACCACTGCACCATCGCGTCGACCGTGCCGCTGTAGACGCTGTACGACTTGAATGCGCTGGCCGGAATCGCGATGTTGTTGACGATGTGCAGCAGCGCGACGGCGATGATGAAGGCGCCGAAGAACCAGTTCGCCACGTAGATGTGCGGGATCTTGCGCTTGGCGATCGTGCCGAGGAACAGCACCGCATAGGCGACCCACACGGCCGTGATCAGCAGGTCGATCGGCCACTCGAGCTCGGCGTACTCCTTGCCCTGCGTCAGGCCCAGCGGCAGCGTGACCGCCGCCGACACGATGACGGCCTGCCAGCCCCAGAACACAAAGGCCGCCAGCCGGTCGGAAATCAGACGCACGCCGCAGGTTCGCTGCACGACGTGCAGGCTGGTCGCCATCAGCGCCGAGCCGCCGAAGGCGAAGATCACCGCGTTGGTGTGCAGCGGGCGCAGGCGGCCGTAGGAAAGCCAGGGGATTCCATGGCCGAGGTCGGGCCAATAGAGCTGCGCGGCGATGAAGGCGCCGACGGTCATCCCGACGATGCCCCACAGCACGGTGGCAAGGGAGAACTGCACGACGACACGATCGTTGTAGGTGACCGGCGGCGTGCGGTGGGTGGCGGGCGCACGCGCCGGCGCCGCGGCGACGGACGTCTCGAGAACGGACATGGATGGACCCCAGGTAAGAGGATGGATTTTGACGGGGGTAATTCTCGGCACCCCGCCCGCTTCGGACTTGATTGAGATCAAGTTCCGGTGAAGACATGCGATCGCATTGTCTCCATCCGAGCCGTTCTTGCCTGCGACCGCGTCCGCGAAAGTGCCTCTTTGAGCCCTTTTTGCGCTCGGTCGCTTCGGAGCGCGCGCGGCCCGCCTTGCGGACGCCTACAGCGTCGTCACGACCTCACCGTGGGCGGCTTCCAGTGCGGCGCGCGCGGCGTCCCGTTCCTCCGCCGTGCGCGCGTGAACGACGGCCGCGCTGCGCCCGGCCTGGCAGGCCTCGAGCACCTTCAGGATGTAAAGGTCATGGTCGGGCCGCAGCGTGGCCAGCCCGCCGAGCATCAGGCCGCCCATGGTCGTGAGGAAGACGATCGCGCCGGCCGCCGCCATCGGACTGCTGACGATAAGCGGCAGGCCCGAGCGCCAGAGCGTCCAGAAGATCAGCAAGCCGGCAAGGAAACCCGCGGTGCCGAGCGCCGCATGCGTCTTCAGGAGCACCGACCATATCCCATGGGATTCCGGCTCCAGGCGGCGGCCGGGCCGCCGCGTTTCCGACGTCAGGACGGTCACCTGTTCCGGTGCCAGGCCCAGGCCGGCTTGTACCTGTTCGGCCGCCGAGCGCGCGGTTCCGGCGTCCGCGAAGATTGCGGCCACCTTGTGCGGCGAAATTTCACCCTTGGAAAGGCGCCTACGGGTCATGACGTGCTCCGGGTCGTTCTGTGTCCCGAGTGTCCCTGAAAGGGCGTCTAGGGCCGGTCGATAGCGGTGTGCCTCAGATCGCCCGCGAGAACCTCGGCGCATCGCCCTGCGCGCGATCGAGGTAGGCGTCGAAGCACATCGCTATGTTCCGCAGCAGCAGGCGGCCTTCGGGCGTTGCGACGATGCGCGCCTCCTCGCGGCGTACCAGCCCGTCGGCCTCCAGCGGCCGCAGACGGTCGAGAGCACGGTCGAAATAGACCGCGAAGTCGATGCCATAGCGGCGTTCGAGCGCGCGCACCGGGATCTCGCCCTGGCACATCAGCGCCTGGATAAGGTCCGCGCGCAGCTGGTCGTCCTCGCTCAGGTGCAGGCCGCGGAACACCGGCAGGCGGCCGGCATCGATGGCCGCTTCCCACGACGGCAGGTCGCGCGGGTTCTGGCTGAAGGTCTCGCCGATATGGCTGATCGAGCTGACGCCCAGCCCGACGAGGTCGCTGTCGGCATGCGTCGTGTAACCCATGAAATTGCGATGCAGCCCGCCGCGCGCCTGCGCACGGGCGAGCTCGTCGTCCGGCAGCGCGAAATGGTCCATGCCGATGTAGACGTAGCCCGCCGCCGTCAGCCTGCGGATGGCGAGGACGAGCAGTGCGAGCTTGTCGATGGGGGAGGGCAGGTCGGCATCGTCGATCTGCCGCTGCGGCCGGAACATGGCGGGCAGGTGCGCGTAGCTGTACACCGCGAGCCGCTCCGGCCGGATCGCCAGCACCTCGTCGAGTGTGCGCGCGAAGCCGTCCAGCGTCTGCCGGGGCAAGCCGTAGATCAGGTCGATGTTGACCGAGCGGAAGCCGCCCGCGCGGCAGGCGTCGACCACCGCGCGCGTTTCCTCGACGCTCTGGATGCGGTTCACCGCCGCCTGCACGGCCGGATCGAAGTCCTGCACGCCCAGGCTCGCTCGGTTGAAGCCGATACGCGCCAGCTCGGCGATGCCTTCGGGCTGCACGAAGCGCGGGTCGAGCTCGATCGAGATGTCGCGATCGTCGGCGTCGGTGAAACGGAAATGGCGGCGCAGCGTGTCCACGCAGTCGCCCAGCTGCGCCGGCGCCAGGAAGTTGGGCGTGCCGCCGCCGAAATGCAGCTGGATCGCCTCGCGGTCGGCGGCGAACAGCGGCGCCACCAACTCGATCTCGCGATACAGGCGGGACAGGTAGGTCGCGCCGCGCGAGGCATCGCGGGTGATGATGCGGTTGCAGCCGCAGTAGAAGCAGGGGCTCGCGCAGAACGGCACGTGCACGTAGATCGACAGCCGCCTCGGGATCGGATCGCCGTTGCTGGCCGCGATGGCGGCGCGCAGCTCGGCCTCCCCGAAGCCGTCGTGGAACTGCGGCGCGGTCGGATAGGACGTGTAGCGCGGCCCCGGGCCGCTGTAGCGCTCCAGCAGTCCGCGTTCGACGAGTTGATCGGGTAGGGCCATGGCGCGCCGCCTGCTGTCGGGAAGGACCGACCGGCGTGCGCCGTCATCGGGGCGCGCGTCGCGATCGTGGCCGACACGTTAGCCACGCGGCCGCGAGCGGACTTGATCCGAATCAATCGACGTTCGGCGGGCTGAACGTCGCATGCCTCATCGGCAGCGCCGGGCTGCGGTCAGTCGTGGAGCAGGGCGTCCACGACAGCGGCCGGGGACTTCATCCACGCGAAGTGATCGTCCGCGGTGCCGAGCGCCGCAGCGTCGAGCAGATCGACGCGCGTGCGCGCCGGCGACATCTTCGACACCAGGTAGTCCAGCGAGCTGCGCGGCGCGAGCCAGTCGTGCGCGAGCAGCACGCCGTGCAGCGGCACGGTCACCCTGCGCAGTGGCGCGTCGATGTCGCCGATGCCGCGGGCCGCGTAGCGACCGGTGAGGCCGGTGCGCGACCAGTCGCGGATCACCCCGCACGCCTCGTTGCCGCCGAAGCCGATGCGTCGGCCGGGCAGGGCGCCGAACAGCCGGGCGAGCGCGTCGAGCAGGCGGTAGGTGGGCCTCAGCCAGTGCCGCATCGGCGAGGGAAACGCACGCCAGTAAGGCGCGCCGCTCGCGACCAGCCACAACGCCGACGCCGGTGCAGCCAGCGCCTGCAGGCAGCAGGCGAGCTGCCCGCCGAGGCTGTGTCCGCCCAGCACGTCGACACGCCCGAACGCGTTGCGCGCGGCCTCGACCGTGGCGGGCAGGTCGTCGCGCAGCAGTTCGAGATAGCCCCAGTCCGTGCGACGCGAGGCACGGAGCGAGCTGCTGCCCAGCCCCCGCCATTCATGCACGACGACGGCAATGCCGCGCGATGCGAGCTCGCGCGCGAGCGGCTCGTAGTTGCGCGCCGCCACGCCGAGTGCCGGTACCCATACCAGGCAGCGGTCGACGCGCTCCCCCCGGGCGACCGGAACCTCCCAGCGATGCCCGTCCGCTGCCTCGAGCGGCAGCCAGCGCACGTCCGCGCTCACCGCGCGGCGCCGAAGTGGTCGAGCACGGTCACGTCGCTGCGCCCCGGGCGATAGCCGCGGGCGAGCGCGCGATGCACGTAATCGGTGGCGCGGCCGCAGGCGGTGGACAACGGATGGCCGATGGCCAGATTCGCGGCGATGGCCGAGGCCAGCGTGCAGCCGGTGCCGTGCGCGCGTGCGTCGAGTCGTGCGTGTTCGAAGCGCTCGACGCGGCCGCCCGGCAGCGCCAGCGTGTCGATCACCGCGCCCGGCACCGGCAGATGCCCGCCCTTGAGGAGGACGCCGCGACAGCCGCGCGCCAGCAGCTCGCGCGCGGCGGCGAGCGCGTCGTCCACGTCGGTGATGGGACGGGCCAGCATCGCCTCCGCCTCCGGGACGTTCGGCGTGATCACCGCCGCCATCGGCAGCAGCCGGTCGAGCAACTCGCCGACGGCGGCGGGATCGAGCAGCGCGGCGCCCGACGTCGCGATCATTACCGGGTCGAGCACCAGCGGCACCGGATGCTGGCGCTCAAGCGCGTTCGACACCGCGTGGATGACCTCCGCGTTCGCGAGCATCCCCAACTTCACCGCGCGGATGTCGAAATCGGCGAAGCAGGCGTCGATCTGCTCGGCGATGAAGCCCGGGTCGGTCACCGCGACACCGGTGACGCCGCGCGTGTGCTGCGCGGTGAGCGCGGCGATCGCGCTCAGGCCGTGCACGCCGTGCGCGGCGAAGGTCTTGAGGTCGGCCTGGATGCCGGCGCCGCCGCCGGAGTCCGAGCCGGCGATGGTGAGAACGGATACGGTCACAGCACGTCCGAAGCGAAATCGGCCAGGCGCGAGCGCTCGCCGCGACGCAGCGTGATGTGCGCGCTGTGCGGCCATGCCTTGAAGCGGTCGACGACGTAGGTGAGGCCGGACGTCGTCTCGGTGAGGTACGGCGTGTCGATCTGCTCGAGGTTGCCCAGGCAGACGATCTTGGTGCCGGGGCCCGCGCGGGTGATCAGCGTCTTCATCTGCTTGGGCGTGAGGTTCTGCGCCTCGTCGAGGATCAGATAGCGCGACAGGAACGTGCGCCCGCGCATGAAGTTCATCGAGCGGATCTTGATGCGCGAGGCCAGCAGGTCGTTCGTCGCCGCGCGTCCCCAGCTGCCGCCGTCCTGGTTGCTGGTCAGCACTTCGAGGTTGTCGGTCAGCGCGCCCATCCAGGGCGTCATCTTTTCTTCCTCGGTGCCGGGCAGGAAGCCGATGTCCTCGCCGACGCTGACCGTCGCGCGCGTCATGATGATCTCGCGGTAGATCTGCTGGTCCATGGTCTGCGCGAGGCCGGCCGCCAGCGCGAGCAGGGTCTTTCCGGTGCCCGCGGTGCCGAGCAGCGAGACGAAGTCGACCTCGGGGTTCATCAGCGCGTTGAGCGCGAAGTTCTGCTCGCGATTGCGCGCGGTGATACCCCAGACGGCGTGCTGCTGGTGGCGGTAATCGTCGACGATCTGCAGGCGAACGCGCTGCTCGTCGGCCTCGACCACGCGCAGCTCGGCTTCCTCGTCGCCCGGCAGGTGCAGGAACTGGTTCGCGTACCAGTCCTCGTTATCGCCGCGCGCCACTTCGTAATAGGTGCGGCCGCGCTCGGTCCACGAACGCATGCCCTTGCCGTGCAGCGCCCAGAAGTCCTCGGGGAGCTGGGTGACGCCGGTGTAGAGCAGGTCGAGGTCGGACAGCGCGCGGTCGTTCTCGTAGTCCTCCGACCGTAGACCGGCGATCGCGGCCTTGATGCGCAGATTGATGTCCTTCGACACCAGCACGACATCGTGCTGCGACTCGCGCGTCTGCAGTGCCTCGACCGCGCCGAGGATCGCGTTGTCCGCGATCGCCGCACCGAAGCGCGGGGCGATCTCGTCGGGGCGGGTCTGGAAGCGCAGGCGGCCCACGCTCTGCGCGCCACGCAGGTTCAGGCCTTCCGGCTGCACCAACGGCACGCCGGCGGTCAGCGCCTCGTTGCCGTGCGACTGGATCAGCTCGTTGAGATAGCGGCTCGCCTGCCGCGCGTTGCGGCTGGCCTCGGACGTGCCTTTCTTGCCCCGGTCCAGCTCCTCGATGACCGTCATCGGGAGATACACATCGTGTTCTTCGAACCGGAACAACGCGGTCGGGTCGTGCATCAGGACGTTGGTGTCCAGCACGTAGATCCGCTTGCCTGCCGTCATCTGCCGCTCCGTGATGCGCGCCTGTCGCGCGCCGACAGCGCACCATAGCGCCGGGGGAACGGCGGGTGAAGACGCCTCAGCCGCCCTGCAGCTCCCGCAGGCAGGCAAGCACCGCGTCCGCATGGCCGGCGACCTTCACCGGGCGCCAGGCATGCGCCACGCGGCCGTCGGGGTCGACGAGGAACGTACTGCGCTCGATGCCCACGTACTCGCGGCCGTAGAGCTTCTTCGGCTTGATGACGTCGAAGGCCTCGCAGAGCGCGCCATCGGCATCGCTGACGAGGTCGAACCGGAAGCCCTGCTTGGCACAGAAGTTCCGGTGCGATCGGATCGAGTCTCGCGAAACGCCCAGCACCGTCGCGCCCGCCGCGTCGAACTGCGGCAGCAGCGCATTGAAGTCGAGCCCCTCGGTCGTGCAGCCGGGGGTGCTGTCCTTGGGATAGAAGTAGAGGACCAGCCAACGGCCGCGGTAATCCGCGAGCGAGCGGGTCTCGCCGCTGGACAGCACGAGGGGCAGGGCGGGAACGGTGTCGCCGATGTCGATCGCCATCGCTACCTCAGAACTTCATCGGATCCATGATCGCGTCGAGGTTCAGGTGGTCGCAGAACTCTAGGAAGTCGTCGCGCAGCGCCGCGATGTGCATGCTCGAGGGCACGCCGATCGTGAGCTGCGCGGAGAACATGTCGGCGCCCGTCTGCATCGCGCGGTAGCGAGAGCAGTGCAGGGTTTCGATAGTGATGCCCTGGCGGTCGAAGAAATCGGCGAGCTGGAACAGGATGCCTGGCTTGTCCGCGGCAACCACTTCGACCACGTACGGCAGCAGGTTCGACTGCACGGGCTTCGGGCCCGTGCGGTACCACACGAGCTTCAGGCCTTCTTCACGCTCCAGCCGCGTCAGCATCGCTTCGAGCTTGGCCACCGAATCCCAGGAGCCCACGGCGAGGGCGGTCACCGAGACGTCGCGGCCGACGGTCGAAAGGCGCGCGTCCACCATGTTGCAACCACTGTCGGCGATGCGCCGGGTGACGGTCAGCAGCGGCGATGCCGGATGCGTGGTGTACGCATTGATCAGCAGATGGTTTTCGTTCGGCGACGGCCGGGTAGCGGAGTCGGTCAAGGCGGCGCCTGCGATCGAAAGGAGGGGAAATCCGGCGAAATGCCGGCGAAATGCCCGCAGTGCGGGCCCGACAGGATACTTGCCGCCGGTTTTTGGCCGCAAGTAACATCCGGGCGCGCATACTGCGCGTCCCCAACCGACAGTCCGCGCCCAGCGGAGGCCCTCCTTGCGACTCAGCGGCAGCATCACAGCGCTCGCCACGCCTTTCGACGCGTCCGGCGAGCTCGATCTCGACGCCTGGCAGCGGCTGTTGCGACAGCAGCTCGACGCCGGCATCCAGGGCATCGTCGTTGCCGGTTCCACCGGCGAGGCGGCCGCGCTGCTGGATCCCGAATACGACCTGCTGCTGCGCACGGCGGTGGAGACCGTCGGCGGCCGCATTCCGGTACTCGCCGGCACCGGCCAGTCCAATACGCTCAAGACGATCGAAACAACTCGCCGCGCCGCCGCCCTCGGCGCCGATGCCGCGCTGGTGGTAACACCGCCCTACGTGCGCCCGACCCAGGCCGGCTTGGTCGCGCACTACCGCGCCGTTGCCAACGACGCCTCGTTGCCGGTCGTGCTCTACAACGTGCCCGGCCGCACCGGCTGCGACATGCTCCCGGAGACGGTCGCCGAGCTCGCCGGGCATCCGCGCATCGTGGGCATCAAGGAAGCGAAGAACGAAGCCGAGCGCATGACCGCGCTGCTTGCACTTCGCGACGATGGCTTCGCCGTGCTCAGCGGCGACGATCCGACCGCCTGCCGCGCGATGCTGCAGGGCGCCGACGGCGTCATTTCGGTGGCCTCCAACGTCGTTCCCGGCATGTTCCGCCGCCTCTGCGACCTCGCACGCTCGCGCGACGCATCGGCGTCCGAGGTCGACGCACGCATGGTGGACCTGTACGAATTCCTCGGCGTCGAGCCCAATCCCATCCCGGTGAAGGCGCTGCTCGCGCGCTTGGGCATCGGGCAGGGGCTGCGCCTGCCGCTCACCGATCTTTCCGCGGCGCATGCCGACGCGGCCACCCGTTTCGCCGGGCTCGTCCAGCAGCTCGAAAACGCCTGCCGCGATGCCCACGCGGCCTGAACCCGGAGCTTCCATGTCCAAGTCGTCCCTCCTCCTGCGCGCCTCGCTGCTGGCCGTCATCGTCGCCACCACGGCATCCGGCTGCGGCTGGCTCAACCGCACCTCCAAGCTCTACGCGGGCCCCGCCGAGTCGCGCCCGCTGGAAGTGCCGCCGGATCTCGACGTCGCCTCCGCCAGCACCAATACGGCTAGCAGCGCCACTGCCGCCGGCACGCAGCAGGCCGCCTCGCAGGCGTCCGCGCTCGGCTTCACCGTCGCCGGCACGCGCGACGAGGTGTTCGCCAAGGTCGGCGATGCGCTGGCCAAGGTGCCGGGCGCCGTGATCGCGAACCGCGCGCCCCTGATCGGCGCCTATGACGTGAACTACGGCGGCTCGAATTTCCTCGTGCGCGTGAGCACGGGCGAGAACGGCAGCTACGTCGCGGCCGTCGACCCGCGCGGCCTGCCGGCGACGGGTGAGGCGGCCAAGCGCCTGGTCGGCGCGCTGAAGGCCTCGCTGGCGCCCTGATCGTCGCCACTGCCGCAAAAGACAACGGGCGCCGAAGGGCGCCCGTTCTCGTTCATGCCGTCGGCGATCAGCGCTCGAGCAGCGGCAGCTTGTCGGGCTTGCCTTCCCAGTCCTTCGCGTCGGGCAGGCCGTCCTTGCGCGCGGTGATCGCCGGCCACGCCTTCGACAGCTCCGCGTTGAGCGCGATGAAGGCTTCCTGGCCGGCGGGCACGTCGTCCTCCGGATAGATCGCGTTGATCGGGCACTCGGGTTCGCAGAGCGTGCAGTCGATGCACTCGTCCGGATCGATTACGAGGAAGTTGGGGCCCTCGCGGAAACAGTCGACCGGGCAGACCTCGACGCAGTCGGTGTACTTGCACTTGATGCAGTTCTCGGTGACGACGAAGGGCATGTCGTTGCTTCCGTGGGCCGTGGCCGGCTTCGCCGGCGCCTAAACGAAACAACCCGCGCATCGCTGCACGGGTTGCCGGTGTCGCCTGTCGCATCGAAGCGCCGGGCCGTGTATGGCGCTCCCTACGGGATTCGAACCCGTGTTTTAGCCTTGAGAGGGCCACGTCCTAGGCCTCTAGACGAAGGGAGCAGAGGTGTTCGCCGGAAGCTCCGTCCGGCGCGGCGTGTAGTATAGGCGGGCTCACTGTCCCGCGGCAATGGGCGCACCTCCACTTCGCGGCCATGCCCGCTGATGACCGACGATTCCGACGCCGCCCTGACCATCATTCCCCGCGACGCGCACAATGTTTCGCGCCGCGACATCAGCCCGAATGCCCTGCGCGTGCTGTATCGCCTGCGCGAAGCGGGCTTCGGGGCCTACCTCGTCGGCGGCGCCGTGCGCGACCTGCTGATCGGCGGCCACCCGAAGGATTTCGACGTCGCGACCAATGCGACGCCCGAGCAGATCCGTGGGCTGTTCCGTAATTGCCGCCTGATCGGCCGCCGCTTCCGCCTCGCGCACGTCGTGTTCGGCCGCGAGATCATCGAGGTGGCCACGTTCCGCGCCAACCAGGTTGAAGAGGACGGCGTGGAGGCGCACGAGGTCGAGGCCGTGCTGCGCGACAACGTCTTCGGTTCGATCGACGACGATGCAGTGCGTCGCGACTTCACCGCCAACGCGCTCTATTACTCGATCGAGGATTTCTCGATCCGCGACTACGTCGGCGGCTTCGCCGACGTGCAGGCGCGCGTGCTCAAGCTGATCGGCGATCCGGAGCGTCGCTATCGCGAAGACCCCGTGCGCATGCTGCGCGCGGTCCGGCTGTCCGCGAAGCTCGGCTTCACCATCGACGCCGCCACGGCCGAGCCGATTCCGCGCCTCGCACCGCTGCTGCGCGAGGCCGCGCCGGCGCGCCTGTTCGAGGAATGCCTGAAGCTGTTCCTGTCCGGCCACGGAGTGCAGAGCTTCCTGGGCATGGAGTCGCACGGCCTGCTCGACGTGATGTTCCCCGAAGCCGCGGCCGCGCTGCGCTCCAACCGCAGCGGTGCGCTGCGTCGCATGGTGCTGAAGGGCCTTGCCGATACCGATGCACGCGTGGCGGCGGACGAGCCGGTCTCGCCGGCATTCCTGTTCGCGCTGCTGCTGTGGCCGGCGTACTGCCGCTCGCTCGCCCGCCTTCAGGCGGACGGCGTGCATCAGCCGGAAGCGCAGCAGCGCGCGGCCGATCGCGTCACGCTGCACGAGATGGACGTGATCGCGCTGCCGCGCCGCTTCTCGCTGCCGATGCAGGAGATATGGCTGCTGCAGCCGCGCTTCGCGCAGCGACAACGCCGCCGCGTGTTCCGGCTGCTCGCGCATCCGCGTTTCCGCGCTGCCTTCGATTTCCTCGTGCTGCGGCTGACCGCGTCGGACGAGCATGCCGCCGACGTCGAGTTCTGGCGCGAGGTGCAGCAGCATCCGGAAGCGGCCGTGTCCTCGGCCGAGGCCGCGCCGGGGCTGGACGAGGCCGGCGCACCGCGGCGTCGCAGGCGTCGTCGTCGCGCCTCCGGCGGCACGGGAGAGTGAGCGCGCCGGTCCGGGCCTACATCGGGCTCGGTGCCAACCTGGGCGAGGCCGCCTGCAGCGTCGAAAACGCCATCGCGCGCCTTGCTGCAAAGGCGGGGTTGGCTCTGGTCGCCCGCTCACAGCTGTACCGCACACCCGCTTGGGGCGTGATCGAGCAGCCGGACTTCATCAACGCCGTCGCCTGCGTGGACACCACGCTGTCGGCCAACGACCTTCTGTACCTGCTGCTCGACATCGAGCGCGACGCGGGCCGCGATCGCGCGGCCGAGCGGCGCTGGGGGCCGCGCGCGCTGGACCTCGACCTGCTGCTTTACGGCGACCGACGCATCGACGCGCCGGGACTGCGCGTGCCACATCCGCATCTCCACGAGCGGGCCTTCGTGCTCGTGCCGTTGGCCGAGATTGCACCCCGACTGGTGCTGGACGGCCACGGGCCGATCGCTGCGTTGCTGGACCGCATGGCGACCGGCGACATCGAGGCGCTACGCTAGCCGCATGTACGCGAACGCCGCCGGCGATACGTCGCCCGTCACCCTTCCGCAGCTGCTGCAGGCACGCCGCGAAGGCCGCCGCCTGACCATGCTCACCTGCTACGACGCCGGCTTCGCCCGCGCGATCGACGCCGCGGGCGTCGACATGGTGCTGGTCGGCGACTCGCTCGGCATGGTGGTGCAGGGCCACGACAGCACGCTGCCGGTCACGGTCGACGACATTGCATATCACACCGCCTGCGTCGCCCGCGGCCTGCACCGCGCCTTCCTGCTCGCCGACCTGCCGTTCCAGGCTGATGCGAGCACGTCCAGCGCGCTCGAGGCGTCCACACGCCTGCTACGCGCGGGTGCCGCGATGGTCAAGATCGAGGGCGCCGGCTTCAAGCTCGACGTGATCCGGCATCTGGTAGAACGCGAGATTCCGGTCTGTGCGCACCTGGGCCTGACGCCGCAATCGGTGCTGCGCCTCGGCGGTTACCGCGTGCAGGGCAGGGGCGACGAGGCCGCGCAGCGCCTGCTCGACGATGCGCGCGCGGTCGAAGCCGCCGGCGCGTCGGTGCTCGTGCTCGAATGCGTACCTTGGGCGTTGGCGCAGCGCATCACCGAAGCGGTATCGATTCCCACCATCGGCATCGGTGCAGGCGCAGCGTGCACGGGACAGGTGCTGGTGCTGCACGACATGCTCGGCCTTCGCCATGGCCGGCAGCCCCGTTTCGTCAAGGATTTCCTCGCCGCCGGCGGCAGCGTGTCGGGCGCGTTCGAGGCCTATGTGCGCGAAGTGCGCGAGGGCACGTTCCCCGCGCCCGAACACGGATACTGAGAATGACCACCGTCATCGACGAGCTCGATCGCCTGCGCGCGACCGTGCGCGAGTGGAAGCGCGCGGGCGAGCGGGTGGCCTTCGTGCCGACCATGGGCAACCTCCACGCCGGGCATTTCTCGCTGGTGCGGCTCGCGCGCGAGCATGCCGACCGCGTCGTCGCCAGCGTTTTCGTCAATCCGACCCAGTTCGGCCCGAACGAGGATTTCGCGCGCTATCCGCGCACGCCCGAGCGCGACGCGCAGGGCCTGGAGGAAGCCGGCTGCGACGTTCTCTGGATGCCTTCCGTCGAGACCATGTATCCGTTCGGCGTCGACGGCGCCGTGCGCGTACGGGTGCCCGGTGTCACTGACGTGCTCGAGGGTGCGCATCGCCCCGGGCACTTCGACGGCGTCGCGACCGTGGTCGCACGGCTCTTCCTGCAGGTGCAGCCGGACATCGCCGTCTTCGGGCGCAAGGACTACCAGCAGCTGGCGGTGATCCGCTACCTGGTGCGCGAGATGTCGTTCCCGATCGAGATCGTGCCGGCGGACACCCGGCGCGAGGACGACGGGCTGGCGATGAGCTCGCGCAACCAGTACCTGTCGGAGGACGAGCGCGCCCGAGCGGTCGCCATCCACCGGGTGCTGGGCAGGATGCGCGATGGCGCGGTGGCGGGACGGTCCGTTGCCGATATCGAAGCCGACGCCGCGGCCGAGCTTGGCGGCGAGGGCTTCGACGTCGACTACGCGGTGCTCAGGCGTCGCGACTTCCAGGCCGCCGAGGCCGGTGACCGCGAGCTGGTGGCGCTCGTCGCCGCCCGCATCGGCCGTACCCGCTTGATCGACAACCTCGAGTTCGAACGGCCGCCAAGCGCCTGATCCGCCTCATGTTGCAGCGCGCCATGCGCTGCTAGACTTCCTTTCCCCATCGTCCGCGACCCTAGGGTCGAGCCTGCCGCCATGCTCCTCAATCTGCTCAAGGCCAAGATCCACCGCGCGACCGTGACCCACGCCGAGCTGCATTACGAAGGCTCCTGCGCGATCGACGGTCGCCTGCTCGACATCTCCGGCATCCGCGAGTACGAGCAGATCCACATCTGGAACGTCAACCAGGGCACGCGCTTCGTGACCTATGCGATCCGCGCGGAGGAAGGCAGCGGCACCATCTCGGTGAACGGCGCCGCGGCGCACCTCGCCGCGATCGGTGACCTCGTCATCATCGCCGCCTATGGACAATGCGACGAGGCGGAGGCCGCGAAGTTCAAGCCGACGTGCGTCTACGTCGATCGCGACAATCGCCTGACCCACACCAACCAGTCGATTCCCGCACAGGCCGCATAACGCATGCTGATCGCAGACCGCCTCAGCCCGTTGCGTGCCGAGGCGGCGCGTGTCAGCCGGACATCACTGCGCAGCCTCGTCACCGACGACCCCGACCGCTCCCGCGACTTCGCGTTGCGCGTCGGCCCGATCCACGCCAGCTTCGCCCGCCAGCGCTACGATCGCGGCGCGCTCGAAGCCCTGTTTCAGCTCGGCGAATCGCTCGATTTCACCGCCTGCCTGCGCGCGCTGTTCGGCGGCGAGCAGGTCAATGTCACCGAGAAGCGGCCCGCGCTGCATACGGCGCTGCGCGGCGACCTGGGCGATACGCCGGTCGCGCGCGAGTCGCAGGGCGCGGCCCGCGATGCGCGCGCCCGCATGCGGGCGGTTGTCGACGCGATTACCGCGTCCGGCGTGACGGACGTGGTCAGCGTCGGCATCGGTGGTTCCGACCTCGGGCCGCGACTCGCGGTGGACGCGCTGGTGCCGCCCGGCGGCGGGCGCATCCGTGTGCACTTTCTCTCGAACGTAGATGGCCACGCCGCGCAGCGCGTGCTCGCCGGCCTCGATCCGTCGCGGACGGTGGCCTCGCTGATTTCCAAGAGTTTCGGCACGCAGGAGACACTGCTCAACGGGCAAGTGCTGCGCGACTGGCTCGGTGACGACGCCCGGCTGTACGCGATCAGCGCGAACGGCGCGCGCGCGGCGGAGTTCGGCATTCCGGCCGAGCGCATCCTGCCGATGTGGGACTGGGTCGGCGGGCGCTATTCGATGTGGTCGGCGGTCGGCCTGCCGATCGCGATCGCCATCGGTATGGATGGCTTCGAAGCGATGCTCGCGGGCGCTGCGGAGATGGACGCGCATGTCCTCGCCGAGCCCGTGCGCCGCAATCTTGCGGCCTGGCATGCGCTGACGTCGGTGTGGAACCGAAACGCGCTCGAGTTCGCGAGCCATGCGGTGCTTCCCTACGACGAGCGCCTTCGCCTGCTGCCGAACTACCTGCAACAGCTGGTGATGGAGAGCCTTGGCAAGTCCGTGCGGATCGACGGCGCCGATGTCGGCGTCGACACCGTGCCCGTGTGGTGGGGCGGCCCTGGTACCGACACGCAGCACAGCTTTTTCCAGGCGCTGCACCAGGGCACGATGATCGTGCCGAGCGACTTCATCGGTGTCGTGCGCCCGGATTCGCCGTACCGTGGCAACCACGAGGCGCTACTGTCGAACCTGCTCGGCCAGAGCGAGGCCTTCGCGAACGGGCAGGACAGCGACGATCCGCACCGGCGCTATGCGGGCGGTCGGCCGAGCACGGTATTCCTGCTCGATGCGCTCACCCCGCACGCACTCGGCGCGCTCATCGCGATGTACGAGCACAGCGTCTACCTGCAGTCGGCGGTCTGGGGCATTAATGCCTTCGACCAGTTCGGCGTGGAGCTCGGCAAGCAGATCGCGAACACCCTGCTGCCGGCCGTTCGCGGCGAGTCGGAAGCGGGCGACCCGGTCACGCAGGCGCTACTGGCGGAGCTTCGCGCCCGCGGCTGACGCTCACCGCGCCGGCTTGGGCGCCCGGGGCGTGGTACGAGGCTTCGATGTCTTCCTCGACGTGGCCTTCTCCGGCGGGACATCGCCCGCGGGCGACGTAGGGGGCCGGCGGGGAGCCTTACGCGGCTTCGGCGCAGGAAGTGCGTCGGCCGTCGCGTCGAGCACGCGCGCCAGCCATTCGCCGTCGTCCCACAGGTCGGGCGCGAGCCGCAGATACAGCTTCGCGCCGGGGTAGGGCGGGCCGAACTGCAGCGGCGTCGCGGCCTCGATCACTGCGCGTCCGGCGGGCGTGTCCTTCAGGAACAGCACGTCGTCGCAGACGAACGCGACGGGATTGGCCTCGCGATAGAGGCAGTACTCGCCGAACATCCGTTTGGTCGAATACGCGCCGCGACGGCGGCCGAGCTGGTCGAGCAGGAAGTCGATGGTGCCGGGATCGGTGGCCATGCAGCGCTCCTCGATTCGGATTCGTTCTAGACGGACGGGTCTGTCGAACGTGACGCGCTGCGCTGCGCATGCTGCTGCAGCCCCCAATCTACCGCTTCGCGAACGACGGGATCGTCCGCCTCGCGACGCGTCTGCAGTGCCGTCAGCACGGCCGGCGTCGTAGGCGCATTGCCGAGCGCGATCGCGATATTGCGCAGCCAGCGCGAGTGGCCGCTGCGGCGGATCGCCGTGCCCTCGGTGCGGCGCAGGAACTCGTCCTCGTTCCAGGCGAACAGCTCCGGCAGCGTGGCCGTGTCGAGGGCGTTGCGTGCGCGGAAATCCGGCTCGTCGGTGCGTCGCGCGAACTTGTTCCATGGACACACGAGCTGGCAGTCGTCGCAGCCGAAGATGCGGTTGCCGATCAGCGGACGCAGCGCCGGATCGATCGGCCCCTCGTGTTCGATCGTGAGATAGGAAATGCAGCGGCGCGCGTCGAGGCGGTGCGGGCCGACGATCGCCTGCGTCGGGCAGATGTCGATGCAGCGCGTGCAGGTGCCGCAGTGCGCGGTGGCGGGCGGATCGACCGGAAGCGGAATATCGACGTAGATCTCACCGAGGAAGAACCACGAGCCGCCGTCGCGATCGATCAGGCAGGTGTGCTTGCCGATCCAGCCGAGCCCCGCATTGCGTGCGAGCGCACGCTCGAGCACCGGTGCGGAATCGACGAAGACGCGATGGCCGAACGGCCCGATCTCGTCCGCGATGCGGTCGGCCAGCTTCTGCAGGCGGTTGCGCATCAGCTTGTGGTAGTCGCGGCCGAGCGCGTAGCGGGCGACGTAGGCGCGCTCGCCGTCCTCGAGCGTGGCCCAGGCCTCCTGGTCGTCGCGCCGCCCGTAGTCCAGGCCGACGCTGATCACGCGCAGGGTTCCCGGCAGGAGCTCGGCGGGGCGCGAGCGCTTGCTGCCATGGCGCGCCATCCAGTCCATGGTTCCGTGCAGGCCGCGATCGAGCCAGTCGAGGAGGAAGGGCTCGTCGCCGGACAGGTCCACGTCGCTTATGCCGCAGCGCTGGAAGCCCATCTCGCGCGCGAGCCCGCGCACCCGCGCACAGACGGCGGCGAGGTCGACGGTCGCGTCGGACACGGCGGCGGGGCTCATCGCGCAAGTATAGAATCGACCGATGCGCGACCTTTCGCCGCTGTTCGCCACCGATTCAGTACGACGCTTCGAAGCCGATGCGATCGCCGTCGCCGCGGACGAGGCGGTGCTGATGGAGCGCGCCGGCCAGGCCGCCTGGCGCCGTGCACTCGAGCTATGGCCGTCCGCGGCCCGCCTGCTCGTGGTCTGCGGCGCGGGCGGCAACGGCGGCGATGGCTTCGTGTTCGCGCGCCTCGCGCATGAGTCGGGGCGACAGGTGACCGTCGTCGAACACGCGCCACGAGGAATCCACCATGCCGCGGCGGCCGCGGCGCGCTCGCGTTTCGTCGATGCGGGCGGAAACGTCGAGCCTTGGCGCGATGCACTGCCGGACGCCGATCTGGTGGTCGACGCGCTGCTTGGTATCGGACTGACGGCCGAGCCGCGCAACGATGCTGCCGCGGCGATCTCGGCGATCAATGCCCATGCGGCGCCCGTGCTCGCGCTCGACGTGCCGAGCGGGGTCGATGCCCGCGGCGTTCCCGGCGAGGCGGTGCGCGCGCAGGCGACGATCGAATTCCTGCTACCTAAGGCGGTGCTGCGGACCGGTCGCGCGCTTGAATGCGCGGGGCGGCTGAGCTGCGCGGCATTGGAGGTGACCGGCGTGACACCGCCTGCCCCCAACGCCTTGCTGGCGGATGCATCAGGGCTTTCGCGCTGGCTGCGGCCGCGTCGCAGCGACACCCACAAGGGCGAGCAGGGACGGGTTGCCTGCGTCGGCGGCGACACGGGCAGCGCGGGTGCGATCCTGCTCTGTGCCGAGGCCGCCGCGCGCACGGGCGCTGGGCTGGTGCGCGTGCACACGCGCGATGCGCACCATGCCGCGCTGCTCGCGCGTCGCCCCGAGCTGATGGCCACGCCCGAGTGCGAAGGTGTCGATGTCGACTGGCCCGATGCGATCGCCATCGGTCCCGGCCTCGGGCAGGGCAACTGGGGCTTCGCGCACCTTCATCGCGTACTCCAGGCGGACATCGCCTGCGTACTCGATGCGGACGCAGTCACCATCGTCGCGCGGCACGGGTTCACGTTGCCCACGCGTTCGGTGCTGACGCCGCACCCGGGCGAGGCCGCACGCCTGCTCGGGACGACGACCAACGATGTGCAGCGCGACCGCTTCGGCTCAGCCGCCGCGATCGCCGACCGCTACCGCGCCGTGGTCGTGCTCAAGGGCGCCGGAACCATCGTCGCGGCCGCTGGCCGCGTGCCGCTCGTACTCGACGCGGGCAACCCGGGCATGGCCACCGGCGGCATGGGCGACGTGCTGGCCGGCGTCATCGCCGCACTGATGGGGCAGGGCATGGCGCCCTTCGACGCGGCCTGCGCCGGCGCGCTGCTGCACTCCGCCGCCGGCGACGCCGCCGCGGCCGACGGCGAGCGCGGGCTGCTGGCTGCCGATCTCATGCCGCAATTGCGGCGACTGGCGAATCCCGCATGAACCTGCGTTTGCCCGATGCCCCCGCGACCGACGAGCTGGGCGCGGCGCTGGCGCGAACCCGCCCTGCGCAGGCGGTCGTGCACCTTGTCGGCGACCTAGGTGCAGGTAAGTCCACGCTGGCGCGCGCGCTGCTGCGGGCGCTCGGCGTGCAGGGCACGATCCGCAGCCCGACCTATACGCTCGTCGAGCGTTACCCGGTCGACGGTGGCGAGGCGCTGCATCTCGACCTCTACCGCATCGGCGATCCCGGCGAGCTGGACTTCCTCGGCCTCGACGCGTCGGAGGTCTGCCTGTGGCTTGTCGAGTGGCCGGACCGCGGTGCGGGCTCCCTACCGCCGGTCGACCTGCGGATCGAATTGTCGATCGACGGCGACGGGCGCGCAGCCGTGCTGACGCCGTTCTCACCCGAGGCTCACCGCTGGCTTACGCGGCTGGAAAGTGCCTTCACATCGGTTCACCTGCGGACCTGAATGAGGAAAGTGCGGCAGGTCCCGGATTCACAAGGAAAAGTTGCTTGCATTGACGGCGCGCCGGTGGTTGACTACCCGGCATGCGCGTGAAGGCTGACACTGTGCAGAAGGTCCTCCTCGGGGCGGCGCTCCTTGCTGCGCTGGCGTGGAACCTTGCCCAAGCGGCAGAAGTTCGCGCCGTCCAGCTGAGCCGCGGTGCCACCGGCACCCGCGCCGAGATCGCGCTGGACTCGGCGCCGGCCGACTACCGCCTCATCCGACTGGCCGGCCCCGACCGTCTTGTCGTCGACCTGCCGGCGTCGTCGGTTCGTCGCGGCGCGTCGCTGCCGGCACCCGCGGGTGTGGTTCGCTCGGTGCGCTATGGTCAGCCCGAGCCCGGGGTCGCGCGGATCGTCTTCGACCTTGCCCAGCCTATCGCCGCGCTGCAGCCGCAGGTCGAGCCCGCCGCGGGTGGCTCGCGGCTGGTGATCGAATGGCCGGGCGACGACGAGCCGGCGTCGGGCACGGACACGCTGGTGGCGACTGGTGCGGCTGCGACCGGGCCGGCCGTGTCCTCGCCGGCACCCGTCACCGCGGCGCCCGTATCGAGCGTGGTCCTGCCTCCCGCGCAGACCGCGACGTCCAGCAGCCTGGATGCCGTGATCGCCTCCGTCGGTACGACGTCCATGTCCGGCGCGACGCCTCGCTCGACCCAGATTCCTGTCGGCATGCAGGCACAGGCGCAGCCCGCGCCGACCGTCGCCGCGGCCAATACACCGCTCCCGCAACCCGTCAAGTCGCTGCGGGACGCCAATGGCAAGGCGCTGCGTCCGCTGGTCATCGCCATCGACGCCGGCCATGGCGGACAGGATCCCGGCGCCCTCGGCCCGAGCGGCCGCCGCGAGAAGGACGTGACCCTCGCGATCGCCCGCGAACTCGCTCGTCAGGTCAATGCGACGCCCGGCTACAAGGCGGTGCTCACCCGCGACGCCGACTTCTTCATTCCGCTCAACGAGCGCGCGCGCCTCGCCAAGCGCGCCGGCGCCGACATGTTCGTGTCGATCCATGCCGACGCCGCGGAGAACCGCAACGCGCGCGGCTCGTCGGTCTACGTTCTCTCGCTGAAGGGTGCATCGTCGCAACGTGCGCGCTGGCTGGCGGACAAGGAGAACGCGGCCGACCTGATCGGCGGCGTACGCGTCGAGCCCGGCAACACGCTGGCGTCGGTGCTGCTCGACCTCACCCAGAGCGGCAACCTCAAGGCGTCCGAGGACGTCGCTGGGCAGGTGCTGACGGGCCTGGCGCGGCTGGGGCCGAACCACAAGTCGACCGTCGAGCGGGCCAACTTCGCGGTGCTGCGGACCTCCGACATCCCGGCGATGCTGGTCGAAACCGCCTTCATCTCGAACCCGGACGAGGAGCGGCGCCTCAGCGACCCGGCGCAGCAGGCCGCCATCGCGCGGGCCGTGTTCGGCGGCATCAACGGCTACTTTGTCCGCACGCCGCCGCCGGGCACCATGCTCGCGGCGCTGGCCGGCAGCGATGCCGTCGCCGACAGCGGGCGCGCGGCGGTCAACCGCTGACCCCGCCATCCGCGCGGCCCGGCGGCCGCGCGTCTATCATCGACGGCCATTACCGCGCGAACGCGCGATGAAGCCCGCCGTGCCGATCCGACAGCTTCCCGATGTCCTCATCAACCAGATCGCAGCCGGCGAGGTCGTCGACCGCCCGGCGTCCGTCGTCAAGGAGCTGGTCGAGAACGCCCTCGACGCGGGAGCCGGCCGGGTCGACATCGATCTGGAGGAAGGCGGCACGCGCCTCATCCGCATCCGCGACGACGGCCTTGGCATCGAGCCCGACGAAGTGCCGCTCGCGGTGCGCCGTCATGCGACGAGCAAGATCGCGAGCCTCGACGACCTCGAAGGCGTCGCGACGCTCGGCTTCCGCGGCGAGGCGCTGCCGTCGATCGCGTCCGTAAGTCGTTTCGCGCTGGTGTCGCGCACGCGCGAGGCGGCGCACGCGACCGCGATCGAGGTTGATGGCGGCCTGGTCGGCGAACTCGCGCCTCGCGCGCATCCGCACGGCACCACCGTCGAGGTGCGTGATCTGTTCTACAACGTGCCGGCGCGCCGCAAGTTCCTGAAGGCCGAGCGCACCGAGCTGTCGCACATCGAGGACTGGCTGCGCCAGCTGGCGCTCGCGCGGCCGGACGTCGAGCTGCGCGTCTCGCACAACGGCAAGCCGTCGCGTCGCTGGAAGGGCGAGCGCGACCTGCTGTCCGGCGAGCGCCTGCACGAGGCTCTGGGCCCCGATTTCGTCCGCCATTCGCTGCGCGTCGAGCAGGGCGACGTCGGCGACGGCCGCGGTCTTCGCCTGCATGGCTGGATCGCCGAGCCCAGCTACAACCGCGCCAGCACCGACCAGCAGTTCCTGTTCGTCAACGGCCGCGCCGTGCGCGATCGCAGCGTCGCGCATGCCGTGCGCCAGGCCTATGCCGACGTGCTTTTCCACGGGCGTCATCCGGCCTACGTGCTGTTCCTCTCGCTCGACCCGCGGCGCGTCGACGTCAACGTGCATCCCGCCAAGCACGAGGTGCGCTTCCGCGACGGTCGCCTGATCTACGACTTCGTCTACCGCACGTTGCAGGGCGTACTCGCGGAGACGCGTGCAGGCTCGAGCCTTGCGGGCGTCGCCGCGCAGGCGGCCGCGACCAGTTCCGCGCCCGCCATGCCGGCCTGGACGCCACCGCCGCGGCAGTCGCCCCTCGGTTTTCAGGTCGCCGAGACGCGTGCGGCGTATGAGGCGCTCTACGCGCCGACCGAGCGCGGCCTGCCGGTGTCGGCGCCGTCGATGGCCGCGAACGAGGACGACGGCATTCCGCCGCTGGGCTATGCGCTCGCGCAGCTGCACGGCATCTACATCCTGTCCGAATGCGCCGACGGGCTGATCGTCGTCGACATGCATGCCGCGCATGAGCGCATCGGCTACGAGAAGCTCAAGACTGCGCACGACGGCGAAGGCCTGCGCACGCAGCCGCTGCTCGTGCCGCAGGCGGTGGCGGTTTCGGAGCGCGAGGCCGACGTTGCCGATCGCGAGGCCGCGACGCTCTCGCAACTCGGGTTCGAGGTGACGCGCACAGGCCCTCAGTCGCTGCTGCTGCGCGCGGTGCCGGCACTGCTGGCGAACGGCGATACCGAGGGACTGTTGCGCGATGTGCTCGCCGACCTGCGCGAACACGGCGAGACGCGGCGCATTGCGGCCGCGCGCGATGAGCTGCTGGCGACGATGGCCTGCCATCACGCGGTGCGCGCGAACCGTCGCCTGACGATCCACGAAATGAATGCACTGCTGCGCGAGATGGAAGCCACCGAGCGCTCGGGCCAGTGCAACCACGGTCGCCCGACATGGGCGCGCTTCTCGTTGCCGGAGATCGATCGATGGTTCCTGCGCGGCCGTTGATGCGCTACGTGCTGCTGGGCACGCTGCTGTTGCTTGCAGGCTGCAGGAGTGATGGCCCGACCGCACCGAAGGCGGCGGCGCTGC
Organism: Cognatilysobacter xinjiangensis; assembly: GCF_014651995.1. Taxonomy (GTDB): domain Bacteria; phylum Pseudomonadota; class Gammaproteobacteria; order Xanthomonadales; family Xanthomonadaceae; genus Cognatilysobacter; species Cognatilysobacter xinjiangensis. Next base: position 1,164,102 of record NZ_BMXY01000001.1, on the reverse strand, counting down.
CGGCCGAGTACGTCAAGACGCAGCAGGCGTGGCGCGAGGAGCGTGTCCGCCAGCTGACTGCGGCGGACGGCTGGACGTCGCTCGTCGGCCTGCACTGGCTCGATCGCGGCGCGCACTACGCCGGCAGCGCCGCAGGCAACGGCATCCGGCTCGCCGTTGGGCCCGAGCACTTGGGCATGTTCGACGTAACGCCGCGCGGCGTGCGCTTCGTGCCCGCCCGGAACGCCGCGCTGACCATCGACGGTGCAGCCGCGCGCACTTCGACGCTGCGCGCCGACGACGACACCGCCGGCCCCAGCCTCATCGCCTTCGACGAGGGCCGCGGCCGCGCCACGGTGATCCGCCGCGGCGATCGCTATGCGCTGCGGGTCAAGCACGCCGACGCGCCGTCCCGCACCGGGTTCCGTGGCCTCACCTACTGGCCGGGCGGACCCGACTGGATCGTCGACGCGCGCTACGTTCCGAACCCGGCCGGACGCACGATCGACATCGTCAACATCGTTGGTACGGTCGAGCCGATGCCGAACCCGGGTCGCGTGGAATTCGAGCGCGGCGGCCGCACGCATCGCATCGAGGCGCTGGACGACGGCAGCGGCGGCGTGTTCCTCGTGTTCGCTGACCGCACCAGCGGGCACGGAAGCTATGGCGCCGGTCGCTTCATCGATGCGCCGGCACCGTCCAACGGCCGCGTCCGCATCGACTTCAACCAGGCCTACAACCCGCCCTGCGCGTTCACGCCGTTCGCGACGTGCCCGCTGCCGCCGCCCGAAAACCGTCTCGATCTCGCCGTGAACGCAGGCGAGAAAGCCTACGTGCACTGATGGAGCACTCGATGCGCCGTTTCGCCCTCGCGATCGCGGGCCTGCTGCTCGCGTTGCCCGTGTCGGGGTCCACGCCGACGCCCGTACGCACCGACGCGCCGCCGGTGCCACTGCTATGGAAGGTCTCGGACGCGGACAACAGCGTTTATCTGCTCGGCTCGTTCCACCTGCTGCGCAAGTCGGATTATCCGTTGTCGGCCGACATCGATCGTGCGTTCGATGATGCCGAAGCGCTGGTGTTCGAGATCGCGCCCGAGGAGCTCGACGATCCGGGCATCGCGGCCCGGATGCTGCAGCTGGCCACGTCGAATCCTGCCTCCACAATCGGACAGGTGCTGCCGACCGAACTGCGCGAACCGTTGCAGCGGCAGGCACGCCGGCTCGGCGTGGCGCCCGAGCAGCTCGACCAGTTCGAGCCCTGGTTCGTGGACACCACGCTGGTGACGCTGATGGCCCAGCGCAATGGTTTCGCGCCGGAGGACGGGCTGGATCGCCACCTGATGGCGCGTGCACGCGCGGCAGGCAAGTCCGCATCGGGCCTCGAGACGGTCGCGCAGCAGTTGGCGACGCTGGACGGCATGCCGATGGACGAGCAGATCGACACGCTGCGCGAGTTCGTCGAGGAGGGCGAGGGCGCGACTGCGCGACTGGAGGAACTGCACGGCGCGTGGCGACGCGCGGACGTCCCGCTGCTCGAGCAACTTACGCGCGAGGACATGGCCGACCGCACGCCGGTCACCTACCAGCGCCTCAATGTCGACCGCAACCGCGCGTGGATTCCGCGCTTCGAGGCGATGCTGGCGAAGCCCGCGGGCAACGACGTGCTGGCCGTGGTCGGCGCGTTGCACCTGCTCGGCGACGATGGCGTGGTCGCGATGCTGAAGGCGCGCGGCTATCGTGTGGATCGCGTCTGCACCGCGTGCGATAGCCGCACGACGCGCTGATCGCGTTTCAGGCGGCCGGCACCAGCACGATGCAGTCGACCGGGCAGGCGGGCACGCAGAGCTCGCAGCCCGTGCAGAGCGGCTCGACGACCGTGTGCATGTGCTTCGCGCCGCCGACGATCGCGTCGACCGGGCAGGCCTGGATGCACTTGGTGCAGCCGATGCAGTCCTCTTCGACGACCAGCGCGACCTGCGGCGGCTTGTGCATGCCGCGCGTGCGGTCATAGGGCAACGCGGGCACGTCCAGTAGCCTTGCGAGCGCCCGTGCGCCTGCATCGCCGCCCGGCGGGCAGTGGTCGACGCCGGCTTCGCCCTGCGCCATCGCTTCGGCGTAAGGGCGGCAGCCGGCGAAACCGCACTGGCCGCACTGCGTCTGCGGCAGCAGGCGGTCGAGGCGCTCGACGAGATCGGTCATGGCGATGCCGCGGATGCGGCCACGACGCTCAGCGGACCGGCATGCCCGGCGCTGCGCCGTCGTCGGCGTCCAGCAGGAACAGGCTGCCGCCGTCGAAGCCCGCCGAAAGGACCATTCCCTCGCTGACGCCGAAACGCATCTTGCGCGGCGCGAGGTTCGCGATGAACACCACGCTGCGGCCGACGAGCTTCTCCGGCTCGCCGTAGGATGCCCGGATGCCGGAGAAGATCTGGCGCTGGCCGAGGTCGCCCGCGTCCAGCAGGAAGCGCAGCAGCTTGTCGGAACCGTCGACGAAGCCGCATTCGACGACCTTGCCAATGCGCAGGTCGAGCTTCGCGAAATCGTCGATGCCGATCGTCGTGCTGCCGGCAGGTGCGGCCTCGGCCTTCGCGGCCGGCGCCTTGGCGGCCTCGGGCTGCGCGGCGGGCTGGGCGGCCTTCGCGGCGTCGGTGGGCTGGAGGGTGTCCTTGCTGGCGTCGGTCATCGCATTGATCTGCTTCGGGTCGATACGGGTGAAGAGCGGGGTATAGGGCGCGATCTCGCGTGCGACGAGCGGCTGCCCGACATCGTTCCACGACGCCACCGGCGCGCGCAGGAAGGCCTCGGCCTGCGCGGCCACGCGCGGCAGCACCGGCTTGAGCGCGACGGCCAGCACGCGGAACAGGTTGAGGCCCTGCGTGCACACAGCCTGCAGCTCGGCCTCGCCACCTTCCTGCTTGGCGAGCACCCACGGCTTGGTCTCGTCGATGTAGCGGTTGGCTTCGTCGGCGAGCGCCATCGCTAGGCGCAATGCGGTGGCGGCCTCGTTGCGCGCGTAGGCGTCGGCGATCGGCTGCAGCTGCGCGACGAAGCGCTCGTACATCGCGGCGTCGGGCAGGGCGTCGGCGAGACGGCCTGCGAAGCGCTTCTCGATGAAACCGGCGCAGCGGCTGGCCAGGTTGACGAACTTGCCGACGATGTCGGAGTTCACGCGCGCGACGAAGTCTGCGAGGTTGAGGTCCACGTCGTCGACGCCGCCGGAGGTCTTCGCGGCGAAGTAGTAGCGCAGCGCCTCCGGGTCAAGGCCCGATTCGAGATAGGTACGCGCCATCACGAACGTTCCGCGCGACTTCGACATCTTCGCGCCGTCGACCGTCAGGTAGCCGTTGACGTGCAGGCGCGTCGGCGCGCGCAGCCCCGCGCCGTGCAGCACGGCCGGCCAGAACAGGCCGTGGAAGTTGACGATGTCCTTGCCGATGAAATGATGCATCTCGGCGCTGGAATCCGCACGCAGGAACGCGTCGAAATCGATGCCTTGGCGCCGCGCGAGCGTCCTGAAGCTGGCGAGGTAACCGATCGGCGCGTCGATCCAGACGTACAGGAACTTGCCGGGATGACCGGGGATCTCGAAGCCGAAGTACGGCGCGTCGCGCGAAATGTCCCAGGCGCGCAGGCCGCCTTCGGCGTCGAGCCATTCCTGCAGCTTGGCCTTGACGCCCGGAATCGCGACGTCCCCGGCCAGCCACTCCCGCAGGAACGCATCGAAATGGCCGAGTTCGAAAAAGAAGTGTTCGGACTCGCGCAGCTTCGGCGTTGCGCCGCTGATGACCGAGCGCGGTTCCTTGAGCTCCGTCGGCGCATAGGTCGCGCCGCAGTGCTCGCAGTTGTCGCCGTACTGGTCGGCGGTGCCGCAGTTGGGGCAGATGCCCTTGACGTAGCGGTCGGGCAGGAACATGCCCTTGACCGGGTCGAACAGCTGCGCGACCGCGCGGCGCGTGACGTGGCCGGCGGCGTCGATGGCGCGGTAGATCGAGAGCGTCAGCTCGCGATTGACGTCCGAATTCGTCGAATCGTAATGGTCGAAGGCGACGCCGAAGTCGGCGAAGTCGCGCTCGTGCCCGGCCTGGATGCCGGCGATGAAGGCCTCCGGCGTGGTGCCGGCCTTCTCGGCAGCCAGCATGATCGGCGTGCCGTGGGTGTCGTCCGCGCAGACGAAATGCACCGTGTGCCCGGCCATGCGCTGCGCGCGGGTCCAGATGTCGCCCTGGATGTAGCCGACCAGATGGCCGAGATGCAGCGGGCCGTTGGCATAGGGCAGGGCGCAGGTGACGAGGATCTGGCGGGACATGGGTGCGGCGTTGCGTCGGGGGTCGTGAAGTATCGCATGCAGGCACCGCGCGGCCTGGGGACCGCGGCCGCCGAAACGGAAACGGCCCGGTTGCCCGGGCCGTCGGTACCGCGGATGTAGGCCGGAATCAGTCGGCGCGCACCCAGGTCTGCGTCTTGCAGATCACGAACTTGCAGCCGGTGACCTCCAGCTTGTTGCCTCCGTTGACCAGCTTCACGCTCTTGGCCTTGAAGTTCATGCCCGCGGACGCCTTGAAGCCCTCGCCGTTGCCCCAGCCGCCGTCCACCGGCGACAGGTTCCACAGGATCGGCATGCCGATCGTCGACTTGCCCTTCTGGGCGCCGCTGCACTTGGTGCAGGTCGCCGCCGACGGATCGATTGCCTCGACGATCTTCGCGGCCAGCTTGCCGTTCTGGGCCTGGTAGACCTCGGCGATGGTCATGACCTTGCCGGTTTCCTCATCGAAGGTCTTCCAGCGGCCGACGGGCGAGTTCTGGGCCGACGCGACCACGGGCAGGGCGAGCATCAGCAGGGCAAACAGTTTCGTGCGCATGGGTCCCCCTCAGGACATTGGATCGCTGCGCCGCGCGCAGGTGGCTCTTTATAACCGGATTCCCGGGCGGCGGCGCGGCGCCACGGCCGCCTGTTCAGCCGGGACGCGCTCACGCCGAATGCCTGCAGGCGCCGCCTCACCGCCGGTACGGATCCCGCCCGTGCCTACGCTGCGGTCGACGCGAGTAACCGGGACGACTACGCGCGGCCTCTCGCCTTCGCCTTGCGTGCCGCGCCCGAGCACCGCCGCGCGTACGTCGTGTACGTCGTGGCCGGCGTGGCGGCGCTCCGCTTGCGCCGGATGTCCCACCGACCGACGGATCTGCTGGGCTTCACTCGAAAAGAGCGGGTGCGGCGCATCGATCGAGGCGCGCTGCCAATGCGCTTGGGGTCCGGATGTGGCGAACGTCTCGATCTGGCGACGTTTCCCGGCGGCGGTCACCGCATCGCCCGAATGGGCGAGTTTCCGTGGTGCAAGAAGAAGCCCGGCTTTCGCCGGGCTTCGTGTTACGTCAAGCGGGGCGATTTAGAACTTGTAGCCCACGCTGAAGTACATGCGACGGCCCTGCGGGTCCGCGCCGATCGTGTAGTCGAAGAACGGATAACCCGTGTAGCTGGCATCTTCGCGGTACTGCTCGTTCAGCACGTTGTTGATGGTCAGCGAAGCGGTCAGGTTCGGGCCGAACTTCTTGGCGACCTGCAGGTTGTAGAGCATCCACGGCTCGAGGCGACGCGGCGAGAACGCACCGGTCTGGGTGTCGACGTAGTCGGCGCCCGCCCAGTTGCCGTTGCTGCCGAAGCGCGTACCGAACACCGTCGTGGTCCAGTCACCCTTCGACCAGGACACCGTGCCGCGCACGCGGCTGCGCTGATCGCTGATCAGCACGCTGTCGCGGTACTCGATCAGCTCGTCACCCTCGAACTGCTTGTACTTGTTGGTGAGGCTGAGCGAGTAGCCGAGCTCGAGGCTGAAGCGGCCCCAGTTCTCGGTGTCGAAGCGGTAGCGGTAGGTGGCGTCGATGCCGCTCGAGTCCTGCAGCGCGGCGTTGATGTACGCCGAGTTCAGGCCGTCGACGCGGTTGTCGAGCGCCGTGCCCGGGTTCGAGGGCAGGCGGGTCACCAGGCTCAGGATGTTCTGGCAGAACGCCGAGTCGATCGAGTTGCCGAACGGCGTACCGTCCGGGTTGGTGCCGAGGCGGCAGTTCGCTTCGTTCTGCAGGATGTAGGTCGAGCTCAGCTGCGTCGCCGCATCCTTGAGCTTGATCCGCCAGTAATCGACGGAGACATCCATGCGTTCCATGATGTCCCACACGAAGCCACCGGTGAAGGACTCGCCTTCCTCTTCCTTCAGCAGAGGATTGCCCGCGACGCGCGTCTGCGCCTGGTAGAGGGTACGGTCGCCCGACACGTTGCACTGTGCGCGGGTGCGCGGCGTGGCCGGGGTCGGGGCGCCGAGGCCCGTGCCCGAGCGGCACGAGTACTCGTCGAGGATCGTCGAGTACGAGGCGGCGCCTTCAGCGAAGACGAGCTGCATGTCCGGCGCGCGGAAGCTGGTCGCATACGACGAACGCAGCAGCAGCTTGTCGAACGGACGGAACTCGAGGCCGATGTTGTACGTGATCGCGTCGTCGACCGCGGTGATGTCGTCGTACTTGTCGTAACGACCCGCCAGCTGCGCCGTGAGGTTGCTGAGGATCGGCACGCGCAGCTCGACGCCGGCGGCGTAGCGGTCACGCTTGCCGTGGGTCTCGCCCGAGCTCGTCAGGTTGTAGATCGTCTGCGAGTCGCGCGGACGCAGCTGGTCGGTACGCGGATCGCTGATCAGGTCGAACTCCTGACGCGCCGCTTCGACGACCGCCGCGAAGCCGACGGAGCCGGCCGGCAGGTCGAACAGATCGCCCGCGACGTTGAAGTTGAAGGTCGAGGAACCGGTCTGGCCCTTGTTGATGACGCGCGTCGACAGGCCGGCGTACTGCTCCGGCGTCAGCGGGGTCGCCCAACGGGCAAGGTTGAGGTTGTAGATCGGGTAGCCGCTGATGAACTGCGGTGCGCCGGTCGCGGTGGTCAGCTGCGGGCCGAGGAAGTAGTCATGCACGGCCTTCGACAGCAGACGAGGGCGGTTCGCCGTGTAGTCGTAGCGCGAGGTCGCCAGCGAAGCTTCCCAGTCGAACGCTTCGCCGAACGTGCCGGTGGCGCCGACCATCACGTCCCACGTGCTCTCGTCGAAGTTGGTGGTCGACGCTTCGAGGCCGCCGATCTCGAACGGGTTGATCACGCGCTGCAGCTGGATCAGCGCACCGAACTGCGGGTCGTAGTACACGCTGCTGGCGCCGCCGCTCGAGGTGCGCAGGAACTGGTCACCCGAGGTGCCCCAGAACTCGGTGCCGCCGGTCGCGGATGCCTTGCTGGAGTAGTACGTCGCGCTGCCGAAGAGCTGGACGTTGTCGGTCAGATCGAACGTGCCGTAGCCGTAAGTCGACCAGAACTCTCCCTTGTTAACGATCGAGCGCGAAGCCGACTGGTCGAACGAGCCGCAGTACTGGCCACGCGCCGCCGTGGTGCGGGTCGTGTAGCCAAAGCGGTCGCAGGCTTCCTGGCCGGGGTAGTAGGCGTTCTGGCCCACGCCGGTGCCCGACTGGCGGATGGCGATCAGCGACAGCGCCGGGTTGGTGAATTCGGCACCCTTCGGACCGTTGCGGCTGTCCTTCAGGAAGTCGCGCTGGCTGGCGAAGACGGGCTCGTTTTCCCCGTATTGCAGGGCGTAGACGGCGCTCCAACGGTCGCCCGTGCGGCCGCCGGTGTATTCGAGGTTGACGCTGTCACCGCCGCCATCGGAGGTCGTGCCGACCGTGCCGCGGAGGAAGTTGCCGTCGAAGTTCTTGCGCGTGACGATGTTGACCACGCCGGCGACCGCATCGGAACCGTAGATCGCCGAGGCGCCGCCGGTGAGCACTTCGACGCGCTCGATGATCGACGACGGGATGGCGCGAATGTTCACGACGTTGTTGTCGCGGTTGTACGGCTGCGGGTACTGCGCCGGGCGACGACCGTTGATAAGCGTCAGCGTGTAACCGGGGCCGAGGTTACGCAGGTTCACGACCTGGGCGTTCGGCGTGAAACCGGTGACCGCGAGGTCGCCGGTGAACGACGCCGTGGTGTTCTGCGTCAGCGTCTGCAGCATGTCGCCGACGGTCTGGAAGCCTTCGCGGTCGATGTCCTCGCGGGAGATGACGGTGACCGGCGCCGGGCCTTCGATCTGGTTACGCGCGATGCGCGAGCCGACGACCGTGACGCGATCGAGCGCCGCCTTGTCGTTGCTGCTGGTCGCGGTGGTGGTGGTTTCGGTGTCGGTCGCATCCGTGTCGGCCTGCTGCGCGAAGGCGGCGGTGGCGACCGGCAGAGCGAGGGCGGCAACGACCGCGGCCGTGATGCGGCTGCGCCGCAGCCCCTGGTTGTTTACTGGCATTTCGTATCCCCGAAAAAGACAATAGCGAGGCCGCCATACGTGGCAGCGAAGTTGGTCAACCCCTGACGCCCCCGAACCTAACATGGTTTTAACGAGCGAAGGAACAGGGGTTGACATCACAGTCCGCGCCAATCGGGGAATTTCGTCATGTCGGATCCGTTCATCGAGGCACTCGGCCGCCTCGTCATCCCCGAATTGGGCCTTCCGTTGTCGGACGTCGCAGCTATCCGCCGGCGGGGGGGCGTGGACGGCGCAGGCGTCTTCGACGTCGCACTCGGGGTACCGTCTGCTGCGCTGCAGCATCGCGTTGCGACGCAAGCGCAGGCGGTCGTCGACGCGACCGGCATCGCGGCGCGCGTCGAGGTACGCCAGCGCATCCAGGCCCACAAGGCCCAGACCGAGGCCGCGCTGCCAGGCATCCGCAACATCCTCGCCGTCGGCTCTGGCAAGGGCGGCGTGGGCAAGTCGACGGTCGCGGTGAACCTCGCGGTTGCGCTGGGCCAGGAGGGCGCGCGTGTGGGCATTCTGGATGCCGACATCTACGGGCCGAGCGTGCCGACGATGCTGGGTCTGTCGGGGCGGCCGGACAGCCCCGACGGCAAGTCGATCGAGCCGCTGCGCGCGTTCGGCCTGCAGGCGATGTCGATCGGGCTGCTGGTCGAGGCCGACACGCCGATGATCTGGCGCGGCCCGATGGCGACGTCGGCGCTCACGCAACTGCTCAACGACTCGCGCTGGGACGACCTCGACTACCTGATCCTCGACCTGCCGCCGGGCACCGGCGACATCCAGCTCACGCTGGCCCAGAAGATTCCGGTGGCGGGCGCGATCGTGGTGACCACGCCGCAGGACGTCGCGACGCTGGACGCGCGCAAGGCCCTGCGCATGTTCGAAAAGGTCGACGTGCCGATCCTTGGCCTGGTCGAGAACATGGCGCTGCACGTCTGCTCGAACTGCGGGCAGGCCGAGCACATCTTCGGCGAGGGTGGCGGGCAGCGTCTCGCCGAGCAGTACGGCTATCCGCTGCTGGGCAGCCTGCCGCTGGAGCGCACGATCCGCGAGCGCGGGGACGCGGGCGCGCCGATCGTGGCGAGCGAGCCGGAGTCGCCGGCTGCCAAGGCTTTCGTCGCGACCGCGCGGCGCGTGGCCGTCGAGCTGGCGCGGCGTCCGGTGGTGGCGCAGCCCCTGTCGATCCGCCTCGCGGGCGACTGAGGGCCTGCGGCGGCGGGCCGCGACGCCTCGGGGCGCATGGCCGCTAGAATGCGGTCCCCACGTTTGCCGGACGCGCCGCATGTCGATCAAGTCAGACCGCTGGATCCGCCGCATGGCGCAGGAGCACGGCATGATCGAGCCGTTCGAGCCCGGCCAGGTGAAGCGCGCCGCCGACGGCCAGCGCATCGTCAGCTACGGCACGTCGAGCTACGGCTACGACGTGCGCTGCTCGCGCGAGTTCAAGGTCTTCACCAACATCAATTCGACGATCGTCGACCCGAAGCATTTCGACGAGGGCAGCTTCGTCGACATCGAGTCGGACGTCTGCATCATCCCGCCGAACTCGTTCGCGCTCGCGCGCACGGTCGAGTACTTCCGTATCCCGCGCGACACGCTGGTGGTCTGCCTCGGCAAGAGCACGTACGCGCGCTGCGGGATCATCGTCAACGTGACGCCGCTCGAGCCCGAGTGGGAAGGCCACGTCACGCTCGAATTCAGCAACACGACGCCGCTGCCGGCGCGCATCTACGCGAACGAGGGCGTCGCGCAGATGCTGTTCTTCCAGTCCGATGCCGACGACGTCTGCGAGACGTCCTACCGCGATCGCGGTGGCAAGTACCAGGGCCAGACGGGCGTCACGCTGCCGCGCACCTGAGTCGCTTCAGCCCGCCCCGAGCGCCTCGCGCAGGCGGGCGAGGGCGGCGTCGCGTGCCGTTTCACCATAGCGCTCGGCGGGGCCGCCCCACACCGGGCGCGGCCAGGCGGCATCGTCGGTGGTGCGCGCGACCACGTGCACGTGCAGCTGCGGCACCATGTTGCCTATCGCGCCGATGTTGAGCTTGTCGACGCGGTGAAGCCGGCGCAGCACGTCACCGCAACGCGCCACTTCGTCCAACAGCGCGTGGCGATCCGCCTCCGGCAGGTCGATCCATTCCGTCGCCCCGGCCACCCGCGGCACCAACACCAGCCAGGGAAACAGCGCGTTGTCGAGCAGGCGCACGTCGCTCAGCGGAAGCGAGGCCACGGGCAGCGTGTCGGCGCCAAGCTGGGGATGCAGGGTCCAGGCGCTCATGCGAGCGAACGTCGCAGGAAGTCGACGCTGCGCGTCCAGGCCTGCGCCGCGGCTTCGGGCGAGTAGTCGGCGCGGCGATCGCAGTTGAAGCCGTGGCCGGCGTCGTAGACGTGGATCTCCGCGGTCGGCAGCTTGCGGCGATGCAGTTCGATCTGCTCCGGCGGGATGCTGTGATCGTGCTCGCCGAAGTGCAGCAACATCGGCGCGCGCAGCGGCTCGTCGAGGAAGGGCAGGCTGCGGGCGCCGTAATAGCTGATGGCGGGCAGGCCGATGCGCGTATTGGCGAGCAGGGCGACACTGCCGCCCCAGCAGAAACCCACCGCGCCGACATTCGGATGATGCTCGCGAAGCCGCGCAGCCGCCGCGTCGACGATATCCACCGCGGCCTCCATTCCGAGCGCGCCGACGAGCTCGCGGCCGCGCGCGATGCCGGCCTCGTCGTAGCCGAGTTCCACGCCGCGCTCGACGGGGTCGAACAGGGACGGCGCGATCACCTCGAAGCCCTCGCGCGCGAACCGGTCCGCCACGTCGCGTATGTGCCCGTTGACGCCGAAGATCTCCTGGATGACTACGAGGCCGCCGGTGGCTTCGCCGTCGGGGGCCGCGTGCCAGCCGCGCACCGGCCCGCGCCGGGTGTCGAGTTCGATCCAGTCGCCCATCACGCCTCCGTATGAATACGTGCCACGGCCGCTCGGGAGCGGCCACCGCCCGCCGTTATACTGGACGCCCGCTGTGGCCGCCGTCGCAGCCCCCGGGCCGTCGGTGACGACCGCCCCCGAGATCCCGTCATGTCCCAGAACTCTCTCCGGAACCCCAAGGTGGGTTTCGTCAGCCTCGGCTGCCCGAAGGCGCTCGTCGACTCCGAGCGCATCCTCACCCAGCTGCGCGTCGAAGGTTACGACCTCGTCCAGACGTACGACGACGCCGACGTCGTGGTGGTGAACACCTGCGGCTTCATCGACAGCGCGGTGGAGGAGTCGCTCGATGCGATCGGCGAGGCGATGGCCGAGAACGGGCGCGTCATCGTGACCGGCTGCCTGGGCAAGCGCGCCGACGTGATCCGCGAGGCGCATCCGGACGTGCTCGCGATCAGCGGCCCCGCGGACTATTCGAGCGTGATGACCGCCGTGCACGCCGCGCTTCCGCCGACGCGCAACGCGTTCCTCGACCTGCTGCCCGCGGCGCAGGACGACGTCGGCATCAAACTCACGCCGAAGCACTACGCGTATCTCAAGATTTCCGAAGGCTGCAACCATCGCTGCAGCTTCTGCATCATCCCGTCGATGCGCGGCGACCTCGTGTCGCGCCCGGTCGACCAGGTGCTGCGCGAGGCCGAGAAACTCGTGATGGGCGGCGTGCGCGAGCTGCTCGTCGTGTCGCAGGACACCAGCGCCTACGGCGTCGACGTACGTTACGCCGAGCGCGAATGGCGCGGCCGCGCCTACCAGACGCGCATGAAGTCGCTCTGCGAAGGCCTGTCGCAGCTTGGCGTGTGGTCGCGCCTGCACTACGTCTACCCGTACCCGCACGTCGACGACGTCATTCCGCTGATGGCCGAGGGCAAAGTGCTGCCTTACCTGGACATCCCGTTCCAGCACGCCAGCCCGCGCGTGCTGCGCCTGATGAAGCGCCCCGGCGCGGTCGAGAAAACGCTCGAGCGCGTGCAGAACTGGCGGCGCATGTGCCCGCAGCTCACACTGCGCAGCACGTTCATCGTCGGATTCCCGGGCGAAACCGAGGCCGAGTTCGAGGAGCTGCTCGACTTCCTCGACGAGGCGCAGCTCGATCGCGTCGGCGCGTTCGCGTACTCGCCGGTCGAGGGCGCGGCGGCGAACGACCTGCCGGACCCTGTGCCGGAGGACGTGAAGCAGGAGCGCCTCGCGCGTTTCATGGAGCGCCAGGCGGAGATCTCGGCCGCGCGCCTGGAAGCGAAGGTCGGCACGGTCCAGCAGTGCCTGGTCGACATGGTCGACGGCGAGCTCGCGATCGCGCGCTCGAAGGCCGATGCGCCGGAGATCGACGGCGTCGTGCAGATCCAGAACGGCGGCGAGATGGGCCTGAAGCCGGGCCAGTTCGTCGACGTCGAGATCATGGGCAGCGACGAGCACGACCTGTTCGGCGAGGCGCTCGCGCCCGAGCCGGCCAAGCTCGCGCCGCTGCCGATGCATGCCTGAGCCGGGTGGCCGGCGTTGCAGCCGGCCCGCGCGGTGACTACGCGGGATAGGTCACGTCGACGATCGCCATGCGGCGCGGCCCCGACGGCAGTTCGACAGCGACCTCGTCGTCCACGCGTTTCTTCAGCAGCGCACGGGCCAGCGGGGAGTCGATGCTGATGTCGCCACGCGACGGCTCCGCCTCGTCGGGGCCGACCAGCCGGTAGCGCGACGTGTCGCCTGTATCGACGTCTTCCAGCTCGACCGTGGCGCCGAAGAAGATCGCATCGCGATCCGCCGGCGCTTCCTCGATCACGCGCAGCGACGGCACGCGCTTGCTGAGGTAGCGCACGCGTCGGTCGAGCTCGCCGAGCTGCTTCTTTCGATAGATGTATTCCGCGTTTTCCGAGCGGTCGCCTTCCGCGGCCGCCGCGGACAATGCGCGGACGATTTCCGGCCGTTTCACCCGCCAGAGGTCGTCCAGCTCCGCCTTCAAGCCCTCGAACCCGTCGCGGGTGATCAGCGCGGTGCTTTGCTCGCCCGGCGGCCGCCAGCGTCCCACGTCAGCGACCGCGGCCGCCGAGCAGGCTGCCCAGGAGGCCCCGCACGATCTGCCGGCCGAGCTGGCTCCCCACCGTTCGCGCCGCCTGCTTGGCCATCGTTTCCAGCAGGCCCTGGCGATTGGACGCCCGCTGAGCCGGGCGGGCGGGGTCGGCAGCGGGCGCGGTAGCGGCGATCGGCGCTTCGGCACGGCGCGCGAGCATCTCGGCCGCGGAATCGCGGTCGAGCGCCTGGTCGTACTTCGCACCGACCGCACTGGTCGCCCGCAACTGGTGCCGCTCGGCAGGCGTGATGGGTCCCATGCGGCAGCGCGGCGGCGCGATCATCACGCGCTCCACGGGCGCGGGGACGCCGCTCGACGACAGCACTGAGACCAGCGCCTCGCCGATCGCCAGCTGGGTAAGCGCCGCCTGCACGTCGATGGCCGGATTGGGCACGAAGGTTTCGGCGGCCACGCGCACGGCCTTCTGGTCGCGCGGCGTGAACGCGCGCAGGGCGTGCTGGATGCGGTTGCCGAGCTGTCCGAGGATCTCCGGCGGCACGTCGTCCGGGAACTGCGAACAGAAGTACACGCCGACGCCCTTGCTGCGGATCAGCCGCACCACCTGCTCGACGCGCTGGCGCAGCGCCGGCGCGGCATCGTCGAACAGCAGGTGCGCCTCGTCGAAGATGAAGACGAGCTTCGGGCGGTCGATGTCGCCGACTTCGGGCAGCCGCTCGAACAGCTCCGACAGCAGCCACAGCAGGAAGGTCGAATACAGACGCGGCTTGAGGATGAGGCTGTCGGCCGCCAGCACGCCGATCACGCCGCGTCCGTCCGGCGTGGTGCGCATCAGGTCGGCGATGTCGAGCGCGGGCTCGCCGAAGAACTTCTGCCCGCCGTCCGATTCCAGCCGCAGCAACGCCCGCTGGATCGCCGCGATCGACGGCGCGCTGACCAGCCCATACTTCGTCGACACGGACTTGCGCTGCTCGGCGAGGTAGCCGAGCACGGCGCGCAGGTCCTCAAGGTCCAGCAGCAGCAGTCCCTCGTCGTCGGCGAGGCGGAAGGCGATGTCGAGCACGCCCGCCTGCGTGTCGTTGAGCTCGAGCATGCGCGCGAGCAGGATCGGCCCGACCTCCGACACCGTCGCGCGGATCGGATGTCCGGCCTCGCCGAACAGGTCCCAGAGGATCGCGGGGCTGGCCTCGGGCGCGTGGTCGGTTATGCCGAGCACCGCAAGGCGCGACTGCAGGCGCTCGTCAGGCGAGCCCGGCATCGCGACACCGGCGACGTCGCCCTTCACGTCCGCCATGAACACCGGCACGCCGATGCGGGAGAAGCCTTCGGCCAGCGTCATCAGCGAGACCGTCTTGCCCGTACCGGTCGCACCGGCGACGAGCCCGTGGCGGTTGCCGACGCGGGCGGGAAGTTCGACGGCCGCGAGCGCGGGAGGCGCCGTCTTGCCGAGCAGGACCGTGGGCGTCATCGAATGGCCGCTTGTGGAGATGACCCGATTCTAACCACGCGTTCGCAAGCGGCCTGAACCGCGCCGACGTTCCTTGCCGGGCCCCGGATCGGCGGCTACGCTCGCCCGTCCGTCGTGTCCGTAATGCCATCGATGACTCCGTTCCCGAATCGCCACCGACTGCTGCAGGCCTGCATCGCGGCTCTCCTCGTCGTCCCCGCGTTTTCCGTCGCCGCGCGGCGCGAAGCGGTGACCGCCGACTCGCTCACGGCCCGCATGCAGGCCGCGGAGGCGCGCTTTACCAAGGCTGCGATCGGCGTGCGCAACGGCGAGCCGGAGGCGCAGCGCGAGAGCGACGCGGCGCTGCAGGACATGGAGGACGCGATGAACGCCTGCGCACGGCTGCGCGGCTGCCAGATGAACACCATGCTGGCCACGTACAACCGCCTGCTCAAGCGCACGGTCGACACGGAGATGGAGGAGGACGACGACGACTTGGCCGCCGATGCGCTCGGCCACGAGCTCGGCGGCGACGTGCCGCGCGGCGCCGACGCCGCGTCGTTGCTGGCCGACGACCACCGCTTCGACCGCATGGTCGAGTACAACCCGGCCGTGCAGCAGTCGATCCGGCGCTGGCTCACCGACATGCGCGGCCCGCTGATCGCCAGCTGGGAGAACTACCGCAACATGCGCCACCTGATGTGGCCGGAGTTCGAGAAGCGCGGACTGCCCGAGGCGCTGCTGTTCGGCATCATGGCCAAGGAGTCGAACGGCAAGGTCCATTCGACCTCGCGCGCCGGTGCCGCGGGCCCGATGCAGTTCATGTACAACACGGGCCTCCGCTTCGGCCTCGGCAACGACGGCACCGGCTTCGACACGCGCTACGACCCGCGCTCGGCCGCGATGGCGAGTGCCGAATACCTCGCCGAACGCATGCGCCAGCTCGACGGCAACATCGAGCTCGCGCTCGCCGGTTACAACGGCGGCGAGGGCCGTGCGCTGCGTGTCTACCAGTCCAGCGGCGGCCGCCCGTTCTGGGACGAATCGGTCTACAACCAGTTCCCGGCCGAAACGCGCGATTACGTGCCGATGGTGATCGCCGCGGCGTGGCTGTTCCTGCACCCCAAGGAATACGGGCTGACGCTGCCGAAGGTCGAGCCCAAGCCGGTCGCCCTTCGCCTGGTGCAGCCGGCGTCGATCTACCAGCTGAGCATCTGCCTCGGGAACAAGGGCGTGCGCGAGGGCTACATGCGAACGCTGCGCAACCTCAACCCGCGCTACCAGCCGGAGACGTTCATTCCCGCGGGCACCACGATCAGCGCGACGGCGCGGATGGTCACGCAGTACAACCGCTGGTGCACCAGCGGCGCCCGTGCGGACCTCGCGCGCACGCTGGTGGTGAGCGACCCGAGCCGCGCGATCGTGCGGGCAGGGCAGCTGCAGACGGTGGCGCGAACGACCGATGATTCGGCCCCGGGCGATACGGTGGAGGCGACTATGCCTGTGCCCGCGGCAACCGCAGCGCCGGCGCGGAAGCCGGCGTCCAAGCCGGCCGCGCCGCGCGCCTATCGCGTTCAGGAAGGCGAGTCGCTGGCGACCATCGCCCGCAAGTTCCGCTGCGACGTCGGCGATCTCGCCAAGGCGAACGACATCAAGCGGCCGAACTCGCTCAAGCGCGGGCAGTCGATCCGGCTGGCGGGCTGCGAGGGCTAAGCCCCACGGACGTCGCAACGGAAAAGGGCCGCTCGATGCGGCCCTTCTTTCTTGCGCCGTGCGATGTCCCCGCTCAGCCCGCGCCGTCGATCCTGCGCGCCAGACGCTCCCCCAGCCGCACCGGCGATTCCGCGCCGAGCGAAGGATCGAGCTCCGCCACGCCCGGCGGCAGCAGCACGATGACGGTCGAGCCGTAGTTGAAGCGCGCCATCTCCGCGAAGCGCTCAAGCGTGATGCCGGTTTCGTAGGTCTTCTCGGTGATGCGGTCGCCGTACTGCGGGATCTCGACACCGCTCCAGACCGTTTCCACGCCCGACACCAGCAAGGCGCCGACCATCACCAGCACCATCGGCCCGAAGTCGGTGTCGAAATGGCAGACGAGGCGCTCGTTGCGCGCGAACAGCCGCGGCACCAGGCGCACCGCGTTCGGGCCCACGCTGAAGAGGCGGCCGGGCACGTGCACGGTGCGGCGCAGCGTGCCGGTCCACGGCATGTGGACGCGATGGTAGTCCTTGGGCGAGAGGTAAACGGTCGCGAACAGGCCGTTGGCGAACGGCCGCGCGTCAGCCTCGCTGCCGAGCAGCTCCGCGGCCGTGAACGAGCGGCCCTTGGCCTGGAAGATCTCGCCGTCGCGGACCGGGCCGCACTGGCTGATGCGGCCGTCGGCGGGCATCAGGATCGACGCGGCGTCCGCATGCGGCTGGCGCGCGCCGGGTTTCAGCGATCGGGTGAAGAACGCATTGAACGAGTCGTACGAGCGCGGGTCGGCGTTGGCGGCTTCCTCGAGGTCGACGCCGAACTTCCGCGTCACCGTGTCGATCAGCCAGCGGCTGACGCGCGGGTGCTTCGAATAGGCGAGCGAGCGCGCCAGCGACGACAGGAAGCGATGGGGCAGGGCGTAGGTGAGGCGCGTGACCAGGCTCATCGCTGCGTCTTCGTCAGGTGGGTGAGGTCGTCGGCGATGGCCAGCGCGTCGAACGGCGGCTGCACCAGGCCGGCCATGCGGGCCTGCGGGTCGAGCATCACCAGCGCCCCGCTGTGCTCGATGCTGTAGGCATCGGGCGCCGCCTCGTCGTGCGAAGGCACCTTCGCGAACACCAGCCCGATCGAGCCCACGAACCGCTCCAGCGTCGGCACGTCCGCCGTCGCGGCGAGCGTGTCGCGATGGAAGGCGTGCGCGTATTCGCCGACGCGGTCGGGCGTGTCGCGCTCGGGGTCGACCGACACGAACAGCACGCGCGGACGCCTCGATTCCGGCAGCGACTCCCACTGCTTCTGCGCCTTCGACAGCTCGCCGAGCGTGGTCGGGCAGACGTCCGGGCAGTGGGTGAAGCCCAGGAACACGACGGTCCAATGGCCGCGGAGCTCGCCCGGCACCAGCTGGGTACCGTCGGACTGGCGCAGCGTGAACGGCGCCACGCGGCGCGGCGGGTCGATGAGGTGCACCGCCTTGGTGGTCGGCAGTGCCACGGTCGGCCCGAAGAACAGCCTCGCGACGACCAGGCCGAGGCCCGCGGCGAGCGCGGCGGCGAGGACGAGCAGCGTGGTCCGGTTGAACATGGCGGCTCCTGGCACGACGGGACGGCGATGATAACGGCCGCCCGCTATAATCGCCGGCCTTTCTGCGCGTGCGACGTCAATGGACGCCGGTCTCCCGACCTTCCAGCAGGCTTCGATCATCGACCTGATCCGCTACGGCGGCTCGTTGTTCAATGCCTCCGGCCTGACCTTCGGCCACAGTTACGACAACGCGCTCGACGAGGCCACCCAGCTCGTCCTGCACGCCCTGCACATGCCGCACGACCTCAGCCCGGTGTACGGGGCCTCGCGCGTCACCGAGGAGGAGATGCGCCGCGTGCTGGAGCTGTTCCGGCGCCGTATCGAGGAACGCGTGCCTGCGGCCTACCTGACCGGTGAGGCCTGGTTTGCCGGCCTGAGCTTCAAGTCGGACGGCCGCGCGCTGGTGCCGCGCTCGCCCATCGCCGAGCTGATCACCACCGGCTTCGAGCCGTGGTTGGGCGAGCGGCACGTCGGGCGAGCGCTCGACCTGTGCACGGGCTCGGGCTGCATCGCGATCGCCACTGCGCACTACCACCCGAACTGGGAGGTGGTCGGCATCGACATCAGCGACGACGCGCTGACGCTTGCCGAGGAGAACAAGGAGCGCCTGCAGGTGCCGAACGTCTCCTTCGTGAAGTCGGACCTGTTCGACGGCCTGCAGGGCGAGGTGTTCGACCTCATCGTCACCAATCCGCCGTACGTGACCAACGACGAGACGGATGCGCTGCCGCGCGAGTACTCCTACGAGCCCGAGCTGGGCCTGCGCGCAGGCGACGACGGCCTGGACCTCGCGCTGCGCATCCTGCGTGACGCGCCCGAGCACCTGAGCGAGGACGGCGTGCTGATCTGCGAGGTGGGCGAGGCCGAGCGCGCGCTGACCGCGCTGCTGCCGGAGCTGCCGCTGGCCTGGGTGGAGTTCAAGGTCGGCCAGATGGGCATCTTCGTGGCCGAGCGCGCCGACCTCGTCGAGCACGCCGGGCGCATCCGCGAGCTGGCCGACGCGCGCGCGAAACGCTGAGGCGTCGGTGCGGCGCGCCCGTCGCGCCGCGAACCCGCTGCGGTACGGCACCGCCGCAGTGCGAGACTGAGCAGCAGCCCATCGAGCCCGCCCGCCTTGAACACCTTCGGCCACTTCCTGCGCGTCACGACCTTCGGCGAGAGCCACGGGCCGGCCATCGGCTGCGTGGTCGACGGCTGCCCGCCGGGCCTGTCGATCGCGGCCGAGGACTTCGCGCATGACCTCGAGCGTCGCGCGACCGGTCGCAGCCGCCACACCTCGCAGCGCCGCGAGGCCGACGAGGTCGAGATCCTCAGCGGCGTGTACGAGGGCGTGACCACCGGGACGCCGATCGCGCTGCTGATCCGCAATACCGACGCGCGCAGCAAGGACTACTCGGCGATCGCGTCCCAGTTCCGCCCGGGCCATGCCGACTACACCTACTGGGCGAAGTACGGCGTCCGCGACCCCCGCGGCGGCGGTCGCTCCAGCGCGCGCGAGACGACGATGCGCGTCGCCGCCGGCGTCATCGCCAAGAAGTGGCTCGCGCAGGCGTTCGGCGTCGAGGTGCGCGGCTTCCTGTCGCAGCTCGGGGAGATCCGCTCCTCCCGTCCGGAAATGCCGGACTGGGCAGACGTCGAATCCAACCCGTTCTTCTGGCCCGATGCCGCGCAGGTGCCCGAGCTTGAGGCCTACATGGACGCGCTACGGAAGTCCGGCGATTCGGTCGGCGCGCGTGTCGACGTCGTCGCGACCGGCCTGCCGGCGGGCTGGGGCGAGCCGGTGTACGGCAAGCTCGACGCCGAACTGGCTTCTGCGCTGATGAGCATCAACGCGGTGAAGGGCGTCGAGATCGGCGACGGATTCGATACGGTACCGATGGCCGGCTCGCGGCACCGGGACGTGATGCGCCCCGGCGCCGACGGCCGCCCGGCCTTCGACAGCAACCATGCCGGCGGCGTGCTCGGCGGCATCAGCACCGGCCAGGCGCTGCGTTGCTCGGTCGCGTTCAAGCCGACCTCGAGCCTGCGCCTGCCGGTCGAAGGGCTCGATGTCGACGGCAACGTGGTCGACGTGGTCACCACGGGCCGCCACGATCCCTGCGTCGGCATCCGCGCCACGCCGATCTGCGAGGCGATGGTCGCGCTCGTGCTGATGGACCAGGCGCTGCGCCATCGCGCGCAGTGCGGCGACGTCGCGACGAAACGATAGCGGCCAGTCGTCGCGCGCGCGTTCCGGCGCGCCGCCCGCCTGCGCCGCGTCGCTTGTCTTCCATCCCCGCACACCCCATCGTCGCCCGCGTGCCGAAGCGGCCGGCGCGACGATCCAGAGAGAAACGCAGACCATGAAGAATCCCGTGAACGTCGCCATCGTGGGCGCCACCGGCGCCGTCGGCGAAACCATGCTCAAGGTGCTCGCCGAGCGCGAGTTCCCGATCCGCGAGCTGCACCTGCTCGCGAGCGCGCGCTCGGCCGGCGAAAAGGTCGAGTACGGCGCGCGGAAGATCGTCGTCGAGGATCTCGCGACCTTCGATCCCGCCGGCATCGACATCGCGCTGTTCTCCGCCGGCGGCGACGTGTCGAAGGAATACGCGCCGAAGTTCGCCGCGGCCGGCGCGGTCGTCATCGACAATTCGTCGGCCTTCCGCTACGACGACGACGTGCCGCTGGTGGTGTCGGAAGTGAACCCCGAGGCGCTGCGCAACCGTCCGCGAGGCATCGTCGCCAATCCGAACTGCTCGACCATGCAGATGCTCACCGCACTCGCGCCAATCCATCGCGCGGTCGGCATCGAGCGCATCAACGTGGCGACCTACCAGTCGGTCTCGGGCACGGGCCGGCGCGCGCTGGAGGAACTCGGCCGCCAGACCGCGGCGCTCCTGAACTTCCAGGACCCGAAGCCCGAGGTCTATCCGGTGCAGATCGCCTTCAACGTGATCCCGCACGGCGGTGACTTCCAGGACAACGGCTACACCAGCGAGGAGATGAAGCTGGTCTGGGAGACGCGCAAGATCCTCGGCGACGACAGCATCCAGGTGAACCCGACCGTGGTGCGCGTGCCGGTGTTCTACGGCCATTCGGAGGCGGTGCACATCGAGACGCGGGAGAAGATCGACGCGGCGCGTGCACGCGAGCTGCTCGCGTCGGCGCCCGGCGTCGAGGTCGTCGACGAGCGCACGGGCGGCGGCTATCCCACGCCGGTGACGCATGCCTCGGGCAACGATCCGGTCTACGTCGGTCGAATCCGCGAGGACATCTCGCATCCGCGCGGGCTCGACCTTTGGATCGTCGCCGACAACATCCGCAAGGGCGCGGCGCTCAACGCGGTGCAGCTCGCCGAGCTCGTCATCGCCGAATGAGGGAGACGGCGCGGCGCTGCGACGCTCGTCGCGCGCGGCGCCGGCCTGTTAGAGTCGGCGCCGAACGACGGGGGATATACGCGTGAGGTCAATGTTGCGATCCGCCTGCCTGCTGGCACTCGCGCTGGCGAGCGGCTCCGTGCACGCGCTCGGGCTTGGCCAGATCCAGGTGAAGTCGGGCCTCGGCGAGCCGCTGCTCGCCGAGATCCCGGTCATCAGCAACGATCCGACCGAGCTGGTCGATCTCGACGCCGCGCTGGCATCGCCCGAGACCTTCACCCGCATCGGCCTCGAGCCGCCGATGGGCATCGTCGCCGACCTGCGCTTCACCATCGGCACCGACGCGCAGGGCCGGCCGGTCATCCGAATCACATCCGTGCAGCCGGTAACGCAGCCGCTGCTGAACTTCCTGATCGAGGTCGACTGGGGGCAGGGGCGCCTCGTGCGCGAGTACACGGCGGCGGTGGATCGCCCCGGCTCGGTCGCCGCGGTGCCGGCGGCGCCCGTGCAGGCGCCCGAGGTCGACGCGGCGCCGGTGATCGAGCGGCCGGCGCAGCCGGTCGCGCAGGCGCCTGCACCGACGCCGGCAAGGCCGCGCCCGCAGGTGCCGGCGCCGGCAACGCAGCCGGTGGCGACGGCGCCCACGCAGCGCGCGTCGCAGGCCGCCGACGAATACACGGTGCGCGCTGGTGACAGCGCCTCGCGCATCGCCGCGCGCCTCGCGCCGGAGGGCGTGACGGTCGACCAGACCATGGTCGGCCTGCTGCGCGCGAATCCCGCGGCATTCATCGCGGGCGATCTCAACCGCCTGCGCGGCGGCAGCGTGCTGCGCGTCCCGGCGGCCACCGAGTTGCAGGCGGTGGAAGCCCGGGAGGCCGCCGATCTCGTTCGCGCCCATGCGCAGCAGTGGCGTCAGGCGCGCTCGCAGCCGCAGGCACCGGCCGCGGCGTCCGCCGTGCCCGCGTCGCCGTCCGCGCCGGCCGTGACACCGCCGGAAGGCCGGCTCGAAATCGTTCCGCCGGGGGCAGGCCGTCAGGCCCGCGGCGGCACCCAGTCCGGCATCGCGGCCGGAGGCGAGGGGGAAATGCTTCGACAGGAACTCGTGCAGACCAAGGAAACGCTCGCCGCGCGCGACGCCGAAGTGCAGGAACTAAAGAGCCGCGTGGCCGAGCTCGAGAAGCTGCAGGCCGACCAGCAGAAGCTGATCGCGATGCAGAACTCGCAGCTGCACACCGCGCAGCAGCGCCCGGCGGCGCAGCCCGCACCCGCGCCCAGCACCGAGTCCTCGTCGACGCTGCCGTGGGTCGCCGGCGGCGTGCTGGTGATGCTCGGCCTGCTGGCGGCCGCATGGAACCGTCGTCGCGCCTCGCGGGCGCCGGTGTTCCGCGCGCCGCCGACCGAGTCGCGTGCGTCCGTCGCCGATGCGTTCGAGCCCGCGGCGGAGCCTATGCCGGCGGCCGCCTTCGCGGGCGATGAGGTCGCCGAGGCGGTGCCCTCCTGGGGGCGCGGCGCTGGCCGCACCGCACGCACCCCGGCCGTCGTCGAAACGGTCCGGCCCGTCGACGAAGCCGCCGCCGTCGTCGCCGACCCGGACCCCTCGCAGGCCGACGCGGCCAATGTCGAGCGGCTGGAGCTCGCGCAGGCCTATCTCGACCTCGGCGACACCGATAATGCGCGACGCCTGCTCGGCGAGGTGGCCGAGACCGGTGACGCCACGGCACGCGGCGTCGCGGTAAAGATGCTGCGGGACATCGGATGACCGACGTCCCGGCGGACGCGCCGGACGCCCGCGACATCACCCGGTACGCGATCGGCATCGAGTACGACGGCACCTGTTTCAGCGGCTGGCAGCGCCTTTCCGCGCACGGGGAGCCCGAGCCGACGCCGCTGCCCACCGTGCAGGCGACGGTGGAAGCCGCGCTGTCGTTCGTGGCCGGCACGTCTATTGAGTTGACCTGCGCCGGCCGTACCGATGCCGGTGTTCACGCGGCCTGCCAGGTCGCCCACTTCGACTCGCCGGTGCGCCGCGATCCGCGTGGCTGGACGCTCGGCGCCACGTCTAAGCTGCCGCCCGAAGTGGCCGTGCTCTGGTGCCGCGAGATGCCCGCGGACTTCAACGCCCGCTTCTCGGCCCGTGCGCGGCGCTACGTCTACCGCATCCTCAACCGCCCCGTGCGGCCCGCGCTCATGCGGCAGGTGACGGCCTGGGAGCGGCGCCCGCTTGACGCCGCCGCGATGCACCGCGCGGCACAGTCCCTGCTCGGCGAACGCGATTTCTCCGCTTTCCGCACCGTGCACTGCCAGGCCGCGCACGCACGGCGCGACATGCAGGAGATCATCGTCCGCCGCGTCGGCGAGGTCGTGGAAGTCGAGGTGCAGGCCAATGCGTTCCTGCACCACCAGGTCCGCAACATCGTCGGCAGCCTGCTGATGGTGGGCCGTGGCGAAAGGCCGGAAGGCTGGATCGCCGCGGTCCTGGAAGGCCGCGACCGTACCCTCGCGGGGCCGACCGCACCGTCGGCCGGGCTGGTATTCCTGGGTCCGCGCTATCCCGCGGAATGGCACCTTCCTCCCGAGGTCACCCTGTGAACCGAACGCTTTTCCGAACCCGCATCAAGTTCTGTGGCTTCACCCGTCCCGGCGACGTGCGCCTGGCCTGCGAGCTCGGCGTCGACGGCATCGGCTTCGTCTTCGCCCACAAGAGCCCGCGCCGCATCGCGCCGGAGGAGGCGCGCGCCATGCGCCAGGCGCTGGCGCCGCTGGTCGACGCCGTCGCCCTGTTCCAGGACAACTCGCTGGACGAGGTCCGCGACGTCGTCCGCCAGGTGCGCCCGAGCCTGCTGCAGTTCCACGGTACGGAGGACGACGCGTTCTGCCGTTCGTTCGGACTGCCGTACCTCAAGGTGGTGCCGATGGGCGAGGAGATCATGGCGCCGCACTACCTGCAGCTGCGCTTTCCCGGCGCTGCCGGCTTCCTGCTCGACAGCCACCGCGCCGGCGAAAGTGGCGGCAGCGGCAAGACCTTCGACTGGTCGCGCATCCCGAAGGATCTCCAGAAGCCCTATGCACTCGCGGGCGGCCTGACCCCGGAAAACGCGTTCGAGGCCGTCACCGTCGCCACGCCATGGGCCGTGGACGTCTCCAGCGGCATCGAGGTGGAGCCCGGCATCAAGGACGGCGACAAGATGCGCCGCTTCGTGGAAGAGGTGCGGCGGGCCGACTGCCATACCGACGCCGCGA
Source organism: Cognatilysobacter xinjiangensis (assembly GCF_014651995.1). Classification (GTDB taxonomy): domain Bacteria; phylum Pseudomonadota; class Gammaproteobacteria; order Xanthomonadales; family Xanthomonadaceae; genus Cognatilysobacter; species Cognatilysobacter xinjiangensis. The sequence continues at coordinate 1,139,482 of NZ_BMXY01000001.1, read as the reverse complement.
CCGCCGCCGCCTGCTGATGGCCTAAACTGGCGGGCCGCAGAACGCGGTCCGCAGGCCTTCGAATGCCCGATGCAGTCCCGTCGTCGACGGTCGACGACTACAACGCCTTTCCCGATGCCGACGGCCACTTCGGCCGCTTCGGTGGTCGTTTCGTCGCCGAGACACTCATGGGCCCGCTGCAGGAGCTGGCCGACGCCTATGACGCCGCGCGCATCGATCCCGCGTTCGTTGACGCCTTCGACCGCGACCTTGCGCACTACGTCGGCCGCCCGAGCCCGATCTATTTCGCCGAAAGGCTCAGCCGCGAAGTCGGCGGCGCGCGCATCCTCCTCAAGCGCGAGGACCTGAACCACACCGGCGCGCACAAGATCAACAACACCATCGGCCAGGCGCTGCTCGCCAGCCGCATGGGCAAGACGCGCATCATCGCGGAGACCGGCGCGGGCCAGCACGGCGTGGCGAGTGCGACGGTTGCCGCGCGGCTCGGCCTCGAGTGCGTGGTCTACATGGGCGCGACCGACATCGAGCGTCAGAAGATCAACGTCTACCGCATGAAGCTGCTGGGCGCGACGGTCGTGCCCGTCACCAGCGGCTCGGCGACGCTCAAGGACGCGCTCAACGAAGCGATGCGCGACTGGGTGACGAACGTGCGCGACACGTTCTACATCATCGGCACCGTCGCCGGCCCCGATCCGTATCCGCGCATGGTGCGCGACTTCAACGCGATCGTGGGCCGCGAGGCGAGGGCGCAGATGCTCGTCGAGTACGGCCGCCTGCCCGACGCGGTCACCGCCTGCGTCGGCGGCGGCAGCAATGCCATCGGCATCTTCCACGCGTTCCTCAATGATCGCGACGTGCGCCTCGTGGGTGCCGAGGCCGCGGGCGACGGCATCGACACCGGTCGACATGCCGCGTCGCTCGCCGCGGGCCGCCCGGGGGTGCTGCACGGCAACCGCACGTACGTCATCTGCGACGACGACGGCCAGATCATCGAGACGCATTCGGTCTCGGCCGGCCTCGACTATCCGGGCGTCGGCCCCGAGCACGCGTTCCTGAAGGACACCGGCCGTGCGGAGTACGTCGGCGTCACCGACGACGAAGCGCTCGCCGCGTTCCACCAGCTGGCGCGCACCGAAGGCATCCTGCCGGCGCTCGAATCGAGCCACGCGATCGCGCAGGCGATCAAGCTCGCGCGTGAGCTGCCGGAGGACGCGTTGGTGCTCTGCAACCTGTCGGGGCGCGGCGACAAGGACGTGCACACCATCGCCGCACGCGAAGGGCTGTCGCTCTGATGGCGGGCCATGGAGGGACGATGGCGTCGCCGCGATGGCGACGCCCGCGCTGACGCCATCGACGACCTTTCGGCACCTTCGACGAAGGTGCGCCACCGGACGCAAACCTCCATGTCCCGCATCCAGACGCGTTTCGCGCAGCTCGCTGCCGCCGGCCGCAAGGCCCTCGTTCCCTTCGTGACTGCCGGCGATCCGTCGCTGGAGGCCACCGTTCCGGTGATGCACGCGCTGGTCGAGGCCGGCGCCGACGTCATCGAACTCGGGGTGCCGTTCTCCGACCCGATGGCCGACGGTCCGACCATCCAGCGCAGCTCCGAGCGCGCGCTCGCCCGCGGCGTCGGCGTCGACTACGTGATGCGCAGCGTGCGGGCGTTCCGCGAGCGCGACGCAGATACGCCCGTCGTCCTGATGGGCTATCTCAACCCGGTGGAGATCCGCGGCCCGGCTGCGTTCGCGCGGCTGGCGGCGGAATCGGGCGTCGACGGCATCCTGCTGGTCGACCTGCCGCCGGAGGAGGCGCGCGATTTCCGGGACGCGTTCGAGTCCGCAGGCGTCGACCTGATCCTGCTCGCATCGCCCACCTCGTCGGAAGCGCGCATCGAGATGCTGCGTCGTCTCGCGCGCGGCTACCTGTACTACGTGAGCTTCGCCGGCGTGACCGGCGCCGACCGCCTGGACACCGGCGCCGCCGGCGAGCGCCTGCGCTCGATCCGCGAAGGCACCGACGTGCCGGTGGTGGCGGGCTTTGGCATCCGCGACGCCGCGAGTGCCGCGGCGATGGCGGTGGACGCCGATGGCGTGGTGGTGGGCAGCGCGCTCGTCGCCGCAATTGGCCAGGCCGCCGACCCCGCCGCCGCGGCACGCGATTTCCTCGCGCCGCTCCGGGCCGCCCTCGACGCCTGAGCCCTCGGGCCCGCGCTGGGCCCGTGAAGGGCTGCGCTACACTGACCCGCTGGCCGCGCGGCGGCCGTTCGTCCGACAGGAGAGAGCCTCCAGCATGTCCTGGCTCAAGAAACTGATGCCCTCCGGCATCCGCACCGAAGGTACCCAGCGCCGCCGCAGCGTGCCCGAGGGCCTTTGGGAGAAGTGCGACCGCTGCGCGACCGCGCTGTACCGCCCGGAGCTCGAAGAGAACCTCGAGGTCTGCCCGAAATGCGGCTTCCACATGCCGATCCGCGCCCGCGCGCGGCTCGCGTCGCTGTTCGACGCCGGCAGTACCAGCGAGATCGCGGCCGAGCTCGGCCCGACCGACGTATTGAAGTTCCGCGACCAGAAGAGGTATTCCGACCGCATCAAGGCCGCGCAGAAGTCCACCGGCGAGCGCGACGCGCTGGTCGCGATGCGCGGCACGCTGGACGGCCGCCCGCTGGTCGCGTCCTCGTTCGACTTCGCCTTCATGGGCGGCTCGATGGGTTCCGTTGTCGGCGAGCGGTTCACGCGCGCCGCGGAGACGGCGCTCGAGATCGGCTGCCCGTTCGTGAACTTCTCGGCCTCCGGCGGCGCGCGCATGCAGGAGTCGCTGTTCTCGCTGATGCAGATGGCGAAGACGTCCGCCGCGCTCGGCCGGCTGCGCGAGTCCGGCCTGCCGTACATCTCCGTGCTCACGCACCCGACCACCGGCGGCGTGTCGGCGAGCTTCGCGATGCTGGGCGACCTCAACATCGCCGAGCCCGAGGCGCTGATCGGCTTCGCCGGCCCGCGCGTGATCGAGCAGACGGTGCGCGAGAAGCTGCCGGAAGGCTTCCAGCGCTCGGAATTCCTCGTCGAGCACGGCGCGATCGACATGATCTGCGACCGCCGCGAGATGCGTGCGCGCCTGTCGAGCATCCTCGCGATGCTGATGAAGCAGCCGCGTCCGGAGTCCGACGCCGCATGAGCCGCCGCTACTTCGGGACCGACGGCATCCGCGGCCGCGTGGGCGAGGGCGCGATCTCGGCCGACTTCGTGCTGCGCCTGGGCAATGCCTACGGCCACGCGCTGCGCTCGCGCGCGCCGGCCTGGCGCAAGCCCGTCGTCATCATCGGCAAGGACACGCGCATCTCGAACTACATGTTCGAGGCCGCGCTGGAAGCGGGGCTGGTAGCCGCCGGCGTCGACGTGCAGCTGATGGGCCCCATGCCGACGCCCGCCGTGGCTCACCTCACGCGCTCGCTGCGCATGGATGGCGGCATCGTCATTTCCGCCTCGCACAACCCGCATTACGACAACGGCATCAAGTTCTTCTCGGCCGAAGGCGAGAAGCTCGACGATGCGACCGAACTCGCGATCGAAGCCGCGCTCGACGAGCCGTTCCGCACGGTCGCCTCCGAGGAGCTCGGCAAGGCGGTTCGCACGCGCGACGCGCTGGGCCGCTACGTTGAGGCCTGCAAGAACTCGGTGCCCAAGGGCTTCGACCTCGGCGGCATGCGCATCGCGATGGACTGCGCGAACGGCGCGACCTACCAGATCGCACCGATGGTGTTCCGCGAGCTCGGTGCCCGCGTCACCACGCTGGGCATCGATCCGAATGGCACCAACATCAACGACGGTGTCGGCTCCACGCATCCGGAGCTGCTCGCGAAGACGGTGGTCGAACTGGGCGCCGACGTGGGCATCGCCTTCGACGGCGATGGCGATCGCGTGCTGTTCGTCGACGGCGACGGCGTGGTGCGCGATGGCGACGACCTGATCTACGTGCTCGCCCGCGACTGGCAGGCCAGCGGCCGCCTGCGCGGGCCGGTGGTCGGCACGCTGATGAGCAACTTCGGCCTCGAGCAGGCCATGGGCGGGCTCGGCATCGATTTCATCCGCGCCAAGGTCGGCGACCGCTACGTGCACCAGCAACTGGTCGCCAACGAAGGCGTGCTGGGCGGCGAAGCCTCGGGCCACTTGCTGTGCCTCGATCGCGTGAGTACCGGCGACGGCATCGTCAGCGCCCTGCAGGTGCTCGAGGTGCTGGGCCGCCGTGGCCTGTCGCTGTCGCAGGCACTCGAAGGCCTGCGCAAAGTGCCGCAGAAGACCGTAAACGTCCGCTGCGCCGCCGGCGCCAAGCCCGCCGAAGCCGACAGCGTCAAGGCCGCGCTCGCCGACGCGCAGCAGGCGGTCGCCGGACGTGGCCGCGCTTTCCTGCGCCCCTCGGGCACGGAGCCCGTGGTGCGCGTCACGGTCGAGGCCGATGACGACGCACTGGTGCAATCCACCCTCGAACGCCTCGCGGAGGCGGTCCGCGCCGCGGCCGCCTGATTTCGGTCAAACCGGCTTCGGCGACGCTGCCGCACACTGTCGACAAGCCACGAGAACAACACATGAGCCAGATCCCGACCCTCGACATCCAGCGCTTCGACGATCCGTCGCAGCGCGAAGCCTTCGTCGCCGACATCGGTGCGACCTACCGGGAATGGGGCTTCGCCGGCATCCGCAACCACGGCATCCCGCAGCAGCTCATCGATGACGCCTACCGCGTGTTCGCCGAGTTCTTCGCGTTGCCGGAAGAGGTCAAGCGCCGCTACCACGTGCCCGGCATCGGCGGCGCGCGCGGCTATACGCCGTTCGGCATCGAGACCGCGAAGGGTGCGCAGCACTTCGACCTCAAGGAGTTCTTCCACATCGGCCGCGAGATCGCGCGCGATTCGAAGTTCGCCGACGTGATGCCGCCGAACGTGTGGCCCGAGGTGCTGCCGGAGTTCCGCGACGTCGGCTACCGCCTGTACACCGCGCTCGACCAGCTCGGCTCGCGCATCCTCTCGGCGCTCGCGCTGCACATCGGCCTGCCGGCGGATTACTTCGTCACCGTCACGAACGAAGGCAACTCGATCCTGCGCCCGATCCATTATCCGCCTATCACCACACCGGACGTCCCGAACGTGCGCGCCGGCGCGCACGAGGACATCAACCTCATCACGCTGCTCGTCGGCGCGAGCGCGGAAGGCCTCGAGGTGCTGTCGCGCAAGGGCGAGTGGATCCCGTTCACGGCGCAGGCCGACACCATCGTCGTCAACATCGGCGACATGCTGCAGCGCCTGACCAACCACGTGTATCCGTCGACGACGCATCGCGTGGTCAACCCGCCGGGCGAGAAGGCGCGCCAGCCGCGCTATTCGACGCCGTTCTTCCTGCACCCGAATCCGGATTTCGTGATCGACGTACTGCCGTCCTGCGTCACCGCGGACAACCCGAGCCGCTACCCCGAGCCGATCACGGCGCAGGGGTACCTCGAGGAGCGCCTGCGCGAGATCAAGCTGAAGTAATCCGCTCCGGCGGTGGACACGAAAGGCCCGGCTCCGGCCGGGTTTTTCGCGCCGGGGGCGCGGGAAACGCGCCTTCGACAGCGCCGGCCTGCCGCCGTCACGACTGCAGTGCGACGACCCGCACGCCGGCGGCGTCGAGCGCACCGGCCCACTGCCGCAATTTGGTCGCCTCGTCGATCGATCGGTTCGCAGGGCTGGTGGAAGGCAGGCGGATGCGCCGGACCGCCGCCGGCAGCGCATCGGCCGGCACCTGCTTCATGAACGTCGTCTCGGCCGCCGCTCCATTGAACAGCACGGCCCGCAACGACGGATGCCGCGCGAAAAAGCCGGCGAAATCGTTCGCCACGGCGCCGCGGATCGCACTGTCGAGGCTTCCTTCGCGCTCGCAGCTCGCGATCACGTCCCACAGTGCGATGCCCGCGCCGCGCAGAACATCAAGCCGGGCATCGTAGGGCAGGGCCGGCGACGCCCCGACGAGCCGTCCCATGAACGGCCAGAACAGGTTCTGCGGATGCGCGTAGTAGCGACCGGTGCGAAGCGACATGCCGCCCGGCATGCTGCCGAGGACCAGCGCGCGGGCGTCCGGATTCTCGATCGGTGGCAGTCCCTGGAGCGTCGTCATGGTCTCGTCGGCAAGCGGCTGGGCTAGACTCTCGCGCCACGTCGAGGAGAGCACGCCATGCGTCGTCGGATCGTTGCCGGAAACTGGAAGCTGCATGGAGACCGCGCGTTCGCCGCGTCGCTGCTCGATGCGATCGCCGCGGAGCCGGCGCCGGAAGGCGTCGAGCAGGTGATTCTGCCGCCGCTGCCGTACCTCGGCGAGCTGGTCCAGCGCTACGCCGGGCGTGGGCTGCGCTTCGGCGCGCAGGACGTGAGCGCGAACGAGAAGGGCGCCTACACCGGCGAGGTCTCCGCCTCGATGCTGGTGGACGTCGGCGCTACCTACGGCCTCGTCGGCCATTCGGAGCGCCGCGAGTACCACCACGAGTCGAACCAGCTGGTGGCGCGCAAGTTCCATGCGGCGAAGAAGGCGGGCCTCGTTCCGCTGCTCTGCGTGGGCGAGACGCTGGAGGACCGCGAAAACGGCCGTACCTGGTGGCGCCTGGAGCAGCAGCTCGAGCCGCTGCTGGCCGACGGCGGTGTCGCCGCGCTCGAGGGGGCGGTCATCGCATACGAGCCGGTCTGGGCGATCGGCACCGGCCGCACGGCCACCCCGGAGCAGGCCCAGGAGGTCCACGCCTTCATCCGTGGCGAGATTTCCGGCTGCGATGCTAGAATCGCCGGCTCGCTGCCCATCCTCTACGGTGGCAGCGTCAAGCCCGACAACGCGGCCGAGCTCTTCGCCCAGCCCGACGTCGACGGCGGACTGGTCGGCGGCGCGTCGCTGAAGGCCGAAGACTTCCTGGCGATCGTGCGAGCGGCCGCCCACTGAGCAATGACGGGGCCATGCCCATGCTGTTCCTGAACATCATCTATGTGTTGCTGGCGGTCGGCATGATCGCGCTGATCCTTATGCAGCGCGGCGCTGGCGCACAGGCCGGTTCCGGCTTCGGCGGCGGCGCTTCCGGCACGGTGTTCGGCGCCCGCGGTTCGGCCAACTTCCTGTCGAAGACGACGAAGTGGCTTGCGGTCGCGTTCTTCGTGCTGAGCCTGCTGATCTCCTGGCAGATTTCGCACAGCGCGCGCAGCTCGGCCGAGGCAGAAGGCGGCAGCGTGATGTCGCAGATTCCGGCTGCACCGGCGTCCACGGTTCCGGCCGCGCCCTCGAACGGTACGGTTCCGGCCGCGCCTGCGATCCCGTCGACCGTGCCGGCTGCGCCGCAGTCTTCGCCGGCGACCACGCCTGCGCCGACGAGTGCGCCGGATGCAGCGAATTCGCCTTCACAGGCTGGTTAAACGGCGTAATTCAGTTACAATGCGCTGCTCCGGCACGGAAAGCCGGAGCGGGTCGACGAGAGATCCGGTCGACGTGTAAGGGATGACGAGTTTTTGCCCAGGTGGCGGAATTGGTAGACGCACTACCTTGAGGTGGTAGCGACGCAAGTCGTGGGGGTTCGAGTCCCCCCTTGGGCACCACACCGAAACATCCCCCCGACCCGCGACGGGCGGGGCGAACCAGGCGCGCCGCGCGGCCTCCGCCGGCCCGCCGCGCGAGAGCCGAGAGAACACGAGTGCTGGCCGAATATCTGCCGACCCTGCTGTTCCTGATCGTCGCCGGCGGTATCGGCGTCGCCCTCATCATTGTCGGACGCATGCTCGGCCCCAAGACGCCGAGCGTGGAGAAGCTGCTGCCGTACGAAAGCGGTTTCAACGCGTTCGAAGACGCGCGCATGCAGTTCAACGTGCGCTACTACCTGATCGCGATCATCTTCATCGTCTTCGACCTTGAGATCGCGTTCGTTTTCCCGTGGGCGCTGGTGTTCCGGGAACTCGGGGCATTCGGCCTCGTCGAGATGGGTACCTTCCTCGCACTGCTGGTGATCGGTTTCGCCTACGTGTGGAAGAAGGGCGCCCTGGATTGGGAGTGAGGCGGCAGTCGCCATGAAGACGTTATCCGACCTCATGTTCAACCCGCTGCCGGAAGGGCGGCTCGACGACATCCTGCTGCCGGAAGACCAGAACCCGGTCATGCAGCAGGGCTTCGTTACCACGAACCTCGACACGCTGTGGAACTGGGCGCGCACCGGCTCGATGTGGCCGATGACGTTCGGCCTGGCGTGCTGCGCCGTCGAGATGATGCACGCGGGTGCGGCGCGCATCGACCTCGACCGCTACGGCGTGGTGTTCCGCCCGTCGCCGCGCCAGTCGGACGTGATGATCGTGGCCGGTACGCTCGTCAATAAGATGGCGCCCGCGCTGCGTCGCGTGTACGACCAGATGCCCGACCCGAAGTGGGTCATCTCGATGGGCAGCTGCGCCAACGGCGGCGGCTACTACCACTACTCGTATTCGGTCGTGCGCGGCTGCGACCGCATCGTGCCGGTCGACATCTACGTGCCGGGCTGCCCGCCGACGGCCGAGGCGCTGACCTACGGCATCCTGCAACTGCAGAAGAAGATCCGTCGCGGCACCAACTTCGGTGATCGCCGCCAGGGGGTGCGCGAGTGAGCGCCGTGCCTTCGGAGGCCGTCGAGCCCGCGATCGCCGCGCGCCTGCGCGAGCGCTTCCCGCAGGCCGCGGTCATCGTCGCGCAGCCGCGCGGCGAGGTGACCCTCGAAGTGGGGCACGAGAGCTGGTTCGAGACCGCGCGCAGCCTGCGCGACGAATTCGGTTTCGAGCAGATGATCGATCTCTGCGGCGTCGACTACCTGAGCTACGGCAGCGACGAGTGGGATACCACCGTCTCGTCGGAAGGGTACTCGCGCGGCGTCGAAGGCAAGAGCACGCCTCGCATCGTCTGGGGCGAGCAGCCCAACGGCGTCGAACTTGAGACCGACCGCCGCTTCGCGGTGGTCCTGCACCTGCTGTCGGTGCAGCACAACCTGCGCGTGCGGCTGCGCACCTTCGCGCCGGACGACGCGGTTCCCGCGGTGCGTTCGGTCGTCGAGCTGTGGCCGGTCGCCAACTGGTTCGAGCGCGAGGCGTTCGACCTCTACGGCATCGTGTTCGATGGCCACCAGGACCTGCGCCGCATCCTGACCGACTACGGTTTCGTCGGTCATCCGTTCCGCAAGGACTTCCCGCTGATCGGCAATGTCGAAGTGCGCTACGACGCGGAGCGTCGGCGCGTCGTCTACCAGCCGGTCACGATCGAGCCGCGCGTGCTCGTGCCGCGCGTGATCCGCGAAGACGCGCGCTACGAGACCTCGGTCGGCGAAGCCGCGCAGCGCGCGGAGGGCAACAAGTGAACGTGACCGCGTCGACCACCAGCGACTACGCGCCGCCGGGCCAGCCGGGGCCGGAGATCCGCAACTACACGATGAACTTCGGTCCGCAGCATCCCGCCGCGCATGGCGTGCTGCGACTGATCCTCGAGATGGACGGCGAGGTCGTGCGCCGCGCCGATCCGCACATCGGCCTGCTGCATCGTGGCACCGAGAAGCTCGCGGAGTCCAAGCCGTTCAACCAGTCGGTGCCGTACATGGACCGCCTGGACTATGTCTCGATGATGTGCAACGAGCACGCCTACGTGCGTGCGATCGAGACGCTGCTCGGCATCGAGGCGCCGGAGCGCGCGCAGTGGATCCGCACGCTCTTCGACGAGATCACGCGCCTGAAGAACCACCTGATGTGGCTGGGCTCGAACGCCCTCGACCTCGGTGCGATGGCGGTGTTCCTCTACGCGTTCCGCGAGCGCGAGGAACTGATGGACATGTATGAGGCAGTGTCGGGCGCACGCCTGCACGCGGCCTACTACCGTCCGGGCGGCGTGTACCGCGACCTGCCGGACCGCATGTCCAAGTACCGCGAGTCGCAGTGGCGCAAGGGCAAGGACCTCAAGCGCTCGAACGAGGCGCGCGAGGGCTCGCTGCTCGACTTCATCGACTGGTTCGCCGACAACTTCCCGGCGCGCGTCGACGAGTACGAGACGCTGCTCACCGACAACCGCATCTGGAAGCAGCGCACCGTCGGCATCGGCGTCATTTCGCCGGAAGACGCGCTGGCCTGGGGCATGACCGGCCCGATGCTGCGCGGTTCGGGCATCGCATGGGACCTGCGCAAGACGCAGCCCTACGCGCGCTACGACCAGGTCGACTTCGACATCCCGGTCGGCGTGACCGGCGACTGCTACGACCGTTACCTCGTTCGCGTGGCCGAGATGCGCGAGTCCACGCGCATCATCAAGCAGTGCGTGAAGTGGCTGCGGGCCAACCCGGGCCCCGTGATCGTCGACAACTTCAAGGTCGCCCCGCCGAAGCGCGAGGAGATGAAGGACGACATGGAAGCCCTCATCCACCACTTCAAGCTGTTCTCGGAAGGCTATTGCGTGCCCGCCGGCGAGACCTACGCTGCGGTCGAGGCGCCGAAGGGCGAGTTCGGCTGCTACCTGATCTCCGATGGCGCCAACAAGCCGTTCCGCCTGAAGCTCCGCGCGCCGGGCTTCGCGCATCTTTCGTCGATGGACGCGGTCGTCAAGGGCCACATGCTGGCCGACGTGGTCGCGATGATCGGCACCTACGACATCGTTTTCGGCGAGATCGACCGCTGACGCGGCGCCGCTGGGGAACCGAACCGAAATGAAAGCCACCGGCAACTTCGAGGCCTGCCAGAACGTCGACCCCATGGTCGCGCTGACGGATGCCACGCGCGCCCACATCGACCACTGGCTGTCGAAGTTCCCGGCCGACCGCCGTCGCTCGGCGGTGCTGCAGGGCCTGCACGCCGCGCAGGAGCAGAACGGGGGCTGGCTGAGCGACGAGATCATCGCCGCCGTCGCCAAGTACATCGGCATTCCGCCGGTGTGGGCCTACGAGGTCGCGAGCTTTTACTCGATGTTCGAGACGGAGAAGGTCGGCCGCCACAACGTCGCCTTCTGCACCAACATCAGCTGCTGGCTCAACGGCGCCGAGAAGCTCGTCGAGCACGCCGAGAAGAAGCTCGGCTGCAAGCTGGGCGAATCCACGGCCGACGGCCGCGTGTATCTGAAGCGCGAAGAGGAATGCCTCGCCGCCTGCTGCGGTGCGCCGGTCGTCGTCATCAATGGCCATTACCACGAGAAGCTCGACACCGCGAAGGTGGACGAACTGCTCGACGGGCTGGAGTAAGCCGCGATGGCGCATTCCCACCACGACTATTCCAAGGGCTACGGCCCGGTCGGCCCGGCGCCGCAGGAGCACAACGTCGTCTATACGACGCTGCACTTCGACACGCCCTGGTCGTACGAAAACTACCTGAAGACCGGCGGCTACAGCGCCTGGCGCAAGATCCTCGAAGAGAAGATCGAGCCGGCCGCGGTGATCGACATGGTCAAGCAGTCGGGCCTGCGCGGTCGCGGCGGCGCGGGCTTCCCGACCGGCCTGAAGTGGTCGTTCATGCCGAAGGGTGCGGGGCAGAAGTACATCCTCTGCAATTCCGACGAGTCCGAACCGGGCACGGCGAAGGATCGCGACATCCTGCGCTACAACCCGCATGCGGTCGTCGAGGGCCTCGCCATCGCCTGCTATGCGACGGGTTCGACGGTCGCCTACAACTACCTGCGCGGCGAGTTCCACCACGAGCCGTTCGAGCATTTCGAGCAGGCGCTGAAGGAAGCCTACGAGAACGGCTGGCTGGGCAGGAACGTGCTCGGCAGCGGTATCGACGTGGACATCTACGGTGCGCTCGGCGCCGGCGCCTACATCTGCGGCGAAGAGACCGCGCTGATGGAGTCGCTGGAAGGCAAGAAGGGCCAGCCGCGCTACAAGCCGCCGTTCCCGGCGAACTTCGGCCTCTACGGCAAGCCGACGACGATCAACAACACCGAGACCTATGCCTCGGTGCCCGCGATCATCCGCAACGGCGCGGAGTGGTTCGCGGGCCTGGGCAAGCCGAACAACGGCGGCCCGAAGGTGTTCTCGGTGTCGGGCCACGTGGCCAATCCGGGCAATTTCGAGATCCGCTTGGGTACGCCGTTCTCCGAGCTGCTGCAGATGGCCGGTGGCGTGCGCGGCGGCCGCAGGCTCAAGGCGGTGATCCCGGGTGGCTCCTCGATGCCGGTGCTGCCGGGCGACACGATGATGTCGCTGACGATGGACTACGACTCGATCCAGAAGGCCGGTTCCGGCCTCGGCTCCGGCGCCGTCATCGTGATGGACGACACCACCTGCATGGTTCGCGCCTGCCAGCGGATCGCGCGTTTCTATTTCAAGGAGTCGTGCGGCCAGTGCACGCCGTGCCGCGAAGGCACCGGCTGGATGTACCGCATGCTGACGCGCATCGTGAACCGCGAGGCCACGCTCGACGACCTGCACATGCTTCGCACCGCCGCCGGGCAGATCGAGGGCCACACCATCTGCGCGTTCGGCGAAGCCGCGGCGTGGCCGGTGCAGGGTTTCCTCCGCCACTTCTGGCACGAATTCGAATACGCGATCGTCAACAAGCGCTTCCTCGTCGACGACGAGGCCGCCGGCACGGTCGTGCAGCAGGTGGCCGCATGAGCGCCCAGCCCGTCAACCCGAACCTTCCGCCCGACCACGTCACCGTCTTCATCGACGGCCTCGAGCTCGCCGCGCCGAAGGGCTCGATGATCATCCAGGCCGCTGACAAGGCCGGCATCGCGATCCCGCGCTTCTGCTACCACGACAAGCTGAGCGTGGCCGCGAACTGCCGCATGTGCCTGGTCGAGGTCGAGAAGATGCCGAAGCCGGCGCCGGCCTGCGCCACGCCGGTGATGGACGGCATGAAGGTCGTCACGCGCAGCGAGAAGGCTCTCAAGAGCCAGCGCAACGTGATGGAGTTCCTGCTGATCAACCATCCGCTCGACTGCCCGATCTGCGACCAGGGCGGCGAGTGCGAGCTGCAGGACCTGTCGATGGGCTACGGCCGATCGATCAGCCGCTTCTCCGAGCGCAAGCGCACGGTGCCCGACGAGGACATCGGTCCGCTGGTCGCCACCGAGATGACGCGCTGCATCCAGTGCACGCGCTGCGTTCGCTTCACCGCGGAAGTCGCCGGCACGTACGAGCTCGGTGGCATGTACCGCGGCGAGAACCTGCAGATCGGCACCTACGACGGCAAGCCGCTGACGACGGAGCTTTCCGGCAACGTCATCGACGTCTGCCCGGTCGGCGCGCTCACCAACAAGGTGTTCCAGTTCAAGGCGCGGCCGTGGGAACTGATGGCGCGCGAGTCGCTGGGCTACCACGACGCGCTCGGCAGCAACCTGTTCCTGCACGTGCGCCGCGGCGAAGTGCTGCGTACCGTGCCGCGCGACAACGACGCGCTCAACGAGTGCTGGCTGTCGGACCGCGACCGCTATTCCCACCAGGGCCTGTACGCGGCGGATCGCGCGGTGCGCCCGATGGTCAAGGAAGGCGGCGAGTGGGTCGAAACGTCGTGGGAGCAGGCGCTCGCCCGCGCTGCGCAGATCCTGCGCGACAACGGCGCCGATCGCCTCGGCATGCTCGTGCATCCGTCGACCTCGAACGAGGAGGGCGCACTGCTGGCGCGCCTCGCCGACGCGCTCGGCACCGGCAACATCGATCACCGCATTTCGCAGGTCGACCTGTCGGACGCCGCGGTCGCCGAGCCGTTCGCCGCTCCCGTGGCCGACATCGACACGGCGTCGACGATCGTCATCGTCGGTTCGAACATCCGCCACGAGCTGCCGCTCCTGCACGCCCGCATCCGCCGCGCCTGGCGCAATGGCGCGAAGGTGCACGTCGTCAATCCGGTCGATTTCGATTTCACCTTCGAGCTCGCCGGCCGCCATGTGGTCGCGCCTTCGCGCATCGCGGAGACGCTCGCCGACTCGTCGCTGCGCGAATCCATCGCCGGCGGCGATGCGATCGTGCTGGTGGGTGCGATCGCCGAGAACGGCCCCCATGCCGCGCGCATCCGCGCCGCTGCTCGCGATCTCGCACAGGCCACCGGTGCCCGCGTCTGCCGCATTCCGCAGGGTGCGAACGCGGTCGGTCTCGCGCGCCACGGGGTGCTGCCGACCTCGATGGACGCGCAGGCCATGCTCGCTGACCCGCGTTCGGCCTATGTCCTCTACGGCATCGAGCCGGGCCTGGATTTCGCCGATACGGCGCGCGCGATGGCCGCGCTGAATGGCGCGCAGGTCGTGGCCTTCAGCCACTTCGCCTGCGAGTCGACGCGTGCCGTCGCCGACGTGATCCTGCCGATCGGCCTGCTGCCCGAGGTCGACGCAACGCTGACCAATCTCGAGGGGGTCGACCAGCTCGCGATTGCCGGCGGCAAGCTGCCGGACGCCGCACGCCCGGGCTGGCGCGTGATCCGTGCGCTCGCTGGCGAGCTTGGCGCCGCGGGCTTCGAGTTCGTGAACCTCGCCGGTGCGCGCGCGTCGATCGCGCCGCGCACGGTGCAAGTCGCGGCCGGCCGCGCGGTCGATGCGGGGCAGGGTGCTCTCGAGATCGCCATGAGCCCGGCGATCTATCGCACCGACGCCATCGTGCGCCGCGCTGCCGCGCTGCAGTCGCATCCGCTCAATCAGGCGCCGACCGCGCACCTGAATCCGCAGGACGCGCAGGCGCTCGGCCTCGAGCAAGGTTCCGTCGGTCGCTTCGCCGTCGCCGCCGGCACCGCGAAGCTGCCGGTCGAAGTGAGCGGGAAGGTCGCGCCGGGCACGGTCTACATCGAGGGTGGCCACGGGGCCACCGCGCCGCTCGGCGCCGGTCGCATCGACGCGGGGAGGGTCTGACCGATGCTGCATGAATCCATCGATTCCGTGCACGGCTGGTTCGACGGCCTCGGCGTCGGCGGCCAGCTGGCGTGGATCGTCCTGAAGATCCTGCTGATCGCGATGCCGGTGATCATCGCCGTCGCGTTCTACGTCGTGTGGGAGCGCAAGCTGATCGGCTGGATGCACTCGCGCCACGGGCCCATGTACGTGGGCATGGGCGTGTTCCAGGCGTTCGCCGACGTCTTCAAGCTGCTGTTCAAGGAAGTCATCGAGCCGGTCCGCGCCGACAAGGTGCTGTACGTGCTCGCACCGCTGATCGGCCTCGCGCCGGCGTTCGCCGCCTGGGCGGTGGTGCCGTTCGACGCCAAGCTCGTGCTCGCCGACGTCAATGCCGGCCTGCTGTACCTGCTCGCGATGACCTCGCTCGGCGTGTACGGCATCATCCTCGCGGGTTGGGCGTCGAACTCGAAGTACGCCTTCCTCGGCGCGATGCGTTCCGCCGCGCAGGTGGTGTCGTACGAGATCGCGATGGGTTTCGCGCTGGTCGGCGTTTTGATCGCGGCGGGCAGCCTCAACCTGACGCAAATCGTGATGGCGCAGTCGGGCGACGCGGGCCTGTTCGAGTGGTTCATGTGGCCGCTGCTACCGCTGTTCGTCGTCTACTTCGTGTCGGGCGTCGCCGAGACCAATCGCGCGCCGTTCGACGTGGTCGAGGGCGAGTCGGAAATCGTCGCCGGCCACATGGTCGAGTACTCGGGTTCGCAGTTCGCGCTGTTCTTCCTGGCGGAATACGCGAACATGATCCTGGTGAGCTTCCTCACCCCGCTGTTCTTCATGGGCGGCTGGCTGAGCCCCTTCCAGGGCCTGGGCATCCCGTTCCTGTCGGTAGACGGCTGGTGGTGGCTGCTGATCAAGGTCGTGTTCTTCGCCAGCGCCTTCATCTGGTTCCGCGCGTCGTTTCCGCGCTACCGCTACGACCAGATCATGCGTCTGGGCTGGAAGGTCTTCATCCCGCTGACCATCGCCTGGATCTGCGTGACCGCGCTGATGGCCTATTACGGCGTCTTCGAGCCCTTCAAGTGACGGACGCCCGGACCCCATGAACCGAATCACGTCCTACTTCAAGAGCCTGCTGCTCATCGAGCTGCTTGGCGGCCTGTGGCTGACGCTGAAGTACCTCTTCAGGCCGAAGTACACCGTCATGTACCCGATGGAGAAGATCCCGCAGTCGCACCGCTTCCGCGGCATCCATGCGCTGCGCCGGTATCCGAACGGCGAGGAGCGCTGCATCGCGTGCAAGCTGTGCGAGGCGGTGTGTCCCGCGCTGGCGATCACGATCGACTCGGAGAAGCGCTCGGACGGCACGCGCCGCACCACGCGCTACGACATCGACCTGTTCAAGTGCATCTACTGCGGCTTCTGCGAGGAGTCGTGCCCGGTGGACTCGATCGTCGAGACGCACGTGCTCGAGTACCACTTCGACGCGCGCGGCCAGAACGTCGTGACCAAGCCGCAGCTGCTGGCGATCGGTGACCGGCTCGAGGCCGAGCTCGCCGAGCGTCGCCAGCTCGACGCCCGCTTCCGCTGAGGCCGCCATGGACTTCGCGCAGATCGCTTTCCTCATTTTCGCGGCCGCGGCCGTGATCGCGGCCACCGCGGTCATCAGCCTGCGTAACCCCGTGCACGCCGTGCTGTGCCTGGTGCTGACGTTCTTCTCCGTCGCCTGCACGTGGATCGTCGCCGGTGCCGAGTTCCTCGGCATCGCGCTGATCCTCGTCTACGTCGGCGCGGTGATGGTGCTCTTCATGTTCGTCGTGATGATGCTAGACATCGACGTCGGCCCGTTGCGCCGCGGCTTCGCCAAGTACCTCCCGATCGGCCTGATCGTCGCGGTCGTGATGCTGGCCGAGATCGTTACGCTGATCGGCGTGCGCGCCAACATGTCCGTTACGTTCTCGGCCGCCGACCCGGCGGGCGACGTGCCGAACACGGTCTGGCTGGCCCGCACGCTCTTCACCGACTTCCTGCTGCCGTTCGAAGTGGCGGCGGTGATCCTGACGGTCGCGGTCGTTGCCGCGGTCATGCTGACCCTGCGCCATCGGAGCGGCGTCCGGCAGCAGGATCCGTCCTGGCAGTCGAGCGTCCGTGCAGCGGATCGCGTGCGCATGGTGCGCATGGAGCCGGTGCGCCCCGCGGCGACCGGCGATACCACCGGAGGTGAGGCATGAACCTGCTCGCGGAAGGCGGCATCTCGCTCGGCCATTACCTTGCGCTTGGCGCGGTGCTGTTCTGCATCAGCGTCGCCGGCATCTTCCTGAACCGGCGCAACATCATCGTGTTGCTGATGTCCATCGAGCTGATGCTGCTCTCGGTGAACATCAATTTCGTCGGGTTTTCCCGTTATCTCGGCGACGCGTCCGGCCAGGTGTTCGTGTTCTTCATCCTGACCGTCGCGGCGGCCGAGGCCGCCATCGGCCTGGCGATCCTCGTCACGCTGTTCCGCAACCGGCGCACGATCAACGTCGCCGAAGTCGATTCGCTGAAGGGTTGAGCCGATGCCCGGAGTGGAACCCACGTTGTCCAAATCCATCCTCGTCGCGATCGTCCTCGCGCCGCTGATCGGCTCGATCGTCGCCGGCCTGTTCGGCCGACGCATCGGCCGTGCAGGCGCGCATTGGGTAACGATCCTCGGCGTCGCCGCCAGCTGCCTGATGTCGATCAGCGTGCTCTGGCAGCTGGTGGGCGAGGGCACGCCCCCGTTCAACCAGAACCTCTACACCTGGTTCGACATCGGCGGCCTGCAGGCGCACGTC
This sequence comes from Cognatilysobacter xinjiangensis, assembly GCF_014651995.1. Classification (GTDB taxonomy): domain Bacteria; phylum Pseudomonadota; class Gammaproteobacteria; order Xanthomonadales; family Xanthomonadaceae; genus Cognatilysobacter; species Cognatilysobacter xinjiangensis. Next base: position 1,121,868 of record NZ_BMXY01000001.1, on the reverse strand, counting down.
GGCTTCATGGTCGACAAGCTCACCGCGATGATGATGGTGGTGGTCACCTTCGTGTCGCTGCTCGTGCACATCTACACGATCGGCTATATGGAGGAGGATCCGGGCTACCACCGGTTCTTCAGCTACATCTCGCTGTTCACCTTTTCGATGCTCATGCTGGTCATGAGCAACAACTTCCTGCAGCTGTTCTTCGGCTGGGAAGCGGTGGGCTTGGTGTCGTACCTTCTGATCGGCTTCTGGTTCAAGAAGCCGACGGCGGTCTTCGCGAACCTCAAGGCGTTCCTCGTCAACCGCGTCGGCGATTTCGGATTCCTGCTCGGCATCGCGCTGGTGCTGATGATGTTCGGTTCGCTCGACTACGGAACCGTGTTCGCGCGTGCCCCGATCGCCGCCGGTCATACGCTCGGCGAGCTGTTCCGCCATCCCGGCGCCACCACGGGCATGTGGTCCTGGTCGCTGATGACGGTCGCCTGCATCTGCCTGTTTATCGGCGCCATGGGCAAGTCGGCGCAGGTCCCGTTGCACGTCTGGCTACCTGACTCGATGGAAGGCCCGACGCCGATCTCCGCGCTGATCCACGCGGCGACGATGGTGACCGCGGGCATCTTCATGGTCGCGCGCATGTCGCCGCTGTTCGAGATGAGCGAGACGGCACTGCACTTCGTGCTGTTCATCGGCGCGACAACGGCGTTCTTCACCGGCCTTATCGGCATGGTGCAGAACGACATCAAGCGCGTCGTGGCGTACTCGACCCTGTCGCAGCTGGGTTACATGACCGTCGCGCTGGGCGTGTCGGCCTATTCCGCTGCGGTGTTCCATCTGATGACGCACGCCTTCTTCAAGGCGCTGCTGTTCCTGGCCGCCGGTAGCGTGATCATCGGCATGCACCACGAGCAGGACATGCGGAAGATGGGCGGCCTGCGCAGGTACATGCCGGTCACCTACTGGACGAGCCTGATCGGCACGCTGGCGCTGGTGGCGACGCCGTTCTTCAGCGGCTTCTACTCGAAGGACATGATCATCGAGGCCGCGAAGCTATCGACGGAACGAACGGGCGCGAACTGGATCAACAGCTACGCGTACTGGGCCGTGCTGCTCGGTGCGTTCGTCACGTCGTTCTACAGCTTCCGCCTGCTGTACCTGACGTTCCACGGCCGCGAGCGCTTCCGCGACGCCGCGCCATCGGATCCGCACCATAACGTCGACGCACACGCCGATGGCGCGCAGACGCTGCACGAGCCGCTCGCCGACGATGGTCACGGCCATCACGACGATCACGGACATCACGGCGCGCACGAGCCGCACGAGTCGCCATGGGTGGTGACGGTGCCACTCATCCTGCTGGCGATCCCGTCGATCCTCGTCGGCTTCTTCACCGCAGGCCCGATGCTGTTCGGCACCGACTGGTCGGGTCACGTGAAGCAGTGGCCGTTCTTCCTCGGAGCGATCGACCTGCAGGCTGCGCGCGACACGATGGCGCAGATCGGCGCCGAGCACTGGCACACCCCGTGGGAACTCGCACTGCACGGCTTCATGACTCCGGCGTTCTGGCTCGCCTTCGGCGGCTTCGCGCTCGCGACCATCATGTACCTGTGGAAGCCGGAACTCGCCACGCGCGCCCGCCGCATCTTCGCGCTGCCGGTGCGCGTGCTCGAGGAGAAGTACGGCTTCGACAAGCTGTGGATCGAGGGCTTCGCCGGCGGTGGCATTGGCCTCGGTCGCGTCTCCCGTGCGTTCGACAGCGCCGTGATCGACGGCGTCATCGTCAACGGCAGCGCCCGCGTCGTCGACGTCGTCGCCCGCATGACCCGTCGCCTGCAGTCGGGTTACCTCTACCACTACGCGTTCGCGATGATCGTCGGCCTGATCGTTCTCCTGGCCTTCGTCATCCGCGGCTGGCACTGATTAGGACCGCATCGTGAGCCCCGAGCCCTTGAACGGGACCTTTCCCCTGCTGAGCCTCCTGATCTGGCTTCCGATCCTCGCCGGCGTGATCACGCTCGCGTTCGGAAACGCACGCCCCAACGCCGCCCGCTGGTTCGCGGTGCTGAGTTCGGTCGTCGTGCTGCTGCTGACGATTCCGCTGTTCACCGGATTCGACTTCGCGAACCCGGGCATGCAGTTCGAAGAAGCGCGCGTCTGGATCGCGGCCTACGACATCCAGTACCACGTCGGCGCCGACGGCATCTCGGCGGCGCTGATCGCGCTCACGACGTTCACCTCGGTGCTGGTGCTGATCGGTGCCTGGGGTTCGGTGAACGAGCGCGTCAGCCAGTACTACGCAGCCTTCCTGATCCTCGAGGGCCTGATGGTCGGCGTGTTCGCCGCGCTGGACTCGATGCTGTTCTATGTCTTCTTCGAAGGCATGCTGATCCCGATGTTCCTGATCATCGGCGTGTGGGGCGGCCCGCGTCGCATCTACGCCTCGATCAAGTTCTTCCTGTACACGTTCCTCGGCTCGCTGTTCATGCTGGTCGGGCTGATCTACCTGTACCTGAAGGGCGGCAGCTGGCAGCTGGCGGACATGTATGCGCTGCAGCTGACCATGCAGGAGCAGACCTGGCTGTTCTTTGCCTTCTTCATCGCCTTCGCGGTGAAGGTGCCGATGTTCCCGGTCCACACCTGGCTGCCGGACGCGCACGTCGAGGCACCGACCGCAGGCTCGGTGGTGCTGGCCGCGATCATGCTGAAGATCGGTGGCTACGGCTTCCTGCGCTTCAACCTGCCGATCGTCCCGGACGCCAGCGCCGAGTGGGCTTGGCTCGTGATCGCGCTGAGCGTGATCGCGGTGATCTACGTCGGCCTGGTCGCTCTCGTGCAGGACGACATGAAGAAGCTGATCGCGTACTCCTCGATCTCGCACATGGGCTTCGTCACCATCGGTACGTTCATCGCGCTGGGCCTCGTGCGCGACGCCGGTAATTTCACCGGCGCCGAGCTCGGCCTGCAGGGCGCGATGGTGCAGATGGTCAGTCACGGCTTCGTGTCGGGTGCGATGTTCACCTGCGTCGGCGTGCTCTACGACCGCATGCACAGCCGCATGATCCGCGACTACGGCGGCGTGGCGAACGTGATGCCGTGGTTCGCGGCTTTCATGGTGCTGTTCGCGATGGCGAACTCCGGCCTGCCGGGTACGTCGGGCTTCGTCGGCGAGTTCATGGTCATCATCGCCAGCTTCCAGAAGCACCCGCTGCTGGCCTTCGGCGCCGCGTTCACGCTGATCATCGGCGCGGCCTACACGTTGTGGCTGGTCAAGCGAGTGGTCTGGGGCGAGGTCGGCAACGCGCGCGTCGCCGAACTCACCGACATCAACAAGCGCGAAGGCTTCGTGCTGGGGGCGTTCGCGGTCGGCGTCCTCGTGCTCGGCATCTGGCCGAAGCCGTTGACCGACCTGATGCAGCCCTCGATCGCGCAGCTCGCCAAGCAGATCGAATCGTCCAAGCTGTCACAGCAGTAAGCCGACGGAATACCGCCGCCCATGATCGCCCCGATGCCCACCGCCGCCGACCTGATGCCGCTCCTGCCGGAGTTGGTGCTCATCGGTGCCGCCTTCTTCCTGCTGATGCTCGATCTGTTCCTGGACGAGAGCCGCAGGATCGTTACGCATGCCCTCGCGGTCGTCGCGATGGTCGTCACCGGCCTGCTCATCGCGGCCGGCGTGGGCGGGCAGGGCACCGTGCTGGGCGGGATGTTCATCCGCGACACGGCCGCGGACGTCCTCAAGGTCGCGGTGCTCGGCACTTCCGCGTTGTCGATGCTCTACCTGTGGCCGTTCCTGCGCGCGCGCGATCTCTACCGCGGCGAGATCGCCGTTCTGGTGATGTTCGCCACCGCCGGCATGATGCTTCTGGTTTCGGCCGGCAGCCTGGTCATGATCTATCTGGGCCTCGAGCTGCTGGCGCTGTGCTCCTACGCGCTGGTCGCGATCGACCGCGACAACGCGTTGTCCTCGGAGTCGGCGATCAAGTACTTCGTGCTGGGTTCGTTGGCGTCCGGCCTGCTGCTCTATGGCATGTCACTGGTCTACGGCGCGACCGGCTCGCTGGATCTCGCGCGCATCGCCGAGGCCGTGTCGGCGGGCGGCGAGTCGGGGACGACCGCGACGATGCTGCTGACGGGCGTCGTGTTCATGCTCGCCGGCGTGGCATTCAAGTTTGGTGGCGCGCCGTTCCACATGTGGCTGCCCGACGTCTACACCGGCGCGCCGACGCCGATCACGCAGTTCGTCGGCTCCGCGCCGAAGCTGGCGTCGTTCGGCATGGCCTACCGACTGTTCGAGGTCGGAGCGGGTGGCCTCGACGACCGCTGGCGCCTGCTGTTCGCGGTGATCGCCGTGGCCTCGCTCGCGGTCGGCAACCTGGCCGCGATGGTGCAGAGCAACTTCAAGCGCATGCTCGCGTACTCGACCGTCTCGCACGTCGGCTTCCTGTTCATGGGCATCGCCGGCGGTGGCGAGCAGGGCTTCGCCGCGGCGATGTTCTACGCGATCAGCTACGCGATCATGTCGGTCGCGGCCTTCGGCGCGATCGTCGTCATGGCCTCGCGCGGCTTCGAGGCGGACCGCATCGACGACTATCGCGGCCTGAACGCCCGCAGCCCGTGGATGGCCGGCTTCATCCTGTGCGTGATGGCCTCGCTGGCCGGCCTGCCGCCATTCCTCGGCTTCTGGGCCAAGCTCGCGGTGCTTCGTGCAGCGCTGGACGGCGGCATGCTGTGGCTGGCGATCGTCGGCGTGGTCTTCGCGGTGGTCGGCGCGTTCTATTACCTGCGCGTGGTCAAGGCGATGTACTTCGACAAGGCCGACGGCGAGGTCCATGCGATCGTCGCCAGCCGCCCGCTGCGCACGGTATTCGCGGTGAACGCGTTGGGTCTGCTGGCTCTCGGCATCGCCTGGAACCCGATCATGGCCTGGTGCCAGCGCGCCTTCGCCTGACTTTATTTCGAACGAAGGTGGAATTGGCGCAATTCAGGCTTGCGCGAATTCCGTGATGAACATACAATTCTCCTCCTGATGCGGGGTGGAGCAGTCTGGCAGCTCGTCGGGCTCATAACCCGAAGGTCGCAGGTTCAAATCCTGCCCCCGCTACCAGCTTCGGGTTCTTCGATTTCTGGGGAACCGATGCTTGGGCTCGACGGTCGCGGCTCCACGCGACCGACCGACATCCAGCAGTACCGGACAAGGGGCCCAATGGGCCCCTTGTTGTTTTCGGACGCGGCGAATCGTCGCCCGGAGGTAAGCGAATGGCGGACAAAGCCACCCAGATCACCGGCCTTCTCACGCCGACCGTCGACGCCCTGGGGCTCGAGCTGGTCGGTGTGGAGTACCTGCCCGCGCCGGGCAGCGCCGTGCTGCGCCTTTACATCGACGTGACGGAAGCGGCCGCGGCCGACGGCCGCATGGTCACGATCGAGGACTGCGAGTCCGTGAGCCGCGAAGTTTCGGCGCTGCTCGACGTCGAGGATCCGATCAGCAGCAACTACACGCTCGAGGTGTCCTCGCCCGGCGTGGACCGACCGCTCTTCACCGCCGCGCAGTTCGCGCGATTCGCGGGCGAGGAGGCGAAGGTCACGCTGAAGCTGCCGCAGGAAGGCCGTCGACGCCTGCAGGGGCGCATCGTCGCCGTCGAGGACGAGACCGTGCGCTTCGACGTCGAGGGCCTCGGTGGCCAGCGGCAGGCGATCGACGTCGCCGTGGGCAACATCGAGAAGGCGCGCCTGGTGCCCGACTGGGTCGCCCTGGGCTACGCGCCGAGCAAGGAATCGAAGGGCCGTGGCGGTAAGGCCGCCAAGGCACCGAAGAAGCAAGCCAACCCTAAGCCGGCGGCCGAGGGGCCGACCGAGGCGGAGTAATCGAGATGAGCAAGGAACTTCTGATGGTCGTGGACGCGGTCGCCAACGAGAAGGGCGTCCCGCGCGACGTCATTTTCGAGGCGATCGAGGCGGCGCTCGCGTCTGCCGCGAAGAAGCGCTACCACGACGAGGACGTGCTGGTGCGCGTCTCGATCGACCGCAAGGACGGAAGCTACGAAACCTTCCGCCGCATGGAAGTGGTGGCCGACGACGTCGTCATGGAATCGCCGGATCGCCAGATCCGCCTGATGGACGCGATCGACGAGGTCGAGGGCGTGGAGGTCGGGGACTTCATCGAGGAGCAGGTCGAGAACGCCGAGTTCGGCCGCATCGCCGCGCAGGCCGCCAAGCAGGTCATCGTGCAGAAGGTGCGCGAGGCCGAGCGCCAGCAGGTCATCGACGCGTGGAAGGATCGCGTCGGCGAGCTCATCACGGGCATCGTCAAGCGCGTGGAGCGCGGCAACATCTACGTCGACCTGGGCGGCAACGCCGAGGCCATCATCCCGAAGGACAAGGGCATTCCGCGCGACGTGCTGCGTACCGGCGACCGCGTTCGCGGCTACCTGTACGACGTGCGCCCGGAGCCGCGCGGCCCGCAGATCTTCATCAGCCGCGCCGCCCCCGAATTCATGATGGAGCTGTTCAAGCTCGAGGTGCCGGAAGTCGGCCAGGGCCTGGTGACGATCCGCGCCTGCGCCCGCGATCCGGGCGACCGCGCGAAGATCGCGGTGCTCGCGCACGACAACCGCACGGATCCGATCGGCGCCTGCATCGGCATGCGCGGCTCGCGCGTGCAGGCCGTGAGCAACGAGCTCAACGGCGAGCGCGTCGACATCATCCTGTGGTCGGACAACCCGGCGCAGTTCGTGATCAACGCGATGGCGCCGGCGGAAGTGCAGTCGATCGTCGTCGACGAGGACAAGCATTCGATGGACCTCGCGGTCGCCGAGGAGCGCTTGGCGCAGGCGATCGGTAAGGGCGGCCAGAACGTGCGCCTCGCCAGTCGCCTGACCGGCTGGCAGCTCAACGTCATGACCGCCGACCAAGTGCAGGCCAAGAGCGAGGCCGAGCAGGCCGCGTCGCGCCAGCTGTTCCAGGACAAGCTGGAGGTCGACGAGGAGATCGCCGGCATCCTCGTGTCGGAAGGCTTCAACACGGTCGAGGAGATCGCCTACGTGCCGGTCGGCGAGCTGCTCGCGATCGAGGGCTTCGACGAGGACATCGTCGAGGAACTGCGCTCGCGCGCCCGCGACTCGCTGCTCAACGATGCGCTCGCCGAGGAAGAGTCACTGGAGGGCCAGATGCCGTCCGACGACTTGCTGGCGCTCGACGGCATGGACGAGGCGACCGCGCATGCGCTGGCGGCCAATGGCATCCGCACCAGCGAGGATCTCTCCGAGCTCGGCGCGGACGAGGTGGTCGAGTTCGGCATCGAGGGCATGGACGAGGAGCGGGCCGCCCAGCTCATCCTCGCCGCCCGTGCCGAGGAGATCGCCCGCCTCGAGCGCGGCGAGTAATCCGGCGCCGACGCCGCCGGCTAAGGCCGGTGGCCGGTCGAGGCCGCCACGGGGCGCTTTCCCGGCCCGCGCTAGAATTCAACGGATCGGTCCGGCCTCGCGCCGGGTCACCAGCACACGGAAACCGAATGTCGCAGCAAACCACCATCCGCAAGCTCGCCGAGCTGGTCAATACGCCGGTCGAAAAGCTGCTTGAGCAGCTGGCGGAAGCCGGCATGAAGTTCAGCGGCCCCGACCAGGTCGTTACCAGCATCGAGAAAGTGAAGCTGCTCGGCTTCCTGAAGCGCGCGCACGGCAAGAGCGAGGCCGCGGCCGCCGAGGTCGACGCGCCGAAGAAGATCACGCTCAACCGCAGCCGCAAGCAGGAAATCACCGTCGGCGGCGGCAAGGCCAAGCAGACGGTCGATGTCGTCGTGCGCAAGAAGGTCACGCTGCTGCGCGATGCGAGCGGTGCGCCGATCAGCGAGGACGACGAGCGCGCCGAGATCCTGCGCAGGCTCGAGGAGTCGCGCCAGCGCAACCTCGACGAGCAGCAGCGTCTCGCCGAATCCGACCGTCGCCGCGCCGAGGAAATCGAGCGCGCACGGCAGGAAGCGGCCGAGGCGGAGCGTGCGCGGCTGGAGGCCGAAGCGGCCGCGAAGGCTGCCGCCGAGCCCGAAGTCGAGGCCCGCAAGCCCGCGCACGGTCACGGCCGACCGGCACCGCGCGCGGCCGAGCCGGCGCGTGCGCCCGCGCACGACGCCAAGCACAAAACCCGCGGCTCGCACGCGATGGTCGCCGGTCCGGAAGACGACGACCGCACCAGCCGCTTCGCCGGCCAGATGCACCTCAGCGCCGCCGACCGCGCGCGCCGCGGCGCGGGTGGCCGTGGCAAGCCGAGCGGCAAGCCGCAACGTCGCCAGCTCGACCAGTCCCGCACCGGCTCGGGCTTCCAGCGCCCGACCGCGCCGGTCAAGCGCGAGGTCGCCATCGGCGAGACGATCACCGTCGCCGACCTGGCGCAGAAGCTCGCGCTGAAGGGCGGCGACGTCGTCAAGGCGCTCTTCAAGATGGGCGTGATGGCGACCATCAACCAGACCATCGACCACGACACCGCGGTGCTCGTGACCGAGGAGCTGGGCCATACCGCGGTGCGCGCGTCCGAGAACTCCGCCGAGGAGCTGCTGATCGCGCACGTCGAGGAGGCGCAGGGCGAGAAGGTCGCGCGTCCGCCGGTCGTCACGATCATGGGTCACGTCGACCACGGCAAGACCTCGCTGCTCGACTACATCCGTCGAACAAAGGTCGCGTCGGGCGAAGCCGGCGGCATCACGCAGCACATCGGCGCGTACCACGTCGAAACGCCGAAGGGCGTCATCAGCTTCCTCGATACCCCGGGCCACGCCGCGTTTTCGGCGATGCGTGCCCGCGGTGCGAAGTTGACCGACATCGTGGTGCTGGTGGTCGCGGCCGACGACGGCGTAATGCCGCAGACGGCCGAGGCGATCCAGCACGCGAAGGCGGCCGGCGTTCCGCTGGTGGTCGCGATCAACAAGATCGACAAGTCCGACGCCGATCCGTCGCGCGTCAAGAACGAGCTGCTCGCGCACGACGTCGTGGCCGAGGAATTCGGCGGCGACACGCAGATGGTCGAGCTGTCGGCCAAGACCGGCCAGGGCGTCGACGAACTGCTCGAGTCGCTGGGCCTGCAGGCCGAGGTGCTCGAGCTGCGCGCGGTGCCGACCGGTCGTGCGACCGGCGTGGTCATCGAGTCGTCGCTCGACCGTGGCCGTGGCCCGGTCGCGACCGTGCTCGTGCAATCGGGTCAACTCGAGAAGGGCGACTACGTCGTCTGCGGCGTGCAGTACGGCCGCGTCCGAGCGTTGTTCGACGAGAACGGCCAGCAGGTGCAGTCGGCGGGTCCGTCCATCCCGGTGCAGGTGCTCGGCCTGTCGGGCGTGCCGGATGCCGGCGACGACCTCGTGGTCGTCGAGGACGAGCGCCTCGCCAAGGACGTCGCCCAGCAGCGTGACGCCAAGCGTCGCGAATCGCGTCTCGTCGCCCAGGGCGGGAACCGCATGGAGGACATCCTGGCCCAGATGGGCGAGGGTGCAGGCCAGCTCACGCTCAACCTCGTCGTCAAGGCGGACGTGCAGGGCTCGGTGCAGGCGCTTCGCGATGCACTGACCGGCCTGTCCAACGACCAGATCCGCATCAACGTGATCGGCTCGGGCGTGGGCGGCATCACCGAGTCGGATGCCCAGCTCGCGGCAACGTCGAAGGCCACGATCATCGGCTTCAACGTGCGCGCCGATGCCACGGCACGCAAGGTCATCGAGAACCAGGGCGTGGACCTGCGCTACTTCTCGATCATCTACGACGTCATCGATCAGGTGAAGCAAATCGCGTCGGGCGTGCTCGGCGTGGAGATCCGCGAGGAGATCATCGGTACGGCCGAGGTGCGCGACGTGTTCCGCTCGTCGAAGTTCGGCGCGGTCGCGGGCTGCATGGTCGTCGAGGGCGTCATCCGTCGCGGCAAGCCGATCCGCGTCCTGCGCCAGCAAACGGTCATCTTCGAAGGCGAGCTGGAGTCGCTGCGCCGCTTCAAGGAGAACGTCGACGAAGTGCGCAACGGCACCGAGTGCGGCATCGGCGTCAAGGCGTACAACGACGTCAAGGCCGGCGACCAGATCGAGTGCTTCGAGCGCATCGAAGTGCAGCGCACGCTCTGATGCCGTCCAAGAGCTTCCACCGTACCGACCGCGTTTCCGCCCAGCTCCGCCGGGAGCTGGGCACGCTGGTCCACGAGGCCGTGCGCGAGCTCGGCCTGCCGTCGGTCAGCGTGTCGGACGTCGAGGTCACCCGCGACATGGCGCATGCGAAGGTTTTCGTGACCGCGCTGCAGCCCGAGCGTGCGGACGAGGCGCTCAAGGGCCTGAAGGAAGCGGCCAAGCAGATCCGTTACGGGCTGGCGCGCGCGATGAAACTGCGGCACGTGCCGGAGCTTCACTTCCACTACGACGCCTCGTTCGACCGTGGTGAGCGCATCGAACAACTCCTCCAGGCCAATCCGCGCCTGGAGGACGACGCGGAAGGCGACGCCTCCGATCGCGACGCCTGAGTCCGTCGCGTGAAGGGCAAGACGCGTTTCCGCCGACTCGACGGCATCCTGCTGCTCGACAAGCCGTCGGGCATGAGCTCGAACCAGGCGCTGCAACGCGTCCGCCATCTGTTCCGCGCGGAGAAGGCCGGCCACACCGGCAGCCTCGATCCGTTGGCGACCGGCCTTCTGCCGGTCTGCTTCGGAGAGGCGACCAAGATCGCGGGCCTGCTGCTCGGATCGCGAAAGGCCTACGAAACGGTCGCCACGCTGGGCGCCACCACGGATACCGACGATGCCGACGGCGTCGTGCTGCGCGAGCGGCCGGTCCCCGTGCTGGAGAACGCGGCGATCGAGGCCGCGCTCGTGCCCTTCCACGGCCGCATCCGGCAGCGCGCGCCGATCTATTCCGCGCTGAAGCAGGGCGGCGAGCCGCTCTACGCGATGGCGCGCCGTGGCCAGACGGTGGAAGCGCCGGAGCGCGACGTCGAGGTCGATGCGTTCCGCCTGGTCGAGCGGGGCGACGGCTGGCTGCGACTGCACGTCGAATGTGGATCCGGTACGTACGTACGCAGTCTCGTGCGCGATCTCGGCGAAGCGCTGGGTTGCGGCGCGCACGTGGCGTCGCTGCGGCGGCTGTGGGTCGAGCCGTTTCGGCAACCCGCGATGCTGACGCTCGAGGCGCTGCAGCAGCAGGCGGACCAGGGCGTCGACCTCGATGCGCACCTGCTGCCGATCGACGCGGGCCTCAGCCGCTTCCACCGCGTCGTACTCGATGCCGACAGCGCGCGGCGCTTCGGGTACGGGCAGTCGCTGGCCTTCGATGCTGTCTCGTCCACGGCGATCGGCAGCGACACCCCGGGCGGCGGCTCCAGCGCGGCGAGCCATGGCGCCAGCGACCTGAGCGTGGTCGTCGGTCCGGGCGGGACGCTTCTCGGCCTCGCTTCGCGTGAAGGCGATCGCCTGCGCCCGCAGCGGCTTTTCAGCTGGGCCTCGACGACTGCCGCTTAGCGGCGCGGCGGGGTTTCGCCTTGTTGGGCCGGACCCCGGGGCTTACAATACGCGCGCCTTCGGGCACCCCTTCTCATCTACCGACGGACCATGCGGTGCGCCGGCCCGGAAATTTCCGTTGCCGACCGCGTCTGCAGGATCCGCGTCTCAAGGAAAAAAGATGTCCATCGATACCTCCAAGGTCATCAGCGAACACGCGCGTGGCACCAACGACACGGGTTCGCCGGAAGTGCAGGTCGCCCTGCTCACCGCCCGCATCGAGCAGCTGACCGAGCACTTCAAGATCCACAAGCAGGATCACCACAGCCGTCGTGGCCTGCTGCAGATGGTGAACCGCCGTCGCAGCCTCCTCGACTACCTGAAGCGCAAAGACGTCGAGCGCTACAAGGCCCTGATCGAGAAGCTCGGTCTGCGCCGCTAAGAGATATACCCGCCGCGGCGCAGTGATGCGCCGCGGTTTGTTTTTGGGATGCAAGGCAGTGCCGGCCGGGGCAGGGGCTCCGGACGAAACCAAGTGATTCAAGGGAACACACAACGTGGCGAAAATTACCAAGACCTTCCAGTACGGCGCCCATCAGGTCACGCTGGAGACCGGCGAAATCGCACGCCAGGCCGGCGGCGCGGTCCTCGTGAAGATGGATGACACCGTGGTGCTCGTTTCGGCCGTCGCGGCCAAGACGGCACGTGAAGGCCAGGACTTCTTCCCGCTGACGGTCGACTACCAGGAGCGTTTCTACGCCGGTGGCCGCATCCCGGGCGGCTTCTTCAAGCGCGAAGGCCGCGCGACGGAGAAGGAGACGCTGATCTCGCGCCTCATCGACCGTCCGATCCGTCCGCTCTTCCCGGAAGAGTTCAAGAACGAAGTCCAGATCATCGCCACGGTGGTCTCGATGAACCCGGAAGTCGACGGCGACATCCCGGCGATGATCGGCGCGTCCGCCGCGCTCGCGCTCACCGGCGCCCCGTTCCAGGGCCCGATCGGCGCCGCGAAGGTCGGTTACATCAATGGCCAGTACGTGCTGAATCCGACCGCCACGCAGCTGAAGGAATCCGCGCTCGAGCTCGTCGTCGCCGGCACCAGGGACGCCGTGCTGATGGTGGAGTCCGAAGCCGACGTGCTGTCCGAGGACGTGATGCTCGGCGCCGTGATGTTCGGCCACCAGGCCCAGCAGGTCGCGATCAACGCGATCAACGAGATGGTCGCCGAGGCGGGCACGCAGTCGTGGAACTGGGAAGCGCCGGCGAAGAACGAGTCGATGATCGACGCGCTGCGCAACGCGATCGGTGACCGCCTGGGCGCCGCGTACCAGATCGTCAACAAGGCCGAGCGCCGCACCTCCATCCAGACGCTGAAGAAGGCGGCGATGGAGATGCTGCAGCCGCATACCGAAGCGAACGGCTGGAACCCGAACGACGTCTCGAAGGAGTTCGGCGAGCAGGAATACCAGACGATGCGCCAGTCGGTGCTGCGCACGCGCAAGCGCATCGACGGCCGCGACCTGACCACGGTTCGCCCGATCACCTCGAAGGTCGGCGTGCTGCCGCGTACGCACGGATCGGCGCTGTTCACCCGCGGCGAGACGCAGGCGCTGGTGGTGGCGACGCTGGGCACCGCGCGTGACGGCCAGATCATCGACGCCGTCTCGGGCGAGTACAAGGAACACTTCCTGTTCCACTACAACTTCCCGCCGTACTCGGTGGGCGAGACGGGCCGCATGATGGGCCCGAAGCGTCGCGAGATCGGCCATGGCCGCCTCGCCAAGCGCGGCATCCTCGCCGTCATGCCGACGATGGAGGAGTTCCCGTACACCATCCGCGTCGTGTCGGAGATCACCGAGTCGAACGGCTCGTCGTCGATGGCCTCGGTCTGCGGTTCGTCGCTGGCGCTGATGGACGCGGGCGTGCCGATCAAGGCGCCGGTCGCGGGCATCGCGATGGGCCTGATCAAGGAAGGCGACGACTTCGCCGTCCTGTCGGACATCCTCGGTGACGAGGATCACCTCGGCGATATGGACTTCAAGGTGGCCGGTACCGCGGAAGGCATCACCGCGCTGCAGATGGACATCAAGATCCAGGGCATCACCGAGGAGATCATGAAGGTCGCGCTCGCCCAGGCGAAGCAGGGCCGTCTGCACATCCTCGGCGAGATGGCCAGCGCGCTCACGACGCCGCGCTCGGAGCTGTCGGAGTACGCGCCGCGCCTGCTGACGATGAAGATCCACCCGGACAAGATCCGCGAAGTGATCGGCAAGGGTGGCGCGACCATCCAGGCGATCACCAAGGAGACGGGTACGCAGATCGACATCCAGGACGACGGCACCATCGTCATCGCCTCGGTCAACGCCGCCGCCGCCCAGGCCGCGAAGGCGCGCATCGACCAGATCGTCTCGGACGTCGAGCCGGGTCGCATCTACGAGGGCAAGGTCGCCAAGATCATGGACTTCGGTGCGTTCGTGACCATCCTGCCGGGCAAGGACGGCCTGGTGCACGTCTCGCAGATCTCCAACGAGCGCGTCGAGAAGGTCTCCGACAAGCTCAAGGAAGGCGACGTGGTGAAGGTCAAGGTGCTGGAAGTCGACAAGCAGGGCCGCATCCGCCTGTCGATGAAGGCCGTCGAGGAAGGCGAGGGCACGCCGGCCGAATAAGGCCGCGTCCTACTCGTACCGACGAAAAGCGGGCCGAAAGGCCCGCTTTTCTTTTGCCCGGTCGCCACGTGGCGATCAGAGGTTGCGGCGCAGGATCTGCTCGCGCAGCGAACCGCGGGCGCGCAGCGTGTGCTCCATCGCGATGTCTTCTGCCGACTGCATCGACAGAAGCTCGTCTTCCGACATGGCCGAGGAGGATGCGGCCATCGGCGCCGATGGCGATGCGGCGACGCCCTTCATGAGGCCGAGCGGCGAGTACGGCATCTGCGGGAAGACGCCCGCGATGTCGCCGATGCCCATGCGCGCGACGAGGATTTCCGAGAGCACGCGGCGGTAGTCGGTGGTGACCGGCACGTCGCCGTTCGCGGCGGTGACCGTCGCCGGCGCGAGCCCCGGCCAGCTGCCGTAGAAGCGGCGCCCGGCGACATTGCCACCCATCACCAGCATCGGATTGGCCGAGCCATGGTCGGTGCCGCCGGCCGAGTTCTGCTTCACGCGCCGGCCGAATTCGGACTGCACGATGGTGGTCACCCGGCCTGCCAGGCCGCCGGCTTCGAGCTCGGCCTGGAACGCGGCCAGCGCCTGCGAGAGTTCGGCGATCTTGTTCTGGTAGTAGTGGTAGCCCGAGCCCGCCGTGCCCTGGCCATCGTGCGTGTCCCAGCCGCCGAGGTCGACGGTGGCGTAGCGCAGGCCGATGCCGAAGCGGATCGACTGCGCGATCACCCACAGCTGGCGCGCGATGGTGGTCGTCGGCCAGCCTGCGGGTACCGGTGCGTAGGTCTGCCGCGCGATGACGCGCAGCGCGTTGTCGGTGCGTGCGCCCGAGGCCTCGAGGCCCGTGTCGCCGGTCCACAGCTTGTTGAGCGTCTCGTTGAGGCCGACGTGGCCCGCGGGCGAATCCGCGCGCGTCGCCTGCCAGGCCCAGGCGCCGTGGTTGAGGGTGAAGTCGACCGGGTTGTCCATCGCGATCGGCGCCGACGTGCCCGCGAACGAGGTCGGCGCGTTGTAGCCCGCCGACAGCGCGGGCATCACGCCGGCGACACCGGTGTCGCGCTCCATCGCTCGCGCCAGCCAGCCCGACGTGGTGCCCGTGGCGAGGCCGCGCTCGATCGCCATCTGCGCGTCGAAATGGCTGCGCGAGGTCGAGTTGAGGATGCCCGCGGCATGCACGATGGCAAGCCGCCCGGCCTGCCACAGGTCACGCAGGCCGGTCGCGGACGGATGCAGGCCGAACCCCGTCGCCGCGCCCGACGACAGCGTGAGCGGCAATGCGCCGTAGGCGCCACTCGCGGCGACCGAGAGCGACGGACGCGCCGTTTCGTAATGCGTGCGGTCGTCTCCCGCGATCGGCACGACGAAGTTCAGTCCGTCCATGCCGCCTCGAAGGAACAGCATGACGACGACGTCGAACGCGCCGGCGGACTGCGCGCGCGCTTCCGGGCCGAACAGGAGCTTCGGGCCGATCGCGGCGGTGGCGGCGGCTGCGCTGCAGCCCTTGAGGAACTGGCGACGCGTGATGCGTGGCATGTGCATGGCGTTACCGGCTCATGAATTCGGGCGAGAGCAGGATCAGCGTGACCATGCTCCTCAACCGCTGGTGGTTGTAGTGCTTCTTGAGATCGTTCGCGGCCCATGCATCGCTGTCTTCGATGCGGTAGGAGGCCGGGTCGCCGTTCTGCGCCATGAACTTCGCCAGCGTCTGGCGTCGTTCGGCGGTGGGGAGGTAGCCGAGCAGGCGCGTGCACCAGTAGTCGACCAGCGCGTTCGCGGTCCACGTCGGCACGTTGGCGCGGGTGAGCTGGACGATCGGCAGCAGCGGCTTGTCGCCGTCGCTGGCCTCGGTCAGCCAGTTGAGCATCTTCCACGTCATCGCCATCGCGCTCGAGCCGGACCAGGCCGAGGCGACGTCGGGATAGCCGTTCGGCGGCGCCCAGTTGAACGGCGTGTGGCCGGTGAGGCCCGCGAGCCAGACGAAATGGCTCGACTTGTCGCCGTCCGCGCCCATGCGCAGCGTCCAGTCCGAGCCGCCGGCGCGCATCGCCGCGACCAGCGCGTCGAACGGGCGACGCGACTTCTGGCCCCAGGCGTTGTACATCGCGGTCGAATTGAGGATGTGGCGCAGCACCAGCTCGATCTGGTTCGGCGCCTGCCAGTTCTGCCGGAACACCTGCGCCGCGCTGGTGACGAGCGTGGCGGGCGGCGTGTCGGTGATGAAGCGTCGGATGAGCTTGCTGCAGATGAAGCGCGCCGTGCCCGGATGACTCGCGAGGCGATCGAGCACGTCGCGGCCGTCCTTCATCGACGCCTGGTTGGCCGCCATCGCGAGGCCGAGCACCGACTTCGCGTTGGTGTCGTGCCAGGTCGAGCGGTACACGAACGTGCCGTCGTTCTCGTTCGGGAACTGCCAGTGGCCTTCCTTGAGCGTCCAGCCGGTGAACGCGCGCGCCACTTCGTAGACGTCGACGTCGGAATAGCCGTCGGGGTAGGCCGCGTCCATCGGATCGCGCGGCAGCGTCGCCGGGTCGGCGAAACCGCGGTAGTGGATCGCGCCGAGCGTGTGCAGCTCCATCAGCTCGCGCGCCCAGTTCTCGTTGGGGCCTGTGCGCGTGTTGGAGTTGTTGTTGAGGTAGTAGAGCATCGACGGGCTGGTCGCCACCGCCTCCAGCATCGTGCGGAAGTTGCCGAGGGCATTCGGGCGGATCACGTCGCGGTCGTAATGCACGTACAGCGGGCCGGCAGACCAGTGCGAGCCCTGCACGTTGAAGTGGTTGTGCCAGAACGCGACTACCATCTCGCGCACCTGGCGCTTCGAATACGTCGCGCGCACCCACTGCAGGCGCTGGATCTCGAACGCCGGCCGCATGCGCACCTCCCAGTCAGGATTCGGCACGATGTGGTCGGCCCAGAGCTGCTGCAGCGACTTCGACAGCGTCGTGTAGTCCTGCGCGGCGATGCGCGCATCGAGCGCGCTGTCGTCGATGTTGCGCCAGTCGAGCTGCCAGTCGACCCAGTTCGCCAGTTGCTGCGCGTCGGTCGAGCCCAGCCCGTTGAACTCTGCGATCGAAGCCGGCGTGTGGCCGAAGCTGAGATTGCGCAGCATGCGCACGGCGAACGGCGGCGGCGCGAGCGTGAGTACTTCGGCGGCGGAGATGCGGCCGGCGCCCGGAGCGTCCGCGACGGAGTCGTCAACGACGCTGCTCCGGAACGGCTGGCTGCGGATCGTCGCCCCGTTGCCGTAGCGCTGGGCGAGGGTCGGGCCGGCCGCCGGCGAGCGGCGGTTGACGGTCCAGAACGTAGTACGGCTGGCGACGCGGGCGCGCCGCATCGGGAGGAGTGATCGCTTCATGGTCCTTTCCCTGGAACCCCGTCCAGTGAAGGCACTATAGAAATCAACAGCTTGCGGAAACGGGCGTCGCGTCACGGCTGGCTGTCAAGAAATTGGCGACCGCCGCTCGGCTACATGAACCGGCTGTTGCGGCCGTCACACTGCGTTTGGCACGCTGCCACGAAACCAACGGAACGCCCCGGATGAAGCGCCATTTCTCGATGCTCCGCGATTTCCACCTGGCCGACTGGTTCACGCTCGGCAACGCCTTCTGCGGCACCGGCGCGATCTTCGCGGCGATGCGGTTCCTGCAGGAGGGCGTGGTTCGCGACCTGCTGGTCGGCATGGCGCTGATCCCGCTGGCTTTCGTCCTCGATGCGCTGGACGGTCGCGTCGCGCGCTGGCGCCAGTCGGCATCGACGCTGGGGCGCGAGCTTGACTCGCTGGCCGACGTCATCTCGTTCGGTGTCGCGCCCGCGGCGCTCGCCTACGCCTGCGGTCTGCAGGGCGGCTGGGATTGGATCGTGCTCAGCTATTTCGTCGGTTGCGGCGTCAGCCGTCTCGCTCGCTACAACGTCACCGCCGAGCAGCTGTCGGGCGGCGGCGACAAGGTGAAGTATTTCGAGGGCACGCCGATCCCGACCAGCCTGCTGCTGGTGGTGGTGCTGGCGATGGCCGCGGTGCAGGGCGCGCTGGGCCCTGACGTGTGGCTGGGCGTGGTGCAGCTGGGCCCCTGGCAGCTGCATCCGCTGGTGCTGATGTTCGCGCTGTCGGGCTCGCTGATGATCAGCAAGACGCTGCACATTCCGAAGCCCTGACGGGCGCCGCGCGCGCTCCGTTATCATCGCCGCGACGCTGGAGGATCCCATGTCGACATCCCCATTCGGAGCCGTGGGCTTCGGTTTTCCCGCCTTCGATCCCGCGGCCTTTGAACGCATGGGCCGGCAATGGCTGGCCGCGCTGACGCCGCAGCCGGCGCCCGCGGATCCTTTCGCCGCGTGGAAGCCCGCGTCGCCTGCGAATGCGTTCGACCCGAGCGCCGTAGCCACTCAATGGCTGTCGCAGATGCAGCAGCTGGCCGCGCAGTTCGGCGGCGCGCAGCCCGCCGATGTCGCACGCGCGTGGCGCGCAATGCTGGGCGACAACCCGTTCGCGCAGGCCGCTGTGACGAATGCCTTCGTGCCGCCGTCGTTCACGATGCCGGGCGCCGCGCGCGGTCCGTTCGAGCAGCCGGCATTCGGTTACACGCGGGAGCACCAGGAGCGCGCGCAGGCGTTCGCGAAGTCGGTCACCGAGTTCCAGCAGGCGGCGCAGGCCTTCGGCGCGTTCATCGCCGCTGCCGGGCAGGACGCGTACTCGCGTTTCGAGTCGCTGCTCGCGCAGCGGTCGGAGAGTGGTAAGCCGGTCGAATCGGCGCGTGCGCTGTTCGATCTGTGGATCGATGCCGCCGAGGACGCCTACGCCGACGTCGCCCTTGGCGAGCCGTTCCAGAAGGCGTTCGGCGACTACGTCAATGCGCAGATGCGCGTGCGAGCCGGGATTCAGAAGGAAATTGAGCTCTCGGCCGCGCAGCTTGGCCTGCCCGGGCGCGAGGAAGTCGACGCCGCGCATCGCAAGATCACGGCGCTCGAGCGCGAGGTGCGCCGTCTGCGCGAGACGGTCGAATCGCTGTCGGCCGCCCCTCCCGCGGCTGACGCGGAAACGGCACCGACGCCCAAGCGCGGCGCGCGCACGAGCGGGAAGCGTTGATGGATACGACGCAACGCCCGCCGATCGACATCGGCTTCGACGCGCTCGCTCGCGAAGCGCTGCAATTCCAGTCGCGCCTGCGCAGGGGCATGGAGACGCTTGCGAATCTCGACCCGGTCGAAGTGGGTGCGAGCGGTCGCGAGGAGGTCTGGCGCGACGGCAAGGTGGCGCTTTACCGCTTCCATCGCGAGGGCGTTACGCCGTCCGAACATGTGCCGCTGCTGATCGCGTATGCGCTGGTCAACCGTCCTTACATGGTCGACCTTCAGACGGACAAGTCCATCGTGCGCGGCCTGCTCGAGCGCGGACAGAACGTCTACATCATCGATTGGGGTTATCCGGACCGGTCCGACCGTTTCCTCGACCTCGAGGACTACATCCAGCGCTTCCTCGGCGGCGCGGTCGATCACCTGCGCCGCTCTCACGGCGTCGACGCGATCAACCTGCTCGGCATCTGCCAGGGCGGTGCCTTCTCGCTGTGCTATGCGGCGCTGAACCCGCGCAAGCTGCGCAACCTCGTCACCATGGTGACGCCGGTGGATTTCCACACGCCGGACAACATGCTGGCCGGCTGGGCGCGCCAGCTCGACGTCGACCTGATGGTCGACACGCTCGGCAACGTGCCGGCCGACGTGATGAACTGGTGCTACCTCACGCTCAAGCCGTACCGGCTTCTCGTGCAGAAGTACGTCGGGCTGGTCGACATCCTCGAGGACAAGCGCGCCCTCGAGGATTTCCTGCGCATGGAAACGTGGATCTTCGATTCGCCCGATCTCGCGGGCGAGGC
This sequence comes from Cognatilysobacter xinjiangensis, assembly GCF_014651995.1. Lineage (GTDB taxonomy): Bacteria > Pseudomonadota > Gammaproteobacteria > Xanthomonadales > Xanthomonadaceae > Cognatilysobacter > Cognatilysobacter xinjiangensis. The sequence continues at coordinate 1,101,905 of NZ_BMXY01000001.1, read as the reverse complement.
GTTCCGCGAGTTCATCAAGCAGTTCTACCAGGCCAACGGCTTCGTCAACGGTGGCGTTCACGTCGGCGGCCGCACGGTCGACCTGAAGGCGATCGACATGCCGGTGCTCAACGTCTACGCGGAACAGGATCACCTGGTGCCGCCGTCCGCATCGAAGCCGCTGCGCGGACTGGTCGGAACGAAGGATTACAGCGAGCTGTCGTTCCGCGGCGGCCACATCGGCATCTACGTGTCGGGGCGTGCGCAGCGCGATATTCCGCAGGGCATCCACGACTGGCTCTCGCCGCGCTCGAAGGACGCGCGCTGACCGCATGACCGACGCCGCCGCACGCATCGATCAACTGCGCCGCGCCATTGCCGACGCCAACCACCGCTACTACGTGCTGGACGATCCGGCGATCCCGGATGCCGAGTACGACCGGCTGCTGCGCGAGCTGGAGGCGCTGGAAGCCGCGCATCCGGAACTCGCTACCGCCGACTCCCCGACCCGTACCGTCGGCGCAAGGCCCGATGGCGGCTTCCGCGAGGTACTCCACGCGATCCCGATGCTCTCGCTGGCCAACGCCTTCGAGACGCCAGGTGTGGGCGACGACGCGGACGACCGCACCCGCTTCTCGGAGGTCGCCGATTTCGAGCGTCGTATCGAGCAGAAGCTCGGCATCCGGTCGCCGGTGTTCTCGGTCGAGCCGAAGCTCGATGGGCTGGCCATCAGCCTGCGCTACGAGGACGGCGTGTTCGTGCAGGGCGCCACGCGAGGCGATGGCACCACCGGTGAGGACGTGACGGCCAACCTGCGCCAGGTGCGCTCGGTGCCGCTGCGGCTGCGCGACGTCGGACAGCCGCCGCCGCGCGTGCTCGAAGTGCGTGGCGAGATCTACATGCCGCGCGACGCGTTCGCCGCTTGGAACGCGAAGGCGCTGGAGAACAACGAGAAGCTGCTCGCCAATCCGCGCAACGGCGCGGCGGGTTCGCTGCGCCAGCTGGACCCCGCGGTGACGCGGCGCCGGCCGCTGGCGTTCTTCGCCTATTCGGTCGGCGAGGTGCGCGGGCTGGAACTTCCGGAGACCCATTCCGAGACGCTGGCGCTGCTGCGCGCATTCGGTTTCCCGGTGTCCCCGGAGACCCACACGGCGGCCGGTTTCGACGGCCTGATCGCCTACTTCCGTCGCATCGGCGCGCGGCGCGACGTGCTGCCGTACGACATCGACGGCGTCGTCTACAAGCTCGACGACTACGACCAGCAGGCGGCGATGGGCTTCGTCGCACGCGCGCCGCGCTGGGCGCTGGCGCACAAGTTTCCGGCGCAGGAACAGGCGACGGTGCTGCGCGCGATCGAGGTGCAGATCGGCCGCACCGGCGCGGTCACGCCGGTCGCGCGGCTGGAGCCGGTGCAGGTCGCCGGCGTCACCGTCACCAACGCGACGCTGCACAACGCCGACCAGATCGCGCGGCTCGACGTGCGCGAGGGCGACACGGTGATCGTCCGCCGCGCCGGCGACGTGATTCCGGAGATCGTTCGCGTCGTCGAGTCTGGGCGCCCTGCGGGCACGACGCCGTGGGCCATGCCGACCGACTGTCCCGTCTGCGGTTCCGAAATCGTCCGCGAGGAAGGGCAGGCCGTCTGGCGCTGCTCCGGCGGGCTCGCGTGCCCCGCGCAGCGCAAGGAAGCGGTCAGGCATTTCGCGTCGCGCCGCGCGATGGATATCGAGGGCCTCGGCGACCGGCAGGCCGAGGCGCTGGTGGAGTTCGGTTTCGTGCATTCGCCGGCCGACCTGTACGTGCTGACGGTGCAGGACCTGGTCCTGATGAAGACCGCGCTCGATGCCGCGACGCCCGCCGACCTGTTGGACGCCGTCGCCGAAAGCAAGGGCGCGCTCTCGCTCGATGCGGAAGGCAAGGCGTTGCTCGCGGACGAGTCCGTGAGCTGGAAGGATGCGGGTTTCCTGCGTGCGCATCTCGCCGTCGAGCCGGACGGCCGTCTGGCGACGCGATGGGCCGAGAATCTCGTCGACGGTATTGATGCCAGCCGCACCACGACGCTGCCGCGCTTCCTGTTCGCGCTCGGCATCCCGCATCTCGGCGAGACCACGGCGAAGGCCCTGGCGCACTGGCTGGGCTCGCTGGACTTCGTCCGGACCACGCCGGCGGCGCTGCTGCAGGCGCTGCCCGACATCGGCGGCGAAGTGGCACGCTCGATCGCGACGTTCTTCGAGCAGCCGGGCAATGTCGCCGTGGTCGACGCCCTGATCGACGCCGGCATCCGGTTCACCGACGAGGGCGCGCCGTCTCCCGACCTGCACGAACGCCTCGATCTCGCCCACCTGCTCGCGACGCTGCCGGTCGACAAGCTCGGGGAGAAGAGCGCACGCAAGCTCGGCGAAACCTACGGCACGCTGGAGGCACTGCTGCGCGCGAACGAGAGCGGCTGGACCGGCGCCGGCGCATCGAAGGCGGGCGCCGCCAACCTCGCCGCGTATCTGGCCGATGGCGCGTCGCGCAAGGACTTGCTCCACGCGGACATCGCCATGCGTCGACTGCTGGAGGCCGCACCGGCACGCGCGACGCGTAGCGCCGGGCCGCTCGACGGCGTGACGGTCGTGCTGACGGGCAGCCTCGCGTCGATGACCCGCGATGCCGCGGGCGAGAAGCTCGAATCGCTCGGCGCCAAGGTTTCGGGCAGCGTGTCGAAGAAGACCGGATTCGTCGTCGCGGGCGAGGCGGCCGGCTCGAAGCTCGACAAGGCGCAGCAGCTCGGCATCGAGATCTGGGACGAAGCGCGGCTGGTCGAGTTCCTCACCGGGCACGGCCTCGCATGACCGCGCCCTGGCGCCCCTCGGGCTCGCCGGATGCGCTGCGCCTGCGGGCCTCGGTGAACCGGCGCATCCGCGATTTCATGGCCGAGCGCGGCGTGCTGGAAGTCGAGACGCCGGTGATGTCGCGCGCCGGCAACACCGATCCGAACATCGCATCCTTCAGCGTCGAGTTCGGCGGCCGTACCGATGGCGCGCCGCGCACGCGCTGGCTGCGCACGTCGCCCGAATTCCCGCTCAAGCGCCTGCTCGCGGCCGGCGTCGGCGACTGTTACGAGCTCGGTCGCGTATTCCGCGACGGCGAAGCGGGCGGGCGGCACAACCCCGAGTTCACGATGCTGGAGTGGTATCGCGTCGGCATCGACCACGTCGCGCTGGCGCGCGAAGTCGCCGATCTCGTCCAGGCCTGCCTTGCGCTGGTCGGTCGCAGCACGAGCGTTGTCGAAACGACGTATGGCGCGCTGTATCACGCGCACCTCGGCATCGACGCGCATCGCGACGACATCGACGCGCTGCGTGCGGCGATCGCCGATGTCGTCATCGATCCGGAAGGCCTCGGGCGCGACGACTGGCTCGACCTGCTGATGACGCATCGCATCCAGCCGACCTTCCGCGAGGACGAAGTGCTGATCGTCCACGACTACCCGGCCTCGCAATGCGCGCTGGCGCGCGTGCGCGACGGCGATCCGCCCGTGGCCGAGCGCTTCGAGCTCTACCTCGGGCCGCTGGAACTCGCGAACGGCTACCACGAGCTCGCGGATGCGGTGGAGCAGGCTGCGCGCTTCGACCGCGACGTGGGGCGGCGCGTGAAAGCGGGTTCCATCGCCGTGCCGCGTGACGAGGCACTGCTCAATGCGCTGGCGCATGGACTGCCGGCCTGCGCCGGCGTTGCGCTCGGCGTCGACCGGCTGCTGATGGCGATGCTGCGCACCGATCGGATAGCCGATGTACTCGCGTTCGACTTCGCCTCCGCATGACGGCGGTTGAACGGCTCAGCCACGCGTCGCGTATGGACGACTGCCGTTCACGTGTTAGCGCTACAGTCCGGCTGTACGTGAATGCGGCGGGGAATGCCTGATGCGTGTGCTGTACGGCGTGGTGCTCGGCCTGTGTGCGGCGTCGTCGCTGCCCGCGCAGGGGCTACCGACGGCGGAGACCCGACGCGTGCGCTGCGAGTCCACCGATGGCCGGCCGCGCGAATGCCCCGTCGCCGACGTGCGCGCGGTGCGCCTGCTCAAGCAGATCTCGCGTACGCCCTGCGAGGAAGGTCGCAACTGGGGCCGCCGCCGCGACGCGATCTGGGTGTCGCAGGGCTGCCGCGCCGAGTTCGGCGTACTGGCGGTCGACGACGGCCGGCCTTCGTCGCGCGCGCGTCGTGATCGTTCGTTGCTGGCCTGCAGTTCCGAGGACGGTCGCTGGAAGCACTGCAATGCCGACGTGCGCGGTGGCGTGGAGCTCGCGCGGCAGCTGTCGCGCAATGCCTGCATCCGGGGTCAGTCCTGGGGCACCGACGCGCGCGGCATCTGGGTCAACGGCGGTTGCCGCGCGGAGTTTCGCGTCGCGTCGGCGACTCTCGCCGCGACGCCGGGTGGCAACCGCTTCCGCTGCGAATCCGATGGCCGCCGCGAACGGACGTGCCCGCTGCGCACGCAGGGGAACGTGAGGCTGCTGAAGCAGCTGTCGAACGCCGACTGCGTGCCGGGGCGGAGCTGGGGCGTGGAAGGCGACAGCGTATGGGTGCGCGAGGGCTGCCGCGCCGAGTTCGAGGTCGCGCCGACCTGGGCCGACGGCCGCTGGTAGATCCGCGGCCGCTTCCGCCGCGCCCGTAGAATGGGCGGATGGAAGCCTTCGATTTCGACCGATACGACCGCGTCCGACCCATCCGCTGGACGGGCGACGCCCTGGAACTGCTCGACCAGCGCAAACTGCCGTTCGCGGTCGACTACGTGCACTGCGGCGACTACGCCGCGGTGGCGGACGCGATCGCCAACCTCACCGTGCGCGGCGCGCCGGCGATCGGTATCGCGGCGGCATGGGGCGCGGTGCTCGCCGCGCGTGAAGTGGAGGCCGACACGGGCGCGCAGGCACTCGAGCGGCTCGAACCTGCCTTCCAGCGCCTCAATGCGGCGCGCCCGACGGCGGTGAACCTCGCCTGGGCGCTCGCCCGCATGCGGCGGGCACTGCTCGACGCCGGTGCGGGCTGGCGCGAGGCCCTGCTGCGCGAAGCCGAAACCATCGCCACCGAGGACCTGGCGGCCAATCGCCGCATGGGCGCGCTGGGCGCGTCGATGATCGAGCCGGGCAGCCGGGTGCTCACGCACTGCAATACCGGCTCGCTGGCGACGGCCGGCTTCGGCACCGCGCTCGGCGTGATCCGCGCGGGTGTCGCACAGGGGCGCATCGACAAGGTGTTCGCCGGCGAGACGCGGCCGTGGCTGCAGGGCGCGCGCCTGACGGTGTGGGAGCTGCAGCAGGATGGCATCCTGCCGACGTTGATCGCCGACGCCGCCGCCGCGCATCTGATGCGCACGGGCGAGGTGCAATGGGTGATCGTCGGCGCCGACCGCATCTGCGCGAACGGCGACACCGCGAACAAGATCGGCACCTACCAGCTGGCGATCGCCGCGCGCCACCATGGGGTCAAGTTCATGGTGGCGGCGCCGTCCTCGACGGTGGACCTGGAGACGCCGAGCGGCGATGCGATCCATATCGAGGAGCGCGAGCCCACCGAGCTGTTCCACATCGGCGGGGTGCGCACCGCGGCCGAGGAGATCGAGGCCTGGAACCCGGTGTTCGACGTCACGCCGCACGAGCTGATCGACGTGATCGTGACCGAGCGCGGCATTATCGAGCGCCCCGACGAGGCCGCGATGCGGGCGGCCTTCGGCTGATCCGGCGGGCGATCGTTCTCCACGATCGCCCGCGATTTGCGATGGCGCCCGACGGCGCGCCGTCGCATCCGGCGAGACCCGTCTGAACCCCACCGTGTTCCACGCGTAAGTGCTTGTTTTGAGGCCGGAAATCGCGTGCTTCCGGCGCCTGCGCGTGGTAACATTTCACCTCTTCCGGACACCACTCCGAAGACGCGTCCCGGCCGCCTTCCACAGGCGGTGCCCGCGGGTGCAGGACGGCCGGTGTCCATCGTCCAGACGGAATCCCGATGACGGAACTCGCCCGCGAAATCATCCCGGTCAACCTCGAAGACGAGATGCGCCGCAGCTATCTCGATTACGCCATGAGCGTGATCGTGGGCCGCGCGCTCCCGGACGTGCGCGACGGCCTAAAGCCCGTGCACCGTCGCGTGCTCTACGCGATGCACGAGCTGGGCGCGCACAGCAACCGGCCGTACTACAAGTCGGCGCGTATCGTCGGCGACGTCATCGGTAAGTACCACCCGCACGGCGACACCGCGGTCTACGACACGCTGGTGCGCATGGCGCAGCCGTTCTCGCTGCGCTACATGCTGGTGGACGGGCAGGGCAACTTCGGTTCGATCGACGGCGACTCCGCCGCGGCCATGCGTTACACCGAGGCGCGCATGTCGCGCATTGCGCACGAGCTGATGGCGGACATCGACAAGGAAACCGTCGACTTCCAGCCGAACTACGACGAGAAGGAACTCGAGCCCACCGTCATGCCGACGCGGGTGCCGAACCTGCTGGTCAACGGCTCGGCGGGCATCGCGGTCGGCATGGCGACGAACATTCCGCCGCACAACCTGGGCGAGGTGATCGACGCGACGATCGCGCTGATCGACAATCCGGAGATCGACGTCGAAGGCCTGATGGAGCACATCCCGGGCCCGGATTTCCCGACCGCGGGCATCATCAACGGCACCGCCGGCATCGTCGCCGCCTACCGCACCGGCCGCGGCCGCGTGCGCATGCGCGCGAAGGCCGACATCGAGACGATGGACAACGGCCGCGAGGCCATCATCGTCACGGAGATCCCGTACCAGGTGAACAAGGCGCGGCTGATCGAGAAGATCGCCGAGCTGGTGAAGGAAAAGCGGATCGAGGGCATCAGTGAGCTGCGCGACGAGTCCGACAAGGACGGCATGCGCATCTACATCGAGGTCAAGCGCGGCGAATCGGCCGACGTCCTGCTGAACAACCTGTATCAGCAGACGCAGATGGAGTCGGTGTTCGGCATCAACATGGTCGCGCTGGTCGATGGCCGTCCGCGCCTGCTGAACCTGCGCGAGATCCTCGACGCCTTCGTGCGCCACCGCCGCGAGGTGGTCACCCGTCGCACGATCTTCGACCTGCGCAAGGCCCGTGCCCGCGCACACATTTTGGAAGGCCTGACGGTCGCGCTCGCCAACATCGACGAGATGATCGAGCTGATCAAGACGTCGGCGAACCCGGTCGAGGCGCGCGAGCGCATGCTCGCGCGTACCTGGGAGCCGGGCCTGGTCAGCGCGCTGCTGGCTTCGGCCGGTGCCGATGCCTCGCGTCCCGACGACCTGCCGATGGGCGTCGGCCTGGTCGACGAGAACGGCGCGTCCCGCTACCAGCTCACCGAGACGCAGGCGCAGCAGATCCTCGAGATGCGTCTGCATCGCCTGACCGGCCTCGAGCAGGAAAAGCTGACCGACGAATACAGGGCGCTGCTGGAGACGATCCGCGGCCTGATCGAGATCCTGGTCAACCCCGAGCGCCTGCGCGAGGTGATCCGTACCGAACTGCTGGACCTCAAGGCCGAGTTCGGCGATGCCCGGCGCAGCGAGATCCGCGAGAGCGAGGAAGACCTCGACATCCTCGACCTGATCGCGCCGGAAGACGTGGTCGTGACGCTGTCGCACGCGGGCTACGCCAAGCGCCAGCCGGTGGCGGCGTACCGTGCCCAGAAGCGCGGCGGCCGTGGCCGCAACGCGGCGCGCACCAAGGACGAGGACTTCATCGACCAGCTGTGGCTGGTGAACACGCACGACACGCTGCTGACCTTCACCAGCACCGGCCGCGTGTTCTGGCTGTCGGTGCACCAGTTGCCGGAGGCGGGGCCGACCTCGCGCGGCCGCCCGATCATCAACTGGATCCCCCTTGAAGCCGGCGAGCAGGTGCAGGCCGTCGTGCCGGTGCGCGAGTACACGGAAGGCAAGTTCGTGTTCTTCGCCACGCGCAACGGCACGGTCAAGAAGACGCCGCTGACCGAGTTCGCCTTCCGCCTGCAGCGCGGCAAGATCGCGATCTCGCTGGACGAGGGCGACGCGCTGGTCAATGCCGAACTGACCGATGGCGACCGCGACATCATGCTGTTCGCCAGCAACGGCAAGGCCGTGCGCTTCTCCGAGAGCGAGGTGCGCCCGATGGGCCGCAACGCCACCGGCGTGCGCGGCATGCGCCTGGCCGAAGGCGAGGGCGAGGAGGACGGCGCGAAGGTCGTCAGCCTGATCGTGGTGGACGGCGAGGGCGATGTGCTCACCGCCAGTGCGCGCGGCTTCGGCAAGCGCACGCCGCTGGACGAGTACCCGCGCAAGGGCCGCGGCACGCAGGGCGTGATCGCGCTGAAGACGAACGACCGCAACGGCGACCTCGTCGGCGCGATCCAGCTCAGCGAGCACCACGAGGTGCTGCTGATCTCCGACCGCGGCACGCTGGTCCGCACCCGGGCCTCCGAGATCTCGCAGGTCAGTCGCAATACGCAGGGCGTGACGCTGATCAAACTGGCGCAGGACGAGACCCTGCAGGCGATCGAGCGCGTCGATGTCTCCCTCGAGGAGGAGGACGAGATGCTGACGGGGCCCGTGGTGCCGGGTGACGAGACCGTTCCGGGCCTCGACCCCGACGTCCTGAGGGTCGCCGGACACAATCCGGACGCCCTTGCCGAGGCGCCCGCGGACGACGAGCCCGCCTGATCCCGCTCCACCGATGCCGCCTCCGGGCGGCATCGAATTTTTCGGGGTGTGGGGGATCAAGCTTTTCCGCGCGCCGCCGTTAGGCTGTCGAGAAGACTTCTCTGGCCGTGGCATGCGTCGCCCCCTTACCCCTCCGTCGTCGTACCGATCCGGGCCCGCCGCAACGGGTCGCGACCGCGCGCGCAGCGGGGCTCGGCCGTGCTGAGCCCGAAGGCCGAGCCGGGCGAGTTCCGCCAGGAGCTGCGCATCCGCGTCGAGGGCCTACGGGCCGGAATGTTCGTCAGCGCGCTGGACCGGCCGTGGCTGGGCACAGGCTTCGCGTTCGAAGGGGTGATGCTGCGTTCAGACGACGAAGTGCAGCGGCTCCGGTCGCTCTGCAGGTACGTGGTGGTCGATATCGGCCGCGGCGACGCCCCCGCGCCGTCATTCGTCGAGCTGGAGGTCGTGGAGGAGCCGGCGCCCGTCGCCGTCCCGCCCGCGCGCCCCGGCTCGGCGCGCTCGTTCGTGGCACGCTTCTTCGGCCAGGAGGTATTGGCCGCCGGGAAGGCGCACGACAGCCTTGAGGCCGGCGTGCGCGACGTGATCGACAGCCTGCGCACGGGCGGCAAGCTCGATGCCGAGAAGCTGCAGCAGGGTGTCGACACGATGCTGGATTCGATCACCCGTAATCCCGACGCCTTGCCCTGGGTGATGGAGATGCGTCGCAAGGGCGACTACATCTACCAGCACGGGATCGCTTGTTCGATCTGGTCGGCAGCGTTCGGCCGGCATCTGGGCTACGAACGCGACGATCTGCGCGAGCTCGCGCTGGGCGCGCTGCTCTGCGACGTCGGCAAGGTGCGGCTGCCGGCCGACCTGCTGGTCAAGCAGGGCCCGCTGACGGACGACGAGATCCGTCTTCTGCGCTCGCATCGCGACGAGAGCCTCGCGATCATCGCCGCCACGCCCGGTATTTCGCCCGTGGTGCGGCAGGTGGTCGAACACCATCACGAGCGCCACGACGGCAGCGGCTATCCCGCAGGCGTGCGTGGCGCCGCGATCCCGATGTTCGCGCGCATCGCCGGGCTGGTGGACAGCTACGACGCGATGGTCAGCCAACGCCCCTACGCGCCGAGCCGTTCCGCGCACCAGGCGGTGATGGAGCTGTACGAAGCGCGCGACGTGCTGTTCCAGGCCGAGCTGGTCGAACAGTTCATACGCACCTGCGGCGTCTATCCCACCGGCACGCTGGTCGAGCTGAGCGACGGCACCGTGGGCGTGGTGATGTCGATCAACACGCTCAAGCGCCTGCGGCCGACGGTGATGCTGCTGCTCGATGCCTCCAAGAACCCGCTTGCCGAGTTCCGCCTGGTCGACCTGGCCGAGGTGGCGTTGGACGCCAACGGCGCGCCGCTCAATGTGCGCTGCGGGCTCGCGCAGGGCGCGTACGGCATCGACCGCGCCGCGCTGTTCCTGGACTGACCGTGCTGCTCGCGACCGACGACGAGACCACCGGCCTGCGCGGCCGGAAGGCGTTCCTGTCGCTGCTGGGGCGACAGGTGGTGCTCGCCAGCGAGAAGCGCTCTGCGATGGCGCTGCTGGTGGTCGACATCGACGGCTTCTCGGACATCAACGGCATCCACGGCTTCGGCACCGGCGACCAGCTGCTGCGGCACCTGGCGCGACAGCTGGAGCGCGTCGCACGGCCGCAGGACTACGCCGCGCGCATCGGCGACGACCGCTTCGCGCTCGTGCTCACCGGCATGCTCAACCCCGGGCATGTCGAGCTCGCGGTGCAGAAGCTGTTCCGCCTGCTGGACCAGCCGGCCGCGGCGGGCGAGCACCGCCTGCACGTGCCGGTGACGGTCGGCGTCGCCATGTGCCCGCAGCACGCGACCCATTCGGAGTTCCTGCTACGGCGCGCGGAGGCCGCGCTGGGACGTGCCCGTCGCGCCGGCACGCGCTACGGCTTCGCCACCGACAGCCACGGCGATCTCGACATCTCCGACCAGTGGGACCTCGAAGTCCAGCTCGGCGGCGCGGTGGAGCGTGGCGAGATGCTGCTCAATTTCCAGCCCAAGCTCGATGCCGCCTCGCTCGCACCCGTGGGCGCGGAGGCGTTGATGCGCTGGAACAGCCCGACGCGCGGCATGGTCTCGCCGGCGGTGTTCATTCCGGTCGCAGAGCGCATCGGGCACATCAAGAAGCTCACGTTATGGGCGCTCAACAGCGCGCTGCGGCAGGCCACGCAGTGGCCGATGGCGGCGGGCACGCGGCCAAGCGTCTCGGTGAACATTCCCGGCATGCTGGCCACCCAGCCCGACCTGCCCGAGCTGATCGAGGACGCGCTGCGGCTGTGGGGCGAGGGCGTGCAACTGGTGCTGGAGATCACCGAAAGCTCGCTGATGGACGCGCGCCTCGCATTCCCGGTGCTCAAGCGCATCCGCGACCTCGGCGTCGGCATCTCGATCGATGATTTCGGCACGGGCTATTCGTGCCTCGCGTACTTCCGCGATATCCCGGCCGACGAACTGAAGATAGACCGCTCGTTCGTGACCGGCTTGCTTACCGACCCGTCCTGCGCCGACATCATCCGCTTCGTGGTGGACCTCGCGCATCGTTTCGACCTGAGCGTCGCGGCCGAAGGCATCGAGGACGTGGAGACCCGCGACCGTCTGCGCGAGCTCGGCTGCGACGCCTTGCAGGGCTACCTGTTCGCCCGCCCGATGCCGCAGGCCGAACTCGTCGACTGGCTCGCGGCGCAGGCGCCGGGCGACGCCGCGACGGCCTGACCGGCGCGCTTCGCAAGCGGCCGTGCCGGCGTATAGTCCGGCCAATTCCCGACACCGGAGTGTCCGCATGCACCGCATGCATCGCGCGGATGGATTCGCGGCAGGTGGCCTGCTGCGCGCCTGCCTGTCCTTCGCCTTCGCCTTCTTGCTGTGCGCCGGCTGTACGCGCGACACCGACGGCGACCTGCCCGCCGCGGGCGGCGAGGCGATCCGCGCCGAGCGCGTGGTGCCCGGCGAGTTCGCGCTGGCCTCGGCGTATCCGGACAAGCGTGGCGGCGAACTCGCCATCGCGCTCGAATTCAGTCGCGCACTCGCGCCCACGCAGGCCTTCGACAGCATCGTGGTCGTGCAGGACGAAAAGGGCGGGCGCATCGACGGTGGCTGGGTACTGGACGATGACGCGACGCACCTGCGCTTTCCGCACGTCGAGCCCAATCGCAATTACGTGGTGGCGCTCAATCCAGGCCTGACCGCCGCGGACGGCAGCCGCATCGACAAGCGCATCGAGCGCAAGGTGTACGCGGGGCCGCTCGACCCGGTCGTGGGCTTCGCCTCGCAGGGCAGCGTGCTGCCGGCGCGCGAGACACGTGGCCTGCCGGTGGTCTCGATCAACGTGCCGGAGGTGGACGTCGAGTTCCTGCGCGTGCGTGACGGAGAACTGCCGCGTTTCTTCGCCGAGTACCAGCGCGGTGGCCGCCGTGGCAGCTGGGACCTCGGCGGCGACGGCGACAGCCGCGCCGCGCTGTCGCGCGTGGCCGATCCGGTCTACGTCAATCGCTTCATCCTCGGCGGGCGGCAGAACGAGCGCGTACTCACCTACCTGCCGATCCAGGACATCCACGAGCTGCAGTCGCCGGGCCTGTACTTCGCGGTCATGAAGAAGGCGGGCGAGTTCCGCGACGAATTCGAGACTGCCTTCTTCACCGTCAGCGACCTCGGCGTACATACCCGCGCATACAAGGATCGCCTGTTCGTGCACGTCGCCTCGCTGCGGAGCGGCGCGGGCACCGGCGGCGTCGAGCTGCGCGTGCTCGACGCGAAGGGCGAGCCGGTCTTCAAGTCGGCCACCGATTCGAACGGCAATGCATTGCTCGACTACAGGCTCGACGCCGGCCACGTGCTCGTCGCGCGCAAGGATCGCGACGTCACGCTGCTGCCGTTCAACCAGCCCGCGCTCGATCTCTCCGAGTTCGCGGTCGCCGGCCGCGAGCAGGCGTGGTTCGACGTGTTCGCGTGGTCGGGACGCGACCTCTATCGGCCGGGCGAAACGGTGCACCTGTCGGCCCTGCTGCGCGACCAGGACGGCAGCCCGCTGCAGGCCCCGGCCGGTCGTCGCGCGCAGCCGGTCTACGTGCGCTACGTGCAGCCCGATGGCAAGACGCTCATCCAGACGCGCCTGCAGCCCGATGCACAGGGCTACGTGCGCCACGAGCAGGTCATTCCCGCCGATGGGGCGACCGGACGCTGGCGCGTCGAGTTCCGCACCGACCCCGCGAGCCGCGAAGCCGTGCAGGGCATGACCCTGCGCGTCGAGGAATTCCTGCCCGAGCGCTTGAAGCTCGACCTCGCCGCGCCTGCCGTCGTACCCCGCGGCGGCCCACTCGCACTTCACGTGCAGGCCGACTACCTCTACGGCGCACCCGCCGCGGGCAACCGTTTCACCGCGCGCCTGGCGGTGGCGCTCGAGCCGCATCCGCTCGATCAGCTGCCGGGCTACTTCTTCGGCGACGCGACGGTAACGCTGCCGGCGAAGGCCGAGGACGTGCTCGACCAGCCGCTCGATGATGCAGGCCGCCTCGATGCCGCCATTCCGCTGCCCAAGGACGTCCGCCCGGTTACGCCGACCGCGCTGATCATCAGCGGCAGCGTGTACGAGACCGGCGGACGCAGCGTCAACCGCAGCCTCAAGCGCGTGTTGTGGCCCGCCGATGCGCTGGTCGGCGTGCGCCCGCTGTTCGATCCCGAGGACGGCACCGACGCGAATGCGAACGCGCGCTTCCAGATCGTCCGCATGGATCCGCAGGCGCGCATGCGTCCGGCGAAGGGCCTGCGCGTGACGCTGGTGCGCGAGCGTCGCGATTACCACTGGGATTACGACGAGGACAGCGGCTGGGACTACGCCTTCACCCGTCGCTTCGAGAACGTGCAGACGAAGACGGTCGACGTTGGCGCCGACGCGGCCGCGATCGATTTCCCGGTGGAATGGGGCGAATACCGCATCGACGTGTACGACCCGCAGACGCGGCTCACCTCGCGCTATCCCTTCACCGCGGGCTGGAGCTGGGACGACGAGAACCGCGGGCTGGACGCGCGTCCCGACAAGGTCAAGCTCGCGCTCGACAAGACCGGCTACCGCGCCGGCGACACGCTGCGAGTGACCGCGACGCCGCCGAATCCCGGCAAGGGCCTGCTGATCGTCGAATCGGACCGCATGCTGTACGTGAAGTCGGTCGACTTCAAGGCCGGCAGCCGCTTCGAGATACCTGTGACGAAGGACTGGGAGCGGCACGACGTCTACGTCACCGCGCTGGTGTTCCGCGGTGGCAGCGCGGCGAGCAAGGTGACGCCCGCGCGTGCGGTCGGCGTGGCGCACGTGCCGATGGACCGGCGCGACCGTCGTCTCGCCGTCGGCATTTCGGTGCCGCGACAGATGCGCCCCGAGCGCGACGTGCCGGTCACCATCGCTGTTCCGCAGCTGGCGGGCAGGCAGGCTCACGTCGTGGTCTCGGCGGTCGACGTCGGCATCCTCAACATCACGCAATTCCCGGTGCCCGACGCAGCCAAGCACTTCTTCGCGCAGCGGCGCCTGGGTGTCGACGCGTACGACATGTACGGCCGCGTGATCGAGAGTTTCGACGGCGGCACCGCGAAGCTGAAGTTCGGCGGCGACATGGCATTGCCGGCACTGCCGCAGGCCCGCCGCCCGACCTCGCGGGTCAAGACGGTCGACCTGTACGCCGGCCCTGTGGCGCTCGACGCCAAGGGCGTCGCACGCCTCCGCCTGCCCGTACCCGACTTCAACGGCACGCTGCGCGTCTCGGCGGTGGTCTATTCGGGCGGCAGCTACGGCAGCGGCGCCGCCGAAAGCACGGTGCGCGCACCGATCCTCGCCGAGCCGAGCATGCCGCGCGTGCTGGCACCGGGCGACTCCAGCCGCGTCACGCTCGACGTGCAGAACTTCACCGGCCGCGCCGGCACGTTCCGTGTCGACATCGTCACGCGCGGCCCGCTGTCGCTCAAGAACGGCACGCGCAGCCTCTCGCTCGCGCCGGAGCAGAAGGTCAGCCTGACCTTCCCGTTGGTCGCGAAGGAGGGCTTCGGCACGGGCGCGGTGCGGCTGCGCGTCGAAGGGAACGGCGTCCGCACCGAGCGGAGCTTCGACCTGCCGGTGCGCCCCGCCTGGCCGCAGGTCCTGCGCACGCGCAGCCTGGGCGTCGAGGCGGCCGCCGCGGTGACGCTGCCGGCGGATCTCGCCGAGGGCCTCATCACCGATTCGGTGAGCGCGCGCCTGACCGTCTCGACGATGCCGCCGATCCCGTTCGCTGCGGCGCTGCAGGGCGCGATCGATTACCCGTACGGCTGCATCGAGCAGACCACCACCAAGGGCTACGCGGGCCTGATCCTCGATGCGGACACCGCGCGCCTGCTGGGCGTGAAGGGTCTCGATGCCGCCAAGCGCCGCGCGCGAATGGACGGCGCATTCGCGCGCATCTCCGGTATGCAGGTCGCATCGGGACATTTCTCGATGTGGGGCGACGACAGCGACAGCGTCAATCCGCTGCTGACGCCCTACGTAGCGGAGTTTCTGCTCGACGCGCGCGACGCCGGCTTCGCGGTGCCGGACACGGTGCTGCAGAAGTCGCTGAAGGCACTCAACGAGGACCTGCTCGGCGGCAGCAGCGGCTTCTACGGCTATGAGCATCGCGAGCACCTGCGCTTCGCCTACCAGGCGTATGCCGGCTACGTGCTCGCACGTGTCGGGCGGGCGCCGCTCGGCACGCTGCGCGGCCTGCACGACAACGAGCGGCGACGCAGCGTCACCGGCCTGCCGATGGTGCACCTTGGTCTGGCGCTCGCGCTGCAGGGCGACCGTACGCGCGGTCTGCGGTCGATCCAGGAAGGCTTCGACCGCGATCCTTCGGCGCGGCCGTACTACCTTGGCGACTACGGCAGCCGCGTGCGCGACGACGCGCTGATGCTCGCGCTGGTGCGCAAACACGCGCTCGCGCCGCGCGCGTTCGACACGCGTCTGATGGCGCTGTCCCGCGAGCTCGATGCGCGTCGTGGCAACTATGGCCTCTGGCTGAGCACGCAGGAGCAGGTCGCGATCGCCAGGCTCGGGCAGCAACTGATGCTGGACACGACCCGCCAGGTTGCCGGCACGTGGCGCGTCGGCGACGCGGGCGCGGAGGCGCCGCAGGCGCGCGTGCAGGCGCGGGTGGTCGACGGCGCGGCAGTTCGCAGCGGCCTGCGCTTCGAACCCAGGGGCAGCGGCACGCTGTACGCGACGGCCGACGTCGCCGGCATCCCGCGGCAGGCGCCAGCGTTCGACGATTCGAAGATCGGCATCGTGCGTCGCTGGTATACGCCGGACGGCGCTCCGTGGACGGCGGGCCGCATCGCCGAGGGCGAGGCGCTGATCGTCTCGGTGTCGATCAGCGCGCAGGAGGACATCCGCGATGCGCTGTTCACCGACCTGCTGCCGGCCGGCTTCGAGATCGAGAACTTCAACCTCGGCGACGAGAAGCAGTGGGCGGACGTCAGCATCGAGGGCATCGACATCGCGGATCGCGCCTCGGCCGCCGAGGTCAAGCACGAGGAGTTCCGCGACGACCGCTACGTCGCCGCGCTGAACCTGTCGCGCGGCGACACCGCGCGCGTGTTCTATCTCGTGCGCGCGGTGACGCCCGGCACCTACACGGTGCCGCCGCCGCTGGTGGAGGACATGTACCGGCCGTGGATCCGCGGCGTCGGCCGCTCGACGCCGGCGACGCTGTCGGTGGTCGAGCCGGGCCGCTGACCCGAGGGGGCGACGGTGGAGGGGCAGGGCGTGCGGGCGCGTGCGTCGCAGGGCAGGCGCCGGTGGTGGGCGCTGCTCGCCGCCGAAGTGGTGCTCATCGGCGCGATGCTGCTCGACCTCGCGTTTCCGCTGCCGCTGCCGTCCGCGCACGGCGGCGGCGCGGTCGTGCTGGCACGCGACGGCACGCCGCTGCGGGCCTTCGCCGACCGCAAGGGCGTATGGCGCTATCCGGTGCAGGCCGACGCGGTGTCGCCGCTGTACCTGCAGGCACTGGTCGGCTACGAGGACCGCTGGTTCTGGCGGCATCCGGGCGTCAACCCCGTGGCGCTGGCGCGCGCGGCGGGGCAGGCCCTGCGCAACGGCCGGGTGGTGTCGGGCGGGTCGACGCTGAGCATGCAGGTCGCGCGAATCATCGATCCGCATCGGCGCACGCCGGCGGGCAAGCTGCGCCAGTTGTTCCGCGCGCTGCAGCTGGAATTGCACGTCGGCAAGCGCGGCATCCTGCAGCTCTACCTCGATCGCGCGCCATTCGGCGGCGCCATCGAGGGCGTGGAGGCGGCCAGCTGGGCGTATCTCGGCAAGCCGGCGTCGCGCTTGTCGCACGCCGAGGCCGCATTGTTGGCGGTATTGCCGCAAGCGCCGAGCCGGTTGCGTCCCGATCGGCATCCCGACGCTGCGCAGGCGGCGCGGGACAAGGTTCTCGTGCGAATGGCGGGGCTTGGCATCTGGTCAGCAGCTGACGCGCACGATGCGCGCATCGAGCCCGTCGTCGCACGTTCGCTGCAGGCGCCGCGGCATGCAGCGCTGCTGGCGCAGCGCCTGCGCTCCGGTGCACGCGGCGCGGCGCGCATCGCATCCACCATCGACCTCGACCTGCAGCGGGTGGTCGAGGATCGCGTCGCCGCCTATTTCTCGTCGTTGCCCGATCGCACCTCGGCCGCGTTGCTGGTGGTCGACAACGCCACGATGGAAGCGCGCGCGTACGTCGGATCGCTCGATCTCGACGACAACGCGCGCCTCGGCCACGTCGACATGGTCCGCGCCTGGCGCTCGCCGGGCTCGACGCTCAAGCCGTTCCTCTACGGCATGGCGCTGGACGACGGCCTGATCCACTCCCAAAGCCTGCTGGTGGACGCGCCGCAGTCGTTCGGCGACTACCGGCCCGGCAACTTCGATACCGGCTTCAACGGCCCGGTCAGCGCCGCCGATGCGTTGCGGCTGTCGCTCAACATTCCGGCGGTCGACCTGCTCGACCGGCTCGGGCCGTCGCGCTTCGACGCACGCCTCGCGCACGCCGGCATCCGCCTGAAATGGCCGGAGGGCGCCAGGCCGAACCTGTCGATGATCCTCGGCGGCGTGGGCGCGCGACTGGAAGATCTCGTCGGCGCCTACGCGGCGCTGTCGCGCGGTGGGGTCGCCGGCCGCGTGCGGTACACGCCGGGCGATCCGCGCGTGGAACGCCGGGTGATGTCGGAAGGCGCGGCCTGGATCGTGCGCGACATCCTCGAGCGCACGCCGCGGCCCGGCTCGCCTACGGACCTCTTCGATACCGGCGGACGCTCGCGCCTGGCGTGGAAGACCGGCACGAGCTACGGCTATCGCGATTCCTGGGCTCTGGGCACGACGCCGGCCTACACGATCGGCGTCTGGGTGGGGCGTCCGGACGGCACGCCGATGCCCGGACAGTACGGTGCCCTCACCGCGTTGCCGCTGCTGCTGGAGATCGGCGGCAGCCTGCCGCGTGGCCGCGTCGCGGGGATCCCGCGACGCCCGGCGTCGGTGGCGCCGGTCGACATCTGCTGGCCGCTCGGCACGCCGGTGCACCTGCAGCCGGCCGCGCTCTGCCACCGGCGCATGGCGGCCTGGTCGCTCGACGGAACGGTGCCGCCGACGCTCCCGGAGCGGCAGGCGCGCGCATGGAATGCCGGTCGCGAGGATTTCGACATCGACGCGGTGACCGGCCAACGCCTGTCCGCCGACTGCCAGCGCCCACATTCGCGACGTCCGGCCGCGATGGCACGCTGGCCGGTTCTGGCCGCGCCGTGGCTGACGCCGCGCGAGCGCGAGGCGTCATCGCTGCCGCCGCTGGCGCCGGACTGCGCCGACGATGGACGCGCCCGGACGATGGCGCTGCACATCGAAGGCGTCCGCGATGGTGCCACGCTCGCCTCCGGCAGCCACGCTCCGGTACGCGTGGACGTGCGTGCGCTGGGCACCGACGACAGCGTGCGATGGCTGGTCGATGGACGACTCGTCGCGGAAACGCGCGGCGCGACAGCCACGTCGCTGACGTTCGCCGAACCGGGCGAGCACGTGCTCACCGCACTGGCCGACGGCGGGGCCTGGGATCGCCTCGGCTTCAGCGTACTGGCGCGCTGAAGCCGATACGGGGTCGATCAGCCGCCGACCGCCTCGAGCATGTTCTCCGCGGTGGACACGCGGAACTCGCCGGGCGCCTCGACGAACACCTGCCGCGCCACGCCGTCCTCGATCAGCATCGCGAAGCGCTTGGAGCGGATGCCCATGCCGTAGGACGACGCGTCCAGTTCCAGCCCGAGCGCGCGGGTGAGCTCGGCATTGCCGTCGGCCACCATGCGCAGTCCCTCGGGCACGCCGGCGCTCTGCATCCAGGCCTGCATCACGAAGGGGTCGTTGACCGCCATGCAGGCCACGTCCACGCCGCGCTCGCGGAAGGCGTCGAAGTTCGACACGTAGCCCGGAAGGTGGCGCTCGCTGCATGTGGGGGTGAACGCGCCGGGCACTGCGAACAGCACCGTGCGGCCGGTGCCGAACAGCGCGAGCGTGTCGGTCTTCTCGATGCCCTTGGGCGTGATGTGCTGGACCACGACTTCGGGGATGCGGTCGCCGGGCTGGATCATGGTGGAGCTCCTGTCTGCTGTCTTAACCCAGTGTACGGCGCGCCCGTGGCGGCGGGGTCGACTCTTGAAAGACCGCTGCGCGCCACTAGTTACCGCGGCAGAGCGGCCCCGCCGCAATCCAACGAGGAGTGCAGCCATGAACCTGATGCAGTACCCGCAGCAGCGCGCCGGCCAGTCGCAGTTGCAGGACGAGTTCAAGCAGCTCGTCGAGCGCTTCTTCAACCTCAGCGAGACCACGTCCGACGAGTCGTCGGTAGTGACCAGCCAGTGGGCGCCGCGCGTGGACATCGTCGAGGAGCCGGACCGCTTCGCCATCTTCGCCGACCTGCCGGGCGTCGATCCCCAGGACGTCGAGGTGCTGATGGACAAGGGCATCCTGTCGATTCGCGGCGAGCGCCGCGGCGAGATGGACACGCAGAACGGCCGCTATTCGCGCATCGAGCGCCGTTACGGCATGTTCCATCGCCGCTTCGCGCTGCCGGACAGCGCCGACGCCGAGGGCATCACCGCCAACGGCCGCAACGGGGTACTGGAGATCAGTATTCCCAAGCGCCCTGAAACCACCCCGCGCCGCATCCAGGTCGGCAACGGTACGTCGGTCGCGCGCGAGAGCGAGTCGACGCGCCAGTAATCCTGCCCGGACAGCGGGTGCCGCGCGGATGCGCACGTCGCCGTTCGTGCGGTGAAACTACACTGACGGCCCGCCGGCGACGCCTGCGGGCCGTTTTGTTTCTATCGATCGACGGAGCGTCGAATGCAGTTCAAGGACTACTACGAGATCCTCGGCGTCGAGCCGACCGCGGGCGATGCCGAGATCAAGACGGCCTACCGCCGGCTGGCGCGCAAGTACCACCCGGACGTCAGCAAGGAAAAGGACGCCGAGGAACGCTTCAAGGCGGTCAACGAGGCCTACGAGGCGCTGCGCGATCCCGCCAAGCGCAAGGCCTACGACCAGATCCGCTCGCGCGGCTACCGACCGGGCGACGACGTGCAGCCGGGGCCGCAGGGCTTCGGCGATTTCGGCGGCGTGGACTTCGAGGAGATCTTCGCGGGCGGTGGTGCGGGCGGCGGTTTCAGCGACTTCTTCGAGAACCTGTTCGGGCAGGGGCGCCGCGGCGGCCCTCGCCCCGGGCCCGGCATGGGCCGCGGCCCGATGCCGCGCAGCGACACGCGCGCCAAGCTCGCCGTGCCGCTGGAGGCCGTCTACGAGGGTCGCTCGGTGCGGATCGGCGTAAACGGCCGCACGCTCGACGTGCGCGTGCCCAAGGGCGTGCGCGAGGGGCAGGTGATCCGCTTGGCCGGTCAGGGCTCGACCGGCGGCGACCTGCTGCTGGAGGTCGAATACGCCGCGCATCCGCAGTTCGAGGTCGACGGGCGCAACGTGATCCATGTGGTGCAGGTAGCGCCCTGGGACGCGGCGCTCGGCGCCACCCGGCACGTGCCCACGCTAGGTGGCGACGTCGAGCTGCGCATCCCGCCGAATTCCGACGCCGGCCGCAAGCTGCGCCTGCGCGGCCGCGGCCTGCCGGGCGACCCGCCGGGCGACCAGATCGTCGAACTCGAAATCACCGCGCCGCGGGCGCAGTCGGTCGGGCAGATCCAGGCCTACGAGGCCTTGCGCGACGCGTTCCAGGGCGCCTGACGCGGCAAGCAATAGGAACGGTGGCCGCGGCGCGATGCCGTGGCCGTCCGTGGTCAGCCCGGCATCAACTGGCCGATGACCTCGGCCAGGTCGTTGTCGTTGAACGGCTTGGTGATGTAGGCCTTCGCGCCCTGGCGCAAGCCCCACATGCGGTCGGTGTCCTGGTCCTTCGTGGTCACCAGCACGATCGGGATGTGCTTGGTCGTCGCCTCGCGCGTGATCGCGCGCGTGGCCTGGAAGCCGTTGAGGTTCGGCATCACCACGTCCATCAGGATGAGGTCGGGCAGCTCGCGCTTGGCGGCTTCCACGCCCGCAGCGCCGTCCTCGGCGGTGAGGGCCTCGTGGCCCAGCTTCTCGACGAGGCGGCGGATGCCCATCAGCTGGGAGGGCGAGTCGTCGACGATCAGGATGCGGGCCATGGCGTGCTCTCGGGGATTGTCGCGATTCTAACGGGGCATGCCGTACCGCCCGCAAGTTCAGAGGCGGACGAGCGTTCGGCCCAGCGAGCCGCCGGCGAGCATGCTGTCGAATACCTCCGGCAGCTCGTCCAGGGTGACTTCCCGCATGCAGATCCGTTCGAGGTGGACCGGCTTCCAGTCGGTGGCCAGGTGCTCCCAGACGCGCTCGCGGATGGTCCTCGCGGTACCGGCCGATGCGACGCCCAGCAGCGACACGCCGCGGATGATGAAGGGCATCACGGTGGTCGGCAGGTCGGCCGTCGCCGCAAGACCCGCGCTCGCCACGTTGCCGTAGGGCGCTGTCTGCGCGAGAAGGCTCGCGAGCATGGCGCCGCCGACGTTGTCGAGCCCGCCGCCGAAGCGCGCGCTTTCCAGCGGTCGTGAGGTGGCGAGCGCTTCGCGGCCCAGCACATCCGCGGCGCCGATTTCGCGCAGGTAGCCGGCCTGGTCGGCCTTGCCGCTGATCGCATGCACATCGAAGCCCGCACGGCTGAAGATATCGACGGCGAGCGAGCCGACGCCGCCGGTCGCGCCGGTGACGGCGAGCGGCCCGTGCGCGGGCACCTGGCCGTTCTCCAGCATCCGGTACAGCGCCAACGCTGCGGTGAAGCCGGCGGTGCCGAGGATCATCGCCTCGCGGAGGCCGAGGCCGGCGGGCAAGGGGATCGCCCAGTCCGCCTCGAGCCGCGCGTATTCGGAATAGCCGCCATCGCGCGTTTCCGACAGACCGCTGCCGGTTACGAGTACGGCGTCGCCCTCGCGATAGCGAGCATCTCGACTCTCGACGACGTGGCCCGCGACGTCGATGCCGCCCACCAGCGGGAAGCGGCGCAGGATCTTGCCCTTGCCGGTACCCGCAAGCGCGTCCTTGTAGTTCACCGACGAGTAGGCGGTGCGGATGACGACTTCGCCCGGTGCGAGGTCGTCGATCGACACGTTTTCGATGCGGGCGCGATAGCCGGCATCGTCGCTGTGGATGCGGAAGGCGCGGAAGGTCTGCGGAATCATCGGGTGCTCCTCGTCTTGCTCAGCGGATCTCGCGGCGGCGCTTCTCGTCCATCCACTTGTCGGCCTGCGCCGGCTTGTAGGCGCGCATCCAGTCGAGCAACGTGTCGATGTCGTCGCCGTGCCAGAGGTCCGTGCGCTGTTCGGGATGCAGGAAGCGCTCGGCGACCATGCGATCGAGCATGCCCATCAGCGGTGCGTAGAAGCCATCGACGTCGAGGAACGCGCAGGGGCGGTCACCAAGGCCGAGCTGGCGCCAGGTGAGCATCTCGAACATCTCGTCGAGCGTGCCGAAGCCGCCGGGCAGGGCGATGAACGCGTCGGACAGATCGAACATGCGCATCTTGCGCGTGTGCATGTCGGCCACGACCTCCAGCCGGGTCAGGCCGCGGTGCGCGACTTCCCAGTTGACCAGCTGCTCGGGGATGACCCCGATGACCTCGCCACCGGCTTCGAGCGCCGCATCGGCGACGACGCCCATCAGCCCGACGTTGCCGCCGCCGTAGACGACCGCGATGCCTTCGCGCGCGAGGCGCTGCCCGAGCGCCGCCGCGCGATCGGCGTAGACGGGACGGTTGCCGGCATTCGAGCCGCAGTAGACGCAGACGGCACGGAGTTCGCGCATCAGTTTCGGTTCTCCATCAGAACGATGCCCGACATGCGCCGGATGGCGGCGGCACGTCGTGGCGAGAGCTTGGAAAGCAGGTTCAGCAGCGGCGCGGCAGGCGCGGAACGCTTGAGCCGGAGGGATTCACCCCAGGTGGAGCGGAATTCGCGCTCGTGCCACCCCATCGGCTCGAAGAAGGCGGAGCCATCCGCCGGCGCGAAGCGGAACGGCGCATTACCGGCCGCGAGGTCGCGGTCCAGGTGATTCGTGAAGCGCTCCAACAGCAGCGGCGAGGCGAGATCGAACAGCCACCAGCGCGCCGCCGCGACGTCGTGCAGGTCGCGGGCGAGGGCGGCGACGTCCTCGGCCTCGAGGTAGATCAGCAGGCCTTCGGAGACGACGAGCAACGGACCGGTCGACGTCGCATCCCCGAACAGCGCGCGACGCGCCTCGGCGTCGCGCAGATCGGTCGAATGGAACTCCAGCTTGCAGCGCGGTGTCTCCGACGCCATCTGCTCACGGAAGTAGTCGAGCATCTCCGGCAGGTCGACGTGCATCCAGCGGACGTCGGCAGGCAGGTCGAGGCGATAGGGTCGTGCATCGAGGCCGGCGGCCAGATTCAGCACCGTGCGCGCGCCTTCGCGCACGCAGCGCATGACGATCTCGTCCATGACGGCGGTGCGCACGATCATCGGCCACGCCAGCGAGCGACCGCGCGGCAGGTCGCGCACGATCTGCTCACCGCGTTCGCCGCCGAGCCTCCGCGCGAACGGGTCGCGGAAGATCGCGTCCGGGCGCTCGGTTTCCATCGCGCGATAAATCGCGACCCAGCGGGCCGTGTCGGACACGTTGCGAACGGGCGTGGCGTCGGTCATGGCGGTGTCGGAAACGACGAAGCCGCCATCATCGCAGGATGACGGCGGCTTCGATGTCGATCCGGACGGATCAGTTGGCCTTGTGGATCGCGCGCTTGTGGACGGCCATCGCCGCGTCGTGGACCGCTTCCGACAGCGACGGATGCGCGTGGCAGATACGCGCGAGGTCGTCGGCCGAGCCCTTGAACTCCATGGTCAGCACGCCCTCGTGCACCAGCTCGGACACATTCGCACCGACCAGGTGCATGCCCAGTACGGTGTCGGTCTCCGCATGCGCGATGACCTTCACGAAGCCCGCGGGCTCGGCCATGGCGACCGCACGACCCACCGCCGCGAACGGGAAGCTGCCGGCCTTGTAGGGCACGCCCTCGGCCTTGAGCTGCTCCTCGGTCTTGCCGACCCAGGCGATTTCCGGTTCGGTGTAGATCACCCACGGGATCGTGTCGAAGTTGACGTGGCCCGGCAGGCCGGCGATGAGCTCGGCCACCGCGATGCCTTCCTCGAAGCCCTTGTGCGCGAGCATCGGGCCACGCACGCAGTCGCCGACCGCCCAGACGCCGTCGACGCCGGTGTGGCAGTGTTCGTCCACCACGATCTGGCCACGCTCGTTGACCTGCACACCGGTGCCGTCCGCGAGAAGGCCCTTCGTTGCAGCGCGGCGACCGACGGCCACGAGCAGCTTGTCGACCACGAGTTCCTGCGCCGCGCCCGAGGCATCGGTGTAGGCGACATGCACGCCGTCGGCCTGCACGTCGGTGTTCGACACCTTGCAGCCGAGGCGGATGTCGAGGCCCTGCTTCTTGAACTCGCGCGCGGCGACCTTGCTGGCCTCGCCATCGGCGGCGGACAGGAACGTCGGCATGCCTTCGAGGATCGTCACCTCGGCACCGAGGCGGTTCCACACGCTGCCGAGCTCGAGGCCGATCACGCCGGCGCCGATCACGCCGAGGCGCTTCGGGACTTCCGTGAAGTCGAGCGCGCCGACGTTGTCGACGATGTGCTCGCCGAACTTCGCGAACGGCAGCTCGATGGAATCCGAGCCAGCGGCGATGATCACGTTCGTGCCCTTGAGCTCGACGGTCGAACCGTCGTGCTGCTTCACCACCACGACGTTACCCGGCTGCAGTTGGCCGAAGCCGTAGAACGCGGTGACCTTGTTCGCCTTGAACAGCGAGGCGATGCCGCCGGTGAACTGCTTGACGATCTTGTCCTTGCGACCAACCATCGTCGCGACGTCGATCTTCTCGTCCGCGAACGAAATGCCGTGGTCGGCGAAGATGTGGTGCATGTTCCAGAACTGGCGCGAGCTGTCGAGCAGCGCCTTGGACGGGATGCAGCCCACGCGCAGGCAGGTGCCGCCGAGGGCGGGCTTGCCGTCCTTGCCGAGCGCCGCGTCGATGCAGGCGGTCTTCAGGCCGAGCTGCGCCGCGCGGATGGCGGCGTGGTAGCCGGCGGGGCCGGCGCCGATGACGACGACGTCGAATTGCTGCTGTTCGCTCATCTCAGGTATTCCTTGTTCGCCTAATGCAGAGGCCCCGCGCGAGGGCGGGGCCGGCGGGCATTACATGCCCAGCAGCATGCGGTGCGGGTTCTCGAGCTGGTTCTTGATGTCGACCAGGAACAGCACCGCGTCCTTGCCGTCGATGATGCGGTGGTCGTAGGAGAGCGCGATGTACATCATCGGCGCGGCGACCACCTGGCCGTTCTCGACGATCGCGCGCTCCTTGATGGCGTGCATGCCGAGGATCGCGGACTGCGGCGGGTTGACGATCGGCGTCGACATCAGCGAGCCGAACGTGCCGCCATTGGTGATCGTGAACGTGCCGCCCTGCAGGTCGTCGAGGCCGAGCTTGCCGTCGCGCGCCTTCTTGGCGTAGTCGGCGATGCCCTTCTCGATGTCGGCGAACGACATGCGCTCGACGTTGCGAAGCACCGGCGTCACCAGGCCCTTATCGGTGGACACGGCGATCGAGATGTCGGCATAGCCGTGGTAGATCACGTCGTTGCCGTCGACCGAGGCATTGATGATCGGATGGCGCTGCAACGCGTTCGCCGCGGCCTTGGCGAAGAAGCTCATGAAGCCGAGCTTGATGCCGTTGGCCTTGACGAAATCGTCCTGCAGCTCCTTGCGCATCTCCATCACCTTGCCGAGGTTGACCTCGTTGAACGAGGTCAGCATCGCGATGGAGTTCTTGGACTGCATCAGGCGCTCGGCGATGCGCGCGCGCATGCGCGTCATCGGCACGCGCTCCTCGGGGCGCGCGCCGCCCGCGGAACCGACGCCGCCGGACTTCGCGTAATTGACGATGTCTTCCTTGGTGACCGCGCCACGGCGGCCGGTACCGGCGACATCGGCCGCGTTCACGCCCGAGGTCTCGGCGGCGAAGCGCGCGCCCGGCGGCAGCTGCGCGTTGGCGCCCGGCGCGGGCTGCTGCGGTGCCGACTTCGGCATCACCGGCTGCGCCTCGTTGGTGGTCGCGGCATCGTTCTTGGCGTCGATCGCCTTGTCGGACGCCGACTCCGCGGCGGCCGCGGCCGGTGCGGCGGCAACCGCGCCGGCCTCGACGATTGCGATGACCTGCTCGCTGTTGACCGTCGCGCCGGTGTCGAACTTGATCTCCTTCAGGACGCCGTCGACGGGCGAGGGCACTTCCAGCACGACCTTGTCGGTCTCGAGGTCGACGAGGTTCTCGTCGCGCTTGACCGCGTCGCCGGGCTTCTTGTGCCAGGTGGCGATGGTGGCGTCGGAGACCGACTCGGGCAGCACGGGAACCTTGATTTCGGTGCTCATGGAGAAGCGTCCTTAAGGAAATTGGGTACGGCGAAAAGGGTGGGCAGGGCCGCGGGGATCACTCCTCGCAGGCCTCGCCGGTCAGCGGATTGACGAGCGCGTCGGCGATCAGCTGCTGCTGCTCGCGCACGTGGTCGGCGAAGTGGCCGGCGGCGGGCGACGGCGAGCGCAGGCGACCCGCGTAGTGCAGCGTCTGCTTCGCGCCCAGGCAGGCGACCAGGTGATGGCGGATCTGGTACCAGGCGCCCTGGTTCTGCGGCTCTTCCTGGCACCAGACGACGTCCTTGGTCGCGTACTTGGCGAGTTCGGCCCTGAGCTCGGCACGCGGGAACGGGTAGAGCTGCTCGACGCGGATGATCGCCACGTCGTCGGCGCCACGCTTCTGCGCATCTTCCAGCAGGTCGTAATAGACCTTGCCGCCGCAGAGCACCACGCGCTTGGCCTTCTTCGGCGTGCTGACGGTGTCCGGGATCAGCTTCTGGAAGCCGCCGGCCGCGAGGTCGTCCAGCGACGACACCGCGAGCTTGTGGCGCAGCAGCGACTTCGGCGTCATGACGACGAGCGGCTTGCGCGTCGGCATCAGCATCTGGCGGCGGATCATGTGGTACGCCTGGGCCGGCGTGGTCGGCGTGCAGACGACCATGTTGTCCAGAGCACAGAGCTGCAGGTAGCGCTCCAGGCGTGCCGAGCTGTGCTCGGGGCCCTGGCCCTCGTAGCCATGCGGCAGGAACAGCGCTAGCCCGCACAGGCGGCCCCACTTGGCCTCGCCGGAGGACAGGAACTGGTCGATCACCACCTGCGCGCCGTTGGCGAAGTCGCCGAACTGGCCTTCCCAGATGTCCAGCGTCATGGGATCGGCGGTCGAGTAGCCGTACTCGAACGCCATGACCGCCTCCTCGCTCAGCAGCGAGTCGATGATGGCGACGTCGTTCGGGTTCGACACCAGCTCGCGCAGCGGCAGGTAGTACTCGTCGGTCGACTGCTCGTGGAGGATGGCGTGGCGGTGGAAGAACGTGCCGCGGCCACAGTCCTGACCGACCAGGCGAAGCTTGTAGCCCTCGCTGAGCAACGTCGCGTACGCGAGGTTCTCGGCGAAGCCCCAGTCGCCCGCGAGCTCGCCGGCCGTCATCTTGCGGCGGTCCTCGTAGATCTTGGCCACGCGCGGATGCAGCTTGATGCGCTCCGGAATCGTCGTGATCGCCCGGGCGAGGTCGACGAGCTTGGCATGGTCGAAGCTCGTGTCCACCGGCTCGGCGAGCTTGCCGGTGAGGAAGCGCGACCAGTCCGGCGTGAACTCGTCCCCGGTGACGTCGACCACCTCGGCGGTGACCTCGCCGGCGTCCAGGCGGTTGCGGTAGGCGTCGGCGATGGCCTGCACCTCGCCCTCGGCGATCACGCCGTCGGCCACCAGGCGCTTGCCGTACATTTCGCGCGGCGTCGGGTGCTTGCGGATCACCTGGTACATCAGCGGCTGCGTCGCCGCCGGCTCGTCCGCCTCGTTGTGGCCGTGGCGGCGGTAGCAGACGAGGTCGATCACCACGTCCTTGCCGAACGTGTTGCGGAAGTCGAGCGCGAGCTCGCCGCAGAACAGCACCGCGTCCGGGTCGTCGCCGTTCACGTGCAACACCGGCGCGCCGACCATCTTGGAGACGTCGGTGCAGTACAGCGTCGAACGCGCGTCCTGGCGCTCGCTGGTGGTGAAGCCCACCTGGTTGTTGATGACGATGTGCACCGTGCCGCCGACCGCGAAGCCGCGGGCCTGCGACATCTGGAACAGCTCCATCACCACGCCCTGGCCGGCGAACGCGGCGTCGCCGTGCATCAGGATCGGCAGCACCTGCTTGCGGCCGTCGGTGCCGCGGCGGTTCTGGCGCGAGCGCGCGCTGCCGGCGACCACCGGGTCGACGATCTCGAGGTGCGACGGATTGAACGCGAGCGCGAGGTGCACCGGGCCGCCGGGGGTGGCGACGTCGGCCGAGAAACCCATGTGGTACTTGACGTCGCCCTGGTGGGCGAGGTCGTTGTGCACGTGCTCGAACTTGCCCTCGAACTCGTTGAAGAGGTCGCGCGGCGGCTTGCCGAGGGTATTGACCAGCACGTTGAGGCGGCCGCGGTGGGCCATGCCCATCACCACTTCCTTGGCGCCCTGCGAGCCGGCGCGGCGGATCATGTCGTCCAGCAGCGGGATCAGCGAGTCGCCGCCTTCCAGCGAGAAGCGCTTCTGGCCTACGTACTTGGTGCCGAGGTAGCGCTCCAGGCCGTCGGCGGCCGTCAGGCGCTCGAGCACGCGCTTGCGGTCCTCCGCGCTGCGCGCGTAGCGGCCGCCCGCCTTTTCCATGCGCTCGTAGAACCAGCGGCGCTGGTCGGCCTCGGCGATGTGCATGAACTCGGCGCCGACGGTGCCGGTGTAGGTCGACTTCAGCAGCGCGGCGAGGTCGCGCAGCTTCATGCGGTCCTTGCCGCCCACGCCGCCGGTGCTGAACTCGGCGTCGAGGTCGCGCTCGGAAAGGCCGTGGAACCCGAGCTCGAGGTCGGGCGCCTCGGGGGCCTTCTCGAGGCCGAGCGGGTCGAGCTTCGCGCCGAGATGGCCGCGCGAGCGGTAGGCGATGATCAGCTTGCCGACCGCGCGCTGGCGTTCGTCGCCGGCCTCGGTGCCACCCGAGGCGACCATGCCGCGCGCGGCCTGGCGGCCGGCCTCGGCGATCGACTCGATGACGGCCGAATGCGGGATTTCCGCGGTCGAGCCGTTCTTCACGCCATCGAAGTAGGCCTTCCATTTCGGATCGACGCTGTCCGGCGCGACCAGGTACTGCTCGTACAGCTCCTCCACGTAGGCGGCATTGGCGCCGAGCTGGGAGGACTGGGCAAACTGCTTCAGGAGGCTGTCCACGATGGCGGTGGGAAATCTCGTTGGGAGAGAGGCGGGACGCCCTGGGCCCTGCGCGAACACCGCGTGGCCTTCGTAACCGAGTACGGGCGCCAAAGAACCTGAATTATAGCGGGACGATCGGGTGTCGCGCCCGAACGCACCGTCACGCTGCGTGCATCTCAGATGCCGAGCGCCCTCAGCTCGCTCGCCGGACGTGCCCGTTCCCATGCACCGTCGAACACGGTGCGCAACTGGCGCATGCGCGCCGCTCCGTCCAGCTGCGTCTCGCCGTCGAGTCGGTGACCGAGGGGGCGGAAATACCAGCCGCCGGTATCCCCGGCCACGAAGGCGGACGGGTAGGTGAGGTCGACCGGCTCCTCGATGACCCGCACCGAGAAGGCGGAGGGCAGTCGCTGGGCCAGCGCGATCAACGGTGCATGCGCGCGCTGCGGGCCGGCGACGTCCTGCAGCAGAAGGCGGATCTCGCCGCCGCGGGTGGCGAGGCGGCGCAGCGCGGCCAGCACGTCGGGCTGGTCGAGCAGGCCGGGATCCATCTCACGGCTGTAAACCATCAGGGCCCGACGCGTATTGGCCACGATGCCGATCGTGGCCGCGGCCGCCTGCACGGCGGTCTCGACCGCCGCGGGGTGCCCGAGCACGCGCCTCATGGCCTGATGCTGGATGCCGGCTTCCTCGAAGCGTTCGCCGACGGGCAGGAACCCCTCGGCGGCGTAGAAGCGCTCGGCATCGACCTGCGCATGCAGGAACAGCTCGCGCAGGTCCGCGGCGCGCGCCGCCTCCACGAGTTGCAGCAGCAGCGCACGGCCGACGCCACGTCCGCGCCAGTCGCGCAGCACGGCCATCCGGCCGATCTTGCCGTCGGGCGCGAGGCGGCCCGCGCCGATGGGCCGGCCGCCCGCGTCGCGCGCGAGTACATGCGTGCAGGCGGCGTCGATCGCGTCGCGCTCGATGTCGACGGGCACGCCCTGTTCCTCGACGAAGACGACGTCGCGGACGGCACGCAGCTCGGGCAGCGCCGTGCCGTACTCGACGATCCCGACGTGCCAGTCCGTGCTCATTCCTCTTCGTCCCCGCCGGCCTGATAGTGCCCGGCGCCCGCCAGATCGACGACCGCGGCGCGTGCACCGGCGCCCAGGCGTGCGTACGCCCCGAGGTCGATCTCGGTCGCGGCGGCCAGGCGGCGTGCGTCGGCCACGGGCATCGGGTAGGACTGGCCCGCGACGAACAGCGCGGCGCCGCGCGAGAGCCGGCGCCAGGCCACGCGCGAGAAGGGATTGCGATGCAGTACGGCGCCCCGCGACAGCGCGGACTCGAGCGTCGCCGTGTCCAGCGGCTCGGGCGAAGCGGCCACGATGCCGCCGCTTCGATAGGTGGTGACGAAGCGCCCGAACCAGTCCGTCAGCCGGTCCTGGTCGTTCATGCGCAGGGCATTGAGCGCTTCGATGGCGCGGCGCATCGCCTCGTCGTCGATCTCGTTGGGATCGCGCGCGGGCGTCAGGTCGGGATCGCGGTAGCGCAGCGTCTCGTCGGCGCCGGCGGCGAGCGTGTCGACGAAGTCGCCGAGCAGTTCGGCGGCGGAGGGCGCACGCATGCCGACACTGAAGGTCAGGCACGGATCCTCCGCGACGCCATGGTGCGGCACACCGGGCGGGAGGTAGAGCATGTCGCCGGGCGCGAGCACCCATTCGTGGGTCGGGGTGAACTTGCGCAGCAGCCTGATCTCCGCATCGTCGCGGAAATCCAGCGGCGGATTCTCCGAGGCGTCGATCTGCCAGCGGCGGTGGCCCTTGGCCTGCAGCAGGAACACGTCGTACTGGTCGACATGCGCGCCCACCGAGCCGCCGGTCGCGGCGAAGGAGATCATGACGTCGTCGATGCGCCAGCGCGGCAGGAAGCCGAAGCGCGACAGGATCGCCGCCACGTCGCCGTCCCACTTGTCGACGTCCTGCACCAGCAACGTCCAGTCGTGGTCGGGCATGCCGGGAAAGTCGTCCTCGGCGAACGGGCCGGTGCGCAGCGTGTAGCGGTCGCTCGCGCGGTCGTGCTCGATGATGCGCGAGAGCGCGAGTTCCTCGCAGGCGAGACCGGCGAGGTCCTCGGGCTCGATCGGCGTGACGAAATCCGGAAACGCGTTGCGGATGAGCAGCGGCTTCTTCTGCCAGAACTCGCGCAGGAAGCGCGCGGGCGCCATGCCCAGCGGCGGCTTGCGGCGGGCGTCGATCTCGATCATTTCGCGGCGGCTTCCTTCTGCAGGCGTTCTTCGAGGCGCAGTCTGCCGGCGCCGGCGTAGGCGCGGCATGCATCGTCGGATTCGAGCGGCCGTGTTGCGCCGGGGCCTAGCCGCGCCCATAGCCCGCTGGCGGACGGATGCGGTGTGATCAGCACATCGCAGGGCAGCGCGGCGACGGTGTCGAAGGTCGCACGGAATGCGGCGAGAGCGCCCGGGTGCGCGGCGTCGTCGGAGTAGCGGTACACGTCGTCCGATATCGCGGTGAGGCTGTCGACGTAGGCCATGTCGACGCAGCGGCCGCCCTCGCATTCGCGCCAGGTCCAGCTGGTGCCGCCGGGCGTGTGGCCCGGCGTGGCATGGGCGACGAGCTCGATGCTGCCGACGCGGACGTGGCCACCGTCGTCCAGTGGTACGACGTTCGCCACTGCGGGAAAGGCATCGAGCGTCAGGAACTGCGGATCGGTGCGGTCGGCCCGGCCGCTCGACAGCACGCCGACCGCCGGCGTGCGGGCCCGCACCGTCGCGCCCGACGCGCGCTGCAGGCGGGCGATGCCGCCGGCATGGTCGCCATGCGCATGCGAGCCGACGATGGCGCGGATGTCCTCGACACGGAAGCCGGCGGCGCGGATGTTGGCTTCGACCAGAGGCGCGGATTTCTCCGTACCCGCGTCGATCAGCACGTGCCCGTCAGGCCCGGTGACGAGCAATGCCGCGATACCGCAGGTTCCGACGTACCAGGTGCCGCCGTACACGTGGCGCGGCGGCGAGGGGTCGTTCCAGCCGGCGTCGTCCGCGCAGCGCGTGTCCGCCGCGGCTCGGGGCGTCGTCGCGCAGGCGGACAATGGCAACAGCGCGAGCAGCGCAGCGGCATGGAGGCGCATCAGATGCTCCGCGCGAGGTCGGCGGCGCGGCCGATGTAACTCGAAGGCGTCATGTCGACCAGCCGCTGCTTGGCGTCGGCAGGCAACTCGAGTCCGGCGATGAACTCGCGCATCGCCTGCTCGCTGATGCCATGGCCGCGGGTGAGCGCCTTGAGCTGCTCGTAAGGCTGCGGCAGGCCATAGCGACGCATGACCGTCTGTACGGCTTCGGCGAGGACTTCCCATGCCGCGTCGAGGTCGGCCGCGAGACGTTCGGGATTCACGCTGAGCTTGCCGAGGCCGCGTAGCAGTGCGTCGAAGCCGATCAGCGCATGGCCGAATGCGGTGCCGAGCGCTCGCAGCACGGTGGAGTCGGTAAGGTCGCGCTGCCAGCGGCTGATCGGCAGTTTCGCTGCGAAGTGCTCGAACAGCGCATTGGCGATGCCGAAGTTGCCTTCCGCGTTCTCGAAGTCGATCGGGTTGACCTTGTGCGGCATCGTCGAGCTGCCGACTTCGCCGGCCTTCACCGCCTGCTTGAAGTAGCCCAGCGAGATGTAACCCCAGACGTCGCGGCAGAGATCGATCGAGATCGTGCCGATGCGCTTCATCACGTCGCTGATCTCGGCGACGCCGTCGTGCGGCTCGATCTGGGTCGTGTAGGGCTGCCAGGTCAGGCCCAGCGATCGTACGAAGCGCTGCGAGAACGCCGGCCAGTCGACATCCGGATACGAGGCCACGTGCGCGTTGTAGTTGCCGACGGCGCCATTGATCTTGCCCGGCATCGGCAGCGCCTCGAGCACCTCGCGCTGGCGCTCCAGGCGCGCGACGACGTTGGCGATCTCCTTGCCGACCGTGGTCGGCGACGCTGTCTGGCCGTGGGTGCGCGACAGCATCGGCAGCTCCGCGTGCTGGTGCGCCATCCCGCGCAACGTCGCGATCAGCTCCCGCAGTCGCGGCGCCATGACGTCCTCGCGCGCCTCGCGCAGCATCAACGCATAGCTGAGGTTGTTGATGTCCTCGGACGTGCAGGCGAAATGCACGAACTCCAGCGCCGGCGCGAGCTCCGCGTCGTCCTTCAGCCGCTCCTTGATCAGGTACTCGACCGCCTTGACGTCGTGGTTGGTGGTGCGCTCGATCTCCTTGACGCGCGCCGCATCGGCCAGCGAAAGCCCGTCCGCGAAGTCGCGCAGCCGCGCGATCGCTGCATCGGAGAACGCCGGCAGCTCGACGACGGCCGGCTCGGCGGCCAGCGCGATCAGCCATTCGATCTCCACCTTCACCCGTGCGCGGATCAGCCCGTATTCGGAGAACACTGGACGCAGGGCGTCCACCTTGCCCGCGTAGCGGCCATCGAGCGGCGAGAGAGCGAGCAGCGAGGTTTCGACGGTCGGGGACATGGCGGGCCGGTCGGGGAGGGAGCGGCGATTTTACCGCCCGCGTCCGGCGGCCGCCGCGCGTTGACGCGAGGCGGCGTAGGCTCGCGCGATCAACAGGAGGCGACGATGGTCCGGAACGACGCGCAGGTCCGCATCGAACACGACAGCATGGGCGAGCTGCAGGTGCCCTCCGACGCGCTCTGGGGCGCGCAGACGCAGCGCGCCGTCGAGAACTTCCCGATCTCCGGCCAGCCGATGCCGCGCGGCTTCATCGAGGCGCTCGGGCTGATCAAGGCCTCGGCCGCCGAGGTCAACGGGCGGCTGAAGCTACTGGACGCGGCGGTGGCGAAGGCGATCGTCGAGGCGGGCCAGCGCGTGGCCGACGGCGAGTTCGACGCGCATTTCCCGATCGACGTGTTCCAGACCGGCTCCGGCACGTCGAGCAACATGAACGCCAACGAGGTGATCGCGCACCTGGCGTCGAACAGCCGCCGGCGCGTGCATCCGAACGATCACGTCAACCTCGGGCAGAGCTCGAACGACGTCATCCCGACTGCCATCCGCGTGTCGGCCACCGTCGCCTGCGCCCGCGACTTGCTGCCGGCGCTCAAGCACCTGCAGGCCACGATCACCAGGAAGGGCCGTTCGCTGGCGAAATACACCAAGACCGGCCGCACGCACCTGATGGATGCGATGCCGGTGAGCTTCGCGCAGGAGTTCGGCGCCTGGGCCTCGCAGCTGGATTCGGCGCGCATGCGCATCGAGGACGCGCTCGTGCGCCTGCGGCGCCTGCCGATCGGCGGCACCGCCGTGGGCACGGGCATCAATGCGCATCCGCGCTTCGGCGAGCAGATGGCGAAGGCGGTCGGCCGGCGCGCGGGCGTTCGCTTCGAGCCGGCCGCCGACCGCTTCGAGGGCATCGCATCGCAGGACGACGCGGTGGAGCTGTCGGGCCAGCTCAATGCGCTGGCCGTCGCGCTGATGAAGATCGCCAACGACCTGCGCTGGATGAATTCCGGCCCGCTCGCCGGCCTCGGTGAGATCGAACTGCCGGCGCTGCAGCCGGGCAGCTCCATCATGCCGGGCAAGGTGAATCCGGTGATTCCGGAAGCGGTCGCGATGGTCTGCGCGCAGGTGATGGGGCACCACACCGCGATCACCGTCGCGGGCCAGAGCGGCAATTTCCAGCTCAACGTGATGCTGCCGCTGATCGCCTACGACCTGCTGGATTCGATCGGCCTGCTGTCCAACGTGACGCGCCTGCTGGCGGACCGCGCCATCGCCGGACTGGAGGTGCGCCGCGACCGCGTGCGCGAGGCACTGGACCGCAATCCGATCCTGGTCACCGCACTGAATCCGGTGATCGGCTACGAGAAGGCGGCGGCCATCGCCAAACGCGCCTACAAGGAAGGGCGGCCGGTGCTGGACGTCGCCGCCGAGGAGACCGGCATGCCGCGCGACCGGTTGCGTCGGCTGCTCGATCCCGCGGCGCTCACGGAAGGCGGCATCCGCGAAGGCATGTCGGGCGGCGGCTGACAAAGAGGCGGGCGCAGCGGCCGGGGATGCCGATGCGCCCGAAAGTCGGTACGTCGCCGCGTCGGCGTCGCCGTTACTCGGCGTTCGCGGCGGCCTCGGCCTCGGTCTTGCCGGGCAGGTCCTTGTCGATGTCGCGGCGGCAGTCGTCGATGTCGTCCGGCGTCATGCGGGCATAGGGCGCGAAGTCGGGCACGCCGGCGGCGACCTTCTGCTGCGCCGCGTAGAGGCGCGGCAGGCGGTCGCAGAGTGCGCGGGCCTTGTCCTTGATGCCCTGCGCCTGCGCCTCGATGCGGGCTTCGATCTCCTCGGGCTTGCCGCTGAAGATGCCGCCGATGGCCTCGGTCACCGCCTTGGTGGCGAGCTTGGCGCCCTCCGTCCCGACGTCCATGCCGGCCGATGCGATGGCCGAGACCTCGTTGCGGTAATCGAGCAGCAGGCGGCGCTGGCCCTCGTCGATCTCGACCTTGCGGCCTTCGATCAGCAGGTCGCCCTGCGGCGTGATCTCGGCCTTGCCCTGGCCGTCGTTGCTGATGGTGATGTTCTCGGTCGCGAGCTTCTCGCGACCCTTGTCCATCGCCGCTTCGACGTTGCGCGCGATCAGCCCCGGATCCTCCTGCGGCGTCGCCGTCGCGGTGTCGGGTGCCTTCTGCTGGCAGGCGGCGAGCGACGCGACGAGCGCGACGCAGAGCAGGGTGCGGACGGTCTTCATCGCAGGGTCTCCAGATATTCGGTTCAACGCATCGCCAGGTCGCGCTGGACGTCGCGCTCGCAGTCGGCGACGTCCTCCCGGCGCAGG
This sequence comes from Cognatilysobacter xinjiangensis, assembly GCF_014651995.1. GTDB lineage: Bacteria > Pseudomonadota > Gammaproteobacteria > Xanthomonadales > Xanthomonadaceae > Cognatilysobacter > Cognatilysobacter xinjiangensis. The sequence continues at coordinate 1,065,502 of NZ_BMXY01000001.1, read as the reverse complement.
GTGGCGTAGGGGCGGAAGGCGGGAATGCTCGCGGCCAGCGACTGCTGCGCCGCATGCAACTGCGGCAGGCGGCGGCAGATCTGCACGATCGCGGGCTGCAGTTCCTTCTTGACGGTGTTCTCGATGCGGCGTTCGAGCGAGCCGGTCAGGCCGCTGACGATCAGCCCGAACATCGACATATCGGTGGCGTCGAGCGCCACCAGCGCGGCCTTCTCGCCGGCCTCGAGGCCCGCCCGGGCGACGCCGATCACCTGGGCGCGGTAATCGAGAAGCAGTCGACGCTGCGCCGCGTCGATGGCGACGGCCTGGCCGTCGATCAACAGGTCGCCGGCCGGCGTGATCTCGCCCTTCGGCCGCTCGGTGGCCTTGTCGGCGGCCTTGCGGTCGCGCTTCCCGAACTGCATCGAATCGCCGAGCGACAGGTTCTCGGTTTCCAGCTTGGCGCGCTCCTGCGCCAGTTCTGACCGCAGCTCGATGCGCGCCTTGTCGAGCTCGCGGCCGATCTCGGAGCGCTCGCCGGAATGCGCAGCGAGGGGCAGCAGGGCGGCGAGCAGCAGGGGGGCGACGTAGGTGGCTTTCATGGCGGGGCTCGCTTTCGATTCGGGGTGGCGAGGGGCGATGGGTGGGGGGTGTCAGGGCCGTCCGTGGCCGTGGTTCGTCTGGGTTACGTCGGAGCGGGGAGGTCGTTCCCGGCCCGGTGCTGGGCGCCGGGCGTTCGGGCAGGCCGCGCGGCAGTGCCGCGCTAGCGGCCTGCTCTCACCCCTCATCCCGCCAGCGGCGGAGGCGGATCGCAGCAAGGATCATCAGCACGCCCACCACCACACCGATCCAGAGGTCCGCGGTACCGGCCACCGACCAGTTCTGTGCGGCATTGACGACGTTGGCGAACTCTTCCGGGCCATGGATGCGGTCGATGCGGGACTCCACCAGCGGAACCCAGGTGGCCGGGAAGACGCTGGCCAGGCCGCGGTAAGCGACGACGTACCAGAGCTTGCCCACGTCCACACCGAGGTTCATCACCGCGTTGGCGAAGCTGACCAGGGCACAGCCCAGCACCGGCACCATCACCGCCCACAGGAAGGGCTTGGAGCGCGCCGCGGCGGAGCAGAGCATCAGCCAGCCCACGGCGGGCAGGGCCCACAGCGCGTACAGCGGAATCATCGCGATGATGTGGCCGACCAGTTGCACCGGATGCGAGTAGGTGAAGATGCCGCTCGCGCCGGGCAGGCCGTTGATGGACGTGGTGAGAGCCGCGATGACCCAGCTGGCGCCGCCGAGCAGCAGGCCGATGCCGACCGCGATCAGCGGGGCAAGCGCCAGTGCCCAGGCCACCTTCGCGCCGACCGTGCTCGCATCCGAGACCGGCAGCGACTTCCAGAACAGCACGCTGCGGTCGCGTCGGTCGTCGTAGAGCGCACCGAGCGAGTAGAAGAACACCACGAAGCCCAGCACGATCAGGGTGATGCCGACGCCGCCGAGCAGCGCGAGGTCGCCCACGCCGCCGAGCACCCGGGCGATCTCGCCCGGATCCGCGCCCGCCATCTCGATCTCGTTGGTGTGGCGGTGCTTGAAGATGCTGCCGCCCACCGCCGCCATTAGCGTGAACAGCAGGGTGATACCGGCGGCGATCGCCGGCGCCCAGAAGAAGCCGCCACGATGCTCCCAGTACTCGCGCTTGAGCAGCAGCTTGAACTTGTGCGTGGCATGCGGCGCGGCGACCGCGCGGCGCTGCGGCAGGGTTTCGGTCATCGCGTTCATGCGTAGGTCCCCTTCATCGTTGCGACGAACAGGTCGGCCAGGCCCGGCGTGCGGGTTTCGCCGAGGGTTTCGAGCCGGTCGAACGGCATGCCGTCGAACAGCATCACGGTCTTGCCGAAGGGCAGCGCGCGCTCGTCCACCGGCTTGAGGGCGCGGGCGGCCTCGACCTGGCCCGCATCCACCAGCACTTCGACGTACCGCTCGCCCAGCGTGTCCATGGACGCGTCGAGCGTGATGCGCCCGTCGCGGATGAACAGCACGTCGGTGAGGATGTGCTCGATCTCCTCCACCTGGTGAGTGGTGACGATGATCGTCTTCTCCTCGTCGAAGTAGTCCTCCAGCAGGCGCTGGTAGAACTGCTTGCGGTAGAGGATGTCCAGGCCGAGCGTGGGCTCGTCGAGCACCAGCAGCTTGGCGTCGATGGCCATCACCAGCGCCAGGTGCAGCTGCACGATCATGCCCTTGCTCATCTCGCGAACCTTGAGGTTCGGCTTGAGCTGCGTGCCGGCGAGGAAGCGCTCGCAACGGGCCATGTCGAAGCGCGGGTGCACGCCGGCGACGAACTCGATCGCTTCCTTCACCTTGATCCAGCGCGGCAGCACGGCCACGTCGGCGATGAAGCAGACGTCCTGCATGAGGTCGTCGCGCTGGGTGCGCGGGTCGCGGCCGAGCACGCTCATCTCGCCGTCGAACGGCGTCAGGCCGAGCATGGCCTTGAGGGCGGTGGTCTTGCCGGCGCCGTTCGGACCGATCAGGCCGACGATGCGACCTGCGGGGATCTCGAACGAGGTGCCGTCGAGCGCCACCTTGTTCTTGTAGACCTTGCGGAGCCCGCGGGCGCGGACCACGGAGGCCTGGGAGGACGGGGCGACCTGCGCGTTCATTGCATGCCTTCCTTGCGGCCGGCGGCCATCAGTTCGTCGAGGCGGAGACCCAGGCGGGCGATGCGTTCCATCACCTGCGGCCACTCTTCCGTGAGGAAACGCTCGCGTTCGTTGACCAGCAGCTTCTTGGCGGCTTCTTCGGTGACGTACATGCCCAGTCCTCGGCGTTTTTCGACCAGTGCTTCGTCGGCGAGCTCCTGGTAGGCCCGCGACACGGTAATCGGGTTCAGCTGGTACTCCGCGGCGACCTGGCGCACGGAGGGCAGCGGATCGCCCGGCTTCAGGAGCCCATCGAGCATCATCGCGATGACACGCTCCTTGAGCTGGCGATAGATCGGAGCGCCGTCGCTCCATTGGATGGCGGCCATGGATCAGCCCCTCGGAAGGAAGGAGAAGTAGGGCATCGCCAGCGCGTGGCGGATGCGGCTGGTTCGCAGCGGCTTGCGGACGGTGCCGTCCGCGGCGACCGTGGCGGCGGCCAACTCCGCTGCGGGGGCGTCGAGAACGGGCGCCGCGGCGAAAGGCGTGGCCGCGACGGCGAAGGCACCGGTCGCGCACAGCGCCGCTGTCATCACCAGGGCATTCAGGTTGTTTCGGAGCTTGCGGCTCATGGCAAACATCCTCGTTGGTAGACCGGTGTTGTAGGCAACTATAACACCCAAATGGCGGAGGTCAACTGCCGGCTACCCAACTGATGGCATAGGCCCGGAACGGCGGATTTGCCCGGTTCAGTACGGCCCGCGACAATACGGGCCCCTCGCGCCGACCGGCGTCGCCCAGGAGCCGTAGATGAAGATGTCCGCACGCGGTCTTGCCGCGCTGCTCGCCACCACCGCCGCCGTCGCGGTCGCCGCGCCGCAGGCCAGCCCGAAGGCGCCGGCCGCGCCGCGTGCCGCCGAAGCGGCCGCCGCACCGATCACCGCGCAGTCGCTGGCCACCCCGCGGCAGAAGGCGAGCTACGTCGTCGGTTACGAGCTGTCGCAGATGCTCACGCCGATCGCGCCGGACTTCGACCTCGCCAGCTTCCGTGAAGGCGTGCAGAACCTCATCGACGGCAAGCCGCCGATGTTGACGCGCGAGCGCGCGATGGAACTCAACCAATTGCTGGTGCAGCGCATCGCCGCGCGTCGCGATCCCAAGGCGCCAAAGGCGCCGGACGTGTCGAAGCAGGAGGTCGGCCGCCTCGTGTCGATGGACCTCGGCCCGTCGCTGGTCGGCATCAAGGACGAGATCGACCTGCCGATCGTCTACCGCGCACTCGGCGACCTGCTCGCCGGCCAGGCACCGGTGCTCGACGAAGCCACCCGCACGGCAGTCCACAACGAATTCACCGCGATGGTGAAGCAGAAGATGGAAGCCAAGCGCGCGGGCGAGTCGACCGCGAATCGCGACGCGGGTCAGAAGTTCCTTGCCGAGAACAAGACGAAGAAGGGCGTGTTCACCACCGGCTCCGGCCTGCAGTACATGGTGCTGCGCCAGGGCTCGGGCGCACGTCCGAAGCCGAGCGACCGCGTCCGCGTGAACTACCACGGCACGCTGCTCGATGGCACCGTCTTCGACAGCTCGTACGATAAGAACGGCGGGCAGCCGGTCGAGTTCATGCTCAACCAGGTCATTCCCGGCTGGACCGAGGGCGTTTCGATGATGCCGGTCGGCGCCAAGTACCGTTTCTGGATCCCGTCCGAGCTCGCCTATGGCGAAAAGGGCGCGGGCGCGCAGATCGGCCCGAACTCCACGCTCGTATTCGATGTCGAACTGCTGGCGATTGCGCCCTGACCGCGGCCGAAGCCGCCTTCCAAAAGGAATTCCGATGAACGTCACCACGAAGCGCCCGCTCGCGCTCGGCCTGCTCGCCGTCGCGCTCGTCGCGGCCGCCGGCTGCAGCGACAAGACCGCCCCGGCCGACAAGGCGGACAAGGCCGCCGACGCCGGCAAGGCCGCCGACGCGAATGCCATCCCGGGCCTGAAGGACGAGAAGGCGCGTGTCAGCTACATGATCGGCCTCGACATGGGCCAGACGCTCAAGCAGGTGAAGGATGAGATCGACCTCGCCACGCTCGAGAAGGGCCTCAAGACCGCGATCGAAGGCGGCAAGCCGTTGATGGACGAAGCGCAGGCGCAGCAGGTGCGCGAGGCCTTCGCGCAGAAGCTGCAGGCCAAGCGCATCGCCGAGCAGATGCAGGCGGCGACGAAGAACGCGAAGGAAGGCCAGGAATTCCTCGCCAAGAACGCGAAGGCGGCCGGCGTGCAGACCACTGCGAGCGGCCTGCAGTACCAGGTGCTCAAGGCCGGTACGGGCCCGAAGCCGAAGGCCGACGACGCGGTGACCGTGCACTACACCGGCACGCTGCTCGACGGCACCAAGTTCGACAGCTCGTATGACCACGGCGGACCGGCGACGCTGCCGCTCGCGCAGGTTGTTCCGGGCTGGCGCGAAGGCATCCAGCTGATGCCGGTCGGCAGCAAGTACCGCCTGTGGATCCCGGCCTCGCAGGGCTATGGCGAGCAGGGCACGCCGGGCGGCCCGATTCCGCCGAACGCGACGCTGGTGTTCGACGTCGAGCTGATCGGTATCGGCGCGCCCAACGGCGCCGGCGCACCGGTCGGCCGCTGATACGTACCGGCCGACGGACACGGAGCCGCCGATGCGCGTCACCATTTTCGGCACCGGCTACGTCGGCCTGGTCACCGGCACGTGCCTGGCGGACGTCGGGCACGACGTCGTCTGCGTCGACATCGACGAGGGCAAGGTCGCCGCGCTGCAACGCGGCGAGATCCCGATCTTCGAGCCCGGCCTTGCGCCGATGGTGCGCTCCAACCACGCCGCGGGCCGCCTCGACTTCACGACCGATGCCGCGGCGGCGATCGCACGCGGGGAGGTGATCTTCATCGCGGTCGGCACGCCGCCGGGCGAGGACGGCAGCGCCGACCTGCAGTACGTGCTCGCGGTCGCACGCACGATCGGCCGTCATCTCGACCGTCCGGGCATCGTCGTCAACAAGTCGACCGTGCCGGTCGGCACCGCCGACCGCGTGCGCGAGACGATCGCCGGGGAACTGCAGGCGCGCGGCGTCGACGTGACGTTCGGCGTGGCGTCGAACCCCGAGTTCCTCAAGGAAGGCGACGCCGTCAACGATTTCATGCGGCCCGACCGCATCGTCATCGGTGCCAGTGACGCGCATGTCATCGAGCGCCTCAAGCGCCTGTATGCGCCGTTCAACCGCAACCACGAACGCATCGTGGTGATGGACGTGCGCTCGGCGGAACTGACCAAGTACGCCGCGAACGCGATGCTCGCCACCAAGATCTCCTTCATGAACGAGATGGCGAACATCGCCGAGCGCGTGGGCGCCGACATTGAAATGGTGCGGCAGGGCATCGGTTCGGACCCGCGCATCGGCTGGCATTTCATCTATCCGGGCGCCGGTTACGGCGGCTCGTGCTTTCCCAAGGACGTGCAGGCGCTCGCGCGCACCGCGCAGCAGGTGGGGTATCGCGCCGAGCTGCTACAGGCGGTGGAAGGCGTCAACGAACGCCAGAAGCACCACCTGTTCGAACTGATCCGGCGCCATTACGACGGCGACATCGCCGGCCGCACGTTCGCGGTCTGGGGCCTCGCGTTCAAGCCCAATACGGACGATATGCGCGAGGCATCGAGCCGTGTGCTGCTGCAGCAGCTCTGGGACGCCGGCGCGCGCGTGCGCGCCTACGATCCCGAGGCGAGACGCGAAACGCAGCGCATCTTCGGCGAGCGCGACGATCTCGTGCTCTGCGACAGCGCCAACGCGGCGTTGGTCGACGCCGATGCGCTGGTCGTGGTCACCGAATGGAAGCAGTTCCGCAGCCCGGATTTCGCCCGCCTGCGGGCGACGCTGTCCGACGCGGTGCTGTTCGACGGGCGCAACATCTACCATCCGGACGAGGTCGAGGCCGCGGGCATCGCGTACTACGGCATCGGCCGCGGCCGATCGGTGCAGGCATGAGCGACGCGACACTCGACGACCGCCTGGTCGAACTGGAGACGCGCCTCGCGTTCCAGGAACACTCGCTCGGCGAGCTCAGCGACGCACTCGCGGACCTGCGCTCCGAAAACGCGCGCCTGGTGTTGATGCTGCATCGCGCCCTCGACGAGCTGCGCCAGATCCGCGCCGGCCTTTCCACCGATCTCACCGGCGACCCGGGCCTCGAGCCGCCGCCGCCGCACTACTGATTCCCCCATGAGCGACAGCCTGCGCGACCAGCTCCTCGGCCTCGGCTTCAAGCCCGCGCCGACCCCGAAACCCGATAAGCGCGATCAGCGGCCCGGCTCGAAGCCGGGCGCGCCTCCGCGACGCGACGAGCGCCGTCCCGCCGGTAAGGGCGGCCCACGCGAGGGCGGCCGCGGACGTGGCGGCGGCCGTCCGCGTACGCAGGACGAGATCGATCTCGCCAAGGCCTATGCGATTCGCGCGCAGCGCGAAAAGGAAGAACGCATCGCCGCCGAGGCCGCACGCCAGGAAGAGGCCCGCCAGCGTCGAGAGGCGCGGGCGAAGCTCAGCGAGTTCCTCAAGGACAAGGCGCTCAACGACAAGGACGCGGACATCGCGCGCCATTTCCCCTACGGCGGCAAGATCAAACGGATCTACGTGAACCCGGAGCAGCTTCGCGCACTGAACGCCGGCGAGCTCGGCGTGGTGCAGCTCGACGGGCGCTACGTGCTGGTGACGGCGCAGGTGCTCGCCGAGGCCGGGGCGATCTTCGCGCCCAGCGTCGCGCTCAGGGTCGATCCCGATGCGCCTGCCGGCGACGACCCCTACAGCGATCCGCAGTACCAGGTGCCCGACGACCTGGTCTGGTGACGCACGGGCGGCAGGCGCCGCCTCACTCCGGGTCGTAATCGAGGTTGGGCGCCAGCCAGCGTTCCACCTGCGCGACGCCCACGCCCTTGCGGTGCGCGTAGTCGGCCACCTGCTCCTTCGACACGCGCCCGACAACGAAGTACTGGCTCTTCGGGTGGCTGAAGTAGTAGCCCGACACCGAGGACGCGGGGTACATCGCGAAGCTCTCGGTCAGCTCGATGCCGACATTGCGCGGCGCGTCGAGCAGCGCGAACAGCGACGTCTTCTCGCTGTGGTCGGGGCAGGCCGGATAGCCTGGCGCCGGGCGGATGCCGACGTAGCGCTCGGCGATCAGCGCGTCGTTGTCCAGCGACTCGTCGGCCGCATAACCCCAGAAATCACGGCGCACGCGCAGGTGCAGCCGCTCGGCCAGCGCCTCGGCGAGGCGGTCGGCGAGCGCCTTCAGCAGGATGGCGCGGTAGTCGTCGTGGTCGGCTTCGAAGCGCGCGACGTGCGGCTCGATGCCGAGCCCGGCCGTCACCGCGAAGGCGCCCATCCAGTCCTCGCGGCCGCTGTCGGCCGGCGCGACGAAGTCGGCGAGGCAGAAGTCCGGCCGATCGGCCGGCTTGTCGACCTGCTGGCGCAGGAAGTGCAGGCGTCGTGTCGAGTCGTCGGACGCCGGGACGACGTGGCGAAGCCCCGGCACGTCGGCGGGCGCACCGGCATGCAGGCGCACGTCCACATCGTCGCCAATGGAATTCGCGGGCCACAGGCCGAACACCGCTTTCGCGCGCAGCCAGCGCTGGCGCAGGATCGTGTCGAGCATCTCCCGGGCGTCGCGGTACAGCTCGCGCGCCTGCGCGCCGACCACCGCGTCGTCGAGGATCGCGGGATAGCGGCCGGCGAGTTCCCAGGTGTTGAAGAACGGCGTCCAGTCGATCGTGTCGACGATGTCCTCGAGCGGGTAGTCGTCGAACACGTGAACGCCGCTGACGCGCGGGCGCGGCGGCACGTAGGCGTCCCAGCCGCCGTCGAAGCGCTGCGTGCGTGCCTTCGCCAGCGGCATCAGGCGCTTGCCGTCGCCGCGCGTGCGATGGCGCTCGCGGATCTCGGCGAAGTCAGCGTCGTTCGCGGCGACGAAGGCATCGCGCAGGTCGGCCGAGATCAGCGACTGCGCGACGCCGACCGCGCGCGAGGCGTCCTTCACCCAGACGGTCGGCGCCTTGTAATGTGGGTCGATCCTCAGCGCCGTATGCGCGCGTGACGTCGTCGCACCGCCGATCAGCAGCGGCATGTCGAGCCCCTGGCGCTGCATCTCGCGCGCGACGTGGCTCATCTCCTCGAGCGACGGCGTGATCAGGCCGGAGAGACCGATGAGATCGGCGTTCTCGGCGCGCGCGCGATCGAGGATGGTCTGCGCGGGTACCATCACGCCGAGGTCGATGACCTCGAAGTTGTTGCAGGCCAGCACCACGCCGACGATGTTCTTGCCGATGTCGTGCACATCGCCCTTGACCGTCGCCAGCACGATGCGGCCGTTCGAGCGCCCGGTATCGCCGCTGCGCAGCTTCTCGGCCTCGATGAAGGGCAGCAGGTAGGCGACGGCCTTCTTCATCACGCGCGCGGACTTCACCACCTGCGGCAGGAACATGCGACCCGCGCCGAACAGGTCGCCGACCACGTTCATGCCGTCCATCAGCGGGCCTTCGATCACGTCGAGCGGACGCGCGGCCTGTGCGCGCGCCTCCTCGACGTCCGTCTCGACGAAGGCGTCGATGCCGTGCACCAGTGCGTGCGCGAGGCGGTCGCCAACAGGCTTTTCGCGCCAGCGCAGATCCTCGACCTTCTTCTCGCCCTTCTTTCCCTTGAAGCGGTCGGCGATCTCGAGCAGCCGCTCGGTGGCGTCGCGCCGGCGGTTGAGCACGACGTCTTCGACGCGCTCGCGCAGTTCCGGGTCGAGGTCGTCGTAGAGGGGCAGGGCACCCGCGTTGACGATGCCCATGTCCATGCCCGCCCGGATCGCGTGATAGAGGAACACGACGTGGATCGCCTGCCGCACCGGTTCGTTGCCGCGGAACGAGAACGACACGTTGGACACGCCGCCCGACACGTGGCTGTACGGGAACCGTCGCTTCAGCTCACGCGCGGCCTCGATGAAGTCGACCGCGTAGTTGTCGTGCTCCTCGATGCCCGTGGCGATCGCGAACACGTTGGGATCGAAGATGATGTCCTCGGGCGCGAACCCGACCTCGTCGGTCAGCAGCGCATAGGCCCGCGAGCAGATCTCCACTTTCCGTGGCAGCGTGTCCGCCTGGCCCTGCTCGTCGAATGCCATGACGACCACCGCGGCGCCGTAGCGCCGCACCAGGCGCGCCTGTCGCAGGAACTCGGCCTCGCCCTCCTTGAGCGAGATCGAGTTGACGATGCCCTTGCCCTGCAGGCACTTGAGGCCCGCCTCGATCACGCTCCATTTCGAGCTGTCGACCATCACCGGCACGCGCGCGATGTCGGGCTCCGCGGCGATCAGGTTGAGGAATTCGACCATCGCCTTCTCGGAGTCGAGCAGGCCCTCGTCCATGTTGACGTCGATGACCTGCGCGCCGTTCTCGACCTGCTGGCGGGCCACTACGACGGCTTCGTCCAGTCGCCCCTCGAGAATCAGCTTCTTGAACTGCGCCGAGCCCGTGACGTTGGTGCGCTCGCCGACGTTGATGAAGTTCGATTCGGGCGTCACCACGAGCGGTTCGAGGCCGGCGAGGCGGGTATGGCGATGGAGTGGTTTCATCGATCTCGTCTTCGGCCCGCGCAGGCGAGGGGCACGCAAATTGAGGATCAGGCAGCGCTCTGCAGCGCCGGCAGTGCGCGGGGCGCGAGGCCGCGTACGGCCTCCGCGATGGCGCGGATGTGCGCCGGCGTGGTGCCGCAGCAGCCGCCGACGAGATTGACGAGGCCCGCGTGCGCGAATTCGCCGATGACCGCGGCCATGTCCTCGGGCGTTTCGTCGTAACCGCCGAACGCGTTGGGCAGGCCCGCATTGGGATGCGCGCTGACGTAGGCATCGGCCACCTGGGCGAGTACGTCGACGTGCACGCGCAGCTCCTTCGCGCCGAGCGCGCAATTGAGCCCGATGGCGAGCGGACGTGCGTGCCGCACCGAGTACCAGAACGCTTCCGCGGTCTGGCCCGACAGCGTCCGGCCCGAAGCGTCGGTGATCGTGCCGGAGATCATTATCGGCAGCCGGGCGCCGCGTGCGTCGAAGGCTTCCTCGATCGCGAACAGCGCGGCCTTGGCGTTGAGCGTGTCGAAGATGGTCTCGACCATCAGCACGTCGGCGCCGCCGTCGATCAGGCCATCCGCCGCGTCTCGGTACGCGTCGCGCAGCTCGTCGAAGGTGACGGCGCGATACCCCGGCCGGTTGACGTCGGGGCTCAGCGAGGCTGTGCGGTTGGTCGGACCGAGCACGCCGACCACGAAGCGCGGCTGTCCCGTTGCGCGCTCGACCTGGTCGCAGACCTCGCGCCCGAGCCGTGCGCCGACTTCGTTGAGCTCGCGCGCGAGGTGCGACAGGCCGTAGTCGGCCAGCGCGATCGAGGTGGAGTTGAAGGTATTGGTCTCGACGAGGTCGGCGCCCGCCTCGAGGTATTCGCGGTGGATGCCGGCAATGATCCCGGGGCGGGTGAGGCTGAGCAGATCGTTGTTACCGCGCTGGTCGCGCGCGCAACCGCAGTCGGGGCCGTGTGCGTGCGCGGCCGCCTGTGCCGAGTCGAAACCTGCGGCGAAGCGCTCGCCGCGGTAGTCCGCTTCCGACAGCGCGTGCTGCTGGATCATCGTGCCCATCGCGCCGTCGAGCACGAGAACGCGCTCGGCGAGCAGCCGTGCGAGCGCGGTCGCGCGCTGCGGATGAAGCCAGGGAAGGGTGATCATCGTGCCTCCTTCGCGGGTGCGTCCGGTCGACGGGCGATCACCGAGATCACTTCGAAATGCGGGGGCCGCCGCTCGCGTGTCACCACGCCGCTGCCCTGGACCGACATGCCGGCGCGGGTGGCGAACCGCTGCAGCTCGCGCTCGGAAAAGCCGAGGTTCACGTGCCCGTAGGCGTCCACAACGGCGCGGTGCTCGTGCTTGGCGAGGCTGGTGAGCAATAGGCGGCCACCCGGTCGCAGCACGCGCGCGGCCTCGGCGACGGCCTTCGCGGGCTCGTCGGCATAGGTGAGCGCGTGCATCAGCACCACGAGATCGAAGCTGCCATCGTCGAACGGCAGCGCGTGCATGTCGCCCTCGTGCACTTCGACATTGCCCAGGCGGCGCAGGCGCTCGGACGCGGCCATCACCACCTTGCTGCTGGCATCCAGGCAGACGTAGCGGTGCGAGTGCGGCGCGATCAGTTCGGCGAGCACGCCGTCGCCGGACGCGATGTCCAGCACGTCGCCGGTTTCCATAAGCGGCAGTGCCGAGCGCGCGAGCGCTTCCCAGGTGCGGCCCGGCGAATAGTGCCGCTCCATGTCGCCAGCGACGGTGTCCGCCCAGTTCTGTTCGACCGCACGCGCAGCCAGCACGCCCGGTACGCGCTCGGCGTCCTGGCGCAGCAGCGGGTCGTCGCTGCCGTCGCGCAGCATTCGCCACAGCGAGCGCTGCGCCGGATCGAGGGTGTCCTCGTCGAAGCGGTAATAGGCCGACACGCCGGCGCGGCGGTCGCGCACCAGGCCTGCTTCCTTCAGCCGCGCGAGGTGGGTGGAGACGCGCGGCTGCGCGAGTCGGGTGATGGCCGAAAGCTCGGCGACCGTCAGCTCTTCGCCCTCCAGCAAGGCCAACAGACGCACGCGCGTGGCGTCGGCGAAGGTCTTGAGCTGGCCCGACCAGGCTTCGAGGTCCATGAGGCTGCTTTATCCACGTATCGCGATAGAGCGATGAGTTTCGGCGGTATGGCCGTCGCGGGTCAAGCCGGATGAGTCTTCCGCACGCGCATTGCCGGTACAATTCGCGGGCTTTGCAGTCATTCGTCCAATTCGAGGTGCCGACGTGGATTTTCGCTTCACCGAAGAGCAGTTGATGATCCAGGACGTGGCGCGGCGCATCGCGCAGGAGAAGATCGCGCCGAGCGCCGAGCACTTCGACCGCTCGGGCGAGTTCCCGCTCGACAACATCCGCACGCTGGGCGAGAACGGACTGATGGGCATCGAGGTGCCGGCCGAGTACGGCGGCGCCGGCATGGACCCGGTCAGCTACGTGCTGGCGATGATCGAGATCGCCGCGGCCGATGCCGCTCACTCGACGATCATGTCGGTCAACAACTCGCTGTTCTGCAACGGCATCCTCAAGTACGGCACCGAGGAGCAGAAGCAGCTCTACGTGCGTGCGATCGCCGAAGGCCGCGAGATCGGCGCGTTCGCGCTGACCGAACCGCAGTCGGGTTCCGACGCCACCGCCATGCGCTGCAAGGCGACCAGGCAGGCTGACGGTACCTTCGTCGTCAACGGCAAGAAGAGCTGGATCACCTCCGGCCCGGTCGCGAAGTACATCGTGCTGTTCGCGATGACCGACGCCGAGAAGGGCGCGCGCGGCATCACCGCCTTCATGATCGACACCACGCGTGACGGCTTCGGTCGCGGCAAGACCGAGCCCAAGCTCGGCATCCGCGCGTCGGCCACCTGCGAGATCGAGTTCAACGACTACATCGTGCAGCCGAACGAGGTGCTCGGCCAGGAAGGCGAGGGCTTCAAGATCGCGATGAGCGTGCTCGATGCCGGCCGCATCGGGATCGCGTCGCAGGCTATCGGCATCGCCCGCGCGGCATACGAGGCGACGCTTGCGTACGTCAAGGAGCGCAAGGCCTTCGGCGCGCCGATCGGCACATTCCAGATGACGCAGGCGAAGATCGCCGACATGAAGTGCAAGCTCGACGCCGCCACGCTGCTCACGCTGCGTGCCGCCTGGCAGAAGGGCGAGTACGACAAGGGCGGCGCGCGCTTCAGCACCGAAGCGGCCGTCGCCAAGCTCACCGCCTCGGAAGCGGCCATGTGGATCACCCACCAGGCGCTCCAGATCCACGGCGGCATGGGCTATTCGAAGGAGATGCCGATCGAGCGTTACTTCCGCGACGCGAAGATCACCGAGATCTACGAAGGCACGAGCGAGATCCAGCGCCTCGTGATCGCCCGGAACGAGACGGGCCTGCGCTGAGCCCACGATGAGCCGTTCGCCGGCGATTCGGCATCGCTGCACGGGCCCCGTCCCGCGCGCGATGCCGACGCCGGCGTTTCCTTTCTCAGGTGTCCGAACGCCGGCGTACGGAAGCCGGTACAGGGAGCCAAACTCGCCATGACCACCAAACGCACCCCCGCCGCCCGCAGCCGCAAAGTGAAGCAGGACGCGGCCGCGCTCGACCAGATCGTCGCCGTGCTCGGCCACCGCCTGCCGAAGGCCCAGCAGGCGCTGGGCGAGGCCTTTACCCGCGTGTTCTACAAGCGCATGACCGCCGACGAATTCCCGCAGCACTCGGCGGAGGCCTGGGCCTCGCTGGCCGCGGGCTTCCTCGACTTCATCCGCACGCGCAAGCCCGGCGCGCCGCTGGTGCGCCTGTTCAACCCGACGCTGCGCGCGAACGGCTGGGAATCCGCGCATACGGTGCTGCAGGTCGCCAACGACGACATGCCGTTCCTGGTCGATTCGGTGACGCTGGCGCTCGCCGAGCGCGGCATCGCCGTGCACGTGCTTGGCCACCCGGTCGTGAAGGTGACGCGCGACCGCGGCGGCCGCCTCACCGGCGTCGGCGAGGGCGTGGCCGAATCGTTCATGCACCTGGAGATCGATCGCCAGAGCGCGGAGGAGATGGCCGAGATCGAGACGGCCATCCTCCACGTGCTCGATGACGTGCGCGCGATCGTCGCCGACTGGTCGGCGATGCAGGACAAGATGCTCGAAGTCGCGGAGGACCTCGGCGGCCGCAAGTCGCCGCTGGAAGGCGAAGCCCTGCATGAGACGCAGCAGTTCCTGCGCTGGGCGGCGGACAACCACTTCACCTTCCTCGGCTACCGCGAGTACGAAGTGGTTCGCCAGGGCAAGGAGGACGTGCTGTGCGCGGTGTCCGGCACGGGCCTCGGCCTGCTGCGAGGCGAGGAGCGCGGCAAGCCGCGCGCGGTGTCGACGCTCGGCGCGCACAACGTCGAGGGCGGCGGTGCAGCCGACGCGCTGATCCTGACCAAGACGAATGCGCGCGCCACCGTCCATCGCCGCGGCTACATGGACTACATCGGCGTCCTCAGCTTCGACAAGTCCGGCAAGCCGGTTCGCGAGGAACGTTTCCTCGGCCTGTTCACCTCCAGCGCGTACAACCGTCGCCCCTGGGACATCCCCGTGGTGCGTCGCCGCTACGAGCACGTCATGGACCGCTCCGGCCTGCCGACCGACGGCCACAGCGGCAAGGCGCTCAAGCACATCCTCGAGACGTTGCCGCGCGACGAGCTGTTCCAGTCGAGCGAAGAGGAGCTGTTCCGCACCTCCATGGGCGTGCTGGGCCTGCAGGAACGCGTGCGCAGCCGCATCTTCTTGCGGCGCGACCGCTACGGGCGCTTCTACTCCGCGTTGGTCTACATTCCGCGCGACCGCTTCAACACCGAAGTGCGACTGCGCATCGAGACGATGCTCAAGGAGGCGTTGAACTCCGACCACGTCGATTCTTCGGTGCAGCTCGGCGAATCGCCGCTGGCGCAGCTGCACATCATGATCCGGCCGAAGCCGGTGGACGGCCACTCGGGCACGATGGCGGAAGTCGACGTGGCGGCGATCGAGGCGCAGTTGGCGCGCATCGTGCGCAACTGGGCCGACGACCTGCGCGACGCGCTGATCGCGCGCCACGGCGAAGGCAAGGGCCTGCCGTTGGCCAATGCTTACGGCCGCGCGCTCCCGGCCGGCTACATCGAGAACGTGTCGGCCGAAGTCGCCGCGAACGACGTCGAGAACCTCGCCGCGCTCGCCGGCCCGGACGACCTGCGGCTGAGCCTGTACTGCAGCCAGCAAGGCGGCCTGCGCTTCAAGTTCTATCGCCAGGGCGATGACATCCCGCTGTCGGATGCGCTGCCGATGATGGAGAACATGGGCCTGCGCGTCATCTCCGAGCACCCCTATCGCATCGAGGCGGCGGGCAGCGTGTTCTTCATCCAGGACTTCGAGGTCGAGTACCCGCGCTCGCTCGAGGTCAGCGAGATCGACGTCGACTTCGAGGAAGCCTTCGCCGCCATCTGGCGCGGGCAGGCGGAGAACGACGGTTTCAACCGACTCATCCTGGCCGCCGGCCTGTCGTGGCGGCAGGTTGCCATGCTGCGCGCCTACTGCAAGTACCTGCTTCAGGTGGGTGTGACCTTCTCGCAGGCCTACATGGAGCAGACGCTGTCGCGCTATCCGCTCCTGGCACGCCTGCTCGTCGAACTGTTCGAGGCGCGCTTCGACCCGACCACGGGCAAGGAGAGCAAGGCCGAGATCCGCGCCGGCATGGAGAAGTTCCAGGCGCAGCTCGAACGCCTGACCGCTGGCGACGCGGCGCTCGCCGCTGCCGTCGCGCCGGTGATCGACGCCCGCGCCGGCAAGCGCGATGCGCAGGCGCAGGCGGCGCGCGACACGCTGCGCGGCCTGATGGACCGCGTGTCGAGCCTCGACGAGGACCGCATCCTGCGCAGCTTCATGGGCGCGATCGAAGCGACGCTGCGCACCAGCTACTACCAAGCGGGCCGCGGCGGCGCGACCACCGGCTACGTCAGCTACAAGTTCGACTCGTCGAGGGTGCCGGACCTCCCGAAGCCGCGTCCGTACCGCGAGATCTTCGTCTGCGGCCCGCGCGTCGAAGGCGTGCACCTGCGCTTCGGCCCGGTCGCGCGCGGTGGCCTGCGCTGGTCCGATCGCCGCGAGGACTTCCGTACCGAGGTGCTGGGCCTGGTCAAGGCGCAGATGGTGAAGAACACCGTCATCGTGCCGGTCGGCTCGAAGGGCGGCTTCATCGTCAAGCGCCCGCCGGCCGCGGGCGACCGCGACGCGATGCAGGCCGAGGGCGTGGCCTGCTACAGGATGTTCATCAACGGGCTGCTCGACATCACCGACAACATCGTCGGCGGCCGCATCGTCGCGCCCGACGACGTGGTGCGCTACGACGACGACGATCCCTACCTGGTCGTCGCCGCCGACAAGGGCACGGCGACGTTCTCCGACATCGCCAACGGCATCGCGCGCGAGCATGGTTTCTGGCTCGACGACGCGTTCGCCTCGGGCGGTTCGGTGGGCTATGACCACAAGGGCATGGGCATCACCGCGCGCGGCGGCTGGGAGTCGGTGAAGCGCCACTTCCGCGCCATGGGCCGCGATTCGCAGAAGCAGGACTTCACCTGCGTCGGGATCGGCGACATGTCGGGCGACGTGTTCGGCAACGGCATGCTGCTGAGCAAGCACATCCGCCTCGTGGCCGCGTTCGACCACCGCCACATCTTCCTGGACCCGACGCCGGATGCCGCCGTCTCGTTCAAGGAACGCCAGCGCCTGTTCAAGCTTCCGCGGTCGAGCTGGGAAGATTACGACGCCAGGCTGATCACCAACGGCGGCGGCGTGTATCCGCGCAGCGCCAAGTCGATCCCGCTGAGCCCGCCGGTGAAGGAAGCACTCGGCATCGATGCCTCCATCACGTCGATGAGCCCGACGGAACTGATGAGCGCGATCCTGCGCGCGCCGGTCGACCTGCTGTGGAACGGCGGCATCGGCACCTACGTGAAGTCCAGTCGCGAGACGCATGCCGACGTCGGCGATCGCGCCAACAACGCACTGCGCGTGGACGGCCGCGACCTGCGGTGCAAGGTCGTGGGCGAGGGCGGCAACCTCGGCCTCACCCAGCTGGGCCGCATCGAGGCCGCGCAGCACGGCGTGCTGCTCAACACCGACTTCATCGACAACTCGGCGGGCGTGGATACCTCGGACCACGAGGTGAACATCAAGATCCTGCTGAACGCGGTGGTGCAGCAGAAGAAGCTCACGCTCGACCAGCGCAACAAGCTGCTGGCTTCGATGACCGACGAGGTCGCCGGGCTGGTGCTCACCGACAACTACCGCCAGAACCAGGCGCTGTCGGTGATGGAGCGCATGTCGGTCTCGCGCCTCGGCTCCAAGCAGCACTTCATCCGCACGCTCGAGTCGCAGGGCCTGCTCGATCGCCAGATCGAGTTCCTGCCCTCCGACGCCGAGTTCGCCGAGCGCAAGGCGCGTGGCCAGGGCCTCACGCGTCCGGAGCTGTCGGTGCTGCTGTCCTACAGCAAGCTCGTGCTGTTCCCGCAGCTCGTGCAGTCGGACGTGCCGGAAGATCCGTACCTCTCCAAGGAGCTGGTGCGCTATTTCCCGAAGCCGCTGCAGGACAAGTACGCCAAGCAGATGGAGGGCCACCGCCTCAAGCGCGAGATCATCGCGACGGCCGTGACCAACTCGATGGTCAACCGCATGGGCGCGACCTTCGTGCTGCGCATGCAGGAGGACACCGGGCGCTCGCCGGCTGAGATCGCCAAGGCCTACACCATCGCCCGCGAGGCGCTGGAAGCGCGTGACATGTGGGCGCAGATCGACGCGCTCGACGGCAAGGTGGTGGAGGCATCGCAGATCGACGCGTTGCTGGCGATCTGGCAGCTCATGCGCTCGATGACGCGCTGGCTGCTGTCGCGCCCCGGTGCGATCCCGGCGATCGAGGCCGCTGTGTCGCGCTACGGCGACGGCATCCGCGCCGTGCGCAGCTCGTTCGCCGCCGCCATGACCGGCGACCAGCGTGCCTCGTTCGATGCCCGCGTGGCCGAGTGGCGCCGCAAGGGGCTGCCCTCGGCCCTCGCCGAACAGCTCGCCGCGCTGCCGCTGCTTGACGCGTCGATGGACATCGTCGAGATCGCGCAGGCGCGCAAGCTCGCGGCGCCGGAGGTCACCAAGGCGCACTTCGCGCTGAGCAGCGCGCTGCATCTGTCGTGGCTGTACGAGCAGATCGACGCATTGCCCGTCGACAGCCGCTGGCAGGCGCTCGCGCGCGGCTCGCTGCGCGACGAACTCGGGGCGCAGCAGCGTGCCTTGGTCGGCCAGATCCTCGCCGAGAGCGGGCGCAAGCCGGCCGACGCGAAGATCGACGCCTGGCTGGCGCGCGACGATTCGAGCCTGCGCTTCACGCTGTCGATGCTGTCGGAGCTGGCGAGCCAGAAGTCGCTCGACTATCCGACCGTGTCGGTGGCCGTGCGTCGACTCGCGCAGCTCGCCGGCGCCTGACGCCGGCCGCCACGCAGGGCCACGAAGCCCGTCGCACGTGCAGTGCGGCGGGTTTCGTCTTTCCAGGGGCGCCTCATCGCGACGCCCGAGCCGTTATGCTCGGCCCATGCCGAACGAAACGCTGCTCACCGCCCAACCGCGGCTCGCGTTCCTCGCCGCGCCGACGCCGGAAGCGCAGGCCGCGCGCGAAGCGCTCGTGGCCCTGCATGGCGACGTGCCGCCCGCCGAGGCCGACGTGCTGATCGCGCTGGGCGGCGATGGCTTCATGCTGCAGACGCTCCATCGCCACGCGACGCTGTGCAAACCGGTCTATGGCATGAAGCTCGGCACCGTCGGCTTCCTGATGAACCACCAGCGCATGGAGTCGCTGGTCGAGCGACTGCATGCGGCGGAACCCGCGGTACTGCGCCCGCTCGAGATGATCGTGCAGAGCGAGTCCGGCGCGACCGTGGGCTCGCTCGCGTATAACGAGGTGTCGCTGTTGCGCCAGACGCGGCAGGCCGCGCACGTGCGAATCGACCTCAACGGCCAGACCCGCCTCGACGAGCTGATCTGCGATGGCGTGCTGGTCTGCACCCCGGCGGGCAGCACCGCGTACAACTTCTCCGCGCACGGGCCGATCCTGCCGCTGGGTGCGAACGTGATGGCGCTGACCCCGATCGCCGCGTTCCGCCCGCGTCGCTGGCGCGGCGCCGTGCTCAAGGCCGATACCGAGGTGCGCTTCACCGTGCTCGATCCGCTGAAGCGGCCCGTGAGCGCCACCGCCGACTCTCACGAGGTGCGCGACGCGGTCGAAGTCACCATTCGCGAATCGCGCGACCGCACCGTGACGCTGTTGTTCGATCCCGAGCACAACCTCGAAGAACGCATGCTGGCCGAGCAGTTCACCAGCGGCTGATCGCGAAAAATCCACTTGCGCTTGGCGGCCGCGTAACGGCCACGGCAACAGCATGGGCACGTCTCACAGGAGGTCGCACATGAAAGCGCAGCTCAAGCCCGTATCCGCCCAGGTGATCGTGATAACCGGCGCCAGCAGCGGCATCGGCCTGACGACCGCGCTCATGGCGGCCCAGCAGGGCGCCAAGGTGGTGCTGCTGGCACGCAGCGAGGACACCCTTGACGAGATCCGCCAGGGCCTGCGCGACGTGGGCAGCGAAGCGCTCGTATGCGTCGCCGACGTTGCGGATCGCGCTGCGCTGGAAGAAGCGGCGCAGAAGGCGATCGAACGTTTCGGCCGCATCGACACCTGGGTCAACAACGCGGGTGTTTCGATCTACGGGCGCCTGGACGAGGTGAGCGACGAGGACAACCGTCGCCTTTTCGACACCAACTTCTGGGGCACGGTCAACGGCTCGCTGGTCGCGCTGCCCTACCTCAAGCGCAACGGCGGTGCGCTGATCAACGTGGGCAGCGAAGTCTCCGACGCGGTGATCCCCCTGCAGGGCATGTACTCGGCCAGCAAGCACGCGGTGAAGGGCTTCACGGATGCTCTGCGCGTGGAGATCGAGCTGCTGGACAAGGCGCCGGTCGAGGTCGTGCTGATCCAGCCCACGGCGGTCGACACGCCGTATCCGCAGCATGCCGCGAACTACATGGCCGAGGAGCCGAAACTGCCGACGCCGATGATCGAGCCGGAGCAGGTGGCCGAGGCGATCCTCAAGGCGGCTGAAGAAGGCGGGCGCGACATCAAGGTCGGCGCCATGTCGAAGATGAACACCCTCACCGCGAAGATCGCGCCCAGCCTCGGCGACCGCATGTCCGCCAAGCAGGCCGACCGGCAGCAGCGCGACGTGCCCGCATCGGTGCGCGACCCGCAGGGCGCGCTGCATCGTCCCAGCGAGGACGGCCGCACCCACGGCGACCCGACCTGATCCACCGAAAGGAGCACCGTCATGACCCAGGGCCTGGGCGGCGAATCGCCGTCGAACGTCGAACGCTATCTCGCGGGTGTGAGCTATCCCGCCACGAAGGGCGACCTGTTGCAGGCGGCGCAGGCGAATTCCGCGCCGCGCGACATCATCCAGCTGCTCGAGCGCATCGAGCAGGACCGTTTCGGCGGCCCGCAGGACGTGATGAAGGGGTACGGCCGACTGCAGTAGGTCGCACCGCCTGCGACAGCGGCGCGTGCACAATAGGCCGCATGCCTGATCGTGACGCGGACCCGTTGATCGTCGCCATTTCCTCCCGGACGCTGTTCGACCTGGAGGAGGGGCACGGCCTGTTCGAGCGCGAGGGCCTGGAGGCCTACGCCGACTACCAGCGCGAGCACGAGAACGACGTGCTCGCGCCCGGAATCGCATTTCCCTTGGTGCGAAAGCTGCTGCGCCTCAACGAGGGCGCGCCGCCGGAGGCACCGCGCGTCGAGGTGATCCTGATCTCGCGCAACTCGGCGGACACGGGGCTGCGCATCTTCAATTCGATCGCGCACCACGGGCTGTCGATCCGGCGCGCGGCCTTCAGCAATGGCGCGCCGCCGTATCCGTACATCCGCCCGTTCGGCGCCGACCTGTTCCTGTCGGCGCATGGCGAAGACGTGCGCGCCGCGCTGCAGGCGGGCGTGGCGGCGGCGATGCTGCTGCCGTCAGCCTCGCGCTCGCCCGCGTCTGCGGCCTCGCGCAATCCCGACCAGCTACGCATCGCCTTCGACGGCGACGCGGTGATCTTCGACGACGAGGGTGAGCGGGTCTCGCGCGAAGGCGGCCTGGCCGCTTTCGCCGCGCACGAGCTGCAGCGCGCCGGCGAGCCGCTGTCGGGCGGCCCGTTCCGCGGCTTTCTCGACGCCCTGCATCGCCTGCAGCAGGCCTTTCCGACCGGCGAGGATGCGCCCATCCGCACGGCGCTGGTCACCGCACGCTCGGTGCCCGCGCACGAACGCGTGATCCGCACGCTGCGCGAGTGGGGCATCCGCCTGGACGAGGCGCTGTTCCTCGGCGGCCGCTCAAAGGGACCGTTCCTCGAAGCCTTCGGCGCCGACATCTTTTTCGACGACTCCGAGCACAACATCGTGTCCGCGCGTGACCATGTCGCCGCGGGCCACGTGCCGCACGGCGTGGCCAACGTGACGCGCTAGCCGGTCAGGCTCGCGATCAGCCGGTCGACGGGCAGCCGCACGTCGGTGAGACGCCAGTCGATGCCCTCACGGGTGAAGACGAAGACGATCGGCACGCCGTCGGCATTGTTGACGGTGGCCGTGAAGCGCGAGCCCGACTCGTAGCTGTAACGCGCATCCCGCAACGGGTCGAACGCCGCGCCCGGCTCGCCGCTGCGTTCGGCGGGGTAGCCCATCGCGCGACGGATCACGCTGCGGCCCTGCAGGATCGCGCCAATGCCCGCGGGCGTGGCCAGTGCGTCGACCACGCCACCGGTCATCGTGGCCGTCACCTGCCGTCCGAGTTCGCGCAGGCGGCTGTCGGTCGAGGGATCGCCCATGCTGCGCGCCAGATAGTCCTCGAGCTGGGCCTTGAGGCTGGCCCGCACCAGCGGAAAGTCGACTTCGCGTTCCAGCGTGCGCATGTCGCCGCGCTGTACCGCATCGCCGATCGATTTGACCGTGAGGAACGGCCCCGCCGCGACGAACGCGACGAACGCCAGCAGGGCGAGGACCAACAGGGCGATCAGCTTCTTCATGGCACCTCCGGAGTCGCGGCAGGGTAGCGGTTCGGCGGTGGGGCCCGTGTGCAGCGCCTGCCGTCGGCGACACAGGGGCTCAGGCGACCGAGGTCTGCAACTCGCGCCCCCACGCCTCGACGTCGTCGAGCAATGCCCGTACGCGTGCGTCGTCGGCGCGGTCGGTCCGCAGTTGGCCGATCTCGTCGAAGAACGAGTCGAAGGTGTACTCGGAGCGCCCGACGTCGGCGAGGCGCTCGCGACGGTAGCCGTCCCAGCGCGTGCGCTCGCCGTCGCGCAGCGAGTCGCGCCAGTTGCGGGCGCGGTAGCGGAACAGCAGTTCGGGCAAGCGCGCGTCGGTGAAGCCGAAATCCGCGCCGGCGAGATGCTGCGGCGGCGTGCCGCGTACGTCGGGGAAGCGCAGGCGATCGGCGTCCGGCAGGAAGCCGTCGTAGAGCGACGCGTCGCAGTCCGAGGGCTCGCGCTCGCGCGTCGCGGCGTACACGCGGCGCACCTTCTCGGCGATCTCGGCGCCACGCGCGCGGATCCGCTCGGCATGGCGCGCGACCTGCGCGGCGTCGATGCGCAGCCGTGCGAGGTCGGCCTCTCGCAGGTGATCCCAGGCCACCAGCGCCGGGCAGCGGTTGAGATGGACCTCCTTGAGCGCGATGCGTTCCGTGCCGTCCGGCAGTTCGTCCTGGCGCACGTACAGGCGATCGGCGATTGCCTCCGGCGCGAGCGCCAGCAGCATGTCGGGATCCTGCGCGAGGTCGAACACGATGACGCGGTTGCCGACGCGGGGATGCATCGCCAGCGGCATGACGGGCGCGGCGCACAGGCGGCTCGCGGGGAAGCGCTGCGAAACGTGCAGCACGGGCTTCATCGCGGCGACGTCCAGCAGGCTGCCGGCGAAGCGCTTGTCGCGCAGGCGCAGGCAGTAATCCCACAGCCGGGGCTGGGCCGCGCGCAGCCGCTGGGCCAGCCCGATAAGCGCGCGCACGTCGCTCAGCGCCTCGTGCGCGTCGCCGATACGGACGCCGTTGGCGTGGCCGAGGCCTTCGAGGGTGAACGAAGGCGTGCCGTCCTCGCGATACACCCACTCCACGCCGTCCGGCCGCAGGGCGTGCGCGAGGCGCATCACGTCGAGCAGGTCCCAGCGGCAGTTGCCGCCGCGCCATTCGCGTTCGTAAGGGTCGTAGAAATTGCGGAAGAATCCGTAACGCACGAACTCGTCATCGAAGCGGATCGAGTTGTAGCCCGCGGTGCAGGTGCCGGGCCGCATCATTTGATCGTGGATGCGTGCGAAGGCCTCGGCCTCGTTCACGCCGTGGTCGCTGGCGTGCTGCGGGGTGATGCCGGTAATGACGCTGGCGATCGGCGAGGGCAGCAGGTCGTCGGCCGGCTTCACGAAGAACGAGATCTCGTCGTCGACCTGCTGCAGGCTCGCGTCGGTGCGGATGGCCGCGAACTGCGCGATGCGGCTGCGGCGCGGGCAGGCACCGAAGGTCTCGAGGTCGTAGAACAGGAAGCTGTCGCTCACGCCTCGGCCTCCAGCGGCGCGAGGCGCTCGACCACGAGCCGGTCCGCGAGTGCCCGGTCGACGGTGTCGAGGCTCTCGTGCCCGCGCGTGAGCTCGGCCAGCAGCTCGCGCTGGATGCGACCGCGCTCGAAGGCCGTCGCGTAGGGCAGGCGCATGAACGTCACCATCGAATAGCGCGGCACGAAGCGCGTGGGATGGCGCTCGGCGAGCTCGCGCTCCAGGGCACGCTGCAGCAGGTAATCCTCGTTGTCGACACGGTCGCGCATCTCGAGGTAGTTCTCGAGCGCCATCTGCTGGATGGCCTGCGCGTTCGGCAGCCGCTCCCGCTGGAACGCGGCGAACGCGGCTTCGCGGTCGGGTGCGCGCTCCAGATGATCGGCCAGCGCGACGCAGTCCTCGAAGGCGCAGTTCATGCCCTGGCCGTGGAACGGCACCATCGCGTGGGCGGCATCGCCGAGGAGCACGGCATCGCCGCGCAGGTGCCAGCGGTCGAGGTACAGCGTCGCCAGCACGCCGGTCGGATGCGCGTCGAAATCGTGCTCAAGATCCGGAATCAGCGCGGACGCGTCGGCAAAGTCGCGCTCGAAGAACGCGCGCGCCTCCGCACCGTTGCGCACCGTCTCGAAACTCGGCTCGCCGCTGCTCGGAAGGAACAGGGTGACGGTGAACGTGCGCTCGTCATTCGGAAGCGCGATGCACATGTAGCGGCCGCGCGGCCAGATGTGCAGCGCATTGGGCTCGATGCGGAAGCTTCCGTCGGCGGCGGGCGGAATCTCCAGCTCCTTGTAGCCGTGACCGAGGTTTTCGACACGCTCACCGAGGTCCGCGACAGTCGCCATGGCATGCCGCAGCGCGGAACCCGCGCCGTCGGCGCCGACCAGCGATTCGTAGGCCACTTCGCGACGTACACCATCGGGCGTCGCGAACACCGCCATGCGACGGTCGAAGTCGACGTCCGCCAGCCCGAGGTCGAAATGCAGGCGTACGCCGGCGCCTTCGGCGATGTCGAGCAGCACGATGTTGAGCTCGCCGCGATGCACCGACCAGATGACCTCGCTGTCGTCGCGTCCGTATCGCTGCAAGTCGGTGCGGCCGTCCGGGAAGTGGACCATGCGGCCACGCATCATCACCGCGTGGCCCATCACGGCCGCGTCCGCGTCGGCCATGCGCAGGGCATGTCGTCCGCGTTCGGCGAGCGCGAGGTTGATCGAGCGGCCGCCCGCGTAGCCGGCCACGCGCGGATCGCCGCGCTTCTCGTACACGTCGACGGACCAGCCTCGACGCGCGAGCAGTGTGGCCAGCAACGCGCCGGCCAGGCCGGCGCCGATGATCGTGATGTGGCGGTTTTCGCTCACGGCGCATCCGTCCTGCGGTCGAGTCGGGAGTGTAGGCGCGGCCCTGCGCATGCGGGTGCGGGGTTTAGGCCGATGAACACGACGGCGCGGCAATTCGTCCGCTGCACGGCCACGTCAGTCCGCCCGGCCCGCCCATCGTTCCACCTGGCGCACGAAACGCAGCACGTCCGCGTGCGTGTTGTAGAGCGGCGCGGGAGAGATGCGGATCACGTCAGGTTCGCGCCAGTCGCCCAGCACACCGTGCGCGGCGAGATGGTCGAAGAGCGCGCGGCCCTGGTCGCGACCGCCGCGCACCCGCAGCGAGAGCTGGCAGCCGCGCTGCGCGGGATCGCGCGGCGTGAGCAGGTCGAGCACGTCGGCCAGGCGTGCGTGGATCAGCGACTCCAGGTACCCCGTGAGCGAGCGCGACTTCTCGCGCAGCGCCGGCAGGCCCGCCCGGTCGAACAGTTCCAGCGACGCACGCAGCGGCGCCATCGCGAGGATTGGCGGATTGCTCAGCTGCCAGCCATCGGCGCCAGCGGCCGGCACGAACTCCGGGCCCATTCGGAAACGCGAGGACGGGTCATGGCCCCACCAACCGGCGAAGCGCGGCACGTCCTCGCGCGAGTGGCGCTCGTGCACGAATGCGCCCGCGACCGCGCCCGGGCCGGAGTTGACGTACTTGTAATGGCACCACGCTGCGAAGTCGGCGTCGCTGTCGTGCAGCTCGACGTCGATATTGCCGACCGCATGCGCGAGGTCGAAGCCGCAGAGCGCGCCGGCATCGTGCGCGAGGCGGGCGATCGCCTTCAGGTCGAACGCCTGCCCCGTGCGGTACTGCACGCCCGGCCACAGCACCAGCGCGAGTCGGTCGCGGTTCGCGTCGATCGCCCGCCGGATGGCGGCCATCGAGATGGTGCCGTTCGCCTCGTCGGGCTCGACCTCGATCAGGTCGGTCGCGGGATCGAAGCCGTGGAAGCGCACCTGCGATGCGGTGGCGTGGCGATCCGACGGGAACGAGCCGGCCTCGATCAGGATCGCCGGGCGCTCGCGCGTAGGCCGATAGAAACTGACCATCAGGAAGTGGAGGTTCGCGGTCAGTGTATTCATCGCGACCACCTCGAGCGGCGTCGCACCGACCAGCCGTGCCAGCGGCTCGCGGACAAGCTCGTGATAGCGCATCCACTGCGCGTCGCCGGTGAAGTGGCCCTCGACGCCTTCCTCCTCCCATTTGCGCAGCACGGTTTCGACGTGCGCGCGCGCGCCGCGCGGCTGCAAGCCGAGCGAATTGCCGACGAAGTAGGCCATCGGCTCACCGGCGTGTTTCGGGATCAGGAACTCGTCGCGGAAGTCGCGCAGCGGATCGGCGGCGTCGAGCCGGGCTGCGTACGCGTCGTTGCAGATATCGGTCATGGAATCATGCGAATCGGGAGAGCGGCAGGCCGAGCCATTCCAGCGCGGTGCCGTGGTACAGGCGGGCCCGGTCCGCATCGGAGAGCGCGAGCGCGGCGATGCCGGCGCCCGGTTCCTGCTCGCCGAGCGGGAAGGGATAGTCGGTGCCGAGCATCACGCGGCGCGCACCGCAGGTGTCGAGCAGGTACTGCAGCGCGCGCGGGTCGGCGACCCAGGAATCGAAATACAGGCGCGAGATGTAATCGCGCGGATTGCGCGGATTGTCGGTGGCGACGAGGTCGGGGCGCATGTTGAAGCCATGCTCGATGCGACCGATGGTGTAAGGGAACGAACCGCCGCCGTGCGCGAGGCAGATCTTGAGCTTGGGCAGGCGCTCGAGCACGCCGCCGAAGATGAGGCAGCAGGCGGCACGGGACTGCTCGGCGGGCATGCCGACCAGCCATGGCAGCCAGTACTTCGGCATCGACTCGCTCCCCATCATGTCCCAGGGGTGCACGAGGATGGCCGCGCCGAGCTCGCTGGCCGCCTGGAAGAACTCGAACAGCTCCGGCGCGTCCAGGTTCCAGTCGCCGATGTGGCTGCCGATCTGCACGCCCTGCAGGCCCAGCTGGTCCATGCAACGCTCGAGCTCCTGCACTGCGAGGCGTGGCGACTGCAGCGGCACCGTGCCGATGCCGGCGTAGTGCCGCGGGAAATCGTTCACCGCCTGCGCCATGTGGTCGTTGAGCGCCTGGTGCAGCTCCAGCGCGTGCTGCGGCTTCGCCCAGTAGCTGAACATCACCGGCACGGTGCTGATCACCTGCACCTGCACGCCGAAGCGCGCGTAGTCGTCGATGCGCTCCTGCGGGTCCCAGGTCTTGCTGAAGATCTCGCGGAAGAAGCGCCCGTCCTTGTAGATGCGGTGGCGGCCATCGTCGGTGTGGTGGATGACCGGGAACCGCGGGTCGCCGTACTTGCGCGCGAGGTCGGGCCAGTCGCGCGGCAGGTAGTGGGCGTGGGTATCGATCTTCAGCATCGGGCGGCGGCGCGGCGGGGACGCCCAGAAGATAACCGACGCGGGCGCCGCGGCACCCGCGTCGCGGCCTCAGGTGACGTCGGCTTCGCTCGTCGCCTGCAGCTCGTAGCGGTTCGGGCGCGGGTTGAGGTGCCCGCAGGCCTTGCAGGTGCGCAGCTCGTCGCTGCGGTAGAAGCGCTCGAACACGCGGAAGAAGTCCTGCTCGATGTCGACGAGGTGGAAGAATTCCTCGTACACCTTGGCGTTGCAGCGCTCGCAGAACCACATCAGCGCATCGTCCTCATGGGCGAGGCGCCGGCGCTCGATGACGAGCCCCACGCCGCCCTCGCTGCGCTGCGGGCTGTGCGGGACGCGCGGCGGCAGGTAGAACATCTCGCCGGCGCGGATCGGTATGTCGCGCACCGCGCCGTCCTCCTGGATGCGCAGCACCATCTCGCCCTCGAGCTGATAGAAGAACTCGGGGCCTTCCTCGAAGTGGTAGTCGGTGCGCGCGTTCGGCCCGCCGACGATCATCACGATGTAGTCGCCGTCGACGATGCACTTGTTGCCCACCGGCGGCTTGAGCAGCTCGCGATGCTCGTCCACCCAGGCCTGCAGGTTCAGCGCACCGGGCAGGCTCATGACTTCAGCACCGCCACGCACTTCATTTCGACGGCGATCGGCGTAGGCAGGTAGCTGACGCCGACGGTCGTGCGGCAGGGGGCATTCGCCGGGTCGGGGAAATACTCCGCCCAGATCTCGTTGAATACGCGGAAGTCGTGCGGCAGGTCGGTGAGGTAGACGGTGACGTCGATCAGGTCCTCGAGACCGGCGCCGGCCGCCGTCAGGACCGCGCGCACGTTGCGGAACACCGAGCGGCACTGCGCCTCGATGTCGTAGCTCAGCAGTTTGCCGTCCGCGTCGCGTACGTCGCCGGCCACCTGGTTGGTGTCGGGGTCCCGCGGGCCGATGCCCGACAGCAGCAGCAGGTTGCCCGCGCGTCGTGCATGCGGGTAGCTGCCGACGGGCCGGGGGGCGTGGCCCTTGAGGATGATGCTGTCGCTCTCGCTCATGCGGTTCGCTCCGTGGCTTCGATGTGGTCCAGCGCGTGTGCATAGGCGGCGGGCAGGTCGGTGCGCCCGTCGACGTGCAGCCCCAGGTCGGTCACCAGCCCGTTGCGCAGGCTGTAGACCCACGCGTGGACGGTGATGTCCTGACCCCGCGCCCATGCATCCCGGAGGATGGTGGTGTGCGACACGTTAACCACCTGTTCGAGCGCGTTCAGCTCACACAGCCGGTCGTGCCTGGCCTGCGCGTCGGGCAGCGCTTGCAACCGCTCGACGTGCTTCTCCGCCACGTCGGTCACGTGGCGCACCCAATTGTCGGCGAGGCCGAGTCGCTGCCGTGTCAGCGCGGCCAGCACGCCGCCGCAGCCGTAATGACCGACGACGAGGATGTGCTTGACCTTCAGTACGTCCACCGCGAACTGCAGCACCGACAGGCAGTTGAGGTCGGTGTGCACGACGACGTTGGCGACGTTGCGGTGCACGAACACCTCGCCCGGCGCCATGTCGATGATCTGGTTGGCCGGCACGCGCGAATCCGAGCAACCGATCCAGAGGAATTCGGGCGCCTGCTGGCCCGAAAGTCGCGAAAAGAAGCCCGGGTCCTCGCGTTCGATACGCGCGGACCACTCGCGGTTGCGGGCCAGCAGGTCGTCCAGGGTCTCCGTCATCAGCAGTTCTCCAGGCAGAGGCCGACATTTTTGGGTTCGGTGAAGAAACGCATCGCTTCCCAGCCGCCTTCGCGGCCGAGGCCGGAAGCGCCGGTGCCGCCGAAGGGCGTGCGCAGGTCGCGCTGCATCCAGGTGTTGATCCAGACCATGCCCACGCGCAGGGCGCCGGCCAGTCGGTGCGCGCGGCCGAGGTCGCGCGTCCACACCGACGCGGACAGTCCGTAGTCGCCGCAGTTGGCCAGCTCGAGCGCATGCGCTTCGTCGTCGAAGGCCTGCAGCGTGGCGACGGGGCCGAAGATCTCGTCGCGGTTGGTCGCGCAGTCGGCGCCGAGCCCATCGATCACCGTGGGCTCGACGTACCAACCCGGCCGGTCGATGCGCCCGCCGCCGCACAGCACTCGGCCGCCTTCGTCGCGAGCGTGGCCGATCGCCGCAATCACCTTGTCGAAATGCGCCTGCGAGACCAGCGGGCCCATGTCCGTAGCATCGTCGGCGGGATCGCCGACCCGCAGCGCCCGCACGCGCTCGACGAAGGCTTCGGCGAATTCGTCGTGGATCGATCGCTCGACCAGCAGCCGCGACCCGCACAGGCAGATCTGGCCGGTGTTCTGGAACGCCGAGCGCACCAGCAGGTCGAGATGGTCGCGCCACGCGCTGTCGGCGAACACGAGCGTCGCGTTCTTGCCGCCGAGTTCCAGCGAGACCTTCTTCAGCAGTGGCGACGCGAGACCCGCGATCCGCCGCCCGACGCCGGTGCTGCCGGTGAAGGTAACGGCCTTGATGTCCGGGTGCGTAACGAGCGGCTCACCGACCTCCGGGCCCCGCCCGTGGACAAGGTTCAGCACGCCGGGCGGCAGCCCGATCTCGCCCGAGAGCTCGGCGAGCAGCGTCGCCGTCCACGGCGTCACTTCCGACGGCTTGGCGACGACCGTGTTGCCCGCGGCCAGCGCCGGCGCGATCTTCCAGGTCAGCAGGTACAGCGGCAGATTCCACGGCGAGATCGCCGTGATAGGACCGAGCGGCGTGCGCAGCGTGTAGTTGAGCCCGGCCTCGCCGTGGTGTGCCTCGCTCGCGAACTGCGTCGCCGCATGGGCGAAGAAGCGCAGGTTGGCGACGGCGCGGGGAATGTCGACGGTGCGCGCGAGCCTCAGCGGCTTGCCGGCATCGCGCGACTCGGCGCGGGCGAAGCCCTCGAGCCGCGCCTCCAGCGCATCGGCCAGCCGTTCGAGCCAGCGCGAACGCTCACTGTTTCGCAAGCCGGACCACGCTGGGAAGGCCGCACGCGCGGCTGCGACGGCAGCCGCGACGTCGCGCGCATCGCCGGCCGCGACCTCGCCGAGAAGGCGCCCGTTCGCCGGCTCGTGCACCTCTATCCAGGCATCCGCAGCAGGCGGGGCCGCGCGTCCATCGATCCAGTGGTTGAGGCGCATCCCGGGCTCCCGCATCAGATCGACTGCATCCGCCCGCCATCGACGGCGAGGCTGACGCCGTTGACGTAAGCCGCGGCCGGCGAGCAAAGGAACGCGATGACGGCGGCGACCTCCTTCGCTTCGGCGAACCGACCGGCCGGGACGGTGCGCAGCATCGACGCGGCGACCTCGTCCTCCGACTGCCCGCCGGCCTTCGCGCGGTCCGCGAGGATCTGCGCCAGTCGCGAGGTCTTCGTGTAACCGGGCAGCACGTTGTTGACGGTGATGCCGTGGCCCGCGAGCTCGCGCGAGATCGTCTTGGCCCAGCTCGCCACGGCGCCGCGCACGGTGTTGGACACGCCGAGGTTGGCGATCGGCTCGCGCACCGACGTCGAAACGACGTTCACGATGCGGCCCCAGTTCGCCGCCTGCATGCCGCCGACCACCGCCTGTACCAGCACCTGGTTCGCCAGCAGATGCCGCGCGAACGCGTCGCGGTAGGCATCGAGCGGTGCCGTATGCGCCGGGCCGCCCGGCGGGCCACCGGTGTTGTTGACCAGGACGTGCACCGGTTTGCCCGCGACCAGGCCGCGCACCTGGGCGTCGAGCGCGTCCAGCTGCGATACGTCGGCAGCGATCCAGCCATGCGCCTGCGCGCCGCGCACGGGCAGTGCCGCGACGACGTCCTGCAGCGCCTCGGCACGCCGCGCCAGGACGGTGACGTCCGCGCCCATCGCGGCGAGTTCGAGTGCCGCCGCGCGACCGATGCCTTCGGACGCGCCGCAGACGAGCGCGTGGCGGCCGGTGAGGTCGAGATCCATCGTCAGGCTCCTTCGGTCTGCGATTCGAGCGTGTGGCGCATCCACTCGGCGACGTCCCGATCGTCCGCGCGGCTCGACGCCGCGAGGCGCTCGATCACCGAAACGCGATTCGCGACCGGATGGTTCTGGCTCAGCTTGCTCTTGAACTCGACGCGGTCGATGCACATGCGGAAGCCGACGATGCCACGCAACTGCACGCGTTCTGCCGGGTTGTCGGCGTCGAAGCGCCAGTCACCCGCGGCCCGCGCCTCGTGCGTCGCGGACAGTCCGTCCAGAAGCCGTATGAGCGAATCGTGGTCGTCGAAGGCCTCGACGTCGCCCGAGAGGTGCGCGACGACGTAGTTCCACGTCGGCACGCGCGCCTGTTCGGCCTTGTCGGGATACCAGCCGGGCGACACGTAGGCCTGCGGGCCGTGCAGCATCGCCAGCACGCGGCCGCGATGGCGCGACTGCGGATTCGCGCGCGCGAGATGCCAGGTCAGTTCGATGCGTTCGCCGTCCCGCGCGTACAGCACGGGCGCGTGCGAGACGCAGGGCGTGCCGTCGTCGACGCTCACCAGTGAGGCGAACGGATGCGCAGCCGCGAGCGCGTCGAGCCGCGCGAGGTCGCGCTCGTCGAATGCCCGCGGCAGGTAGAGGCTCATTGCCGGCGCTGCAGCTTCACGATCATGCGCTCGCGCAGTGCCTGGTCGTCCTGGGCACGCGGCGGTGCGATCGCGTCGATGTCGAAGCCGCGCGCATCGGCGTCGTCGGCGTCGAGGCCCTCCAGGGAGACGAAATCGGCGTCCATCAATGCCGCGCGCGCGCTGTCCTCGCTGTCGTAGGGCAGGGTGGCGCCATCGCAATCGAAGACCTCGGCGGTGCCGGCTTCCTTCACGCGCAGCCGTGCCCAGATCAGCGTGTTGCCGGCCGTGGCCAGCCACCATTCCTCGCGCATGCTCAACCTCCGATCGAAACCGACACCAGCCACAGCAGCCCCGCCGCCAGCAGCGCACCAATGATCGTCAACAGCGACACGCGTGCCGGTGTGGCAAGCCCGCTCAGGCCGCGGTCCGGCGTCGCCCGGTAGCCGCCGCGCAGCAGCCAGCCCCAGGCGCGAGGTTGGAAGAACGGTCCGGGGCCCAGCTCGCGCGCGAGTTCCGGATGCCGGTCGCGGATGTGGACGAGCGCCAGCGGCCAGAAGATCACGAGCGCCGTCGCACCACCGATGGCGATGCCGACGAAGCACAGGGCGAGGAAAAGGATCATCAGAATTCCGCCTGGCCCGGCGCGCGCGGGTAGGGGATGGCGTCGCGGATGTTCTGCAGGCCGCAGACGTAGACCACGAGGCGCTCGAAGCCGAGGCCGAAGCCCGCGTGCGGCACCGTGCCGTAGCGGCGGAAGTCGCGGTACCAGCCGTAGTGCTCGGCATCGAGGCCGAACTGCGCCATGCGCTTGTCGAGCACGTCCAGGCGCTCCTCGCGCTGGCTGCCACCGATGATCTCGCCGATGCCCGGCGCCAGCACGTCCATCGCGGCGACGGTCTTCCCGTCGTCGTTGAGGCGCATGTAGAACGCCTTGATGTGCTCGGGATAATTCATGACGACGACCGGGCGGCCGACGTGCTGCTCGGTCAGCCAGCGCTCGTGCTCGGTCTGCAGGTCCAGGCCCCATTCGACCGGGAAGTCAAATTTCTCGCCCGACTTCTGCAGCAGCGTGATTGCGTCGGAATACTCGATGCGCTCGAACGGCGCATTGATGAAGGCTTCCAGTCGCGTGATCGCGTCCTTCTGCACGCGCTCGGCGATGAACGCCATGTCGTCGGCGCGCTCGTCGAGCACCGCGCGGAACAGGTACTTGAGGAAGTCCTCGGCGACGTCCGCGTCCTCGGCGAGGTCGGCGAACGCGATCTCCGGCTCGATCATCCAGAACTCGGCCAGGTGGCGGGTCGTATGCGAGTTCTCGGCACGGAACGTCGGGCCGAAGGTGTAGACCTTGCTCAGCGCGAGGCAGTAGGCCTCGACATTGAGCTGCCCGGAAACGGTGAGGAACGCTTCCTTGCCGAAGAAGTCGCGGCTGAAGTCGACGTTGCCCTTGGAATCACGCGGCAGGTTCGCCATGTCGAGCGTCGACACCCGGAACATCTGGCCGGCGCCCTCGGCGTCGGACGTGGTGATGATCGGCGTGCTGATCCAGAAGTAACCGCGCTCGTGGAAGAACCGGTGCACGGCCTGCGCGAGCGTGTTGCGGATGCGCGTCACCGCGCCGAAGAGGTTCGTGCGCGGGCGCAGGTGCGCGACCTCGCGCAGGAACTCGAGCGAATGTGCCTTCGGCTGGATCGGGTAGGTCTCCGGATCGTCGACGAATCCGATCACCTCGATCGAGGAGGCCTGGATCTCATAGGCCTGGCCTTGGCCCTGCGACTGCACGAGCTTGCCGGTCGCTATCACCGCACAGCCGGCGGTGAGGCGCTTCACCTCGGACTCGTAGTTCGGCAGGTCCGCGGGCGCGACGACCTGGATCGGCGCGAAGCAGGAGCCGTCGCTCACGTTCACGAAGCTCAGGCCCGCCTTCGAATCCCGGCGGGTGCGGACCCAGCCGCGTACCGTGACTTCCCCGCCCGCCGGCACCTTGCCCGCGAGCGCGTGCTCGACGCTCATGATCGTCATGCGCTGACTACCCGTCCTGACTTGAATTGCGGGCCGCCCGGCCCGACGTGGGATGGAGAGTTTACGTGCTGTTGCCGGGGCGGCGCGCGACGCTGCCTATACTCGTTCCCCGCACTACCGTGTCACCGGAGTTTCCATGGCCGTCTCGCTTGCTCCCGCCGCCCTCGACCGCGTCCGCCGTTACCTGTCGGAAACGCCCGGTGCTCTCGGGCTGCGCTTCGGCGTCAAGAAGACGGGCTGCTCCGGCTGGCAGTACGTGGCCGACCTCGCCAGGGAGCAGGGCGGCGACGACCGCATCTTCCTGCAGGAGGACGTGCGCATCTACGTCGACCAGGCCAGCCTACCGATCGTGGACGGCACCGAGATCGACCTCGTGCGCCAGAAGCTCGGCGAGCAGTTCGTGTTCCGCAATCCGAACGTGCGCGCCGAGTGCGGCTGCGGCGAGAGCTTCACCACCAACGAGCAGGACTGATCCGCGACGCGCGGCACGGGCAGGGCGTCGACAAGCGGCGCTAGACTCGGGCGGTCTTCCGCCCGGAACCGCGCCATGATCCGTCCGCTGCTGCTGGCCGTCGCGCTCGCGACGCTGCTCCCCGTGCATGCATCCGCCGCCGCGCCGGCCAGGTCCGCCGCGACGCCCGCGTCGACCGCGCTGCACCGATTCTTCGACGAGCAGTGGGAGCGCGGCCTGCGGGAGTACCCGGAAAGCGCGAGCTACAACGGCGACAGCCGCTACGACGACCGGTGGACCGACATGTCGCTGGAGGCGATCCGCGCACGCGAGGCCGCCGATCGCGAAGCGCTGGCGCGGCTGCGCGCGATCGACCGCGGCGCGCTGTCGGAAGCCGATCGCCTCAACTACGACGTCTACCTATGGGACCTGCAGCGCGGCGTAGAGCGCCAGCGCTTCAACGAATGGCAGCGGCCGCTGACGCAGCGGGGCGGCGTGCAGACCGCGGACGAGCTCGCCGAGGTGCTGCCGTTCCGCACCCTCCGCGATTACGAGAACTGGCTGGCGCGCCTGGAGGCGCTGCCGGCGCTGATCGGCCAGACCGAAACGCTGATGCGAGAGGGAGTCAAGGCCGGCAACACGCCACCGCGCGTGCTGATGGAACGCATCCCGGGACAGATCGACGCGCAACTGGTCGCTGTCGAAAAAAGCCGCTTCTACGCGCCGTTCCTGAAGTTTCCCGACGCCGTGCCCGCCGCCGACCGCGAGCGCCTGCGCGCGCGCGCCGCCACCGTGATAGGCGACAGGGTGATCCCCGCGTACCGCGACTTCGCGACGTTCTTCAAGCGCGACTACCTGCCCAACGCCCGCACCTCGATCGCCGCGCTCGACCTGCCAGAAGGTCGCGCCTACTACGACTTCCTCGCCGGCTACTTCACCACCACCGAACTGACCGCCGACCAGATCCACGAGATCGGTCTCAAGGAAGTCGCCCGGATCCGCGGCGAGATGGAGAAGGTGAAGGCGGAAGTCGGCTTCAAGGGCTCGATGCAGGAGTTCTTCCAGTACCTGCGCACGGATCCCCGGTTCTTCAAGAAGACGCCCGAGGACCTGTTCGAGGCCTACCAGGCCATCGCCAAGCGCATCGACCCCGAGCTGGTGAAGGTCTTCCGCACGATCCCGCGCCTGCCGTACGGCGTGCGCCCGATCCCGGCCGCCAGCGCGCCCGACACCACCACCGCCTACTACCAGCCGGGTGCCTCGGATGGCAGCCGCGCCGGCTACTACTACGTCAACCTCTACAAGCCGGAGGTCCGCCCGACCTGGGAAATGATGGCGCTGTCGCTGCATGAGGCCGTGCCCGGCCACCACTTCCAGTTCGCCCGCGCGCTCGAACTGCCCGAGGCGCCGATGTTCCGCCGCACGGCGTATTTCATTGCCTACGGCGAGGGCTGGGGCCTGTACGCCGAGCGGCTGGGCTACGACATGGGCCTGTACGACGACCCGTACGATCGCATGGGCCAGCTGGCCTACGACATGTGGCGCGCGGTGCGGCTGGTCGTCGACACTGGCATGCACACCAAGGGCTGGAGCCGCGACCGCGCGATCCAGTACTTCATGGACAACTCGCCCAAGACCCGCCAGGACGTGGTCAACGAGATCGACCGCTACATCAGCTGGCCCGGCCAGGCGCTCGGCTACAAGATCGGCCAGCTGAAGATCTCCGAGCTGCGCGACCGCGCCTCGGCGGCACTCGGTGACCGCTTCGACGTCCGCGACTACAACGACGCGGTGCTGGCGACCGGATCGGTCCCGCTGGCCGTGCTGGAGCGCCACATCGACGC
Organism: Cognatilysobacter xinjiangensis; assembly: GCF_014651995.1. Lineage (GTDB taxonomy): Bacteria > Pseudomonadota > Gammaproteobacteria > Xanthomonadales > Xanthomonadaceae > Cognatilysobacter > Cognatilysobacter xinjiangensis. The sequence goes on along the minus strand of NZ_BMXY01000001.1, from coordinate 1,028,980 downwards.
ATGGATCGCCGAGCGCAAGGCCACTCCGGCCGCTTCCACTGCTGCCACCGGCCGTTGACCGCGCGGCTTCACGCGGTTTGCACGTAACTCCTTGAGCTGCCATACTTTCCGGCTCCGTGGCCATCCGGTCGCGGAGACCTTGCTCCACTGCCGCGGTATCGCAGGGGGCTGACCGGCGCCGACGCGCCGCCATCCACAAGGAAACGAAAATGCGTCATTACGAAGTCGTGTTCCTGGTCCATCCGGACCAGAGCGAGCAGGTCCCGGCCATGATCGAGCGCTACAAGGCGCTGATCGAAGGCGCCGAGGGCAAGGTGCACCGCCTGGAAGACTGGGGCCGCCGCCAGCTGGCGTACCCGATCCAGAACCTGGTGAAGGCCCACTACGTCCTGATGAACATCGAGGCCACCCAGGCCACGATGAACGAGCTCGTCGACAGCTTCCGCTTCAACGACGCCGTGCTCCGCCACCTCGTCATCAAGCGCGACGAGGCCGACACCGAGCAGTCGCTGATCATGAAGTTCAAGGACGAGAAGGGCGACAAGGGCGAGCGTGGCGAGCGCCGCCGCCGCGACGATGACGGCGATGCCGCTCCGGCCGCCGACACCTCCGACAACGCCGAAGCCGCCTAAGGAATACGACCCATGTCCAAGTTCTTCCGTCGCCGCAAGTTCTGCAAGTTCACGGCCGAGGGCGTGAAGGAGATCGATTACAAGGATCTCAACACGCTCCGCCAGTACCTGACCGAGACCGGCAAGATCGTCCCGAGCCGCGTCACCGGCACCAAGTCGAAGTACCAGCGCCAGCTGGCCACGGCGGTCAAGCGCGCCCGTTTCCTGGCGCTGATCCCGTACACCGACAACCACAACGCCTAAGTCCGGGCCCCTCGGAACAGCCCCGCACATCCATGTGCGGGTCTTGATCCGAGTCCTTTGGAAAAGCCCGCACGTCCCTGTGCGGACTCTTCAACAAGAAGCGCTCGCGACCCATCCATTCGGACAGCGATCCGCTGTGTCGCCCGGCAGGCCGGGCGGCACTAACGAATACGGAGCACCACCATGCAGCTCATTCTTCTCCAGAACGTGACCAACCTCGGCCGCCTCGGCGACAAGGTCAACGTCAAGCCGGGCTACGGCCGTAACTTCCTCGTGCCGCAGGGCAAGGCCGTGCCGGCCACCGCCGCGAACCTGGCCGACTTCGAGGCGCGCCGCGCCGAGTTCGAGGCCAAGGCCAAGTCGCAGCTCGAGGGCGCCGAGAAGCGCCGCGCAGAGCTCGAGGGCGTCGAGGTGACGATCGCCGCGAACGCGTCGGCCGAAGGCAAGCTCTTCGGTTCGGTCACGCCCCGCGACATCGCCGAGCAGCTGACCAAGATCGGCCACAAGGTCGACAAGTCGGAAGTCGTGATGGGCGAAGGCCCGTTCCGCCGTACGGGCGAGTACGAGGTCATCGTGCGCCTGCACGCCGACGTCGAGCAGCCGGTCAAGGTGATCGTGGTCGGCGAAGCCGCCTGATCCACCTCGCATCGCCGTAGTCGAAGGGCGCCTCCGGGCGCCCTTCGTCGTTCCGGGCCGGGCAGGGCGCGCATTCGCAGGTGGCGAGACCGCGGCGTGCGACAACGCAGCCGACTTATCCCGAGTTGTCCACAGACTTATCTGCAACGGACGCAGGCGCTGGCTGGCTAGGATGCCGACGGTACGAACAGCCGCGTCGGCGGCACAGAGGCAGTAGAGACGATGAGCGCACGCGCCGGCTTCCGCAACGACAAGCGCTTCGAGACACGCGCCGAGCAGCGCGTGGACCAGCTGCGCCTGCCGCCGCAATCGGTGGAGGCCGAGCAGGCCGTCCTGGGCGGCCTGATGCTCGCGCCGGACGCCTTCGACCGCGTGTCCGACCAGCTCAGCGACAGCGACTTCTACCGCCGCGACCACCAGCTGATCTATCGCGCGATCCGCGAGCTGGCGGAGAAGAATCGCCCGTTCGACGCGGTGACGCTGGGCGAGTGGTTCGAGTCGATGGGGCAGTCGGAGATGGTTGCCGGCGGCGCGTATCTCATCGAACTTGCGAGCACGACGCCGTCGGCCGCGAACATCGCCGCCTATGCGGAGATCGTGCGCGACAAGGCGATCCTGCGGCAGCTGATCGAGGTCGGCACCGAAATCGTCAACAACGGCTTCCAGCCCGAAGGCCGCGAGAGCGCAGAAGTGCTGGAGGAAGCCGAGCGCGAGGTGCTGGCGATCTCGCAGGCGCATCGCTCGGGCCGCACCGACTTCGTGCCGGTGACCAAGGCGCTCTCGGAGGCCTTCGACGAGCTGCAGACGCGCTATGCGAACGGAAGCGGCGTCACCGGCCTGCCGACCGGCTACACCGAGTTCGACGAGATGACGGCGGGCCTGCAGAAGACCGACCTCATCATCCTCGCCGCGCGTCCCGCCATGGGCAAGACGACGCTCGCGTTGAACATGGCCGAGTACGCGGCGTTCAAGAGCCGCCTGCCAGTCGCGGTGTTCTCGATGGAAATGTCGGCCTCGCAGCTCGCGATGCGCCTGATCTCCTCGGTCGGCCGCGTCAACGCGCAGCGCCTGCGCACTGGCCAGCTCGAGGACGAGGACTGGAGCCGCGTGACCGGCGCGATCCGCCAGTTGCGCGAGGCCAAGATCTTCATCGACGACGAGCCCGGCATGTCACCGGCCAAGCTCGCGTCGAAGTGCCGACGCCTCAAGCGCGAGCACGGCATCGGCCTGATCGTCATCGACTACCTGCAGCTGATGAGCGTGCCGGGCAACAGCGAGAACCGTGCGACCGAGATCTCCGAGATCTCGCGCTCGCTCAAGGGCCTGGCGAAGGAACTCGGCGTGCCGGTGATCGCGCTGTCGCAGCTCAACCGCTCGCTGGAAACGCGTACCGACAAGCGCCCGGTGATGGCCGACCTCCGAGAGTCCGGCGCTATCGAGCAGGACGCCGACATGATCGTCTTCATCTACCGCGACGATTACTACAACAAGGAAAATTCGCCGGACAAGGGACTGGCCGAGGTCATCATCGGCAAGCAGCGAAGCGGCCCGACGGGCTCGTTCAAGCTGAAGTTCTTCGGCGAATACACCCGCTTCGACAACCTCTCGCACGATTCGGTCGGCTCGTTCGAGTAATCGTCTGGCGCGGCGCTGAACGGCGGGCGGGCCGCGCCTTCGGATTCACCGTGGCTGAGACGCCGGCTGCCTAGCCTGCGGGCATGGAACGCATCCCGCTCGAATCCGAGGCGCTCGCCAGCATCGGCTACGACCTCGCGCGGCACCTACTCGAGATCGAGTTCACCAACGGCCGCATCTACCAGTACTTCGACGTGCCGCGCACGGAAGTCGAGCGGCTGCTGGCGGCGCGCTCGCAGGGCGCCTACTTCAGCGAGCGCGTGCGGGACCATTACCGCTACGAACAGGTCCACTGACGCCCTCGAAACGCGCGCGCGCCGCGGTGCCGAAAAACCCGCGGCGTCGCTAGACTGTCGCGATGGCACGACCGACCTCCGCGACCATCCATCTCGACGCGTTGCGTCACAACCTCGGGCAGGTGCGCGCACTGGCCCCGCGTAGCCGTGCCATGGCCGTGGTGAAGGCCGACGGGTACGGGCACGGCCTGGAACGCGTCGCGCGCGCACTGGCCGGCGCCGATGCGTTCGGTGTCGCGGCTCTGTCGGACGCCGAGCGCCTGCGCGCCGCCGGAATCTCGCAGCCGATCCTGCTGCTTTCGGGCTTCGACGAGCCTTCCGACATCGAGCGGCTGCGCGCGCTGAACGTGTGGACGGCGGTGCACCACGTCTCGCAGATCGAGATGCTCGAGCAGGCCCTGCCGGGCGAGCCGCTCGACTGCTGGCTCAAGCTCGACAGCGGCATGCATCGCCTCGGCTTCGCGCCCGAGGCGTTCCGCGCGGCGTACGAGCGCCTGTCGGCGATGCGCGGTGGCACGGTCGGCGACATCGTGCTGATGAACCACTTCGCGAGCTCCGACGAGTTCGCCGACAGCCCGTCCCAAGGCGTGCAGACGCGCGAGCAGTTGGACGTGTTCCGTGCGACCACCGCGGGGCTCGACGCCGGCCACTCGCTGGCCAATTCGGCCGCCGTGCTCGGCTGGCCCGAGGCGCACGGCACCTGGATCCGTCCAGGTGGCGCGCTCTACGGCATGTCCGTCGTCGAAGGCCGCACCGGCGCCGACTTCGGCCTGCGCCCGGCGATGACGCTCTCCACCCGCCTGATCGCGGTGAACCGCGTGCGGCGCGGCTCGCGCATCGGCTATGCCGGTACCTGGGAATGTCCCGAGGACATGGACATCGGCGTCGCGGCCATCGGCTATGGGGACGGCTATCCGCGCGCGGCGCCGGCCGGCACGCCGGTGCGGGTGGCGGGGCATCACACGCAGGTGATCGGTCGCGTGTCGATGGACCTGATGACCGTGGACCTGCGCGGCGTACCGGGCGCCAAGGTCGGCGATCCCGTCACGCTATGGGGCGAGGACCTGCCGGTCGAGATCATCGCCGAGCGCGCCGGCACGATCGGCTACGAGCTCACCTGTTCGATCACCCGTCGCGTCCGTTTCATCGAGCGCTGAGCCGTGACCGTCGCGCTGGTCTGGTTCCGCAACGACCTGCGCCTGGACGACAACCCCGCGTTGCGCGCGGCACTGGACGGCGGCTTCGAGGTCGTCCCGGTCTACGTGCACGACCCCGACGGGGAAGGGCTGTCGCGCCCGGGCGCCGCCTCGGACGCCTGGCGCGCCCGCTCGCTCGCCGCGCTCGATGACGAACTGCGCCGACGCGGCGCCGCACTGCATGCCTTCGCCGGCCACGCCGCGCCGACGCTCGCCGCCGTCGCTGCCGCCTGCGGCGCATCGGCGGTGTTCTGGAACCGCCGCTACGAGCCGGATATCGAAGCGCGCGACGCCCGCGTCAAGCGTGAGCTGCGCGAACAGGGCCTGCAGGCCGAGAGCTTCAACGGCTCGCTGCTGTTCGAGCCGTGGACGCTCAGGACAGGCAAGGGCGGCCCGTACAAGGTGTTCACGCCGTTCTATCGCGCCGCACTGACGCGCTGGGCGCCCGAGGCGCCGTGGGAGGCGCCGGAACGGCTGCCGGTACCGGAAGAGGCCCCGCATGGGCTCGACCTTGCGCATCTGCGGCTCGCGCCAAAGCGCGGCTGGGATGGCGGCTTCTGGTCGATGTGGACGCCCGGCGAGGCAGGCGCCCTCGAGGCGCTGGAAGCGCACCTGGACAGCGCGCTGCACGACTATGCCAACGGCCGCGACCGGCCGGATCGTGCCGGCACCTCGCGCCTGTCGCCGCACCTGCATTTCGGCGAGATCGCCGTCTCGCGCGTGGCGCTCGCCGTCGAGGCGCAGCGCGGCCGCATTGCCGACACGCATATCGACGCCTTCCTGCGCCAGCTGGTATGGCGCGATTTCGCCGCGCACCTTCTGCATCACTTCCCGCATACCGTGCATTCCAACCTCGATGCGCGCTTCGACGGCTTCGACTGGGCGTCGCCCAACAGGACGACGCTGGAAAGCTGGCGGCGCGGCCGCACCGGCGTGCCGATCGTCGATGCCGGCATGCGCGAGCTCTGGTGCACGGGCTGGATGCACAACCGCGTGCGGATGATCGTCGCGAGTTACCTTTGTAAGCACATGCGCGTGCATTGGCGCGTGGGCGCCGACTGGTTCGCGCAGACGCTGGTCGACGCCGACCTCGCCAACAACGTCATGGGCTGGCAATGGGTGGCGGGCACGGGCGCCGATGCGGCGCCGTATTTCCGCATCTTCAACCCGGTGACGCAGGCCGAGCGCTTCGATCCGCATGGGGACTACGTCGCGCAATGGCTGCCCGAGCTCGCGCCGCTACCGGTACCGCTGCGCCACGCGCCCTGGCGCGATCCGCAGCGCCTCGCGGCCGTCGCCCCGTCGTACCCGCTGCAGCCTCTGGTGGACCTTGCGCGCGGCCGGGACGACGCACTGCTGGCCTATCGGCGCATGCGCAACGACGCTTCGTCCGCCGGCACGGACGAGACAGACGACGAAGCGTACCGGTAGCTGAACAGGAGCCCGGCATCCTCACCCGGCACCCACGGAAGCGTCCCTAGCGTGGCCACGCCTTAGCTGCGAGGGACTCCCATGAAGAATTCGAAGACCATCATCGCCACCGCCCTGTTGGGCGCTCTGCTGGCCGGCTGCGCCACCAACCCGGCGTCGTACGGCACCAATCCGAATACCAACGATCGCACTCGCAACGGTGCGCTGATCGGCGCGGCCGTCGGCGCGGTGGCCGGCGTGCTCAGCGGCGACGACGCCGTCGAGCGCCGCCAGCGCGCACTCGTCGGCGCGGGCGTCGGCGCGCTCGCCGGCGGCGCGGTCGGCAACTACCAGGACCGCCAGGAACGCGCGCTGCGCGACAGCCTGCAGGGCACCGGTGTCGGCGTCGTCCGCCAGGGCGACAACATCGTGCTGACGATGCCGGACGCGATCACTTTCGGCTACGACAGCGCCACGCTGCAGCCGCAGTTCCAGCCGGTGCTGAACAACCTGGCGACCACGCTGAGCCAGTACAACCAGACGGTCATCAACGTAGCCGGCCATACGGACCAGCGCGGTGACGCCAACTACAACCTCAACCTCTCGCAGCGCCGCGCCGAATCGGTCGCGAGCTACCTCGGCAGCCGCGGCGTGACGCGCGACCGCATGGTCGTCGTGGGCCGCGGCGAAACCCAGCTGCTGTGCACGGAGAACAGCGAGTCGTGCTGGTCGCGCAACCGCCGCGTGGAAATCACGCTGGTGCCGATCACCCAGCAGGGCTGACCGGAACTCGTTTCGACCCGACGGGGCGCTTCGGCGCCCCGTTTTCTTTGCGTTCCGCATCCGTCACGCCGCGTGAGACGCACGCGCCGTACGGTCGCCCGGCGTCTTGTCGGCGCGCAGACGGACCGTTGCCTACGGTCGCTCCATGACCAACGACCTCGTCGTTCTCCGCCGCGAAGGGCTGTACTGCCCGCAGGGCGATTTCTACATCGATCCGTGGAAGCCGGTGGAACGCGCGGTGATCACGCACGGCCACGGGGACCACGCGCGGCCGGGCATGGCCGACTACTACGTCGCGCGCGCCGGGCTGCCGATCCTGCGCTGGCGCCTCGGCGAACAGGCCTATCGCGCGTTCGACTACGGCGAGCCGTTCGAGATCGGTGATGCACGCGTGTCCTTCCATTCCGCTGGCCACGTGCTGGGCTCGGCACAGGTGCGCATCGAGGCGGACGGACAGGTCTGGGTGGCGTCCGGCGACTACAAGCGCCAGCACGACCCGACCTGCGAGCCGTTCGAGGTCGTCGACTGCGACACCTTCATCACTGAGGCGACCTTCGGTCTGCCGATCTACCGCTGGCCGGATACCAGCGACGTGGCGCGCGAGATCGTGGAGTGGCGCGACCACTGCGCCAGCCGCGGCGAGGCCGCGGTGCTGCTGTGCTACGCGCTGGGCAAGGCGCAGCGCGTGCTCGGCGAGCTGGCATCGTGGACCGACCGGCCTGTATTCCTGCACGGCGCGGTCGACGCCGGTGTGCAGGTCTATCGCGACGCCGGCGTCCGCATGGTCGACACGCTGCCCGTATCGGAAACCGCCAAGGGCGCCGAATTCGCCGGCGAGCTGATCCTCGCGCCGCCGTCGGCGGCCGGCAGCCCGTGGATGCGCCGCTTCAAGCGCTCGCAGATCGGCTTCGCCTCGGGCTGGATGCGCGTGCGCGGCAACCGGCGGCGGCGGAACTACGACCGCGGCTTCGTGATCTCCGACCACGCCGACTGGCCGGACCTGATGCGCACCATCCGCGAGACCGGCGCGCGCCGCGTGATCTGCACGCACGGCAATACCGACGCGATCATCCGTGCGCTGGTCGAGGACGGTATCGCGGCCGAAGCCTTCGAGACCGGCTATGGCGAGGAGGGCGGCGAATGAGGCGCTTCGCCGCGCTCTACACCGAGCTCGACCGCAGCACCGCCACGCTCGACAAGCGCGCGGCGCTGGTCACGTACTTCCGCGACGCGCCGCCCGAGGATGCGGTCTGGGCGCTCTGGCTGCTGTCGGGCGGCAAGCTGGCGAAGATCGCCAACACCCGCGAGCTGCGCGAGTGGCTGTCGCAGGAAACCGGCACGCCGGAGTGGCTGTTCGACGACTGCCACGCGCACGTGGGCGATCTCGCCGAAACGCTCACGCTGCTCTACGACGATCCGCCGAAGGGTGTGCCGGACGTACCGCTGCACGAATGGGTCGAGCGCCGCCTGCTGCCGATCGCGGGCCGCGACCCGGCGCTGCGTCGCGAGGCCGTGGTGAACGGCTGGAAATCGCTGTGCGCGGACGAGCGCCTCGCCTTCAACAAGCTGCTGACCGGCGCGCTCCGCGTGGGCGTCTCGCAACGCCTGGTGCAGCAGGCGCTCGCGGAGATGTCGGGCGTCGACATCGCGCGCATCGCGCAGCGCATGCTCGGCGACTGGAAACCGACGCCGCGTTTCCTGCGCGACCTGCTCGATCCGGACGAGCTGCCCGGCGACCGCGAGCAGCCGTACCCGTTCTTCCTGGCGTCACCGCTCGAAGCCGAGGCCGAATCGCTCGGCCCGGTCGAGGACTGGCTGCTGGAATGGAAGTGGGACGGCATCCGGCTGCAGCTGATCCGGCGCGGCGCGGACATCGCACTGTGGTCGCGCGGCGAGGAGCGCCTGGACGGGCGCTTCCCCGAAATCGAGGACGCCGCCACGCTGCTGCCGCGCGACTGCGTGATCGACGGCGAGCTGATCGGCTGGCGCGCGGGCGACGAGCAGCCGCTGCCGTTCACCGCGCTGCAGACGCGCATCCAGCGCCGCAAGCCGGGTCCGAAAACTCTCGCCGATACACCCGTAGTCGTGCTCGCCTACGACCTGCTGGAGCTCGAGGGCCGCGACCTGCGCGAGCTGCCGCTGGAGGAACGCCGCGCGCTGCTCGAGGAGATCCTCGGCGAAACCAACGATCCGCGCGTCGCACCATCGCCCGTCGTCGAGGCCGGCGACTGGACCGAAGCGCTGGCGCTGCGCGAGGCGGCGCGGGAGCGAGGCGTCGAAGGCCTGATGCTCAAGCGCCGCGCGTCGACGTACCAGGTCGGCCGCCGCCGCGGCGACTGGTGGAAGTGGAAGATCGACCCGCTCAACATCGATGCGGTGCTGATCTACGCGCAGGCCGGCCACGGCCGCCGCAGCAACCTGTTCACCGACTACACCTTCGCGCTCTGGGACGGCGACGCGCTGGTGCCGGTGGCGAAGGCGTATTCGGGCCTGGACGACAAGGAGATCCTGCAGCTCGATCGGTGGATCCGCGCGCACACGCTCGAACGCTTCGGGCCGGTGCGTTCGGTGGAGGCGGTGCACGTGTTCGAACTGGGCTTCGAGGCGGTGAACAAGTCGGGCCGCCACAAGTCCGGCATCGCCGTGCGCTTTCCGCGCATCCTGCGCTGGCGCCACGACAAGACGCCGCGTGACGCCGATCGCCTCGACACGCTGAAGGCGCTGGCGCGATGACGCGTTTCCTGCTGCGCGGGACGCTGCTGCCCGACGGCGACGATCCCTACGCCGATTACCCGGAGCGCCCGCCACCGGATGCGCCGCGTCAGACGGTGGAATCGATCCGTCGCGAGCAGTCGCGCAAGGCGGCTGTGGCTCGCCGCAAGGCCGATGCCGAGGCGCGTGCGGCGCGCGAGCGGGCGAGGGCGGAGGCCGCGGCGTTCATCGACCCGATCGCGGCTCTGGAAGGCGCCCTCCCGGATGCGGCTCCGCGCGGCGCACGAAGTGCACGCAGGAAGCCGGTCGATGCTCGCGACGTCCTCGTCGACTGGTTCGCGAAACGCGGCTGGTCGCCCGCGCCGTTCCAGCAGGACGTCTGGGCGCGCTACCTGCGGGGCGAATCGGGCCTCCTGCACACGCCGACGGGCAGCGGCAAGACGCTGGCGGCCTTCGGCGGGCCGCTGATCGAAGCCATCGCCGACCGCGGGACGGGCAGTACAACGACTGCGAGACGCGCAACGCCCGACCGCGAGCTCAAGCTGTTGTGGATCACGCCGCTGCGTGCGCTGGCCGCGGACACGCTGCGCGCATTGCGCGAGCCTGCGGACGGGCTCGGACTCGACTGGGAGATCGGACTTCGCACCGGCGATGCCAGCGCACGCGACAAGCGCATGGCCCGCGACGGCAAGCTCGATGCGCTCGTCACCACGCCGGAGTCGCTCGCACTGCTGCTCTCGTACCCCGATGCGGCGGAGCGCCTCGGCCGCCTGCGCGCGATCGTCGTCGACGAGTGGCACGAGCTTCTCGGCACCAAACGCGGCGTGTTGCTGCAGTTGTGCCTCGCGCGCCTGCGGACGCTGTCGCCCCGCCTGCGCATCTGGGGGCTGTCGGCGACGCTCGGCAACCTCGACGAGGCACGCGACGTGCTGCTGCCGCACGTGCCGCATGCGGAGGTCGTCTCCGGCGCCGCGCCGCGTCCGATGACGCTGGAGACGCTGCTGCCCGACGAGAACGAACGTTTCCCGTGGGCGGGCCACCTCGGGCTCGCGCAGCTGTCGCGGGTCGCCGAGCGGATCTTCCAGGCGCGCACCAGCCTGCTGTTCACCAATACCCGCGCATTCGCAGAACTCTGGCACCAGGCGCTCGGCGCGGTCTGGCCGGAGGATCCGTCCACACTCGCGCTGCACCACGGCTCGCTCGATCCGACAATTCGCAGCGACGTGGAAGGCGGCCTGCGCGACGGCAGCGTGCGTTGCGTGATCGCCACTTCCAGCCTCGATCTCGGCGTGGATTTCCCGGCCGTCGACCAGGTGTTCCAGCTCGGCAGCCCAAAGGGCACCGCGCGGCTGCTGCAACGTGCCGGCCGCGCGAAGCACCGGCCCGGGGAGTCCGGGCACGTGGTGTGCGTGCCGACGCACATGCTGGAGCTCGTTGAATTCGCCGCCGTGCGCGACGCGATCGGCGCCGGCGAAGTCGAGGCGCGCCGCCCGCCGCGTCTCAGCCTTGACGTACTCGCGCAGCACTGCGTGACCCTCGCGCTCGGCGGCGGCTTCGATGCCGACCAGTTGCTCGGGGAAGTGCGTGGAACACACGCCTTCGCCGGCCTCGCGGACGAGGCCTGGCAGTCGGTGCTCGACTTCATCGTGCAGGGCGGCCGCGCGCTCGAGCATTACCCCGATTTCCATCGCGTGATCCGCAACGGCGACGGCCGCTACGTCGTCGAGGATCGCCGCGTTGCCTCGCGGCACCGGCTGTCGATCGGCACCATCACCAGCGAGGGCTCCGTCGCGGTGAAGCTTATGCGCGGGGGTACGCTGGGGTCGGTGGAGGAGGGCTTCATCGCGCGCCTCAAGCCCGGCGACCGCTTCCTGTTCTCCGGCCGCATGCTGCAGCTCGTGCGCATGGAAGCGATGACCGCGCTGGTAAAGCGAGTGCCGCCCGGCGACGGCCAGGTGCCGCAGTGGACCGGCATCCGCCAGCCGCTGTCGATGGAGCTCGCCGCGCGCGTCGAGAACCTGCTCGCGCGGCCGGTCGACGTGCCGGAGATGCGCGCCGTCGCGGGACTGCTGGCATTGCAGTCGCGGCTGTCCTCGCTCCCGCAGCCGGGGCGCCTGCTGGTGGAATGGACGAAGACCCGCGAGGGCCCGCAACTGTTCGTGTTCCCGTTCGCCGGGCGCCTCGCCAACGAGGGGCTCGCTGCGCTCGTATCACTGCGCTGGGGACGCCTCGCGCCCAATACCTTCGGTTATGCCGCGAACGACTACGGCTTCGTGCTCAAGCCCTCCAACACGGTTTCGCCTGAGCCCGGACTCCTCCATGCGCTGATGTCGCCCGAGCGGCTGTTCGAGGACCTGCGCGAAAGCCTCAATCTCGGCGAACTCGCGCGGCGGCAGTTCCGCGAGATAGCGCGTATCGCGGGCCTGCTTCCGCCGACCGTGCCCGGCCGCCCACAGAAGAGCATGCGGCAGCTGCAGGCCTCCAGCGGGCTCCTGTACGACGTGCTGCAGCGCTACGACCCGGACCACATGTTGCTGGAGCTCGCCGAGCGTGAGGTTTTCGCGGGTCAGCTCGAGGTGCAGCGTCTGCAGCGCGTCCTCGACGACTGCGCGCGCCGCGAGGTGATGCTGCTGCGTCCTCGCGGGCTTACTCCGCTGTCGTTTCCGCTGTGGGCGGAGGGCCTGCGGGGGCAGCTCAGCACCGAGGACTGGAAGACGCGCGTACAGCGCGCCGCCTCGCAACTGGAGAAGCGCCATGGCCGCTGACGACCACGGCCACTGGGTGGAGGCCACGATCGCCGGTGAGGCGATGCACCTCCTCGCCGCGCGCGCGCTGTACTGGCCGCGCATGCGCAGGCTGTTCCTGTCGGACCTTCACCTCGGCAAGGCCGACGTCTTCCGCCGCGCGGGCATCGGCCTGCCGCGCGGCGGCACCCACGGGGATCTGCAACGCCTGGCCGACGCCGTGGCGATAAGTGGTGCGACCTCGGTCTGGATCCTCGGCGACGTCGTTCACGGCGCCGTCAACGACAGCGCGTGGCGACACGACTGGGCCGAGTGGCGTGACGCGCACCCTCATGTGGACGCGGCGGCGCTGTCGGGCAATCACGACCGGGCACTGGCCGGCGCTGGTCTGGATGTTGAACTGCTGGGCGAGGCCTTCGACGTCGGTCCGTTCGCATTGCGCCACGAGCCCTGCGTCGTCGAAGGCCTGCATGTGCTCAGCGGCCACCTGCATCCCTGCGTCGGCGTACCGGGCCTGGGGCCGCGGCGCTGGCCCGTGTTCTGGCTGCAGCCGCGCACGACGGTGCTGCCGGCGTTCTCCGAATTCACCGGCGGTTGCCAGGTCGAGGCCTCGCGCTCGGACGGGCTGGTGGTCTGCGCGGCCGGCACCGCCGCGTGGATCCGTCGGCCGCCGGCATCCACGCGCGATGAACCCGCGCCCAGCCGCCGCCGACGCGGCGCTTGAGTACGGGGGATTGCCCCCTATACTGGCTGCGTCAGCGATACATGCTGTCCCCGGGGGTGCACTGGCTTCGACGGGGGTTGCGAAATCGCCTGGCGCATGCCGAGGGGGTAGCTTTCCTCGTAAATCCAGCTGCAAACACTTAGTTGCCAACGACGACAACTACGCTCTCGCCGCTTAAGGCGTAAGCCCCGAAACAGCTTGTGTCCGTGCTCGCTGCGTAGGGTCATTATCACGGAATCGCCGGAGGGGGCCGCCTGCCCGCCGCCGGCTAAGAGTTCGCAGGCTGGTCTCCTGATGCGCTTTGCGCGCCGTGCTGTCAGGGGACGAGATCCAACGGCGAGCTAAGCATGTAGTGCCGGGGATGGAGTGCCTTCGGACGGCGGTTCGACTCCGCCCACCTCCACCAATACGAAAGCCCAGCCTCGAGGCTGGGCTTTTTCTTTGGGCGGCTTTGCGCCTGCTGCCGGTATGCTGTCGGCATGGATCGCGCGGACAAGCCGTCGTCGCCTTCGCTGTGGCCGCGCCTGGTGCCGCGCGGCGGCCACCTGCTCGCCTTCGCGGTACTGCTCGCCTCGCTGCTGCTGGTCTGGATGGCCTGGTCGAGTGCGCGGACGCGGGAGATGCGCGCCGCCGAGCAGCAGTTCGCGAGCTTCTCCGACGAGGTTACCGAGGTCGTGCTGCAGCGGCTCGTGCAGTACGAACTACTGACGCGGGGCGGCGTCTCGCTGTTCGCCTCGGTCGCGCGCCCGACGCCGCGGCAGTGGCAGTCGTACGTCGAAGCCATGGGCGTCCCCGAACGTTATCCGTCCGTGCTCGGGCTGGGCTTCGCCGGGTACGTGCCCAACGCGCGTCTGCCGGCGCTGCAACTGGAATGGCGCGATTCGGGCTACGGCCTGCTGAGCGTGCGTCCGCGCGGCGTCAGGCCCGCCTACGGCCCGGTGCTCTACCTCGAACCGCGCCGGCCCGAGAACGTGGCCTCTATCGGCTACGACATGTACAGCGAGCCGCGCCGCCACGCCGCGATGGAGTCGGCGCTGCTCACGGGTCGCGCGCGGCTGACTGCGCCCGTGCAGCTCGTCCAGGACGGCCCGATCCCGCGCACCAGCCTGCTGCTCTATCTGCCGATCTACCGCGCCGGCGACCAACCGCGCACGCCGGAGGCGCGCCGCGAGTCCATGCAGGGGTGGATCTACGCGCCGTTCCATGCGGCCGAAATGATCGACATGCTGATCGCCCCGCGGCTCGCGTCCAGGCACGCCCGGCTGCGCATCGTCGATGTCACCGACGGCGGCGAGCAGCTGCTCTACGACGGCGGCGAGCATGACGGTACGCCCGCGTTCAAGCGCAGCTTCACGCGCGCGGTCTACGGGCGCACCTGGCGCTTCGACTTCGCGTCCGCACCCGTCGACCAGGCCGTGCCGGGCCTGCACGCACTCACCGGCATCCTCGGGCTGGGCCTGGTGGCCGCGCTGCTGCTCTACGGCGTGGCGTTCGCGCTCGCGCGCACGGGCGACCGTGCCCGGGCCATCGCCGGTCGTCTCACCGAGGAGTACCGCCGCAGCGAACTGCGCTTCCGCGCGGCGATGCAGTACTCGGCGATCGGCAAGGCGCTGCTCGACAGCCGCGAGTGCATCGTCGACGTGAACCCGGCGTTCGCCGCGATGTTCGGACGTTCGCCCGACGCGCTGATCGGCCTTCCGTTCGAATCCCTGTTCGAGCTGCGCGAGGGCGAATCGCTTCTGCGCGACGACGGGGAGGGTGTCTGGCGCGCGATGCGCCGCTTCCAGCGCCCCGACGGCGGCGTGCGCCACGTGCACCTGACCTATTCGCCGGTACCGGGCACGGTGGGCCAGGACGTCGCCGGCCTGCTGCAACTGGAGGACGTCACCGAGCGCCTGCTCGCCGAGGCACGCGTGCACGCGCTCAACCGCACGCTGGAGGCACGCGTGGCACTGCGCACGCGCGAGCTCATGCGCGCCAACCAGGAACTCGAGTCGTTCGCCTACAGCGTGTCGCACGACCTGCGCGCGCCGCTCCGGGCGATCGACGGCTTCAGCCGCATCCTCGCCGAGCGCTACGCCGATCGGCTGGACGAGGCGGGGCAGGGCTATCTCACGCGCGTGCGTCGCGCGGCCGCGCGCATGGGCGAGCTGATCGACGCGATGCTGCAACTGTCGCGGTTGTCGCGGTCGGCACTGAAGGTGGAGACCGTCGACCTCAGCCGGACCGTCGCCGAAGTGATCGAGGACCTGCAGGTCGCCGAGCCCGTGCGGCGCGTCGAGGCCGTCATCGAGCCTGGCCTCGAGGTGGCTGGCGACGCCACGCTGCTGCGCAACCTGCTGCAGAACCTGATCGCGAATGCCTGGAAGTTCACCCGCGACCGCGATCCCGCGCGCATCGAATTCGGGCTGACGGCCGCCGGCGAGTATTTCGTGCGCGACAACGGCGCCGGCTTCCCGCAGGAATACGTCGACAAGCTGTTCCGCCCGTTCCAGCGCCTGCATACCGAGGAGCACTTCGCCGGGCACGGCATCGGCCTGGCGACGGTGAGGCGCATCGTGGAGCGTCACGGAGGCACGATCCGCGCCGAGGGCGCGGTGGGCGAGGGCGCGACCTTCTACTTCACGCTGCCCGGCCCGACCGAGCTCTAGGCGTTCTTGTTATGCGCGCGCATGGCGCGCTGCTTCTCGCGCTGCCAGTCGCGCTCGCGGCTGACGTCGCGCTTGTCGTGTTCCTTCTTGCCCTTGGCGAGCGCGACTTCGGCCTTGACCTTGTTGCCCTTCCAGTACAGCGCCGTCGGCACGACGGTGTAGCCCTCGCGCTGCATGCGCCCGATCAGCCCGTCGATCTCGTTGCGATGCATTAGGAGCTTGCGGGTGCGACGCTCCTCCGGGACGACATGCGTCGACGCGGAGATCAGCGGGGTGATCTGCGCGTTGAACAGGTACATCTCGCCGTTGCGGATCACCGCATACGCCTCGCCGATGTTCGCGCGGCCAGCGCGGATCGCCTTCAGTTCCCAGCCCTGCAGCGCGAGGCCCGCCTCGATGCGGTGCTCGAGGTGGTACTCGAAACGCGCACGCTTGTTCAGCGCGATCGTGCCGCCGGCGGCCTTTGACTTATCCTTGCCGGCCTTAGCCTTCGAATGCTTGCTCATCGGCCCATTGTCCCTGATCGCGGGGCGAACCGGCGAGAAGGACACCCATGACCACCATCCGACGCACGGCTCTCGTCGAGCACTCCGCCGCCCGCATGTTCGGCCTCGTCAACGACGTGCGTGCCTATCCGGCCCGTTTCGACTGGTGCGATAACGCCACGGTGCTGGAGGAAACGCCCGAGCTGATGCGCGCGCGCCTCGACCTGCGCATGGGCGCGCTCAAGACCTGGTTCCTCACCGAGAACCGGCTGGCGCCGCCGCATCACATCGACATGCAGCTGCTGGACGGACCGTTCAAGCGCCTGCGCGGGCGCTGGGAATTCCACGCCATCGACGAATCGGCGTGCCGAGTGACGCTGACGCTGGAGTTCGAGCCCGCGGTGCGCCTGCTCTCGGGCGCGTTTGCGATCGGCTTCCAGGGGCTGGCGGACCGCATGGTCGACGACTTCGTGCGCGCGGCGGACCGCGGCGACGCATGATCCGCGTCGAGCTCATCCGCGCCTGGCCGCGGCATCACGATTCGCTGTGGCTGGACCTGCCGGATGGCGCGACGCTCGCCGACGCCTTCGCGGCCAGCGGTTGGGAGGCGGCGCCGGCCGCGGTGTTCGGGGACCGGGCGCGGCCCGACCGGCCGCTGGAGAACGGCGATCGCGTGGAGGTGCTGCGTCCGCTGATCGCGGATCCAAAGGAAGCGCGTCGTCGGCGCGCGCGAGGCGCCCCGGGCTGAGCTCAGCCGCCGCTGCGGCGCTTCTTCTTGTCCTTGTCCTTCGCGAGGTTCGGACCGAACTGGCGGATCGAGTTGCGCGCCAGTTCCTCGTCCTGCTCGGGGAAGTAATCGCCTTCCCAACGGGCGAGGGTGTTGCCCTCGAAATACAGGGTGAGGTTCTTGGTTTCCGTGCGACCGGCGCGGCCCACGCGCTGCGTGGCCGTGTAGTCCCAGCGATCCTGGTGGTAAGGATCGGCGATCGACGGGGTACCGAGCAGCAGCACGACCTGCTGCCTGTCCATGCCCGCCTGCAGCTGGTCGACCGCGGACTTCTCGAGGAGATTCCCCTGGTAGACAGGCTGGTGATAGACGATGCCGCAGCCGGCGGTGAGCAACGCGGCGACGAGGACGGGGAGCAGCTTTCGCATGGATTGGCAGGCTTCGGCACGACCGGGTCGTGGAGCGCCGGATGATACACTGCCGCCCGCCTGCTGCAGCCCGCGCGGACGTGCGCGTCAGCTGCGGTTGATCGACCCGCAGGCCCTTTTCATGCCAGGCCCGCGCGATCGCGCCGCCGCCCCGGAGCTCCCATGGAATCGCAAGACCTGCGCAACGCCGGCCTGAAGGTCACGCATCCCCGTCTGCGCATCCTCGACGTGCTGGAGAAGACCCAGAGCCGCCACATGACGGCCGAGGACATCTACCGCCGCCTGCTCGAGGACGGCGAGGACATCGGCCTCGCGACGGTCTACCGCGTGCTCACCCAGTTCGAGGCCGCCGGCCTCGTGCTCAAGCACCATTTCGAATCCGGGCAGTCGGTCTACGAGCTGGATCGCGGCGAACACCACGACCACATGGTCGACGTCGACACCGGTAGGATCATCGAGTTCGAGAGCGGCGAGATCGAGGCACTGCAGCACCGCATCGCGGCCGAGCACGGCTACGAGATCGAGGCTCACTCGCTGGTTCTCTACGTACGAAAGGCCAAGCGCTGAGCCAGGTTGGCCGGCGATGCGCCGGCCCCACAGTCACACGACGTCCTGCAGCAGCCTTTTCGCGGCGGCGCGCGCCTCGCGGGTGAGCTCCACGCCGCCGAGCATCCGCGCGAGTTCTTCCTCACGCTCGGCCGGCGCGAGCGCGCGCACTTCGCTCTGCGTGACGCCCTCGCTCTTGGACTTCATCACGCGGTAGTGCGAGTGCCCCTGCGCGGCGACCTGCGGCAAATGGGTGACGCACAGCACCTGGCGATGCACGCCGAGAGCGCGAAGTTTCTGGCCCACGATATGGGCGACCGCGCCGCCGATGCCGGTATCGACCTCGTCGAAGATCATCGTGGGCACGGCATCGAGGCCCAGCGAGGCGACTTCGATCGCCAGCGAGATACGTGCAAGCTCGCCGCCCGACGCGACCTTGCGCAGCGGCCGCGGCGGCTGGCCCGGGTTGGCGCTGACCATGAACTCGACGCGCTCGCCGCCCTGCGGATCGGGGCGGTCCCCGGCATTCGGCTCGAACGCGACGTCGAACGTGCCGCCGCCCATGCCGAGTTCGCCGATCAGTTCCGTGGTCGACGACGCGAGCGACCCGGCGGCGCGCCGGCGCGCCGTGCCCAGAACGTCGGCGGCCTCGCGCCACGCGGCTTGCGCGCGCGCGATCTCGTCGTCCAGCCGTTCCAGACGCTCGCCCGCGCCGCGCAGCTCGTCGAGCTCGACGCGGATCGCGTCGCGACGCGTTGACAGGTGATCGGGCGGCAGGCGGTGCTTGCGCGCGAGCTCGTGCACGCGCGCGAGGCGGCGTTCGAGGCGCTCGAACGTGTCGGGGTCGATGTCGAGATCGCTGCGCACGCGGTCGAGCGCGGCTAGCGCCTCGTCGACCTGGATGGTGGCGAGGTCGAGCATGCCGTCGACCTCGCCCAGGCGCGGCTCGTGCTCGCTCGCGCGCGCGAGTTCGGTGCGGACCTGGCCGAGCACGCGGGAAATGGACGGGCCGTCGTCACCGCCGAGCCGGGCGAAGGCATTGTCGCAGGCCGCGATCAGCGCGGTGGCATGGCCGAAGCGTCGATGGTCGACCTGCAGCGCCTCCAGGCTCTCGGGCTCAAGGTCCTCTCGATCGAGTTCCTCGAGCTGGTGCTGCAGCCAGTCGATGCGGTCGGAGACGTCGCCCTGCGCGGACAGGCGCTCGCGCTCGCGCAGCAGTTCCGACCAGGCCGACGCCGCACGCGCCACGGCCGCGCGCTCGGCGTCGGTACGGCCGAACGCGTCCAGCAGGGCGAGCTGGCTGGTGCGGGAGAGCAGGGCCTGATGCTCGTGCTGGCCGTGGATCTCGACCAGCCGGCCCGCGAGTTCGGTGAGCTGCGCGATGGTCGCCGGTCGCCCGTTGATCCACGCCTTGGAGCCGCCGTCGGCGCGGATCACGCGACGGATGCGGCAGGTTCCGGCCTCGTCCTCGTCGTCGAGCTCGGCCTCGCGCAGCCAGTCGCGTGCGGAGGCGGCGTCGGCGAGGTCGAAGTCGGCCGCGAGCTCGGCGCGCTCGGCGCCATGGCGAACGACGCCGCTGTCGGCGCGCAGGCCGGACAGCAGCCCGAGCGCGTCGACCAGCAACGACTTGCCGGCGCCGGTCTCGCCGGAGATCACCGTCAGGCCGGGGCCGAACTCGAGGTCGGCGCCGGTGACGACCGCGAACTGCTTCAGCGAGAGATGGGTCAGCATGCGCGAATTGTGCCCGGGCCCGCGTCGCACTCATAGCGACGAGGCATTGCCTCGGCGGACGCGGCTTGCACGCCGGGGACGCGCACCGTATAGGTCCGCCATGAGCCGACGCCCCGCCGACCCCAGCCAGGACCCCCGCGCGCGCCAGCTGCTGCGCACGCTGATCGCGCGCTACATCCGCAGCGGCGAGCCGGTGGGCTCGCAGACCCTCGCGCGGCACGCCGGCTTGGACGTGAGCCCGGCCACGATCCGCAACATCCTGTCCGACCTCGAGGACGCCGGCCTGCTCAGCGCACCTCATACCTCGGCCGGGCGCGTGCCGACGGCGCAGGGCTATCGCCTGTTCGTGGACTCGCTGCTGCAGGTGAAGCCGCTGGCCGACGGCGACATGGCGCGGCTGCGCGGCGAATTGCCGCCCGGTACGGGCACCCAGGCATTGCTGGGCAGCGCGTCGGAGCTGCTGAGCGCGATGACGCATTTCGTCGGCGTGGTGAGCGTGCCGCGCCGCGAGCAGTTCGCATTCCGCCGCATCGACTTCGTCCAGATCGACGAGCAACGCGTGCTGGCGATCCTCGTGTTCGGGGATGGCGACGTGCAGAACCGCATCATCCAGGCGCGGCGACCGTTCGACGCTGGCGAGCTGGAACGCGCAGCGAACTATCTCAACCAGCACTTCGCAGGACGCACGCTGGCCGACATCCGCACCGTGCTGCTGCACGAGATGCGCAGCGCGCAGGACGAGTTGCACCGGCTGATGGGCCGCTCCATCGAGCTGGCAGAGCAGGTGCTCGCGCCGGGCGACGACGACATGCTGGTCGCGGGGCAGACCCGCCTGATGACGGTGCAGGAGCTGGCCGACATCGAGCGCCTGCGCGAGCTGTTCGAGGCCTTCTCGCGCAAGCGCGAGATCCTGCAGCTGCTTGAGCGTACCGCGCGCGCGCCGGGCGTCCGCATCTTCATCGGCGAGGAAACCGGGCTGGCGCCCTTCGACGGCGTCTCGCTGGTGACCGCGCCGTATGTGGCCGGCGGCCAGGTACTGGGCGTGCTGGGCGTCATCGGCCCGACGCGCATGGATTACGACCGCGTGATTCCCGTGGTGCAGGCGGCCGCGGACATCCTGGGCGACGCGCTGCAGACCGATCGCAGTGGCTGAGACTTGAAAGCCTTCCCGACGGCCCCATAGCTGGCCCCGGCGCGCGCAAGGCGCGAAGGAGAAGGCCTGCAATGACGATCGAACAGACCCCGCCACCGGCCGGGACGGCTCCCGCCGCGGACGAGACGCAGAAGGACTGCTGCGCCACGCTGCAGGCCGAGCTGGACACCGCCAATGCCGAGCTGGCGAAGCTCCGCGAGGACATGCTGCGCGAGCGAGCGGACCTCGAGAACCAACGCCGCCGCGTGGCGCGCGACATCGACGTCGCCCGCAAGTTCGCCAACGAGCGCGTGCTGGGCGACCTGCTGCCGGTGATCGACAGCCTCGAGGCGGGTCTCGCGCAGGCGGGCGACGATGCCGGCCCGCTGCGCGAGGGCATGGAACTGACGCTGCGTCAGTTGCTCAAGGTCGCCGCCGATCATGGGCTGGCGGTGGTCGATCCCAAGGGCCAGCCGTTCAACCCCGAGCACCACCAGGCGATGAGCATGGTTCCGGGCGGCGAGACGCCCGACAACCACGTCGTGCAGGTCTACCAGAAGGGCTGGCTGCTGAACGAGCGGCTGCTGCGTCCGGCGCTGGTGGTCGTCGCGCAGTCCTCCTGACCGCGGGGGCGCCTTGAACCGGCGCCGGCGGTCCATAGATACGGCTTATCGGCGCACGGCGCCCCACGATTCCAGAGATAGCAGGAGCACCCCATGGGCAAGATCATCGGTATCGACCTCGGCACGACCAACTCGTGCGTCGCGGTCATGGAAGGCGGCAAGGCGAAGGTCATCGAGAACGCGGAGGGCGACCGCACCACGCCATCGATCGTCGCGTACACGAAGGACGGCGAAGTCCTGGTCGGCGCCCCGGCCAAGCGCCAGGCGGTCACGAACCCCAAGAACACGTTCTACGCGGTGAAGCGCCTGATCGGCCGCAAGTTCACCGACGCGGAAGTCCAGAAGGACATCGGCCTGGTTCCCTACAAGATCACGCAGCACGAAAACGGCGATGCGTGGGTCGAGACTGCGGACGGCAAGAAGATGGCGCCGCAGCAGATCTCGGCCGAAGTGCTGGCCAAGATGAAGAAGACGGCCGAGGCATACCTCGGCGAGACCGTCACCGAAGCGGTGATCACGGTGCCGGCCTACTTCAACGACTCGCAGCGCCAGGCGACCAAGGACGCCGGTCGCATCGCGGGCCTGGAGGTCAAGCGCATCATCAACGAGCCGACCGCGGCCGCGCTGGCCTACGGCCTCGACAAGTCGGGCGCCGACCGCAAGATCGCCGTGTACGACCTCGGCGGCGGCACGTTCGACGTGTCGATCATCGAGATCGCGGAAGTCGACGGCGAGAAGCAGTTCGAAGTGCTCGCCACCAACGGCGACACGTTCCTCGGCGGCGAGGATTTCGACAAGCGCGTCATCGACTACCTCGTCGACGAGTTCAACAAGGACCAGGGCATCGACCTGCGCAAGGATCCGCTCGCGCTGCAGCGCCTGAAGGACGCCGCCGAGCGCGCGAAGATCGAGCTGTCGTCCGCGCAGCAGACCGAAGTGAACCTGCCGTACGTGACGGCGGATGCGTCGGGCCCGAAGCACCTCAACATCAAGCTGACGCGCGCCAAGCTCGAAGCGCTCGTCGACGACCTCGTCAAGAAGACGATCGAACCCTGCCGCGTCGCGCTGAACGATGCCGGCCTGCGCGCTTCCGACATCACCGAGGTCATCCTCGTCGGCGGCCAGACCCGCATGCCGAAGGTGCAGCAGGCTGTTGCCGAGTTCTTCGGCAAGGAGCCGCGCAAGGACGTCAACCCGGACGAAGCTGTCGCCATCGGCGCGGCGGTGCAGGGCGGCGTGCTCAAGGGCGACGTCAAGGACGTGCTGCTGCTCGACGTGACCCCGCTGAGCCTCGGCATCGAGACGCTGGGCGGCGTGTTCACCAAGATCATCGAGAAGAACACCACGATCCCCACCAAGGCGTCGCAGACGTTCTCGACCGCCGAGGACAACCAGTCCGCCGTCACCGTGCACGTGCTGCAGGGCGAGCGCGAGCAGGCCCGCTACAACAAGTCGCTGGCGCGCTTCGACCTGACCGGCATCGAGCCGGCGCCGCGCGGCATGCCGCAGGTCGAGGTGTCGTTCGACATCGACGCGAACGGCATCGTGCACGTCACCGCGAAGGACAAGAAGACCGGCAAGGAGCAGAAGGTCGAGATCAAGGCCGGCTCGGGCCTGTCCGAGGACGAGATCAAGCGGATGGTCGAGGACGCGGAGGCGAACCGCGAGGAGGACAAGAAGTTCCATGAGCTGGTCGCCGCCCGCAACCACGCCGACGGCCTGATCCACATGACCCGCGGCGCGATCAAGGAGCACGGCGAGAAGGTGCCGGGCGATGCCATCGGTCGCGCCGAAACCGCGATTGCGGACCTCGAAACGGCCATGAAGGGCGACGACAAGGGCCAGATCGAAGCGAAGAGCCGTGCGCTGGAAGAAGCCGCGCAGTCGCTGCTGGCGGTGGCTTCCGCCGGTGCGCAGGACGGCAGCGACCCCGGCCAGGGCGGTGCGAATCCGGGCGCTGCGTCGCGCAACGACGATGTCGTGGATGCCGAATTCACCGAAGTGAAGGGCGACGAGTCGAAGTAAGCTGTACCCGGACGGGAGCCTTTGGGCTCCCGTCCTTCATCGGGGATACGACGGGCCGCGTGGACATCGATCCGCGGCACCGGACTGGAGCAGGACGAGCAGGGCATGAGCAAGCGCGATTACTACGAAATCCTCGGCGTCGCACGCGATGCGAGCGAGGACGACCTCAAGAAGGCCTATCGCCGCTGTGCCATGAAATTCCACCCGGACCGCAATCCGGGCGACAAGGCCGCCGAAGAGGCCTTCAAGGAGTGCAAGGAGGCCTACGAGACGCTGTCCGATGCCTCCAAGCGCCGCATGTACGACGCGCACGGCCACGCCGCCTTCGAGCACGGCATGGGCGGCGGCGGTGGCGCCGGCTATGCCGACATGGGCGACATCTTCGGCGACATCTTCGGGAACATCTTCGGTGGCGGCGGCGGCGCGCGTGGTCCGCGTCGCGGCGCCGACATCGGCTACGTGATGGAACTCGATCTCGAGGAAGCCGTGCGCGGCATCGAGAAGACCATCGAAATCCCCACGCTCGACGAATGCGAGACCTGCGACGGCAGCGGCTCGAAGGACGGCAAGCTCGACACCTGCGCGACCTGCCAGGGCCGCGGCCAGGTGCGTTTCCAGCGCGGCATCTTCTCGATGCAGCAGGGCTGCCCGCACTGTGGCGGGCGTGGCCGCATCGTGGCCAATCCGTGCGACGACTGCGCCGGCCAGGGCCGAGTGGAGCGCACCAAGACCCTGCAGGTGAAGATTCCGGCCGGCGTCGACAACGGCGATCGGATCCGTCTCGCGGGCGAGGGCGAAGCCGGTCCACCGGGCACAGCGCCGGGCGACCTCTACGTCGATATCCGCGTGCGCGAGCACGAGATCTTCCAGCGCGACGGGGACGACCTGCACTGCGAGGTGCCGATCCGCATCTCGCAGGCGGCGCTCGGCGATTCGGTGCGTGTACCGACGCTGGAAGGCGACGTCGAGCTGCGCATTCCGGCGGAAACTCAGACCGGCAAGATGTTCCGCCTGCGCGGCAAGGGCGTGCGCTCGGTGCGCAGCCGCAGCGAGGGCGATCTCTACTGCCGGGTCGTCGTCGAGACGCCGGTCAACCTGACCAACGAGCAGCGCGAACTGCTCGAGCAATTCGAGGCGACGTTCGTGGGGGAGGGCGCGCGCCGGCATTCGCCGCGGGCCTCGACGTTCCTGGACGGCGTCAGAGGTTTCTGGGAACGAATGACGGGGTGAGCCGCAGCGCCGAGGATGCATCGCGTCCTGCTGCGGCGAACGCCATCGCGACTAGCGATGGCCGGGGTGCCGCTTGCGGGGCGAACCTTCCGAAGCCAGTCCGCGGCACGGTCACGCTCGATGCGCGGCCGTTTCGTTTTGCGGCGCTCAGTCGCGATGCGACGCGTGGCGATCGCGACCCGCGCCGAAGCGGCGGTCCAATGCACCCAGCAGCCGCTTCAGGCCGCGAGAGAAGCGTCCGCGGCGCGTCTTGCGCCGCTTCTCGTCCTCGCTCGTCAGCCACGCGACCTGTATGACGCGTCGCTCGCCCTCGAACGGAAGGTGACCGTGGAAGGAGTTGTCGGCGCGCCGGAACGCCGCGAGCGTTCCGTAGACCGGCCGCACCTCGGGCGCGACCAGCGCATCGACGTCGTCGATGCGGGCGAGAAAGCGCAGGCAGCCTTCGCTCGTGTCCGGCCAGTCCTCGTTGAGGTAGAGCAGAGCGGTGACGATCTTGGAACGGCTGTCGGTATGGATGGTGCCGTGCCGACGGTTGAGCAGCCGGCAGAGCGTGGCTAGCGTGGGCTTCGAGCCGAGGTCGTCGACGCCCAGATGGCGGCCGACGGCATCGCCGAATTCGCGCGAGGTCATCTGCTCGACGATGAGGCGTACCGACGGGCCGCAGTCCTCCTCCGCGTAGGGAAAGAAGCCCGCGTTCGGATACCGCGGGAAGTCCGCGGCGAGCGAGGCCTTTGCGTGCGCCGGCAGCAGCCCTTCGAGCACGAACAACGGAAACGGCGTTTCGGCGCGATCGGGAATCGGCGCCTCGAGGCGCTGCAGGTCGAGCAATGCATCCATCGCGGCTCCCTCCATGTCGGTCGATTCTAGCCAGCGCCGCGCTTGTCGCGTGCCGGCCGCGTCGCTAGCCTCGCGCGATGACCGAACCGACTCGACTCCTCATACACGGCGCCAGCGGGCGCATGGGCCAGGCGTTGCTGCGCCTCGCCGCCGATCGCGACGATCTCCGGGTGGTCGCGGCCGCTTCGCGGCACCGCCTCGACGCCCTGCCCGAAGGCGCCCGCTGGATCGCGGCGGATTCGTTGAGCGACGCACCGGAATTCGATGTCGCGATCGATTTCAGCCTGCCCGAGGCATTCGATGCCCCACTCGCGCTCTGCGTCGAACGCCGCGTCCCGTTGGTGACGGGCACCACCGGCCTGTCGGACGCGCAGCGGCATGCGCTCGAACGCGCTGCCACGTCCATACCGACGGTGTGGGCGGCCAATTTCAGCCTCGGCGTGGCGGTGCTGGGCGACCTCGTCGAGCGCGCGGCGCGCGCGCTCGCCGGCTGGGACTGCGACATCGTCGAGTCGCATCACGTGCACAAGAAGGACGCACCCTCGGGCACCGCACTGGCGCTCGGCGCGCGGGCCGAAGCAGGCGGCGCCGGGCCTCGCTATGCATCGCTGCGCGCCGGCGACATCGTCGGCGAGCACCTGGTGCAGTTCGCGACGGCCGGCGAGCGCATCGAGCTCGTCCATCGCGCCACCAGCCGCGACATCTTCGCCAGCGGCGCGCTGCATGTCGCACGACGCCTGCACGGCCGCCCGGCGGGCGCCTACCGCGTCGCCGATCTGCTGGACTGAGCAGCCATTCACGAGCGGCCGTAGCCACGGCGCTGGCACGCGGGGCGTCATGGGTCTAGAATTCCCGCTCGCCTGAAGCCCTATCGTCGGACCGGTCACGCACCGCGTCCGCGATTTTCTGCAGCCGCGATCCGGCGCATGCAGGGCTCGGCGTCCCGTGGCAGCACAGGCGATCCCCCGTGACCCAACCCGCAATCCTCGCGCTCGAAGACGGCACCATCTTCGAGGGCGTTTCGGTCGGCGCGCCCGGCCTGTCGGTCGGCGAAGTCGTGTTCAACACCGCGATGACCGGCTACCAGGAAGTGGTGACCGATCCGTCGTACGCGCGGCAGATCGTCACACTGACGTATCCGCACATCGGCAACACCGGCACCACGCCGAAGGACGACGAGGCCAAGCAGGTATGGCCGGCCGGCCTGATCGTGCGCCACGTGCCCAAGCGCCCCAGCAACTGGCGCTCGCAGCTCTCGCTGCCGGGCTGGCTGGCGGAGAAGGGCGTGGTCGCGATCTCCGACATCGACACGCGCAAGCTCACGCGCCTGCTGCGCGACCGCGGCGCGCAGAACGGCGCGCTCATGGCGGGCGACATCGACGTCGACGCCGCGATCGAGGCCGCGCGCAAGTTCCCGGGCCTCAAAGGCATGGACCTCGCGAAGGAGGTCTGCACCCGCGAGACCTACACCTGGACCGAAACCGAGCTCGACCTCGACAGCGACGCGTTCCAGCAGGCCGACGGCCGCTTCCACGTCGTCTGCTACGACTTCGGCGTCAAGCTCAACATCCTGCGCATGCTGGCCTCGCGCGGCTGCCGCGTGACGGTGGTGCCCGCGCAAACGCCGGCGGCCGACGTGCTCGCGCTGAATGCCGACGGCGTGGTGCTTTCCAACGGCCCCGGCGATCCGGAGCCCTGCACCTACGCCATCGACGCCACGCGCGAGTTCATCGCGCGCAGGCTGCCTGTCTACGGCATCTGCCTCGGCCACCAGCTGCTTGCGCTCGCCGCCGGCGCGCGCACGCTGAAGATGAAGTTCGGCCATCACGGCGCGAACCATCCGGTGCAGGACGTCGACAGCGGCCGCGTGCTGATCACCAGCCAGAACCACGGCTTCGCGGTCGACGAGTCGACGCTGCCGGCGAACGTGCGGGTCACGCACCGCTCGCTGTTCGACGGTTCGAACCAGGGCATCGCCCTGACCGACGCGCCGGCCTTTAGCTTCCAGGGCCATCCGGAAGCGAGCCCGGGCCCGCACGACGTGGCACCGCTGTTCGACCGGTTCATCGCAGCCATGGAGGCCGCGCGTTGAACAGCGCCGGCGGCGCCGACGGCCGCTCGCGTCGCGGTCGCTGGCGTCGCGGAGTGGTGATGGCGCTGCTGGCCGGCGCCTATCCGGCCTTCGTGCTGGGCGCCACCTACGTGCAGTTCTTCCGCGCGGAGCTGCCGGGCGGTCGCAACGGCCCCGCGGATGCCTACCGGCACTCGCTGGCCAGCGCGATCGTCGCCTACACGCTGTCGCCGCGCTTCGTGGACTGGGTCACCGACGTCATGGAACGCGGCGGCAACGGCAACGCGGCACGCGCCATGGATGCGCACAACAACCTGATCGGCGCGCGCATCGGCGCGGCGGCCCGCAGCTGGGCCGGCATGCAGGAGGCCGTGCGCGAAGCCGTGCGCAACGGCGACATCGATGCCACCGATCCGGACCGAATCACCTGGCTGCCGCCCGAGCGGTGGCAGAACCGACTGTACTGAGGACACGATGCCCAAGCGCACCGACATCAAGACCGTGCTGATCATCGGCGCGGGCCCGATCGTGATCGGCCAGGCCTGCGAGTTCGACTACTCCGGCGCACAGGCCTGCAAGGCATTGCGCGACGAGGGCTACCGCGTGGTGCTGGTCAACAGCAATCCCGCGACGATCATGACCGACCCGAACATGGCGGACGCGGTCTACATCGAGCCGATCAACTGGCAGACGGTCGAGAAGATCATCGCCAAGGAAAAGCCCGACGCGCTGCTGCCGACCATGGGCGGCCAGACCGCGCTCAACTGCGCGCTCGACCTCGCGGACAACGGTGTGCTCGAGAAGTACGGCGTCGAACTGATCGGCGCCTCGCGCGATGCCATCCGCATGGCCGAGGACCGCGAACTCTTCCGCGTCGCGATGGCCGAGATCGGGCTCGAGTGCCCGAAGGCCGCGGTGGCACGCAGCTTCGAGGAAGCGGTGCAGATCCAGGCGACCGTCGGCTTCCCGACCATCATCCGCCCGAGTTTCACGCTCGGTGGCACCGGCGGCGGCATCGCCTATAACAAGGAGGAGTTCGAGGAGATCGCCAAGCGCGGCCTCGAGCTCTCGCCGGTGCACGAGATCCTCGTCGAGGAGTCGGTGCTGGGCTGGAAGGAGTTCGAGATGGAGGTGGTCCGCGACAAGGCGGACAACTGCATCATCGTGTGCTCCATCGAGAACTTCGACGCGATGGGCGTGCACACCGGCGACAGCATCACCGTCGCACCGGCGCAGACGCTGACCGACAAGGAATACCAGCGCCTGCGCGATGCGTCGATCGCCGTGCTGCGCAAGATCGGCGTCGACACCGGCGGCTCGAACGTGCAGTTCGGCGTGAATGCGCAGAA
This sequence comes from Cognatilysobacter xinjiangensis, assembly GCF_014651995.1. GTDB lineage: Bacteria > Pseudomonadota > Gammaproteobacteria > Xanthomonadales > Xanthomonadaceae > Cognatilysobacter > Cognatilysobacter xinjiangensis. The sequence continues at coordinate 1,000,134 of NZ_BMXY01000001.1, read as the reverse complement.
CGGGCGTGTCGTCGTGATCGAAATGAACCCGCGCGTGTCGCGCTCGTCGGCGCTGGCGTCGAAGGCGACCGGCTTCCCGATCGCGAAGGTCGCGGCGAAGCTCGCGGTGGGCTACACGCTGGACGAGCTGCGCAACGAGATCACCGGCGGTCAGACGCCGGCGTCGTTCGAGCCGTCGATCGACTACGTCGTCACCAAGATCCCGCGTTTCGCATTCGAGAAGTTCCCGCAGGCCGATGCGCGCCTGACCACGCAGATGAAGTCGGTGGGCGAGGTGATGGCCATGGGCCGCACCTTCCAGGAATCGCTGCAGAAGGCGCTGCGTGGGCTCGAGACGGGCAAGGTCGGCCTCGACCCCACGGGGCTGGACCTCTCGAACGACGAGGACCTCGCCACCCTGCGCCGTGAGCTAAGGGAGCCGGGCCCGGAGCGCATGTTCCACATCGGCGACGCGTTCCGCGCCGGCATGAGCGTCGAGGACGTGCACGCGCTGTCGTCCGTCGACCGCTGGTTCCTCGACCAGATCGAGGAGATCGTCGAAGCAGAGACGACGCTCGCCGAGGCCGGCCTCGCCTCGCTCGACGCGCGCCGCATGCGCGAGCTCAAGCGCCTCGGTTTCTCCGACGCGCGCATCGCGCAGGTCACCGGCACCGACGAGGCCGCCGTGCGCGTGCTGCGCCGTGCGCTCGGCGTGCGCCCCGTCTACAAGCGCATCGACTCCTGTGCGGGCGAATTCGCCACCGAGACGGCCTACATGTACTCGACCTACGAGGACGAGTGCGAGGCGAATCCGAGCGACCGCCGGAAGATCATGGTGCTCGGCGGCGGCCCCAACCGCATCGGCCAGGGCATCGAGTTCGATTACTGCTGCGTGCACGCGGCGCTCGCGCTGCGCGAGGACGGGTTCGAGACCATCATGGTCAACTGCAACCCGGAAACCGTTTCGACCGACTACGACACCTCCGACCGCCTGTACTTCGAGCCGCTCACGCTCGAGGACGTGCTGGAGATCGTCGAGCTCGAGAAGCCCTTCGGCGTGATCGTGCAGTACGGCGGCCAGACGCCGCTCAAGCTCGCGCGCGCGCTGGAAGCCAACGGCGTGCCGGTGATCGGAACTTCGCCCGACAGCATCGACCTGGCCGAAGATCGCGAGCGCTTCCAGAAGCTGGTCGATGAACTCGGCCTCAAGCAGCCGCCGAACCGCACCGCGCGCAGCGCCGAGGAAGCGCTGACGCTCGCACGCGAGATCGGTTACCCGCTGGTGGTGCGCCCGAGCTACGTGCTCGGCGGCCGCGCGATGGAAGTCGTGCACGCCGATTCCGACCTCGCGCGCTACATGCGCGACGCGGTGAAGGTGTCGAACGATTCGCCGGTGCTGCTCGACCGCTTCCTCGACCACGCGGTGGAAGTCGACGTCGACATCATCGCGGACCGCGAAGGCAACGTGCTCATCGGCGGCGTCATGGAGCACATCGAGGAAGCCGGCGTGCACTCGGGCGATTCGTCCTGCTCGCTGCCGCCGTACTCGTTGTCGAAGGCTACGCAGGATCGACTGCGCGAGCAGGTGGTCGCGCTGGCGCGTGCGCTGAAGGTCGTCGGCCTGATGAACACGCAGTTCGCGATCCAGCAAGAGGCCGACGGCAGCGACACTATCTTCCTGCTGGAAGTGAACCCGCGTGCTTCGCGCACCGTGCCGTTCGTGTCGAAGGCGATCGGCATGCCGCTGGCGAAGATCGCCGCGCGCTGCATGGCCGGCATGACGCTGGCGGAGCAGGGCGCGACGAAGGAGATCGTGCCGGACTACTTCTCGGTGAAGGAGGCGATCTTCCCGTTCGCCAAATTCCAGGGCGTGGACCCGATCCTCGGGCCGGAGATGCGCTCGACGGGCGAGGTGATGGGCGTGGGCCGCAACTTCGGCGCCGCGATCGCGCGTGCGCACGAGGCGGCGGGCATCAAGGTGCTGCCGCCCGCGGGCAAGGTGTTCGTCTCGGTGCGCGACCCCGACAAGACGCGCGTGCTGCCGGTGGCGCAGCAGCTCGTCGCGCTCGGCTACTCGGTCGTGGCGACCCAGGGCACCGGCGCCTTCCTGCGCGAGAACGGCGTGGCCTGCGATATCGTCAACAAGGTGATCGAGGGCCGCCCGCACGTTGTCGACCTGATCAAGAACGGCGAAATCGTCTACATCGTCAACACCACGGAAGGCCGCCAGGCGATCGCCGACTCGTTCTCGATCCGCCGCGAGGCGCTGCAGCACCGCCTGACGTACTCGACGACGGTGTCGGGCGCGCGCGCGCTGCTGCAGTCGCTCGAATACCGTGGCACCGGCCCGGTGTGGTCGCTGCAGGAACTGCACGCCAGCATCGGCTGACCGTCACGGAAACCGCCGCCGGCCGCCGCGCGCGGCCGGTCGCGTTTCCGGGCTGCGCATCCGGCGCGGGACACGGCACAATCGACCCATCACGACGCGCCGGCACCGCTGCCGGCCGCCACGAGGAACATCATGAGAGCTCCCATCACCGCGAAGGGTGCGCAGCGTCTGCGCGCCGAACTCGACCACCTCAAGTCCGTCGAGCGCCCCGCCGTCATCAACGCGATTTCCGAGGCGCGCGCACACGGCGACCTCAAGGAGAACGCGGAATACCACGCCGCGCGCGAGCAGCAGGGCTTCATCGAAGGCCGCATCAAGCAGCTGGAAAGTGAGCTGTCGCATGCCGAGGTCATCGACGTGACCAAGCTCAGCGTGGGCACGCGCATCGTATTCGGCGCGACGGTCGAGCTGGCCGACGTCGACACCGACGAGCAGAAGACCTACCAGATCGTCGGGGACCTCGAAGCCGACATCAAGCAGGGCCTGATCGCGATCTCGTCGCCGGTGGCACGCGCGCTGATCGGCAAGAACGAGGGCGATTCGATCTCCATCGATGCGCCGGGCGGCACGCGCGAGTACGAGGTCGTGAGCGTCCGCTACGTCGGCTGACGCGATGAGCCGCGCCTGCCTCGTGCTGCCGCCGCGAAGCCGGTTCGCCGGCGAGTCGCTGCCTGTCGTCGTGGCCCGCGCGCTCGGCCGCGCCGACGCATCGCAGGGCCAGGCCGGCGTCGAAAGCCTGTTCGACGTGCTGCCGCGCGGCTGGCCGGCCGCCGCCGTCACGCGCCAGGTGGATGCGGGCGACGCGGCGAACGCGCTGTGGCTCCGCGCCGACCCGGCCTACGTGCGCCCCGACATCAACGGCGCGCGACTGCTGGCCGTCGGCGAGATGCTTGCGCTCGACGCGGCGGAGGCCGACGCGCTGCTTCGCCCGCTGCGCCCGTTGTTCGGCGATTCGGGCATGCCGATCGACGCGGGGCGGCCGTCCGCTTGGTATCTCCGGCTGCCTATCGGCGCGCCGGTACCGACACTCGCGTCGCCCGACGAGGCGCTCGGCGCCGATCTGTTCGATCTCCTGCCGTCAGGCGCGGAGGGCCGTCGCTGGCGAGCGCTGCTGTCGGAGGCGCAGGTACTGCTTCACCAGAATCCGCTGAACGCGGAGCGGCAGGCGCGCGGACTGGCGCCGATCAATTCCGTCTGGTTCTGGGGCGCCGGCACCTTGCCTGACCGCATCGGGAGCGAGTGGCGCGTGGTCCTCTCGCCCGATGAAACGGTGCACGCGTTCGCGAAGGCCGCCGGCGCGAATGCGCTCGCACTCGACGCGTGGAACACGCCGACCGACGCGGCCGCCTACGACCTGCGGCACGAGCGGCGCCTCGATCGCCTCGGCCAGCGCTGGCTCGAACCCGCGCTCGCGGACCTGGCGGCGGGGAAGATCGCCGCGCTGCGGCTCGTATGGGGCGATGGCCACATCCACGAACTGCGCAAGTCGCAGTCGCTGAGATTCTGGAGGCGCCCACTGCGCGCCCTGGCCGAGCGCGACGACGGATGAGCCGTTACAAAGCCCGACTCGTGCGCCGCCCGTTCGCCGCTCCCGGCGACTGGGCGCGCGGCCTGCACCCGGTGCTCGCACGGGTGTACGCGATGCGCGGCGCGCAGTCGCTCGAGCACGCGCGACCGAAACTCGCGAACCTTCATCCGCCGGAAACGATGGGCGGCCTCGACGCCGCGACCCGCCTGCTCGCCGATGCGATCGCCGCCGACGCGCACATCGTGGTGGTCGGCGATTTCGACTGCGATGGCGCCACCGCCTGCGCCGTCGGCGTGCGCGGCCTGCGCATGCTGGGCGGTCGTCGCGTGTCCTACGCCGTCCCGAACCGCATGGTGCACGGCTACGGCCTGACGCCCGCGATGGTCGACGAGATCGCGCCGATGGCACCGGACCTCGTCGTCACGGTGGACCACGGCATCGCCTGTCACGCCGGTGTCAGCGCCGCGAAAGGACGCGGCTGGAAGGTGCTGGTCACCGACCACCATCTTCCGGGCGAGGCATTGCCGCCGGCTGACGCCATCGTCGACCCGAACGTGCGCGGCGACGGTTTCGCCAGCAAGGCCCTGGCCGGCGTGGGCGTGATCTTCTACGTGCTGATGGCGCTGCGCCGCCGACTGCGGGAGCAGGGCGCCTTCGCGTCGGAGGAGCCCGATCTGTCGCAACTGCTCGATCTCGTCGCCGTAGGCACCGTCGCCGACCTCGTGCCGCTCGACGCCAACAACCGTGCGCTGGTCGCGGCCGGCCTGCGCCGCATGCGTTCCGGGCAGGTCTGCGCGGGCCTGCGTGCGCTGGCCGAGGTATCGCAGCGCGATCTCGCGCGCCTGAGCACGGCCGACATCGGCTACGCCATCGGCCCCCGCATCAATGCCGCCGGGCGGCTCGAAGACATGTCGCTCGGCATCGAATGCCTGCTGAGCGACGATCTCTCCCGCGCACGCGAGATCGCGAACGCGCTCAACGAGATCAACGGCGAGCGCCGCGCGGTGCAGCAGCAGATGGTCGACGAGGCGGAGCGCGCGCTAGCGCGCGTCGAGCTTCCCGACGGCGACCTGCCGTCGACGATCTGCCTGTTCGATCCCGAATGGCATCCGGGCGTGGTCGGCCTGGTTGCCTCGAAGATCAAGGAGCGCCTGCACCGGCCCGTGGTCGCGTTCGCGCCCGCCGGCCCGGGTTCGGCGATGCTGCGCGGATCCGCAAGGTCGATTCCGGGCTTCCACATCCGCGACGCGCTGGCGACGGTGGCCTCGCGCCGCCCAGCGCTGGTGGAACGCTTCGGCGGCCACGCGATGGCCGCCGGGCTCAGCCTGCGCGAGGACGCTTTCGCCGAGTTCTCGCAGACGCTGCAGGACGTCGCCGGCGGTGCGCTCACGCCCGACGTGCTGCAGGCCGAAATCTTGAGCGACGGTGAGCTCGACGTCGCCGAGTTGAGCCGCGGTTGCGCCGAAGCGATCCGGGACGGCGGCCCGTGGGGGCAGGCGTTCCCGGAGCCGCATTTCGACGGCGTGTTCGACGTGCTGTCCACACGCATCGTCGGCCAGCGCCACCTGCGCATGGAACTCGGGCTCGGCGGCGCACGCCTGAACGCGATCGAGTTCGGCGGTGCGAACGAGGCGCCGCCGCCGCGCGTGCGCGTCGCCTACCGATTGGAGCCCGACGACTACCGTGGCGGCGACGCGTTCCAGCTGGTCGTCGTTCATCGCGAGCCTGCGTGACGCAGGGCCCTGGCCCGCGCGGCTGCTAGAATGCAGCCTCTTTTTTCGATGCGACGACGGACATGATCGAGCTGAATCCCGTCCGCCAGCGAATCGCCGACCTCCGCGGTCGGCTGGATTCGCTCAGGGGGTATCTTTGACTTCGACCAGAAGGTCGAACGTCTCGAGGAAGTAAACCGGGAGCTCGAGAGCCCCGACGTCTGGAACGACCCGGAGCGCGCACAGGCGCTCGGCCGCGAGCGCGCCTCGCTGGACAAGGTCGTCAACGGCATCCGCAGCCTCACCGAGAGCCTCACCGGCGCGCTCGAGCTGCTGGAACTCGCGGAAATGGAAGACGACGAAGACACCGCCAACGCGGTGGTCGGGGACGTCGAGCGCTCGGCGAAGGAAGTCGAGGCGCTGGAATTCCGTCGCATGTTCTCCGGCAAGATGGACAGCGCGAACGCGTTCGTCGACATCCAGGCCGGCGCGGGCGGCACCGAGGCGCAGGACTGGGCCGAAATCCTCTTGCGCATGTACCTGCGCTGGTGCGAATCACGCGGCTGGAAGACCGAGCTGATGGAAGTCAGTGGCGGCGACGTGGCGGGCGTGAAATCCGCGACGCTGCGCGTCGAGGGCGAGTTCGCCTACGGCTGGCTCAAGACCGAGACGGGCGTGCATCGTCTGGTGCGCAAGTCGCCGTTCGACTCCGACAACCGCCGGCACACCAGCTTCACCTCGGTGTTCGTGTCGCCGGAAGTCGACGACAACATCGACATCGAGATCAATCCGGCCGACCTCAAGACCGACGTGTACCGGTCGTCGGGCGCGGGTGGCCAGCACGTCAACAAGACCGAATCGGCGGTGCGCATCACGCACGTGCCGACCGGCATCGTCGTGGCCTGCCAGACCGGCCGCAGCCAGCACCAGAACCGCGACAACGCGATGAAGATGCTGGCCGCGAAGCTGTACGAGCTCGAGATCCAGAAGCGCAACGCCGAGCGCGATGCGGTGGAAGCCACCAAGTCCGACATCGGCTGGGGCAGCCAGATCCGCAACTACGTGCTCGACCAGAGCCGCATCAAGGACCTGCGCACCGGCATCGAGCGCAGCGACACGCAGAAGGTGCTCGACGGCGACCTCGACGAATTCGTCGAGGCGAGCCTGAAGGCCGGCCTCGAGGCCGGCTCGAAACGCGTCGACGCAGCCTGATCGGGCGGCCCCTGCACGAGCGGGGGCCGCGCCGCATTTCCCGACATTCCCGCGCCGCCGCACGGCGCATCTCCCAGCGATCCCCATGAACGACACCGCCGCCACGCCGCCCACCGACGAGAACTTCCTGATCGCCGAGCGCCGCGGGAAACTCGCGCAGTTGCGCGAAGGCGGCATCGCGTTCCCGAACGACTTCAAGCGCACGCACTTCGCCGGTGACCTGCAGGCCGAGTTCGCCGACGCCGAGCGTTGGAATGCCGAGGCGCTGGAAGGCGAGGGCCGCCGTGTCGCGGTCGCCGGCCGCATCCTGCTCAAGCGCGTGATGGGCAAGGCCAGCTTCGTGCAGATCCAGGACGAATCCGGCCGCCTGCAGCTGTTCCTGCAGGCCAACGTGCTGGGCGAGGTCTACGACGCGTTCAAGGGCTGGGACGTCGGCGATATCGTCGGCGCCGAGGGCGTGCTGACGCGCACCAAGACCGGCGAGCTGTCGGTGCGCGCCGACGTGCTGCGGCTGCTGACCAAGTCGCTGCGCCCGCTGCCGGACAAGTTCCACGGCCTCGCCGACATCGAGCAGCGTTACCGCCAGCGCTACGTCGACCTGATCGTGACGCCGGAATCGCGCGACGTGTTCGTCAAGCGCAGCAAGATCATCCGCGCGATGCGCGCGTGGCTCGATGCGAGGCGCTTCCTCGAAGTCGAGACGCCGATGATGCATTACATCCCCGGCGGCGCGACGGCCAAGCCTTTCGTCACGCACCATAACGCGCTGGACCTCGAGCTGTACCTGCGCGTCGCGCCGGAGCTCTACCTCAAGCGGCTGGTCGTCGGTGGCCTTGAGCGCGTGTACGAGATCAACCGCAACTTCCGCAACGAGGGCGTGTCCACGCGGCACAACCCCGAGTTCACGATGCTCGAGCTGTACGAGGCCTATGTCACGTACACGGAGATCATGGACCTGACCGAAGAGGTGATCCGCCATGCCGCGGAGCAGGTGCTGGGCACCACACAGCTGCAGTGGGAAGGGCAGGCGATCGATGTCGGCCCGCGTTTCCGCCGCTGGTCGATGACCGACGCCGTGCTAGAGCACAACCCGGAGATCGCGCGCGAGGACCTGCGCGACGTCGAGAAGATGCGTGCCCATTGCGCGCGCCTGCGCATTCCGCTGAAGGCGTCCTACGGCTGGGGCAAGCTGCTGCTCGAGATCTTCGAGAAGACCGTCGAACACACGCTGATCCAGCCGACCTTCATCACGGACCACCCGGTCGAGGTCAGCCCGCTCGCGCGTGCAAACGACGCCGACCCCGAGCTCACCGACCGTTTCGAGCTGTTCGTCGGTGGCAAGGAACTGGCCAATGGCTTTTCCGAACTCAACGACCCCGAGGACCAGGCCGCGCGCTTCCAGGCCCAGGTCGAGGCCAAGGCCGGCGGCGACGACGAAGCCATGCATTTCGACGCGGACTACATCCGCGCGCTCGAAGTGGGCATGCCGCCCACCGGTGGCCTCGGCATCGGCATCGACCGCCTCGTGATGCTTCTCACGGATCGCGCATCGATCCGCGACGTGCTGCTCTTCCCGTATATGCGGCCTGAACAGACCGGCTGACCATGCGCTCAAGTACGGGATGGAAGCGGCCGATAGAGGGTAGGGAAGCCCAGTGCCGCGATCCTGCGGGCACGCTATCCTCGGCCTACAGCCGCCGTACAGGTGATTGCCAACGGATGGTCCAATGAACGTCGTCATCGTCGATGACCAGACCAGCGCACGTACGATGCTGCGCCACATCATCGAGGACATCGGTGCCGAGCTGAGCGTCCACGACTTCGGCGAGCCCCAGGCTGCGCTGGACTGGTGCGCCGCCCACGACCCGGACCTGCTGCTGCTGGACTACCGCATGCCGGGCATCGACGGGCTTGAATTCGCGCGGCGCTTCCGGCGCCTGCCGCAACACCGCGACATTCCGATCATCCTCGTTACGGTCGTCGGCGACGAGCCGATCCGTCAGGCCGCACTCGACGCCGGCGTCATCGACTTCCTGGTCAAGCCCGTCCGACCGCGCGAGCTGCGTGCGCGCTGTCGCAACCTGCTCCAGCTGCGCCAGCAGTCGGAGACGGTGAAGCAGCGGGCGCTCTCGCTCGAGCACCGCCTGCAGACCACGCTGCACCAGATCGCCGATCGCGAGCGCCAGATGCTGACCCGCCTGGCGCGCGCGATCGAATATCGCGACGGCGCCACGCACCCGAACCTGCAGCGTATGGCCGCGGTGGTCGGCCTGATCGCGCGCGGCGTCGGCATGTTCGAGGACGAGGCCGCGCTGCTCGAGCAGGCGACGCCGCTGCATGACATCGGCAAGATCGCGCTGCCCGACACCGTGCTGCACAAGCCGGGCCCGCTATCCGATGAGGAACGTGCGCTGGTCCGGCGGCATCCCGAGATCGGGCACGAGCTGCTTTCCGGGAGCGGCACGCAGTTCCTCGAGCTGGCCGCACGCGTCGCTCTGGGGCACCACGAGCGTTGGGACGGCAGCGGCTATCCGAACGGGCTGGCGGGCGAGGAGATTCCGCTGGAGGCGCGCATCGTCGCGGTGGCGGACGTATTCGACGCGCTCATCTCCGAGCAGCCCTACAAGCACGCCTGGGAGATCGACGCCGCACTCGCGCATCTCTATGCGCAGCGCGGCCGTCTGTTCGATCCGCAGTGCGTGCAGGCGCTGGTATCGGCGCGCCGGCAGCTCGAGGCGCTCTGCGAGAACTTCCGCGAGGTCGGGAGCCGACGCGCGTGAGCGCGCTGCTGCGACGCGTCCGCGGGCGCTTCGCGGCACGCGGTGACACCGAACACGGGCAGGCACTGGTACGCATAGGCGTGCTTGGCGTGGTGCTCGTCTACCTGCTGTCCGGTCCATCCGGGATGGGCCGGGATGGTTATGCGAACGCCGTGCCCATGGTGCTCGCCGGGTTGCTTTCCGGCGCGCTGATCCTCGGCTGGCTGTTCGTGGCCCCCGCGCGCAGCGACGTCCGACGCGCGGCCGGCATGGTGGCCGACTACGGCCTCATGGCCGCGGTAATGATCCGTGCGGGCGAGCCGCTGGCGTGGGTCTACGTACTCGTAATGTGGGTGACGATCGGTAACGGGCTGCGATTCGGCCGCCGGTACCTCGCTGCCGCGATCGCGGCGGCGCTCGTGTCGTTCGGCCTGGTGCTCGCGCTCTCGCCGTACTGGCGCGCCAATCTTCCGCTGGGACTCGGACTTCTCGCAGCACTCGCGGCCATCCCGCTGTACCTGATGGGCCTGGCGGAAGAACTCAGGCGGACCAGCATCGAGACGCATCGCGAGAGCGAGGCGAAGAGCCGCCTTCTCGCAGGCATCGCGCAAGAGTTCGGCGCACCGCTCAAGCGGCTGGCTGGCAGTGTCGAGGACCTGTGCAAGACTTCGATGGACGCCGCCCAGCGAGAGCGGCTTGACGCGATCCGGGGCACCACGCGTGCGCTTCAGGCCCTCGTCAACGAGGTGGGCGATATCGCCACGCCAGTCGCCGACTCGACAGGTGCGTCACGCGCCAAGGCGCGTGACAGCGAGAGTGTTCCGGGGTCGCTGGGCGAGCAGGGCGGATGCGATTCGCGCGGCGCTTCGTCGGGGAACGCGCGCGACCCTGCGCCGCTGATCGGGACCGGCGCCGCGGCGCCCCGGTCGGGAGTGCTCGGCGCCAACGTCATCGCGTTCGGCAATCCCTTCCTGCGCCACCGTTCGCGCGTACGCAGCCTGCACGTGCTCATTGCGGATCGGGACACCGCGCACAGGGCGACAATCCAGCGATTGCTGGAGAAGGCCGGGCATCGTGCCGCGTGCGTGGCCGAGGATGACGACATCGCCGCGACACTCGCTCGCACGCCTTTCGACCTGGTGATTGCGGACGTCACCACCGCGGCTGCGTTCGATCGGGAATGTGACGCTGCAGGCGTGCGCACGCCGTTGCTGGTTTTCGCGGACGTCCCGGAGTCGGAGGCGTTTCCCCCGGGCGAGGCCGCGGCTGTCTGGCGCGTACTCGCCAAACCCGCGTCCACGACACGCCTGCTGGACGCGCTGGCCGAGATCGGCAGTGGCGGGCGGCACGGCAGCGCACCACACTCGAATATGCCGGGACGCGTCGACGACATCGAGTTCGATCCGGCCGTCCTCGACGAGCTGGCGTCGATCGGAATGGGCGAGGCGTTCGAGCGCGAATTCATTGCCGAGTGCCTCGCGGATGCCAGCCGCAGCCTGGGTCTGCTGGCTGAATCCGCCTCGCGCAGCGACTGGACGCAGGTCCGAGAGCACGCGAACGCCATCGGCGGCGTCGCCGGCAACGTCGGCCTCACGAAGCTTTCGCGGCTGGCCGGCGAGGTCGTGCGCGCGCCGGACTGGCAACTCGCGGGCGAATGGCGCCACCACATCGCGACGCTTCGCGATCGGCTCGAGGACGGACGCCGCGCGCTCGATGCGCGCCTCGATCGATACGGCGTTGGCGATCCGGCCTCGCGCTCGGATTGAATCAAACGGCGGGCACCGCTGCCGGTGGTGCGCAAGTCGGGCCTCACCGCGACAGTGGCGATTGCGCGGCTTCCCCGCACCGTACGCAGGAACGGATGCCGACGGTCGCGACCGACTGATCGAGCTGCTTCGTATGCGCCTGCACAGGGTCCGTGCGCGTTCGGCCTACGGACGAGCGTCCTACGCATTCCGTCGCAGTCCTGGAGGACGATTTGCCAAGCACGACCGAGCCGAAGGCACGCCTCGTATCGGCAACAGGCAGCCGCAGGCGCGACGAAAAAGGGCCCGCCGAAGCGGGCCCTTTTCATTTGGGTGCGACGATGTTCAGGCGGTCGCGCTCTCGCGCAGCTCGCGACGAAGGATCTTGCCGACGTTGGTCTTCGGCAGTTCCTTGCGGAACTCCACGTAATGCGGGCGCTTGTACCCGGTGAGGTTCGCGCGCGCGTGCGCGATCACCTGCTCGGCGGTCAGCGACGGATCCTTCGGCACGATCACGACCTTCACCGCCTCGCCCGACTTCTCGTCCGGAACGCCGACGGCGGCCACTTCGAGCACCTGCGGCATCATCGCGATGACGTCCTCGATCTCGTTGGGATACACGTTGAACCCCGACACGAGGATCATGTCCTTCTTGCGATCGACGATGTAGAAGAAACCGCGCTCGTCCATGCGCGCCATGTCGCCGGTATGCAACCAGCCGTCCGCATCCATCACCGCGGCGGTTTCGTCGGGACGGTTCCAGTAACCGCGCATCACCTGCGGGCCGCGGATGCACAGCTCGCCGATCTCGCCGACGGGCAGTACGTTGCCGTCCTCGTCCTTCACGCAGGCGTCCGTGGACGGGATCGGCAGGCCGATCGAGCCGTTGTAGTCCTTGAGATCCATCGGGTTGATGCAGGCCGCGGGCGACGTCTCCGTCAGCCCATAGGCCTCCACCAGCGTGCAACCGGTCACCTGCTTCCAGCGCTCGGCGACGGCGCGCTGCACCGCCATGCCGCCCCCCAACGTGAGGCGGAGCTTCGAGAAATCGACGCGGTCGAAGCCGGGCGTATTGAGCAAGCCGTTGAACAGCGTGTTGACGCCGGTGATCGCGGTGAACCGGGTCTTCTGCAGTTCCTTCACGAAGCCCTTCATGTCGCGCGGGTTCGTGATCATGTAGTTGAGTCCACCCATCTTCATGAAGACGAGCCCGTTCGCCGTCAACGCGAAGATGTGATACAGCGGCAGCGCGGTGATGATCGTTTCCTCGCCGGCGCGCACGTTGTCGCCGAGCCAGGCCGACGCCTGCTGCATGTTGGCGACGAGGTTGCGGTGCGTGAGCATCGCGCCCTTGGCGATGCCGGTGGTGCCGCCGGTGTACTGCAGGAACGCGATGTCCCCGGACTCGATCTGCACGTCGGCATCGGAGAACGGCAGCTTCGCGCCGGCAGCCATGACGTCGTTGAAGCGAACCGCATGCGGAATGTCGTAGTCCGGCACCATCTTCTTGATGTTGCGCACCACGAAGTTGACGATCGCACGCTTCGGGAAATCGAGGCGGTCGCCGAGCGCAGTGGTGATGACGTGCTTCACCGGCGTCTCGTGCAGTACTTCCTGCACGGTGTGCGCGAAGTTGTCCATCACCAGGATGACGGTCGCGCCCGCGTCGTCGAGCTGGTGGCGCAGCTCGCGCGCGGTGTACATCGGGTTGACGTTGACGACCGTCAGGCCCGCACGCAGGACGCCGAACAGCGCGATCGGGTACTGCAGGCAGTTCGGCATCATGATCGCGACGCGGTCGCCGCGCTTGAGCTTGAGCTCGCCGAGCAGGTAGGCCGCGAAGCTGGCGCTCAGCCTGTCGACCTCGGCGTAGGTGATCGTCTTGCCGAGGCTGGAAAAGGCCGGTCGATCGCGGTACTTGGCGAGCGCGGCCTGCAGGACGGACACGATCGACGGGTACTCATCCACGTCGACTTCGGCCGGTACACCGGCGGGATAGCTCGCCAGCCAGGGCCGGTCATGCGTCATGCGATTTCCCCTTGTTTTTAGCGGCTTTTCGACGCGCCGCGAGGTGCGGCAGCGTACGGTCGCTGGATTGGAGCATGGCCATGCGGGTGTCGCAAGGCGCACTGCAACGTAAATGGCACCGCGGATCGGGGACGTCCGTGAGCCCGCCGGCATAGCGACGCGCGGGCATCGGAACGCACCGGCGGCTCAGCCTGACGGCCACGGCAGTGATTGCTTCGCCGCGTTATGCGGCCTCGCGCGCGGCGATTCGCCGCGTCGCGTCGTGCGGAACACTCCCCACGCGGATCTTCTCCGCGCGGGGAATGGCCATGCCCGCCGTCACCGGCGGGCGTCGCCTCAGGCCGCCTTCTTGGCGGCGAGCTGGCGCAGCACGTAGTGCAGGATGCCACCGTGGCGGAAGTACTCCACTTCCTTCGGCGTCAGCAGCAGCACGCGCACTTCGAAGCGCTTCTCGAAGCCATCGGCGCGCTTGGCAACGACGGTGGCGGTCTTGCTCGCACCGTCCTGCAGGCCTTCGATCGCGATGGTCTCGGAGCCGTCGAGGCCCAGCACCTTCGCGTTCTCGCCCGGCATGAACTGCAGCGGCAGCACGCCCATGCCGACCAGGTTCGAGCGATGGATGCGTTCGAAGCTCTCGGCGACGACCGCCTTGATGCCCAGCAGGTTGGTGCCCTTGGCCGCCCAGTCGCGCGACGAACCGGTGCCGTATTCCTTGCCCGCGAACACGACCAGCGGCACGCCGTCGGCCTTGTACTTCATGGCCGCGTCGTAGATCGCCAGCTTCTCCGGCTGCGTCGAGCCGTCGTTCGAGAAGTACAGCGTGTTGCCGCCTTCCTCGCCGCCGAGCATCAGGTTCTTGATGCGGATGTTGGCGAAGGTGCCGCGCACCATCACGTCGTCATTGCCGCGACGGCTGCCGTAGCTGTTGAAGTCGGCCGGCTGCACGCCGCGCTCCATCAGGTAGCGGCCGGCTGGCGAGTCCTTCTTGATGTTGCCGGCCGGCGAGATGTGGTCGGTGGTGATCGAGTCGCCGAACAGGCCGAGCACGCGGGCGCCGGCGATGTCGTCGATCGAGCCGACCTGCATGGACATGCCGTCGAAGTAGGGCGGGTTCTTGATGTAGGTCGACCCCGCGTCCCAGGCAAACGACTCGCCTTCCGGCGAGGCGATCTGGTTCCAGCGCGCATCGCCCTTGAAGACGTCGGCGTAGTTCTGCTTGAACAGCTCCGGCCCGATGGTCGCCGCGATCGTGTCGCCGATCTCCTTGTTCGACGGCCAGATGTCGCGCAGGTACACCGCCTTCCCGTCGTCGGTGTGCCCGATCGGATCGTTCGTCAGGTCGATCTCGACCGTGCCGGCCAGCGCGTAGGCGACCACCAGCGGCGGCGAGGCGAGGTAGTTCATCTTCACTTCGGGGTGCACGCGGCCCTCGAAGTTGCGGTTGCCCGAGAGCACCGACGTCACCACGAGGTCGTTCTCGGCGATGCCGCGCGAGACTTCCTCGGGCAGCGGGCCGGAGTTGCCGATGCAGGTGGTGCAGCCGTAGCCGACTACGTCGAAGCCGAGCTTCGCGAGATCGTCGAGCACGCCGGCCTTGCGCAGGTAATCGGTCACGACCAGCGAGCCCGGGCCGAGCGATGTCTTCACCCACGGCTTGCTCTTCAGGCCGAGGCGAGCCGCGTTACGGGCGAGCAGGCCGGCGCCGAGCATCACTGCCGGGTTGGACGTGTTGGTGCACGAGGTGATCGCGGCGATGACGACCGCGCCGTCGACGAGCTCGACGTCCTGGTCCTTCATGCGGATCTTCGAGCGCGGCGACGCGGCGAGCGTGTCGGCCTGCGGCTGGTCGCCGCCTTCTGCGTCGAAACGCTTGAGCTCGGACTTCTTCGCCTCGCGGTTGGCGGTCAGGCCGCCGAGGTTGGCGTGGAAGTTGTCCTTGACCTTTTCCAGCAGCACGCGGTCCTGCGGACGCTTCGGGCCGGCGAGCGACGGCTTGACGTCGCCCAGGTCCAGCTCGAGCACGGCCGAGTACTGCGCCTCCGGCGTGGAGGCGTCGTGCCACAGGCCCTGCGCCTTGGCGTAGGTCTCGACCAGCGCGATCTGCTCGTCGCTGCGGCCCGACAGACGCAGGTAATTGATGGCCTCGGCATCGATCGGGAAGATGCCGCAGGTGGCGCCGTACTCCGGCGCCATGTTCGCGATCGTCGCGCGGTCGGCCAGCGGAAGGTGCTGCAGGCCCGGGCCGAAGAACTCGACGAACTTGCCGACCACGCCAAGCGCACGGAGCATCTGGGTGACGGTCAGCACCAGGTCGGTGGCAGTGGTGCCTTCGGGCAGCGCGCCGGTGAGCTTGAAGCCGACGACCTGCGGGATCAGCATCGACGACGGCTGGCCGAGCATCGCGGCCTCGGCCTCGATACCGCCCACGCCCCAGCCCAGCACGCCGATGCCGTTGATCATCGTGGTGTGCGAGTCGGTGCCGAACACGGTGTCCGGGAACGCCTGCAGCTCGCCCTCGACCTCGCGCTCCACGACCACGCGGGCGAGGTTCTCGAGGTTCACCTGGTGCACGATGCCGGTGTTCGGCGGCACGACCTTGAAGTTGTCGAAAGCCTTCTGGCCCCAGCGCAGGAAGCCGTAGCGCTCGGCGTTGCGCTGGAACTCGATCTGGCCGTTGATGTCGACCGCGTCCGGGCGGCCATAGACGTCCACCTGCACCGAGTGGTCGATGACGAGCTCGGACGGGATCAGCGGATTGATCTGCTTCGGCGACCCGCCCAGCTTGGTGACGGCGTCGCGCATCGCGGCGAGGTCCACCACGCAGGGCACGCCGGTGAAGTCCTGCAGCACCACGCGCGCCGGCATGAAGGCGATCTCGGTCTCGGACTCCGTCTTCGGATCCCAGCTCGCCACGGCCTCGATGTGCTCTGGCAGCACGGTCACGCCGTCCTCGTGCCGGAGCAGGTTCTCCAGCAGGATCTTCATCGAGTAGGGCAGGTGCGCGAGGTTGAAGCGCTGGCCCAGCGTCGGAAGGCTGAAGTAGGAATACGACTTGCCGTTGACGGCAAGCTGCGCGCGGGTGGCGAAGGAGTCGGCCATGAGGGCTCCGTGGAGGCTGCGGCGGCAGGGGACGCGGCGGTCTGCATCGGCGGCATGCGCCAGCCGGAACGAATCGCTGCGGGAAAACCGGCTAATTATGCCGCAAACGGGGTCGTACGGACATCACCGGCCGAGGTGCGCGTCCACCGCCGAGAGCATCGCGCGACGCTGGAACGCAAAGTCCCACAGGCTGCCACCGCGCTGCCGCCAGAGCACGGCCGAGCGCACGGCCGCCAGCAGCACCGCGCGCACCTCGGCGACGACTCGGGCTTGGCCGAGGTAGTGCGGATTGCCCTGCACCAGCACGCGCGGGCGCAGCGTGCTCAGCGTCTGCGAATACAGCTGCCCGATCGGCGCGATCAGGTCAGGGTGGGTCGGCCCGTAGAGGTCGGTCCGGTGCGCGATCTGCTCGAGCCCCTGCCGCACGCGCGACACCATGCCGCTGTCGCGCACGAAGCGGCGCTCCAGCTGCAGTACCGACATCGCCAGCCGCGGCAGTACCGCGTCGTCCAGCCCACCCGCCAGGTACGAGCGCAGCAGTTCCAGGCCGGGGCGAACCTTGTCCAGCCCGCCGTAGACGTCTGCAGTGGTGCGCGCGTCGAAGCGGAACAGCGTTTCGATGCTGGTGGCGAGGATCTCTTCGTTGGCCTCGCCGGTGTCGGCGATGCGACGCACCTGCGCGAGCGCCTGCAGCAGGCCCGCGAGCGCGAGCACGCGGTCATAGATCGGTTCGACGCCGGCCAGGGAGGCGGCGATTTCGGACGTGGTGCGCGTCATGCTGCGTCCATCCGTGCAGTTTCGAGGGGGGCGTCGGTGGATTCGATCACGGCGCCGCCGAGGCATTCGTCGCCCGCGTACAGCACCAGCGACTGGCCGGGCGTCACCGCCCGCTGAGGGCGCTGGAAGACGACGTCGAGGCGTCCGTCGCCGCCGACGCGGACCGTGCAGGCCTCGTCATTCTGACGGTAACGGGTCTGCGCCGTGCATCCGAAGGCGGCGGCGGGCGGCGCGCCGGCGATCCAGTGCGCGGCCTCGCTGCGCAACCGGGTCGACATCAGCCACGGGTTGTCGATGCCCTGCTCGACGTAGAGCACGTTGCGGGCGACATCCTTGCCGACCACATACCAGGGCGCGGCGTCGCGGCCGCGCACGCCGCCGATCGCGAGGCCCTCGCGCTGGCCGAGGGTGTAGAAGAAGACGCCCTGATGTCGGCCCAGCGACAGGCCGTCCGGCGTGCGGATCTCGCCTTCGCGGGCGGGGAGGTAGCGGCCGAGGAACTCGCGGAAGTCGCGCTCGCCGATGAAGCAGATGCCGGTCGAATCCTTCTTCGCGGCCGTGGGCAGCCCGGCGTCGGCGGCCATGCGGCGCACCTCGGTCTTCGGCAGGTCGCCGAGCGGGAACACCGTGGCCGCGAGCTGCAGCTGGCCCAGCTGGTGCAGGAAGTAGGTCTGGTCCTTCGACCGGTCCAGCGCGCGCAGCAGCCGCCAGCGGCCGTCGAGACGGTCGACGCGTGCGTAATGCCCGGTCGCGATCCGCTCGGCGCCGAGTTCGCGCGCGGCGTCCAGGAAGTGCTTGAACTTGACCTCGCGGTTGCACAGAACGTCGGGATTCGGCGTGCGGCCGGCGGCGTACTCGGCGATGAAGTGCTCGAACACGCCCGCCCAGTATTCGCGCGAGAAATCGCGGAAGTGGATCGGCAGCCCGAGCCGGCCGCAGACCGCGACCGCATCGCGGCGGTCGTCCTCGGCGCGGCAGTCGCCCGAGCCGTCGTCGGCCCAGTTCGACATGAAGAGCCCGGCCACCGGCTCGCCGGCGTCGCGCAGGCGCAGCGCGGCCACCGACGAATCGACGCCGCCGGACATGCCGATGATGGTGCGCGCGCCGGTCATCCGCCCAGCGACTGCACGACGTCGAGCGGGAAGCGCCGGCCCGCGAGCGCGTCGGCCGCCACGCGCCAGACCAGCGGGCTGCGGTGGCGCGGGTACTCCGCCTGGAGTTCGGCGGGCGTCATCCAGACGGCGCGCACGATGCCGTGATCGAGCGGACGTCGCGGGTCGTGTTGCAGCGGCTCGGCGAGGAAGGCAAAGCGGACATAGGTGCGCTCCTCGCCGCCGAGGCTCACCGACGGCGCCGTCCAGCGATAGGCGCCGACGAACGCCCTCGGCCGGACGTCCCAGCCGGTTTCCTCGAGCGTTTCGCGGATCGCCGCGTCGACGATGCTTTCGCCCGGCTCGAGGTGGCCGGCCGGCTGATTGATCACCACGCGCCCGGCGACGTCCTCCTCGACCATCAGCAGGCGGCCGCCGTCGATGACGATCGTGGCGACGGTGACGTCGGGCTGGAACACGCGTTCGCCTCCGGTCACCGGCGCGACCCGGCGAAGCGGACGGTCGCATCGCGCGCGACGCGCGGGATGCACAGTGCCGTGCCCGGAACGGTGCGGATCGGCGAGGGCAGCATGATCATTCCCATGAATCCAAAGCGGCATTCTGCCGGCGCCGCGCCGCGGACGTCCACGTCACGCGACTTATACTGGACGCATGCCGAATCACTCCCCGCACGAACAGGATCATCACGGCCAGCACGGGCTCGCCGTGGAAACCGGCCGGCCGGAAGTCGCGCCACCGCCGATGTATTCGGTGCTTTTGCTGAACGACGATTACACGCCGATGGATTTCGTCGTGGACGTTCTGATGCGGTTTTTCGCCTTGAATATCGAAAACGCCACCCAGGTGATGCTCCACGTGCACACCCGCGGCCGTGGCGTTTGCGGGGTTTTCACGCGCGAGATTGCCGAATCGAAAGTGTCGCAGGTGAACGAATACGCAAGGCTCAACCAGCATCCCTTGTTGTGCACGATGGAAAAGGCCTAAAAGCGGTTTAAACCGCGGTGCCGGACCCCATCTTGCATCGCAGACGCTTCGGAGGCTTCCAAATGTTTAGCAAGGATCTCGAGTACAGCATCGGGCAGTGCTACAAGCGCGCCCGCGAGGCTCGCCACGAATTCATGACGGTCGAGCACCTGCTGCTGGCGCTGCTCGACAATCCCTCGGCCGAGGGCGTGCTGCGGGCCTGCGAGGCCGACATGCCGCGCCTGCGCCGCGAGCTTGACGAGGCCATCTCCACTTCGGTGGCCGTGCTGCCGGAAGAGAGCGACCGCGACACGCAGCCGACGCTGGGCTTCCAGCGCGTGCTGCAGCGCGCGGTCTACCACGTGCAGTCGTCCGGCAAGAAGGAGGTCACCGGCGCCAATGTGCTGGTGGCGATCTTCGGCGAAAAGGACTCGCACGCGGTGTATTTCCTGAACCAACAGGACATCGCGCGGCTCGACGTCGTCAACTACCTCTCGCATGGCATCAGCAAGCAGGGCGGCGAGGAGTCGGGGCGCGAGGAGAATCAGGGCGGCGGCGAGGGCGGCGAGAGCGAGGGCAAGTCGGACGCGCTCACCGAGTTCGCGACCAACCTCAACCAGCAGGCCCGCGACGGCAAGATCGATCCGCTGGTGGGTCGTGCGGACGAGGTCGAGCGCACCATCCAGGTGCTCTGCCGGCGCCGCAAGAACAATCCGCTCTACGTCGGCGAGGCCGGCGTGGGCAAGACGGCGATCGCCGAAGGCCTGGCCAAGCGCATCGTCGATGGCGACGTGCCCGAGGTGCTGCAGGACGCCACGATCTTCTCGCTCGACCTGGGCGCGCTGGTCGCAGGCACCAAGTACCGCGGCGATTTCGAGAAGCGCCTTAAGTCGGTGCTGCAGCAGTTGCGCAAGATCCCCGGCGCGGTGCTCTTCATCGACGAGATCCACACCATCATCGGCGCCGGCTCGGCGTCGGGCGGCACGATGGACGCGTCCAACCTCATCAAGCCGGCGCTGTCGTCGGGCGAGCTGCGCTGCATCGGCTCGACCACGTTCCAGGAATACCGCGGCATCTTCGAGAAGGACCGCGCGCTGGCACGTCGCTTCCAGAAGATCGACATCGTCGAGCCGACCGTGAGCGAGGCCGTGGAGATCCTCAAGGGCCTCAAGCCCAAGTACGAGGCGCATCACGGCGTGTCCTACGCGGACGATGCCATCCAGGCCGCAGTCGATCTGTCGGTCAAGCACATCGGCGACCGCCTGCTGCCCGACAAGGCCATCGACGTCATCGACGAGGCCGGCGCCCGCCAGCGCCTGCTGCCCGAGGACCAGCGCAAGCAGGTCATCGACGTCGAGGAAGTCGAGACCATCATCGCGAAGATGGCGCGCATCCCGGCCAAGCAGGTCACGGCGACCGACAAGGACGTGCTCCGCAACCTCGAGCGCAACCTCAAGATGGTGATCTTCGGCCAGGACCAGGCCGTGGACTCGCTGACCTCGGCGATCAAGCTGGCGCGCTCGGGCCTGGGCAATCCGGACAAGCCGATCGCGAACTTCCTGTTCGCCGGTCCCACCGGCGTCGGCAAGACGGAGGTGACCAAGCAGATCGCGATGCAGCTAGGCATCGAGCTGGTGCGCTTCGACATGTCCGAATATATGGAAGCGCATTCGGTGAGCCGCCTGATCGGCGCGCCGCCGGGCTATGTCGGGTTCGACCAGGGCGGCCTGCTGACGGAAAAGATCGTCAAGACGCCGCACTGCGTGCTTCTGCTCGACGAGATCGAGAAGGCGCATCCGGACATCTTCAACATCTTGTTGCAGGTGATGGACCGCGGCATGCTGACCGATACCAACGGTCGCGAGGCGAACTTCCGCAACGTGATCCTGGTGATGACGACCAACGCCGGTGCCGCCCAGGCGTCCCGCCGTTCGATCGGCTTCACGCGACAGGACCATGCCTCGGATGCGATGGAGGTGATCCGCCGCAGCTTCTCGCCGGAGTTCCGCAATCGCCTGGATGCGATCGTGCAGTTCCAGCCGCTGGGCATGGATCACATCCTCCGCGTGGTCGACAAGTTCCTTATCGAGCTGGAGGCCCAGCTGCACGAGAAGAACGTCACGCTCAACGCCACGCCGGAGGCCCGCGACTGGCTCGCCAAGCACGGCTTCGATCCGCAGATGGGTGCGCGCCCGATGGCCCGCATCATCCAGGAGAACATCAAGCGCCCGCTCGCGGACGAACTGCTGTTCGGCAAGCTGGTGAACGGTGGCCGCGTGTCGGTGGACGTGCAGGACGACAAGCTCGTCGTGGACGCCAAGGCCGAGCCGGAGAAGCTGCTGCCGGCGACCGTCGAGAACTGACGGCGTCGCCAGCCTGAAACGCAAAAAGGCGGCCGAGAGGCCGCCTTTTTCGTGTCCGCACCGCAGCGCTTACTTCATACGGTAGGTAATGCGGCCCTTGGTGAGATCGTAGGGCGTCATCTCGACCTTGACCCGGTCGCCGGTGAGGATGCGGATGTAGTTCTTGCGCATGCGACCGGAGATATGGGCGATGATCTCGTGGCCGTTTTCGAGGCGAACGCGGAACATCGTGTTCGGAAGCGTTTCCGACACGGTGCCTTCGAATTCGATCACGTCGTCTTTTGCCATTGGTGTCCTGGATGGTCGCGGAAAGCGGCTCGGGAAGCCGTGGATTGTGCCACGGGGCCGGCGGGCGGCGCAAAACGGCCGTTCAGGCAGGTGGACGGGCGAGGGCGGAGGCCGGCAGGGAGCCGAAGGCCGAGGTCCAGGAACCCTCGAGTCCCGGCTGGTCGACGAGGCGGGACACCGCAGCCAGAAACTCGCCGCGGGGCCATGCTTCCGCGCCCAGCGAGAGCAGGTGGGGGTTGCCGACCTGGGCGTCGATCAGCGGCCAACCCCAGTCGTGCAGACGTGTAGCCAGGCCCGCCAGGGCGACCTTCGAGCCGTCGGGCACCAGGCTGAACATGCTTTCGCCGAAGAAGGCGCGGCCGATCGCGACGCCGTAGATGCCACCAACGAGCCGCTCGCCGTCCCAGGCCTCGACCGAGTGCGCATGGCCGAGGCGGTGCAGGCGTACGTAGGCGTCCTGCATCTCCCCGGTGATCCAGGTGCCGTGCTGGCCCCGGCGGCGCACCGCGGCGCAGTGCGCGATCACCGTTTCGAAAGCGGTGTCGGCCCGGACCGTCCACATGGAGGTTCGCAGGCTGCGGCGGAAGCGTCTCGAGGTGGCGACCCGGTCCGTGCGGAAGACCACACGGGGGTCCGGCGACCACCACAGCGGCGGCTCGCCGTCGGAGAACCAGGGGAAGATGCCGGCGCGGTAGGCCGCGAGCAGGCGCAGGGGCTGGAGGTCGCCCCCGGCCGCGAGCAGGCCGTCGGGTTCGCGCAGCGCGGTCGACGGGTCCGGAAATGGCGCATCCGGTCGATCGTCGAGCCACGGCAGCCGCAGCGGACTCACGCCGGGGTTTCGCGGAACGGCGTGCTGTTGCGAAGACCCGCTGCGTAGCCGGCGATCGCCTCGCGCTCCTCTGCGCACCAGTCCCCTAGCGCCTCGCGGAAGGCAGCCTCGGCGATCCAGTGCCGGCTTCGGACGAGAGTCGGCAGGAAGCCGCGCGCGAGCTTGTGCTCGCCCTGCGCGCCCGGCTCGAAGCGGCGCAGGCCTTCGCGGAGGCAGTAATCGATGCCCTGGTAGTAGCAGGTCTCGAAATGCAGGCCGCGGTGCTGTTCGGTGCTGCCCCAATAGCGCCCGTAGAGCGTGTCGCCGCCGCGAAGGCAGAGCGCGCCCGCGATGGGCGCGCCGTCGCGCTCGGCCAGCACGATCACCAGCGAGCGCGGCATCGTCGTGGCGAGGTGGCGCAGGAATTCGACCGTCAGCGCGGGCCGGTTGCCGTACTCGGCGAACGTCTGCAGGTAGAAGCCATGCATCGCGCGCAGGTCGTCGTCGCTGGCCTCGTCGCCGTGGACGATGCGGCAGGCGATGCCGGCGCGCGCGACCTTCGCGCGCTCCTGGCGGATGTTCTTGCGGTGCTTGTGGTCCATCGCGCCGAGGAAGGCGTCGAAATCGGTCCAGCCGGCGTCGTTGCGCCAGTGGTACTGGACGTCGACACGCGATAGCCACGCCTCGTTGAACGCGGCGTCTTCGGCCTCGGTGTGGAAATTGACGTGGACGGACGAGTAGCCGGCGTCCTGCCGGCGCAGCACGTCGAGCAGGGCGCGACGCGACGCGTCGTCGCGCGCGAGCAGCCGCGGACCGGTGACGGGTGAGTAGGGCACCGCGCAGAGCAGCTTCGGGAAGTAGTCGAGCCCATAGCGCGCGTAGGCGTGGGCCCAGGCGTGATCGAAGACGAACTCGCCGTGGGAGTTGGTCTTGACGTAGCAGGGGGCGGCGGCGACCAGCGCATCGCCGTGCCAGAGCGTGAGGTGGCGCGGCGTCCAGCCCATGCGCGGCTGGACGCAGCCGGTGGCCTCAAGCCCGGACAGGAACGCGTGGCGGACGAATGGATTCGCCTCGCCGGCGAGTGCATCCCAGGCGGCGGCATCGACCTCGTCGAGCCGCCCGAGCCAGCGGGCGCGCAGCGTCATCGCGGCGCGCCTCCGGCCTCAGCCGCCCTTGTCGAGCCAGCGCTCGGCATCGAGGGCGGCCATGCAGCCCGAACCCGCCGAGGTGATCGCCTGGCGGTAGTGCTGGTCGGCGACGTCGCCGGCGGCGAACACACCCGCGACCGACGTGGCCGTCGCATTGCCCTCGATGCCCGACTGCACGGTGATGTAGCCGTTCGACATCGCCAGCTGGCCCTCGAACAGCGCGGTGTTCGGCGTATGGCCGATGGCGACGAAGAAGCCGTGAACGGGGATCTCGCGAATGGAGTCGTCCTGCACCGAGCGCACGCGCAGGCCGGTCACGCCCGCCTCGTTGCCGACCACCTCGTCGACCACGTGGTGCCACACCGGCTCGATCTTGCCGGCCTGGATCTTCGCGAACAGCTTGTCCTGCATGATCTTCTCGGCGCGCAGCGTGTCGCGGCGATGCACCAGGTAGACCTTGCGGGCGATGTTCGAGAGATAGAGCGCTTCCTCGACCGCCGTGTTGCCGCCGCCGACCACGGCAACGTCCTGGTCCTTGTAGAAGAAGCCGTCGCAGGTGGCGCAGGCGGAGACGCCGCGGCCCTTGTAGGCCTCCTCGGACGGCAGGCCGAGATACTTGGCGGTGGCGCCGGTCGCGATGATCAGCGCATCGCAGGTGTACTCGCCGCTGTCGCCGACCAGCCGGAACGGGCGGGCCGAGAGGTCGGCCGTGTGGATGTGGTCGAAGATGACCTCGGTATTGAAGCGCTCGGCATGTGCCTGCATGCGGGCCATGAGGTCCGGGCCCATCAGGCCGTGCGGGTCGCCCGGCCAGTTGTCGACCTCGGTCGTGGTCATCAGCTGGCCGCCCATCTGCAGGCCGGTGACGACGACGGGCTTGAGGTTCGCACGGGCCGCGTAGACGGCGGCGGACCAGCCGGCAGGACCGGAACCGAGGATGAGCAGCCGCGAATGCTTCGAAAGGGTCATGGATATAATGGCGCGCTATGTGATGCGTGCATTCCGGCATATGGAACGAAGCCCTTCGAGGCGCATCATTCCGCCGCCGTAACGGCACGACAGGAAGCGCCATAGCTTGGCGGTCGCATGACGGCAGCACAAGGCGCGGTGTGCAACACCGCGGCCCATCCCACGCAGTTCGCGCCTTCGCCGCCGCCCGCGGCTGCGGGCGTCACGGAGACAGCAATGCGCATCGGTGTACCGAAGGAAACCAAGACCCTCGAAGGGCGCGTCGCGCTCGTCCCGGCCGCCGCGGGCGACCTCGTCAAGCGTGGCCACGAGGTGTGGCTGGAGCAGGGCGCCGGCCTGAAGAGCGGTTTCAAGGACGAGGAATACACCCGCCTCGGCGTCAACATCGCGCCGGACGCCGCCGCCCTTTACGAGAAGGGCGAGATGATCGTGAAGGTGAAGGAGCCAATCGCCGGCGACCTGCAGCACCTGCGCAAGGATCACCTGTTGTTCTGCTACCTCCACCTCGCGGCCGAGCCGGTGCTGACGAAGCAGTTGCTCGACATCGGCCTGACCGGCGTTGCGTTCGAGACCGTCGAGCTGCCCAACGGCGACCTGCCCCTGCTGGCGCCGATGTCGGTCATCGCCGGCAAGATCGGCGTGCAGGTGGGCACGCACCTGCTGCACCAGCCCATGGGCGGCAAGGGCAAGCTGCTTGGCGGCCTGTCGGCCACCGAGCGGGGCAAGGTCGTGGTGTTCGGTGCGGGCCGTGCGGGCGGCGCCTCCGCGGCGCTCGCGGCGGCCGGCGGCGCGAACGTCACCGTCTTCGAAATGCGCGAAGACCGAATGGACGAGATGATGCGCCTGGGCAACAACGTCACCGCACTGTACCCCTACCATGACGTGGTGGCGCGCGAAGTCGCCTCGGCCGACCTCGTGATCGGCGCGGTGCTGGTCACCGGCGCCAAGGCACCTCACGTGATGACGCGCGAAATGCTCGCGGGCATGGAGCCGGGCTCGGTGGTCGTCGACATCGCGATCGACCAGGGCGGCTGCTTCGAGACCTCGCGCCCGACCACGTGGAAGGAGCCGACCTACGTGGAGGAGGGCGTGACCCACTTCTGCGTGACCAACATGCCGGGCGCCGTGCCGCAGACCTCGTCGCAGGCGATCTGCGCGGCGATCCTGCCGTGGGTCAACAAGCTGGCGGGCGGCGACTGGTGCGGCAACGAGGCGCTCGTGCGCGGCATCAACGTCGAGGGCGGCCGCATCGTCCATCCGGCGCTGCAGGGCATGCCGCTCTGACCGACTGAGACGGCGATCGGCAAAATCCGCGGTACCGGTCGCGCCCGTGCGACCCGAGGAGACCGGCGCCGGCCGTATGCGGCGCCGGTTTTCACGTATATTCAACGACTAAGACGCACCAGCTGAGGCGAACTCTCACGTGGCGCAGGCACCCGCCGCAACCCGCAAGAAGGCCGCGAGCGCGGCCCGCAGTTCCTCGCCGCGACCGGCGCCTTCGCCGGGTCGGCAGCGCATGGCGCGCGACATCGCGCTGATCTTCATCGCGCCCGCGCTGCTGTACCTCGTCGCGACGCTCTTCACCTATTCGCCGCAGGACCCGGGCTGGACCAGCTCCGGCGCCGTGACCGCACCCGTGCAGAACCTCGGCGGCGCGGTCGGTGCGATGGTCGCGGACATCCTGTTCAACCTGTTCGGGTACACGGCCTACCTGCTGCCGGTGATCCTCGGCTCGATCGTCTGGATCGCGATGTTCCAGAAGGAGGCCGAGGGCGATAAGGGCGACCTCACGCCCGCACTGCGCCTGACCGGCCTGGTCGCGTTCCTTATCGCCATGACCGGCCTGCTGCACCTGCGCCTGGGGGGCAGCGAGGACCTGACGCGCGCCGGCGGCATCCTCGGCAAGCTGGTCGGCCGCTCGCTGGGCCGCGGCTTCGGCCAGCTCGGCGGCAACCTGTTCCTTCTGGCGCTGCTGCTCACCTCGGTGACTCTGGCGACCGGTCTGTCCTGGCTCGCGGTCATGGATCGCCTCGGCGGCATGCTGATGACCGCCGGGCCCCTCGTCTCCGGCCTGTTCCGCCGCGGTGCCCGCGAGGTCGAGCAGCGCCGCGAGGTGCAGGTGCTCCGCGAGGAGCGCGAGAAGGTGCGCAAGGTCGAGACCGAGAAGCGCGAGAAGCGCGAGCCGGTCAGGATCGAGCCGCCGCCGGCGCCGGTGGTCGAAAAGAGCGAGCGCGCCAAGCGCGAGCAGCAGATCCCGCTGTTCCATGTGCCCGACGGCACAGGTATCCCGCCGCTGGCGCTGCTCGATGACCCCAAGCCTCAGCCCAAGGGCTACGACACCGACACGCTCGAGACGCTGTCCCGTCAGATCGAGTTCAAGCTCAAGGACTTCCGGATCGACGCGAACGTTGTCGGGGCCTATCCGGGCCCGGTCATCACGCGCTTCGAGATCGAGCCCGCGCCGGGCATCAAGGTCAGCCAGATTTCAAGTCTCGACAAGGACATAGCGCGCGGACTTTCAGTAAAGTCTGTGCGCGTGGTGGATGTGATCCCGGGCAAGTCGGTGATCGGGCTGGAAATCCCGAACGTGAACCGGGAGATGATCTATCTGTCCGAGCTCCTGCGGTCGAAGGAGTACGACAAGTCCGCGAGCCCGCTGACGCTGGCGCTGGGCAAGGACATCGCGGGCCGCCCCACGGTCGCCGACCTCGCTCGCATGCCGCACCTACTCGTGGCCGGTACCACGGGCTCGGGCAAGTCGGTCGCAGTCAACGCGATGGTGCTGTCGCTGCTCTACAAGGCCTCCGCCAAGGACGTGCGGATGCTGATGATCGACCCGAAGATGCTGGAGCTCAGCGTCTACCAGGGCATCCCGCACCTGCTCGCGCCGGTCGTCACCGACATGAAGGAGGCCGCGAACGGCCTGCGCTGGTGCGTGGCCGAGATGGAGCGCCGCTACAAGCTGATGTCGGCCGTAGGCGTGCGCAACCTGTCGGGCTTCAACAAGAAGGTGACGGACGCAATCAACGCGGGCCAGCCGCTGATGGACCCGCTGTTCCGGCCGAACGCCGAGGCCGGCGAGGTGCCGCGCGAGCTCGAGCCGCTGCCGTACATCGTCGTCTTCATCGACGAGTTCGCCGACATGATGATGATCGTCGGCAAGAAGGTGGAGGAGTTGATCGCCCGGCTCGCGCAGAAGGCGCGCGCGGCGGGCATCCACCTGATCCTGGCGACCCAGCGCCCCTCGGTCGACGTGATCACCGGCCTGATCAAGGCCAACATCCCGACGCGCATCGCGTTCCAGGTGTCCTCCAAGATCGACTCGCGCACGATTCTCGACCAGTCCGGTGCGGAAACGCTGCTCGGCCACGGTGACATGCTCTACATGCCGCCCGGCACGTCGATGCCCGAGCGCGTGCACGGCGCGTTCGTCAGCGACGAGGAAGTGCATCGCGTCGTGGAGCACCTCAAGCAGATCGGCGGCGGCCCCGATTACATCGAGGGCGTGCTCGAGGAAGTGCAGACCATGGGCGACGGCGTGGTCGTCGGCCCGACCGGCCTGCCGGAGTCGAGCGGCGGTGGCGGGGACGAGTCGGACCCGCTTTACGACGAGGCGGTACGGATCGTCACCGAGAGCCGTCGCGCGTCGATCTCGGGCGTCCAGCGCCGACTCAAGATCGGCTACAACCGCGCCGCGCGCCTGATCGAGGCGATGGAGGCCGCGGGCGTGGTCAGCCCGCCGGAACACAACGGCGACCGCAGCGTACTGGCGCCGCCGCCGCCGAAACACTGATCCCGGCGCCGCGCTGAAGGGCGTGGCGCTGTCCGGGCGATACTCGCGCCCTGTTCATGGAAGGCCGCCCACACTCGCGGCTGACCTTTATCTGGAGATCGCCATGCGTTCGATGACGACCTTCGTCGCGGCCGGCCTGATGCTGTTCGCCGGCGCCGCTTCGGCCGGGGCCCGCGACCAGCTCGACAGTTTCACCAAGGGCCTCAAGACCCTGGACGGCCGCTTCACCCAGCAGGTGTTCGACGCCAAGGGCAAGCTCAAGGAGTCGAGCAGCGGCCGCGTGGCGCTGTCCGCACCGCGCCAGTTCCGCTGGGAGTACGCCAAGCCGTATCCGCAGCAGATCGTGGCCGACGGGAAGACCGTCTGGATCTACGAGCCGGACCTGCAGCAGGTCACCAAGCGTGCGCAGGGCGCCGAGGAACGCAGCAGCCCGCTGACCGCGCTCATCGACCCGTCCAAGCTCGACGCACAGTTCGCCGTGCAGGAGTCCGGGACCTCCAATGGCCTCGAGTGGGTCACGCTGACGCCGAAGGGCGACGCGTCGTCTGCCGGCTTCCGCACCGCCAAGCTCGGCTTCGGGCCGCAGGGGCTGTCGCGGATGCAGGTAGTCGACCAGCTCGGCCAGCGCACCGACATCTCGTTTTCGGCTTGGAAGCGCAATGGCGCGATGCCCGCGGCGACGTTCCGCTTCACGCCACCCAAGGGCGTGGACGTGATCGGCGGCTGAGCCGAATAGACATCGGCAGTGGAAGGGGCGGGCGACCGCCCCTTCGTCGTTTCCCGCCTCGCCGACTGCAGCCTTAACCGTTAGGCGAATCAGGGACTTAACGGCGCGGGATATCACGAGCCCTGCACGTTCACGCCTCGACAGTGGTCTTCACATGCCACGTCTGCGTCGCAGGACCGCTCCAATGCCTCTCCGCACCGCTCTCCTCACCGTCGGTACGTTTTCCGCCCTGGCCGCGACCTCGCTCGTGGCGGGCAATCGCACGCCGCCGGCACCGCTCGTGGCCAAGCCTGTCCTGCCTGCAGCCGAGGCACGCCTGGAAGCACGCGAGCAGGTCGACGACGCCGTCGCCGCTGCGGTGATCGGCAGCATCTCGCGGCAGTTCGATGCCGGCGACGTGATGGTGCAGCTGGACCGTGTCGCGATCCTGCCGGCCAGCATCCAGGACCGGCAGGTCAGCGGTGACGGCCGCCTGCAGATCGGCGGTGACGGCGAGTGGATCCCGTTCCGCTTCGACGCGACGTTCGACACCGAGAGCGCCGAAGTCACCTATCCGCAACTGACGCTCGGCGGCGCCGAGGCGCAGTCCGTGGCGAAGGGCTCGACGCTCGCCGCGTCGCTCGATCGCCAGGTCGAGACCGCGTTGCGCAGCGAGTTCCAGAGCCAGCCGGTGCGCTGGACGTCGGGTGACGTGCAGGCCGCGCCGCTCGGCCGCTTCGTGCGCGTGCAGGGGCAGGGCATCGCCGACTTCGGCAGCGACGGCGCCACGCCGGCGCAGGTGCAGGGCCTCTACGACAGCGTGGCCAAGCGCTGGATCCGTGTGCACTATGAACTGGGGCCGACGGCCACCGACGCCGTCGCCACGCTGTGACGCACGGCTGGTAAGGTGCGGGCCCGCTCCCGCAGCTCGCCACCGTGGCACGTCGCGACACCCCGGCCCTCTTCGAAGACGATCCCGCGCTCAACGCGATGCGCCCGCTCGCCGAGCGCATGCGCCCACGCACGCTCGACGAGATGGTCGGCCAGAAGCGCCTGCTCGCGCCGAATTCCGCGCTGCGCCGCGCCGTCGAGGCCGGGCGCGTCCACTCGATGGTGCTGTGGGGGCCGCCGGGCTGCGGCAAGACCACGTTGGCACTGCTGCTGGCGCGCTACGCCGACGCCGAGTTCCGCGCGATTTCGGCTGTCCTCTCCGGCCTGCCGGACGTGCGACAGGTGCTCGCGGAAGCCGCCGAGCGCTTCGCCGGCGGTCGCCGCACGGTGCTCTTCGTCGACGAGGTCCACCGCTTCAACAAGGCGCAGCAGGATGCATTCCTGCCCGCGATCGAGCGCGGCACGATCGTGTTCGTGGGCGCGACCACCGAGAACCCATCGTTCGAGCTGAACTCCGCACTGCTGTCGCGCTGCCGCGTGCACGTGATGGAGGCGGTCGGGGTCGACGACCTTGTCGAAGCCCTGCAGCGTGCGCTCGACGACGCCGAACGCGGCCTTGGCGGGGAGCAACTGCGCATCGAAGCCGACTTGCTGCGCCAGATCGCGCAGGCCGCCGACGGCGACGTGCGGCGCGCGCTGACGCTGCTGGAAATCGCCGCCGAGCTCGCGGCGGGCGAGGGCGGCGCGATCGCCGAGGCCACGCTTGCGCAGGTGCTGGCCGACCGCACGCGCCGCTTCGACAAGGGCGGCGAGCAGTTCTACGACCAGATCTCCGCGTTGCACAAGTCGGTGCGCAGCTCCAATCCGGATGCCGCGATCTACTGGCTGGCCCGCATGCTCGACGGCGGCGCGGACCCGAACTACCTCGCACGCCGGATCACGCGCATGGCGGTGGAGGACATCGGCCTCGCCGACCCGCGCGCGCTCGACATGGCGATCGATGCGTGGGAGACCTTCGACCGGCTCGGCAGCCCTGAAGGCGAGCTGGCACTCGCGCAGGTCGTTATCTACCTCGCGACGACCGCGAAATCCAACGCCGGCTACGTCGCCTGGGGCGAAGCGCGCGGCGACGTACGCAAGTACGGCACCCAGGACGTGCCCATGCACTTCCGCAACGCGCCGACCAAGCTGATGAAGTCGCTGGGCTATTCGAAGGGCTACCAGTACGACCACGACGCCGCGGGCGGCATCGCGCTCGACCAGACGGGCTTTCCGGACGCCATGGGCGAGCGCGTCTACTACCGGCCGGTCGAGCGGGGGCTCGAAATCAAGCTTGGCGAGAAGCTCGCGCGGCTGCGCGAGATGCGGGCGCACGCACGCGGCGAAGCGCCGCCGGACGATCAGACGCCGTAGTAGTCCCGATACCAGCCCACGAACTTCGCCACGCCTTCCTCCACGGGCGTCGACGGCGCGTAGCTGGTGTCGCGGCGCAGGGCTTCCACGTCCGCGTAGGTATCCGGTACGTCGCCCGGCTGCATCGGCAGCAGCCGCCGCTGGACGCGCCGTCCGAAGCATTCCTCCAGCACTTCGATATAGCGCAGCAACTCGACCGGCCGGTGGCTGCCGATGTTGTAGACGCGATAGGGCGCCGTCGACGTCGCGGGAGACGCGAGCAGCGCCGGATCGTCCTGCGCGGTGGGCGGGCGATCGAGCGTGCGTACGACGCCTTCGACGATGTCGTCGATGTAGGTGAAGTCGCGGCTGTGCCGGCCATGGTTGAACACGTCGATCGGCTCGCCCGCGGCGATGCGCTTGGCGAACAGGAACGGTGACATGTCCGGGCGGCCCCACGGGCCGTAGACGGTGAAGAACCGCAGGCCCGTCGTCGGCAGCGCATACAGATGGCTGTACGTATGCGCCATCAGCTCGTTCGCCTTCTTCGTCGCGGCGTACAGGCTGACCGGGTGGTCGACGGGATGCTCGACCGAGAACGGCAGCTCGCGGTTGGCGCCGTAGACCGAACTCGACGACGCGTACACGAGGTGCTCGACGGCGCTGGCGCGGCAGGCTTCGAGCACGTTGATGAAACCGACGAGATTGCTGTCGACGTAGGCGCGCGGGTTCTCCAGCGAATAGCGCACGCCCGCCTGCGCGGCCAGGTTCACCACGCGCTGGGGGCGGAAATCTGCGAACGCGCGGTCGAGCGCATCGCGGTCTTCCAGCCGCGCGTGCACGAAGCGGAAGCCGTCGGCCGGCACCAGCTTTTCGAGCCGGTCGCGCTTGAGCTGCGGGTCGTAATACGGATTCAGATCGTCGTAGCCGAGCACCTCGTCGCCGCGCTCGATCAGCCGGCGTGCGAGGTGCGCACCGATAAAGCCTGCTGCGCCGGTGACCAGTACGCGCATCTCAGAGCCTCCCGTCGACCGCGTCGCGGGGCAGGGCACCCTTGACGTCGTAGATCACCGCCCCCTCGCGCCCGTACGCGCGGAGGGCTTCGATGCCTGCATCGAGGAACTCGCGATGCGGCACCGCCAGCACTACCGCGTCGTATGCGCCCCGCTCCGGAGTCTCGAGCAGGTCCTGCGCGAATTCCCGATGCGCCTCGCGCGGATCCACGCGCGGGTCGTGCACGTCCACCTCGGCACCGAACGCGCGCATCTCCGCGATGATGTCCACCACGCGCGTGTTGCGCAGGTCGCCGCAGTTCTCCTTGAACGCCAGGCCCAGCACCAGGATCCGCGGATGCGCCGCGCCACGCGCCGCGGCGAGCTTCAGCACGCGGTGCGCGACGTGCACGCCCATGCCGTCGTTGATCCGCCGGCTCGCCGAGATCAGTTCCGCGTGATAGCCCACTTCCTGCGCCCTGTGCGCGAGGTAGTAAGGGTCGACGCCGATGCAATGCCCGCCGACGAGCCCCGGCCGGAACGGGAGGAAGTTCCACTTGGTGCCGGCGGCTTCGAGCACTTCGACGGTATCGATGCCTAGGCGGTCGAGGATCAGCGCGAGTTCGTTCATCAGCGCGATGTTGACGTCGCGCTGGATGTTCTCGACGACCTTCGCGGCCTCCGCGACGCGGATGCTGGACGCGCGATGCGTGCCCGCCGGCACGACCGAGCGGTACAGCGCGTCGACGAATTCCGCGGCCGCGTCGGACGACCCGGAGGTCACCTTCATGATGTCCGGTAGCCGCCGGCCGTGGTCGCCCGGGTTGATGCGCTCGGGGCTGTAGCCGACGTGGAAGTCCCGGCGGTACACGAGCCCGGACACGCGCTCGATAATCGGCACGCAACGCTCCTCGGTGGCGCCCGGGTACACGGTCGATTCGAAGATGACCACGCCGCCCCGACGCAGCGCGCGGCCGACGGTCGCGCTTGCGGCCTCCAGCGGCGAGAAATCCGGCCGCTTGGACGCATCGACCGGCGTGGGCACCGTCACGACAAACACCTCGCAGCCGCCCAGCGAAGACGGGTCGCATTCGAAGCGGAGGCCGGGCACCTGCAGCGACGTCGCGTCCATCTCGCCGGTGCGGTCGACGCCGCCGCGCAGTTCCGTGATGCGCTCGGGATCGATGTCGAAACCGAGCGTGTCGTAGCGCGCGCCGAAGGCTGCGGCGAGCGGCAGCCCGACGTAGCCGAGTCCGACGACAGCGAGGCGGAGCTGGTCCGGCGCGGGCAGGGGAGCGTCGTGCATGCGGGTATCCCGTGAGCGGCCGCCTATGATGCCGCGCCGCGGCGCGGGCGTCTCGGATTAATCGGACGTGGCGACGCGGTTCGCTCCGACGTCGCCGGCGGTGCGTACGCGCGATGCTGGGCTTCGAGGGAGGAGCCTGCGATGAATCGTTACCTTTCGATTGTCGTACTCGCCGCTGCCGTATTGGCCGCCGGGTCCGCATGCGCGCAGACGGTGCAGAAATGCGTGTCGCCCGGCGGACGCGCGCGCTACCAGAGCGCGCCCTGCGCGGCGCATGAGCGCGTGGCCGGCACATGGGATGCGGCGCCGGACCCGCCGCTCGAGCCCGCGCCCGCCGCACGTTCGCGACCGCTCGATCGGCCAAGGATCGCGAGGCCACGGTCGACGCGAGGCCCCGCCCGTACGGCGCGCCAGGTATCGCCACCCGACGCCTGCGCGCAGGCGCGCCGCGAGCGCGACGAAGGCGAACGTCGCGCGGGGCTCAAGCGCACGTACGCGTTGCTGTCCTCGCTGCAGGCGCGCGTGTTCGAGGCATGCCGATAGCCATCCGCCGCGCACCCCGGCGACGGCTGCCGCCGCATGCCGACTGCGGGCCGCGCGATCGCATGCCATTCGTCCCGGCTCCGGACACCGCCGGACAGGCCGGAGGATCGAAATCGAGGCTTTTTCCGACGAAAAACGGCGAAACCCTCTTGCAAGCCGGCCGTTCTCGCGCGATAACGCGCATTCCTTCCACCCGGAACCTGCAAACCATGGCGACGAAGAAAGCGAGCGGTGCCTCCAAGATCAAGCCTGTGACCGAGCCCCTGGGCAAGAGCGGCCTCGTCAACTACATCTCCGAGCGCACCGAACTCGCCCCGCGCGACATCCGCGCTGTGCTGGGCGCCCTCGAGGAAGCCGCCCACGGCTCGCTGCACAAGAAGGGCTGCGGCACGTTCACCTTCCCGGGCATGCTCAAGGTGACCAAGGTCGACGTCCCGGCCAAGCCGAAGCGCAAGGGCATCAACCCGTTCACGAAGGAAGAGCAGTGGTTCGCCGCCAAGCCGGCGTCCGTCAAGCTCAAGGCGCGCCCGCTGAAGAAGCTCAAGGACGCGGCGGTCTGATTCCGCTTCGAGCCGCCGGCCTTCGGGCCGGCGGTTTTTTTTCGCCCGCTCACCGGCAAACGCGCATGACGTCGAACGGATACACCGCCCTGAAGGATGCAGTGCTAGCGCTGTGCACCGACACCGGCCTCGTCGCTAGGCTCGAACATGCGCACATCGCACTGGCCCGCATCGACGCTGAAGCGGACCTGCCCGAATCACTGCGTTTCCGCTTCGAGGAACTGCTGGCCGATATCGCCTACGGCGCCGACGCAGTCGCCGATGCGCTGGTGCGCATGAGCGCGCCCGATCGCGAGCGCCTGGCATCGCGGGTGGTGGGACTGTTCGACGAAGCCCTAAGGCTGATGCCGACGGATGCCTGAGCGCGTGTCGGCAAGCGGCGCCTCGAGGTGGCAGCCCCGGGCGGGGAACGCGACACCTGCGAGCTGCCCCGGGCGGACGGTAAGCCGCTATCGCCACGGTACGGCCGGGGCGCACCGGACATCGGCGCGCCATTCGTCGTCGACAAATGAACGCCAAGCGGCCGACCATCAGACCGCGGGGCGCGGAGCGGGACTAAACTCTCAGGCCGCAGGGCCGATATTCGCCTCGACGAGATCGACGATCTCGCCCATCGTGGGGTTGCTTCCCAGCGCAACATCCTCGAGGGTGATGCCGAACTCCGCTTCCAGGCCGACCAGCAGCGTGGCCATCTCGAGTGATTCGATGCCGAGCTCGTCCTTGGTGGTCGCTTCGCTGATACGCGACTCGTCGACCTTGACCTCCTCGGCCACGAGCGATCGCACTACGCTGAAAATGTTTTCGCGTTCCATCTGAGGGGCCTCCGTCTCCGCGTCATCGTACAAGGATCAGGACAGAAACAGCATGGATGACGTCAGTCCCGAGGTGATTCGACGCGCCGTACAGGCGCAGGCAGGCGTCCGCGTCAAGGTCGGCCTTCCAGTCGCGGTGGTGGCGATCGTGCTCGCGCTGTACCAGTCGCGGCCGGGGCACGAGGCCGCGGCGGTCATCGCCGTCATCGCGACGTACATCGTCTACACGATCCTGACCTACTACGCCTCGCGCCGACCGACTCGGCGCTCCAGCCGCGGCATCGCGCTGGCGACGGCCGTGCTCGATCCGTTGATCTATTCGGCCTGGCTCGCCGCCGGCGGCGAATCGTCGATCCTGATCATCGGCTTCTACATATTCACGACGCTCGGCTTCGGCTTCCGCATCGGTCCGCGGGCGATGCGGATCTGCCAGAGCGTGTCGATCATCGGCTTCGCCGGCGTGCTGGTGCTGTCGCCGTTCTGGAAGAGCCATCCATTCTTCGGTCTATCCCATTTCATCCTGCTCGTGGCGGTGCCCATGTACGCGGGTACGCTCATGCGCGAGCTGCGCGACGCCAAGGCGCGCGCCGAGCACGAGAGCCGCGCCAAGAACCAGTTGCTCGCCAACGTCAGCCACGAGCTGCGCACGCCGCTGACGGGCATCGTCTCCGCGGCGGAACTGCTGGAGGCGGGCAGCCGCACGCGCGAATCGGACCGCCTGATCGCCACGATCCTCAAGCTGTCCGCGTCGCTCGGCAGCGAAATCGACCAGTTGCTGGACCTGTCCCGCCTCGGGGTCCAGACCTCGTCCGGCACGCCGGTGCCGTTCGACGTGCGCACGGTGACATCGCACGTGCAGGCGGCACTGCAGGAAACAGCTGCCGGCAAGGGCATCGATTTCGTGGTCGAGGTCGATCCCGCGATCGATCGCGCGGTGCTCGGTCGGCCTCGCGATCTCGAAAGCGTGCTGATGAACCTCGCCGGCAACGCGGTGAAGTTCACCCCGGAGGGCAGCGTGCGGCTCGAGGTGAAGCTGCTCGGCGCGGAGGAGGGGAGTTACCGGCTGTGGTTCGGCGTCACCGACACCGGCATCGGCATTCCTCTGGAGCACCAGGACAAGCTGTTCGAACCCTTCTATCGCGTGGAGACGGGCGACCGCCGCCAGTACCGCGGCACTGGCCTCGGCACGACCATCGCCAGCGAGCACGTCCGGCGCATGGGCGGCGAGCTGGAGCTGTCCAGCGCACCGGGTCAGGGTTCGATGTTCTGGTTCGAGATCAGCCTGCCGACGGCGCAGATGCCGGCGGCGAACAACGATGCACACGCCGCCGCACGCGTTTCGCCCAAGCGCATCCTGGTGGCCGATGACAACGGCATCAACCTCGAGCTGCTGCAGCAGATGCTGCTGAAGGACGGCCACGAGGTCACCGGCGCGCGCAACGGCACCGAGGCCCTGCAGCATCTCGCGAGTCGCGATTTCGACGCTGTGATGCTCGACTTCAACATGGGCGACATCGACGGCCTGACCGTCTACCAGACCTATGCGTTCGGCCGCATCGACCCTGCGCCGACCTTCTTCGTCACCGCTGATACGTCCAGCGCGACCGCGGCCCGCCTCAACCAGGCGGGCACGGCCGGCATCGTCTACAAGCCGCTGACCTTCGACAAGCTGCGCCAGGCGCTGCTGTCGGTCTTCCCGGACGAGGCCGCGGGCCTCGCACCCGCGGCCGTGGCGGAGCCCGCGCCGCCGCCCGTGCGCCTCGCCGCCGTCCCCGTCGAATACGTCGACCCGTCCGTGGTGCAGACGCTGCGCGAGATCAAGGACCAGCCGGCCTTCGTCCACGCCATGCTCGGAGACGGCATGGACGACATCAGGTCGCTGCTGCCCCAGCTGTCGGCCGCGATCGCGGCGGAGGACCTCTCGGGCATGCACCTGCAGGCGCATGCCATGAAGGGCGTCGCGCTGAGCATCGGCGCCGTACGACTCGCCAACCTCTGCGAGCGACTGATGAAGACCACGCCCGCGCATCTGGCGTCGTCGCGCGAGCGCCTGCTCGACGAGCTGACGGCCACGGTCGACGCCAGCCTTGCGGCGCTCGAGCAGCTTCGAGCCCCGTTCGCCGGCGGGGCTTCGAAGTCGGCCTAGGCCGCCGGGCGCCGCTTCGCCGCCGGGTCGGACTTCTGCAGCAGCACCAGCATCTCCATGTGGCGCAGTTCGTCCGGCGTCAGCGCCATCGCCAGCTCCACCCAGTCGTCGACGACCTGCACGCCTTCCTCGTAATCGAAGCGCGAATGGCGCGCGCGGCTTTCCTGGATCTTGAACAGCGCGCGCTGGCGCTTCTTGTGCTCGCGGATGTAACGGCTGACCGCGAGCTCGCCGCCGCCGTTCTCGCAGATCTCGTCGATCAGGCCCATATCCAGCAGTTCGCGCGCGGTGTAGATCTTCTTGTTGGTCATCATGCGCTCCGCCGCGCGTGCGCCGATGCGATGCGCGAGCAGGCCCATGGCGCCGGTGCAGGGGAACAGGCCGAACATGATCTCGGGGAAGCCGAACGAACTGCGCTCCTCCGCGATCACGTAGTCGGTGCTCAGCACCATCTCGAAGCCGCCGCCAAGCGCGCGTCCCTGCACCAGCGCGATCGACGTGGTGCGCGACTTGAGCCGGGTCGACCACGCGTACATCAAGTCGAGGCAGCGCATGGAGTAGGCGCGCAACGTCTCCGCGTCGCCATTCGCGATGCAGGTACGGAAGAAGGACAGATCGCCGCCCACGCTGAAGTATTCGGGATGCGCCGACTGCACGACGGTATAAGCGGGCGGCTCGACGGCGGCGGGGCGCATCATCGAGTCGACCAGGTTCTGAAATTCAGCGACCAGGCCGGAGGTGAAGTTCTGCAGGCCGGTCTCGGGATCGGGCTCGAATCGCACCCACTGGGTGCTCGGGTCGATGCTGCGTCGCTCGGCCACCACGCGGCGGCTGAAACGCGGGGCGGCGGCGATGGATGTGGCGGAGTAGTCGGGGTAGGTGGGCAGGGCGCTCATGGCTTCGGATCCTCAGGGGTTGGCGGTGATTTCGGGGCTGCGGCGGCTGCCGACGACGAGCGCGGCATTGGTGCCGCCGAAGCCGCAGGAAAAGCTGACGGCGACGTCGAACGGGTGATCGGTGCGCGGTCGCTCGCCCACGTGGTTCAGGCGGCAGCGTTCGTCGACGACGCCCAGGTGTGCGCTGGCCGGCAGGACGGACTCGTTCATCGCGACGACCGTCAGCACGCATTCCAGCGCGCTGGTCGCGCCGAGCAGGTGCCCGTGGACGGACTTGGTCGAACTGACGAATGCCGCGTCGGGCCCTTCCCCAAACACTTCTCGAATGGCGGCGGACTCGATCACGTCGCCGCCGATGGTGGCCGTCGCATGTGCGTTGACGTATTGCACCTGCGACGCGTCGATGCCCGCATTGGACAGCGCCTGCCTCAGGCATTCGACCTGGCCTTTCGTTTCCGGCATGCCGATGTGGTGCGCGTCGCTGTTGACGCCGTAGCCCAGCAGGTAGCCGTGAATGGTCGCGCCACGGCTCAGCGCGACGTCCTCCGCCTCCAGCACCAGAAACGCCGCGCCTTCGCCGAGCACGAGGCCTGTGCGGTCGCGCGAGAACGGCTTGCAACTGCGCGACGGATCCTCGGGATCCACGGGCGACAGCGCTCGCGTACCGTCGAACACGCCGATCAGCGCCGCGGTAAGCGGAGCTTCGGCGCCGCCCGCGACGGCGACGTCGAGGTAGCCATCGGCGATCGCCCGCATGGCTTCGCCGATGCCGACGCCGGACGAACCACAGGCGCTGGCGTGGGTGACCACCGGTCCGCGGATCCTGTGGCGGATCGAGATCTGCGCGGCGCCGCTGTTGGACATGATGGACATCGCGGTGAACGGGCGCGCCTTCTGCTTGCCGTTGACCAGCACTTCCTCGCACCAGTTCTGCACGGATACGGCGCCGCCGTTGACGTTGCCGTAGTAGACGCCCGCACGCGGCCCATAGGCGTCGAAATCGTCGAGCCCCGCGTCCTCGATGGCCTGCCGCGCGGCGACGATTGCCATCTCGTGCGTGCGGTCGAGGAACGGCCGCTCGAGGCGGGTGAAGCGATCCGAAAACTGCCCTTGGACCACCCCCGCGGGGTACTGGCCGGTGAGCTTCGGCACTTCGATCACGCGGATACCGGAGGCGCCCGACTTGAGGGCGGCGGCAACTTCGGGCACGGACTGGCCCACGGGCGAGAGAACTCCCAGCCCGGTGATGGCGACACGACGTTTCGACACTTGGATCCCCTTGAGGGCAGGGTGGATGTCCATCGCCTACCCGACGGCGCGGCGCGGGATGCGCCGGCTCGATACGTCACAGTAGGGGCCGCCGAAAGTGTTTGG
This sequence comes from Cognatilysobacter xinjiangensis, assembly GCF_014651995.1. GTDB lineage: Bacteria > Pseudomonadota > Gammaproteobacteria > Xanthomonadales > Xanthomonadaceae > Cognatilysobacter > Cognatilysobacter xinjiangensis. The sequence continues at coordinate 959,844 of NZ_BMXY01000001.1, read as the reverse complement.
CAACGAAGTGCGCGGGCGGTGAATACCGCCGCTGAAAGGGGCCGCAGCAGGCCGCCGAGCCCCATTGCGGCAGTGCCGGCGCCGCAAGCCCGCAGGGAATTGCGGCTAATGGACAGCGCACCGGGGTCGACACCGCGGGACAACTTCCTAGGCGACGGCGTGCCGGTGCGCTGTACGCTCCACGACAAGGGGGAAATCGATGGTCCGACTCAGCGTCGTCGCTGCGCTACTGCCGGCCGCCGCGCCTGTGCGGGCGGGAACCGTGTATCGCTGCGTCCAGAAGGGCAAGCCGGTCAGCTTCCAATCCGAGCCCTGCGACGAGAAGGCGCGCGCCACCCGCGCCGTCGGCTACGTCCCGGATGCCGAACCGTCACCGGCGTCGCGTCGCGCCGCCACGCAGAGCGAAATGGACCGGCGCGACGCCCGGGCGCGAGCGGCGACGGCGCACGTGGTGGAAGCCACGCGTCCCAATGCCGACGGCGTGACGTGCTGGCAGGCGCGCAACGAACGCGACGAATGGGAACGCCGCTACCCGTTGGCACGCAACGTCGATACGTTGCGGCATTGGCAGGAGTACGTGCACCTGCACTGCCGGTGATGCGCACCCGAAGTCGCCAGCGGAGGCACGTAAGCGAAGAGCTGACGAGGGAAGGATCCAACTGGTGCGCGGTGGGCGCTGATAGAGCCACGCCACCAGACAGAACTTCGCATAATGCCTATTATGTAATTCAAACCACGCACCCATATGGCGTTGCGGCACGTCCGCGCGAAAGCTTCCCCGCTTCCAACCACATGGGATCGATGATGGCCAGCTGGCTCATTTCGACGCATTTCGGCATCTTATTTTTACCCAAAGGCGCTGTAGGTCTTTGTTTCTGCAAGCATCAGGTTGCTGCGCCCAAATTCAACCTAACCTGACGGCAACACCTGATTTCGACCGATTTGTGCTGGAAATGCGTCGAATTTGGCTGGCGAGCGACTCGGAGTGATCCGCTGCCAAGGCTTCCCGCTCCGTGGGACCTCTCTTACAACCGATCCAGTACAGCTCGGCAGTACGGCGACCCCGACCGCGTGTCACTCGCAGTGGTCCGCGGCAGCCTATCCACTACACCGAATCGCGTGAGCCCGGATGCTCGCGCGCCGACTTCCCGATTCCCGCCGCGTACCGTTAGCCCAGTCTCAAACTAACGATTTCGCCTCGCGCGGCTGCCCGAGCTTTCGCAATACTGTTCGCACGTCTGCGAGTTCGTCGCCCGTCGAAGCGATTCGTTCACTCATAAGCTTCGCCACTCCCTGCGCGGTCGCTCCAATGGCTCCAGACCAGGTCACGGACTCGTCGAATGCCTTCGGGGCCATGCATGAGCATGACCTGTAGCGGTCGTTCTCCGTCGAGCTCCTTGCACGGCAGGTGCAGCCATTGCCCGGGCCACCCGAGCTCCCGCTGGCTCGGCCAATGGGGCACCGCGAACACCGTGAGCAGCAGGTCGAGTCGCAGCTCAAACTCCTCGCGAGTGCTGCCGAGTAGCACGGGCCTCACGTCCTTCGGAATTTGCCAGGTAACCATCACTTTGTGAGCGCGCCGGAGGTCCGGGGCCTGCGGTGCCGGCCCGCTCCCCCACCACAGATCGGACCAGTAGAAACGCCCCAAGGTCGCCAGCAGAGCCTGCTGCGTAAGCGGGTCGTCGATCGGCGCTGCGCAATGGATCAGCCGGCTACGTTCCTTTTCGGGCCATCCTCGCGCGTCGTCATCCAACGCCAGCCAGCTGGGCGGACGAGTCACGTACACACGCTTTAACCAGTACTGGATGTGGCGGTAGCGGCTCAACGGCCGCGGCGGCGGATGCTCCCAGAGCGTACCGATGACTCGCTCCGCCAGCGCCGGCGGCAACAGGCCCTTGACGGCTTCGGTTGAGCGCGTGCGCGCCCAAGTGGAGCTCACCACGACGTCCAAGCTGGGGAGGTACCGGTCGAGGATCTCGGTCAGTACCGTCGCATAGGGGAGGCTCGGCCCGCTGTATGACCGCACTCGACCCGGGCCCACTGGCACGCCAAGCGGCTGCAGCACACCGTCGAAGTCCAGAAACAGCAGCACGACTACCCCCGCCGGTACGCTTCATCGGCGCGCAGCTCACGTGTCCAACCCTGTTCTACGTTGCCGACCAGTTCGGGGGGAAAGGCGTCACCAGGGTCATGGGTCACCAGGTCGAGCGACAGCCGCGGTGCGCGGGGCGTGCTCTCCAGGGCGACGGCCACCGCGCGTGCGGCCCGCTCGGCATGGGCGCGAAGCGCTGCAACGATGGCCACCAGACGATCGGCCTCACCCGTGCCCGCCGGCGAGCAGGCCGCAGCGAGGTGTACGCGTTCGACCGCTTCCACCGGTTGCAGTGCACTCGCGAGCAACTCAAGCAGCCAGCTGTCTCGCCCCGACGCCGGCAGAAGTTCGAAGCCTTCGTGGCAATCAAGCGCGACGGGTGCTGGGGCGGCGCGCCCGCCGTCCAACAGGGCGGCGATCTCTTCCGGGTAGAGCGTCGTGCCGACCTCGTTCGCGTCCAACATGAGGACCGCGCCCCGGGTCCCCTCGAAGAGCGCCCGTTCCCGCGTTGACGCCACACGCGCGGCGTTTCCCCCGGCCATCCGCGCGGCTCCGACGTGACTGAACGCTGGGATGACGGTCAGGCCATCGGGCCTCGTAAACGTCAGGAAACGCAACCTGCCGGAGTCGTCCGACCGAGGCGGGTGCACATACAACGTCGCGCTCAGCAGCGCGCGTAGGTATGCCCCCTCGCACCGCGGGTCTGCGATGGCCTGCTGTTTCAGTCGCTCGAGCTCGATCACCGTGGTCACGGTGATCAGTATTACTTAGATGCCGGGCGTTCGCATCAGCGCGGCCGAGGGCGTCGGGGCGTGACGGCCGGGCGCCGCGGCGCGCTCAAGCGCGCTGCGCGCGGCGCGGCTTGCAGCGCCGCGTCCAGCCGGCGATGGACCTCCGCGAGCTGCTGCTCGAGCGTCTCGCGCCGTGCCTGTTCCGACGCGAGCGCGCGGTTCGTGTCGATCGCGATAGTGCGGCTCTGTGCCAACTCGGCCTCGAGTTCGCGGATCCGCGCCGTTCGGCCCTTCTCGGCCGCGTGCAGCGCCTTTTCATGGTCGCGCGCCTCCTGCCGCGCCCGATCCACCTCGGCGTGGGCCCGATCCTCGACCGCGCGGACGTGAGCAGCGTGCGCCACACGGGTCGTCTCCGCTTCCTGCTGCAGCCCTTCGAGGCGGTTGCGCACAGCAGCACCGTCGGCTTCAAGCTGCTCGGTGCGCAGCAACGCGTGGTCGCGCTGGGCGGTCAAATCCAGGATCTGCGCCGCCTGCTGGTCGACCAGACGCTGGCGATCCTCAAGACGCTGGTGCGCCGTCAGCAGCGCGGCCGCCGCTTCAGCGGCGCGGGCTTCCGACGCCTCGGCCGCCTGGTGAGCCGCGGCCACGCGTGCGTCGGCCTCGAGACCTGCTGCCGCGAGCGCGCTGCGCTCGCCTTCCAGGCCGGCTTCGGCATGCTCCTGGGCCGCCGCAAGGGCCTGCTCCCAGAGCTGCGACGCGAGCGTGACCACCGCCGGTGGCGCATCCGGGAGCGCGACTTTGGCCGCAGACGTGGCCAGCCGCCCGCCGAGCGCCTTCCACCAGAGGTCGAGCAAGCGCGTGACCGTGTTCGGCGAGCCGGTGCCGAGAAACTGGCGAATACGCTCAACGGTGGGGCGTTCGCCTTGCGCCAGCAGCGTGTCGGCGGCGCGATCGACGTCGGATTGGGTGATGCCGCGGGCCATTTACACCTCCTTACTGGGTGCCCTACTCTGCCGAAACCCAACCGCGATAAGGGATTGTTATCGCGGGTATCGCAATGATCCCGTAGTGCGTGCTACATATTACATATGTCAAAGAACGCTGAACTGGCCGTACTCGCTGATACCCCACTTCTTCTGCCAGATCAGCTGGCCGAGGCCGCCGAGAGCGCGGTCAAGGAGATCCTCGAGGAAGCGGCGTCTGCCAACACGACGCGCAGCTACGCCAGCGCGCTTCGCTATTGGGCCGCCTGGTTTCAGGGGCGCTACGGGCGTGCCATCGAGCTACCAGTACCCGAGGTCGCGGTTGTGCAGTTCATCGTCGACCACATCGCCAGGCGCTCGGCCAAAGGGATGACGTGGGAACTGCCGGAGGCCCTCGATGCTCAGCTCGTTCGGGCACGCTTCAAGCAGCGGCCAGGCCCACTGAAGTTGAGCACCGTGGTGCACCGAATCGCAGTGCTCTCCAAGGCCCATCAGCTGCGCCGCGTCGAGAACCCCTGCGAGCAGCCTCCTGTGCGGCATCTGCTGGCGCGGGCCCGCCGTGCCGCCAACAAACGTGGCGATCGGCCAATCAAGAAGACCGCGATTACCCGGCGAGAGCTCGAGGCGCTGGTGGCGACCTGCGACGAGACGCTCGAGGGGCTTCGCGACCGCGCCCTGCTCTACTTCGCCTTCGCCAGTGGGGGTCGTCGTCGCAGTGAGGTCGCCGCGGCGGACTTCGCGGATCTCAAGCGCCTGCCGGACGGCGGCTATGTCTACCGCCTGCAGCACAGCAAGACGCAGCAGGCCGGACCGAGTGCGAATTCAACGCCCGACAAACCGGTGCTCGGGGTCGCGGCCGAGGCCTTGGAGGCGTGGATCCGTGCAAGCGGACTTATGGAGGGCCGGATCTTTCGACGCCTCTGGACCAATCGCATCGGCCCAGGTCTGTCGCCGGCGGCCGTCGCCGGGGTTGTCCAGCGGCGCGCGGCGCGTGCGGGGCTCGATGGCGACTTCGCAGGCCACAGCCTCCGATCTGGATTCGTGACGGAAGGTGGCCGCCAGGGTGTCGCCCTGCCCGCCCTGATGGCAATGACGGAACATCGGGCCGTCAGCAGCGTCATTGGCTACTTCCAAGCCGGCGGCGTCGAGGACAACCCGGCAGCCAGGCTTCTAGACAAGACGGCCGTGCAGCCGTAATCGGTCTCGGCGACAGCACGACACCCTGCCCGTCTGCGACGAGCGGCGCGTCCGCTTCGGATTGAAGCGGACGCACCGACGCAATCGGTGACGCGTCAGCCCGCCAGCACGCTGCGGCGCAGGACCGCCACCCACACCTTGGCCCCGGCCGCGGGCCAAGGTGACTCCATGGCTACCTAGCGCAACGCGCTTAGGGACGGTCGATGGATCTGGGTCTACGGCCCCGAGGTGTCCGGACCAGGCGTTTCCCACCCACGAGGGCTTCCATGCAATGTTCAGGGTCGTGGTGTCACGCGGGCGGCTTGCGCGTGGCGCTGGGCCATACGCCGCTCCGGCACCCTGTTGCCAAGGCGCTCAGGCGGCGGCCGCCCGGCCGGACGCATGCTCATTGAAGGCTGAGCGCGACCGATGCAAGCACGCTCAGGCCCAAAACAACGTGACTAGGGATTAGCGGCGGCACGCATAACGGTCGAGTTCCGTTCGTCGCGGGTAATTACACCCCAATTACACCCAGCAGGTGTAATTGTCGCAAGCACACATGAGACGCCCGTTTGGCGGGCCAATTGGCATTGCCGTGACCCGGAATATGTCCCTCATACCTTCTACGGACTTCACTGGGGAGAGATCGTGGGCTCGTCAGCCAGCGTCCGCTTTCGGCCAATAGCGGACGTCCGGTGGTGCCCATCCTTCCATGGAGCCCACAGCGCCTGGCCTAGACCGGCCGTCGCCGGTCAATCAGTTAGCCCGCGTTTGTTGCCGCGATACGCGTCTCGGACATGCGCCATGCGGCGAGCGTTCCGGAGAGGACGGTCACTCCGGCGATAACGTAGACCGCAGAGCCCAATCCGTAGAAGTCGGCTAGCAGTCCGGCGAGCACCGCACCCACTGCATACCCAAGGTCGCGCCAGAGGCGATAGATTCCCACGGCGGACGCCCGCCAATCCGGCCGCGCGACATCGCCGATGGCCGCTAGCAGCGTCGGATACACCATGGCCGTGCCTGCCCCAAGCAGGATGGCGCCGATGGCAAAGCCCATGAGCTCGCCCGCGTGGCCGGTGACGGCAATGCCGGCCGCCTGCACCCACATTCCGCCAACGATCAGCCGCTTCCGGCCCCACACGTCCGAAAGCGCGCCGGTCACGATCTGTCCCAAACCCCAGACGGCCGGGTACAGCGCCGCCAGCATGCCGATTTCAGCGATGCTCGCGCCTGCCGCTGCGTAGACGAGCGGAAACAGGCCCCAGGCCATGCCGTCGTTGAGGTTGTTGACGAGACCGGCCTGGCTGACGCTCGACAGGTTGCGGTCGCCTACGCTCACCTTCCAGAACAGCTCGCGTTGGTTAAGGGGCTCGACTGGGCCTGCCACGCTGTGTGTTTCGTGATGTACGAAATGCAGCGTCTCGCGCACCGCGAACACCGACAGCACCGATCCGATGACCACGTACCCGATGCCGAGGTAGAACGGCTCGGGGCGCAAACCGTAGCGAGCCGCGACCCAGCCGGTCGCGAGCGCGCTCATGGCCACAGCGAAATAGCCGGCGAACTCGTTGAGCCCCATGGCGAGGCCGCGCTGCCGGTGGCCGACGAGATCGATCTTCATGATCACGGTGGTCGACCAGGTCAGCCCCTGGCTCACCCCTAGCAACATGTTGGCCGCGAGCACCCAGTTCCAGTCCGGTGCCCACATGAGCAGGAACGGCACCGGAGCCGCGACGGCCCATCCGGCCACCAGAACGAGCTTGCGCCCGTACCGGTCCGAGAGCCGGCCGGCGACGTAGTTGGTCAGCGCCTTCGAAATGCCAAACGCGACGATGAAGGACAGCATCGCCGTGCGTGCGACGAGCCCGAAATCCTGCTCGGCGATCGCGGGCAGAATGCTCCGCTCCAGGCCCACCATGGCGCCCACGAAGGCGTTGACGAGCATGAGCAGGGCGAACTGGCCGGCATTCTCGCGAAGCCCCAGCACGGGTGCCGTCTTCACTGACTCCATGTCGGCCTCTCGCACGTTTTCGTCAATGGCCAGCGGAGCTTAGGTCTCCGACTGCGGGGTACCGGACTCGATCCTGCGCCGCACCTCCGCCTCGAGCCCCCTCAGCCCCCAGGCCTTGCCGATGGCGATCGCCTCCTCCACGGGCTTGCCCTCGACCCAGACGGCCCGGAGTGCGGCCATGGCGCCGACGCGATTGCCGCTGGCGCAGTGCACTAGAACCGGCCTCGGGGCACCCCGAACGAGCGCGTCGAATGCCAGCGCGTTTTCGCGGGTGAGGTCCATGGGACCGCGCAGCGGCAGGTTCGAATACCCTAGGCCCGCGGCGCGCACGGCAGCGGCTTCGTCGAAGTCCGGCGTCTCGGCATCGGGGGTGAGGTCGATCACATGGCGGATGCCCGCCTCGCGCACGCGAGCGATGTCACCCGGCTGCAGACGTCCCGCGGACACGATGCCAGGGACGGGTGCGACCGCGTCGGCGATCGCCGGCAATGGTGCCGGCGCAGCCGTGGTGGCGCAGCCGCCTGCAAGTGCTGCGGTGAGAACGAGAGGTGCGATGAGCTTCATGGCGTGCTCCTCAGGCGCGATTGACGACACGGTGCAACAGGATGCCGGCGAGCATTGCCGGAATGAACCATAGTGCTTCGACCGAGCCGATCCCGAGGCCCGCGAGCGCGGGGCCCGGGCAGTAACCTGCGATGCCCCAGCCGATCCCGAAAAGGGCGGCGCCCGCGAGCAGCTTGCGGTCGACGTGCTTCAGGCTCGACAGCTGGAACGTATCGGCGAGCACCGGGCTGCCGCGACGCAGCACGAAACGGAACAGCAGCGTGGTGGTCGCCACCGCGCCACCGAGCACGAACATCAGCGTCGGGTCGAAGTCGCCGAACAGGTCCAGGAAGCCGAGCACGCGACGCGGGTCGGTCATGCCCGACATCGCCAGGCCCAGGCCGAACAGCGCACCCGAGAACAGGGCGGCAAGCGAGAACTTCTTCATCGTCAGCTCCAGAGGTGGCGGACCACGAACGTGGTCGCGATGGCGGTGGCCATGAAGGTCAGCACGGCCGCCAGCGAACGCATCGACAGCCGCCCCAGGCCGCAGACGCCATGGCCGCTCGTGCAGCCGTTGCCCATCCGCGTGCCGAAGCCGACGAGCACCCCGGCGATCACCAGCGCGACGCGGGAGTAGTCGGTCCGCGGCAGCGGTGCACCCGGCACGAGCGCCATGTAGGCGCCCGCCGCCGCGATCAGCCCCAGCAGGAACATCGCCCGCCACGAGACATCCCCTGCCTTGGGGAACAGCACCCCGTTGAGGATGCCGCTCACGCCGGCCACCCTCCCGTTGAGCCACAGCAGCAGCGTCGCCGACAGGCCGATCAGCACGCCGCCGGCCAGGGCCATTATCCACGTGCTCATGCCCCGCCTCCCAGCTGGTTCAGGGGCAGCCGCAGGTAGCGGATGCCGTTCGGCTCCGGCGGCGGCAGTTCGCCCGCGCGGATATTGACCTGCAATGCGGGCAGGATCAGCTTGGGGGCCGGCAGCCCGGCATCGCGTTCGGTCCTCATCTTCACGAACGCCTCCTCGTCCGCCCCGCCGCCGACGTGCACGTTGCGCTGCTTCTGCTCATCCAGCGAACTCTGCGCGCGTGCTTCGCGCTCGGCCGGCGGGTAGTCGTGGCACAGGAACAGGCGGGTGTCGGCCGGCAGGTCGAACAGGCTGCGGATCGACCGGTACAGCTTGCGCGCGTCGCCTCCGGGGAAATCGGCGCGTGCGGTCCCGGTTTCCGGTGCGAACACGGTATCGCCCACGAATGCCGCGTCGCCGACGAGATACGTCAGGCTGTCATCGGTGTGCCCGGGGGTCGCGATGGCACGCGCCTCGAGGTCGCCGATGCGGAAGGTGTCGCCGTCGACGAACAGGTGATCGAACTGGCGGCCGTCGGTGGCGAATTCCGGCTCGAGGCCGAACAGCGCCTTGAAACGCTCCTGCACCTGGGTGATGCCACGGCCGATGGCGACCTTCGCGCCAGTCGCGCGCTTGAGGTGCGCGGCGGCGGTGAGGTGGTCGGCATGGGCGTGCGTTTCGAGGATCCAGTCCACCGTGAGCGCGCGCTCGCGCACGAAGGCGAGCACGCGATCCGCCGACGCCGTCGAGACGCGGGCCGCTGCGGGATCGTAGTCGAGCACCGGGTCGACGATCGCGGCGCGCCCGCCGTCGCGGTCATAGACCACGTAGGTGAACGTGAACGTCGCGGGGTCGTAGAAGCTCTGGACCTGCGGATTCATAGGACAGCTCCTTGCGCTGCACTTTAGATGCCGCTAAATTAGATCCGTCACGCCACCTTGTCAAGCGCTTACTAAACTAAGACCGCCATGCCACGTTCATCGAAGAAGATCGCCCGTCCCATGCCGTCGCCCGAGCAGATGGCGCGGCATGCCGACGAAGCAGCCGCACTGCTCAAGGCGCTGGCGCATCCGGCGCGCCTGCTGGTGCTCTGCCAGCTGGTGGAGGGTGAACGCTCCGTCGGGGAGCTGCAGCCCATCACCGGCCTGAGCATGTCCGCCCTCTCGCAGCACCTGGCCGTGCTGCGGGAGATGGAACTCGTCACCACGCGGCGTGAGTCGCAGACGATCCACTACTCGCTCGCCAAAGGTCCGGCGATGGGCGTGCTCGATGCCCTGTATGCCGCCTACTGCGCGGCACAGGACTGAGGGGCGGCGATGCCGATGCGCCCGGAATCCTTGCGAGCCGCACCACTCGCGCGCTGGATCCCGGCGCTGGCGTGGCTGCACGGCTACGACCGGGCCACGCTCGGTCAGGACCTGTTCGCGGCGCTGATCGTCACGCTGATGCTCATCCCGCAGAGCCTCGCCTACGCGATGCTCGCGGGCCTGCCCCCGCAGGTGGGCCTGTACGCGAGCATCGCGCCGCTCGTCGCCTACGCGGCCTTCGGCACCAGCCGCACGCTGTCGGTCGGGCCCGTCGCCGTGGTGTCGCTGATGACCGCAGCGGCCGTGGGCGACATCGCGGCCACCGGCAGTGCGAACTATGTCGCCGCGGCGCTGGTCCTCGCACTTCTCTCCGGGCTGGTGCTGCTCGGCATGGCGCTGCTGCGCCTCGGCTTTCTCGCCACGTTCCTCAGCCATCCGGTGATCTCGGGGTTCATCACCGCGTCCGCGGTGCTGATCGCTGCGAGCCAGCTCAAGCACATCCTCGGGGTGCGCCAGGAGGGCGACACGCTGCTGGAGATCGTGCCGGGCCTGGTGGCCGCCCTGCCGTCCGCCAATGGCCCAACCGTGGCCATCGGCGTGCTGGCGACGGCGTTCCTGTTCTGGGTGCGCAAGGGGCTCAAGCCGCTGCTGCTCCGTGCGGGCCTGCCGGCGCGGGCGGCGGACTTCATGACCAAGGCCGGGCCGGTCGTCGCGATCGTCGCCACCACGCTCGCCGTCAGCCTTGGCGGGCTGGCCGCGAGTGGCGTGCGCGTCGTGGGTGCCGTTCCCGCCGGCCTGCCCCCGCTTTCGGTGCCCGTGTTCGACATGGCACTGTGGATCCAGCTGCTACCGGCGGCGTCGCTCATCAGCCTGGTGGGCTTCGTCGAATCGATCTCGGTCGCACACACGCTGGCGGCCAAGCGGCGGGAGCGGATCGACGCCAACCAGGAGCTGGTGGGCCTGGGCACGGCCAACGTCGCGGCCGCGCTGACCGGCGGCTACCCGGTCACCGGCGGCTTCGCGCGTTCGGTCGTCAACTTCGATGCGGGGGCGCGCACGCAGCTCGCCGGAGTATTCACCGCCGCCGGCATCGCGACGGTGGCGCTGCTGTTCACGCCGCTGTTCCGCAACCTGCCGCAGGCCGCGTTGGCGGCGACGATCGTCGTCGCGGTGCTGTCGCTGGTCGACCTCGGCACGGTCCGCCACACCTGGCGTTACTCGCGCAGCGACTTCTCCGCGATGGCGGCCACCATCCTCGTGGTGCTCACGGTGGGCGTCGAGGCCGGCATCGTGGCGGGCGTCGCGCTGTCGCTGCTGCTCTACCTGTGGCGCACCAGCCGGCCGCACATCGCGATCGTCGGCCAGGTCCCGGGCACCGAGCATTTCCGCAACGTCGAACGCCACGCCGTGCTGACCAGTCCGCAGGTCCTGTCGGTGCGGGTGGACGAGAGCCTCTACTTCGCCAATGCACGCTATCTCGAGGACCGGCTGTATGACGAGATCGCCCGCCGCCCGGAGATCCGCCACGTCGTGCTGATGTGCCCGGCGGTCAACTACATCGATGCGAGCGCGCTGGACAGCCTGGAAGTCGTCAACGAGCGTCTGCAGCAGGCGGGTGTCCTGCTGCACCTCACCGAGGTGAAAGGCCCGGTGCTCGACCGCCTGCAGCGTTCGCACTTCCTCGACCACCTGAGCGGCCGCGTGTTCCTGAGCCAGCACCAGGCGCTCGCGGTGCTCGATCCCGAACTCACCCGGCGCGCCGACGACGCCATGCCACCCGACTTCCCCGCCCCCCACTGGAGCCGACGCATGACCACGATCCGCCCGTTCGCGAAGGACCGCTACAGCAGTGGCCAGCCAAGCCCCGAACAGCTCGCGCAGCTGGCGGACGACGGGGTCCGCACGGTGATCAACCTGCGCGCTCCCAACGAGCCCGACCAGTACGACGAGCGCGCAGCGGCCGAACGCCTGGGCCTGCACTACGTCGCCATCCCGGTGGCCGGCGTGCAGGACCTCACCCGCGAGACGGTGCAGCGCTTCTCGGACGAGCTCGCCCATGCAGAGGGACGTGGCCCCGTGCTCATCCATTGCGCGAGCGCCAACCGGGTCGGCGCGCTCGTGGCGCTGGAGCAGGGCTGGCACCACGGCGCGCCGGCGACGGACGCCCTCGAAATGGGCCGGGCCGCGGGCCTGGCCAGCCTGGAGCCGGCGGTCGCCAGCCTGCTCGCCACCGGCGGCGCCTGACGCCCTGCCACGGAGAATTCCCATGATCTTCCGCCAGCTGTTCGAACCCGTATCCTCGACGTACACCTACCTGCTCGCGTGCCCGGAAACGGGCGAGGCCGCGCTGATCGACCCGGTCATGCCGGCCTGGCAGCGGGACCTGCAGGTCGTCAATTCGCTCGGGCTGAAGCTCGTCATGACGATCGACACGCACATCCATGCCGACCACATCACGTCCGCGTCCATGCTGCGACGCGAGGCGGGCAGCCGCATCGCGGTCCCCGCCCTCGATGCCCTGCCCTGCGCCGACGTGCCGATGGAGGACGGACTGCCGCTGCAGATCGGCGGCCTGCGCATCGATCCCATGCACACGCCCGGGCATACCGACAACCACTTCGCGCTGGTCGCGGGCGATCGTGTGTTCACCGGCGATGCGCTGCTGATCGACGGGTGCGGGCGCACGGATTTCCAGAGCGGGGACTCGCAGGTGCTGTACGAGACCGTGCGGGGCAAGCTGTTCGGGCTGCCGGGCGAGACCCTGGTCTACCCGGCGCACGACTACCAGGGGCGCTGGGTGTCGAGCATCGCGCAGGAAAAACAGCGCAATCCGCGTCTGGGTGGCGATCGCACGCTCGAGGAGTTCGTCGAACTGATGGCGAACCTCAACCTGCCCTACCCGAAGTTCATCGACTACGCGGTGCCCGGCAACAAGGCCTGCGGGGAGTGCCCGCCGGACCTGCCGGACCACCTGCGCCAGTACTGCCATGAAATGGCCGAAAGTCCGCAGGGGTGACCGACATGCCACGTCCACGCCTCATGCTCCCCGTCGCCCTGGCGATCGTGTCGCTCGCCGGATGCCAGACCCTAGGCGCTCGCGCGACACCCTTCGTCGCGGTTCCCGGCTTCGGCCAGGCTGCGGAGGTGCCCGATGCGGCGATGCGTCCGTCGCCCGGCGCGGTGCGCGCCGTGTTCCCGGCGACCCGGGCCGCGGCTTCGCCGGACAAGGTCGCACCCGCGCTCGACAAGGCGGCGCGCTATCTCAACCTGCTCGGCAAGGAGGGCATCCGCCCGCGGCCGGGCGACGTCGTCGTCGTGATCTCCGGGCCCGCCACGACCGCCGTCCTCACGCACGACCGCTACCGGGCGCGGCACCCGGACGTCGCCGCCAATCCGAACCTGCCGCTGATCCGCGCGCTGAGGCAGGCGGGCGCCGTGGTCAGCGTCTGCGGGCAGGCGCTGCACGGACAGGGCATCGCGACGGCGGACGTGGCACCCGAGGTGCGTCGTGACATGTCCGCCATGACGACACTGGTCCACTTGCAGTCACAGGGCTTCGCGCTCATACCCGAGTGAGGATCGCCATGCGTTGTCGCACGCTGTTCGCTGCAGGCCTTCTCGTGTCCGCCGGCGTGGCAATGGCGGCCGACCCCGCGACGATCGCCCGCGCCGGGGCGCCCGGGGTAGCGGCCTGCTCAAGCTGTCACGGCGCGGCCGGCGAGGGGCAGGGAAGCTTCCCGCGCCTGGCAGGACTCGATTCCGCGTACCTGGCGCGACAACTGGACGACTTCGCCACCGGGCGTCGCGCCAATGCCGTGATGTCGCCGATCGCCAAGGCACTGGCGTCGGCTGACCGTCAGGCGCTCGCCCAGCATTACGCCCGGCTGCCACCGCCGCCGGCAGCGACGGCGGCGCGTGGAGACCCGGCCGGACAGCGCCTCGCAATGCGTGGCGCCTGGGCGAAGAGCGTGCCTGCATGCGTGCAGTGCCACGGCCCGGGCGGGCGCGGTGTGGGCGCCGCGTTTCCTGCACTGGCGGGACAGAGCGCGGCGTACATCAGCGCGCAACTGAAGGCCTTCCGCGACGGGCTGCGCAAGAACGACCCGCAGGCCCTGATGCGCGCACCGGCGTCCAGGCTCAGCGACGACGAGATCGCCGCCGTCGCGCAATGGTTCTCGGTGCAGCCCGCCCGCCGTCCGGGAGGCGACCCATGAGACCACGGCCCGTTTCCCTGCTCCTCCCGCTCCTGGCACTGCTGGGCGCCTGCAACCACGACGACGTGCGCGCCCCGCACTACTACAAGCGCGATGCCGACCGTGCGGCCCGGGCGTCTGCGACTCCGCCTGCCACGGTCGCCGGTCGCGGTGGCACGTCATCGGCGGATACCGCGTTCGCTCCACCCGAGCTCGATGCGATTCCCGAAGGCGGCTTCGGCGACCTCGTTCGCAAGGGCCACGACATCTTCACCGACACACCCACGCACGCCCCGGAGTTCGTCGGGAACCAGTTGCGATGCAGCAACTGCCACCTCGACGCCGGGCGGCTCGCCAACTCGGCCCCGCTGTGGGGCGCGTGGGTGCGCTATCCCGCGTATCGCGCCAAGACGCAGAGCGTGAACAGCTACGCCGAGCGGCTGCAGGGCTGCTTCATGTACAGCATGGACGGCAAGGCGCCGCCTCTCGGGCATGAGGTGCTCGCGGCGCTCGAGGCCTACTCGTTCTGGATGGCGAGCGGTGCACCCACGGGAAAGACGCTGCCGGGCGCCGGGTATCCGAAGTCGAAGAACGCGCCGAACCCGCCCGACTTCGAGCGCGGCGCGAAGGTCTACGCGGCCAACTGCGCGATCTGCCACGGCGATGACGGCCTGGGGCAGAAGGCCGAGGGCCGCTACGTGTTTCCGCCGCTATGGGGACCCGATTCGTACAACTGGGGCGCGGGCATGCACCAGCTCGACAACGCCGCCGCCTTCATCCGCGCGAATATGCCGCTCGGGCGCGGCGGCACGCTCACCGAGCAGGACGCCTGGGACGCGGCGCTTTTCATGAATGCCCACGAGCGCCCGCAGGATCCGCGGTTCACGGGCGACGTCGCCGAGACGCGCCGACGCTTCCATGACGACCCCAATTCGCCCTACGGCACGGTGGTCAACGGCCAGCTGCTCGGAAGCCAGCCCGCGCGGCGCTGAGGCTAGGGTCCGCCAGCCGGCCGCATCGCGCCCTGCAGCGGCTGGATCTCGGGATTGCCGTGCAGCGCCGCGGGCAACGGCGCCGCGAGCCGGATACCGGCCATGTCAGGGTCGGCCGGCGCGCTGGCGAGGTCGTCGCGCACCACGTCGCATGCGTCGCGCACCTCGCCGTCTTCGCCGCGCAGCACCTGCGCCGCTCCGACATCGAGGCTGCCGATCTTTCCCGGCTGCCGCGAGTACCAGTAGCCGGCAACCCGATACTCCGCGGCCGGCTCCAAGGGCATCCAGCCCGGCTGCCCGTAACGCTGCACGTGGACCTCGGCGATGCGCGCATGCGCGGGCGCGCCGGCGTCGAGCTCGAAGCGCAGGCCGGCATACGCGTCGAGCCAGCCTCCGGTCCATTTGAAGGGGTCGGGACTGAACACGCCGTCCGCGCTCCGCTCCAGATCGGCGAGCACCGCCTCCCCCTTCACGCGTCCGACCGCGATCTGGGGGCCCACCGGCATGTAGTGGTACAGGTCCTCCAGCCGGATCGGGCCGGCCGCCACGTGCGTCCCGTAGCGGAAGCCCCGCATATGGCCGATGTCCGCCCGCGCCTGTCGCCGGAAGGCCTCCGCCAGGTACTGGCTCGAGGTTCCATGCACCGCCGCGGGCACCGGGTCCTGGGCGAAGCCGCTCCGGTGGAGGCCCACGCATGCGTGGCCAACGATCGTGTCGATCGGGGTCTGCAGGATCGCCCCGCTGATCGGGTCCTCGTGGGGTCGAAAGCCCGGGCCGGAGACGAACGGCCGCCGCACCGCCTCGACGCACGCGGCGATGGCCGGGTCCTCGTCGAGCGTGTCGTCGACGACATGCAGCCGGTAGCGCCATTCCCGCACGCGACCGCCGTCGAGGAGAAGGTCGAACTGCCCCACGCGAGTGCCGTCCTGCCCCACCTCGGAGACGAGCACGCCGCTTCGCGCCACCACCGGCTCGCGCGTCTCCTCGTGCATGTCCGACGACAGCACCGCCGCGAGTTCGGGATGCCGCTCCGCGATGAGGAGGTTCTTGGCGAGGCCGAACTCCGAGAGCAGCACGATCGCGTCGGGCGTCTCGCGGTTCCGGATCGTCTCCAGCAGGGGGCCGAGTTCGGCGGCATCGCCGGTGAAGCGGATGCCTTCGGTCGCCCACGGCCCGAGCGCATTGATGGCGCGCTCGCTCGACAGCCCGACCACGGCCACGCGCACGCCGCCCGCGTCGAGCAGCCGCCAGGGCGGCAGAAGCGCGGCGCCGGTGTCCGCATCGAACATATTCGCCGCCACCGCACCCCAGCGACAACCGCCATGCCCGTCACTGCCCGGCCCGAACAGCTCGAGGAAGCGCGCCTTGCCGTACAGGTAGTCCCAGTTGCCCGGTGCGAACGCGTCGATGCCGAAACGGTCGAGCACGTCCACCACCGCCTGCCCGCGGGTGAACAGTGCCTCGGCCCCGCCCTGCACGGTGTCCCCCGTGTTCATCAGCAGCGCATTGCCATGCTCGCCGCGCAGGCGCTGCACCAGCGTGTACAGCCGAGCCAGCCCGCCCTGCAAGCCGGGATGGTCGCCTCGCAGGTGGGGCCTGGGCACGAGATGACCGTGCAGGTCACCCATGTGGATCAGACGCAGCTCCATCAGCGTTTCCTGCCGTGCATCGAGGCGGCCGCATCGGCCTGTCGGGCGTTCTGTAGCACGCTCTAGATCAGGACCAGGTCGTCTGTCGCGTCGCCGACCTGACCCGATCGGCTCGCGCCGTGGACGCACGTCACCGGTGCGTCACGCGCGCCGGCAAGCGTGCGAGGGTCAGCGCGGCCCCAGCACGACGGGCAGGTCCTCGGCCGGTGGCAGGCCGGAACGGCGCTGCACCACCCCTGCGGCGTCCCGGAAGAGGATGCCGGGAGTGCCCTGGAAACCGAGCTCGAGCATCAGGCGCTCGTTGGCATCCAGCCGGCTGCGGACACCGGCCGGTACGGTGGGCGCACCGGTGATGCCGCCGGTCGAATAGGCGCGTTCGTTGCGCGCGAGCGCCTCCGTCGGCGACGCGGCACCCAGGATGGCGGCGGCCTTGTTCGCGCTGTCATCCCGGATGACGCCCACGAGCACGTGGCGCAGTTGCACCTTGCCCGCGTCGACCCATGGCCGTGCCGCATGCCAGAAGCGGTTGCAGTACGGGCAGTTGGGATCGCTGAACGTGTACACGATCCGTGGCGCGTCCGGGCGTCCGTCGGCGACCCAGGTGCTCTTCTCCAGCTGCGCCCAGACGCGCTTGGAAACAGGCGCGGCGACGAGGCGCTGCAGGTGCGCCTGGCCGACGTCCTCGCCCTTGGCATCCACCAGCATGCCGATCAGCGCGTGCCCACCATCGGGCGTGACGTACACGGCCATCGGCCGCTGCCCGGCCAGGCCGGCAAAGCCGCGCAGGCCGCCCGGCGCCTCGAACTCGCCGAGCACCTCGAGTCCCTGCGCTTCGATCGTGCGCAGGACCGCGGGGCGCGGCTTCGTCGCAGGGGCGGCTGCCGCCGGCACCGGCTCCTGCGCGCGGCTGCAGGCCGCAGTGCCGATCATCGCGAGCGCCAGTGCCAGTGCCGCGGGAATGGAATGCTTCATCGTGCTACCTCGTCGGGGGATCGGGAAGGGTTCGCGGCCTCGGGGCCGAAGCGTTGCAGCTTCTGCGCGAGGCCCGCGCGGGTCAGCTCGCCCATGTGCACGTCGACGAGCCGTCCGTCGGCGGCGAAAAACAATGTCGTGGGGAGCCCGCGCGCACCCGTCTGCTGCGATACCGCCGAGGACGCGTCGAGCACGACGTTGCGCAGCTGCAGGCCGCCTTCGCGCAGGTAACCGCGCACGGTGTGTTCGCCCTCGCCCTGGTTGACGAATACGAACTGGACGCCGGCATTGGCGGCCTGGGCCTGCGCCAGCACCGGCATCTCGCGCCTGCACGGGGGGCACCAGGTCGCCCAGAGGTTGACCACCATCGGGCGCCCCGTCATGTCGGCCAGGCGTACGCGGCCGCCCTCCAGCCGGCTCAGCTCCGCGGTGGGAAGTTGCACGGCAGCGCGCTGCATCACCACCAGCATGCCGGCGAGTACGGCCCAGCTGGCGAGCCCGGCGGCGGCGCCCCAGACCAGGGGGCGGCGCAGCGCCGGCGTCCGTCTCGCACGCCATGCGCCGAACGCCAAGCCGGCCAGCGCGCCGGCCCAGACCGAATACCCGCCGTCGCCCGGGCGCAGGACGGACCACGGATCGGCGGCATACAGCGGCCACCACTGCAGCACGAACACCAGGCGGCCCGCGAGCAGGCCCACCATCAACATGTCGAGGAAGACACCGGCGACAGGCAGCCGCGGGGCGTCGCCGTGGGCCGGAGCGGCCCAGCGGCCAACCGCGACGGCGACCAGCAGCGCGGCGACCAGCAGCACCAGCGGCAAGGGAATCGGTCCCAGGCTCACCATCACGTGCCCCCCGCGCCAGCGCGCTGCAGGCGCTCGAAGAAGGCCTCGGGCGCGATTTCTCCGGTGGTGCGCAGCGCACGGCGTTCGCGTCCATCCGGGCCGATCAGCAGCAGCGTCGGCGGGCCGATCACCTGCCAGGCACGCATCAACGCCTGGTCGGTCGCATCGTTCGCGGTCACGTCCGGCCGCAGCACCTGCATGCGCGACAGTGCGGCCGCGACCGCGGGGTCGGCGAACACCTCGCGCTCGATCACATGGCAGGACACGCACCAGTCGGCGTAGAAGTCCACCAGCGTCCATTCGCCGCGGGCGCCTGCCTCGGCGATCCGCCGCGCGACATCGTCATTCGACTTGACATGCACGTAGGCGGGCGTCGCCGGCCGCGTCGCGGCCGCGGCGGGGGCGCCGCCAATGGGCTCCAGCGGCCGCAGCGGGTCCGTGCCGCCGGCCGCGCCACCGAGCATCAGGGCCATCGCCCAGACCGCGGCGACGGCCGCGAGCGCGCGCGGCGCCCAGCGCCCGAGGACGCCAGCCGGGGACTCCGCCCCCAGCGCCAGCAGGCCCGCCGCGACCATGATCAGCCACGCGCCCCACAGCGACAGGGTGACCGCCGCGGGCAACACGCGCCCGGCCATCGAGACCGCGAGCGCGAGCAGGACGAAGCCGAACGCCGCCTTCACCCGCGCCATCCACGGCCCGGGCCTGGGCAGTACGCGCGCACCGAACAGGGCGATCAACAGCAGGGGCAGCCCCATCCCGAGCCCGAGCGCGAACAGCGCGAGGCCGCCGGTCACGGGATCACCGGATTGGCCGATGTAGATCAGCGCACCGGCGAGCGGCGCGGTCATGCATGGACCCACCAGCAGCGCCGACAGCAGGCCCATGGCCGCGGCGCCCGCGACCGTGCCGCCGCCCGTGCCCCGCCCGGCGCGGTCCAGGCGATCGCGGAGCCAGACGGGAAGCTGCAGTTCGAATGCACCGAACATCGCTAGCGCGAGTACGACGAACAGAACCGCGAAGCCGCCGAGCAGCCACGGCTGCTGCAGCGCCGCCTGCAGGTTCGCGCCGCTGAGCCCGGCCACCACGCCGAGCGCGGCATAGGTCAGTGCCATCGGCAGGACGTAGGCGGTCGACAGCAGCAGGGCCCGGCGGGGCGACGGCTGCCCGCCGACCACGAGGCTGGAGACGATCGGCACCATCGGCAGCGTGCAGGGCGTGAACGCGAGCAACAGGCCCAGCCCGAAGAACACCGCGATGGAGACGGCGAGGCCACTTCCGGCCAATCGGCGCGCGAGTGCCTCGTCCTCGGCCAGGGCGGGGACCTGCCCCGGATCGGGCGCAACGGCTGCCGGGATGGCAGACGGCGCGCTGGCCTGCTCCGACGCGCTCGCGCCCGGCGTCGGCGGTGCCCCGCTGGCAGAGGCGCGCGTCGCGTCCGCCAATGCCTCGTTCGAACCGCGGAGTGTCGCATCCGCGTCCGCAGCCATGGCCGCCCGGGGCGCCGCCGTCCGCACGTTAGGCGCCGGCAGTGCGGCCGGCGCCGGCGACGCGGCCCTGGATGCCGTGGCCGGCAGCGCGAGGCGCAGCGTCTGCGGCGGATAGCAGATCCCCGCATCCGCGCAGCCCTGCCAGTGCAGGACGGCCGTCGTTCCACCGACCGACCGCGCCTCGAACTCGACCGCGTCCCGGTAGACCTCGCTCGTGCCAAAGAACTCGTCGGTCTTGGGCAGGCCGCGCGGCAGGACGAGCGGCACCGTCGTTCCGGCGGCCTCCAGTCGGAGTCGATGACGGTAGATGTAATAGCCGGGCGGAATCGTCGCGCGCATTCGCACGATGCCCTCGTCGGCGTCAGCGACCTCGACCCGGAACACGTCCCGCGCTTCGAGGAATTCGGGCTGGCCGTCGAGCGGGAAGACGCCCGCATCCGCGGCAGCGGGGAAGATCGCGCACAACGCGAGCAGCGTGCGCAGAAGGATGGCGTGCATGGCCGACACGGTCGTACACGCGGATTAAGTCAGTATTAAATGGCGTCGCACATGCCCCTGAAGCGGGCGTCGATTAGCCTCGCATTCCGGAACGCGGACCGCCCGGATCCGCGTGGAGCCGCCAATGCGCATCCTCGTGATCGAGGACGATGATCTGATCGCCCGCGGCATCGTCGCCGGGTTGCGCGCCTATGGCCTCACCGCCGACACGGTGGCGACGGCGGCGCAGGCCGAACTCGCGCTCGCGCATGCCGAGTGCGATGCCGTCGTGCTCGATCGCGGACTGCCCGACGGCGATGGCCTGGACCTGCTGGCACGTATGCGCCAGCGCGGCGACCAGGTCCCCGTGCTCGTGCTGACCGCACGTGATGCGGTCGGGGATCGGATCCAAGGACTCCAAAGCGGTGCGGACGACTACCTCGTCAAGCCGTTTGACCTGGGCGAGCTCGTCGCCCGGCTGCATGCCTTGATGCGACGCACCGGCGGACGCGGATCGAACCTCGTCGAGGCCGGCCCGCTGCGCTTCGACCCCAGCAGCGGCTCGGCGTGGCTGCATGGCGAGCCCGTGGAGCTCTCCCGGCGCGAGGCGACGCTGCTCGCCGGCCTCGTGCAGGCCGATGGTCGCTGCCTCTCGATGGAGCAGCTCAAGGACCGCCTGTACGGACTGGATCAGGATGTCGGCAGCAATGCGGTGAACGTGCATATCCACCACCTGCGCCGCAAGCTCGGGGCGGATGTCGTAACCACCGTCCGCGGGCTGGGCTATCGCTTCGGCTGGGCGAAGCAATGAGCCTGCGCCTTCGGCTGGTGCTGGTGATCGGCGTCTCGGTGGCTGTGCTCTGGGCTGGCGCCGCGCTCTGGATGCTGCGCGACCTCGACCGCGGCCTGCAGCGCACGCTCGACGAGCGGCTGGCGATGTCCGCCCGCATGGTCGCCGGCCTGCTCGCCCAATCCGCGTCGCGCGGAGGCAGCGCGATCGCTGCCCAGGGTGCGCTGACCGTTCCCGGGAGCCAGGGCATGGCCTGCCAGGTCCGCACGTTGCGCGGCGAGATCGTCGCGACCACGCGCGGAAGCGGCCGTGCGCCGATCACGGCGGCGCTGCCGGGGTACCGCACTGCCGTCATTGACGGCCACGCGTGGCGGACGTACACGCTGCGCACGGATGCGTTCGACATCACCACCGCGGACCGGCTGGATGAGCGCGCGCTACTGCGGCGCCGAGTCGCGCTGGCCGCTGGGGTGCCCGTCCTCATCGCCGCGCTGGGCGGGCTCGCCGCCCTCTGGTTCGGCACGGGTCGCGCGCTCGCGCCGCTGGCAGGATTGCGCCGGACACTGGCGTCGCGCCCCGTCGATGCGACCGAGCCGGTCGACGGCAGCCATCTCCCGGCAGAGCTGCGTCCGCTGATCCAGGCGCTGAATGAGCTCCTGGAGCGATCGAGCGGCGCCCTACAGCGCGAACGCAGCTTCACCAACGATGCCGCGCACGAGTTGCGCACGCCGCTCACCATCATCGACACCCACCTGCAGCTGGCGCGGCTCGCGGCCGACGACGTGGCGCAGGAACCGCTCACGGACGCAGCGACCGGCGTTGCACGCATGCGTGCGACGCTGGAGCAGCTGCTCATGCTCGCGCGGGTGGAAGGCGAGATTTCGTTCGAGGACGGCACTCGCATCACCGCGTCGGAGGCGCTTGACCAGGCCATCGCAGTGGCGGGCAGCGCCCGCGATCGCGTCATCGTCAAGCCCGGCGCTACGTCGCCAGTGCTGGCCGTTCCACCGCAGCTCGCCGTCGCAGCGCTACGCAACCTCGTCGACAACGCGCTGCGCTACTCGCCTGCGTGCGACCCGGTCGAAGTCGATGCAGAGCACCGACCGGGCCTAGTGCGATTTCGCGTTCGCGATCACGGCCCGGGAATGACGCCAGTTGAGCTGCAATTTGCGACAAGGCGCTTCTGGCGTGGGCGGACCGTGCCGGGCGGAAGCGGCCTCGGCTTGGCGCTTGTCGCCGCGATCGCAAAGCGCTTCGGTGGGCACCTGGACCTCACATCCCACGATCCACGAGGCTTCTGTACCACCTTGACACTACCCACTATCGGAGATGAAGAAGGTGTGCGACCTGCGTGAGCTAGGAAGCTGGTATGTCCGCTTTGGGTGGCGGTTTCATACGATCGATGCAACACATGGCTAGCTGCCTAGGCAGCAGGAGTGTTGCGGTTGAAGCGAAGAACCCGGATCCAGTACACCGATACCCAGAAGGGCCTGATGTGGGATCGGTGGCAGAAAGGCGAGTCGCTCCATCAGATCGCCCGGCTGTTTGATCGGCATCATCCGTCGATTCGAAGGGTCCTCGCGGCGACCGGTGGTATCCGGCCACCGACGCGACGCCGGTCGGTCCGGGCCTTGACCCTGGCCGAGCGCGAAGACGTCTCGCGGGCGTTGGTTGCCGGCCAATCGATCCGCTCGATCGCAGCGGCGCTGGGCCGAGCGCCGTCGACGATCAGCCGGGAAATCAGGCGCAACGGCGGCGCCGAGCGCTACCGCGCCAGCCGTGCGGATCAGGCGGCATGGGACCGGGCGCATCGACCGAAGACTTGTAAGCTGGCACTGCATCCTGCGCTGGCGAAACGCGTGGCGGACACGCTGCAGCAGCAGTGGTCGCCGCAGCAGATCGCCGGCTGGCTGATGCGCACCTTTCCCGACGATGCGACCTGCCAGGTGTCCCACGAGTGTAATGACCCAGCGGTTCCTGCACAGGTCAGGCCGCTAAAGCATATGCCTCGGCGGGTGTCTTCATGCCGAGCGCCTGGTGCGGGCGCCGGTGGTTGTAAAACGCGATCCAGTCGCCGATCACCCGCATCGCGTGCTGCTGGCTTTCGAAGCGGTGGCGGTGTGCGCACTGCTCCTTGAGCGTACGGATGACGCGTTCGACCATGCCGTTCTGCTGCGGGCAATGCGGGGTGATGAACTCCTGCCTCAGGCCGTAGCTGCGCACCAGCCGGGTGTAGTGACGGCTGGTGAAGACCAGCCCGTTGTCCGACCGCAGCAGGAACGACTCGGGCACGCGTCCGAGCGTGCCGAAGCGGGTGATCAACGCCTGCTCCAGCGCCGCGGCGGCCGTGGTGGCCTTGCCGGTGCGCGACAGCTGCCAGCCCAGCAGCTGGCGGGTGTGGCAGTCGATCACAAGCGCCAGCGTGAGCCAGCCATCGCGGCCGCCCCAGATCCGGCACAGGTCGGTGGCCCAGCGCTGGTTCGGCGCCGACGCCACTGACGGCAACGCCTGGATCCGCGGACGCATGCCCACGGCGCGCTTGCGCACCTGCCAGCCCATCAGCTGGAAGACGCGCTGCACCGTGTTCTTGTTCATGCCGAGCAAGCCGGCCACCGTGCGATAGCCGAACGACGGCTCGGCCTCGATCAGTTGCTTGATCGGCGTGGCCCGTTCGGGCCGCACGACCGGCGCCGACTTCACCGGCCGGTAGTAGACCGTGCGTCGCGGCACCTCGAACCAGCGGCACAGCTGCGACATCGACACCGCTACACCTTCATCCCGCAGTCCCTGCTGGATCGAGATCATCAGGTCTCGTCCTTGCCCAACAGGGACTGCAATTTTTTTCGGGCGCCGCGTGGTGCTCACTCCCGTGCTCGAGTCGGTCAAGGACTTCTCCGATCGGCCTTTTGTCGAGGGCGACACGACGGCGCAGATCGCGCAGCACAAGGCGGCGCTGCAGAAAGCCGCCGAGTACGAGTCGCTCTGAGAGCGGGCCGCGAAACGTAGGGCGGCGGATGCAACAGGCCGCCGCCCTTCCCGCACGGCCTGGGTCAGTTCGACCGCTCGGGGCGTCCGATGTCGAACGTCAGCGACGCGCGGTCGGAGAGGAAATCGAACCCGGCCTCGGTGGAGGGGACCATCCGATTCGCGTGGATGTACCAGGTACCTGGGGTCGTCACCTCGAACGAGGCCTGGCCCTTCGCATCCGTTCGCATCAAGGTCGCACCGTCGTGGCCGCCTGCGGCGGGTGCGTGCGCCGCGGCGCCGACATAGACGCGCAGGCCCGGGACGGGGACGCCCTCGTGCAGGAGCTGCAAGGTGATGCGCTCGCCGACGCGGACGCTGCCCGGATTGCGGTCGAGCCGGATCTCTAGCGGGTAGCCCAGCGTCGCAGCGAAGTCACCCGTCAAGTCACTGCCGGCCTGGCCGATGGCACGCGCGTGCTTCATGTACCCGTAGGTGACGCCCTTCGGGTACTTGCTGGCATCGAATGTAGCCAGCGTGTCGGGCAGGTCTTCAATCGCCAGGTATTCGGCAAACTCCTTGGCGGTGCGCGTGCTGCTTGAACGCTTCGAGGACAGGCCCACCATGAACGTTCCTGTCGCGCCCGGCTTGATCGTCAGCCGGCTCTGGTCGCCCTCTTCCGTCCAGGTCGTGAGTTCCGGCTTCGACGCAACCCCGCCCTGGTGCAATGTGAGGTCGCGGATCCGGTCTTTGCGCACTACAGCCGCGCTCTGATGAAACGTGCCGTTGTTGACGACCACCACCTGTTCGCGAGAACCCGAGGGCGCCGGCTTGAGCGTGATGAAAAGCTCATGGGCGTCAGCAGTTGCTGCTGCAGCGAGCAATAACACTGCTGCCGCGGCGTTCAGAACGGTTTTCATTTTTGGTCCTTCCAAGGATTTCGTTGGCGAGCTTTGAACAGGGGTCCTCAAGGGCATCGTGCACGCTCCACCGCCAGCAGAAAACTCTGACGTCGGGTCCAAGGTTTGAGTGCATGGGGATTGACCTGACCGGATCGACACGCATCCCGGCCGCCCGCCGAGTGCCGGCGGGCGGCACCAAATCACTCGGAGGGCAACACTTTGCTCAAGCGAGCTTGGCCATTCACTTGCTCAAATTCGAAGTGAATCGCATCCCCGGGCTTGACGCTCGCGATCTGCTCGGGCGTGGCCTGGAACGCCATGGTCATGGCCGGCCACTTCAGGGCCTCGATGGGGCCGTGCGAGATGGTGATGGTGCCTGCGGAGGCGTCGGCCGCCGTGACCTCGCCCATCCCCATCACCATGCCGGCAGCCGGCGGCGAAGTCGGCGAAGCCGCCGGCGCGTCCGCGGCAGTCGCCGGCGGCGTCTGCTCGGTAGCCGCCGGCTCTGCCGGTGCGTCGGCAGTTGGTGCGGTGTCTGAAGCGGGTTTCGTGCAGCCGGCCAGCAGTGCCAGCGAAACAAGGGCGATGTGCAGTTTCATCAGTAGTCTCCAGGATCGTGGGTGGGGAAAGCGCTGTAGGGCTGCAGAGGTGCTCCGCGGCAGCCTCGCGGTCGTAAACATTTCTCGTCAGCGCACTGGGACGCGGAGAGCGACGCGCACGTCATGTCTGCGGCGATAGATCGTTGCCATCTAGAGCCCCGCCAGCAGGGCGCGAGTTCCTGCGCATGCGGCGGCGCTCCAGCAGGCGATACGCCACGGGAATCACAAGCATCGACAGCAACGGCGCGCTGAGCATGCCGCCCACCATCGGCGCGGCGATGCGCTGCATGACTTCGGCGCCCGCGCCGCCGCCGACCAGGATCGGGAACAGGCCCGCGAGGATCACCGCCACGGTCATTGCCTTCGGGCGCACGCGCTGCACCGCGCCTTCCCGGATCGCGTCGTCGAGCTCGGCAAATCCAGCGCTGGGATTGCGCGCGAGCTGCTCGTCCCACGCATGGCGCAGATAGAGCAGCATGATGATTCCGAACTCGGCTGCGACGCCCGCCAGCGCAATGAAGCCGATCAACGTCGCGACGGACACGTCGTGCCCGAGCAGCCACACCAGCCACAGCCCGCCCACCAGGGCGAACGGCAGGCTCAGCATGATGATCGAGGCCTCCGCCAGCTTGCGGAACACCAGGAAGATCAGCCCGAAGATAATCAGCAACGTAGCGGGCACGACGATCCGCAGGCGCTCGCTCGCGCGCTTTAGGTACTCGTATTGCCCTGACCAGCCCACCGAGTAGCCGGCCGGCATCGGCACCTGCTCGGCGACCGCTTTCTGAAGATCGCGGACGACCGAGCCCAGGTCGCGATCGGCCACGTCGACGTAGACGTAGTTCGTCAGCCGCGCGTTGTCGCTTCGCAGCATCGGCGGGCCGTCCGAGTAGCCGATGTCGGCCACCTGCCCCAATGTCAGCTGCACGCCACCGGGCGCGATGATCGGTAGGTTCGCCAGCGCCTGCGGCGAGTCGCGCATCCCGCGCGGATAGCGCACGACGACCGGATAGCGCTCGCGGCCCTGGATCGTTTCGGCGACGGGTTCGCCACCGATGACGGTCGCGATGATGCGCTGGATGTCCGCCTGGCTCAGTCCGTAGCGCGCCGCGGCCTCGGGACGGGCGGTGACATCCAGGTAGCGTCCGCCCGCGATACGTTCGGCCAACGCCGAGCTCACGCCGGGAACCGTCTTGGCGACCTGCTCGACCCGGTCGCCCAGCTGGGCGAGCACGTCGACATCGGAGCCGGAGATCTTGATGCCGATGGGGCTCTTGATGCCCGTGGCCAGCATGTCGATGCGGTTGCGAATGGGCGGAACCCACAGGTTCGTAAGCCCCGGTACCTTCACCGCCTCGTCGAGCTCCTGACGAAGCTTCTCCGGCGTCATGCCTTCGCGCCATTCGCTGCGCGGCTTGAAGGTGATCGTCGTCTCGAACATCTCAAGCGGCGCGGGGTCGGTCGCCGTCTCCGCACGACCGGCCTTGCCGAACACGTGCTCCACCTCCGGCACCGTCTTGATCATCCGATCGGTGACCTGCAACAGCTCGGAGATCTTGCCGGCCGACAGTCCCGGCAGCGCGGTGGGCATGTAGAGCAGCGTGCCCTCATCCAGCGGCGGCATGAACTCGCTGCCGAGCCTGGCGTAGGGGATCGCGGTCGCCATGAGCACAAGCGCCGCCGCGGCAAGCGTCGAACGCGGGTGCTTGAGCACGGCCTCGAGCAGCGGGCGGTAGCCCCGGATCAGGATCCGGTTGAGCGGGTTCTGTGCTTCGGGCCGGATCCTGCCGCGGATCAGGTAGCCCATGAGCACCGGCACCAGCGTGATCGAGAGACCCGCACCCGCGGCCATCGCATAGCTCTTGGTGTACGCGAGCGGCGAGAACAGGCGACCTTCCTGCGCCTGAAGCGCAAATACGGGCACGAACGAGAGCGTGATCACCAGCAGGCTGACAAAGAGCGCTGGGCCCACCTCGATGGAGGCTTCGGCCATGAGCTTCCAGCGCTCCTCCCCTACCGGCTCGCGCCCGGTCCGCTCCTTGAAGTGCTCCAGGTGCTTATGCGCGTTCTCGATCATCACGACTGCCGCGTCGACCATCGCGCCGACGGCTATCGCGATGCCGCCGAGCGAAAGCAGGTTCGCGCTCAGGCCCTGCTGGTGCATCACGACGAATGCGGCAAGTACGCCCAGCGGCAGGCTGATGACCGCCACCAGCGCCGACCGCAGGTGCCAGAGGAACAGCGCGCAGACAACGGCCACCACGACGAACTCTTCCGCCAGCTTGTGGGTGAGATTGGTTACGGCTTCCTTGATGAGTTCGGACCGGTCGTAGACCGGAACGATCTCCACGCCCTTGGGCAGGCTCGCCTTGAGCCCTGCGAGCTTCTCCTTGACCGCCTCGATCGCGGCCAGTGCGTTCTTGCCTGAGCGCAGAATGATGATGCCGCCGGCGACTTCGCCTTCGCCGTCGAGTTCTGTGATGCCGCGGCGAAGCGCCGGGCCGCGCTGGACCATGGCGATGTCGCGCAGCAGGACCGGGATGCCGTCAGCGCCGGTCGTCACCGGCACCTGCTCGAAGTCCTCACGGGACTGCAGGTAGCCCTCGCTTCGCACCATCAGCTCGGCTTCGCCCTGCTCGATCACCGAGCCGCCGGTCGCGCCGTTAGCCGCCTCGATCGCATCGATCAGGGCGGCGACGGTGATGCCACGAGCCGACAGTGCCTGTGGGTCCGGTACGATCTGCCAGGCCTGCACCATGCCGCCGATGCTGGCGACCTCGGCCACGTCGGGAATCGTTTTCAGGTCGTAGCGCAGGAACCAGTCCTGCATCGCGCGCAGCTGGCCCAGGTCGTGCTTGCCGCTGCGATCGACGAGCGCGTACTGGTAGATCCAGCCCAGGCCCGTTGCATCCGGCCCGAGCGACGGGCTGACCTGCGCCGGCAAGCGGTCGCGCACCTGGCTCAAGTACTCGAGCACGCGCGAGCGCGCCCAGTACAGATCGGTCTCGTCGTCGAAGAGGACATAGACGAACGAATCGCCGAAGAACGAAAACCCGCGGACTGCCTTGACGCCCGGCACCGACAGCATCGTCGTGGTCAACGGGTACGTGACCTGGTCTTCGACGATGCGTGGCGTCTGCCCCGGCCACTCGGTGCGGATGATCACCTGCGTATCGGACAGGTCGGGCAGCGCGTCGAGGGGCGTGTTCCTCACCGACCAGATGCCCACCGCTGCGAGCGCCAGGGCCGCGACCAGCACGAAGACGCGGTTCTTGATGGACGCGAGAATGATCCGGGCAATCATCGACCCGTCCCCGTTTTTGGCTCGTCCGCGTACTTGGGCACCAGCTCCATGTCCATGAAGGGCGACTTGCCCGGCTTGTCGAAGTGCTTGTCCGGGACCATCGGGTCGTACCAGTACAGGACCTTGCGCGTTGCAGGCTTGGCCGCGGCCGCCGGCGCCGGTTTGGGCGCGTTCGCGCCGGTTGACGGGCGGGGCGTGCCGGACGTGGTCGGCGCTGGCGGCTTGGCCGGGGCCGGCTCGTCGGGCGCGCCGACGCCCAGGCGCGCGAGCGCGCCGGAGAGGTTGGCTTCCGAGTCGATCAGGAACTGCCCGGAGGTCACGACGCGCTCGCCACCCGACAGACCCTCGAGGATCTCGGTCTTGCCGCCACCGCTGCGACCGGTGCGCACCAGCACCGGCTTGAAGCGGTCATCCGGCCCGAGCACGATCACGCGCGCCTGCGTGCCGCTGCCGATGAGCGCATCGGTGGGCACCAAGGGAACTTCGATGCCATCGACCGGCTGGATCGTGACCTGCGCGAACATGCCCGGCGCCAGCGTGCCACCGGGGTTGTCCAGCACGATGCGGGCCTTCTGCGTGCGGCTGGTCGCATCGAGCTGCGGCAACAGTGTTTCGACCCGGCCTTCGAACGTCCGGCCCGGCATCGAGGTGACCGTCGCGGTGACGGGCGTGCCGCGCACGATGTCGCCGACGCTAGCCTGCGGGATCGAGGCCTCGAGCCAGACGGTGTCGGTGCCGTTCACCCGAAAGAGCAGTGTGCCCATGCCCGCGGACTCGCCTTCGCGCACGCCGATCTCGCTCACCACGCCGGAGACGGGCGAGGTCAAAGTGACCGTACCGCCGGCGCCTGCGCGCGCGTCGGCCGGCATGCCGAGCACGCGAAGGCGCTCACTGGCCGCCGAGCCCATGCTGCGTGCGGCAGCGGTGCGTGCACCGCGCAGCGCACGGGCCTCGGCCATCGCGGTGCTCCATTCGCGCGCGATCACGCTCGCAAGGGGCTGCCCTGCCCGGACGGTTTCATAGGGCGCCTTGACGTGCAGGCGCTCGACGATCGAGTCCACGCGTGCGCTGACCACCCGTTCCTTGCGCAGGTCCCACGTCACGGTGCCCGGGGCCTGCACCGTGCCGGCCAGGCTGCCGCGCTCGACGATGGCCGTGCGCATGCCCAAGTTCTGGCGCACGCCGGGCGTGATGCTGATGCCGCTGTCAGCACCGGCATCGCCGTCCGCGTACTTGGGCACCAACTCCATGTCCATGAAGGGCGACTTGCCCGGCTTGTCGAAGTGCTGGTCCGGGACCATGGGGTCGTACCAGTACAGGACCTTGCGCTCCCCGCCCCCGCCGCCTTCGTCGGCGTACCTGGGGATCAGCTCCATGCCCATGGACGACTTGCCGGGCTTGTCGTAGCGCTCCTGCGGCACCATCGGGTCGTACCAGTAGAGGATCTTCCGCTCGGTCGAGGCCGCGGCGGTCGATTCACCGGCGTCCCGGGATTGGCCCCACCAGTAACCGGCACCCAGGCCCGCGGCGACGAGGACGAACGCCGCAGCGGCGAGCGCCAGCGGCTTGATGCGAGGATTCATCGGGTGCCCTCCTCAGGCAGGAGGAATGCGAGGGCCGCCCATGCCTGGCCCAGTTCGCCCAGCAGTTCGGCGTGGGCGACCTGCGCTTCGACCTCCGCGCGCCTGGCGTTGATCCACGGCTGCAGCTCGCCGCCGGCGCGGTAGCCGGCCAAGGCCGTCATGCTTCGATCCCGAGCAAGCGGAATCAGCGACTCGGACTGCAGCGCGACCTGCCGCCTGAGGCCCTGCCAGCGCGCGAGATCCGCCCGGATCTGCGCGGCCAGCTGGCGCCGGAGATCCTCGCGCTCGTGGAGCGCGGCGTCGTACTCGGCCTGGCGCGCGGCGCTGCCGCGGTCCTGGCGGTTGCGCGGGAACAGCGGCAGACCGATGCCCACCTCCAGCATGATCATGTCGCTGCGCCCGCCATCGCGCTGGCCGTAGGCGGCGCCCACGCTCCAATCCGGGCGCTTTTCCGCGCGTGCGGCATCGACCGCGGCAGCCGCGGTCTCGACCTGGGCATGGGTCTGCAGCAGCGGGCCCAGCCGATCGACCGATGCGAGCAGGCGCTCTGCCGGAACGGGCAGCGTGTCGAGGTCAGGTCCCTCGTCGGCTGCGGGCGCGATCTCCACGCCCGTCCACCGGGCGAGGTCAGCAAGCGCTGCACCGCGCTCGGCCTCGACGCCCGCGATGCGGTTATCGAGCTCGATGATCTCGGCCTGCGTGGCGAGCGCATCGGAAGGCGACTCGGCACCGGTGCGGACCCGTGCTGTAGCCACCTTCGCGGCGAGCATCGCCTCCTCCCGCAACAGGCCCAGCGCGTGCAGTTCCCGGGCGGCGGCCCAGGTGTCGATCCAGGCCTGGGCCGCGGCGCGGCGGACGTCGATCGCCTGCGCCGTGCCGCTGGCCAGCGCCTCGTCGACTCGACGGGCCGCCAAGTCGCGGGCGGCGGCGCGCTTGGCGCGTGCGGGCACGACCTGGCGCAGGCCGATGCGCTTTTGCGTCATCTCATCGGCACGAAAGCTCAACGCATCGGGGCCGGTGATCGGCAGGTTGTCGATCCCAAGCATCAGCTCCGGATCTGGAAGCTGCCCCGCCCGGCCTGCGTCCTGTCGGGCGGCTTCGACCCGGGCCTGCCAAGCCTGGAGCATCGGGGCGCGGGCCAGTGCCAGGGCGATGGCCTGGTCGAGCGCGAGCGAGCCTTGGGTCGCCGCGGGTGAGGCGGCCGGACCGGGCGCAGGCCGACCCGCAGGTGCGACGTCGGCTGGCGCCGCGAAAGCGAGAGAGGTGGTCAGCAGCAGGCTGACCGCCCCGGCGCATAGGCGCCGGGACACCGCGCGCTGCGGGCGCGGCCAGAAACACGTAGGCATGGGAGCACTCCAATCACGAGATCGGACCGTCACGCACGGTGACGGCGCCGGGCATCAGCGATCGGGGTGACTCAGATCAACCAGCAGCACAGCCGAGGTCGCGGTGGTGCCCTGCCCTGCGGCATCGCGTATCGCGCCAGCGCGGCAGGCGCGGTGCGGTGTACGTGCACGAGCGCATACGCCTGCGCGGGAAGCGGGAGGAACACAGGCAACTTGGCGCCGTCGGAGGTTGCATCCTCGGCGGGGCAGTCGGTGCCCCCCAGGTCCGCGTCGGCTGGCATGCCGTCGCAGCCCGGCATCGCCTCCATGGGCGTCGATGTACCCGCCACGGTGGCGAACGCACTTGCCGAGGCGTGGGCGGTCGCGACCGCCTGGCACCAGACGAACACCAGCATCACCAACAGCATCAGGCTGCGGTGGCGCGCGGGCATTCGGGCGGTGCGACGGATCATCGTGCAATGAGGGTACGACGTTTTCGCGTCCTTGCATTGATCGAGATCAACGTCTGGGCGAGAAAAGTCTTGAGTTGGGTCACGACTTCACACGCGCCCCGTCCATCGTTCGGTTGCCCGGGGATCGGTGCGGCGAGCCAGCGGGATTCCTCACTGCGTGTCGATTGCCGCCGTGGCACCTATGCAGGCTTCCCTCCACGTGCATGGAGTTCGCAATTAACACTCGGAAGCCTCTCAACGTCGCCGTTTCGATCGCACTCGGCACGGCGCTCGCTCTCGTCGCCACCGGATGCGCCAAGTCCGACAACGCAGAGGCGCCGGCGGCCGACACATCGACGGCTGCTGCTCCCACCGATGCCGCGACGCCCCCCGCGGCGAACGCGACCGCGGGTGCCGACACCGGCGCCCAGAGCCCGGGCTCGATGGAGCTGCACCGCGTCATGGAAGAAGGTGAGGCGATCCCGATGACCATGTCAGGTGACGTGGACAAGGATTTCGCGTCGATGATGACGATGCATCACCAGACCGGAATCAAGATGATCGACGTGCTGCAGCAGAACGGGCAGTCCGCGGAACTCAAGGCGTTGGGCGCCAAGATGAAGGCCGATCAGCTCGAAGAGATCAAGAAGATGGCGCCGCATGCCTCGGCTGCGGGCGCAGCTGCGACCGGTCACGAGGGCATGGCCGGGATGGACCATGGTCAGGGTACGGCTGCACAGGGCGGCGCCGCGGCCGAGCTCCACCGGATCATGGAAGAGAGCAAGGCCATGCCGATGACCATGTCGGGCAACGTCGACAAGGACTTCGCGACGATGATGACGATGCACCACAAGACGGCGATCAAGATGATCGACGTGCTGCAGCAGAACGGCAAAGCTGCCGATCTCAAGGCGCTCGGCGCGAAGATGAAGGCCAACCAGCAGGAAGAGATCAAGAAGATGGGGCCGTTCACCCAGTGACGGTCCCGGGCCGCTCCGCAACGTGGAGCGGCACTTCTTCGCGCAACGTCGGACTCTTGCTCAAGACTTCGTCAACGCGCCTTCGACCCTGGCGCGCGTAGATGAAGGCGCTCCCCCGATCCTGGAGCGTCCGATGCGTACTTTCCTTACCTCGCAATTGCGCCTGATGTGGCAGGCGCTCGCGCTGCTGCTTGTTCTGACAGGCACGGCGAGTGCTGCCGCCCCTGCACCCGAGCCGGCCACGGCCCGCTACGAGGTCGATTTCATGCAGGACATGATCGACCACCATGCGATGGCGACGATGATGGCCACGACCTGCGAGTCCAAGGCTGTGCATGCCGAGCTTCGCGAGCTGTGCACCGACATCCGCATGTCCCAGCAGCAGGAAATCGCGCAGATGCAGGGCTGGCTGCAGAGCTGGTACGGCATCCGCTACCAGCCGCAGATGAAGCCGGGCGACATGCGACGCATGGAACGGATGGCGCAGCTTCCGCCGGCCGAGTACGAGGTCGAGTTCATGCAGTCGATGATTCGCCACCATCGCATCGCGATCCGTCGCGCTTCGGTCTGCCTCGATCGCGCGGCGCACCCGGAGCTCGCGAATCTGTGCGCCGACATCATCCAGGTGCAGCTCGACGAGATCCGCATGATGGAATCCTGGCTGTGCCAGTGGTACGGCATCTGCCGGCGCTCGAGCTGATCCCATGCGCTCGGCATGCCGGTCGCCGCGTCGCGGCCGGCAGTGCGCGGATATCTCAAGGGATGTGCACTAACCAGATGGCGTGCGACGCCTGCAGCTGCGGGTGCCCCGCATGGATCATCCCGCGAAGGCAGGCCAGGCGTGCATGGCCCTCGATCAATTGCAGGGGCGTCTTCATGCGCGTGCCGCCGCTTCGCGGCAGTTCCACATGGCCGGCGCCCTTGGCCACGATGATCGGCACCGGAAAGGTGCCGTGGGTGAGCATGTACCGGCCCAGGCGCGTGCGCGCCCGCGGAAAGTCGCCGACGTACTCGACGCCTTCGGCGTCGAGTACCGCGATCCACGATCCGACATGGTCGATCGCAAGGATCCCGTCATTGGAAAGTTCGGCGAGTTCGAAGCGCCACGTATGCGGCGCGAGGTCGATCCACCGGTCCGAGAAGCACCGCCAGTGGCGATACACCCAGTCGCGCACGATGGGTTCGGGCAGGCC
The DNA here is from genome assembly GCF_014651995.1 of Cognatilysobacter xinjiangensis. GTDB lineage: Bacteria > Pseudomonadota > Gammaproteobacteria > Xanthomonadales > Xanthomonadaceae > Cognatilysobacter > Cognatilysobacter xinjiangensis. The sequence goes on along the minus strand of NZ_BMXY01000001.1, from coordinate 925,439 downwards.
CGCGAGCGCCTTGGGCCACCGGGCGTAGTAGGTCTCGAAGGACTCCATGTCCATGTCCCCGTAGTGCGCGACCGCGGGGTAGAGCTCTTCCGGCTCTGCGCTCACGGCCGCATCGCCCGCATGACGCGATGGATCTCCACGCACATCAGCAGCAGGTCCTGCGGGGTGATGAGCCCCGCGTGCATCGTCGCGTTGCGAACAGGTTTGAGGCGATGGAACGACTCACGGACATTCTCCTCGCGGACGAAGATCGGTTGGAACACCTCCCGCCAGTTGTCCTTGCGGGTGATGATCTGCGGATAGTCCATGAAGTCGGCATGGTCCAGCAGCGAGGCGCGCGCCATCCGCGCGGCCTCGGCGTCCTGCTGCCGGGCCTGCCAGCGCGCGATGATGTCGGCATGCACGCGCTGACGGATCCAGCCGGGCCCGACGACCTGCGTCATGCGCTCGTCGATGAAACGCCGCACCACGTGCTCGAAGTGCAGCAGCCAGGCATAGGCCGACTTGGAGCCTTCGAAGGCGTTTGGCTCGAGGGGATCGCCCTGCCCGCCCGGCACCGCCGGCAGCACGAGACCTGCGCGGTCCAGCAGGTCGGTAAAGGTGGGCGCGGGAAAGGCGGTAAGCGCAGGCTCCACGCCACGCTCGATGTAGAGCGCGGTTCGCGCGTCCGCATCGCCCGGATCGACAGGCTCATCGACCGGCTCGCGCCAGTCGCCCAGATCCTCTCGAAGCGTGCGCGCAAATGCCGTGTCGAATCCCAGGTTCTGCCTGACGGCCAAGCCGATCGTCTGCAGCTCGAGCGCGGCATTGAATGAGGCGATCTCGCGGCCAACGTCCAGATAGGGCCGCCGGATCGCCGCCATCGCCTCCTGCAACTGGCGCTGGGAGCGCGCCTGCTCGCTTTGCCACCAGTCGGCGACCGGATTGCACTTGATCTCGGCCATCAGCCGGCCGATCTCGGCGGCCGCGGGCGTGCGGAACGGCTCGATGGGGAACGCGGTGAGGGCGCGCAGCTGGGCCTGCGCCGCTTCCATATCGCGCACCAGCGCGCCCATGGGATTTTCCGCGATCAGCGCGCGTGCCTGCGCCATCGCATCGCCGATGCGGGGCATTTGCAGCGCCTGCATCGCCTCCCGGACGGAGGCGGACGGACCGAGCGCGAGCTGGCGCATCTGCTCGGCGATCAGGGTTCGCGTGCGCAGTGCCTCGCCCGGAACGACCGCCAGCGCCCGTGCGGGTCCCTCGGCAGAAGGCGGCGGATCGGCCGCAGGAAAATCGTCGTCGGCGCTCATCCATGGCTCCTCATCGGTGGCGGCGCAACTCGCGCTCGTGCAGGACGCGCTCCACTCGCCCCGGCGTGCGCTCGATCGTCACGGTGCCTGCGACCGGGTCGATCCGGTAGGTGAGGTAGTAGAGCTGGCGAGCATCGGACAACGGCTCGGGCCGGAAGGCCGCCAAGCAACTGCCTTCCGGCCAACGGGCCGCCGGGTACAGCAGGCCCGGCAGGCCCTGCCCGGCCGCATGCCGGGCGATCGCCTGGGTCGCCGCGTAATCGTTGTCGAGGAGCTCGGGATGCTCGAGCTCCTTGCCGCGCAGCTCGAGAAACAGCCCGCTGGCCTCGACCGAGAACACCTTGCGATAGCGCACGACGGGTTCAGTGACGCCCTCGATCGCGCGCAACTGCGCCAGCTGGTGCCAGCAGGTCTCGGCGAGCGCGGTGTCCTCCTCGAGCGCGCCATACCAGACGCGCAGCCGGCCATCGCCGAAGCGGCTCGACAGCGACGAATCGGCGGCGAACGGATATTCGATGGCTTGGGAGTACGCCAGCCCCCGCGCAATGACGCCGGTCTCGCGGACGCGCATCCGAACGTCCGCCGCCAGTGCAGCGGCGCGGCCGCCCGCATCGGCGACGAGGTCGTCGAACAGGTCCTCGGAGACGCGCAACGACGTGATGTTGCGAAAGACGCGACCCTTGAACTCAGTCAGGCGGTCGAACAGGGCCATTACTGCCCGCGCTGGAAGTCGACCAGGCGCGCGATGCGGGCCAGCCCTACCAGCCCATCCTCGAGCATCACCTCGAGCGGCGTACGCCCCTCGAGCACCTGGTTGCGGCGCGTGACCCAGCTGTAACGCAGCTCGGGGTTCTCCGGAAACAGAAGGCGCAGCCCCTTGTGGATGCCCATGAGGTAGCCGGCCCGGTCGAGCGCGTCGCGCTGGTTGGGCAACGCGCGCTCGCCCCGCCGGTACAGCCCGAGCAGCTTGCGGCTTTCGGGACTCAGGCCCAGCAGCGAGAGCTGCGCATCGGTCGAGAGCGACCAGCGCTCGAAAAGCGCCATCAGCACCCGGGCGAGGTCGGTCCGGGTCTGGTCCTCCGCCAAGGCCGGCGTCTGCAGTGCAGTTTCCATGTCCACAGCATATGTGGACAGATCCACACATGCAAGGCGGCAGTTGGCACGGCGCCTTGTTAAAGCTAGATCGTCGATACGTGACCGACGCCCGAAAAAACGGGTATCCGGATTTTAGTGTGGGAAGACCGCACTAGCCCTTCTTGTCTGACAGCTCTCGTTCGGTAGGTTTCTGGTATCGCAAGGCTTACGCGCTTTTAGCCTTCAGTGTGGGCTTTGTCTGGCGCATGTCGGTGCAAGGAAACAATCAGTGGCAGGTCACCTTGCCCCCGGCTCGAACTGGGGTTTGAGGCGCAGTGGAACGGAAAACCGGGTTAAGCCACGCGCCTAGCTCCCGTGCAGAGAATCGATCAGCGGGCACGACACAGTGCCTCGCTGCGCATGGCACTCGTTGACCAACCGTGACAGCACCGCTTCGATTCGCGTCAGGTCCGCCATCTTGGTGCGCACGTCGGTGAGCTGGAGCGCAGCCAGCTCGGCGGCTTCGCTGCAGTGAGTGCCGTCCTCAAGCTGTAGGAGTTGGCCGACTTCGTCCAGGTTGAACCCCAGCCGCTGGGCGGATTTCACGAAACGCACCCGCGCCACGTCCGCCGATCCGTAGCGGCGAATACTGCCGACGGGCCGACCTGGTTCTGGCAATAACCCCTTGCGCTGATAGAACCGGATGGTCTCCACGTTGACCCCAGCGGCCTTGGCGAAAGCCCCGATGGTCAGTCTTTGCGGATCGTTCACCATCGCGCTTGACTCCGTACTTGACTACGGAAGTAACCTTAGCGCATCACGCAACGTCTCGGAAGGAGATCCCTCACATGGCAGACCCCAGCAACGGCCGCGGTGCACTGGCCGCCGGTGGCCTCGCCGCCATCCTCGCCTCGACCTGCTGCCTCGGTCCGCTGCTGCTGATCACGCTGGGTTTCTCCGGCGCCTGGATCGGCAACTTGACCGCGCTGGAACCGTACCGGCCGATCTTCATTGGCGTGGCGCTCGTGGCGCTGTTCTTCGCGTGGCGTCGCATCTTCCGGCCGGCTCGCGCCTGCGCGCCGGACGACGCATGCGCCGTGCCCCAGGTGCGGACGGCCTACAAGGTGATCTTCTGGATCGTCACCGCCCTGGTGCTGATCGCGCTCGTGTTCCCCTACCTCATGCCCCTGTTCTACTGAAAGGAGATTGCCATGAAGAAACTCGTCGCATTGCTCGCTCTGACCGTTGCCCTCAGCGCTCCCGCCTGGGCCGCCACCAAAACCGTCACGCTGTCGGTGCCGAGCATGACCTGCGCCACCTGTCCGATCACGGTCAAGAAGGCGCTGACCAAGGTCGAAGGCGTCATCGAGGCCAAGGTGACCTGGGAGCCCAAGGAGGCGGTGGTAACCTACGACGATGCCAAGACCACTCCGGCCGCGTTGACCAAAGCCACCGAGAACGCCGGCTACCCGTCTACCGTCAAGAAGTGAGCACACGCTCATGACCGAGGCGATCACGCTGCACATCGATGGCATGACCTGCGGGTCGTGCGCCGAGCACGTCAAGCAGACCTTGGAAAAGGTGCCCGGCGTGCGTTCGGCCTCAGTGTCCTACCCACAGCGCCGGGCCGAGATTGAGGCCAGCGTAGGTACCGCCGCGGACGTGACCTCGCTGGTCGCGGCGGTATCCGCACTCGGTTACCGAGCGCAGCTTGCCGATGCGCCGGGGCAACCCAGCGACCTGCTGAACAATGCACAAGAGCGGCTGGGCGGCGAACCAAAGCGCGAGGACGATGAGGCTGCACTGCACGTGGCCGTGATCGGCAGCGGCGGCGCGGCGATGGCGGCGGCGTTGAAGGCCGTCGAGCAAGGGGCGCGTGTGACGCTGATCGAGCGCAGCACTCTCGGCGGCACCTGCGTCAACGTCGGATGTGTGCCGTCCAAGATCATGATCCGCGCTGCCCACATTGCGCATCTGCGTCGCGAGAGTCCGTTCGATGACGGCATTGCCGCCGCCTCGCCGAAGATTCTGCGTAAGCGCTTGCTGGCTCAGCAGCAGGGGCGCGTCGATGAACTGCGCCACGCCAAGTACGAAGGCATCCTGACGAGCACCCCGACCATCACCGTGCTGCGCGGCGATGCCCGATTCAAGGATGCGCACACGCTGACCGTGGCAACCGCTGACGACGGGATGCGCGAGGTGAGTTTCGACCGCTGCCTCATCGCCACCGGGGCCAGTCCGGCGATTCCACCGATCCCGGGCTTGAAAGACACGCCCTTCTGGACGTCGACCGAAGCGCTGGCCAGCGACACGATCCCCGATCGGCTGGCCGTGATCGGCTCGTCGGTGGTGGCCGTCGAACTCGCGCAGGCCTTTGCCCGGCTGGGCAGCAAGGTGACCATGCTGGCGCGCAGCACACTGTTCTTTCGCGAAGACCCCGCCATTGGCGAGGCCATCACGGCCGTGTTCCGCGCCGAAGGCATCGAAGTGCTGGACCACACCCAGGCCAGCCAGGTCGCCTATGAGGATGGGGAATTCGTGCTCACCACCGAACGCGGCGAACTGCATGCCGACCGGCTGTTGTTCGCCACCGGCCGCACCCCAAACACCCGCACGCTCAACCTCGACGCGGCCGGTGTGGTGGTCAATGCGCAAGGCGCCATCACCATCGACCACGCGATGCGCACTACCGTGCCGCACATCTATGCCGCCGGCGACTGCACTGACCAGCCGCAGTTCGTCTACGTCGCGGCGGCGGCCGGCACCCGCGCTGCAATCAACATGACGGGTGGCAACGCGACGCTGGATCTGACGGCGATGCCGGCGGTGGTGTTCACCGACCCGCAGGTCGCCACCGTGGGCTACAGCGAAGCCGAAGCGCACCACGACGGTATCGAGACCGACAGCCGCACGCTGACGCTCGACAACGTGCCCCGGGCGCTGGTCAACTTCGACACGCGCGGTTTCATCAAGCTGGTTTCAGAGGCCGGTTCGGGACGACTGATCGGCGTGCAAGCGGTAGCCCCGGAAGCAGGCGAGCTGATCCAAACCGCAGTACTGGCGATTCGCAACCGCATGACGGTGCGAGAGTTGGCCGACCAGTTATTCCCCTACCTGACGATGGTCGAGGGGCTGAAACTCGCGGCACAAACCTTCACCAAGGACGTAAAGCAACTGTCCTGTTGCGCGGGGTAGTGGCTGGGCCTCTTACCTATGCTTCATCGGCTGAATCACAAATTCAGGCTGAAGCGCCGCCTCTTGCACAATGGGCTGAGGACTATTCGAAATACCCCTCTTCGAGTAGCCGCGCCAGCGTCGGGAGATAGGGGCCGTACTCGACCACGCGCGTGATCTTCTTCTTGCGCGTTGCCGCCGTGGTCATCCGCTGGAACACGAAGTCCGTGGTCATTGGGTCGTCGTCATCGACCAACACGGTTTCGATAACCGAGCCATCCTTGCGCGCCTTCTTGTCGTAGAGTATGCGCGCCCGAAGCACCTCGAAGCTGTAACCCCTGCCCATGCGGTTCATGTCTTTGGCCACTCGGTTGACTGACTCAGTATAGGCATTGGTAATCGGCTGCTCGAAGTAGGCGAAGATTTCGTCGTGCCAGTTGTGCACGGCGGTGGTCAGGTCCTTGAACGTGGCCGCCAATTCGGTCGGAATATTGGCCTGCCACGTCGCGCAGGCGGCTTCTGCTGCTGGGCGGGTCTTCTGATCCCAGATCGACAGAAATCCTTCCTTGAGCGCGTGGGCTTCGCTTAGGAGCGGGAACTGTTGGAACCATTCCCGCATCCGGTCCATATCTCTCCCTGTCAGGTCGTGCTGCCGCTTGAGCAGCAGGAACTGCTCGTCCTTGAGTTTGAGGCGCTGCCGGGTGGACAAATCCTTGCGAATGCGCTTGCGCAGCTTCTCCAGCGCGTCGTTCGCCATGCGCTGGATATGGAATCGATCGACCACGATCCGGGCCTGTGGCAGCGTGGCGCGCACCACCTGCCGATAAACGTGGTACATGTCCATCGCCACCCACTCGACCGAGTCCTTGTCCCGCAGGTCGCGGAAATAGGGCATCAACTCGGCTTTGGCCCGGCTGGGGCGGATATCGAACACGGTCTTGCGCTCGACGTTGGTGATCATGGCCCGGTACTGGCCGATGATCTTGAGCTCGTCGATACCCAGCACCCGGCACCGACGTTCGCGGTCAGGCATCGAAGTCATCGAACGCCACGCGATAGGGCGCCACGCCGATCTCGGCGAGCAACCCGCGTGTGGCGCTGAGCATCGCCGGCGGCCCGCACAGGTAGAACTCGCATTCGGCCAGCGCGCCATGCGCGCGCAGCAGGCCTTCGTGCACGGCCTCGTGGACCCAGCGGGGCCCGAAGCCGGCGTTGTCGTCCTCGGAGTAGACGACGTGGAAGTCGAAGTGCTCGTGCGCCGCGGCCAGGGCGCGCAGCTCGTCCTCGTAGGGCACCTCCCCCGCGCGTCGGGCGCCATACCAGAAGTGGATCCGCTCCTTGCCGCCGGCCTGCAGCGCCTCCCAGAGCATCGCGCGCAGCGGCGCCATGCCGGCCCCGCCACCGATGAAGATCTTCTCGTGGGCCCCGGGTTTGAGCCGGAAATCACCGAACGGACCCATGAAACGACCCCGTGCGCCCGGCTCCAGCGCGAACAGCCAGGCCGAGCCCCGGCCGATGGCGATCGGTCGGGCGGGATCGACGTCCAACCGCACGAGCAACGGCAGGCGCCCGTCGCACAGCTGCGGGGTGAGCGAGGGCGAGTAGGCGCGCTGCAGGGGCTGGGAATTGGCCAGCACCTCGCCGACCTGCTCGAGAAGCGTAATCGGCAGCGGCAGCGCATCGCCGAGCCAGCGCTCGCGCTCCAGCCGATAGGCCGGGACCTCGATGAGCACGTAGCTGCCCGCACGCATGGCGGGCATGGGTCCGAGGGGACGCAGGACGATCTCGCGAAGGCTCGCGCTGCAAGCGCGCACCTGCTCTACGACCGCCTCCTGCCAACCCGGCCGCGTGTCCGACTCGATGATGTCCACGCGCAGTCCATCGCTGATGGGGAGTGTGCAGCCCAGGCGCATCCCCGCCTGGAGTTCCTCGGGCGTGAGCAGGCGGCGATCGCCGTCGCTGATCGGCGCGTCGCCCGCCGTGCGCACCACGCACATCCCGCAGGTCTGGCCGCCGCCGCAGCGCGACGGCAGCGGGCGCTTTGCGCGGGCGAATGCGGCCAGCACGGTTTCGCCCCGGCGACCGGTGACGGTCGGTGGTCCGGAGTCGATCGCGCCGCCGACCGGAACCCGAACCTGCGCGGCGCGCCAGCGCGGACGCAGGTGGCCGGCCTTGATCGCATAGCCCAGCAGCCACAGCCCGCTCAGCGCCATCCACAGGCCTGCGACGGCGAAGGTCACGATCAGCGGGTGGTTGAAGTCCTCCCGACCGGTGTAATCCATGATGTGCAGCATCCAGGCGATGTCGAACACCCGCCACGTGTCGTTGCGCCGCTCGAGCACCGACGCATCCTGGGCATCGATGTACAGGCTGGTGCCGGCCGCATCATCGAAGTCGACCTGCCACACCGGCCCCTCATGGCCGCGCGCCTCCAGCGGTGCCTGCGTCCAGTAGCGCGGCTCGAGTGCGCTGCCCGGGCCGCTGTAGTCGGCCCGCGCCACGCGCAGGATCTCCTTGCGGGTCGGCCGCCACGGCGCGCCGGTGCGCGCATCGACGAGCGCCGTGCCCGCCTGCGTCTGCACGCGCCAGACCGGACGCTCCAGGCGCCAGGCGCGTTCGACAAGCAGGACCGGCAACGCGCTGCGCGCGATGAGCGCATCCGGCGGCACGGCCTGCTCGGGCCATGCCAGGGCGAGCTCGGGCGTCGGCGCCCGCGTGCGCTCGCCGCTGACCGCTTCGGGATCGAGCAGCCCCATGAGCAGGCCACTGCCCAGCCAGACGACGAGCTGGACGCCGACGATGACGCCGACCCACGTGTGCAGCCGCGCGAGCCAGGCCTTCATCGACCCCTCCCGCGCAGTGCCCAGAACGAGAGCACCAGACCCGCGAGGGTCAGCAGCAGGCCCAGGCCTGCGGCAATGCGCAGCAGCGGATTGCCGATGTCCTCGCGGGTGCGGTAATCCATGATGTGCAGCATCCACATCACGTCGAACGCGCGCCACAGCGTGTGCCGCGTGGCCAGGCGCTCGCCGGTGAAGGGCGAGATGTAGAGCGTGGTCGCCACGCCATCGGCAAAGCGCACCTGCCACAACGGGACCGGCCGCGTGCCGACCTCCTGGGGCGCGTCGGTGAGCCAGCGGACCGACTCCACCGCGCCGTCGCCCTGGTAGAGCGCCTGCGCGATCGACTGCGCCGTCTCGCGCGTGAGCGGGCTCAGCACCGCGCCCGTGCGCGCGTCGATGAGGCGTGCCTTCGGACCCTTGCCGACCTCGTAGACCGGCCGGCCCTGCCACTGCTTCAGGCGCAGCGCCTCGTCAGGCGCGATGCCGACCGCGGCGGGGGCCTTGAGCGGAACCGCATCGCTGAGCGCCGGCCGGTGCGTATGGGCCAGATGATCGCCGTGGATGACGTCGATCGAGATCGCCGTCATGTACAGACCGCTCGCCATCCACAAGAGCGCCTGCACGCCCACGATCAACGCCAGTACGCGATGCGTCCGGCGCCAGAACAATGCCTTTCCCATGTCTCCCCCGCGCCCCGGGATGCGCTCCCGGGGCGTCTTGACTTATTTGGACCGCTCGAGCATCCGCTTCATCAGCTCGATCTCGGCTTTTTGCGAGTCGATGATCTGCCGGCACAACGCCTGCAGTTCGGGATCGGTCAGCTCGGCCTTGCCGCACATCAGGATCGCGCCGGAATGATGCGGGATCATCGAGCGCAGGAACTGGCGATCGGCCACGCCCGCCTGGGTGCGGATGAGCACCCAGAAGAGCACCGCCAGCGCGACGCTCGCCGCCACCAGGATCCGATTGAGCCGGCGATCGCGATACATCGCGCCCATAATCAGAAGCTCGATCGCCACCATCGGCGCGGCCATGAGCCCGGCCATGTAGACCTGGTTGATGTTGGCGTAGACGCTCGAGTAACGGTCGACCATCGCGTACATCAGAAAGTACATCGCGATGAACGAAAGCCCGGCCATCCACGCCAGGCGGATGTACGCGCCGCGTCCGCCATGCGCCGAGCCGCCGGCTGCATGCTGCATGTTCTCCATGATCGTTCTCCCAAACGGCGCCTGCCCGGTGGGGGCAGGCAGGCCGTGATCAGCCCTGCGTGGTAGTCCCGGTCATCGGGCAGTCGCGTACCGGCGTCGGCGAGCCGACCTGCGCCACGCGCGTGACATCGAACGCACCGTTCGCCACGGCACCTTCCAGCCGCACGTAGACCGGGTCGTTCGGGCTCATGTCGCCGGCGCGGATCTTCGCGTCGATGTCGGCGGTGCGGCTGACCGTATAGGTCTGCGTGCTCCCGCACGGCTGGAACGTGCCACCGCGGTACCAGCCGGCCTGCGCGCCGCCGGTGGCAGCGCCCTGCCCTGGCGCGGGCGTCGCACCATGATCCATCCCGGCCATGCTGTCGGCCTGCCCCCCGGCGCTCGCGTCATGGCCGTCCGGGTGCGCCACCGGCGCCGCGCCCGTGCCCGCCGTCATGGCGGCGTGCTCTTCGGCCGACATGCCGTCCATTCCCGCAGCCGGCGCGACCCCGCTAGTGGACGCCGAGGCTGCGGCTTCGGTCGATGCCGTCGCGGCCGGGGCATCCGCGGCGGTGGACGCTGCGGTGGATTCGTCAGGGGTCGCCTGGCTGCAGGCCGATAGCACGAGCGCGCCTGCGAGCAGGGCGATGAGGTTCAAGCGCATGGCGGACACTCCTGTGATGCGGCCCGCGGGCCGGGGGGAAGGGGTGCGGTGGCCCCATGCCGACTGATTGACGGAGAAGCTCAGTGGCATGAGGCGCACCGCGTAGAGGGCGCGCTCGGCGCCGCGCGGGCGACGTCGAGGCGGTTGAGTCGAAGCGCGTTGGCCACGACCGAGACCGAGCTCAGGCTCATGGCGAGCGCGGCGAGCATCGGGCTGAGCAGCCAGCCCGTCGCCGGATACAGCACTCCGGCCGCGACCGGCACGCCGAGCGCGTTGTAGGCGAATGCAAACGCCAGGTTCTGGCGCATGTTGGCCACGCAGGCGGCGCTGATCGCGCGTGCGCGGCCGATGCCGCGCAGGTCACCGCGCACCAGGGTCACCTTCGCGGTGGACATCGCGACATCGGTACCGGTGCCCATGGCGATGCCGACGTCGGCGGCCGCGAGCGCGGGCGCATCGTTGATGCCATCGCCCGCCATCGCCACGCGTCGGCCCTCGCGCTGCAGGCGCGTGACCAGCTCGGCCTTGTCCTCGGGGCGCACTTCGCCATAGACCTCGTCGATGCCGAGCGTGCGCGCGACCGCCTGCGCGGTCGTCGCGCCATCGCCTGTCGCCATGACGATGCGCATGCCCGCCTGGCGCAACTCGCGAAGCGCCGCCCCGCTCGTCTCCTTGATCGGATCGGTCACCGCGAGCAGGCCCGCGGGCTGCCCGTCGACGGCCAGGAACATCACGCTCGCGCCGCGCCCGCGCAGGCGCTCGGCCTCAAGGCGCAGCGGCGCGATGTCGACACCCGCCTGCTGCATGAGCCGCGTGTTGCCCAGCAGCAGGCGGCGGCCATCGACCGTGCCGCGCACGCCGAGCCCCGTCTCGGACTGGAAGTCCTCGATGCCGGAGAGCCGCAGGCCGCGCGATCGTGCTTCGGTCACGATCGCAGCGGCCAGCGGATGCTCGCTGCCCTGGTCCAGGCTCGCGGCCAGCCTCAGGACATCTGCATGCTCGAACGGGGCCAGCGCGACCAGGTCATCGAAGGCCGCGCGTCCTTCGGTCAGGGTGCCGGTCTTGTCGACGATGAGCGTGTCGACCTGGCGCATCCGCTCGACGGCTTCGGCGTCGCGAAACAGTACGCCGGCCTGTGCCGCCTTGCCGGTCGCCACCATCACCGACATCGGAGTCGCGAGCCCTAGCGCGCACGGACAGGCGATGATCAGCACCGACACCGCGTTGAGGATCGCGTACGTCCACGACGGCTCCGGGCCCAGAAGGCCCCAGGCCAGGAACGTCGCCACCGCGATCGCCATCACCGCGAGGACGAACCAGAACGCGACCCGGTCGGCCATGCGCTGCATCGGGGCGCGCGAGCGCTGCGCGCTGGCGACCAGTTGCACGATCTGCGCCAGCACCGTGCCGCTGCCGACCTGGTCGGCGCGGATGACCAGGCTGCCGGTGGTATTGAGGGTCGCGCCGATCACCGCATCGCCCACGCCCTTGGCGACCGGGATCGGCTCGCCGGTGAGCATGGACTCGTCTACATGGGATGTGCCGTCCTCGACGGTCCCATCGACCGGGACCTTCTCCCCGGGGCGTACCCGCAGGCGGTCGCCGACCATGACCGCCGAAAGCGGAACATCGGCTTCGCTGCCGTCGGGCATGAGGCGGCGTGCGGTCTTGGGCGCGAGCCCGAGCAGCGCGCGCATCGCACCGGAGGTCTGCGAGCGTGCGCGCAGCTCGAGCACCTGACCGAGAAGCGTCAGGGAGACGATCACGCACGCCGCTTCGAAATACACGCCGATGCGTCCGTGCTCGCGAAACTCCGACGGAAACAGGCCGGGCGCGAGCGTGGCGACCACGCTGTAGCCATAGGCCGCGGCGACGCCGGCGGCGATGAGCGTCCACATGTTCGGTGAGCGATTGCGGATCGAGGCCCAGCCGCGCACGAAGAACGGCGCGCCGGCCCAGAGCACCACCGGGGTCGACAGGAAGAGCTCGAGCCAGGTGCGCGTGGCGACTGGAATGGCCCCGACGCGATGGCCGAGCATCGCCAGCAGCAGGACGATCACCGTGAGCGGCAGCGTCCACCACAGGCGCCGGCTGAAGTCGGCGAGCTCCGGACTGGTCTGATCATCACCCGTCGGCATCTCCGGCTCGAGCGCCATGCCACAGATCGGGCACGTTCCGGGGCCGGGCTGGCGTACCTGCGGATGCATCGGGCAGACGTACATCGCGCCCGCGCCGGCCGGCGCGGGCTGCGACGCCGCCTCGGCGTGCGCAGCATGTCCCTCCCGCACTCCCTGTGCAGGCGGCCCGACCAGGTACGTCTTCGGTGAGGCGGCAAAACGCGCGCGGCAGCGTTCGGAACAGAAGAGAATGGCCTGCCCGTCGTACTCGGTACGAAACGGCGTGTCGGCCGCGACCGGCATGCCGCACACCGGGTCGGTCGCCCCGATCCCTCGTGTGGCAGCAGGCGCACTCATCGCACCGGCTCCTGCAGGTCAAACAGCGCCGAGCGGATCGGGCAGCCGCTGACATGCCCGCGGCCCGGACAGGCGTCCACCAACCCCTTGAGCGCATCGCGCACGCGCGCCAGCTGGGCTATGCGCTGCTCGATGTCCTGCAGCTTGCTGGCGGCCAGCCCGCGGATGTTCGCCATATCGCCTTCCACTGCGTCCGACAACTGCAGCAGCTCGCGGATCTCGATCAGCGTGAACCCGAGCGCCTTTGCGCGCAGCACGAAGTTCAGGCGCGCGATGTCGCTGTCGTGGTAGTCGCGGTAGCCGGATGCGCGGCGCGCAGGCGGCGGCAGCAGTCCGTTGCGTTCGTAGTAGCGCACGGTGTCGATGGGGATCCCCACTCGCCGCGCGACTTCACCAATCTTCATGATCGATGTCTCGTTGAAAGAACCCGCCAGACTTCTCTATTTGCATGCCGGTGTGCTGCCCGGTTCGGCGAAGGCCCCGCGCACGTCGGGCTCTGGACACCGGGACGGTGGACGCCCGAGGAGGCAGCAGCCGAATCACCGCACCGCGTCCCGCGCCTTTTGTTCCATCGCAGGGGTCATCCGGGCCGGTATCGCAGGAAGCGGCTCGTTCCCGCGCTCGCCGCTTCGCTCGATGTCAGCGACGAGCAGATTCATCTCGCGGATCTCGCGTACCTGCGATTCGATGATTTGATCCGCCAGCTTCCGCACACGCGGGTCGCTGATCCGCGCCTTCCGCGAATTGTTGATCGCGATCGAGTGATGCGGAATCATCGACTTCATGAAGCGCGAATCATCGATCAGCGACTGATCGCGATTGACGACCAACAGGGTCAGCCCCAACACGCTCGCGCCGATGAGTACCGCGAACTTCGTCGCTCGCCCTTCGTACATGTTCCACATGAAGGCGAGCATCAGCACGGCCATCACGCACCCCATCACAAGTGACGACACCAGTCGCGTCACGCTGAAGGTGGCATGGTCCGGCGTGTAGATGAGCTGGTACATCAGGAAAAACATGATGACCGTCGACGCCACGACCATCGCGGCGAACTTGCGCCAGCGCATTTTCATCATCTTGTTTGAATGTTGATGGTCCATGACATCTCCTTGGCTCGTTCGGGCACAGGATGCGGCCCCGCGAAACCGCGGGGCCGCAGCGGCATCACATCGACGCCATCGACGCGCAGCTGTCCGCACACCGGCGGCAGGCTTCGATACAACGGCGCATCGCCTCGTCGCTGCCGCCGACACGCTCGCAGTCGTCCGCGCACATCCGGCAGATCTCGGCGCAGGCCCGGCAGGTCGACGTATGCGCGGGCGTGCCACGCAGCATCGCGTTGGCACTCACGGTGCAGATCTCCGCGCACGTTTGCATCAGGGCAATGTGCTCAGGCCGTGCGTGTTCGCCGCCCATGCTCAGGCAGTGGTTAATGGTCTCGATGCAGATCGCGGCGCAGTTGAAGCAGTCGGTGATGCACTGATTCATTTCGGTGCTGCGATGTTCGGCGCTGTGATGGCTCATGAGGTGGTTCTCCATTTGGATGCGGGCGTTGGTCGGCGCGCCCGCTTCACCGTCCCCAGTGCTACTCCCCATGCGTGGCGAACGGCGACGTACTGCCGTCCGCATTGATCTTCTCCACCGTGTAGCGCTGCACGCGCCCGTCGGGCATCTCCATGCCCGGTGAACCTGCCGGCATCCCGGGCAGCACGAGCCCCTTGGCGCCGTCGTTGGCCGCGAGCAGGCGCTTGATGTCGGCGGCCGGAACATGGCCTTCCACCACGAGCGCGCCGACCTGGGCGGTGTGGCATGAGCCCTTGCCCAGCGGCACACCCAGGCGCTTCTTGACCGGCTCGAGGTTGTCGGTGTTGCGCACGTCGACGCTGAAGCCGGCCTCGCGCATGTGCCTCACCCACAGGGCGCAGCAGCCGCAGCTCGGGCTCTTGTGCACGACGACCTTGGGCAGTGCGGCGGCGCTCATCGGCGAGGCAGTTGCCCCAATTGCCGGCGCACGCGCGGGCGTCGCTGCATTCGCAGGCGCGGCCGCCTGCGGAATGCTCCTCGACGCCACGGCGGGCGTCGTCCCTGCCGGCGCACTGGTTCCCGCGCCCTGCGCGCACCCGGCGAGCGTCACGAGGCCTGCCGCGAGCACAGACAGCCTGCGCCCGTTCACGGCGCACCTGCCTTCTTCGGCCGCGACGACCAGTGGATGTGCACGATCTTCCAGGCGCCACTGACGCGACGCAGCACCATGGTCTCCGTGCTCAGCAGCGTCTTGGTGTCCTTGCCCTGCCCCGCGCGGATCTCGCTCTCGCTGCCTACCCACGCGGTGTCGCCGTAGACCTGGGCGGTGCGCTGCTTCGGCGTGATCGTCGCGCCGCCGAGGAAGGCCGCATCGGAGATCGCGTGGTGGCCGAGATACTCGTCGCGCGAACGCTCGGCGCCACCGCTTTCCAGGATCAGCACGCGCTCGTCGAGCAGGCGCGTGACGGTGGCCATGTCGGCCGCCTTGAGTGCGGTGCCGAACTGCTCGACGACCGCGATCGCCTCCTGCATCGCCGGATCCATCGCCGGCGCAGCCGGTTTGGCGGCATGCTGCGACGGCTCGTGTGCATGAATGGAGCCGGCCACAAGGGCGAGCGCGGCGGCGAGTGCGAAATGGGTGCTCTTCATGGCGGGGTCCTGGTCAGTGCGTATGCGGCGGCGCGCCGGGCGGATCGACGTGGGCAGGTTTCGCAGGCTTGGCCGGCGCGTCGTCATGCGGTGGCGTGCCGGGCGCATGGCTGTGTCCGCCCGTCGCAGGCGCGGTGGGCGCGTGATGGTCGGCCGGCGTGCCGGGCGGGTGCGGGTGGTCGCCGCCCGCTGGGGCTGCGCCGTCGTGGTGCGGCATCGTCTCCCCACCGCCATGCGAGTGCCCGCCGCTGGAAGCGACCATCGCCTGGTACTCGGCCGCGTCGAGCGTTGGCAGCTTCTGGATGAAGGCCGCCATGTTCCAGATGTACGCGTCATCCATGCTGCCGCCCCAGGCCGGCATGCCCGAGGCCTTGATGCCGTGCTTGATCACCCAGAACGCCTCGGCAGCATCTACCGTCTCCTTGGTCAGGTTCGGCGGCGCCGGATACAGGCCGCGGGAGATCTCGGTCGGGCCCATGCCCGGGGCCAGATGGCACTGGGTGCACATCGCCGCATAGTTGCCTGCGCCCTGTGTGATGCGCGCCTGGCTCATCAGGTCCTTGGGCACCTCGAGTTTGCTCGCGCGCGCCTGGATCGAGGCCTCGCGCAGCTGCTCGAGCACCGCATAGGTCGCAGGCAGGTGCGGATCGTCGGCGCCGACGTTGTAGATGCCGGCGCGGACGAAGGCGATCGCCCCGCCCACCAGCGCGAGGCTGGCGACGGTGGCGATCATGAGCGGGACGATCAGGCGTTTGCGTCGTGGATGCTGCATGTGGTCCATCTCGCCTAGAACCAGAACCGGATGCCGGCGACGAGGCGGGTGTCACGCGTGGGCTCGCCGTCCGCGCGACGAAGGTCGGCGGTCTCCCCGAAGGCGCGTTCGAACTCCACGCCCACATACGGCGCGAAGCGCCGGCTGAATTCGTAGCGAAGCCGCGCGCCGGCCTCGATCGTCGACAGCCCCGAGCCCACCCCGATCTCGGGATCGTCCTTGGCATAGAGCGTGGTCTCGCCCTGCCACTGCAGGATCAGGCGGTTGGTGATCAGCGTGTCGTACTCGGCCTCCAGCGTCGCACCACCGCGCCCGTTGGCACCGACGAACGCAGTCGCCTCGACCTCGAACTTGTAGGGCGCCAGGCCCTGGAAGCCGAAGGCCGCGTAGGTGCGCGACGGGCCGTGCCCGAAGTCGTGGCGAACACCTGCCACCGCATCCCACCACGGCGTGATCGATCGGCCGTAGAGCACCTCGGCATTGCCCGACTCGACCTCGCCGTCGCTCGCCTCGCCTTCGGTGCGCAGCCAGACGCGGTTGATGTCGCCACCGATCCACGCGAGCCCTTCCCAGCCCAGGCTGCCTTCCTCGGTGTCCTGCCATTCCAGGCGATCGACCAGCCAGTAGGAGAAGACGCGCTGGTCGTGCACCTCATGGCCATGCGCATCGTGCGGGAACGCGGCGGCGCGGTCGGCGTCGGTCAGCGCCGGGATCGGCGTGCGCGGGGCGGCATCGGCCGGCAGGTCCGGGTCCGCGCCGTGGCCCATCGCCGCGTGGTCCATACCGGACATTGCGCCGTGCTCCATGCCGCTGTGGTCCATCGGCTGGGTGCTGGCGGGCGTGCCATGACCCATCGCGGCGTGGTCGACGGCCTGGGTGGGCTGCGTCGCCGCTGGCGTGCCATGGCCCATGGCGGCATGGTCGACCGCTGCAGGCGTCGCGGTCGTCGGCGTGCCGTGCCCCATCGCGGCGTGGTCGACGGCCGCCGGCGTGGCAGGCGGCGTCCCGTGCCCCATGGCCGCATGATCGACAGCCGCTGCCGCCGCCGGCGCCTTCGCGGCGGGCCGCGCCTTGGTCGACGGCTTGGCCGCCGGGCGCGCCTTGGGTTTGGCCGCGGGGGCAGGTGCGTGTGCGCCGTGTCCCATCGCGGAGTGGTCGACTGCCGCTGGCTTGGCCTTGGCGGCCGGGCGCGCGGCCGGCTTCGCAGCCGGCTTCGGCGCGGCCGTGCCGTGCCCCATCGCTGCATGGTCCACCGCCGCAGGCTTGGCCGCCGGACGCGCGGCGGGCTTGGCGGCGGGCTTGGCTGCAGGCTTGGGTGCCGGCTTCTTGGCCGCAGCCTTGGGGGCAGGCTTTTTCGGGGCCGGCTTGGGGGCCGGCATCGGCATCGTGTGCCCTTCGTGCTGCGCAAAGGCCGGGGCTGCAGGAATCGCGAGCGCCGCCGCGAGCAGGCTGACGGAGAGGATCTTCAAGGCGTGCGTATTCATTCGCGCACCTGCACTTCGCGCATCATTCCCGACTCCATGTGGTAGAGCAGATGGCAGTGGTAGGCCCACCGCCCGAGCGCATCGGCGCGCACGCGGTAACTGCGCTTGCTGCCGGGCTGCATGTCGATCGTGTGCTTGCGGACCAGGAAGTTGCCGTTGTCGTCTTCCAGGTCGCTCCACATGCCGTGCAGGTGGATCGGGTGCGACATCATCGTGTCGTTGACCAGCGTGATCCGCATGCGCTCGCCGTAGTTGAGCTTGATCGGCCCGGACTGCGAGTGCTTCACGCCGTTGAACGACCAGGCGAACTTCTCCATGTGGCCGGTCAGGTGCATCTCGAGCGTGCGCCCGGGCTCACGCCCGTCCGGGTCGTCGAACAGGCTCCGGAGCATCGAGTAGCTCAGTGCCTTGCGACCGTCCGTGCCCATCCCGTTGCCCGGATCGGCCAGGCGCGAGGTCGGTGTCATCGCCTGGTTGTCCACCAGCGGATTGCCGTTCTCGGTCGCCGGATGCGTCTGCATGCCGGCCATGCCCGCCATCGACGAGTGATCCATACCGGCCATCGCGCCGCCTGCAGGCGCAGTGCCGGCCATCGCCGACACGTCGTGGCCGCTGTGGTCCATGCCGGCCATGTCGTTGGCTGCCGCGGGCTTTGCGGCTGGCGCTGTGCCGTGGCCCATGGCGCTGTGGTCCATACCCGCCATCGAGCCGCCGCCGTGGGCGCCGTGGTCGGCCATGCCCATGTCGGCCATGGTCAGGATGGGGCGCGGATCGAGCTTCGGGATCGGCGCGCGCAGGCCCTCGCGCACGGCGAGCGTGCCCGACACGTAACCTGTGCGACCCGAGTCCTGGGCGAAGATCGTGAATGCATCCTGCCCACTGGGCTCGACGATGACGTCATACGTCTCGGCGGTCGCGATGCGGAACTCGTCGATGGTGACCGGGTGCACGGGCAGGCCGTCGGCGGCCACCACGGTCATCTTCAGGCCCGGGATGCGCACGTCGAAGTACGTCATCGCCGAGCCGTTGATGAAGCGAAGGCGCACCTTCTCGCCCGACTTGAACAGCCCGGTCCAGTTGCCCAGCGCCGTGGTGCCGTTCATGAGGTAGGTGTACGTATTGGCGTTGACGTCCGAGATGTCGGTGGGCGTCATGCGCATCTGCCCCCACATCTTCCGGTCCTCGAGCGTCGCCGACAGGCCCTTCTTCTGCGCGTCGCGAATGAAGTCGCCGACGGTGCGCTTGTAGGTGTTGTCGAAGTCCGCCATCTTTTTCAGACGCGCGAACAGCTGCTCGGGATTGAGGTCGGTCCAGTCGGTGAGCAGCACCACGTAGTCGCGCTGGTAGGCGATCGGGTCCGGCCCGGCCGGATCGATCACCAGCGCGCCGTAGAGCCCGGCCTGTTCCTGGAACGCCGAGTGCGAGTGGTACCAGTAGGTGCCGGCCTGGTTGACGTCGAAACGGTAGACGAACGTCTCGTCGCGGCCGATGCCGTCGAAGCTGATGCCCGGCACGCCGTCCATGTTCGCGGGCAGGATGATCCCGTGCCAGTGGATCGAGGTCTCGTGGCCGTGGATCGACCCGGGCGGCAGCGCGTTGCGCACGCGCAGGGTGACCGTCGTCCCCTCTTTCCAGCGCAGGATCGGCGCGGGCACGGAGCCGTTGACGGTGACCGCCGGGCGCACGCGGCCGGTGAAGTTGACTGGCGTCTCGCCGATCGTCAGGTCGAAGTCGGTTCCGCGCAGCGTGTTGAAGTCACCCACCCGCGAAGCAGGCTGCGACCAGGCGGTGCGCGGAAGGAACGCGGCGGCCGCGCCGCCGAGCGCGAGGCCCTGGACGAAGCGGCGACGCGACAGCATGGGCACCCCGGATGCGGGGTCGCCGTGGAATACGGAAGACATGGAGCACTCCAATCGAGGTAAGGCAGGTCCTTATGAAAGGACCACGAGGCGCAAACGCGCCTGCCACGCCCGGGGGGCGTGGGGAGTGCCTTAGCTGATGGGAGGTCGAATCAGGTGCGGCAGCCGCGGCGAGGCGTGTTGCGAGTTGCCCCCCATCGCGATCGCCGAGTGCGCGGGCATCGCGCCCGGCGAGACTTCGGGAATGAACCCGGCAGAGGCATGCTGCGTGCACGCGCACTGGCAGGTCTTGCCGTCACAGCAGTCCGCGGGCTCGTCCGGCGCCTGATCCGTGGCGGGGCTCGCGTCGTTGGCGTCGCTGACACCATGCCCCATCGCAGCGTGGTCCATCGCGGGCATCGCCTCGCCGCCATGGGAGGCCATCGTCATGCCCGGGTGGCACTGCACAGAGGCTCCGTCAGCGCCCGGCCCGGCGACGTCATGCGCGCGGTGGCTGGCATGCGCGAGCTGCATGCGCGTGGACGCCTGCGCGAAGCCGACGCCATTGGCGATCAGGCTCACGCACAGCAGCACACGCAGCAGCAGCGCAGAAAGGCTCACATCCCTACTCTATCGCGAAGTTGAACAGGCCGTGTTCAGCAACGGTGAACTTTGGACCCGGGTCTAAGGTTCCCTGCCGACCAGCGGTCACGGGTCAGCTCTGGCAGCCGCCGCAACAGCTGCCGGCCTTCTCGGCCGCCGCGTCACTCCCGGCGACGCGGTAGCCCTCGTCCTCGATCGCAGCGCGCACGCGCGCCTCGTCGGCCACGCCGTCGACCTCGACGGTGCCGGCCGCGACGTCCACGCGGGCGGTCCCGCCGAGTGCGGCGATCGCGCGGGTGATTGCACGTTCGCAGTGGCTGCAGGTCATGCCTTCGACATTGAACTTCATGGTGGTGTCTCCTCGCCGGCCGGATGCCGGTGGGAAGAGCGTCCGGCTTGCCCCCATGGGAAGGTCAAACCCGTGCGCGCGGCGTGCACGGAAGCGTTCAGCCAGACGACCCCGTTGACCTTCCCATGATGGCAAGCTCGACCCTGCACCTGAACCCACTGCCCGAGGTGCACGATGAACGCCATGACCGCCCCGCCTGCCCCGGCATCCAGCCTGCGCGTTCCGATCGAAGGCATGACCTGCGCCTCCTGCGTGGGCCGCGTGGAGCGCGCGCTCGCGCGTCTTCCCGGCGTCACCGCCGCGCAGGTGAACCTCGCGACCGAGGTCGCCGAGATCCAGGGCGGCGCGCCGCTCGACCTCTCCGCCATCCGCCAGGCCGTCGAAGACGCCGGCTACCGGATCGGGACCCGCACGGTGGACCTGGCAATCGAAGGCATGACCTGCGCTTCCTGCGTGGGGCGGGTGGAGCGCGCGCTCAAGCGCGTGCCGGGCGTGATCGATGCCACCGTCAACCTGGCCACCGAGCGCGCTGCCGTCACCGCGGCTGCCAGCGTCGAGGATGAGGCCCTCATCCAGGCGGTCATCGACGCGGGCTACGCCGCCAAGCGAACCGTGGCGGACGACGCCGGCGGTCAGCCGCGCGAGGCCGCGGCCGAATCGGGCCGCATGAGCCGCGAAGCCCGCCACCTGCTCATCGCCGCCCTGCTTTCGCTGCCGCTGGCCGCCCCGATGGTCGCGCTGCTCTGGGGCGAGCACTGGATGCTGCCCGGCTGGATCCAGTGGGCCCTGGCGACCCCGGTGCAGTTCTGGCTGGGCGCGCGGTTCTATCGCGCGGCGTGGAAGGCCGTGCGCGCGGGCACCGGCAACATGGACCTGCTGGTCGCGCTGGGCACGAGCGCCGGCTATGGCCTGAGCGTCTACCACCTGCTGCAGCCGGCGCTCCACCACGGCACGCGGCCGCTCTACTTCGAAGCCTCCGCGGTGATCATCACGCTGATCCTGCTCGGCAAGTTCCTGGAAGCGCGCGCGAAGCGGCAGACCACCGAGGCCATCCGCGCACTGCAGGCGCTGCGTCCGAGCACCGCCCGCGTGCGCCGCGGCGATCAGGACGTCGACGTCCCCCTGGCCGAGGTGCGCGTCGGCGACACGGTCGTCGTCCGCCCCGGCGAGCGCTTCCCGGTCGACGGCCGCATCACGCAGGGCCGCACCCATGCCGACGAGTCGCTCATCACCGGTGAGTCGCTCCCCGTGCCCAAGGTCGAGGGCGAGCGGGTCACCGGCGGCGCGGTCAATGGCGAAGGGCCGGTGCTGGTGGAGACGCTGGCGGTGGGCGCCGAGTCGGCGCTCGCCCGCATCATCCGCCTGGTCGAAGACGCCCAGGCCAAGAAGGCGCCGATCCAGCAGGTCGTCGACCGGGTCAGCGCGGTCTTCGTGCCGGTGGTGATCGCGATCGCGCTCGTGACGCTCCTCGGGTGGGGCCTGGTCAACGGTGACTGGACGCAGGCCATCCTCAATGCAGTCGCGGTACTGGTCATCGCCTGCCCGTGTGCGCTGGGCCTCGCTACGCCGACCGCGATCATGGCCGGCACGGGCGTCGCCGCCCGCGCGGGCATCCTGATCAAGGATGCCGAAGCGCTGGAGACGGCGCACAAGATCGACGTGGTCGCCTTCGACAAGACCGGCACGCTCACCCGCGGCGCGCCGGTGCTGGTCGAGGCCATGCCGGCCGCGGGCGATGCCGCGCAGCTGCTGGGGTTGGCGGCGAGCCTGCAGGCGGGCAGCGAGCATCCGCTTGCCCACGCCGTGCTCGAGGCGGCGACCGGGCTGCCGCGCGTGGCGATGCAGTCGGTCCGCGCGGTCGCGGGCCGTGGCATGGAAGCCGAGCTCGACGGACAGCGGATCCTCCTGGGGTCCGAGGCGATGATGCGCGAGGCGGGCGTGGATCTCGCGCCGCTCGCCGGCCGGGCCGACGCCCTGCGAAACCAGGGGCACACGGTGTCCTGGCTCGCGCGTGGCGCAGGCGCCGATGTCATGCTGGAGGGCCTGCTCGCATTCCGCGACGAGCCCCGCCCCGAGGCACGATCGGCGGTGGCCCGACTGCACGCGCTCGGCGTGCGAACGGTCATGATCTCGGGCGACAACGAGGGCGCGGCCCGGGCGGTCGCGCGCTCGATCGGTATCGATGAGGTGCGTGCGAACGTCATGCCCGCCCAGAAGGCCGAGGCTGTGACGGCACTGGCCGCCGGGTCGACGGTGGCGATGGTCGGCGATGGGATCAACGATGCCCCGGCGCTCGCCGCGGCCGATGTCGGCATCGCGATGGGCACGGGTACGGATGTGGCGATGCACGCCGCGGCCGTGACCCTGATGCGCCCGCAGCTCGCGCTCGTGGCCGATGCGATCGACATCTCGCGGCGCACGACCCGCAAGATCCACCAGAACCTGTTCTGGGCCTTCGGCTACAACGTGGTAGGCATCCCGCTCGCGGCCTTCGGCCTGCTCGACCCGGTGATCGCCGGCGCGGCCATGGCCTTTTCCTCGGTCAGCGTGCTGGCCAACACCCTGCTGCTGCGTCGCTGGGCTCCGGCGACACATGCCCGATCGGAGGCTGCCCATGGCGCGCAAACCGCCCAGGCCTGAGCTCAGCGAGGCCCGCGAGCAAGGGCTGCACAACATCGGCGAGGCCTCAGCGCTCGCCGGGGTCAGCGCGAAGATGATCCGCCACTACGAATCGATCGGGCTGATTCCGGAAGCCGCGCGAACGTTCGCCGGCTACCGCCTCTACAGCGATGCGGACGTGCACCGCCTGCAGTTCATCAAGCGCGCTCGCACGCTGGGGTTCTCGATCAAGCAGATCGAGGCCCTGCTGAGCCTGTGGGACGATCGCAGCCGCGCGAGCGCGGACGTCAAGCGCCTGGCCAAGGTGCATGCCGCGGAGCTGGCCCAAAGGATCGAGGAGATGCAGGCCATGCAGCGCACGCTCGAAACCCTTGCGCGGCGGTGCCATGGCGACAATCGCCCGGACTGCCCAATTCTGGATGACCTCGCGAAGTCAGCCTAAGAGAACTGTGTCATCGCGTTTCGCGCGTAGAGCGCAGCTTCCGAAGCCCGAAATCAGCGTCCTCGTGGTCGAATATGGGCGGCGACAGCGCAAGGCACACCGCGTGCAGGGCCCCGTTGTGGAGTGAGTCAGGCACTTCTGGAATCGACATGGCGCCAACCGATCCAATCTTGCATGCGTTGCTCGTCACGGACGCGACACTGCGCGCGACCTTTCCCTCGGACTTCCACAAGCGCTGCATGTATGCCTCGTTCGCCATTGCGTCGCTGCTCGAGGACGCGGGGCTCGAGGCCTAAGTCGCTGGCGGCGACTTCATGTGCGCGGTGGTGTCGAGCGACGGGCGCCAACTCAGCCTGCAGGGGTTCGGTACGAGCGGTGTCGGTGAGCCGTCTCATTACTGGGTGCATGCCAACGGGATGCACATCGATCCCGGGCCGGCGTACCTCCCCTTTGAGTCGCCCTACCCCGCACCCGCGCTTCCCGCCGTCGCGTGGGCGAGTGCCTCGCCGCTTCCCGATGTGTTGGCCTACCGCGCGCGGGTCCGGGTCGTCCCTGATGCAACGATTTCAGATCCCGCCATCGCAGCGCGCGTCGCCGACTTCGTCGCCCGGTGCCGTGCGCGTCGCGACGCCGGCAACGTGCCGGCTCGTCAGCCATTCTGGCTCCTGCGTGACATGGCCTCGCTTCGCTTCCGGGCCCAGCGGGGCGACCCCTGGGCCGTCGCCGCGCAAACATTTCTGCGCCGCGGGATGAGAGCGACGTTCCCGACGCGCTAGTCGGGCAGGCTGCGCACCTTTCACATGCCTAGCGGCATCACCGTCCTCGCCCATCGCTCGGTTGCCTGCGCCCGCCCCGCGGCGTTGCGCCTCGATTCCGGCGGGTCAGACCTTGCGCCGCCGACCCGCTGAGGTCGGTTTTCGGCTAGTAGACGACACCCCTGCCCTAACACCGCCCCGCCCGTCTGCAATCAACAGGGGATTTCTGCCTGCGGAGACTCTAGCGCACAACGGCCCAGGCGGCCCTAGCACAAGAGCGAGTATCTCCGTGCGACACCGGTTTGGCACCATGGAGTCGACGCAATTCGGATCGCCCCATGAAGAGCTATGACCTTTGGGCGTTTAAGGGTGACAAGCCACGCCTCGTTGCCTTCATAGCCCGCGAAGTGCGCTTGGTTCTAGTGGCCGCATTAGTCGCTCTTGGATACTTCCTGCGGTAGAGGAGGCTTCTTTCGGGGCCTGGCACCTGAGTTAAGCCGTGCCGCGAAGCGGCGCCGGCCTGAGCGGGTTGTTAAGCTGCGCTCTGCATGAATAGCGACGTGATTTCTCTTGCAGGCGGAAACGGTAATCTCTGGGTAGGGACGGAGCAGCAGATATAGTAATGCTGTGTCCTTTCTCACTGGTCCGACGTCGTGGCCCCGCGCGGTTATCGAGTCTTCCTTTCGCACTGCGGCGGCCGCCGAGTCGTGCCCTGAACCCCGCGCGGGGCAGAGTTAGAATGCCGTCACTAAGCGAGAGGCGCTGTAGGAAAATTCCGCATCATCCGGGAGGACTTCGCCTCTTCGATCGCGCGAACGCCATGCTTTTGGAGCCAGGCTCGAACGTGCTCCGCTGTCTGCGGTAGCGGGCCGACCGGCACGGGGCGCGGGGCACGCCGATATAGGCCGACGATGGCGACCCAGCCGCGGCGACGGCAGTGTACTTCGGCGAACTGAACCGGCTCGGGCAGGCGCGCTAGGACTTGCCAGTAGGGCCCCCAATCTCGATCGCGAAGAATCTCCCAGAAGAATGGCTCGGGGAGATTAGGCATTAACGGTGGGTCGGGCGGCCGCATGCGCTATCGCCGTGTCTGCGCCCACGCAAATCGACGGGCCCACCCGACCATTTCGCGCAGGGCCGACTCGTAGTCATCGTGCCAGCTTGGGTAGTCATCACCATTGCATCGCAGTTGCCAGCGACCGTCCTTCATGGCGCTCGCATAGGCGATGCGAGCACCACGTAGGCGGCACTCGACCATGTTCTCGGTACGGCGGTAGCGGATCTCAGGGTGGCGATTCATGCGCCGGCAGTATCCACTCCAGCGTCTCAGGAGCTGCTTCAGCTCTGAAAAGCCGGCTACATCTGCGGCGCTCGCGTCGCCTTCCGTAGGCGGCCAGCGTCCGCCTCTCGCGCGCTTTGCCTATACCAGAGCCTCGAGTCGCTTGGCGGCCTCACGTTTGCCGAGTCCACGGACTGAACTCAGTGCTGCTTGCTGCTTAGCGCGTGGAACTGTCTTTCCAGTTTCCCAGTTGTAAACGGACTGACCGCTGGCGCCGACAAGCCGCCCGAAGTCCGCTGCCGACAGGCCGAGGCGTGCCCGTAGCGACTTCAGTCCCTTCGCCCCGAAACGTGTGTTGGCTTGGCCGTCCGCAGCGACGGGCGTATACACACGTGCCGCTTTCGAGAGCGAGCGAATTTCCTTCTGCAGAGCGAGAACTTGCCGCTTCAGTTCCGCGATCTCGCGACGATAGTTGGCGTTGGCCTTTCGCACCGGATCAACCGCGTTTTTGATTTCCTTCCGGGCGACGCGCGCAATCTCACCTTTCAGTACGGAATTGAAGTTCGACATATCTTCGCCAGATGAACGGGGCCTCAGTCTACAGATCACCCCTTCTTGGCCCGGCCGTACTCAGCTTTCCGCCATCAGAAAGCTGTGACGCTTCGCGCAAGTCGCAGACGGCGGGGGTCAACGACAGCAGCAAAGCTTCATCGAGAGCACTGCGGCACGCTGTCGAATCAAGTGCCGCCGAGTACATGGGCTCGGCTTCGACCCAACGAAGCGACTGTGACGTTCCTCTTCGGGACTTGCGGCTCGCGGAACGCCCCGGTCCGCCAATTCGACCTGCAGTTGATCCGGATCAATGCCGGGCCTAGGGAACCGCCCTAGCCATGCGTCCATACGCTAGAAATGGCAGCGTGGCCCTGGCGGACGACTTCAGGCGCACATCGCCCAAGACGCGCTTTAACCCACACGATTGCCGCGCTCAATCTCTCGAAGGATCGCTTCCTGCTCGGCCGCGGACAATTGCGAGTACGCCAAGATCATGCGGGCCAAGCGCTCCCCGTCCGCGAACAGATAGGCCACTGGCACCTTCAATTCCTTGGCAAGTGCCTGCGCCGTTTCCAACCGCGGAACGTGCGTTCCGGACTCGTACTGGTTGATGCGAGGACTAGCAGCGTTTTCCTGCATCCCGATCCGCCGACCAAGCTCGCGTTGAGTCAAGCCCGCCCGTTCACGCAGGAAGCGTAGGCGGCGGGCAAACACCGGGAGATCTCGAACCTCGACCGGCACGCGGTCTTCCTAAAGGGCTGCGGCCCTATAGGGTCCAAAATTTCCGGCCCTTTGCCTATTCTAAGTTATTCTGATCACCTTGTCGTGTCGAGCCGCCCTGTGGACGATATGCCCGACCTGCTGCGGGACCTGCCTCCCCGCCGCCGTCTTTACCTGGCAGCGTTGTTGACCGCGCAGGAAGCGCGACTGAAAGTCGCGGCCACCCGAGCAGTGGCGCTAGACGTGCTCGCAGACCTCGCCGCAGCGGGGCTGATAGAGGTTCCATGGCCTGCCCTACGTTGGACCTCACCCCCATCGATTCAGTTGCCCCTGGAAGGCTTGGCTTGGCGGCCCTCCAGCGCTCTAGCGCGGACGACAAGGCCGCTTCAAGCGACGACGGCCGTACTTCGCGGCGTCTTTCTCGAGCCTTCGGCCATAGAGCTCGGGGTATCAGTTTGGTCCAAGCTGGTCCTAGCGGAAGCCGAAAGCTATTTCGCGTACCAACTGGGCAAACACAATTTCGATGTCGGCTGGGCGGCTGACATTCATTACGTGTCTGTCGGCTTGAGAACCGCCCTTTCAGCCGCGCAGTGGCGCTACTGCAGCTGGGTTGCTACGCGGCAAGGCGCTTCGACGGCGGCGCAGCTCGGCTCCGCTGAGCCGGATCGCGTGCGAGAAGCCATCTTTAACGACTTGGGCCGACGCGCTACCGCCGTTGCCACGGCCGACTGGGCCCACACGGCCTACGCACCAAAAGACCCGCTGCCAGATAACGCGCTTGCGAGGTTGTTCGCCAGCGATGCAACAAACCTGCATGCCAGCTTCTGGTCCACCGTCCCGTCTAGCGCGGCTCTCACGGGCGACGACCCATAGCAGGTCCGCGAAAATGCGCCATCGGCCCGCCCGCGCGAAGAACCGCGACATTTGTGCTTTGAGGCACTTGAGGTCTCGCGAAGCGAGAGACTACTCGCCGGCTGCAGTTGGACTCCCCGTCCCCGTCTGCCTCGCCAGCCGGACGGGTGACCGTATCGGCCGGGCCTGTCCCATCGGTGTCGCCTTCTCCGACACCGGCCTACCCCGGCACGGTTTCACCGTGAACGCTAAGCGGGGTCACCGCTTCTGGAAGTGGTAGAACACTGCTTTCATCCACGGCGGGCTATCGGATGCTGCGCCCATGTGGACTGCGGGAACTAACGCAGGCGGGCGGAGTCATCAGGCGGGGCGTTTCTAGGAAAATCAATTGCCTGGAAATGGCAGGTTAGAAGGCGCTGAACCATGCCTCCGAGCGCGCGCCCTGCTCGACGGCCCACAGGGCCTCGCGGGCGTCGACGCTGAGACCTTGACCGAGCCCAGCCCGACGCCGGCGCGGTGCGAGGCCGGGAATACGGGCGGTACGGCGGGATCATCAGGACGACCGTGCGCCCTTCCGCGGCTGGCCGCGACAGCAGGGGCCAGAGCAGTTCGAGCTCGCCGACGCCATCGGAGGGAATCAGCAGCTCGGCCAGGCCACCGACGATTCAGTCTCCGGCAGGCAAAGCGGCATCCAGCTGGGCGAGCCGGGAGGCGTGCATCCGCTAGAACGATGCTGGTGCGCATGCACGATGGATGATCCGCAGCTTCGAGTTGACTTTCGGGGCCGTGACGCTTCGTATCTATCTGCCGGCATCACTCTTGGCGGGCGCTTCCTTCGAGTACGCCTATCCGATCATCGCGTGGGCTTCGTGGGTCCCCAAGCTAGTCGCGGTTGAGATTTTTCGCATCGCTAGAAGACGGCAACCTCGGTAACGCGATGCGCCTCCGGCCCCCACTCGGCCTATGGCAGGCCTGGGTCGGGCGCTGCCACTGAGGATTCGGATCATTGGAAAATGAGCGAACGCGGAAGAGCAGCCAGTTTTAGCGCCGTTGCAAACTTCCGGCGGCGACCGGCGCATTCACCCGCCTCTAGCTTGTGCTTGCGGCCGATAAGCGGGCACCCTAACTCAGCCGCCCTCAAGAGGAAATTCCGGGTTGCAGGCACTACGGCGCGGCCGATGCACTGGGACTGTCCCACGCATAGTGTTGGACTCGAAATGTCGAGCGCCTCCCTCTCGCGATACTTGCGCGACCGTACGCAGCGAGCTTTCCACATGGGCGTCCAACCGGCTCAGGTGCCCGGTCGAAACCTTTTACTCTTCCCGTCCGTCTGGGGCGTTACGCACGGACGTTCGCGTTGGCTCCGTGGCTGCGTGCGCTGGTCGTTATGCGTCAGAGTTCCGGACAGGCTTGAACAGCTAGACGACCAACACGGACCAAGTACCGGTCATGATCAGCGCTGGTCACCACGATCGAAGTAGCTACTGACCGGCGAGCGGTCATCGGTTGGCGCCTATGCGCTGGTGGTGATCACCTGCTGCTCCTGGTCGCGGGGCGTCCGCCGCCCGGAGTACAGCGTCATGTCGTCTGGTCTTCCCTCCTGCAACGCGAGCAGGTTCTTACGAGTGACTTCGATGTCGAACTCGTAACCCACACCGTTGCTGTAAGCGCGCTGCCAGAAGATGCGCGACAAGCAGGCGTAGAGCTTCTCCCACTGAAAGGCCAGCGCGGGATACCGATGGACGACACGCGGAAACAGGTCTAGCGCGCAGCGGGCCGGCGTGAAGTGACTGGGGTCGTGGTCGAGCAGGTCACCTTTGCAGGCCAGGCACAGCAGGCAAATGAACGCGTCGAGCGACCAAGGCACGTCCCCGCGCTACAAAGCGCAGGCGGTCTACGTCGGCGTCCGTGTAGTGCCGGTAGCCAGCTTCGGTGCGGGCGGGCGCCTTTAGGAGCCCGATCCGCTCGTAGTAGCGAATGGTTTCTATCTGGCAGCCACTGGCCGCCGATACCTGGCCGATCTTCATTTGGGACTTGACCCTGTAGCGACTACAGACTTTAGGATGCGCGCTCCACCCCCCGATAGCCACCATGAGCGACTGCGGTTGCCACCACGAAGCGAAGGACGGCGGCGAGCGCCGGATCCTGGTGATCGCGCTGGCGTTGAACGCCCTCATGGCCGTCGTCGGCGGCGTGGCGGGCTGGATCGGCCAGTCGACCGGCCTGCTGGCGGACGCCCTAGACATGCTGTCCGACGCGGCTGCCTATGCGATCGGCCTCGCCGCAATCGGTCGGTCGGCGCGGTTCAAGGCGAACGCAGCGACGGCGAGCGGCATCGCGTTGCTGGTCCTTGGCCTGGGCCTGCTGTTAGAAGTCATTCGGCGCATTGGCGCCGGGGCCGAGCCCGAGAGCGGATGGATGATCGCGACGGCGACCCTGTCGCTGGCCGTCAATCTCACCGTGCTTCGCCTGCTGGCACCCCTCAAGCAGGGCGAGGTGCACCTGCGTGCCACCTGGATCTTCACGCGGGCCGACGTCATCGCCAATGTCGGCGTGATCGCCGCGGGCGTGTTGGTGCTGCTCCTCGGTTCACCGTACCCTGACTACGTCATCGGCAGCCTCATTGGCCTCTACGTGGTCAAAGAAGCCGTCGAGATCCTGTCCGAGGCACGCAAGGCACGGCGACCCGCCGTCGCCGACGATCAACGATGAGCCTGCTCACCCGCCGCCGCCGATCCCTGCTGCACTGGCTGGTCTCGACCTGCCTGGTGCTGGCGATGATCGTGCAGCCGGTGCTGGCATCGGTCGGCGAGATGCACGAGCTGACCCATGGTTTTGCCGAGACGCATGTCTCCGGAGATGGCCACGACGACGTCCGGGCCGAGCTCGCCGCCCAAGGCGAGGCCGGCGACCGCGAAGCGACCACGCTGCACCTGGTCCACCACATGGCGCACTGCTGCGGGCAGACCGCCGTGCCCGCGGTTAGCTTCAACGCGGCGCTAGTTCCCATGGTGGCAGGGCCTTTGGCCGTCTGTTCGGCTCTCGAGCGACCTGCCAACGAGCCCCGCCTGGCCCCATTCCGTCCTCCGATCCAGGTCTGACCCGACAGCCGGCTACGCCGGCGGTTTCCCGTCTTCGCCTTACGGAGTACATCCCATGCGTGCACGACTCGCGGCCTTGGCCGCGTGTGTCGCCGCGATGCTTGCCTTGCCGGCACTTGCAGCTGACCGCCTCACCCTCGACGATGCATTCGCGCGCGTCGAACAAGCCCATCCCGACCTGCGTCTGGCCGGAGGCCAGCGAACTGTCCTGACTGCAGAACTCGACCGCGCAAGCTTCAAGCCGCCGCTCGTGGTCGGGGCATCCGCCGAGAACGTCCTCGGGACCGGCGAAGCCAGCG
Organism: Cognatilysobacter xinjiangensis; assembly: GCF_014651995.1. GTDB lineage: Bacteria > Pseudomonadota > Gammaproteobacteria > Xanthomonadales > Xanthomonadaceae > Cognatilysobacter > Cognatilysobacter xinjiangensis. The sequence goes on along the minus strand of NZ_BMXY01000001.1, from coordinate 894,387 downwards.
GCCTCTCTGGGGCCGAGCTCACCCTTACCCTGACCTCGGTGCTCGAGCGCGGGGGCAAGCTCGATGCCCGACGTGCACTCGTGCAATCGCGCATCGATTCGCTGGCGCTGCAGCGGGAGTCCAAGCGGCTCGACCTGCTGGCAGAGGTCGCCCGCCGCTACCTCGCGGTCGTGTCTGCTCAGCGGCAGCGCGAGATCGCCGACCTCGACATCGGCCAGCGCAAGCGCACAGTCGCCGGTGCCCGCCAGCGCCTGCAGGCAGGCGCGTCACCGGAGTCGGTGGTGCTCACCGCCGAAGCGGCGCTGGCACGCGCCGAGCTCGAGCGCGCCCGCGCCGTCCAGCGGGAGGCCGGCGCGAAGCAGCACCTCGCGGCCCTCTGGGGAGAGCGAGACCCTAGCTTCGAGGTCGTTGCCGGCAGCCCGCTGGACCTGCCGAAGGTCGTGTCGTTCGACGAATTGACGACATGGTTGGCCCGCACGCCCGAGATTGCCCAGTTTGCCGGCGAGCAGCGCATTCGCGAGGCGCGCCTGCAGCTGGCCCGCACGCAGGCGACGCCTGACATCGATTGGCAAGTGGGCGTGCGCCGTCTCCAGGCCACGGACGATTTCGGCTTCGTCGCGAGTGCCTCCATGCCGCTGGGCGCGCGCAGCCGCGCAGAGCCCGAAATCCGCGTAGCCGAAGCCGAACTCGCGCTCCTGGAGATTGAGCGTGAGTCGCGGAACCTGTCGCTGTACTCCACGCTGGCGGACGCGCATGGGCGTTACCTGTCGGCGCAGCTCGAGGTCCGTCGCCTGGGCAGCGAGGTCATCCCGAAACTCGGACGCGCCGAAAGTGCGGCCGAGCGCGCGTACCGCGCCGGCGCCATCAGCTACCTCGAGTGGGCGCAGCTCCAATCCGAGCGCACCAGCGCACGCAAGCAACAACTCGAAGCTGCGCTTGAAGCCCAGCGCGCCCTGATTGAAATCCAGCGCCTGACCGGCCAGCCCTTCGTGGCAGGCCCGGCCGAGCGCATACCTGGAGAGTCCCCATGAGCCGTTCCGTCATCACCATCACCGCGCTGCTTGGCGCGCTGTTGCTCGTCGGCTGCGGTGACAAAGCAGCCCAGCCCGGCGCGGCCGACGAGCACGCCGAGACCGAAGGGCACGCCGAGACCGAAGGGCACGCCGAGGAAGGCGGCGAGCACGCTGAAGGCGAGAAGCACGAAGGCGAAGGCCACGCCGATGAAGTGCCGTCGACCACGATCCCGACCCAGCGGGCTGCCGCGATGGGCGTTCGCGTCGAGCACGCGGGCCAAGGCGTGATTGCGGACCAGCACGAGGTGCAAGGCCTGCTCACGCCGGTCGAAGGCAGCATCGCCAAGGTGCAGGCGCGCTTCCCCGGGCCGATCCGCGCCTTGCGCGCCAACGTCGGCGACACAGTCCGCGCCGGCCAACCGCTGGCGACGATCGAAAGCAACCTGAGCCTGACGACCTACACGATCAACGCGCCGATCTCCGGCGTCGTCCTCGCACGAGAGGCGTCGGTTGGCGCGGTCGCCACCGAAGGTATGGCGCTGTACGAGATCGCCAACCTGGGCGATCTGTGGGTCGACCTGCACATCTTCGGCCGCGATGCGCAGCACATCCGCCCGGGCAATGGCGTGGTGATCACGCGCATGAGCGACGGCGAGAGCGCCGAAACGCAGATCGAGCGGATCCTGCCGAGCACGGCTACCGCCAGCCAGAGCACGGTCGCCCGGGCCCGAATCAAGAACAGCGATGGGATGTGGCGCCCCGGTTCCGCGGTGCGTGCGCGGATCACGGTGGACGAGCAGCGTAGCGCGATCACGATCCCGCTGACGGCCCTGCAGACCGCGGGAGCCGAGGACGTCGTGTTCGTGGTCGTCGGCGAGAAGTACACGCAGCGCCCGGTACGCCTGGGCAAACGCGACGCACGGCGGGTCGAAGTGTTGGCCGGGCTCAAGCCGGGCGAGTCGGTCGTGACCGAGCAGAGCTTCCTCATCAAGGCGGATATCGAGAAGTCGACCGCCGAGCACGATCACTGAGGCGGGCCTGACCATGCTCGAGAAAATTATCCGATTCGCGATCGCGCATCGGTGGCTGATGCTCATCCTCACGTTGGCCTTAGCCGCTGTCGGGATCTGGAGCTTCACGAAGCTGCCGATCGATGCGACCCCCGACATCACCAACATCCAGGTCCAGATCAATACCGAGGCGCCCGGCTATTCGCCGCTGGAGGCCGAGCAGCGGGTCACGTATCCGATTGAAACCGCGTTGGCGGGCCTGCCTGCGCTCGACTACACGCGATCGTTGTCCCGCTACGGCCTGTCTCAGGTAACCGTCGTCTTCAAGGACGGCACCGACATCTTCTTTGCCCGTCAGCAGGTGTCCGAGCGCCTGCAGCAGGCCCGTTCCCAGCTCCCAGCGGGGCTCGAGCCGTCGATGGGCCCGATCGCCACCGGCATGGGCGAGATCTTCATGTACACGGTGAAGGCCGAGCCCAACGCGCGGAAGAAGGACGGCTCGAAGTACACACCGACCGACCTTCGCACCCTGCAGGACTGGGTCATCCGTCCGCAGCTGCGGAACGTGCCGGGCGTCACCGAGGTCAACACGATTGGCGGTTACGAGCGGCAGATCCACATCACCCCGGACCCGGCCGTGCTGGTCTCGCTGGACTTCACGCTGGAGGACATCGTCACTGCGCTGGCGGCCAATAACCAGAACGTCGGCGCCGGTTACATCGAGCGCAACGGTCAGCAGTTGCTCGTCCGTGTCCCCGGCCAGGTCGATGACCTCGAGGCGATCCGCAACATCGTGCTGGACCGGCGCGAGGGCGTGCCGATCCGGGTCCGCGATGTCGCCAGCGTGGGCGAAGGGCGGGAATTGCGCTCAGGTGCGGCGACCGAGAACGGCGAGGAGGTCGTCATCGGCACCGTGGTCATGCTCGTCGGGGCCAACAGCCGCGACGTGTCGCAGGCCGCAGGCGCGAAGCTCGAAGCCGCCAACGCAAGCCTGCCCAAGGGCGTGCGCGCCGAATCGGTCTACGACCGGACCTCACTGGTCGACCGCACGATCAAGACGGTGGCCAAGAACCTGGTCGAAGGCGCATTGCTCGTCGTGGTGGTGCTGTTCCTGCTGCTCGGAAACTTCCGCGCGGCATTGATCACCGCCGCGGTCATCCCGCTGGCCATGCTGTTTACCCTGACCGGCATGGTGCGCGGCGGCGTGTCCGGCAACCTAATGAGCCTGGGTGCACTCGACTTCGGCCTGATCGTCGACGGCGCGGTGATCATCATCGAGAACTGCCTCAAGCGCTTTGGCGAGATCCAGCAGCGCCTCGGGCGGGCAATGACGGACGAAGAACGCTTCGACGCTACTGCGAGTGCGACGGCCGAAGTCATCCGGCCCAGCCTGTTCGGGATCGGCATCATCACAGCGGTCTATTTCCCGATCTTTGCCCTGTCCGGCATCGAGGGGAAGATGTTCCACCCGATGGCGATCACCGTGGTGCTGGCGCTGACCGGTGCGATGCTGTTGTCGCTCACGTTCGTTCCCGCAGCGGTGGCGCTGTTCCTGGGCGGGCGCGTCGCCGAGCACGAGAACAAGGTGATGAGCTGGTTTTCGCGCCACTACGCACCGCTGCTGCGCTGGTCGCTGCGCCATCGCTTGGCCGTGCTGGGTGGAGCGGCGGGCTTGGTCGTCTTGACCGGCCTGCTGACCACCCGGCTCGGCTCGGAGTTCATCCCGAATCTCGACGAAGGCGACGTGCTCGTCCAAGCGTTGCGCATCCCCGGTACCAGCCTGACGCAGTCGGTGCAGATGCAGGAGACCTTGGAGAAGTCACTGGCTACCCTGCCGGAGGTCGACCGTGTGTTCGGCAAGATCGGCACGGCTGAGGTCGCAAGCGACCCCATGCCGCCGTCTATCGCCGACACCTTCGTGATGTTAAAGGAGCGCAAGGACTGGCCGAACACGCGTAAGACCAAGGAGGAGCTCGTAGCTGAAGTCGACGAGTTGATCGCCGGAATTCCGGGCAGCAACTACGAGATGACGCAGCCGATCCAGATGCGCACCAACGAGTTGATCTCTGGGGTGCGCGCGGATGTGGCGGTCAAGATCTACGGCGATGACCTGGACCAGCTCGTGCGCACCGCCGCCCAGGTGCAGAGGGTGATGAGCGCGGTCGAAGGGGCGGCCGACGTCAAAACCGAGCAGGTCACAGGACTTCCGCTGCTGACTGTGGAGCCGGACCGGCAGGCTCTCGCGAACTACGGTCTCAATCCATCGGACGTGCAGGAAACCGTAGCTACCGCGGTGGGCGGTGAAGAAGCCGGCCAGCTGTTCGAGGGCGATCGACGCTTTGATCTGGTGGTCCGTCTGCCTGAGTCCGTCCGACAGGATCCCGCGGCGCTGGCCGACCTGCCGATCGCCTTGGGCGCGGGCAGTGCGCATGGCGACGAGTCGAGCCGGGGCGCCGCATGGCGCGGCGGGGAAGCGCGCACCGTTCCCTTGCGCGAGGTCGCCCGAATCGAGTCACGCCTCGGGCCGAACCAGATCAATCGCGAGAACGGCAAGCGCCGTATCGTCGTGACTGCCAACGTCCGCGGGCGCGACCTGGGCAGCTTCGTCGAGGACCTGCAGGCCGCAGTCAACGACAAGGTCCGTCTCCCCGAGGGTTACTGGCTCGACTACGGTGGGACATTCGAGCAGCTCGTCTCGGCAAGCCAGCGACTGGCGATCGTGGTCCCTGTGACGCTGCTTGTGATCTTCGGACTGCTTTTCATGGCGTTCGGCTCGGCAAAGGACGCCGGAATCGTTTTCAGCGGCGTTCCCCTGGCGCTGACCGGGGGCGTCATCGCGCTGGCGCTGCGCGGCATACCGCTGTCGATCTCTGCCGGGGTGGGTTTCATCGCGCTGTCTGGCGTGGCCGTCCTCAATGGCCTCGTCATGATTGCCTTCATCCGAAGCCTGCGTGAGCAGGGCCGGTCGCTCGACACCGCCGTCGTCGATGGCGCGATTGGCCGGCTGCGGCCGGTGCTGATGACGGCGCTTGTGGCCTCGCTGGGCTTCGTGCCGATGGCGCTCAACGTGGGTGCGGGCTCAGAGGTGCAGCGACCGCTGGCGACAGTCGTGATCGGCGGCATCGTGTCTTCGACCCTGCTGACGTTGCTCGTGCTGCCGGTGCTGTATCGCTGGCTGCATCGCGAGCAGGATGCTGCGACAACAACCGCGCTTCCGAAGGAGGCCTGACATGGGCGCAGGACACGATCACGGCACTGGCGAGATCAAGCACGAAAAGCCGCTTTGGATTGCTTTCGGACTGACGGCCGTGTTCCTCGTCGCTGAGGTCGTCGGGGGCATCCTGACCAACAGCTTGGCGCTGTTGTCCGACGCGGCGCATATGGCCACCGACGTCATCGCGCTAGCGATTTCCCTTGTCGCCGTGCGACTGAGCCGCAAGCCGCCCGATGCCAAGCGAACCTACGGCTACGCGCGGATGGAGGCGATCGGTGCCCTCATCAACGGGGTGCTGCTGTTCGTCGTCGCCTTCTACATCCTGTGGGAGGCAGTCGGACGATTCCGCGAGCCACCCGAGGTCGCCTCGACCGGAATGCTGGTGATCGCGGCATTGGGTCTCGCCGTGAACCTGATCTCGATGCGGCTGCTCAAGGCCGGCAGCGGTCAAAGCCTAAACGTGAAAGGGGCCTACCTCGAGGTCTGGGCCGACATGCTGGGCTCGGTTGGCGTGATAGTCGCCGCGATCGTCATCAAGCTCACGGGCTGGACAGTCGTTGACCCCATCCTGGCCGTGCTGATCGGACTGTGGGTCCTGCCGAGAACTTGGACCCTATTGCGTGAGGCGGGACAGGTGCTGATGCAGGGCGTACCGCAGGGCCTCGATGCGGGCTCGATCCGCAGTGCGCTGCAGGCTCTCGAGGGCGTCCGCGAGGTCCATGATCTGCACGTTTGGGCGCTAGGTTCAAAGGAGCCGGTGCTCACGGCGCATCTGGTGCTGAGCGACGCCGCCACGGGACCCGACACCGTCCGTGCCGCAGCTGCCAGCATGCTGGCGAGGCAGTTCCACATCGAGCATACGACCTTGCAGGTGGAAGCCGCGAGCTGTGGGGACCATGGAGGACATGCATGAAGCGTGCTCCCAAGGTGCCACCGCTCCTTGTACTCGGTGTCGCTGCGGGTACGGCGTGGCTGATCGATGGCATGGCCGGGCCTTCATTGACGACGCCTGGCTTCCAAGTCGCAGGTGTATTAGTCGCCAGCCTCGGGGTCGCTGTGGCGTTGGCGGGCGTCGTCGAGTTCCGACGGGCCCAAACGACGGTGGACCCATTCCACCCTGACAGGGCCTCGGCGTTGGTCGTGGGCGGGATCTATCGAGTTACCCGCAATCCGATGTACCTCGGGTTTGCCTTGCTACTGGCGGGCTGGGTTCTGGCACTGGCAAGCCTCCCAGGCGTCGTTGTGACGCTAGCATTCGTCTTGTACTTGAACCACTTCCAGATCCCGCCCGAGGAAGCCGCGCTTAGTGTTCGCTTTGGGGAGGCCTTCGACTACTACAAGGCACGCGTGCGCCGTTGGCTGTAGCGTCGAGCAGTCGTCGGACAGAGAGGCGCTTTGGATTAGTCGGACCGAAACAGAGTTAAAGGTGCCACTTTGCCAAGGCGCTAACCACCAGCACCAAGGAACTGACCAGATGCAATCGGGCGGCTACCAAGTTCAGGTTGTAAGACAGTCATCGTGGAGCAAGCTGGGTGCGCTCGTTCAACAAGCTGGCTATATGCAGCGAGGCGTTCAGTAGCAGATTGCTAGGCATCACACGGCTAGCCGGTCGAGGACGTTCGAGCGGTCAACGCTATAGAGTCACATCGCACGGCAACTGGTCGAGATCGGAACCTGGTTCAGAAGGCGCTGGCACAAATGATCAAGACGATCGGTATACGCAGTGGCTGGCCTGTCGATCGGAGTCAACCGCGTATGCGCTGAACCCGCCGGCTAGAGCCGCTTCGCGATCGAGGCAGCAGCGGCGCGCGACGCCACCGGTCAAGCTGGCGCCGGATGCGGGCGCGGTGAAACCAGCGATTGGAACACGCCGATCCAGTCGCCATCCTGGGAGCCTCGCAGCACGCACGCGGCGTATTGGACGCGAGGCCCATCGATGGCCAAGTCCACTGTTGGCCAGGCGAGGAGCATTGGATCCGGCCGCGCTGCAGCTGGATACGACGTGATCCTCGTAACTTCTATCGTGGTATCGACCAACCAGTGAAGCATCAATCGCTCGCGACACCACGCAGTGAAGTCCTCCGACCAGGGCTCGCGGCGCCCGTACGTCGCGGCACGCGTCTCGAGATGTTTCAACAGCCGCTGCGGTTCGCTGTCCGAAAGATCTTTCGACCAGGAAAGTCGTGGCGGCTCGCCTACAAGTGCCAGCAGCTTCCTGCGATGGATCAGCGCTCGTCGCCGAAAGCCTGCAACCCAGGACCCCGCGCCAGCGCGCACGGCCCTCGCCTCATCGCTTGCTATCGCACGCGAGAGGCGGCCTTCCAGGGAGCGCAGCGTCCGTAGGCTACGCGCCGAAATGACCTGGGACCATGCGCCTCGTCCCGGCACCTCGGCCGACCTACCCCCGGGCTGAACATTGTCTGTCGTGCTCATTTCGCACTCGGGCACTGATGCGCAATCTCCCAATCGATGGAAGATGCTTGCCAGCCCTGGCGGAACGGACGGCGTCTGGACCAGCGGTGAGAGTGATGTCGGCACGGACACCTGCATCAACGCTAATAGGCCGCGCCCGAAGATGATCCGGGATTCGTCATCAAGGGCAGCACTGGAAAACTGAACGCCCGCGAGAACAGTGTGGTCGACATCTCGGCGCCACGTCCTGAGAGCCTGGACCACCTCCAAAATCACCCTTCCCCTCACGCCAGACGCTAAGGAGAGTAGGGACGATTCATCGAACAAGTCCTCACCGCATTCCGGGCAAGCAAACATCGCCCGCCAGGCGCGCAGGCTTGGTCGGCGCCATGTTGGAAGGTGCGCGCCGCACCTTGGGCATCCGTCCAGCATGGACCCGCCATGCATCGGGCACGAGCGCAGTGCGTCTAGTTGATGGAACCACGCGTGAAATCCCGTCGCAATGCACACCCGGCAGAACCTCAGGCGCTCGCGCCATGCCAGTGGGCAGGCTTCCAGGTCGAACGCGTCAGGCGTGAACGCGATACGCCGCTCGAACGGTCGGAGTCGGAACAGGTGACTGGCGGCACCGCCATCGAGACGATCGTCAATCCCTGTCCAACTGTTTGCGCTGGGTCCTCGCGGGAGTTTCAGTCGTTCCAGCAGTTGGTTCGCCGCAGCGGGCGCACATCTAGACAACACCGCGACCAAGCTCGGCCCAGAGGGAACAGGCCAGTGGTGCCGGTGGATGGGCATTTACTTCAGGGTCCGGGGCGAACAAACCTATAACCGTCGAGAAACTTCTCGACAACCCGCGGCGCAAGCCACCGTCCGCCTGAACTGCGCGCACGCCGACCGGAATCCGTGCGCCCAATGATCGTGACCCAGCGATCGCGCGGAGCGTCGCGCAGCACGATGCAGCCCCAGCCCTCACCTCGCGGCCCCGCCGCCCAAGGCTCGCAGCGGCGACCCGGCCACCGCCTTTGCAGGGCACCTTCAATCCACATCGGCTGGGCATACTCCTCGAGACCGTTCTTGTATGTCATTTGTCCGCAACCGGCATAACCCGACCCCAGCATCCGATGGTCGAGTTCGCCAATCGCCTCAAACCAACCCGATGCGATCAACCGCTCCCAAAACCATGCCGTCAGACGCCCGGGGATGGTCGGTGTTGTTTCCTCTACTGTCGTTTCCTGAAATGGGCGCTTCGTCAGCGCGAACGTGCCCCAATTTTCCGCCACCCAGTTGGCGGCTGCCACCGCGGGCGCCTCCCTGAAGCTGTGGTTCGGGTAGTCGACGTAACTTTTCCCGTGAACGGTCGCAATGGCGACCATCTGCGTGAACATGCGAAAACTTATAATCAAAGCTGGGTGCGTGGATTTTCCGTTCCAGAACCATCGGAGCATGCCTTCTTTCGCACCGTCACAAGGATCGAAGTGACGACTTGACGTTGGCAGGCGACTCCCTATTGCGTCGACGTTGCGGCGCCGGCGGAGTCGATCAAACGCCCTCGATAGCGCGGTGCAGGTCGATTCGGCGACAGGAAGCGCAAAATAGTATCGCGCACATGCTTCTCCCATGTCCGCGACAGTGCTATGCCCCAAAACCTGATGGAGCGGTGTGTCATCTATGTCGCGCCAATGCCTCCAAACCGGCCCGCCGGGCGCACTCCTTCGTGTGAACAGCGCGGCAGTGATTGCCGGTGACGCAGGGACGAGCTCTGCAAGTTCGACTATTAGTGTTATCAGGAGCGAGTCGAAGCCCATCTCAGAATTATTGAAGTGGGTCGACGCAACCGCACTAGAGGCATTGATATCGCGGATCCAGCGATTGTGCTCGACGAGAATGGACTGCCATCGCGCCCGACGGCTGCCTACGGGCTCTTCCGAATCCAAGCTTAGAGCTGCGCTCTCATCGCATAGTCGTGCATCGCACGTGGGGCACACCAGCATTCGGGATGGGTCGATCGGGATTACCGTGGACCATGCGTGCCCGCATGCGCATTGGTCACGAATGAGCTCGCCCGTATGCACGGGGCAGGCTCGAATCCAGGGCACTTGAAAGAGCTTGCTGTGATGACCCTCGCGCATACACGAAGCGCAGTAGCGGAGGCGCGGCCCAACATGCCGGCACTCCAATGGAACGCCCTCAGGGTAATGCGCTGAGATATCGCAACTCTTCTCCAGCTCGTCAGGGCGTAGCTTTAGGAAGCGCGAGACACGGCCCTTGTTGCGGGAGCTCACTAGTTCTTGCCACTGGCGCGGAGAGCCCGGAGCGGCATTACCCAGAAGTGCGTTGCGCTCTCGGGCTGTCCACGCACCGAGCAACGCCTGGACGCCGATCAGTCCGTAGATCGACGCTCCGGGAAGCACTGCTACTGGCCACCGGTTGAACGTGATCCGCTCTGGAGCGCGAACGGCTTGCTGGACAGGCATCGCTTGATCCTCAGCTGTAAGTAGCGCCGGCTCAACTGGCTATACTGCCTCCGTCTCCTCCGAGACTTCGATCTCCAAGTACCCCTGAGCCTCAATGATCGTCGCAATGTCGGTTTCGGAAAGGCGCGTGAACCCCGGCTGGGATGCAAACCCCACCAACGTGAAGTAGGCAATGCCGGTAAGCGCCTGCATCGACATGTCTTCGGGAAATGGGATCTTCTGCGCCTCACGGGTCGCCACCCATGCGTCCCAGAATTTGTCGGCTTCGAGCGCCAATCCCCAATTTGCAGCCACCGCTTCGGGTGCGTGATACGCGGTGTAGCTGATTCCCGAATCTCGGGGCCAAAACAAATGCTGATCGATGCGGTCGAAGGAATATCTCAGCTCCTCGGCGCTCCGGTGGCCCACGAACTCCACTGCTTCCGGCATGAAACGTCCGGTGAGTTGAAGTTCCCCGGAACTCACGAACAGTTCTCGAATCAGGGCAAGCTCCGGCTGTCCGACGAGGAAGACCACGGCCTGCATGCGGTACTTCACCTCGATTTCGTTGAGAAACGACATAAGCCATTCGTAATGCGGCTTCTGCAGGCGCTGTGCGTCGTCGATCACGATCACCACTTTTCGCGCCGGGCAGCGGCGCGCGTACACGATCAGCTTGTTACGGATCTTGGTGAACTTGGCCGATGTGGTCTCGCGGCTGGATGTCGGCTCATTAAGCGCGTCCAAGAGGTTGTCGAAGAAGTGTTGAACACGATACGGCTCGTTCTTCGGCTGTCGCGCGCAAACATGCACGACTTCGATGGGGTAGCCCAATAGCTCTTTCAGATATTTCCGGATCCACGCGATGGCCCGTGACTTTCCTCGGCGACGCTGGCCGTAGACCATGCCACCTGGTCGGTTGAACAGGATCCATTGCAGGAAGGTCTGCGCAAGCCTCTCGATCGGCCGCGTCATCATAAGGAAGTCGTTATTGCGGCCCATCGGGTGGATCGGTTTCATGCTTAACCCTCGAGCTTCCTGCCGAGAATCGACGCGATGTCCAGCGTTTGAACCTCGGCGAGCTTGGAAACGAGCTTGGTTTCGGGCCTGGCCTTGGAAACGCCGCCTTGTGCCTGATCTGCTCGAGCACTCTGTAGCTTGCTGTTGCCGCCTGCCCTCCTCTTCTGGGACGCGCGCTCGCCGCCTACGCGTTTAAGGAAGTCGTTGACGCACTCCTCGGGGCTCTTCCCCGGCACCCAGTGGAATCGACCGTCACCTTTGGCCCGGCTGAGAAAGCGGCGGAGCCGATAGTCATGCTCGAAATCACGCCAGGGGCCAAGCACGGTCAATACGCCGAAGGACAGTCCGCCTTTTATGTACGCACGTGCGATCCTGGGCTGGTTGAGGTTAACCACGACGATGACGTCGCGCCCTACCAAGTCGTAAGCGGCCCGCAGCAAGTCATTTGAGTAGGTAGCGTTGAGCAGGTTCACGTGGGGCGGATGACCATCCGATGCTCGTATCGGCGTCACAATCTCGCGTTCGACGAGGGACCGCCAGCTTGCGCGGACCGAGGTGTCGGCGCGGCGCAGCTCGTAGGTCGGTTCCTCCCGTAGACATTGCAGTCGAACCTTTCCGTAATGGGCGTCGGTCGGTGCATCGTTGTGCCGGCCAAGCACCATTCGCAGATAGGCTTCCATGGCCTCCACCGTCATCCCGCCGGCATTCTCCTCAGCGATCGCTCGCTCCCGATCGGTGGCGTCAGGGCGAATTCCCATCAGTGAGTGCTGTATGTTGCGATGGGTGAGCGTATTGAATGATTGCTCGATCTGTACGCGCCGACGTGGCTCGTGCGAGCAACCATGCTGGATAGATGCGAATAATTTCGTCGTAATCGCCTCGCGCACAATGTGTGCGTGATGGGCCAGCGCGTTGTCCAGTTCGACGACGTCGGGATACCTGGACGCGCAACCATCGACGACGAGCGACGGTAGCCCCTTCCCATCTTCTAATGAAAATTCGGGCATATCGACGACTCGATGACCGTCGTCGTTACGCATCATGTCGTACAGGCAACACAGTACGTCTTCCGCACTTGGCTCATCGTCGATGCTTAGATGCCAACCCACCAGATTTGTCGACTCGACCTCGACGGCGGCTATCAACCACGGTCGTAGCCTTTTAGTGCGGAAGCGCCCCTTCTTCCCCTCAACCCGCGCGCTGATGAACCCATCGAGTTGGTGCGCGTCAATCTGGATGCGTCGGTAGTAGGCGGGATGCTCGCCCCTAAAGCGCAGCCACATAGAAGGTTCCAAATGGGCGGCTTGCGCGCCGCGATGCTTGGCGATTGCCTCGTGTAACGCGGTCCTGAATCCCTCCCGCGCGCGCGACCGCAGAGTGAAGGGATATTGATCGTTCTTCAGAAATTCGGCGGCTCGCGTGCAAAAAGCATCGTGCTCGGCCCTGATAGGCAGTCGCCTCTTTTCCCAAGCCGCCGTGGCGTACTTCTTCGCCCGTTCCTCCACATACGCCGCGAGGGGCTTATGGTCAGCCAGCAAGGCCGTGAACAGGCCAGCCGTGCCTCGCCCGGCTGCCAGTTGATCTGGATTGACGTCCGTTTTGCGCACGTAGCCGCTCGTGCGGGCATAGGGGATTACGGCACTAAAGCCGCGGATGCCACCCGCGGGCGCAGGCTTGAGGCATGCATCGAGAAATTTGTACAAGGCGGAGGAGTCGATGTTGTAGGCCTCCCGGATTGCGGCAAGGGACTTGCCTTCCAGGTAGTCGGTTAGCGCGCCGCATCGAGCCATGTACGTCGATCGATGCTCCTCCGGCACCGCCGAATCCGGCGGCTTAGGCCAGTCATCCGGGTTACGCCATTCTCGCGGCACGCGGCTTACTACCCGTCTATGCATGGGTCGCCTCCACGCGCGTCATGCGATTGAGCGGCTTAGTCCAGTCGATACGCAGGCGGCCGCCTTTAACTTCGGCAAACAGAGCGCACATGGTCGCGTGCTCCTCACCGCCGATGCGGTCGATCACGTGCTGAACGGTGGTCGGTGTGCCCGCGACGACTTGGCGCACCGAGTTGGCAAGTGCCGGGTACCCCCCGCCAAGCGCGGCGGCCACCGTAAAAGGCTGCGCTCGTTCCAAGTTGAGAAGGAGGCCTCTCCTACTCCAGTGCCACGCTGCGCCCACGCTGAGCACTCCAGAGTCGGCCGCTATGCAGTCGGCACCCTCCAAGCTCCAGGGCGCGGGACTGAGCTGAACCCTATTGGGCGGCTCGGGCTCTAGGCGGGTATCGAGGAGTAGCTCGCCCGAACGGTTTTCAACCCAAAAGTCTGCGAGCCATTCCCCCTTGCGACCAGGGGTCTGGGGTCGTTCAGCGAAATTTGCGACGTCTGGCGCCCAGTCGAGCCACAGCAGCACCCAGTAGGCGCGCTCGTGGACCACGACGGTGCGCCTCAGCCGGCAACTGTAGACCTCACAAATCGCTACCGAGCGCCGCTCGCGCAGGTCGAGTGACACCGAGGGCGGAGCAGGCCGTTCGACAACTGCCATCGCTCCCCCAACACTGACGACTCAGCACCGGTGTACGACTTTTGGCTGCCGGCTTCAACAGCCAATCGGGGGAAATCAGACGGACGGTCACTGGCAGATCAACGACTTACCTCTCGCGCACTAGGTGTACTTCGGGAGGCTGTCCAGATGACCAATTGACCTGACAAACGCGTTTGAGGCTGCCTGAGGTCGACCGAGTCTGGAACGGCTCGATCTGACAGCTCGCCAATTTGCCCCTCAGGTCGCGTCTGGCGCGTCCCGGATGCAGCACTGGGTGCCTAAGCGGAAGAAATCCCGATGTCGGGTTCTGTGGAATCCGGTCGCGACACAACCTTGATCGCTTCGGCTGGGCGCGTGCGTCCCCATGTGGAACCCAACACGACGCCCAAGCTCGAGCGATACCGATCAGGAATCTCAGACGGCCGAGTCGCAGGAAATGCCTCAGCTTTGAAAAGCTGGCTGGATCTTCCGTCGGCGGCCAACTTCCGCTTCGCGAGCGTCCGTCTAGGCCAGAGCGTCGAGTCGTTTGGCGGCTTCACGTTTGCCGAGCCCACGGACCGAAGCCAGTGCCGCTTGCTGGCTAGCGCGTGGAACTGCCTTGCCCGCTTCCCAGTTGTAAATGGACTGGGCACTGGCGCCGACAAGGCGACCGAAGTCCGCCGCCGACAGGCCGAGGCGTGCCCGTAGCGACTTCAGTCCCTTCGCCCCGAAGCGTGTGGTGGTTCCGCTGTCCGCCGCTACAGGCGTAGTCACACGTGATGCCTTCCCGAGCGAGCGAATCTCCTTCTGCAGAGTGAGAACTTGCCGCTTCAGTTCCGCGATCTCGCGACGATGGTTGGCGTTGGCCTTTCGCACCGGATCTATCGCGTTCTTGATTTCCTTCCGAGCGACGCGAGCGATCTCAGCTTTCAGTACGGAATTGAAGTTCGACATATCTTCGCCAGAGAAACGGAGCCTCAGTCTACAGACAGCCCGTTCTTGATCCGGTCGCAATCGGCGTTCCGCCATTAGAGAGCCGTGACGCTGCGCGCAAAGTTGCAGGCAGTGCGAGGGGTCAGCATTCAATCTATGCCCGAGCATTACGCCACGCTTTCGAATCCATGCGGCAGCGACAAGAGCCCTGCTGCGGGCGGTGTCGGCGCTATTGGGACGCCCGCTTTGAGGACCTGAAGCTGCTGGAAACCGCGACCGGACGAATCCCCCTGAAATTGACCCGGATCAAGGCCGGGCATAGGGATGCCCCCTACCCTGCGTCCATGGCGACCTTCACTGCACTGCCGAATCGAGACCTCCTGGAGCGGTATAGCGCACCCGGGCCTCGTTACACCTCCTACCCGACCGCCCCCCAGTTCGTCGGCGGTTTCGACGAGACACGGTTGTGTGAAGCGATTACCGGCAGCAACGGTGACCCGATCCCTCGCAGGCTGTCGCTATATGTCCACGTGCCGTTCTGCTTCAGTCCATGCTTCTACTGCGGTTGTAACCGCATCATCACACGGGACCAGACGCGCAGCGAACTCTATCTCTCGCGGCTCTATCGCGAGGTCGCGCTGGTGGCCGGGAGGTTCGACCGCGATCGGGAAGTCATTCAAGTGCACTTTGGCGGTGGGACCCCGAATTTCCTATCGCCTGCCCAGCTTGAAGAATGCATCGGCACGCTCCGCCGGCACTTCTATTTCTCGGACGATCAAAGTCGCGATATCTCTATAGAACTGGACCCACGCTTCATACGGCCCACCGACATTACGGAACTCGGCCGTATTGGTTTCAACCGGGCGAGCTTCGGTGTCCAGGACTTCGATCCGGTCGTGCAGGTCGCGGTGAACCGGATCCAGAGCGTCGAGGAAACCCAGGCGGCCGTTGACGCCTGTCGGGCCAGTGGATTCCGCTCGGTCAACATCGACCTCATTTACGGGCTTCCGAAGCAGACGCTGGCAGGCTTCGGTCGCACGCTGGATGAAGTCCTCGCCATGCGGCCGGACCGGATCGCGGTCTACAGCTATGCTCATCTGCCGGAAATGTTCCGTGCCCAACGGCAGATCGAAGAGGCAGAGCTTCCCACCCCGCAGGACAAGCTGGCCCTGCTCTCCCTGGCGATCACGCGCCTCACGAATGCGGGTTATCTCTACATCGGCATGGACCACTTCGCCCTGCCTGACGACGAGCTGTCGATTGCCCAGGCTCGCGGCGGCCTGCACCGCAACTTCATGGGCTATACCACGCATGCCGACAGCGATCTGATTGGCCTCGGCGTCAGTGCAATCAGCCATATCGGCACCACGTTCAGCCAGAACCCTCGCGATCTACCCAGCTGGGAGATCGCGCTCGACGAAGGCCGGCTCCCGGTGTTCCGAGGCTTGACACTCAGCGAGGACGATCAGCTGCGCGCGGACGTGATCCAGGCGTTGATGTGCCAGGCGGAGATCCCGATCGAGCCGCTCGAAAGGCGCTACCAGATCGACTTCCAGAGCTACTTTGCGACGTCGCTCGAGAAGCTCGCCACGCTCGAGGCGGATGGCCTGGTCCGGCGGGAGGCGGGAAAGATCGTGGCGACGTCGCAGGGTCGACTTTTCCTGCGTAACATCGCCATGTGCTTCGATGCCTACCTCGACCCGCCGGACAACGTGGTGCGCCCACGGTTCTCGCGCGCGGTCTGAACCCACCCGGGAGACGCTTCTGAACCCGACGGCCTTTCCCAGACAGGATGCCCGCACTCTCTCGGACGACGGCGACGAGCTCCATTTCTGCTCGACCTGTGCGTTCTCCGATGCCTGCCTGTCGCAAGGCATGGACAAGTCCGCGCTTATGGAGCTGCACGTGCTGGTCGAGCACGTCGGACCGATCCGGGCAGGGGAGCACGTCTTCCGCGAGGGGGACGATTTCGACGCGATCGCCGCCGTGCGCGCCGGCACCGTGAAGACCTACGTGGTCGACCGGGACGGCCGTGAGCACGTCCTCGGCTTCCATCTGCCCGGCGAGGTCATCGGTCTCAACGCGATCGACACCGACCATTACCCGTGCAACGCCGTCGCCCTCGACACGGTCATGCTGTGCCGCTTTTCGTTTCCCCAGATGGAGCTTCTCGCGACCCGCGTGCCCGGTCTGCAGCGGCAGCTTTTCAGGCTGATGAGCCGCGACATCGGTCGCGCTTCCCAGCTAGCAGGGGATTTCACGGCTGATCAGCGTCTCGCGGCCTTCCTGATCGGCTTTTCTCGCCGCCTCGCGGCCCGGGGCTTCTCACCACATCGTTTCCAGCTGACGATGGCCCGCACCGATATCGCCAATTACCTACGTTTGGCGCCAGAAACTGTAAGTCGGGTGCTCAAGCGCTTCCAGGTCGAAGGTTGGGTGACGGTCGAGCGCCGGGAGCTGCAGCTGCTCGTGCCGGATGCTCTGGAGGCCCTGGCCGCACCTGTGCTCCGCGCCTAGTAGCCGTTCCGCGCTGACAAACCGGCGCCGGGTTGACTCAGGTCAATGTGGCGCCCGCCCGGTCCATCGAGCATGCACCTCAACCCTAAGGAGAGGTGACATGAGCAGTACACGCAGACTGTGGTGGGGCTTGGCGGTCCTGCTCGTCGCGTCGTTCTCGGTGCTGTTGTGGGCGGGCGGAGAGATCTTCCGCACCGCGCCGCCCGTACCGGAACGCGTGGTGAGCGAATCGGGGCAAGTGGTTTACACGAAAGACGACATCCAGCTCGGCCGCCAAGTCTGGCAGTCGATGGGCGGCATGCAGCTGGGCTCGATCTGGGGGCATGGGGGCTACGTGGCGCCCGACTGGAGCGCCGACTGGCTCCATCGCGAGGCCATGGCAGTCCTCGATGGCTGGGCGGTCGCCGAGGGCGCTGCCAACTACGCAGGGCTGGACGCCGAAACCCAGGCGAAGCTTCGCGCCCGGCTGCAGCCGATCATGCGTGGCAACACCTACGACCCCGCCAGCCAGACGATCACTCTTCCGGAGGCACGCGTATTAGCGGCCTCGTCGGTGTCGGCTCACTACGAGAGCCTGTTCGGACGAGATCCGGCTACGGCGTCGCTGCGCGAAGCCTATGCCATGAAGAACGACACCGTGCCCGATGCGGCGCACCGCAAGGCGCTGTCCGCGTTCTTCTGGTGGTCGGCGTGGGCCGCAGGCACCGAACGCCCTCAAATTGGCATCGTCGCGAAGGGGAGCTCTGAAAAGGCGGTCACCTACACCAACAACTGGCCGCATGAGCCGTTGATCGGCAATACGCCGGCCGCACCCCTGTGGGGCTGGTCGGTATTCAGCGTGCTGTTCCTGCTCGCTGGCATCGGGCTGCTCGGATGGCACTACGCCCGGTCCCATCAGGAAGAGGGCCCTACTCGGCTGCCTGCGACCGACCCGCTCGCGATGCTGCGGATCACGCCCTCGATGCGTGCCACAGCCAAGTACTTCTGGGTCGTACTCGCGCTGTTCCTCACCCAGATACTGCTCGGGGCGATCACTGCGCACTACCAAGTCGAAGGCCAGGAGGCGTACGGTTTCGCGCTCTCTGACATCATCCCCTACTCGATCACGCGGACCTGGCACACGCAGCTCGCCGTGCTCTGGATTGCAGTCGCCTGGCTTGCGACCGGCCTGTATATGGCGCCCGCGATCTCGGGCCACGAGCCGAAGTTCCAGCGCCTCGGCGTCAACTTCCTGTTCGGCTGCCTCTTGGTCATCGTCGTCGGTTCGTTTGCCGGCCAGTGGCTGGCTGTCCAGCAGAAGCTCGGCCTCGCCAGCAACTTCTGGTTTGGCCATCAGGGCTGGGAGTACGCCGACATGGGACGCTTCTGGCAGTGGTTCCTGTTCGTGGGCCTATTGCTGTGGCTCACGCTGGTGGGCCGGGCGCTTTGGCCAGTGCTCAAGTCGGAGACGAGTGAGATCAAGCCAATCGTTGGCCTGATGTTCCTGTCGACGGTGTGCATCGGCCTGTTCTTCGCATCCGCGTTGATGTGGGGCGAGCACACGCATATCTCGGAGGTGGAGTATTGGCGCTGGTGGCTGGTGCACCTGTGGGTCGAGGGCTTCTTCGAGGTGTTCGCTGCTGCGGTGATGTCGCTGATATTCGTGAAGCTCGGCCTGTTGCGAGCGAAGTCGGCAGCGACGGCGGTGTTGTTCGCGACGGTGGTCTTCCTCTCGGGCGGCGTGCTCGGCACCCTGCACCACCTGTACTTCGTCGGTACGCCGACCGCGGTGGTCGCGCTCGGTGCCAGTTTCTCGGCACTCGAAGTGGTGCCCTTGGCGTTCATCGGTTTCGAGGCATACCACACCTACCGGATGGGCAAGGCCACGCCCTGGATGGCACGTTACAAGTGGCCGATCCTGTTCTTCGTGGCGGTGAGCTTCTGGAACCTCGTCGGTGCCGGGCTGTTCGGCTTCCTCATCAACCCGCCGCTCTCGCTGTACTACATGCAAGGCCTGAACCTGACGGCGCTGCACGGCCATACGGCCCTCTTCGGTGTCTACGGCATGCTCGGAATCGCACTGCTGCTGTTCTGCGTGCGTGGCCTGCGTGGGCAGATGGTGTGGCACACCGGGCCGCTGAAGCTGGCGTTCTGGGCGCTCAACATCGGCCTCGCCATGATGGCGCTGCTCACCCTGCTTCCGCTCGGCGTGCTGCAGCTCATCGCCGCTATCGACCACGGTTACGCATACGCGCGTTCGGCCGAGTTCATGCAGCAGCCGCTGATCGACATGCTCGTATGGATGCGCGTGCCGGGCGATACGGTCTTCAGCGTCGGCGCCGTCTCCCTCGCCTGGTTCGTACTACGCCTGTGGGTCGCACCGCGTCGCGATCCGGTGCCGGCAGGCGAAGGCGCGCGCGAGGTCTGACTGGACGCTGCAGAAGCTGGACGGGGCGGCCACGGCCGCCCCGTTTTTATTGGCCCACTTGATTCAGATCAGCGCGGCCCGAGCGGTCGGCGCCGATCCTGTCGCTGCGCCGCCACGGCGCCGCCTGCGAGCCTCGCAGGACGCACCCTCGGAGCCCAGACATGCAATTCAAGATTCCCACCCCGGCGGCCCCTGATATGTCGCGCCTTACGGCCGCCCTCGCGGATGCCGATCCCGCGGCCGTCGTCGACTTCGATGCGGCCCACGCGGTTCTGCGTCTGTCGAGCTACCTGCAGCCCGTCCAGATCGCGACAGTCCTCTCGCAGGCCGGGTTGCCGACTCAGGAAGCCCAGGTTGCTAAGATCCCGTCCGACTGCTGCGGCGGTTGCGGTGGCTGAGCGCTTCTGACCACCACGAATCATGCGCTCGACAAGGTCGCTCCAATGAATTCGAAGCCTGCGCCGTCGCTCGCCCGCCTGCTGAACGCCCCGCATCGCCTCCTGTTCTTCATCGGTGCGAGCAATGTGCTGCTCGCGATGGCCTGGTGGAGCGCATGGCTCGCCGGCGCGCGCTGGGGCGTGCCGGCGACGCCGCAACCGACGCAGCCCCCGGGGTGGCTGCATGCGTTCGTCATGCAGTACCAGATGCTGCCGAGCTTCATCTTCGGCTTCCTGCTGACCACGTTCCCCAAGTGGACCGGCCTGCGCGAGTTCGAGCGCTGGCGCTATGCGCCCGTCGGCATCGGCCTGTTCGGCGGGCAGCTGGCGACGCTGCTGGGTGCGGTCGGCTGGGATGCGGGCCTCGTGGTCGGCTTTCTGATGACGCTGGCCGGCTGGGCCGCGGGCCTGGCGACGCTTGCCCCGGTGCTGTGGCGCGAGGCCGGCACGACCTGGCATGCACGCTCCTGCTTCGCGGCGCTGCTGCTGGGCTTCATCGGCCTGCTCGCCTGGGGCGCCTACCTGCTGGGGCTGGCCTCGCCGGCCTGGGTGATGGCCAGCATCAAGCTCGGCACGTTCGGCCTGCTGCTGCCGGTCTACTTCAGCGTCGCGCACCGGATGTTCCCGTTCTTCGCCGGCAACGCCGTGCCCGGCTACCGGCCGTGGCGCCCGCTGTGGCTGCTCGCCGTCGCCTGGCCGCTGCTGCTCGCGCACCTCGCGCTGGAGCTCGTGCATGCCTACGCCTGGCTGTGGCTGGCCGACCTGCCGCTGCTCGCGCTGACGCTCGCGATGCTGCTGCGCTGGTGGCCGCGCGGCCGCAAGCCGGCGCTGCTGACCACGCTGTTCGCCGGCTTCGCCTGGCTGCCGGCGGCCTTCGCGCTGTACGTGGCGCAGAGCCTGATCCTGCTGTCCACCGGGCAGTTCCTGCTCGGCCGCGGCCCCGCCCACGCGGTCTTCGTCGGCTTCTTCGGCACCCTGCTGGTGGCGATGGTCACGCGCGTGACGCAGGGCCATTCGGGACGGCCGCTGGTAATGCCGCGCGTGGCGCTCTACGCCTTCGTCGCGATCAACGTGACGGCCGTGCTGCGCATCGCCGCCGACATCGCGCCCGATACGCTCGGCTGGCAGGCGGCCTCCGCCGTCGCCTGGCTGCTCGCGCTCGCGCCGTGGATCGCGAACATCGGCCGCATCTATCTCTCGCCCCGTGCCGACGGGCGCCCCGGCTGAGGCCCGCGATGATCGAGTTCTACCCGCAGATCAAGTCCGTGCACATCTTCGCCGTGCTCGCCAGCGGCCTGCTGTTCGCGCTGCGCGGCGGCGCGCTGCTCGCCGGCATGCGCTGGCCCAACGCGCTCGTCGTGCGCATCGCCAGCTGGACCATCGACACCACGCTGCTCACCGCCGCACTGATGCTGTTCACGCTGCTACCGAAGGAATTGTTCGCCAACGGCTGGCTGACGACCAAGATCGTGCTGCTGGTGGTCTACATCGGGCTCGGCACCGTCGCGCTCAAGCGTGCGCGCAGCCATCGCGCACGCGCCATCGCCTACGTGGCCGCGCTCGCCACCTTCTCTTACATCGTCGGCGTCGCGCGTGCCCACCATCCGCTGGGCGTGTTCTACCCGCTGTTCGCCTGAGGCCCGCATGAGCGCCATGATCGACACCGCGCCCGCCACCGTGCGGGCGGACGACGAGCGCCGCACGCTCGATGCCTGCTTCCTCGGCCCGTACGGCGAGAACGACACGCTGCTGGAGAAACTGGTCGTGGAGTTCCTGCGCGACCACGTGTACTGGCGCCGCAACTTCCATCCCGAGGACCCGCCGGCGATTCCCACGCACGCGGCCTCGCATCGGGACTACCAGGCCTTCGAGGCGCGCATGCGCCGCGAGCTGCACGCGCTATCGGCCGCGCTCAAGAAGTCCGTGCCGTTCCACAGCCCGCGCTACATCGGCCATATGGCCTCGGACCTGCTGCTGCCCGGGCTCGCGGCGCAGATGCTCACGCTGCCCTACAACCCGAACAACGTCAGCGAGGACGCCGCGCCGGTCACCGTCGAGCTGGAGGTGCGCGTGGGCCTGCAGCTTGCGCGCATGTTCGGCTACTGCGACGACCCGGCGCGCGAGCACTGTGCGTTCGGCCACCTCACCTCCGGGGGCACGGTCGCCAACTACCAGGCGCTGCGGCTCGCGCTCGCGCTCAAGGCGTTCCCGCTCGCGCTGCGCGCCGCACGCGTGCCGGACATCGGCGTGCCGGAAGACGACTGGGCGGCGTTCAACCTCGCGCCGTCGGCCTCGATCGCACTGCACGAGCGCTGGCAGGCCCGGCTCGCAGGCCTCGATGCCGACGCGCGCCGCGACTGGCGCGCGCGCGTGGAGGCCGAGCGCATCGAGCAGCTCGGGCTCGCGGAGTTCTTCCGTCGCCATCCGGACCTGCGCGAGCCGGTCGTGCTGGCGCCGGTCACCGCGCACTACTCGTGGAGCAAGGGCATGAAGCTGCTGGGCCTCGGCCGCGCGCAGCTGCTGCGCGTGTCCGAGGCCGGGATGCGCATGGACGCCGACGCGCTCGAGGCGCTGCTGCAGCGCTGCCTCGACGAACGCCGGCCGGTACTCGCCTGCGTCGGCGTTCTGGGCACCACCGAGTACGGCACCGTCGACCCGATCGACCGGCTGGTGCAGGCGCGCGAGCGTTTCGCCGCGCGCGGGCTGGGCTTCGGGGTGCACGTCGACGCGGCCTGGGGCGGCTACCTCGCGACGCTGTTCCGCGAGCGCGACGGCCGCCTGCGCCCGCGCCTGGACATCCTCGCCGACCACGCGCATTTCCCGCAGCCGCACGTCTACGACGCCTTCGCCGCGCTCGGCAATACCGATTCGATCACCGTCGATCCGCACAAACTCGGTTATCTGCCCTACGGCGCCGGTGCGTTCGTCTGCCGCGACCACCGTGCCGTCGCGCTGCTGGCCGAGCAGGCCGACTACGTCTTCCACGGCGAGGCGCCGAAGGATTATTTCGCGCGGCACCGCAGGCTCGGCCAGGTGATTCCGGAGGGCTCGAAATCCGGCGCCGCCGCCGCCGCGGTCTACGTCACCCACCGCGTGCTGCCTCTCGACCACGAGCATTTCGGCGCGCTGCCGCGGCAGACCATCCGCGCCGCCGAAGCCTTCGCCGACGCGGCCGCGCGCTTCGCCGCGCGCATGGCCGACGTGGTGCATGCCTGCCTGCCGTTCGCGCCCGACAGCAACCTGGTGTGCCTGGCGCTCAACCCGGCCGGCAACCGCGACGTCGCGGTCGCGAACGCGTTCGTGCAGCGCCTGCAGGACGAACTGCGCTGCGATCCACGCCAGCCGCTGCAGACGAAGCAGTTCTTCGGCTCGTCGACCACGCTGCGCCCCGAATCGGTCGGCGCCGACGAGCTCGCGGCGATCCTTGGCCGCCTCGGCCTGGACGCCGCCAGCTTCGGCCCCGCGGCGGATGCGGACCGGCTTGTGATCCTGCGCCACACCCTGATGAATCCGTACCTGATCGACACCGAGAACGGCATCAGTTACATCGATCGATACTTCGAGCACCTCGAAACCCGCATCCGGGCACTGCTCGGCTGATCTCCATCACGGCCTCCGGGGGAAGGCGATGACGGAAGAGACTGCACACCGGCGCGTCATCCGTGCGCGCGCGGCGCTTCCCGCGACCTGCGTGGCGCACCAGCAGGCGCTGATCCGCAGCCGCGTGCTGGCACTGGCGCCCGCGCTGGCGGTGCTCACGCTGGCTTGGATAGGCCTGGACGCGTTGGTGCTGCCGCAGGCTGCGCTGCTGCTGGCGGCGGCCGGCCGCGTGGTGATCGCCGCGGGCCTGTTCGCGCTCGCCACGCTTGGGCGCCGCCTGCCCTCGCAGGTCGTGCTGAGGCTGTTCGTCTGGTTGCAGGCACTGGGCTTCGGCCTGATGCAGGCGCTGCTGGCGAAGCATCATCCCTCCAGCGCCGCGGCGATCAGCTACGGCCTCGCCCCGTTCGTCATCGCCGCGCAGATCGCCCTGTTCCCGGTCAGCTGGCCGCAGGCGCTGCGGCTGGGCGCCGCGCCGGTGGCCGCGCTCGTCATCGGCCTCGTGGCCACGCATATGCCCGCCCGCGCCGCGGCATGGAGCGACGCGCTGCTGCTCGCGCTGCTGCTCGGCATGGCCGCGTGGATATGCGAGGCGCAGCTGCGCCTGCTGGTCGGCCTGAGCGCGGCGCGCGACGACGCCAGCCACGACGCGCTGACGGGGCTGGCCAACCGGCGCGCGGCGCTCGAACGCTTGGCCGTCGAGCGCGGCCGGATCGCGCGCGGGCACGGTGCGGCGACGGTGCTGATGCTGGACCTGGACCGCTTCAAGCAGGTCAACGACCGCTACGGCCATGCCGCCGGCGACCGTGTGCTGCAGGCCGTCGCGGAGGCGATCGAGGCGGAGCTGCGCGGCTGCGACCTGGGCGCGCGCTTCGGCGGCGAGGAATTCCTGCTGATCCTCGCCGAGAGTTCACTCGAGGACGCGATGCGCGCGGCCGAGCGCATCCGCCGCCGCGTCGCCGCGCTCGCCATCGACGTCGGTACGGCGACGCTGTCGGTCACGATCAGCATCGGCGTGGCGCGGCTGCGGGCGGACGCGGCGATCGAGGACGACCTTGCGCGCGCGGACGCGGCGCTTTACCGCGCCAAGACCGACGGACGCGACCGCTGCGTGGCGGCGCCGGCCGATGCCGACGCCGCCTGAGGCTCACTTCGCCGGCGAGGCCCACTCCAGCTGCAGCCAGAGCTTGGTGGTGTCGCGCGCATACGTCGCCGCGCGGTAGTCGGCGACCTTCGCCAGCGCGCGCCAGCGTGGCCCGAACGGCAGGCCGAGCGATGCGTTCCACTCGCGGCCGTATCGCGCGCCACCGACGTCGGCGCGGTAGGCGTGCCAGGCGACCGTCCACTCCAGCGGTCCCTGCGCGCGTGCGCGCGCGAGGTTGCCGGTCGCCGCGAGGTAGCGGTCTTCCAGGCCCGCTGCGGGCGTCAGCGTGAACTTGTCGGCCCAGCCGTTGAACGTATGCAGCGTGGCCAGCGGCGTCTGCAGCGCGTGGCGGCCGTTGCCGCCGAGGTGTTCCCAGCCGGCGCGCAGGGTCGCGTAGCGCGTGGCCCAGGCCGGTTCGACGAGCCAGTAGGCATGCGAGAAGCGCAACGGGTTGGCGGCATGGTCGCGCTGGCGCGCCCATTCCAGCGTGGCGCCGAACGGCCGCGTGCCGGCGGCGGACGCCAGCGCGTAGCGTGCGCCGACCGTGCGCGTGGAGGCAGCCGCGACGTCCTCGTCCTCGATCAGGTACGCGTAGCCGCCGAGGCGGTGAGGCCCGCGCGTCCATGCGGCATTGAGCGCGTGGCCGTCGAGCCGGCGCTCGCGCGCGAGCGGGTCGACCGCGCGGTCGGAGGCGACGCGATGCGCACGATCGAGCCACACGTAGCGCAGCGTCGTCGACGTCGACGGCTGCCATTGCAGTGATACCGCGTCGAAGGTCTGCTCGTTCTGGCGCCAGCCCACGTTGCCGAGCCAGCGCTGGTTGTCGAAAGCCAGCCGCTGCCGGCCGGCCGTGGCCTCGACCGTGCCGTTGCGCCAGCGCAGCCAGGCCTGGTTGATCTCGGCGGACTCCGGATCGCCCACGGCCGGGCGATCGTTGTGCGCGCCGGTGCCGGCGTTGTAGTCGTCGATCGCCGCGCCCACCGCCTCGCCTTCGACGAAGGCGGTGAGGTGCGGCGTCGCGGTCCAGCGCAGGCCGGCGCGCACGCGCAGCGTGGCGGCCTGCGCGTCGCGCACGAAGGCGTCGTCCGACACCGACTCGTGGCGAAGGCGTGCGTTCCATTCGACGTCCAGCGGCGCCTGCGCGGCGCAGGGCAGGCTGAGCATCGACAGGAGGATGGCGGGTGGGATGGCGCTGCGCATGGGTGGCTCCTCGGAAGTGCGCGCAGCATCGACGAGGGTCGTCGGCCTCACATTGATCCATGTCAACGCGACGGTGCCGCACGGCCATG
Organism: Cognatilysobacter xinjiangensis; assembly: GCF_014651995.1. GTDB lineage: Bacteria > Pseudomonadota > Gammaproteobacteria > Xanthomonadales > Xanthomonadaceae > Cognatilysobacter > Cognatilysobacter xinjiangensis. The sequence continues at coordinate 868,421 of NZ_BMXY01000001.1, read as the reverse complement.
GCCGCGGACGCGGTCGCACTTTCATGCGGCAGGCGGCGTCCACTTGATTTAGATCAGAACGGCGCGTTTCACCTGGGCGTAACGTTCGCTCCGAACCGAACACCACACATGACATCGGAGCCACACGTGAAACAGTCCGCGCTTCTTCTCGCCATCGCACTGGCCCTCGGCGCCGCGACGCCGGCCCTGGCCCAGCACAGCGCCCACGGCGCGCCCACCAACGTCGCGCCGGTCGCGGACATCGTCTTCACGCTGCGCACCGAAATCGCCGACGGCAAGCTCGTCTTCATCGGAGACGCCGGCGCGATCAAGGGCCAGGTGAACCCGGACCTGCGCGTGCCGGAAGGCAAGGTCGTGCAGATCAACCTGGTGAACGGCGACGGCGCGCTGCACGACATCGCGGTGCCCGACTTCGCCGCCAAGTCCGACCAGCTGTCCGACAAGGGCGCGTCGACGACGATCGTGTTCCGCGCCACCAAGGCCGGCACCTTCGAGTACTACTGCACGCTGCCGGGCCACAAGGCCGCCGGCATGGTGGGCAAGCTGATCGTGGGCGACGTGAAGCAGGTCGCGAGCACGGCCGCCGAGATCGCGATGGACCCGACGAAGGTCGGCCAGCCGGTCGGCAACCGCGCGGCGCAGAACCTCGAGATCTCGATGGTCACCAAGGAGATCGAGGGCAAGCTTTCCGACGGCAGCACGTACCGCTACTGGACCTTCGACGATCGCGTGCCGGGCCCGTTCCTGCGCATCCGCAAGGGCGACACGGTCAAGATCAACCTGACCAACGCGCCCGACAGCGTCAACATCCACTCGATCGACTTCCACGCGGTCACCGGCCCCGGCGGCGGCGCGGCGGTCACGCAGGTGGCGCCGGGCCAGACCAAGAGCTTCACGTTCAAGGCGATCAACCCGGGCCTGTACGTCTACCACTGCGCCACGCCGATGGTCGCGCACCATATCTCCAACGGCATGTACGGCATGATCCTGGTCGAGCCCGAAGGCGGCCTGCCGAAGGTCGACCGCGAGTTCTACGTCATGCAGGGCGAGCTCTACACCGCGCAGAAGCACGGCACGCAGGGCCTGCAGGAGTTCTCGCTCGACAAGCTGCTCAACGAGCATCCCGAGCACATGACGTTCAACGGCTCGATGGACGCGCTGACCAAGACGTACAAGATGGAAGCCGACGTCGGCGAGACGGTGCGCATCTTCTTCGGCGTCGGCGGCCCGAACCTCACCTCCAGCTTCCACGTCATTGGCGAAGTGTTCGACCGCGTCTACGACCTCGCGTCGCTGACCAGCCCGCCGCTCAAGGACGTGCAGACCACGCTGGTGCCGCCGGGCGGCGCGACGATGGTCGAGTTCAAGGTCGACTACCCGGGCAAGTACATCCTCGTCGACCACGCGCTCTCGCGCCTGGAGAAGGGCCTCGCCGGCTTCCTGCACGTCAACGGCAAGGCCGACGACACGGTGTTCAAGACCGACCAGGCGCACGATCCGAACTCGGGTCACTGAGCCGCACCGCGGGGGCCGCGCCGGACGCGCGGTCCCTGCCTGAATCGCCGCCGTACCCGCCGATGATCCGCGTTCCATTCTGATCTGGATCAAGGCGCGCCCGCGGCGCCCCGCGCAGACTACGCATCACCAAGACACGCAACGCTCAACCGGAGTACGAACATGATCCGCACCAAGCACGTCGCCAGCCTGCTCGTCCTCGGCGCCCTGGCCGCCTTCGCGAACACCGCCGCGGCCGCCGAGTGCTCGGCGACCGTCGAATCCAACGACGCCATGCAGTTCAACACCAAGGCGCTCACGGTGCCGAAGAGCTGCAAGACCTTCACCGTCACCCTGAAGCACGTCGGCCAGCTGCCGGTGACCGCGATGGGCCATAACTTCGTGCTCGGCAAGACCGCCGACATCGCCGGCATCACCGCCGACGGCATGAAGGCCGGTGCCGCGGCCAACTATGTGAAGGCGGGCGACGCGCGCGTCGTCGCGGCCAGCAAGCTGATCGGCGGCGGCGGCAGCACCACGGTCGCGATCCCTGTCGGCAAGCTCAAGGCCGGCGAGGCCTACACCTACGTGTGCACCTTCCCGGGCCACTCGTCGATCATGCGCGGCACGCTCACCGTGAAGTAAGCCGTCCGCGCCGGGCCTGCGGGATGCCGCAGGTCCGGCACCGATGGAAACCGACGCCTGCGGCCCGCCGCAGGCGTTCCTGTTTGGGGATGCCGGCATGCGGCGCGCTGCCTCGCCGCCTCAGCGGCCGTGGATGCGCACGGCCAGGCGCCCGACTGCCGCATCGACCTCCAGGCCACGCGCGGCCAGCCATGCGCGATCGAACAGCGACTGCGCATAGCGCTCGCCACGATCGCCCAGCAGGCTCACGATGCTGCCGCGCTCGCCGCGCGCGCGCATCGCCTCGGCCAGCTGCAGGCAGGCCACGAGATTGGTGCCCGATGACCCGCCGTACCAGCCGCCGACGATGTCGCGCAGCAGCCAGGCGGCGGCGATCGACTCCACGTCGTCGACCTCGATCACCGCCTCCACGAGCTCGAACAGGAAGCCCGGCTCCACGCACGGCCGCGCGATGCCCTCGATGAGGCTCGGGCGCGTGGCGACGGCGCTGCGATCGCGGCTGGACCAGCCCACAGCGAATGCGCCGCCCGTGGGCTCGGCCACGCACAGCCGCGTGGGCAGCCCGCGATAGCGCAGGTAGCGCGCGATGGTGGCCGAGGTGCCGCCGGTACCCGCGCCGCAGACGATCCAGGCCGGCTGCGGATGCGCTTCGGCGCCCAGTTGCGCGACGATCGATTCGGCGATGTTGTTGTTGCCGCGCCAGTCGGTCGCCTGCTCGGCCAGGCCGAACTGGTCGAGGAAGCAGGCGCCGTGGCGGGCGAGTGCGGCGGCACGGGCCCGCACGCTGGCCGGATCGTCCACCAGTTCGCATTCCCCACCCAGCGCGCGCACGTTGCGGATCTTGTCAGGCGCGGTGGACGCCGGCATCACGGCAGTGAAGCGCAGGCCCAGCAGGCGCGCGAACCAGGCCTCGGAAATCGCCGTACTGCCCGAGGACGCGTCGACCACCGCCTGCCCTTCGGCGAGGCGGCCATTGCACAGCGCGAACAGGTACAGCGAGCGCGCGAGCCGATGCTTGAGGCTGCCCGACGGATGCGAGGCCTCGTCCTTGAAATAGAAATCGATGCCCGGAAATGCGGGCAGCGCGACATGCAGCAGGTGGGTGTCGGCCGACCGCCTCGCCTCGCGCTGCAGGCTGGCGATCGCCGCGTGCACCCAGTCGCGGCCGGGGACGGAATCAGGGGCGGTCGCGTCATGCACGGCGTGGCGGTCCTGCGGCTATGGGGGCGATGGCGCGTCGTCGGTCTGCTGCAGGCGCCCGTCGTGGTCGAGCACGAGCCGCGCCCGTCGATCGCCATGGTAGAACGTCGCGCGCACGAGTCCCTCGTCGGAACCCGTGCCGCGTTCGCAGAGCACGCCGATCCGGCCCTCGGCCATCAGGCGGCGGAAGTCGTCGACGGTGAGGTCGAGCCGCGGCGCGACCAGCGCAGCGTCGACCTCGATGCCGCCCGGTGGCAGCTCCGCGCTCACGGCACGCACTCGGCCGCGACTTCCCCGTGCAGGCACTCAAAGTCGCGGGCGGCGTCGGCCACGCGCGCCGCGATCGACGGCGCATCGATGCACTCCCGATCGGCGATGGCCTCGGCGGAGAGGAAGTCGAGGTCCTGCATGGCAAAGCTCCTTCCAACGGTACGCACAGGCTGCCCGCCCGCCCACTCGACCGCCTTGACCCAGATCATTCCCGGCCGCGACCGCGACCGCCCGCGCCAATGGAAACGGGCCGCTCGCGCGGCCCGTCTCGACTATCAATTCGACTTTCCGGGAACCGGCGCCGTCGACTGGAACTCCGGGTCGGGCCGCGGCACGACCCACAGCCTGAAGATGAACCATGCAAGCGCGAGCGCACCGATACTGAAGACCGTGTCGCCCGGCACGCGCATCCATACGAGCATGTCCACGATCGGCTTCTGCATGAACTCGGCCGAGCGCGCGTACCAGTAGCCATGCTCGATTGCCGCCAGCAACTGCAGGATGCCGAGCGGCAGCAGCGTGAACAGCGCCATCATCGCCAGGCCGATGTTCAGCGCCCAGAACGACAGCTTGAGCGCCCTCGTGTCCCACTTCATCTGGCCCCGCAGGCCACGCACGCAGAACAGCACGAGCGCGATGCCGAGCATGCCGTAGACGCCGAACAGCGCGGTGTGGCCATGCAGCGGCGTGAGGTTCAGGCCCTGCATGAAGTAGAGCGAGAGCGGCGGGTTGATGAGGAAACCGAACAGGCCCGCGCCGATCAGGTTCCAGAACGACACCGAGATGAAGAACAGGATCGGCCACTTGTAGCGTGCCATCCACGGCGTCGCACTGCCGAGCCGATAGGTGTGATAGGCCTCGAAGCCGATGTAGGCGAGCGGCACCACTTCGAGCGCGGAGAAGCTCGCGCCGAGCGCGACGACCGACGTCGGGGTGCCGACGAAGTACAGGTGGTGCAACGTACCCAGCACGCCGCCGGCCATGAAGATGATCGTCGCGAACATCACTGCGGTCGTCGCGGACTTGACGCGCACGAGGCCGAGACGCACGAAGATCAGCGACATGACCGCGGCGGCGAACACCTCGAAGAAGCCCTCGACCCACAGGTGCACCAGCCACCAGCGCCAGTACTCGACCTCGCTGATATGCGTGTGCTCGTTCCACATCAGCGCCGCGCCGAAGAACAGGCCGATGGCGACGGTGGACAGGAACAGCAGGCCGACGATGGTGCGCGTTTCGTTCGCACGCTGGCGAAGCACGGGCCACAGCGCGCGGCCCACCAGCGTCAGCCACAGCAGCAGGCCGATGAACAGGAACCACTGCCAGAAGCGGCCCATGTCCGCGTATTCCCAGCCCTGGTGGCCCCACCAGAAGTTGTACGCCAGGTCCATCTTGCCCATGACCGCCAGCCACTGGCCCGCGAACGAGCCCACCACGATGATCAGCAGGCAGGTGAACAGGAAGTTCACGCCCAGGCGCTGGAACCTCGGCTCATGCCCCGACAACGCGGGCGCGATATAGAGACCGGTCGCCAGCCAGGCCACGGCGATCCACAGCACCGCGAGCTGCGTGTGCCAGGTGCGCGTGATCGCGTAGGGCAGCGCGTCTGCGATCGCATAGCCATAGGCCTCCTGTCCCTCGACCTGGTAGTGCGCCGTGATCGCGCCCAGCAGGATCTGCACGAGGAACAGCGCGAGTACCACCCAGAAGTACTTCGCAGTCGCGCGCATCGACGGAGTGATGCGCAGCGTCGCCAGCGGATCGGTATCGGGCAGGCGCTCGGGGCGATCGTCCTCGTGCGTGCGCGCATGGTGCCAGCCCAGCAGGCCGATGCCGGCGAGCAGGAACACCACGCTGAACGCCGACCAGAGCCACAGCGACGGCGCCGGGCGGTTGCCGATCAGCGGCTCGCTGGGCCAGTTGTTGGTATAGGTGACGCGATGGTTCTGTATCGGGCCGGTGGGCGCGATCGTCTCGCCGGCTTCGCCGAGGCGTTCGGTCGCGGCAGCCCAGGAGGTCCACCAGAAGAACGCCGTCAGCGCGCGACGCTTTTCGGCGTCGGCGATGGTGTTGTTGCGCATGGCATAGGCCTCGCGCAGGCTCGCCGTCGACGGTTCGTTGCCGAACAGGTTCTCGTAATGCCGCGCCACCGTGCGCACCGCCGCCACGCGGTCCTCGGCGAGGGTGATCGTTCCGGTCGACGGATCGTAGGTATTGCGACGCATCAGCGGTTCGAGCTCGACGCGCAGCCGGCCCTGCTGCACCGGCGTCAGCGAGGCATAGTCCTTCGCGCCCTCGCGCACGGCCCAGCCGTCGAGCACCGCGACGGCCTCGCGATGCAGCCAGTCCGCGCTCCAGTCCGGCGCCACGTAACCGCCGTGTCCCCAGATCGAGCCCAGCTGCATGCCGCCGACGGACTGCCAGACCTGTCGCCCGCGCTGGATATCCGCCTTGGTGTAGACCACTTCGCCGGAGGGGCCGACAACGCGTTCGGGCACGGGCGGGGCGGCGCGGAATATCGCGCCGCCGGCCCAGAGCAGCACGGCGAATGAACTGACGAGCAGGATCGCAAGGCCGATCCACAACTTGCGGGTGCTGTCCAAGGCACTCTCCCGATGCGGTGGACCTTCATCCTCCACGTGCATGGTCAAGCCCAGGTCAACGGACGTTCAGCTTCCGCCGCAGAAACGTGATGCCGCGCACGAGGCGCGGCATCCGGCGTGGCGCTTGCAGTTGCCCGGCTCTGCGGGCACCGACAGCGCTTCAGTATTTCATCGACACCCGCACCCACGCCGTGCGGCCCGGCTCTGCGATGCGCACGGGATCGGCCGGATAGCCGAAGTCCGCGCTGCCGGCGAGGTTCAGGTGCTCGGCGTAGTAGCGGTCGAACACGTTGTCGACGCCCGCGCTCAACTGCACGATGTCGTTGACGCGGTAGCCGACGTTCAGCGCCAGCGTGCCGAAGCCCGCGGTCGGCGACAGGTCGCGACCGACGACGTTGCCCTGCCCCGGGGCTACGCGCGACTGGCGCGCCACGCCGCGCAGCAGCGCGCCGGCCGACCAGCGATGGTGGTCGTTCCAGTTCACGCCCAGCCGCGCCTCGAACGGCGACATCTGCGGCAGCGGACGGTTCTGCGTGCGGTTCTCGCCCCAGGCCCAGGCCAGCGAACCTTCCACGCGCCAGTGCATGGCCGGCTTCCAGGTCGCGCCGGCTTCGGCGCCGTGGATGTCCGCGTCGACGTTCCGCGCGGTCGTCGTGGTGCCCATCATCCCGCCGGCGACGTAGTCGAACAGGATGAAGTCGTCGATGCGGCCGGCATAGGCCGACGCCCAGGCGTCGAGCTTGGCCGACTTGTACTGCAGCCCGAGGTCGACCTGCGTGGTCTTTTCGGTGTCGACGCCGCTAAATGCATTGACCGACCCCACGGGGCCGCGCGTGGCCGAGAACAGCTCCCAGTAGTCGGGCATGCGCTCGGTATGGCCGACGCCGGCGTACCACGACAGGCCCTTCGCGGCGGTGCCGTGCTCGTAGCGCGCGAAGCCCGCCGTCAGCGTTTCCTCGCGCGTCTGCCCGCGCGTCGGGTTGGGCATGCGCATCATGCCGGTGGTGGCGCGCAGGTCGCGCGCGGCGGCGCGGTCGGCGCGCGCGCCGGCGACGACGCGGCCCTCGCCCGTGCGCCATGCCAACTCGCCGAATACGCCGCTGTTGCGCACCTGCGCGTCGAGCGCCCAGGGTTGCAGCGCGTAGGCGCCGATGCCGGAAGCGCTGCGCGTGCGGTGCTCGCTCGCCATGGAATCGATGCCGGCGGTGATCTCGATCGCATCGACCGCCCATACCGCGGCGGCGCGGCCGCCGGTGGTCACGCGCTCGACGTTCGAGGCCATCGGCATCGGCATCGCGCTCGACGGGTTCGGCGTGCGCAGCGTGTAGTTGTCCATCACGTGGTCGGCGCGGTTGCGGTAGACGTTCGCCTCGACGCGGTCCAGCGCACCGTCGAAGCCGCGCTTCTCGAAACGCAGGCCTTGGCTTTCGCGCACGAACTGTGCGCCGTCCATGCCGCGCCCCGCGTAGCGCGCCTCGCCGTCGCCGCGGCCGAAGGAGGCCTCGAGCAGCGTCGAGTCGTCCGGCGTCCAACCCACGGCGACGTCGCTGTTCCACTTGGTCCAGCGCGACGGCACGACATCGCCGTTGCCATCACGGTAGTCGTCCGAATCGGAGCGGTTGGCCGACACGCGCGCATAGCCGAGTGGCGCACCGAAGGTAGCGTCGCCCACCTGGTCGTTGCGGCCGTTGTCGCCGAACAGCAGCGCGCCGCTGCCCTTCACCGTGCGCTCGGCGAAAATTTCGCGATCTCGCGAGAAGCGCACCGTGCCGGCGGACGCGCCGGGGCCCCACAGCACGGTCTGCGGGCCCTTGACGACGGTGAGCTGGTCGAAGGTGTCGGGCGAGACGTAGGACAGCGGGTTGTCCATGCGCGACGGGCAGGCACCCGGCATCGCGCCTTCGTTGGTCAGCAGGTTCAGGCGCGAACCGAACATGCCGCGCAGCACGGGATCGCCGTTGGTGCCGCCGTTGCGGATCGCGTTGAAGCCGGGAATGGTCTTGAGGTAATCGGCGCCGTCGCTCGCCGGGATCGGCTGGCGCGGCTTGCGCGGATCGGTCTCGTAGGTGAGCGCGGACACCGGGCGCACGCCGGTGACGACGACGCGGTCGAGCAGCAGGTCGGGCGCGGCGTCGTTGTCGTGGACGGCTTCGGCGTGCACGCCGGCGATGCAGACGGAGAGTGCGATGGCGGAGGCAAGACGGCGCCTGGCCATCGCCGGAAAGGGCGAACGGATCATGGGAATTCTCGATGGAAGCGGATGCGTGGATGGCGGCCGTCAACCTCGTGACGGCGGCCCTCGCGCTCCCAGACCCATGCGTGGCGGCACGCGGCGGCCATCGACAGCTCCGACCGGCTCCAGGGTCGAACCCGCGGGTGAGGCGAACACGGCCGGCGACTGCACACCCGCGGAGGCGAGCCCCGAGGCGAGTACGCAGTACGCGCAATCGCCATCGCCGTGCTGCATGGCGTCCGGGCGTGCGCCGCGGCCATGGTGCGCGCCGGCGTGATGCTCGCCCACGAGGGCATGGGGGCCCGCGGCCGCCTTCCACAGGCGACCCGTCGTCGGCACGAACGCGAGCATCAGCATGGCCCAGAGGGCCAGGAGGCGGGTGCTGCGGCGGAATCCCCGGTTCATGGATGCGATTGTCCGGACGCCGCGGCGTGGCGCCTTGATCCGGATCAATTCGGACGTCCTTGATGAGCTTTTTCCGCTCGTTGCCTTCGGCTACAACGCGAGTGGCGTCTCCTGCCTGCGCTACTCAAAGCATGCTCGCACGCTCCGCCGAGCTGATAGAACTCGCTCCGGCAGTCGGGCCCGAAGCACGCTCATCCCATTCGGCGTCGGCTCTTTACTGTCGGCGCCGCTTCGCCTCCGTGCGCGAGGCGCTGCAGCTCGTCCATGTCGAGGATCTCGACCTTGCGACCGTGCACGGCGATCACGCCGTCCTCCTGCAGACGGGTGAAGCCGCGACTGACCGTCTCCAGCGCCAGGCCGAGGAAGCGCGCGATGTCCTCGCGGCTCATCGGCAGGCGCAGGCGGTCCGCCGCCTGCCCGATCGTCTCGAAGCGCTCGCTCAGCCCGTGCAGGAACAGCGCGATGCGTTCGTTGGCCTGACGGCGCACGAGGATCTCGCGATGGTCCTGGTCGCGGCCGACGCTCTGCCCGATGACGCGCATCAGCTGACGCTGCAGCCCGGGAATCCGCGCCGCCACGCCCGACAGGTCGTCGAATGGCACTTCGCAGACGTTCGCGCGCGTGAGGGCGACCGCCTCGCAGCGATGCTCGCCCGAACCCAGCGCATCCAGGCCGATCAGCTCGCCCGGCAGGTGGAAGCCGATCACCTGCTCCTCGCCATCCTCGCTGACCAGCACGGTCTTGAACGCGCCGTCGCGCGCGACGAACACCGAATCCATGCCGTCGCCCTGCCGGAACAGACGCTCGCCCACCTCGACCGGGCGCTTGCGTTTGACGATCTCGTCCAGGCGCTCAAGCTCCTCGCGGCCGATGCCGGCGGGCAGGCAGAGCTGCTGCAGCGTGCAATGCGCACAGCCGCGTCGAAGGGTCAGCACGTCAAGCGGAGTGGTGGACATAGCTAGCGGCAGTGGCCGGAGTCAAGAAAGACTACCCCGGCCGCCTCCATTCCTTATGAAGCGGCCCGGCATGCGGTCATGGACGGAGGCGACCGACCAGGGCGCTATACGGCAGCGCCCTGCTGCTCTACCCCGCCGATGCGGTGCGCCCTGAGGCAGCCGCGTTAAGCGCGTCCTTGGAAGGTCAGCAGCGCACTTTGAAGACCACCTGCTGCCGCCTCCAGCTGGGCCGAGGAGGCTGCGACCTCTTCCACGAGGGCGGCATTGCGCTGCGTCGCCTCATCCATGGACTGGAGCGCGCCATTAACCTGTTGGACGCTCGTCCGCTGCTCCTGCGTCGCGGCGCTGATGTCAGCGACGAGTGCAGTCGCTTGATCCACGGCGTCGCGAATCGCACGCATGGCATCGCCGGCTTCGTCCGCGCGCGTCGTGCCCGCACTGACGGCATCGCCCGACTCGGCCAAGGTCGCCTTGATCTCACGTGCGGATGCTGCGCAGCGCTGGGCCAGAGCGCGCACTTCTGTCGCCACCACGGCGAACCCCCGCCCCTTGTCGCCCGCTCGCGCAGCCTCCACGGCGGCGTTCAGCGCGAGAATATTCGTCTGGAACGCGATCGCGTCGATGACACCCAGCGTCTCATTCACCTTGCGGCTCGCCGTCCGGATCAAGCGCAGAGCCTCGATGACACGATCCACCACGGCATGCCCGGTACGCGCAGCATCCGCCGCACGAACGGTCAGCTCGTGAGCCTTCGTCGAGTTCTGGGCCGTTTGCAGAATGGCTGAGGCGAACTCCTCCATCGTCGCTGCCGTTTCCTCAAGCGCTGCCGCCTGCGATTCCGTTCGCGCCGACAGATCAGAATTGCCAGAAGCGATTTCGCGGGCACCGCTGTCGATCGCCAGCGCCATCCGCTCGATGCGCGCGACCAGCGTCTTGAGCGCCTCTGTCTGCTCCACCTGCGCCGTGACGTCCGTGCAGTACTTGACCACCTTGTAGGGCCGCCCGGCGGCATCGAGGATGGGGTTATAGGACGCCTGGAGCCAAAGGTCGCTGCCGTCGGCACGTCGCCGACGATAGCGCCCGGAATCAGGCTCGCCGCGGCCCAGCTTTTCCCAGAGCTGTCGGTAGGCGGAGCTGCCGTGTTCCGATGGATCGACGAACATGCGGTGGTGCCGCCCGACAACGGCCTCGCGCGAATAACCGACCGCGCTTAGAAAGTGATCGTTGGCCTCGAGGACCGTTCCCCCGAGGTCGAACTCGATAACCGCCTGAACCTTGTGGATCGCCCGGATCTGACCTTCGTAGTCGGCGTTCCGGCCTCGCTGCGCCGTGACGTCGGAGGCAAACTTGACGACCTTATAGGGCCGCCCGGTCACGTCGAAGATGGGGTTATAGCTCGCCTCTATCCATACATCACGCCCGCCTTTCCCGAGGCGATGGAACTGGCCTGCCTGGAACCGACCTTCGCGAAGCTTCTGCCAGAACTGTAGATAGGCCTCGCTTTCGCGTGCAGCGGTCGCGACGAACAGACCGTGGTGCTGGCCCACCACCTCCTCGTGGCTGTAGCCCATGAGCGCAAGGAAGTTGTCGTTGGCGGCAAGGATTGTCCCGTTGAGATCGAACTCGATCGTCGCCATGGATCGGTCGATCGCGGCCATGCGGCCTCGGGCCTCGATCTCCGCGGCCTTGCGCGCCGTCACGTCCGTCGCAAACTCGACGACTCGTACCAGGCGTCCGGAGCGGTCGAAGATCGGGTTATAGGTGGCCTGGACCCAGACTTCCCGGCCACCGGGCGTGAATCGCTGGAACTCGCCCGTCACGAACTCACCGCGCTTCAACGTCGTCCAGAAGTCGGCATAGGCCGCCGTCTGGGCGTAGGCGGGATCCACGAACGTGCGATGGTGACCGCCGCACACCTCCTGCAGCGTGCAGTCGAAAAGGGCGAGAAAGTTGGCGTTCGCGTCGAGGATCAGACCGTCCGGGTCGAACTCGATGACCGCCTGTGACAGATGCAGGGCGGCGAGCTGGCCGGCGTGCGTATTCGATGCGGACGTGCGTGCGAAACGACTCAACATGCCGGCGGTGCGCGGGAACATGGGGGAGAGACCGTGATGTAATTTGCAGTTATCGGCTGAACATGGTCAGGCTGAAGTGCGGGCAGGCAGTCCGTTGTGTTCCAGAACCGGTACGCCACCGTTTTCTACATTTTCCTTGCGCCGCGCCGTTACGACGTATTTGCACCCCGAGACGACCATGGACCGGCCCGAACTCCCCTCCAACGAAACCGCGCGCATTGCAGCCATGGGCCGCATGGGCCTCATCGGCTTCGAGCGTGATGAGCGCTGCCAGCGCTACGCCCGGATCGCGGCAAAGGTATTTCAGGCGCCGATCGCGGCGGTAAGCATCCTCGGGCCGTCCGACCAGTGGTTCCGAGGGTGCGAAGGGCTGGCCTCACAAGGTACCGCGCGTGCCATTTCGTTCTGCGGCCACGCGATCCACGAGCCGCGGATTTTCGAGGTTCAGGACGCAACACTCGATTCGCGCTTTGCCGACAATCCGCTCGTCGTTGGCGAACCCTACGTGCGCTACTACGCGGGCTGCCCCATTCGCATCCCGGGCGAGCTAGCCGTCGGCGCGCTGTGCATCATCGACCGGGTGCCCCGCCGATTGGCTCCGGAGCAGATGATGCTGCTGCGTGACCTCGCCGATTGCCTGCAAAGCGAGATGTCCACGCTGCTGTCGGTGAGCGACATGGATACTGTCGCGAAAGAGCTGTTTCAGCTGCTGCCTAGCTCCGGGACGTAGAGCGCGTCGTGGCCCGGCACCGACCCGGCCTTATCGGGCGGATGCAATCCCAGAGCCGATCATGCGTGGCCCGGCGACTCCAAGGGCGTTGACGGCATGGGTCACGCGAACTGCTGATCTGCATTCGGGGCGCTGATGTCCGCTTTGCAACATGACGCAGCGTTCGATACTGCTTGGCTCAGACGTCGGGCTCGAACGCCGAGAGGATCGGACACGGCCCTGCGTGCTTCTCGCCGCAGCGGCGCGCTAGGCGCTGGAGGCCATCGCGCGCACGCGTGAGGTCGGCGATCTTCGCGTCCAGGGCATCGATGCGGGACTGTGCGAGTGCGCGCGCGGGCTCCCGGTCCTCGGCCGCGTCCATGCGGATGAGCTCCGCGATCTCGTCGAGGGTGAAGCCCGCGGCCTGGGCGGAGCGGATGAAGCGCAGGCGCCGCACGTCCTCCGCACCATAGCGCCGCACGCCGGAGTCCAGCCCGCGCCCTGGCACCTCCAGCAGCCCGCGCCGCTGGTAATAGCGCACCGTCTCCACCCCGACGCCGCCCTCGCGCGCCAGGCCCGCGATCGTCATGTCGCGCATCGCTTGACTCCGTACCGTGGTACGGACTTTAGCCTGTGCCCGTCCCGCAACGGAGCCCTCCCATGACTATCGCAAGCGGCCGACGCGCCACCCTCCACCGGATGGTGATGCCCACCCATACATGCCCCTTCGGACTCAAGGCGCTCGACCTGCTCCGCCGTCAGGGCTTCACAGTCGACGACCACTGGTTGACCACGCGCGAGGCCGTGGACGCCTTCAAGGCCGAGCACGGCGTGGCCACGACGCCGCAGACCTTCATCGATGGTGTGCGTATCGGTGGCTACGACGACCTGCGCCGCCACTTCGGGAAACGCGTGCGCGATCCGAAGGCGACCAGCTACCGGCCGGTGGTCGCCGTGTTCGCAATGACCGCATTGATGGCGTTGGCGGTCAGTCAGTCGGCCTACGGCACGCCGCTCACGGCCCGTGCGCTCGAGTGGTTCATCGGATTGTCGATGTGCGTTCTCGCCCTGCTCAAGCTACAGGACGTCGAGCGCTTCTCCAGCGTGTTCCTGGGTTACGACCTGCTCGCGCAGCGCTGGGTGCCCTATTCCTATCTCTACCCCTTCGCGGAGGCTGCAGCCGGTGTGTTGATGGTCGCGGGCGTGGCCCACGCGGTGTCCATCCCGATCGCTCTCGCCATCGGCGGCATCGGTGCAGTGTCGGTCGTCAAAGCGGTGTACATCGACAAGCGCGACATCAAGTGCGCCTGCGTCGGGGGCGACAGCCGTGTCCCCCTCGGCCCGGTCTCGCTTGCGGAGAATCTGATGATGGTCGGCATGGCGCTTTGGATGCTGGCCAGGATGCCTTGAGAGGAGGTGCATGTCCGCTGTCGGCAACTGGCGGACAGCGGGAGGCTGCAAGCCGGCACGGTCATCACACGTCGGTGGGTACGCGCTCCTTGAACGGCTCGACCGGCGCCGGGCGCCCGCTGGAATCCAGCGCGATCATCGGGAAGTGCCCGCGCGTGCACAGGTGCCGCGTGGCGGCCTGCGGGTCTTCCGTATTGAGCTCGACCTCCACGCGCATCGAGCTGCGACCCACGTCGACCACGCGCGCCACCAGCTCGACCAGCTGTCCCTGCCGCACCGGCACGTGGAAATCGACCTGCTCCGAGCGCGCGGTCACCACCGTGGTGCGCTTGGCGTAGCGCGTGGCGGCCACGAACGCCGCCTTGTCCATCCACGCCAGCGCCTGGCCGCCGAACAGCGTGCCCAGGTGGTTGGTGTGGTCGGGAAACACGATCTCCCACAGCCGCGCCTCGCGCGGCGGGTCAAAACGCGTCATCGAAGGCGACTTCCCCGTTGATCCCCACCTGGTAGGCGGACACGCGACGCTCGAAGAAGTTGGTGAGCTCCTGCACGTCCTGCAGCTCGAGGAATGCGAACGGGTTGCGGCTGCCGAATTCCGGCTGCAGCCCGAGGGCGGCTAGCCGAAGGTCGGCGACGTACTGCAGGTACTCCCGCATTTCGCGAGGGGACAAGCCGTTCACGCCGCCTGAGAGCACGTCATGGGCAAACGCCGCTTCGACCTCCACCGCCTCGCGCAGCATCGTCCGCACCTCACGCTCCATTGCTCCGTCGAAGAGTCCCGGCTCTTCCCTGCGTACGGTACCGATGACTTCAAGCGCGAACGCCATGTGGCCCGACTCGTCGCGGAATACCCAGTTCGTGCCTGCGGCCAGGCCGGGCAGCAGGCCACGCGAGCGCAGGAACCACACGTAGGCGAACGCGGCGAAGAAGAACAGGCCTTCGATGCAGCACGCGAAACAGATGAGATTCAACAGGAACGCACGCCGGTCGTCGCGCGTCTCGAGTCGCCTCACCTGCTGGATTGAGTCGATCCACCGAAAGCAGAAATCGGCCTTGGACCGGATTGAAGGAATGTTCCCGACCGCCGCGAAAGCGGCCGCTCGCCGCTCCATGTCGGGCACGTAGGCGTCCAGCAGTGTCAGGTAGAACTGCACATGCAGCGCTTCTTCGTAGAGCTGACGCGACAGGTACATGCGTGCTTCGGGCGCGTTGACGTGCTGATAGAGGTTGAGCACCAGATTGTTGGCGACGATCGAGTCGCCGGTCGCGAAGAAGGCGACGAGGCGCTCGATCAGGTGGCGGTCGGCCGGTGTGAGCTTGTCCTGCAGGTCATTGATGTCGATGCCGAAGTCGATCTCTTCTACCGTCCATGTATTGCGGATCGCGTCGCGATACATGTCGTAGAAGATCGGGTAGCGCATGGGACGCAGGGTGAGCTCAAAGCCGGGGTCGAGGAGGCGCGCGGCGGACATTCGGTGGGTTTCCTGAAAGCGAGGGCCGGATCGCGGGCGCCATCGGCGCCCGCGATGAGCTGTGGGGTTATTGGCAGGCCTCACAGGCCTCGGGGTTTTCCAGCGAGCAGGCAACGGCGGTCCGGGGTGAGGCAGCGGATACGGTCGCCTTGGCGATGCGGGTCGCGGGCCGCGAGCGCAGGTAGTACGTCGTCTTCAGTCCGGACTTCCAGGCGTACATGTACATGGAGGAAAGCCGCCCGATGTTCGGGCTTTCCATGAAGAGGTTCAGCGACTGCGACTGGTCGATGTACGCGCCCCGCGATGCCGCAAGGTCGATCAGCGCCTTCTGTGGCAGCTCCCACGCGGTTCGATAGACGGCGCGCAGTTCCTGCGGAATGGACTCGATCGCCTGGATGGAGCCCTCGGCGACCTTGATCGCGTCTCGTACCTCCTGCGTCCAGAGACCCAGTGACTTGAGCTCGTCGACCAGATAGCGGTTCACCTGCACGAAGTCGCCCGACAGCGTCTCGCGCTTGAAAAGGTTCGACACCTGCGGCTCGATGCATTCGTAGCAGCCGGCGATGGACGCGATGGTGGCGGTCGGCGCGATTGCGACCAGCAGCGAGTTGCGCAGGCCGTGCTGCGCGATGCGTGCCTTGAGCGCGTTCCACGCCACGGGCTGAGTGGGCGTCACACCCCACAGATCGAATTGCAGCTCGCCCTTCGCCGCGCGCGTTTCGGCGAACGAGGGATGCGCGCCGTGCTGCTCGGCCAAGTCGCAGGAGGCCTCCACCGCATGAAGGTAGACGGTCTCCGCAATCCGCGTCGACAGCGCGAGGGCGTCGGCCGAGTCGAACGGCAGCCGCAGCTTGAACAACACGTCCTGCAGGCCCATCACGCCGAGCCCGACCGGCCGCCAGCGCAGGTTCGATCGACGCGCGGATTCGATCGGATAGAAGTTGAGGTCGATGACCCGGTCGAGCTGGCGCACCGCGACCTGCACGGTCTCGGCGAGCTTGTCGAAGTCGAAGCCACCCTCGCCCACGTGTTGCGCGAGGTTGATCGAACCGAGATTGCAGACGGCGGTTTCGTCGGTGCTGGTGACCTCGAGGATCTCCGTGCACAGGTTCGACAGGTGGACCGTGCGGCCGGGCCCGACCTGGTTGCAGGTACGGTTGGACGCATCCTTGAATGTCATCCATCCGTTCCCGGTCTCGCCGAGCACCTTCATCATCCGCGCGTAGAGCTCGCGCGCCTTGACCGTGCGCACCGCGAGGCCCTTCTGCTCGGCCTGCACGTAGGCGCACTCGAAGGCATCCCCCCACAGATCGGGCAGCTCGGGCACCGCCTTGGGGTCGAACAGCGACCAGTCGCCATCGGTCTCGACCCGCTTCATGAAGAGGTCCGGGATCCAGTTGGCGAGGTTGAGGTTGTGCGTGCGGCGCATCTCGTCGCCGGTGTTGTCGCGCAGTTCTAGGAATTCCTCGATGTCGGCATGCCATGTCTCGAGGTAGATGCACGCCGCGCCCTTGCGCTTGCCGCCCTGGTTCACGGCGGCAACGGAGGCGTCGAGCGTCTTCAGCCACGGCACGATGCCGTTGCTGCGACCGTTGGTGGAGCGGATCAGCGAGCCACGTGAGCGGATGCGATGGTAGGCCTGGCCGATACCCCCCGAGAACTTCGAGAGCTGCGCGACGTCACCGTAGCGGGCGTAGATGTCGGTCAGCGAGTCCTGCGGCGAATCGAGCAGGAAGCACGAGGAAAGCTGTTCATGCCGCGTGCCGGAATTGAACAGCGTCGGGGAACTCGGGATGTAATCCAGCGCAGCCATCAGCCGGTAGAGCTGCAGGACACCGGCGGGATCCCCGGACAACGCCACCGCGATTCGCATGAAGAAGTGCTGCGGGGTCTCGATGACGCGACGTGTGTGCGGGTGCCTGAGCAGGTATCGGTCGTACAGCGTCCGCAGGCCGAAGTACTCGAAGCGCTGCGTGTTCGTCGCATCGATCGCGTCGTTGAACTTGCGTGCGTTGGCCTCCACCGCGTCGCGCACGCGGTCGTTGATCAGCCCGAGATCGTGGCCGAGCAGGATCGACTGCGAGAAGGAGTGCACGCCGGTCCCGGCCACCTCCTTGTCGATATAGGCCGAGAGCAGACGTGCGGCCAGGCGCGAATACTGCGGCTCCTCGGCGGTGAACGCGGCAGCCGTGTGGATCGAGAGTTCGTCGAGCTCGCGCGTGGTCGCACCGTCGAAGATGCCACCGATGGTCTTCAGTGCGACCCGCATCGGGTCGATGTCGTCGAGTCCGCCGCTGCAGCGCTGCACGGCGCGCACGATCTTCGCGACGTCGACCGGCTCTCGGCGGCCGTCGCGCTTGGTCACTGTCATGGTCCCGGGCGCGTGCGGCGGGGTGAGCGTGAAGCCCGGCGCCGCGGCATCCGTAGCCAGCCCGGGTGTTGTGCTGCATGTATCGGTCGTCATTGATTCCTCTCCGGCGTGGTGGAGAGGAAGCGAAAGCGGCGCACGCGTCGTCCTGCGCCGGCCCCCGCCCCCTCGGGCGAGCCGGCATCGACGCACGAAGACGGACGGCAGCGGACGACGCCCGCGGACCGACCCGTCCCTCCCACGAGGACGCCTGGCCAACGGCGGCGCAAGGCCACCGGACGAGGCAGGTCTTCGGACTCGCGGACCCGGGCGTTCGCCCACCTACTGCGCGTCGCTTCCCAGCCGCTCGGGCCAGTGCCAATGACGCGGGTCGTTTCCACTTACCGCTGCGGGGCAGTCCCGGATTTCCACCGGGTTCCCTTTTAAGCCGGCCCGGGCGGGCACGGCACCTTCGACGGGCACAACATATTGTGCGACTGGCCGAGCGTCAACCCGATATTTCGTGCTCGGCCAGACGCGATGACTCCGGCGTAGCCGTCCGCCCCGCGTTGGAAGCGGACGGGTCATCGGCACGAGTCCTCGGTGCCGGCCGCGGCGAGCGCGCTTCGGTCAGGCGTGGATGGTCGCGGCCGATCGGGGAGCCACTAGGCTGCGTTTGAACGCGCTGCGGGACGGTAGCTGCCGCCAATCGTGCGGGCCGCTATGTTGATCCGGTTCCACCCGTTGATCGCGACGACCAGCAGCGTCAGGTCTACGAGCGCGTCGTCGTCGAAGTGCCGTTTCGCCTGCTCGTACAGCTCGTCGCTGACGGCGTCCGGCGATGCGAGCCGCGTCAGCTCCTCCGCCCACGCCAACGCCACCTGTTCCGGCTCGCTGTAGAGGCGGGTTTCGCGCCACGCCGGAAGCAGATAAAGGCGCTGCTCGGATTCGCCTCTCGACCGCGCATCCTTGCTGTGCATGTCCAGGCAGAACGCGCAGCCGTTGATCTGCGAAACCCGCATCAGCACGAGCTCGATCAAGGCGGGGTCGAGTCGCGCGGACCGGTGGATGCGCTCGCTGAGGTCGATCAGCGGCTGCATCGCGGAGTAATGGCGGGGTACGGCAAAGCGGTTCATGGCGTGGTTTCCCTGGCTACGGCAGCCCGGCGGGCCGCCTTCACTCCAAGGACGTAGCCGGCACGCGATTCGTGACCGGCTTGAGCCTCGCGAGTTTGCCGGGGTGACGAATCGCGTGGATCGCGGTGATCTGCTCGCCATCCGTATCGATCCACATCGCACCCGTAACGATCGCATCTTCAACCCAGAAGACCGCTGGAAGCCCGTTGAGGCTGCCAAACTCGTGTCGCGTCGTCGGCGAGAGGTGCCGTCCGATCTGGAGGTACAAGCGCGCCAGGCGATCGGCGCCATGCAGCGGGTGCAGCGAAGCGCGGACCACGCCACCCCCGTCGCTGATGTGGACGGCGACCTCGGCGAACAGGGCGCGGAGGGTTTCAAGGGACGGCTGCGCCAGGGCTTCGACGAATCGATTCAGCAGGCGGCGGTGCGCGCTGGCGTCGACGTCGAAGCGAGGCCGCGACTCGCGCATCCGGAGTCTCGCCCGATGGGCGCGCTGCCGGCAGGCATCCTCGCCGATGCCGAGTATCGTCGCGGCCTCGCTGTGGCTGTACTCGAAGACGTCGTGCAGCAGAAAGGCGGCCCGCTCTTCGGGGCCAAGCCGCTCCAGGAGCAGCAGGAACGACAGCCTCAGGCTCTCGTCCCGTTCATGGGCAAGGTCGGGCTGATCGGTCTCGGGCGCGAGCGGCTCAGGCAGCCACGGCCCGACGTACTGCGCCCGCTCCGCCTTGGCGCGCCTGAGGCGGTCCAGCGATAGGCGGGTGGTCACCGTGACCAGCCATGCCTCCGGGTCGTCAAGGCCGTCCAGACCGTGCGCCTGAAGGCGCAGCCAGGCGTCGTGCACAACATCCTCGGCATCCGCTGGCGTGCCCAGCATCCGGTACGCGATGCCGAAAAGTCGGGCGCGGTGGCCTTGGAAGACGTCGGTGAGAAGGTCCATGGTGTTCTCCTTGATCCAACCAGGACGCGGCGGCATGGCGAAGTGTGACCGCCCGCCGACCCGCACGGGAACCGATGACGATCGGTGCTCCGGGACGCGGCGTTAGAGGCGCGGAGAGCGGCCATCAACGGCGGCCTACTCAGGCGCGCTGCACAGCTTCGGTCGCCCACTCGACCGACACCCGCCCGCCTCCTCCGCTCGCCGCTCCGCTGTCACGAGCCGGCCTGCTGGCGCGTCCAGCGGATCGAAGGGTCAGCAACCTGCTGGCTCAGCGACTTCTCCGAACAGGATGCACTGCATGAAACGCGCCAACTGGTTTGCTGTCTCCCCCGAGGGTGCCAAGGCGATCGGGGCCCTACATCACTTCGTTACGACGGGCACCGCGTTGCCCGCCAGGCTGATCCACCTGGTGTTCCTGCGGGTCTCCCAGATCAATGGCTGCGCCCATTGCATCGACATCCACACGCGCGACGTCATCAAGGAAGGAATGTCGGTCGACACCGTGGTCCTGGTGCCCGTCTGGCCTGAGGCGGAATACCTGTTCTCGGCGCAGGAGCGCGCCGCGCTCGCGTGGGCCGAAGAGGTGACCCGGGTCAGTGAGACGCACGCGTCGGACGAGGCCTACGCTGCAGCGGCGGCGGTTTTCTCGGAAAAGGACCTGGTCGATCTGACGCTGACCATCGCGGCGATGAACGCGATCAACCGGTTGGGCATCGGTTTCCGGTTGAAGCCGCGCGCGAGGGCTGACGCGTAGACACTCGATCGCCGCCTTCGGCGCGGACCGTCGGACAACCGATGCGCAGTTGCGATCGTGTCGGACAGCAATGCGCTTCGCCTGCACCTACAAGCGGCGATTCGAATCAGACACCCAGCCCCGTCAGCGTTTCGGACACCGACCACAGCCGCTCGGCGAGCCCTGCGTCGCAAGCCCAGCGCGCAACGCCCCGCCGACCCAGTTCGCCCGTGTTGACCGGGGCAATGTCGCAGTCCTCGCAATACACGCCGCCCGACCCACGGAGCGCCGGACTCGTCGCGCACCAAAGGCCCGTCGCCGCGCCCTGCTCGACAGTCTTCATCCCGCGGGAGGGGTCGACGATCGGCCGACCTTCCGCGTCGAGTGCGCCGAAGCCGGCGATTTCCTCGGCAGAAAGGTGCCGGGCGAGGTCGGTGAGGATCTGACCGGGATGCAGGGAGAACGCCCTTACACCATGCGCAGCGCCGCGTCGGTCGAGCCCGAGGGCGAAGAGCGCATTCGCCGTCTTGGACTGCCCGTAGGCGGTCCACTTGTCGTAGCTGCGCGTCAGGAAGTCGATGTCGTCAAAGTCGACGCCGGCGATCTGATGCCCGCGGGACGACACGGCGACGACACGGGCGCCCTCTTCGGTGAGGAGAGGCCAGAGACCGCAGGTCAGGCGGTAATGCCCCAGGTGGTTGGTGGCGAACTGTCCCTCGTGGCCCTGTGCGTCGCGGAACAGAGGCGTGGCCATGACGCCGGCACTGTTGATCAGGATCGAAACCGGGACGGCGCGCTGGCGCAGCCGGCGGGCGAAGGCAGCGATGGACGCGGGATCCGTCAGGTCCATGTCCTCCACTTCGATCCCGGCCGTCCCGGCAAGGGCGGCCTCCGCGCGCCGGCGGTCACGAGCCGGGACGATTACGGTGGCACCCGCCTCCGCGAGGGCGCGGGCAGTGACCAGGCCGATCCCGGAATATCCGCCGGTAACGACGGCCCGACGCCCGGACAGGTCGATGCCGGCCATGACCTCCTCTGCCGTGCTTGCTGCGGAGAAACCGGTGCCGATCGGCTGCTGACGGCTGGTCATTCTGTCGGTCCCTGCGGTGGTAAGGCTTACAGGATCCGCTACGCTGGCTGGACGAGACAGCCTCAAACATCGGGAATTCTGTCGTGATCATCCAGGATGCGCCGGTCGACCCGCTCTCCGAGGTCCTCCGTGCCGCAGGCTTCAACGCGGCGTGCAGCGTGCGACTCGTGGCGGGGGGCAATTGGGCGCTGCGCTTCAATCCCACCGCCCTGAAGTTCAACGCCGTGCGCCACGGCCACTGCTGGCTGACGCCCCAAGGCGAAGCGCCGATACACGTGCATGCGGGCGACTGCTTCATCGTCGTGGGCAAGCCGTTCGTTCTGTCCAGCGCGCCCGGCATCCCACCCGTGGACGCGGCCGAGGTATTCGGGGCCACCGGCTTGTCCGCCCACTATGGCGACGGGGAGGATGTTTCCCTGCTCGGGGGCAGCGTGGCGTTGTCTCACGCCGACTCTGGCGACCTCGTATGCCTGTTGCCGCCGGCTCTGGTGATCCGTGCCGACGCCGGTGCCGCGCCCATGGCCTGGTTGCTAGGTCAGCTCGACCGCGAATGGCGGGACGATCGGCCGGGGGCGCGCGCGGCTTGCGACGACCTTTTGCGGCTCATGTTCATACACGCCCTGCGGGCCCACCTATCGCAGGCGCCGTCAGATGCATTGGGCTGGCTGGCAGGCCTGAACGATCGTCCGGTCGCGGCGGCACTGAGGGTGATCCACGCGGATCCGACGCGCTCCTGGCGCCTGTCGGAACTGGCGGCGGTGGCAGGGCTATCGCGGGCCGGCTTCGCGGAACGCTTCAAAGCCCGCATCGGAAGGCCGCCTATCGAATATGCCGCCGTCTGGCGCATGCGGATCGCCGCTCGCCGGGTGCTGGACGGACACCGCAGCGTCTCCGCCGTAGCACAGGAGCTGGGCTTCCTCTCCGACAGCGCATTCGGCGCGGCCTTTCGACGAGTCCACGGGATATCCCCTGGACGCTACCGGTCCGCCCGCGGGCGGACCGCCTAGCAAAGCTCGGCCACGCGGCGCGCGCCCTGTGCATGCGACTGCCCGCCGCGCCAGTCCGGCCGCGCCACGTCGCCGAACGACGTTGACGGGCCGGACGCACCATCGCGGTGCCGACGCCGAGCAACAGCGCGCCGGACGCGCCAGTGCATTCCTCTGCGGCGGACGGGCGGCAGTCTGCCGTCGAGGCCGTCATCGCATCGCGCAAGCTCGACGATCGATGGCACGCGCTCCAGCGACGCCGGCGCGTGCCACGCGGACGCTGCACGATCAGGCGCGGTTGACGAGCCGATGCAGCAGCAGCCCCGCGAGCAGCGCCGGCACGAACCACAGCGCTTCGATCGAGCCGACGCCGAGGCCCGCCAGGGCGGGCCCCGGGCAGTAACCGGCGATGCCCCAACCGATGCCGAAGATCGCCGCACCGCCGAGCAGGCGTCGGTCGACGCCCTTCAACGTCGACAGATGGAAGGTGTCGGCGAGCACTGGGCTGCCTCGACGCAGCACGAAGCGAAACAGCAGCATCGTGGTGGCGACGGCACCGCCGAGCACGAACATGAGCGTGGGATCGAAATCGCCGAACAGGTCGAGGAAGCCGAGCACGCGGCGTGGATCGGTCATGCCCGACATCGCCAGGCCGGTGCCGAACAGCGCGCCGGAGGCGAGCGCGGCGAGCGAAAGCTTCTTCATACTGGGCCCCCGATGACGTGACGAACCACGGATGTGGTCGCGATCGCGGTGGCCATGAACGTGACCACGGCGGCGAGCGACCGCACCGACAGCCGACCGATGCCGCAGACGCCGTGTCCGCTGGTGCAGCCGTTGGCCATGCGCGTACCGAAGCCGACCAGCACGCCGGCCACGACGAGTCCCGCGCGAGGGAAGTCCATGCGCGGCTGCGGCGCGCCTGGCACCAGCGCCATGTACAGCCCCGCGGCGACGATCAGGCCGAGCAGGAACGTCGTTCGCCACGCCACGTCGCCGCCGTGCGGTAAGAGCACGCCGTTGAGGATGCCGCTGACGCCGGCCACGCGACCGTTGAGCCAGAGCAACAGCGTGGCCGATAGACCGATCAGCACACCCCCGGTCACGGCGAGGAGCCACGTCGCGGTCACTTCGAACCTCCGAGCTGGTCGATCGGCAAGCGCAGGTAGCGGATGCCGTTGGCGTCGGGAGGCGGCAGCTCGCCGGCGCGGATGTTGACCTGCAGCGCGGGCAGGATGAGTTTCGGCGCGGGCAGGGTCGCGTCGCGGGCCGTCCTCATCTGCACGAAGGCTTCCTCGTCGGCATCGCCGCCAACGTGCACGTTGCGCCGGCGCTGCTCATCGAGCGAGCTTTGCGCGCGCGCCTGCCGTTCGGCCGGCGGATAGTCGTGGCAGAGGAACAGGCGTGTATAGGCCGGCAGATCGAACAGGCGACGGATCGAGTGGTAGAGCTTGCGAGCATCACCTCCCGGGAAGTCCGCGCGCGCGGTGCCGGTTTCCGGTGCGAACACCGTGTCGCCTACGAAGGCCGCATCGCCGATGACGTAGGTCAGGCTGTCATCCGTGTGCCCGGGCGTAGCGACGACGCGAGCCTCGAGCGCGCCAACCGCGAAGGTGTCACCGTCGGCGAAAAGGCGATCGAACTGGCGGCCGTCGGTCGCGAATTCCGGCTCCAGGCCGAACAGCGCCTTGAAGCGCGCCTGCACCTGCGTGATGCCACGGCCGATCGCGACCTTCGCGCCGGTTTCGCGCTTGAGGTACGCCGCCGCGGTGAGGTGATCGGCATGCGCGTGGGTCTCGAGGATCCAGTCGACGGTGAGACCGTGCCCGCGTATGAAGCCGAGGACGCGGTCGGCGGACACCGTCGATGTGCGCGCCGACGCCGGATCGAAGTCGAGGACGGGGTCGACGATGGCGGCGCGTCCACCGTCGCGGTCGTAGACGACGTAGCTAAGGGTGAACGTAGCCGGGTCATAGAAGCTTTCGACGTTCGGGTTCATGCCGCTATCCCTTGCCGGGTACTTTAGGCGCACCTAAAGTACGTTCGTCACTACCCCTTGTCAAGCAATAGCTAAAATACTGCCGCCATGCCTCGTTCAGCGAAAGAGTCCAGCGCCCGCATCCTCCCCTCGCCCGAGGAAATGTCGCGTCATGCCGACGAAGCGGCCGCACTGCTGAGGGCGCTTGCCCATCCAGCACGGCTGCTGGTGCTGTGCCAGCTGGTGGAGGGCGAGGCGTCCGTGGGCGAGCTGCAGCCGATCACCGGCCTCAGCATGTCGGCGCTCTCGCAGCACCTCGCCGTGCTGCGCGACATGGCGCTGGTGGAAACGCGACGCGAGGCGCAGACCATCTTCTATTCGCTCGCCGAAGGGCCGGCCGCCAGCGTGCTCGACGCGCTGTACGCCGCCTACTGCGGCAGCCAGGAGGTCGACCGGTGAGCCTGCTGCAGATCCTGCTCGGTGTGCTGGCCGGCAGCGCGGTCGGCTTCACCCTCGGGCTGGTCGGCGGCGGCGGCTCGATCCTCGCCGTGCCGCTGATGGTCTATCTGGTCGGGGTGCACGACCCGCACGTCGCGATCGGCACCAGCGCGCTCGCGGTCGCGGCCAATGCACTGATCGGGCTCACGACGCATGCCCGCAAGCGCAACGTGAAGTGGCGCTGCGCGGCGACCTTCGCCACGGCCGGTGTCGTGGGCGCGTGGTCCGGTGCGCTGCTCGGCAAGTCGATGGACGGGCAGAAACTGCTGGCGTTGTTCGCGCTGCTGATGCTCGTGGTCGCCGGGCTGATGTTCCGCTCGCGCGGGCGCGAGGGCGATCCGACGGTGGTGCTCAACCGCGGCAATGCACCGAAGCTGCTGGGCTCGGGCTCCGCACGATAGGTCTGGAACATACCGAGCGCGATGACGGCCAGCACCGACACCGCAAGAACCGCGGCCTCGGTGGGTTCCCCAAGCGCGAAGTAGAGCGCGACGGCGCCGATCAGGAGCAGCACCATGGGCTCGCGCACTGCGGCCCTAAGCGCCGTGACAAACGGCATCGATGCATCACTCTCGACCCGGTTGGGTCCGTCGGTGATCAGCCGCTGCGCGGCCTGTTCCGAAGAAAGGCCTCCATGCGGCGAATAAGGGTCGGAGCTCGCCTGTGCAGGCACGTCGTCACGCCGAGGTCGGGAGCAGCGGGATCGCCATGTGCGTCGAAGACGGCAAGCGCGCCGAGGGCTGCGGATCAGTGGCGCATCAGCACCGGCCGATTCGTGCACTGCAGGACGTGCCGGGTGACACCGCCGAGAACCCACTCCGAGAATCGGCTGTGGCCGTACGCGCCCATGACCAGCAGGTTGGCGTTTTCCCTATCCGCCGCATCCAGCAGTCGCGCACCGGTCTGGCTCCCGCCGTCCCCGATATCGCCCAGATCGACCACCTCCGCATTCGGTACGTGTCGCTGCAGCCAATCCTGCAGACGGAAGGCCGGCCGCAACTGCGGCGTTTGCCGGCATCCGGACAGGACCACAACTCGCTCGGCTCGCTGGAGAAAGGGGCGCGCGGCGTGAATGGCCCGGGCTGCACCCGGGGAGTCGTTCCAGGCAACGGCGACCGTCGGGAAGTCTTCCTCAACGCCGCACGCCGCCGGCAGTACGAGCGTCGGCAGGCGTGTCGTCACCACGATGCGCCCGACACCACTGGCATTGGCCGACGGGTCGTCGTCGCCCTCGTCCAGGCGGGTCACCAGCAGGTCGTGCCAACCCGCGACGTATTCCAGGGCCGCTGCGGCGTCCCCCGTGGAGGCCAGCCATACGGGATTGGCCGCGCCCATCTGGAGCGCCCACGCACGGAACCGATCCGCATACCCTTCGGCTTCTTGGACCTGCCTGCGCGCCTCCAGAGCGGCTGCGGCGGCCAGCAGGCCGGGGTCATAGGGCGTCACCGGCGGCAGTCCGAGCGGCACGACGTGAAGACCCGTAAGGTTTCCCCGGAACGACGCCGCGATACGAGCAGCGGTTTCGACACTTTCGTCCCAACGCGCCAGCGTTTGGGCTCGGATCAGAACGTCCTGCATGGCTGCACTCCCGGTGGTGACAACGTCACGTTGCCATGCGGCCGGCATCCGGCCTTGACCTGGATCAATCTTGCGAACGCTGCAGACAAACGGCGATTCACCGAGGAGCTCCCGGGTTGGCGCACTGCATTACCCTGCCTGCAGCGACCTGATCGGCTGAACCCACATGACCAGCGAACACCACGAGCAGGCGGCCCGCCACTGGTTCGGACGCGACTACGCGGACCTTGATGACGCGCAACGCAGCGCCGTTGCACGAGCGGCCGCGCGTCGGGTGCTGAGCTCGGATACCAACGCTGCGTTTTCGGAAAGCCTGACGCTCGGCGAGCGCCTCGCCGATCGGGTCGCGCGATTTGGCGGCTCCTGGACCTTCATTGCGCTGTTCAGTGGCGGCCTGGCCGCATGGGCGCTGCTCAACGTCAGCGTCCTTCGCCACCCCTTCGATCCCTACCCTTTCATCTTCCTCAACCTGCTGCTGTCCATGCTCGCGGCCGTGCAGGCGCCCGTGATCATGATGAGCCAGAACCGGCAAGCGGCTAAGGATCGACTCGATGCCGCCCATGACTACGCGGTCAACCTGAAGGCCGAGATGGAAATCATGGCGCTGCACGACAAGCTCGATGCATTGCGCACCGAGCAGCTTCAGCTCCTGATCGAGAAGCAGAGCGATCAGATCAGGTTGGTCGAGGCGCTCGTCGAGCGCCTCGGCGCCGGGCCTCGCGAGTGACGAGGCGCACGCCATGCCCACCGGTCAGTAGCGCAGCGCGAGGCCGATAGCGGGACCGCATGCTGTCGCGAGCAGCACCAGCGGCCACAGATTGCCGTCGTGAAAGCGGTACGCATTGAAGATCTCGGCCCATGACCTACGCCGGGCGCGGCCCAGGCCGCACTCGAACGCGATCGTCATCAAGACCCAACCGACCCCTACGCCGATCGCCTGGACGCCCGTACGGATATCGATCCAAGGGACAGCGAGACAAGCGACGGCCAGTACGACACCGGTGAGGAGCAGGCCGCTGATCGCGAACGCGGTCCGTTTGCCTAGAGCGCGGACCAGCACCGTCTCGCGCAGAGTCCCGTTGGCGAATGCGAGCACGAGTATCCCCGTCCAGACGGCCACCGCACGCATTGCGAGTTCGCTCACGGGAGCCTCCGGCTAGGATGCAGGTGGTACCACCGTTTCGACGTCGATCTGCTGGCGCTGGACGTCGTCGCCGATCGGTTCGTCGGTAAGGACGACCGTCGCGCCAGGACGCAGAAGCGCGTCGATCTCCATGGCGACGCCCTTGGGCACCGTAAGGCGGCCGTCCTCGATGGCGGCACGGACCACGCGCTCGTCGTCCCCTGCGTTCATCAGGTCGATGGCCATCCAGCGGCGGGCGGGGCGCTCGGGCAGTACGGGATTCCGGCCCTCGCCCTGCCCCTCGAGCAGGACATAGGCATGGGTACCAATGCTGAGGCCGGGCGCGACGGTCACCGCGGCCTGTCCAATGCGACGGCCGGCACGGGTGACGACCAGGTGCCTGTCGGAGGTGCTGACCACGACACTGACCGGGCCGTCCGGCGCCTGAGCGGGCAGCCAGTAATCGCCCTCGGACGGTAGCTCACTGCCCTTGCCCAGCGCACGGAGCAGTCCAGTGCTGGCCGCGATCCCCGGTTGGCTGGCCTGGTCGGTGACGATTACGACGTCGCCTGCCCGCGTCGTAGCAAACAGCGCCTTGGCGAAGGCATCCGGTAGACGAATGCAGCCATGTGAAGCCGGATGGCCCGGCAGCCGACCGGCATGCAGCGCGACCCCGTCCCAGGTCAGCCGCTGCATCCACGGCATCGGGGCATTGTCGTACACGTTCGAGTAGTGCTCGGCCTCCTTCTGCAGGATGGTGAACAGGCCGACAGGCGTCTCGTGGCCGGGCTTCCCGCTGCTGATGCTCGAGGCGCCTATGCGCACGCCATTCCGATAAACATGCAACTGCTGCAGCGGCAGGTTGACCACGATGACCAAGGGGCCAGACGGAGCCACCGCGGGCTGCCAGACGTATTCGCCCGGCTTCGGAGTCCAGCGCTCCGGCACGACGGCGAGAGCCACGACCGAGGCGGCCGCGAGAACGGCGAAGGCGACGGCGCGGATGAACGGAGGAAGACGGTCGGTCATGGCGACTGATACTGCTCCCCGCCCCGGGCCGCGACTTGACCCACGTCAATTCGACATCGGCTTGCCCGATCTAACGTAGGCACGACACTCGGAGCCCCTCATGTCGCCACTCGCCTCCACGGTCCAGTTCCTGGGTGCCACCGGCACGGTGACGGGCTCGCGTTACCTGATCGAAAGCGGCGGCGCCCGCATCCTCGTCGACTGCGGCCTCTTCCAGGGCTACAAGGTGCTGCGCGAACGCAACTGGCGGCCGTTCCCCGTCGCTGCGGCGTCCATCGATGCGGTCGTACTGACGCACGCGCATCTCGATCACTCGGGCTACCTGCCACGGCTCGTGCGCGAAGGCTTCCGTGGACCGGTGTATTGCACGCGCGCCACGAAGGACCTTTGCGGCCTTCTTCTGCCCGACAGCGGGAGGCTGCTCGAGGAGGAAGCGCGTTTCGCCGCCTTGAAGGGCTATTCGCGGCATGCCCATCCCGAACCGCTCTACGACGAGGCGGCCGCGCGCGCTGCGCTGCGGCACCTGAAGCCGGTAGCGTTCGAGCAGCCTTTCAACCTGCCGGGTGGCGCCACCGCAAGCTTCATTCCGGCGGGCCACATCCTTGGTGCAGCCCAGGTAACGCTCCGACTCGGCGATCGCCGCCTGCACTTCACCGGCGATCTTGGCCGCCCGCTGGATCCCTTGCTACCGCCGCCCGCCCCGCTTCCGCCCTGCGATGTGCTGGTGTGCGAGTCCACCTACGGCGACCGTAGCCACCCACGCATCGATGGGGAAGCCGAGATTGCGGAGGTCGTCAGGCGGGTGGCTGCGCGCGGCGGCGTCGCCATCGTTCCCGCCTTTGCAGTCGGACGTGCACAGGAGCTGTTGCTCCACCTCGCGCGGCTGCAGCAGCAGGGCACGATCCCGCGCATGCCCGTTTACCTGAACAGCCCGATGGCCGCCAGCGCGACAGGCCTCTATCAGCGCCATGTCGGAGAGCACCGGCTGAGCGCCGCCGAATGCGACGAATTCTTCGGCATCGCGAAGGTCGTCGAGAGTGTCGAGGACTCCAAAGCCCTCAACCGGCGCCATGGGCCAATGATCATCATTTCCGCGAGCGGCATGCTGACCGGCGGACGGGTCCTTCACCATATCGAGGCCTTCGCTGGCGATCCGCGCAACGCAATCCTTCTCTCCGGCTATCAGGCCGGCGGCACGCGCGGCGCCGCGCTTCGAGATGGACAAAGGGCGCTGCGAATGTTCGGAAGAAGCGTCGCAATCCGCGCAGAAGTCGTGCAGCTGGAGTCGTTCTCCGCGCATGCCGACGCAGAGGAAATCCTCGACTGGCTCAGGCGCTCCACCGCACCACCCGAACAGGTCTTCGTCACACACGGTGAGCCCGCGGCGGCGGACGCGCTTCGTGCACGGATCAAGCGGGAGCTCGGCTGGGCCGCGCGCGTGCCCGACCAGGCCGAGACCGTGACCGTATAGATGGCCGGTCAAACTGGGCCGCCGCTCGTTCACTGACGGCATTCCAATCCTGCAAATCGACCGGACCCCGCCAATGCCACCCTCGCACACGGAACGACACAGGACCGCTCATATCGGATGGCTGCGCGCGGCCGTCCTCGGCGCGAACGACGGCATCATTTCGACTGCCAGCCTGATGGTCGGCATCGCCGCCTCGGGTGCGTCCCCGGGGGTAATCCTGACCGCGGGGGTTGCCGGCCTTACCGCCGGGGCCATGTCGATGGCGGCCGGCGAGTACGTCTCCGTCCAAAGCCAGGCGGACACGGAGCGCGCGGACATCTCGCGGGAGAAGCGCGAACTCGAGACCCAGCCGGAATTCGAACGTGCAGAGCTCGTACAGATCTATCGACAGCGCGGCCTAGATGCCGAACTCGCGGCCCGTGTCGCCGACCAACTCATGGCGCACGACGCCATCGGGACGCACGTACGCGATGAATTGGGTATCACCGAGACGCTTCGCGCTCGTCCCGTGCAGGCGGCGCTGGCCTCGGCAGGTTCATTCGCCGCCGGAGCCCTGCTTCCGATTCTCGCGGCGACCTTGGCGCCCGAGACCGCTACCGCCTGGATTACGGGGCTGAGCCTGGCGACCCTCACGACGCTTGGCGGCCTGGCCGCCTATGTCGGCGGCGCCTCGGTGCCGAAGGGAGCGATCCGCGTGGTTGTCGGGGGCGCACTGGCAATGGCGATCAGTGCAGCGGTAGGGCGACTATTCGGTGTAACCGCGTGATCGAGCGCCCGCCCGCAACGATCCGGGTGCGGTGCCCCGTGCAGAGATCGCGTCGTAAACCCAGTTTCCATATTTCAGACCACGACGTTTGCCATCAGGCGCGAAACAGGACTCGCCGCATGTTGCGGCGCGGAATTCCCCTCTGCCCAGAATCACGAGGCACTTTCTAAACGGAAGTTGACCGGCCATTCCGCCCGGGGCTAGCGTAGGCACCGGGATCGAATGGCCGATTTGCCGTGTGGATCCCGTTCGCGATGTCGCACTACGGAGCGCGGCCGGTGCCGCGCGGCACATTTCGCAAGGGATTCCACTCATGACTCGCTCCATCGGCAGGTTCGCGGGCACTCTGCTTCCCGCGCTCGCACTCGGCGTCGTCGCCATGCAGGCCGGCGCCAACACGCTCAACCAGAACGTCTCCTGGACGATCGATCGCAGCGGCACCAGCACCAAGTACCGCGTCGTGGCCTACGGCGATTCGATCTTCGCCGGCTATAACGGCTCCACGCTCAATGCCGCCAAGTATGCGGCGCCCACCGTGCAGGCCGAATACCTCGCGGCGCTGTGGAACGCCGATGTCGAGAGCGTCCGCCGCACCAAGAGCGGCGCCGTGGCCTCGGACGTCTACAACAACAAGATCGTCGCCGAGAAGTCGTACATGCAGGCCAGCTCCACGCGCGTGGTCGCCTTCGAGATGTGCGGCAACGACGGCCTGCAGGCGCGCTCGAGCTTCAAGGGCCAGACGGGGACGTGCAACTACGGCGTGCTGAGCACCGCCGAGAACAACTGCAAGACGTACGTCGCGCGCGCGATGGATTTCATCAACGCGAATGCCTATGCGGGCACGCGGCTCAAGGCCGTCGGCAACCTGTACTACCCCGGCTACAACGCCGACAACGTGCAGAGCTCCTGCAACGACCCCACCACGGGCGCCAAGGTCAACATGCGTGACAAGTTCCTGCCGTCGCTGGCGCGCATGAACTACTGGATGTGCGAATACGCGCGCCAGAAGGGCTTCCAGTGCGTGGACAACTTCGCCGACTACATGGGCGCCGACTACGACACCAACGGCGACGGCAGGATCGATTCGCAGGCCCTGCGATACGTCGCCGGCGAAAGCGAATCGAGCTACGTCACCCGCATCACCACGACGCTGCGCTCGACGCTTCGCGACGCGAACACGCATTTCGTGTCCTCGTCGAGCAGCTACGACTACATCCAGTCGGACGACACGCATCCGACCTACAGCGGCGGCACCGTCACGGCCGGTCTGTTCGGTGGCACCACGGGCTCGGGCGCCGCGCGGTACACGTCGTTCACCAACGGCCGCAACTCGATCTGGAACCAGTTCGGCCACGAACGCATGGGCTGGCTGCTGTCGGCGCTCACGCCCTCGAGCCCCTGAAGCCGGCGTAGAGTCCTCCCATGACCGGACCGGGCGATCGCGGGAACGATGACGGCGTACGCGTCGTCGAACACCCGCGCCGCCCTGTCCGGCCCTGGGTGCTGGCGGTGCTCGCCGCGGTGATCGCGGCGGGCACCGTTTACCGGGTCACGATGCACCGGGCCGGGGGCCTGGGGGCCGCGGCCGACAACGAGGCCTCATCCCCCGGCACGCCGCCGACGGCGCGCGACGCCACTCTCGGCGACCGGAGCGCAGGCGCCGCAACCGCGACCGGCGCTACACCCGTGACGCACGTCGCCCCGCGCGACGGCGAGGATCCGACCCGCGATCTTTCCGACTACGTGCTGCCGGGCGAGGCGCCCTCCATGGCGGAGGTGATCGCGGCGCTGCAGGCACGCGGCATCCGTACCGGCCTCGGCGCGTTCCAGCCCCCCGGCACCAGCCCCCCGCTGCGCGGGCTCGAGGTGCCCGAGGGCTTCGAGTTGCCGCCCGGCTATGTGCGCCATTTCCAGGCGACCGACGACGGCCAGCGCATCGCACCGATCCTGATGTTCTCGCCCGACGTCACACCCCTCGACGCGAGCGGACGTCCGCTGACCATTCCGGCCGACCGCGTCGTGCCGCCCGAACTCGCGCCGCCGGGCATGCCGCGACGGTGGGTGCGCATTCCGCCGCCACGCGCCGGGGGCACGTCCTGACGCACGCCGGTCGTGGGCGCGGCGTCGCCCTGCTCCTCCTCGCCACCGCCGCCAGCGCGCTGCTGGTGGCGCTGTACGCCCGCGGTGCGTGGGCGCTCGGATTCGTCGCCCTCCTGCCGTGGCTGCTCGCGCTGGACCGAGACATGTCCGTGGCGCGCACGCTGGCTGCCGCACTGGCGATGTCGGCCGCGTTCGTGCTGGCGGCGTTCGGCTGGTTTGCCCCGGCGATATCCGCGTACACCGGAACGCCTACGACGGCCGCTTTCGCGCTGCTGGTGGCCGCGAGTCCCGTGCTGCAGCCGCAGATCCTCGCCTACGCGATCGCTAGGCGCCTCGCGCATCGATACGCACCGGCCCTCCGCGCCGCGCTCGCCATCGCGGCATGGCTGGCAGTGGAGTGGGTCATGCCACGTCTGTTCGGCGATACCTTCGGCCACGGCGTTTATCCGGCCCGTCAGCTGCGACAGCTTGCCGATCTCGGCGGCGCGGGCCTGCTGACGCTGCTCCTGCTCGCCGTCAACGAAGCACTCGCCATTGCGCTTCGGAGCCGCGGGCGCGATGCCATGGCCCCTGTCGCGGTCGCCCTCGCCCTGCCTCTGCTCGTCGCCGGTTACGGCGCATGGCGCATCGCGTCGCTGCACGCCGAGCCGGCCGGGCCCCGCCTGCGAGTGGGCCTGGTGCAGGCCTCGATCGTCGACTATGAGCAGCGACGCCGGGAGCACGGCGCGTATGCGGTCGTCCGCGACGTGTTGGACACGCACTTCGCGCTCTCGACCGACGCGGTCGCCGAGCAAGGTGTCGACGCGCTGATATGGCCGGAAACGGTCTATCCGACCACCTTTCGCCAGCCGCGCAGCGCAGGCGGCGCGGCGCTCGATGCGGAACTCGTGGCGTTCACCGCGCGTGCCGGCGTGCCGCTGGTGTTCGGCACCTACGAGCGCGATTCCAACGGCGAGTACAACGTTGCGGCGTTCGTCGACCCGCTGCGCGGCCCGCTCGGCGCGTATCGCAAGACGCGCCTGTTTCCACTTACGGAGTACGTGCCGCCTGCGCTGGACACGCCCGCACTTCGCCGTGCCCTGCCCTGGTCCGGCACCTGGCGCCCGGGCGACGGCGCACGCGTGTTTCCACTGCGCAACGGCGACGACGAGATACCGGTCGTGCCGCTGATCTGCCGCGACGACGTCGACCCGCGACTCGCGATCGACGGTGCGCGGCTCGGTGCGCGTCTCATCGTCGGGTTGTCGAACGATGCGTGGTTCACCGATCACCCTCGCGGTGCGGAGCTGCACCTTGTCGTGGCCGCCTTCCGCAGCATCGAGACGCGGCTGCCGCAGGTGCGCGCGACCACCAACGGCATCAGCGCGGTGATCGACGATACCGGCGAGGTCATCGCGCGTTCTCGGATGGGCGAGCGGACGGTGCTGACGGGCGACGTGCAGCTGCGCGAGCACGCCGCGCCGCCCGCCGTGCGCATGGGGACATGGCCGGGCCCGCTCGCGCTGGCAGCGCTGGCCGCCTTTCTCGTGTCCCGATGGCTGGGGATCTTTCGACGGAAACGCCGCCCCTCGACGCCCACTAACGACACGCCCGTCGTGCATCGGGCGCTGCTGCTCGGCACGCCGCAGCGCCTCGCGGTCGGCGCGTTGCGGGCCTGCTCGCGCATCGGCGTTCTCGCACTCGGCGCGGTGGCGCTTGCGCGCCTGGACAATCCGGCCGGCATGCTCGCGCAGCTGCGGCAGTTCGCGTGGGTGGTGCTGGTGCCGGAACTCGCCGCGTTCGTCGTCGCGTGGTTCGCAGCCGCGCGCGTCCGTGTCGATGGGGGCGCGCTGGTTATGGACACGCGCCGCCGACGAATCGAGATCCCGCTGCGCAGCCTCGTCGGCGCAAGGCTGTGGCGCCTGCCGTGGCCACGTCCGGGCATGCGTCCCGTGCTCGCATCGGGCGGCGCCTGGCCGCAGGCGATCGCGACGGACGGCGCAGTGGCGCTTGCGGGCGCCATCACGCCTGTCATCGACCCGCCGCTCGGCCCGCGTTCGCTGCAGTGGCAGCGCGCGCTCGCACTGCCGGGCTGGCGCATCGACCATCCGCTGATCAAGTTCGTGCTGTTCCCGTTGGTACCCGCCCTGCCCGCGTTCCGGCTCCACCAGCACATCGCCTATGGCGGCACGTTCGGCGAGTACTACACGTTCGGGCTGCAGGCCTACCTCGGCGCGCTGCTGCTGTGGTGGGCGTCGTGGGCGGTGTCGCTGGTGCTGATCGCCGGTGGGCTGCGTGCGATCGCGGAAATTCTTTCGGCTGCGGTCGTATTGCTCCGCCCGGTCGCCGCAGTCGAGGCACGACGCGGCCTGCTCGGCGTCGCACGCATCCTGTATTTCATCGGTGTACCGCTCTGGCTGCTGTCGCGCCTGCTAGGTGGCTGACGCGAGTCGTATTGCGGCATTGCACATGGATGCGGACGAAAAAGGGCCGACCGTTGCCGGCCGGCCCCGCATTCAAACCTCGCCGCGTCGATCAGCGGCCGTCGCGGTCCGCGTCGCCGGGGATGATCCGCTCGACGCCATGCCACGCATCGCGCACCGCGCCCTTGGCATCCGTCCACGCCAGGCGAGACGTGCCGCGCGCCGAGTCCCAGCCGCGCTCGAGTTCGCGCTCGGTGGTCTCGTCCCACTGGCCGTTCGCCGACT
This sequence comes from Cognatilysobacter xinjiangensis, assembly GCF_014651995.1. Classification (GTDB taxonomy): domain Bacteria; phylum Pseudomonadota; class Gammaproteobacteria; order Xanthomonadales; family Xanthomonadaceae; genus Cognatilysobacter; species Cognatilysobacter xinjiangensis. Next base: position 832,490 of record NZ_BMXY01000001.1, on the reverse strand, counting down.
GGCTGCGTGCATACGTGCCATAGCGGTACGCGGGACGGTAGTCGTCGAAGCTGTAATCGGCCTTGTAGTAGTCCGCCTGGTTGTAACGGTCCTCGAAGTGGCGATCGGTCGCGTCGTAGGTCTTGTAGGTGCGGTCGCTGCGGTCCCACGCGTCGCGCACGGCATCGCGTGCCTTGTCCCATGCCAGGCGCGACTCGCCCTTTGCGTTGTCCCAGCCTGACTGCAGGCGGGTTTCCGCGTTGCTCCAGGCCTCGCCGTGGTTCTCGTTGCGCGCCTCGGTGCCGTAACGATAGGCCGGCGCATAGTCGCGGTCGTAGTCCATGGTGTTGTCGTAGTACGGCCGGCTCGCCGACTCGCTGCGCCAGGCCTCGGTTTCGCCGGTCGGGTCGACGCGCTCGGCGGCGGAGTGGCCCACGGCGGCACCGGCGATCGTGCCGATCGCACCGCCTACCAGCGTTCCGATCGGGCCGAAGGCGCTGCCCACCGCCGCGCCGACCGCCGCACCGCCCACGCCACCGACACCGGTGCCCACCGGATGCGAGCCGGGCGCGCCGCTGATCGGATCGCGGTTCATGTCTCTCGTATCGTTCGTGTTGTTCGCCACGGCACTGCTCCTTGGGGGATGTGGAAACCGCACTCTGGAACCGGCTGCGTGTAGCGACGGTCCAAGCGGCCGTTCGCGTGCATTTGGCGTTCAGCCGGCTGCGGCAGGACAATTGCGGCTGCTGAACGGATCGAAGCAATGACCGAATTCATCCCGCCCGGAACGCGACACGTCGACCTGCCCTCGCCCTTCCAGACGCGCCGCGACGGCGCGCTGCACGGCGCGCGGATGGCCTACGAAACCTGGGGGCGCCTGGATGCGGACGCATCGAACGCCGTGCTGATCCTCACCGGGCTGTCGCCGGACGCCCACGCCGCCGCGAGCGCGGACGATCCGTCGCCGGGCTGGTGGGAGGCCATGCTCGGCCCCGGCAAGCCCATCGACACCGACCGCTGGTTCGTCGTCTGCGTCAACACGCTCGGCAGCTGCAAGGGCTCGACCGGCCCGGCGTCGATCAACCCCGATACGGGCGAGATGTATCGCCTGGAGTTCCCGCCGTTGTCGGTCGAGGACTGCGCCGATGCGGCTGCGCACGTCGTGCGCGCGCTCGGCATCGACCGGCTCGCCTGCGTGATCGGCAACTCGATGGGCGGCATGGTCTCGCTCGCCTTCCTGCTGCGGCACCCGGGCCTGGCGCGCAACCACATCAATATTTCCGGCGCGGCCCGCGCGCTGCCGTTCTCCATCGCCATCCGTTCGCTGCAGCGCGAGGCGATCCGGCTCGATCCGAACTGGAACGGCGGTCATTACGACGACGCCACGTATCCCGAATCGGGCATGCGCATGGCACGCAAGCTGGGGGTGATCACCTATCGCTCCGCGCTCGAATGGGACGGCCGCTTCGGTCGCGTGCGGCTCGATTCCGACCGTCAGGACGAGGATCCGTTCGGCCTCGAGTTCGAGGTCGAGAGCTATCTGGAAGCACACGCGCGCCGGTTCGTGCGCCGCTTCGACCCCAACTGCTACCTCTACCTCAGCCGCGCGATGGACTGGTTCGACATCGGCGACTGCCTGGGCGAGCGCGGCGGCCAGAACCGCGACGGCACGCTCGATGCACTCGCGTCCATCCGCATCGAGAAGGCGCTGGTGATCGGCGTGCAGACCGACATCCTGTTCCCCCTGCAGCAGCAGGAAGAGATCGCGACGGGCCTGGCGCAGGGCGGGGTCGACGCGCGATTCCTGCCGCTGGAATCGCCGCAGGGTCACGATGCCTTCCTCGTCGACATCGCGCGCTTCGGCCCCGCCATTCGTGGCTTCCTGGACCAGCTGCCGACGGCCGCGGGCTAGAATCGGGCACATGAACATCGCGACGCTGCCTGACATCGACTTTCCCGGCCACGACCGGCTCATCGCCGCGATCGACGCAGCGGTGACCGCCGGCGACGACCAGACGGTGACCCGCTCCGTGCGTAACACGCTGTGCGAGCTGATCCGCGACCGCGGCGTGCGCCTGCCCGACTGCGTCTACGAGCCGATCACGGATCACTACGCGCGGCGCGAGCTCTACCGCAGCCCGCAGCACGGCTACAGCGTCGTCGCCATGACATGGGGCCCGGGCCAGGGCACGCCGGTGCACGACCATTCGGGTCTCTGGTGCGTCGAGGGCGTCTGGGACGGCGAGCTGGAGATCACCCAGTACGAGCTACTGGAGCAGGACGGTGATCGTTTCCGCTTCCGTCCCGCAGGCGGCATGCAGGCCGGCCCCGGCAGTGCGGGCAGCCTGATCCCGCCGCACGAGTACCACACCATCCGCAACAACAGCGACGACCAGGTCGCCGTCTCGCTGCACATCTACAAGGCCGAGATGCAGTGCTGCTCGACCTTCGCGCCGGTCGGGGGCGAGTGGTACCAGCGCGGCGCCAACGTGCTGCGCACGGACGAGGCCGCCTGACATGTGGCGCGACTTCGCGCTCGCCTCGCTGCACCATGTGCTGGTGGTCGGGCTGATCGCGATGCTCGCGAGCGAGATGGCACTGCTGCGTGGCCGTCCGGATGCCACCGCACTGCAGCGCCTCGGCCGCCTCGACATCGGCTACGGCCTTACCGCCACCGCCCTGCTGGTCGTCGGCCTGCTGCGCGTGTTCCAAGGCCTGAAAGGCGCGGACTTCTACCTGCACAACCCGTGGTTCCACGCCAAGGCCGGCGCGTTCCTGCTCGCCGCCCTCCTCTCGCTTGTCCCGACTCTGGCCTACGCGCGCTGGCGCCGCGCCCTGCGCGACGACGCAGGCTTCGTGCCCGACGCCGCCGCATGGGCACGCGCCGCACGCCTCGTGCGCGTGCAACTCGCGCTGATTGTGGTCATTGTGATCGCCGCCGCGGGCATGGCGCGCTACGGCGGCCTCTGACAGCCGGCTATACTTCGCGTCCGCGCCGGAATGGCGGAATCGGTAGACGCAGCGGACTCAAAATCCGCCGGCCTTAAAACCGTGTGGGTTCGAGTCCCACTTCCGGCACCATGATCAGGTCGGCAGTTTCCTTTCGCCGTTGACGAAAGCCCCGCGGCAGCCCGCGGGGCTTTTGCTTTTGCGAGCGTCGGACCGCGTGCGAACGACACGCTTACGGACACGGCCGAGGACGTGCCGGGCGACGCCGAAACCTAGACGTACCGTCGACCGGGCTTAGCCACTCAGCGTCACGGATCGGCCGACGCCCGCCCTTCGCACCGGCTGTACGGCGATCTTCCCTAAGCTCCGGCGCAAGTCTTCGACGGAGTTCCTCCATGTCCAGGGTCGTCTCCCGGCATGCAGTGCGCGACAGCTTCCTTGGCCGCAACGGTCTGACGCTGGCGTTCCTCGCTTTGATGCTCCTGTCGATTCTCGGCCATGCGCTGACCGGCTGGCGGTTCGACAACGAGGAACGGCGCGAGCATGGCCAGGCGGCGGAATCGCTCGCCGAATACGTCACGGGTGAAGACTTCCTCTCGACGCTGTTCGAGAACTGGGAGAGCGAATTCCTCCAGATGGGGCTGTTCGTGCTCGGCACCGCCTTCCTGCGTCAGCGCGGCGCGTCCGAGTCGCGCCCATTGGACCCCGAGCAGGAGCCCGACCCCGAGCCGGTGCCGTTCGCGCAGCGCCCATGGCCGGTTCGTCGTGGCGGCGGCTGGCGCAGGGCCTACGAGCATTCGCTGTCCGGTGCGTTGCTGCTCCTGTTCGCGCTCAGCTTCGTGGGGCATCTCTACAACAGCTGGCGGCAGCACCTCGGTGAGCAGGCGATGCACGGGCAGGCTGCGACCACCACCCTGTGGGAACACCTGTGGAGCGCCCCGTTCTGGTTCGAGTCGTTCCAGAACTGGCAGAGCGAGTTCCTGGCGGTGATCTCGCTGGTGGTGCTTTCGATCTTCCTGCGCGAAAAGGACTCGACCGAGTCGAAGGACGTCGAGGCGCCTCACGCGAAGACCGGCGCCTGACGGCGGCCGCTCCGGGTCAGACCGCCTGCGGCGTCGGCGTGTGGCGGATCAGGTATTCGCCGGTGTTGCGCCGAACGACCGCGTAGGACTGCCGATCGATGTCGGCAAGGACGCGGCGCCAGACGGGATCGTCCGGTGCGCACGAGGCCTCGAAGCGGGCGACGAGCACGAGCGGACCGTGGCGCGCCTGGGCGTCGCGCGACGCGACGAGGCAATCGGGCACCAGGACGTACGCCCCGTCCGGCCGGCGATATGCCTTGAACTCCATGCCGCCTCCCTGTCGCTCGCGCGACTCGCAGCCCCCATCCGCTCGACACTAGCCCAGTGCCAGCGCATCGATTTACCGCTCGTCGGCCGTCCGCGCGGGTGCTCTGGGCAATGGTGGCGCCGGCCAGGGCCACCAGCCGCGACCGGTCGCGGCATAGCGATCCGCCGCACGCTCGAAGCGGTTGCGCACGCCGATGCCGCCGCAGGCGAGATACACGGGCAGGAACAGCGGGCCCAGCGCGAGGTACTGGTACACGTGGGCGCGTTCGTGCAAGGCGAGCGTCACCGCGGGCTCCTCGCCGAGCCCGGCGGCGTGCGCGTAGGTCGCACAGCTGACGTCGAGGTCGCTCCCGGTGTGAAGGATCACGTTTCCGAGGGTCATCGCGCCGCCCGGCCCCCATGGCCACCGATGGAAAACGCAGGCGAGGTCGTGGCGGCGCAGACGCGGGCGTGCGCCGAAGCACATGCCGAGAGCGCCGAGCAGCAGGCCGACCAGCGTATTAGGCAGTGCCCACAGCACGCCTAGCGCGACCAGCAGCGCCGGAATCCGCTGCACCTGCGTGGGACGGGTCGAGCCGACCGGCGCGGGCACCGATGTGCGCCGGCCCTCTGCGGTCTTGGCGGGGCGCGGCATCGCGTGCTCAGTCGCCTTCGGGAATCAGCAGCCAGGCGATCAGGTAGACCAGGATGCCGGGGAACGCGGCCGACGCGATGGAGACGATGACGTACAGCACGCGGAGCATCGTCGAGCTCCAGCCCAGGCGTTGGGCGAGCCCGCCGATCACGCCGGCGATCATGCGGTCATGCCGCGAGCGATGGAGTCCGGAAGTGGCCATGTCGCACCTCGTTTTCGATGCGGCGGCAGTCTAGCGGGCGGACGTGAGCGCCCCGTCGCCGCTTCAGCGCACGGGACGCGTCAGCGGCGGCGCTTCGCGCTGGCGATCGTACGCACGCAGCTCGTCGCGGATATGCGCGATGCGCTGGCGGCCGATGGCGTTGCGCTGCTCGTCCAGCACCACGCCGTCGAGCAGCTCGGCCATGCGCTGCGCGGTCGGCAGCATGGTGTCCCATGCATCGAGCGCGGCGACCGGCGCAGGCAGCGTCAGGAAGAACGCGATGGCGGGCGTCTGCAGCTCCTGGATCGCGGCCATGTCGAAGCTGCCGGGCTTCATGATGTTCGCGACGCTGAAAACCGGCCCGCGTTCCGGGCGTCCCTCGACCAGTCGATGGAACACACCCATGTGGCCGTAGACCAGCCCGGCGCGTTCGGCGGCGACCACGATGTCGGGCCCATGCAGCATCTGGCCCGCGCGCGCGGCGAGGTAGAGCGTCACGATCTTGTCGAACTCGTCGGTGGTGCGCTTGCCGAGCTCGTCCTTCGGCGCGCCTGAGGGCCGCGGCTCGAGGTCGAGCGACTCCTGCGTCGGCACCGCGTCCGCATCGGTCGCGAGTTCGGATTCGAGCTGCTCGCCCAGCGTGGGCTCGACGCGACCGGCTTCGCCTTCGCGCGGGAGACGACGCCCCTGCCCCGCCTTCTTCGGCCGACCGAACAGCAGGATGCAGGCGAAGAGCACGACGCCCGCGACGAGGATCAGGATCCTCAGCATCATCCCGTCGGAAATGGTCGGCATCGAGGGCTCCTTGGCGTCAGGCGGCGCCGGCGAGACGCGCGGCTTCGGCGAGGTCGACGGACACGAGGCGGCTGACGCCCGGCTCGCGCATGGTGACGCCCATGAGCTGCTTCGCGGCTTCCATCGTGACCTTGTTGTGGGTGACGAACAGGAACTGTACCTGCTCGCTCATCTCGTTGACCATCGCCGTAAAACGGCCGACGTTCGCTTCGTCCAGCGGCGCATCCACCTCGTCGAGCAGGCAGAACGGCGCCGGGTTGAGGCGGAAGATCGCGAACACCAGCGCGACCGCCGTCATCGCCTTCTCACCGCCGGACAGCAGCGAGATGTTCGACACGCGCTTGCCCGGCGGGCGGGCCATGATCGCGACGCCGGTGTCCAGCAGGTCGTCGCCGGTGAGTTCCAGGTAGGCGTGGCCACCGCCGAACAGGCGCGGATACAGCTCCTGCATGCCGGAATTGACGCGGTCGAACGTGTCCTTGAAGCGGCCGCGGGTCTCGCGGTCGATCTTGCGGATCGCGTCTTCGAGCGTTTCGAGCGCGGTGGTGAGGTCGGTGTTCTGTGCGTCGAGGTATTCCTTGCGCTGCGCGGCCTCGGCGTGTTCCTGGATCGCGGCGAGGTTGACCGGCTCGAGGCGGCGCAGCCTGGCGTCGAGCTCGGCGACCGTGCGCTCCCACGCCTGCGGCTCCATGTCCTCGGTCAGGGTGGCGGTGACCTCGTCGAGCGCGAAGCCGGCCTCGGCGACGGCGACGGTGAGCTGCTCGGCCTTGAGTGTCAGCGCCTGCAGCTCGAGGCGGCGTTGGCCGATGGCCTCGCGCTGCTGCAGGGCCTGCTCGTCGCGCTGCTGGCGGATGAGCTCGAAGCCGCGCAGCTCGTGGTCGATACCGTCGAGCGCGGTGCGCGCGGCGGTGAGATTCTGCTCCGCGAGTACACGCTGCTCCAGCGCGACCTGCCGCTGCTCCTCGAGTTCGCGCACGGGCGCGTCGCCGTCGGCGAGCTGCTCGGAAAGCTCGCCCAGCCGCGAATCGAGCTGGCCGCGCTGGCCGGTCATGCGCTCCAGCGCCTGCGTCAGGCCGGCGAGCTGCGCACGCTGGCTCTCGACGGTGAGCGCGAGCGCATGCGCGGCGTCGCGCGCCTCGCGCGCGGCGTTGCGGGCGGCATCGCGCATCTCGGTGAGGCGGCGACGCTCGTTCTCCAGTTCCTCGCGCACGTCCTCCAGCTCGGACATGCGGACGACCGCGTCCTCCTGGTTGCTGCGCGCCAGCCGCGACTGCTCGCGGGCGGACTCCAGCGTCTCGCCGAGCTGCGCCAGCTCGGCGTCGATGCGATCGATGCGGGTGCGCGCGGCGTCGACTTTGCCCTGCTGGCTCTGCAGCTGGCCGCCGAGTTCGCTCACGGTGCGGTGCGCCATGTAGAGCTGGCGCTGCGCGTCCTCGCGCTGCTGCTCGGCCGCGAGCAACTGGTCGCGCAGCTCCACCAGCAGCGCTTCGAGCTCGCGCTCGCGCGTCACCAGCGACTCGATCTCCTCGCGCAGCGACTGGATTTCGCGCTCGCGAACCAGCGCGCCCTGCGTACCGGCGCTGGCGCGCACCACCTGCACCCAGCCGGCACCGAGGCGCTCGCCGCCGCGGCTGATGACGACGTCGCCTTCCGGCAGCGACGGCAGCAGGCGTACGCCCGCGTCGAGATCCTCGGCGACGTGCACGCGCGCCAGCAGGCGGCGGATCGCCGCAGGGCCCTGCACGTACGACGCGAGCGACGTCGCCGCGAAAGACGCCCCATCGCTCGCGCCGTCGACCAGTGCCAGCCGGCCTTCGGCCAGACCGCCGAGATCGGCAGCGAGGCGTCCCGGTTCGTCGACCAGCACGCCTTCGATCAGCTGGCCCAGCGCGACTTCGACGGCGGTTTCCCACCCGCCCTCGACGCGCAGCGCCTCGCCGACGCGGGTGGCGTCGCTGAGGCCGTGCGATCGCAGCCAGTCCATCGCTCGGCCCTGCTCCTGGCCGAGCGCGGCGGCTTGAAGCGTTTCCAGGCCCGACAGGCGGCCGCGTGCGGCCTGCGCCTGCTTGCGAACGTCGGCGAGCTGCGTCTGCGTCTCGCGCTGGCGTTCCTGCATCGCCGACACGGCCTGCTTGCGTGCGTCGAGTTCGACGCTCAGCGTGTCCACGGCGAGCTTCTGCGTTTCCAGCTGCTCCACGATGGCGGAAGCGGACTCGGCCAGCGCGTCGACATCGAGGCTGGCGCGTTCGCCCGACAGTGCCTCGCGGCGGCGCTCCGCGTCCAGCGCGATGCGGTCCAGGCCCTCGATGCGCGCGCGTTCGACATCCGCCGCACGCGAGGCTTCGGCCTGCGAGCGTGCATGCGTGTCCCAGCGCTGCTGCCAGTCGGCGAGCTTCTGCTCGGCATCGCGCAGCGCATCGCCGCGGGTGAGTTCCTCGTCGCGCAGCGCTTCAAGGCGCGGCTCGTCGTTCTCGAGCGCGTTGCGCAGCGCATCCAGGCGCGCCTGGTCGCTGCCGATGTGGTTGGCGATCTCCGACAGCTGCGCAAGCGCTTCGTCTCGCGCGCGCTGCAGGCGCGAGGACATCTCGCGCTGGTGCTGGATCTGCTGCTCGACGCGCGCGAGCACGCCGCTGACCTCGTAGCTCTCGGCCTGCGCGCGCGACAGGTGCTCGGCGGCTTCCTCGCGCTTGACGCGGCCTTCCTCCAGCTGGCGCTCGGCCTCTCGCTGCTCGGCGATCAGCTGCTGCAGGCGCGTCTCGAGCTGCGAGAGCTTCTCGCGCTGGCCCTGCAGCTTGCGATCGAGCGCGCGGTATTCGAGCGCCTTCCATTCCGCGTCGCGCACCTTCCGCTCGGCCTGGATGGCCTGGTACTGCTCGGCCTGCCGCGCCTGCCGCGCGAGGTGCTGCAGCTGCTTTCCGACTTCCTCGCGCAGGTCGTTGAGGCGGTCGAGGTTCTCGCGCGTATGGCGGATGCGGGTTTCCGTCTCCTTGCGGCGCTCCTTGTACTTGGAGATGCCGGCGGCTTCCTCCAGGTACATGCGCAGGTCCTCGGGCTTGGCGTCGATGACCTGGCTGATCATCCCCTGCTCGATGATCGAGTAGCTGCGCGGGCCGATGCCGGTGCCGAGGAACAGGTCGGTGATGTCGCGGCGGCGGCACTTCGTGCCGTTGAGGTAGTACTGGCTCTGGCCGTCGCGCGAGACCACGCGCTTGATCGAGATCTCGTTGAACGCGGCGTACTCGCCGGTGATCGTGTGGTCCGAATTGTCGAAGATCAGCTCGACCATCGCCTGCGACACCGGCTTGCGCGCCGAGGAGCCCGCGAAGATCACGTCGGTCAGCGAATCGCCGCGCAGGCGGCTGGCCGAGCTCTCGCCCATCACCCAGCGCACGGCATCGATGATGTTCGACTTGCCGCAGCCGTTGGGGCCGACGACACCGGTCATGTTGCCGGAGAGATGGACGGTGGTCGGGTCGACGAAGGACTTGAAGCCCGACAGCTTGATCGTGGAAAGACGCATTCGGCGAGGCGGCCTCTGGCGCGGCACGGGGCACGCTTGGGGCGCCGGCCGGTCGGCCGGCGCGCGGTCCGCGAGTATAGCGGCGTGAAGGAGACGCCAAGACGTGCGCAGCCGGCACGGAGCCTGCATGATCCCCGCATGCGCCCCGGAGCGACCGCCGCCCGCCCCCTGACAGACCGCCTGGACCATGCGCCCGGTGGCTGGCCGGTGCATCGGCACCGGGACGCGCTCGTATGGACCTGGGCCGCCGCGGTGATGATCGCCGGTGAACTGCGCCGCCACCTGCAGGCCCGACCCCGCGCACGGCTACTGGCGTCGCCCTCGGACACGATCGCGCCCGTCCTGCGCGCGCTGGCGGGCGCGCCGCTCGACTGGGAGCGCGTCGACGTCGGCCTGGTCGACGAGCGCTGGCTGCAGCCCGACGATCCCGACAGTCATGCCGCCGCCCTGCGCCGCCACCTGCTGGTCGACCGGGCTGCCGAGGCACGGCTGGAACCACTGACGCTCGCCGGGCGGCGGCTTGAAGATGCGGTGGCCATCGCCAATGCCCATGCCCGCCATGCCGCGGACGTGCTGGTGATGTCGATGGGCGACGACGGGCACGTGGCCGCGCTGTTCGCCGATTCGCCCGACTTCCCGCGCGCGATCGTGGCGCAGCAGGACTACACCGCGCTGGACGCCTCGTTCAGCCGCGCCCGAAGCGCCTGGCCGCGGCGCATCACCGCCACGCCGCTCGGACTGTCGCGCGCATCCTGCCGCCTGCTGCTCCTTCGCGGCGACGAACAGCACCGGCACTTCGAGGCGGCGATGACCGGCGAGGAGCCGCTGGCCTCGTCGCTCGCGGCGGTGCGGCTCGCCGGCGGTACGCCGGTCCACGTGCATTGGTGCCCCTGAGCGGCCGACCGGCCTCCGATCAGGCCTGACCGGGCGTGCGTGCGTCGATCGAGAGCGCGTGGATGTCGGTGGCCATGAGTTCGCCCAGCGCCGCATAGACCGCGCGGTGCCGCGCCAACGCCCCCATGCCCTCGAACGCCGCGCTGACCAGCGCGACCCGGAAGTGGCCGCGGCCGTCACGCGCGCCGGCGTGGCCGGCATGACGGTGGCTGTCGTCGATTACGTCGAGCGAGAGCGGCGCGAACGCCGCCTCCAGCGCCGAGCGGATGGCCGCGACGCGCTGCTCGGGCTTCACGGCAGGACCTTGCGGAACGGGCGCACGTCCACCGAGGCATAGACGCCCGCTTCGACGTACGGGTCCGCGGCGGCCCAGGCGCGGGCGGCGTCGATCGATTCGAACTCGGCGACGACCAGGCTCCCCGAGAAGCCGGCCGGGCCCGGATCGTCCGCATCGATCGCCGGACACGGTCCCGCGAGCAGCAGGCGGCCGGCGTCGCGAAGGGCGTGGAGGCGCTCGAGGTGGCGCGGCCGCGCCTCGAGCCGGCGCGCCAGCACGTTCTCGCCGTCGCGTGCATCGATCACGTACCACATGGCCCGCTCCTGTCTGGAAAGGCGGCAATTCTAAAGGGCGACCGGCCGCTCGCTGGACAGGCCCTTGCGCGGCCCGTACGCTAGCCCCGTCCGTCGACCTGTCCCACCGTCGACAGCCGCGGTGGAGCCCCCGCTCCCACGTCCGGCATCCCGATCGCGAAACCCGTCGCCGCGCCCCGTGCGCGCGCCGTCCGCATCGTTGTCCGCATCACCGAGGGGCCGCCCGGCCCGATCCGCAGTGAGCTGTGCCAGGCCCGGAGGGGCCGGTCCCGAATGACCGACGATCTCGCGCCGCAGGCGACCGAGGACAATCCGCCAAGCCCGGCATCCCCGGGCCATCCGCAGCAGCAGGAAATGCCGCTGGCGGTGGTGCATGGCCAGCCGGTGCTGCAGATCCCGCAGGACCTCTACATCCCGCCGGACGCGCTCGAAGTGATCCTCGAGGCGTTCGAAGGCCCGCTGGACCTGTTGCTGTACCTGATCCGCCGGCAGAACCTGGACATCCTCGACATCCCGGTCGCCGACATCACCAAGCAGTACGTCGAGTACATCGCCGCGATGCACGAGATGCGGTTCGAACTCGCCGCGGACTACCTCGTGATGGCCGCGATGCTCGCCGAGATCAAGTCGCGCATGCTCCTGCCGCGCGTGGTCAATGACGAAGGCGATGAAGAGGACCCGCGCGCGGAACTGGTGCGGCGCCTGCAGGAATACGAGCGCTTCAAGAAGGCGGCGGAGGACATCGACACCCTGCCCCGCCTGGAGCGCGACACGTCGACGGTGCAGGCGCACGTGCCGGAGCGGTCGATCGTGCGGTTGCCGCCGCCGGTCGACCTGAAGGAAATGCTGCTGGCGCTGCGCGATGTGCTGACGCGCGCCGAGCTGTTCACCCAGCATGCGATCAAGCGCGATGCGCTGAGCGTGCGCCAGCGCATGGGCGAGCTGCTCGAGCGCCTGTCGGACGGCGGCTTCCACCGCTTCGAATCACTGTTCGATGCGTCGGAAGGCCGTCTGGGCGTGGTGGTGACCTTCCTCGGCATGCTCACGCTGGCCAAGGAACAGCTGGTTGAGATCGTGCAGGAGGCGCCGCTGGCGCCGATCTACGTCAAGACGCTGGCGCTCACCAACGCGGCGGAGATCGAGCTGTCGAGCGAGTTCGACGACGACGCGGCGAACGACGCCGCGTGACCGCAACTGGACGCGGCGCCGCGAGGCGTCGCAGGGGAAGAGCCACGGCCCGCGCCGTGGCGCGTGATACGGGAATTCGATGGACCAGACGCTGATCAACCGGATCGTCGAGGCCGCCCTGCTGGCCTCCAGCCAGCCGCTGTCGCTGGCCCAGCTGCGTGAGCTGTTCCCCGAGGACGAGCCGTCGCCGCCGGGCGCCATCGAGGCGGCGATCGAAGCCTTGCAGGCCGCCTGCGCCGAGCGCGGCGTCGAGCTGGTCGAGGTCGCCACCGGCTTCCGCTACCAGGTCAGGGCCGAGGTGCACGGCTGGGTGACGCGCCTGTGGACCGAGCGCCAGACGCGCTATACGCGCGCCACGCTCGAAACGCTCGCGCTGATCGCCTACCGCCAGCCGATCACGCGCGGCGAGATCGAGCAGGTGCGTGGCGTGTCGGTGAGCAGCAACATCATCAAGGCGCTGGAAGAGCGCGAGTGGATCCGCGTGGTGGGCCATCGCGACGTGCCGGGCCGCCCGGCGCTGTTCGGCACCACCAAGGCGTTCCTCGACTACTTCGGCCTCAAGCGCCTCGACGAGCTTCCGCCCCTGTCGGAACTCAAGGACATCGGCGACCTGGAGCCGCAGTTGCAGTTCGAGGACACCACGGGCGTCGCGCCCGCGCTGGCGGTGGGCGGCGTTGAATCCGCCGACGCGCTGGCGGCGGGCGACTCCGCGGCCCCGCTGGAAACCGACGCAACCGGCGCGGACGCCGGCGACGACAACGATTACCAGGACGACCCGCAGGACGGGGAGGAAGACGAGGACGGCGACGACCTCGATTTCCGCACCGAACGTCCGGTCGTCTTCACGGACGATGGGCTGGACGACACGGACGATGACGAAACCCCCGACGGCGCGAACGCCGCCGTCGATCCCGAAGCCGCGCCGGGAGAGCGCGCGGCGGACGAGAACGATCACGAGCAAGACAACGCCGTCGAGACGACGACCGTTCCCGACATGACGACCGCATCGAGCGATGCGGCGGAGTCAAACGAAAATGAGTGAAGAAAAAAACCGCAAGCTCACGCTGCGGCGCGAACAGCCGGCGGCCCCCGCCCCGCGCATGGAAGAGCGCCTGCACAAGGTGCTCGCGCAAGCCGGCCTCGGCTCGCGCCGTGCGCTGGAGCAGCGCATCGCCGACGGCATGGTCAAGGTCAACGGCGAAGTCGCGCAGGTGGGCATGTCCATCGGCGGCGGCGATCGCATCGAGATCGACGGCCGCCAGTTCGTCGCGACCGCGCTGACCGAGCCGGCGCGCGTGCTGGTCTACAACAAGCCCGAAGGCGAAGTGACCACCCGCGAGGATCCCGAAGGCCGGCCCACGATCTTCGAGGCACTGCCGCCGCTGAAGGGCGCGCGCTGGATCGCGATCGGCCGCCTCGACATCAACACGACCGGCCTGCTCCTGCTGACCACCGACGGCGAGCTGGCCAATGCGCTGATGCATCCGTCGAAGGAGGTCGAGCGCGAGTACGTCTGCCGAGTGCGCGCGCCGGAAGGCGAGGAACACGTGCCGGACGAGCTCATCGCGCGGCTCGCCAAGGGCGTGCAGCTCGACGACGGCCCGGCGAAGTTCGACGAGATCGAGAAGATCGGCGGCAGCGAGTCGCACGACTGGTATCGCGTCGTCGTCAAGGAAGGCCGCAATCGCGAGGTGCGTCGCCTGTGGGAATCGCAGGGCTGCCAGGTCAGCCGGCTCAAGCGCGTGCGCTACGGCGGCGTCGAGCTGCCGCGCGAGCTGCTGCGCGGGCATTCGCAGGAACTGCCGACCGCGCGCGTCGAACAGCTGCGCACCGATCTCGGCCTCGAGGACGGCGCGCCGTCGGCGCTGACGCTGCAGCCGGTGATCGGCCAGCGCCGCGCAGCGAAGTCGACCATCCATTTCAACGGGGAGCGCAGCCAGGGCGGCTACGTTGGCGGCCAGAGCACGGCCGATGAAGGGCGTGAGCTGCGCCGCTTCGACAACGTGCGCGAGGACCGCGGCCGTGGCCGCGGCGGCCCACGCAAGCCGGGTGGGCTGACCGTGAGCGGCGAGATGGCCGCGCGCCAGGCCAACAAACCGTTCAAGCAGCGCAAAGAGAAGGGCCCGAAGCCCCTGCCGGACGGCAACCCGGCCGCGTTCCGCACGTGGTACGTGCCCGACGGCGTCGAGACCGGCCCGTCCGGTCACCGCAATCCCGATGGCCGCGGCCGCAAGCCCTTCGGCGGCAAGCCGGGTGGCGGCGGTCCTCGTCCGGGCGGCGCGGGCGCGGGTCCGCGAGGCGGCCGCCCCGGTGGCGGTGCGGGTGGTGGCTTCCGTGACGACCGCGCCGGTGGCGCGGGCCCCTACGGTGCCGGCGCGGGTCGCAAGCCCGGCGGCGCCAAGCCGGGTGGCCAGCGCTCGCATCCGTACGGTCACCCGGCCAATGCGCCGTCGTTCCCATCCGACCACGCGAATCCGGGCGCCGGCGGCTACGACCGTCCGCGCAGCCCGCGTCCGCAGCGCTCGGGCCCGCCGGGCGCCGGTCCACGCGGCCCGCGTCCGGGAGGCGGTGGTCGTCCCGGTGGCGGCGGTCGCCCGGGTGGCGGCGGCAATCGCGGCCCGCGCACCTGATCGGTCGCGCGCGACGACGATGAAATGAAAACGGCCGCCCCAGGGCGGCCGTTTTCTTGGGTGCTCTAGGGTTTCGCGCGTCGCTGCATCCGGAACTTCGTGGGTGGCAACGGCGACCTCGCGGTGGCGTCCCGCAAGCGCGCTCGACGTCAGCGAACCGGAATCGCGAGATGTTCCGCGGTCAGCGTCGCATCCGAGCCGCGCGTGCGAGTCGCGATCGTCGCATCCACAGGCATAGGTGCCCCTTCGTAGAGGTGTGCCCAGGTGCGGTCGAGCGCGGCATAGACGTATGGCAGCAGCGGCACGTAGCCGGCGCCTACCGGCGGGAGCTGCAGGAAGGCGTCGAAGTGCTGCGCGTGGCCGACACGCCAGTAGGTGATCTCACGCCCCGCCTTGCGCGCGAAGTCGACGTAGGGCGCGCTGGTGAACGCGACCGGGATTAGGCCGTCGTCGGTGCCGTGCACGATCGTGATCGGGATACCGGCGCGCGGCAGCGCGGCTCGCGTCTCGCGGATCCCGGCGCGGACGTGGTCCGCCGCCGCGCCCGTGTCGGTCCACAGCCCGCGCAGGCAGCGCAGTGAATCCAGGGGGGCGCCGGAGGGCGGCAGCATCATGACGCCTGCGCCCGGCGGAATGCCGGCGGCGTCCGCCCACCACGCGGCGCGCTCCACGTCGGTCGCGGCGCGCGGCGCGCCCGCCGCGTCGACCGTCGCGAAGCGGAAGCCACACGGATGCGCGTTGGGCTCGAAACGTCCGTAGGCGGATGCATACGTCGCGGCCACCGAACGCCAGAGGTCGAACGCGACGCTGAGCGAGCCCGCGCGCAGCGCCTCGTCGGTCCATCCGCGTGCGCGCAGGCGGTCGTATGCATCGCGAGCGCGCTCGGCATCGTTCCCGCCCGTGACCAGACCCGTTTCCGCGAGTTCACCGCACTTCGGGCCCGCGGTCGGCGGCAGCGGCACGCCCAGATGGCCGAGCGCACAGGGCATCAGCAGCGCGGCCTCGGTCGCGACGTCGTAGAGCGGCGGCGCGTCGGGCGCGTTGATGTTGGGCTCGCCGGCGACGACGGCATCCAGCCAGTCGCCGTCGAGCTCGGCGGCGCGCAGCACCGCGCCGCCGCCGTTGGAGATCGAAACGGCGATCACGCGCGTGTTGTCGAAACGGAACGGCGCCTGCTGCGGAAAGGCCTCGTCCAGCGCCTGCAGCGCGAACTCCGCAGCCTGCTTCACGTGGCGGCCCCAATCCTTTTCGGGGTTGTCGCCCGAGTGCGCATGCTTGAACGCGATGCCGCTGCCGGTGCGCTGCGCGGGCTCGAACGCGAGCGGCGCGCTGCCGGCGGGCTGCACCGTGCCGTCGAGCGCAATGCCCTGTCCCGCGTCGAGATCAAAGTAGTCGCTGCCCGCGCCCTTGTCGGTGTAGGCCACCGCGCAGCCGCGCGGCAGGCCCCAGGCGCCGGCCACGCTGATCGCGCCGTAGACGCCGCGCGAACCCGATGACGGGGCGACGAGAATGCAGCGCCGCTGCGTGTCGAAGCCGTCCGGCACCTGCACGGTGACGCGATGCGGCTGCGACGCACCCGGCAGACGCGCGAGCGTCGAGAACTCGCGGCCCGGCACGGTGGCCGTCGACCCGTACAACGTGCCGTAGCCGCCCGCGGGCGTGAGGTCGGCGATGCCGCGCCAGCTCGACCAGATCGCGCGCCGGCGCAGTTCCGATGGCGTCGGCTGCGCGGGATCGGCGAACGCAGGCGTGGCGCCATGCAGGCCCGCCAGCCCGAGGCCGGCGGTCAGCAGGTCGTCGCCGTCGCGATGGACGGTGACGCGGGGCGTGGCGAAGGCATCCATTCGCGAATCCGTCGGAAGGCTCGCGCAGCCGCCCATCGCGGCGGCGCACGTCAGCAGGGCAAGGGATCGGAGCATGTTCATGCATGCACCCTAGCAAGCGGCCGACGCCGCGGCATCGTACGTTGGTACCACGCGCGCCGCGGGCGGCATTGGTAGTCTGCCGGCAGGAGGATTCCATGACCCAGCTCATCTCGACCCCGCGCTGCGTGCTCGTCACCGGCGCCGGCAGCGGCATCGGCGCCGGCATCGCGACGGAACTGGCGCGCGACGGGCACCACGTCGTCGTGACCGACCTGTCGGCCGATGCGGCGCGGACCGTCGCGCAGGCCATCCGCGACGAGGGCCACAGCGCCGAGGCGCATGCGCTCGACGTCACGTCCGACGACAGCGTGTCGGCGGTGCTCGCCGCTCTCTCGCGTCCCGTCGAGGTGCTGGTCAACAACGCGGGCCTGCAGCACGTGTCGAAGCTCGAGGACTTCCCGATGGAGAAGTGGGAGCTGCTCGTGCAGGTGATGCTGATCGGCGTGGCGCGGCTGACCCGCGCGGTGCTGCCGGGCATGCGCGAGCGGGGCTTCGGGCGCGTGGTCAACATCGGCTCGATCCATTCGCTCGTCGCAAGTCCGTTCAAGAGCGCGTACGTCGCCGCCAAGCACGGTTTGCTAGGCTTCTCGAAGGTCATCGCGCTGGAAACCAGCGATGCCGACATCACCGTCAACACGATCTGCCCCACGTACGTAAAAACGCCGCTGGTGGATAAGCAGATCGCGGACCAGGCCAAGACGCGCGGCATTCCCGAGTCGCAGGTGGTCAGCGAAGTGATGCTCAAGCCGATGCCCAAGGGCGTGTTCATCACGTTCGAGGAACTCGCCGGCATCACCGCGTTCCTGATGTCGCCGGCGGCGCGCAACATCACCGGCCACACCATCGACGTGGACGGGGGCTGGACGGTCCAGTAATGCCCGCGCTTCTCGTCGCCGACGACCACCCGCTGTTCCGTGCCGCGCTGCGCGGCGCGGCGCGCGATGCCGTGGACGATCTCGTCGTGCACGAGGCCGATTCACTGGACGGGGTGCTGTCGGTGCTCGACCGCGAGCCCGACATCGACCTGGTGCTGCTCGACCTGCACATGCCGGGCAACCACGGCCTGGCCGGCCTCGCTGCCGTGCGCGCGCAATACCCCCATGTCGCGGTGGTGGTGGTGTCCGCCAATGACGACCCGCGCGTGGTGCGGCGTGCGCTCGACCATGGTGCCGCCGGCTACCTGCCCAAGAGCGCGGGGCTCGATGAACTGCGGGATGCGATCCGCGCGGTACTGGCGTGCGAGCAGTGGCTGCCCGGTTCGCTTCGTGCGGCAGTCGCGCGCACGCAGAGCTCCAACAGCGATGCCGACCTCGCGGCGCGCCTCGCCAGCCTGTCGCCGCAGCAGTTCCGCGTGCTCACGCTGGTGGCGCAGGGCCTGCTCAACAAGCAGATCGCCGACCGGCTCGACGTGCAGGAGCGCACGGTCAAGGCGCATCTGTCCGCGATCTTCGAGCGCCTGGGCGTGCGCAACCGCACGCAGGCCAGCGTGGTGCTTCGCGAGCTCGAACTGGCCGACCCGGCGCGTACCCTCGAAGCCTAGTCGGCACCCGCCGCAACCGCGTCAGTCGGTCGCCGACGCGATGTGACGCTCGGCGACGAGCATCCGGTCGAGCATCGACTTCAGCGCGAGCGGCTTGAGCGGCTTGGGCAGCAGCAGGCCGCCCGCCTCCAGCACGCGACTGCGCACTTCGGCGCTGGCGTCGGCGCTCATCACCACCATCGGGCGCCGGCCGAAGCGCTGCGTCAGCGCCTCCGCGACACAGGGGCCGGTGTCGCCTGCGTCGAGGTGATAGTCGAAAAGCCAGAGCGACGGCGCCGCGCGCTCGCAGGCTGCGAGGGCCTCATCGCGGTCGCGCGCGGGCACGACGCCCCAGCCCCAGCGCTGCAGCAGCGCGCAGGCCGCTTCGAGTGCGACCGGGTCGTTGTCCAGCACCAGCACGCGTGCGCTGGCGAGCGCGGTCGGAGCTTCGGGCTGGCTGACGGGCGCCGCGGTACGACCGATGCGCAACGCGAACGTCGTGCCCCGCCCGGGACGGCTGCGCAGCGTGATCGGCGCGCCCAGCAACGTGGCGATGCGTTCGGCAATGAACAGACCGAGGCCCAATCCCTGCCCCACCGCATCCTCGCCACGCCGGAACTCCTCGAAGATCGCGCGCTGCTTGTCGGGCTCGATGCCGGGGCCGGTGTCGTGCACCTCGATGCGTAGGCCGTCGCCGTCGCGGCGCACGCCCAGCAGCACCGTGCCCGCGTTCGTGTACCGCATCGCGTTGGCGAGGAAGTTCTGCAGCACGCGGCGAAGCAGCTGCGCGTCCGTATCGACCCAGGCGCGCGTGCCGACGAAGCGGAAGCGCAGGCCGCGTGCGGCGGCGATCGCGCCGAACTCCGAGGCGAGTGGCTCCAGCACGTCGGCGAGCGCGAACGCGCGCGGCTGCGGCACGAGCCCGCCGGCCTCCAGCCGCGACATGTCGAGCAGGCCGGTGAGCAGGTCCGCGGTCGAATCCAGCGCGCCGCGGATCTGTCGCACGGCGGGCTGCCGGGCGGCGCCGACGCCGTCGGCGAGCGCATCGGTGAAAAGCTGCGCGGCATGCAGGGGCTGCATGAGGTCGTGGCCGATCGCCGCGAGGAAGCGGCTCTTTGCATGGTTGGCGCGTTCGGCCTCGCGCGTGGCGACCTGCAGCTCGGCGGTGCGTTCGGCGACGCGCTGCTCCAGCGTTTCGTTGGCGAGCAGAAGGCCCGCCTGCGCGCGGCGGAACGCGGTGACGTCGGTGAAGGTGGCGACGAAGCCACCGCCCGGCATCGGGTTGCCGCGGATCTCGATGATGCTTCCGTCCGGCAGCACGCGCTCGGACAGATGCGGCGTGCCGGCGCGCATGAACGCCAGGCGGCGGTCCAGCGCGCGATCGAGGTCGCCGCCGAGGCCCGCGCGCGGCATCGCGTAACGCGCAAGGTCGGCGATCGGGCGGCCGACCTGCAGCAGCTCGTCGGGAAAACCGAACAGTTCGGCGTAGCGGCGGTTCCACGCGACGAGGTGCAAGCCGGCATCGACCACGCTGATGCCCTGGCTCATGTTCTGTAACGCAGCTTCGAGGACACGCTGGTTGAAGCGAAGGTCGGCCGAGGCCTCGCCGACGATGGTCGCGACCGTTTCGAGATCGCGCGATTCGCGCCGCGCCGCATCGAGCAGCACGCGGGCGGACGCCGAACCGAGAACGCCGGCGAGCTCGCGCTCGACGCGGGCCTCGACCTCGGCGCTGACGGGCCCCGTGCCGCTGCCGTCGCGCAGCAGTTCGGCGACGCGCTCCCGCGGCAGGAAGCGCACGGCCGCCGCGCGTAGCGTCGCCGCGTCGAGCCCCAGGTAGGCGCGCCGCGGCGCCGCCGACCACGAGGCCGCGAGCACCAGCGTCGTGCTTGCGCCGAGAAACAGGCTCGCGCCCACCGCGCGTCCCAGTCGCGACCAGCCGGTGAGGCCGAAGAAACCGTCGGGCGACAGCCAGGCGAGTCCGAATGGACCGGCGTGCAGCCACCCGGCGCTAGATAGCGTCGGCGCGACCAGGATCCACGCCCACGCCGCGAAACCCACCAGTACGCCGACCAGCGCCGCGCGCGCCGGCGTCTGCGGCCGCCACACGGCGAAGGCGAGTGCCGGCGCGAGCGTGGCGAGCGCGGAGAAGGACACCGCGCCGACGTCCGCCAGCGCCTCGCTGCCAGCGATGACCCGGCTGTACGCCCACGCCAGCAGCATCACGACGACGATGCCGGTGCGGCGCAAGGCCAGTACATTGCCGCTGAGGTCACCGTTGCGGTTGCGGTTCCACGCACCACGCAGCAGGCCCGGCGCGAACCAGTGGTTGCCGATCATCAGGCTCAGGCTGAGCGTGCTGACCACGACCATACCCGTCGCCGCGCTCAGGCCGCCGAGGAATGCGAGCAGCGCGAGCGCGCTCTGCCCCTGCGACAGCGGCAGCGCGAGCACGTAGAGGTCGGACGGCACGCTGTCGCCGAGCAGGCGCGTGCCCGCCTGCGCGAGCGGCAGCACCGGCAGCGCGATCAGCACGAGGTAGAGCGGAAACAGCCAGCGCGCCGTGCGTATATGGCGCTCGTCCACACACTCGACCACCGCGACGTGGAACTGGTGCGGCAGGATGAACATCGCCAGCGCGCCGAGGAACGCGAGCGGTGCGAAGCTGCCGGGCAACGGGGGCGCGACAGGCGCCGCGGCAGGCGCGGCGTCGAGGCCGAACATCACGAATGCGCCGACGGCGAGCATCGCGCCGAGCTTGAACACGGATTCCAGCGCCATGGCGAACACCAGGCCGCGGTTGTGTTCCGTGGCCCCGGCGCGCCGCGTGCCGAACAGGATCGCGAACGCCGCCAGCACCATCGCGACGTAGAGCGCGCTGTCGCGCCACGGTGCCGCCGCGCCCGCGACGCTGCCCGAGGACAGGATCGAGAAGCTCATCGCGACCGCCTTCAGCTGCAGCGCGATGTAGGGAATGAGGCCGAGCGCGACCACGAGCGTGACCGTCGCGGCCAGCCATGCGTCCTTGCCGAGCCGCGTGGCGATGAGGTCCGCGAGCGACGCGGCATTGGTGTCGCGCGCGAGACGCGCGAGACGCAGCATCACGCCGATGCCGACCGCGTAGAGCAGGATCGCGCCGACGAAGGTGGGCGGCACCGGCCAGCCATAGCGCGCGGCCTGCGTCACCGTGCCGTAGAACGTCCACGACGTGCAGTGCACCGCCAGCGACAGCGCGTAGACGATGCGCCAGTGGCGTGCGGCCAAGGCGGGCCGCCGCTCGGCCTGCAGCGCCGCCATGAACATCAGGGCGAGCCAACCCAGGCTCGCGGTCGCGACGATGCCCGCGTTCAGCACCGCACGTCACTCCGATCGACCATGGACCTGCGCCCCACCCGCCCCGTCTACGGCCAGCTTACCCACTGCACCCTGCTTGACGTAAAGACGGCGGCGGGCCCTAGCCCGCCGCCGTGGTCCGACCGCCCTTGGTTCGGTCAGAAGTCGTAGCGCGCGGTCAACGAGTACTGGCGCGGCGGGCCGTAGAAGCCGGTCAGCACGCCATAGGCGGCGATGTTGTAGCCCGTCGTGCGGTAGGACTCGTCGGTCAGGTTCGAGCCCTGCAGGGAGAACGACCAGGCGTCGTTGGCGCGCCAGATCACGCCGGCATTGAGCAGGCCATAGCCGTCCTGGCGGATGGCCGGGCTGAGGTCCGTCGTCGGCCACACCTCGCTCTGGTAGGCGTAGCCCACGCGCGCCGAGAAGTTCCCGCCGTTCGCCAGCGCCGTGCGCCATTCGACGTTGAGCGCGCCCGAGAACTCCGGCGCGTTGGTGAAGCGCTGGTTCGCGGCCACGTTGACGCCGGCATCGAGGAACTCGTCGTACTTGGCATCCAGCCAGGCGAGATTGCCGCTGATCACCCAGTGCTCGTTCGGCAACCACTGGTACTCGGCCTCGACGCCCTGCACGGTGCCGCGGCCGGCGTTGGTGAAGTCGCCGAAGAAACTCTGGCTCCCGTTCGGCAGCGTGTACGAGGTGAAGACCGAGAGCTGGATGTCCTTGTACTTGTTGTGGAAGTAGGCAAGGTTGAGGAACAGCGTGTTGTCGGCCAGCGACATCTTGCTGCCGATCTCGTAGCTGTCGACCGACTCGTCGTCGAAGGGCTCGCCGGATCGCGGCACCGACGTCGTGTTGGCGCGGATGTTGTAGCCGCCCGACTTGAAGCCGCGCGACGCGAGGCCGTACACCATCACCTCGTCCGAGATCCGGTAGTCCAGCGAGACCTTCGGGGAGACGTTCTTGAAGTTGACCGTCTTGTCGAAATTTGCCGCGGTGCCCCAGGACGTCGTGTAGCTGTTGCTGGTGTAGAAGCGATTGAGCGCGACCGCGTGCTTGTCCTCGTCCGTGTAGCGCGCGCCCACGTCCAGCGTCAGGCGCTCCGTGAGGTCGAACGTCCAGTCGGCGTAGACCGCGATTGAACTGGTGTTCACGTAACCCTGCGTGTCGCCGAACAGCGGGTTGGTGAGCGAGACGGGAAGCAGCGGGTTGTAGAAGTAGTTCAGCACCTGGCCGCCGGCATCGCCATCGAACCAGTACACGCCCGCGACGCCGCGCGAGCGACCGCCGGCGTCGTAGTTGAGCTGCAGCTCGTTGCTGACCTGCTGGTCGCTGTAGAACGCGCGCACGTCCACCAGCGGCAGCGGCGTTGTATCGAAATCGATGGTGGTCTCGGTGTCGGACTCGCGCTTGGCCAGCACGTACTTCAGGCTGAAGTCGTCATTGAGGTCCCAGTTCACCGTCATCGATGCGCCCTTCATGAGCGTGTCGTTGACGTTGCCCATGCCGCTGCGGATGTCGTAGCGGTCGTCCATCGGCGGATACGCGGGCGAGAGCGGATTGGGCGCCAGCATCTTCGCGCCGCGCACGCCGGACTGGTCGTCCATCCAGTCGAAGGCGAAGCGGACGTCGAAGTTCTCGCCGGCGAACGCGCCCAGCTCGAAGCGGGCCGCATTTATTTCCTTGTCGCTGACGTCCTGGCCGTTGTACAGGTTGGTGCCGAAGCCGTCGCGGTTCATGCTGGCGACCGACACCCGACCGCGGAGGCCGCTGTCCTCGCCGCCGATCGGCCCGCCGACGGCGGCCTTCACGTCGAGCTGGTTGTAGTTGCCGACCGTGATCGAGCCGAAGCCGTCGAGCTGCTTGGGCAGACCCTTGGAGATGTACTTGATCGCGCCGCCGATCGTGTTCTTGCCGTACAGCGTGCCCTGCGGGCCGCGCAGCACTTCGATGCGCTCCACGTCGAACACGTCGAGCAGAGCGCCCTGCGGGCGGGCAATGTAGACGTCGTCGAGATAGATGCCTACGCCGGGATCGACGCCCCAGAGCGTGTCGGACTGGCCGACGCCGCGAATGTAGACGGTGGCGGCGCTGCTGGAGCCTCGCGCGGCGTAGATCGTCAGGTTCGGCACCTGCGCGTCGAGGTCGGACAGGTCGCGCACGTTGAGCTTGTCCAGCGCTTCCGGCGTGAATGCGGTGACGGCGACCGGCACTTCCTGCAGCGTCTCCTCGCGCTTGCGCGCGGTGACGGTGATGCGGTCGAGCGCGCGGTCGCTGCTGGCGGTTTCGGTGCCGGCATCCCCCGATGCGCTGGCGTCCTGCGCCCACGCCGCGGGCGCGGCGAGCGCGCAGGCGATGGCGAGACACAGGTGGGTACGACTGACGTTCTTGCGCATCGCGGAACTCCCCGGTGAACGATGTGATCGCACGGCGCGGTGGGCCGTGATGCGCCGCACGTTAGGCGAGGTCAAGCGTGGCCGGCAGATGTACCTTCGGACAATGCCCCGGCCGGCGGGCGTGCGGATACTGGCCGCCACTCCGGGGACGAGAGCCGTGATGGCCTTCCTGATCGTGCTGGCCGCGCTGGCCTTCCTGATGTACGTGGCCTACCGCGGCCATTCGGTGATCCTGTTCGCGCCTGTGGCCGCACTCGGCGCGGTGCTACTCACCGATCCCGCGCTCGTGCCGCCGATGTTCACCGGCTTGTTCATGGACAAGATGGTGGGCTTCCTCAAGCTCTACTTCCCGGTGTTCCTGCTGGGCGCGGTGTTCGGCAAGCTCATCGAGCTATCCGGTTTCTCGCGCTCGATCGTCGCCGCGACCATCCGCCTGGTCGGCGCCAAGCGCGCGATCCTGTCGATCGTGCTGGTCTGCGCGCTGCTCACCTACGGCGGCGTGTCGCTGTTCGTCGCGGTGTTCGCGGTCTATCCGTTCGCCGCCGAGCTGTTCCGCCAGAGCGACATTCCCAAACGCCTGATTCCAGGCACGATCGCGCTCGGTGCGTTCACCTTCACCATGGACGCGCTGCCGGGCACGCCGCAGATCCAGAACATCATCCCCACCACGTTTTTCGGCACGACCGCGTGGGCCGCACCGGTGCTCGGCACGCTGGGCGGCGTGTTCATCCTGATCGTGGGCCTGCTCTACCTCGAATCGCGCCGTCGCAAGGCCGCGGCGGCCGGCGAAGGCTATGGCGATCCGGCGACGCTGGTGAACGAGCCCGCGTCGTTCTCGGGCGACAGGCTCGCCAGCGCGTGGAGCGCGCTGCTGCCGCTCGTGCTGGTCGGCGTGTCGAACCGGCTCTTCACCGCGTGGATTCCGCGTTTCTACGGCGAGTCGAGCAGCTTCGATCCCGCCGTGATCGGCGACGCCGCGCCCGTGGTGCAGGAAACCGCGAAGGTCGCCGGCATCTGGGCGGTGGAAGGCGCGCTGCTGATCGGCATCGCGAGCGTGCTGCTGCTGGCTTGGCGGCCCGTGGTCACCCGATTCGTCGAGGGCAGCCGCGCGGCCATTTCCGGCGCGCTGCTCGCGTCGATGAACACCGCGTCCGAGTACGGCTTCGGCGCCGTCATCGCGGCGCTGCCGGGGTTCCTCGTGGTGTCCACCGCGCTG
Source organism: Cognatilysobacter xinjiangensis (assembly GCF_014651995.1). Lineage (GTDB taxonomy): Bacteria > Pseudomonadota > Gammaproteobacteria > Xanthomonadales > Xanthomonadaceae > Cognatilysobacter > Cognatilysobacter xinjiangensis. Next base: position 807,373 of record NZ_BMXY01000001.1, on the reverse strand, counting down.
TCGTCGATCCCCGATCCGCTGGTCAACACCGCGGTCACGGTGACCTCGCTCGCCGGCATCACCGGCTCCGCCTCCGGCGGCATGGGCATCGCGCTGGCCGCGATGGCCGAGCAGTTCATCGCGCAGGCCGATGCCGCGGGCATACCGATGGAGGTGCTGCACCGCGTGGCGTCCATGGCCTCCGGCGGCATGGACACCCTCCCCCACAACGGCGCGGTGATCACCGTGCTCGCCGTCACCGGGCTCACCCATCGCCAGGCCTACCGCGACATCTTCGCGGTGACGTTGATCAAGACCGCGGCGGTCGCGGTCGTCATCGGGCTGTACTACCTCACCGGCCTCGTCTGAGGCCGGCCGCGCTCAGAGCAGCTCGAAGCGGTCGGCATCGAGCATCGCTGGGAAGCGCTCGCGGTGCGCGCGGAGTTCCTCGAGGAACAGCGTCGTGGTGCTGACGACCTCCATGTCCGTGCACTCGCTGACGGGATTCCCGAGGTAATCCATCACCGCGCTGTCGCCCGCATACACCAGGCCGTTGCCGTCGGTGCCGACGCGATTGACGGCCGCCGTGTAACAGAGGTTCTCGATCGCCCTGGCGCGCATCAGCGTGCGCCACGCATGTGCACGCACGCCCGGCCAGTTGGCGACGTAGATCAGCAGGTCGTAATCGAGATCGCCCTTGCGCTCGACGTCGTAGCGGTTGCGCGAGAACACGGGAAAGCGCAGGTCGTAGCAGACCATCGGGCAGATCCGCCAACCGCGCCACTCGAGCGTCAGGCGCTCGCGGCCGGCCGCATAGCGCTCGTGCTCGCCGGCATAGCGGAACAGATGGCGCTTGTCGTAGTAGCGCACCTCGCCGTCGGGCGTGACGAACAGCAGGCGGTTGCTGACACCGGCATCGGTGCGCAACTGCACGCTGCCGGTGATCGCCGCATCGAGGTCGCGTGCATGGCCGCGCATCCACTCGACGGTCGGGCCGTCCATCGTCTCCGCACGGTCGATCGCCTCGTTGGAGAAGCCGCTGGTGAAGGTCTCGGGCAGCACCACCAGGTCGGTGATGCCGTGCAGTGAGCCGATGAGGTCGCCGTAGTACTCTCGGTTGGCGTCCGGGTCGTGCCAGCGGGTGTCGCCCTGGACCAGGCTCACGCGCAGCGGGGTGCGGATCTCGGTGACGGCGTATTCGGTCGACATGGGGTCCTCGTCAAAGTGCCTGCAGGCGCGCGATCGCCGCGTCGAGCGTGGCCTCGTTCTTGGCGAAGCACAGGCGCGCGAGGCGCTGGCCGGCGGGCGGCACGCCGTAGAACGGCGACAGCGGGATCGCCACCACGCCCTTCTCGATCGCCAGCCAGCGGCAGAACTCGGCGTCCGGAAGGTCGCTGATCGCGGAGTAGTCGACCAGCTGGAAGTACCCGCCCGGCACCGGCAGCGGGCGCAGTTTCGTGGTGAGCAGCTGCTCGCGGAAACGGTCGCGCTTGGCCTCGTAGAAGGCGCCAAGCTGCTCGTAGTGCTCGGGCTCGGCCTCGATCATCTCGGCGAACGCGAACTGCGCCGGGGTGAACGTGCAGAAAGTGTTGTACTGGTGGACCTTGCGGAACTCGGCCGAGAGCGCCGGCGGCGCGATGCAGTAGCCGACCTTCCAGCCCGTGCAGTGGTAGGTCTTGCCGAAGCTCGACACCACGAACGCACGCTCGCGCAGCTCGGGATAGCGCAGCGCCGACTCGTGCCGGCGACCGTCGAAGATGATGTGCTCGTAGACCTCGTCCGACAGCAGGTAGATGCCGGTGCCGTCGAGCAGCGCGATCAGCTGGCGCATGTCGTCGGCCGTCCACATCGCGCCGGACGGGTTGTGCGGCGAATTGGTCATGATCATGCGCGTGCGCGGCGTAACCGCCGCGCGGATCGCCGCCCAGTCGGGCGCGAACGTTTCCGGATCGAGCGCGACATGCACCGCGACGCCGCCGGCGAGGTCGATCGCCGGCTCGTAGCAGTCGTAACAGGGGTCGAGAACGATGACTTCGTCGCCCGGGCGCACCACCGCGTGCACGGCGTCGAGGATGGCTTCGCTCGCGCCGGAGGTGACCGTCACTTCGGCGTCAGGATCCGGCCGGTATCCGTAGCAGCGCTCGGTCTTGTTCGAGATGGCGAGGCGCAGCGGAGGCACGCCCGTCATCGGCGAGTACTGGTTGCGACCCTCGCGCATCGCGCGGTCGAGCGCCTCGACCAGTCGCGCGGGCACGTCGAAATCGGGAAAGCCCTGCCCGAGGTTCACGGCGCCGTGCTCGAGCGCGAGCTGCGACATCACGGTGAAGATGGTCGTGCCGACCTTGGGCAGCTTGGTCTCGGGCGTCATCGCGCGGGCCGTGTCGAAGGGGCCACGAGTTTACGTAAGCGACGCGGAGGACGGGATGAGCGGGAACGGGACGCAGGACGATGCGCGGCAGGACGATCCGGTCGCGCTGGCGCGCGCCTTCGCGAGCGCCCGTTACCACGCCGAGCTCGGCGGCGAGCCGCTCGACTTCGGTGTCGGCGAGTGCGTGCCCGAGATCGAGGAGCGGCTGCCCGCGTCGGAGTACGCCTTCATCACCGCGTGGAACCCGGATGCCGAATCGCAGCCGTTGGTCGAGAACACGCGCTCGGACGATGCGCTGGTCGCGCGGCTCGACGCGACCGGCGCGCCGTACCGCCGCACCTGGGCGCAGGCGCCCGACGGCGGCCATCGCGAGGCGGGCTGGCTGGTCGCCGGGCTGACGGCGGAGCGCGCCGACGCGATCGGCCGCGATTTCGCCCAGGCCGGCATCCTCGCCTGGCGTGCGGCCGAGCCCGTCCGCCTGCACATGCTGATGCCGCGCCCCGACGGCGCGGACCTGCCGCATGTCGACTGGATAGAATGAGCGCGATCGGCCACCGGCCGTCGTAAGCGCCGATGCCCGACTCCCCGACGTCCACCCCGCCGCTGCTCGAGGCCACCGGTCTGCGCTTCTCGCGTGACGACGAGCCCGTCTTCGGGCCGCTCGACCTGTCCGTCGACACCGGCGAGGCCCTGCTGGTCCAGGGCGAGAACGGCGCCGGCAAGACCACCCTGCTGCGCGTGCTCGCCGGCCTGCTGCGTGCCGACGCTGGCGAAGTCCGGATCGCCGGCCAGCTCGCCACGCCCGCCGAGCGCGCGGGCGTGCTGGGCTACGTCGGCCACCTGCCGGGGCTCAAGGGCGATCTTTCGACGCTCGAGAACCTCGATTACCTGGGCGGCCTGCAAGGCCGGCGCGACGCATCGACGGCGGAGGCGGCGCTGGAGCTCGTCGGGCTCGCGGGTTACGAGGACCAGCTCGCGCGCCAGCTTTCCGCCGGACAGCGCAAGCGCCTCTCCCTCGCGCGCCTGTGGCTCGCGCCCTGCCCGCTGTGGCTGCTGGACGAGCCCTACGCCAACCTCGACCTCGAGGGCATCGAGCTGGTCAACCGGCTGATCCGCAGCCATCTCGACGAGGGCGGCGCGACCCTGCTGACCACCCATGGCGCCTACGCCGCACCGCCGGTGCGCACGCGCCTGCTGCAGCTGGAGCGGGCCGCATGATCGCCCGTAATGCCAGCCTCGCCGGCGCCGCCTCGGCGCTGGTCCGGCGCGATTTGCAGCTGGTCTGGCGCCGCCGCAGCGACGTCCTCCAGCCGGCGCTGTTCGCCGTGCTGGTGGTCGTGCTGTTCGCGCTCGCGCTCGGCGCCGAGGACCAGCTGCTGCCGAAGGTCGCCAGCGCGGTGCTTTGGCTGGCGGTACTGCTGGCCGGGCTTTTGTCGCTGGACGGTCTTTTCCGCGGCGACGCCGAGGACGGCTCGCTGGAGCAGTGGATGCTCGCGCCGGTCCCCCTGCCGTGGCTCGTGCTGGTCCGCACCGCCATGCACTGGGCGACGACCGCCGTCCCGCTGCTGGTCGCCACCCCGCTGCTCGGGCAACTGCTGGCCCTGCCGTCGTCGCAACTGCCGGTCCTGATGGCCTCGCTGGCGCTGGGCACGCCGTTGCTGAGCCTGATCGGAGCGGTGATCGCCGCCCTGACCGTCGGGATGAAGCGCTCCGGTATACTTGTGGCCCTGCTGGCGCTGCCGCTGTACGTGCCGGTACTGGTGTTCGGCGCAGGAAGCGTCGTCGCCGCCTCGCAGGGCCTCGATCCGAACGGTGCACTGCTGCTGCTCGGCGCCGGGCTCGTCGCCAGCCTGCTGCTGGCCCCGCTCGCTGCCGCCGCGGCGTTGCGCATCGCGCTGAACTGAGGCCCGTCAATTGAGTCAGATCAAGCGCCTGCCCGCGCCGTCGCGGGACACTGCCCCGCACGCCACGACGCTCAGATGAATCCGCTGGTCCGCTGGTTCCACCAACTCGGCTCGCCGCCCTACTTCGACCGCTTCGCGGCGCGCTGGGCGCCGTGGGCCTACGCGCTCGGCCTGCTGGTCATGTTGCCGGGGCTGTACGGTGCGCTGTTCCAGGTGCCGGCCGACTACCAGCAGGGCGACAGCTTCCGCATCCTCTACATCCACGTGCCGTCCGCGTGGATGAGCATGGCGGTGTTCGCGGCGATGGCCTTCTATGCCGCGATCGCGCTTATCTGGCGCATCAAGCTGTGCGAGATCCTGGCCATGGCCTGCGCGCCGATCGGCGCGGGTTACACGCTGATCACCCTGCTGACCGGCTCGATCTGGGGCAAGCCGATGTGGGGCACCTGGTGGGACTGGGACCCGCGCCTCACCACCGAGCTGATCCTGCTGTTCCTCTATCTCGGCGTCATGGGCATCTACGCCGCCATAGACGACCGCCGGATCGCTGCTCGCGCCGCCTCGTTCCTGGCGATCGTCGGCGTGGTGCTGCTGCCGATCATCCGGTACTCCGTGGTGTGGTGGAACTCGCTGCACCAGGGCCAGACCATCCGCATGTTCGGCGAGTCGTCGATGGATGCCTCGATGCGCGGTCCGTTGATCTGGATGGTCGTCGGCACCCATATCTGGTTCGTCGGCCAGCTGCTGGCGCGTGCACGCGCCGACAACCTTCGCCGCGAGGCCGGCAAGGCCTGGGTGGCCGACGTGGCGGGGGCGGGCCGATGAGCTACGCCAGTTACGTCATCGCCGCCTATGCGGTGTTCGCCATCGTGCTGGGCTGGGACTTCGTTTCCACCCGGCTGCAGATCCTCCGCCAGCTGCGCGCCGCGCGGCGGCGCCAGTCGCGCGACGCCGCCCGCGCGCGCCCGAAACGTTCCATGGAAGTGCAATGAACCCGATCCGCCGCCGCCGCATGCTCTGGATCCTCGCGCTCGTGCTGGGCGCAGGCCTTGCCGCATCGCTCGTCGCCATGGCGCTGCAGCGCAACGTCGCCTATCTCTACACGCCCTCCGAAGTGCTCGGCGGCCAGGCAGGCGCGCAGGTGCGCGGCGGCGACACCAAGTTCCGCCTCGGCGGCATGGTGGCCGGCGGCTCGTTCAAGCGCGCCGAGGGCTCGATGGAAGCGCACTTCACGGTCACCGACGGCGATCGCGTGATGCCCGTCGTCTACACCGGAATCCTCCCCGACCTCTTCCGCGAGAACCAGGCTGTGATCGCCACCGGCCGCATGCGGGGCGACCGCTTCGTCGCAGAAGAGGTGCTGGCCAAGCACGACGAGACCTACATGCCCAAGGAAGTCGCGGACAAGATGGGCAAGGCGCACAAGAAGCATGACGTCGCCAACGGCGCTTCGGCCGATGCCGCGCCTGCCGAAGGCGCCGCGCTGCCCGTCGGCGCGTCGCAGTAGCGGGGCCGCCGATGTTTCCCGAACTCGGCCAGTTCGCGCTGCTGCTGGCCCTCGTCGTCGCCTGCGTGCAGACGCTGCTCCCGCTGGTGGGCGCGCAACGCGGGATCGTGGCGTGGATGGACGTCGCCCGACCCGCCGCGTACGCGCAGCTGCTGTGCCTGGGCTTCGCCTTCGTCGCACTGACCCATGCGTTCGTGACGCAGGACTTCTCGCTCCGCTACGTTGCGTCGAACAGCAACTCGCTGCTGCCGATGGCCTACCGCTTCTCGGCGGTCTGGGGCTCGCACGAGGGCTCGCTGCTGCTGTGGGCGCTGGTGCTGGCGCTGTGGACGGGCGCCGTCGCCGCGTTCTCGCGGTCGCTGCCGCGCCACGTCGTCGCGCGCGTCCTCGGCGTCATGGGCGTGGTCGCCGTCGGCTTCCTGGCCTTCCTGATCTTCACCAGCAACCCGTTCGAGCGCCTGCTGCCGGCGGCCGCCGAGGGGCGCGATCTCAATCCGCTGCTGCAGGACCCGGGGCTGATCATTCATCCGCCCATGCTGTATGCCGGCTACGTCGGCTTTGCGGTGCCGTTCGCCTTCGCGATCGCCGCGCTGCTCGAAGGCAATGTCGACAACCGCTGGCTGCGCTGGACGCGGCCCTGGACGAACATCGCCTGGGCGTTCCTGACCTTCGGTATCGCGCTCGGCTCGTGGTGGGCGTACTACGAGCTGGGCTGGGGCGGCTGGTGGTTCTGGGATCCGGTCGAGAACGCGTCGTTCATGCCGTGGCTCGCGGGCGCCGCGCTCATCCATTCGCAGGCGGTGACGGAAAAGCGCGGCGGTTTCATCGGCTGGACGCTACTGCTCGCGATCGCCGCCTTCTCGCTGTCGCTGCTCGGCACGTTCCTGGTGCGCTCGGGCGTGCTGACCAGCGTGCATGCGTTCGCCGCCGATCCATCGCGCGGCACGTTCGTGCTGATCTTCCTCGGCATCGTGGTCGGCGGCTCGCTGTTGCTCTACGCACTGAAGGCGCCCGAGGGACCGGCGACGCGGGGCCGCTACTTCGCCCTGTTCTCGCGCGACACGTTGCTGCTGGTGAACAACGTGCTGCTCAGCGCCGCCTGCGCGATGGTGCTGCTGGGCACGCTGTATCCGCTGCTGGCGGACGCGCTCGAGCTCGGCAAGATCTCGGTCGGGCCGCCCTACTTCGCCGCGTTCTTCATCCCGCTGATGGGCCTGCTGGCGCTGCTGCTGCCGCTCGGGCCGCTGACGCGCTGGCAGCGCGAAGAGGCGTCGCGCCCTGCGCGCCTGTTGGCGCCGCTCGCGGTGCTCGCACTGATCTGCGGCGTCGCGACCTTCCTGATGTTGCCGCAGGGCGGCTGGAAGGCAGCGCTCGGTGTTCTCGGCGCGACCTGGGTACTGCTGGGCACGCTGCGTTTCGTCCTCCAGCGCGCGCGCAACGGCGGCCGCTTCACCGGAGAGATGACCGGCATGATCCTCGCCCACGCCGGCCTCGGCGTTTTCCTCGCCGGGGCGCTGCTCGTGGAAGGTCTGGCGCAGCAGCACGAGCTGGCGTTGCGAACCGGGCAGTCGGTGGAGCTTGGCGGCTACAGCTTCCGCTTCGAAGGCGTGAAGCACTTCCAGGGCCCGAATTACAGCGCCGACCGCGGCACCGTCGTGGTCCGCCGCGGCGATCGCGTGATCGACACCATGCATCCGGAAAAGCGCAGCTACGCCAGCGGCGGCCAAGTCATGACCGAGGCCGCGATCATTCCCGGCGCGACGCGTGATCTCTACCTCGCGCTGGGCGAGTCGCTCGGCGGCGAGGCCTGGGCCGTGCGCGTGCACGTGAAGCCCTTCGTGCGCTGGATCTGGCTGGGCGCGCTGCTGATGGCGCTGGGCGGCATCACCGCCGCGTTCGACCGCCGTTTCCGCACGCGTCGCATCGTCGCCGACGGCGCGCCTGCTGCCACCGCTGGAGCCTCGACATGACCCGCGCGCGCTGGATTCCCCTCGCCGTCTTCGGCCTGCTCGCGCTGCTGCTCGCCGCCGGCGTGTGGATGAGCCGCCGCCCCGACCGCGAGGCCCTGCCATCTCCGCTGATCGGCAAGCCGACGCCCGCCTTCGCGCTGCCGGTGCTGCACCAGCCCGATCGCACCGTGACCGCCGCCGAGCTGCGCGGTGCGCCCTACCTGCTCAACGTCTGGGGCAGCTGGTGCCCGGCCTGCCGCGACGAGCACCCGGTGATCACGCGCTTCGCCGAGACCAAGCGCGTGCGGGTGGTCGGCTACAACTGGAAGGACGCGCGCGAGGACGCCCTGCGCTGGCTCGAGCAGTTCGGCAACCCGTACTGGCTGGTGCTGGCCGACGAGCCCGGGAATACGGCGATCGACTTCGGCATCTACGGCGCACCGGAAACGTTCCTCATCGACGCCGAGGGCCGCATCCGCTGGAAGCACGTCGGGCCGCTGACCGATGCGATCCTGCGTGACGAAGTGCTTCCGCTTCTGCAGGCGCTGGATACCGAACATGGCGCGTAGGTTGCTCACGTTGGTGGCCGCGCTGCTGATCGCCGGCAGCGCGCTCGCGCAGGTCGCCGACCGCCGCCCGCTGCAGTTCCAGAGCGCGGTCGAGGAAACACGCTTCCACGCGCTGACGAACGAGCTGCGCTGCGTGATGTGCCAGAACCAGTCCATCGCCGATTCGGATGCGCAGATCGCGGTCGACCTGCGGCGCGAGATCCTGCAGCTGATCCGCGACGGCCGCAGCGATGACGAGATCCGCCGCTTCCTCGTCGACCGCTACGGCGAGTTCGTGCTGTACCGTCCCCACGTGGGGCCGGCGACGTGGCTGCTGTGGTTCGGCCCCGTGCTGGTGCTGCTCGCCGGTGGCGGCCTGGTCTGGCGCATCGTTCGACAGCGCTCGCAGGCGGCCCCCGCTGCCGCGCCCTCCGACGACGAATCCGGGGACTGGTAATGACGTACGGGTTCATCGCCGCGGCCCTGGCGCTCGGCCTCGTGGCGCTCGTGCTGGCGTTCTGGCCGCTGATCCGCCGCAGCCCCACCCTCGGTGGCCTACTGGCCGGCGCGATGCTGGTGGTCGTCACCGCGCTCTATCTTCTGGTCGGCACGCCCGCCGCGCTCGACCCGGCGAACGTGCGCGCGCCCGATACGCTCGCCGGCGCGATGGAGCGCCTCGAAGCGGAACTCGCACGCAAGCCCGACCAGCCGGAAGGCTGGCGTCTGCTCGCCGACGCCTACCGCGCGCAGGGCCGGCTGGTCGAATCGGCGCGCGCCTTCGAGCAGGCCGCGCGCTACGCGCCCAATGACGCCGATGTGCTGGCACAGGCGGCGGAGGCGCGCGCCTTCGCCGCGAAGGATCGACGCTTCGACGACGAAGCCGTCGCGCTGTTGCGCAAGGCGCTAGCGATCGACCCGAAGCACCAGCGCTCGCGCTGGTTCATGGGAGTCGCGCAGCGCCAGGGCGGCCAGCCCGCCGAGGCGGCCGCCACCTGGCAGGCGCTGCTCGCGGACGTCGAGCCGGGGACCGCCGGGCCGCTGCGCGCGCAGATCGATTCGGCACGGCGCGACGCGGGCCTGCCGGCACTCACAGCCGATGAACTGCCCGCCGCGACTTCATTGCTGGTGAAGCTCGACATCACGCCGGCCCTGCGCGAGCAGCTGCCGGCAGATGCGGCGGTGTTCGTGCTCGCGCGCGAGCCGGGCGGCATGCCGATGCCGGTGGCCGCCAAGCGGATCGCGCTGTCCGACCTGCCGGCAACCGTCCGCCTGTCCGATGCCGATAGCCCGATGCCCACGCGCCGCCTCTCGCAACTGGCGCGCGTGGAAGTACTTGCCCGCGTGTCGCGCACCGGCGTCGCCAATGCACAGGCGGGCGACCTCGAATCCAAGCCGGTCGAAACCGCTTCGAGCGGCGAAGTCGAACTCCTGATCGACCACGCGCGGCCCTGATCGCCTCCGCATCGCGAACGCGTCGCGCATGAAAAAGCCCCGCCGAAGCGGGGCTTTTTCTCATCCGGCCACGATCAGGACGCCTTGGCCTTCGCCAGGCGCAGCCAGGTGTCGACCACGGTGTCGGGGTTGAGCGACACCGACTCGATGCCCTCCTCCATCAGCCACTGCGCGAGGTCCGGATGGTCGCTCGGGCCCTGGCCGCAGATGCCGACGTACTTGCCCTTGGCGCGCGCGGTGCGGATCGCCATCGACAGCAGCTTCTTCACTGCCGGGTCGCGCTCGTCGAACAGGTTCGCAACGATGCCGGAGTCGCGATCCAGGCCGAGCGTCAGCTGCGTGAGGTCGTTCGAGCCGATCGAGAAGCCGTCGAAGATCTCGAGGAACTCTTCCGCCAGCAGCGCGTTCGACGGCACCTCGCACATCATGATGACCTTCAGGCCGTCCTTGCCCTGCTCGAGTCCGTTGGCGCGCAGCACTTCGACAACCTTGCGGCCCTCGTCCAGCGTGCGGACGAACGGGATCATGACCCAGCAGTTCTTCAGCCCCATCTCGTTGCGGACCTTCAGCACCGCGCGGCATTCCAGCGCGAATGCGGCCGCGAACGACGGATCGACGTAGCGGCTCGCGCCGCGGAAGCCGATCATCGGGTTCTCCTCGTGCGGCTCGTAGCGCGCACCGCCGATCAGGTTCGCGTACTCGTTCGACTTGAAGTCCGACAGGCGCACGATCACGGGGTTCGGCGCGACCGATGCGGTGATCGTCGCGATACCCTCGGCGAGGCGATCGACGTAGAAGTCGACCGGGCTCGAATAGCCGGCCATCTTCGCGTCGATCTTCTTCTTCGTCTCGGCGTCCTGCTTGTCGTAGTCCAGCAATGCCTTCGGATGCACGCCGATGTGGCTGGCGATGATCATCTCCAGGCGCGCAAGGCCGACGCCTGCGTTCGGCAGCATCGCGAAATCGAAGGCGCGCTCGGGGTTGGCGACGTTCATCATCACCTTGAGTGGCGCCGGCGGCATGTGCTCGAGGTCGGCCACGTTGCGGTCGAACGGCAGCTCACCCTCGTAGATGAAGCCGGTGTCGCCCTCGGCGCAGCTCACGGTGACCTGCTGGCCATCCTTGATCGTGTCGAGCGCGTTGCCCGTGCCGACCACGGCCGGCACGCCCAGTTCGCGCGCGATGATCGCCGCGTGGCACGTACGACCACCGCGGTTGGTGACGATCGCCGCCGAGCGCTTCATCACCGGCTCCCAGTCGGGGTCGGTCATGTCGGCGACCAGCACGTCGCCCGGCTGCACCTTGTGCATGTCTTCGAGGTTGCGCACCACGCGCGCGACGCCGGTGCCGATCTTCTGGCCGATCGCGCGGCCTTCGCAGACCACGTTGCCGCGCTGCATCAGCTGGTAACGCTCGATCTGCGTTGCATGCGCCCGCGATTTCACCGTCTCCGGGCGCGCCTGCACGATGAACAGCTTGCCGCTGACGCCATCCTTCGCCCACTCGATGTCCATCGGGCGGCCGTAGTGCTGCTCGATGACCAGCGCCTGCTTCGACAGTTCCTCGACGTCCGCATCCGTCACGCAGAACCGGTTGCGCAGCTCGGCCGGCGTTTCCTCGGTGCGCACGCGCTCGCCCGGCACGTCGGAATAGACCATGCGCAACTGCTTGGCGCCGAGCGTGCGGCGCAGGATCGCCTTCTTCCCCTCGCGCAGCGTGGGCTTGTAGACGTAGAACTCGTCCGGGTTCACCGCGCCCTGCACCACCATCTCGCCGAGGCCGTAGCTCGCGGTGACGAACACGACGTTGCGGAAGCCCGACTCGGTGTCCAGCGTAAACAGCACGCCCGAGGAACCGACGTTCGAGCGCACCATCAACTGCACGCCTGCCGAGAGGAACACGTCCTCGTGCTTGAAGCCGTGGTGCACGCGATAGGCGATCGCGCGGTCGTTGTAGAGCGAGGCGAACACTTCCTTCACCTTGTGGACGACGTCGTCCTCGCCGGTCACGTTGAGGAAGGTCTCCTGCTGCCCGGCGAAGCTCGCGTCCGGAAGGTCTTCCGCAGTCGCCGACGAACGCACCGCCACGGCCACGTCGCCGCCGCCGTTCTCGGCGCACAGCTGCCGGTAGGCCTCGCGGATCTCACGGTCGAGGTCGGGCTGCAGCGGCGCGTCGATCACCCAGCCGCGGATCTCGCCGCCGGCGGCCGTCAGCGCCTGCACGTCCTCGACGTCCAGCGTCGCCAGCCGGTCGAAGATGCGCTGGTGCAGGTCGTTGTGCGCGATGAACGCCTTGAAGGCCTCGGCCGTCGTCGCGAAACCGCCGGGCACGGACACGCCGAGACCGGCGAGGTTGCCGATCATCTCGCCCAGCGAGGAATTCTTGCCGCCGACGCGCGCCAGGTCCGACAGGCGCAGCGCGTTCAACCACAGGATGTTCTCGTTCAAGACCTTCTCCGAGGAGGATTTCCGGGCGCGAATCGCCGGCGATTACGGATATGATCGCCGCTGCGACCCGCGCATACAAGCTTGATTTGCCGGGGTTTTCTGGTTCCGCCACCGCCCAGCGTGCACGCCGATGACCGAGCTTCGCCCCGTTTTCTACGTCTCCGACGGCACCGGTATCACGGCCGAGACCATCGGCCACAGTGTGCTGACGCAGTTCACCGAGACGCGCTTCGAAAGCACCCGCATCTCGTTCGTGGATACGCTGGAACGGGCGAGCGAGACCGTCGCCCGTATCCGCGAGGCCGGCGCGCGGCATGGTGTCCGACCCATCGTGATCAATTCGTGCGTGGATCCCGAGATCAGTGCGGCGCTGGTCGAGAGCGGCGCGCTGATGCTCGACGTGTTCGCGCCCTTCATCGAGCCGCTGGAGCGTGAGCTCGGGCAGATCCGCCAGCGCCACATCGGCCGCGCCCACGGCATGGTCGACTTCGAGCGCTACCACCGCCGCATCGACGCCATCAACTTCACGCTGACGCACGACGACGGCCAGAGCCTGGACTACGCCGATGCCGACGTCGTGCTGGTGGCGGTGTCGCGCGCCGGCAAGACGCCGACGTGCATCTACCTCGCGCTGCATTACGGCGTGCTGGCGGCGAACTACCCGCTCACCGAGGAAGACCTCGAGCACGACCGCCTGCCGCCGCGGCTGCGCCCGTACCGCAACAAGCTGTTCGGGCTGACGATCGACCCGGCGCGGCTGCAGCAGATACGCCAGGAACGTCGCCCGAATTCGCGCTACGCGCAGCTGGAAACGTGCAGGCGAGAAGTCGCCGCGGCGGAGGCGATGTTCCGCGCCGAGCGCATCCCGACCCTCAGCACGACGCACACGTCGATCGAGGAAATCGCGAGCAAGGTGCTGACCACGCTGGGCCTGCAGCGCGAGATGTTCTGAGCCGTACCACGGCGGCGCGTGTCCGCCGCTGAACGGGTCGGGCACCGTCGCACCGGCGTGGACAGGCGGCGTGTAGAGTCGATCCATGTCCCAGCTCGCCGCCCGCAAACGCCTCGTCCCGCGCCTCGGCCGCTTCGCCTGGCTGATGGCCCTGTATGCCGAGAACCACGGCCGCCTCGCGCGGCTTTTCGATATCCGCGGGCTACGCGAAGGCCGGTGGATCTCGGACCTCGGCGACGGCGTGCCGCTGCGCGTCGACGTGATCGGCCAGCACCCGTACACCACCGAGATCCGGCTCACGTATGCGATGCAGGACCCGGTTACGGGCGAGTCCGATCCGTCCGCCTACGTGCGCCTCTATCACGACGCCCGGCAGGCGGAGGCGACGCACTGCTATGTCGGCCGTCGCTGGCAGGACGTCATCGGCCTGAATCCGACGCCGGAACGGCTGCTTGGTCACCGCATGAGGATGAACACGTTCCTCGGCAAATGGCTGCAATACCTGGGCGAGCGCGGACACGACACGTCGACGTTGCGCTTCGACGGCCCCATCCCGATTGAAGATCGTGAAGAAGTCGTAGATAACGCTTGACGGACCAATGTCCGCTCCCTAATATGCCGGCTCTCCAGCGCGTGGGGCCATAGCTCAGCTGGGAGAGCGCTACAATGGCATTGTAGAGGTCGCCGGTTCGATCCCGGCTGGCTCCACCAACGTTCCGGTTCGTCGATTCATCGACAACCACGACGTCCCCATCGTCTAGAGGCCTAGGACATTACCCTTTCACGGTAGCGACCGGGGTTCGAATCCCCGTGGGGACGCCACTCTTCGAAGGCCCGCGAAAGCGGGCCTTCTCTTTTTCTCGGTTCAGTCGACACTACGACGCAGGGCCTCGTCCTGCGCGTCCTGGCCGTGCAGCGGCAGGCAATCCGGCCGACGCAGGCGCATCTCGATTTCGCTGCAGTGCCGGTGCGGGCCGCCGAATAGGCTGAGCGCCGTCCCCACCGCCTTCGAACGGAAACGCGCCTGCTGCAGGGCGTCGCCGGCCGGCACCCAAGCCTGCTCGAAACGTGTGCGATGCACAGCGATCGGCGCCTCTCGCTCGAAGGGATCGCGATGCTGAAATGGTGCGTGCGTTTCCGGCGGTCGCAAGTCCATCCTGGCCGCACCTGCGCGCTCGCGTGCGACCGCCCGGCGTTCGTCGTCAGTGGAGATGGGCGCCTGCGCGATGTTCCGCCGCGCTTGCCGCCCGCCTCGTGCAGTGCGTGCAAGCGCCGCGACTAGTCGGCGTTGCCGTTGTTCGCGAGCTTCGGGCCGTTGGATGAATTCGACCTGCAATGCAACGTCGTCATTCGCCGACGCGCGTGTCGCCGTCACGGGCCGCGACAGCCAGATGCCAATGAGCGTATGTACGATCGCGACGACGACCCATGCGATCGCCGAGAACCACCTGTCCCTGTCTGCCATCCCTGCCCGTCCCGTTGTGGACGGAAGACAGGACCGTCGAAGCGGCTCCGGGTTCCCGCGCTGTGTCAGCCCGCGTTCGCGCCGCCGAGCTCGCCCATGAAACGCCGGTAATGGCGCAGTTCCGCGATCGAATCGCGCACGTCGCTGAGCGCCGTATGCGCCGACGCCTTGGCGACGCCCGAGGCCACCTGCGGCGCCCAGCGTCGTGCGAGTTCCTTGATCGTGCTCACGTCCAGATTGCGGTAGTGGAAGTGCTTCTCCACGCGCGGCATCAGGCGGTGCAGGAAGCGGCGGTCCTGGCAGATGGAATTGCCGCACATCGGCGACGCCCCGGCGGCGAGCCATTCCTGCAGGAACGCCACGGTGCGCGCTTCGGCGTCGACCATCGCCACACCCTCCTTCAGCACGCGATCCCACAGGCCCGACTTGCGATGCTGGTTGCGGTTCCAGTCGTCCATGGCCTCGAGCTGCTCGACCGGATGCGCGATGGCCAGCTCCGGGCCTTCCGCGAGGATGTTGAGCTCGGCGTCGGTCACGACGGTGGCGATCTCGAGGATCGAATCGTTGTCGGTATCGAGCCCCGTCATTTCGAGATCGATCCAGACGAGGCGGTTCCGCGTGTCACTCATGCGCATGCTTCCTGCTGTGTCGGGGCATCATAATCGAGCGACCACATGGGCGATGCGATGAACCCGATCCTCGGCGCCGGCCACTACGCGATCCTGACCTCGATGCTGGCCCCAGCGCTGCTGATGGCCGCGACGGCGTCCCTGCTCGTGTCCGCGAATGCGCGGCTCGCGCGAGTGGTGGACCGGCTGCGGACGTTGATCGAGGAGTGGAAGCACGTGGCGCCCGACGCCGCGTCGCGCGACCTGCGCATCGCGCGCCACCGCCGGCGCGCGCACTTCGTGCTGCGTGCCTGCCAGATGCTCTATCTCGCGCTCGGCTCTTTCGTTGGCACGAGCCTGACGCTCGCGATCGATGCGTTCCTCGTATACCGGCTCGACATCCTTCCGACCGTACTGGCGGTGCTGGGCGTGGCCTTCCTGCTGGGCGCGAGCGCGCTCATGGGCGCGGAGGTCAGCCTCGCGGTGCGCAGCTTCGACGAGGAGCTGGACCACGAGATCCACCGCTACCGCAGCTAGCGTGGCGCGAGCCCGCGCTTGGTCCGGAAGTAGTTTGTGAGCATCGAACCCGCCTCTTCAGCCAACACGCCGCCGGTGATCGACACGCGGTGGTTATGGCGCGGATCGCCAAGCAGGTCGAACACGCTTCCGGCAGCGCCGGTCTTGGGGTCGTAGGCCCCGAACACGACACGTGAGACGCGTGCGTGGATCATCGCCATCGCGCACATCGCGCAGGGCTCGAGCGTGACGTAAAGCGTCGCGCCAATCAGGCGGTGGTTGCCGACCGCCCTGCCCGCCTCGCGCATCGCGACGATCTCGGCATGCGCGCTCGGATCCTGGTCGCCGATGTTGCGGTTCCACCCGCGGCCGATCACGTGGCCGTCCGCATCGACCACGAGGGCGCCCACGGGAATCTCGTCGTGCTCGTCGCGGGCATGAATCGCGAGCGCGAGGGCTTCGCGCATGAGGTGGTTGTCGGTGTCGGTGATATCGGACATGCGATCGGGCTGATGTCGCGTTGCAAAGCGATCAGTCGCGCCTCGGACGCTGCGAACGCCCGGCCGCGCCCAGCGGGCGCGGCAATGAAGACGGCCGCGCGGCAGTGCCGCGCAAGCGGGCCCTCTTCATTCCCACTCGATCGTGGCCGGCGGCTTGCCGCTAATGTCGTAGACCACGCGTGACACGCCGCGCACCTCGTTGATGATGCGGTTGGACACGTGCCCGAGGAACTCGTGCGGCAGGTGCGCCCAGTGCGCGGTCATGAAGTCGATCGTCTCGACGGCGCGCAGCGCGATCACCCACTCGTAGGCGCGCGCGTCGCCGACGACACCGACGGACCGCACCGGCAGGAACACCGCGAACGCCTGGCTCACCTTGTCGTAGAGGCCGGCGCGCCGCAGCTCGTCGATGAAGATGTGATCCGCCTTCGCGAGGATCTCCGCGTACTCCGGACGCACTTCGCCGAGGATGCGCACGCCGAGCCCGGGGCCGGGGAACGGATGACGGTAGACCATCGAGTGCGGTAGGCCGAGTTCGGTGCCGAGCCGGCGTACCTCGTCCTTGAACAGCTCGCGCAGCGGCTCGACCAGGCCGAGCTTCATGTGCTCCGGCAGGCCACCGACGTTGTGGTGGCTCTTGATGACGTGCGCCTTGCCGGTCTTGCTGCCGGCCGACTCGATCACGTCCGGATAGATCGTGCCCTGCGCGAGCCAGCGCGCATTGGTGAGCCTGTTGGACTCCTCGTCGAAGATCTCGACGAACAGGCGGCCGATGATCTTGCGCTTGGCCTCCGGGTCGTTCACGCCTTCCAGCGCGCGGAAGTAGCGCTCGCGCGCATTGACTCGGATCACGCGCACGCCCATGTGCTCGGCGAACATCGCCATGACCTGATCGCCTTCCTCGAAGCGCAGCAGGCCGGTGTCGACGAAGACGCAGGTGAGCTGGTCGCCGATCGCGCGATGCAGCAGCGCGGCGACGACCGACGAATCGACGCCGCCCGACAGGCCGAGGATCACCTCGTCGCTGCCGACCTGCGCGCGCACGCGCGCGATCTGGTCCTCGATGATGTTCGCCGCGTTCCACAGCGTGCGGCAGCCGCAGATGTCGACGACGAAGCGGCCGAGAAGCGCCTGGCCGGATTTGGTGTGCGTCACCTCGGGATGGAACTGCACCGCGTACCAGCGCTTGGCCTCGTTGGCCATCGCCGCGACCGGAATCCGGTCGGTGCGCGCGGTGACGACGAAGCCGGGCGGCGCCTTCGACACGTGGTCGCCGTGGCTCATCCACACGTCGAGCCTGGGCGGTGCGCCCGGGTGATCCTTGAGGTCGCCGAACAGCGAATCCTGCGCGACCAGTTCGACGGTGGCATGGCCGAATTCGCGCGCGTCGGCGGCTTCCGTCGCGCCGCCCAGCTGCGCGGCCATCGTCTGCATGCCGTAGCAGATGCCCAGCACCGGCAGGCCGGAATCGAAGACTTCCTGCGGCGCACGCGGCGCGCCCGGCAGCGTGGTCGACTCGGGGCCGCCCGACAGAATGATGCCCTTCGGCCCGAACGCCGCGATCTCGGCGGGATCGTGGTCCCAGGCCCAGATCTCGCAGTAGACGCCCAGCTCGCGCACGCGGCGGGCGATCAGCTGCGTGTACTGCGCGCCGAAGTCGAGGATCAGGATCTTGTCGCTGTGGATGTCGTGCACGGCCTGTTCCGGTCGTAGCGACGGCCCTGCGCCGGCGGGGCCGCGATGCGACGGCACGGCGGCCGTCGTCGATACCGCCGCGCGGCGCACGGCGGGAGCCGCGAACTACGTACGGTAGTTCGGCGGCTCCTTGGTGATCTGCACGTCGTGCACGTGGCTCTCGCGCGTGCCGGCGCTGGTGACGCGCACGAAGCTCGGCTTCTTGCGCATCTCCTCGATGGTCGCGCAGCCGACATAACCCATCGTCGCGCGCAGGCCGCCGGCGAGCTGGTGCACGACGCCGCGCAGCGGGCCGCGATACGGCACGCGGCCTTCGATGCCTTCGGGCACGAGCTTGTCGGCGTCGGAGGCGTCCTGGAAATAGCGGTCCTTGGACCCCTTCTCCATCGCGCCCAGCGAGCCCATGCCGCGATAGCTCTTGTAGCTGCGCCCCTGGAACAGCTCGGTCTCGCCCGGCGATTCCTCGGTGCCCGCGAACAGGCCACCGATCATCACGCTCGACGCGCCGGCCACGATCGCCTTGCCGATGTCGCCCGAGTAGCGGATGCCGCCGTCGGCGATCAGCGGAATGCGGTCCTGCAGCGCCTCGGCGACCATGTCGACCGCGGTGATCTGCGGCACGCCCACGCCCGCGACGATGCGCGTGGTGCAGATCGAACCGGGCCCGACGCCGACCTTCACCGCGTCTGCACCGTGGTCCATGAGCGCAAGCGCCGCGTCGCCGGTGACGATGTTGCCGCCGATGACCTGCACCTTCGGGAACTTCGACTTCACCCACTTCACGCGGTCGAGCACGCCCTGCGAATGGCCGTGCGCGGTGTCGACCACGATCACGTCGACGCCCGCGGCGACCAGCGCTTCGACGCGCGCTTCGGTATCGCCGCCCACGCCCACCGCCGCGCCGACCAGCAGGCGCTCGCTCGCGTCGTACGCCGCATTGGGGTTGTCGCGCTTCTTCTGGATGTCCTTGACGGTGATCAGGCCGCGCAGCGCGAAGTCGTCGTTGACGACCAGCACCTTCTCGATGCGGTGCTTGTGCAGCAGGCCGAGGACCTCGTCGTCCGACGCGCCTTCCTTGACGGTCACCAGGCGGTCCTTGCGCGTCATGATGTTGCGCACCGGATCGTCGAGCTGCTTTTCAAAGCGCATGTCGCGGCTGGTGACGATGCCGACCAGCTGGCCGTTCTCGTCGACCACCGGCACGCCCGAGATATTGCGGGCGCGCGTGAGCTTGAGGACTTCGGCGATCGTCGTGGACGGCCCGACGGTGAACGGCTCCTTGATCACGCCGGCCTCGAAGTTCTTGACCTGCGCGACCTGCGCGGCCTGCTGCTCGGCCGTCATGTTCTTGTGGATGATCGAGATGCCGCCCAGCTGCGCCATCGCGATGGCGAGGCGGGCTTCGGACACGGTATCCATCGCCGCCGACACGATCGGCAGGCGGATGGTCAGGTCGCGGGTAAGGCGGGTGGCGAGCGAGACGTCCTTGGGCAGGACCGTCGAGTGCGCGGGGACGAGCGAGACGTCGTCGAAGGTAAGCGCTTCAGCCTGGATGCGCAGCATGGGCGACCCCGGGAGGATGAAGCGCGTCATTCTACCGTGAGCGCCGCTCCCGCGACGAGGGCGCACGTGCGGCCACTCAGGCGGGATCCAGCGCCTCGGCGGCGTCCAGCGTGTTTTCCATCAGCGTGGCGACCGTCATCGGCCCCACGCCGCCCGGCACCGGCGTGATCCAGCTGGCGCGCTGCGCCGCCGCCTCGAAACCCACGTCGCCGACCAGGCGGCCGTCGTCGAGCCGGTTGATGCCGACGTCGATCACGACCGCCCCCGGCTTCACCCACTCGCCCGGGATCAGGCCCGGCTTGCCCGCCGCGACCACCAGGATGTCCGCGCCGCGCACCGACGCTTCGAGCACCGCTGGCGGCGTGAAGCGATGACAGGCGGTGACGGTGCAGCCGGCGATCAGCAGCTCGAGCGCCATCGGCCGGCCGACGTGGTTGCTCACGCCGACGATGGTCGCGCTCTGCCCCCGCACCGGCCGGTCGGTGTAGCCCAGCAGCGTGGTGATGCCGCGGGGCGTGCAGGGCCGCAGGCCGAACTCCCGCAGCACCAGCGCGCCCACGTTCTGCGGATGGAAGCCATCGACGTCCTTGCGCGGGTTGATGCGGTTGATCAGCGCGCTCGCGTCGCGCCGGTCCGGAAGCGGCAGTTGCAACAGGATGCCGTGGATCGACGGATCGGCGTTCAGGCGGTCGATCAGCGCGAGCAGCGTCGCATCGTCGGTATCGGCCGGCAGGTCGTGGTCGACGGCACGGATGCCGACCTTCTGCGCGGCGCGCCGCTTGTTGCGCACGTACACCGCCGACGCCGGGTCATCCCCGACCAGGATCACCGCGAGTCCCGGGGCCTGCCTGCCGGCGGCGAGGCGCGCGTCGACGCGGGACTTCAACTCGTCCAGCAGGGATTCGGCGATGCGCTTTCCATCGAGGATGCGGGCGGTCGTGGTGTCGGTCATCGGCGCGCCGTGGGAAACGGGGTGCGCATTATCGCCGGTCCGCCGACGCGCTGCGTCGCTGGCTCAACCCGCGCAGAAACGTACGTAGTCGATATAGCCCGGAAACGCGCGGCCGGGGGCGCAGACCGGGCACTCGGGGTCCGGCGGAATGCGCGTCTCGCGAAAACGCGTGGCCAGCGCGTCGACATGCAGCAATCGTCCGGCGAGCGGCTCGCCGATGCCGAGCAGCAGCTTGAGCACTTCGTTGGCCTGTAGCAGGCCGACGATGCCCGGCAGCACGCCGAGCACACCCGCCTCGGAGCAGTTGGGCGCGGCCTCCGGCGGCGGCGGCTCGGGAAACAGGCAGCGGTAGCAGGGCTGCTCGCCGCGGCGGCGTCCGGCGTCGAACACCGCCAGCTGGCCTTCGAAGCGGTGCACGGCGCCGTAGACCAT
Organism: Cognatilysobacter xinjiangensis; assembly: GCF_014651995.1. Classification (GTDB taxonomy): domain Bacteria; phylum Pseudomonadota; class Gammaproteobacteria; order Xanthomonadales; family Xanthomonadaceae; genus Cognatilysobacter; species Cognatilysobacter xinjiangensis. Next base: position 786,536 of record NZ_BMXY01000001.1, on the reverse strand, counting down.
CGGCTTGCCGTGCTTCACGCAGGCGTCGTTGAGCAGGTAGCGCGCGGGGAAGTTGTCGGCGCCGTCGAGCACCACGTCCACGTCGGCGACGAGGGCATCGACGCTTTCGGCGGTGACGCGTTGCTGCACCGCCTCGACCCGCACGCGCGGGTTCAGCGCCGCCAGCGTCTGTGCCGCGGACTCCACCTTCGGCCGGCCGATGCGCGCCTCGGCATGGAGGATCTGGCGCTGCAGGTTGCTGCGATCGACCACGTCGTCGTCGGCGATGCGGAGCGTGCCGATACCCGCCGCGGCGAGGTAGTAGGCGGAAGGCGAACCGAGGCCACCGGCGCCCACCACGAGCACGCGCGCAGCTTCCAGGCGCCGCTGCCCCTCCACGCCGACCTCCGGAAGCCGGAGATGGCGGGAGTAGCGGTCGAAGAAGTCGGCATCGCCTTCGGGCACGACGATCGGCAGCCCGTCGGCGCGCCAGCGACGCGTGCCGCCGTCGACCGAGGACACCCTCGCGTAGCCCGATTCGAGCAGCCGCTCGGCGGCCCTTGCCGAGCGGACGCCCGACTCGCAGATCACACAGATCTCGCGCGATCGGTCAGTCACGGCCGATTCGATGTCGGCTGCGGCGCAGGCCATGGCGCCCGCGGCCATGCCGGTCGCGCGTTCGTGGAGTTCGCGCACGTCAATGAGGACGGCGCCGGCCAGCTGACGCTCGCGCGCCTGATCGGGGGTGACGGTCGGGATCATCGACACATTGTCGCGCCTGGACGCGCCCGCGGGCGCCACCCGGCGGCATGGCGCGTTCCGCCAGGCTGGGGACGGAACGCGCGGAGCCCTTACTTCCGCTTGGCGTGGCGGATCAGGCGGCGCTTCTTGGCGACCTGCTTCTCGGTCAGCACGTTCTTCTTGCCCTCGTACGGGTTCGCGCCTTCCTTGAACACGAAACGCACCGGCGTGCCGACGAGCTTGAAGCGCTTGCGGAAGAAATTCTCGAGGTAGCGCCGGTACGTATCGCTGAGCGTGCGCAGGCGTGTGCCGTGCACGACGAATGTCGGCGGATTACTGCCAGCCGGGTGCGCGAAGCGCATCTTGGCGACGTGGCCGCGCACCGTCGGCGGCGGATTGGTCTCGTACGCGATCTCGACCGCGCGCGTGACCTCGCTGGTGCTGAATTCCTTCGTCGCCGAGGCATGCGCGCGGTGGATGGCGGCGAACAGCTCGCGCAGGCCCGAGCCGTGCTTCGCGCTGATGCGCACGGCTTCCGCCCAGTCGACGAAGCCCAGCTTGCGCGACAGCAGCGCCTGCGCCTGGTCGCGCTGGTATTCGGTCAGGCCGTCCCACTTGTTCACGGCGATGACCAGCGCGCGGCCCGCGTCGAGCGCGTAGCTCAGTACGGTGGCGTCCTGGTCGGTAATGCCTTCAGAGCCGTCGAGCAGCACTACGGCGACCTGGCACTGCTCGATCGCCGCCAGCGTCTTGAACGCGGAGAACTTCTCGACCGCCTCGTCCACCCGCGAGCGGCGGCGCAGGCCGGCGGTGTCGATCAGCCGGTAGCGACGGCCGTCGCGCTCCATGTCGATCGACACCGAGTCGCGCGTCGTGCCCGGCACCTCGGAGGCGATCATGCGCTCCTCGCCGAGCAGGCGGTTCACCAGCGTCGACTTGCCGACGTTCGGGCGGCCGATGAAGGCCACGCGGATGCGCGTGGGATCCTCGTCGAGCACCGGCGCGGCGCCCTCTTCCGGCAGGTGCGCGTACACGCGCGCGAGCAGCGCGTCGACGCCGTGCCGGTGCGAGGCCGCGACGGCGATACGGTCCGACAGGCCGTAGCGCACGAACTCGTTGAGCGCCTGCTGCGCGTCAATGCCGTCGGTCTTGTTGACCACGAGCACCGTCGGCCGGCCGGTGCGGCGCAGCCACTGCAGGATCTCGTCGTCGAGCGCGGACGGGCCTTCGCGGCCGTCGACGACGAACAGCACGACGTCCGCTTCCTCGGCGGCGGCGCGCGCCTGGCGCGCGGTCGCGCCGGCGAGGCCCTCGTCCTCGCCCGCGATGCCGCCGGTGTCGACGACCGCGAATGCAGGCCGCCCTTCCGGGCGCGCGACGCCGTAGTTGCGGTCACGGGTGACGCCGGGCTCGTCGTGCACGAGCGCATCGCGCGTGCGCGTGAGCACGTTGAAGAGCGTGGATTTGCCGACGTTGGGACGACCGACGAGGGCGACGAGCGGGAGCATGTTTCGACCTCGGAAGGTGCCGGAAAACGAAACGGGTCGCGCGGTGGCCGTGCCACCGACGCGACCCGGTCGGAACTTACTGTGCGCGAAGTGCGATCAGGCTGCCGTCGACGTCCTGCACCAGCACGACGTCGCCGGCGACGACGGGCGTCGCACGGATGGCGTCGCGGGTCGCGCGCAGGCGCGCGGCGAAGGCGCCGTCGGAGAGGCGCAGCCAGTGGACGTAGCCATCGAGGTCGCCGACCACGGCCGACTCGCCGACCACGGCCGGAGCAGTCACGTCGCGGCGCAGCAGCCCGGGCTGCTGCCAGAGGGCGGCGCCGCTCTGCTTGTCGAGCGCGAAGACGCCACCGTCGGCCTCGGTCACCACGACCGCTTCGGACGCGACACCGGGACGACCCGGGCCGCCGTGGTCGGCCGACCACAGCGGACGGCCGTTGGGCGCGTCGATGGCAACGGTCGAACGCTTCATGCTGGTCGCGAACAGCAGCCCGCCTTCCAGCACCGGCGTGCCGTCCACGTCGGCCACGCGCTCAAGCTCGTTGCGGCCCTCGGGCAAGCCGACGGGGAGTTCCCACAGCGGGCGGCCGTCATTGACCGCCAGCATGGCGACCGTGCCGTCGTCGTTGCCGACGAAGACCACGCCCGGGCCCAGGGTGACGCTGTCGTTGCCGCGGACCGCGAGCGACGGCAGGTCGTGATTCCAGAACCAGCGACGCTCGCCGGTCGCCGCGTCGAACGCGGTGACGCGGCCGTCGTTCGAACGCACGAAGACGCGGCCCTGGCCGATCGCCGGCGCGGACACCACTTCGGCGCCGACCTTGGCGGTCCACTTCTCCGTGCCGGTCGAGGAATCGAGCGCGATCACTTCGCCCTCCAGGCCGCCGACGACCACGAGGCCCTCGCCCACGCCCGGGCCACCGGAAATGTTGACCTTCGACTCGTAATGCCAGGCCGGCTTGCCGGTCTGCAGGTCGAGCGCGTAGACGCCACCTTTCACCGCGGCCGCGTAGACACGGTCGCCGTCGACGACAGGGCCCTGACGCAGGCCGAGACGGCCTTCGCCGCCGCCCACGTCCGCGCTCCACAGCTTGGCGACGTTGAGCGTCGGCGTGATTTCCGTCAGCTCGCTGGGCTTGGCGGCCTTCTTGCTCGAATCCTTGCCGCCGAACCAGCCACGCACCGTCGAGCAACCCGAGAGGGCGACGACCACGGCCGCGACCAGCGCCACGCGCGCGACGCGCACCGAGAGGGGACGAGCGGAATTCATCAGGGAGGACCTCACGGTGTCTGCGGCTGGGCGGGCACGCCGCCGACCTGGGTGTACTTGAGTTCGATCAGGCGACGCTGCGGCGAACCGACCTCCGTCGCGGCGAGCGCCTTACGGTAAGACTCGCGCGCCGCATCGACCTGACCGAGAGCGAACTGCGCGTCGCCGCGCAGGTCGAGGGTCGCGCCATCGGTGCCGTCGAGCAGCTTCAGCGCCTCCGCCGCCTTGCCCGTATCGATCTGCAGTCGCGCGACGCGCTGCTGGAAGACCGTACGCAGCGCGGGATCCTTCGGCATTGCGCGCTGCAGCGTGGCGATCGCCGCCGCCGCATCCTTTGCATCGGCCTGCGACTTCGCCAGGCGCAGCGCGGCAAGGCTGCGGAAGACGCCTTCCGGCAGTGCCGCCACGCTCGTCGCGGCCTTCACGCCATCGCGCTCGACAGCCTCGACCGCCGCCTGGAACGCGTCGGCCTCGCGCATATGCGCCTGGGCCTGACGCTGCTGCCACCACTTCCAGCCGCCGATCGCGGCCATTCCGAGCAGGACGCCGCCGATCAGGCCCGCGCCATTGCGGCGAAGCCATTCCTGGACGCGCCGGCTCTGTTCGTGTTCGTCGAGAATTTCGTCGATCGCCATGCTGTCTCGCCCTGCGTCGTTCGCAGGGACCGCTGGAGGACTGGGCCTCGCGCGGTGTCGGCCGGATCCTCCGGCCGGATGGCGGGATCAGGGCGCCGACGGCGCGAGGGAACCGTCAGAGGATAACGTAAAGCGCGCGACGTTCGCTCGTGTAAAGGGCGCGAGGTCGACGGGCTGGCCATGCAGGCGCGCCCTGACGGCCGTCGCGTTGCCCAGCACCAGTCGCGATGCGGAGGACGGCTTGAGTACGCGACGATCGCCGACCCGCAGCAGTCCCTTTTCGACGACGGAGCCGTCGGCGGCGAACACCTGCACCCAGCTCTCGCCCTCGAACACCAGCTCGAGCGGCGTGACGGAAGGCGCTTCCGCGGTGATCGGCGCGATGGAGGCCACCATCGGCGTCCGGACCGTTTCCGCCAGCGCGGTCTGCGAGGGCGCGAGATCCAGCGACGCCACCTCCGGCGCGCCACCGTGGCCGCGCGTCGCCAGCCAGACGGGCACCACGAGGGAGACCGTCAGGACGACGTACACCGCCCGGCGCGCGAGGTTCTCCGCCATGTGGCGATAGCGTGGTACGTGCGCGTGGCTGACGAGGCTGGGGATCTGCGTCGTCGTGAACGGGCTCGGAAGCACGTCGCTGTCGAGGTTGACGCCGAGCATCCGCGCATATGTGCGGGCCTGGCCGCGAACGAATACCGGCGGCCCCAGCGATTCCCACTCGCCGCGCTCGAGGGTATCGAGCACGCGGACCGGCAGCTTCATGCGCAACGAGGCATCGGCCAGGCTCATCCCGGCAGCTTCGCGCGCCCGCTTCAAACGCTCGCCGGCGGCAGGACCGGCCGAGTGCGTATCAGTCATCGTTTGTCCCCGTGGGACGGGAGTTTGGGGGGAACTCCGTCCGCAGGCGCTGAACGTAGCGTTCGGCCGCGGCGGTGTCGCCGAGCGATTTCTCAATTTGTGACGCCAGCAGCAAGGTGTCGGCATCTGCCGGACCAGCGGCAAGCCGCCGCTCGACGAAAGCGCGCGCTTCCAGGCCACGGCCGGCGTCGAAGGCGAGTCTCGCCAGGGTCGCCAGCGCTACCGGATTGGCCCGATCGATATCGAGCGCGCGCCGTGCCGACACCGCCGCGCGTGCCGCGTCTCCACTCTGCCGCGCGCAACTCGCCGCATTGGCATGAGCGGCGCCCGGCGTGTCATAGCCGGGCGCGGCCGCGGCGCGGTCGAACCAGTCCAGGGACGCCGACGCCTGCCCATTGCTGCAGAGCCAGATCCCGTAATTGTTGAGGAACGCGCCGCGATCGGGCGCCAGTTCGGCGGCGCGGCGATGATGCGGGCCCGACTGCTTGCCACGGCCCAGTGCATCGAGCGACAGCCCCAGCAGGCTGTGCGCCTCGGGCGATTGCGGATACGCCTTGAGGGCGCTTTCGGCGGCGGAGGCGGCGCCCGCTGCGTCGCCGGACACCAGGCGCATCTGCGACACCTGGACCATCGTGTAGGCGGTGCCGCGCGCCTTCGCGGCCGGATCGATCTGCACTTCGCGGGCGACCTGGCGATACGCGCCCCGGCTGCCGTCGCGGCGGATGGCGGTGGAATTACTGCAGGCGGGCAGGAGCAGGACGATGGCAGCGCCGACGAGCAGCGCCGCGGACTTCACCGACTCATGCTGCGGCATCGCCCTGTCCCTGCTGTTCGAGCCGGCGCCGGAAATCGGCATTGCGGCGAGTGCGGTCCATCACCTGCCCCTTGAGTTGCCCGCAGGCCGCGTCGATGTCGTCGCCGCGCGTGCGGCGCACCGGCGCGATCATGCCGGCCTCGTTGAGCAGTTTCTGGAAGGCGCGGATCGCCTGGTCCGTCGGGCGCTCGAAGCGCGTGCCGGGGAATGGATTGAACGGAATGAGGTTGACCTTCGCGGCGCCCTTCATCTGCACCGAGCGGTCGAAGGCTTTCATCAGGCGGACGAGTTCGCGCGCATGCTGCGGCTGGTCGTTGACGCCCTTCATCAGCGTGTATTCGAACGTCACCGACGTGCCCGGCTTGCGCAGCGCGTAGCGCACGCAGGACTCCATCAGCTGCTCGATGCCGTACTTCTTGTTGAGCGGCACCAGCTCGCTGCGCAGGTCGTCGTTCGGCGCATGCAGGGAGACCGCGAGCGAGACGTCGCTCACCTCCCCCAGTTTGTCGATCTGCGGGACCATGCCCGCCGTCGAGAGCGTCACGCGCTTGTTGGCGAGGCCGTAGCCGAGGTCGTCGCGCATGATGCTCATCGCGCGCACGACGTTATCGAAATTCGCCAGCGGTTCGCCCATGCCCATCATCACCACGTTGGTGAGACGGCGCTGTTGGTGCGGCACGTTGCCGAGGTGGCGCGCCGCGACCCAGACCTGGCCGATGATCTCGGCGGTCGACAGGTTGCGGTTGAAGCCCTGTGTAGCCGTGGAGCAGAACTGGCAGTTGAGCGCGCAGCCCACCTGCGAGGACACGCACAGCGTGCCGCGGCCCTTGTCGGGGATGTAGACCGTCTCGATGGCGTTCTTCGGGTCCATGCCGAGCAGCCACTTGTGCGTGCCGTCCTCGGAGGCCTTGTCGAACACGACCGACGGCGCATGCACGACGGCATGCTGCTCCAGCTTGGCGCGCAGCGCCTTGCCGAGGTCGGTCATCTGGTCGAACTCGGTGACGTAGCGGTGGTGGATCCACTTCATCACCTGGTGCGCGCGATAGCGCTTCTCACCGAGCACTTGCTCGAAGAAGTCTTCTAGCTGCACGCGCTCGAGGTCGAAGAGGTTGGTCCTCTTCGCCTCGACCTTCGGGACAGGCACGTCCGCGCGCGCGGCCGCGTCCGCCGGCACGGCGGGTGCCGTGTCGATCAGCGTGGCATCGAGGTCGCGGGACGTACTCATCGTTTCTCTCTTTCTTAGCGCGCGTAGACGTCGGTCTGCGGGAAGAAGTACGCGATCTCGATCGCGGCGTTCTCCAGGCTGTCCGAGCCGTGCACGGCATTGGCATCGATGGAATCGGCGAAGTCGGCGCGGATCGTGCCCGGCGCCGCATCCTTCGGGTTGGTGGCGCCCATGAGCTCACGGTTCTTGGCGACGGCGTTCTCGCCTTCGAGGACCTGGATCATGACCGGGCCGGAGACCATGAACTCGACCAGCGCGTTGAAGAACGGACGCTCACGGTGCACGGCGTAGAAGCCTTCGGCCTCCTGGCGCGACAGCTGCTTCATCTTGGCGGCGACGATCTTCAGGCCGGCCTGCTCGAAGCGGGCGTAGATCTGGCCGATCACGTTCTTGGCGACCGCGTCGGGCTTGATGATGGAAATGGTGCGCTCCAGCGCCATGGGACTGCTCTCCGAGGTTGGCGGGCGCCGGGTGCGTCTCAGCGCCCAAGATAACAAGAAAAACCCGCGTAGCTACGCGGGTTTAGCCGAACTGGCAGTGCCGGATTCTACGCGTTCAGACACTTTCCATAAAGCGGCAGCGAGCAGGTGCGGGAAGCGGCGGCGCGACCATTGACCCCCGTATGGTGACGGCCTACCATCAAACAAGCGTTTGATTAGGCCTTGCGATGTCGACCCCCGCCCCCTTCTCCACCAAGGACCGCATTCTCGGCGCCGCCGAGGAGCTGTTCGCCCAGTACGGCTTCAGCGGCACCTCGCTGCGGCAGGTCACCAGCCGCGCCGACGTCAACATCGCCGCGGTGAACTACCACTTCGGCAGCAAGGAGAACCTCGTCAACGAGGTCTTCCGCCGTCGCATGGACGAGATGACCGAGAAGCGGCTCAGCGCACTTCGCGAGGCGGTCGAGAAGCGCCCGGGCGAGCTGGAGCCGATCCTCGCGGCCTTCGTCGAGCCGGCGCTGGCGATCGCGCAGGACCGCCACGGCGGCGCGTCCTTCGTGCGGGTTCTGGCCCGCGCCTACGCCGAGAAGAACGACGCATTGCGCAAGTTCCTCTCCGACCACTATGGCCACGTGCTGCGCGACTTCGCCAAGGCGATCGCGGCGGTCGTGCCGGGGCTCAGCAAGGAAACGCTGTACTGGCGCCTCGATTTCCTCTCGGGCGCCCTGACCTATGCGATGTCCGACTTCGGCCTGATCAAGCGGCCGACCGGCGCCGCCGAGGCCACCCACCGGGCCCGCGCCGCGCGCGAGCTCATCCGTTTCGCCGCCGCGGGCATCCAGTGCCCGTCCGCGGACCCTGCCTGATTCAACCGGGACCGATACGACATGTCGAAGAAACTGCTCGTCCGCCGCGCCGCCGTTCTCGGCGCCGGCGTCATGGGGGCGCAGATCGCCGCGCACCTGACCAACGCCGGCGTCGATACCGTGCTGTTCGACCTTGCCGCGAAGGAAGGGGACCCGAACGGCGTCGTGACGAAGGCGATCGCGAACGTCGCCAAGCTCTCCCCCGCCCCGCTGGCCGACAAGTCGCTGGCCGAGCGCATCACGCCGGCCAACTACGAGACGGGTCTCGAGCTGCTGCGCGGCTGCGACCTGGTGATCGAGGCGATCGCCGAGCGCATGGACTGGAAGCAGGACCTCTACAGGAAGATCGCGCCATTCGTGCCGGCCCACGCGGTGCTGGCGAGCAACACCTCGGGCCTCGGCATCAATGCACTCGCCGACGTGCTGCCGGAGGAACTGCGCCACCGTTTCCTCGGCGTGCACTTCTTCAATCCGCCGCGCTACATGCACCTCGCCGAGCTGATCCCGGCGAAGATGACCGACCGCGAGGTGCTGGACGGCCTCGAAACCTTCCTTACGACCACGCTCGGCAAGGGTGTGGTCATCGCCAAGGACACGCCGAACTTCATCGGCAACCGCATCGGCGTGTTCTCGATGCTGGCGGCGATGCACCACACCGAGCGCCTCGGCCTGGGCTTCGACACGGTTGATTCGCTGACGGGCCCGGCGATCGGTCGCCCGAAGTCCGCGACGTACCGCACCGCGGACGTGGTGGGCCTCGACACGATGGCGCACGTCATCAAGACTATGGCCGACACGCTCCCGGATGATCCCTGGCATCGGCACTTCAAGGCGCCGGTGTGGCTGACCGGCCTCGTCGAGAAGGGCGCGCTCGGCCAGAAGACCGGCGCGGGCTTCTACACGAAGCGCGGCAAGGACATTCTGGTGCTCGACGTCGCGGCGCGTGACTATCGCCCGACCGCGGGCGATCTCGATCCGGACGTCGCGGCGATCCTCAAGGAGCGCGACCCGGCCAAGAAGTTCGCCGCGCTGCGCGCGAGCGAGCACCCGCAGGCGCAGTTCCTGTGGTCGGTGTTCCGCGACACGTTCCACTACAGCGCCTATCACCTGCAGGACATCGCCGACACCGCGCGCGACGTCGATTTCGCGATGCGCTGGGGCTACGGCTGGTCGCAGGGGCCGTTCGAGACGTGGCAGGCGGCCGGCTGGCAGCAGGTCGCGCAGTGGATCGCCGAGGACGTCGCCGCCGGCAAGACGATGGCGGATGCGCCGCTGCCGGCATGGGTCGCCGCGCGCAACGGCGCGCACGAGCCCGCGGGCAGCTTCAGCCCGGCGCAGAACACCGCCGTCGCACGCTCGTCGAACCCGGTCTACGCGCGCCAGCGCTTCCCAGATGCGCTGCTCGGCGAGCAGTTCGCACCCGGCAAGACGCTTTTCGAGAACGACGGCGTCCGCCTCTGGGCCGACGACGACGACATCGCGGTCGTCAGCTTCAAGACCAAGATGCACACCGTCTCGGACCAGGTGCTGGACGGCCTGCAGGAAGCGATCGGCATCGCCGAGCGCGACTTCGGCGGCCTCGTGATCTGGCAGCCGAAGGAGCCGTTCTCCGCCGGCGCCGACCTCGCCGGTGCGCTCGGCCTGCTGCAGGCCGGCAACGTCGCGGGTTTCGAGGCGATGGTGGAGAACTTCCAGCGCACCAGCCAGCGCATCAAGTACGCGCTGGTGCCGGTCGTCGCGGCCGTGCGCGGTCTCGCACTTGGCGGCGGTTGCGAGTTCCAGATGCATGCGGCGCGCAGCGTGTTCGCGCTCGAGAGCTACGTCGGCCTCGTCGAGGCGGGCGTCGGCCTGCTGCCGGCGGGCGGCGGCCTCAAGGAATTCGCGGTGCGTGCCTCGCAGGCCGCCGGTCCGGGCGGCGACGTGTTCGCGCAGCTGAAAGCACCGTTCGAGAGCGTGGCGATGGCCAAGGTGTCGACGTCGGCGTTCGAGGCCAAGTCGCTGAAGCTCGCGCGCGAGAGCGACGTGGTGACGTTCAACAGCCACGAGCTGCTGCACGTTGCCAAGGCCAATGCGCGTGCTCTGGCCGAAGCCGGCTATCGCCCGCCTCTGCCGGCGCGCAACATCGCGGTCGCCGGCGACGTCGGCATCGCCTCGCTGCAGATGATGCTGATCAACATGCTCGAAGGCATGTTCATCTCGCCCCACGACTACGAGATCGCGACCCGCATCGCCACCATCATGTGCGGCGGCATGGTCGACCGTGGTTCGGTGGTGGACGAGGAATGGCTGCTCAAGCTCGAGCGCCAGCACTTCGTCGAGCTCGCGCAGATGCCGAAGACGCAGGAGCGCATCGCGCACATGCTCAAGACCGGCAAGCCGCTTCGTAACTGAGGTTCGAAGGCACGTCTTCGAATCGACCTTTGGACCTCACGAGAGAGAACACCATGAGCAAGCAAGTCCAGGACGCCTACATCGTCGCCGCCACCCGCACCCCGGTGGGCAAGGCGCCGCGCGGCTTCTTCCGCAACACCCGCCCCGACGACATGCTCGCGCACGTGCTGCGCAGCGTGGTTGCGCAGGCGCCGGGCATCGACGTCAACCAGATCGACGACGCCATCATCGGCTGCGCGATGCCCGAGGCCGAGCAGGGCATGAACGTGGCGCGCATCGGCGTGCTGCTGTCGGGCCTTCCGCATACCGTGGCGGCACAGACGATCAATCGCTTCTGCTCGTCGGGTATCCAAGCTGTCGCGCTCGCGGCCGATCAGGTGCGTCTCGGCAATGCGGACCTGATCCTCGCCGGCGGCACCGAGTCGATGTCGATGGTGCCGATGATGGGCCACAAGATCGCGCTCAATCCGCGCGTCTTCAACAAGGACGAGGACCACATCGCGATCGCCTACGGCATGGGCATTACTGCCGAGAACGTCGCGAAGGAATGGAACATCTCGCGCGAGGCGCAGGACGCGTTCGCGGTCGAATCGCATCGCAAGGCGCTGGCCGCGATCGCCGCCGGTGAATTCAAGGACGAGATCACGCCGTACGAGGTGGTGTCGCACGTGCCGGATCTGGCCGGCAACGCGATTCAGCTTAAGAAGCGCATCGTCGACACCGACGAGGGCCCGCGCGCCGATACGTCGATGGAAGGCCTTGCCAAGCTGCGCCCGGTGTTCAAGAACGGCCAGTTCGGCGGCTCCGTCACCGCGGGCAACGCCTCGCAGATGAGCGACGGTGCGGCCGCCGTCCTCATCGCGTCGGAAGCGGCGATCAAGCAGTACGGCCTCACGCCCCTCGCCCGCTTCGTCAGCTTCTCTGTCGCGGGCGTGCCGCCGCACATCATGGGCATCGGCCCGAACGCGGCCATCCCGAAGGCGCTGAAGCAGGCTGGCCTGACCCGCGATCAGCTCGACTGGATCGAGCTCAACGAGGCCTTCGCCGCCCAGGCGCTCGCGGTGATCAAGGACTCCGAGCTCGACCCGTCGAAGGTCAACCCGCTCGGCGGCGCGATCGCGCTCGGCCATCCGCTCGGCGCCACCGGTGCGATCCGCACCGCGACAATCGTCCACGGCATGCGTCGTCGCCAGCAGAAGTACGGCATGGTGACCATGTGCATCGGCACCGGCATGGGCGCCGCGGGCATCCTCGAAGCGCTCTGAGCCACTCGCTTGAGATCTCGACGGGGCCTGCGGGCCCCGTCGTCGTTTCAGGCCAGCCGCGCGCCATTCGGGACGGGGCGCTCGACCGTCGTGATCACCACGCCGTCGTCGGTGTGGAAGCCGGTCAGCAGGAATTCCGAGGTGAACGGGCCGATTCGCTTGGGCGGGAAGTTAACCACCCCGACGATCTGTCGGCCGATGAGCGCATCGGCATCGTAGAGGTCGACGATCTGCGCACTGGTCTGGCGGACGCCGAGTTCGCCGAAGTCCACCCACAGCTTCCATGCCGGCTTGCGTGCCTCGGGGAAGGACTCGACGCGCAGCACCGTGCCCGCGCGGATGTCGACGCGCTGGAAGTCGCTCCAATCGATGCTGCCATTGGTCACCGCCACCCCCTCTCCCGGCGGTCGCGCCAGTCGTCTTTCGCCTGTGCCCACCAGTATCCCAGCTGGGCTGCGACGAACCCGGCAGGCTTGAACGCCGGCGTCAGGCCGTAGCGTTCGAGCATCCGCCAGCCCGGGTCGTCTTCGGCGATGGCCGCCGCGAGCAGTTCACCCGCGGCCGTGGTCGGCGCAACGCCGTGCCCCCCGAAGGCCTGCCCCACCCAGAGGCCCGGCTCGACCTGCAGCACGTGCGGCATCTGGTGCCGCGCATAGCTCATCAGCCCCGACCAGGCGAAGTCGATCGTCACGCCCTCCAGCTGCGGAAACACACGCAGCATGTCGCGGACGAGCAGCGACTCGACTTCCTGCGGCGAGCGATCGAGCACCGAGATCCGCCCGCCCCACAACAGGCGCGTGTCGGGCAGCGGTCGGTAATAGTCGAATGCGAAGCGCGTGTCGTAGATCGCGGCGCGCGTGCGCAACACGTCGTCCATCCGCGCGCCGAGCGGCTCGGTCACCATGACGTAGGTCGCGATCGGCAGTACCGCCGCGTCCACGCGTCGCGACAGGCCCGCGAGATAACCGCCGCAGGACAGCACGACGTCGCGGGCCCTTACGACGCCTTCCGGCGTCGCCACTTCCCAGCCGTTGGACATCCGTCGCAGTCTCGTTGCGGGCGTCTGCTCGTACACGCGCGCACCCGACGCCGCCAGCACGCGCGCGAGGCCGCGCGCGTAAGCCAACGGATGGAAGTGGAACGCGGACGGCTCGAACAGGCCATCGGCATAGCGATTCGAACGGATCAGCTCGCGCATCGCCCGCCGGTCGAGCCATTGCCAGTCGACACCGTAGCGGTCGCCCAGCAGCTCGCGACGCGCGTGGAGAACATCGGGACGACCGAACCAGTTGGCCCAGATCACCCCGGCATCGACGGGATCGCAATCGATGCCGTAGCGGTCGATGCGCTGCCGAATGCGTGCGACGGCCGCGCTGGTCAGGCGGTAGACCTCGCGCGCGCGCTGCGGCCCGAGGTCCGCGAGTAGTGCATCCTCGCCGCGCGAAAAGCCGCCGAACACGAAGCCGCCGTTGCGGCCCGTCGCGCCATCGCCGATGTGCTCGGCTTCAACGAGGACGACGCCCTGCATCCCACGCTCGACGAGGCCCAGCGCCGTATTCAGCCCGGCGAAGCCTCCGCCCACCACGCAGACGGAGGCGTCCACAGGTCCCTGAAGCGCCGGGCGATCCGGCGCTGCGGGCGCGGTGGCGGCGTAGTAATCACCCTGGAATCGCGGCATGCGCCAAGCGTGTCGGCGCGTCCGCGACTTGTCCAGCCGGCGTCAGCTGATCTCGACGACGCCCAGCTCGCGAAGCGCGTTGCGCATGGTTTCGGCAGCGGCGTCGCTGAGCTTCTCGTGATCCAGCGCGTAACGGATGGTGGCCTCGATCAGGCCGATGTGCGTGCCGCAGTCGAAGCGCGTGCCGCGGAAACGGTAGGCGTCGACGCACTCCTCCTGCAGCAGGCGGTCGATCGCGTCGGTCAGCTGGATCTCGCCGCCGGCGCCGGGCGTCGTGCTCTCCAGCAGCTCGAAGATGCGCGGCTGCAGGATGTAGCGGCCGACGACCGCGAGGTTGCTCGGCGCGTCGGCCGGCTTGGGCTTCTCGACGATGCGGGTAATGCGGCCCTGACGATTGGCGAAGTCCTGGGTGGCCACGATGCCGTAGCTCGCCGTCTTCTCCGGCGCGACGTCCTGCACCGCGATGACGCTGCAGCCGCTCTGCTGGGCGGCATCGGCCATCTGCCTCAGCGCGCCCGGGCCACGATTCCAGATGAGGTCGTCCGGCAGCAGGACGGCGAAGGGTTCGTCACCGATGACATCCTTGGCGCACAGCACGGCGTGGCCGAGGCCGAGTGCCTCCGTCTGGGTCACGAACACGGTCTTGACGCCCGGCGGCAGCACGTCGCGGATCAGCTCGAGCTGTTCGACCTTGCCCGCGCGCTCGAGCTTCTGCTCGAGTTCGTAAGCCTTGTCGAAGTAGTCAGCGACCGCGTGCTTGTAGCGATTGGTGATGAACACCAGCGTGTCGCACCCGGCTTCGATCGCCTCGTCGACCGCGTACTGGATCAGCGGCTTGTCGATCACCGGCAGCATTTCCTTCGGCACCGTCTTGGTAGCCGGAAGGAAACGGGTGCCGAGGCCCGCAACGGGAAACACGGCCTTGCGGATGCGACGCGACGGAGTCGAAGTCATCGTGTGGTTTTCAGAAGCCAAAGTCGCTCAGATTTTCCGAGACTGGCGTGCAGGAAATGCGACGACCGTAGCCGTCGAATGCGTACTCATGCGGTTGCCGATCGGCACGAACTCGGGCACCGAACCGCGAAGCAGGACGGCCAGACTGTCGAGGTCGTAGCGCGAACACGCGTCGCGGAAGCGTTCTACGGAAACGGCGACTTCCGTGCCGGACACCTTGCGCGGCTCGGCCTGCAGGATCTTCGGATGCTGGGTCGGACGGTAGCGCTCGTCTGCATGGAACAGCGTCTCGTGCAGCTTTTCGCCTGGACGCAGGCCGGTGTAGACAATCGCGATGTCACGGCCCGGCTGCTTGCCCGCGAGGCGGATCATCTGCTCGGCGAGCAGGCGGATCGGCACCGGCTCGCCCATGTCGAGCGTATACACCGCCTCGTGCGTGCCGATCGCCGACGCCTGCAGGATCAGCTGGCAGGCTTCGGGAATGGTCATGAAGAAGCGCGTGACCTCGGGGTCGGTGACCGTCACAGGGCCGCCTGCGCGGATCTGTTCGCGGAACAGAGGCACGACGCTGCCGGCCGAATCCAGCACGTTGCCGAAGCGCACCGTGACGTAACGCGTGGGGCTGTCCGCGAGCGCCTGGCAGATCATCTCCGCCATGCGCTTGGTGGCGCCAAGCACGTTGACTGGGTCCACCGCCTTGTCCGTGGAAATCAACACGAAGGTGCCGACGCCCGCGTCGCGGCAGGCCTGCGCGACGGTATGCGTCGCGAGCACGTTGTTGCGCACGGCCTCGCGCAGCTGCGCCTCCAGCACCGGCACCTGCTTGTAGGCCGCCGCGTGGAAGACGGCTTCCGGCTGCGCGCGCGCGATGGCATGGCGCGCCACCGCCGGGTCGCCGCAGTCGCCGAGCACGGGGATCAGCTCGATGTCCGGGAAGTCACGACGCAGCGCGCCCTCCGTCGTCATCAGCGCGAGCTCGTCGATCTCCACGAGCGCGATGCGCCGCGCACCATGACGCGCGCACTGGCGGCAGAGCTCCGCACCGATCGAGCCGCCCGCGCCCGTGACCATGACGGAGCGGCCGCCCAGCCATGCGCGGATCGCCTTCCAGTCGGGCAGCACCGGCTTGCGGCCGAGCAGGTCCTCGATCGCGACTTCCTTGAGCTCGCCCGGCAACGAACGGCCTTCGAGGACGTCCTGCAAGCGCGGGACCATGCGGAACGGAATCGCGCTTCGCTCGCAGATGCCGACAATGCGCTGCAGCGCCGTGGCGTCGGCCGACGGGATCGCGATCACAACGAGCTTGGCCGCGGTCTCGCGCGCGATGTCCGGCAGCTCCTCGATGCGACCAAGCACCGGAATGCCATGCATCTTCGAGCCACGCAGGCGCGGCGCGTCGTCGAGGAAGCCCACGGGCTGGTAGGTGCCGAAGCGGCGCAGGTCGCGCAGCAGCGCCTCGCCGGCCTGGCCGGCGCCGAGGATGAGCACCCGCGTGGAGGATTTCTGGCGGCCCTCGGCCTGCGAGTCCTTCCAGGCCCGATAGATCAGGCGCGGTGCGCCAAGCATCGCGGCCAGAACGACCGGGTACAGGACGAGCACGGCGCGCGGCACCGAGTCCACCCGGTTGTAGAGAAACAACCCGAGCGCTACGCCCAGCAGGCCGATGACGGACGCCTTGAGGATGTTCCAGAGGTCCGGGACGCTGGCGAAGCGCCACAGGCCGCGGTACAGGCCGACGTACCAGAACACCGCGCCCTGCACCGCCAGTACGAGCATGGTCTCGATCGACCAGGCGTGGATCTCCGGCGCGTCGGGCGCCACCGCGTAGCGCATCACGTGCAGCCCGTACCAGACGAGCCAGACCATCGCGAGGTCGTGCGTCGCGATGGCGATGCGTGGCAGGCGTGCGCGCCAAGGGGACGTCATCAGGCTCATAGATCCTTCTCTCTGCGAGGTCGGTCGCATCCTTCAGCCGGCCGCCGTCGAAGCCGCAACCACATCAGGGTCGCGGTCGTATACCACGCGGCGACGACACCCGCGGTAAACAGCGGGCGACCGATCGGCAGGCCTAGCGACAGCAAGCCGGCGGCGCCTGTCCAGATCAAGTAGCCCAGCGTGACTCGCGTATGGCCATGCCGCCGTGCCAGTGCCTGATACAGGTGCTGCGTATGCGGTTCCCACCACTTTTCGCGACGCAGAACACGCCGTGAAAGTGTCAGCCCCGCGTCGACGAGAAATGCGGATAGCGGCAGCAGCAAAACGGCGGCGTTCCATGACGCAGTGCGGTAAAAGTCGCTCCAGAGTAGCGCCAATGCCACGCCGAGCGCGCCGCTTCCCACGTCACCCAGAAAAATTCGGGCCTTCGGAAAGTTGAAGGGCAGGAACGCGAGGCAGGCGACGGCGACGGCGAGCGCGGCCACCGACGGCGGCGCGGAGAGGCAGGCGGCCGTTGCGGCGACCAATGCGGCCTGCGAGGCAGCGATGCCGTTGATGCCGTCCATGAAATTCCAGACGTTCACCAGCACCGCGACCGCAGCCACCGTGCCGACGATCGCGACGGCGTTCCCGCTCGGGCCGAACATGGCGGCGGCCAGCATCAGACCCGCGGCGACATGCACTAGAAGGCGCCATCGGGCAGGAAGCGGACGGTGGTCGTCCCAGCTGCCGATCGCCGCGACCGCTGCAATCGCCAGTGCGGCTCCCGCGTACGCCGTCCTGTGCGCGGACATGACGAGCAGCGCACCCACGATCGCGACCACCGGCCCTGCCCCGCCGCCGCGCGGCGTCGCCACCGTATGGCTGCGCCGCTCGCCGGGCTCGTCGACGAGACGCCGGCGCAGCGCATAGGCACGCGCGAGCCACGTGCCCACCGCGGACACGCAGGCGACGGCGATGAGCAGCGGAAGCTCGCTCACACCACCGCGTAGTTGAGAAGCGGCTTCACCGAACCCCACTCCTTGCAGCTCGGGCACTGCCAGTGATGGCTGCGCGCGCCGAAGCCACAGCGGGTACAGCGATAGCTCGGATTGCGCACGAGCAGCTGGTCGGTGATGTGCTTGAGGTCCACCAGGGTCGCCGTGGGATCGGCACGCTCGGCCAGCGACAGCTCGATCAGCGCCGCCTCGCCGCGCACCGACGGCCGGTCCTTGAGCTCCTTGCCCAGGTAGGCACGCGCGGCGCCCACGCCCTCTTCCTTCTCGATCATCCGCGTCAGCGCCAGCACCGGCGCGATGCCGCGGTAGTGCTCGCACATCTCGGCGAGGAAGCTCCGCGCGCCCGGCACGTCGCCGACGGCGTCGTAGCACTCCAGCAGCTGCGGCATCACTTCGGGCAGGTAGTCGGGATCGCTGCGGGCCACGCGCTCGAACGAGCGGATCGCGGCGGCGTGGTTGCCCGACTCCAGTTCGATACGGCCCTCGAGCATGCCGGCGCGAACCGAATTCGCGTCCGCCCCATAGGCACGCGCCACCGCGGCGCGCGCCGCATCGATGTCGCCCGCGACGCGATGCCGGTCGGCGAGTTCGCATTCGAAATGCGCGACGAGCTTGCCCATCGGCTCGCCGGTCGCGGACTCGAAGCGGCGCGCGTTCTCGATCGCCTTGGCCCAGTCGCGCTCGGCCTGGTATATGCCGATCAGGTGCTTGAGCGCCAGCGGCGAGAGGTCGAGTTCGACGAGTTCGCTGAAGACCGTCTCGGCACGATCGAGCAGGCCGGACTTCATGTAGTCCTCGCCCAGTGCGAGCAGCGCCTGCACGCGCTGGCCATCGGTAAGGTCGTTCCGCTGCACGAGCGCCTGGTGCAGGCGGATCGCGCGGTCGACCTCGCCGCGGCGGCGGAACAGATGGCCGAGCGCGACCTGCGTCTCGAAGGTTTCCTTGTCGAGCTCCGCGATGTGCAGGAACAGCTCGATCGCCTTGTCCGGCTGCTCGTTGAGCAGGTAGTTCAGGCCGCGGAAATAGGTCGTCGACAGGTGGCTGACCTGGCTCTCGCTATGCAGCTTGCCGCCGCGTCGACCGATGACCCAGCCCGAGAGGGCGGCCAGCGGGAGCAGCAGGAAGAACCAAAGCCATTCGGTAATGAATGCCATCACGGGCTCCGTCGATATCGGCGGGAGGTTCACCCAGCCCGGCAATGAAGGCAAGCCGGCATCGCCGGCTCGGGGCTCAGACGTCCTCGTCCAGCGGTTGCACGCCGCTCACGCGTTCGCGTAGTTCCTTGCCCGGCTTGAAATGCGGGACGTGCTTGCCGCGAAGCGCGACCGACTCGCCCGTCTTGGGATTGCGGCCCACGCGCGGCGGGCGGTAATGCAGGCAGAAGCTGCCGAAGCCGCGGATCTCGATGCGTTCGCCGCCGGAAAGCGACCCGCTCATCATGTCCAGCAACGATTTCACCGCCAGCTCGACGTCTTCGGCCTTCAGGTGGGCCTGTCGCTGGGCGAGGATCTCGATGAGCTCGGACTTGGTCATGGACGCGGTTTCGAACGCCTGTCGCAGGTGGAAATCGCGGGAGGGCGCGAAACGCCGCTTCCCATAAAAAAGGACGGCCCGACAAGGCCGGGCCGTCCCGGTTTTACCGCGGAGCGATTACTCGCCCTTCTGACCCAGCTGCTCGCGCAGCAGCGCGCCGAGGCGCGTCGTGCCGCTGGCGGCTTCCTGCGACTGACGGTTGTAGTCGGCCACGGCCTCGCTCTCTTCCGCGTAGTCCTTCGCCTTGATCGACAGCTGCATCTGGCGGGTACGACGATCGTTGCCGATCACCTTCGCTTCGACCTGGTCGCCGACCTTCAGGCGCGTGGTCGCATCGTCGACGCGCTCGCGGGCGATGTCACGGGCCTGGATGTAGCCCTCGACGCCGTCCGACAGCTCGACGACGGCACCCTTCGCGTCGACGTTCGTCACCGTGCCGCGCACGATCGAGCCGCGCGAGTTGGTGGCGACGTACGAACCCATCGGGTCCTGCTCCATCTGCTTGATGCCGAGGCTGATGCGCTCGCGCTCCGGATCCACGGCCAGGACGACGGCTTCGACCGTGTCGCCCTTCTTGTAGTTGCGGACCACATCCTCGCCCGTGGTGTTCCACGAGATGTCGGACAGGTGCACGAGGCCGTCGATGCCGCCATCGAGACCGATGAAGATGCCGAAGTCGGTGATCGACTTGACCTGGCCCTCGACCTTGTCGCCCTTCTTGTGGATGGCCGCGAAGGTCTCCCACGGGTTCGACGAGACCTGCTTCATGCCCAGCGAGATGCGGCGACGGTCCTCGTCGACGTCCAGGACCATGACCTCGACCTCGTCGCCGACCTGCACGATCTTCGACGGGTTGACGTTCTTGTTGGTCCAGTCCATCTCGGACACGTGCACCAGGCCCTCGACGCCCGGCTCGATCTCGACGAACGCGCCGTAATCGGTGACGTTCGAGACCTTGCCGAACACGCGGCTGTTGGCCGGGTAGCGACGGGCGATGTTGTCCCACGGATCCTCGCCGAGCTGCTTCAGGCCGAGCGAAACGCGGTTGCGCTCGCGGTCGTACTTGAGCACGCGGACGTCGAGCTCCTGACCGACTTCCACGACTTCCGACGGATGACGCACGCGCTTCCACGCCATGTCGGTGATGTGCAGCAGGCCGTCGATGCCGCCGAGGTCGACGAACGCACCGTAATCGGTGAGGTTCTTGACGACGCCCTTGAGCACGGCGCCCTCGACCAGCTTCTCCATCAGCTGCTCGCGCTCTTCCGAGTGCTCGCTCTCGACGACGGCGCGGCGCGACACCACGATGTTGTTGCGCTTGCGGTCGAGCTTGATGAGCTTGAACTCGAGTTCCTTGCCCTCGAGGTAGCTCGAATCGCGGACCGGGCGCACGTCGACCAGCGAACCGGGCAGGAAGCCGCGGACGTCCTTGATGTCGACGGTGAAGCCGCCCTTGACCTTGCCGCTGATGCGGCCGGTGATGGTCTCGTTCTTCTCGAGCGCCTGCTCGAGCTCGTCCCACACCATCGCGCGCTTGGCCTTCTCGCGCGAAAGGACGGTCTCGCCGAAGCCGTTCTCGATCGAG
Source organism: Cognatilysobacter xinjiangensis (assembly GCF_014651995.1). GTDB lineage: Bacteria > Pseudomonadota > Gammaproteobacteria > Xanthomonadales > Xanthomonadaceae > Cognatilysobacter > Cognatilysobacter xinjiangensis. Next base: position 765,858 of record NZ_BMXY01000001.1, on the reverse strand, counting down.
TCGAGGGCGACCTTGACTTCGTCGCCCACGCCCACGTCGATCTCGCCGGCGTCGTTCCGGAACTGTTCGATCGGCACGATGCCTTCGGACTTCAGACCGGCGTTGATCACCACGACATCGCCGCGGACATCCACGACGACGCCGGTGACGATCGCACCCGGCTTCAGCTTGGCCAGGTTCTGCTGGCTCTGTTCAAACAGTTCGGCAAATGATTCGGTCATTGGAAAAATGCTCTGTTGGACACACAGGCTCTGCACGCGCCCTGTGGCGTCATCGCAGGCCCACCCGTTGGGGGTGCGGAAATCGCACCGTGTAGTGGAGATCCGCCGCGGGATGCGACGGGCCGGTTTCTGCTGGCGGACGTGGGCCGCCCTGGGCCGAAAGCGATTGCGGCGGCGACCGCGTGGCGGTTACCGCTGGACCAGGGACAGCACGCGTTCGACCACCGCTTCGATGCCGGTGCCGGTGGTATCGATGCAGACGGCGTCGTCGGCCGGCCGCAGCGGCGCCACCGCGCGGGAGGCATCGCGGGCGTCGCGGGCGAGAATCTCCCGCAGCAGATCACCCAAATTAACCGAAACTCCCTTTTCCTTCAACTGCTTATACCGCCGCTCGGCCCGCTCCTCGGCACTGGCGGTCAGGAAGACTTTGGTCGCCGCGTCCGGGAAGATCACCGTGCCCATGTCGCGGCCATCGGCTACCAGGCCCGGCAGCTGGCGGAAATTGCGCTGGCGCTCCTTGAGCGCGGTGCGGACCTCGGGAATGGCAGCGATCGCCGATGCCGCGGCACCGGCCGTCTCGGTGCGGATCTCGTCGGTGGCGTCACGGCCGTTCACGAGAATCCGCAGCTCCTGCCCCGGCACCTCGACGAACTCGATGCGGCTGTCGAAGCAGCAGCGGACGAGCGCGCCCGGGTCGCTCAGGTCGAGGTCCGCCCAACCGGCCGCGACGCCTACGGCGCGGTAGAGCGCGCCCGAATCCAGGTAATGCCAGCCCAGCTGCTGGGCAACGAGACGGCTGATGGTGCCCTTGCCCGAGCCGGACGGGCCATCGATGGTGAGGACGGGTGCGTTCAGATCCATGAGGCGCATTCTCGCCCGTCCGCCGGGAAAAGCCCATGTCGGCGGCCGGCTGCGGGCGCGATCGGGCGGGCTTGGCCGGCAGCCGGACGGCCTGTGCGGGGGTCGGATGAGCGCGTGCCGGTGGGGGCGCCGCCGCAGGCGCTGGCACGCGACGCGTGAAGCCATTGTTTTTCAAAAAGTTAGGCCGCTATAATGCGCGGCTTCGTTCGCCCGCTTTCTTCTTTTGCCGAGGTTTTACTCATGAAGGTCCTGTCCTCCCTGAAGTCGGCGAAGGCCCGTCACCGTGACTGCAAGGTCGTCCGCCGCCGCGGCAAGGTCTTCGTGATCTGCAAGTCGAACCCGCGTTTCAAGGCCCGCCAGCGCTGATCGCGCCGGAACCTGCAGGTTCGCAGAAAGGCCGCCGCAAGGCGGCCTTTCTCGTTGTGGGACGCCAGCCGCATTCACCGCCCGGTTCCGGGAGCCCACGGACAATGCGGCCGCTGCATACAATCGCGGCTCAACCCGCTGCGGGCGCCGCCCGAGGAGTCACCATGGTCCGTACAGTTCTGGCCGTCACCGCCCTCGCCCTGATGATGGCGGGCGCCGCGAACGCGGAAACGCTGCTCATCGACCGCGTCAAGCAGGAGCGCGGCGCGATGCCCACCCGCGGGCTCAGCGCGGCCGAGGTCGAGAGGCGCTTCGGTGCGCCGACCGACCGCCTCGATCCGGCCGGCGGCCAGAAGCGGCAGTGGCCGACGATCCAGCGCTGGGTCTATCCCGCGTTCACCGTGTACTTCGAGAAGGGCCGCGTGATCGACGCCGTGGCCAACAAGGCCGCGCCGACCGAGGTCGGCCCGAAGCCCCCGATCCGCTGACAGGAACCTTGATGACCCGAACCGATGCACGGCTCCCCGCCGAGTGGGAGCCGCAGTCCGCCGTCCTCGTCGCCTGGCCCCACTCCGAAACGGATTGGGCCGATCGCCTGGCCGAGGTCGAGACGACCTACGTCGCGCTTGTCGGCGCCATCGTGCGCTTCGAGCGCGCGATCGTCTGCGTGGCCGACCATGCGTTGGAAGCCCATGCGCGCGCCGCACTGCAGGCCGCGGGCGTCGATATGGACCGCGTGCGCTTCGTTCGCGCCGAGTACGACGACACCTGGCTTCGCGACTCCGGCCCGATCACGCTGCGCACGGCCGGCGGCTTCCGCCTGCTGGACTTCCGCTTCACCGGCTGGGGCGGCAAGTTCGAAGCCAGCCGCGACGATGCGCTGGTCGAAACGCTGGAGCGCGGCGGCCTGTTCGAGCGCGCGGAGCGGGCATCCATCGCCTTCGCGCTGGAAGGCGGCGCCATCGACACCGACGGCGACGGCACGCTGCTCACCACCTGGCAGTGCCTCAACCAGCGCCACCCGGACGCCTCGCGCGAGGAGCTGTCGGCGAAGCTGGCCGACTGGCTGGCGCAGGATCGCGTGCTCTGGCTCGACCACGGCTACCTCGAAGGCGACGACACCGACGCGCACGTCGACACCCTCGCCCGCTTCGCGTCGCCGGATTCGATCGTCTTCCAGGGCTGCGACGACCCGAACGACTCGCACTACCCGCACTTGCGTGCCATGGCCGACGAGCTGGCCGCGCTGCGCACGAAGGACGGGCAGCCGTATCGCCTGTTCGAGCTGCCCTGGGCGCAGCCCATCCTCGACGAGGGCCGCCGGCTTGCGGCGAGCTACGCGAACTTCCTCATCGTCAACGGCGCCGTGCTGGCGCCGTCGTATGGCGAAGAGGCCGATGCGCGAGCGCAGGCCGTGCTGCGCGAAGCGTTCCCGGCGCACGAGATCGTGATGGTCCCGTGCCGCCCGTTGATCTGGCAGAACGGCAGCCTGCACTGCATCACCATGCAGCTGCCGGAAGGAGTGGTCTGATGGCGAACAAGAAGGTCCTGCCCGTCGCGCTGGTGCAGGAGTCCAACCAGGGCTCCGCCGAGGCGAACCTCGACGTCATCGAGAAGCGCATCGCCGAGGCCGCGGGCAATGGCGCGAAGCTCGTGCTGCTACAGGAGTTGCACAACGGCGCCTACTTCTGCCAGCACCAGTGCGTCACCGAGTTCGAGAACGCCGAGCCGATCCCGGGCCCGACGACGGAGCGCCTGTCCGCGCTGGCGAAGAAGCACGGCGTGGTGATCGTTGGATCGCTGTTCGAGCGCCGTGGCGCCGGGCTGTACCACAACACCGCCGTGGTGCTGGAAAGGGACGGCAGCCTCGCCGGCAAGTACCGCAAGATGCACATCCCCGACGACCCGGGCTTCAACGAGAAGTTCTACTTCACGCCGGGCGACATGGGCTTCCATCCCATCGACACCTCGGTCGGTCGCCTCGGCGTGATGGTCTGCTGGGACCAGTGGTACCCCGAAGGCGCGCGCCTGATGGCGCTCGCCGGCGCGGACCTGCTGCTCTATCCCACCGCCATCGGCTGGGATCCGACCGACGAGCAGGACGAGAAGGACCGCCAGCGCGGCGCGTGGATCCTGTCGCATCGCGGGCATGCGGTCGCCAACGGGCTGCCGGTGCTGTCATGCAATCGCGTCGGGCACGAGCCCTCGCCTATCGGCCGTTCCGGCATCGATTTCTGGGGCTCGAGCCACGTGCTCGGGCCGCAGGGCGAGTTCCTCGCCGAGGCCTCCATCGATCAGCCGCAGGTGCTGATGGCCGACGTCGACCTGCGCCGCAGCGAGGACGTGCGCCGCATCTGGCCGTTCCTGCGCGATCGCCGCATCGATGCCTACGGCGATCTGCTCAAGCGCTATCGCGACTGACGTGTCGCCGCGGATCCGCCCGGCCACGGTCGCGGATCTCGCGGCGATCCGGCGCATCTATGCGCGCGAGGTCGAGCACGGCACGTCCAGCTACGAGTGGACGGTGCCGGATGCGGACGAAATGGCGCGGCGATGGCAGGCCATCGTCGATGCCGGCTACCCCTACCTCGCCGCGGAATTCGACGGCCACGTTGCGGGCTACGCCTATGCGAGTGCCTACCGCGCACGCGAGGGCTACCGGTGGGCCGTCGAGGACAGCGTCTACGTCGACGCCGACTCTCAGGGGCGCGGCATCGGCCGTGCCCTTCTCTCGGCACTGATCTCGCGCTGCGAGGCGCTGGGCTACCGATGCATGGTGGCCGTCATCGGCGACGCCACGAACGCTGCGTCGATCGCGCTCCACGAACGCCTCGGCTTCCGCGTCGCAGGACGTTTCCCGGCGCTCGGCCGCAAGCACGAGCGCTGGCTCGAGAACGTGCAGATGCTGCGACCGCTCGGCCCCGCTGATGCCGATTCGTCCGATCCGCCGTTGCCCGCCCGCGACTGAGTCCCTAGGCTTGGATGCGGGCGCCGATCGGCGCCACTTTTTTGCAGGACCCCATGGACCCGACCTCCGACACCGCAAGCGCCCTCGCCGGCCAGCCGCATGCCATCGTCGAACGCGATGGCGTGCGATACACCCTGCTCGGCACCGCGCACGTCTCCCGCGCGAGCGTGGACGCCGTGCGCGAGGCGATCGCCTCCGGCGAATACGACCATGTCGCCGTCGAGCTCGACCCCGCTCGCATGCAGGCGCTGGTCGAGCCCGAGGCCATGGCCAGGCTCGATCTGGTCGAGGTGATCCGTACCGGACGCACCGCGATGTTCGCCGCGAACCTCGCGCTCGCCGCCTATCAGCGGCGCCTCGCCGAGCAGCTCGGCATCGAGCCGGGCGCGGAGCTGAAGCAGGCCGTGCTGGACGCGCGCGAGCGGGGGCTGCCGTACACGCTGATCGACCGCGACGTCGGCTTGACCTTCCGGCGTGCGGCCGCGCGGCTGGGCTGGTGGCAGCGCATCAAGCTCGGCGGCGGCCTGGTGGCGTCGCTGGTGGCCAGCGACGAGGTGCCCGAGCACGAGATCGAGAAGCTCAAGGAAGGCGACATCCTCGAATCGAGCTTCGCCGAATTCGCCAGCCACAGCCCGGAACTCTACGAGACCGTCATCGCCGAGCGCGACCGCTACATGGCGGCCGGGTTGCGCGAAGCCGGCGCATCGAATCCGCGCAACGTGCTCGCCGTGGTCGGCGCGGGGCATCTCGCCGGGCTCGCACGCGAGCTGCAGACGCAGCAGTCCGACCCCGCGCAGTTGCGCGGCGAGCTGGAGGCCACGGCGAAGAAGCGGAAGGTTCCGTGGATCGCTATCGTCGTCGCGCTGCTGCTCGTCGGCGGCGTCGTCTGGGGCTTCCAGCATGGCGGCCTGAAGATGGCATCGGGCGTCGTCGTCCAGTGGTTGTGGATCACCGCGCTGGCGACCGCGATCGGCGCGGCCGCGGCGCGTGCGCACCCCGTCAGCATTCTCGTCGCCGCGCTCGTCGGCCCGTTCAAGCCGTTCCGGCCGACGGTGCCGTCGGGCGCGTTCGCGGCGCTCGCCGAGGCCCGCCTGCGCAAGCCGACCTATGCGGATTTCATCTCGCTGCGCGAAGACGTCCGCACGGTGGCCGGCTGGTATCGCAACCGGGTCGCACGCACGCTGCTGGTGTTCATGCTGACCTGCTTCGGCACCGTTGCCGGCGAATGGATCGCGATCGCGCGGATCGTCGGCAAGCTCGCGACCTGATTCTCCCGCCGCGAAGAAAAAAGGGGCTTCTCGGCCCCTTTTTCGTGTCAGTCGGGCAGGAGCGCCGCGACCGTAGCGGGTGCCGGTCCAGTCACCGGCACACCGCGCGCCTTCCGCCAGAGGCGCGACGTTGCATTGCGCATGTCGTCGAGGATCGCGTAGATCGTCGGCAGGAACAGCAGGCTGACGATCGTGGAGAAAGCGAGGCCGCCGGCGATCGCGCGGGCCATCGGGTAGTACGGCGGACCGTCACCGGCCATCTGCGTTTTCGCCAGCGCGATCGGCACCATCGCCAGGATCGCCGTCCCCATCGTCATCAAGATCGGCCGCAGTCGCTCACGGCTGCCCTCCACCAGCGCATCGGTGCGCGACAGGCCGCGCCGGCGCAGGTTGTTGATGTGCTCGATCATGACGATGCCGTTGTTCACCACCACGCCCATCAGCACCAGGATGCCGATGAAGGCCATGATGTTGAATTCGGTGCCCGTCAGCCAGAAAAGCCAGAACACGCCGAAGATCGAGAACAGCACGCCGGACATGATGGCCGACGGGAACAGCAGCGATTCGAACACCGCCGCCATCACCACGTAGATCATGACCAGCGCGATCAGCAGGTTGAACATCATCTGCTTGCCGGCCTCGTCCTCCTCCTGGAACGCGCTGCCGTCGAAGCTGTAGCTGTAGCCGGGCGGGAACTGCACCGACGCCAACGTGTCTTCCATCGCCTTGCGCGCGTCCTTCGGCTCGACCTTGTCGGCGAGGCTGGCCTGGATCGTGATCGTCGTCTGGCGGTTCGTGCGCTGGATCTGCGAGGCCGAGGGCCTCACGTCGACGTCGACCATCGCCAGCAGCGGCACCGCACGGCCATCCGGCGCGCGCACGGTGAATCCCGCGATGTCGGCGACGCCGAAGCTTTCCGCGCCGGCGAAGCGCACCCACACGGGCACCTCGGTATCGCCGCGGCGGAACTCGCGCAGCTGGGCACCGCGTAGCGCCAGCCCCACGAACTGCGACACCTGCTGAGCCGTGAAGCCGAATGCGGCGGCGCGCTCGCGGTCGACCCGCACCGCGAGCTCGCTGTTCTTGTCGCCGGTGTCGATCCTCACGTCGCGTAGCTCGGCGCGCTTGCCGAGGATCGGCACGACGTCGCGGCCCAGCTCCTCCAGCGTCTGCGTGGAGTCGCCCACAAGCTGCACCTGGACCTTCTGGCCCGGGCCGCCATTGCCGCCGCCGTTGTTGCCGATGGTGATGTCGGCCCGCGCCGACTTGGGCAGTTCCTTGCGTAGCTTTTCCGCGTAGGCCTTCATGTCCGGCACGACCTTCGTGTCGACCGTCAGGCGCGTGGACGCCCCACCCTGCTCGCTGTAGTAGGAGTAGAGCTGAGTGATGCCGAGTTCCTTGCGGCGCGCATCGAGGTAGTTCTCGATGCGCTTCAGCTCGTCCGACATCTGTTCCTTGGTGTAGGCGCCCTTCCACTGGTAGTTGACGTTGACCTCGTCGCCGTCGCTGCCGCCGAACATGTTCTTCTTGGTCAGCATCATGGGAACGACGCTGACCGCGACGATCAGCAGGATGCCCATCACGCTCGCGGCGCGGTGCTCCAGCGTCCAGCGCAGCAGTACGGCGTAGCGACGCTGCAGGCGCGGGATCAGCCCGTTCTCGCTGCGCACCGCCGGCGGCGTCTTCATGCGCGCCGACAGCATCGGGATCAGGCTCACGGCCACCAGCCACGAGGCCAGCAGCGATACCGAGATCGTGATGGCGATCTGCGACAGGTAGATCGACAGGAAGTTGCGCTCGCCGAAAAGGTTCGGCAGGAACACGATGCAGTGGCAGAGCGTGCCCGCCGACAGCGCGATCGCGACGTGGCGCGTGCCGAGGATCGACGCGCGCACCGGATTGCCCGGCATCTTCTCGCGCTCCTGGTAGATCGACTCGACCACCACGACCGCATTGTCGACCAGCATGCCGATGGCCAGCAGCAGGCCCATCATCGACAGGATGTTGAGCGTGACGCCGGCGAAATACATGAAGCCGAGCGTCATCACGAAGCAGATCGGAATCGCCAGCGTGACCATCGCGGTGGACGCCCAGTGGCGCAGGAAGAAGAACAGCACCGCGACCGACAGCAGCAGGCCGACCGCGCCTGCCTCGGCGAGTTCGGACAGCGAATCGGTGACGCTCTCGCCCTGGTTGCTGATGATCTTGACCTGCACGTCGCGCAGCGACGGGTCCTTGCGGATCTCCTCCACTTCCGCGAGCGCACGGCTCGACACGTCGACGAGGTTCGCGCTGCGTTCCTTGAAGATGTCGATGCCCACCGCGGGGCGGCCGTCGAGACGGCGCCCGTAGTCGATGCGTGCCGGCTTCAGGCGCACGTCGGCGATGTCGCGCAGGCGCGTACCGCGGGAATCCACGACCACGTCGCGCAGCTGGTCGAGGTCCTTCAGCTCGCCGACCGGCTGCACACGCAGGCGGCGTCCGCCGTCATCGATCTGGCCGCCGGAAACCGAGAAATTCAGCGCCTGCAGCCGCGTCGTCAGCTCGTTGAGCACCACGCCGCGGGCGGTGAGCGCATTCGGATCGATCGCGATCTCGACCTCGTTGGGCGCCGCGCCCGACACATCCACGCGGGCGACGCCGGGAATGCGTTCCAGGCGTCGCTTGAACTCGCGCTCGATGAGGTCGTACGCCCCGGTCAGGTCGCGGCCGCTCGCGAGGCGCACCTGCAGCACCGGCTGGTCGGTCGTCGAGAACTTGTTGACGTAGTAGCGCTTGAGGTCCTCGGGAAGCTGGTCGCGGATCGCGTCGATGCGCTCGCGGGCCTCGGATGCGGCGATGGCGACGTCACGGCTCCAGTCGGAGAAGAACACGCCGATGCTCGCGCCCTCCGAGCGTGCGTTCGACTCCATGCGCTTGACGCCCGTGAGCGTCGACAGCGCTTCCTCGGTCGGGCGCAGCACCGTGCGCTCGACTTCCTCGGGCGTGGAGCCCGCGTAGGGCATCTCGATGAAGACGCCGGGGAAGGTGACCTCGGGAAACGCCTCCAGCGGGAGCCGCACCGCGGCGATCAGGCCGATCACCACGAGCGACACGAAGAACATGATCGCCGTGACGGGCCGGCGGATGCTCAGCTCGGCGACGCTGCTCATGCGGGCTGTGCCTCCGCGTCGTCGAGGCCGGCATCGCGATCGGCGATCTTGCGGGCGCGGCGCACGTAGTACTCGTCGGCGCGGCGGTCGAGGCGGTCGTACACCACCGGGATCACCACCAGCGTCAGCAGCGTGGACACCAGCAGGCCGCCGATCACCGTGATCGCCATCGGCGAGCGCACCTCCGCACCTTCACCGAAGGCGAGCGCCAGCGGCAGGAAGCCGAACAGGGTGCACAGCGTGGTCATCGCGATCGGGCGCAGTCGCGAGCGCGCGCCCTCGACCAGCGCCTCGCGCTTGGGCACGCCGGCCTCGCGCAGCTGGTTCACCTTGTCGATCAGGATGATCGCGTTCTTCACCACCAGACCCACCAGCAGGATCAGGCCGATGAACACCACCACCGACACCGGCGAGCGCGTCAGCAGCAGTGCGAGCACGGCGCCGACCATCGCGAGCGGAATGGTAAAGAGGATGACGAAGGGGTGCAGCAGCGACTCGAACTGCGAGGCCATCACGAGGTAGACGAGGAAGATCGCGAGACCGAACGCGAAGAGCAGCGAGCGCACCGATTCGCCGAGCTCCTCGCCCTGGCCGCCGATGTGCATCGAGACGTCGGTGCCCAGCGGGTTCTTTTCGACGAGGTCCTGCACTTCCTGGATCGCGGCGCCGAGATCGATGCCGCGGAGGTTCGACGAAACGATCGCCACGCGCACCTGGTCGGCGCGGTGGATCTCGCTCGGGCCCGTCGTCGCCACCACGTCGGCCACTGAGGCCAGCGTCACCGGCGCGCGGCCGGTGCCCGGGTTCACGATCAGCCGGCGGATGCTTTCCACCGAGCCGCGATCGCTCTCGTTGGCACGCACCAGCACGTCGATCTTGCGATCGCGGAAGCTGTAGCGGGTGGCGACGTCGCCGCGCACCTTCTTGACCACGGCGTCGGCGATCTGGCGCGTGGTCAGGCCGAGCGCGGCGGCACGTTCCTGGTCGAAGCGGACCTGGATCTCGGGGAAGCCCTGCTCCACCGTCGACTTCACGTCCGCGTAGTGCGGATTCGCGCGCAGCAGCGTGGTCAGGCGGTCGCCGGCCTGGCGCAGGCTTTCGAGGTCCTGCCCGCGCAGTTCGATTTCCAGCGGCGCGGAAAAGCTGAAGAGCTGCGGGCGACGGAAGTCGACCTGCGCCTGCGGCACGCCCTTCATCGACTCGCGCAGCTTCTCGGTTTCCGCGGCCTCGACTTCCTGGCTGCCGCCATCGGCCATCACGATGCTGATCTTGCCGATGTTCTCGCCGCTCTCGGTGGGATTCGCGTCCAGGCGCGTGCCGCTGCCGCTGACGCCGAACATGGCGCGGATGCCGTCGTCCTTCTCATGCGCCTGCTGGAGCCGGCGGACGATGGCGTCGGTCTCGCGCAGCGGCGTACCGGGCGGCAGCTTGACCGTCATCTCGAAGCGATCCTGCGCGAGCTGCGGGATGAGATCGGCACCGAGCATCGGCACAGCCGCGAGCGTGGCCACGAACGCGGCGGCCGCGAGGCCCACCACGAGCAGCGGGCGATCGAGCGCGGTCGGCAGGATCTTCAGGTAGCGACGCTCCGCCGGGTCGTAGAACGACATGGCGATGTCGCTGGCCTTGCGCATCACCGGACCGATCACGGCCACCAGCAGGCGCCACAGGCGGACGACGAGGAAGGCGAAGCCGAAGAACAGCCAGCCGACGACCGCCTTGATGCCACGGCGACCTGCCGCGAACGGCCGGCGCCAGCCCGATGCCGGGGGCGTCACGCGCGGCGGCTCTTCCGGATAACCGTCCGTGCCGGCGCTGCGTAGCGCGCTCAGCATCGGGATCAGTGTCATCGACACGATCAGCGAGATCGCGATCGCGACCGCCACCGTGAGCGCCTGGTCGCGGAACAGCTGGCCCGCGATGCCTTGCACGAACACCAGAGGCAGGAACACCGAGATCGTGGTGAGCGTGGAGGCGACAACCGCCATGCTCACCTCGCGCGTGCCCTCGATGGCTGCACGCAGCACGCCCAGCCCGCGCTCGCGCGCCTTGGCGATGCTCTCGAGCACCACGATCGAATCGTCCACGACGAGGCCCGTCGCGAGCGCGAGGCCGCCCAGCGACATCACGTTGAGGCTCAGGCCGAAGCGGCCCATGAAGAAGAACGTGGTGATGATCGACACGGGCAGCGACAGCGCGACCACGAACGTGCTCCAGCCATCGCGCAGAAACAGGAAGATGATCAGCACCGCCAGCGCGCCACCGATGACGGCATCGTGCTTGACGCTCGAGATCGCATTGCGGATGAACTGCGACTGGTCGTCGATGGTGGTCAGCTCGACGTCCTTGGGCATGTGCTCGCGGATGTCCTTGAGCCGCGCTTCGATCGCGTCGGCGGTCGACACCGTATTGGCGTCGCCTTCCTTATAGATCGCAAGTTCGACGGCTTCGCGCCCGCCGAGGCGGATCACCGACTCACGCTCCTTGAAGCCCTGGCGCACGGTGGCGATGTCCTTCAGGCGTACCGGCAGGCCGTTCGCGGGCACGGACGAGCCCTGCGACGCGTTCTGCACCGACGCGGCGGCGGCCATCGCGCTCGCGTTGCCGGTCGCGGCGGCGACCCGGAACATTTCCTGCGCCGCGGACTGCGCCGCGCCACCGCCGGCCGACGTCGTGGTCACCAGCATCTCGCGGATCTCGTCGACAGTCTGGAACTGGTTGACCGTACGCACGAGATAGCGCTGCGTGCCCTCCTCCAGCCGGCCACCGGAGACGTTGACGTTCTCCTGGCCCAGGCGTTGGATCACGGTATCGATCGACAGGCCGAGCTGCGCGAGCTTCTGCTGGTCGATGTCGACCTGGATCTCGTCCTCGAGGCCGCCGCCGACCTTTACCGCGGCCACGCCGTCGACGGGCTCGAGCTTTTTCTTCAGGTCCTCGTCGGCATAGCGGCGCAGCTCCGTCAGGCGGCGCACCGAATCGGCCTCGTTCGCGGCCTTCGCGGTCAGCGCGAGGCGGATCACCGGCTCGGTCGACGGATTGAAGCGCAGCAGCACCGGCGGCTTCGCCTCCAGCGGCAGCTGCAGCGTCTCGATCTTGTCTCGCACCTCCAGGCTCGCCTGGTCCATGTCGGTGCCCCAGGCGAATTCGAGCACGACGTCGCTCTGCCCCGTGCGCGACACACTGCGCAGCTTGCGCAGGTTCTTGACCACGCCCAGCGCTTCCTCCGACGGCTCGGAGATCAGCGTCTCCACTTCCGACGGCGCGGCGCCCGGGTATTCGGTGCGCACCGTCAGCGTCGGATAGCTGAGGTCGGGCAGCAGGTTGACCTTGAGCTCCTTCAGCGCGAGCAGACCGAAGAGCAGGAAGGTGATCGTGATCATCGCGATGGTGACGCGACGACGCACGGCGAACTCGACGATGCCGCCCGCGGTCAGCGGCGTGCGGTGTTCTGCGTGGTCGGGAGCTGACATGCGGGCGTCCTCAGCGAACCGCGACCGGCGCGCCGGTGGCGGCCGCGGCCGGCGTCGTCGACGGCAGTACCTGCACCTCGCTGCCTTCGCGCAGCGCGGTCTTGCCGGCCACGACCACCTGGTCGCCGGACTTCAGACCCTCGCGCACCTCCATCCAGCCGCCCTCGGTGTAGCCGAGCTTGACCGGCACGCGTACCGCCTTCTTCGCCCGCACGACGTAGACCGACGGATCGGCATCGTCCTCGAGCAGCGCGGTGCGCGGCACCACGAGCGCATCGGTGCGCTGGTCGTAGTCGATGCGGATGCGGCCGAACATGCCCGGCTGCAGCAGCCCGCCGCCGGCGAACGCGCAGATCACACGGAACGTGCCGCTGCCCGAATCGACGACCGGCGCGATGCGGTCGACGGCACCGGTGAAGGTCCGGCCCGGCAGCGCGTCGACGCTGAGCTGCACCGGAAGCCCGGCCTTGAGCGTAGCGAGTTCGCGCTCGGGCACATTGAGCACGGCCTCGAGCTTCGACGTATCGACGATGCGGAAGATCGGCGTGTTGATCTGCACGAAATTGCCGGGCTTGATCGAACGCTGCGCGATCACGCCCGAGATCGGCGCCACCACGCCGGCGTACGACACCTCGAGATTAGCGAGGCGGTTCGCGGCGCGCGCGTTCTCGAGGTCGAAGCGGATCTGGTCGATGTCGCTGGCGCTGATCAGCTTCTCCGACGACAGCTTCTGCGCACGCGCGTAGTTCGCTTCGAGTTTGCGCATCTGCGCGGCGGTCTGTGCGGCCTGCAGCGCCGAACGCGCGGCATCCAGGCGCACCAGTGTCTGCCCGGCGCGGACCTGCTGGCCCTCCTCGGCGAACACGCCCAGCGCAACGCCAGAGGTCTTGGCGACGACCTGTGCCTCGCTGCGCGGCTCCAGCGGCGCGGTGCCGGTGTAGCTCGCGGCGATCGGACGCGTGGTCACCAGCGCGACTTCCACGGGAACGGCCTCGGGCCCCTCCTTCTTGCCGTCCGGGCCTTCGCCCTCGGGCTTGGGGCCGCCCTTGCAGGCCGCGAGCATGAGGCAGGGCAGCAGCACGAGCGAAAGGCGCGTCAGGCGGGCGCGCGGGACGGAAACGGTACGCATCGGAAGGTCCTTCGAGGCGATGGCAGGTGGGCGTGCGGCACTAAGCCGGTGTTGTACATATGTATATCACCCGCTTTCACATGTCCCATGCGCCGAAGGTCATAGGTGCGAAAGTCATGGTGTCAGGAGCGGCTCCGCACGTTCCCGCATGCGCCGGTAGAAGCACGACGCCGGCCGCGATCGTTCATGAAGGTCGTCGAAGCCGGGGGCGCAGGCTATACTCGGCCGCTTGTGCGATCGCCTTTCGCATCGCATTCCACGCCTGCTCGAGAACCGCGGACCCCAGACATGCGACCGCTGACGATCGCCCTCGCCCTTACCGTGCTGCTCGCCTCCGGCGCGCATGCCCAGCAAACCGCCCCGGCCGCCACCCCGGCTGCCCAGCCCACCGCCGCCCCGGCCGCCGCCGCGCCCGCCAAGGGCGATCCCGCCCGCGGTCGCGAGCTGGTCTTCACCTGCAAGGGCTGCCACGGCGTGACGGGTTACAAGAACGCCTATCCGAACTACCACGTGCCGCGCATCGCGGGCCAGAGCGAGCAGTACCTGGTCAACGCGCTGACGGGCTACCGCGAGGGCAGCCGCAAGCATCCGACGATGCAGGCGCAGGCCCAGAGCCTGTCCGAGAAGGACATCGCCGACATCGCCGCCTACCTCGCGACCCTGAAGTGAGCACGACCATGACGACTATCCGACTCCTGTCCGGCAGCCTCGCCATCGCCCTGCTCCTCACCGCCTGCGGCCCGCAGAAGGAAGGCGCCGAAGGCGCCGAGGCCGGCCACGCGCCCGTTTCCGAGCATTCCTCCGCCGGCCTGCCGGCCGGCAACATCGCCGCGGGCGAGAAGCTCGCCAATGCCAAGCAGGCGTCGACGGGCCAGGCCTGCGTCGAATGCCACGGCAAGGAAGGCGCCGCGCCGATCGATCCGACCTACCCGGCGCTCGCCGGCCAGTACGCCGACTACGTCGCCTACGCGTTGGAGATGTACCGCGACGGCCGTCGCCAGAACACGTTGATGGCCTCGCAGGCGAAGGAATTGAAGGACCAGGACATCGCCGACCTCGCGGCGTATTTCGCGTCGCGCGAGCGCAAGGTGTACGACCTGCACGAGCACGAAGCCGGCAAGTAACCCCGGCCTCGACGCACGAAGAAACGGCCCGCATCGCGGGCCGTTCTTCTTTGGATCGTCCGACGCGCTGCGGCGAGCGCTTCAGTCGCCCGCATCGGTCGTGGGCGCGGCGCCGGGCGGCACGCCAGTCTTCGGCGGCGCGAACAAGCCGGGCAACGGCGGCGAAGCCGGCGGCTTGCCGTTCTTGTCCCAGGTCGCGCCGTTGCCTTCCTGCAACTCCGGCTTGAACGGGACGTCCGGCGGCGGGCGCGCAGTGGCGGGCTGGTCGTTGAGGTTCGGATCGCTGACGCCGCAACCGCCGCCCAGCTGCAGGATCGAGATCACGCAGATGATTCGCTTGTTGGTGCCGGGGATCGGAATGCCGACCTGCTTGACGCCGCGATCGACCCACTCGTCGAGCATCGTCTGGTTCGGCCGCCAGAAACGGTCCCAGCGCGTGGGCTCGTAGGGATACGGCTTGCGACGCAGCCATGTACCGGCGCGGTCGATGTCCTTGATCTCCTGCGTGATCATCCCCGGCGGATGGCCGGCCGACGCCGATCCCGGCCCATCGGCTAGACGCGGGCGCCCGTCGCCGTCGAAAACACTGTTGCCGGGCCGGTCGCGCGTGGATTCGCCCCAGTCGTCCGCGCGTCGCGGCGTGGCCCAGGAACCCGGCGCCGGCTTCGCCGCCGGCCCCGTGCCTACGCCGGCACTCGGCCGCGCCGTCGCAGGGCCGGCATTCGTCGCCGCACGGGAAGGCGTGCGCGCGGGTGTCGCAGTATTAGCCGGCGCGGGCGAAGCCGATGGCACGGCTGCCGCCCTTGCAGGCACTTCGCGCGCCTGCAGTTCGACCGACTGCGCCGTCGTGCGCGGCGCGTCGACGCGCGCATCGACGCGTGCATCCATGCGCGGTGCCGTCGGAACCTGCGCGACCTCGCGCTCCACGAGCGTAGGCGAGGCAGCAGGCACGGCAGGCACGTCGACGCGCGGCAGCGTCGTCGCGATGCGCGGCGCGTCAGCACGCTGGGGGATCTCCACCACCTGCAGCTCGGGCACGTCGGCGCGCACCGTTTCCACCCGCGGCGACGGCAGCGTCGTCGGTGGGACGGTGAACACCGGCGGCTCCGGCGACACCGGCGTGGTCGTCACCAATGGCTGCGGTGCCGTCGCAGCTGCCTCCGCCTGGGTAGCGGATTCGGTCGGCTCCGCCGACTGGGTGGCGACCGATGCGGGGTTGGCCTGCACGGGTTGCTGCTCCGCGCCCGTGGCGCCCGCCGCTGCGGCCGGCGATTCGGTCGCCTCCGTCGCGGCAGGCGATGGCGCGGGTCCGCCCCCTTCCTCGGCCGGCGTGCCTTCGCCGAGGTACTCGACCTGGATGATTTCTTCCTCGACAGGCGTCGGCGGTATCACGCGCAGCGCGGTGACGACGAGCAGCAGAACGACGATGAGCACGTGCCAGCCGAACGACACGCCGCCGGCGGTCCAGCGCCACCATCGCTCGTCGCGGGAGGCGGGCTGCCAGTTCTGACGCCACAGCGTTGCGAACGCCTGCCAGCGGTTGAGCGTTCCCGCGCGCGCCGGCGGCAGGCCGGGTTCGCGCGCGGCGAGCTGCGCGACCACGTCCGCGGCCGGCGCGCCGGTAACGCGCGCCCTGCCCGCGCCGCGGTCGAGCCAGGCCAGCCAGCTTTCGCGTGCGGCCTGGCGCAGTCGCGCCGTCGGCGCGGCGCGGGAGTTGAGTGCTTCGATGATGTCGGCGGCGGTATTCACTGCCGGCGCCGGTCGGTCAGGCCGCCGAATCGCGCGGGATGTACGGCGCCGCGCCGCTCGCGTGGTCCGTCGCGTCGCGCACGGCGGTCACGCCCGGCGCCTTCTCGATCAGCGTGCGCTCGATGCCCTGTTTCAGCGTCACGTCGGCCATGCCGCAGCCGTGGCAGCCGCCGCCGAAGCGCAGGTAGACGACGCCCTCGGCATCGACCGATTCCAGCGTGACGTGACCCCGATGCGAGGCGAGCTGCGGATTGACCTCGTTGTCGATCACGTAGCGCACGCGCTCGACCAGGCCCGCGCTCTCGGACGGCGCCTGGCCCTTGATGCGCGGCGCGCGGATCTGCAGCTGGCCGCCGGTCGCCCGGGTCTCGTAATCGATGCTCGCGCCTTCAAGGAAGGCCACGCTCGCGGCTTCGAGCCACAGCGTGAACCCATCGCAGTCGATGGCCCATTCGTCGCCGGCGAGGTCGGCCGGCTCGGCGAACTCGAGGCGCACGTCCGCGCGGGGCGTGCCCGCGTGGACGGCGGACAGGCGCACACCGAGGCCCTGGATTCCCTCGCGTTCGATCAGGCGACGGAAATGGGTCTGCGCGGATTCGGAAATATCGATCATCCGGCTATTCTAGCCACGCGTCCTGCCGCTTCATTGCGCCGCCTTCACGCGGTCGCGCCCGGCGGACGGCCCCGATTCATGCGCCGCGCCTTGCCCGCCGCGCCTTCCGGAGATCGCCATGTCCTCGAGCCTCGCCCAGAGCCGCTGCATTCCGCGCCGTGGCGCCGAACACCGTATCGATCCCGCCCGCGCCGGCGAGCTGATGCGCGAGCTGCCCGAGTGGTCGATCGTCGAGGACGGTCAGGCCATCACACGCACGTTCCGCTTTCCGGACTATTACCGGACGATGGCTTTCGTGAACGCGCTCGCGTACATCGCCCATGAGCAGGATCACCACCCCGACCTCGGCGTGCATTACGACCGCTGCATGGTGCGCTACTCGACGCACGACGTCGGCGGCCTGTCCGAGAACGACTTCATCTGCGCGGCCAAGGCCGACGTGCTGCTGGGCTGACGCCGTGCGCCCGTTCGTTGCCGCCCTCGCCGCCGTCGCGCTGGCCGCCTGTAGCGGCGGCAACACGCCTCCGCCCGTCGCCGTGGGCGCGTCATCGCCACCGAGCGCCGTGCAGACGCCGCCCCCCGCCTACCCCGAAGCGCTCGCCTGCAACGGCGTCGGCGGTACCGTGCAACTGCGGATCCGCATCGAGACGGACGGACGCATCGGCGACGTGCAGGTGCAGAACAGCAGCGGAAACGCCGAGCTCGACGCGGCCGCGCAGGCCGCCGTGCGCGATTGGACGTTCAATCCCGCCAGGCAGGCGGGCAAGCCGGTGGCCCAATGGATCGCGGTGCCGATGACCTTCCACGTCCCGCAACCGCGCCCGGATCGCTGCTTCGCGCTGGACGAGCAGCAGGCGAACGCCTTGCAGCCGGAATAATCGACGCCAAGCGGAACGCCCGGCCTATTTCAGGCGATCGAGCACCTCGACCAGCTCGGGTGCGAGCGGCGCAGTGAGCAGATAAGGCGCGCGACCGCCGTCGAGCGCGAACTCCAGCGTCGAGGCGTGCAGGAACAAGCGCTTCAACCCGACCTGCTCGCGCAGGCGCCGGTTGACCTCGGCGTCGCCGTACTTGTCGTCGCCCGCGACCGGATGACCGATGTGCGCCGAATGCACGCGGATCTGGTGCGTGCGACCGGTCTCGATGCGCACTTCCGAATAGGAATGCCCACCGCGGCGCTCGAGCACCCGGATATGGCTCAGCGACGGCTTGCCGGCGGCATTGACCTGCACGTGGCGCTCGCCGCCCTGGCGCAGGCCGATGTGCAGCGGCGCGTCGACCGACATCGTCCCGTCCGGCATCCGCCCCACCAGCAGCGCGAGGTAGCGCTTGGCGATGCCGCCCTCCTCGCGCATCAGCGCCTGCAGCTCGGTCAGCGCCGAGCGCTTCTTGGCGACGATCAGCAGGCCGGAGGTGTCGCGGTCGAGGCGATGCACCAGCTCCAGGCTCTGGTTCGGTCGCAGCGCGCGGAGCGACTCGATCGCCCCGTGGCTGATGCCGCTGCCGCCGTGGCTGGCCAGGCCCGAAGGCTTGTTGAGCGCGAGCAGTCGCGCGTCCTCGAAGACGATCGCCGCGTCCAGCGCCGACAGCAGGCCCTTCGGCGGCGGCGCACGCTCGCCCTCGTCGGCCAACCGGACGGGCGGAATGCGCACCTCGTCGCCGGCCTCGAGCTTGCGCTCGGCCTTGGCGCGGCCGCCGTTGACGCGCACCTGCCCCGACCGCACCAGCTTGTAGACCAGCGAGCGCGGCGCGCCCTTGAGCTGGCCGAGCAGGAAGTTGTCCAGGCGCTGGCCTTCGCGGTCTTCCGGAACGCGGACGATTCGGGCGCCGCTAGCGGCCGGCTGGGTGGTCATCTTGGGGTTATCTGTTAAACTCGCGCCGCGAGATAAGGTTTTGATTTCGCTGGAAGATCGTCGCTTTTCCCCCAGCCGGAGGGCTGGTGCGGCCCGGGCCGAAAGCCCTCTTCCGCGATCCGGTGCGCGCCTGACCACGACCCGCGGGGTCGGCCATGTTAGCAGCGCGCCCCGGTCAAGCCGGCCCTCGACCGACGGGTGACGCCGTCGGGCTGAGACAAACGAACCTGCGGCGCCGATGGAAAACCGGACGCAGCCGCGGGCCCCAAGGTTTCACAAAGAGTTTCACGAACAAGCGCTCCCGCGGCCCGCCGTGGTGTGCAGCGCTGGACCAGCGGCCCACCCGCGCGATGCGCGACGGGCCCGACACCAGACGACGCCACGGCGCCGTCGCGCGGATGCGCGCGAGGACGCCACACAATGAAGCGAATGCTCATCAACGCGACGCAGGCGGAAGAACTGCGCGTCGCGATCGTCGATGGACAGACCCTGTACGACATCGACATCGAACAGCCGGCGAAGGAACAGAAGAAGTCGAACATCTACAAGGGCCGGATCACGCGGCTCGAGCCGTCCCTCGAGGCGGCGTTCGTCGAATACGGCGCCGAGCGCCACGGCTTCCTCCCGCTGAAGGAAATCTCCCGCGACTACTTCCAGGCCGGCGTCGACCCGAACAAGGCCGGCCTGAAGGAGCTCCTGCGCGAAGGCCAGGAAGTGGTCGTGCAGGTCGACAAGGAGGAGCGCGGCAACAAGGGCGCGGCCCTCACCACCTTCATCTCGCTGGCCGGCCGCTACATGGTGCTGATGCCGAACTCGCCGACGGCGGGTGGCGTGTCGCGTCGCATCGAGGGCGATGACCGCGCCGAGCTCAAGAAGGCGATGGACTCGCTGAACATCCCCGACGACATGGGGGTGATCATCCGCACCGCCGGCGTCGGCCGCGACGCCGAAGAGCTGCAGTGGGACCTCGACTACCTGCTGCAGATCTGGCGCGCCGTCTGCGAGGCCGCGCTGGCCAAGCCCGCGCCGTTCCTGATCTACCAGGAATCGCGCCTGATCATCCGCGCCCTGCGCGACTACATGCGCCCGGACATCGGCGAGGTACTGGTCGATACGCCGGAGATGTACGCGGAGGCCAAGGACTTCGTGCAGCAGGTGATGCCGCACAACGTGCGCAAGCTCAAGCACTACACGGACGATGTCCCGCTGTTTAACCGCTACCAGATCGAGTCGCAGATCGAGAACGCCTACGAGCGCACGGTGAAGCTGCCGTCCGGCGGCGCGCTGGTGATCGACCAGACCGAGGCGCTGACCGCGATCGACGTCAACTCCGCGCGCGCCACCAAGGGTGGCGACATCGAGGAGACGGCGTTCAACACCAATCTCGAAGCAGCCGAGGAAGTCGCGCGCCAGATGCGCCTTCGCGACCTTGGTGGCCTGGTGGTCATCGACTTCATCGACATGTCGTCCTCCAAGCACCAGCGCGAGGTCGAGAACCGGCTGTCCAACGCACTGCGCCACGACCGCGCGCGCGTGCAGATCGGCCGCATCTCGCGCTTCGGCCTGCTGGAGCTGTCGCGCCAGCGCCTGCGCCCGAGCCTGGGCGAGTCGAGCCAGATCGTCTGCCCGCGCTGCGAGGGCCACGGCCGCATGCGCAGCGTCGAGTCGCTGTCGCTGTCGGTGCTGCGTCTCGCGGAAGAACACGCGATGAAGGACAACACCGGCCAGGTGCTGGTGCAGGCGCCGGTCGAGATCGCGAACTTCCTGCTCAACGAGAAGCGCCGCGCGCTGGCCGAGATCGAGCAGCGCCATGACGCGCCGATCGTGATCGTCGCCGACGACCAGCTGGAGACGCCGCACTTCGAAGTGACGCGCATCCGCGAGAACGAGCTCGGCGAGGAAACGAGCAGGCCGAGCTACCAGCGCGGCACGCCGCGCAAGCTGGCGACGCACGCACTGACCAAGGCGCACCTCAACATCCCGCCGCCGCCGGCCGTCACCAACGTCAAGCCGGCGACGCCCGCGCCGCTGCGCGAGCCGAAGGAGCCGACGCCTGCGCCCGTCGCCACCGCCCCGGCACCCAAGCCCGCGCCGACGCCGGCTCCGACCCATTCGGTCGGCCTGGTCGAGCGCATCATGCGTTTCTTCCGTGGCCAGACCCCGGTCGCGCCGCCGCCGGCGCCTGCGCCGAGCCAGCGCGACGCGCGTGGCGAGCACGGCCGTCGCGATCGCAACGATCGTCGTGGCCGCAACGAGCAGCGTCGCGAGGAGCGCGGCCAGAACGGTCGCGGCCAGCCGCAGGCGCAGCAGCCGGCCAAACAACCGCAGCAGCCGGGCGGCCGCAATGCCCAGCACCCGGGCAAGAAGGGCACGCCCGCCAACGAGCGCGGCCCGCAGCCGCCGACGCCGCAGCCGAAGCCGCAGTCGCAGCCGTCCGCACCGAAGCCGCCCAAGCAGGGCCGCGATGAGAACCGCGAGCCGCGCGAGAAGCAGCCTGGCGTCGCCACCCCGGCGCCGGTGAGCGACGCCAAGACCGCGAAGGCGGCACCGGATGCCGTCAATGCGGCAGCCGTCGCCGTGCTGGTGAACGAAGTCGCGCAGGCGACGAACGAATCGGCCACCGAGACGAAGGTCGCGGCGCCCGACGCCGCCACGGTCGCGTTCGAGCAGGTCGAGACGATCGATGCGGCGAAGGGCGAGAACGGCGCGCGTCGCCGTCGCGGCCGCCGCGGTGGCCGCCGCCGTCGTCGCGGCGCGGAAGGCGCCGAGGGCCTGGAGGGCATCGACTCGCTGGACGCGGCGGACCTGCAGGACGAGGGCGAGGACGAGGAGCTGTCGACGTCCGCCGCACCGGCCACGCCGTCCGCACCGCAGTCGCAGCCCGAGTTCGAGTTCGACGACATCCCGGCACCTGCGGCGCCGGCCGATGCCGGCCGCGAGCCGCGCGCGCCCAAGCCTTTGACGTCGACCGCGCCGGTAGCCGCCGCGGCAGTTGCTGCGACGCTGCCTGAAACCGTGCCGGCGCAGGCCGATAGCGCCCCGCGCGGGGCCACGTCGTCTTCGGGGCAGGCTGCATCGAACGCCGGCGTAGCGGTCGAGGCCGCCTACGCGGCCCCCGCCCCCGCCGCCGCCCCGGCGGCTGCGGCGCCCGCCATCGAGCGCGTCGAGCCCGTCGAGCCGGTAACTCCGGCGCCTATGCAGGCCATCGCCGACGCGCCGACCGCTGCGGCTCCCTCCCCGTCCGACGCCGCCGCGGCCACCGCCGCCGCCACGTCGCGAGACGCCGAGGCGGCGAAGCCGGCACCGACGCCTGGCCCGACGGCGGAGGATGCCCCGAGCGCGCCTTCGATCGAACCTGCGAAGGTCGACGAGGTCGCCAGCGCACCCGCGGACGCGGCCGCCGAAGCCGCCGCGGGGGTGCAGAGCGGTGCCGACGCGACGGTCGAAAACGACACGCTGGCCGACATCGGACCGGGCCAGGTCGATGCCACCGGCGACGTCGCGTCGAAGGCCTTGTCGACCGAGAGCGTCGAAGGCCCGGTGTCCGCCGACGCCCCCGGTGAAGCCGACGAGCTGCCGTCGAGCGACGCCGATGCGGCCGGCTCCACCGGCGTCAACTCGCTTTCGGGTGGCGTCGCCGACGCGCCGATCGCCAACGAGAAGCCTGAAGGCGACGATCGCGCCTGATCGACGTGCCGGAAACGAAAAGGGCCGCAGCGATGCGGCCCTTTTTCTTTGTGCGGATGTCCGCGCTATGCGGTCAGGCCATCACGCTCGTCGACGGATTCCCGAGACCGTACTGCGCGACCAGCCGCGCCAACCCGACCGTGTCGCTGATCGACAGCCCGAGCTTCTCGAACATGCGGCTCTTGTGCGTGTTCACCGTTTTGGGGCTGAGGCTGAGGCGACGCGCGATTTCCTGCTGCTGCATGCCCTGCACGAGCAGAAGGGCGATCTCGATCTCGCGCGGCGAGCATTCGTCAAACGGCGACCCGCCACCGCCGATGCCCGCGAGCGCGAGGTTCTGCGCGACCGAAGACGCGAGATAGCGACGCCCGCGCGCCACGTCGCGGATCGCACGCAGCAGCTCGTTCGCATCGCCCGCCTTGCCGACGTAGCCGGAGGCGCCTGCCTCGATCAGGCGCTTGGGCAGCGGCCCGTCCTCCATCACCGAGACCACGATGACGCGTGCACCGTAGTCGCCGCGCACGATGCGCTCGGTGACTTCGAGGCCGCTGAGGCCCGGAAGGTGCAGGTCGCAGAGAACGACGTCGGGCTTGAGCGCCCGGATCTGCGGCAGCGCCTGCTCACCGCTGTCGGCCTCGCCGACCACATCGATATCGGTTTCCTTCGACAGGATCATGCGCACGCCGGTGCGCACGATGGCATGGTCGTCGACCATGAAAACGCGGATGGACATCCTTTCCCCCCGACTTCGAGTTTTTCCCCGGGGAAAAGGCTACTGATGGCCGGTCGCCGGCGCAACCGGCCGGCCGGTCACTCCAGGCGCACGTCGGCGTCGCCCGAGAACGTTTCGATCGACACGTCCGCGCTGCCGCTGCCGTAGCGCTGGCGGAAGTTGGAACCGGGGCCGTGCTCGGGGCGCTCGACCCTCGCACCGGGCGCGCGCAGCGTGCCGCTGAAGGATTCGCCACGGATCTCCGCCGACACCGTGCGCGGCAGGCGCAGCTGCACGTCGCCGCTGACGGTTTCCAGCTTGACCCTCGCCTGCGGCGCGAGCGCCGTGCGCACGTCCAGATCGCCGCTCACGCTGTTGCCTTCGAAGCGCTCGATCGCGGTGTCGAGCACGTTGACCGCGACGTCGCCCGACACCGATTCGACGCTGACCTCGCGCCCCAGGCGCCCGCTCAGGCGAATCGTGCCGCTCACGCTCTCGATGTTGACGTTCGCGCGATTGACGGTCACCTCGACGTCGCCGCTCACGCTGTCGATGTCGACGTTGTCCGCCGCGCCGGCAATCGTGGTGCGTCCGCTCACGTTGTCGACACTGAGCTGCGAGGGCGCGACGCCCCAGGCGAGCACGTCGGCCGACACCGCCGAGATGTCGAGGTCGGCGCGGCGCGGCACCATCAGCTTCAGCACCGTGGGTTCGGCCTGCTTGCGGTTGCCGAGGATGCGCAGGCCGCGGCTCTGTGGATAGCGCACGGAGATGCTGAGCTCGCGGCCGTCACCTTCGATCTCCAGTTTCTCGACGCCCTCGCCCAGCATGCCTTCGATCTTCACCTCAGCCCGATCCCAGGCGCGCACCTCGATCGTGCCCTTCATGTTCTCGATCTCGACGCGACCGCGCGGATCGAGTGGGCGTGACTGGTTGATCGGCGTGGCCGCGAAGGCCGGTGCCGCCGCGAAGGCGACGGCGGCCGCGAGCGCGAGCGAGGTGACGTGGACGGTCTTCATGGAACTCTCCGATTAGCTCAGGGCCGCGCGCTGGGACAGCTCGAGGCGGAGTGAATAGGTGCGGCGCAGCTGGTCGAGCAGCAGGCGCGAATTCGGGTCGCGATCGAGCGCGCGGCGGATCTCGCGGGTACTGCGGTCCAGTTCCGCCATCGCTGGCGCGAGGTCCCGCGATGCCGATGCGGTGGGCATGCGACGCAGCGCCGCGTCGTACTCGCGCGCCATGCGTTGCGCTTCCTGCCGTGCGACCGCGTCCGGCGTGCCGACGTAGGACGGCCGGACCAGTACGCCGGCGGTCACCGCCAGCAGCAGGCTCGCCGCCAGCGCGTACCAGTGCGTGCGTCGGGCGACGCGCGGCTTCGGCGGCTCCAGTCGCGCGGCGATGCCGGCCCAGAGGTCGTTCGCGGGCTCGACGTCGCGACGCTGGGCGCGCAGCTGCCAGCGCAGCGCATCGGGCAGCGCGCGATCCTCGTCGAGCGGAAGGTTGCGATCGTCGTTCATGCGGGGTCTCCTAGGCGCTCGCGGAGCAGAGTGCGAGCGCGGTGCAACTGCGCTTTCGAACTGCCGACGGCCATGCCGAGTTCTTCGGCGATCTCCTCGTGCCGCCAGCCCTCGATGTCGTAGAGCACGAGGACAGCGCGGGCGCGCGGCGGCAGGCTGGCCACGGCTTTCTCCAAGTCCATGCGAAGCGCCGTACGGGCACCGGCCGAATCCTGCTGGCCGACGAACTCCAAGCCGTCCTCGTCGCCCTCGTCGTGGCGGCGCACGCGGCGCGCGCGCATGTCCATCAGCGTGGTGTTGACCGCCAGCCGGTGCAGCCAGGTGCCGAACGCGGATTCGTTGCGGAAGTCGCGCAGCGCCTGCCAGGCGCGCACGAAGGTCTCCTGCGTGAGGTCCTCGGCACGCGTGCCCTGCCCGCCGACCAGCCGGCAGATCACGCCATGCACGCGGCCGGCATGGCGCCGGTACAGCGATTCGAACGCCGCCGTGCTGCCGGCGCTGGCAGACGCCACGAGTGCCCGATCCTCGTCGGCGGGCGCGCTGGCGTTCGAAGGAAGATCGAGCACGGCGGTGAGCATACCCTTCGGATGCGCGGCACCGGCCATGGGTTTAAACCGTCCTCACGAAGCTTCCATCCGCCCGGTGCGAGCGTGGGGCCATCGACGCCGTGCACCGTGATGGAGCCCAGGCATGCGTCTCGATCTCGACAACCCCGGCCTGCTCGCCGCGCTACTGGAAAGCATGGCGGACCACGCCGTGATCCTGATGGACCCGGACGGCCACGTGCGGCTCTGGAGCGTGGGCGCCGAGCAACTGCTCGGCCACCCTGCCGGGGGCATGCTCGGCCGGCCGCTATCGACGGTGCTGCCGCCGGAGGATCGCGCCGCCGCGAGCCTGGACGCCGTGCTGCACGCCGCGCTGCGCGACGGTCGCGCGCTCGACATACGCCGCCTCGTGCGTGCCGACGGCACGACGCTATGGGCCGACTGCTCGTTCTCGCCCATTCGCGAACGCGACGGCCGCCTCGCCGGCGTGATCACCGTCTGCCGCGACGCAACCGAGCGCAAACGCGACGAGGAGACCATGCTGCACCTCGCGCGCATCGACCCGCTTACGGGCCTCGCCGCGCGCACCGCGTTCGGCAAGAAGCTGGCCGATTCCATCGCCGCCGCGCTGCGCGTCCGCCGGACCATGGTGCTGCAGGTCGTCAACATTGATCACCTCAAGCGCATCAACGAGCGCTACGGGCGTGCCGTCGGCGACGAGCTGCTGCGAGAGGCCGCCCAGCGCATCGCGCAACTGGTGCGCCCCACCGACCTGCTCGCACGCCTGGGCGACGACGAGTTCGCGCTCCTGCAGCCCGACGTCGACGATGCGACGGCGGGCGGCCGCATGGCGACGGACATCCTCGAGGCGCTCGCGCGCCCCTTCGACATCGAGGGCAGGTCGCTCTCGATCGGTGCGGGCATCGGCATCAGCGTGTTCCCACAGGACTCGGTCGACGCCAAGCAACTGCTGCGCATGGCGGATGTCGCCCTGTACAAGGTCAAGGCCACGCGGCGCAGCGGCTACCACTACTTCACCGAAGACCTCGACCGCATCGCGCATCGACTCGGGAGCGACCGCGCGCAGCTTCGCGAGGCGCTGGAGCGCCGTGCCTTCAGCCTGCACTACCAGCCGCAGATCGATACACGCAGCGGGCGGCCGGTCGGCATGGAGGCGCTGCTGCGCTGCAGCCATCCGCCCCTGGCCGACCATCCGATTCCCGAGATCATCGCGCTCGCCGCACGCACCGGCATGATGCGCGACCTCGGCGTGTGGTGCCTCGGCGAAGCCTGCCGGCAAGCGCGGGCCTGGCGCGACCTCGGCATTCCGCCGCTTCGCATGTGCGTGAACTTCCGTGCCAGCGAACTCAATGACGCGAGCCTGCTCGACCGCGTCGCCGAGATCCTGGCCCGCAACGGCCTGACGTCGGGCGACATCGAGATCGAGATCACCGAGCAACAGCTGGTGGAATACGGCCGGCCCGGTGCGTCGGTCCTGGATGAGCTGCGCGCGATGGGCGCGTCGCTCGCGATCGACGACTTCGGTACCGGGTACTCGTCGCTCGGCTATCTCGCGCAGCTGCCCGTCGACCGCATCAAGCTCGATCGCTCGTTCGTCGAGCGCGTCCCGGACGACCGGCTGAGCTGCACGATCGCCCTCGCCGTGGTGAACCTCGCGCACACGCTGGAACTCGGCATCGTGGCCGAAGGCGTGGAGACCGAGGCACAGGCCCGGTTCCTCGACTCGACGCGCTGCGAGGCGCAGCAGGGCTACTACTTCAGCCGCCCGATGGACGCGGAGTCGATGACGCGCTGGCTGCTGGAGCACGGGCGCTCGCTCGATGCGCGCGAACCGATAGCGCGCCGGCACTGAAGACCGGGAATGGCGGAGAGGGTGGGATTCGAACCCACGGAAGGTTTGACCCTTCGGCGGTTTTCAAGTGCGAATCCCCCAATAATCAGCAACTTACGCCATTAACGCCCCGCAACTAAATCAGTCAGTTACCGCGCTCGCCATTCGTCGGCATTGCTGCCCGTCAACGGCGGCGCTGTCCCAAATTTGTCCCACGCCGACAGGCGGCCGAGTCAAGCCCTGACTGTGTGACGGGCAGGCGGTATGGTGACCGTAGGCCGCTACGGTGGCTTAGACGAACCTTAGCGGGGGAGTCGGGGTGGCTTAGCGGCTGCTCAATGGGGCGGAAGCGATGCAGCTGGCCACCGGAACCTCGTCCTTGCGGACGCTAAAAAGCATGCTGACTTGTTAGGCAAGCCAGCTATTTCGGCCCAGCCAAGCGGAGCGGAACCTTCGAACTCGCGCGAGCTGATCGCGACAGCAGACCGCGACGTCGTAGCAACGCGACGATAAAGAACGCCAGGCATCCCAACGGGTGCTCTGGGCCGGCCTGGAGTGCCCACATGCCGTGAGAACGACATGTTCAAGCTCCAGTTTAAGGTCGAGATAGACCTGCGCCAGCTCGCGAAGCTTCTCGCTTCGCTCTGGCTCTATCTCGCATCCTGAGGTAGTGCGGCGGGGGCGCAGGGCTCCCGCCGTTTATGTGCTCAGCTGGCGGGTCGGCGCCACGGTCAGGATCGCGGAGCAATCGAAGGCGACGCGCAGGTAGTGGCTATGGAACAGGACGTGGCGGGGCAGAAGCACCCGGCTACGCCCAGACCGCGAGGCTAGCTTGCTAGCTACGCTGGAGCGATCGAACTTCGAGCTCCTCAAAGTCCATCGCATTCCTCACGGTGACCGGCAGCAAGCCCATCGCATCGATCGTCAAAACACCATATGCCAAGCGCCGGCGATAGTAGTCGGCGACCGTGCGGTTGCCTGCTTCTACTTCGTACGCATTGCAATAGGCCGCAATCTCGTGAAGGAGGTGGCGGGCATCGTTGACGATCGGCTCCCAAGCCGCCCTCGCCTTGCCGGCCTCTGCAGGGACAGCGACGGTAGCCCAGATCTGGTTTCTGAACTGCTCTGAGTCGATAGCGTCGCCAAGCGTTTGCCAGGTTGAAACCTCGGTTAGCTGGCTGCCGTTGTAGATTACCAATCGACGTACCGGGCGCTCCATTAACCGTCGCCACTCATCCATCGCGCCATCAAGACGCTTCAGCATTTCTCCAAGACGATGTTGCTTACGCAGGAGGTTCAGCTGATCGTCTAACTGCTGCCGCGTCCGATGGGCCTCTGTACGCGTAACTTTGAGCGTAAAGACGACAAGTAGTGCCGTAGCAATGCCCACGGCAGGATTTACTACGCCCCCCAAGAAGTCTCCGAAGAGGCCCCATTGATCTACGTCACCCCACTCTCGCTTACCGAAGCGGATGACATATGCGACTAGAGCGATAACAGCAACTACGTATGACGACCCGGCGATGAAAAGGGCCCGGGTGACGCTGTCGTCGATATCCTTTTGGTCGTCGCTCACGCCAGCCTCGAAGCACTAGAAATTGGCAGCAATCTTAGAGCCCCGCGCGGTTATCGGCGCCTGCCTTCGGGTCTCCCCTGAACCCCGCGCGGGGCAACGTCAGATTGCAGCGTCGGGCTTAGCCGGTCTGTCGGATTTCTCCGAGATCAGCGTCGGACCTGCGCCCAGGCGTACTTGCGCGCCCAGTAGGCCATTTCCTTGAGGCAGGACTCGTAGTCGTCGTGCCAGCTTGGGTAGTCGTCGCCATGGCACCGCAACTGCCAGCGCCCGTCCTTCATTGCGCTCGCGTAGGCGATCCGAGCGCCGCGCAGGCGGCACTCGACCATGTTCTCGGTGCGGCGGTACCGGAGGTCAGGGTGCCGATTCATACCCGGGAGTATCCCGGCTCGCGTCGCAGGGGCTGAGCCCACGCTGCGAATTTATGCCGAGCGAAGGCGGTAGAGCGCCTGAAACAGTGCTGCACTGCGCACGGTTGACGGCACGTGCGCACGTAAAGCAGTCACTTGATCATGAGAAGATCTAGCCAACAGTTTCGACTTGGGGAAGTCGATGGACTTTAGCTTGTGCCCGCTGGAGCCGGCGTGGGGTACGGTCGCCGACTACGTTGCGGCTGCAATTTCACTAGGCCTAGGCCTCGCCGTTTACCAGCTTTCTCGCCGTACCCACCAGGTGTCCGAGCAAGCGGTAGGGCTGTCCGAGCGAGCCGTTGCTTTGCAGCAGGATGGTGAAGCCAAACGCGCCGCTCATGACCGTGGCGAACGGGACTTACTGCTGATTCGCTTCGTGACGGAACTAAGCTATACAGATTTGGCGTTGAAGCGGATCGCTGATGAGCTTTTGCCCGCTCTCAAGAGCAGTTCGCGCCCGGAAGGAGACCCTTGGAAGGAGATCCGGGCCGAGTTCCTACGGATCGGCGTACCGTCACTGGACGCACATTTCGATCGTCTCCACGTGATCGGCAACCCAGACGCGGCAAGATTGGTCCGTCTCGCGGGTTCATGCGCCGCCCTTCAAGAACTCCCTAATGCACTTCGAGAAGTGGACGTAGAGGAGCGCGACAAAAACATTGACACAATGATTCCGGCACTCAGGAATCTCCATCGCGACACGTTGGTGCTAATTGAGCTCTGCAAAGTAGCTCAACGCAATTCGGGTCTAACAAAGTGACATTTTTTCTGTCGCGCAGCGACAGCCGCCACGCGCTGAGACGTAACAATACTCGGCGTTAGATTCGTCGGCGCCTTTTGGGTATTCGTCTACGCGTGGCGGCACTTGCATGCGCTGGACGTTAAATGTTCCCGCGATACGAAAGCTCGACGCGGCCTGGCCAAATCTCTGCGACTAGCAGCCGACCGCCGATAGGCGCATCACTACGAGACCGGATCTCAGCCACCTGCAGTCGAGCGACAGCTTGCATTTCCGCGCCGTCGGTCGGTACCGGCGGATCCTTAACGTTAGGCGCTAGCCGGCAGTGCTGGACCTCGCTGCGTTCGAAGCCCTTCCCACCGGCCGCCAGGTAGAAGCCGACCGCCGCCATCCTGCCGCGCTTGGCCGACCAGCCGACGAGCATCACTTCGCACTCTGAGGCCGCCACAAGGGCAGGCTTTACGTTGGCGCGGAATGCGTCTAGCGCCCATTTCAGACGCGCGCCCATGGACGCCTCCAGCGCGTCGAATGATTCGCCGCCGGGCACCATGTGGACCTGCGCCAGCACCTGGAAGCACAGCACCCGCTCGCCGCGAAAGCCGAGCGCCACGCCGGCGTGGGGCACGATCTCCAGCTTGCTCCACTCGCCCGGCTTTCCAGCCAAGTCCCGGCCGGCCGTGTCGACCGCGAGCAGCGCCCGGTCACCATCCAGGTAAACGTTACAGATGCTCATGGGCTTCCTCACTGTCACCCGGCGCCACGTCGACGTAGCCGCCTTCCGCCGGCCCAATCATGAAGCCCCACTGGAAGCCCGCAGGGTTGAAGCCCGAGGCGACCCAGCCAATTACCCCACCGACAAAGCCACCGATAGTCGAGCCAGAAATGGTCCTTCTCCTTGCATTGGGAGGATGAGACGCCGACGGTTAGTCATGTCGGCCTCCTAGAAAAGATGCCCGGTCACCACTGCTCCTTACGTCACGCTTGGTGATCAAGCGACACGTCCGCTACGCGGCTATGCAACGGCCCGGGCTGCCGTGGTTGTTTTGGAGTAGCCGACACTCACGGCTGGTCGGCTTGGGGTTGGCAGTGACAACCCCGTCGAGGCGCGGACGCTGCCGGCGCACACGCCTCGATGGTTCTAGGTGCCGCTGCCCGAGCCGTCGATCGGCTCGGATTCGGCGCCGGAAGACTCGCTTTCCGGTGGGCCGCTGCTGCGCCATCCGGCGCGCCAGCGCTTGTACGCCTCGAGATACTCCTCATCGGTCTCGAGGGCATGCACCTGCGGGCGGAAGCCCGTCCGGAATGAGTCGAAAGGCTCCATCAGGTCACGTTGCCGAAGTCGCCAGCGATCAGCGCCTCCGGGCGATACACCGCGAGGCCGAGACGCTCCTCGGCGCGGAACATGACCATGTTGCGAGCGAAGAAGTCCTCGTGGTCGAAGCTGATCTCGACGACGGCCTGCTGGCGGTCGCGGATCTCGCCGGCCAGGCGCGAGCCGACCAGGAACTTGTCGACCGTCATGCCCTGCGTGGGGACCACCGGCGTCTGCCACAGGCGCGCGACGTCGGCGTCCGAGAACGGACCGTTGCCGAGGTAGCGACCGTCGCCGTCCTTGAGCATCTGCATCCGCGTCCAGTCCAGCGGATTGACGATGATGAAGTCCGTCTCGTAGCCGGTCTGCGCGAGCTGCGCCATCGCGAGCAGCAGCACGTCGAGCATGGTCTCGGTGCCGGCCGGATCGAACGGCGCGGAGTACGCGGTCGCCTGCGAGAACAGGCCCAGCAGGTTCTGGCCCGTGCCGTCGCCCATCAGCAGTTGCGCCTCTTCCTTCTCCGCGAGCATGTAGCGGAGCTGGTTGTCGACCAGGCTCTGGAACTGCGGCGCGTCGTCGAAGATCTGCTTGGTCGCCGGCAGCAGCGTCGCCAGCGTGCGCACCGGCGCGGTCGCTGCCTCCCACGCCAGCACGCTCTCGGGCTTGAGCGCGCCCTCGGCCACCATCGCGGCGTTGTTCGTGCGCGTCTTCTGCTTGAGGAACTCGAGCATGTTGCTGGTCGTCGAGCTCACCGGCAGCACGTCGCGCACGCGCAGGCGGCGCTGCGGCAGGTTGGAGATGCCGATGCGCTGGCGCTGGACCAGGTCGCCGCCAGAGCCGGTGGCCGAGGTCACCGCGGCCTGCACGTCGAAGCGGGCCTTGCCTGCGCCTTCCTTCACGAAGGCGTTGAAGCGCTCGTTCGCCACGAGGTCATCCGACCAGGCGCGAGGAGCCGGCGCCGAGCCACTACCGCCGCCCTGGTCGATCCTCGCGACAATCTGCTCGATGGTCGCCAGGCGGTTCGCGACTTCGGCGCCACCGCTCGCGGCGATGCGCTGTTCGATCTCCTGGACACGCTGCGTCGTGGCCTTGAACTGCTTTGCCGCCTCGACCATCGCCGGAATCAGCTCCTCGTCGGATGCGCCAGCATGGACATTGTTGGGGCGGCTCAGGCCCGACGCCTCGTAGCGGTCGAACGCGGGGCCGAGATCGATCGCGGGCATACGGTTCTGGTTGCGCATTTGTCGTGTCTCCGATGTTTCGATCACGATGCGCGTCGAGCTGCAGATGCTCAACGCGCTGGTGATACAAAACTCAATGCGCGAGTGACGAAACGCTGCCCGAAGGCGGTTTCGACGGCACAGCGATTACCCATCGCAGCTTCTGGTAGTCGTCGACCGTGCACAGGCCGACGCGCGTACCCGCAGCGTCACACTCCATCGCGATCAGCATTCGATGACCGTTCTCCAACGCTTGGCAGACGCCTTGCGCCATCTCCGGGTGCTGTCGCGTCAGTTCCTGCACCAGCGTCTCGCAAAGCGCGCCCGCAGCGGTCACAAAGGCTCGGGCTTCCGGGTGTTCCGACATTGGGTGTCTCCTCAGACATGGCCGACCTGATCTCGTGCAGGGCGGCGCGGATGATGTTTCGGTTGCGCCAGGCTTTGACTCGGCAGGCGCTGCAGCAGTAGCGACGGGCTCGACCGGTGGCCGGCTGGCCGATCGGATGGCCGCAGACATCGCAGGCGACTCGCTTAGTGGCGCCCATGGCGGGAAAAGAAAATTGTTAGGGTTTGGCACAAAGCGATGGTCGGCGCGGTGTACCCGAAAGCCGCGCCAGACTTAGCTCTCACCCCTCCCGAGGGGGGTCGTCTTTTGAATTGGGGATGCACGTAGAAACCTTCGGCGGCGGTGTCCGTCCGCAAGGGCTGTGAACTCTTCCCCCACCCTGGGCGGGTCGGAAGTCCACGACCGAGACGGCGGAAGCCGCCCGCCAAGTCATTTTTTCGCATCTCCAAAACTGAAAGTCGGACCTGTCCCGCTTGTCCCACGCTGTCCCGGGACACGCTGTCCCGCGAGACACCCAACTGTCCCGTCCCGCTCCCCTGTCTAGAGACAGGGGACGTGGGACAGTGGTCCGAGACGCCGATTCGACTCATGGCTCGACCTCCTCGCCAAGCCGCTTGAGCGCACGCTCGACAGCAGACTTGGACATCTCCAGCTCCTTGCCGATCGCCCGCACGCTGAGCCCCTGCTCGCGCAGCTCACGCACAGCGCCGTCTCGGTCTGCCGGACGCTCGGCCTTTCCACCATTCATCAGCACCAGCGTCGTGGTCTGCGTGTCGGTGCCGGGCACAGTCACGAACACAGGCGACGGCTTGAGCAGGATCGGGTGCGGTGGCTGCCAGTCCTTCGCCTTGGTCTGCTTCAGCTCCAGCGCGTTGGCCCGCGGCTTCATCAGTACCTCGCTGTCGAGCGCGGCATAGAAGCTGCTGGACCCGCGCGCACGGCCTGAGGCGTCGTGTCCCGTGTGATGCACCGCCAGCACCGTGGCGCCCCAGCGGTCTCGCAGCAGGTCCATGCAAGCGATCAGCTCGCCAACGTCCTGGGCGCTGTTCTCGTTCTTCCCGGCCATCGCACGTGCAACGGTGTCGATCACGATCAGGGACGGCTCGATGCCACCGCAGTTGAAGAACAGCTCGTCCGTCAGCTCCTCGATCTCGGCGATGACGTGCACCCCACCAAAGCCGTCCGCGAGCGGCGGCATGGTCGACGCGATGAAAAGCGGCGCGCCCTCGATCGAGACGCCCGTGTGGAACGACCAGCCTTCGATGCGCTTGCGGAGCCCGTTCCTGCCCTCGCCTGCGATGACGAACACCGCACCGCGCTGCACGTCGCACCCATTCCACGGCGTGCCCGTGGCGACCCGGCAGGCCCAATCGATCGCCAGGAAGCTTTTGCACGACCCGGAGGGACCGACGAGGCCAGCGAGCGAGTCCTTTGCGATCCATCCGTCGATCAGCCAGTCGATCGGCTGGATCTGGATGGAGTCGGCCCGGGCGAAACCGACGACGGGCTTCCGCGCCGGCGCAGGGCTGGCGAGGGGCACCACGTTTGCGCGCTCATTCGCCATGCCCCTCCCCTTCGACTAGGAGGCGCTCGCGGTAACGGCGGACGTGCAGGAGTGCGCCCTCGAGGTTCACGGCGAGGCGGTCGCATCGATCGGCGCAGGGACGCTTGTGAAGCTCGTCAAGCTGCGCCGCGAGACTTTCGCCCAGCTCGGGCAGGTAACGGCGCAACTGCTCAGCCGAGGGCTGATAGAGGGCCTGATAGGCGCGCAGAGCATCCGCCCCTGTCACGCGGCACCAGCCTGAGGCTGCTGCGCCTCCAGCCAAGCGTCGAACTTCTCGGGGTCGATATAGACGCGGCGCCCGATCCGCATGACGACGCCGAGCGCTTGCATGCCGTTCGCCGCCGCGTTGAAGATCCACCAGCGAATCGAGGGCTCCGTGAAGCCTCGCTCCGCAGCGAACTGAGAAACCGTCTGTAGCCTGCGTGCCACTGCCTGCTCCTACTGTGTTGGGCGGTATGCCCGTTGCTGTAGGTGCAGGTTGTCCGCTGGAGTATTCGCGTAAGAGGCAGGATTTTCTCCGGCGCCGGAAAAATCCTGCCGGTTACCGTCCGGTGGTTAGTCGACGAACCAGTCGAACATTGATGGCGTCGTCGTCGAACATCACCTCCGCGGTCGTCGCTATAGCGTCCTGCAGCGGCGCCCCGTAGTTCGACACTAGCCAATCAGACAGATTGATGATGAAGCGTGCCCTCGGAGCCTTTATGTCTCGTGGCTTGCTCAGAGGCTGCTCAATCCACGATCTATGGCACTGCTCGCGATAGTGTCTGAGCGCTTCTGGGATCGACCATTCATTTCTGGACAGGTCCCAGAGCTGACTGTGGTCCACCGTATTGGACCCTTCCGAATAGGCAGTTCCATTCGGCGCAACGCCGCGGACACCGACGCCCAGCTTTCTCAGCAGGTCGCGTAGCACCGGAAACGGTAGAGCCTCGGCCGGTGCGGGACCTTCAGTGGCGAGTGATTCCAGCACATCAACCGCGGCATCCATCTTTGCCATCCACTCCCGGCGCTCCCGCTGCGTCTTCTGCTCCCAAGGGTCATCAGTGGCGGCACGATCGAATGCATACAGTGCACCGAGCAGGAAGGTGACTGCCCAGTCCGACCCGAAGTAGCCACCCGGCGCCCCCGCGGCGCGCTCAATCATCACCCAGACCGACCGCATGCGGTCATCGGTTACAAGCCTCGGAGCAACTTGCCACGTCTCCGCGGCAACGGAATCCTTGTAACGAGGGTCTTCAAAGACTCGCCTGGCGCTGCACGGCACCACATCTAGATAGCGAGTTTTCCCTTGTGCCACGACGCGCACCCCTGCGCCCCCGTTAGAGAGCCGCGCCGAGCCGGTGGGGTAACCGGCTTTTCGGGGATCAGCCTAGGCGCGGATTAGACAGTCACTGCTTGCGAGGCGCGCGCTCTATCGCGTTAGCAATCGCCCGCGCGAGACGCGCATCTACGTCGTCGGATTCGGTGTCCTGATGTTCGCCGCGCATGACAGCCGCGATCATTTCCTCGAGACGCCGCAGCAGGCGGTCTTCGCGTGCCTCAAGTGCAAGCTTGCGCTGGCGTTCAACGTCCGGCTGCTGCCGTGCCGGGAACCTAAGAATCTGCGCGCTCACTTCCGAGCCCTCGACGCCTGATACCGCGCGAACGCGTCCTGCATGTTGCGATAGCAGGATCGCAGCTCCGCATCCGAGTTGTGGCGGAGAAAGGCCAACTCGTCGTCCGTGCGAACCGTACGGACAAAGTCGTCTTCAGCGCGGCGCTGCTTTGGAAAGGCGATAATCGTTGCCGCCATGGTCGTCCCCTATCAGACGGTTGTGGAAGGCGGGCCGAGTGTTAGCGCACTCGGTTCCGCCGCTTTAGCCGAGGAACCGCTCGGCCATTCGATCGACCGCTGCGGTCGTGTGCTGCTCGCTCAGGTGGCTGTAGCGCTTCACCATGGCGAGTGTTTTGTGTCCGAGGATGGCCGCAATATCCATCAGCGACGCGCCGCTCATCGCGAGGTAGCTCGCCGCTGAGTGCCTCAGGTCGTGGAATCGGAAGTCGGTCAGGCCAGCGTCCCCGCGGGCCTCGCGCCAGTATTTGTCGACGACGTCCACCGTCTCCGGGAATACCGCGCCGACAGGTAGGCGCCCTGCCTTCCACTGGCGCAGCACTTCCACCGCGGCCGGCGCGAGCGGGACCGTTCGGGACTCGCCGTTCTTGGTGTCCAGGAAGCGCACCGTTCGGCGATCGAGGTCGACGTGCTGCCACTGCAGGCCCAGCAGCTCGCCCTTGCGCGCGCCAGTGGCCAGCGCGAGGCGAACCAGCGGGCCCAATAGCTTGAGGTCGGAGACGTCGCAGCAGGCCAGCAGGTCGCGGCGCTCGGTCTCGGAGAGGAAGCGCTCGCGCGCCTTGCTGTCCGGCATCCGCGTGACGTTGGGAACCGGATTCTTCGGGATCCAGCCGTATTCCTTCACGGCGACCGTCAGCACAGCCGACAGCGCAGCAATGCGGCGATTTACGGTGGCGCCCGACCGGACCTTGCCCGTGCGCGTCTTCTCGAGCGCGATTCGGTCGCGAACCTCGGCGATGGTCGACGCGGTAACGGTTACCAGCGGGCGGCTGCCGAGTTCCTCTTTCCACCACGTCAGCATCCGCGTCTGCTCGCGGGTGTTCTTCTGGAACTTCGACTGCGGGAGCGTGACCTGCAGGTAGCGGTCGATCGCATCGCCAAGCGTGCGCTTGCGGGCTTCCGATGACGGCACGCTCTCGCCCGTGTCGAGCTTGTGCTCGATGGATCGCGCCCACGCCTCAGCCTCGATTTTTCTCGCAAACGACTTGGTCAGCCACGGGCCGGACTGACGACGCACGCGAACGCGCCAGGTCGTCTTTCCCGTCTTGCCGACTCGCTTCTCGAAGGTCGCCACTCGCTGTCCCAAAGTGTCCCAACGGGGACAACCATGGACCGGCCGGCGGAGGCTTGCAAGCCCCTAAACCCTTGAATTTGGCGGAGAGGGTGGGATTCGAACCCACGGAAGGTTTGACCCTTCGGCGGTTTTCAAGACCGCTGCCTTAAACCACTCGGCCACCTCTCCGTGGCACGCCGTCGGAACGGCGCCGCATTGCGCGGCGCCGGATTGTCGCATGGACTCAGGCGGTTGCGACCTGCACGCCGCGGGTCGCGAGCTCCATCGACTCGGTGCACGGGCGACCATGGATCTCGGAGCACTGCAGCCGCGCGGATTCGACCATTGCCGGCGCGCGTTCGGCCAGGAAGTCGATGAAGACGCGCACGGCCGGCAGCATGCCGCGACGCGAGGCGAACACCGCGTGGAAGATGCCCTGCGGCAGGCGCCAGTCGGGCAGCACCACCTCGAGCTCGCCGGTGCGCACGGCCTCGGCGCAGATCGTCTCCGGCAGCAGCGTGATGCCGATGCCCTGCTTCGCGAGCTGCATCAGCATCGGGAAGTCGAAGCCCATGATGCGGGGCTTGAGTTCCATGCGACGCACCTCGCCGTTGCGGCCGTGCAGCTCCCAGCGCTGGCGCGCCTCGTCCTCGCTCATCGACATGGTGACGTGCTCGGTGAGCTCATCCGGCGTCTGCGGGCGCCCCATGCGCTTGAGGTACTGCGGGCTGGCGACGAGCAGCTCCTGGATCTGGCCGAAGCTGCGCATCACCAGGCTGCCGTCGTCGTCGAGCTTGGTGCGTACGCGCAGCGCAACGTCGAAGCCTTCGTTGATGACGTCCACGCGCCGGTTGCTGATGTGCATCTGCACGCGCACCTGCGGGTACAGCGCGAGGAATTCCGGCAGCAGCTTGGGCATGTGCTGCTGCGCGATGCCGACCGGCACGCTGACGCGGATCACGCCGCGCGGCTCGGCGCTCAGGCGATCGACCACCTCGCGCGCGGCCTTGGCTTCTTCGAGCATGGACTGCGCATGGCGGTACACGCTCTGGCCGACGTCGGTGACGGCGAAGCGGCGCGTCGAGCGCTGCAAGAGACGCACGCCGAGATCGTTCTCGAGCTGGCTGATGCGTCGGCTCAGGCGCGACTTCGGGATGCCGAGCGCGCGTTCGGCGGCGGCGAAGCCGGAGTGCTCGACGACGGCGGCGAAGTAGTACAGGTCATTCAGATCGTTCATGACGACAGTTCCATGCCCGCAACGGTACGTGACATTAGACTACCTTAATTCTATTTCTGCAACGCCATAGGTTTCCTGCACCCCGGCCATGCCGCAGACAGGACAATCCATGAAGCTCCTCCACCTCGACTCCAGCGCCCTCGGCGCCAATTCCGTCAGCCGCCAGATCACGGCCGCCATCGTCGAGCAGCAGCGGCGCGCAAACCCGGCGGTCGAGGTGCTGCGCCGGGACCTCGACACCGACGCCTTGCCCCACCTGTCCTCGGCGACGTTCGGCAACGAAGCGGCGGCAGCCGAGTCGGCCGCCGTGCTGGAGGAGTTCCTCGCCGCCGACACCGTGGTGATCGGCGCACCGATGTACAACTTCGCGATCCCGTCGGCGCTGAAGGCATGGATCGACCGGATCACCGTCGCCGGCAAGACGTTCCGCTACACCGAGGCCGGCCCGGAGGGCCTGGTCCCCGACAAGACCGTGATCGTGGCGATCGCGGCCGGCGGCGACCACGCGGGCCAGCCGACCGACTTCATCGAGCCCTACCTGCGTTTCATCTTCGGCTTCCTGGGCGTGCGCGCACTGCGCTTCGTCCGTGCGGACGGCGTGTCCATCTCGCCCGAACGCCGCGCGGCGGCGATCGAAGCGGCCATGGCCGGCCTGCGCGAGCCGCTGTCCCGCGCAGCCTGAGCCGCGGACAGAAAAAAGCCCGCTCGACGAGCGGGCCTTTTCATCGGGTGCCAGCGGACGCTCAGCGCAGGACGTCGACGCCGCCCATGTACGGGCGCAACACCTCGGGCACGACGATGCTGCCGTCGGCCTGCTGGTAGTTCTCCATCACCGCGATCATCGCGCGGCCGACGGCGACGCCCGAGCCGTTGAGCGTGTGCACGGGCTCCGGCTTGCCGGTCGCCGGATTGCGCCAGCGGGCTTGCATGCGGCGGGCCTGGAAGGCGTCGCAGTTCGAGCAGGACGAGATCTCGCGATAGGTGTCCTGCGACGGCAGCCAGACCTCCAGGTCGAAGGTCTTGGACGCCGAGAAGCCCATGTCGCCGCTGCACAGCAGCATGCGACGGTACGGCAGGCCCAGGCGCTCGAGGACGACCTCGGCGCAGCGCGTCATGCGCTCGTGCTCGGCGTCGCTCTCCTCTGGGCGCGCGATGGACACGAGCTCGACCTTCTCGAACTGGTGCTGGCGGATCATGCCGCGCGTGTCGCGGCCATGGCTGCCGGCCTCGGCGCGGAAGCACATCGAATGCGCGGACATGCGCAGCGGCAGCTGGGCGTCTTCCACGATCTCGTCGCGCACGATGTTGGTCAGCGGCACTTCCGACGTGGGGATCAGGTAGCGCTTCGAGTCGCCGACCGCGGTGGAGAAGAGGTCTTCCTCGAACTTCGGCAACTGGCCGGTGCCGCGCATCGAGTCGGCGTTGACGATCACCGGCACGTTGACTTCGAGGTAGCCGTGCTCGCCCGTGTGCAGGTCGAGCATGAACTGCGCGAGCGCGCGGTGCAGGCGCGCCAGCGGGCCGCGCAGCACCGTGAAGCGCGCTCCCGACAGCTTGGCCGCCGTGTCGCCATCGAGCCAACCGTTGCGCGCACCGAGCTCGACGTGATCCAGCACTTTGAAGTCGAAGCTGCGCGGCGTGCCCCAGCGGTGCTGCTCGACGTTGCCGCTCTCGTCCTCGCCCGGCGGCACCGAATCCTGCGGCAGGTTCGGGATGCCGCTCGCGATGGCCTCGATCTCGTCGCGGATCGTCTCGAGTCGCGACTCGCTGGCCTTGAGCTCGTCGGCGATGCCGGCCACTTCCGCCATCAGCGGTGCAACGTCCTCGCCCTTCGCCTTGGCCTGCCCGATCGCCTTGCTGCGCGTGTTGCGAAGGTTCTGCAGCTCCTGCGTGCGCGTCTGGATCTGCTTGCGCTCGCTCTCGAGCGACTCCAGCACGGCGGCATCGAGCGCGTAGCCACGCGTGGCCTTGAGGCGTTCGGCGATTTCGGCGGGACGCTGGCGCAGGAGGACCGGATCGAGCATGGCGGGTTCGTCGAGCGGGGAAAGACGGGCATTATCACCGCAGCGCGTGGTTCGCGCTCTTCCCGGCGCGTCGACGGGCGCGCTGCGAACATCTACCAATGGAACCGACACGCATGGCGACGCCCGATCCCACGCCCCCGCCCGCTCCCCGGCCGCCGTCGCAATGGAAGCCGTCGCGGCGCACGTGGTTGTGGGCGCTGCTGGCCTTCGGCGTCGGGCTGGTGCTGTTCGTGATCGCCATGCGCAGCCATCGCGACAATGCGTTCTTCCGCGCGGGCGGCGTGCCACCGGCAACGTCCCAGCCGGATTACGCGCCACTGCCGGCGCCCATCGCAGGTGATAGCGGCGCCGGCATCGGGCCGCTGGAACCGCCGCCGCCGGAGCCGCGCCCGGTCGAGCGGCCCGCGCCCCGCCCCGCCCCCGCGCCCGTCGCGCAGGCGCAGCCGGAAGCGCCCGTCGCGTCGTCGGCGGTCGATCGCAAACCACGCCCGATCCCCGGCCAGACGCCGCCGCCGGATTACCCGCCGCGCGCCTTGCGCTCGGGCGAGCGCGGGACCGTGCTGGTGGTCGTCTACATCGGGCCGGACGGCGTGCCGACGTCGACCTCGCTCGCCCAGTCCAGCGGCTCGCGCGACCTGGACCGCGCCGCGATGCAGGCGGTGCGCCGTTGGCGCTTCGAGCCCGCGATGGCGGGCGGCCAGCCGACGGTCGGCCAGGTGATCGTGCCGATCGACTTCAATCTGGGCGACTGACCGCCAGCGCCATTCCGCTCCCGTTCGCGAGTTCGACGAATCCGGGGAACGAAGTGGCGACATTGGCCACGTCGCCGATCGACACATCCCGTTCCGCGCGCTGCGCGAGCACCGCCAGGCTCATCGCGATGCGGTGATCGCCCAGGCTGTCGACGCGCCCGCCGTGC
Organism: Cognatilysobacter xinjiangensis; assembly: GCF_014651995.1. GTDB lineage: Bacteria > Pseudomonadota > Gammaproteobacteria > Xanthomonadales > Xanthomonadaceae > Cognatilysobacter > Cognatilysobacter xinjiangensis. The sequence continues at coordinate 724,539 of NZ_BMXY01000001.1, read as the reverse complement.
GTCTGCCCGCCTTGGATCAGCGCGCCGTCGGGGGTCTCCGTGACGGCAATGCCCAGTGCACGCAGGGCGGTGGCCATCGCAGCGATGCGGTCCGATTCCTTGACGCGAAGTTCCTCGGCGCCACGCACGACGGTGGTGCCCGTGGCACAGGCCGCGGCGGCGAACAGCGCCGGGAACTCGTCGATCATGTCGGGCACGACCTCGGCCGGCACCTCGATGGCGCGCAGCTCGCTGGCCCGCACGCGCAGGTCGGCCACCGGCTCACCGCCTTCCTCGCGCGGCGAGCCGACCTCGATGTCGGCGCCCATCAGCCGCAGCGCGTCGAGCAGGCCCGTGCGGCGCGGGTTCATGCCCACGCCCTCGATGACGAGATCCGAGCCGGGGACCACGCATGCGGCGACAATGAAGAACGCGGCCGACGAGAAGTCGGACGGCACATGCACGTCGACGGCGCGCAGGCGCGGCCGGCCCATGAGGCTTGCACGGCCCGGCGCGAACTCGATGTCGGCGCCGAATGCACGCAGCATACGCTCGGTGTAGTCGCGCGTCGGGCGCGGCTCGACGACGCTGGTGCGGCCGTCCGCGTACAGGCCCGCGAGCAGCACGGCCGATTTCACCTGTGCGCTGGCCACCGGGGAATCGAAATCGATGCCGTTCAGGGCTGCACCACCCTCGATGCGCAGCGGTGGCAGGCCGCCGTCCGCCGTTTCGATGCGCGCGCCCATGCGCGCCAGCGGCTCGGTGACGCGGCGCATCGGCCGTCGCGACAGCGATTCGTCGCCCACCAGCACGCTGTCGAACGACTGCCCGGCAAGCAGGCCCGCGAGCAGCCGCATGCCGGTGCCGGCGTTGCCGCAGTCGAGCGGCGACGCGGATGCGCGCAGGCCGTCGAGCCCGACCCCGTGCACGATGCGCTCGCTCGGCGACGCTGCTTCGATGCGCACGCCGAGCTGTTCGAACACGCGCGCGGTGGCACGCGTATCCTCGCCTTCGAGGAAACCGGTGATGCGACTGGTGCCTTCGGCCAGCGCCGCGAACATGATCGCGCGGTGCGAGATCGACTTGTCGCCCGGCACACGCACGCGTCCGCGCAGCGGTCCGCCGCGACGTGCGATCCAATCCAGGCTCATGCCAGCACCTCGTCCAGCGCCGCGAGCAGGCGGCGGTTCTCATCGGCGCTGCCGACGGTGATGCGCGTCCAGCCGTGCAGCCCGTAGCCGCCCATCGGGCGCAGGACCACGTCGCGCTGCAGCAGGTGCGCCTCGATCGCCGGCGCGCGCTCGCCGAGCCCGACCAGCAGGAAATTCGTCTGCGACGGCAGCACCCGCAGGCCGCGGCGCGACAGCGCATCGCCGAGCACGGTGCGCTGCTCCGCATTGCGCGCGCGGCTCCATTCGAGATGCGCAGCATCGCCGAGCGCCGCCTCGCAGGCCGCCAGCGCGGCCGAATTGACATTGAAGCTCTCGCGCAGCCGCTCCATCACGGCCACGAAGCCTGACGCCGCGATCGCGTAGCCGCAGCGCAGCCCCGCGAGCGCATACGCCTTGCTGAAGGTTCGGGTGACGACGAGGTTGCCGTGCGCGGCCGTCAGCGCGAGCGCGCTCCGGTAGTCCGGTGCGTCCGCGAGTTCGGCATAGGCCTCGTCCACCACGACGATGACCTCCGGCGGGACAGCGGCGACGAACCGCTGCAGCGTCGCCGCATCGATCCACGTACCGGTCGGATTGTTCGGATTGGCGATGTAGAGCAGCCGCGTGGCGGGCGTGATGGCCGCAAGCAGCGCATCGCCGTCGTGACCCAGCGGCATGGCCGATTCCACCGGCAGCGCCGGCGCAACGCGCGCGTTCGCGCCCGCCGCCTGCGTCGCCAGCGCGAACACGGCGAAGCCGTATCGCGGATAGACGACGTCGTCGCCCGCGCCGGCGAAAGCCTGCGCGAACTGCATCAGCAGCTCGTGCGACCCGTTGCCGAGCAGGATGCACGCGGGCTCGACGCCGTGCAGCGCGGCCAGTGCGTGCTTGAGGCGGGTGCCGCGCGGGTCCGGATAGCGATGCATCCCGTGAAGCGCATCGAGCACCGCGGCGCGCGCGGCCGGCGACGGGCCGTACGGGTTCTCGTTGGAACCGAGTTCGACCAGCCACTCGGTGCGCTCGCGCATCGCCGCCACGTCGTGGCCCGGGTCGTACGCCGCCAGCCCGCGAACGCCCGCGACCGCGCGATCCGCGAACCAGGCTTCGTCGTAGGCGGGTGTCACCCGTGGCGCTTCCTGAAATCGTCCATGAACCCGATCAGCGCGCGCACGCCCGCTTCGGGCATCGCGTTGTAGATCGACGCGCGCATGCCGCCGAGCGCGCGATGGCCCTTCAGGCCGATCAGGCCCGCGGCCTCGGACTCGGCAAGGAAGGCCTTGTCGAGCGACGCGTCGTGCAGGAAGAACGGAACGTTCATGCGCGAGCGCACCGGCGCGGCCACGTCGTTGCGGTAGAAGCCGCCCGAGCCGTCGATCGCGGCATAGAGCGCAGCGGCCTTGCGCGCGTTGCGTCGCGCGAACTCCTCGACGCCGCCTTCGGCGAGCATCCACTTGAATACCAGGCCGGCCAAGTACCAGTTCCACGTTGGCGGCGTGTTGAGCATCGACTCGCCCTTGACGTGTGAGCGGTAGTCGAAGATGTCGGCACGCGGCTGCCCGGCGCGTTCGAGCAGGTTGCGACGCAGGATCACCACGGTCACGCCGACCGGGCCCAGGTTCTTCTGCGCGCCGGCATAGATGACGCCGAACTTCGACACGTCCAGCGGCTCGGAGGCGATGCTCGAGCTGAAGTCGGCCACCAGCGGAACGTCACCGACGTCCGGGATGTCGCGGAACTCGACGCCGTGGATGGTCTCGTTCGCGGTGATGTGCACGTAGGCGGCGTCGGGCGACAGCTGCCAGTCGGCGCGCGCGGGCAGGTCGCGGAAGCCGCCGGCCTCGCTCGTCGCCGCGATGTTCACGTCGACGTAGGGCCTGGCCTGCTTGATCGCCGTCTTGCCCCAGTGCCCCGTCACGACGTAGTCCGCGCGCTGGCCGGCGCTGGCGAGGTTCAGCGGCACCAGCGCCTGCGCGGTGGTGGCGCCGCCCGCGAGGAACAGCACGACGTAGTCGTCGGAAATCGACAGCAGCCGGCGCAAGTCGGCCTCGGCCTCGGCCGCGACGCCCATGAACTCCTTGCCGCGATGGCTGAGCTCGACAATGGAGGCACCGACGCCGCGCCAGTCCAGAAGCTCGTCGCGCGCCTGCTCGAGGACGACGTCCGGAAGGGTGGCGGGGCCGGCACTGAAGTTGAAGACGCGGGGCATCGCAGGGCACCTGATGGCGGGGTGAAGGTCGAGTATGCCGCAGCGCAGCACGGCCGCCAGCCCCGGCGCTGCAACTTTTTCATGCATGCCGTCGTCTAATCGACCGTCCACCGGAGATGGCCATGTCGCTGCGCGATGCCCTGAGGATCCCCGCCCGCGAAATCACCGACGAGGCGGTCTATCGCGACCGTCGGCGACTGGTCGCCGGGCTTGTCGCCGCGCCGGCACTCGCGCTTTCCGGCTGCGCGGACGCCGAGCCACCGCCGGCGCCGGCCGCGGTGCGCGTTGACCCCGCGCGCATGCGCTCGGGCTTCACCACGGCCGAGACGCGCACGACCTACCAGGACATCACGCACTACAACAACTTCTACGAGTTCGGCACCGGCAAGGCGGACCCGTCCAAGGCAGCGCGCACGCTGCGGACGACGCCATGGACGGTCGCCGTGGGCGGAGAATGCGCGAAGCCCGGCCGCATCGCGCTGGACGACCTCATCAGGGGCCCGACGCCCGAGGAGCGCGTCTACCGGCTGCGCTGCGTGGAAGGCTGGTCGATGGTGATCCCCTGGCTCGGCGTTCCGCTGGCCTCGGTACTCAAGCGCTTCGAGCCGACGTCGAAGGCGAAGTTCGTCGCTTTCACCACCCTCGCCGACCGCAAGCAGATGCCGGGCCTTGGCTATCCGGCGCTCGACTGGCCGTATCGCGAAGGCCTGCGGATGGACGAGGCGATGCATCCGCTGACGCTGCTCGCCACCGGCATTTACGGCAAGCCGCTGCTGCAGCAGAACGGTGCGCCGCTGCGGCTGGTCGTGCCTTGGAAGTACGGCTTCAAGAGCATCAAGTCCATCGTGCGCATCGACTTCGTCGAGAAGCGCCCGTTCACCAGCTGGAACGACTACGCCTCGAACGAGTACGGCTTTTTCTCCAACGTCAATCCGGCGGTCGACCATCCGCGCTGGAGCCAGAAGACCGAGCGACGCATCGCCGGCACCACCACGCGCCTGTTCGCCGACCGCATCGCCACGCGGCCGTTCAACGGCTACGGCGACCAGGTGGCATCGCTGTACGCGGGCATGGACCTGAGGAAGTGGTTCTGAGCCGCCCTGCCCCGAGGGCGGGCAAGCGTCGTAGCGAGCCGGCCGTCGTCGTCGCCAAGACGCTCGTCCACCTGCTCGCGCTCGCACCTGCGGCGTGGCTCGCGTGGCAGATCCGCTCGGAGTTGGTACTCGGCAGCGGCGCGCTGGGCGCGGACCCGGTCGCCGCCGTCGAGCACTTCCTGGGCCTGTGGGCGATCCGCTTCCTGATGGTCACCCTGGCCGTGACGCCACTGCGTCAGGTCACTGGCAAGCCGGTACTGCTGCGCTTCCGGCGCATGCTGGGGCTGTACGCGTTCTTCTACGCGACGTTGCACTTTGCCGCCTGGGCCGTGCTGGACCTGCGCTTGGACGTGTCGCAGATCGCGACCGAGATCGCCAAGCGCCCCTACATCACGGTCGGGTTCGCCGCGTGGCTGCTGCTGGTCCCGCTGGCGGCGACGTCGTTCCAGCGCGCGATGCGGCGACTCGGGCGTCGCTGGGGCCAGCTGCACCGGCTGGTGTACGCCGTGGCGATACTCGCCGTGCTGCACTTCTGGTGGCTGGTGAAGTCGGACATCCGCGAGCCCGCGCTGTATGCGGCCATCGCCGCAGTGCTGCTGGGCTGGCGCCTGTGGCGCCGCCTGCGGCCGGTCAGCCCGCGCCGTACAGCAGCAGCAGGCTGAGCGCGCCCGCGAGCAATACCGCGGCGACGATCAGCCACGGCAGCCGCCGCGCGGCGCGCCGTGCCTGCGCAGGCGGTGCATGCCGTTCGCTGGGCCGGCGCTCGCCGGTCGGCTCGTCCTCGTGCGGTGGGCGCGAGGCCTCGACGACGAAGCGGTGCTGCCCCGCGACGACAAGCTGGTCGCCCGGCACCAGCAGCGCGTTGGTGAGCGGATGGCCGTTGACCCAGACGGGCGCGCCCGGGGTACTGGCCGTGGCACGAACGCCCTTGGCGGTCGCATGCAACGCCACCTCACGCGGGCCGATGGCCTCATCGTCGATCGGAATGTCGGCGTCGTCCGCACGGCCGAGCACGCATTCGCGCTCCAGCGCGAAGCAGCGCCCGTGGTGGCGGCCTGCGATCGCGCGCAACACCGCGCGGCCTTCCGAGCGCTGCGTGCCGCTGCCGGCCGGGTCGGGACGACGACCGATCAGCACGCACTCGATGCCCGCCATGAACACGGAATCGCCCGCGCGCAGCATCGACATGCGGCGTATCGGCCGACCGTTGACGTAGACGCCGCGCACGCCTTCGCGCAACTGGAGCCAGACACCGCGCGAGTCGACATAGACGTGCGCGATCGGCGCGTCGTCCGCCTGCCGCGCATCGAGCGTGGACGGCAGGATGGCGTGCACGCCCGGCTCGAATTCGAGCAGGTCGCGGTCGGAATCGGTCGGGCGCAGTCGGAGGACGGTCACGCGCAGGGAATCTAGCATGGCGACGCCGCGTTGCCGGCCGATGTCGGACAATGCGTGCGATCCCCGCCCTGGAGGCCGCATGCCCACGATCGACATCCGCCACACGCACGCCCTCGCCGCCGATCGCGCCCGCGAGGCGGTGCAGCACATCGCCGAGACGCTCGCGAGCCGTTTCGGCGTCGAGCACGGCTGGCAGGGCGACTCGCTGATGTTCCGCCGCAGCGGCGTCGACGGCCGCGTGCATCTCGAGCCGGGTGCCGTGCGCGTCACGGCCGAACTCGGTTTCCTGCTCGGTGCGATGAAGGGCACGATCGAGGACGAGATCCGCCGCGTGCTCAACGAGCGTTTCCGCTGACCGTCACCGCGGCCACGGTTATAGTCCTCGCCCCGTCCCGCCTGGCCCGCCCATGTCGCCTGCCGTTGCGCTGATCGCCGGACTCGTCGTTGCGCTGCTGATCGCCGCCATCTCGATCGCATGGATCTGGAAGGCCCAGCGCGCGCGCCTGGAGACCCGCGAAGGCCTGGCGATCCTGTCCGGCATGCGCTGGCGCGAGCTGTCGAACCTCGTCGTCGACGCATTGGCGGCATCGGGCTTCGAGCGCGAATCGCCCGAGCAGCAGGCGCGCCGAGGCACCGCCGGCGAAGTGCACGTCTACCGCGACGGCCGGCCGTGGATCCTGACCTGCCGTCAGGGCCTGTCGCACGTCGTCACCCGCGCCTCGGTCGAGGAATTCACGCGTGCGTTCCGCACCTCGCAGGCGGTGGGTGGCCTCGTGGTCACGCCCGGCCGCGTCGAGCCGCAGGCGCGGGACGCCACCGGCAACGTCGAACTGGTCGACGGCGAGGAGCTTTGGAAGCTGGTCGGCCCTCTGCTGCCGCCGAGCGTGCATGCCGAAGTCGCCGCACGCGCCCATGCACGAGCACTGCGCACCACCGGCACGGCATTGGCCGCGGCGACGGCGGTCGGGCTGGCGGTCGGCTTCGGGCTGTCGCAGTTCGCAGACGAGACCGTTGCCGATTCCGCGGACGTCCCGGCGACCGTGACGCGGACGTCCCCGCCTCGCGTTGCCGCAACGCCCACGCCGGCTCCCGCCGCGCCGATGAGCGAGGACGAGGAGCGCGAGGCCATCGTGCGCGAGATCAAGGAACTGCCGGGCGTCGAACGCGCGCTGTGGTCGACGCGCTCGACGCTGCAGGTCTATCTCGCCGACCCGTCGGTCGCGAACGACGATGCGATCTGCTCGGTGATGAAGCGTTACGAGCTGCTGCGTGCCTCGCGACTGCAGATCCAGAGCCCCGACTCCTCGGGCCGGCCGGTGCGCTTCATGCAGTGCGCGGTCTACTGACCGCGCACCGCTGCGCTCATCCTTCGAAGCGCGAGAACACCAGGCACGCATTCGTGCCGCCGAAGCCGAAGCTATTGGACATGACCGTGCGCAGCTGCGCCGGCGTGGTCTCGCGCAGCACCGGATAGCCTTCCGCGCGCTCGTCGAGCGTCCGGATGTTGTTCGAGGCCGCCATGAAGCCGCCCTGCATCATCAGCAGGCAATAGATCGCCTCGTGCACGCTGGCCGCACCGAGCGAGTGGCCGCTCAGAGCCTTCGTCGACGACAGCGGCGGGATTGCGTCGCCGAACACCGCGCGCACCGCCTGCAGCTCGGTGATGTCGCCAACCGGGGTCGAGGTACCGTGCGTGTTGAGGTAGTCGATCGGGCGATCCAGCCCGTCCAGCGCCATGCGCATGCACCGCACCGCGCCCTCGCCGGACGGCGCGACCATGTCGACGCCGTCGGACGTCACGCCGTAGCCGACCAGCTCGGCCAGGATCGTCGCGCCGCGCGCCTGCGCATGCCCGAGCGACTCCAGCACGAACATGCCGCCACCGCCGGCGATGACGAAGCCGTCGCGGTCGGCGTCGTAGGGGCGCGACGCCGTTTCCGGCGTGTCGTTGAACGACGTGGACAGCGCGCCCATCGCGTCGAACTGGGAGGTCATGCCCCAGTGCAGTTCCTCACCGCCGCCGGCGAGAACGATGTCCTGCATACCGTGGCGGATCATGTCAGCGGCTGCGCCGATGCAGTGCGCGGAGGTCGCGCAGGCCGCGGAAATCGAATAGCTGACGCCCTGGATGCCGAAGGCGGTGGCGAGCGCGGCTGACACGGTCGAGCACATCGTGCGCGGCACCATGTACGGCCCGATGCGGCGCACGCCCTTGTTCTTCAGCAGCTCGCCGGTCTCGATCTGCCACTGCGCCGAGCCGCCGCCCGAGCCGGCGATCGCGCCCGCGCGCGGGCTGCGCAGCAGTGCCGGGTCGAGGCCTGCATGCGCGACCGCGTCCATCGCCGCGACGTAAGCATGCGCCGCGGCATCGCCCATGAAGCGCCGAAGCTTGCGATCCACAAGCGCGTCCAAGTCGAGGCCCGGATCGCCCGCGACGCGGCTGCGCAGGCCCAGCTCCTCGTATTCGGGGATGTAGCGGATGCCCGAGCGCCCCTCACGCAGCGAGGTCGACACGGTGTCGAGCTCGCGGCCGAGGCAGGAGGTCAGACCCATGCCGGTGACGACGACGCGCCGCATCAGAAGCCCTCCGTCGAGCCGAACAGGCCGACTCGCAGGTCCTTCGCGACGTAGATCTCGCGGCCGTCGACGTACGTGCGGCCGTCGGCGATGACCAGCGCGAGCTTGCCGCGCATCACCCGCCGGATGTCGATCTCGTAGGACACGACCTTCGCCTCGGGCAGGACTTGCCCGGTGAACTTGACCTCGCCCACGCCGAGCGCGCGGCCGCGCCCGGGCTCACCCAGCCACGGCAGGTAGAAGCCGGCCAGCTGCCACATGGCGTCGACGCCGAGGCAGCCGGGCATCACCGGGTCGCCGAGGAAGTGGCATTCGAAGAACCAGAGGTCCGGGCGGATGTCGAGCTCCGCCCGGATCACGCCCTTGCCGTAGCGGCCACCCGTTTCGGCGATCTCGGTGATGCGATCGAACATCAGCATGGGCGGCGCCGGCAGCTTGGCGTTGCCGGGGCCGAACATCTCGCCACGGGCACAGGCCAGCAGCTGGTCGCGGTCGAAGGAGGAAGGTCGGGTCATCGATGGGGGACATGAACGACTGAGCCCGCAAGTCTACCCTTCACCCGCGATACACCCCGTACGACCACGTACTGTCAAAGCGACGGTCGGGATCGGCTCCGCCCGTGGCGTTGCGATCCTCCCGTTCACTTAGCCTCGCGCGACCGACTCAAGTTTATCGGTCGCGCGCCGCATAATCAGTGTCAGGGACGCGTGAAGCCCAGGGGACACCGTGGCGAATTTTCCGATGGGCCGCCGGATACTTGCGGCGGCACTACTTCTGCTCGCGCATGCCTTGCCGGCATGGGGCTCGGCACTGGGCGACCTACTCGCGCGTGCGGACAGCGTGCGGTCGTCGGACGTGCGGCAATTCCGCGCCCTGCTGGCGCAGGCCAGGACTCTCGACGGCGATGCCACGCGCGCGGAGCGCGAACTCTTCGAATTCCTGCAGGCGCACGAGCAGATCGTGCTCGGCAATTATCCCGCCGGCATCGCCGTCGCAAAGCGCCTCGCTCGCGACGCCGGCGACATGGATCTCCGTTATCGCGCCGCGCTGCTGATCGCCAACACCGGCGCGCTGACGCGCGACTATCCGGACGGGTTGCACTACCTGTCGGAAGCGCTGGCCATGGAGCGCAAGGTGCGCGATCCGGCGATCCGCCAGCTCGGGTTGGCAGTCGCCGCCACGCTGTACAACCAGCTCGGCGAAGCGAAGCTGGCACGTGCGTACGCAGAGCGCCAGATCAAGCTTGGCGGCACGCCGCGTGTCCTCTGCGCCGCGCACGAGAATCGCGTGCGCGCCATGAATGCTCTGGCCGACACGGGCGGCATCCCGGATGCCGTCTTCGACCAAGCGATAGCCGCCTGCGATGCGGCCAAGGAGCCCATCGGCGTCTATCTCGTCATTGCCTCGCGCGCGCGCCACCTGCAGAACATCGGCGAACCGGCCGAGGCGATCGAACTGTTGCGCAACAATCTCGACGGCGTGCGCGACGTCGCCTACGGTCGCCTCACCGCCGAGTACTACGGCCAGCTCACCGACCTGCATTTCGCCGACGGCGATCTCGAGGCGGCCGAACGCACTGCCCAGCAGATCGTGGCGCTGGACGGCAAGGATCCGCACTGGATGCCCCTTGCCACCGCCTATCGCGTGCTCTACCTCAGCGCGAAGCGCAAAGGCGAGCTGGGGCGTGCGCTGAACTACATGGAGGAGTACCACGCCGCCGACAAGACGCTCGTCGACGATGCGCAGGCCCGCGAATACGCGATGGAACTCGCGCGCCACCAGGCGCTGGAGCGCGAACAGCAGGCCGCGGTACTGACCCATCAGAACCGTGCGCTCACCGCGGAGAAGCGCGCGCTCGCCGAGTCGGCCCGCGCCATGCGGCTGGCGATCGTGCTGATGGGACTGGCGATCGCGGTGGTCGCCTACTGGGCATGGCATTCGCGCCGCACGCACCGCGTGCTGCGCCGCCTGAGCCAGACCGACTCGCTCACGGGCCTGGCCACGCGCCGGCATTTCGGCGCGACCGCCGCACGCCTGCTGTCGGACTGCGAGCAGCGCCAGCGTCCGCTCAGCGTGCTGCTGCTGGACATCGACCACTTCAAGCGCATCAACGACGAATGCGGGCATGCCGTCGGCGACTGGGTGCTCAAGCAGGTCGCCGACATCGGTCGCGGCCTGTGTCCTGAGCGCGATGCGATCGGCCGCCTTGGCGGCGAGGAGTTCGCACTCGCGCTGTCGGATCTCGACATCGACCAGGCGGCTGCGCTGGCCGAAGGCTTCCGGAGGGCGATCGGCGAGCTCGACTATCTCTCGGGCGGCTGCCATGTCCCCGTCACCGCCAGCATTGGCGTGGCGTGTACGAGCCACTCGGGCTACGGCTACCAGAAGCTGCTGTCGGAAGCCGATCGCGCCATGTACATGGCCAAGCAGGCCGGTCGCAACCGCGTCGCGTCCGCCGTGCCGCCTACGGGCTACGTGCCCGGCCCGGTCGGTCGCGCCGCGGAGAACGATCCCGCCTGAGGGCGGAGGCGGCCCCGGTGCGCTTCCGCGCCGTGCGAGCGCTAGATGACGCCACGCTTCAGCGCCAGCTGGCGCAGTTCGTGGTCCGACGAGACACCCAGCTTGGTGTAGATGCTGCTGCGATGCGCATAGACCGTCTTCGGACTGACGTCCATCGTCCTGGCCACGCGCGCGACCGTATGACCGCGCGCCAGCAGCAGCCAGACCTGCGCCTCGCGCGCGGTGAGCTCCGGCGCGTGGAGGTTGCCCGCCGCCGGATTCTGCGCGTACGCACGGATGTCCTGGCTGAGGTATTGCTGGTCCGCGGCGACGGCATTGACGGCATCCACGATCTCGTCCGGGCCCGAGCGCTTGGTGACGTAGCCCATCGCACCCGCCGCGAGGGCGTCCTGCACGTAGAGCCCGCTGTCGTGCATGGAAAGAACGATGATGGGCAGCGTCGGCTTCGCGGCGAGGACCTGCCGGATCAGCACGAGGCCGTCGGCATCGGCGAGGGAGAGGTCGAGGACGAGCACGTCGACCTCGCCGCCGCGCAGGTAGGCGGCCAGTTCGGCCGCGCTGCCGAGCTCGACGACGCCCCAGCCGGACTGCATGTCCAGCAGCTGGCGGAAACCCGCACGGACGATCGGATGATCGTCGACCAGAATAATTCTTAGAGCGCGCATGTGATGACGATTCGCGGGGCCGGAAATTCTATCGGGACGGCGATGAGAAGCTGGCGTCGTGCGCCGTGGATGATCTTCATCCTTTATCCCGCCGCTTGGCCAGCACTGTATTCCCTGTCCTCCGCGTACTGGTTCCTGCCGGCCGGAATGCGCGTGGCCGCGCTGTGGGCTACGCCGATGCGCTTCTGGCCCGGCCTCGCACTCGCCGAGTGGGCGGGCATCCTGATCACCTCGCCGGTGTTCCCGGTCTTCGACGACCTCGTCCCCGCCATCGGCGGAACACTCGTGCCGTGGCTCATCTACGCCGTAGTCGTGCGCGAGGTACGCCAGTACGCGGCACGCAGCGACGGCGACGCGTCGACGCACGCGTTGTCGTACGCCGTGGTCGCGGGCCTCGTCGGGGCCGCCGCGAACGGGCTGTTCCTCGTCGGCCTGCGCTGGCTGGACGACGAGACGGTGACGCACCCGGTGCAGCTCTTCCTCACGTTCGCCTTCGGCGACTACGCCGGGATCATGACGCTCGTCCCGCTCGTCGTGATGGCGCTCGACAAGCGCGATCCCGTCCCGAAACGAACGCGGCGCATGCGCTACGCGCTGGCGTTGCTGCCCAGCCTCGGCGTGGGCCTCACCCTCGTGCCGGGCCTGGGCATTCCGACCATCTACAACTGGGTATTCGTCACCGTACCGCTGACGGTGATCGGCGCCACCCGCGGCCGGCGCGCGGCAGTGGCGGCGCTCGCGCTGGTCTCGTGCTGCTTCCTCGCGGTGGCGCATGGTGCCTTCGCGGCCTGGCCTGCGGAGGAGATCCAGCGCATCTTCGCGGTGGCCGCCACCGGTGCCTTGCTGCTGGGCACGCGCCGCGATGCCATGCTCGCGCAGCGCATCGACCTGTCGCGCTCGATCGAGGAGCTGCAGTACAAGACGCAAGCGCTGCGCGATGCCGCGACGCGACTCTCGGCGCAGCGCGAGGCGGAAAGCCGCCGCGTGGGCCTCGAACTGCACGACGAGATCGGCCAGGACATGACGGCGCTCGCGACGCGCCTGCGGCTCGCCGAACGCCTCGCCACGACGGACGGGATGCGCGCGGAACTCGAACTGCTGCGCGGCATGGTCGCCGAAGCGCACGGCCACCTGCGCAACGTGATCCGCCGGCTGCATCCGATCGCGTTGGAACGCTTCGGGCTGGAGCGCGCGCTCGCCGCGGGGCCGCTCGCCGAGATCGCGGCCGATGCCGGCGTCGCCTACACCTGTGCCATTCGCGGCGACGTCGCCCCGCTGCCGCTCGACATCGCGACCGGCGTCTACCGGATCAGCCAGGAGGCCGTGACCAACGGCGTGCGCCACGGTTGCGGCGGCGAGATCCACGTCCAGCTCGACCTTCAGGACACGGGTGCAGGCCGCGAGCTGCAACTGTCGATCAGCGATGCGCAGGGGGCGATCGACGTCCCGGCGCAGCCCGACAGCCTGGGCCTGCAGGGCATTCGCGACCGCGCCAATGCGCTCGGCGCTACATACCACTTCAGCGCGTCAAGCGGCCGCCCCCGCCACTGGATGCGCCTGGTGCTGGCACCGGTGACTCCGCATGCGGGCCGCGTCGACGGCTTCGACGCCGGGAACGATGCGAGCGGAACGGGCCGCGGCTTCCCGTTTCCGCCGATTGAGGCCCCTCGCCGGCCGGCAGGGTGGCCGCTCGACTGAGCCACTGTGGGCGGGCCGCCGTCGTCGCTTCCCAACCGGATCGCATCACGCGGAATGTTGGCAAAGCCGCTCGCGGCTTCTATACTTCGCGCCCCACCCGGGCGGTTAGCTCAGCGGTAGAGCATTGCCTTCACACGGCAAGGGTCGCAGGTTCGAACCCTGCACCGCCCACCAGGTTCACGACGTCATCGTCGTTCGCAGGCCGCCTCCGGGCGGCTTTCGCGTTTCAGGGGCAAGTATTGGCACGGAAGCTGCGTTCGCGCCGCGCCTGCGGCGACCGCAGGCGGCGTCGATGCACGGATCACGCATAGCGCGGGCATTTCGCGCAGGCCGCGGGTGATACACGCGTGACAGCAGCCGCATCAGGCGAGCGAAGCTTCTGCAGGCCTGCGAAAGGATTGCAGGCTCATACGTCGCGTTAACCGCGGCACGACTAGCCTGCGGGCCACTCGTAACACGGGCCCGCCCATGGCCGACGCTCAACCGTCCGTACTCATCATCGACGACGACGCCACGTTCGCATCCGCCGCCGCCGATTTCGCGCGTGCGCACGGCTTCCAGGCGTCCATCGCCCATTCGCTCGAGGAATCGCGCCGCGCGATGGGCCGCGGCATGAGCGACCTCACCATGCTCGACGTCAGCCTGCCCGATGGCACTGCGTTCGACCTGCTCGAAGAACTCGACGCGCACCAGCACAGCCGCATTGCGCTGATGACCGGCGAGCCGTCGGTCGAGAACGCCGCGCGAGCGGTCGGGCTGCCGGTGCTGGACTATCTGCTCAAGCCGCTGTGCCCGCGCCAGTTCGAGTCGCTGCTGCAGGCCGCATCGGCGCGCGCGATGGCGCTGGCGGCCGGCAACCGGCCCGACGGCATCGTCGGCGAATGCGATGCCGTGCGCAGGCTCGCGAGCGACATCGACCGCGTCGCGCCCACGCCGATCTCGGTGCTCGTCACCGGCGAGAGCGGCACGGGCAAGGAACTCGTCGCACGCGCGGTGCATGCACGCAGCGGGCGGCGTGGCTCGTTCGTCGCGGTCAACTGCGGCGCCATCGCGCCCGACCTCCTGGCCAGCCACCTGTTCGGCCACGAGCGCGGCAGCTTCACCGGCGCGCAGCAGCGCCATGTCGGCTATTTCGAGCAGGCCCATCGAGGCACGCTGTTCCTGGACGAGGTCACCGAGATGTCGACGGCGCTGCAGGTCTACCTGCTGCGCGTGCTCGAGACGGGCGAGGTCACGCGCGTCGGCGGCACGGAGGCGATTCCGGTCGACGTGCGCATCGTCGCGGCCACCAATCGCGATCCTGTGCAGGCGATCGAACAGGGCGTGCTTCGCGAGGACCTCTACTACCGCCTCGCCGACTTCATCGTCGCCCTGCCCCCGCTGCGCGCGCGGGGGGAGGACGTGATCCTGCTCGCGCACGTATTCGTCGACCGGCTCAATCGCGACCACGGCCAGGACAAGCGCCTGTCGCCCGACGCGGAGCGCATGCTGCTGCGGCACGGCTGGCCCGGCAACGTGCGCGAGTTGCGCAGCGTGGTGCAGCGCGCCTACCTGATGAGCGACGGCGGCTTGATACGCATCCCGCCGCTGGGCCGGCGCGCGCTGCCGCTGCATCAGGACGACAGCAGCATCGTGTTCCACGTCGGAATGAGCTACGCCGACGTGGAGCGCGAGATGCTTCTCAAGACGCTCGCGAAGGTGGACGGCGACAAGACCGAGGCGGCGCGCATTCTCGGCGTCAGCGTGCGCACGATCCACAACCAGCTCGCGCGCCTGTCGGTGCCCGGCGAACCCGTGACGTCACATGCATGAGGGGTTCCCGCCGGCCGGCCCGTTCCCGCGGCCGGTGCATTACACCGGTCGCTGGCGCCACGACCTCTCCAACGAGGTAAACGCGCTGACGATGGCGACCGCCGCGGCGCGACACATGATCGAGATCGGCGACATTCCCGCTGCGATGGCCAATCTCTCGCGCGCGGAGGACGCGGGCATGCGCTGCATCGAGATCCTCCGCCACATGCCGCCGATGCCCTGAGGGCGGAACGGCAGGCAAAAGAAAAGGCCCGCGTAGGCGGGCCTTTTCCGTGATCGCGTCAGTGCTGCGAAGCGCTGCCGCCGGTAGTGCCGCTGGTGCCCGAGCGCGAGGACGAGCCGTCCTTGCTGCGCGACGCGCCGGCCGTGCCGCCAGCCTGGCGCGAGCCGGCGTCGCCCGACTCGCTGCTCGCCGATTCCGAGCCGCTCAGCGACTGCGAACCGGAGCTGCCCGACAGCGAGGACTGCGACTGCTCGCCGGTCGAACCCGACGACAACGACGAGCCGCTGCTGCCGGCCGAGGACGACGAAGACGACGACTGGGAGCCCATCGACGAGCGCGAACCCGACGTCGACGACTGCGACGAGCCGACGCGCACGCGGTTGTCGATGTCACGAACACCCGCGCAGGACTCGGCGATGTCCTCGATGCGGTGCTTCATCCAGCGCTGCTCGACGGTGCCGTCCAGCACGATCTTGCCGCCCTCGCAGCGCACCTCGACATCGGACACGTCGATGTCGTGCGCATTCATCAGGCGCTCGTTGAGGTCGTCGATGATGCGCTCGTCCGAACGTACGTAGTTCTTCGGGCCGCGGCCACGATGCTGGCCCTGCGACTGGCTGCCGTAGCCGTGCATGCCGCCCTGCGCACCCTGCGCAAACTGCGACGAGCCCGAGCCCTGGCCGAACTGCGTCTGGCTGTTGCCGGAGAAGCTCGACTGCGAGCGGTTGGAGTAGCCACCGTCGCCATAGCCGCGGCTCGAACCGAACTGGGACTGGCCCGTGCCGTACTGCGACTCGCCGAAGCCGTTGCCCTGCTGCCCGTAGCCCTGCGAGCCGCCCGACTGCTGGGAGCCCTGCCCGTAGCCCTGCGAACCAAACTGCTGCGAGCCGTGCGAGCCGTACTGCTGCGAGCCCTGCGAGCCGTACTGCTGCGACGACGCCTGCGGGTTCATCTGCGTGCTGCCGTAGTCGCCCTGCCCGCGCCAGCTCGAGAAGCTGGTCTCGTGCTGCATGTACGGGCTGCCGTAACCGCCGTGTACGCCCGTCTGCGACGCACCGAAGCCGCCGACGAGATACTCGCGATCGCGCGAGAAATCACCGCCGCCGTAGCTGCTGCCCTGCTGGCCGTAGCTACTGCCGCTCGAGCCCGCGCCGTACTGCTGGCCGTAGCCGCCCTGCGAGCCGTAGCCCGAGCTGGAACCGTAGCCTTGGCCGAACGAGCGGCCGCCCGAGCCCTGGCTCTCGCCGCCATAGGCGCCGTAGCCCGGCGTACGGCCGTACTGCTCGCCGAAGCCCTGCGACTGGCCCTGCTGCGAGCTGCCGTGCATCTGCGAGCCGTACTGCGAACCCTGCGAGGCCTGGCCGTACTGAGAGCCTTGGCCATAGGCGCCCTGACCATGCTGCTGCGAGCCCTGGCCGTACTGCTGGCTCTGCGGGCCGCCGTAGCCGCGCTGCGCGTCGTGCTGCTGCGACTGCGAGCTGCCCTGGCCGTACTGCTGCTGCGACGAGCCGTAGCCGCTATAGCCCATCGAACCCGAGGCCTGACCACTCTGCGCACCGTAGCCGCTCTGTCCGTACTGCTGGCCCTGCCCGTACTGGCCCGAGCTGCCCTGGAACTGAGAGCCGTAGCCCTGGCCGCTCGAGCTCTGCTGGCCGTAGTCGGACGTGCCGTAGTTGTTCTGACCGTACTGGTTGCCGCGCCCGAACATCTCGCCCTGGTTCATCTGGTTGGTATAGCCCGGCTCCCACTGTCCACTTTCGCGCCCGCTGCCCTGACGCGAGCTGTGCGCGTTCTCCGACTGATAACCGTGCTGGCCGCGCTCGCTACCGCTCGAGTGCTGATTGCCGTGTTCGTTGTGATGCATGTCTTGCCTCCTGTCATTGAGCCAGTTTCGACCTGCGTTGAATGCCTGCGCCCCGAGTCGCGCGACATCGCTCGCGACGTCCTTGAGCTGGCGTCCCAACTGTTGATCACGCACTGAACTGCCCTCCTTCATCCGGAATCTGCGTGCATGGAGCCGCGCTGTAATGCGACCAAGGACTATCCGCAAGAGGCATGCCAACGCGAAGCCTGCGCGGGGCGGTAAAACTCATGCGGGATTCACGCGCTTGTTGCGCCGAAGGGAAGTTTTTTCCGGAGTTCGACACTCGCGCGGCCGAACATTGCGCTCACATGCGTTTGACGAATTCCTGCCATCGCATCTGCGAGAGTTCATCGCGGGTCATCGGGCCCTCCCCCACGAGCGAGAAACGATCATGAAGAAGACTCTGGCCATTGCGGCGACGGTGCTGCTGGTGAGCGCCTGCGGCCGCCAGGAAACCGCCGACCAGTCCGCCACTACCGCGGCGGGCTCCGACACCACCGCGACAACCGCACCCGTCACCGATACGACGGGCACCACCGGCACCGACATGACCGGCACCGGCACCACCGGTACGTCCGCCGACATGACGGGCACCGGCACGACGGGCACGACCGGGACCGACACCATGGGCACGGGTACCGACACGATGGGTACCGGTACCGGTACTGGCACGGATACGACGAACGCCGGCACGGGCACGGGCACCGGTACGGGCACGGGAACTACGAGCACCGATTCGGACCAGCAGAACGGCAATACGACCACGCCGCCGACGCCTTGATCCGACATCGAACAGGTCAAATGAACGGCGGCGCGATGCCGCCGTTCTTCTTTGTGCGGGCCACAGCACCTAGTCGTGCCACGCATGTCCTGTCGCGCACGCGCGCTCTCGCGACACGCGGATAGGACGGCAGCGAAAATCGATCAGACCGGCAAGGGCTTGGCGCGCGCGATGATCGCCGCGGCCTCGTCGGGCATGCCGCGCTTGGCCGCGTCCTTCAGCGTGTAACGGGCCGGGCTGCGCACGCGCGACAGCTCCGCCCACGTCACCGGCACAGCGACCGGCGCGCCCTTGCGCGCCCGCAGCGACCAGCTCGCCACGCTGGTGGCGCCCCGCCCGTTACGCAGCCAGTCGATGAAGATGCGGCCCTTGCGCTGCGCCTTGCTCATGGTCGCCACGTAGCGCTCGGGCGACTGCCGGGCCATCGTGTCCGCGAACGCGTCGCAGAACCGGCGCACCGCCTCCCAGTCGGCCTTCGGCTTGAGCGGCGCGACCACGTGCACGCCCTTGCCACCGGACAGTTTCGGGAAGGATTCGATGCCGACCTCCAGCAGGCGATCGCGGACGTCCCTGGCGGCGGCGCGAATCGTCGGCCAGTCGATGGAAGGATCCGGATCGAGATCGAACACGATCCGGTCGGGCTGCTCCAGTGTTTCGATGCGCGAGCCCCAGGGGTGGATCTCGATCGTGTTCATCTGCACGAGCGACATCAGCCCTTCGAGGCTGTCGACGTAGAAGTAGGTCGCCTCGTCGCCGTCGTTCTCGGTGAGCTTGAACGGCTTCACCTCGTCGCCGAAGCCGTGCTTCACGTGCTTCTGGAAGAAGTGCTGGCCGCCGATCCCATCGGGGCAGCGGACGATGGATATCAGGCGGCCGCCGATCTCCTCCAGCAGCTGTGGCGCGGCGGCGAGGTAGTAATTCCAGACGTCCTGCTTGGTGTAGCCGGCATCCGGGTAGACCACGCGGCCAGGGCTGCTGAGCGTTGGCAGGTTGGAGTCGTCGAGGTCGATGCCGCGCGACTTGCCGCGCTTCGTGGCCGGCGCTTTCTTCGCCACGGTGCGTTTACTCGCGGCTTTCTTTGCAGCTGCCTTCCTGACGGTGCTCTTGGCGGCCGTTGTCGCCGTCGCAGTCGCCACCGCCTTCCTGGCGCGCCTGGTCGCTGTGGCCGACGTGACCGGTTCGGGCTGCTCGAGCGCGTCCGGCGTCGCTGGCTTGTCGTCGCGCAGGCGATGGAACGACGCCTGCCGTACCAGCCCTTCCTTGCCCCAGCCGCGGAAGAACACTTCGACCACCATCTTCGGCTGCACCCAGTGGATGCGCCCCTTCGGCAGCGGCACGTGCTTCGGGATCTCGACCACCGGGTCGTCGGTTTCGATGTCGCGCAGCTGGCGGACCAGGTCGAGCAGGAAATCGTTGTTCATCCCGGAACCGACGCGCCCGGCATAGACCAGCGTGCGGTCCTTGTACTGGCCGAGCATCAGCGAGCCCAACCCTTGGCGCGACCCCTTCGGCGGGGTGTAACCGACCACGACGAAGTCGCGCGTTTCCGCCGTCTTGACCTTCAGCCACTGCTCGGAACGCCCGTCGACGTAGAGCGAGTCCGCGCGCTTGCTGATGATCCCTTCCATACCGCGGCCCCGCGCCGCCTCGAAGATCTCGGGCCCGCGCCCCACGATGTGCGTGCTGTAGAAGAAGCGCGGATCGGCGCCTTCGAGCAGCCGCTCCAGCAGCGCCTTGCGCTCGATGAGCGGCACGGCGCGAAGATCGTGGCCGTCGAGCGAGAGCAGGTCGAAGACGACGTAGCGCAGGCAGCGCGCGTCCTTCTCGGACAGCGCGCGCTGCAGCGCGTTGAAATCGCTGTAGCCCGAGGTGTCGACCGCGATCAGCTCGCCGTCGAGCACCGCGGTGGTGCCGAGCGACTTCAGCATCTTCACCAGCTCGGGGGCGCGCTCGTTCCACGGAATCCCGTTGCGCGACCACAGCATCGGCGAGCGCCCGCTCTGCCCGATGAGCCGGTAGCCGTCCCATTTCCATTCGTGGATCCATTCCTCGCCCGACGGCGCCTTCTCCGCCGCGACCGTGAGCATGGGCTGCACGAATTCGCCGGTCGGGAACTTCGCGCCGTCGGCCAGCCGTGCCGCCTCGCGCTTGAGCGCACGCAGGTCGCGCGCTGGCGCGGCGCGGGCGGACTTGCGAGCCGATGTCGTCTTCGCGGCAGCCGTACGCGCGCGCGGCGCGGCGGTCGTGCGGGTGGCGGTCTTGCGTGGCTTGGCCATTGGCGACGTTCCGGTATCGAAGCCCTTGCGGGCGCGGATCTCGAGGCCCGACTTCGTCGACGCGCCGGGGGCATCCGGCGGCGGCGCGGGCAGGTCGCCGATCAAATCGTCGGCCTCGAGGTCGGCGGCGTACTCGTCGGTGCGCTTGAGCAGCATCCACTGGCCGCGCCGCCCCTGGTGGTGCGTGCGCACCAGCGACCAGCGTCCCTTCAGGCGGTCGCCGTCGAGGTGGAAGTCGAGGCGCCCCTTGCGCAGCGCCTCGTGCAGGTCGCCCTCGGGCGCCCATGTGCCGTGGTCGAAGATGGCCATGTGGCCCGCGCCGTACTCGCCTTCCGGGATCAGGCCCTGGAAGTGTTCGTAGGTGAGCGGATGGTCCTCGGTTTCGACCGCGAGCCGTTTCTCGCCGGGCCGGAAGGACGGACCGCGCGGCACCGCCCAACTGCGCAGCACGCCGTCCACTTCCAGCCGGAAGTCGTAGTGCCGAGCCCGCGCATGATGCAGCTGCACGACGAACGACAGCGGCCCGGCGTGCCGGCGCGCGGCCTCGCCCTTGGGCTCCGGTGTCTTCGCGAAGCGCCGCTTGCGGTTGTACTCCTGCAGGCCCATGCGTCAGGCCCGCTTCTTGGCCGCCCGGCGTTTCGCGGTCTTCTTCGCGGGCGTCTTGCGCGCGGTCTTCTTGGCGGGCTTGGACGCGCCGCCGCCCTTGCCTTCCAGGCTCTTCTTCAGCAGCGCCATGAAGTCGACGACGTTCGTCGCCTCCTCGCCCTCGTCCTCGCGCTCGTCCTCGATGTGCGCCGTCTCCTTCTGCTTGATGCGCTTCTTGATGACCTCCGACAGCCGCTCGCGGAACTCGTCCTTGTAGTCGGCGGGCTTCCACTCGTCGGTCATCGATTCCATCAGCATCTCGGCCATTTCCATCTCGCGCGGCGTTACGTGCCAGGCGCGTGCGCTGCCGGCGGGAAGCTCGTATTCGGAGGCGTCGACGAGTTCCTGCGGGAAGCGCATCAGCATCAGCATCAGCGCGTCGCCCTCGGGCACGAGCATGCACAGGTACTCGCGGGTGCGGATAACCACGCGGCCGATGCCGACGCGGCCGTTCTTCTTCAGCACCTCGCGCAGCAACACGTAGCCCTTCTCCGCCTTCTTGCCCGGCACGAGGATGTAGGGCTTTTCCAGGTAACCCAGCGGAATGGATTCGGCGTCGACGAAGGCCTCGATCGCGATGGTCTCGTGGTTCTCGGTCGCCGCGCGCTCGATGTCCTCGGGCTGCAGCACCACGTAGTTGTCCTTGGAGAACTCGTAGGCCTTGACGATCTCCTTCCACGGCACTTCCTCGCCGGTCTCCGCGTTGACGCGCTCGTAGCGCACCGGGGAGTTGTTGCGCGAGTCGAGCATGCGGAAGTGGATGTCGGTGCGGCGCTCGCCCGACATCAGCTTGATCGGGATGTTGAGCAGACCGAACGAGATCGCGCCGGTCCAGATGGGCCTCGCCATGACGTACCTCCAGCGGTTTTCCGAAACGTCGCCCAGCGCGCGTACTCGCCGGGTGAAGCGGCCGCGCGATAATCGGCGCCCATCGAACGCGAGGAAGACGCATGGCTACCGACCGTCCCCTGCTGCTCCACAACAAGGCCAGCTGCTCGAAATGCCGCGGTGCGCTGGATCTGCTGCGCGAGCGCGACATCGAGCCCGAGGTGGTCGACCTGATGGCGACGCCGCTTTCAGCGCAACGGCTGCGCGAGATCGTCGCGATGACGGGCGAGTCGCCGCGCGCGCTTCTACGGACTGGTGAGGCCGCCTACGAGGCGCTCGGGCTGGGCCATGCCTCGCTCACGGAGGAGCGATTGATCGAGGCGATGGCGGCGCACCCGGAACTCGTCGAGCGGCCGATCCTCGTATACGGCGGCCGCGCCGTCGTCGGCCGCCCGCCCGAACGCGTGCTCACGCTGCTGGACTGAGCCTCACAGGCTCTTGCTGTCGCGCCGGGCGGCGATGCGCGCCGGCGGTGCGAAGGAATCGCTGCGCGACTCACCCCAGTACTGCTCGAACACCGCGTGCCGCGGGGTGCCGGTCAGCAGCTCGCCGGGCTCGAGGAAGTTGTAGATGGTCGCCAGCGAGCGCACCTCGGTGGGCGAGATGCGGCGCAGGATGTGCTCCGGCCCGAGCTGGCCGGGGTGCTGCAGGCCCGCCGCGCAGATCAGGTCGCGCAGCGCCTTCAGCGTGTTCTCGTGGAAGTTGTGCACGCGCGTGGCCTTGTCCGGCACGTCCAGCGCCTTCCATCGCTTGGGGTTCTGCGTGGCGACGCCCGTGGGGCATTGATCGGTATGGCAGCTCTGCGCCTGGATGCAGCCGACCGCGAACATGTAGCCGCGGCCGGCGTTGCACCAGTCCGCGCCCATCGCCATCGTTCGCGCGATGTCGAAGCCGCTGATGATCTTGCCCGCCGCCGCGATGCGGATTCGGTCGCGCAGCCCGAGCCCCACCAGCGTGTTGTGCACCAGGATCAGCCCTTCGTGCATCGGCACACCGACGTGATCGATGAACTCGGCCGGCGACGCGCCGGTGCCGCCTTCCGCGCCGTCGACGACGATGAAGTCCGGCAGGATGCCCGTCTCGTGCATCGCCTTGGCGATGCCGAACCATTCCCACGGATGCCCGATCGCCAGCTTGAAACCGGCAGGCTTGCCGCCGGACAGCGTGCGCAGGCGGTCGACGAACTCCAGCAATCCCTTGGGCGTATCGAACGTCGAATGACGCGCCGGCGAGATGCAGTCGACCCCGACAGGCACGCCGCGCGTCGCCGCGATCTCGGGGGTCACCTTCGCGCCCGGCAGCACGCCCCCATGGCCCGGCTTCGCCCCTTGCGACAGCTTCACCTCGATCATCTTGACCTGCGGGTCGGCGGCCGCGGCGGCGAACTTCTCCTCGCTGAAGCTGCCGTCCTCGTTGCGGCAACCGAAGTAGCCCGAGGCGACTTCCCAGACGAGGTCGCCCCCGAACTCGCGGTGGTAGGGCGAGATCGAGCCCTCGCCCGTGTCGTGGTAGAAGCCGCCCATCTGCGCGCCGCGGTTGAGCGCGCGGATCGCATTGGCCGACAGCGAGCCGAAGCTCATCGCCGAGATGTTGAACACACTGGCCGAGTACGGCTGCGCGCGCCCCTCGCCGACCGTCACGCGGAAGTCGTGCGGCATGTATTCCGAAGGCTGCAGCGAGTGGTTGATCCACTCGTACTGGTCGCCGTAGATGTCGCGCAGCGTGCCGAAGGGCCGTGTGTCGAGCACCGACTTGGCACGCTGGTAGGCAAGCGCCCGCTCCTGGCGCGAGAACGGCACCTCGGCGGTGTCGGCCTCGATGAAGTACTGGCGCATTTCCGGGCCGATGGCTTCAAGCCCGTAGCGGAAATGCGCGAGCAGCGGATAGTTGCGACGCAGAGTGCTGCGTCGCTGGATCAGGTCCCAGCTGCCCAGCGCCGCGAACGGCAGCAGCAGCGCGAGCACGATCCTCCCCTCGCCTATCGTCAGTACGCAGGCCAGCGCGACGAGCGTCGCGACCATCACGGCGATGTAGAGCGCGTAGCGCATGCAGCCCTCCTGTGTCGCAGAGAGCATACCGGCCCGGGTGCGAAGGCCGTCGTCAGTCGTCGCCGAGCGCGGCGTACCACGCCGCGTACGGCGTGTTGCGCGCGAGATGCCGGCCGTAGTCGGGCGCGCCGTCGCACCACCACACCGGGCCACGCTCGCCCAGCGCGACCTTCGCCGCATGCACGCGCGCACGCGCCGCCTTCTCCGCGGCCGCGTCGCCCGCGCGCAAGGCCGCACCGACTTCGCGTCGCGCGTGCATCAGCGCATCGGTGAGGCGCTGTCGCTCGTCCTCGGGGATCTCCGGGTTCGCACGCCGCCACAGGCGCCCGCGCACGACGATGTAGCGGCCATCGGCGGTGACGGGCGGTGGGCGACGGTCCGGCGACATGCGCACAGCGTGGGGCGGAGGAGGTCGCGATGGCGTGGCGGATGCCCGACCGGTTGGCTTCGCCCGGCATCAGCGTTCGCGTGCGATGTCCAGCGTGTCGCACGTCTTCGGCAGCCTGGCATCCCGATGGCCGGGCGCGATATCCGATGCATCGGACTGCTACCCGCCATTCCACCGCGGCGAAACCCGTGACGCCTTTGTCACTGTCTCCACTTCGCGGCTGCTACATCGGCCGCGGCGCAGAACGCGCCCATCTGAGGAGACCGACATGCCCCGTGGTGACAAGTCGTCCTATTCGAGCAAGCAACGCAGGCAGGCTGAGCACATCGAGGAGAGCGAGCGACGCCAAGGACGTTCGGAGGAAGCCGCCGAGCGCATCGCCTGGGCAACGGTGAACAAGCAGGACGGCGGCGCGAAGGGCGGCGGTCGCAAGTCCACCGCCAAGAAGGCGACGAAAAAGGCGGCAAGAAAGGCCGCGAAGAAGAGCGGCGCGCGGAAGAGCGCGGTGAGGAAGGCGACGGCGAAGAAGGCCGGTGCGCGCAAGTCGACGGCCAAGAAGGCGACCCGCAAGGCGGCGGCGAAGAAGACGACGCGCAAGACCGCCGCCAAGAAGTCCGCACGCAAGACCTCGGCCAAGAAGACGGCGCGCAAGACTCCGTCGACCGCGCGCAAGGCAGCGGCGAGCAAGGCCGGACGCGCGTCGGCGGCCAAGAAGAGCGCGCGCAAGACGGCTGCGAAGAAGGGCGGCGCACGCAAGTCGACGGCGAAGAAGGCCACGCGCAAGGCCGCCGCGAAGAAGTCGGCTCGCAAGAGTTCGCGAAGCCGTTGATCGTTTGGCGATCGGCCGCGCCCGTGACGCAGCCGGTCGCCGTTTTGCCAGTTAATCGCGCCGATCGCCCAGCCGCGATCACCTGCGACGCCACGCATCCCGCGCACCGACGGCAGCCGACCACACGCGTCGCGCCGGGCCGCGCGCCGCGCATCGGCTACCCTACGCGCCCTTCCGCAACCCAGACCAGGTCGTACCCCAATGAACAAAGGCCAGCTCGTCGACGCCATCGCCCAACGCTCGGACCTGACGAAGGGCCAGGCCGAGGCCGCCCTCAACGCGACGATCGAGTCGATCACCGATGCGCTCAAGCGCGGCGAAGCTGTGACGCTGGTCGGCTTCGGCACCTTCGAGGCGCGCAACCGCGCCGGCCGCCAGGGCCGCAACCCGAAGACGGGCGAGACCATCGAGATCCCCGCGTCGATCAATGCCGCGTTCAAGCCCGGCAAGGCGCTGAAGGACGCGCTGCAGTAAGCCGTACGGGTGTGGCTTCGGGAAGGGCGGCTTCGGCCGCCCTTCTGCTATGCGCGCGCCGCTGATCGGACCTCGGCATTTTTTCTGACTGCCTCACCGCGCCGCGCCGCCATAATCCGTGGACGGCGGGGAGCGCCGGGGAGGACGCAATGAGGATCGGAACGCTGGCGCGAGGCGCCGCATGGACGGTGGGCGGGCTTTCGCTGCTTGTGGCGCTGTTGCTGGTGCTGCTGCTCGGCATCAACTGGAACGACCGCCCGCCCTCTGCGGCGACACACCGGCTGGAGCGCGTGCTCGCCGAACGTCCCGCGGTCGCCGATGAGGACAACGGCTTCGTCTACCTGCTCGGCATGCCGGTGCCGCGCGACGAGGATCCCGCGACCTGGGGCGTGCGTCGCAAGGCATGGCTCGAAGCGACGACGTCGGCCTCCAGGCGCCCCTACGTTCTGCCGGGCCCGGCTGCGCAGGCTGCCGCTTCGTCGCCCGAAACGGATCCATGCAAGGAAGCGGTTGCCGCATGCGCCGACGCACTGCAGTCCGACCCGGCCGCGCTGGACACGCGCATCGCGGAGAACGCGTGGCGGGTCGAACGCTACGAAGCCCTGCTCTCGCGTCGCCGCTGGCTGGAAACGATTCCGGCCGAGCCGGACATGCCGCTGCCGCAGTATCAGGTGGCTCTGAACGCGCAGCGGCTCTTCCTGCTGGACACCTGGCGCCGCGCGCGAGCCGGCGATGTCGCCGCCGTGCGCGAGCGGCTCGATCGCGATGCCCGATTCTGGCGCGGCGCATTGGCGAACTCGGACCTGCTGGTCGGCAAGGTGATCGCCGTGGCCGCGCTGCGCAGGAACTTCGCGTACGGCGGCCTGGCGCTGCGCGAGTTGCCGGCGGATCGTGTTCAAGCCGCCGCGCCACCCAGCTGGGCCACGCCGCTGTCCGGCGAGGAGCGGTCGATGCTGCGTGCCATGGCCGGCGAGTGGCGCTGGTCCAGCAGCCTCATGCGGCGTAACGCGGAAGCCGGGACGAAACCGCGATTCGGTGAACGCCTGTCGAACCCGCTCTGGAAGGTGCAGGACTCGATCAATCGCTACGCGGATTTCATCGTCGGCTTCGCGGACGCGACGGGCGCGCCGTACGCGCAGCTCGGCGCGGCGATGGCGGGAACGATGCCGACGTCCAGCTTCGACCTGTACAACCCCGTCGGTGCGATGCTGCACAGCGTCGCGCCGCACGCCTATCCGGATTACGCATTCCGCGTCGCTGACCTCGAGGGACTTCGTCGCTCGGCACTCGCTGCCGCGTCGCTGCACGCCGACGGTGTCGCGCGGCATGACGCGCCGCGAGCGCTCGCGGCGCTGCCGGAGTCGCTGCGCGATCCGTATACCGGCAGGTCGCTGCAATGGGACGCCGGCGCGGGTGCCATCGGGTTCGCCGCGCACGGTCGCTACGGGCGGCCATCGGATACGCGCATCCCGTACTGATCGCGGACGTCACGCCACGCATCGATCCGGTGCCATTCGACTACCGCAATGGCAACCATGCTGCGCACGGATGCGAGGGTTCAGCCCGCGCTTTCGACCGCGTACAGCATCACCGCGACACCGTCCCGCTTCGCATCCTCGTACGCCTGCTTCATCGGCCCGCTGTAGCGCGCGGTATCGGGCGCGGGCGGCAGCCTCACGGCGTCGACGAAGGTGCAGGACTCGAAGCCGAGGCGATCCAGCGCAAGCAGCGCGCCGTCGCGCGCGAGCTGCACGTCGTCGTTGTCGACCAGTACCGCGCCGTTGAGCGCCGTGCCTTCCGCAGCCGCGGTGCAGGCCGCGCCCGCGGTCATCGAGAGCTTGAATACGTGCATCGCCTCAGCCGTGTCCGGTAGGACGGGCGATTGTCCGGCATGGACGGCTGCGCGGCTACGGCGGGTCGCCACGTGTGATGGCGTCGCCGCCGCGGACTCGCGCGGCGCACACGTCTCGACGGCCAGACTCGACGTCCCGACCCGGTATCGCACCCGTGCTCGAGCATCGGACCGGCATGACCTTCCTCGACGCCTTCGTGGCCGAATTCGCGCTGCCGGAGCCGGCCGTATTCGCCGTGGTGCTCGCACGGGTGATCGCCGCCGCCGTGCTCGGCGGGCTGGTCGGCTACGACCGCGAGCGCAAGGGGCGCTCGGCGGGCCTGAAGACGCATATGCTGGTGTCGATCGGCTCCGCGCTGTTCGTGCTGGCACCGGCGGTAGCGGGCACGGCGCTGGGCGACCTGACGCGCGTCATGCAGGGCATAGTGTCCGGCATCGGCTTCCTCGGCGCCGGCGCGATCATCAAGATGGAACGCGGCGGACGTGTCGAGGGCCTCACCACCGCCGCCGGCATCTGGATGACCTGCGCGATCGGCATGGCCGCCGGCATCGGCATGGAGATGGTCGCGCTGGTGACGACCATCGTGGCATTGATGGTCGTCAACGCCGTGCCGCGGATATTTCCATCGCCACAGCACGACGACGGCGCACCGCGCGATCGTGAGCGCTGAACCGTCGTACGACGAAGACCTGGCGCGATGGGCGCTGCACCCTGCCGACCGAAATGACCGCCCGAAACGGGCATCGCCGAGCCAGCTTATCGCTGCCATCACAGAGCAGCGGGCCGCATGGCGCAAGCGTCCCACTACCGGCGGCGGCAAGGGATGCCGACAGAAGCATCCATCCAGACACGAGGCTTGATTGTGCCCGGAGCGGGACTCGAACCCGCACGACAGGGTCGGCGGATTTTAAGTCCGCTGCGTCTACCGGTTTCGCCATCCGGGCGTGCGTACAGCTTACGCGCGGCCGCCATGCGCCGGGCAAAAAAAACCCCGCATCGCTGCGGGGTCTTCGATCTGGAGGCCGAGGTCGGAATTGAACCGGCGTACGCGGATTTGCAGTCCGCTGCATAACCACTCTGCCACCCGGCCGGGAAGCGTCAGGGAAACTATCGAAGCGTATCCCTGAAAAGACAAGACCCCGCGAGCGGGGTCTTGTCACACGGTTCCGATGTACTGGCTCCGATGAATCTGGAGCGGGAAAAGGGACTCGAACCCTCGACCCCGACCTTGGCAAGGTCGTGCTCTACCAACTGAGCTATTCCCGCGGAACAGGCTGCGCATTCTACGGACACAGCCGGCCGTGTCAACACTTTTGCGCAACGAAATTTCGATCAGTTCACGCCGGTGCGTTCGTCCCTGCCCAGCACCGGCCACGCGGCGCGCAGATACGCCCATCCGGACCACAACGTCAGCAGCGCGGCGACCGCGAGCAGCCACTCGCCGATCGCGAACACCGGCAGGCCCAGCAGCGGCTCCTGGTACAGCAGGCAGGTCAGCGCGACCATCTGCACGATCGTCTTGAACTTGCCGATCGAAGCCACCTTCACCCTCGCGCGCTCGCCCAGCGCGGCCATCCACTCGCGCAGGGCGGAGACGGCGATCTCGCGGCCGATGATCACCGCGGCCCACAACGCCATCCACTTCGTCGGGTGCACCTGCACGATCAGCAGCAGCGCCACTGCGACCATGAGCTTGTCGGCGACCGGATCCAGGAAGGCGCCGAACGCCGAGTACTGGTTGTAGCGTCGTGCGATCCAGCCATCGAGCCAGTCGGTGACGGAGGCGAACGCGAATACCGCGGCCGCGGCGAAGCTCGTCCATTTGTAGGGCAGGTAGAACACCACCACGAGCACCGGGATCAGCACGATCCGCATCAGCGTGAGGGCGGTGGGTACGGTGATGCGCATGCTTACTCCGCGCCTTCCGAAGGCGTCAGGCCGTGCAGGGTGTCATAGATGCGTTGCGCGAGGGCGGCGTTCACGCCCTCGGCGCGGGCGATTTCCTCGACGCCGGCGGCCTTGAGGCCGCCCAGGCCGCCGAAGTGCTTGAGCAGCGCCGCGCGACGGCGAGGGCCGATGCCCGGGATGTCCTCGAGGCGGCTCGTGGTGCGCGCCTTCTGCCGCTTGCCGCGGTGGCCGGTGATGGCGAAACGGTGCGCCTCGTCGCGCACCTGCTGCACCAGCTGCAGTGCGGGCGACTGCGCACCCGGATGTACGCAGCGGCCGTCGGGCAGCAGCAGGTCCTCGTCGCCCGGACGGCGCTCGGGGCCCTTCGCGACGCCCACGACACGCACGCCCTCGACGCCCAGCTCGTCGAGTACCGCCTTCGCCTGTGCCACCTGCCCTGCGCCGCCGTCGATCAGCAGCACGTCCGGCAGTATCGCCGCCGACGCCTGCTTCGCCCGCGCGGCAGGTGTCGCCCGCTCGTCCGCCAGCGCGGCCTCGCGCGCCTCCATCGACCGCCGGAATCGGCGGTGGATGGCCTGGTGCATGGCCGCGTAGTCGTCGCCCGGCGTGATGCCGGTGATGTTGTAGCGCCGGTACTGCCCGCGCACGGCGCCCTCGACATCGAACACGACGCAGGAGGCGACCGTGGCCTCGCCCATGGTGTGCGAGATGTCGAAGCACTCGATGCGGCCCGGCACGTCGTCCATGCCGAGAAGATCGCGCAGCGATTCCACGCGCGCGCGCTGCGCCGAGGCGCTGGTCATCTCCGAGGCCAGCGCCATCTGCGCATTGCGACGCGCGATGTCGAGATAGCCCGCACGCTCGCCGCGCACGCTGCAGCGGATCTGCACCTTGCGCTCGCTGGACAGCGCGAACGCCTGTTCCAGCAGGTCGCGATCCGGGATGTCGCGGTCGAGCACGATCTCGCGCGGCGGCGTCTTGTCGATGTAGTGCTGCGACACGAACGCGCCGAGCACCTCGTCGGGCTGGTCGCTGCCGTTCGTCTTCGGGAAGAAGGCGCGCGTGCCGAGGTTGCGGCCGTCGCGGAAGGCCATCAGCACGACGCAGGCGTTCGCGCCCTGCATGGCGATCGCGAGGACGTCGAGGTCGGCGGCGCGGCCGTCCACGTACTGGCGGGCCTGCAGCGTGCGGATCGAGGCGACGAGGTCGCGCAGGCGCGCGGCTTCCTCGAAGTCGAGGTTCATGCTCGCCTCTTCCATGCCGCGCGCGAGCTCGTTGGTGAGCTCGTCGCTGCGGCCTTCCAGCATCATCGACGCGCGCCGCACGCTGCGGGTGTACTCCTCGCGCGAGATAAGATCGACGCAGGGCGCGCTGCAGCGCCCGATCTGGAACTGCAGGCACGGCCGCGAGCGGTTTCGGAAGACGCTGTCCTCGCAGCTGCGCAGCTTGAACAGCTTGTGCATCAGGTTGAGCGTCTCGCGCACCGCGCCGACGCTCGCGTACGGGCCGAAATACTTGCCCTGAACAGCGCGCGGGCCACGGTGGACGGCGATGCGCGGGTAGTCCTCGCCCGTCAGCAGCACGTACGGATAACTCTTGTCGTCGCGCAGCAGCACGTTGTAGCGCGGCTTGAGCGACTTGATCAGCTCGTTCTCCAGGATCAGCGCCTCGGCCTCGGTGCGCGTGACCGTGACCTCGATGCGCGCGATCTGCGACACCATCGACGCGATGCGCGCCGACTTCGGCGTGTTGTTGAAGTAGCTGGAGACGCGATTCTTCAGCGCGCTCGCCTTGCCGACGTACAGCACGCTGTCGTCCGCACCGATCATCCGGTACACGCCGGGCGCGGTGCTGAGGTTGCGGACGAAGTCCTTGGCGTCGAACGCGGGCACGGGCGGCTTCATCGGCCGGCGGCCCCCGGGTCGCGCGCGGGGCGGCGGATCATGCGGGAGAAAGACATCTACGCGAGGTGGGGCCGATTATCGGCCGCGGCAAGCGCAGGCGATGAGAACCCGCTCCCACGGGGCTCAGCCGCGCAGCGTGGCCAGGTGGCGCTCGGCGCGCTCCAGGTCCTCGGGCGTGTCCACGCCGGGCGGGAAAGGCTCCGGCGTGACGGCGACCGCGATGCGGTAGCCGGCCTCCATCACGCGCAATTGCTCCAGCGACTCGATGACCTCCAGGCGCCCCGGCGGCATGTCCGCGAAGGTCTGCAGGAAGCCGGCGCGGTAGGCGTAGATGCCGATGTGGCGCAGCCACGGACCGCCGGCCGGCAGCGCGTCGCGCGACCGGGCGAAGGCATCGCGCGGCCACGGGATGGGCGCGCGACTGAAATACAGCGCGTGCCCGGTCGCGTCGGCCACCAGCTTCACCGCATTGGGGTCGAACAGTTGCTCGACATCGTTGATCACCGCGCCCAACGTCGCCATCGGCGCGGTCGAGCGCTCCAGCAGGCCGGCCACGGCGCGGATCCCGGCCACGGGCGCGAACGGCTCGTCGCCCTGCAGGTTGACCACGATGGTGTCGTCGCTCCAGCCGGCGATGCGCGCGCATTCGGCAAGGCGATCGGTGCCGGACGCATGGTCGGCGGCAGTCATCGCGATGCGCACGCCGCTGCCGTCGAGTGCGTCGGCGATGCGGGCGTCGTCCGTCGCCACCCAGACCTCGCGGGCACCCGCGGCCAGCGCGCGGCGGGCGACGTGCAGCACCAGCGGTTCGCCGCCCAGCGGCCTCAGGGGCTTGCCCGGCAGGCGCGACGCGGCATGGCGCGCAGGGATGGCGACGACGAATCCGGTCATGGGGTACGGGGCCTGCGCAGACGGTCGAGACGGTCGATGAATGCGGTCCAGAACGCTTCCGGCAGCTCGGCGCTGACCGGCACGGCGTAGCTGTGCTCGGGAGCGAACGCGACGCACTTGACCGCGTCCTTTTCGGTCATCAGTACCGGTAGCGGGCTGGTGAACGCGAGGTCCGCAGGCTGGAAGGCGTGATGGTCGGGAAACGCGTGCGGGATCACCGCGATGCCGCGCGCCTTGAGCGTATCGAAGAAGCGCGCCGGATCGCCGATACCGGCGACCGCATGCACGCGCTGGCCGGTGAATATCGTCAGCGGCCGCGCGCGGCGGCCCTGCAGCGGCATCGCGTCACGCACGGCCAGGCGCATCGGCCACTCGCCGAAGCCCGCCTCGCCCTGCCCCCCGTCGCCGAAATTGACCACGCGGAAATCGCAGCGGCTCGCGCGTTCGGCGGGCTCGCGCAGGGGGCCGGCCGGCAGCAGGCGGCCGTTGCCGTAACGACGGCGGCCATCCACCACCTCGATCTCGATGTCGCGCGCCAGCCGGTAGTGCTGCAGGCCGTCGTCGCAGACGATCACGTCGCAGCCGGCGGCCACCAGCGCGCGCGCGGCAGCGGCGCGGTCGCGGTCCACGCGTACGGGCACGCCGGTGCGACGCGCGATCAGTAGCGGTTCGTCGCCGGCCTCCACCGCGGAGGTGCCCGCCTCCACCCACAGCGGCGCCTTGCCGCGGCGGCCGTAGCCGCGGCTCGCGACGCCGGGCGACCAGCCGGCGTCACGCAGGCGCTCGACCACCGCGACGGTCATCGGCGTCTTGCCGGTGCCTCCCGCGGTGACGTTGCCGATCACCACCACCGGCACGCCGGGATGGCGTCCGTGCAGCAGCCGGCGGCGGTACAGCCCGCCGCGCAGCCGCGTGAGCGCCGCGTACAGCGGCTCCAGCACCCGCGCCGCCAGCGGCACCGGGGCGTCGCCGTACCAGTGGCGCGGCGTGCGGGCCATCAGCCGGCCTCGCGGAACTGCATCCGGTGCAGGTGCGCGTAGAGCCCGCCCCGCGCGAGCAGCTCGGTGTGCGTGCCGCGCTCGACGATGCGCCCCTGGTCGAGCACCAGCACCTGGTCGGCGTGCTCGATGGTGGACAGGCGATGCGCGATCACCAGCGTCGTGCGATCCGGCATCAGGCGTTCGAGCGCGTCCTGCACCAGCCGCTCGGATTCGGTGTCGAGCGCTGCGGTGGCCTCGTCGAGGATCAGCACCGGCGCGTCCTTGAGCATGGCGCGGGCGATGGCGAGGCGCTGGCGCTGGCCGCCGGAAAGGCGCCCGCCGCGAACGCCGATCGGGCTGCGCTCGCCCTCGTCCATGCGATCGACGAACTCGGCGGCATTCGCGCCCTCGATCGCGCGCCGCAGCCGGTCAGCTTCGACGTCCGCAAGCTCGCCATAGGCGACGTTCTCCATCACCGAGCCGTCGAACAGCATCACCTGCTGGCCGACCAGCGCGATCTGGCGGCGGAGGTCGGCGAGCCGGTACTCGGGCAGCGGATGGCCATCCAGGAGGATCTGCCCCGCTTCGGGGTCGTAGAAGCGCGGGATGAGCTTGACCAGCGTCGACTTGCCGCTGCCCGAGCGCCCGACGATCGCGGTGACCGTTCCGGGACGGGCGACGAAACTGATGTCCGACAGCACCGGCGCGGCCTGGCCCGGATAGCGGGCGGCGACGTCGCGGAATTCGAGCTCGCCGCGCGCGCGGGCGAGCTCGCGCGTGCCGGAATCGGGCTCGTCGGGCGAATCGAGGATCTCGAACAGGCGCTCGGACGACGCCAGCCCGCGCTGCAGCATGCCCTGCACGTTCGTGAGCTGCTTGATCGCCGGGATGATCGCCATCATCGCGACCATCAGACCGACGAAATCGCCCGCGGTGAGGCGCCCCGCGGCCGCCTCGCGTCCGGCCATGAACGCGAGCGCCGCGAGC
The DNA here is from genome assembly GCF_014651995.1 of Cognatilysobacter xinjiangensis. GTDB lineage: Bacteria > Pseudomonadota > Gammaproteobacteria > Xanthomonadales > Xanthomonadaceae > Cognatilysobacter > Cognatilysobacter xinjiangensis. Next base: position 690,500 of record NZ_BMXY01000001.1, on the reverse strand, counting down.
CCGATCGAGCCCATCAGCTGCACCATCGCCGAGGAGATGCTGCGCGTGGATTCGACCTTGAGGCTGAGCTTCAGGACGTCGTCGGCCTGGCGGGCGTAGCGGCCCGTCTCGATGCCCTGCGCGCCGTAGGCCTTGACGTCCTGGTGGCTGCCCAGCGCCTGATCGGCGTACTGCATGAGCTGCGAGTTGCTTTCCTGGATGCGGTGGCCGATGCGGCGGTAGCGGCGACCGACGTTGTCCATCACCCAGGCGAGCGGCGGCGCGAGCACCAGCACCGCCAGCGTCACCTTCCAGCTGTACCAGAACATCATCCCGAGCATGGCGATGACCTGCAGCGACTGCTGGATCATCACCTTCAGCGCATCCACGGCCGCGAGCGCGACCTGGTCGCTGTCCGAGCCGAGGCGATTGAGCATGGACGGGACCGATTCCGCGTCGAAACGCTGGCCCGGCAGGCGCAGGTATTTCGACAACACCTGCACGCGAAGGTCGCGCGCGATGCCGCGGCCCGCGCGCGCCGATGCCATGTCGGCGATATAGCCCGAAATGCCGCGGAGCACGAACAGCGCGACGATGCCGAGCGGCACGTTCCACGCGGCCTCGGGCGCGCGCGCGACGATGGTTTCGTCGATCAGCGGCTTCATGATGCGGGCGAAACCCGCGCTGCCGATCGCCTCCAGCCCCATGCCGATGAAGGCCAGCACGAGGAAGGCGCGATAGGGCCGGCCGAACGTCTGCAGGCGCGCGTACGTCGCCCAGCTGCTGGCGCGATCGCTCACTTGGACGCCGCCTTCTTCTCTGTCGGCGTCGACACCGCGAGCAGGATCTGCCGGTAACCGAGCTGGCCGAGCGCTTCCTGGGCCGTGATCACCGCCTGGTAGGGCGTGCGCGCGTCGGCGCGCAGCATCACCGCGCGGTTGCGGTCGCGGCCGCCGACCTCGTTGATGGTCGCCTTCAGCGACGCCGCGTCGTCGCGGATCACCTCCCGGTCCTCGACGAAGTACCGGCCCTGCGCGTTGACGAGCACGTCGAGCGGGTCCTTCGCCTGCGTCGATTCGCCGTTCGCCTTCGGCAGCTCGAGCTTGAGCGCCGAGCGGCCCTCGAACGTCGCGGTCACCACGAAGAAGATGACCAGCACGAGGATCACGTCGATCAGCGGAACCAGGTTGATGTCCGGCTCGTCGTTCGGCCGGTGCCCGCCGATGCGCATCAGGCGACCTGCGGCGCGGGGCGCTGGGCGCGCTGCTCGACCACGTCCATCAGCGCGATCGCCTCGTGCTCCATGTCGACGATGTATTCCGCGATACGGCCGCGGAACCAGCGATGCGCGATGAGCGCGGGGATGGCCACGATCATGCCGGTGGCGGTGCAGACCAGCGCCTTGCCGATGCCGCCGGCGAGCTGGTTCACGTCGCCGATGCCGTAGTCGAGAATGCCGAGGAACATCTGGATCATGCCGACCACGGTGCCGAACAGGCCGAGCAGCGGGCCCGCGGCGGCGATCGTGCCGAGCGTGTTGAGGTAGCGCTCCATGCGGTGCACGAGGTGGCGCCCGACGTCCTCGACGCGCTCGCGCATCACTTCCCGCGAGCGGTTGCGCATGTCGAGCACCGCGGCGAGCAGCGTGCCCAGCGGCGAGGTCTCCCGCAGCGAGTCGATGTGGGCGGGATCGAGGTTGCCCCGAGCGGCCCAGGTGCGGACCTCGTCGCCGAGCTTGGCCGGCATGACGCGGCTGCGGCGCAGCGTCCAGCCGCGCTCGACGATCAGCGCCAGCGCAAGTGCCGACAGCAGCAGCAGCGGGATCATCGGCCAGCCGCCGGCTTTCACGAGTTCGAGCACGTCCCCTCCAGGGCGTTCAGTCGCGTCGATAGGATAGCCCAGCGTCCGCAGTTGCCCGGCGCGCGGCGTCCCACAACCGCGGGCGGGCCTCGCGCCGCCCCGAGGCCACGATACCGCCCGGCCCGCTGCGCAGCGTCACCGCGCCGGCGTCGGCCGTATCGATGACCCGGGCGCCTGCGGTCTGCCAGCGCTCGACGACCTGCCGGTTGGGATGCCGGAACCGGTTCGAATGGCCGGCCGAGACGATCGCCAGCCGCGCGCCGGTGGCGCGCACGAAGGCCTGGCTTGAGGAATGCCGGCTGCCGTGGTGCGGCACGAAGACGGCGTCCACGCGCAGCGCCGCGGACTGCATCGCCACCAGCCGCGCCTCGATGGCCTCGCCGATGTCGCCGGTCAGCAGGACAGCACCATGCCGCGTCTCGATCCGCAGCACGCAGCTGGCCTCGTTCGCGAGATACGGGAAGTAAGGTGGCGGATGCAGGACCCGGAAGCGCACGCCGTCCCAGCTCCATGAGCTTCCTGCGAGACAGGGTCGCGCGTCCTGCACGCCCGCGCCGTCGGGGGCGAACAGCGCGTCGGCGCGGATTTCGCGGCGCACGGCGTCGAGTCCTCCGATGTGGTCGAGGTCGGCATGGCTGACCATCATCCGGTCCAGCCGTCGCACGCCGCGGGCGTGCAGCACGGGCACAACCGCGCGCTCGCCGGCGTCGAAGCCCTCCGGCACCGCGGGCCCCATGTCGTACAGCAGGCTGTGCGTGCGCGTGCGCACCAGCACCGACAGCCCCTGCCCCACGTCGATCGCGGTCACCTCGGCGTCGCCGTCGGCGGGCGCGTGGCGATCGGGCCAGAGCAGCGGCAGCCACAGCAGCACGCCAAGTGCGCGCCCGGGCGTGCCACGCGGCATCAGGCACCAGGCCGCGCCGAGCAAGGCGAGGACGACCGCGACGCCGGAGGCCTCGGGCAGGTACCAGAGCGACAAGGGCGAATCCGCGAGACGCTCGAACAGTGGCCACGCCAGCTCGAAACACCGCGCGGCGAGTCGCCAGGCCGCGGCGCCGGCCACGGGATGCACGGCATCCAGCGCCACGCCCGCCACCGACAGCGGTGCGACCACGAGGCTCCACCACGGCACCGCGACCAGATTGGCGACCGGGCCCGCCAGCGAGGCCTGACCGAACAGCACCACCGTGAGCGGCAGCAGGCCAACCGTCGCGACGCCCTGCGCGCGCAGCAGGTCGCGAACCGGCGACGTCGCCAACGGCATGCACCACAGCAGCCAGGCCACGCCCGCGAAGCTCAGCCAGAATCCCGCGGACAGCACGCAGAGCGGATCGATCAGCAGCATCGGCACCGCCGCCATCGCCAGCGCCTGCGGCATGCCGATCGAACGACGCGTGCCGCGCGCGAGCGCCACCACGGCGATCATCAGCAGCGTGCGCACCGTCGGCATAGAGAAACCGGAGGCCGCCGCGTAAACGAGTGCGCCGCCGACGCCGGCCATTGCCATCGCGATGCGGGCCGGCAGGCGTCGTGCCAGCGCCGGCAGCAGCCACCACAAGGCGCGTACGAGCAACGCCGCGACGCTGGCCACCATGCCGACATGGAAGCCGCTGATCGCGATCAGGTGCGTCAGCCCGTCCGCACGCAGCCGCGTCCAGTCGTCATCGGTGAGGCCGCGCGTGTCGCCGAGCGCGAGCGCACGCACGAAGCGCGAGCTGGGCCCGTCGACCGCACGTTCGATGCGCAGAGACGTGGCGTCACGCCAGCCCTGCAGCCCGGTCGACGGCCCGACGCGCTCGCCATCCGCGACATAGCCCAGCGCGGTGAGGCGATCGGCGAACGCGTGCATCTCGCCGTCGGCCGCGCCCGGATTGCGCAGGCCCCGCGGCGCCCGCAGACGCAGGGCGAAGCGCCATCGCTCGCCCGCTCGCAGGATCGGCGGGGCGGCATTGCCACGCGCGTACCAGGACAGTCGCAGCCGACGACCTTCGAGCCGCTCCTGCGGGTCCCGCTCCACCTCGGCTTCGAACACCGTGCGCAGCGGCTCGACGCGCGGGAGGTCGACGATTCGCACGTCGAGCGTCGCATCCTGCCGTTCCGGGTGCGCGGGCAACTGCAGCACGAGCGCATGGATCGCGTGCAGGCCGGCGAGCCCGGCGCCCAGAAGCAGCGCGCCAACCCAGCGCCTCGACGGCCAGCGCCATGCGAGGACGGCGCCTCCGGCGGCAACCGGTAGGGCGATCGCGAGCGGCGGCACCGAGGGCAGCGACAGGCAGGCGCACACGCCCGCCAGCAAGGCGAGCGCGATGAGCGGGGTGATCAGCGGCGTCCTTGCCGCGTGCATGCCGGACTAGACCTCGTCCGGCGCGAGCTCGCGCAATCGGCCTTCGTGCAGTTCCAGCACACGGTCGAGGCGTCGCGCGAGGCGGCGATCGTGGGTGACCAGCACGAGGCTGGTGCGCTGGTCGCGGTTGAGGTCGAGCATCAGGTCGAACACCGTCGCGGCGGTCTTCTCGTCGAGATTGCCGGTGGGTTCGTCGCCCAGCACGCAGCCCGGGCGGTTCACCAGCGCACGCGCGACCGCCGCACGCTGCCGCTCACCACCGGACAGCTCGCCGGGCTTGTGCGCCATGCGATGGCCGAGGCCTACGGCGTCCAGCAGCGCCCTCGCCTTCTGCTCGGCCTGCGGCACGCGCGCGCCGCCCAGCACCACCGGCAGCATCACGTTCTCGAGCGCGGTGAACTCGGGCAGCAGGTGGTGAAACTGGTAGATGAAGCCCAGCGCGCGGTTGCGCAGGCGCCCGCGCTCGGCGTCGGACAGCGCGCTCATCTTCTGCCCGTCGACATAGACCTCGCCGGCACTCGGCGTGTCGAGCCCGCCCAGCAGGTGCAGCAGCGTGCTCTTGCCGGCGCCGGACGCACCGAGGATGGCGACGGTCTCGCCGCGCGCTACCGCGAGGTCCAGACCGTCGAACACCGGCGTGCGCAGCGAGCCTTCCGCGTAGGTCTTGCCCAGGCCTCGCGCTTCGATCACGGCGCCGGTCGCCACGGCGGCATCGGCGTCGCGCATGCGTGCGTCACTCATAGCGCAGCGCCTCCGCCGGCGGCGTGCGCGAGGCGCGCCAGGCCGGGTAGATGGTGGCCAGGAAGGCCATCGCCAGTGCGACCACCGCGATGATGACGATGTCGCCCGGCTGCATGTCGGTGGGAAGGCCGGTGATGTAGTAGACGTCCTCGGGTAGCAGTTGCACGCCGAGCACCGCTTCGACGGCGTGCAGGATGTGTTCGAGGTTGAGCGTCAGCACGATGCCGCCGACGACGCCCATCAGTGTGCCAATGACCCCGATCAGCGTGCCCTGCACGATGAACACCTGCATTACGCCACGCGGCGACAGCCCGAGCGTGCGCATGATCGCGATGTCCGCCTGCTTGTCGGTGACCAGCATCACCTGCGAGGAGACCAGGTTGAACGCGCCCATCGCGATGATCAGCGACAGCAGGATCGCCATGATGGTCTTCTCCATCTTGAGCGCGCGGAACATGTTGGCGTTCTCGTCGGCCCAGTTGCCGACGTGGTACGGGCCGCCGAGCGAGAGCGCGAGGTCGCGCGCGACCTCCCAGGCCTTGTCCATGTCGTGCAGGCGCAGCCGCACGCCGGTCACGCCCTCGCCCATGCGTTGCACGCGCTGCAGGTCCTGCATGCTGGTGAAGGCCATGCCGCGGTCGTACTCGTTGTAGCCGGCTTCGAAGAGGCCGCTTACGCGGAAGCGCTTCATGCGCGGCATCGCGCCGACCGGCGTCGCGCGTGCCTCCGGCGTCATCATGATGACGTCATCGCCGACACCGACGCCGAGCCAGACCGCAAGCTCGCGGCCGAGCACGATGTTGAAGGAGCCGGGTTTCAGGTCCTCGAGCCGGCCCTGCACCATCTTCGACGCGATCACCGATACGTGGCGTTCCTGGTCCGGCAGGATGCCGCGCACGATCGCAGGCTGGTTGCGCGGGCCGGACAGCAGCGTCTGCGCCTCGACGTAGGGCGCGGCGCCGGCGACGCGCTTGTCGGCCAGTGCCTTGCGAACCGCGACGGGCCAGTCGTGGACCGGCTCGCCGAAGCCGCTGACGGTGGCGTGCGCCACCATCTGCAGCATCCGGTCGCGGATCTCGCGCTGGAAGCCGCTCATGACCGCGAGCGTGGTGATCAGCGCCGCGACGCCCAGCGCGATGCCGAGGATCGAGGCGAGCGAAATGAACGAAATGAAGCCATTGCGGCGTTTGGCGCGCAGGTAGCGCAGGCCGATGGCGACGGGGAGCGGAGTGAACATGCGATGCCTGTTCCCGGGGGCGGCTATGGTGCCACTGCCGGTGCATCGGCGTCGGGACGCCGCGTCGACACCCACAAGCGCAGTTCACGTCGCAGCCCGGCATCGACCACGTCGGGCCAGGCTACGCGTCGGTGATGGCGGCCACCGGAACGCCATGCGATGAGCGTCAGCGGTCCTCGCCAGCCGAGGTCGAGCGCCTCGACCGCAACGCCGTCCACCTGTGCGCCCGCGCCACGCAGCAGCAGCTCGACCGGCGACCGACGGCGCTCGACGCGTCCAAGGTGCGCTCCGTAGAGCACGCAGACGATGCTGCCCGGCACCGCGAGGGCGGCAGGCAGCTCGGTCAGCCAAAGACCCGCGCCGCCCAGTACGCCGAGCATCACGAGCAGGGCGGCCAGCTGCCTGGAGCCGCGCAGCTCAATCCGCAGGGGCGGCGATGCGCTGCGCGAGCGCCTGGAGGTCGGCATCGTCAAGCGGCTCGTATCCAAGGAAGGAGCGCCAGAGCCTATCGTCCTCGCAGTCCAGCAGCCGTCGGAAAAGTCCGCGATCGGCGTCGGAGGCTGTCGGCCACCGGCGGTCGAGCCAGCGCTCGAGCAACTGGTCGAGCTCGCGCATGCCGCGCCGGCAGCGCCAGCGCAGCGATTTGATCTCGGGATCGATGTCGGGACTCATGCCGCGGCGTCGACGCGTCGCGTCAGACGCGGCGCGCCAGCATCAGCTTCTTGATCTCGCCGATCGCGCGCGCCGGGTTCAGGCCCTTCGGGCAGGTGCGCGCGCAGTTCATGATCGTGTGGCAGCGGTAGAGCTTGAACGGATCCTCGAGGTCGTCCAGGCGCGCACCGGTGTCCTCGTCGCGCGAATCCACGATCCAGCGATAGGCCTGCAGCAGGATGGCCGGGCCAAGGTAGCGATCGCCGTTCCACCAGTAGCTCGGGCAGCTGGTCGAGCAGCAGGCGCAGAGGATGCACTCGTACAGGCCGTCGAGCTTCTTGCGGTCTTCCGGCGACTGCAGGCGCTCGCGGTCGCTCGGCGTCGGGCTCTGCGTGCGCAGCCACGGCTTGATCGACGCGTACTGCGCGTAGAAGTGCGTGAGGTCCGGCACGAGATCCTTCACCACCGGCATGTGCGGCAGCGGGTAGATCGCCACTTCGCCGCTGCGGCAGTCGTCGATGGCCTTCGTGCAGGCCAGCGTGTTGGTGCCGTCGATGTTCATCCGGGCCGCACGTGGCCATGTCGACTTCGTACGTATCGACGGTCGGGTTGCGCCCGTCGTCCGGGTTCCAGCGGTAGACCTTGAACACCCGCGGGTTCTTCGCGCCGGCGGCGGCGAAGTGGCGACCCTGCTGGATCTTCGAGTTCTTCGGGAGGGTGAATTCGGCCATGGTCGGGTCCGTAGTCGTCCGCGGCGATGCGCGGACGCGAGAGTCAGTAGACGCGCTTCTTCGGCGGCACCGGGGCGATGTCGTTCGTCAGCGTGTACGAATGCACCGGGCGGTAATCGATCCGGGTGTTGCCCGCGGCGTCGATCCAGCACAGCGTGTGCTTCATCCAGTTCGCGTCGTCGCGCTCCGGGAAGTCTTCGCGGGCATGCGCGCCGCGCGACTCAGTGCGGTTCTCCGCGGAGACGATCGTCACCAGCGCCTGGTCCAGCAGGTTCGCCAGCTCGAAGGTCTCGACGAGATCGGAGTTCCAGACCAGCGAGCGGTCGGACACGCGGACATCGGCGAAGGACGCGTGGATCTCGCGCATCTTGCGCACGCCGTCGGCGAGCGTCTCCCCGGTACGGAACACCGCGGCGTCGGCCTGCATGGTGCGCTGCATCTTGTCGCGGATGACTGCGGTCGGCGTACCGCCACTGGCGTTGCGCAGGGCATCGAGGCGCGCGAGGGCCGGATCGCAGGCGTCCGCGGCCAGCGGCGCGTGCGGCATGTTCGCCGGGATCGTCTCGGCGCAGCGATTGGCCACCGCGCGGCCGAACACCACGAGGTCGAGCAGCGAGTTCGAGCCGAGGCGGTTTGCGCCGTGCACCGACACGCAGGCCGCCTCGCCGATCGCGTACAGGCCCGGCACGACCGCGTCCGGGTCGCCGTCGCGCAGTTGCACGACTTCGCCGTGGTAGTTGGTGGGAATGCCGCCCATGTTGTAGTGGACGGTCGGAATTACCGGGATCGGCTGCTTCTCGACGTCGACGCCGGCGAAGATCCGCGCCGATTCCGCGATACCCGGCAGCTTCTCGTGGATCACCTCGGGGCCGAGGTGCGTCAGGTCGAGCAGGATGTGGTCCTTGTGATCGCCCACGCCGCGGCCTTCGCGGATTTCCATGGTCATCGCGCGGCTGACCATGTCGCGCGGCGCGAGGTCCTTGACGCTCGGCGCGTAGCGCTCCATGAAGCGCTCGCCCGCGCTGTTGCGCAGGATGCCGCCCTCGCCTCGCACGCCTTCCGTGATGAGGCAGCCGGCGCCGTAGATGCCGGTCGGGTGGAACTGCACGAACTCCATGTCCTGCATCGCAATGCCCGCGCGCAGCGCCATGCCGCCGCCGTCGCCGGTGCAGGTGTGCGCGGACGTCGCGCTGAAGTACGCACGGCCGTAGCCGCCCGTCGCGAGCACGGTGCCGTGCGCGCGGAACAGGTGGAGGGTGCCCGACGCCATGTCGAGCGCGAGCACGCCGCGGCAAGCGCCGGAGGCGTCCATGATCAGGTCGAGCGCGAAGTACTCGATGAAGAACTGCGCGTCGTGCGCCAGCGACTGCTGGTAGAGCGTGTGCAGGATCGCGTGGCCGGTGCGGTCGGCCGCGGCGCAGGTGCGCTGCGCCGGCGGGCCCTCGCCGAAGCGCGTCGTCATGCCGCCGAACGGGCGCTGGTAGATGCGGCCGTCCTCGGTGCGCGAGAACGGCACGCCGTAGTGCTCGAGCTCGACGATCGCCGGGATCGCCTCGCGGCACATGTATTCGATCGCGTCCTGGTCGCCCAGCCAGTCGCTGCCCTTCACCGTGTCGAAGAAGTGGTAGCGCCAGTCGTCCTCGCCCATGTTCGCGAGCGCGGCGGCCACGCCGCCCTGTGCGGCGACGGTATGCGAACGCGTCGGGAAGACCTTGGTGATGCAGGCGGTCTTCAGGCCCTTCTGGGCGAGGCCGAACGTGGCGCGCAGGCCGGCACCACCGGCGCCGACGACGACCATGTCGAACTTGTGTTCCTGGATGGGGTATGCGGCAGGCATCGAAGGATTCCGGATCAGGCGCCGAGCATGACGCGCACGACGGCAAGGACGCTGGCGAGGCCTGCGATCCAGCACGCGAACACGATGAAGAGTTGCAGCAGGCTGTAGCGCAGCGCGGTGTGCACGTAGTCCTCGACGACCACCTGCAGGCCCAGGCGGGCATGCCAGAAGTTCGCGACGAGGAAGGCGATCAGCAGCGTGGCGTTGACCGGATGGCCGACGCGCGCGCGCACCGTGGCGAAGTCGGCGCCGACCAGCGAGATCACCAGCCCGACCGCGTAGATCGACAGCAGCACCAGCGCGACGGCGGTGACGCGCTGGACGAGGAAATGATGGGTGCCGTCCTTCGCCGAGCCGAGGCCACGGGCGACCTTCAGCGGATGGCGCAGCGTCGGCGGGCGGCGGCCTTCGTTGGTCGTGCTCATGCGCCACCCCACTTCTGCATCGCCAGCACCCAGATGATCGCGGTCAGCACCAGGCTGCCGACGATCGCGGCCCAGGCGCTCTTCACGAACGCCGGCAGCGATACGCCCACACCCATGTCCTGCAGCAGGTGGCGGATGCCGCTGAAGAGATGGAAGGCCAGCGCCCAGGACCAGCCGAACAGCACCAGGAAGCCCAGCGGAGAGCGTGCGGCGTCGCTGAAGTCGGCCCAGTGCTCGGCACCGGCGGCGAGCGCCACGAGGCCCCAGGCGATCAGCAGGCTGCCGAGCGAGAGGATGATGCCGGTCGCGCGATGCAGGATCGAGCTGACCATCTGCACCTGCCAGCGGTAGACCTGCAGGTGCGGTGACAAAGGACGTTCGCGGTACGCCATGCGGAGGCTCTCGTTCGGATGCGGCGCGGCCGCGGAAGTGCGGGCGACGCTAGAAATCGATGCAGCGGCCGTCCTTTTCCCAGTCCCCGTAGCGCGTCGGCTCGGGGCCCGGGCGACCACCTATCTCGCGCGGCTGCGGCTGCGCGGGGGTCGCAGGCGTAGCGTCCGGAGCGGGATCTGCCGGCGTTTCCTGCGAAGGTTCGGGGGTCGTGTGGCCTATCATTCCAGCCGGAAAGCTTAATTCCGGACCCCATGTCTGACAACCCGCGGTATGGAACGAAGCAGCCGTTCGCGCTGCACGGCCTTCACGTGATGCGGCTTTCGGGCCGCGATGCGGTCGCGTTCGCGCAGGCGCAATTCATGAACGACGTCACCGCGCTCGCGCCCGGTTACTGGCAATGGAACGGCTGGCTGGATCCGAAGGGCCGCGTCCAGGCGCTGTTCCAGTTGCTTCGCATCGACGCGGAGACGCTGCTCGCGGTAACCGCGTCGCCGGTCGACGTGCTCGCGCCAGCGCTGCGCCGTTTCGTGTTCCGCAGCAAGGTCGCGATCGACCTGCCCGATCTCCCGGTGGCGGGCGTGTTCGCCCGTGGACGCGAGGCCGCCGACGATCGCATCGCGTCCGAGGGCGACGTCCTCGAACTCGATCTTTCCGGCGACGCGGGCGAGCGCACGCTGCTGCTGGGCGTAGAAGCCCCTGCGGACCCCGCCGCCGAACAAGAGTGGTCCGTGCTCGACCTTCGCCACGGCTGGCCCGGCATTCCGGACGCCCATCTCGACGCGTGGACGCCGCAGCAGCTCTCGCTGCAGCGCTTCGCGGCGTTCAGCGTGCGCAAGGGCTGCTATCCGGGCCAGGAAATCGTCGCACGCACGCATTTCCTCGGCCGCGCCAAGCGCGAAGCCGTGCTGTTCGAGTTGGTCCACGGCGAGCTGCCGGACGGGCCGCTCCACGGACCCGAAGGTGCCACAGCGACGCCCATGGCCCGCGCCGGCAATTGGTGCCTCGCGGTGGCGTCCTGCGAACGTCCCTCGGGCGATTGGACGTCAGGCAACGCCGTACTGGTCGAGCGTCCGCTCGCGGACGGGCGGGCGAAGGCCGGCACTTCAGTTTCGTGAAGGCCGGCCGATAAGGGGCCGACCTCCCACGGCGCTGCCATGAACGCCTCGTCCCTCGACCGCGCGTCCCCCGCACTGCGGCAGCTCGTCGACGGCATCGACGAATTGCTGGTGCTGCTCGCGCCGGACGGCCGCGTGCTCGATGCCAACCTAGCCGGGCGCGGACTGATCGGCGACGACTCGACGGGTCGCGCGTTCGCCACGCCCTCGTGGTTGCCGGCCACTGAGGACCGGGAGGCCGTAGCCGCGGCGATCGCCGGCGTGTCGATCGCCGGCGCGCCTGCCCGCGTCCACGTGCGGCCGGTGCGGGGCGGCGAGAGGCTCGACATGGAGCTGCGCTTCTCCCCGGTCGAGAGCGACGACGGCCCCGCGGTCGCGGTGAGCGGGCACGACGTCACCGCCGAGCGACGCGCCGAGCGCGCCTACGATCGGTCCGAGCGGATGCTGGCCGGCATCGTGCGCAGCGTGCCGGATGCGATCGTGACCGTGGACGCGCAGCAGGTGATCCGGATGGCGAACCCGGGCGCCGAAGCCGCCTTCGGCTACACGGCGGACGAAATGATCGGCCAGCCGCTGGCGCTGCTGCTTCCCGAGGCGGTACGCGAGCGCCACGCTGCCCACGTGCGCGACTTCGGCGGTGGCGGCGAGGACGCGCGCTTCATGAACCAGCGCGTGCCCGTCGCCGGCCGCCGTCGCGACGGCCGCGTGTTTCCCGCGGAAGTCACGATCGCGCGGACGCCGGTCGGAGACGAGGTCCTCTACACCGCCGTACTGCGCGACATCAGCGATCGCTGGAAGACCCAACGCGAGCTCGCCGAGGCGCGCCAGCACGAGGAGGCGATCCTGCGCTCGGTAGCTGACGGCGTTATCGGTATCGATCGCCACGGCCGTACCACGTTCGCCAATCCTGCCGCCGCGCGCCTGCTCGGCTACCGCGTGCACGAGTTGATCGGCCATGACCTGCATGCGCTGGCGCACCACTCGCGCCCCGACGGCAGTGCCTACGCCGCCGAGCAATGCCCGACATGGCGGGCCACCCATCAGGGCATCGCACTGGGCGGCGACGACGTGTACTGGCGCGCCGACGGCACCGCCCTGCCCGTCGAGTACACGGCCACGCCGTTCCACGTCGACGGCCAGGTCGAGGGCGCGGTGATCGTGTTCCGTGACGGCTCGGCCCGCAAACGCGCCGAGGCCGAGCTGCTGCAGCTCTCGCTGGTCGACGAGCTGACCGGCCTCTACAACCGCCGCGGCTTCATGCTGCACGCCAATCGGGCGCTCGAGCGCGCGGCCGAGGATGGCCACGTGATCGTGCTCGCCTTCTTCGACATGGACCGCTTCAAGGCGATCAACGACGCGCACGGGCATCTCGCCGGCGACCAGGCGCTGCGCGAGGTGGCGACGCTGCTGCGCCGCACGCTGCGCCGCGACGACGTGCTGGGCCGCTTCGGCGGCGATGAATTCGTCGCGCTGCTGGCGCGTCCGCCGGGCGAGGACTTCGACGGCCAGCTGCAGGCGCGCATCGAGGCGCAGCTGGCGCACCGCAACGCGGCGCCCGACACGCCGTTCGCGCTGGCGATGTCCATCGGCACCGTGCAGCGGGCGCCCGGCGACCAGCGCAGCATCGAATCGCTGCTGGCCGACGCGGACGCCGAGCTCTACCGCGCCAAGCGCGGGCGTCGCCCCGCCTAGCGCGTGGCCAGGCGATCGGCGGCCGCGACGATGTCGTCGTCGGCCGGGATCACCGCGAATGCGGCGCCCGCGAGCGGGGTATAGGTGTCCGCGCCGACGACGCGTTCCAGCGGCGTCGCGCCCAGCCCGCCTTCGGCGAGCGCGGTGATCACGCCCTCGCCCACGCCCGCGCTGCGGCGGCCCTCGTCGACGACGATGATCCGCCTGGCGTTCTTGGTGTGCTCGACGATGTAGGCATCGCTGAGCGGCACCAGCCAGCGCAGGTCGATGACCTTCGTCTTCCAGCCATGCGCCTGCTCGATCCGCCGCGCGGCGCGCAGGCTCATCGGCACGCCGTTGCCGTAGGTGACGATCACGACGTCCTCGCCATCGCCGTACGTGCGGCCTTCACCGAGCGTCATCGACTCGCCGGGCGCCGGGTACTGCGTGAGCCACAGGCCGTCACCGGGCTCGTACAGGTCCTTGGTCATGTACAGCGCGATCGGCTCGAGGAAGATGCTCACGCGGCCGTCGACCTTCGCCAGCGCCATCAGCGTGCGCAGCATCCTGGCGGCATCGTCGCCGCGCGACGGGCAGCCCACGACCAGCCCCGGAATGTCGCGCAACGCGGCGATCGAGTTGTCGTTGTGGAAGTGCCCGCCGAAACCGCGCTGGTAGCCCAGGCCCGCCATGCGCACGACCATCGGATTGCGGAACTGGTCGTTGCTGAAGAACTGCAGGCTCGAGGCTTCGCCGCGGATCTGGTCGCCGGCGTTGTGGAAATACGCGAGGTACTGGATCTCGGGCACCGGCAGCATGCCCATGTTCGCGAAGCCCTGCGCGAGGCCGAAGATCATGGTTTCGTCGAGCAGCGTGTTGAACACGCGGCGTGGGCCGAACGCCTTGTACAGGCCCTTGGTGACCGTGTAGACGCCACCCTTCTGCGCCACGTCCTCACCGAACAGCAGCGTATCCGGATACTTCGCGAACTGGTCGTGCAAGGCGTTGTTGATCTGGATGGCGAGGTGCCTCGGCGGCTGGTTCTCGGGCAGCTTCGCCTCGCTGCCGAACACCTCCAGGCGGCGCTGCGCGTCGGGTGCGCGCTCGGCCTCGGCACGCACCGCGTCGGGCGTGTACGGCGCCAGCGGAGCGACGACTTCGTCCAACGTCTGCAGCTTCGGACGGCGATCGGCCTCCTCGGCAGCTGCGAAGCACTTCGTGCGCGTCGCTTCGTAGAGCTCGATGAGGTCGTCCTTGGACATCACGCCCGATTCGAGCGCGATCCCGGCCGAGCGCAGTAGCGGATCGGTCGCCTCGACCGCGCACAGCTCTTCGATCGAGCGCCACTCGATCTCGAAGTCGGTACCGGCGTGACCCATGATGCGGGTCGTCTTGAGGTGCAGGAACGTCGGGCGACGCGTGCGGCGACAGTGCTCGACCGCGCGCTGCACCTCGCCGTAGCCGTTGGCGAGGTCGAGACCGTCGGCGAAGAAGTAGTCCAGGCCGGGCACGTGGCGGAAGCGGTTGGCGATCCAGCCCGTCGGCGTCTTCACCGAGATGCCGATGCCGTTGTCCTCGCAGACGAACAGCACCGGCGCGGGCAGCTTCTGGTAGGCGGTCCACGCTGCGGCGTTGAACGCCGTCTGCGCGGTCGCATGGTTAGCCGAGGCGTCGCCGAACGAGCAGATCGCGATCGAGTCGTCCGGAATCGGCAGCGAATGGCCGATGCGGCGGCCGGTTTCGATGGCGACCGCGGTGCCCAGCGCCTTGGGCAGGTGCGAGGCGATGGTCGAGGTCTGCGGCAGCACCCACAACGGCTTGCTGCCCCAGACCTTGTGGCGGCCGCCACTGGCCGGGTCGTCCTTGCTGGCGGCGAAGCTCAGCGCCGAATCCATGATCGGATCCATGCCCGGCAGCTTGCGGAAGCGCTCGGCCATGAAACCGCCGGAGCGGTAGTGCAGGAACGCGGGGTCGGTATGGCGAGTGAGCCGCGCGACCATCGCATTGCCCTCGTGGCCGCTGCTGCCGATCGTGTAGAAGACCTTGTTCTGCACGCGCAGCACGCGCGCCATCAGGTCGAGGTGGCGGCTGATCAGCTGCGACTCCAGCAGCTCGCGGAACCCGTGCGCGTCGAGCGCGCTGCCTTCGAGGATGGACTCGTGCGGAGCGGGCCGCGCATCGACGTGGCCATGCCAGGCCTTCACGAACTCGACGAAGTTGACGTCGCAGATCTCGGCGCGGTTGACGCCCTTCATTCGGGCGGGAATCGGGTTCGGCAGCGTAATCGACATCGGGGATCCAGGACGGGCGCACACCCGTCGTCAGTCGTGCGTTGGAATCAGCCGGCTCGCGCAATGCACGCGACGCCGGAGGTGGGAAATGCGTTGATCGGCCGGGTCATCGAGGCTCGCGGCGCGGCGCAGGGCTCACAGCCGGGCGCCGCGATGCGCGCGCCATTCCTCGCGCGTCTGGCCCCAGATGTCGAGCTCGAAGCGGTCGTGCGGCGGCTGGAAAACACCGCGCCCGCGATTCCTCGCGCCGAGGCGTTTCGCGACGTTCTGCGAGGCGACGTTGGCCACGTCGATCGAATGGATGACCTCGGTCCAGCCGAGCGTGTCGAAGGCCCAGTCCATGGCGGCAGCGCAGGCCTCGGTCGCATAGCCCTTGCCCCAGGCCTGCGGATGCAACGCATAGCCGACCTCGGTGCCCGGCCAGCCCGCCGGCTGCCACGGGCCGGCCTGCCCCATGAACAGGCCGGTGGCCTTTTCCTCGATGGCGAACATCGCGAAGCCCTGCACCGCCCACGCGCCGGGCATCTGCAGGAACCGGCGCCAGGCGTCGCCCAGGACCAGCGGACCGCCGATGAAGTGCGTCTCGGGGGCCGCGAACATCTCGGCATAGCGCGGGAAATCGTCCTGCCGCCACTGCCGCAGGACCAGCCGTTCGGTTTCGAGGCTCGGGCCGTGCTCCGACATCGTGCTTCTCCGCTAGTCGACGCGCCGCGTCGCGGGTCGATCCGTTCGCGCGCAGCCGGCGCGCATGCGGAAACCGGCCCGAAGGCCGGTTCCATCGATCAGAACGCGTTGATGCCCGTGAGCTCGCGGCCGACCACCAGCTGGTGCACCGTTTCCGTGCCCTCGTAGGTGATGACCGACTCGAGATTCAGCGCGTGGCGGATCGCGGCGTGCTCGGTGGTGATGCCGGCGCCGCCGAGCAGGTCGCGGCATTCGCGCGCGATGTCGATGGCCATGCGGCAGTTGTTCCACTTCGCGAGCGACACCTGCGTGGGCTGCATGGTGCCGGCGTCCTTGAGGCGGCCGAGCTGCAGCACCAGCATCTGCGCGAGCGTGATGCGGCGGGCCATGTCGGCCATCTTGATCTGCGCGCTCTGCGTGGCGGCTACGGGGCGGCCGAACAGGATCCGCTCCTTCGTGTAGTCGACGGCCTCCGACAGACAGGCGATCGCCGCGCCGATCGGGCCCCAGGTGATGCCGTAGCGCGCCTGCGTCAGGCAGCCGAGCGGGCCCTTGAGACCCTTCACGTTCGGCAGGCGGTTGGCCTCCGGCACGCGCACGTTGTCGAAGTACAGCGCGCTCGTGACCGAGGCGCGCAGCGACATCTTGTGCTTGATCTCCTGCGCCGCGAAGCCGGGCATGCCCTTCTCGACCACGAAGCCCTGGATGCCGTCCTCGGTCTGCGCCCAGACGATCGCGATGTCGGCGAGGTTGCCGTTCGTGATCCACATCTTCGAGCCGTTGAGGACCCAGTCGTCGCCGTCGCGCTTGGCGTTCGTCTTCATGTTGGCCGGGTCGGAGCCGCCGTGCGGCTCGGTCAGGCCGAAGCAGCCGATCACCTTGCCCGCGGCCATGTCCGGCAGCCAGCGCATGCGCTGCTCCTCAGTGCCGTAGGCGTAGATCGGGTACATGCAGAGCGAGCTCTGCACGGAAACGAACGAGCGGATGCCGCTGTCGCCGCGTTCGAGTTCCTGGCAGATCAGGCCGTAGCTGACGGCGTTGAGGCCGGCGCAGCCGTACTTCTCGGGTAGCGACGACCCCAGCAGGCCGAGTTCGGCGATCTCCGGCACCAGCTCGCGCGGGAAGCGCGCCTGGTCGAAGGCCTCGCCGATGATCGGGATGACCCGCTCGTCGGTGAAGCGCGCGACGGTGTCCTGCACGGCGCGCTCTTCTTCGGAGAGCAGCGAGCGGACGTCGTAGAGGTCGAACGGATTCAGGGCCATGCGGGATCGGGCGCTCGGGCGATGGAGCCCACTATTGTAGGCGTGCGTCACAAGCCCTCGACACCCCCGGCGGCCCGGGCCCGGCGCCGCAAAAGGAAAGGGCCGGTCGCCCGGCCCTTCCTGTCGACATCGGATCGTCGCGATCAGCCGCGGCTGGCGAGGGCGGGCGTGGTCACCACGCGGCCGTCGACGACAGGCAGGCGCGTGCCCGGGCGGTCATCCATGCGCACGGTCTGCTCGCTGCCCTGGTAGCGGTAGGTCACGTCATAGCCCACCACCTTGTTGTCGGTGCCGACCTTGATCCGGCTGCCGGGGCGGCTGCCCATGCGCTGGGTGCCGACCGTGCCGTCCGGATTCCGGTAGGTCACGTTGTAAGCCACGGTGCGCGAGCTCTGCGAGGTGTCGGTCACCGTGTGGCACTGGTGGTCGACGCGCTCGACGACGCGGCCGCCGACATGATTGCGGTCGACGCGATTGCCGATCAGGCCACCACCCACCGCGCCCGCCGCGGTCGCGAGCTTGCGGCCATTGCCGCCACCAACCTGGTTGCCGACAAGTCCGCCGATCAGCGCGCCCGCCACCGTGCCGCCGACGTTGCCGTCGCGCTCGGGCAGGCGCTCCTGCACGACCACGTCCTTGCAGACCTGGCGCGGCGTATTGGTGGTGCTGGTCTCGCGCACCGGGTCGATATCGATCACCGACGCGTAGAGCGGGCTGGAGGTGCGGACCGCCTCGACATCGACGACGTCGGCGTATTCCATGCGCGGCGTCGCGGCGGCGAGCTGCGCGGTAGGCGCGATCGCGCCCTGAGCATCGGCCGAGGCATCGAGCTGCATTGCGCCGATGGCGGCCGGCTCGCCGGCGCGGACGGGCTGGAAATCGGCCGCGTCGTCCTTGCCCAGCGTGTTGTATGCCGCAACCGCGACGCCGCCGAGCAGCATCGAACCCAGTGCGACGGCGAGGATGTTCTTGTCCATGTGAGCCTCCGGAAACCAGTCATCGCTGGCACGGGGCGATTCGAGCACCGGCCAGCTGAACCGGTACCGAGTGTGACGGGACGATCACATGCACGGTTCAGGATGCGCGCGGCCGCCGCCGGGCATCGTGCTAGCGTCGCCAACCACGAGGTGCCCATGTCACGACTGCTGATCAAACCCCTGCTGCGTTGGGCGGAGAATCTTCGTCACCCGACGCTCTTCTGGATCGTCGCCGCGATTTTCGGGCTCGACGTTCTCGTGCCCGACTTCATCCCGTTCGCGGACGAGATCCTGCTCGGCCTGGGCACGATCCTGCTGGCCAATTGGAAGAACCGCGGCGCGCCTGCGCCGATCGTCCGGCGCCGATGACGCGACTGGTCGACACCCATGCGCACATCGACGTCGAGGAATTCGCGGACGATCGCGACGCGGTGATCGCCCGGGCCGCCGCCGCCGGCGTCACGCGGCAGATCGTTCCGGCGATCGAGGCCGCGACCTGGTCGCAGTTGCGCGAGGTCTGCGCGCGCCACGATGGCCTGCATGCCGCTTACGGTCTGCATCCGATGTTCCTCGAGCGTCACGAGGCTGCGCATCTCGACCTGCTGCGCGAATGGATCGCGCGCGAACGCCCGGTGGCGGTGGGCGAATGCGGACTCGATCATTTCGTCGAGGGGCTCGACCGGGAGCGGCAGGCGGCCCTGTTCGACGCCCAGCTGCGCATCGCGCGCGACTTCGACCTGCCGGTGATCGTGCATGCCCGCCACGCGGTCGACGCGGTGATCGCGGCCCTCCGCCGTATCGGTGGCCTGCGCGGCGTGGTGCACAGCTTCTCGGGCAGCCGGCAGCAGGCGGAGACGCTGTGGAAGCTGGGCTTCCTCGTCGGCCTCGGCGGCCCGGTGACCTACGAGCGCGCCAAACGGCTGCGCACGCTGGCGGCAACCATGCCCATCGAGTTCCTGTTGCTCGAGACCGATGCGCCCGACCAGCCGGGCGCCGGCCATCGCGGCGAGCGCAACGAGCCCGCGCATCTCGTGGAGGGCCTGCACTGCATCGCCGCGCTTCGCGGCGAGGATGCCGGCGCCGTCGCGGGCGCCACCACCGCGAACGCGGAACGGCTCTTCGGCTTCAGCCCCCGCGCTTCGGCTTGAGCAGCATCTCGATCGCCTTGCCGGCCATCGCGAAGGCAAAGGCGCCGGTGATGTGCGTGGCGGCGCCCAGGCCGCCCCCGCAGTCGAGCTTCAGGCCGCCCTCGCCGTCCGCACCGCTCGGGCGCAGGCCGCAGACGCTGCCATCGGCCTGCGGGTAGCGCACGTTCTCCAGCGAGTACACCGCCGGCACGCCGAAGTAGCGGTCGGCATTGCGCGGGAAGTTGAATTCGGCGCGCAGCTTCTTGCGCACCAGCGCGAGCATCGCATCGTGCTCGGTACGCGAAAGGTCGCGCACGCGCACCAGCGTCGGATCGGTGCGGCCGCCCGCCGAGCCGCTGACCACGATCGGCAGCTTGCGCCGGCGACACCAGGCGATCATCTCGACCTTGCTGCGGAAGCTGTCGCAGGCGTCGATGACGAGGTCGAAGTCCGCGTCGAGATGCGTGGCGAGGTTCGCCGCCGTCACGAAGGCCGGCACCGGCTCCACGTCCATCAGCGGACTGATGCGCTGGCAGCGCGCGGCCATCGCCGCGACCTTCGCATGGCCGTAGGTGCCGTCGAGCGCGGGCAACTGGCGATTGGTGTTGGAGACGCAGATGTCGTCGGCGTCGATCAGCCGCAGGTGGCCGACCGCGGAGCGCGAAAGCGCCTCGGCCACCCATGAACCCACGCCGCCGAGGCCGACGATCGCAACGCGGCACTTCGACAGGCGCGCCACGCTGCCGACGCCGTACAGGCGGTCGATGCCGGCGAAGCGTTCTGTCCAGGCGGGATCGAGGGCGTGCATGTCCATCGCGTCATTCTAAGTGTCGCGCCCGCCGTGCCGGGGCCTCGCGGACCGCGTGTTAAGGTCGCGGCAACTCCGCCGCACAGGACCGAGAACGACGTGAACGCGCCCGCCCCCGCCCCCGCCAGACGCGGCAATGGTTCCCGCTACCTGTTCATGGCGCTGCTCGGACTCGTCGTGGGCGCCGTCGCCAGCGTGATGGTGATGCGCGCGATCCAGCAGCGCCACGACCCGTATCCCGAAGCGGTGATGCACGTCATGAGCGCCCACATGCGCGCGCTCAAGCAGAACGTCGTGCAGAACCGCTGCGCGGCCACCGACGTGCTGCCGCACCTGCAGGCACTACGCGTGGTTTCGAACGACATCGAGCCCGCGTTTGCCGACATGCGCGACGACGAGAAGTTCGCGAAGTACGCCAGCGACCTGCGCGCCGCGATCGATGCATCGCTCGCGGCGCCGCCGATGGCCTGCGGCGCGGTACAGACCGCTGCGGCGAAGATCGGCGAGGCCTGCGAAGGCTGCCATCGCTACACGAACCAGTGACGCAGCCCGCCGGCGGCTGAACACCGCCGCGCGCGCTTGATACGCCATTCACCGCAGCGCTCCCAGCATCCGGCGTGCAAGGCGACCGCCTTGGTCCGCCACGATCAACTGGAGCGCCCGATGAATACCTCCCTGCGAATGATGGGCCTCGCGGCCGCCGCCTCGATCGCCCTGGCCGGCTGCGCGACCACCGCCGGCACCGGTTACGGCGGCGGCTACGGCTACGGCAGCACCGGCAGCGCCTACGGCACCTGCTACGACTGCGGCGTGGTGACGCGTATCGAACAGGTCGGCACCGGTACGGCGCCGAGTTCGGGCGCGACCGGCGCGGTCATCGGTGGCCTGGTCGGTGCGGCCGCGGGTCGCACGCTCGCCAACGATTCAAGTTCGGGCCGCCGCAACACCGCGACGGTGGCCGGCGCGGCCGCGGGCGCGGTCGCCGGCGCCGCCATCCAGCGCAACATGAACGACGGCCGGACCTACAACGTCTACGTCCGCATGGACGACGGCCGTACCACCGTCGTCACCCAGAACGACCTGGGTGGCATCCGCGAGGGCGCGGCGGTCCGCGTCTACAACGGCCGCGCCGTGGTCCGCTGAGCGACCCGTATCACAGTCCGATGAGGCGGTCCCGGAGACGGGGCCGCTTTCGTGTCCGGTCCCGGCGCCGTTTGTCGTTTGTTGCGACGCGCCATGCATCCGGGCAGCCCCGGGCGTAACGTCGGCCCGTCCAATCCGGACGGACCACTCCCCCGAGGTCTAGATGAACCGCCTGCCCCTGATCGCCGCCGGCAGCGTGCTGCTGGCCGGACTCGCACTGAGCGCTGCCGACGCGTCGGTGCAACCCGCCCGCCTGAACCCGCTGCGCGTGGCGATCGTCGCCTCGACACAGCAGTCGTCCTTCCTCGGCGCCGTCGACATCGAGGTGACCAATACCAGCGGTCATACGGTCCGCGTGCCGACCTGGCAGCTGCCCTCGCAGTACCTGCAAGCCGATGTCTTCCGCGTCACCCGTGACGGCGAGGAGGTCGGCTACGAGGGCCCGATGATCAAGCGCGGCCTGCCGAGCGCGGCGGACTTCGTGATCCTGCGCCCGGGGCAGACGTACCGCACCAGCGTCGACCTGTCGGCCTTCTACGACATGTCGCGCAGCGGGCAGTACACGGTGGCGTACGCGTCGCCGCTGCAGCACGCGTCGATGTCGAGCGGCGAGATGCTGATGGCCGCGAACGGCCTGCCGATGACCGCGCAGAGTGCCCCGCTGCGGCTTTGGGTGGACGGCACCGACCAGCTCGGCGGCGCACGCACGCTGGCCGCACGCGCGAAGCCCAGCGTCGGCGCGACGGCGGTCAACGGCGTGAGCTACGTGGGCTGTTCGACCTCGCAGATCAGCACGGCGGGCAGCGCAGTGAACTCCGCCCGCACCTATGCCGAGAACGCGAAGGGCTACCTCAACGCCGGCACCACCGGCTCGCGCTACACGACATGGTTCGGGTCGTACACGTCGTCGCGCTATTCCACGGCACGCCAGCACTTCGTCAACATCGACAAGGCGATCGACCAGAGCGGCGGCCAGATCACCATCAACTGCGGCTGCAACCAGAACTACTACGCCTACGTCTACCCGACCCGCCCCTACGAGATCTTCGTCTGCAGGGCGTTCTGGTCCGCCCCGCTCACCGGCACCGACTCCAAGGCCGGCACGCTGATCCACGAAATGAGCCACTTCAACGTCGTGGCGGGCACCGACGACCATGTCTACGGACAGTCCGGCGCCAAGAGCCTGGCGGCGTCGAACCCGACGCAGGCGCTGGACAACGCCGACAACCACGAGTACTTCGCGGAGAACAATCCCGCGCTGAAGTAAGCCGTCGCGATCGGCTCCGGAAAGCCCGGCCCCGGCCGGGCTTTCCATTTGCGGCGTCGGCCACCCCGGATGGGACAGAATGGCCGCTCCATCACCGGAGCCGACCGTGACCGACCTGAGCCTGCTGTGGACCGTACTCGCCGTGCTGCTCGTCATCGCAGGCATCGCCGGCACCATCCTGCCCGCCCTGCCTGGCATTCCGCTGGTCTTCGGCGGCCTGCTGCTCGCGGCATGGGCCGATGGGTTCCAGCATGTGGGCGTGTGGACGCTCGGCCTGCTCGCCGTGCTCACGCTGCTCTCGTTCGCGGTCGACCTGCTGGCAACGGCGCTGGGCGCGAAGAAGGTCGGTGCGAGCCGGTTGGCACTGCTGGGCGCGACCATAGGCACCTTTGCCGGCCTGTTCGCGGGCTTCATCGGAATCTTCGTCGGGCCGTTCGTGGGTGCGGTAATCGGGGAGCTGCTGCATCGGCGTCGCCTGCGCACCGAGGACATGGGCCATGCCACGCGTGTCGGCGCGGGGACCTGGATGGGCCTTCTACTGGGCACGGTGCTGAAGCTTGGAATCGCGTTCGCGATGCTCGGCTACTTTGCGATCGTCTGGGTGGCGAACCGCGGCGCGTGACGGCTTCACGCCCGCTTGCGAAGCGGCCGTACACAGTCACGGGTGAATGAAGTTCCGACCGAACTGGAGTCGCCGCCGGATGATCTGGACCATCGCCCTGACGGCGCTGGCAACGCTTTTCGTCGCCGTGATCGCGATGAACTTCGCGACGCCGGAAAAGAAGCTCGAGCGCCGCATCAACCACGCCTACGGCACCGCCGACCCGCAGTTCCTGCGCGAGATGGGCGTCATGCTCGGCCCGTCGATCGTGCCGGGCAACAAGGTCGAGGCGCTCAACGACGGCGACGAGATCTTCCCCGCCATGATCGAGGCGATCCGCGGCGCCAAGCGCACGATCACCTTCGAGACCTACATCTACTGGTCCGGCGACATCGCCCAGAAGATGACCGCCGCCCTCGCCGAGCGTGCCCGCGCCGGCGTCGAAGTGAACGTCACCATCGACTGGGCCGGCAGCATCAAGATGGACCAGTCGCTGCTCAAGTCGATGGAGGACGCGGGCGTGAACGTGCAGCGCTACCGGCCGCTGCACTGGTACAACCTGGGCCGCATGAACAACCGCACGCACCGCAAGCTGCTCGTCATCGACGGGCGGCTCGGCTTCACCGGCGGCGTGGGCATCGCGGACCAGTGGATGGGCCACTCGCAGGACCCGGACCACTGGCGCGACATGCACTTCCGCATCGAGGGGCCGGTCGTCGCGCAGATCCAGGCCGCATTCAACGACAACTGGATCAAGTCCACCGGCACGGTGCTCAACGGCGAGGCGTACTTTCCGCCGCAGACCGTGGCGGGCGACATGGACGCGCACATGTTCATCGCCTCGCCCGCCGGCGGCAGCGAGAGCATGCACCTGATGTACCTGCTGGCGATCGCCGCCGCCGAGCAGACGATCGATCTCGAGGCTTCATACTTCGTCCCCGACGAGCTCGTCACCAAGGCGCTGCTGGCCGCCCGCAAGCGCGGCGTGCGCGTGCGCCTGCTGCTGCCCGGGCCGCACATCGACTCGGAGACGGTGCGCATCGCCTCCAAGCGCGAATGGGGCCCGCTGCTGGAGGCCGGCATCGAGATCCACGTCTACCAGCCGACGATGCTGCACGTGAAGCTGCTCGTCGTTGACAACTACATGGTGTCGCTGGGCTCGACGAATTTCGATATCCGCTCGTTCCGGCTCAACGACGAGGCGAGCCTGAACGTCTACCATCGCGGCTTCGCCGAGCAGATGACGGCCACGTTCGAGCGCGACCTGCAGCGGGCCAAGCCCTACACCCTGCAGATGTGGCGCCAGCGCCCGTGGACCGAACGCCTGTCCGAGATGTTCCTGCTGCCGATCAAGTCGCAGCTGTAGCCCGAGGTAGCCGAGTGCCGTTGCGCCCAGTCGTCCGATTCCTGCTTGCCTGCTGCCTGATCCTCGTCACGTTCGCCGCGGCCGCGCAGGACGACGCCCTGCTCGCGCAGGCCGCCGGTGCGAAGGCGGCTTCCGCGCCCGGCGCCGTCGACACGCAGCTCGCGCGGCACGTCGCCTCGCGGCTGCACGCGGTGCCGGGCTACGACGGCATCGTGGTGACCGCCGAGAACGGCGTGGTGCGCCTAGATGGCGAGGTCGGCGACCCGGACGACCGCGCGCATGCCGAGCAGATCGCCGCGCAGCAGAAGGGCGTGGCCTCGGTCGACAACCGCATCGAGATCGCCGGCGGCGTCGGCAAGCGCCTGCATCTCGCGCTGCAGCAGGTCTACGGCAAGCTGTTCGGGTTGGTTGCCAAGCTGCCGCTGCTGCTGGTCGCCGCATTGATCGTTTTCCTCGCGTGGCGCGTCGGCCGCGCGATCAGCCGGCGCATCCACCTGTCGCGGCTGAGCGCGAACAACCCATACATCGATTCGCTGGTCGCGCGCATCGTGAGCTGGGCGATCCTGCTGGTCGGCCTGCTGATCGCGCTCGACCTGCTGGAAGCCACGGCCGTGGTGGGCGCCCTGCTCGGTTCGGCCGGCGTGGCCGGCATCGCGCTCGGCTTCGCCTTCCGCGACATCGCCGAGAACTACGTCGCCGGCATCCTGCTGAGCCTGCGCCGCGGCTTCTCGCCGGGCGACCACATCCTGGTGGACAAGTACGAAGGCAAGGTGGTCGCGCTGACCTCGCGCCACACGCTGCTGATGACGTTCGACGGCGTGCAGGTGGCGGTGCCGAACGCGATCGTCTTCAAGTCGGTGGTCAGCAACTACTCGCAGAATGCGACGCGGCGATTCGAGTTCGCGATGATCATCGATACCAACGAGTCGATTCGCGAGGCCCAGGAAGCCGCGGTCGCGCAGCTCATGCAGACCCCGGGCGTGCTTGCCGACCCCGCGCCGTCTTGGGCGGTCGACAGCTACACCAACGGCGGCATCCAGCTGAAGTTCCAGGCCTGGGTGAACCAGCGCGAGAGCGACATGGGCAAGGTCCGCAGCGAGGCCATCCGCGCGGTGAAGTCCTCCTTCGAGAAGGCGCAGATCGACGGCCCGCGACCGGTGCAGTACCTGTTCACCGCGCCGCTGCCGGCGGGCGTCGCGCACCGCATCGGCATGGAGATGGAGGCGCCGACCCCGACCGAGCCGACCGACTGCGGCGATACATCCGTCAATCGCGACATCGACGCGCAGGTCAGCGCGCAGCGGGCCGCGCACGACGACGAAAACCTCATTTAGCCTCGCAGCCGCTGCGACGCGGACCGCGCAGGCTCGGCATCAAGGAGGACGCCATGGACCTGCGACGCATCCTTTCCCTCGACGGCGGCGGCATCCGCGGCATCGTCAGCTGCCGCTGGCTGGCGGCCGTCGACGCCGCACTCGGCGCGGCCGGCAAACCCGCGATCCCCGCCAGCTTCGACCTGTTCGCCGGCAGCTCGACCGGCGGCCTGATCGCCTGCGGGCTCGCACTCGGGCATCCGCCGGACCTGCTTGCCGGGCTTTACCAGACGCAGCGGCACGAGATCTTCCCGGGCATGGCACGCCGCCTGTGGTCGCGCGCGACGCGCCTTCTCAGCGATGGCCCGTCGGCGCCGCGCTACGACGGCCGCGGGCTCGAAGCAGTGCTGGCCGACGTGTTCGGCGACGCACGCCTCGGCGATTGCCGCGTGCCGACGCTGGTGACCAGCTACGACACCATCAGCCGCAGCCCGGTGATCTTCAAGAGCTTCAAGCACGAGCACGCCGACCTCCGCGTGCGAGACGTCTGCCGCGCCACCGCCGCGGCGCCCACCTACTTCCCCGCGCATCCGCTTCGTGTCGAAGGCCGCGACTGCGCGCTCATCGATGGCGGCATCGTCGCCAACAACCCCACCGCCTGCGCGATCGCCGAGGCGCTGCGCAAGGACGCCAAGGTCCAGGGCACGCGCGACCTCGTCGTCGCATCGATCGGCAGCGGCGAGCGCACCCGCCCGATCGACCTGCGCTCGGCGCGCGAATGGGGCGCGGTCGAATGGGCGATCCCGATCATCGACGTGCTGTTCGACGGCAACGCGGAGTCGGTGGACTACATCGCCCGGCACGTCGTCGGCGACGGCTACTTCCGCATGCAGGCGCCGCTGACCATCGGGCTTGATGACCTCGACGACGTCAGCGACACCAACATTGCGGCGCTGGAACGGCTGGCGGAGGACTACGTCGCGCAGTCGACGACGCAGCGCATGCTGGCGGCGCTCGCCCAGCGCATCTGACACCCGAATACGACGATGCCCGGCGAACCGGGCATCGTCATCGCATCAGGCGGGCTCGACCACCACCGGGATCTTGCCGATCCGCGCCTGCCATTCGCGCGGTCCGGTGGCGTGCACCGACGTGCCATTCGAATCGACGGCCACGGTCACCGGCATGTCGCGCACGGTGAACTCGTAGATCGCTTCCATCCCGAGGTCCTCGAAGGCGACGACGCGCGAGGCCTTGATCGCCTTCGACACGAGATATGCCGCGCCGCCGACCGCCATCAGGTAGGCCGAGCGGTGCTTGCGGATCGCCTCGATGGCGACCGGGCCGCGCTCGGCCTTGCCGACCATGCCCAGAAGCCCGGTCTGGTCGAGCACCTGGTCGGTGAACTTGTCCATGCGCGTGGCGGTCGTCGGGCCCGCGGGGCCGACGACCTCGTCGCGCACCGGGTCGACCGGGCCGACGTAGTAGATGAAGCGGCCGGCGAGATCGACCGGCAGCGTCTCGCCGCGATTGAGCATGTCGACCATGCGCTTGTGCGCGGCGTCGCGGCCGGTGAGCAGCCTGCCGTTGAGCAGCAGCACCTCGCCCGGCTTCCAGCTGGCGACGTCCTCCCGCGTGATCGTGTCGAGATCGACGCGGCGGCCGGCGCTGGCGTCGTAGGTCAGCTTCGGCCAGTCCTCCAGCGATGGCGGCTCGAGATGCGCCGGGCCGGAGCCGTCGAGCGTGAAGTGCGCATGCCGCGTCGCCGCGCAGTTCGGGATGATCGCCACCGGCAGGTTGGCCGCGTGCGTCGGGTAATCCTTGATCTTGACGTCGAGCACGGTGGTGAGGCCGCCGAGGCCCTGCGCGCCGATGCCGAGCGCGTTGACCTTGTCGTAGAGCTCCAGGCGCAGCTCCTCGATGCGGTTGGTCGGGCCGCGCGCGATGAGGTCCTGGATGTCGACCGGCTCCATCAACACTTCCTTCGCGAGCTGCATCGCCTTCTCGGCGGTGCCGCCGATGCCGATGCCGAGCATGCCCGGCGGGCACCAGCCGGCGCCCATGGTCGGCACGGTCTTGAGCACCCAGTCGACGATGGAGTCGGACGGGTTGAGCATCGCGAACTTCGACTTCGCCTCCGAGCCGCCGCCCTTCGCGGCGACGGTGACGTGCACCGTATTGCCCGGCACGAGCTTCATGTGGATCACGGCCGGCGTGTTGTCACGCGTGTTGGCACGCTTACCCGCGGGGTCGGCCAGTACGCTGGCGCGCAGCACGTTGTCGGGATTCAGGTATGCGCGGCGCACGCCCTCGTTGACCATATCCTCGACGGACATCGTCGCGCCGTCCCAGCGCACGTCCATGCCGACGTCGAGGAACACGGTGACGATGCCGGTGTCCTGGCAGATCGGCCGGCGCCCCTCGGCACACATGCGCGAGTTGATGAGGATCTGTGCCATCGCGTCGCGCGCGGCGGGCGACTGCTCGCGCTCGTACGCGGCCGTCAGCGCCTTGATGTAGTCGACCGGGTGGTAGTAGCTGATGTACTGCAACGCGTCGGCGACGGACTGGATCAGGTCGTCCTGGCGGATGGCGACGGGCGTGGACGGAGCGAACGGAGCGGTCTGGACGGACACGGCGGGCACGGCTTGCGGAAAGTCCGCCATTTTACGGGCCCGCCGCGGCCGGCGGGCACGGGACGTGTCGCGGCCTTCAGGCGCGGCGCGCGACCGGGCCCGGCGCGAGGCCGGTGAGCTCCGCCACGCGCTCGGCATCCAGGGGCGGACTGAACAGCGAGCCCTGCAGCCCCGCGCAGCCCCAGGCGGTGAGCAGGTCGCGGTGCGCGTCGGCCTCGACGCCCTTGGCGATCACCGGATAGCCCAGCGCCGAACCCATGTGGCAAATCGCACGCGCGATGCGGCGCGCGCGGTCGTCCTCTGGCAGGCCGTTGACGATGGAGAGATCGAGCTTGAGCGCGTCGAACGCGTAGTCCGCGAGCTGCTCGACGCTGGCCTGGCCGCTGCCGATGTCGTCGACGGCCACGCGCACGCCGAGCGCGCGCAGGTCGACCACCAGCGCGCGGCCGCGCTCGCCCTGCGCGAACAGCTGCGCGCCGCGGAATTCGAGTTCCAGCCACTGGGGCGCAAGCCCGGTCTCGGTGAGCGCCGTGCGCACCTGGCGGATCAGGCGCTCGGGGTCGAATCGCGCGAGCGACAGGTTGACCGACACCGGCAACGGCTTGGCGCCCGACGCCTGCCAGGCCTGCGCCTGGCGGCAGGCGGCAAGCAGCACCCATTCGTCGATCTGCACGATCAGGCCGGTTTCCTCGGCGACATCGAGGAAGCCCTTGGGCAGCGTCACCGCACCGTCGTCGCGGCGCCAGCGCAGCAGCGCCTCGACCGAGCGCCAGCCGCCGCGCGTGCTCGCCACGGGCTGGTAGTCGAGCACGAAGTCCTCGTGCGCGAGCGCCAGGCGCAGGTCGTGCTCAACGCGCATGCGCGCCTCGGCGCTCTCGCCCATCACGTCGGTGAAGTAGCTGTAGCGACCGCGCCCCGTCTCCTTGACGTGGTAGAGCGCCGTATCGGCCTGCTTCATCAGCGTCCGCGCCTCGCGCGAATCCTGCGGATACAGCGCGATGCCGACGCTGGCGCCGACGCGCAGCTCGTGGCCGTCGAGCATGATCGGCTGCTCGACCGAGCGGATGAGCTTTTCGGCGACACGCGCGGCGTCGCGCGGATCGGCCAGGCGCTGCAGCAGCAGCACGAATTCGTCGCCGCCCTGACGGCTCACCGTGTCGTCCTCGCGCACGCAGGCCTTCAGGCGCGCGGAGACTTCCTGCAGCACCCGGTCGCCGACGGGATGACCCAGCGTGTCGTTGATCGGCTTGAACTTGTCGAGGTCGATGTAGAGCACCGCGCCGCGGCGCCCCTGCGGCACCTGCGCCAGCGCCTGCGTCAGGCGGTCCTGGAACAGCACGCGGTTGGGCAGGCCGGTGAGCGCGTCGTGCTGCGCCATGTGGGTGAGCGCCTGCGCCTGCTCGCGCGCGTGGCTGACGTCGCGCAGCAGCAGCACGCCGCCGGTCGCGCGGCCCTGCGCATCGCGCAACGGCGACGCGGATTCCTCGACCGCGCGCTGCGCACCGTCGCGGCGCACCAGCTCGCGCTCGCCCTCCAGGCGTGAGGGCTTGCCGGTCTTCAACGCCTCGCGCAGCACCGAGACCTGCGGCACCGCGCGGCCTGGCTCGACGAGCCTGACCACTTCCTCCAGCACGCGACCGAGCGCGTCCTCGCGCGTCCAACCGGTGAGCTCCGTCGCGGCGGGGTTGAACGCGGTGACCGTGCCGGCGGGGTCGACCACCACCAGCGCGTCGCTGATCGAATCGAGCGTCGCCTGCGCCTGTTCGCGCGCGGCACGCGCGGCGTCTTCCAGCGCGCGGTCGCGGCTGAGGTCGCGCAGCGTGACCACCGCACGGCCACCGTGCTCGCCGGGCATCGAGCCGAGTTTGAGCTCGACCGGGAACGTGGTGCCATCGCTGCGGCGCGCACGCATGCCCGCCACGCCGTCGGCCTGTGCGGCGGCGAGGCCGTTCTCGCTCAGCCAATTGGCGAGCGTCGCGCCCACGAGGTCGCTGCCCTGCGCGCCGAATACGCTGGCGGCCGCCGCGTTGTGCATCTCGATGCGGCCATCCTCGTCGAGCACCAGCGTGGGCTCCGGCGCGGCGTTGACCAGCGTGCGCAGGTCGCGCTCGCCCTGCTGGCGCCAGGTGACGTCCTCGGCGAGCAGGTGGAAGCCGGCGATCGCGCCGTCGAGGCCGAAGTACGGCTCCAGGCGCACGTCGAGCACGCGATCGGCACGCTCGGCCTGAAGGTGTTGCGAAGCGCCGGCCATCGCGCGCGCGGCGCTGCTGTCGATGCGCGCGGCGAAGTCGGCGCCCAGCACGTCGGCGAGCGTCGCGCCTTCGAGGCGCTCACGCGTCAGTCCCGACCAGCGCTGGTAGGCGTCGTTGACGTGGCGATGGCGAAAGCGCCGGTCGAAGGTGGCCACGAGCCCCGGGCTCTTCTCCGCCAGCGTGAGCAGGTGGCCGCTCGCAGCGCGCAGACGCGCACGCACGCGATCGCGCTGGTGCACGAGCAGGCAGCCGAGCATCGCCAGCGCCAGCATCGTCGCGACCAGCCCGAGCGCGGGGCCGACCGACCAGCCGCCCGCCATGCGCGACAGCAATGCCGGCGAGCGCGCCGCGATCGCGAGCGCGCCGATGGCCACCAGCATCGACAGCGCACCGAGCGTGCGCGGACGCCCGGCCGCCGCGATCGCCAGCAGCCCCAGCGCCAGCAACGGCACCAGCCGCGGCGACCAGAACGCGAGTGCCGCGGCACCCAGCAGAAGCGCGGCCGCGAGGATGAGCGTGGTGCGTCGCGGATCCTCGGCGAACGGGTCCTCGGGATCCAGCGATGCGAACGCGATCGTCGTAACGTAGGCCGCCACCGCACCGAGCGCGAGCGCCGGCCATGCGGCGAGCCACGCGCCCGGCAGTACGTGCACTGCGTCGGCCAGCGCCCAGGACAACGCGAGCGCGGCGACGCCAAGTGCCGCGAGCGCGCCCGCGGCGGGCGCGGGGTCGTCCCATTCGAAATGCGGATGCAACCGGCGCACGAGCGCGCGCAACGCGGCGACGCTCGCGGTGATCACCGCGGTAGCGACGATCGCCTCGACCGGCGACAGGCGCACCGCCAAGCAACCTGCAAGAACCCCGAGCGCGCCGAGCAGCCAGCGCAGGTCGGCGCGGCCGCGCAACGGACGCGCGAGCCATAGGCCCGCCCAGCCGCCGACGACCATGCCCACCAGCCCTGCCGCGAGCGGCGGTGGCAGCCACCGCGTGGCGGCCGCCATCGCCCCGCCCGCCAGCAGGGCGAACAGCAAGGGGGCGGACAACACCCGCCCGACGCCGATGCCTCGACGGGGGCCGGCGTGCGCGCGGCTTGGGGCGTGGTCCATTTCCATCCGGTGGCAGGTGCGACGAAAAGCGTCACTTCCGTATCGATAACGGCATTCTGTGAACGGAGTACGCCAAGAAACTGTGCAGCCCATTGCAGCTCGGCCGGCGTCTACACGTGGCCTTGACGCGGACTGCCGACCGGTTCACACCTTCGTCCACCCCACTTCCACACGGAGACGCCATGCGCCGACTCGCCCCGCACGCCGCCATCCTCGTCATCGCGCTCGCCGGTTGCCGCGCGCAGGACGCCACCTCCGCACCGCCGACCCCGGCGGCCGTGGCCGCGAGCGCAGCCAGTGGCGAGATACGCGTCACCCGTGTCGCTGGCGGGCTGGAGCACCCATGGGCCGTGCTTCCCCTGCCCGATGGCCGGTTCCTCGTGACCGAACGCCCGGGCCGGCTGCGCTACGTCGAGCGCGACGGAAAGCTTTCCGCGCCGCTGGCCGGCGTGCCCGAGGTCTGGGCGCAGGGCCAGGGCGGCCTGCTCGACGTCGTGGCGGCGCCGGACTTCGCCACCAGCCGCCGCATCTGGCTGAGCTATGCCGAGCCCGGCCCGAACGGGACCGCGGGCACCGCCGTGGGCTATGCGACGCTCGGCAGCGACCGCATCGACGGCTTCACCCGCGTCTACCAGCAGCAACCGAAGCTCGAAGGCCCGAACCACTTCGGCTCGCGCATCGCGTTCGATCGCGAGGGTCACGTCTTCATCAGCCAGGGCGAGCGTAACGACCGCCCGACCGCGCAGAAGCTGGACATGCTGCAGGGCAAGCTGGTGCGGCTGAATCTCGACGGCAGCATCCCGCGCGACAACCCCTTCGTCGGGCGCAGCGATGCGAGGCCGGAGATCTGGAGCTACGGCCATCGCAACATGCAGTCGCTCGCGGTCGACCCGCGCACCGGGCGCGTATGGGAGGCCGAGCACGGCCCGCGCGGCGGAGACGAGGTCAACCTGCCGCAGCCCGGGAAGAACTACGGCTGGCCGATCGCCAGTCACGGCCTCGACTACGCGCTGCCGCGCGCCTATCCCGAAACGCAGGGCACCGAGGTCGCGGGGACCGAGCCCCCGTACCACGTCTGGAAGAAGTCGCCGGGCCTGTCCGGCATGGCCTTCTACACGGGACGGCCGCAGTCGAGGTGGAACGACAGCCTGTTTATCGGCGCCCTCGCCGACCGCAACCTGATCCGCCTCACGCTGGAAGGCGACCGCATCGTGTCCGAGGAACGCCTGCTGGACGACCGCCGCGCGCGCATCCGCGACGTGCGCGTCGGCACGGATGGCGCGGTCTACGTGCTGACCGACGACGACAAGGACGGCGAGCTGCTGCGTCTGGACCCGCCGGCCTGACGTCACGCGGCGGGCGGCCGGTAGCGGCGGCCCTGCCCGGCTGTCAACGTCGACGCGCCCGGGCACGGCGTCCACAATCGCCGGCCCACCCGATCGTCGACGCATCGCCCATGCAGGATCGCAGCACCGCAGCACACATCGCCCGCCGCATCGCCGAGGAGATCGGCGCGCAGGCCCGACAGGTGGAAGCGGCGGTCGCGCTGCTCGACGAGGGCGCGACCGTCCCCTTCATTGCGCGCTACCGCAAGGAAGTCACCGGCGGCCTCGACGACACGCAGCTGCGCGAACTCGAAACGCGCCTGGGCTACCTGCGCGAGCTCGAAGACCGCCGCGTGCAGGTGATCGCCAGCATCGAGGAACAGGGCAAGCTCACGGACGAACTGCGCGCCGACATCCTCGCCGCCGACAGCAAGGCGCGTCTCGAAGACCTCTACCTGCCCTACAAGCCCAAGCGCCGCACGCGTGCGCAGATCGCCCGCGAGGCCGGGCTGGAGCCGCTGGCCGACACGCTGCTCGCCGATCCCACGCAGGCCCCCGAAACCGTGGCGTCGCAGTACGTCGATGCCGACAAGGGCGTCGCCGATGCGCGCGCCGCGCTCGACGGCGCGCGCGCGATCCTCATGGAGCGCTGGGGCGAGGACGCCGCACTGGTCGGCGAGTTGCGCGAATGGCTGGCGAACGTCGGCGTGATCCGCGCGAAGGTGATCGAAGGCAAGGAGAACGACGGCGCGAAGTACCGCGACTACTTCGACCATGCCGAACCGCTGGCGAAGATCCCCTCGCACCGCATGCTCGCGCTGCTGCGCGGCCGCCGCGAGGAATTCCTGCAGCTCGACCTCGACCCGGGCAGCGATGCCGACGCCGGCCATCTGCTCGCCACCGGGCGCGTCGCCAAGCACGCGGGCATCCGCAACGACGGCCGTGCCGCCGACCAGTGGCTGATGGACGCCGCGCGCCTGACCTGGAAGGCGAAGCTGCACCTGCACCTGATGCTGGACCTGATCGCGCAGGCCCGCGAGCGCGCCGAGGCCGAGGCCATCGCCGTGTTCGGCGACAACCTCAAGGACCTGCTGCTGTCCGCGCCGGCCGGCCCGCGGGTCGTGCTCGGACTCGACCCGGGCCTGCGCACCGGCGTGAAGGTCGCCGTAGTCGACCGCACCGGCAAGCTCGTCGCCACCGACACGATCTATCCGCACGAGCCGCGCCGCCAGTGGGATCAATCCCTCGCCACGCTGGGCCGCCTGTGCAGGCAGCACGGCGTGGAGCTGATCGCGATCGGCAACGGCACCGCCTCGCGAGAGACCGACAAGCTCGCGGCCGACCTCATCAAGCTCGCACCCGAACTCAAGCTCACCAAGATCGTCGTGAGCGAGGCCGGCGCATCGGTCTACTCGGCCTCCGAGATCGCCTCGCGCGAGTTCCCCGACGTGGACGTGTCGCTGCGCGGCGCGGTGTCCATCGCGCGTCGCCTGCAGGATCCGCTGGCGGAACTCGTCAAGATCGAACCGAAGGCGATCGGTGTCGGCCAGTACCAGCACGACGTCGATCAGTACAAGCTCGCCCGCGCGCTCGACGCGAAGGTCGAGGACTGCGTGAACGCCGTCGGCGTGCACGTCAACACCGCCTCGGCCGCGCTGCTTGCGCGCGTGTCGGGCCTGACGTCGACGGTCGCCGAGAACATCGTGCGGCACCGCGACGCCAACGGCCCGTTCCGCTCGCGCAAGGAGCTGCTGAAGGTGCCGCGCCTGGGCGACAAGACGTTCGAGCAGTGCGCCGGCTTCCTGCGCATCGACGACGGCGACGAGCCGCTGGACGCGAGCTCCGTGCACCCCGAGGCGTATCCGGTGGTCGAGCGCATCGTGTCGTCGACCGGCAAGCCGATTCGTGGGCTCATCGGCGATGCGGCTTTCCTGCGCGGGCTGAGGCCCGAGCAGTTCGTCGACGACCGTTTCGGCGTGCCGACCGTGCGCGACATCCTGAAGGAACTGGAAAAGCCGGGCCGCGATCCGCGCCCGGAGTTCAAGGCCGCGCGTTTCGCCGACGGCGTCGAGGACATCAAGGACCTTCGCCCGGGCATGGTGCTCGAAGGCGTGGTCACGAACGTTGCGGCATTCGGCGCGTTCGTCGACATCGGTGTGCATCAGGATGGACTCGTGCACATCTCCGCGCTGTCGAACACCTATGTGAAGGACCCGCGCGACGTGGTCAAGGTGGGCGACATCGTCAAGGTGCGCGTGCAGGAGGTCGACGTGCCGCGCAAGCGCATCGCGCTGACCTGCCGCCTCGACGACGCTGCCCCGCGCGCACCGCGCAGCGATCGCGATGCACCGCGCCCGGCCGCCGGCCGGCCCGGCAACGACCGTGGCGGCGCGCGTGGCCCGGCGCCGAAGGCGCAGCCGGCATACGTCAACAACGCACTCGCCGACGCATTCGCAAAGGCGAAGGGCAAGTAACGCGCGTCGATCGCGGCGTCGGCATCGATGCGCGATCGCTTCGGCGATGCAACGGGGCCCACGCGCCCCCTTCTCTCCATCGGGCCTCAGAACAGCCCGGGCTGCGATGCGGCCTCCGAGTAGTCGAGGCGGCCGTCGACGATGCGCGCAGCGCCCGTGTAGGGATGCGCCTGCACGCGCCCGCCGGCCTGCAGGTGCAGCACCGTCCAGCCACTGGCCTTGAAGTCGTCCGAGATCAGCGAGCGGTGGCACTGCCACCACATCGCCTCGGCGCACAGCACGGTCGTGTTCCTGCGCGATGCGAGTTCCGCGAGCCGCTCGCGCGCGGCGCCGTACTCGCGCGTTTCCATGTAGTCCGCATAGCCGCGGAAGGCCTCGTTGCGCCAGGCGGTGTTGTGGGTGTCGGACCGCGGGCGGCGGCGGCCGCCGAGGTCGGGGAACGGCAGGTAGTCGATGCCCGCTTGCGGCAAAGCCATCGCCATCGCGTCCGCGCCGAACTGCGGATGACGGCGCGAGCCCGGGAATCGCCGTACGTCGGCGACCGCGGCAATTTCCGCGCCGTGCAGCATCTCGACGAACGCCTCCCACGCGAGCGTCGAATGGCCGACCGTCCACAGGGTGCCCGTGCTGTCCATTTCCGAAGCCTGCCCGCACGCCGATGAAGCGGCCTTGACGGCGCCGCGCCTAGGCTGCCGTGAATCCACGGAGACACCTCATGTCCGAGCAGACCACCGGCCTTGCACGCACGGCCCAGATCGTCAGGTTCCTGCTGAAGTACCGCAGCGCCGGCGTCTTCAGCGGCCTCGACCAGGACGCGGTCCTGCAGGAGGTCGCCGCCGAGGTCGACGTGCAGTCCGACACGCAAGGCCGGCCGGAGGAATTCGTCAACGACCTCGAAGCGCTGGGCCCCACCTTCATCAAGCTCGGCCAGGCGCTGTCGACGCGCCCGGACATGGTTCCTGCCGAGTACATCGCCGCGCTCGAGCGCATGCAGGACAAGGTGCAGGAGCTGCCGTCCGCTACCGTGCAGCAGGTGATCGAGGAAGAACTCGGCGTCGGCGTGCACAAGGTATTCGCCGAATTCGACGACAAGCCGCTGGGCAGCGCCTCGCTGGCACAGGTGCATCGCGCGGTGCTGCGCGACGGCCGAGAGGTCGCGGTGAAGGTGCAGCGCCCGGACGCCATCGCCAGCGTCCGCACCGACCTCGAATCGCTGCGCTCCATCGCGTCCAAGATCGACCGCGGCACCGACATGGGCCGGCGCATCAAGGTCGGCGACTGGGTCAACGAGTTCGGCCGCACGCTTCTCGCCGAGCTCGACTACCGGCTGGAAGCGGAGAACCTGCAGCGCTTCGCGGACAACCTCGAACGCTATCCGCAGCTGGTCGTGCCGCGCCCGGTGTGGAGCCTCTGCGGCAAGCGCGTGCTGACGATGGACCTGGTGAAGGGCAAGAAGGTCACCGACATCACCGGCCTTCAGCGCACCGAGCAGCCGCTCGGCGACCTCGCCGCGGCGCTGATGCGCGCCTATCTCGACCAGGCGTTCGTCAACGGCGAGATCCACGCCGATCCGCATCCGGGCAACCTGCTGCTGACTACCGACGGCCGGCTCGCGATCTTCGACCTCGGCATGATCGCCCACGTACCGCCCAAGCGCCGCGACCGCCTGCTGAAGCTGCTGTTCGCCTCGGTCGACGGCCGCGGCGAGGACGTCGCCACCGAAGGCATCTCGATCTCCACACGCCTGGAGGACTTCGACGAGGAGCGCTACACGCGCGAGGTCGGCCAGCTCGTGTCGCAGTACGCGGCGCGCTCCGGCGGGCGCACTGTGTCCGAAGGCCGGCTGGTGCTGGACCTCACGCGCATCGCCACGGCGTGCGGCCTGCGCACGCCGCCCGAGCTGTCGCTGCTGGGCAAGACGCTGCTCAACCTCGAATCGATCTGCGACGCGCTCGATCCGGACATGGACGCCAAGGACGTGGTGCGCGAGCACCTCGAGGACGTGATGCGCCAGCGCCTGCGCAAGACGCTCTCGCCGGCGGGTCTGGCCGGCGAACTGATCGAGGTCGAGGGCCTCGTGCGCGAGGCGCCGCGGAAGCTCAACAACCTGCTGAGCCTGCTGGCGGACAACCGCCTGCAGGTCCGCCTCGACGGCCTCGACGATTCGAAGCTGATGGAGAACATGCAGAAGATCGCCAACCGCATCACGATGGGCCTGATCATCGCGGCGCTGCTGGTGTCCTCGGCGCTGATGATGCGGGTGGATGTCGGCGCGAGACTGTTCGGCTATCCGGCGATCGCGATGGTGCTGTTCCTGGTCGCCGCGCTGCTCGGCCTGTTCGTCGTCGTGAGCGTGCTGCTCACCGACCGCCGGGCGCGGCCCAAGGAAGAACGCGGCCTGCACTGAGGATCACGCGCGAGGCTGAATATCCTGAACACGGCTGCTTGCACGCGGGCTTCACTGCCCTAACCTTTGCAGATAGAGCTTCACCGGATCTGCACGCCGGTGAAGCGTCCGTTTCAGGGATTCTCCTCCATGCGTACTTCCGTCGCCCTGGCTTCGGCCATCGCCTGCTGCCTGCTACCGGCCCTGTCGCCGGCCGAGCCCACGGTTTCGATCCGCACCCCCACCGCGGTGCCGACCGCGCCCATCGCGCCGCCGGCCGCAACACCCGCGCTGCCGTCGATGTCGCTCGCCGCGCGTCTGGCCGCCCTCGCGCCCGGTGCCGACCCGGAGGTGATCGACCTCGCGCTGAGGGCCCGGGACTGCGCGATGTCGAGCGGCGAGGCCACCGGCGCGGGCGAAAAGCTGGCCGTGATCGACTACTCCAAGCCGTCCACGCAGAAGCGCCTCTGGGTGTTCGACCTCGCCGCCGAGCGCGTGCTCTATACCGAACACGTCGCGCACGGCCAGGGCAGCGGCGAGAACTTCGCGCGCGCCTTCTCCAACCGCGACGGCAGCCACCAGACCAGCCTCGGCCTGTTCCGCACCGCCGAGACCTACAACGGCGGCAACGGCTACTCGCTGCGCATGGATGGCCTGGAGCCCGGCTTCAACGACAACGCCCGCTCGCGCGCGATCGTGATGCACGGCGCCTGGTACGTGGACGCGTCGATGGCGCAGAAGAACGGCCGCATCGGCCGTTCGCACGGTTGCCCGGCGGTTCGCGCGCAGGTCGCGCGCGAGATCATCGACACGCTGAAGGGCGGCCAGTTCGTGTTCTCGTATTACCCCGACAACAAGTGGCTGCACCAGTCCCGCCTGCTGGCCTGCGCAACCACGGGCACGACGGTGGCATCGCGCCGCTGAGTCGAACGATCTCCACGGCGACATGAAGCGGGCGGCGCGATACTGCGTCGCCCGTTTTCGTTGGCGCCGCCGATGACCGACGCGTCCAAGCCGCAATCCCCTGCCTTCGTACGCCGTCACCTGCAATCGGCGGTGATCCGCGCCGACGACTATCTCGACGCCGCGCGCGGCCGGTTCCGCCAGATCGCCGGCACGCATCGCCCACGCCATCTCGCCGCCTACCGCGGCTGGGGCGACGCCACCGGCGTGCAGATGATCGGCCGCGTGCTGGCCGATGCGCCGCAGGGCGGGCCCGGCGAGGCGGATCGCTGGTGGGAGAACCTCCTCAATACGTATCGCCGCTTCGAAAGCGACGAGGTGCCGAACGTACTTATCAAGGTCGAGTTCGGCGGCCACGCGGTCGAAGCCGTCGCCGATCACGAGGGCTATTACCAGGCCGCGCTGCCCGGCCCGTCGCGCATCGATTCGTTGTGGGCCGACGCGACCGCGAGCCTCGCCGACGGCACGCTCGCCACGCCGCAGCCGGTGTTGCTGGTGCATCCGCGTGCGCGCATCGGCGTGATTTCCGACATCGACGACACGATCCTGCACAGCGGCATCACCAACTGGAAGACCGCCGCGCAGCTGACCTTCCTGCACAACGCGCGCACGCGAAAGCCGCTCAAGGGCGTCGCGACGCTGTACCGCGCGCTGCAGGCCGGCGCGCACGGCCGCGCGCCGTCGCCGATCTTCTACGTGTCCAGCTCGCCGTGGAACCTCTACGACCTGCTGCACGACTTCATGCAGATCAACGCCATTCCGCCAGGCCCGATGTTCCTGCGCGACCTCGGCACCGACGCCGGCAAGTTCATCAAGAGCGCCGGCCATGGCCACAAGCTCGAACGCGCGAAGGAGCTCATCGCGCGCTTCCCGTCGCTGCGCTGGGTGCTGCTGGGCGATTCGGGGCAGGCGGACGCCAAGCTCTACTCGCAGGCCGCGGAGGAGTTCGGCGAGCGCATCGCAGCGATCTACATCCGCGACGTCGACCCGGACATCGACTCGCCGCTGGACGCCGCCGTCGACGCGCACATCGAGCGCATCGCCGGTGGCCGCGTGCCGATGCTGCGCGCCCGCGACAGCCGCGCGATCGCCGAGCATGCCGCGGGCCTGGGGCTGATCGACGCCGATTCGGTCATTGAAGTCGCGCGCGAGGTCGAGCGCGACGCGGCCCGCCCGAGCCTCGCCATGGCGGCTTCGCAGGCCGCCGCGCAGGGCCGGGATGCGACCGCGGCGCCCGCGCGGCCGGAGGACGCCGGCGCCGGCGCGGCGGGCCCGCCGGCGGACGTGGGCTAGAATTCGCGCCCCCGCTCGAATCCCGCTCCGATGTCCTCGCCTTTCGGCACCGAGACCGTGCTCGACGTCCGTCACTGGACGGACGCCTATTTCAGCTTCACCACCACCCGCGACGACGGCTTCCGTTTCGACAACGGCCAGTTCGTGATGATCGGGCTGGAGGTCGAGCAGCCCGACGGCACCCGCCGCCCGCTGATGCGCGCGTATTCGATCGCCAGCGCGAACTGGGAAGAGCAGCTGGAGTTCTTCAGCATCAAGGTGGCCGATGGCCCGCTGACCTCGCGCCTGCAGCACATCCAGCCGGGCGATTCGATCCTGATCGGCCGCAAGCCCACCGGCACCCTGCTCATCAGCGACCTGCACGCCGGTCGCAACCTGTACCTGCTGGGCACGGGCACCGGCTTCGCGCCGTGGCTGTCGATCATCAAGGACCCGGAGACCTACGAGCGGTTCGAGCGCGTGATCCTCTGCCACGGCGTGCGCTCGGCGGCCGACCTCGCGTACCGCGACTACATCGTCAACGAGTTGCCGAACCACGAGTTCCTCGGCGAACAGATCGCCAAGCAACTGATGTACTACCCGGCCGTGAGCCGCGAGGACTTCGTATTCGACAGTGCGGACCATCGCGGCCGCCTGACCGACCTCATGGCGAGCGGACGGATGATGGAGCAGCTGGGCCTCGAGCCGCTGGACGCCGAACGCGACCGCGCGATGATCTGCGGCAGCCCGCAGATGCTGGCGGACTTCCGCGCCCTGCTCGACTCGCGCGGCTTCACGGCCGCACCGCGGATCGGCACGCCCGGCCAGTACGTCTTCGAGCGCGCCTTCGTCGAGAAGTAGGCGCGCTCAGCGCGCCGCGGCCGCCCGTTCGGGCTGCGGCCGCGTGTCGAAGCGCAGCGCGTCGCGGTAGCGACGGCTGCAGGGCACCACCGCACCGTCCTGCAACACGATGCGTGCATCACCCGACTCGACGGGCTCGATACGATCGATGCGGTCCAGGTTGACCATCCAGCTGCGGTGGACGCGCCGGAACGTGGCCGGGTCGAGTTGCTCCTCGATCTGCGCCATCGTGGTGCGCAGCGGGTAGTCGCGGCCTCGCACGCGCAGGTTCACGTAATTGCCCGCCGCCTGCAGCCACTCGATGTCCGCGGCTGGCACGAGGAATTCCTTGCCGAGCTTGCGCACCAGGAAGCGGTCCGGGCGCGCGGGCGGACCGGCGTTCGACGGCGCGTCGTCCGCGAGGCCCGGCAGGCTCGCCTCGCCCTGCAGGCGGCGCAGGAACAGCCGGTAGGCCTCGATGGTCAGCACCGTGCCGGTGAAGCCGCGCACGTCCTTCAGGTATTCGTAGGCACCCTGCACCCACCAGTCGCCGAAGTCGTAATGCCCTCCGGCCACCGAATAGGCCAGTTTGCGCAGCGCGACCATGCCGGTGACGTGCAGTGCGGACCAGACGACGCTGGCCAGCGCGTACTCGCCGAGGCGCCGGCGCCAGTTGTCGAATTCCACCGGCCGCCAGCGCGTGAACGCCACCACGGCCGGCACCAGCAGCAGGCTGAGCAGGTTGCTGCTGACCTCCCAGACCACCGGCTCCCAGCCGGCCACCTCCAGGTGCACCCGGCGGGTGTCCATCGACACCGTCACGCTGTTGGCGATCGCGTTGACGAGGAACAGGCCGATCCAGAAGCCGTACTCGATCCACGGTCGCCAGGGCTGGAAGCGCGCCCAGTCGGAGGCGGCGGGTTTCGGGTGATCGGCCATCCGCGCATTGTGCCGCGCGGGCCACGCGCGGGCGGATTCGCTCGTCCCGCGGGTCCACCTCTCGTCCCCGTGGCGGCCCGGATCGTCACCGAGGATGTCCGCGAACGCAGGCGCGACGTGACATTGGCCGCCCCGTCCAACGGACCGCCGGCATGAACCGACGCCACTACATCGACGCGCTGCGCGCCCTCGCCTTCGCCCTGCTGATCCTCTACCACTGGGGCATGCTCTACGTGGGCGACTGGGGCTGGCACATCAAGAGCCCGCACACCTACGAATGGCTGCAGTGGCCGATGCTGTTCGTGAACCGCTGGCGGATGTCGTTGATCTTCCTGATATCCGGCGTGTCCACGGCCTACCTGCTGGGCCGCGCGGGCGGGCTGGCCTTCCTCGGTCGGCGTACCTTGCGTCTGCTGCTGCCGCTGGTGTTCGGGATGCTGGTGATCGTCCCGGTGCAGCCCTACGTGCAGGGCATCGGCACCGGCTACGTGCAGCCGGGCTACCTCGACTTCCTCGCCCGCTACTACCGGTTCCAGCCGTGGCCCGCAGGCGCGTTCGACGGCGATACCCACGGCATCACCTGGAACCACCTGTGGTACCTCGCCTACCTGTGGACTTACACCGTCGCGCTGGCGCTGGTGCTGCCGTTGCTGCGCTCACGCGGCGGCCGCTGGCTGCAGGCGCGCTTCACCGGCCTGCGTGGTGCCGCGATGCTGCTAGTGCCGGCCATCCCGATCGCCATCGCCACGGTGACCCTGCAGGGGCGCTTCGAGGACACCGGCGACCTGATCCACGACGGCTACCGCAACGCCCTCTACTTCACCGTCTTCCTCTACGGCTTCGCGATCGCGCGCGCCGACGGCTTCTGGGACGAACTCGCGCGGCTGCGCCAGCGCTCGCTGGCGCTGATGCTCGGGCTCTTCGGCCTGTACGGCGTGCTGGTGGCCGTCCTGCCCGACGACCTCCCGGCCTGCGTGCAGCAGATCGTCTGGGTGCTGCGCAGCGTTTACATCTGGTGGTCGCTCTGCGCGGTGCTCGGCTGGTCCAAGGCCCTGCTCGACCGCCCGTGGCCCTGGCTCGGCTGGGCCAACGAGGCCGTGTTCCCCTGGTACGTCCTGCACCAGAGCCTGACCGTGCTGCTCGCGTACTGGCTTATCCCGCTGCGGCTGCCAGTCGGCGTCGAGGCGGTGGGCGTACTCGCCGGCACCGTCATCGGCTGCTGGGCCGGTTTCGCGGTGATCCGCCGCCTGCCGCTGCTGCGACCGCTGTTCGGGCTGAAGTGGCGCCGCCGCGATGCGTCGCCGGCGGTAACACTTCCCGCAGCCGCCGCAGCATGACTGCACGGAGCGCCCGCATCCACGGGCGCTCCATCGCGGTCAGCGCGCGATCGCCACCGGCTCGGCGAATGGCGCGATGCCCAGCGCGCGGTCGATCTCCGCCGGCGCATACGCGGTGTCGCCCTTGATGACCAGCGCGACCTTGCGCACGTCGGCGATGTTGGTCGTGGGCTCGCCGTCCAGCAGCACGAGGTCGGCAGTCATTCCGGGCCGGATCTCGCCGCGATCGGGTGCACGCGCGATCGTCGCGGCATCGAGCGTCGCGATCTTCAGCACCTGCGACGGCGTCAGGCCGGCGTCGACGTAGAGCTCCAGCTCGCGCTGCAGGGTGAAGCCGGGAATCTCGTCGGTGCCCGCAACGATCGGCACGCCCGCCCGGTAAAGGCGGCCGACGAACTCGACCATCTTGCGGTAGGAAGCGTCGTAGCGCTTCCAGGTGGCGTCGTCGGGGATGTCGAGCTCGGCGGCCATGCGCGCGCGCGTCACGTCCGGCGGCAGGTGCTCGGCGACGGGCGCGATGATCGGCGACATCGTGCCGTCCCGCTGGTGCAGGAACTCGAAGGTGGCGAGCGTCGGATCGGCGGCGATCTTCTTCTGCGCCATCGTGCGGATGAAGGCCTGCACCTCGGGGCCGTCGAAGTCGAGATCGGCGACCTTCTTCGCGGGCAGGTAGAAGCGCTCCAGCGTGCGCGTGTCGGTCTTGTCGTCGACGAGGAAGTTCAGCATCAGCTGGTTGATGTGCTGGATCTCGTCGAAACCCGCGTCGATCACGTCCTGCGCGCGCAGGAAGGCCGGCACGTGCCCGCTCACGCGCATGCCCTTGGAATGCGCGTAGGCGACGGTGTCCTTGAGCACGTCCTTCGGGAACGAGTTGTAGATCTTGATCTGCGGATAGCCGTGGGCCGCGTACCAGTCCACCGCCTTCTTCGCTTCGTCGAGGTTCTTGATGACGAAGCCGTTGCGCGCCGACATGGGGCTTTCGCCCTCGATGAAGCCCGCCGCCACGATGCGCGGCGACATCAGCGTGCCGGCCTTCTCCTCGGCGATGATCTGCTGCAGCGTGGCGTTGTCGTTGCCCATGTCGCGCACGCTGGTGACGCCGGCCGCGATGTTCAG
This sequence comes from Cognatilysobacter xinjiangensis, assembly GCF_014651995.1. Taxonomy (GTDB): domain Bacteria; phylum Pseudomonadota; class Gammaproteobacteria; order Xanthomonadales; family Xanthomonadaceae; genus Cognatilysobacter; species Cognatilysobacter xinjiangensis. Next base: position 646,031 of record NZ_BMXY01000001.1, on the reverse strand, counting down.
GCCGCCGTCCCAGCGGCCGGCGTGGGCGTGCATGTCCCACAGGCCCGGAATCATCACGCGGCCACCGCCGTCGATGGTGCGGTCCGCCTTTGGCGCCTTGCCGGCCGGCGCCACCGACACGATCTTGCCGTCGCGGATCAGCACGTCGCTGCGCGCGCCGAGCTTCGCGGCCGCGCTGTCGAACACGCGCACGTCGCGGATCAGCGTGCTGCCCGCCAGCGGGTGCGCAAGCTGTTTCTGCATCGCGACCAGCAGCTCGCCCTCGGCGGCCTTCTGGCGCGCTTCCAGCTGCGGGCCGGCTGCCTCCCAGCCTTCCGGCAGCATCTGCAGGTAGCCGGGCACGACGAAGCCGAACAACGCTGGTGTGGCATCGCCGGTGAACCAGCCGAAGTTCGGCATCAGACCCTGGCCGGTAATGGCGAGCAGCCGTACCGTCTTCGTGTCGCCGCCGCGCGTGAGGGTCTCGCGCGCGAGCTCGCGCATGCTCAGCGTGCCGCCGGGCACCAGCGGGAGGCGGCCATCGGCGCGCTTTGCGAGCGCTGCCACGGTGGCGGAGATCGACTGCGGCGTGCCGCCGAGCGGCGCGTATTGCGCGACGCCGGCAACGGCGCGCGTGCCGCGGTCGGCGGTGGTCGTCCATTCGGCCTGATCGCCGCTGCGGCGATAGGTCTCGTCGACCTTCGCGCCGAACGTCGACACGCCGGTGATGCGGTAGCGGGAGAACGTGCCGTCGGGTGAGAGCGCGTACTCTTCCTTCAACTCCGGGCCGCGGCCGTTGTCCTTGAACACGAATTCGGTGCGCACGCTGCCGTCGTCGGCATGGGTGACCACCTGATGGCCAGCCTTGGTGCCGTTGTCGACGAGGATCACCCAGCGTTCGACCTGGGCGCCCCAGGCGGGCAACGCGGCGGAGAAGGCGAGCGCCAGCAGCAGGAGACGGCGGAAGGATTTCATCGGCAGGCCTCCATCGCGCCGGCAGTAGCGCCCGCCGAGACTAGCGCGCCGCCGGCCCGTCGTCAGGCCGGCGGTCGCTGCGCGCAAAAGGACATGCCGCCCGCAGGCGGCATGTCGCGGCCGATGACGCCGGCCGAAATACGCGAGCGGCTCAGTGCTTGGGCTCGGACACCCCGCGCAGCAGCTCGGCGGTCTTGCGGTCGCGCCCGCTCAGCGCGACGTCGGCCTGCGCCACCACGCCACACAGGCGGCCCTCGGTGTCGACGACCAGCAGCCGGCGGATCTGCCCCGCCTCCATGCGGTCGATCGCGTCGGCGAGGCTGGTGTCCAGGCTCACCGTCGTCACCGGGCTGGTCATGCAGTCCTGTGCCGTGCACTGCTGCGGATCGCGGCCCTCGGCCACGACGCGCAGGGCGATGTCGCGGTCGGTCACCGTACCCACCGGCCGCCCGGCGGCGTCGATCACCGGCACCAGGCCGATGTCGTTCTCGAGCATGAGGCGCGCGACCTCGCGGACCGGGCTGTCGGCCTGGCAGGCGGCGGGATCGGGGGTCATGACGCTGCGGATATCCATCGGTTAGCTCCTGTATCGATCCGGGAAAACCAGGCCCGCAACGCTGCGGGAAGCGCGGTTCGGCGCCCGTGAAACCGGCCGCCCGCGGGGCATATGCCTTTCGTCATAGGTCGGTCGAGCGGCCGTCTTGTACCCTGCGCGTTCACCCTGTCGAGGCTCCTCCATGAAGCATCCTCTCGCCCTCGCGCTCTCGCTGGCCCTGGCCACCACCGTCGCCCCGGCGGTCTCGGAGGCCGCCGCGCCGGCGAAGGCCGCCACGTCCAAGGCCGCCATGAACCCCTTCTTCGCTGAAAGCCCGCTGCCGCTGCACTACCCGCAGTTCGACAAGATCAAGGACACCGATTTCGGCCCCGCGTTCGACCGCGGCATGGCGGACCACCTCAAGGAAATCGAGGCGATCGCGAACAACCCGCAGCAGCCGACCTTCGACAACACCATCCTCGCGATGGAGAAGAGCGGCCAGGTACTGCGCCGCGCGCAGACCGTCTTCTACAGCCTGCTCGGCGCCGACACCAACGACGCGCGCAACGCGCTCGATACGGAATACTCGCCCAGGTTCGCGGCGCACTACGACGCGATCTCGCTGAACCCGAAGCTGTTCGCGCGCATCGAGTCGCTTTACGACAAGCGCCAGTCGCTGGGCCTCGACGCCGAGGGCCTGCGCCTGGTCGAGAAGTACCACCAGGACTTCGTGCGCGCCGGCGCCAAGCTCGACGACGCGCAGAAGGCGCGCCTGAAGGCGATCAACGGCGAGATGGCCAAGCTGGGCTCGCAGTTCGACCAGAACGTGCTGGCCGAGCGCAACGATCTCGCGATCGTCGTCGACAGCCGCGACCAGCTCAAGGGCCTGCCGGACGACCAGATCGCCGCGGCCGAGAGCGCCGCCAAGGCCAAGGGCCTGTCCGGCAAGTACGTCATCGCGCTGATGAACACCACCGGCCAGCCGCCGCTGACCTACCTCGAGGACCGCGCCCTGCGCGAGCGCATCTACAAGGCGTCGGTCTCGCGCGGCAGCCGCGGCGGCAAGTACGACAACACCGGCCTGGTGGCTCAGGTCACCAAGCTGCGCGCCGAGAAGGCCAACCTGCTCGGCTACCCGACCTACGCGGCCTACGGCCTCGAGGACCAGACCGCGAAGACGCCGGAAGCCGTCAACGCGATGCTCGGCAAGCTCGCGCCGGCCGCCGTCGCCAACGCCAGGCGCGAGGCCGCGGACCTGCAGGCCATGATCGACGCCGAGCAGAAGGCCAAGGGCCAGCCCACCTTCAAGCTCGAGCCGTGGGACTGGGCCTATTACGCCGAGAAGGTGCGCCAGGCGAAGTTCAACTTCGACGAGTCGCAGCTCAAGCCCTACCTCGAGCTCGACAACGTCATGGAGAACGGCGTCTTCTTCGCCGCCAACAAGCTCTACGGCCTGTCGTTCAAGGAGCGCAAGGACCTGCCCGTCTACAACCCGGACGTCCGCGTCTACGACGTCATGGACCGCGACGGCAAGCAGCTCGCCATCTTCATCGCCGACATGTACGCACGGCCGTCCAAGCGTGGCGGCGCGTGGATGAACTCCTACGTCGACCAGTCGGCGTTGACCGGCAACCTGCCGGTGGTCGCGAACCACCTGAACATCCCGAAGCCGCCGGCCGGCCAGCCCACGCTGCTCACCTGGGACGAGGTCACCACCGCGTTCCACGAGTTCGGCCACGCACTGCACGGCATGTTCTCGAACGTGAAGTACCCGTATTTCTCGGGCACCAGCGTGCCGCGCGACTTCGTCGAGTACCCGTCGCAGGTGAACGAGATGTGGGCCGACTGGCCGGAAGTGCTGGCCAACTACGCCAAGCACTACCAGACCGGCGCGCCGATGCCGAAGGAACTGCTGGACAAGGTGCTGGCCGCCAGCAAGTACGGCCAGGGCTTCGCCACCACCGAGTACCTCGGCGCGGCGATGCTCGACCAGCGCTGGCACCAGATCAAGCCGAGCGAGGTGCCCAACGCCGCCGGCGTGATGCCCTTCGAGGCGGCCGCGCTCGCGAAGGACGGCATCGACTTCTATGCCGTGCCGCCGCGCTACAAGACGCCCTACTTCAGCCACATCATGGGCGGCTACGCGGCGGGCTACTACGCCTACATCTGGTCGGAAGTGCTGGACGCCGACAGCGTCGAGTGGTTCAAGCAGAACGGCGGCCTGACCCGCAAGAACGGCGACCATTTCCGCGACACGCTGCTGTCGCAGGGCGGCAGCCAGGACGCGATGGTGCTGTTCCGCAACTACACAGGCCGCGATCCGTGGATCGAGCCGCTGCTGGAGCGCCGCGGCCTCAACGGTCCGGCCGACGACAGCAAGGCGCCGGCGGATGCGACGCCGGCGACCCCGGCATCGAACGCGAAGAAGTAACCCGCCGCGTAGTATCAGAAGCCGCCCGGAGAAATCCGGGCGGTTTTTCTTTGCGCAGTCGCAGGGCGCCGCCGGCGTCCTGCATGGGCCGACGACAGGCAGGTATCCCGCGCCCTCAAGCGCCGCCAGCCACCATCAGCGCCTCCGGAGGATCCGGCATGGCCGCATCGAACCGGCTGCTGTGGGCAGTGCTGTCGGCCGCCTTCGCCGCGATGACGGCGATGTTCGCGAAGGTGGGCGCAGGGTGTCGACCCTGATTTCGCGACGCTGTTCCGCACGCTGCTGATCGCCGTGCTGCTGACGCGCTGGTGATCGGTTCGGGCAGGTGGACCGACCCACGCACGCTGCCGCTGCCGCTGCCGCTGCGCACCACTGCCTTCCTCTCGTTGTCCGCGCTGGCCACGGGCGCCTCCTGGGTCTGCCATTCCCGAACGTTGCAGCTCGGGCAGGCCTCGCAGGTGGCACCCGTCGACAAGCTCAGCGTGGCGCTGGTGACGTGCGTCGTGGCGCTGTTCGCGTTCGTTCCGCGCACGCACTGAATATCGGCCGCGGCGAGCCGGGCAATGTGCGGCATCGAATTGCACGTACAACATCCGCCCGTTGCCGCGTCAGCGCCGGACCAATGACACGGCGTCACACCGTCAGCGCGTCGTCCAACCCGCGGATGCGCAGCCGTCGAATGCCCGTCAGCCCGCACCCAGCTGCAGTACCGCGGTCGTGCCGCGCCCTGCATCGGACTGCAACGACAGGCGCCAGCCGAAGTGGTCGCAGAGCCGTGCGATCAGGTCGAGCCCGATTCCGGATTCGCCGCCGCCACGCGCCATGCGCAGGTAGATCGCACTGATCTGCTCGGGGCTGAGGCCATGCCCCGGGTCGCGGATCGTGACCGTGCCACTCCGGTCGAGGGCGATGTCGATCACGCCCTGGTCGCTGTTCTCGATCGCATTGCGCAGGAGGTTGCCGATCGCCGCACGCACTATGCCTGGTGGCGCGTGGATCTCGCATTCGGGCAGCGGCTCGAGGTTCAGCTGCAGCGACTTGCCCACCGTGAGGTGCCGATGGTCCTCGACCACCTGCGGAAGAAGCACGTGCAGGGCCAACGGTTCGTTGCTGCGAGCGAGCTTCGCCGGATCCTTCGCGAGCGCGAGCAGCAGGGTGACGAGGTGGTCCATCTCGCGCGCGCTGCGGCGGATGCGCTCGAGCTGCTCGCGCATCGAGGCGGGGTCCGCGCCGGGCTGCAGTCCCAGCTCGGCGGCACCATTGATGACCGCGATCGGCGTTCGCAGCTCATGGCTGGCGGTGTTCACGAACGTGGTTTCGCGCTCGACGAATTGCCTGTTGCGCCGCAGGAAGTCGTTGAACGCGTCGGCAATCACCGTCAGCTCGGAGCCGGCGCCGCGTTCAAGCGTGATCTCCGCCGCGCCCCGCGCCGGCTGCAGCGCCCCGATCCGTCCGGCCAGCTGGCTCAGCGGTCGCAGCAGGTAACTCACGCCCAGCGCGGCCGACAGGCTCACCAGCAGCAACATGGCGAGCGCGGCCGCCAGCGTCAGCAGTTCGAAGCGGGATTCCTCGCGCGAGAACTGCTCGATGTCCATCGCCAGCGTATAGCGTTCGCCGCCGTAGTCGCGGACCAGCGCGACGACTTCGGTGTCGCCAACGCGCAGGTCGTCGTGCAGGCCTTCGTCGAGGCCCCGAAGCACTTCCGGCATTGCAGCGGCATCGCGGGCATCGGTACTCGCATAGACGCGCAGCCCCGGCGTCCCGGCCACGCGATAGCCGGGCTCCAGCCTGTGTCGTTCGACGAAGTGGTCGAGCTCGACGGTGAGCAGCGACCGCCAGACGATGCGCTCGACGTACTCGATGACCACCGTGCCCTGCGCGACCACCGCCAGCGTCAGTGCCGCCGCGTACACCAGCAGCCAGATCGTGATGCGGCGGCGCAGGCTGCCGCGGCCGAGCGCCCTCATGCGTCGCCGCCCGTCGCGCGCGCCCTGCCCAGGCGGTAGCCCACGCGCGGAACCGTCTGGATCAGCTTGACCGCGGCGCCCCCGTCGACCGCGCGGCGCAGCTCGTATATGTGGGAACGCAGCATGTCGCCGTCGGGCGGATCGTCGCCCCACAGGGCGGATTCGAGCTGCTGCCGGGTGACGACGGCCGGGCTCGCGCGCATGAGCACTTCGAGCAGCCGGCGTCCCGCCGGGAACAGATGCACGGGCTCACCGCCTCGCGTCGCCTCGAGCGTCGCGAGATCCAGCCGCAGATCCTCCACTTCCAGAGCCGTGCTGCGCGATCGGCCGCGGCTGCGCAGCAGCAGCGCCTCGAGGCGGATTTCCAGTTCCGGGAGGTCGAACGGCTTGGTCAGGTAGTCGTCCGCACCGGCGCGGAAACCGGCGATCTTGTCGGGCAGTTCGTCGCGCGCAGTCAGCATGATCACGGGCACGTCGCTGCGGCCCTCTTCGCGAAGCCTGCGGATCAGGTCGGGTCCGTCCATGCGCGGCAGCATCCAGTCCACGATCAGCGCGTCGTACTCGTGCGTCAGCGCGAGATGCAGGCCGGTGATGCCGTCGGGCGCCGCATCGAGCACGTGATCGCGCGCTTCGAGGTAGGCGGCGATGTTGCCGACCAGGTTGATGTTGTCTTCGATGACCAGCAATCGCATCGGCGTCGTGTCCCGTGGCGTTCGCGCACCGGTCGAGTATGAACGCCGGCGCATGCGGGCGGCGGCATGCGCCGGTTCCGACATTCTTCCGACATTTGTGCAACGACGTTCCGACGTCGGCGCCGTCAGCCTGCGCGTCCACGCAGCTGGCAGCGGCAGGCATGCAGCCCAACGTTACGCGCCTTTTCTGGCTTCCCTTCGCGGTCTCGCTCGCGCTTTGCCTGTGGCTCGTCGGCGCGGGCGGCGACTTCTGGATCGCCGACCGCCTGTACGCCTGGGAGGGCGGGCGCTGGGCGCTGAGAAACCACTGGCTCACGAATGCCCTGCTGCACGCACGCGGCCACGACGCCTCCGTGCTGGCATGGCTATGCGCGGCCGCGGCACTGCTGGTGGCGATGCTGCGCCGGAGCCCGCGCTGGCGCCGCCCGCTCGCGTACCTCGTTGCGTCGGTCGCCGCATCCACGGGCGTCGTCGCAGCGCTGAAGTCCTTCAGCCCGCGCCCCTGCCCCTGGGACCTCGCGCGCTACGGCGGCGACGGCTATCGCCGGGCGGGGCATTGCTTCCCCGCGGGTCATGCGAGCGCCGGTTACGCGTGGCTCGCGCTGTATTTCATGCTGCTGGTGGTCCGACCCGCGTGGCGATGGCATGGCCTCGCCATCGGCGTCGCGCTGGGGCTGCTCTTCGGCGTCGACCAGCAGCTTCGCGGCGCGCACTTCATGTCGCACGACGTCGTCGCCGCGACGATCTGCTGGACGGTCGCGCTCGGGCTCTACACGATGATGCTGCGGCCGCGTGCCATCGGGCGCGGAACATGAGCACCGTTTCGATGGGCTCGCCCGTATGGCCGCGCATGCGCGACGCCGTCGCGAACTGGCGCCCCGTGATCACGGTCGAGACGCTGGCGCTGCTGGGCAGCCTCTATTTCGGCCTGACCGCCAACGGCGCCTTCTGGAAAGCGGCCTGGGTGGCCAGTGGAGGGCAGGTCCCTCTGATGGGCGCGCTGCTGGTGCTGCTCGTCGGGCTGCACGGGCTGCTGCTCGGGCTGCTGCTCGCGCGCGCGTGGGCGCGGCAGTTACTGGGCGTACTCGTGATGGGCAGCGCGCTCGCCGCCCATTACATGAGCGCCTACGGCGTTTACCTCGACGGCGACATGCTGCGCAACATTGCGCACACGGACTGGGCGGAGTCGCGCGAACTGATGACGCCTGCGCTCGTGATGCACCTGCTGATCTACGGCGTCCTGCCCGCTGCGCTGGTGCAGCGGACCAGGCTCGCCGCTCGCCCATTCCTGCGCGCAGCCGCGGTACGCGGCCTGTTCCTCGTCGCGATGTGGAGCCTGGTGATGGCCGGCGCGGCGCTGTCGTTCAAGGACCTGTCGTCGCTGCTGCGCAACCACCGCGAAGTACGATACCTGGTGACGCCCGGCAACTACCTGTACGGCATCGCGCGGATGGCGCTGTCGGGCGACGACCGCGCGCAGGCGCCGCTGCTTCCGGTCGCCGAGGACGCACGGCGCGCCCCCTCCGCTGCCGCGCGTCGGCCGCGACTGCTGGTGCTTGTCGTCGGCGAAACCGTGCGTGCCGAGAACTGGGGCATGGATGGCTATCGGCGCAATACCACGCCGGAGCTCGCGGCTGCCGGCGTAATCAATTTCCCGCATGTGAGCGCCTGCGGCACAAGCACGGAGGTGTCCCTGCCCTGCATGTTCTCGCCGTTCGGTCGCGCCGACTACGACGAGAGCCGGATACGCGCGCACGAGTCGTTCCTGCACGTACTGCAGCGCGTCGGCGTCGACGTCGCATGGCACGACAACCAGAGCGGCTGCAAGGGCGTCTGCCGCGGCCTTGCGCTGGACATGATCGCCCCGTCGAGCGACCCGGCACTCTGCAACGGCCTGCGCTGCTACGACGAGATCCTGCAGCGCGCGGTTCCAGCCGCCGCCGCGCCCGGCGCGCGCGACAGGGTGATCGTCCTGCACATGCTGGGCAATCACGGCCCCAGCTATTTCCAGCGTTACCCGCCGGCGTTCGAACGTTTCCGCCCTGCCTGCCACGATGCGGAACTCGGCCACTGCTCGCAGGACGAGATCGTCAACGCCTACGACAACGCGGTCCTCTATACCGATCACGTGCTGGCCGGGCTGATCGCGCGCCTCGCGGCGCTCGAACACTACGATCCGGCACTGGTCTACGTGTCCGACCACGGCGAATCGCTGGGCGAGCGCGGCATGTACCTGCACGGCATGCCCTACTCGATCGCGCCGCGCCAGCAGACCGGCGTCCCGATGGTCATGTGGTTCTCGAGCGGGTTCGCCGCGCAGACCCACCTCGACGTCGGCTGCCTGCGCTCGCGAGCCGCGCAGCCGACCAGCCACGACAGTCTGTTTCCCACGGTCCTGGGCCTCTTCGACGTGGACACGACGGCCCGTCGCCACGAGCGCGATCTCGTAGAGCCCTGCCGGGCGCGGGGCCCCGCATGACCGCCGAGTCGCAGCCGATGCACCGCAAGCCCGGCAACGCCGGCGTCGCGCGTCTGCTGGCTGCGTCCGCCCACTCGATGCGCGGCCTGCGCCAGTGCTGGCGACACGAGGCGGCGTTCCGGCAGGAGGTCGTCGTCGCCCTTCCGCTGCTCGCCGTCGCCGTCTTCGGCCACTTCGAGCGTGTCGAGCGCGCGCTGCTGATCGCCTCGGTGCTGCTGGTGCTGATCGTGGAGGTGCTCAACAGCGGCATCGAAGCGGTGGTCGACCGGATCGGCCTCGAGCGCCATCCGTTGAGCGGGATGGCGAAGGACCTCGGCTCGGCCGCAGTGACGCTGAGCCTCGTCCTCGCCGCGTCGGTCTGGGGCTGCATCCTTCTATAGGGCGCTACGGGAGCGCCGCGCATCCGTCGGGATCAGGGCCATCGAGCATCGGGTAGCCATGCTGGCGGCCTAATGCCCATGCCTCACTATTCCGTTGCCGCCGAAACCGCGTGGTTGCTCGCGCTCTTCGGCGCCCGGCAGCCGGATGGCCATCCTCTTCTTCGATGTTCGCGGGGCTGGGCATCCATTGCAACGAGCCGTTCCACCGACGCGAACGACGTCGGATACGGCGACACGGGCCAGGTCGTCACTGGCACGAACGAGGGCGAGTCGGGCGTTGTGCGCGACCTCAACTTCGGCAATCGGCATTTCGGCACGGTACGCAGTTCGCTGCCGCCACGTCGCAAGGCCCCAGCAGGGTCCTCGCGGACGCCGACGGCCCTACCGCCGCATGCATTCCGGCGCATGGCTCGCCGGCGCGCATGATCGCTACACGAGCCCTGCGGCACACTTCCCGCGTCTCGACTCCGGGAGCCGCCATGAATCGCCGACACCCTGCCACCCGCCGCTCAGTCGCGAGCACCGCGCTCGTGGCCTGCATCGCACTCGCCGGCTGCCAGCCGTCGCCACCCGCCGGCGATACGCGCGACGCCCGGGACACGCCGGCCGCGGCGACGACCGGCGATGCGATTCGGCGCGAGCCGTCCGCGCCCGCGCCGGCGTCATCACCTGCCGAAACGGCACCGTCTATCGACGCGGCCGCGCGCCCACCCGCCGCAAGTCCCGATGCCTCCCTCCCCGAGCCCCGCACGCCGCCGGACGCGGCGAGCCCGCAGGCCGCGGCGACGGTCGTCGAAACCTATTTCGGCCTTATCGACGAGAAAGCGACCGCACGCGCCGACGCGCTCTGGCGCGATCCCGCCGCCGCGGCCGCGTTCCGCGACGAGCTCGCGCGACTCGGCATGCCGCGCGTCGAGGTGGATGCGCCGGGCGGGGTCGAGGGCGCGGCCGGCTCGATGTACGTAACGGTGCCGGTGCGGTTCCAGCCCACGTTCGTGCCGGGCAATTCGCGGCCGCGGCATGGCGAGGTCGTGTTGCGCCACGCGAACGATGTGCCGGGCTCGACCGCGGAGCAGCGCCGCTGGCGCATCGAGCGCATCGACGTGGCGATGACGCCGAAGTAATCGCACGCATGCGCGGGCGCAGCACGCGATGCGAAGCGCGCGGCTGACGTACCGCGGTCGCCACGCGCCAAGCGATAGCCGCAAACGAAAACGGGACCCGAAGGTCCCGTTTTCTCCGCATCGGCCCGACTCAGCGGCGATCCGCCGCCGTCTGGTCGCGCGCGCCGCGGAATTCCGAGTCCTGGCTCCAGTTCGGCCAGTCGTTGGAGTTCGCAAGGTCGCGGCCGAGCGTGTAGAGCATGCCGAGGTCGTGCGCCATGCCGGCGAACGTCCAGCTCGCTTCCCACTGATCGGCGGGCTGGTGGTAACGCTCCTCGGTGTACTTGGCCTGGTCGGCCTCGGCCGCGGCCACGCCACCGTCCACCCAGTCGTTGCCCGACCCGTACGAGATCGCCGGCACGCCGCGCTTGGCGAACGGGAAGTGGTCGGAGCGGAAGAAGTAGCCTGCTTCCGGATGCGGGTCCGGGCTGTAGGCGAGGCCGAACGTCTTCGCCGTTCCGGTCAGCCGGTCGAGCAGATCGAGCTTCGCGCTGCCGGAGATGGTGAAGTTCTTCGCCAGCCCGTTCGGGTCGAGCGCGTCCATGTTGATCACGCCCACCGTCTTGCCCAACGGGTACACCGGCTTGGACGCGTAGTACTCGGAGCCCAGCAGGCCCTTCTCCTCGGCGGTGACGGCGAGGAATACGATCGAACGATCGGTGCGCGGCGCCTTCGCGAACGCGCGGCCCAGTTCGATCATCGCGGCGATGCCGGTCGCGTTGTCGACCGCGCCGTTGTAGATGCGATCGCCCTTCGCATCGGGCTGGCCGATGCCGAGGTGGTCCCAATGCCCGCTGTAGATCACGGTCTCGTCGGCGCGCTTCTTGCCGGTCAGGCGGCCCACCACGTTCTGCGAGGTGATCACCTGGCTGTCGACGTCGTACTTGGCCGAGAACGTCGCGCCCTTGATCTCCACCGGCTTGAAGCCGCGCGTCTGCGCCTGCTTCTTGAGCGCGTCGAAATCGAGGCCCGCGCGCTTAAACAGGTCGACGGCGACGTCGCGCTGCATCCAGCCTTCCAGCTGCGGGTGCGAGCCCGACGGGTTGTCGCGCACCACGTCGAACATGGTGTTGGTGTTCGAATTCTTGACCGTGTTCCAGCCGTACGACGCCGGCTCGGTCTCGTGCACGATCAGCAGGCCCGCGAGGCCCTGCCGCGCGGCTTCCTCGAACTTGTAGGTCCAGCGGCCGTAGTAGGTCATGGCCTTGCCGCCGAAGTCGCCCTGCCCCGCCTCGAAGTCCGGGTCGTTGATCAGCACGACGCCGATCTTGCCCTTGGTATCGACGCCCGCGTAGTCGTCCCAGTTGCGCTCGGGCGCCTTGACGCCGTAGCCGAGGAAGACCAGCGGCGCGTTCTCGATCGACACGGACTTCGCGCCCGTGAGCGCGGCGCGCACCGCGACCTGCTCGCCCTGCGTCAGCACCTGCGGCTTGCCGCCGACGGCCAGCGAGAGCTGCGGCGTGCCCGTGATGTCCGAGCGCAGCAGAGGCACGGCCTGCGTCCAGCCGCGCTTGCCGTCCTTCATGTCGCCGCCGGGCTCGAGGCCCGCGGCCTTCATCTGCGACACGATGAAGTCGACGGTCTTGGTTTCGCCGGCGGTGGCCGGTGCACGGCCCTCGAACTCGTCGGAGGAGAGCGTGCGGACGATCTGCGACAGGCGCTGGGCGCTGATGTCGGGTGCATTCGCGGCATGGGCCGGTGCCAGCGCGAGGCCGATCGATGCGGTGAGAACGGAGACGGCGAGCAACCTGGACAAGGGAAACCTCTGCAGGACTGGATCAACCGCCCGATGGTAGCAAGCGGCCGCGGTGCAGCATCCGCCCTGCGGAGCTGCAACGCGGCCGTGGGCCCGGCGCGATGGCGGACGATCAGTGCAGCGGGCGCTCCGGCGGCGGCGGCAGCGCTTCGCCCGATTCCAGCGGCATGCCCTGGCGCAGGCGATCGGCATCGGAGGCAACCTCACGCGAGGGCGTGCGCGAGGCCTGGCGGACATGGGACTTGGACGCGGTCTGGGACATGGGGGAGGTCCTGGGCGGTGGGGCCGGCCATTGTCCCGCCGCGGGGTCTCAGGGCCGGCGACGACCCGCACGGCCGCTAAGCTTCGGGCGAGCCAGCGGCCATATGGACTGTGACTTGGATCTCGCCCTGTTCGACTTCGACGGCACCATCACCACGGGGGACACCCTTCCCGCGTTCGTGCGCGGCGCCACGCCGGCCTGGCGGGTGGCGCTGGCCACGCCGCCGCTCGCGCCGCTGATCCTCGCCTACCGGCGGGGCTGGCTGTCCGGCACCTCGATCCGCGCCGCGATCGCTCGTGCAGCGTTTGCGGGCGTCCCGGTCGCCGCCTACCAAGCCGCGGGTGCCGCCTTCGCCGGCGACGTGATACCCGCCCTGCTCCGCCCCGCGGCGATGGCACGAATCGAGTGGCACCAGCGGCGTGGCGACACGGTGGCCGTGGTGTCGGGCAACTTCGATGCCGTACTCGCACCCTGGGCGGCGGCCCACGGGCTGGAACTGCTGTGCTCCACGCTGGCGTGCCGCGGCGGTCGGCTCACCGGCGGCTACGCGGGCGCCCAGTGCGTCGGCGCGGAAAAGGCCCGACGGATCCGTGCGAGATGGGACCTGTCGGCCTTTCCACGCGCTTATGCATACGGCGACACCGCCGAGGACGCAGCCATGCTGGTTCTCGCGGATGAAGCCTATTACCGGGAGATGCCCAACGTTCCAGCGGCGTTAGCGCCGGATCCGTCAGTCGTGACATCCGGCTAGCCCGTTCACTGCACTAATGCCGTCCACGACGTCATTGACCGGGGGATTGAAGTCATCTGCAGGGCCGCCATGTCATCGGCGTCGTCGGCGACCGTCCGCTTGTCGTCCGACCCGATGTCAGGTGCGGCGGCCGGTCCGCCGCGACCCCCGGATCAGCCCTTCGACGCACGTGTGCCCACAGGATCGGCCGCCGACGCGGCAGCCGCGCGTGCGCCGAGGATGATCATCTGCACCATCGCCGAGATCTCGTCGACCAGGCGGGCGTCGCGGTCGGGCGGCAGGTCGAGTGCACTTGCGCCCATCGCGAACACCAGGCGCGTGATCGCCCGCGCGACCAGCCCCGGCTGCGCCAGTGGCGCGTTCTGCAGGGCGGCGAGGCGGACAAGATCCGCCTGCAGCTCCTCTTCGAAGAACCGCAGTTCGCGGTCCACCGCCTGCTTGAAGGCGTCCGAGCCCACGGTGCCCTCGCGCATCAGCACGTGCAGCAGGCGGTCGTCGGCGCGCAGCTGCGACATGAAGGTCTCGACCGAGGCTCGCACGACGCCGCGCGGCACGTTCGCGCGCAGACGGGCCTCGCGGATGATCGTGCGCAGCGACTGGCCGGCGCGGTCGATCAGCGCGACCTTGAGCTCGTCGATGTCGCGGAAGTGGCGATAGAAGCTGTTGGGCGCGATCCCCGCCTCGCGTGCCACCTCGCGCAGACTCAGGCTGGACACGCTGCGGTGCGGCCCGATCAGGCGCAGAGCCGCGTCCAGCAGGTCGTCGCGGGTGATGGCGATCCTGCGGGCCGGTGCCGGGTCGACGTCGGGGGCGGGGTCGGCAGTGATAGGGGCGGCGCCTGTCGGTGGCCCGGGATCATAGCCTGAACGCCGATATACACCTGTATAGACACGTGTATATGCGCCCGTACAATGGGCACCATGCCGATGTCTCCTCTGCCGGGCTCAAGTCCGGCCAGCCCGGTCCGCCGGGCCCTTCGCCGCGTCGTGGATCCCGCCGTCTTCGACTTCTGGGCCTCGCACCTCTCGCGCACGGCCGCTTGGGAGCGAACGCTCGCCCGCGTTGTCGCCAAGCGGCCCAACGGCGCGGGCAGCGTGACGCTGCTGCTGCGGCCCAACCGCCACTGGCAGGGCTGCGCCGCCGGCCAGCACGTCAACGTGACCGTCGAGATCGATGGCCGCCGCGTCACCCGTTCCTACAGCCCCACCGCGCCCTCCGCGGCGCGAGACCCGGTCGAAATCACCGTCAAGGCGATCGCGGGCGGACGCGTCAGCACACACCTGTGTCTCTCGACGCAGGTCGGCGACGTCGTCGAACTCGGCACGGCCTTTGGCGAAATGACATTGCCGGCTGCGTCCGCACAGGTTCTGCTGCTCGCCGCCGGCAGCGGCATTACGCCAATGATGGCGATGCTGCGCGAGTGGACCGCACGCGCTCGGCGCGCGCCGCTGACGCTGATGTACTGGGCGCGCACCCGCGACGAGCTCAGCTTCGTCGACGAGCTGCGCGCCGCTGCCGCGGCGCACGACGACCTCCGCGTGCGCTTCGTGCTGACGCGCGAATCCGCGGAGGCCGGCGACGAGCTCACCGGCCGCATCGACGAGTCTCAGGTCGCCGACGTCCTCGCCGGCGACATGCAGGCTTTCGCGTGCGGCCCGCACGGCTTCGTCGAGCGGGCACGCGCGCTGCTCGACGGGCGTGTCGATTCGTTCGTCGCCGAAGCCTTCACCGCGCCGCCGCTACCGGCTGTCGAAGGCGGCACCGTGCGCGTCGCGCTCGCGATGAGCGGACGCACGCTTCAGGTGCCGCGCGGCCAGCCGCTGCTGACCGCGCTGGAGGACGCCGGGCTGCAGCCGCGATCGGGCTGCCGCATGGGCATCTGCAACAGCTGCGCCTGCGGTAAGCGCTCCGGTGCGTCGCAGGACATCCGCACCGGCGACATCGACCGCGAGGCCGCGGCCTCGCTGCGCATCTGCGTGAACAGCGCGCTCGACGACCTCGTCCTCGATCTTTGAACACGGACCCCCGAATGCCCCGCAGCCGACATCTCACGCCCGCCGAACTCGACGCCTTCGGTGCCGAGCTCGACGCGCTCCGCGACGCGACCCGCGCCAGCCTCGGCCAGCGCGACGCCGACTACATCCGCCGCATCGTGCGCGCCGTGCGCTACACCGGCATCGCCGGTCGCGTAGTGCTGATGCTCGCGGCGGTCGGCACGGCGGTGGCGCCCACGTGGTCCATCGCGGCCTGGGTTATCGGCGTGCTGCTGCTCGGTTCGTCGAAGATCCTCGAGAACATGGAGCTGGGCCATAACGTCATCCACGGCCAGTACGACTGGATGGGCGACCCCACGCTCAACGGGCAGACCTACGAGTGGGACATCGTCGGCACCAGCGAGAACTGGCGGCAGACGCACAACCACGAGCATCACACGTGGACCAACGTGCGCGGCATGGACGACGACATCGGTTACGGGATGCTGCGCATCTTCCCCGAGCAGCGCTGGCGTCCGCTCTGCCTGCTGCAGCCGATCTCGGCGCTGCTGCTCGCGCTGTTCTTCCAGTGGGGCGTCGCGATCCAGGCGCACAAGGTGCCGCACTGGGTGCGTGGCCGCACGCCGACGCGCGAGTTCTTCGCCAGGCTGCGTCCGACGCTGCGCAAGGTAGGTCGCCAGCTCGGCAAGGACTACGTGCTGTTCCCGCTGCTGGCCGGGCCGTTCTTCCTGCCGGTTCTGCTGGGCAACCTCGCGGCCAACGGCCTTCGCAATCTCTGGACCTACACGATCATCTTCTGCGGGCACTTCACGGCGGACGCCGAGACGTTCCCGAAGTCCTCGGTCGTCAACGAGACGCGCGGCGGCTGGTACCTGCGCCAGGTGCGCGGCTCGTCGAACATCAAGGGCGGCAGGCTGCTCGACGTGATGTCCGGCAACCTGAGCCACCAGATCGAGCACCACCTGTTTCCCGATCTGCCGGCCAACCGCTATGCGGAGATGGGCGTCGAAGTGCGCCGCATCTGCGCGCGCTACGGCCAGCACTACAACACCGGCTCGCTGCCGAAGCAGTTCGGGCAGGTGGTCTGGCGCATCCTGCGACACTCGTTCCCGAGCCGGCCGTCGCAGCGCGGCGTCGCCGCCGGGAATGCGATCGGGGCGGCGCAGGGGGCCTGAGCGCCGCTGGTTTCGCGCCTGTCCCGGATCGACAGGCGCCGCGCGTTTCGTTCGTGCGTGCGCGAGCCAGCAGCTTTCTCGGCGGACGCTGCCCGCCTAAGGCTTCTTCGGTGATCCGCTTCGGCGAGCCCCGGCAGCAGTGGTCTTCGCGACGGCCGCGCCCGCGCGAGGCGCCTTTTTCGCGGTCTTCGTGGTCGCCGTCTTTCGTACCGGCGACTTCTTCGCGGCCGTCTTTCCGGAGACCGATCCGGGAACCACGCGCTTTGCGGCAGCCGCAGGAGACGTGCCGGCCTGCTTCCTGGCCGCGTTCGTCGACGCGCTCGACCTCTTCGCACCCGTCTTCGTCGCCGTCGCCAGTTCGGTCGGAGCCTTCGTCGACGCACTGCGTTTGGGCTTCGCTCCCCCCGCGCTGTCCAGCAGCACCCACGTGGGCGCGTGGTCGCTCGCGCCTGGCTGGCCGCGCACCCAGCGATCGACGCCCGCGTCGCGCAGCATCGGCGCGAGCTGAGGGCTCAGCAGCAGGTGGTCGATGCGCAGGCCCGCGTCGCGTTCCCAGTGGCGACGGAAGTAGTCCCAGAAGGTGAAGATCTTCGCGTCCCCGTGCACCTGCCGGATCGAATCGGTCCAGCCCTGCTCCAGCAGCGCGAAGTAGGCCTCTCGGCTTTCGGGCTGCAACAGCGCATCGGTGCGCCAGGACTTCGGGTCGTAGATGTCGAGCTCGTCGGTCGGCACGACGTTGAAGTCGCCGCAGAGCACGGTGGGCACGCCGTCCTTCAACAGGCGCGCCGCATGGCGATGCAACTGCGCGAACCAGGCGAGCTTGTAGTCGAACTTCGGCCCGGGCCACGGATTGCCGTTGGGCAGGTACAGGCAGGCCACGCGCAGCCCGTTCACGTCGGCCTCGAGGTAACGGCTCTGCGACGGGTCGGGATCGCCAGGCAGGCCGCGCCGGCGTTCCTCGGGCTGCGCGCCACGCGCGAGGATGGCAACGCCGTTCCACGACTTCTGCCCGTGCCAGATCGCGCCGTAACCGAGCGCCTCGACGGCGCGCTGCGGAAACGCCTCGTCCGGCGCCTTCAGTTCCTGCAGGCAGGCGACGTCGGGCTGCTCGCGCTGCAGCCACGCCAGCAGCGCGTCCTGCCGCGCGCGGACGCCGTTGATGTTGAACGTCGCGATCTTCAACCGGGCCATGCGCGCGATGCTAGGTGCGTCGCGTGCAGGGCCGGTGAGGTCAGGCCAGCAGGCGGCGCATCAACTCGAAATAGAGATCCGGCAACCGCTCGAGGTCGTCGACGGTGACGTGCTCATCGACCTTGTGGATCGTCGCGTTCACCGGCCCGATCTCGACGCAGTGCGCGCCCAGCGGTGCGATGAAGCGGGCATCGGACGTACCGCCGCCCGTGCTCTCCTCCGGCGCCGCGCCCGCGAACGCGGTCAGCACCTCGCGACAGACGCGGCGCAGCTCGCCGTCCGGCGTGTAGAAGGGCTCGCCACTGCGGTGCCAGTCGAGGGTGTAGTCGCGGCAGTGCGCGCCGATGATCGCCTCGCACTCGGCTTCGAGCTTCGCCGCGTTCCAGTGCGGGTTGTAGCGCAGGTTGAACAGCACCTGGAGCTCGCCCGGGATGACGTTGTTCGCGCCGGTGCCGGCGAGGATGTTGCTGACCTGCAGGCTGGTCGGCGGAAACGTCTCGTAGCCCTCGTCCCAGCGACGCGCGGCGAGTTCGGCGAGCGCGGGCATCGCCTCGTGCACGGGGTTGCGCGCCTTCTCCGGATAAGCCACGTGGCCCTGAATGCCTCGCACGGTGAGCGTGGCGGACAGCGAGCCGCGGCGGCCGACGCGCAGCAGGTCGCCGAGCTTCGCCGTCGACGACGGCTCGCCGGTGATGCACCAGTCGATGCGCTCGCCGCGTTCGCGGAACAGCTCGGCGACCTTGCGCACCCCATCGAGCGCGACACCCTCCTCGTCCGAAGTCAGCAGCAACGCCACGCGGCCGCGATGGGCGGGATATTCCTTCGCGAAACGTTCCAGCGCCACGACGAAGGCCGCGACGCTGCCCTTCATGTCGGCCGCGCCGCGGCCATACAGGCGTCCGTCGCGGATGTCGGGCTTGAACGGATCACTGGTCCAGCTCTCGATCGGACCGGGCGGTACGACATCGGTATGGCCGAGCAGCACCAGCGTCGGGCCTTCGCTTTCGCCGACGTGCACGGCCCACAGGTTGTCGACGTCGCCGAAGGGCAGCGACTCGCATCGCAGGCCGGCCGCTTCCAGCCGCGCCGCGATAAGCGCCTGGCAGCCGGCGTCGTCCGGCGTGAGCGAGCGCTGCTCGATCAGCGCACGGGTGAGATCCAGGACGTCGCTCATGCCTACCTCCCTCGCCGCCTGCGCTCAGCCGATGCCGAAGCGCTTCTTGAAGCCGTTGTCGGAAAAGCCCTGCGTCACCGTGCCGTCGTCGGTCACGACCACCGGGCGGCGAATCAGCTGCGGATACTCGCGCAGCAGCAGCTTCCACTCGGCATCGGATTCCGGCGTCTTGCGTGCGGGCGGCAGGCCGCGCCACGTCGTCGACGACTTGTTGACCATCGCCTCCCAGCCACCGAGCTTCTCCTTCCACTCGACGAGCGTCTCGGGCGACTGCCGCACGTCGCGGTAGTCGACGAAGTCGTGCGCGATGTCGAAGCGCTTGAGCCAGTTGCGCGCCTTCCTGCAGGTATCGCAGTTGGCGAGGCCGTAAAGCGTGGTCGCCATGTCAGTCCGCCAGCCCGCGCAGCAGGTCGTTGATCGAGGTCTTGCCGCGCGTCTTCTCGTCGACTTGCTTGACAATCACTGCGCAGTACAGCGAATGGCTGCCGTCGGCGGCGGGCAGCTGGCCCGACACCACGACGCTGCCCGGCGGCACGTAGCCGTAGCTGATCTCGCCGGTCATGCGGTTGTAGATCCGCGTGCTCTGCCCGAGAAACACGCCCATGCCGATCACCGAGTGGTGGCCGACGATCACGCCTTCCACGACTTCCGAGCGCGCGCCGATGAAGCAATGATCCTCGATGATCGTCGGCGTGGCCTGCAGCGGCTCCAGCACGCCGCCGATGCCTGCACCGCCCGAGAGATGGCAGTGCTTGCCGATCTGCGCGCACGAACCGACCGTCGCCCAGGTGTCGACCATCGTGCCCTCGCCGACGTACGCGCCGATATTGACGAAGCTCGGCATCAGCACGACGTCCTTGGCTATATGGCAGCCGCGACGCGCGATCGCGCCCGGCACGACGCGCACGCCGGCCTTGCGGAACTGCGACTCGTCGAAGTCCTGGAAGCGCGCAGGCACCTTGTCCCAGAACGGCGCGGGCGCACCATCGATCACTTCCATGTCCTGTGTGCGGAAGTACAGCAGAACGGCCTTCTTCAGCCACTCGTTGACCTTCCAGCCGCCCTTGCCATCGGGCTCGGCCACGCGGTATTCGCCGGATTCGATGCGGTCGATGACGAGGTTGACCAGCGGGCGCGTCGAACCGTCGATCTCGTCGAGCGTCAGCATCGTGCGACGCTCCCAGGCGCTGTCGATGCCGAACTTCAGCTCCTCGACACCCGGCCCCTTCGGTACGGCCTTGCGGCGGGCGGTCTTCTTCGCGACGGACTTCTTCGCGGTGGTCTTCTTGGCCGGTGGGCTCATGGACAATCTCCTTCGAAGCAGGCGAGCAGCGCCGTGCGCAGCGCCTCCTGGTGGGGTTCGTCGAGCGGACGGTCGGTTCCGTCGGCGTCGACGCGGGTGATCTGGAACACGTCCTCGGCGCGCTCGCCGAAGGTGGCGACGCGCGCGTCGTGCACGCGCAGCCCCTGCTCGCGCAGCACCAGCGCGACGTCGGCCAGCAGGCCGGGGCGGTCGGTGCAGACGAGGCTCAGCATCGTGCGAGGCGGCGAATCCAGCCGGTCGAAGCCGACCTGCGGCGCGATGCGGAAATGCCTGAGGTGGCGCGGCTGCGTGCGGCGTGCGGGACGCAGCGCGTCGAGCGGCCCGGCGAGCACGGCCTCGAGCCGCTGCGTGACGTCCTGCGGCGCCGGTGGGTGGCGCGCGTCGGCAGGCACCACCTGGAAGCTGTCGAACACCCGCGCTGCGGGGCCGTCGAGGACGCGCGCCTGCGCGATGGTCAGGCCGAGGCGGTCGAGCGTGATCACGATCGCGGCGAACAGGCCGTCGCGGTCGGGCGAGTGCACGAAGACCTCCAGGGCGCGCGCGTCGGCCAGCGCGCGCACGGCCACGCAGGTATCGCGATCGCCGAGGCCCATAAGCGCCTGTGCCTGCCAAGCGATCTGGTCGGGCCGCCCGCGCTGGAAACCGATCGCCGGCATGCGCGCGAGCGTCGCGTCGATCGCGGCATCATCGACCCCTGCTTCGCACAGCAGGCGCGCAGCGGTCGCGCGCGTTTCGCCGGCACGCTCGTCAGCTTCGAGCGGATGTTCCAGCCCGCGGCGCAGCGCGAGCCGCGTGGACGTGTAGAGATCGGCAAGCAGCCGGTCCTTCCATGCGTTCCACAGCTTGGGCGAGGTACCGGCGATGTCGGCGCAGGTCAGCAGGTAGAGCAGTTCGAGCCGTTCGCGGTCGCCGACCTTCTGCGCGAATGCATGAATGACCTCGGGATCGGCGATGTCCTGCTTCTGCGCCGTCATCGACATCAGAAGGTGCTGCGCCACCAGCCATTCGACGGTGGCGACGTCGCCGACCGGCAACGCCATCGCCTGGCCGAAGGCGCGCGCGTCCACCGCGCCGAGCTGCGAGTGATCGCCGCCACGGCCCTTGGCGATGTCGTGGAACAGCGCGGCCAGCAGCAGGAGCTCGGGCTTGCGAAGGCGCGGCCATACGTCTTGCGCGAGCGAGAAGCGTTCGTCGCCGCCACGCGCGAACGCGGCGATGTTGGCGAGCACCGCCAGCGTGTGCTGGTCGACCGTGTAGACGTGGAACAGGTCGAACTGCATGCGCCCGGAGACGTTGGCGAACGCCGGGATCCAGCGGCCCAGGATCCCCAGGCGCGCCATGCGCGTGAGCGTCTGCACGGGTTGGCGGCCACGCAGCAATGCCATGAAGGCTGCGCGCGCCTCCGTCGTCGCATTCCCATACGCGGGCATGCGTTCGAGGAACTCGGCCAGCGCCCGGGCGGTATGCGAGTGCAGGCCGCGGATGGCGCCCTGGGCGTCGCCCTCCGGGTACGCCGCCCACGCGGCGAACAACGCGAACACATCGGATGCGTCCCGGGGCCAGTCGCTCGACACCGCGGCGAGGTAGCCGCGACGCAGGCAGAAATCGCCGTCCAACGGTTCCGGCGTGGCCTCGCCTTCGAGCTGTTCCTCGAAGCGCTGCAGCAGCCGCTCGCCCACGCGCTGCACCAAGCCGGCGCTGCGGTAGAAGGCCTGCATCATCTGTTCGACGGCGAGCGCGCCCGGCGTATCGACATAGCCCAGGCGCGCGGCCAGCGCCTTCTGGTGATCGAAGCGCAGGCGCTCCTCGCGACGCGCGGCGACCAGATGCAGTCCATAGCGCAGGCGCGCCAGCACGTCCTGCTGGCGCTGCAGCGTGGCGTGCTCGTCGTTGCCGAGCTGCCCGAGCGTGGTCAGCGAGTCGAGGTCGCCCGTGTGCAGCACGCGCAGCGCCATCCAGCGCAATGTCTGCAGGTCGCGCAGGCCGCCCGGGCCTTCCTTGAGGTTGGGCTCGAGGTTGTCGGCGGTGTCGCCGAACCGCGCATGGCGCTCGCGCAACTCCTGGCGCTTGGCGGCGAAGAAGGCCGCCGGCGGCCACACCTCGGATTCGTCGATGGCATCGAGAAGGCGCTCCGACGCGGAAGGCACGGCGGCGAGGGCGCGCGCTTCGAGCATCGCGGTGAGCACGGTGATGTTCCCGGCGGCGCTGCCCCGGCACTGCGCGGTCGAACGCACGGCATGGCCCACGGGCAGGCCGGCATCCCAGAGCAGCGTCACGAAGCGCGCGATTTCCGGCGCGGCGTCGGGCTGCGCGGCCTCGTCCAGCAGCACCAGAAGGTCGACGTCGGACTGCGGGTAGAGCTCGCCGCGGCCGTAGCCGCCGACGGCGAACAGCGCCGGCACCTCGCCACCGTCGCCACCCTGTCCCAGTGTCCGCGCCCATGCAGAGCGCACGACGTCGTCGACCGCCGACGCGCGACGCGCGAGCAGCGGCCTGACGTCGACCCCGGGGCCGCCGGCATCGAAGGTCGCCGCATCGCGCGCGGCGGTCGACGCCAGCCACGCGCGCGCCGCCGCGATCCACGCGGCGTCGGGAGCCTCATCGGGAACGGGCCACGCGGCGTCGAGGGCCGCGGCGCCGCTCATAGGTCGTTGTCGTCGCCCGGCACGCGGGTGAGGATGTCCACGCCGTCCTCGGTGACCGCGACGGTGTGCTCCCACTGCGCCGAGAGCTTGCGGTCCTTGGTCACCACGGTCCAGCCGTCCGGCAGCACCTTCGTGTGGCGCGTGCCCTCGTTGATCATCGGCTCGATGGTGAAGGTCATGCCCGGCTTCAGCACCAGGCCCTCGCCCGGCTTGCCGTAGTGCAGCACCTGCGGATCCTCGTGGTAGATCTTGCCGATGCCGTGGCCGCAGTACTCGCGCACCACGCTGAAACGCTCGGATTCCGCGTACGTCTGGATCGCGTGGCCGATGTCGCCCAGCGTCGCGCCCGGCTTGACCGTGCGGATGCCGCGGAACATCGCCTCGCGCGTCACGTCGACCAGGCGCTTGGCCATTACCGACGGCGTGCCGACGAAGTACATGCGGCTCGTATCGCCATGCCAGCCGTCCTTGATGACGGTCACGTCGATGTTGACGATGTCGCCGTCCTTCAGGACCTTGCCGGGGCTCGGGATGCCGTGGCAGATCACGTTGTTGACGGACGTGCACACCGTCTTCGGAAAGCCCTTGTAGCCGACGTTGGCCGGGATCGCGCCCTGCACCTTGACGATGTGATCGTGGCAGATGCGATCGAGTTCCTCGGTCGTTACGCCCGGTTTGACGTGCGGAGCGACGACCTGCAGCACCTCGGCGGCCAGTCGGCCGGCGATGCGCATCTTCTCGATGTCTTCGGGGGTCTTGAGCGTGATCGGCATCGCGACATTATGCCGCGCCGGGCCCGACCTAGCCGCACCCGTGGCGTAACCGTCCGCGCTGCGGCATGCGACATCACCTTTCCTGACGGGTCGAATCACTTGCCATCGCGGCGGTATCCCCACGCGATGTGCCGCAGCCTGCCCGGGCCACCCGGGGCCGTTCGGCACCGCCGGTTGCCCGAAGTCCCTGTCCCGGTTAGACTTTTCCGGCTCCGCAGCCCACCGCGAGCCGCCCACGCCGGGCGCAGGGCACCGCCAGCCGCGGTTCCCCGGCGAATACACACCTGTCGCCACCGTCGATGCCGGGGTGCCCTTCGGGGTTCGGACATCGGACGCGGCAGGGAGGCCCAACCCCGGAATCCATGCCCGCCACGCGGGCGGCCGCTCCATTTCCCGCGGCCGGATTCCACCGCCTGGAGTTATCGCAATGCCCCAGATCACCATGCGCCAGATGCTGGAAGCCGGCGTCCATTTCGGCCACCAGACCCGCTACTGGAACCCGAAGATGGGCCCGTACATCTTCGGCGCCCGCGGCAAGATCCACATCATCAACCTCGAGAAGACCGTTCCGCTCTTCAACGACGCGATGAACTTCCTCTCGGGCGTCGCGCAGCGTCGCGGCATGATCCTGTTCCTCGGCACCAAGCGCTCGGCGCGCGAGGCGATCAAGGAAGCGGCCGAGCTGTGCGGCATGCCGTACATGAACCAGCGTTGGCTGGGCGGCACGCTGACCAACTTCCGCACGGTCAAGCAGTCGGTGCAGCGCCTGAAGGAGCTCGAGGCCGCCGAGACCGACGGCACGTTCCAGAAGCTGGTCAAGCACGAAGTGCTGGGCCTGCGCCGCGAGCGCGACAAGCTGGAAGCCTCGCTGGGCGGCATCAAGGAGATGAACCGCCTGCCCGACGCGATCTTCGTGATCGACATCGGCCATGAGGACATCGCGATCAAGGAAGCCAAGAAGCTCGGCATCCCGGTCGTCGCCGTCGTCGACACCAACTACGACCCGGAGCTGGTCGACTACGCGATCCCGGGCAACGACGACGCCATCCGCGCCGTGCAGCTGTACGCCCGTGCCGCCGCCGAAGCCGTGCTGGAGGGCAAGGCTGCCGCGCCGCAGGCCGCGTCGGTCCGCGAAGAAGACTTCGCGAACGCCGAGGGCGGCGAAGGCGCCGAGGACCGCAAGGGTCCGCGCCGCGCGCCGGCCAAGAAGGGCGCCCCGCGCAAGGCCGACGCTCCGGCCCCGGCCGCCGAGTAAGCGGTTCCACCCGGCGGCCACGGAATCCGTGGCCGCCGCGGTCAAGAGTTTCGCGTGACAGCCGCCGTCGGCGCCTGCACGTCGTCCCGCCCAGCGGGACATCCTCCCCATACGAATGAGGCTACGCCCATGGCAGAGATCACTGCTTCCCAGGTGAAGGAACTGCGCGAGCGCACCGGCGCCGGCATGATGGAGTGCAAGAAGGCACTCACCGAGAACAACGGCGACATCGAGGCGGCGGCCGACTGGCTGCGCAAGACCGGTCTCGCCAAGGCCGACAAGAAGGCCAGCCGCATCGCCGCCGAGGGCCGCATCGTCGCCGCCCAGGGCGAAGGCTCCGCGGTGCTGGTCGAGGTGAACTCGGAGACCGACTTCGTCGCCAAGGACACCAACTTCCTGAACTTCGTCGAGACCGTCGGCCAGGCCGCGCTCGCCGCGCAGGACGTCGAGGCGCTCAAGGCGACCAAGCTCGCGTCCGGCGAGACCGTCGAGGAAGCCCGCGCCGCCGTCATCGCCAAGGTCGGCGAGAACGTGCAGGTCCGTCGCCTCGCCCGCATCGACAGCGCGAACACCCTCGCCGCCTACGTCCACGGCGGTCGCATCGGCGTGATCGTCGAGCTCAAGGGCGGCAACGCCGAGCTGGCCCGCGGCCTCGCGATGCACGTCGCCGCAATGAACCCGCCGTACATCTCGCCGGCGCACGTCCCGGCCGATTTCGTGGCGAAGGAAAAGGAAATCGCGCTGGCCCAGGTGAAGGACACCGGCAAGCCGCAGGAAATCCTCGAGAAGATGATCTCGGGCAAGGTCAACAAGACCGTCAACGAGATGTGCCTCACCGGCCAGGCCTACGTGCTCGACACCAACAGCACCGTCGAGCAGGCGCTGAAGTCCGCAGGCGCCGAAGTGGTCAACTTCGTCCGCCTCGCCGTCGGCGAAGGCATCGAGAAGCAGACCGACGACTTCGCGGCGGAAGTGATGAAGCAGGCCGGTCTGGCCTGATCCATCCGAAAGCGAAACGGAAAGGCCGCGAGAGATCGCGGCCTTTTTCGCTTCGGGGTCGCGCCTGCCGCGTCAGGACATGCGCAGCGCGTCGATCAACGGCTGCAGCTGCGCCGCGTACGGCGCCCATTTGGGCACGTCGCGTTTCTGGATCCCCTGCCTCACCTGCACCGCGCTCGCGGTCGCCACGCCACGTCGCGCCGCCCGCGTATCGAGCATCGCGGGATCGAAGTCGATGCCGCAGAACGCGGCGACCTCGCGAAGCACCGGTTCCGGATCGCCGGTGAGGCGTGCGTAGTCGACATCGAGGATCCGGCCCGGCAGCGTGGCATGCCAGTGCGTCATCAGCCGGCGGTACTGGCGGTGGTAATGCGCGAGCTCGCCGAGGTCGTAGGAGTAGGCGTTCGCGTCGGAGAACAGCTCGCGCAGATTGGAGAAGCAGGTCTCCACGGGGTCGCGCACCATGTGCAGGATCTTCGCCTGCGGCAGCGCGCGCGCGATGTAGCCGACGTTGAGGAAGTTCGAGGGCAGCTTGTCCGTGAAGAAGCGCTCGCTGCCAAGGCGCCAGCGCATGCGGTCGAGATAACGGCGGCCCACCTCGCCGAATTCGACGCCCGATGCGCGGTCGACGATGCCCGCGTCGATCACCCCACGGCAGTGGTGATCCGTCGCGTGGCGCATCGCGCTGGTGAAGTCGTAGAGCTCGCCGACGCCGTGAACCTCCGGATGCGCCGCCAGCAGTTGTTCCAGCAACGTCGTGCCCGAACGATGCATGCCGACGATGAAGACCGGTATCGGATCGACGTTCGCGTTGTCCGGTGCGTCGTACGCCGGCAGCAACCGGATCAGCCGGTCGACGACCACGTCGGTCTGCCGAGCGGCGTAATCGAGTGTCGACCGCTTGGCGCGGCAGCCGAGTTCCAGCGCCTGCCAGGCCTGCTCATGGCGCCCGAGCCGATCGAGCTCGGCATGCAGGGCGAACGCGAGCATCGCGACGTCGTCGGGCTTGAGGTTCGGACGCTGCAGCGACGCGATCATCGTGCGCGCGAAACGGTCGTCCACCGATTTGCGGCCGAGATTGGATCGCAGCCAGCAGAGCTTCGGAAGGCCCGGCGTACGCTTCTCGCAGCGGTCGAGGTCGGCATGCGCCTCGTCGAAGCGGCCGAGATACGTCAGTACCTGCGCGCGCGACAGCAGCGTCGGCGGAAAATCCGGATCGGCACGGCGGGCCTCGTCGAGGAAGACGACGGCTCGCTCGGGCAGGTTGAGGTAGCTCAGCTGCGCGGCGAAGGCCAACAGCAGCGGGATTTCGACATCGCGCAGCGGCGGCAGGCGCTCGACGCATTCCAGCAGCGCCTCGCCCTCGTTGAACGTGCGCAACCTGGCGATCAGCTCCTTGACCACCGCCGGCTGGCGCGGCTTCGTCGCATGCGCCTGCAACGCGAAGTCGCGCGCACGACGGTAATTGCCGGCCAGCGAATGCATGTAGGACAACTGCAGCAGCACGTCCGCGTCGCCGGGCGCGGACTCGCGCAAGCGCTCGAACGCCGCGATCGCACCGGGGAAGTCGCGCGCTTCAGCGCAGGCTTCGGCCTGTCGGCGGATTGCCGTGCGATCGATCGGCGCCGGCGCGCTCATGGGACCACCCCCAGCTCGACGAAGCGCTGCTGCAGCGGCTCGAGGAACGGCGCGTACGCTTCCCAGGCGCCGACGCCCCGGGTATGCACCGCCTCGCGGACCTGCGATGCGCTCGCGGTCGAAACCGGAGCGGCATTGCGCTCGATGCGCTCGCAGCCCTCCTCGTAACCGAGCCCGCAGAAGCCGAGCACGCGCTCGGCCATCGCACGCGGATCCGCCACGAGGCTCTCGTACTGCACCGTCATGAAACGGCCCGGCAGCGCCACCTCGAACGCCGAACGCATGTGGTCGAACCAGTCGTAGTGCTCGGCCAGCGTGTCGAGCGAATAACTGTAGGGATATGCGTCTCCTTCGAACAGCTCGCGCAGGTTCGAGAAGCACGCATCCATCGGGCCGCGACGCAGGCACAGGATGCGCGCCTCCGGCAATGCACGCGCGATCAGGCCGGCATAGAGGAAATTCGCGGGGTTCTTGTCGACGACGATGCGGCCGTCGACGGCGTGGCGTTGCGCGGCGCGGCGATACATCGTCGCGAGCTGCTCCAATGCGCGGGGCTCCGGCGGCGTTCGCGTGGTCGAAGGTAACGGCAGGAACGCATCCATCTGCTGGCAGAGCGCGGTATGGAACGAGTTCAACTCGCCTGCGGCGTACACGCGGCTGTGGTTCCCGACGATGCGTTCCAGTACCGTCGTGCCGCTGCGCGGCAGGCCCACGATGAACACGAGGCCCGCTTCGCGTTCCGTCGGAGGCTCGACCCGATCGACATGGAACGTCCCGGCACGGCCGCGTGGGCCCACACCACTGGCATGCATGCGTGAACGCGCCGCAGCGGCACCGCGCGCCAGCCACGTCCAGGCGATGCCGAAGCGGCCCGCATGTTCGTTCTCGCGGTACAGCGCGTAACAGAGATCGGCCATTGCCGAGGCATCGGTCCGCCGGTGACCGACCGCCGCCTCGATCCGCGGCACCCGGCCGAGGCCCGCGGGGCGGTGATACGCGAGCGACCAGTGCGCCGGCGAGAAATCAGGATCGATGCCGATGGCGCGCTCGAACGCGGCTTCCGCCGCATCGGCCTCGCCGAGGTTGCGCGACGCGAGCCCGGCGATGTAGGCCAGCCGCGGATCCGGCTGCAGGTGCGGCTGCGCGGCTTGGCACAGGCGCCGCGCCGCCGCATCGTCGCCCGCGAGCATCAGGTGCTGGGCGAGGACCGGCGACTGCCGCAACACATCCTTCGACGTCCAGTCCGCCGCGGTGATGAGTTCGCGCACGGCGAGCCACTCGTCGAAGTCGAGCAGTCTCATGGTGACGTGCGAGAGCCGGGCCAGTGCCCCGGTCCGCATGACCGCGGTCGCCGCCTGCGTGACCGCGAAGTGCGATGCGCGGTAATGGCCGAGCTGCGTCTCGATCTGCGCGAGGTACTCCCAGGCCGGGGCGTGGTCCGGCGCGGACTGGACGAGCGACAGACAGGCGATTCGCGCCGCTTCGGAATTTCCGGCGGCGTCGTACTCGCGTACGCGCCTCCATTGACGCTCGACGTGCATGTCGCCCTCCCCCGGCCATCCTAGCGCGAAAAAAAAGACGGCCACCTTTCGGTGGCCGCCAAGACTCACGTTTGGAGATATCAGAAGTCGTACTGGACCATGAAGCGGACCGAACGCGGCGCCTGGAACGAGGCCGGCATCAGGTAGGTCTCGAGGTCCGCACCGGTCGAGCCATCTTCAGCAATCTCGCTGACGCTCGTGACCTTCTGGCTGTTGAGCAGGTTGAACACGTCGACCTTGAATTGCAGGCCCTTCGCGAACGCGGGACGGTAAGCGATATTAAGATCGACGTTCGTCGTCCACGGCAGGCGGCCGGCGGTACCACGCGGCACCGGCTTGTTGTCGCAGCGCATGAAAGCCGCACCATACGGATGCAGAGCGCCACTGGGGAGCGTCAGCGTACCGAGGCAGTTCAGCGGACGGCCCGACTGCACCAGCAGGTTGGCACCCATCGACCACTCGTCCGAGAACTCGTAGTTGCCGAACACCTTGAGGCTGTGGCGACGGTCGTTCGGCAGGAAGCCGTACGTGTCGACGGTCAGCTCGTAGTAGTCGAAGTCCTGCGTGACGCTGGTATCGCGCTGGCCGATGTCCGACTTCACGCCGCCTTCGGTGTTGCCCTTGCTCTGCGCCCACGTGTACGAGGCCTGCAGGAAGAACTTGTCGTAGGTGACGTCGGTGAACAGCTCGAGCGCCTTGTAGGTGCGCTTGGCCTTCGGCGCAAGACGGCTACCCGGCACCGTCGTGCTCTCGAGCACGCCGTCGTCGAAGAAGTCGGTCAGGAAGATCGCGTCGGCACCCGGGTTGAACATGCGGCAGTACGGGAAGCCGCCACCCGGCAGCACGGCCGCGCGACCGTCACGTTCGAAGTTCTCGTCGAAGCCGGCGGCCTCGAGGATCGCCGCGTAATCACAGTTGTCGTCGATCGCCGTCTTCAGGTTGCGGTAGATACCGCGCGCACCGACGTTGAAGTGCTCGTTGAGCGCCTTCTGGAAGCCCAGGATGAACTCGTCCTGGTACATGGGCTCAAGGTTGCTGCTCGCGATCGTCGCCGGGTTCTTCGGTTCGCCGAATTCGCCGTTGACGTACTGGAGGCGGCCCGTCGAGCCCGTCCGGGGGACGATGCCCAGCGGGGCGCCCGTAACCGGGTCAACACCTGTGAACGTGAACTGCTGGCGCGTGAACAGCGAGGCGCTTGCGCCTCGGACCGCGACGCTCGGCGTCAGCGGCAGCGCGTAGCGACCCGCGTTGCCGTAAACCTTGAAAGTCGAGTCGCCGTTGACGTCCCACGAGAAGCCCAAGCGCGGGCCGAACTGGTTCTTGACCTTGACGTAGGTCTCGTCGAAACCGTTGAGGTTCTCGAACGTATCCCAGCGTAGGCCGATCTGGGCGATGAAATTGTCGGTGATCTTCCAGCTGTCCTGCACGTAGTAGGCGTGCTGCTTGACCTTGACGGTCGTGCCCTGGTTGACGATCTGCTCGCGAACGATATCGAACTCGTCGCCGCTGTTCGGGGTGCCGTTGGGATCGACTACCGCGTAGCGCCACACGCGACCACCTTCGTTAGAGGTGCCTGCGACAGACTCGTAGTTGTCGACGTCAAGACCGAAACGGATCTGATGGTCGCCCAGCTGCCAGTCGGCATCGACGCGGAACTGGTCACGCGTATCCTCCGCATCGCCGCGCTCGATCGCGCCGCCCGTGATGTTGCAGGTACTCACGTACTTGCCCGTCAGATCCTGGCGGTACTTGGGGCGCGCATCCGTGATGATCGGGCAGCCGGTCGCCGGTACTGCCAGATTGCCGCCGTAGCTAACGTCAGCGCCGGTCGCGGTACGCAGGTGCTGCGCACGTGAGAACGTGCCATGACCGTACAGAGCCGAGAGGGTGAAGTTGTCGGTGAAATAGCCGGTGTAACGAAGGATGTGGTTCTGACCGCCCTCCTCCAGGAAGTTCGTGCCGATATACGTGCCGGCTTCCGTGTAGGAGTCGATCTCGCGTTCACGCTTGTCGTTGAACGACGTGAACTCGAGCAGGTTGGAATCGTTGATGTTCCAGTCGAGCTTGACGAGGTAGGTCGGCCACTTCGCGGATTCGCTGGTGCCGCCGCCCACGATCTCGTTGTTGGAAACGTCTTCGGAGGTCTTGTTGTACTGAATCAGGCCGTAGGCGAAGAGCTTGTCCTGCACCAGCGCGCCGCTCGCCCAGACCGATGCGGTCGCCGAGGACTCTTCTTCCGTCGAGTTGTCCGAGCGCAGAACGCCGTTGGTCTGGTAGATGTCGCGCGGATGCGCGCTGAGGCTCGACGGCGTATAGAAAACGTTGCCGCCGGCGTGGAACTCGTTGGTACCGCGCTTGGTGACCTGGTTGATCACGCCACCCAGCGAACGGCCGAACTCGGCGCCGTAGCCACCGGTCTTGACCTGCTGCTCGGCGATCGCCTCGAACGGCACTTGCGAGAAGTTCAGGCCGCGGAACGAGTTGGTGATGTTGAAGCCGTTGACGTAGTACTGGTTCTCGGCGACGGACGAACCACCGAACGACGCCAGGTTGCCGAAGGCCGCGTCGCCGCGGACGGTACCCGGCGCCAGCAGGGCGACGGCGGTGGTGTCGCGCGGCACCGGGATGCGCGCGATCTGCTCGGAGGTGAGGATCGTGGTCGATTCGACGGACGAGACGTCGATCGGGTTGACGGCGCGGACGCCGCGGACGCGAACGGTATCGAGCGAGTTCGAATCGGCGGTGACGTCGCCGCCGCCCGCGGGCGCGGCGAAGTCGATCGACGTACCGACGCCGGCATTGACGACCACGTCGCGGACGCGCGTGCCGCCACTGGCGTCACGGACCGTCACACGATAGTTGCCGGGCTGCAGGGCGGGGATGCGGAACGCGCCGTCGGCCGGGACGGCAACCTCGCGGCGGAAGCCGGTGGCCGGGTTCTCGACGACCACGGTCGAGCCAGCGGCTGCCTGTCCGAAGACATTACCGGACGCGCTCTGCGCGAGGACCGGACCGGTGAAGCACATGCCGAGCGCGACGGTGAGTGCGCTGCGACGGAACACCTGCTGCATCTGCTGTCTCTTTGCCACGAATCGTCCCCTTTCCTTTGGATAACGCCGGACGGCGATCACACGGAACATGACTTTTGTCATCACGCAACGTCAACGATTAACGAACGATTTATGTATTTTTGTGATGCATATCACTATTTAACGACCCCTTACACTTGCGCTTTCAGAACCATTTTGCGCACCGCACAAAAGTCGCGGTCGGGGCGGGTCGCCGTTTTACAATCGTCCGAATCCCCCCTTGGAGCCGCCCATGTCCGACCTCGCCTACCGCCGTGTCCTGCTCAAGCTCTCCGGCGAGGCACTGATGGGTGACGAGGACTACGGCATTGATCCAAAGGTCATCAGCCGGCTGGCCGAGGAGGTCATCGAGGCGCAGCAGGCCGGTGCGCAGATCGCGCTGGTCATCGGCGGGGGCAACATCTTCCGCGGCGCGGGCCTCGCGGCCTCGGGCATGGACCGGGTGACGGGCGACCACATGGGCATGCTGGCCACAATCATCAACGCGCTGGCCATGCAGGACGCGCTTGAGAAACTGGGTGCGCGCTGCCGGGTGATGAGCGCGATCCGCATCAATCAGGTGTCCGAGGACTTCATCCGCCGCCGTGCGATCCGGCATCTCGAGAAGGGCCGCATCGTGATCTGCGCCGCCGGCACCGGTAATCCGTTCTTCACCACCGATTCCGGCGCCGCCCTGCGCGCGATCGAGATCGGCGCCGACCTGCTGCTCAAGGCGACCAAGGTCGATGGCGTCTACGACAAGGACCCGAAGAAGTATCCGGACGCCGTGCGCTTCGACAGCCTGAGCTATGACGACGTGCTGAGCCGCGACCTGCAGGTCATGGACACCGCCGCCTTCGCGCTATGCCGCGACGCCTCGCTGCCGATCCGCGTGTTCGACATGAGCCAGCCGGGCCAGCTGCTGCGCATCCTGCACGGCGAGCCTATCGGCACGCTGGTGCGCAGCGCCGCCTGACCGCCGTGGGCGCCGGCCACGACCATTCCGAGGTGCACGCGCACCCGACACGCGCTTTCGCCGTCGCCACGCTGGTCAACCTCGCGTACACGGCCGTCGAAGCCTGGTACGGCTTCGCGACGGACTCGCTGGCGCTTCTTTCCGACGCCCTGCACAACCTGGGCGACGTCGCCGGTCTCGCGCTGGCCTGGGGCGCGGCGGTTCTCGCGCGGCGCGCGCCGACGTCGACCCATACCTACGGCTGGCGACGCGCGACGCTGCTGTCGCCGCTGGCGAATGCCCTGCTGCTGGTCGGATTCGCGGGTGCCCTGGTATGGGAGGCGGTGCAGCGCTTCGGGGCGCCGCCGCAAGTCCCGGCGGTCCCGGTGATGGCCGTGGCCGCCGTAGGCATCGTGGTGAACCTGCTGGCCGCCAAGCTGATGCACGCGGGCCACGAGCACGATCTCAACCGGCGCGCGGCGTTCCTGCACCTGATGGCCGACGCGGCCGTGTCGCTGGCGGCCGTGCTGGCCGGCCTCGGCATGTGGGCGCTGGGCTGGCGCTGGCTCGACCCCGCCACCGCACTGCTGATCAGCGCCGTTGTCGCCGTCAGCGCCTTCGGCCTGCTTCGCGAGAGCTTCAATGCCGCGATGGATGCCGTGCCGGCCCGGATCGAGCGCACCGACGTTGCCGACTTCCTGGGTAGCCAGCCGGGCGTTCAGGCCGTGCACCATCTGCACATCTGGTCGCTGGGTGCGGGCGAGATCGCGATGACCGCACACCTGGTGCGCCCCGCCGTGGACGACCACGACGCCTTCCTCGACCGCATCTGCCACGAGCTGGACGAGCGCTTCGGCATCAACCACCCGACGCTGCAGGTCGAGCACGGCGCGGCCTGCGAGCACGATGCGCACGATCGCGCGCCGCACCACTGAGGCCGGCGGCGCGCCCTGCCCTATAATCCGCGGCCGACCGAAATCCGCTCACGGAGCCCCGCGATGCTCAACGACATCAAGAACGACGCCAAGGCACGCATGGCCAAGAGCGTCGAGGCGTTCCGCCACGACCTCGTCAAGATCCGCACCGGTCGCGCCACGACCAGCATCGTCGACCACATCAAGGTCAACTACTACGGCTCGGACGTGCCGCTATCGCAGGTGGCGAGCGTCGCCGTCAGCGATGCGCGCTCGCTCACGATCACGCCGTGGGAGAAGCCGATGGTGGGCGCGGTCGAGAAGGCGATCCTCGCGTCCGACCTCGGGCTGACGCCGAACACCGCCGGCATGGTGATCCGCCTCAACCTGCCGCCGCTCACCGAGGAGCGCCGCCGGGACCTTGCGAAGGTGGTGCATTCGGGTGGCGAGGACGCGAAGGTCGCGATCCGCAACATCCGCCGCGACGCGAACCACCAGGTGAAGGAGCTTCTCAAGGAGAAGCAGATCACCGAGGACGATGCCGCGCGCGCCGAGCAGGACATCCAGAAGCTCACCGACGAAGCGATCAAGAACGTCGACGAGGTCGTCAAGGCCAAGGAACAGGAGCTGATGGCCGTCTGACGGCCACGCTTCCGCAGGGGACCGGTCCGCGGTCCCGTCGCCCCTCGACGACCCGACCGTGACCGCCGCCGACCGCCCTGCCGCGCGCATCCCGCGCCACATCGCCATCATCATGGACGGTAACGGCCGCTGGGCGCAGAAGCGCCGGCGGCCGCGGCTGATCGGCCATCGGGCGGGCGCGCGTGCGGTCAACGTCTGCATCGATTTCTGCCTCGAGAAGGGCGTCGAAGCGCTGACGCTGTTCGCGTTCTCGAGCGAGAACTGGGACCGCCCGCAGGACGAGGTCGGCGGGCTTATGAAACTCTTCACCGGCGCGCTGGAGCGCGAGGTGGACGAGCTCGACCGCCGCGGCGTGCGCGTGCGCTTCATCGGCGACCGCGCCCGTTTTTCCGATGCGATCCGTCGCCGCATGACCGAAGCGGAAGCACGCACCGCGCGCAACGAACGCCTGCACCTGAGCATCGCGGTGAGTTACGGCGGGCGCTGGGATATCGCGCAGGCCGCGCGTTCGCTGGCGGAGGATGTGGCTGCGGGACGCATCGAGCCTGCACAGGTTGACGAAGCGCTGCTGTCTTCGCGCCTCGCACTCGCCGAGCTGCCCGCGCCCGACCTGTTCATCCGTACCGGCGGCGAGCTGCGCATCAGCAATTTCCTGCTCTGGCAGCTCGCCTACACCGAGCTCTGGTTCACCGATTTGTTGTGGCCGGACGTGGATGCGGCGACACTTCAGGCTGCGCTGGACGACTACGCGCGCCGTGAACGCCGATTCGGCCTGACCGGGGCACAGGTCGCCGGCAACCCCGAGACGTCCGAATGACCCGTACCCGCATTGCCGCCGCCCTGGTGATGGCTCCCGTCGCGATCGCGGCGATCTGGTTCCTCCCGACGCCCTGGATGATGGTCGCCGCCGCCGCGGTGTTCCTCGCCGGCCTATGGGAATGGTTCGACCTCGCCGAAGTCGACGACTCGCTCGCGAAGTGGGTACTGCTGATCGCCAACCTCGGTCTGATGGTCGCCATCGTCTGGGCATCGCGTTCGCGCGAGGGCGGCACGCTGGTGCTCTACCAGGTGGGCTCTCTGATCGGCGTCATCTGGTGGCTCGTCGCGCTGTTCTGGTTGGGGCGCTACAACTTCGGCAGCAACCACCAGTCGTGGGCGCGCGCGGTCAAGCTCGCCGCCGGTACGCTGGCGGTGGTGCCGGCCTGGTGCGCGCTCACCTGGCTGCATGCCGATGGCGATAACGGCCATCGCTGGCTGCTGACCTCGCTGGCCGCGGTGTGGGCTGCCGATACGGGCGCCTATTTCGCCGGTCGCCATCTCGGCCGCCACAAGCTCGCGCCGCGCGTGAGCCCGAACAAGACGCTGGAGGGACTGGCCGGGGGCGTGATCGTCGGCACCATCGTCGCGCTGCTGTTCTCGCTGCTCGCGGGCGCGACGACCGGCGACCTGCCGAAGGTCGCGCTGGTCGCCGCGGCGTCGATCCTCGTGTCGGTGATCGGCGACCTGTTCGAGAGCCTGCTCAAGCGACATGCCGGCAAGAAGGACTCGGGCACGCTGATCCCCGGCCATGGCGGCGTGCTCGATCGCATCGACGCCGTGCTCGCCGCCCTGCCCGTGTTCGCACTCGGCAAGGCGCTGCTGGGACTGTGATGCGCCGCGTCGCCGTCCTCGGCGCGACCGGCTCGATCGGCGCGTCCGCGCTCGATGTCATCGCGCGCCACCCCGACCGCCTGCAGGCCAGCGTGCTGGCCGCGGGCCGCAACGTCGACGCACTGCTGGAGCTGTGCGCACGGCATGCGCCCGCGCATGCGGTGATCGCCGACGAGGCGCGATTCGACGCGCTGAAGTCCGGCCTCGCCGCCGCGGGCCTGTCCACGCAGCCGCATGCCGGCATGGCCGCGATCGACGCGCTCGTCGCCGGCGATACCTGCGACACCGTGGTCGCCGCGATTGTCGGCGCCGCCGGTCTCGATTCCACGCTGGCCGCCGCGCGCGCCGGAAGGCGCATCGCGCTCGCCAACAAGGAGTCGCTCGTTCTCGCCGGCTCGCTGGTGATGGCCGCGGCACGCGAGTCCGGCGCGGCGATCGTGCCCGTCGACAGCGAACACAACGCGATCTTCCAGTGCCTGCCGCCGCAGGACGGCCGCGCCGCGCGCGACATCCGCGGGCTGCGCCGGCTCGTGCTCACGGCATCCGGCGGCCCGTTCCGCGGCCGCACGCGCGAATCGCTGCGTGACGTCACCCCGGCGCAGGCGGTCGCGCATCCCCGCTGGTCCATGGGTCCGAAGATCTCGGTCGACTCCGCCACGCTGATGAACAAGGGCCTCGAGGTCATCGAGGCGCACCACCTGTTCGGCGTCGCGCCGGGTGCGATCGACGTGGTGGTCCATCCGCAGAGCCTGGTGCATTCGCTGGTCGAGTTCGTCGACGGCTCCACGCTCGCGCAGCTCGGCCTGCCGGATATGCGAACCGCGCTCGCCGTGGGACTGGGCTGGCCGGAACGGCTGGAATCGGGTGTCGCCGGGCTGGACCTGGTGCGCCAGGGTGGCCGGCTCGATTTCGAGGCGCCGGACCTCGACGCCTTCCCCTGCCTGCGCCTCGCCTTCGACGCGCTGCGCGCCGGCGGCACCGCACCCGCCGTGCTGAACGCCGCCAACGAAGTCGCCGTGGATGCGTTCCTGTCGGGTCGGATCGGCTTTCTCGACATTCCGGCGCTGGTCGAGGACGCGCTCGCGGCGCTTCCCGCCGCCGAGGCCGGCCTGGACGCGCTGCGCGAGGCCGACGGCCGCGCCCGCGCGCATGTCACGTTCGCGATCGGGCGCCGGGCATGAGCGAGCGTCGCCTGCCGTTCACCGAAGCCGGACGCCGATCAGCGACGATCGCCGCGGAACTGAACCTTTGGCCTCTGCCGGGGTCAGCATCAGCGGCCCTATCGCCGCCCCGGAGTCCCCTTTGAACGAGTTGCTCGGATCGATCTGGTGGCTGATCGTCAGCCTCGGCATCCTCGTGACCTTCCACGAGTTCGGGCATTACTGGGTGGCGCGGCGCTGCGGCGTGCGGGTGCTCCGTTTCTCGATCGGTTTCGGCAAGCCGCTATGGAAGCGCACCGCGGCCGACGGCACCGAATACGTGGTCGCGGCGCTTCCGCTCGGCGGCTACGTGAAGATGCTTGATGAGCGCGAGGGCGACGTCGCCCCCGCCGAGCTGCATCTCGCCTTCAACCGCAAGCCGATCTGGCAGCGCATGGCGATCGTCGCCGCGGGCCCGGTGGCGAACCTGATTCTGTGCGTGGCGCTGCTCTGGGGCATGTTCGTGATCGGCCGCCCCGACTTCGTTCCGACCATCGGCCGCGCCGAAGGCCTCGCCGCCGCAGCGGGGCTGCATCCGGGCGACGTGATCCTCGCCATCGGCGATCGCGAAACCCCGACCTGGACCGAGGCCGAGCTCGCGCTCGTGCCCGCCGCGCTCGACCGCCGCGACGTCGACGTTAGAATTCGGACCGCGCAGGGCGCCGAGGCGACGCGCACGGTGCGCCTGTCGCGGCTGCCCGCCACGATCGACGAGCGCCGCGCCGCGCTCGCGGCCGGCATCCTGCCCGATCACCTGTTGCTGCCCGCGCGGGTCGGTGAGGTGAGCCCGGGTTCGCCCGCCGCCCAGGCGCTGCGCGCGGGCGACGTGATTACCGCCCTCGACGGCCGCCCCGTGCGCGCCTGGAGCGACCTGTCGCCGCTGGTGCAGGCCCTGGGCAAGACGGGCGAGGCCGCGATGATCGAGGTGCAGCGCGACGGCGAGCGCCTCGCGTTCCCGCTCAAGCCGGCCTGGGTCGACCCCAGGGACGGCGGCGGCGCGCGTTGGACCCTCGGTACCGCGCCGGCGGCGGTCCAGGAACCGGTCCCCGATGCCGTGCTGCGCTACGGCCCGATCGACGCCATCCCCGCCGCCGCCAGCGAGGCCGCGCACCAGACCCGCGAGCTCGTGGCGATGCTGGGTCGCGCTTTCACCGGCCGGGTCGACGTGCGCAACACCGTGGCGGGTCCGATCACCATCGCGCGCGCGGCCAATGCCTTCGCTGCGCATGGCCCGGCCTGGTTCCTGTCGATGCTCGCCATGCTCTCGTTGAGCCTGGCCATCCTGAACCTGCTGCCGGTGCCGATATTGGATGGCGGTCACCTGCTGTATTACCTTATCGAGCTGATCAAAGGCAGCCCGGTCAGCGAACGCGCCATGGCCGCCGGCCAGTTCGTCGGGCTGGCGGTCATCGTCGGGCTGATGGGTCTGGCGTTCTACAACGACATCGTGAACAACCTGGTGCGCTGACGATTCCCGTCCGCACCGCGCCCGCCTGCGGCGCTCCCCCTCTTCGGATCCAACCGGACGTGATGATGACGCGACCCCTGCCCCGCCGCCTGCTCGCCCTCGCCCTCGCGTCCGCGATGGCGGCAGCCCCGGTGACCTCCGCACTGGCCGAGGCCTTCGCGCCGTTCACCGTCAGCGACATCCGTGTCGACGGCCTGCAGCGCATCTCGGCCGGCACGGTGTTCACCTACCTCCCGGTCGAGCGCGGCGACACCGTCGACTCGGCCAAGGTCGCCGACGCGATCCGCGCGCTCTACAAGACCGGTTTCTTCGAAGACGTGCGCGTCGAGCGCCAGGGCGACATCCTCGTCGTGGCGGTCACCGAGCGCCCGGCGATCAACAAGCTCACGCTGACCGGCAACAAGGACATCAAGACCGACGACCTTACCAAGGGTCTGAACGACATCGGCCTCTCCGAGGGCGGCACCTTCGACCGCCTCGCGCTCGACCGCGTGACGCAGGAGCTGACGCGCCAGTACAACAACCGCGGCAAGTACAACGTCGAGATCACGCCGACGGTCGCGCGCCTCGACCGCAACCGCGTCGACGTCACCATCGCGA
The DNA here is from genome assembly GCF_014651995.1 of Cognatilysobacter xinjiangensis. Lineage (GTDB taxonomy): Bacteria > Pseudomonadota > Gammaproteobacteria > Xanthomonadales > Xanthomonadaceae > Cognatilysobacter > Cognatilysobacter xinjiangensis. The sequence continues at coordinate 606,456 of NZ_BMXY01000001.1, read as the reverse complement.
TCAAGGAAGGCGCCGCCGCGCGCATCCGCCACATCAACCTAGTCGGCAACGAGAAGTTCGAGGAAGACGACCTGCGCGACAGCTGGGAGTCGCGCGAGACGAACTGGAAGAGCTGGTACAAGCGCGACGACCAGTACTCGCGCGAGAAGCTCTCCGGCGACCTCGAGAAGCTCAACTCGTTCTACCTCGACCGCGGCTACGTCGACTTCAGCGTCGACAGCACGCAGGTCGAGATCAGCCCGAACCGGCAGGACATGTTCATCACCGCGGGTCTGACCGAGGGTGAGCAGTACAAGGTCTCGAAGGTCGACGTCAGCGGCGATACCGTGCTGCCGAAGGAAGAGATCCAGCGCCGCGTATTCGTGCGCGAGGGCCAGATCTTCTCGCGCCGCCTGCTCGAGGCGACGTCAGACTCGATCACCGCGACGCTCGGCAACATCGGCTACGCGTTCGCGCAGGTCAACGCCATTCCGGACGTCGATCGCGAGAACAAGACCGTCGGCATCAACTTCCAGGTGGTGCCGGGCCCGCGCGTCAACGTGCGCCGCATCGTGTTCAAGGGCAACGCGCGCACCTCCGACGAGGTGCTGCGCCGCGAGATGCGCCAGTTCGAAAGCAGCTGGTACTCGCAGGCCGCGCTCGACCGCTCGAAGATCCGCCTGCAGGGCCTGGGCTTCTTCGAGAGCGTCGACGTCGACACGCAGCCGGTGCCGGGCACGTCCGACCAGGTCGACGTGGTCGTCAACGTCAAGGAGACGACGTCGGGCAGCTTCGTCTTCGGCCTGGGCTATTCGCAGCTCAGCGGCGTGACCACGCAGATCCAGCTGTCGCAGAACAACTTCCTCGGCACGGGTAACCGCGTGTCGGTGCAGGCGAACCGCAACTCCTACCTGCAGCGCTACGATTTCTCGTTCGTCAATCCGTATTTCACCGACAGCGGCATCTCGCTCGGCTACAACCTGTGGTGGCGCGAGTACGACTACTCCGACTTCGGCACCGCGCAGTACAGCTCGACCAGCGGCGCCGGCCAGGTCGTGGTCGGCATCCCGATCACCGAGACGGATACCGTCACCGCGCTGCTGGGCGTCGACTCGAACGAGATCTTCGCCACGCGCGGCAGCACGCCGGATCCGCTGGTCGACTACATCGACGCCGTCGGCAACCGCACGTTCCACACGCTGCGCGGCCAGATCGGTTGGGCGCGCAACACGCTCGACAACCTGCTGACGCCGAACACCGGCATGCTGCAGCGCTTCACCGCGGAGGTCGCGCTGCCGGGCTCGACGGTCGAGTACTACAAGCTCAACTACGAGATCTCCAAGTTCTGGCGCCTGAACCGCCACCTCGTGCTGAACACGCGTGGCGAGCTGGGCTATGGCGACAGCTACGGCGACGATTTCGTGCGCAACGTCTGCTTCACCCCGGGCACGATCTCCGACGCGAATGGCGACGGCGTGCCGGATACCTACACGCCGGGCCCGGATCCGACCGAGCCCTGCCTCACCACGTCGCCGGACTACCGCAAGACGCTCACGGCCCGCGGCCTGCCGTTCTTCGAGAACTTCTACGCCGGTGGCGTGCGCTCGGTGCGCGGCTTCGCCGACAACACGCTGGGCCCGCGCGCCGCGGCTACCGGCTCGAGCTACCTGCAGCCGATCGGCGGCTCGGTGAAGACGGTGGGCTCGGTGGAGATGTTCTTCCCGACGCTGATCAACAGCCCGGCCGCGCGCGTCTCGGCGTTCGTCGACGTGGGCAACGTGTTCGGCAGCCGCGACGATTTCGACGCCAACGAGCTGCGCGCGTCCACTGGCCTCGCCGTCATGTGGCGTTCGCCGATGGGCCCGATCTCGATCAGCTACTCGTACCCGCTCCGCAAGAAGGAGGGCGACGAGCTCGAGCGCCTGCAGTTCACCTTCGGCGGCGTGTTCTGACGCGGCGATGAGCGCTGCGGAATGCAGGACCTACACGGCCGGCGACCTCGCCGGCCGTTTCGGCTTGGAACTCCGCGGCGACGCGGGCACGAGCGTGCGCGGCGTGGCGACGATCGCCGAGGCGACGCCCGACCGGCTGACGTTCCTCTCCAATTCCAAGTACCGTGGCCAGCTCGCGACCACGCGTGCGGGCATCGTGGTGCTGGGTGCCGCCGACGCGGACGCCGCGCCCGGCACGGCGCTGGTTGCGCGCGATCCCTACTCGGCCTATGCGCGCATCGCCGCATTGTTCGAGTCGCAGCCGGAGGCGCCGGCGGGTGCCCATCCCAGCGCGGTCGTGGATGCAAGCGCGACGGTCGACCCGAGCGCACACATCGGCCCGCACGTCAGCATCGGTACGCGCTCGGTGATCGGCGCGGGCGCCTACGTCGGCCCCGGCTGCGTGATCGGCGAGGACTGCCTCGTGGGCGCCGGCGCTCGGCTCGTCGCGCGTGTCACCCTGGTGACGCGCGTGCGCCTCGGCGAGCGCGTGCTCGTCCATCCCGGCGCGGTGCTGGGCGCCGACGGCTTCGGCATCGCGATGGAGCACGGCGCCTGGCTCAAGGTGCCGCAGCTGGGCGGCGTGGTGGTCGGTGACGACTGCGAGATCGGCGCCAACACCACCATCGACCGCGGCGCGATCGACGACACCGTGCTCGAGGAGGACGTACGCCTCGACAACCAGATCCAGATCGGCCACAACGTCCGCATCGGCGCGCATACGGCGATCGCCGGCTGCGTGGCGGTAGCGGGCAGCGCGCGGATCGGGCGCTACTGCCTGATCGGTGGCGCGGCGGGCATCGTCGGCCACATCGAAATCTGCGACAAGGTGGTGATCACGGCGATGAGCCTGGTGACCCATTCGATCCGCGAGCCGGGCGAATACTCCTCGGGCACCCCGCTGATGGACAATCGCAGCTGGCGCCGGAATGCCGCCCGCTTCCGCCAGCTGGATCGGCTGTTCCGCGCGCGCCGGGACTGATCGCGCGGTGCGCCGTATCATTGCCGGCTTCCGCAACGGCCCTTCCGGCCGCTACGCAGGTCCCGAATGAACCAGACCGTGCAGCTCCCCGTCGACGTCCGCGGCATCGAGAAGCTCCTGCCGCATCGCTATCCGTTCCTGCTGGTCGACCGCGTCGTCGAGTTCGAGCCGCGCAAGCGCATCCTCGCGTTCAAGAACATCACCGCCAACGAGCCGTGCTTCACCGGGCATTTCCCGGGCAATCCGGTGATGCCGGGCGTGCTGATCGTGGAAGCGATGGCGCAGGCCGGCGGCCTGCTGACCACGCTCACGGCGCAGTCGGAAGGGAACGAGCGCGCGGGCGAGAAGCTGTTCTACCTGGTCAAGGTGGACGGCGCGAAGTTCATGAAGCAGGTGGTGCCGGGCGATCGCCTCGAGCTCGAGGTCGAGCTCAAGCGCGTGATCCGCAACATGGCGATGTACGGCGCGGTCGCGCGCGTGGATGGCGAAGTCGTCGCTTGCGCTGAGATCCTCTGCGCCGAGGCGCAGGGCTGACATGACGACGCGCGTGCACCCCAGCGCGGTCGTCGAGGCCGGCGCGCGGCTGGGCGACGACGTCGTCGTCGGGCCGTTCTGCTACATCGGCGACGACGTCGAGGTCGGCGACGGCACCACGTTCGGCGCGCACTGCAGCGTCACCGGGCCGACGCGCATCGGCCGCCGCAACCGCTTCGTCGGGCATTGCGCGGTGGGCGGCGAGCCGCAGGACAAGAAGTTCGCCGGCGAGCGTGTCGAGCTGGTGATCGGCGACGACAACACGTTCCGCGAATTCGTGACGCTCAACCGCGGCACCGGCAGCGGTGGCGGCGTGACCCGCCTCGGCGATCGCAACTGGCTGCTCGCCTACGTGCACGTCGCGCACGACTGCGTCGTCGGCAACGACTGCGTGTTCTCGAACAACGCCACGCTCGCCGGGCACGTGACCGTGGGCGACCACGTCATCCTCAGCGGGTTCGCGGGCGTCCACCAGTTCTGCCGCATCGGCGCGCACGCGTTCGTGGGAATGGGCGCGTTCGTCAACGGCGACGTACCGCCTTTCGTGATGGTCGCGCAGGAAGACTACGGCCGGCCGCGCGGCATCAATGCGGAGGGCCTCAAGCGCCGCGGCTTCGACGCGACGCGCATCGCCGCGATCAAGCGTGCCTACCGCGCGCTCTACGTCGCCGGCGGCTCGCTGGAGGACGCACGCAGCAAGCTCGCCGAAATTGCAGGCGACAGCGAGGACGTGCGCCTGCTGCTCGATTTCGTCGACAGCGGCGAGCGGCCGCTGCTGCGCTGAGCGGCGCACGTCGTGGGTGAGGACACGCCGGTTACGAACACTCGCGGCGAACGCGCCGTGTCCGGGCTGCCGCTGACGGGAATCGCCGAGGGTGCGTCCGCGATGGCCGCCCATCGCCCCGTCCGTATCGCGATCGTTGCCGGCGAAGCTTCCGGCGATCTCTTGGGCGCAGGCTTGGTGGACGCGCTGCGTGCGCGTTTCCCCGACGCGCAGTTCGCCGGCATCGGCGGCGACCGCATGCGCGCCGCCGGCCTCGATGCGTGGTGGGATGCGGGCGAACTCGCGGTGATGGGCCTCGCCGAGGTGCTACGCCACCTCCCGCGCCTGCTACGTCTGCGCCGCGAACTGCGCAGGCGCCTGCTCGACTGGCGGCCGGACGTGTTCGTCGGCATCGACGCACCCGATTTCAACCTTCCGGTCGAGCGCTGGCTCAAGCGACGCGGCATCCCGACGGTGCACTACGTCAGCCCGTCGGTCTGGGCCTGGCGCGAGGGGCGCGCGGCGAAGATCGGGCGCTCGGCCGACCGCGTGCTCTGCCTGTTCCCGATGGAGCCGGCGATCTACGCCAAGCACGGCGTGGATGCGCGCTTCGTCGGGCATCCGCTGGCCGACGAAATGCCCCTGGAGCCCGATCGCGCCGCGGCCCGCACCGCGCTGGGCCTGCCTGACGACACGCCGGTGCTCGCACTGCTACCGGGCTCGCGAACCGGCGAGATCGAACGTCTCGGCGCCGATTTCCTCGAAGCCGCCGCCCGCGTACGCCAGGCGATGCCCGACCTCCGCGTTGTCGCGCCGATGGCGGACCGTCGCGCCCGCGAAACCTTCGAGCGCGTGCTCGCGGCATCGCCGGCACGCGACGCGCTAGCCGATGCGCTGACCGTCATCGACGGCCGCGCACGCACCCTGATGATCGCGAGCGACGTCGTACTGCTGGCCTCCGGCACCGCCACTCTCGAAGGCATGCTCGCCAAGCGGCCGATGGTGGTGGCCTACAAGGTCGCGGCGTCGACCTATCGACTGGTGAAGGGCCTCGGCATGCTCAAGGTCAGCCGCTACGCGTTGCCGAACATCCTCGCGGGCGACGAGGTGGTGCCGGAGCTCATGCAGGCCGACTGTACGCCCGCGAAGCTTGCCGATGCGGTCCTGCACTGGTTCCGCGATCCCTTGGCCGCGGCCGAGCTCGCGCCCCGGTTCATGAACCTGCATCGCGAACTGCGTCGCGATGCGTCAGCGCGCGCGGCCGAGGCCATCGCCGAGGTCGTATCCTCGCGGCATGGCTGATTCCGCGCCGCAGCTCGTCCTCGACATCGCCGTGCCCCCCGCGCCGCAGCGCATTGCCGGCGTGGACGAGGCCGGCCGCGGCCCGCTCGCCGGGCCCGTGGTGGTCGCGGCCGTCGTGTTCGCGCCCGGCCGCACGCCGATCAACGGCCTCAACGATTCCAAGCAGCTCGACGCGGACCGCCGCGACGTGCTCGCGATCCGCATCCGCGAGCGCGCGCTGGCCTGGCACGTGGCGGTGATCGACGTCGACACGATCGACCGCCTGAACATCTTCCACGCCACCATGCTCGGCATGCGCCAGTGCGTGGAGGCGGTGCGCCACGCCGCGGACCTCGCCCGCATCGACGGCAACGTGGTGCCCAAGGGCCTGTGCTGCCCGGGCGAGGCCTGGGTGGGCGGCGACGCGCGCTGTCGGTCGATCATGGCCGCGTCCATCCTCGCCAAGACCCATCGCGACGCGCTGATGGTCGAGATGCACGCGCGCTTCCCGCAGTACGGCTTCGACCAGCACAAGGGCTACTCGACGCCGCAGCACCTGGCCGCGCTGGCCGAACACGGCCCCTGCCCGGAGCACCGCCGCAGCTTCGCGCCGGTGCGCGGCGCGATGCGCGAACCCGTCCTGAACCTGCTGGACGCGATCGCGACCGATCCCATGTCAAGTCCTGACCCTGAGACGGCCGGCTGCTAGGCTGCCAAGCCGCAACACTGCCGCCTCGCGACCGGCCCGTCAGGACCGCATGGCTTCCCGCTTCGTTCATCTCCACCTGCACAGCGAGTACTCGCTCGCCGACTCGACGATCCGCATCGGCGAGCTGGTGAAGCGTTCGGTCGACCTCGGCCAGCCGGCCGTCGCGCTGACCGACATCAACAACCTCTTTGCCGCGGTGAAGTTCTACAAGAAGGCCGAGGGCGCGGGCATCAAGCCGATCCTCGGCGCGGACGTGACGCTGGCCGACGGCAACGAGGCGGCGACGCGCATGACGCTGCTCTGCCGTGATCGCCAGGGCTACCTGACGCTCTCGCGCCTGCTCACGCGCATGTGGATGGAAGGCCATCGCAACGACGGCGTCGCACTGCGCCCGGAATGGCTGCGCGAGGACAACCGCGGCCTGTTCGCACTCGCCGGTTGTGGCAGCCTGGCTGCGCAGCTCGCGGGCGGCGGTCGGCACGACCTCGCCGAGGCCTGGCTGGTCGACTGGAAGGACGTCTTCGGCGAGCGCCTGCATCTCGAACTGACGCGCACCGGGCGCAAGGGCGAGGAAGCATTCAACTCGTTCGCGCTCCATGCGTCTTCGCTGCGCGAAATCCCGGTGGTCGCGACGAACGACGTGCGCTTCCTCGACGAGTCCGGCTTCGAAGCGCACGAGGCGCGCGTCTGCATCGCGACCGGCCGCGTGCTGGACGACCCCAAGCGCCCGCGCGAGTACAGCCCGCAGCAGTTCCTCAAGTCCTGCGACGACATGGACGAGCTGTTTTGCGACGTGCCCGACGCGATCGAGAACGCGCATTCGCTCGCCATGCGCTGCAACGTCGAGATGAAGCTCGGCGAGTACGCACTGCCGGCGTTCCCGGTGCCGAGCGAGCACACCATCGAATCGTGGCTGCGCAACAGCGCGCGCGAGGGCCTCGCCAAGCGTCTCGAGAAGGCGCCGCCGTCCGACGGCCGCACGCGCGAGGACTACGACGCGCGCCTGGAGCGCGAGCTCGACGTCATCATCAAGATGGGGTTCCCGGGCTACTTCCTGATCGTCGCGGACTTCATCAACTGGGGTAAGCAGCAGGGCATCCCGGTCGGGCCCGGTCGTGGTTCCGGTGCGGGTTCGCTGGTGGCATGGGCGCTCGGCATCACCGACCTCGATCCCCTGCCCTACGACCTGCTGTTCGAGCGCTTCCTCAACCCCGAACGCGTGTCGATGCCCGACTTCGACATCGACTTCTGCATGGATCGCCGCGACGAGGTGATCGACTACGTCGCGCGCAAGTACGGGCGCGACCGCGTCAGCCAGATCATCACCTACGGCACGATGTCGGCGAAGGCGGTGGTGCGCGACTGCGGCCGCGTGCTGGGCCATGGCTATGGCTTCGTCGATTCGATCTCCAAGCTCATCCCGCTGATCCCGGCCGACCCGCTCTCGCTGGAAGACGTGCTGGGCCGCAGCGAGCGCGCGAAGAAGGACCCCGAGCGCTCCATCGGCGAGTTCATCACGCGCTACAACGCCGAGGACGACGTGCGCGACCTCGTCGACCTCGCGCTGCAGCTCGAAGACCTGACCCGCAACGCGGGCAAGCACGCGGGCGGCGTCGTGATCGCGCCGTCGCCCCTGAGCGACTTCTGCCCGCTGTTCGCCGAACACGACGAGGGCGGCCGCGGCCGCAACCCGGTCACGCAGTTCGACAAGGACGACGTCGAGGCCGTGGGCCTCGTGAAGTTCGACTTCCTCGGCCTGCGCACGCTCACGATCATCGACTGGGCGGTGAAGGCGATCAACGCGCGCCGCGCGAAGGAAGGCGCCGCGCCGCTCGACATCACCACGCTGCCGCTGGACGATGCGAAGGCCTACGAGGTGTTCGCGCGCGGCGACACCGTCGCCGTCTTCCAGTTCGAATCGCGCGGCATGCGCGAACTGCTCAAGCGCGCGCAGCCCGACCGCTTCGACGACCTCATCGCGCTCGTGTCGCTGTATCGCCCGGGCCCGATGGACCTGATCCCGGACTTCATCGAGCGAAAGCACGGCCGCCAGGAGGTGCAGTACCCGCATCCGTTGCTGGAGCCCGTGCTGGCGCCGACCTACGGCGTGGTGGTCTACCAGGAGCAGGTCATGCAGACCGCGCAGATCCTGGGCGGCTACTCGCTCGGCGGCGCCGACCTGCTGCGCCGCGCGATGGGCAAGAAGAAGCCCGAGGAGATGGCCAAGGAGCGCGTGAAGTTCGAGGCCGGTGCGATGGAGCACCACGGCATCGAGCCAAGGGTTTCAGGCCCGATCTTCGACCTGCTGGAGAAGTTCGCGGGCTACGGCTTCAACAAGTCGCACGCGGCCGCGTATGCGCTGGTCTCGTACCAGACCGCGTGGCTGAAGGCGCATTACCCCGCCGAGTTCATGGCGGCCGTGCTGTCGTCGGACATGGACAACACCGACAAGGTGACGGGCTTCCTCGACGAAGCGCGCGCGATGGGCCTCACGGTGCTGCCGCCGGACGCGAACGAGTCGGCCTACATGTTCTGCGCGACGACGCCGGACACGATCCGCTACGGCCTCGGCGCGGTGAAGGGCGTCGGCCGCGGCGTCTGCGAGTCGATCGTCGAGGCGCGCCGCGCGGGCCCGTTCAAGGATCTGCTCGACCTCTGCCAGCGCGTGGACGACGGCAAGCTCAACCGCCGCGCGCTGGAAGCGCTGGTGCAGGCCGGTGCGCTCGACGCGCTCGGTCGCAACCGCGCCAGCCTTTTCCTGCAGGTGCCCGAGGTGCTGCGCGCGACCGACCAGCTGTCGAAGGAGATCGCGGCCGGCCAGGCCTCGCTGTTCGGCGGTGTGGACACCGCTGCGCCGGCGCTGCACCTGGATCTGCCGGAAAGCGACGAATGGCCGATCGGAAAGCTGCTGGAGCACGAGCGCGACACGCTCGGCCATTACCTCAGCGGCCATCCGTTCGACCCCTACCGCGAGGACGTGCACGGCCTGATCGGCTTCCACCTCGGCGACCTCGAGCGCATCTGGGCCTCACGCCCGGACACCGGCGGCCGTGGCGGATGGCGCCCGGAAATGGAAACGACCGTCGCCGGCTTGGTGGTCGGCTTCCGCAAGAAGGGCGACTCGCAGGTCTTCGTGCAGATCGAGGACGGCCGGGGGCGGCTGGAATGCGCCTTCTTCGCCGAGACCTACGCCGAGCACGCATCGCTGATCGGCCGCGACAGGCTGCTGATCGTGCAGGGCGGCCTGCGCGAGGACGCCTTCTCCGGCGGTTTCGCCCTCAAGGCGCAGCGCTGCTGGGAGTACTCGCAGGTCTGCGGGCGCAATGCCCAGCGCCTGTCGGTGCGGCTGGACCTGCGCGAGGCCGGCGTGCTGGCGCGCGTGGAGGCCCTACTGCAGGCACGCCGTCCGGGCCCGACGCCGACCCGCCTGCACCTGCTGGTGGACGGCGCCTCCGGCATGGTCGACCTCGACGGCCAGAACGGCGTGCGCATCGACAACGAGCTGGTCGAAACCCTGCGGGCCACCCCGGGCGTGCTAACCGTGAAACTGGCCCTTTCCAAGCCCTGGGCGCACTGAGCCGGCCCATACGCTGCGGACGGATGCGTATGCGGACCCGGCGCGGCTACACTGCCCGCCTTTCACCCGTCCGGTAGCGCATGAACCCGAACTACCTCGATTTCGAGCAGCCCATCGCCGATCTTGAAGCGAAGATCGCCGAACTGCGGCAGGCCAGCGACGGCAGTTCGCTCGGGGCCGACCCCGAGATCCGCGCCCTGCAGGACAAGGTCCGCCGGCGCACCGCGCAGATCTTCCGCGACCTCACCCCGTGGCAGGTCTCGCAGCTGGCGCGCCATCCGCAGCGCCCGTACACGCTCGACTACATCGAGACCATGTGCGAGGAGTTCCACGAACTGCACGGCGACCGCGCCTATTCCGACGACGCCGCCATCGTCGGCGGCATCGGCCGCATCGACGGCCGCAGCGTGATGATCATCGGCCACCAGAAGGGCCGCGACACCAAGACCAAGGTGCGCCGCAACTTCGGCATGCCGCGCCCGGAGGGTTACCGCAAGGCGCTGCGCCTGATGAAGATGGCCGAGCGCTTCGGCATCCCGCTGCTGACCTTCATCGACACGCCCGGCGCCTACCCCGGCATCGGCGCGGAGGAGCGCGGCCAGTCCGAGGCCATCGCGCGCAACCTGATGGAGATGGCGGAGCTGAAGATCCCGGTGGTCTGCACCGTGGTCGGCGAAGGCGGCTCCGGCGGCGCGCTGGCGATCGGCGTCGGCGACCGCACGCTGATGCTCGAATACAGCACCTACTCGGTGATCTCGCCGGAAGGCTGCGCGTCCATCCTCTGGAAGTCGGCCGACAAGGCCAAGGACGCCGCCGAGCAGCTCGGCCTCACCGCCCGCCGCCTGCACTCGCTGGGCCTGGTCGACAAGGTGGTGCGCGAGCCCACCGGCGGCGCGCACCGCAATCCGCGCCAGATGGCCCGCCGCCTGAAGACGGTGCTGCTGAACGAGCTGGACGCGCTGTCCGGCATGCAGCCGGCGGACCTTGTGAAGCGCCGCTACGAGCGCCTGCGCGGTTACGGGGCCTACGAAGCGGCCTGATTCCGTGTAACCGGCCGCTCGCTGAACGATTCCGCCGCGAGCGCCGTCAAACGTTAAAGATGTGTGAGCCCGGGTCGTTAATGGGACGCCGGACGCCGCCATGCGGGCGCCGTCCGTTCATTCGATTCCGGAGAACGCAGTGAAGAAGGTGCTTTACGTCGCGCTGGTCGCGGCGCTGGGCGCGGCCACGTCCGCGCAGGCCGAAGTCCGCTTCAGCGGGTTCGGCCAGTTCGTGGTCGGCCAGACCAACCACGAGGGCGAGCGCTTCGCGCAGGTCGCCGCCGACGACAACAACTACGACCACGACCTCAACGTCGAGCGCGACTCGCTGGTGGCCGTGCAGATGGACGCCGACCTGGGCGAGCGCGTGAGCGCCACCGCGCAGGTGCTGGCCTCGGGCAGGAAGGATTTCCACCCCGAGCTGGCCTGGGCCTACCTCAACGCCAAGCTGGGCAACGGCTTCTCGGCGAAGGTCGGCCGGCAGCGCATTCCGTTCTACCGCTATTCCGACTACCTCGACGTCGGCCAGGCGTATCCGTGGGTGCGCCCGCCGGTGGCGATGTACAACCAGCCCTGGTCGAACGCCGACATGGTCAACCTGTCGCACAACGCCTACTTGGGCAAGTGGTACTCGCAGGCGCAGGCCTTCGTGGGCCGCTTCGATGGCGAGATCTACGGCCACGACAGCGGCGTCGACGCCAAGCTGCAGAAGGTGCGCGGCGCGAGCTGGGAGATGGAGTACGACGAGTGGCTGTCGCTGCGCGCGGCCTACGTCGTGGGCAACGTCACCGTGACGGGCACCGCGCTCGACCAGGTCACCACGGCGCTCAACGCCTACGGCCAGGGCGCGCGCGCCGAGCGCCTCGACTATTCCGCCGACAAGGGCAGCTTCAAGAGCCTCGGCTTCCGCATCGACCGCGCCGACTGGCTGGTGATCGGCGAGTACGCCGAGTTCGGCGTCGACGACAGCGTGCTCGACGGCGTCGACCGCCACGACTGGTACGCGACCGTCGGCCACCGCTTCGGCGCGGTGATGCCGCACGTGAGCTACGGCCGTCGCGATGCCCGCATCGCCGGCGAAGCGCTCGCCGGCCTGCCGGCAACCAGCCCGCTCTTCGGGCCGGTGTACGCCTCGCTCGCCAACCAGCAGCTCGACGAGTCGTTCAAGAGCGTCGGCGTGCGCTGGGACGTCACCGACAAGGTGGCGCTGAAGGCCGACTGGACGCGCTATCGCAGCGACATCGTGGGCACTGCTGACGGCGACCTGCTGTCGGCCGGCGTGTCGTTCACGTTCTGAGGGAGACCGACATGAAGATTCGTTTCCTGATCGGCGCGCTGGTCCTCGGCTGCGCGTTCCAGGCCTCGGCCGGCGTGGTCGTGGTGTCGGCGCAGAGCCGCGCGACGGCAATGAACGCCGAAGCCGTCAAGCGCGCCTTCCTCGGCCGCGACGACACCATCGGCGGCGCCGTCGCCGTGGTCGTCTACCAGAAGGGCGGCGCCACCCGCGCCGAGTTCGAGCGCGAAGTGCTCGGCAAGTCCGGCGCCGAGCTGGCCTCGTACTGGTCGCGCCTGGTGTTCACCGGCAAGGCCAAGGCGCCGAAGGAGCTCGACGGCGACGCGGCGGTGAAGGCGAAGGTCGCCTCCAACCCCGGCGCCATCGGCTACATCTCCGACGGTGCCGTCGACAGCTCGGTGAAGGTCGTCTACAAGTTCTGACGCCCTGCCCTGCAGTGCAGAACGCCGGAGCCCGCGGAAACGCGGGCTTCGTCGTTTTCGCCGCGCGTGTCAGCATCCACGCATGCCGACCGCCCCACCGTTCTCGCCGATCGCCGCCGCGCCCGTCTGCGTCGCGCTGAGCGGCGGCATGGATTCGATGGCGCTGTTGCATGCGCTCGCGAGGGACGACAGGGTTCGCACGCACGGCCTGCGTGCGCTGCACGTGCACCATGGCCTGCATCCGGCCGCGGACGACTGGGCGGCGCACTGCCTGCAGGCCTGCGATGCGCTAGGCGTCGGCTGCAGTGTCGAACCTGTGCACGTCGTTGGCGACGGCCTCGGCCGCGAGGGCGCGGCCCGTGCCGCGCGCCACGCGGCATTCGCGCGCCATCTGCGCCACGGGGAGTACCTCGCCCTCGCCCATCACCGCGACGACCAGGCCGAGACGTTCCTGTTGCGCGCATTGCGTGCCTCCGGCGTCGACGGACTCGGCGCGATGTCGCCGCTGCGTGCTTTCGCTGCAGGCTGGCTGTGGCGTCCGTGGCTGGACGCGTCGCGCTCGGGCATCGAGCGCTATGCACGCGCCCGCGGGCTGCGCTGGATCGACGATCCATCGAACGAGGACGCGTCGCTCGACCGCAACTTCCTGCGTCACCACGTGCTGCCGCTGCTGCGCGAGCGCTGGCCGCATGCCGATGCCGCATTCGCCGCCTCGGCGATGCACGCGCGCGATGCGGCGCGACTTCTTTCCGCCGACGATGAAACGGCGCTGTCCGCATGCACGCCCGATCGCGCCGACACCTTGTCGATCGAGGCGTTACTCGCCCTGCGGCCGGCTCGCCGCGCACGCGTGCTTCGAGCGTGGATGCACGCGCTCCGCCTGCCACCGCTGCCGGCCGAAGGCCTGCGCCGCATCGAGTCCGACCTGCTCGCGCCCCGCGACGATGCGACCGCCCGCTTCCAATGGCATGGCGCCGTCGTACGCAGCTGGCGCGGGTGGCTGCATGCCGCCTCCGCGAGCGCGCCGCTCGACCCGGCGCTTGATCTGGAATGGGACGGCGGCGCGCCGATCGGGCTGCCCGATGGCGGCGTGCTGACGCTGGAGCCCTCGCACCTGCTCCCGGCCCCGGTTCGCATCCGGGCCCGCCGGGGCGGCGAGCGCATCCGCCTTGCAGGTCGCTCGCATGGCCACGCACTGAAGCACGTGCTGCAGGACCTCCGCGTGCCGCCGTGGACCCGCGAGCACCTGCCGCTGCTGGTGCGCGGCGACGACGTACTCGCGGCCGGCGATATCGTCGTCGCCGGCAGCTTCGGCGAGGAACTCGCTGCCGCAGGCAGCCGTCTCGCATGGATACGCCCGCCCGGCGCCTGAGCATCACCGTGGCGCGACCGTCCGCCCGCCACACTCCCGTCGCATTGACCCCCCCGGCGCCCGCCGCCACACTTCGCCCATGCCGCGAAAAGACACGCCCGAACCCTCGCCCGTCGCCGATTTCGAACGCTCGCTCGATGCGCTCGAGCAGCTGGTCGAGCGCATGGAACAGGGCGACATGTCGCTCGACGAATCGCTCGCCGCCTACGAGCAGGGCGTCGGTCTCTACCGCCGCTGCCAGACCGCGCTCGAGGAAGCCGAGATGCGCGTGCGCCTGCTGACCGATCCGCAGGATCCCGCTGGCGCCCAGCCGTACCCGCACGCCGCCGTACCCGATGCCTGACACGCGCCTGGAGGCCTGGCGCGGCCTCATCGACGCCGAGCTGGAACGGGCGCTCGACCTCGACGACAGCCCGCCGCGCCTGCGCGCCGCGATGCGCCATGCGGTGCTGCTGGGCGGCAAGCGCATGCGCCCGCTGCTGGTGCTCGCCAGCGGCGCGCTTTTCGATGCCGACGACGAGGCGTTGCTGTCGGCCGCCGTCGCGGTCGAACTGATCCACGCCTACTCGCTGGTGCACGACGACCTGCCGTCGATGGACGACGACGCGCTGCGCCGCGGCCAGCCGACCGTGCATGTCGCCTTCGACGAGGCCACCGCCGTACTCGCCGGCGACGCGCTGCAGTCGCTCGCCTTCGACGTGCTTACGCGGGCGGCGGTCGATCCGGCGAGCGCCGTCGAGCTCGTGCGCACGCTCGCGCGCGCCTCGGGCGCCGCCGGTATGTGCGGCGGCCAGGCACTCGACGTCGATGCGACGGGCAGTCGCGAGTCGGTCGACCTGCGCGCGCTGGAGCGCCTGCATGCGATGAAGACCGGCGCGCTGATCCGCGCGTCGGTCCGCATGGGCGCACTGTGCGGTCGTGCGGATGCGGACGCGCTCGCACGGCTCGATCGCTTCGCCGACGCCCTCGGCCTCGCCTTCCAGGTGCGCGACGACATCCTCGACATAGAGGCCGATACCGCGCAGCTTGGCAAGACCGCCGGCAAGGATGCGGAGCAGGACAAGGCGACGTTCCCGTCGCTGATCGGCCTCGATGCCTCGAAGGCGCGGCTTTCGGCGCTCGTCGGGGAAATGGACGACGCGCTGGCCGGTTTCGGCGAACGCGCGGCGGCGCTGTCCGCGCTCGGAAGGCTGGCGGTGGAACGCAACCACTGACCCAACGAAAAAGCCCGGCGGGAGCCGGGCTTTTTCTTCGAGGTCGCCGCGCTTACTTCACGAGGCGCAGCGCGAACGGATAACGATAGGCGACGCCTTCGTTGGCCTTGATCGCCGCGATGATCGTGACCACCAGCCAGGCCAGGCCGACGATCAGCATCAGCGGGCCGGTCAGCAGGATGCCGATGCCGAGGGTCATGAACGTCAGCACCCAGAGCACCAGGAACACGATGCCGACGGTGATGTTGAAGTTCAGCGCTTCCTTGCCCTGGTCGTCGACGAAGGGCATGGTTTCCTTCTTCATCATCCAGATGACCAGCGGGCCGATGATGCAGCCGAGGCTCGCCGCCCAGCCCGCGGTCACCAGGCCGCCGACCAGTGCGGAGAGGTGCGCGAACATCGCCCACTGGCGCTCCTCGGCGGAGCGGCCGCTCGCATGGTTGTTAGGCGCCGTGTAGGGCGGCGGGGGCGTGGCGTCGCCGGGGGTTTCGGGGATGTCGCTCATGACGCTGCTCCTGCGGATGAAGTCGATTCAGCGTTCACTCTCGCTTCACCCGCATGCGCAGGTCAACCGCCATCCGTCACCTCGCCCGCCACCGTCATGCGGCCCACGAGGATCGAGCCGGTGCGGATGTGCGAGCGCCGGTCGACGTCGGCGCCGACCGCCTCGATGCGGCGGAACATCTCCCCGAGATGGCCGGCGACGGTCACGCCGTCGACCGGGTACTGGATGCGGCCGTCCTCGACCCAGAAACCGCCCGCGCCGCGCGAGTAGTCGCCGGTCGTCGTGTTGGCGCCGTGGCCCATCAGCTCGGTGACCAGCAGGCCGCTGCCCATCGCGGCGAGCACGGCATCGACGCCGTCGGCGTTGGGCGACACCTCGAGGTTATGCACGCCGCCCGCGTTCGCGGTCGTCTCCAGGCCGAGCTTGCGCGCCGAATAGCTGCCCAGCACGTAGCGCTGCAGCACGCCGTTCTCGACCAGCGCCGATTCGCGCGTCGCCACGCCCTCCGCGTCGAAGGACGACGAGCGCAGGCCGCGCGGCATGAAGGGCCGCTCGTGGATCGACAGCCACGACGGGAACAGCTGCGTGCCCATCGTGCCGACGAGGAAGCTCGCGCCGCGATACAGCGCGCCGCCCGACACCGCGCCCAGCAGATGCCCGACCAGCGAGCGCGCGACTTCCGCCGCGAACACCACCGGGTACTCGCCCGTGCGCAGCTGGCGCGGCGAGAGGCGACCCACGGCGCGCTCGGCGGCGCGGCGGCCGATCGCGGCCGGCGATTCGAGGTCGTTCGACGACAACCCGAAGCTGTACCAGCCGTCGCGCTGCATCGCGTCCCCGCGGCCGGCGATGAGCGCGCATCCAAGCGAATGCTGCGTGCCACGCTCGCGGCCGACGAAGCCGTGCGAGTTGGCGTAGACCGACAGGCTGCGGCCGCTGCTGAGCGACGCGCCGTCGGAATTCTCCACGCGCGCGTCCGCATCGCGCCCGGCCTGCTCGCAGGCGAGCGCGAGGTCGATCGCGCGATCCGCGTCGATGGACCACGGATGCCAGGCATCGAATTCGCGCACCTCGCGCGCCATCAGCTCGGCGTCGGCGAGGCCCGCGGCGGGGTCGTCCTCGGTGTATTTCGCGATCGCGCAGGCCTGCTCGACCGTCGCCACCAGGCTCTCCTCGCGCAGGTCCGCCGTACTCGCGCTGCCCTTGCGCTGGCCGAAATACACGGTGACGGCGATGCCGCGGTCACGGGTGGATTCGACCGTCTCCACCTCGCCCATACGCACCGAGACGCTTAGACCGGCCTCCTCCGAGCAGCTCACCTCCGCCTGCGTGGCACCGCGGTCGCGCGCGAGGTCGAGCAGGCGCTCCGAGAGTCCAGCGAGCGCGCCGAGGCGCTCGATGCTGTCGTCGTGGAGGACGGGCGAAGTGGTGGTGGCGTTCAATGACTTATCCTTCGTGCTCGTGTCCGCGATCGTGCGCGGGCGGTGCAAGGCGTCGCGACGCAGGTCGCGCGCGGGATTATGACGATGCGTGGTCGCGACGAAGAGAGCGGTGAATTCCTTGGCCCCAGCCGCAGCCAGAGGCGGCGGGACGCGCTCGACGTGCTGGAGCTGGCGAAGGCGCTGGTGGAACTGACGCCCGCGCAGATGTCGCGCGTGCCGGTGCCCGAGTCGACGATCCCGCACATCGAGGACACCCGTCGCATCACCTCCAACATCGCGCGCAAGCGCCAGCTGGCGTTCCTCGCCAAGCAGATGCGCAAGCTGGACGAGGCCGAGCTGCAGGCCATGCGCGACGCGCTGGACGAGAAGAGCGATGCCTCGCGCGCTGAAGCGGCGGCACTGCATCGCGTCGAGGCCTGGCGCACGAAGCTGCTGGAGGACGGCGACGCGGCGCTTGCCGAGCTGCTGGACCTGCATCCCGATGCCGACCGCCAGCGCCTGCGCCAGCTCGTGCGCAACGCACTCGACGAGCGCAAGCGCAACAAGCCGCCCCGCGCGTTCCGCGAGCTGTTCCGCGAGCTGCGCGCGGTGATGCTCGGCACGCCCGCGGACGAGGACTCGGACGGGTCCGACATCGAGTTCGACGACAGCGACGAGTGACGCACCACGCCGCGGCTCAGGCCTTCGTGCCGCCCACGGTGATCCCCTCGATCAGCAGCGACGGCTGCCCGACGCCGACGGGCACGCTCTGCCCGTCCTTGCCGCAGACGCCGACGCCCTCGTCGAGTGCGAGGTCGTTTCCGATCATCCGGACCTTCTGCATCGTTTCCGGGCCATTGCCGATCAGCATCGCGCCCTTGACCGGCGTGGTCACGCGTCCGTCCTCGATCATGTAGGCCTCAGTCGCGGAGAACACGTACTTGCCCGACGTGATGTCGACCTGCCCGCCGCCGAAGTTCACCGCGTACAGGCCGCGCTTGACCGAGCGGATCATTTCCTCGGGATCGTGCGGGCCGGCGAGCATGTAGGTATTGGTCATGCGCGGCATGACCAGGTGCGCGAACGATTCGCGGCGCCCGTTGCCCGTCGGCGCCATGCCCATCAGACGCGCGTTGAGCGAATCCTGCATGTAGCCCACCAGCACGCCGTCCTCGATCAGCGTCGTGCAGTTCGTCGGCGTGCCCTCGTCGTCGATGTTGAGCGAGCCGCGGCGCCCTTCCAGCGTGCCGTCGTCGACGATGGTGACGCCCGGCGAGGCCACGCGCTGGCCGATGCGGCCCGCGTACGTCGATGTGCCCTTGCGGTTGAAGTCGCCTTCGAGACCGTGGCCCACCGCCTCGTGCAGCAGCACCCCGGGCCAGCCGCTGCCGAGCACCACGGGCATTACGCCCGCGGGCGCATCGACGGCCTCGAGATTCACCAGCGCCTGGCGCAGCGCCTCGCGCGCAAGGTGCTCGGGGCGCTCGCCGCCGAGCAGCTCGGCATAGCCGTAACGCCCGCCGCCGCCCGCGTAACCCTGCTCGCGACGGCCGTTCTGCTCGACGATCACCTGCACGTTAAGGCGCACCAGCGGGCGCACGTCGGCCGACACGAGGCCGTCGCTGCGCGCGACCAGCACGGTGTCGACGCCGCCGGACAGGCTCACCGTCACCTGCCTCACGCGCGGATCCGCGGCGCGCAGCAGGCGGTCGATGCGGCGCAGCGCCTCCACCTTCTCCTCGTTGGCGAGCGCGTCGATGGGATCGAACGCGGCGTACAGCGCACGGCCCGAGCCGCGCACCAGCGGACGGTCCTTCGCCAGCTCGCCGCCGACGACGGTGCCCTTGGAAATCGCGCGTGCCGATGTCGAGGCCTCGAGCAGCGCACGCGAATCGATCTCGTCCGAATACGCGAAACCGGTCTTCTCGCCGCTGATCGCACGCACGCCGACGCCCTGCTCGATCGAGTGCGCACCGTCCTTGACGATGCCGTCTTCCACCGTCCAGCTCTCGCGCCGCGCATGCTGGAAATACAGGTCGCCGTAATCGACGCCGGGGCCGACGAGCGCGCCGAGCGCGCGGTCGAGCGAGGCCATGTCGAGCCCGGCAGGCACGAGCAGACGGGATTCGGCGGTCTGGAGCAAAGTCGTCATCGTGGTTCCATCTGGAAAGCGGCGGACGCGTGCATCCATCCGACTATATGCGGGCCGTCGTGAGCGGCCTCAACCGGCGCTGGGCGGCGCGGCGGCGACTCTGCGCGTCTGGTCGCGGCTCATCACCTCGACCTTCGGGTCGGCCCACGGGCCGGTCACGCGGTAGGTCTTGGCGCCGATCTGGCCGAGCGGCTTCGACATCACCGCGCTGGCCGCAGCACCGATCGCCGCGCCGACGGGCCCGGCGGTGAGTGCACCGACCGCGGTCAGCAGGTTGCCCGACTTCGGGCGTACCTCGATCGTCTGGTCGAAGGTCTGCTGTCGCAGGTTGGCTGCGCCATGGATGCGGATGTCGGCGGCGGGGCCCTTGATCGCGAAATCGTCGCTGCGCGCGAGGCCGGCGCCGAACTGCACGTGGCCGCCGAGCTGGTTGAAGCTGAAACCCTTGGCGAAGAAGTCACGGAAATCGAGCGTGAGGCGGCGCGGCAATTCGGCAAGGCTCAGCAGGCCGAGCACGCGGCCCGCACCGGGCTCGACCTCCAGCAGCCGCCCGTCGCGCGCATCGAGCACCAGCGAACCCTGCAGCCCGCCGAGGCTGAATTCCGACGGCGCGCCCGGCCACGCGGCGTCGAAGCGCACGTCGCCCTTGCCGCCGCCCACGCGGCCGCCGAAGCCGAAGCCGTCGAGCAGCAGCCCCAGGTTGTCGCTGGCCACGACCGCGGCCAGGCGCGTGCGCGACGCGCTACCGCGCCCGGTCCAGTCGCCATCGAGGTCGATGCGATGCGCGCGACCGCGTGCGCTGAACTGTTCGAGCCGCATGCCCGCCGTCGTGGGCCGCGTACGCAGGCGCGCGTTGCCGAGCTGCGCCGAGCCGATGCGCAGGTCGTCGATGTCGATCGACAGCGCGGGGATCTTGGACGGATCGACGCTCGCTGCCGTCGCGGCCGACGCGCGCGTCGCGGTCCCGCGTCGCGTGGCGGCCGGCGTTGCACGGGCCGACGTCGCTGAAGCCGCCACGAAACCTTCGGGCGCGCCCTTCCAGAACACGCGACCGAAACGCCCGGTGATCGCGCCGTTATCCGGAACGGTCACGCCGCCGGCGAGGGACGCACCTTCGGCCCGCACGGTCAGCGCACCGCCCGCGGACGGCGCGACCTGCAACCGCGTTTCGCCGAACTGCCCGCCCAGCATCGACAGCCGCGCAGCGGTCACGTCGACCTTCTGCAATGAAAGCCCCGCGCCGCCGCCACGCTCGCCGCCGCGCGCGAACGCGATCCAGTCGAGCGCATCGAACTGGGCGGCGCGGCCGGTCGCCACCAGGCCCGACGCGGGCGCGGGCTCGGCCACCTCGCCCTCGCCCAGCACCACGCGCACGCCGGTGCGTCCGCGATCGGTGCGCGCACGCACGCCGACGAGATCGCCCAGCGACACGCGCACCTCGCCGCTCCCCAGCGGTAATGGCGTATCGACCTGGGCGGCGAGTGCCTGCGGAGCCGGCTTACGCAGCGGCGCCGGCAGGTCGAGCGACGTGCCGACGAGATTGCTGCGCAACTGCAGACGCGCGGCGACGCTGCCCTTGCCCTGCGGCACGACGATGCCGACGGTCCAGCCCGAACGCCCCGCCACGTACGGCTCAAGCCAGTTCATTTCCGGTGCGCGCGCGAGCAGTTCGTCGATGTCGAAGCTCGCGCCCACGTCGCCTTCGAATGCATTGCCTGCGCTGCGCACATGGCCCTGCCCGGCACGCAGCGCGAGTTCGCCCGGCTGGCCGCCGTGGCGTACGGCGAGCTTCGCCGCGGTGAAGCCGTGCTGGTCGTAGCGTGCGCGGCCGCGCACGTCATCGAAGCGCAGGTTCCAGCGACGATCCGACAGCATCGCGCCGCGCAGGTCGACGCCGCCGCGGATCGCCGTAGGCGCATGCCGGCCCAGCGGCATCTCCAAGCCGAAATCCACGCGCGCGGGTCCGCTGGCCGCGAGGGCGTCGACGGTTTCCGGTTGCATCGCGCGCAGGCCGCTGGCGCGCACCACGTCGAGCAGCTTCGCCGCATCGGTATCGCCCTGCGCGCCCACCTTCAGCGCGCCGTGCCCGTAGTCGTCGATCGATGCGGTCAGCACCGGCAGGCGCACCTGGCCTACCCGACCGCTGCCGGCGACGTCGAAGCCGGTGCCGTCGAACATCACGTCGAGGTTCACGTCCTGCGCCGCGGGCCAGTCGGGCAGGAATTTGACGGTCGCATCGACCACGCGGCCGCGTGCCTCGAAACTGCCCTCGTGCTTGCGAAACGGCCAGTCGTCGAGATCGCCGACGACGACCGCGCGGCCGTTCTCCACGCGGCCGGCCACGAGCCCGTCGTCGAGCCACTTCACGACCGTCGGCGCCATCACGTGGCGCACCCAGAAACGCTTGGCGACCGGCACCCGGGTGCTGCCGATGTCGGCGGCGATGTCGATGAACGGACGCGTACCGTCGCCCTGCCACAGCAGGCCGCCGCGAACGTCGGCCGAATAGCCCACGCCGCCGATGTGCAGCGCGCGCGTGCCCACGCGCCAGCCCGCGCCTTCCCGCCAGACACCGGTGCGGCCGGTGAGATGCACGACATGGTCCGGCCCGAAGGCCTGCGGCCAACTGAAACGGATGGCGCTCTTCGGGTCGAAGTCGAGTTGCAGGCCGTCGACGTCGCCGCTGAGCTGGCCGGCGATGCCGGACAGCCCGGGCGCAGTGCCCAGGCGCTCGAAGCCGACCGACGCCAGCCGCGCATCGACGTCGACGCGGCCGCGGCGGCTGGCCACGCGCAGGTCGTCGACCAGGCCCGCCGGGCGGGCGCCGCGGATCCAGCGCCGCGTGCCCGCCGGCAACCGCTCGGTGAGCGCGGCGGCCTGCAGCAGCGGCGCGATGTCGACGTGCCGCGCGGCGAGTTCGAAGCCGCCGTCCCCCGCGAGTGACAGGCCGTCGAGCACGCGCTTGGACTCGCCCTGCTCCACGCGCAGCGTCGGCAGCGCGACCGTCCAACGCGTGCCACGCTTGCGCCAGTCGCCGAGCACGTCGACGCGGTCGAACACGACACGCGGCACGGCGCCGTCGAGATCCGCACCGTCGAGCGTGACGCCACCGATCGTGCCCTTCGCGGTGATGCGCGCGACGCGCTCACCCTTGAGCTCCGCCCAGACGCGCGCATTGCCGCGGCCGCCCACGGCGCGCACGCCGCCGGCATGCAACACCGATGTCCAGTCGCGGAGGTCGATGTCGGCGGCGCCGACATAGGCGCGGCCGTCGCCGCTGTCACGATTGAAGTCGAGCGCACCGTCGACGGGTGCCGCGCCCTTGCGCGGCCAGGCGCGCACGCCGGCGCGCACGCGCGGGCCGTCGACGCGCAGGCGC
Organism: Cognatilysobacter xinjiangensis; assembly: GCF_014651995.1. Lineage (GTDB taxonomy): Bacteria > Pseudomonadota > Gammaproteobacteria > Xanthomonadales > Xanthomonadaceae > Cognatilysobacter > Cognatilysobacter xinjiangensis. The sequence continues at coordinate 583,841 of NZ_BMXY01000001.1, read as the reverse complement.
AGATCGACGCGGGGAATCTCGGTATCGATGCCGTAGGCCGGCGCGACCACGGCGAGGCGGCCGTCGATCACGTGCAGCTCGCCGAGGCTCTCCAGCGCGCCGAATGGGTCGGCGTCCGGATCCAGGTCGGTCTGGCCGGGCAGGCCACGCACGTCCCAGGTGCCGTCGTCGCTGCGCTCCAGCGTCAGGTCGAGGCCGCGCAGGCGCACCTCGGTGAACGCATGGCCGGGAAGCAGGCCCATGTAGACCGACGCCAGCAGCTCGGCGTCGCCGATCGCGATGCCCGCGTCGCCTTCGCCGATGCGCAGGTCCTTCAGCTCGATCAGCGGCCCGACGCGCGTCCAGTGCGTGGTCAGCCCGGAGAACGACACCGGCTGCTTCGTGCGGTGCTCGAGCCAGCCCTTGACCTGCGCGGGGTGCTGCGCCACCAGCGGCAGCGCGAGGCTCACCAGCCCGAGCAGCAGCGCGAAACCCAGCACGGCCGCGGCGATGACGTAGCCGAGGCCGACATGCGCGCGCCTGGCGTGGCGCAGGATCACGACGTCGGGCGGCCCGCGTCAGAGCAGCACGACATCGAACTGCTCCTGCGAGTACTGCTCGTCGGACTGGAAGCGGATCGACTTGCCGAGGAACTCCTCCAGCTCCGCCACCGCCGCCGACTCCTCGTCGGTGATGCGCGCCACCACCTTCGGCGACGCGATGACCAGCAGCCGCTGCGCCTCGAATTGCCTCACCTGCCGCACGACGTCGCGGAAGATCTCGTAGGTCACCGTTTCCGGCGTCTTCAGCGAGCCGCGACCGCTGCATTCGTGGCAGGGCTCGGACAGCTGTCGCTGCAGGCTCTCGGTGGTGCGCTTGCGGGTCATCTCGACGAGACCCAGCGGGGAGAAGTCGTACACGGTCGTCTTGGCGTGGTCGCGGGCAAGCGCCTTCTCGAGCTGACGGAGCACCTGCCGCTTGTGCTCGGCATCCGTCATGTCGATGAAGTCGATGATGATGATGCCGCCGAGGTTACGTAGCCTGAGCTGACGCGCGACCGACTGGGCCGCCTCCAGATTCGTGCGGTAGACCGTTTCCTCGAGATTGCGCTGACCGAGGAATGAACCGGTGTTGACGTCGATCGTCGTCATGGCCTCGGTCTGGTCGATCACGAGGTAGCCGCCGCTCTTGAGCGGCACCTGCTTCTCCAGCGCGCGCTGGATCTCGTCCTCGACGCCGTACAGGTCGAAGATCGGGCGCGCGCCGGCGTAATGCTCGATCTTCTCGTTGAGGCCCGGCATGTACTGCGCGGCGAAGGCCTTGAGTCGGTCGCAGGTCTCGCGCGAGTCGACCTTCACCTTCTCGACGTCGCGGCGCAGCAGGTCGCGCACGGCGCGCATCGGCAGGCTGAGGTCTTCATAGACGCGCTCGCCCACCTTCGCCGTCTTCGAGTTCTCCTCGATCAGCGTCCACACGCGGGACAGGTACGCGATGTCCTCCTCGATCGCCTCGTCGGGCTGGCCCTCGGCATTCGTGCGCACGATGTAGCCGTGCTGCGCGCCGGCCGGCGACAGCGACGACACGATGTGCTTGAGCCGCGCACGCTCGGCCTCGTCCTCGATGCGCGCCGACACGCCGACCACGCGCGTGCGCGGCAGCAGCACGAGGTAGCGCGAGGGAATCGACAGCTGCGTGGTCAGCCGCGCGCCCTTGCCGCCGATCGGGTCCTTCACCACCTGCACGATGATGTCCTGCCCATCCCGCAGCAGTTCGGTGATCGGGCGCGTGGGCTGGGGCGGCAGCGGCGCGTCCTCGCCGCTGGCGGCGTCGACCACTGTAGCGGGCTTCACGATGTCGCCCGCGTGCAGGAAGGCCGCGCGCTCCAGGCCGATGTCGATGAAGGCCGCCTGCATGCCGGGCATGACGCGCTGCACGCGGCCCTTGTAGATGTTGCCCACCACGCCGCGCCGCCAGCCGCGCTCGATGTGCAGCTCCTGCAGCATGCCGTTCTCGACCACCGCGACGCGCGTTTCGCGCGGGGTGACGTTGACCAGGATCTCCTCGGTCATGCGGCGGCGCCCGCGAACACGTCGAAGCCGAATTCGCCGAGCAGTTTCGCCGTCTCGTGCACCGGCAGCCCCATCACGCCGGAATAGCTGCCATCGAGCCGCGTCACGAGCGCTTCCGCGCGCCCCTGGATGGCATAGGCGCCGGCCTTGCCGGCCCATTCGCCGGTTGCGATGTAGCCGTCGAGCTGCGCCGGCGTTAGCGCGGCGAAGGTGACGTCGGACACGCTGATCGCCTGCGCTTCGCGGTCGGCCGTCATCGCCCAGACCACGCTGATGACCTGGTGGGTGCGGCCGGACAGGCGCATCAGCATGCGCGCGGCATCGTCCGCATCGACGGGCTTGCCGAACACCTCGTCGTCGAGCACCACTTCGGTGTCGGCTGCGAGCACCACCGCGCCCGGCACGCCGACCACGTCGAGCAGGCCGGCGCCGGCCTTCTCGCGCGAGACGCGGCGCACGTAGTCGAGCGCCGGCTCGCCGGGCTGGCGGAATTCGGGAATGTCGAGGTCGAGCAGGCGCGGCTCGAGGCCGAGGCGACCGAGCAGCTCGCGACGGCGCGGGGATTTGGAGGCTAGATAGAGCATCGTCCGAAGAATAACCCGCGCCCCGTCGCCGCGAGCCTGAACCATCGGCATATCGGCGCGACCCCGTAACGTCTCACCGACCGTTCACTGCTGCGTACCGACCCTTCCACGATCCGGAGCCTCCATGACCGCCATGCGCCCCCTTGCCCAGCTCGCACTCGCAACCGCCCTCGCCCTTGGAACCCTGTCGATGACCGCCGATGCCCAGCCCGTCGCGACGCCGATGACCGTGCCTTCGGACGGCACGCTGCTGTCCGTGGCCGCACAGGCCGAAGCGCGCCGCACGCCGGACATCGCGAACGTGTCCGCCGGCGTGGTCACGCAGGCCGCCGACGCCAATGCCGCGATGCGCGAGAACGCCGCGCAGATGGCCAAAGTGGTGGCCGCGATCCGCGCCGCCGGCGTCGCCGAGCGCGATGTGCAGACCGCGGGCGTCAACCTCAATCCGCAGTACCGCTACGCCGAGAACCAGCCGCCGGTGATCACGGGCTATCAGGCGTCGAACACGGTCAACGTCGTCGTGCGTGATATCGCCAAGCTCGGCCGCATCCTCGATGCCCTCGTGGCCACCGGCGCCAACCAGGTCAACGGGCCGACCTTCGACATCGACAAGAAGGACCCGGTCTACGACGAGGCGCGCCGCGCGGCGCTCGACAAGGCCCGCCAGCGCGCCGACATGTATGCGCAGGCGCTGGGCTTGCGCGTGCGGCGCATCGTCAGCATCGACGAGACCGGCGGCATGGGCATCCCGCGTCCGGTTCCGATGATGGCGATGGCCAAGATGGAGCGCGACGTCGCCACGCCGATTTCGCCCGGCGAGAACGTCCTGTCGGTCAACCTCGACGTGGTCTTCGAACTCGGGAAGTGACCCATGAACACTGCTAATACGCCGAAAGGCACCACACCGCAGCTCGATCCGCGCCCGGGGAAGAACCCGGGCTACGACGACGCCAACCCACGCTCTCGCGAGGACGTACCGCGCCGGCAGGAAGACGCGCGCGGCGAGAACTTCGGCCGCGTCGAGAACCCCGAAGCCGGCGGGCTTGACCGCGACCCGGGCGCGGGGCCGGACCCCGCGTCCGAGGAAAGCTGATCGGCGAGTACATCGACGAATCGATCCGAAGGCCCGCGAATGCGGGCCTTCCTTCGTCGGAAGCAGGCGTTCTCGTGACATCCGTCGCGGAACGACATCGATGCACGATCGGCTAACCCCAACGCATCGCCCGGCCCGTTGGTAGCAGCACAGTCCAACGAGGAGCCGGTCATGCACACGCTCTCCGCACCCCGCATTGCTTCGCCCGACCCGAACCGCATCGTCGCCATCAGCGGCGCGATCCTCTTCAACGGGCTGATCCTCGCCCTGATCGCCACGCCGATGGCACCGCTGGTGATGCCGGCGTCCTCCGACCAGGAGGTCGTCTTCATGCCGATGCGACACGACCCGCCGCCGCTGCCCCCGCAGCCGCCTATCAACACCGAGATCCGCAACACGCCCACACCTCCGGCCCCGCATCCCGCGGTCCCTCGGCAGCCTGAGAGTCCGCCGCAGCCGATCACCGACAGCGCCGGCCCGCAGGACTATGCGGTTGTGGAGGTCGCCGACAGCAACGCCGACGCAGGCAATACCGTCGTCGAGCCCGCGGAACCGGGCCCGCCGCTGACGGGCGCGCACCTCGCGTACGAGTCCAATCCCGCGCCGCCGTATCCGCCGGAGTCGCTGCGCAACCAGGAGAGCGGCACCGTCCTGCTTGAAGTGCTCGTGGACGTCGACGGACGCCCGCTCGACGTCAAGGTCTCGCGCAGCAGCGGGCATCGCGCGCTGGATGCAGCGGCCAAGCGACAGGTGCTGGCGAAGTGGCGCTTCCGGCCGGCGATGCAGAACGGTCGCGCGGTGCAGGCGATCGGCCTGGTGCCGGTGGATTTCAGCCTGAACTGACGCAAGGCGGGCGCCGCGAGGCGCCCACCTTCAGGCGCGGTGGTACGGGTGGTTGGCCAGCAGCGCGGCGGCGCGGTAGAGCTGCTCGGCCACCACCAGCCGCACCAGCATGTGCGGCAGCGTCAGCGGGCCCAGCGCCCAGCTCTCGTCCGCGCGCTGCAGGACTTCGGGCGGATGCCCTTCCGGCCCGCCGACCAGGAAGGCGAGATCGCGCCCCTGCCCGCGCCAGTGTTCCAGGCGCTGCGCGAGCTGCTCGGACGTGTAGCCGCGGCCGCGGCCATCGAGCGTCACCACCCAGGCATTGCGCGGGATCGCGGCGATCACGCGTGCGCCTTCGTCCGACTGCGCGCGCGCCGCGTCGCGCCCCTTGCCGCGCAGGCCCGGCTCGACTTCGACCAGCTCGAACGGCAGCCAGTGCGAAAGCCGCTTGCGGTATTCGGCGAAACCTTCGGCCACCCAGCCCGGCGCGCGCTCGCCGACGGCGACCAGGCGCGCCTTCATCGCGACGTACTCAGAGCGAGGGGCGCGGGCGACGCTCGACGTCGAACTCGTCCGCGTCGTCCTCGAAGCTCAGCGGTTCCTCGTCGCCCTCCTCGCCGAACGCATCGTCGTCGGTGCCCAGATGCCCCGAGGCGAGTTCGTCGACGCGCTCCGGCGGCTCGTCGCCCACCGTCCACAGGCGTTCGAGCGCGTAGAACTCGCGCACGCGCGGCAGCATGACGTGCACGATCACGTCGGCGAGGTCGACCAGCACCCATTCGGCCTCGCGCTCGCCTTCCACGCCCAGCGGCATGACGTCGAGCTTCTTGGCGAACTTCACCACCTCGTCGGCGATCGACTTGACGTGGCGCGTTGACGTGCCCGACGCGATCACCATGTAGTCGGTGACGCTGCTCTTGCCGCGCACGTCGATCTCGACCACGTCGCGCGCCTTCAGCTCCTCGACCGCCTCGCGCACGGTTCGCAGCAGTTCGTCCACCGACGGCGGCGGGCTCGGCAGGCGGGTCTTGATGACGTGGGCTTCGGTACTCAAGGGGCGTTGGCTCCGGTCGGTGAGCGTGAAGTATAGGGACTAGGCTGGATCCGTCCGTGCATACAGCCGGTGACGGTTGATGTAGGCGGCCACCGGCGGCGGCACCTGCGGGGCCCACGCGCCGCCGTCGGCGATCGCCGCGCGGATCTCGGTGGACGACTCGCTGCGCGGCGGGTCCATCGGAAGCAGCGCGAGGCCGCCGGCGGGCGTTTCCAGCAAGCGGTCCGGCGGCAGCAGCCGTGGCGCGACTTCGGCGGCGAGGCCTGCATCGATCGCGGCAAGGCCGTCGGGATCGAGCGGAAACCCCGGCCGCCCGACGGCCAGCAGGTGCGCCACGTCGAACAGCTCGCGCCAGCGGTGCCAACGATGCAGCTGCGCGAGCGAATCGGCGCCGATCACCCAAACCAGCGGTGTGCGCGGGCCGACTTCGCCGCGGACCTCGCGCAGCGTGTCGATGCTGTACGACGGCGTGCCGCGCGCGAGTTCGCGCCGATCGACCTTCAGTCGCCGTTCGCCCGCGACGGCCAGTTCGACCATGCGCAGGCGATGGCGTGCGTCCGCATGCGTCGCCGACTTGTGCGGCGGATCGGACGCGGGCACGAGGTGCACGTCGACATCCAGACGGTCGCGCACCGCGAGCGCGACGGCGAGGTGGCCGTTGTGGATCGGATCGAACGTCCCGCCGTAGCCGACCCAGGCACGCATCTTCAGCCGGCGGCAAGCAGCCGCGTGGCGCCGCGCTCGGCGAGCGCCACCATCAGGCGTTCCAGCGCCACCCAGGCATCACCCGGCGCACGACCCTTGGCGATGCGGTCAACGAGGCCGGCCTGCACCAGCATCGCCTCCCAGGCGGCCGGCGCGTGGCGCTGCAGCGCACGGCGGTACATGGGCTGCTTGGCGTCCCAGACGCGCTGCGCCTTGAACGCGGCGACGAGGTTGCCGCCCTTGGCCTGCACCTGCGCGAGTGCGCCGCCGCGGTGCAGCTCCATCACGATCATGCCCAGCAGCGCCGGCACGGCATCGCCCTCCGCGCGCAGGCCGGCGAGGATGCGCACCACCTGCGCCGGCTGGCCGTTCATGGCCGCGTCGATCAGGCGGAAGACGTCGTAGCGCGAGGCATCGGCCACCAGCGACTGCAGCGTGTCCAGCGTGAGCGGACGCCCGCCGCGCGGCGCATCCGGCGCGTCGCGGAACAGCAGCGCGAGCTTCTCGACTTCCTGCGCTGCGGCCAGAAGATTGCCCTCGACGCGTTCGGCGAGGTGCATCACCGCGTCGCGGTCCGGCGAGAAGCCGCGGCTGCGCAGGCGACGGTCGATCCAGCCCGGCAGTTCGTGCGGCTTGACCGGCCAGGCAACCGCGACGCGGCCGATGCGCCCGATCGCCTGGCTCCAGTCACCGCCATGGCTGCGGCTCCAGTCTTCGCAGGTAACCAGCAGCACCACGTCGGGCGACGGGTTCGCGCAGAACTCGGCGATGAGCTTGGCGCCCTCCTTGCCCGGCTTGCCGCTGGGCAGGCGCAGCTCGACGAGGCGACGCGTGGCGAACAGGCTGGGCGCATTGAACGAGGCCGACATCGCGTCCCAATCGGGCTCGCGCTGGCCGGCGCCGGCTTCGAACACCTCGCGCTCGCCGATACCGTCGCGGCGCGCGGCGGCGCGGACCGCGTCTGCGGCCTCCAGCACCAGCAGCGGCTCGGCGCCGGCGATCAGATAGGCCGGCTGCAGCGGCCCCGATTCGAGCTGGGCGACCAGCTGCTCGGGCGTGACGTCCACGTTCGCTCGATCAGCCGCCGGGATTGCCCGCGGCCTCGTCCGCCGGGTTCGGCGTGATGGCGGGCTGCGGGATCGGCGGGTTCTGCTGCTGCACGTCGCCCGACTTGAACACCGCGTCGACGCGACGCAGCACCGAGAACGCCATCTCGCGACGCAGCTCGCGCGACAGCGTCTCGCGCTCGCCCTCGGTGCCGATCGCGTTGGTCGGATTCTGCACGTAATCGCGCGCGAGCTCGATGGTCTGGCGCGGCACCAGCACCGTACCGGCCGCATCGCGCAGTTCGAAGATCACCGCGTAGCGCAGGCTGAATTCCTGCGAGCGGCCCAGGGCATCGACGCTGATCGGCGTATCGCCCCACTGCTCGGCCACGATGTCGAGCACCGCGCCCTCGCCGCCTTCGCGGATCACGGTGACGCCGCCGCGTTCCAGCGCCTGCGCGATGGTTTCGGCCAGCGGGCTGTAGCGGTCGGCCGACACCACGTGGAGCGGGCTCACCTGCATCGGCACGGTGATCTGGTCGCGCAGATGGAAGCCGCACCCGGTCAGGGCCACGGCGAGGACGGCGGGAAGCAGGCGTCGGATCATGCGCGGAGTCTGGACGAGGCGGGGGTGGGCGGCAATACCGACAGGCGGAGCGTCCACGCGATGTGCATGGACGCTCCTGATCAGCCGGCGACGATGTTGACGATCTTGCCGGGCACCACGATCACCTTGCGCACGGTCTGCCCCTCGAGGAACTTCGCGACGCCGGGCTCGGCGAGCGCGGCGGCCTCGACAGCCTCGCGCGGCGCATTGACCGGCGCCTCGATCGTGCCGCGCAGCTTGCCGTTGACCTGCACCGCGAGCGTCACCGCGTCGCGCACCAGCGCAGCGGGATCGGCCTGGGGGAACGGCACGTCCTCCAGCAGCGTCTCCGGATGTCCCAGCGCCTGCCAGAGCTGGTGGCAGACGTGCGGCGTCACCGGATTGAGCAGCAGCACCATCGTCTGCAGCGCCTCGTGTCGCACCGCGCGGCCCTGGTCGCTCATGTCGTCGAACTTCGACACCGCGTTGAGCAGCTCCATCAAGGATGCGATCGCCGTGTTGAAGCTGTGGCGACGACCGTAGTCGTCGCCGACCTTCTGGATCGTCTCGTGCAGCTGGCGGCGCAGCGTCTTCTGCACGGGCGTGAGCTGCGACGCGTCGACCTTCGGGTGATCCGGCTGCGACACGTGCGTGATCACCTCGCGCCAGAAGCGGCGCAGGAAGCGCGCCATGCCCTCGACGCCGGCCTCGTTCCACTCCAGCGACTGCTCCGGCGGCGCGGCGAACATCGAGAACAGGCGCACCGTGTCGGCGCCGAACTTGGCGACCATGATCTGCGGGTCGACGCCGTTGTTCTTCGACTTCGACATCTTCTCGGTGCCGCCGATCTGCACGCGGCCGCCGTCGACCTTGCTGTGCGCGCCGATGATCTTGCCGCGCTCGTCGCGGTCGATCTCGACGTCCGCCGGGTTGATCCAGTCCTTCGCGCCGTTGTCGAGCTCGCGGTAGAACGTGTCGGCGATGACCATGCCCTGCGTGAGCAGGTTGGTGGCGGGCTCGTCGCCGTTGACCAGGCCGGCATCGCGCAGCAGGCGGTGATAGAAGCGGAAATACAGCAGGTGCAGGATCGCGTGCTCGATGCCGCCGATGTACTGGTCGACCGGCAACCAGTACTTCGCGCGCGCGTCGACCTGCTCGGACGAGCCCGGCGAGGTGTAGCGCGCGTAGTACCAGCTCGACTCCATGAAGGTGTCGAAGGTGTCCGTCTCGCGCTCGGCGGCGGCGCCGCACGACGGGCACGTGGTCTTGCGCCACTCCGGATCGGACTTGATCGGCGACGACACGCCGCTGAACTCGACGTCCTCGGGCAGCACGACGGGCAGTTGGTCTTCCGGCACCGGGACCGCGCCGCAGGCGTCGCAGTAGATCACCGGGATCGGGCAACCCCAGTAGCGCTGGCGACTCACGCCCCAGTCGCGCAGGCGGTAGTTCACGCGACGGCGGCCGCGCCCCTCGGCCTCGAGCTTCCTCGCGAGGTACTCGAATGCCTCGGCGTAGTCCATGCCGTCGAGCTCGTCGGAATTGACGATCCAGCCCTTCTCGGTCCACGCACCGCTATCGAGGACATTGCGCTCGAACTCGTCGACCACTTCCACGGCCGCGCGCGTCTCGTACGGATCGACCGGCGCGTGCTCGCCGAGGGCCGTGCTCATGGGGTCGTCGAGATGGCCGAGGTGCTGCGCGGCCTCGACGATCGCATCGCGGATGTGCGGCGGCACCACCACCATGCGTATCGGCAGGTCGTACTTCCTGGCGAAGGCCCAGTCACGCTCGTCATGGCCCGGCACGCCCATCACCGCGCCGGTGCCGTAGTTCATCAGCACGAAATTGGCGACGAACACCGGCACTTCTTCGCCGCTGAGCGGATGGATGGCGCGCAGGCCGGTGTCCATGCCGCGCTTTTCCTGCGTCTCGAGTTCGGCCTCCGACACGCCACCCTGGCGCAACTCGGCGATGAACTCGGCGAGGCCGGGATTCGACTCGGCCGCCGCCAGCGCGAGCGGGTGCTCCGCCGCGATGGACACGAAGCTGACGCCCATCAGCGTGTCGGGGCGCGTGGTGAACACCGTGAGCGGCTCGAGCGCGCCGCCCGCGGGCGAGCGCACGTCGAACCGGATCTCGAGCCCTTCCGAGCGGCCGATCCAGTTGCGCTGCATGGTCTTGACCGCGTCGGGCCAGCCGGGGAGCGTGTCGAGGCCGTCGAGCAGCTCCTGCGCGTAGTCGGTGATCTTGAGGAACCACTGCGGGATCTCGCGCTTTTCCACCAGCGCGCCGGTGCGCCAGCCGCGGCCGTCGATCACTTGCTCGTTCGCGAGCACGGTCTGGTCGACCGGGTCCCAGTTCACGACCGAATTGCGGCGGTACGCGAGACCCTTCTTCATCAGCCGCACGAACATGCGCTGCTCGTGGACGTAGTAGTCCGGGCGGCAGGTGGCGAACTCGCGCGACCAGTCGATCGCATAGCCCATCTGCTGCAGCTGGGCGCGCATGTGGTCGATGTTGGCGTAGGTCCACTTCGCCGGCGCGGTGCGGTTCTTGATCGCGGCGTTCTCGGCCGGCAGGCCGAAGGCGTCCCAGCCCATCGGCTGCAGCACGTTGTGGCCGGTCATGCGCTTGTAGCGGCTGATGACGTCGCCGATCGTGTAATTGCGCACGTGGCCCATGTGCAGCGCGCCCGACGGGTACGGCAGCATCGACAGGCAGTAGTACTTGGGCTTGGCCGAAGACTCGTCGACCTCGAACGCCTGCGTACGGCTCCAGAAGGCCTGGGCGGCCGCCTCCACCGCGGACGGTTCGTAGGCGCGCGGCTCGGCACCGGAATCGGTGACGTCAGTCACATTCATGGAGGTCACGACGGCGGTCCAGAGACAAAGGCGGTCGGAAAGCCTATCGCAGCGCCCGAATCGGCGTCACGCTTGTGAACGGTTCATTGCCGTTCCGCCGTCGTTTCCCCGATCCCAGAGGCCGATGCCGTTGTTTTTTCCGCATTTCGACCGCCGCCGCCTGCCCCTGCTGCTGGCCCTGATCGCACTCCTGGTGGGCGTGACCGCCGCCATGCTCGCCGGCATCCGGTCGTTCGACGCCAGCACCCGCTGGGTCACCCACAGCTATGAGGTCCAAGGCCAGATCGAGGCCGTGCGCTCGGCGCTGGGTCATGCCGAGGCGACCGCTCGCGGCTTCCGCCTCAGCGACGACCCCGGCCTCGAAGCGCAGTACCGCGAAGTGCGCCAGTTGCCGCTGCAGCGCGCCGAAGCGCTCCTGCAGACCGTCCGCGACAACCCGGAGCAGCACGGTCGCGCCGAGGCCCTGCGCGACCGGGTGCGCGAGCGTGTGCAGCAGATCGACCATTCGGTAAGCCTGCAGACGGCCGGCCGCGGCGCCGAGGCCAATCGCGACATGCTGCTGCGGGGCGTTCCGCTGGACGCGGCGCTCGAGCGGGTCGCCACGGAGATGGAACGCCACGAGCAGCGTCTCCTCGATTCGCGGCGCACCGACAACGACCGCAGTTCCACCCGGCTGCGTGCCGTGGTGGTCGGCGGCATGGCCGTGTCGCTGGCGATGCTCGGCATGCTGCTGTCGATGGTCGGCCGCGAGGCCCGCCGCGCGCGCCGGCACGAGCAGCAAGCGCGCGACGCCGTCGAAACGCTCGAGGCCGCCGCCGTCCAGCGCGAGCGCCTGGGCGAGCAGCGCCGCACGCTCGCGGCCTTCGCCGGGCTCCTGCACAGCTGCCAGAGCGTCGACGAGGTGCTGGACGTAGCCGGCAACGCGCTCGCGCAGCTGGTGCCGCACGGCGCGGGCGCCTGCTACACGATGCGCGCTTCGCAGAACCTGCTTGAGCGCCACGTGCTGTTCGGCACGCGTGGCGAGGAATACGCCGAGTTCATCCGACCCGACCAGTGCTGGGCGCTGCGTCGCGGCGACGCGCATGCCTGGGACCCGCGGCGTCCGACGGCCTTCTGCGAGCACCTGCGCGGCATGACCGAGGAGCAGGCCTGCGGCATCTGCGTGCCGCTCACCTCGCAGGGCGTCGTGCTGGGCGTGCTGCACGTGAGCAGCCGGCTGGGCGAGCCGCTGAGCGAGTACGAGCGCGCCGCGGTGGAATCCGTCGGCGAGCACCTGGGCGTGGTGCTGCACAGCCTCGACCTGCGCGAAAGCCTGCGCATGCAGTCGCTACGCGACCCGCTCACCGGCCTGTACAACCGTCGCTACCTCGAGGAAAGCCTGCCGCGCGAGGCCGAGCGCTGCGAACGCCGCGGCCGGCCGCTATCGGTGCTGATGCTCGACGTCGACCACTTCAAGCGCTTCAACGACGAACACGGCCACGCCGCCGGCGACGCGCTGCTGGCGCGCATCGGCCAGGTGCTCGCCGCCACGACGCGCGGCGAGGACATCGCCTGCCGGTTCGGCGGCGAGGAGTTCACCGTCGTCATGCCGGAGGCCGACGTCGAACAGGCGACGGCGCGCGCCGAGCAGATCCGGGCCGCAATCGCGGAGGCGTCGATCCTCTACCTCGGCCGCGAGCTCGGACCGGTCACGGCGTCGATCGGCGTCGATGAACTGCGCGCAGGCATGGATACGCCGCAGACGATGATGGCCCGTGCCGACCGCGCCCTTTATGCCGCGAAGGCACAGGGGCGCAATCGCGTCCTGCGCGTGGGCGCTGCAACGACGGGCTGATTTCAGGTAGACGGCCTCGGCCGCTGGTGTTTCGAAGGGTCGCGCCTCAGCGGCCGCCATTCGCCCGCGCCGGCGCCATCAGCAGCACCGCCAGCAGCCAGGCCGCGAACGCGATGCGCTGCGACAGCCCGATCGGCACGAGCCCGGGCAGCAGCAAGGCGAACGCCAGCGCCACCAGCGCGCATGCGGCCACGGCGCGCGAGCGCGGCGCATGCGGCGTGCCGCGCATGCCGACGCCCAGCAGCAGCCCGCCGGCGACGAACGCGATCCACCAGACGGTCCATGCCGCCGCGTGCGCGCGGCTGGCGGCCGACAGCAGGTCGCGCGAGTCCAACGGAAGGAGCCCGAGCGCCGCGAAGGCCATCGCGGCCAGCGTGAGCATCTGCACGCCGAGACGCGCGGCCATCGGCGCGGACGACATGCGCGCGCGCAGCGACTGCGCGACGAGGATCGCCAGCACCCCGGGCGTCACGAACGCCACCAGGTTGAACGCCATCGCCCGCGGCACGCCGCTGGCGCCCAGTGCGGCCACCGGATGCACCAGCTGCAGGAAGCGCGGGAACGCGGCGCCGAAGCCGGCGACGGCGCCGGCGAAGAGGACGGCCGCCGACACGGCGGCGATGCGGGGAAGGCTGACGGAGCGTTGCATCCGCGCATGCTAGCGTGCCGGCCTTGCGCAGCCTGGGCGCCGTCCCCATCTGCCGACGACATCAAGGAGCCGCCATGACCGCCGACGCGAACCCGCACGTCTTCGACGCCACCGCCGAACGCTTCCAGGACGAGGTCCTCCAGCGTTCGCTCGAAGTCCCCGTGCTGGTCGACTTCTGGGCCGAGTGGTGCGGACCCTGCAAGCAGCTCGGGCCGATCCTCGAGAAGCTCGCGGCCGAGTACAACGGCGCCTTCCTGCTGGCCAAGGTCGACGTCGACAAGGAGCAGCAGCTCGCCGCGGCCTTCCAGGTGCGTTCCATCCCTACCGTGTTTCTGGTCAAGGACGGCCAGCTGGCCGACGGGTTTCCCGGCGTGGTGCCGGAGGGCGCGCTGCGCGAACTGCTGCGCTCGCACGGCATCGAGCCGCGCGCAGCGGCGGAAGAGGCCGCCCCGGAGGCGCCGGCGGCGGTCGATCCGCACGTCGACGTGATGCGCCTGCGCGCCGAGTCCGCCGCCAAGCCCGAGGACGACACCATCAAGCTCGACCTCGCGCTCGCCCTGCTGCGCACCGGCGCCACCGCCGAGGCGGAGCAGCTGCTCGACGCACTGCCCGCGAACCTCGCCACCGACGACCGCACCGAGCGCGCGCGTGCGCACCTGCGCCTGCTCGCCGTGGGCCGCGACGCACCGCCCGCCGAGGTGCTGGAGGCCGCGCTCGCGGCGGACGAAGGCGACCTGCGCGCGCGCCACCTGCTGGCCGTGCAGCACTTGGTCGCCGGTCGCGAGGAATCGGGCCTGGAACACCTGATCGAGATGCTGCGCCGCGACCGCCAGTTCGAGGACGGCCTCGCGCGCCGCACGCTGATCGACGCCTTCCGCGTGGTGCAGGACGAGGACCTCGTCGGGCGTTACCGCCGCCGCATGTCCTCGCTGCTGTTCTGATCGTCGTCCAACGGCCCATTCGCGGGACGACCCGTTCGTCCCGCACGCCCGCATGAAAGCCTCCACGTTCCGACACGGTCTCAACCTGTGGCCGCCGTTCCTCGCGGCCGGCATCCACGTCACCCATCTCGCGGAGGACTGGCGCCACGCACGTGTCGAGCTGCGCATGCGCCCCTGGAACCGCAACGCGGTCGGCACGCATTTCGGCGGCAGCCTGTTCGCGATGACCGACCCGTTCTGGATGCTGCTGGTGATGCGAAGCATCGGCCGCGACTACTTCGTCTGGGACCGCGCGGGCGCGATCGACTTCCTGCGGCCGGGTCGCGGCGTCGTTCATGCCGACTTCCGCCTCGACGACGCCACCCTCGAGGACATCCGAGCGCAGACCGCCGACGGCGCCAAGCACCTGCGCTGGTTCGAAACTCCGGTGATAGACGCGAACGGCGAGACCGTCGCGAAGGTGCGCAAGCAGCTCTACGTGAAGCGCAAGCCGGGGCGCTGATCACGCTTCGCCACGCGCCTGTACCCGGCCGCGCGCGTGCGTCCTATATGCTCGCGCCGAATGGACGACACCTCGCCCGCGACCGCTCCGCTTCCCGAGATCAATGGCTACCGCGTATTGCGGCAGCTCGGTCGCGGCGGCATGTCCACCGTCTACCTCGCCGACCAGGTCGCGCTGGGCCGCGAGGTCGCCATCAAGGTGATGTCGCCGCAGGCGCTGGGCGACGAGATCAGCCGGCGTCGCTTCGAGAACGAGGTCCGCACCATCGCGCGGCTCGAGCATCCGCACATCGTGCGCATCCACGAGCTGGGGCGCACGAAGGATGGCCTGCCCTACTACTCCATGCCGCACCTGCCGCGCGGCCACCTCGGCGATCGCGACTACACGCGTGACGAAGCCGGCGCGGTCGACATCGCAGTGGCGCTGCTGGCGGCGCTCGAATACGCGCACTCGCGCGGCGTGGTGCATCGCGACGTCAAGCCGGAGAACGTGCTGTTCGACGACGCAGGCCGCCCGCTACTGGCCGACTTCGGCATCGCCCTGCGTCGCGGCTTCGGCCCGCGCGTCACCACCGCGGGCCTGGCCGTCGGCAGCACCGCCTACATGGCGCCCGAGCAGGCGCGCGGCGAGGACGTCGACGGACGCGCGGACCTCTACGCGCTCGGCGTCGTGCTGTGGGAAATGCTGGCGGGGCGCCTGCCCTACGAGGCCGCCGACGCGCTGTCGATGGCGATCGCGCACGCGCAGCAGCCGATTCCGAAGTTGCCCGCGCACCTGCGCCACTGGCAGCGCTTCATGTACCGCGCGCTGGCCAAGGCCGCCGACTCGCGCTTCCAGACCGCCGCCGAGATGCGCGAAGCCATGCTGGCGGTGCGTCCGCCGCGATGGCTGCCGGCGTGGGACGGCGTGCGACGCACGCTGGGCTCGCCGGTGCTGCGCTGGGGCGCCGGGCTCGCGGTACTGGCCGGCGTGGCCTGGGGCGCGGCAGCCCTTTGGCCGCGCGCGGATCGCGACTTCTTCCGCGCAGAGCCCGCGACGCGGAGTGCAGCGCCTGCGGCGACCGTCATCGACGATCCGACCGACCGCATGCTCGAGCCGCTGCCCGGCGCCGACATCGAAGTAGCCGTCGCCCGCGCACGCGCCCAGATCGCGCGCAACGCGCTCACCACGCCGCCCGGCGACAACGCGCTGGCGACGATCGCCGAGGCCTGGCAGCAGAATTCCGAAGACCCGCGCATCCGCGCGGTCGCGGGCGAACTCGCCGACGCACTGCGCACGCGCGTGGCGTCCGGCATCCGCAAGCAGGACGACGCGAAGGTGCGCGACCTGCTCGCGCGCCATGCCGACCTGATCCGCGCCACCGACGCGTCCATCCCGCAGAAGTCCGCGGTGCAGGCCGACGTGGAGAAGGCGCTGCGCACGCGGCTCGACGACGCCGTGGCGCGCAACGACCGCAAGCGCGCGAGGGCGGTCGTCGCACTCGCAGGCGATGCCGGCGTCGGCAAGGCCGACCTCGCGCGCTGGACCCGGCAGGCCGATGCCATCGCCGGCACGCCGCGCGCGCTGGTAGGGGACGAGGTGGCGGACCTCGCGCGTGGCGGCGTTTCGCGCGAGCCGGTCACTCGCGCCGAGTTCCAGCGCTTCGTCGACGCCACCAATCGTGCGCCAGCGCTATGCCGCGAGCGCGCGTCGGTGCTGCGCGTGCTGAAGCCGCGCACCTGGCGCGATCCGGGCTTCCCCCAGGGGCCGTCCGATCCGGTGGTCTGCGTCTCGCTGCAGGACGCCGAGGCCTACGCGCTCTGGCTGGGCACGCAAGCGGGCGGGCGATTCCGCCTGCCCACGGCGGTCGAGTCCTCGCGCACGCTGCCGCAGACCGGCAGCCGCGCGATCAGCCTGTGGCTGCGCGACTGCGGCAAGAACTGCCTCGAGCGCATGGTCACCGCCGGCTCGTGGCGCGGCCGGAAGGCGCAGGAAGCGCTCACCGCCAACCGCGGCTACGACGACGTCGGCTTCCGCCTGCTGCGCGAGCGCTGAGCCCGGCGCCACTTACAATCGCCGCATGGGCAAATCCAACCTGCAGCGGCTCTTCCTCACCGGCCTGCTCACGCTCCTGCCGATCTGGCTGACGTGGGTCGTGGTCAAGTTCGTGTTCGTGCTGCTGTCGGACATCAGCCGTCCGCTGATCGGCCCCGGCCTGCAGCGGCTCGCGACCGACAATCCGGGCCTGTCCTGGGTGGCCACGATCTGGGTGCAGAACGGCCTCGCGCTGCTGGCGACCATCGCGGTGATCCTGCTGTCGGGCATCATGGCGCGCCGCGTGGTCGGCCAGCGCCTGCTGCGTTGGTTCGAGGCGCTGATCAAGCGCATCCCGTTCGCCAACATCATCTACGGCAGCGCGCGTCAGCTGCTCGACATCCTGCAGACCAAGCCCGATGGCACCCAGCGCGTAGTGCTGGTCGACTTCCCGCATACCGAGATGAAGTCGATCGGCTTCGTCACCCGCGTGCTGCGCGAACAGGGCACCGGCCGCGAGCTCGCCGCCGTCTACGTGCCGACCACGCCGAACCCGACGTCGGGCTACCTGGAAATCGTGCCTGTCGAGAAGATCACGCCGACCGACTGGAGCGTCGACCAGGCGATGAGCTTCATCATTTCGGGCGGCGCGGTGTCGCCCGAATCCATTCCTTTTTCCGTCGACCCGCAGGCCGCGAAGTGAGTGCCACGCCGGCGCCGGCCGAGGCCGTCGCGTCGCCGGCGCACGTGCTCGACGATCGCGCGGTGCGGCTCTTCATCGGGTTGGCCGCGCTGTTCTGCGTCAACACGGTGCTCGCCGAGTTCATCGGGGTGAAGATATTCGCGCTCGAGGACACGCTCGGGTTGCGGCCGTTCGAATGGCGGCTGTTCGGCCAGAACGGCTCGTTGAGCTTCACCGCCGGCACGCTTCTATGGCCGATCGTGTTCCTGATGACCGACGTCATCAACGAGTTCTACGGGCGGCGCGGCGTGCGCATCGTGTCCACGCTCGCGGCGATGCTGATCGTCTACGGCTTCGCGTTCGCGTTCGCGGCCATCTCCCTCGCGCCGGCCGGCTGGTGGGTCGGCGCCGCCAGTGCGCAGGGCGTGGCGGACTACCAGGCCGCGTTCGCGGCGGTGTTCGGACAGGGCCTGTGGACCATCGCGGGCTCGCTGGTGGCCTTCGTCGTGGGGCAGGTGATCGACATGGCGGTGTTCCACCGCATCCGCCGCGCGACCGGCGAGAAGGCGATCTGGCTGCGGTCGACGGGCTCCACCGCGGTCTCGCAGCTGGTCGACAGCTTCGTGGTGCTCTACATCGCGTTCGTACTGGGCCCCCAGCACTGGCCGACCGGGCTGTTCCTCGCGGTCAGCACGGTGAACTACGCCTACAAGATGCTCGCCGCGGTCGCGATGATCCCGCTGATCTACGTCACGCGGTCGATGATGCTGCGCTACCTCGGCCGCGACCGGGCGGCGGCCATGCAGGCCCGCGCCGCGGCCTGAGGCCATGACTTCCGACCGGCGAAGCCGCGCCGGTCCGGCCTCATGCTCCGCCTGATTCCCTGGATGGAGCTCTCCGATGAACCTGCGTCCGCTCACCCTCGCCGTCGCGCTCGCGTTCGGTGCCGCCGCCCTGCCCGCCCTTGCTGCCCCGGCCACGACGCCTGCGACCGCAGTCGCCAAGTCGGCCAAGGCGCAGAAGCTCGATGCGCTCTACGAGCAGTACTGGGAGGAGCTGCTGCAGCTCAACCCACTACAGGCCACGTTCCAGGGCGACCCGCGCTACAACGACCGCATGCCGAACTTCCTGTCGGCCGATTTCCGCAAGAAGTCGCACGACTTCACGGTGAAGTGGCTCGACACCATCCAGAAGGTCGGCAGCGACGGCCTCACCGGGCAGGACCTGCTGAGCTACGAGATCTTCGTCGACGGCGCCAAGCGTTCGCTCGAGGGCGAGAAGTTTCCCGACTGGATGATGCCGGTCAACCAGATGGGCTCGATCGCCAGCTACGGCGCGATGTTCGGTTCGGGCACCGGCCCGCAGCCGTTCAAGACGGTCAAGGACTACGACAACTGGCTCAAGCGCAGCGCGGTGTTGCCGGCGATGTTCGACACCGCCATCGGCAACATGCGCGAAGGCATGAAGGCCGGCGTCGTGCAGCCGCGCGCGCTGATGGAGAAGGTGATTCCGCAGCTGGATGCGCTGATCAAGGACGACCCGACGCAGACGCTGTTCTGGGGCCCGATCCAGAACATGCCGAAGGATTTTCCGGCGGCCGACCGCGAGCGCCTGACCACCGCGTACCGCGCGATGATCGCCGACCAGGTGATGCCGGCGTACAAGCGCCTTCGCACCTTCATCAACGACGAATACCTGCCCGCCACCCGCAGCTCCGTCGGCCTCGACGCGCTGCCCGACGGCAAGGCTTGGTACGCCTACGCCGCGCGCAACAGCACCACGACGAATCGCACGCCGGAGCAGATCCATCAGATCGGCCTCGACGAGGTCGCACGCATCCACGGCGAGATCCGCAAGGTGATGCAGCAGGTCGGCTTCAAGGGCTCGCTGCAGGACTTCTTCCAGTACATGCGCACCGAGCCGAAGTTCTCGTTCAAGACCGAGGACGAACTGCTCGCGTATTACCGCGGCCTCGAGCAGAAGGTGAATGCCGGCATCCCGAAGCAGTTCTCGCTGGTGCCGAAGTCGCCGTTCGAGATCCGCGCGGTCGAGCCCTTCCGCGCCAAGTCGGCGGCGGGGGGCGAGTACATGAGTCCGAGCGAGGATGGCACGCGGCCGGGCATCTTCTACGTCAACACCTACGACCTGCCGTCGCGCAAGAGCTGGGACGCGGAGGATCTCTACCTGCACGAGGCGATTCCCGGCCACCACTTCCAGATCGCGCTGCAGCAGGAAATCACCACGATGCCGAAGTTCCGCCGCTTCGGAGGCGAGACCGCGTTCGCGGAAGGCTGGGGCCTGTACGCCGAGTCGCTGGGCAAGGACCTCGGCGTCTACCAGGACCCGTACAGCTACTTCGGCTACCTCCAGAACGAGCTGTGGCGCGCGATCCGCCTGGTCACCGACACCGGCCTGCACAGCAAGGGCTGGAGCCGCGAGCAGGTCATCAAGTACATGCTCGACAACTCGGCCGAAAGCGAGACGCAGGCCACGGCCGAGGCCGAGCGCTACATCGCGTGGCCCGCGCAGGCGCTGGCCTACAAGTCGGGCGAGCTGAAGATCAAGGAGCTGCGTCGCCGCGCCGAGCAGGCCCTGGGTGCAAAGTTCGACGTGCGCGAGTTCCACGCCGAAGTGCTGAAGGACGGCGCGGTACCGCTGGATGTGCTCGACGCGAAAATCGACCGCTGGATCGCG
Organism: Cognatilysobacter xinjiangensis; assembly: GCF_014651995.1. Taxonomy (GTDB): domain Bacteria; phylum Pseudomonadota; class Gammaproteobacteria; order Xanthomonadales; family Xanthomonadaceae; genus Cognatilysobacter; species Cognatilysobacter xinjiangensis. Next base: position 563,724 of record NZ_BMXY01000001.1, on the reverse strand, counting down.
GCGCGCAAGGCCGGCTGAGCCTTTCGCACGCACGAAAAAAACGGGCCGCTTTCGCGGCCCGTTTTCTTTACGTCGGTATCGGACGGCCGCACAGGCCGTCATTCACGCATCAGCGCGAAGACGAGCGCCGCTGCGCCGGACGCGCACCCTGACGCTGCTTCGGCGCCTGCGCATGACCGGTGCGTGCAGCCGGCTTGCCGTGCGGACGCGCGGCCGGTCGACCGGAACGCTTGCTCACCGCCGGCTTGGCGTCCATGCGCAGCGCCTGCGACGGCTCGAAGCCCTCGACGATCACCTGGCGCACGTTCTTGCCCAGCAGCTTCTGCACCTGCGACAGCAGGCCGCCCTCGTCGATCGCGACCAGCGAGATGGCCTCGCCGGTGGCGCCGTTGCGGCCGGTGCGGCCGATGCGGTGCACGTAGTCCTCGGCCACCATCGGCAGGTCGTAGTTGATGACCAGCGGCAGCTCCGGAATGTCGAGCCCGCGCGCGGCCACGTCGGTGGCCACCAGCACGCGGCACTTGCCGGTCTTGAACTCGTTCAGCGCCTTCTGGCGCTGGCCCTGGCTCTTGTTGCCGTGGATCGCCGACGCCTTGATGCCGGACTCCTCCAGTTGCTCGGCGAGGCGGTTGCAGCCGTGCTTGGTTTTGCCGAACACCAGCACGCGCTCCTGGAAACGCGTGGCCAGCAGGTGCGTCAGCAGCTCGCGCTTGCGCGAGTTGTCGACCGGATGCGCGATGTGCTCGATGGTCGACGCGACGGTGTTGCGCGCGGCGACTTCGACCTCGGCCGGATTGCGCAGGAACTCCATCGCGAGGCCACGGATGCGCGGCTCGAACGTCGCCGAGAACAGCAGCGTCTGGCGCTTGGCCGGCACCTTCGCGACGATGCGCTTGATCGCCGGCAGGAAGCCCATGTCGAGCATGCGGTCGGCCTCGTCGAGCACGAGGATCTCGATCGCGTCGAGCTTCACCGAGCCGCGCTCGAGGTGGTCGATCAGGCGGCCCGGCGTGGCGACCAGGATGTCGACGCCGCGACGCAGCAGGTCAACCTGCGGGCCCATGCCCACGCCGCCGAAGATCATGCCGGTGTGCATGCGCAGGTGGCGGCCGTAGCCGCGCAGGCTCTCGTTGACCTGCACCGCGAGCTCGCGCGTCGGCACCAGCACCAGCGCGCGCGGCTTGCGCGGGCCGGACGGCGGCGTGGCGCCGGCGAGACGGCCGAGCAGCGGAAGGCCGAAGGCGGCAGTCTTGCCGGTGCCCGTCTGGGCGCCGCCGAGCACGTCGCGGCCGGCCAGCACGAGCGGGATCGCCTGCTGCTGGATCGGGGTCGGGTTGGTGTAGTTCTTCTCGGCGAGCGCGCGAAGAATGGCGGGCGGCAGGCCGAGGGCCTGGAAGGCCTGGGATTCGTTCGTCATGAAAACTCCAAGTGCATGCATGCCGCGGACACGGGGTCCGCGGGTCGACTCGAAGCTTTCCTGACCGCGCTGCGAGCAATGGTTGACGCGCCGGAGGAATCCGGTGCGTTGTCGGCGCCGAGAAATGCGTGCGGATGACGTCGCGATGCCGCCTGGGCGGCGCGGCCCTTCGGGCCTGCGAGAAACCTGGAAAACGAAGCCCGAGGGCGATGCCAGGCGCTGAACAGGGCACATGCTACGTGAAAACCCTGTCGCGCGCCTGTCCGGCTCGGCGCACGGTTCAGCCGGCATGACCTTCGACACCCTCGGCTGCGCCGGCCAGTCGCTAATGTCGCGCCAGCATGGCCCTCCGCCTGCCCCTGCCGCCCGCGTGGCGTGCCTGTCCGACTGTCCCGGCCCCGGAGCCCGACGTGACCCTGAAGAAGACCCAACTCCTCCTGCCCCTCGCCATCGCCGCCGTGCTCACCGGCTGCCCGAAGGACGAGACGGCCAAGACCGACGAGAACCCGACCGCCGCCGCGTCCACCGACGCCGCACTCAAGCTCGACGAGAGCAAGCTGCCGCCGGTCAACCGCTTCTCCGTCTCCGACCTCGACACCAGCAAGGACGCGTGCACCGATTTCGGGGGCTACGTCAACGGCAAGTGGCTCGCCGCCAACGAGATCCCGGGCGATCGCACCTCCTGGGGCGCGTTCGAGATGCTCGACGAGCGCAGCAACGCCGTGCAGCGCCAGATCGCCGAGAAGATCGCCGAGAACACCTCGGCCGTCGGCGTCGAAAAGATCGTCGGCGACTTCTGGGCCACCGGCATGGACGAGGCCAAGGTGAATGCCCAAGGCATCAAGCCGCTCGAGGGCCGCCTGAAGGAGATCGCTACGCTCGGCGACAAGGCGGCGATCGCCGACTACATCCGCACGAGCGCCGCCAAGGGCGAGAACGTGCTGTTCGGCTTCGGCTCGACGCCGGACTTCAAGGACTCGTCGGTGAACATCGGTGTCGCGTTCCAGGGCGGCCTGGGCCTTCCCGACACCACGTACTACACCGACGCGAAGAAGAAGGACATGCTCGGCAAGTACCAGGCGCACGTCGCCAAGGTGCTGGAGCTGTCCGGAGTTGCCGCCGCCGACGCCGCGAAGCAGGCCGCCGACATCGTCGCCTTCGAAACGCGCCTGGCGAAGGCCTCGAAGTCGCGCGAGGAGCTGTCGCGCGACGCCGAGCTGTTCTACAACCCGGTGAAGATGGCCGACGCCGACAAGCTGACGCCGAACTTCCCGTGGTCGACGTTCTTCAAGTCGCAGGGCATCGAAGCGCCGGAGATGTTCTCGCTGGCCATTCCCGCCTTCCACCAGGAAGTGAACAAGATGCTGGCCGACGTGCCGGCGGCGACGTGGCAGGCCTACCTGCGCTTCCACACCGTCGACTCGGCCGCGCCGTACCTGTCCGAGGAATTCGTCAACGAGAACTTCGCGTTCTACAACCAGACGATGCGCGGCCAGAAGCAGATCAAGGAGCGCGCCAAGCGCGTGCTGGAGACGCTCAACGGCGCTGCCGGCGAGGCGATGGGCCAGCTGTATGTCAAGACGGCATTCTCGGCCGACTCGAAGGCGCGGATGGAAACGCTCGTGCAGAACCTGCGCGAGTCGCTGAAGGGCCGCATCGAGAACCTCGACTGGATGAGCGCCGACACCAAGAAGAAGGCGCTGGAGAAGTGGGCCGCGTTCACGCCGAAGATCGGCTATCCGGACAAGTGGCGTGACTGGACGGGCCTGAACACCTCGCGCGACAGTTTCATCGGTAACGTGCTCGCCGCGAACGAGTTCAACTACAAGTGGGACATCGGCAAGATCGGCAAGCCGGTGGACAAGACCGAATGGGGCATGAGCCCGCAGACGGTCAACGCCTACTACAACCCGTCGATGAACGAGATCGTGTTCCCGGCCGCCATCCTGCAGCCGCCGTTCTTCGATCCGAACGCGCCGGACGAGGCCAACTACGGCGGCATCGGCGCCGTGATCGGCCACGAGATGATCCACGGCTACGACGACCAGGGCAGCCGCTTCGGGCCGACCGGCAACTTCGAGAACTGGTGGACGGAGGCCGACGCGAAGGGCTTCTCGGGCCGCACCGACAAGCTCATCGCGCAGTTCAACGGCTACGAAGCCGCGCCGGGGCTCATGGTCAACGGTCGCCACACCCTCGGCGAGAACATCGCCGACCTCGGCGGCCTCAACACGGCCTACGACGCGATGAAGAAGGCCACCGCGGGCAAGCCGGATCCGAAGACCGACGGCATCACCCGCGACCAGCGCTTCTTCATGAACTTCGCCACCGTGTGGCGTCGCAACTTCACGCCGGACGAGCTGAAGCTGCGCATCACCACCGACGAGCACGCCCCGGCCACGTTCCGCGCGATCGGCGCGCCCTCGAACATGCCGGCCTTCGCGGCGGCGTTCCAGTGCAAGCCGGGCCAGCCGATGGTGCGCACCGGCGACCAGCAGGTCGTGATCTGGTAACGCGTCGCATCGCTGCGTGACACCCGCAGGCCCGGAGCGATCCGGGCCTTCGTTTTTTCCGTTTCCGCGGCATGGATCGTGATGGAAGCGTTCGAAGCGCGTGCGCCTGCGTTGCTAGACTCCCGCCGGTTTCCCCCAAGGACGCTCCAGATGACTGCACGCCCGCTCGCCGCCGCCCTCGCCGTCGCCCTGCTCGCCACGCTGGCCTCGCCCGCCGATGCCGCGACGAAGAAGAAGGCCGCGACGCCGAAGGCGCCGGCCGCGCCCACCGCGTGCACCGACTTCTACGGCTACGCGAACGCCGACTGGCTGAAGGCGAATCCGCCGACGCCCGGCGTCGCCTCGATCTCCGCGCTCGACCAGCTGCGCCAGCGCGCGCACCAGCAGCAGATCGACCTGCTCAACGCCGCGATGGCGTCGCCGTCGAACGACGTGCAGAAGCTGCTCGGCGACTTCTGGGCGAGCGGCCTCGACGAGGCTGCGGTGGAACGCGACGGCGCCAATCCGATCGCGCCGCTGCTGGGTCGCATCAACGCGATCAAGCGCGCCAAGGACATTCCGCCGGCGATCGCCGCACTGCATCAGGTCGGCATCCCGGTCGCGTTCAATTTCAGCGCCGACGTCGACCTCGCCGATACCTCGCGCCACGTCGGCTACTTCACCGAAGGCGGCATCGGCCTGCCCGACCCGGCCTTCTACACCCGTACCGACGCCGAGACGCGCGAGGTCATGGACCGCTACCGCGCCTACGTGCGCCGCATCCTGCTGCTGACCGGCACGCCGGAAGCGCAGCTCGACGCGCAGGTGCGGCAGGTCATCGACCTCGAGACGCGCATCGCGCAGGCCGGGCGTCCGCTCGCCGCGCTGCGCGATCCGCGCGCCAACTACGCCGCCACGCCCACGGCCAACCTCGCCAAGCAGTACAAGCGCCTGCAGCTGGGCGATTTCCTGAAGGCGCAGGGCGTCACCGACGACCAGGTGTCGATGGCGAACGCGGGCCTGTTCACCGCGCTGGACGGCTACGTGGCCTCGCTGCCGGCCGAGCAGTGGAAGGCCTTCCTGCGCTGGCGCGTCGGCGACGCGATGGCGCCGTACCTCGCCAAGTCCTGGCGCGATGCCAGCTTCGACTTCCGCGATCGCGTCCTGGGCGCGCAGGTCTCGCCGAAGCCGCGCAAGGAGGCGGTGCTGGATGCGATCAACCTCGCGGCCGGCCCGATGCTCGGCCGCGAGTACGTGGCGCGCTACCTGCCCGCCGCGTCGCGCACGCAGGCCGAAACCATGGCCGCGCAGGTGCGCGACGCGCTGTCGGCGATGGTCGAGCGCGATGCCCGCCTCGGCGCAGCAGCGAAGTCGGAAGCGCGCGCGAAGCTCGCCGCGCTCAAGATCGAAGTCGGCGCGCCCAGGCGCGACCTCGACTACACCGTGCAGCCGATGGGCCGCGGCAGCTTCGGCAGCAACATGCTGATCGCGTCAACCTGGCGCCATCGCGAGGAGATGCGCCGCATCGGCCGCGGCAATGCCGACCGCCGCTGGGACGTGCTGCCACAGCAGCCGGCGCTCACCTACGACGTGCCGCAGAACCGCCTCATCGTCACCGCCGCGATGCTTCAGCCGCCGGTGTTCGACCCGACGCAGCCGGCCGCCGCGCTGTATGGCTCGTACGGCGCGCTCGTCGGGCACGAACTGAGCCACGCGTTCGACACGCGCGGCCGCCTGATCGACTCGAAAGGCGAAGCGCGCGACTGGTGGACGCCGGCCGAGCAGGCCGCCTGGGCCGCCACGACCGGCCGCATCGCCACGCAGGCGGGCGCCAAGGCGTATCCGCAGCTCACCGGCGTCAAGGTCAACGGCATGCTGGTCGCTGATGCGCTGGTGGCCGACCAGTCCGGCCTCGAAGCCGCGCAGGCGGCGTTGCAGGCCGCCCAGCCAGGCGCCTCGAAGGAAACCACGCAGGCCTTCTACAGCGCTTGGGCGCGGCTGTGGCCGGAGCAGGCGTCGGTGGACGCGGCAACCGCACGCGCCGCCGGCAGCGCCTACCCGCCGGGCATGTGGCGCGCCAACCTGCCGTTGATGAACCAGCCGGCGTTCGGCACCGCCTTCGCCTGCAAGGCCGGCACCGCGATGCAGCCCAAGGCCGACCAGCAGGTCCGGCTCTGGCCATAAGCGGTCGGACGACAGCGCTCCACGGCCGGGCCGTGGAGCGACGCATCAGCTGACGATGCGCATGCGCGGTCGTGGCCCGCGGCCGCCGCGCGTGGGCGGGCGACGGCGCCAGTGGCGGATGAGCAGCCAGCCGAACAGCATGCCGCCGAGGTGTGCGAAGTGCGCCACGCCGGGCATGGTGCCGGTGATCCCCATGAACAGCTCGACCACGCCGTAGACGATCACCAGCGTGCGCGCCTTCATCGGCACCGGTGGGATCAGCAGCATCACGCGCTGGTGCGGGAACAGCATGCCGTAGGCCAGCAGCAGGCCGAAGATGCCACCGGATGCGCCGACGGTGGGATAGGCCTCGCCGCCCATGGCCATGGTCACGTAGCCGACGGCCAACTGGCAGATCGCCGCGCCGATCACGCAGGTGAAATAGTACGTGGCGTAGCGGCGCTGCCCCCACTGGTGCTCGACCTGCGAGCCGAACATCACCAGCGCCAGCATGTTGAAGAACAGATGGCCGAACGTGCCGTGCATGAAGCCGTAGGTCACCAGCTGCCACGGCCAGAACGACGGCGCGCCGTACTCGTCGCCCGACGACAGCGGCCACAGTTGCATCGATTCGAGCGCAACGCCCAGCGCCGATTCGCCCGCCACCCACTGCAGCAGGAACACGACGGCATTGGCGATCAGCAGGGCCCGCGTGACGGGCGGCAGTTTGGCGAACATCGCGGCTCCTCGGGAGGCGCAATGGTAGCTGCTGCACTGCAGTAACGCGTGTTCGACCGCCGCTTGGCGTGGATCGCGGCGTTCCGCCGGGCCTCAGGCAGGTGGGCCCCAGAGCGCCTCGTCGAGCGTTGCCGCACGCGCGCGTCGGCCGACCACGCGCCCGCCCACGACCGTCGCGCCCTCTCTGCGCAGGCGCGCGCACTGCTCGTCGAATCCGTGCGAGCCCTGCGGAAACGCGATGCGCCCGTCCGAGCGGCAGACGCGATGCCAGGGCAGCCCCGGCTCCAACGACGTGCTCAGCAGGCGTGCAACCAGGCGTGCGCGCCCCGGAAGGCCGGCGCGGCGCGCCACTTCGCCATAACCGGCCACCTCGCCCACCGGGATCGCACGGATCGCGGCGAAGATGCGTTGAGCGGCGTCGGTCGAACCGGAGGCGTCCATGCGGCTAGCATAGCGATCGACAAGGAGCTTCCCATGCGCGATTTCAACGACCTCCGCGATTACCTCGACGGCGCCGGCCACGAGGTCACCCTGCACGACGACGACATGCTCGCCGTCGAACTGTCGCTCGACCAGGGCAGCCGGCATCAGGCGATCTTCCTCACCCGCATCGCCGACGAGGACTCGCGCGACTACCTGCGCGTGAGCACGGTCGTCGCGCCGATGACGGGCGTCGACGCGCGCCGCGCGCTCGCCTTCAACTGGGAAAGCCAGGTCGGCCATCTGGCGATCGGCGAGCTCGACGGCGTGCCGCACCTGCAGCTATGCGAGAACCGTCCGCTCGACGGACTCGACCTCGCCGAAGTGCATCGGCTGGTGCTGGAGATCGGGGGCCTGGGCGACCGCATGGAACGCACGCTGTCCGCGGGCGGCGACCTGTTCTGACACCCTCCGTGGTCACGAAGCATTGACGCCTGCCTAACCGCGCCCCGCGGATGCTTGGTGTCGCGGCGCTGACCCCGCCGCGCACTCTCCGAAGCGAGTGCGTCTCCCGCTCGGGAGGAGGAACCCCGGTGGTAGGAGCCCCACCGGGGTTCTTTTTGCGTCAGGCCCAGCCGGCGTAGAGCATGACCTCGTAGGCGAGCCATGCGATCCCGCCGGCGGCCGGGATCGTCAGGATCCACGCCCAGACCATGCGCTCGACCACCGTCCAGCGGATCGCGTTGGACCGCTTGGCCGTTCCGACGCCCATGATCGTCGCGGAGATGTTGTGCGTGGTCGACACCGGGATGCCCAGCGCGGACGCGGTGAGAATCACCGCCGACGCACTCGACTCCGCCGCGAAGCCGTTGATCGGCTGCAGCTTCACCAGCTTGTGGCCGAGCGTCTTGATGATGCGCCAGCCGCCGGCTGCCGTGCCGGCTGCCATCACCAGCGCGCAGGCGACCTTGATCCACGTGTCGATGTCCTTCGTCGCCAGCGCGTGCTCGGTAGGGTGCAGGAACGCGAGCCAGCCCGGCAGGTTGTCGAGAGTACCGGCGGCCTGCGCGCCCAGCAGCGTGATCGCGATGATGCCCATGGTCTTTTGTGCATCGTTCGAGCCGTGCGCGAAGCCCATCGCGCCGGCGCTGACCATCTGCGCGACCTTGAAGAAACGGTTGACGTGGCGCGGCTTGGCGGCGCGGCGGAACAGCCCGCCGCTCGCGGTCATGCCGGAGATGATCGCGTAGAGCAAGCCCATGATCAGGAAGCCGACGATGAAGCCGAGCAGCGGCGACGTGACCATCGGCACGATCACCTTCCACAGCACGCCGCCGCTCTTGAACCAGGGGTCGGCGGGGGCGGACCACATGATCGCCTCCCAATTGCCGCGCGCGGCCGCCAGCGCGGCGCCGCAAAGGCCGCCGATCAGCGCATGCGAGGACGAGGAAGGCAGGCCGGCGGCCCAGGTGATCAGGTTCCACGCGATGCCGCCAATCAGTGCGCACAGCACGAGCTGCGACGTCACTTCGATCACGTGCGTGTCGACGATGCCCGAGGTGATCGTCTTGGCGACCGCGGTGCCCCAGAGGGCACCGACCAGATTCGTGGCAGCCGCCAGCATCACAGCCTGCATGGGCGAGAGGGTCTTCGTCGCAACCACGGTCGCGATCGAGTTGGCGGTGTCGTGGAAGCCGTTGATGTACTCGAAGACGAGCGCGGCGATCACCACCACAATCACGAGGGTGAGCATCAGGGGTCGCCTCAGGAGTTCTTCAGAACGATTTCATAGGCGACGACACCGGCTTCCTGGCAGCGGTCGATGGCCTTCTCGAGGATCTCGAAGAACTCCTTGAGCAGGAACATCTGCAGCGGGTCGAGGCGGCCCGAGTAGATGTCGCGGTACAACTCCAGCATCAGGCGGTCGGCCTCGTTCTCGATCGAGCGCAGACGGTCGCTGAGCGCCTTCATCGGCTCGAGCTTCAGCGCCGGCAGCGCGCGGACCATCTCGACGACGACGCCTGCGGCCTTCTCCAGCATTGCCGCGCGCGGCGCGAAGTCGATGTCCTGCAGGTGGGTCAGCGCCAGCGAGTAGCGGTCAGCGAACTTCTCGACCTGCTTGGGGATCTTGTACAGCGCCGAGCCCAGAGCCTCGATGTCCTCGCGCTCGATTGGCGTGATGAAGCTGTTGACCAGCTCCTGGCGGATCTTCTCGGAGGCCGCGCGCTCGCGCTGGCGGGCCAACTTGAAGGCGTCTAGCGCCGGCTGGTCTGCCGATTCCCGCAGCATCGCGTGCAGCGCCTGGGTGCTGTCGTGGGCGGCGACTGCGGCCTCCTCGAGCAGCGCGTAGAACTGCTTGCCTTGGCCGAAGATCGTCTGCAGGGAAAACATGCGGGAAGCCCCGAATAAGTGGATGACGGAATTATGACGGCGGATTGTTACGGTTTTCTTGCATTTTCATCAGGCCTTCACGAAAACGGCGTCTCATCGCCAGCTGCTACCATCCCTTTCCCCCGCCTACCCTGCCCCGATGGACGACGACCCTGAACCCCGAGCCGACCGTGCCCGCCTGCGATGCATGACGGGAGGCGCGGATGCTTGAGTTGCTGATCGTCGCGCTGCTGGTGCTGCTCAACGGCTTCTTCGCGATGTCGGAGATGTCGGTGGTCACCTCGCGCAAGATGCGCCTGAAGCAGATGGCGGAAACCAGCCGCGGTGCGCAGCGCGCGCTGCAGCTGGCCGAGCATCCCGACAGCCTGCTGTCGACGGTGCAGATCTGCATCACCCTGATCGGCGTGCTCGCCGGTCTGTTCGGTGGCCAGTCGCTCGGCCTGATGGTCGGGGACGCGCTGTCGCACGCGGGCGTCGAGCCCGACCTCGCGCGCCGCATCGGCATCGCGATCGCGGTCAGCCTGATCACCGCGGCATCGGTGATCTTCGGCGAGCTCGTGCCCAAGCGCATGGCGCTCACCAATCCCGAGCGCATCGCGTCGGCGGTCGCCATCCCGCTGGCGGCGCTGTCGCGCGTGATGTATCCGGTTGTGCGCGCGCTCGGCGCGATCAATCGCGGGGTGCTGCGCATGCTGGGCGTCCGCGACGACACGCGTTCGGGCGTCAGCGAAGAAGAGATCCGGATGCTGGTGAGCGAAAGCCACGAGCAGGGCGTGATCGATGCCGACGAGCGCAAGATGATGAACCGCGTGCTCAGCCTCGGCGACCGCTCGACCGAAAGCCTGATGACACCGCGCATGCGCATCGTCTGGCTCGATGCCGCCGCGGAAGCGGTCGAGAACCTGGAGACGCTGCACGCCGCGCCGTTTTCGCGCTTCCCGGTCTACCGCGGCAGCGACCAGGACGTGCTGGGCGTGCTGGAGGCGAAGACGCTGCTGCGTCGCATGGGCCGCGGCGATCCGGTCGATCTTTTCGCCGAGCTACGCGAGCCGCTGTTCGTGTCCGAGTCGACGCCCGCGCTGAAGCTGCTGGAGATCTTCCGCGAGGAGCAGCAGTCGCTCGCGCTGGTGGTCGACGAGTACGGCGACGTGTCCGGCCTGGTCACCGTCAACGACCTGATGGGCGCGGTGATCGGTCGCATCCAGACCGATGGCGACGAGAGCCCGGCCAACGTGGTGACACGCGAGGACGGCTCGCTGCTGGTGGACGGGTCGCTGGCCGCCGAGGAGCTCCGCGAACTGCTGGGCACCAGTGCGCTGCCGGGCGAGGACGAGCACGACTTCCACACCGCCGCGGGCATGGTGATCGCTCAGTTCGGTCGGATCCCGCACGCTGGCGAGTACTTCGAATGGAGTGGCTGGCGGATCGAAGTTCTCGATCTCGATGGCCCGCGCGTGGACAAGCTGATGCTGCAGCGCGTGGAACCCACGGACAGCGACGATGTCCGGGCCGGCTGAGCCGGGCCGTCCGCCCGATACGCGCTCGCTGCTGGACGGGTTCGCGGACGGCGATCCCGACGCGATCCTGCCACTGCGCGGCCTGTTCGAGCACCTTGGCGATCGTGCGTTCGGCATGCTGCTGGTCGCCGCCGCGGCACCCGCCTTCATCCCCATTCCGGGCCTCGCCGGCGGCCTGAGCGGGCCGCTGGTGATGCTGGTCGGCCTGCAACTGCTGCTGCGGCTGCGACGGCCGTGGCTGCCCGGCTTCATCGGCCGGCGCGGCCCGCGCAGGCGGACGCTTGCGCGCCTGCGCGATCGGCTCTCGCCCTGGCTCGCGCGCCTTGAGCGCGTGGTGCGCCCACGTGCGACGGTCATGCTGGATCACTGGTTGCCGGGCATGATCACCGGCCTGCTGGTGCTGGTCGTCGGCCTTCTGCTGTCGCTGCCGATCCCGTTCACCAACTACCTGCTCGGCCTGCTGGTGCTGCTGTTCGCCCTCGCCTTCCTCGAGCGCGACGGCCTGCTGATGGCGGCGGCATGGGTGGGCGGGATCGCGTCGGTGACGGTGTTCGGGCTGCTCTCGGGCAGCCTGGCGCGCTGGGCCGCGCAGTACGTCTGACTCAGGCCGGCGCGACCGCCGGCTCCGACGCCAGGGCGGCGAACTCGTCGAATTCCATCGGATGGCCCAGCCAGAAACCCTGTGCGAGATCGCAGCGGCGCTCGCGCAGCAGCGCGTACTGGCCTTCCTTCTCGACGCCTTCGGCCACCACGGTGATACCCAGCGAATGCGCCATCGCGATGATCGCAGTGGTGAGCGCGAGGTCGTCAGGGTCGCGCAGCACGTCGGCGACGAAACTGCGGTCGATCTTCACTCCGTCGACCGGCACGCGGCGCAGGTGGCTGAGCCCCGAAAAGCCGGTGCCGAAGTCGTCCAGCCACACCTTGACGCCCAGCGAGCGCAGGCGGGTAAGCAGACTGCTCGCGTGCGCCTCGTCGCTGATCACGGCGGTCTCCGTCAGCTCGATATGCAACTGCTCGGGCGCGAGGCCGGCGTCGCGCAGGCTGGCCTCGACCATGCGTGCGAGGTCGCCACTGCGCAGCTGCCGCGGGGACACGTTGACCGACACGAACAGCGGCTCGTCGTCCGGTCCCCGCACGTGCCTCCAGCGCGCGGCGTCGCCGCAGGCCGCCCGCATGACCTGAGGGCCGATGACGTCGATCAGGCCGCTCTGCTCGGCCACGTCGATGAAGACGGCGGGCGCGATCACACCCTGTTCGTGGTGCCTCCAGCGCAGCAGCGCCTCGGCACCGACAAGGCGCTGGTCGCTCAGCCGGTACACGGGCTGGTAAACCAGGCGCAGCTCGCCGCGCTCCCAGGCGCCGCGCAGCTCGTTCTCCAGGTGCACCCGGCGCTCGACCGCCTCGTTCATCGCACGGCTGTAGAAACGGTAAGTGTTCTTGCCGGCGACCTTCGCCTGGTACATCGCGATGTCGCCGTTCTTCAGTAGGGCGGTGGCGCCGTCCGCATCGCCGGGGAACAGCGTCACGCCGACCGATGTGCCGAGGAATACGCGGCGGCCCTGCACCACCAGCGGCTCGGCCAGCACCTCCACCAGACGCTCCGCCAGGCGGCTGGCCAGCGCGCGCGCGTCCTCGGCTTCGACCAGGATGACGAACTCGTCGCCACCGAAGCGCGCGACGCGCGCCTCCGGCCCGCCGACCTCCTCCACGGTGTCCGAGATGCGGTGGGCGAACTGCAGCAGCACCTCGTCGCCGGCGTCGTGACCGAGGGTGTCGTTGATGCGCTTGAAGTCGTCGGCGTCAGCAAACAGCAGCGCCAGCTCGCGGCCGGCGCCAGTGAGCTGCATGAGCCGGGCGTCCAGCATCTCGCGGAACGCGAGGCGGTTGGCGAGGCCCGTCAGCGCGTCGGTGTACGCCATGCGGCGGATCTCGCGATCATGCCGCGCCACGCTCTGGCTCATGCGGCCGAAGGCACGCACCAGGTCGCCGAGCTCGTCGCGGCGGGTGCTCACGGGCATCGTGATGTCGAAATGCCCGGCTTCGATCGCGCGCGCCGAATCAGCCAGCTGGCCGATGGGCCGCACCATCGTGCGCTGGATCACCGCCAGCACCACGCCGCCGAGCGCCAGCAGCGCCGCGCTCAGCAGCAGGATCGCCAGCAACTGCCGCTGGCCGAGGTCGCGCACCTGCTGGCGCAGCGCGACCAGCGCCTTGTGCTGCAGGTCGCGTCCGTCGCCGCGGTTGAAGCCGACGCGCACGCCGCCGAGGCGTGAGCCGCCGATCATGATCGGCGCGGCGACGTCGAGCACACCGCCCTGGAACTGGGTCAGCACGCCGCGCGTGGCGATCGCCTCGAAGGCCAGGTCGTCGTTCATGCGCAGGCCATAACTCGGTATGTCCGCGGTGCCGTCGTGGAGAATGTTGCCCTCGGCATCGAACACCAGGACGTACTTCACGCCCGGCTGCCCCTGCATGCTCTTGGCCAGCCCCCCTACGGCGTCGAGGTCGAAGAAATACAGCGGGTTGACGAGCTCCTTGGCGAGCTGTTCGGTCGCGCCCTCGGCGCGCCGGCTGAGGTTGGCATCCAGCACCTGGTCGGTGGCCTGCCGCGAGAGCTGCTCGACGGTGCCCTGCACCTCCTGCTGCCGCATCCAGAACAGCACCATCAGCGCGCTTGCAGCGAGCACTGCGAAGCCCACCATCGCGAAGAACTGCGCCTGCAGGCCGATGCGGAGCTTCATTCGACGTCGGCCTTGATCCGCGCGACGCCACGGGCGATGCCGGCCAGCGACTGTTCCGCCGAGGCGTCCAGGGGCAGGAAGCGCGTGGTGCCGAAGAAGGCGAGCAGCGCTTCGCGGCCGGCCGGATCGTTCGAGGCCTCGAGCAGCACCTCGCGCAGCCGCGCCGCGATGCGGGGATCGAGGTCGCCGCGCACTACCTCGACCGCGCGCGGATAGTCTTCGGTTCGGCCGACAATCGCGAGATCGCGGCGGAATGCGGGCGGCACCCGCTCCGGGTTGTTCCAGTCGACGTTGCTCATGACGCCCGCGTCGACCAGCCCCTTGTGCACCCAGGTCGCGATGTTGAGCTCGGAGCGCGCGAACAGGTAGCCGACGGCGCCCGCGCCGGGCTGGTCGTCGGGCGACAGCAGGATTTCCAGGCGCATGCCGCGGTCGAGCAGCGTGGCGGCAGGCACGAAGTAGGCGCTGGTAGACGAGGCGCGCTGGAACGCGATGCGGTGGCCGCGGAGGTCGTCGAGCCGGGCGATGCCGCGGTCGCGACGGGCGAAGAACACGCTGTGGTAGCGGCTCACGCCGTCGCGCTCGGTCAGCAGGATCGGGCGGGCGGCCGCACGCTGGCCGAGCAGCATCGCGGTCCCGGCCGTCTCGGTCACCCAGTCCACGCGCCCGCGACGCATGTAGCTGGACATCTGCTGCGCGTCCCGCGCCATCAGGATGCGGCCCTCGCGGATGCCGACGCCGGCCATGCGCGGCACCACGTAGTCGAGCAGCGGCTTGAGCTGGTCGTAATGCGCGCCCGGGTCGTCGCTCAGGCGGCCGAGCACGAGCACGCCGGACGGCGCGTCGCCGGCCGCGGTCGACGGGGAGGCGACGGCCAAGGCCAGAAGCAGGCAGGCGAAACGAAAGACGCGCTGGATCAAGGCGAACGACCGGAAGGCTCCCCGTGCGGAGCCTAATCGAAAAAGGCCCGGGTTGGGACAGCCGTCGCGTTCCGCCACGCCGCCTTCACGGCCGGCCAGCGTTGGTTCAGGTCGAGGCGTCCTCGCCTCCGCTGCCCGCCGCCAGACGCGCCATGCGCTGCGCGTCGGCCAGCACGCCACGCAGCAGGCGGACGTCCCGCTCGTCCAGCGCCGAGCGGTTGAAGATGCGGCGCAGCTTGCGCATGGCGCTGTCGGGCGCGCGGCCCTTGTGGAAGTCGATCGCCTCCAGCGTCTCGGCCAGCTGGCCGTAGAAGCCCTCCAGCTGCTCGTGCGAGGCCGGCGGATCGCGCGGCTCGGCCATGCCCTGCTCGACCTGCTCGAGCAGCGCCATCCGCGTCTCGTAGGCCAGCACCTGCACCGCCGCGGCGAGGTTCAGCGAGCTGTAGCCGGGATTGGCCGGGATGTGCACCGCCTGATGGCAGAGGTGCAGCTCCTCGTTGGTCAGCCCGGTGCGCTCACGCCCGAATACCAGCGCGACCTCCCCTGCGGCCGCGCCGGCGGCCAGCTCAACGGCGGCCACGCGCGGCGGCAGCTCGGGCAGCGCCACGCGGCGGCTGCGGGCCGTGCAGCCCATCACGCGGTGGCAGCCGGCGAGCGCCGAGGCGAGATCGGGATGGGTCTCGGCGGCCTCCAGCACGTCATCCGCGCCCGCGGCCAGCGCGAAGGACTCGGCGTTCGGCGCCTTCTCGGGGGCGACCAGCAGCAGGCGGTGAAGGCCCATGGTCTTCATCGCACGTGCGGCGGAGCCGATGTTGCCGGGGTGCTGCGTGCCCACCAGCACGATGCGGATGCGGCTCGCGGCCAGCGTCATGAAATCGGGATCCATGCCTGCAATGGTAAGCTTCGCGCCCCGCCGCCGATGGCGGAATCGCTCTTTTCCACGGCCAGCGCGCCCGGACACCCCATGCAGAAACCCGCCATCACCTTGATGATCAAGGCCGCGCGCGCCGCCGGCAATGTTCTCCTCCGCCACATGCACAAGCTCGACGCGCTCAACGTCGTCGAGAAGGGCCGTATGGACTTCGCGAGCGAAGTCGACAGCCTGGCCGAGAAGGAGATCATCAAGGAGTTCCGCCGCGCCACGCCCGACTACGCCATCCTCGGCGAGGAAAGCGGCCCTCTGAACTCCGGCCCGCGCGCCCGCTACACCTGGGTCATCGATCCGCTCGACGGCACCAGCAACTATCTCCGCGGCATCCCGCACTTCTGCGTGTCGATCGCACTGGTGGAGAACGGCGAGCCGATCCACGGCCTGGTCTTCGACCCTCTGCGCAACGAGATCTTCCACGCCAGCCGCGGCGCCGGCGCGGTGCTCAACGACAAGCGCATCCGCGTGGCCGATCGCAAGGACCTGGAAGGCGCGATGCTGATCACCGGCTTCCCGCCGCGCGAGCGCGAGACCGCCAGCGCGCAGCTCAAGTGCGTCGACGGCCTGCTCCGCCACGCCGAGGACATCCGCCGCACCGGCTCGGCCGCGCTCGACCTCGCGTACGTGGCCTGCGGTCGCGTCGACGGCTACTTCGAGGCCGGCCTGAAGCCCTGGGACATCGCAGCCGGCGCGTTGCTGGTGCGCGAGGCCGGCGGCAAGGTCGTCGACTTCCGCGGTCGCCCGACCGGGCCGATGGACAACCGCGGCCTCGCCGGCCGTCCGCTGGTCGCCGGCAACCTCAAGGTCTGCGACGAGTTGCAGAAGCGCATTGTCGACACCGGGTACGCGGCGGCGTTCGACGCCGCCTGACCCCTAGCTTCAGGAAAAAAGAAGGTCGCAGCGATGCGGCCTTCTTCGTATCTGTTGCTTGCGATCGGAAGAGCCGGCGCCCCTTCGTCCTCGACTTCGGCGTCCACCATTCCCAGCAGATGAAAAAGGCCGCATCGCTGCGGCCATTTTCGTATCCGTCGCCGGGAATCAGGGGCGCCGCGCGAGCGCCGCCTCGTCCCTGGCCTTCGGCATCAGGTCCTGCTTGGTCACGCCCAGCCACATCAGCAGCGGGCAGGCGACGAAGATCGACGAGATGGTGCCGAGGATGATGCCGATGATCTGCGCCTCGGCCATGCCGCGCAGCGATCCGCCGCCGTAGATGTACAGCGCGACCACGGTCAGCAACGCCACGAACGACGTGATCACCGTTCGCGACAGCGTCTGGTTGACCGAGGCATTGAGAATGGCCGCGGGGTCGGCGCGCATCGAGCGGAAGTTCTCGCGCACGCGGTCGAAAACCACGATGGTGTCGTTGATCGAGAAGCCCATTACCGCCAGCACGCCGGCGAGCACGGTGAGGTCGAACTCGTGCCCGGTCAGCGAGAACCAGCCCAGTACCACGATCACGTCGTGCAGCGTGGTCAGGATCGCCGCCACCGCGAACTTCCATTCGAAGCGCATCGCGATGTAAATCAGGAAGCCGAGGATCACGAAGGTCAGCGCGAGCGCGGCGTTCGATGCCAGTTCGTTACCGACCTGCTTGCCCATGGCGTCGCTGCGCACCACGCGGGCCGCGTTACCCGGCATCTGCACCGCCTGCACGATGCGTTCGGCCAGTTGCCCGACGGCCTCGTCGCCGGTGCCCTCGGTTTCGGCCTTCTGGCGCACCAGCAGCTCGGTCTCCGAGCCCAGCGACTGCACCTGCGCGTTCGGGAAGCCGGCATCGGCGAGCTTCTCGCGGACCAGTTCGGTGTCGACCGGCTTTTCGAAGCGCAGTTCGACCAGTGCGCCGCCGAAGAAGTCGAGCGCGTAGTTGAAGGTGCGCGAGCCGTCGAAACGGCCGTTCGGGAAGCTGTTGAAGACCATCGAGCCGATGGCCAGGAGCATCAGGGCCAGCGCCAGGATCGTCGAGACCCAGCGCAGACGCATGAAGTTGATCTTGCTGTCGTACGGAAAGACGTTGAACGGCTTCATGGCGCGGCCTTAGATGGAGATCGACTTGGGCTTGCGGCGGCCGCCGTACATCAGCGTCGCCATCGCGCGCGAAACCGTGACCGCCGTGAATACCGAGGTCAGGATGCCGACGATGAGGGTGAGCGCGAAGCCCTTGAGCGGGCCGGTGCCGAACGCGAGCAGCGCGATGCCGGCGAGCATCGCGGTCATGTTCGCGTCGAAGATCGTGCCCGAGGCGCGGTCGTAGCCGATCGCGATCGCCGACTGCGGTGGCACGCCCAGTCGCAACTCTTCGCGTATGCGCTCGTTGATGAGCACGTTCGCATCGACCGACATGCCCACGGTGAGCGCGAGGCCGGCGAAGCCGGGCAGCGACATCGTGGCACCGATGAAGGGCAGCGACAGGATCGCGATCACCATCAGAAGGTTCAGCAGCAGCGCGAGGCAGGTGATCACGCCGAACATGCGGTAGTAGACGAGGAAGAAGGCGAGCGCGAACACGAACGAGTACAGCACCGCGCGCGTGCCGCGCTCGACGTTGTCGGCGCCAAGGCTCGGACCGATCACGCGCTCCTCGACAAACTGCATCGGCGCGGCCAGCGCGCCCGATTTGAGCTGCTTGGCGAGGCTGTCGGCCTCTTCCTGCGACAGGCCCGTGGTCTGGAAGTTCTTGCCGAATACGCCCTGGATCGTGGGCGCGCTGATCACGCGCTCCTCGGTGCGGAAGCTCTTGACCTCCTTGCCGTCGACCATCTGCGTGATCGGCACCTGCTCCACGTAGACCGTGGCCATGCGCTTGCCGACGTTCTCCGCGGTGTGGTCGAACATG
Source organism: Cognatilysobacter xinjiangensis (assembly GCF_014651995.1). Lineage (GTDB taxonomy): Bacteria > Pseudomonadota > Gammaproteobacteria > Xanthomonadales > Xanthomonadaceae > Cognatilysobacter > Cognatilysobacter xinjiangensis. The sequence goes on along the minus strand of NZ_BMXY01000001.1, from coordinate 545,161 downwards.
CGCTTGCCGCCGGCGCTGTTGAGCACGATGCTCACGCTCGGCTGGCCGGTGGTCTGGTCGATTTCCGGACGCGCGTCGACCAGCTGGTCGCCCGAGACGAGCACGCGGCGCGACAGCAGCAGGGGCTGCTTGTTCTGCGTGTAGTAGATCTTCGCGCCTGCCGGCACGGAGCGGTCGCGCACCGCAGCCGCGGCCTCGTTCTCGTCGCCGACCACCGCGCGGAACTCGAGCGTCGCGGCCGCGCCGATGCGGCGCTTGGCCTCGGCCGTGTCCTGCAGGCCGGGCAGTTCGATGACGATGCGGTCGGTGCCCTGGCGCTGCACCACGGGCTCGGCCACGCCGAGCGAGTTGACGCGGTTGCGCAGCGTGGTCAGGTTCTGCTCGACCGCTTCCTGCGCGAAGCGGTTCAGCTCCGCCTGCGGGATCGCCAGGGTCAGCTGCTGTCCCTCGCGCTGCTGCACGAAAGAAGGATAGGCCTGCTGCAGCAACTTGCCGGCGCGGCCGGCGTCGTTGGCCGACTGCAGCGTCACACGCAGATTGTTGGACGCGTCGCGCTCGACACTGCCGAACGGCACGCCGCCGTCGCGCAGCTGGGCGCGGATGTCCTCGACGTAGGCATCGAGGCGCTTGTTGAGCGCCGCGCGCTGGTCAATCTGCATGGCGAAGTGAACGCCGCCCTGCAGGTCAAGGCCGAGCGGCATCGGCTTGGCGCCGATCGCGTCGAGCCAGTCCGGCACGGTGGAGGCGAGGCTCAACGCCACCTGGTAACCGTCGGCCTCGAGCGGGCGCAGCAGGTCGGCGGCGCGGGTCTGCACCTGCGGGTCGTTCAACCGCACCAGCAGGCTCTTGTCTTCGCGCTCGATCGCACGAGGCGTGATGCGCGCCGACTGCAGCGTCTGCTGCACGCGGCCACGCAGGGCATCGTCGACGACGGCATCGCCGGTGCCGGTGATCTGCACCGACGGGTCCTTCTGGTACAGGTTGGGCAACGCGTAGAGCGCGCTCAGCACCAGTACGGCGAGGATGACGAAGTACTTCCAGCGTGGAAAGGTCAGCATCGAGGTCCAGGCGGCTCCCCGCCGCATGCAAGGCGTGTAGGGGCGGCCTGAGCCGCCTTCAAGTGCTCGCGGCTCAGGCCGCCTTCAAGGTGCCCTTCGGCAGCACGTTGCCGATCGCGGCCTTCTGCACGCGAACGCGCACGCTGTCGGCGATCTCGATGGTCACGAAGTTCTCGCCGATGTCGGTCACGACACCCGCGAGGCCGCCCGCGGCCAGCACTTCGTCGCCGCGCGCCAGCTTCTCGAGCATCCCGCGATGCTCCTTCGCGCGCTTCATCTGCGGACGGATCATCAGGAAGTACATCACGCCGATGACCACGAGGATCGGCAGGAAGCCGAGCGCACCGCCGGCACCCGGAGCGGGGGCGGCAGCCTGGGCATGGGCGGCGGGAATGAGGAAATCGAGCAGGGACATGGTCGGGTCCGACGAAAACGACCCGGGATTATGCCACGTGCTTCACGACCCACCCGCTAGGGCCGCGTGGCGGCCCGCGCCGTTCAGCCGCCGGCCCCGTCGCGGCGCGCCGCATAGAAGGCGTCGCGGAAGGCCTGGAAGCGCCCCTCTGCGATCGCCTCGCGCATGCCGGCCATCAGGCGCTGGTAGTAACGGAGGTTGTGCAGCGTGCCGAGCATCGGCCCCAGCATCTCGTTGCAGCGGTCGAGGTGGCGCAGGTAGCTGCGGGTGTAACCGTTGCGGCAGGCGTAACAGTCGCAGCCCTCCTCGATCGGACGCATGTCGCGCTCGTACTTCGAATTGCGCACGCGCACGGTACCGCCCGCGGTGAAGTAATGACCGTTGCGGGCGTTTCGGGTCGGCATCACACAGTCGAACATGTCGACGCCGCGCGCCACCGCCTCGACCAGGTCTTCCGGGCGGCCGACGCCCATCAGGTAGCGGGGCCGATCCGTCGGCAGCTGCGGCGCGGTGTGCTCGAGCATCGCGTTGCGCTCGGCCTCCGTTTCGCCCACCGCGAGGCCGCCGATGGCGTAGCCGTCGAAGCCGATCGCCTTGAGGCCGTCGGCCGAGCGCGTGCGCAGGTCGTGGTGCACGCCACCCTGCACGATGCCGAACAACGCCGCGTCATTGCCCTCGTGCGCACGCTTGCTGCGCTCGGCCCAGCGCAGGGACAGCTCCATCGAACGGCGCACGACGTCCGGCGACACCGGCACGCCGTCCTTATGCACCGGCGGGCACTCGTCGAAGATCATCACAATGTCCGAATCGAGCACCTTCTGGATGCGCATGCTTTCCTCGGGGCCGAGGAAGACCTTGGCGCCGTCGGTCGGCGAGGCGAAGGTGACGCCTTCCTCGGTGATCTTGCGGCGATGGGCGAGCGAGAACACCTGGAAGCCGCCGGAGTCGGTGAGGATCGGCCCGTTCCAGCGGGTGAAGCCGTGCAGGCCGCCGTGGTCGCCGATGACGTCCAGGCCCGGTCGCAGGTACAGGTGGAAGGTGTTGCCGAGGATGATCTCGGCGCCCAGCTCCCGCACCTGGTCCGGCGTGACGCCCTTGACCGAGCCGTAGGTGCCGACCGGCATGAAGGCAGGCGTCTCCACCGTGCCGCGCGGAAACGTCAGCCGCCCGCGGCGCGCTGCGCCGTCGGTGCCGAGGAGCTGGAAGGACATGCGGCTCATGGATCTCTCGATACGCGGTAATGGTTGAGGGGCTGTGGAGCCCGCGCCGTACGGATGACGCCATCGCACGTCGCGCGCCGACGAGGGCCCGGAGCGCGTGAATGGCGCGGGCCGAGGCCGGCACGCGGGTTCAGCCGGCGCGTGGCGACGTGTTCGTCATTCCGGTGCGCGGGGCTCGGCCTTGCGCGGGAACAGCAGCATCGCGTCGCCATAGGAGAAGAAGCGGTAGCGCGCGCGGATGGCGTGGGCGTAGGCCTCGAACACGCGCTCGCGGCCGGCGAAGGCCGACACCATCATCAGCAACGTGCTCTGCGGCAGGTGGAAGTTGGTGACCAGCGCATCGATGCTGCTGATGCGATAACCCGGCAGGATGAAGAGCTGCGTCTCGCCGGCGAAAGGCGCGAGCACGGGCTCCCCGTCCGCGCCGCGACGCGTCGCGCTTTCCAGCGCGCGCACCACCGTCGTGCCGACCGCGATCACCCGCCCGCCCGCCTCGCGCGTGCGGCGGATCTGCTCGACCAGCGCCGCCCCGACATTGATCCACTCGCTGTGCATCACGTGCTGGCTGAGGTCGTCGACGCGCACCGGCTGGAACGTGCCTGCGCCGACGTGCAGCGTGACGTGGCCGAACTGCACGCCCATCACGCGCAGGCTGTCGAGCAGCGCTTCGTCGAAGTGCAGGCCCGCGGTGGGCGCGGCGACGGCGCCGACCTCCTTCGCGAAGACGGTCTGGTAGCGCTCGGCGTCGTCCGCACCCGGCTCGCGCTGGATGTAGGGCGGCAACGGCAGCCGGCCGGCATGCAGCAGCCAGGCTTCCAACGGCTCGCCGACCTCGAACTGCAGGTCGTAGAAGCCGCCCTCGCGTCCGAGCACACGCGCGATGCCGCCGGCGTCGAGCTCGATCACCGCGCCGTCCTTCGGCGTCTTGCTGACGCCGAGTTGCGCGCGTGCGCGATCGCCGCTGAGCAGGCGCTCGATCATGATCTCGACGCGGCCGCCCGTCGCCTTGCGGCCGAACAGGCGCGCGGGGATCACGCGGGTGTCGTTGAACACCAGCAGGTCGCCGGCGCGCAGCAGCGACGGCAGGTCGCGGAACACGCGGTCCTGCAGCGAATCGCTATCGCCGGGCACCACCAGCAGGCGGCTCGCCGAGCGCTCGGGCAGCGGCGCCTGCGCGATCAGCTCGGGCGGAAGCGCATAGTCGAAATCGGATTTCTTCAAGGCGGAAGGAACCATCGCGGTGCAGCGGGCGCGGCGCGCACGGCCGCACAGTGTAGCGGCGCGGCGGGGGTTATCGGCGCAAAACCCGCGTGATAGCATGCCTGCAACCTTTTGAATGGAAACGGAAAACGCCTTCGCGCGCGCTTCCGCGCCCGCTGTTTCGCCGCGTTTTCCCGCCCGTTCCCTCCCTGCACCTCAGGAGCCCGCCATGTCGAATACCACCGCGAACGCCGTCGCCCTCCTCGCGCCCCTACGCGCCCGCGGCGGCCAGCGTCGAACGAGCGGGCTGGACGATGCGACGATCGAGCGCTTCGCCGCCTCGCACCCCGAGCTGCGCGAGGCCATCGAGGCCGCCGCCCGCGAGTTCGCGGCGATCGAAGGCGAGGTCGCCGAGTTGCTCGACCTCGACGAGAACGCGCAGATCGCTGCCGTGCAGGCGGGCTTCGTCAATTTCTATGCCGACGACGCGGTGAACCCGTACGTCGCCCTGGTCGCGCGCGGCCCGTGGGTGGTCACGCTCAAGGGCGCGGTGCTGCACGACTCGGGCGGCTACGGGATGCTCGGCTTCGGCCATGCGCCGGCCAAGGTCATCGAGGCGATGGCCAAGCCGCAGGTGATGGCGAACATCATGACGCCCTCGCTCTCGCAGCTGCGTTTCGACCGCGCGCTGCGCGCCGCCATCGGCACGACCCGCGGCGGCTGTCCGTACGAGCGCTTCTTGTGCCTGAACTCGGGCTCCGAATCGGTCTCACTGGCCTCGCGCATCGCCGATGCCAACGCGAAGCTGATGACGGACCCGGGCGCGCGCCACGCCGGCCGCACGATCAAGCGCCTCGTGGTCAAGGGCAGCTTCCACGGCCGCACCGAGCGCCCGGCGCTGTATTCGGATTCCTCGCGGAAGACCTACATGCAGCACCTCGCGAGCTTCCGCGGCGAGGACTCGGTCATCACCGTCGAGCCCTACGACGTCGAGGCGCTGCGCCGCGCGTTCGCCGATGCCGACGCGAACGGCTGGTTCATCGAGGCGATGTTCCTCGAGCCGGTGATGGGCGAAGGCGACCCCGGCCGCGGCGTGCCGCGCGCGTTCTACGACACCGCCCGCGAGCTCACGCACGCGCATGGCGGCCTGCTGCTGGTGGATTCGATCCAGGCCGGCCTGCGCGCGACCGGCGCGCTGTCGATCGTCGACTACCCCGGTTTCGAGAACGCCGACGCGCCGGACATGGAGACCTATTCGAAGGCGCTCAACGCCGGCCAGTACCCGCTGTCGGTGCTGGCGGTGAACGCGCGCGCCGCGGCGCTGTACCGCAAGGGCCTGTACGGCAACACGATGACCACGAATCCGCGCGCGCTCGACGTCGCGCTGGCGGTACTTCAACAGGTCACGCCCGACGTGCGCGAAAACATCCGCGCGCGCGGCGTCGAAGCGCTGGAGCGGCTCGAAGCGCTGCGCGCCGAGCTGGGCGGGCTCATCACCAAGGTGCAGGGCACCGGCCTGCTGTTCTCCTGCGAGCTGGCCCCGCAGTTCAAGTGCTACGGCGCCGGCTCGACCGAGGAGTGGCTGCGAGAGCGCGGCATCGGCGTGATCCACGGCGGCGTCAATTCGCTGCGCTTCACGCCCACGTTCACCATCACCAGCGAGGAGCTGGACATGGTGGTGGCGATGGTCGGCCGCGCGCTGCGCGAAGGCCCTCGTGCCACGCAGGCCGCCGCCGCCTGAGGCCAGCGGTCACGGAGTCGAAAGGCCGGCGCATGCGCCGGCCTTTTCGTTTGCGGTCAGCGTGCGAGCAGCGCCTTGCGCTCGGCGGTGTAGTCCCACCACGGTAGCGACGGTCCGCCGTCGACGAAGCACGTGATCGACATGAAGACGTCGAGTACGCACGGATCGTGGCGTATGCCGGTGACCTCGCAGAGCCGCTCGTACAGCGCGAGCGGCGACTGTCCGGCAAGCTGCGCCGGTGTCTCGACGCCGATGCGTCGGAGATCGCCGGCGATGGACGGCCCGACGTTCGGCAGGTCGGTCAGCACGCGCAGCCGTGCGCGGTCTACGCGCGCGGGATGCATGGCTCAGCCCAGCGAAAGGCCGGCGACGCCGCGCGTGATCGCGAGCGCGGCCGACGCGAGGATCACGAGGAACGTCAGCACCGTGCCCGTGAAGCGCCCGAACGAGTAACCGGGCGAACGCCACAGCCCGACCGCGTGCAGCACGCGCGCCATCAGCAGGACGCCGCCCAGCAGCGCCACGGCCTCGCGCCGCAACCCGGTGATTTCCAGCAGCGCGATCAGGATCAGCGCAAGCGGCACGTATTCGACGAAGTTGCCGTGCGCGCGGATGCGCTGCAGCAACTGGATGTCGCCGCCATGGCCGAGGCCGACCTTGCGGCCGCGACGCAGCAGCACGATCGGCACCAGCAGCATCAGCAGGAGCAGGCCGTGCAGGCCGGCGACGAGAAGCGTGACCACGGGCGACGCAACGGGCATCAGAACTTGCCTCCGGTGATGGCACGGATGAGGAACCACAGCGCTGCGAGCGCGGCGATGGCGATCGCGATGAGCCAGGGCCGCAGTCGCAGCGCCGGGCTGCGCGCGGCGGCCGCGATGTCGACGGCCGGGCGCGCCACCGCGGGCGCCGCGGCGGCCTTCGCGCTCAGGCGCCACTCGCCCTCGTGCAGCTCGACCTTTCCGGCGAGCGGCGGCAGCACGAATTCGTGCCAGGTGATGCGCACGTCGCCGATCTCGGGCGCGAGGGGGTTGTAGCTGCTCGCCAGCCCGTCGCCCTCGGGCTGGTAGCGCTCGGCGAACTTGCCCGGCAATCGCGAGAAATTCGGCTTGGCCGCCTGCCACTGGCCGAGCAGCCGGATTACCGCGAGCGGAAGCGGCTTACCGTCCAGCGTCGCCGACTCGACCCACCACTGGCGATTGCGCACCGGCAGGCGCGACGGGTTGCGGTGAGGCGCATCGAACGACGAGGAATCGATCGGCGCGGCATTCCAGACCGTCGAATACCCGCCTTCGTCGTCGCGACGCCACTGGTACATCTCGACACGCCGCTCCAGCCCGAACTGGCTGGACACAACGCCGAAGTCGGCGTCCTCCAGCGTATTGGACGCGACGGGGTCGCCCTCCACGGTCGCGTCGGCGCGCACCGCGCCGGCCACCATCATCAGCGCCAGCAATGTGCCGGCGGCAAGACCCCGTCTCATGCGGCGAGCGGCCGCGCCTGCAGCAGCGGAACCTCGTTGACCGTGCCGAAGCGCCCCTCGGCCGAACGCGTCACCCGCGCGAGCGCGCAGTCGGGGTCGTGGGTGAAATACAGATGGACGTCTCGGGCCAGCATGTCGTCGAGGAAGCTGCGCTTCTCGTCGATGAGCAGTTCGGCGTTGCGGTCGTAGCCCATCGTGATCGGCACGTGCACCCACGGACGGCCGGGGATGAGGTCGGCGCAGAACACGACGCCCCCGTGCGGGCGGCCCTGCGCGTCCGGCGGGCCGACGATCTCGGCCAGCATCAACCCCGGCGTGTGGCCGTCGCTGAAATGGAAGCGCACCGCGTCGCCCAGCGCCTGCGAATGTCCGCCGTCGACCAGTTCCAGCCGGCCGGTGGCCTTCAGCAGCCCGGGCAGCGCAGGAATGAAGCTCGCGCGGTCGCGATCATGCGGATCGATCGCACGCTCGAAATGCCGGCGGCCCACGATGTAGGTGGCATTCGGAAAGACGAGGGACGGCTCCGCGCCTTCCTGCCAGGCCGTGAGCAGGCCGCCCGCGTGGTCGAAATGCAGGTGCGAGAGCACGACGACGTCGATGTCCTCCGGCGCGAAGCCCGCCTGCGCCAGCGACTCGAGCAGCACGTGGCGATCCTCCGCAACGCCGAAACGCTCGCGCAGCTTCGGCTCGAAGAACGCGCCGATGCCGGCCTCGAACAGCACCGTCCTGCCGGCCAGCGGCGTCGCCAGCAGTGCGCGGCAGGCCAGGTCGATGCGGCCCTGCTCGTCGGGCGCGGCCCAGCGCGACCACAGCGCGCGCGGCGCGTTGCCGAACATCGCGCCGCCGTCGAGCTTCTGGCGATTGCCGTCAATGGACCAGAGCTTCATGGCGACCTCCGTTTTGCGAAGGACATTCGACCGCCTGCGGCGCATGCGGTCAAGGCGACGGCGCAAAAGAAAAAGCCCGCAACGGGTGCGGGCTTCTCCATCGAATCGTGGTGGCCGGGGAGGGAATCGAACCCCCGACACGGGGATTTTCAATCCCCTGCTCTACCAACTGAGCTACCCGGCCACGACCACGGCCGGGCCGTGGGAGGCGGCATGTTACGGAGAGGTGGAGACATTGGCAAGCCGCCCGCGTGCTGAACAGGCACGACGCCCATGCATCGGCCTTCCCCGCACGGGTGCATCATCCATTCCATCCGCCCAGGAGACGGTCATGCGCATCGCCTTTCCCGCCCTTCTTGCCGTGGCCGCGCTCGCCGGCTGCGCGACCCATTCGGCCGAACGTGCCGCGGACCAGCTCGCGCTCTATCGGGCGCACGCGGGCGAGCCGGTTTCCAGCTTTCCCTACATGCGCTCGTTCACCCAGTGGACGCCGCTCGGCGAACAGGCGCTGGCGGTATGGATCTCGCCGACCCGCGCCTACCTGCTCGACGTGGCCAACTGCCCCGACCTCGAGTGGGCGCAGGGCATCCAGCTCACCGAGAACACCGGCCAGGTGTCCGCGCGCTTCGATCGCGTGTATCCGCTCGGCCCGGGCATCCGGCCGGTGCCGTGTCGCATCGAGCAGATCCGGCCGCTGGACGTGCGCGCCGTGCGCGAGGCGGAGCGACTGGCCCGCAGCGAGCGTCGCCCCTGAAGCGGCACGGGCGCTGACGGAGAATCCGCACCACGGACGCGACGGGTCGATGCCACGTCGCGAGCCGAGGCGGTGCCTGCGCATGCCACCGCCGGCGCCGCCTTCGTCGGCCGGCCGCATCTTTTCTCCGCAGGCCCGTTCCAGCCGCTAGGATGGGCCGATGCAGGCACGTCTCATCGCATACGTCCCCGAGGGCGCGGCCATCGCGCGCATCGTCGCTCCCGGTGAGCGCCTTCGCATCGGGCGCGCGGTCGGCTCCGACCTTCAGCTGCCGCAGGCGTCGGTGTCGCGGCGGCATGCGGAACTCGAGCAACAGGCCGACGGTAGCTGGCGGCTGGTCGATCTCGACAGCAAGAACGGCACCTTCGTCGACGGCGCGCGCATCACCGATACCGTGCTCGCCCGCAGCGCCTGGCTGCGCTTCGGCGACCTGCACTGCGAATTCGGCGTGCTCGACGCGCAGGCCGCCGCGGAGCAGCTGCGCCGCTGGCAGGAACGGCGCGACGAAGCCGCGCGCATGATCGAACGCATCGAGGGCTCGGCCGCGGCGCAGGTCGGTGCGCGCGCCACCAGGCGATTCCTCGAGCAGGGCCTGCGCGCGGTACTCGAGCTCGCGCAGTGCACGCGCGGCTTCGTGCTGACGGTCGAGGACGGCCGCTACCGCGTCGCGACGTCGATGGCGCTCGATGCCTCGCTCGCCACCGGCCCCGAATTCACCGGCAGCCTGGGCGCGATCGCGCAGGCGCTGCGTTCGCGCACGCCGGTGGTGTTCAACGACATCGGCCAGCCCGCATGGATGACCGGCCGCGAGCCCGCGCGTGCGGGCCTGCGCACGCTGGTCGCGCTTCCGCTGTTCGATGGCGAGCGCAGCCTCGGCGCGATCTACGTCGACCGCCGCGACGCCGGCCCGCCGCTGACCACGCTCGACCTCGAACTCCTGCAGGCGTTCGCGCAGCGCTGCGCGCTGTGGCTCGCCGTGCGTAGCGAGGCCCACGACGGCCCCGCGCCACCGACTTCCGGCGACTGGTCGCAATTGCTGGCCGACCACGCGACGACGCGATAGCGCGCCCGCGGCCGACGCATGCCTCGGCGATTGCGAGGTCCGCAAAGCGCGGTTCCATCGGATCGCCCCGCGTCCACCGTGCGGGACGGTATGCTCGTCGGCTGACCGACCGGAGATGCTCGATGCCGACGCCACCCCCCGTGCGCACCAGCCTGCTTCTCGTCGCGACGACCGCGCTGCTGGCGGCGTGCGCGAGTGGCCCGGTGCGACGCGTGTCCAAGCCTTCCGCCCAGATCCAGCAACTCACCGTGCGCGCCGACGGCAGCTGGGACGTGGAGTTGCGCCTGCAGAACTACAGCTCGATCCCGATGCGTTTCGATCGCGTGCGCCTCGCGCTGGCCGCGTCCGACCAGGCCGCCGGCGACATCGTCGCCACGCCCGCACTCGACATCGGGCCGGCATCGGCCGACGTCGTCGCCGTGAGCGTGCAGCCGTCAACGGCCGCGAAGCTTGCCGTGGCCGAAGCTCTCGCCTCGCAGCGCGGCGTCGCCTACACGCTCAAGGGTGAGATCGCCGCCACCCCCGAAGAGAAGTCGCAGCAGACGTTCGACGTCGAGTACCGGAGTTCTTTGAGCCCTGCCCCGGGCCTGCCGGGCGTCCTGCGTTGAGGAGAACGAGATGAGCCGTTATGACGCCCCGCTGACCGACATGCGCTTCGTCCTGTTCGACCTGCTCAAGGCCGAACCGGAATTCGCCCGACTGGGCTTCGCCGACGCCACCCGCGACGTGCTCGACGCCGTGCTGGAGGAAGGCGCGCGCTTCGCGCGCGAGGTGCTCGCCCCGCTCAACCGCGTCGGCGACGAGATCGGCTGCACGCTCGACAGCGCGACCGGCGAGGTGCGCACACCCCCGGGCTTCAAGGAGGCCTACGCGCAGTACGTCGAGGGCGGCTGGACCGGCCTCGTGACCGCGACCGAGCACGGCGGCCAGGGCCTGCCGCACCTCGTGGGTTTTCCGATCAAGGAGATGGTCGATGCCGCGAACCTCGCTTGGGGCAACTTCCCGCTGTTGAGCAATGGCGCGGTGGAAGCGTTGTCCGTCTACGGCACGGAGTGGCAGCGCGAGGTGTTCCTGAAACCGCTGGTCGAAGGCCGCTGGACCGGCACGATGTGCCTGACCGAGCCGCACTGCGGCAGCGATCTCGGTCTTCTTCGCACCCGCGCCGAGCCGCGCGGCGACGGCACGTATTCGATCTCCGGTACCAAGATCTTCATCACCGCCGGCGAGCACGACATGACGGACAACATCGTCCATCTCGTGCTGGCCAAGCTGCCCGACGCGCCCGCCGGCAGCCGCGGCATCTCGCTGTTCGTCGTGCCCAAGTTCCGCGTCGCGCAGGACGGCTCGACCGGCGAGCGCAACACCGTCCGCTGCGGCAGCCTCGAGCACAAGATGGGCATCCACGGCTCGGCCACGTGCGTGATGAATTTCGACGGCGCGGAGGGCTATCTCGTCGGCGAGCCGCACAAGGGCCTGATGGCGATGTTCGTCATGATGAACACCGCGCGCCTCGCGGTCGGCCTGCAGGGCCTGGGCCTGTCGGACCGCGCCTTCCAGAACGCGCTGGTCTACGCGAACGAGCGCCTGCAGATGCGGTCGGCGACGGGCGCCAAGTTTCCCGACAAGCCGGCGGATCCGATCATCGTCCACCCCGACGTGCGCCGCATGCTGCTGACGTGCAAGTCGCTGGTCGAAGGCGGCCGCGCGCTGGCCTACGACGCCGCGCTGCAGTACGACCGCTTCACGCACGGCGCCGACGACGCGGAACGCGCCGAAGGCGAGGCCCTCGTGAGTTTCCTCACGCCCATCGTCAAGGCCTGCCTGACCGAATGGAGCATCGAGGTCACCTACGACGCGATGCAGTGCTTCGGCGGCCACGGCTACATCCACGAGCACGGCCTCGAACAGCTCGCACGCGATGCGCGCATCACCACGCTTTACGAGGGCACGACGGGCATCCAGGCGCTGGACTTGCTCGGCCGCAAGGTGTTCCAGCTCAAGGGTGCGGGCCTTAAGCTGATGCTGGGCCGCATCCGAGACTTCTGCGAAGCGAACGGCGGCAAGGCCGAGCTTGCCGGTTACTGCAGCGCCCTGTCGGAACTCGCGACGCAATGGCAGCAGCTCAGCGTCGAGCTCGCGCAGCGCAGCGGCGAGAACGCGGACGAGCTCGGCGCCGCGGCCTACGACTACCTCCTGTTTTCGGGTTATGTCAGCCTCGCCTACTGGTGGGCGCGCAGCGTGGCGGCGCTCGACGAGGCGCAGGTCCAGCCGGCCTTCGCCGAGGGCAAGCGCGCAACCGCCCGCTTCTACTTCGAACGCATCCTGCCGCGCACGCTCGCCCACGTCGCGGCGATCCGCAGTGGCTCGGCCTCGCTGATGACGCTCGACGCCGCCGCGTTCGACGCGGGGCGCTGAACCGCGGCACCCGCCCCGAGGCCCGATGGGACCGGCGACGCATCCTCGTCACCGGTCCGTTATAAGCTCCGGGCATGGCGCCTTCCCATGCCCGCCTGCGACTCGTCGACCATGACCCCGTCTGGTCGGTGGAACCGCTTACGCCGCCGCCCGGCGGCTTCCCGCTCGACGGCGTCCGCCTGCTTTCGCTCGACGCGCACGGCCACGTGCTCGACTGGCTGCACTGGCAGGAGGCGACCTGCCTGTACGCACGCGGTGCGGTGGCCTGGACGCTCGGCGGACCCTGTCTGCGCGTGCACGGCGGCCTGGCACGCGACAGCGGCGAACGCAGCATCGTCGAACTGCATCCGATCGTCGCCACGCGCGGCCGTGCCCGCGCGCATGCGCTCAATCCGACGCCGTCGCTGACCAATCCCGCGCTGTTCGCGCGCGATGCGCACCTCTGCCTGTACTGCGGCGACCTCTTCCCGCGCAGCCAGCTCACGCGCGACCACGTGATGCCGCTCTCGAAGGGCGGGCGCGACATCTGGGAGAACGTCGTCGCCGCCTGCTTCCCCTGCAATTCGCGCAAGCGAAACCGCACGCCGCAGCAGGCGGGCATGCCGCTGCTGGCGGTGCCCTACCGCCCGAGCTGGATCGAGCACCTGATCCTTTCCAACCGCCACATCCTCGCGGACCAGATGGAATTCCTGAAGGCGCAGCTGCCGCGCCGCGCGCGCCGGCTGGCCGGCTGATCCGTCGAAGCGGGTACCTGTTCACGAATCCACGAAGCCGGCGACACGGCGCGGACTGCCGCGTCGCAGCACGCGTTGACGCGCGCGGACCCATTCGCAACACTCGATGCAAATACAAGGCAGAGATCTGATGGCCGCATTGACCCTCGGCTTCACCGGCATGGACGCGTCCACCGAGAGCGAGCTGCGCCGCGCGTTCGAGCAGGCCCTGCCCGTCGCCGGCGGCGGCTGGCAGCTGGTGCCGGACACTCATGCGGACTACGTCGTCGTCGACATGGACAGCATGTACGGGCCGATGAGCTGGCTGCGCCTGCATGCCGCGGGCAAGCACGTGGTCGGCCTCACGGCCGCGCCTCGCACGCAGACGCCCTATCGCATCGGCCGTCCGGTGGAGCCGGACGAACTTGCCCGCCTGCTGCGCGACATCCGCGAAGCCAATGGCGTTGCGGCCGAGCCGGTGGCCGCGCCTGGGCCGAGCGCGCCGACGCCGGCACCAACGCCGGTCGCGGTGACGCCGTCGCAGCCTTCAGGCATGACACCGTCGCCGCAGCCCGAGGACCAGTTGCCCGAGGAGCGCCCCGCGCACGCCGCGGCCGCCGAACTGCCGGCGAATCCCGAGGCGATCACCGAGCCCGCCGCCGTCGCGGAGGAGCCACCCAGCGTGGCGGTCGGCCAGGTACTTCCCGCCGCACCCAGCATCGAACCGACCGCTGCCCCGTCTGCGCCCGCCGACACGCCGCGCCCTGTCGCGCCGGCCGCGCCACTGCGCGACGCCGAGCCGCGCACGCTGGCCGAATGGCTTGCCTCCGGCCGCCTGCGTGGCCGCCTGCGCTTCGCGCAGGGCGATGCGTCGGTGCTGATCGACGCCGACCAGCGCCAGTACTACGGGGCCTCCTCGCTCAAGCCGGTGACGCCGCTGTTCGAGCGCGACGCCACGCTCGCCGACTTCGAAGCGGTTTCGCCCGACGTCTGGAGCGCGCAGACCGCGGCGCTCGGCACCGCGCAGCCGCTCTCGCGTCTGGTGTGGTACGGCGCGCTGCTCGCCGGCGAAGGCCGCGTCGCGCCGGGTTACGAGGCCGACGAACGCTTCCGCCTGCTCAAGTGGCCGCAGACGGAGCGCGAATTCCCCAAGCACTTCCGCATCGCCACCGCGATGATGAAGGGCCCGGCGACGGTGAAGGAAATCGCCGAAGCGAGCTCGGTGCCGGAATCCGAGGTCGCCGATTTCGTGAACGCGTCGCTGGCGACCGGGTTCGCGGAGCCGTTCCGCGAACCCGAACCCGAGCCGGAAACCTCGAAATCCGGCGGCCTTTTCGGCCGTTTGCGCGGCCGCTGAGCCTGTACGGACGCCGGATGCGGGACGCGATGCCTTGCCGCTCGCGGCCCCGCCGCGGGACAATGCGGGGTTCGCTTTTCCGGCTGCTTCCATGATTGACCCGCAGCGCTATCCGCGCCTTTCCCGCATCAGCACCCCGGCCGACCTGCGCCAGTTCGACGAAAGCGAGCTGCCGGCGATCGCCGAGGAACTGCGCGGCTACCTGATCGAGCAGGTCGCGCTGGTCGGCGGCCACTTCGGCGCGGGGCTCGGCGTGATCGAGCTGACCGTCGCGCTGCACTGGCTGTTCGACACGCCTACCGACCGCATCGTGTGGGACGTCGGGCACCAGACGTATCCGCACAAGATCCTGACCGGTCGTCGCGACACGATCCACACCGTCAAGCAGAAGGACGGCGTCGCGCCCTTCCCGAAGCGCGAGGAATCCGAGTACGACACCTTCGGCGTCGGCCACAGCTCGACGTCGATCTCGGCCGCGCTGGGCATGGCGATCGCGCTGCAGGCGCGCGGCGACGACCGCAAGGTGGTCGCGGTGATCGGCGACGGCGCTATGACGGCGGGCATGGCGTTCGAGGCTTTGAACCACGGCGGCGGCATGGAGCCCGAGCCGAACCTGCTGGTGATCCTCAACGACAACCAGATGTCGATCTCCGAGAACGTCGGCGCGCTCACCAAGATGCTCGGTCGGCTCAGCGGCAGCCGCGCGCTCAACGCGATCCGCGAGGGCGGCAAGAAGCTGCTGGGCGACAAGAACGGCGCGCCAGCGAAGTTCGTCAAGCGCTGGGAAGAGCACTGGAAGGGCATGTTCGTGCCGTCCACGCTGTTCGAGGAGATGGGCTTCCACTACACCGGCCCGATCGACGGCCACGACATGGACGCGCTCGTGTCGACGATGAAGACGCTGAAGGGCCTGAAGGGCCCGCAGCTGCTGCACATCATCACGACCAAGGGCAAGGGCTACGAGCTCGCCGAGGGCGACCAGATCGGCTACCACGCCGTGTCGCCGTTCGACCCCGCCAAGGGCATGGTCGCGAAGGCCGGCGCGAAGAAGCCCACGTACACCGACATCTTCGGCGACTGGCTGTGCGACATGGCCGCCGCCGATCCGCGCCTCATGGGCATCACCCCGGCGATGCGCGAAGGCTCCGGCCTGGTGCGCTTCAGCCGCGAATACCCGCAGCGCTATTTCGACGTCGCCATCGCCGAGCAGCACGCGGTGACGCTGGCCGCCGGCATGGCCTGCGAGGGCGCCAAGCCCGTGTGCGCGATCTACTCGACGTTCCTGCAGCGCGGCTACGACCAGCTCGTGCACGATGTCGCGATCCAGAACCTCGACGTGCTGTTCGCGATCGACCGCGGCGGCGTGGTGGGCCCCGACGGCGCAACGCATGCGGGCAACCTCGACCTCTCGTTCCTGCGCTGCGTGCCGAACATGGTGGTGATGGCGCCCGCCGACGAGGACGAGTGCCGCAAGATGCTGTCAACCGGCCACCGCTACGAAGGCCCGGCCGCGGTGCGATACCCGCGCGGCACCGGTCCCGGCGCCGCGATCGAACCCACGCTCGACACGCTGCCGATCGGCCGCGGCGAGGTCCGTCGCCGTGGCTCGCGCATCGCCCTGCTCGCCTTCGGTGCGATCGTGCCGGCCGCGCAGGCGGTGGGTGACGAGCTCGGCCTCACCGTCGCCAACATGCGCTTCGTGAAGCCGCTGGATCGCGAGCTGATCATCGAACTCGCACGCACGCACGAAGGCTTCGTGACACTCGAGGACAACGTCGTCGCGGGCGGCGCCGGCTCGGGCGTGGCGGAGCTTCTGGCGGCCGAAGGCATCACGCTGCCGGTGCTCCACCTCGGCCTGCCCGACGAGTTCCAGCACCACGCCAGCCGCGAACAACTGCTGGCCGAGGCAGGCCTGGACGTCGCCGGCATCCGCGCGGTGGTCCTGCAGCGCTGGCCCGGCCTGTTCGGACCGGCGCGGGCGGCGGTCTGATCGACGTTGTCGCGGGCTGAGCCGCGCTCACGACGGCGCGGCAGCCGCGCTTGCATCGGCAGATCCCGCGAGGGGATGGCGGGAGGGGAGCGTCCGGCCGTTCCCTTCGATGATCAGTCGCGCGCGGCCGCGCCTACCGGAAGCGGCGGCGGCACGGTCGCTGGCGCTCCGCCGTCGTCCCGGAGCAGGAACGCCGACCCGGCCGGCTTGCGCTTCGCACTGGCCCAGCGCCTCCCCTCGGCATCCGTGCCCAACGTGTACGTGTAGCCCGCTCCCTCGACGCGGTAACGCTCCCACGTCGCTCCGATCGGCGCATTCGACGTCTCGACCCGCCCGGCCCGCTGCGTGCGGGTGACGCCGGGCTCGGCCGTACAGGTCGTCGTCGAACCCGTGCGGCGACAGGCCGCGGCCGCCTCCAGGCATGCAAGCATCGCGACGACGGCGCACAGCGCACGGAGCGACATGACGCTATCTCCGGTCCCGGATGCCCGATGCTAATGCGGGTGCCGAAGGCTGCAACCTGCTGTCACTGGGCGGCTTCGCTGGCCGGTGCCTCGACCACATAGCCCTTCGCGGCCAGCGCGGCCACCAGGCCGTCGGGGGACAGCACCTCGCGCATCGGCAGCGTCGCGAACGCCACGCGATGCTTCGACAGGCTGGACTCCACCTGCGCGATCCATTTCGCACGTGCCTCGGCCTCGAGGCGATCCATGCCGTACTTGCTCGCGAACTGGCCGCCGAGCATCGCCCGCTCGCAGACGTCCGCGAGGTCCTGGTGGCGCAGCGAGCGCAGCGCGTCGATGTCGCCCCGAGCCCATGCATCGGCGCGCGCGGCCAGTGCCGGCAGGTCTGATTCGACGCGGTCGAGCGTCTTGCGGAAGCACTCGGCGTCGGCGAATTCCGCGGCCTTGAACTCCTTGATCGCCTTCTTCGGATTGGCCACGGTGATCTTGGCCACCGGGCGCACGGGCTTCAGGCCGCGCCCCTTCATCGCGGCCTCGAGCTCGCTGCCGACGATGTTGCGGCCGCTGAGGCCGACGGTCTTGATCGCCTTCTCGTACAGCTCGAAGCCCGCGAACATGGGTCGCCAGCGCTCGACCGAGCCGTCGCGCCCGATGTAGCGCTGCTTGAGCGCCGTCCAGCGGGCGTAGTCGGCGGCGGGCACGACATCCGACAGGCGTCTGTCGTCGGGCAGCGAGCGCACGCCGACCAGCGAGGGCAGCAGCGCGAGCTTGCCGAAGAACCCGATGTCGGCGTCGACAGTGATGCTCGGTGGCGCGATGACCTCACCGGCCTGGGCGATCACCCCGCGCACGCGCGCCGAGTTCCACGCCATGCCTGCCGGCAACGGCGAGACGGTGCCGAGAATCCACAGCGTGTGGTCGCCGCGTCGCACCTGCCACATGCCGGGGCCGGGCACCCGCACGACGGCGGTTTCGAGCAGTTGCGGCGCGGGCGCGACCTGTCCAGCGGGCGCCTGCGCGTGGGCGGCGGGCAAGGCAAGGCTGGCCGCGAGGCTCAGGACGACGATGGGGCGCATGGTTTCCGATCCGTTGGAGAGGCCGCGCTATGAGCATGCGCAGGCGCGGGAAGTTCCACGGCCGCTTCGACGTCGGGTCTGAGGGCCCCACAAACGACGACGCCCGGCCGGGGCCGGGCGTCGCGTTCCATCGTTTTGGTCGGGGTAGCCGGATTCGAACCGACGACCACTTGTCCCCCAGACAAGTGCGCTACCAGGCTGCGCTATACCCCGGAAAACCGGTCCGCCTAAGCGGGCGCGCAGTATAGCGCGCGTGGGCCGATCCTTCGACCGGCATCATCGATCGCTGGTCCGATCAGCGCCGCAGCAGCTGCAGCACTTCCTCGAGCTCCATCCGGACTTGCCGGATGATCTGCGAGCTCAGCGCCGACTCTTCCTTCTGCGAGTCGCCTTCCAGGCGCAGCCGCGCGCCGCCGATGGTGTAGCCCTGCTCGTACAGCAGGCCGCGGATCTGCCGCACCATCAGCACCTCGTGGCGCTGGTAGTAGCGGCGGTTGCCGCGGCGCTTGACCGGGTTGAGCATCGGGAACTCGGTCTCCCAGTAGCGCAGCACGTGCGGCTTCACGTCGCAGAGCTCGCTTACCTCACCGATGGTGAAGTAGCGCTTCGCCGGGATCGGCGGGAGTTCCTTGTTGCTGCCCGGATCAAGCATGGTCCGTCGCCCCCGAGTAGGCCTCGACGCGCTCCTTGAGCTTCTGGCCCGGGCGGAAGGTCACCACCGTGCGTGCGGAAATCGGGATCTCCTCGCCGGTCTTCGGGTTGCGCCCCGGGCGCTGGTTCTTGCGACGCAGGTCGAAATTGCCGAAGCCCGACAGCTTGACCTGGCGGCCGCCCTCCAGCGCCTCGCGCAGCGCATCGAAGAAGGAATCGACGAACTCCTTGGCCTCGCGCTTGTTGAGGCCGACCTCGTCGAACAGTCGCTCGGCCATCTCGGCCTTGGTCAGCGTCATCGTGCGGTTCCTCGGGCTCAGCTGCGGATCGTCGCGCCGTGCTCACGCTGCAGCGCGGCGACCACGTCGCCGACGACAGCGTCCACGTCGCGGTCGGTCAGAGTGCGGTTTTTTTCCTGCAGGATCAAGCCCATGGCGACACTCTTGAAGCCGGTTTCGACCCCCTTGCCACGGTAGACATCGAACAGCACGAGGTCGCGCAACGAGGGGCCCGCGGCGGCGCGCACGGAGGCCTCGAGCGCGCCCCATTCGGCGCTGTCGGCGACCACGAACGCGAGGTCGCGGCGCACCGAGGGATAGCGCGACAGCGGCTGCGCCTTCGGCAGTGCGCGCGCCTGCACGGCGTCGAGATCGACCTCGAAGGCGACCACGTCGACGTCCAGGCCCAGCGCCTGCTGCAGGCGCGGATGCAGCTGGCCGATCCAGCCGACGACGCGTCCGTCGAGCAGCACGTCGGCCGAGCGACCCGGGTGGCCCCAAGGCTTGCTCGAGCGCTGGTACGAGAACTCGGCACCCGACAGCGCGGCAAGACTCTCGAGGTCGCCCTTGACGTCGTGGAAGCCGACCGTGCGCGCCGTCATTGCCCACTGTTCGCGGCCGACGTCGCCGCAGGCCACGGCGGCGATGCGCTGCGTGTGCAGGGGTGCAGCGCCCTCGCCCGCCGCATGGAACACGTTCCCGAGTTCGAACAGGCGCACGCGCGGCTGCTGGCGCGCGGCATTGCGGCCCAGCGCGGCCACCAGGCCGGGCAGCAGCGAGGTGCGCATCACCGCGAGCTCCGCGCTCAGCGGATTGGCGAGCGCCACCGCATCGGTCTGCAGCGACCAGGCATCGAGCCATACGGCATCGACGAAGGCATAATTGATGGCTTCGAGATAGTCGCGAGCGGCCATCGCACGACGCAGATGGGCAGGCTCGATGCGCGACTCGGTCGCGGGCGCCAGCGGCACCACGCCCGCCGGCAACGTGGCCGGCAGCGCGTCGTAGCCGTGGATGCGCGCGACCTCCTCGACAAGGTCTTCCTCGATCGCGATGTCGTAGCGGCGGCTCGGCGGCGTCACGCGCCAGCCGCCGTCGACGGCTTCGACGTCCAGCCCGAGCGCACGCAGGATTCGTTCGACCTCGCCGTCGGCCACGCGCGCTCCCAGCACGTGCGCCAACCGCTCGCGGCGCAGGCGGATCGCGGACGGACGCGGCAGGTGCTGGTCGAGCGCCGCCTCCACCACGGGCCCCGCGCGGCCGCCGGCGACGTCGAGGATGAGCTGCGTCGCGTACTCGATCGCCTCGCGCGGCAGTTCGGGGTCGACGCCGCGCTCGAATCGATGCGAGGCATCGGTATGCAGGCCGAGCTTGCGGCCGCGGCCGATGATCGCACTGGGTGCGAAATGCGCGGACTCCAGAAACACGTCGCGCGTCGCGTCGGTCACGCGGGTCTCGTGCCCGCCCATGATGCCGGCGAGCGCGACGGCGCGGTCGCCGTCGGTGACCACGAGGAACTGCGGATCGAGCGTGACGTCGCGGCCGTCGAGCAGCCTCAGCGACTCGCCGTCGCGCGCATGGCGCACGCCGACCGGGCCGGTGAGCGTGCCGCGGTCGAAGGCATGCATGGGCTGGCCCAGCTCGATCATCACGTACTGGGTGACGTCGACCAGGAACGACACCGGGCGGATGCCGCTGCGGCGCAGCCGCTCGGCCATCCACGTGGGCGTGGGACGCGTCGCGTCGACGCGCTCGATCACGCGGCCGCAGTAGCGCGGCGCATCGGCGCCCGCCTGGAGCTCGACCGGCAGCGTCGACGCGATTTCCGCGTCGACCGGCGCGATGTCCATCGGCGCCACCTGCGCGCCCGTCGCGGCGGCCACGTCGTAGGCGATGCCGCGCACGCCGAAGCAGTCGGCGCGATTGGGCGTCAGCTTGATCTCGATCGACGCGTCCGGAAGTGCGAGGAACTCACTCAGCCGCGCGCCCACCGGGGCGTTCTCCGGGAGCTCGAGCAGGCCCGACGCATCGGCGTCGATCCCCAGCTCTTTCGCCGAGCACAGCATTCCGAACGACTCGACGCCACGCAGCTTCGCGGCCTTGATCTCGATACCGCCCGACAGCGTCGCGCCCACGGTCGCCAATGGCGCGACGAGGCCTGCACGCGCGTTCGGTGCGCCGCAGACGATCTGCACCGGCTCGCCGCGCCCGATGTCGACGCGGCAGACCTGCAGGCGGTCGGCTTCCGGATGACGCTCGGCGCTGACGATGCGTCCGACGACGACGCCGTCCAGCGACTCGCCCAGCGGCGTCACCTCCTCCACCTCGAGGCCGATCGCGGTCAGCGTCGCGGCGAGTTCGTCGCGCGATGCCTGCGTCGGCACGTGCTGTCGGAGCCAGTTTTCGGAGAACTTCATCGGTGTCTCGCTCGTCGCGCCGGCAGCGCCGGCGGGATCAGGAATCGGGATTCGGCTTAGGCGAACTGGCGCAGGAAACGCACGTCGTTCTCGAAGAAGCTGCGCAGGTCGTCGACGCCGTAGCGCAGCATCGCGAAGCGCTCGACGCCGAGGCCGAACGCGAAGCCGGTGTATTTCCTCGAGCCAGCGCGTGCTGCCGTCCGGCTGCGCCCAGGCGATGTCGACTTCCGCCGACGGCTCGGTGAACGGGAAGTAGCTCGGGCGGAAGCGCATGTCGAAATCGCGCTCGAAGAACGCGCGCACGAACTCGACCAGCGTGCCCTTGAGATCGGCGAAGCTCGCGCGCTCGTCGACCAGCAGGCCTTCGACCTGGTGGAACATCGGTGTATGCGTCTGGTCGCTGTCGGAGCGGTAGACCTTGCCGGCCGCGATCATGCGCAGCGGAGGACCGCTCTTGGACTTCACCGCGTCCTGCATGAAACGCACCTGCACGCCGGAGGTATGCGTGCGCAGCAGGCGGCCGTCGCCGAAGTAGAACGTGTCGTGCATCGCGCGCGCCGGATGGTGCGGCGGGAAGTTCAGCGCCTCGAAGTTGTGCCAGTCGTCCTCGATCTCCGGGCCGTCGGCGAGCTGGTAGCCCAGCCGACCGAAGATCTCGGCGATGCGCTCGAGCGTGCGGCTGACGGGGTGCAGGCCGCCATGCGCGATATCCGTGCCCGGCAGCGTCACATCGATCGATTCCGACGCAAGGCGTGCGTCCAGCGCAGCGGCTTCGAGCACCACGCGGCGCTCGGTGAGCGCCGTCGTCACCGTGTCGCGCGCGGCATTGATCGCCTCGCCCGCGGCCTTGCGCTGCTCCGCCGGCAGTGCGCCGAGCTGCTTGAGCTGGCCGGTGATGCTGCCCGACTTGCCGAGCAGCGCGACGCGCAGCGCCTCGATCGCCTCGGCGGATTCGGCCGCCGCGATGTCGGCGAGCGCCTGCTGGGTCAGCGACTGGATCTCACTCATGGACCACCACTCTCCGCTGTCGGCCGGACGCCGGGCGCCGGCCGGATGATGGGCGGGCGCGGTGCCATCGCACCGCCGCCGCTGCCGACGCGGGCTCCGCGTCGCGATTTCCACATGCCGGAAACGAACATGGGGAAGGACTTGCGCCCTTCCCCATGCGTGAGGCTTTCGGCGAAAGCCCGCGCATGGAGCGCGGGCTTCGCTTGGTGCTTCTTACGCCGCGAGCGCGCTCTTCGCCTTCTCGGTCAGCGCGGTAAAGCCCGCCGCGTCGTTGACGGCGATGTCCGCGAGGACCTTGCGATCGAGCGTGATCCCGGCCTTCAGCAGGCCGTTGATGAAGCGGCTGTAGCTCATGCCGTTCTGGCGGGCCGCGGCGTTGATACGCGCGATCCACAGGGTGCGGAACTGGCGCTTCTTCTGCTTGCGGCCGATGTACGCGTACTGCAGCGCCTTCGTGACCGCCTGCTTGGCGACGCGGAAGACCTTGCGGCGCGCGTTGTAGTAACCCTTGGCCTGGGCCAGAACCTTCTTGTGACGGCGACGCGCCATCACGCCACGCTTAACTCGTGCCATTGTTCAGCCCTCCTCAGAGATACGGCAGCATGCGGTCCAGACGGCCCGCGTCCTCGGCACGAACGTGGTTCGTCTGCCGCAGGTTGCGCTTCCGCTTGGTCGCCTTCTTGGTGAGGATGTGGCTCTTGTTGGCGTGGCCGCACTTGTACTTGCCGGAAGCGGTCTTCCGGAAGCGCTTGGCCGCCGCCCGATTGGTCTTGATCTTGGGCATTGCGATGTCCTAATCGGATGTCTGACTGGCTGGGCGGTGGCCTGCGCCACGCTTTCCTTCCTGCCCATACCGGCGTTTGGTCGACGAGCCGGCCGAGCCGGTCGTGACGGGTCCTGATGCGCCTTGCGGCGCGCCCGGCCGAAACCGGGCCGCCTATTGTGCACGACCCGTTAAGGCCGTGCAATCAGCAGCTTGCGTGCCGGCGCGGCGCCCGCCAGCGGCCGAATCCGCTACATGCTCCATGCGGAAGCAGAAGCGGATACAGCGACCGCTTGCCTGCACCCAGCCGGCCGCGGCGCCGCCGGAAACGCGAACGGCCCGCCGAAGCGGGCCGTCCTGACGTCGAAACCGCCTTACGGCTGCTTCTTCTTCGGCGCGATCATCATCACCATCTGGCGGCCTTCCAGGCGCGGGCGGGACTCGATGACGATGTCCTCGCCCAGGTCCTGCTCGATGCGCTGCGCCATCTGGCGACCCAGTTCCTGGTGGCTCATCTCGCGGCCACGGAAGCGGATGTTGACCTTGATCTTGTCGCCTTCCTCCAGGAAGCGGCGCATGTTGCGCAGCTTGATCTGGTAGTCGCCCTCGTCGGTCACGGGGCGGAACTTCATTTCCTTGATCTCGACCTGCTTCGACTTCTTCTTGGCCTCGTTGGCCTTCTTCTGCTGCTCGAAGCGGAACTTGCCGAAATCCATGATCTTGCAGACCGGCGGATCCGCATTCGGCTGGATTTCAACGAGATCGAGGCCTTCGTCCTGGGCCATCGTGAGGGCTTCGTCGCGCGTGAGCACGCCGACCATCTCGCCATCGCTCCCGATCACTCGGACGCGCGGGACTCGGATCTCGCTGTTCTTCCTATTCGGCTTTTCGGCGGTACTGATGTTTCGATCTCCAGGTATGGAACCGGCCGTCGGGACGGCCGGTCGTGGCCACAGCCGCCCTCAGAGGGCCTCGCCCTGCAGTCTCGCGGCGAACTGGTCGACGGTCATCGAGCCCAGATCCTCCCCTCCGCGGGTCCGCACGGCGATCATGCCGTTTTCCTTCTCCCGGTCTCCGACCACCAGCAGGTACGGCACGCGCTGCAGCGTGTGCTCGCGGATCTTATAGCCGATCTTTTCGTTCCGCAAATCCGAATGAACCCGGAACCCTTGATTCACAAGGCTTTTCCGGACCTCCTCCACCCAGTCGCCCTGGGCGTCCGTGATGTTCATGACCACGGCCTGCACCGGGGCCAGCCAGCTCGGGAAGACGCCGGCGTGGTGCTCGATCAGGATGCCGATGAAGCGCTCCATCGAGCCGACGATGGCCCGGTGCAGCATCACCGGATGGCGGCGCTGGCTCGCCTCATCGACGTATTCGGCCCCGAGGCGCCCCGGCATCATGAAGTCGACCTGCATCGTGCCGAGCTGCCACGTGCGGCCGATGGCGTCGCGCAGGTGGTACTCGATCTTCGGGCCGTAGAAGGCGCCCTCGCCCGGCAGCTCCTCCCATTCGACGCCTGCTGCGCGCAGTGCCTCCCGCAGCGCGTTCTCGGCCTTGTCCCAGGTCGCATCGTCGCCGAGGCGGTTGTCCGGGCGCAGGGCGATCTTGATCTGGATGTCGGTGAAACCGAAATCGGAATAGACCTTCAGCGCCTGCGCGTGGAACGCGCGGACTTCGGCCTCGATCTGGTCCTCCGTGCAGAACACGTGGCCGTCGTCCTGCGTGAAGCCGCGCACGCGCAGGATGCCGTGCAGCGCGCCCGAGGGCTCGTTGCGATGGCAGGCGCCGAACTCGCCGTAGCGGATCGGCAGGTCGCGGTAGCTGTGCAGGCCCTGGTTGAACACCTGCACGTGGCCCGGGCAGTTCATGGGTTTCAGCGCGTAGGTCCGCTTCTCGGACTCGGTGAAGAACATGTTGTCCTTGTAGTTGTCCCAGTGGCCCGACTTCTGCCAGAGGGAAACGTCGAGGATCTGCGGGCACCGCACTTCCTGGTAGCCCGATTCGCGGTATACGCGGCGCATGTACTGCTCGACGACCTGCCAGATCGACCAGCCCTTCGGATGCCAGAAGATCAGGCCCGGGCCTTCTTCCTGCAGGTGGAAGAGATCCTGCTGCTTGCCGATCTTGCGGTGGTCGCGCTTCTCGGCTTCCTCGATGCGCTGGATGTAGGCCTTGAGCTGCTTGGCGTCGGCCCAGGCGGTGCCGTAGATGCGCTGCAGCTGCTCGTTCTTCGAATCGCCGCGCCAGTACGCACCGGAAATGCGCGTGAGCTTGAACGCCTTGAGGAAACGCGTGTTCGGCACGTGCGGGCCGCGGCACATGTCGACGTATTCCTCGTGGTGGTACAGGCCCATCTGCGTCTGGTCGGGCATGTCCTCGATCAGGCGCAGCTTGTAGTCCTCGCCGCGCGCCTTGAACGTGGCGATGACCTCCTCGCGCGGCGTCATCTTCTTGATGACGTCGTAGTCCTTGTCGATCAGCTCGGCCATGCGCTTTTCGATCGCGGCGAGGTCGTCGGGCGTGAACGGGCGCTCGCTCCAGATGTCGTAGTAGAAGCCCTCCTCGATCACCGGGCCGATGACCATCTTGGCCTCGGGATAGAGCTGCTTGACCGCGTGGCCGACGAGGTGCGCGCAGGAGTGGCGGATGATCTCGACGCCTTCGGGATCCTTCGGCGTGATGATGCGCAGCTTCGCGTCGTGGTCGATGACGTCGCAGGCGTCGACGAGCTTGCCGTCGACTTCACCGGCGACGGTGGACTTGGCAAGGCCGGGGCCGATCGAGGCGGCGACCTCGGCGACGGAAACGGGGTGGTCGAACTCGCGGCGCGAGCCGTCGGGCAGCGTGATGGCGATCATGGAAATCCGGGATGTCGATGCCGGCGGCGCGGCACGGGAATGCGGCACCGGCGTGGCCGGTGCGAGGGTTTCAGCGCGGGGCGATGGTAGTGCTCATGTCGCACGCTCGGCCGGCGTTCCCGCGGGCCACCTCGTTTCGGGCGCGACGGCGGCGTCGCGCAGGCCACCAATGGTTCGCCGTTTCGGCCCGCACGTCAACGCGGACGGACGCGCCCGTCGTGCAGGTCGACCTCGAAACGCAGCTCCAACGGGCCGGACGGCAGCTCGAGGGCGTAGCGCAGGCCGTCGCGCGCGGGCAGCCGTGCGGCAAGCGCGTCGAGGTCGGCGCGCGGCAAGGCGAGCGTCACGTCCCGAGCCGTGATTTCGAAGCCCAGACTGTCGCCTGCGTCCAGGGCAAGGCGCCACGGCCGCCCCGGCCAGTCGAGCGCAACGGCGAGCGTGTCGCCCGCCCGCAGCGCGGCGAGTTCCGCGTTACCGACGCGCAGCCGCAGGCGGCCGCTCTCGAACTGGACCTTCATGCGAATGCGGCCCAGTCGGCGGGCGCATTGACGTTGCGCAGGCGCGCCGCGTCGGCCATAGGCAGCTCGATCCCGCCCGCTGCCGCGTGCAAGGCCCGCATCGAAGGGCCGCGGCCGTCGGTTACCAACGCCAGGATCCGGGCCCGCAGCGCCGCGTCGATCCGCGCCGCCCATGGCAACGGATGCCCGGCGAAATGAGCGGCCGGCGCGTCGCCGGTCGCGGCGAGCAGGATGCGCAGCGTGGCGACATCGAGCGCCGGCATATCGACCGGTAGAACCACCATCGCGCCATCGTCGACACCCGGCAGGACGCTCGCGATGCCGCCGACGGGGCCGAGGCCCGGCGTCGCATCGGCAGTGGCGCCGGGTCGGTCGCCGCTCACGATCACCGTCGCCGCGCCCGCGTCGTGCAGCAGCGCGACGGCACGGTCGAGCAGCGTGCGGCCGTCGATTTCAAGCAGCGCCTTGTCGCGGCCCATGCGCGAGGAGCGCCCGCCGGCGAGCACCACGCCGGTGAAACTCAATCCGCGCGGCACAGCGAGCAGCCCTCGCTCCATTCGCTGCTGCCGTCCTCGTAATGTTCCTGCTTCCAGATCGGCACCGTGTGCTTGACCGCCTCGATCACCTGCCGGCAGGCGCGGAAGGCCTCGTCACGATGCGGCGTGCCGACGGCGATCACCACGGCCACGCCGCCGACGTCCAGCCGCCCTTTCGCGTGCTCGATCCAGACGCGCACGCCGGGGCCGAACGTGGCGACGGCCTCTCGCGCGATTTCGTCGAAGCGCTGCAGCGCGAGCGCGTCGAACATGTCGTAGCTGACGCCCAGCACGCCGCGGCCATGGTTGAGGTCGCGGATGCGTCCGACGAAGGCGTTGTAGCCGCCGAAACCGGGATCCGCGACAAAATCGAAGGCCGCGGCGATATGCAGCGCTCGCTGGCCCGCGTCGACGATCGCCGTATGCACCTGCGCCATCTCAGCCCCCGCTCACCGGCGGCAGCAGCGCGAGACGGCCATCCTCGGGCAACCGGTCGGCATCGCGCAGCACGGTGGTGGCACTGGCGAAGGCGGAGCGCGGCAGTAACGCACGCGCCTGCGGCGGCCACGCGGCCATGGCGACCGCCAGCTCCTTACGCAATTGGCCGACATGCGTCGCGGCGCTTTCGACCGCCAACCGCGCGGACGGCTCCGCTTCGCGCAGTGCGCCGAACAGCTGAATCTCGATCGTTCTCATGCGTACAAACCGAGGGGCTCCAGATGGCCGCGACTGACGACGCGCACCCGTGCGCCGGCAGGCAGCGTATCGACGTCGGCCGGCACCACCGCCCAGGCGTTCGCCTCGAGCAGCGGCCGGATGCGGAAGGATTCCTGTCCCGCGAGGATCTCGACGCAGGCGCGTGCGCCCGCGTCCAGCACCACGCGCGCCTTCAGGTGCATGCGAAGCGGCGCGCGCTTGGCGTAAGGCGCGAGCAGCGGCAGCTCGAGGACGCGCTCGTCAGGCATGCCGAGCATGCGACGCAGCACGGGCTCGACGAAGAAACGCAGGCCCACGGCCGTCGAAGAAGGATTGCCCGGCAGACCGAAAAACAGCGCCCCGCCCGGCAGCGTGGCGGCGAGGATCGGCTTGCCCGGGCGTATGCGCGTCTTGTGGAACAGCGTCGTGGCGCCAAGGCGGGCAAGCGCTTCCGGCACGAAATCGAAGCGGCCCATCGACACCGCGCCGGTGCTCACGACGACGTCAACGTCGCCCGCGACCGCGAGCGCTTCGAGAAATGCGTCGACATCGTCGCCGACGGTGCGGCAGGCGACGACGTCGGCACCTGCAGCGGCGAGTCGCGCGGCGAGGAAGGGGCCGTTGGAATTGCGGATCTCGCCGGCCCCGAGCGCACGGCGCGGATCGTCGACGAGTTCGCGGCCGGTATTGACCAGCGCGACACGCGGACAGCGGCGCAACGGCAACTCCGCGATGCCGACGGCCGCGCAGAGCATGCGCAGCGCCGGGTCGACGAGCGTTCCGGCCTCCGCCAGTACCGCTCCGGCCTGCAAATCCTCACCTGCGCGGCGCAGGTGCTGGCCCGGCGTGACGTCGGCCGTGACACGGATACGCGGCACGCCGCCGTCGTCGTCGAGCGTCTCCACCTGCTCGACCGGAACGATCGAATCGAGGCCGTCGGGCACGCGCGCGCCCGTCATGATTTCCCAGGCGCCGTCGTCGGCACGCGCCTCGCCGTCGCCAGCCGCGCGCAATCCATGCACGTCGATTACGGTTCCCGCGTGGATGACCTCGCCCGCGCATCGAAGTGCGAAACCGTCCATCGCCGAGTTGTCGAACGGCGGCAGCGCCTCGGCGCTGGCCAACGGTGCGGCGAGCACGCGGCCGATCGCATTCGCGGCGTCGACGCGCTCGACCGGCAACGTCGACGCGGTACCGAGCAGGCGCGCCAGCGCGTCCTCGTAATCGATCACGCGTGCCCTGCTCCGTCGATCATCGCCAGCGAATGCGCGAGCACCGGCGCGAGGATCTCGAAGCCCTGTCGCGCCGCGCGCGTGCTGCCGGGCAGCGCGATCACCAGCATGCGATCCAGGCGCACGGCACGCGCGCGGCTCAGCCAGGCCAGTGGCGTGTAGTGGCGGCTTTCGCTGCGGAACATCTCGGCGAGGCCTTCCACCTCGACGCCGCCCGCAGCGCTCAATGCTTCAGGCGTGGAATCACGCGGGCCCAGTCCGGTTCCGCCCGTGCACAGGCAAAGGCGTACGCCCGCGTCGCGCAGCGACAGCAGATGGCTTCGCAGCGGCTCGACGCCATCGGGCAGGATTTCGCTGCGTACGTCGGCACCCAGGCCGGCGAGCCCGCGCGAGAGCTCGGGGCCCGACGCGTCCTCGGCGTCACCCGCGCTCGCGCGGTCGCTCAACGTGACCACCGCGCACGCGACGCCGTCCAGGCGCGAGATATCGCGAGGACGGTAGTGCGCCGTCTCCTCGGCCGACATGCCCAGTGGATGCCGCCACAGGCCCTTCTTGCCGCCCTCCTTGAACAGCAGGCGCACCGCCTCGATCGACAGCGCGGGGTCCACGGGCTTGGTCAGGTCGTACAGCGTGAGCAGTGCCGAGCTCGCGCCCGCGAGCGCTTCCATCTCGACGCCGGTGCGCGCCTCGGTCGCCACCTCGCAGTACACGCGGATGGCATGGCGCTCCGGCACCGGCACGCAACGTACGCGCACGAGTTCCAGCAGCAACGGATGGCAGAGCGGCATCAGGTTGGACGCCTGCTTCGCGCCCTGCAGCCCTGCAATCTCCGCCATCACCAGCGCGTCGCCCTTGGGCAGGCGGCGCTCGACGATGGCGGCGAATGCCTCCACGCCCGCATGCAGTTCGCCGACCGCCACGGCACGGCGGCGCGTGGGCCGCTTGCCGCGTATGTCGGCCATGTGGAAAGCCTCGACGCTCACTCAACCTCCGATGGATGCGAGATGCGGCGTCACGCCGCTGTCGCCGTCGTGCAGGCCATGGCCGGCCGCCTTGAGCCGCAGCTGGTGTGCGATCAGGTCGACCAGCGCGTCGCGGTCCTCGTCGCGCTGCAGCAGCGGCCGCAGCGAAACGCCCGCGTCGCCGAAGAGGCACAGCCGCAGGTCGCCGCGCGCGGTGACGCGCAGGCGGTTGCAGCCGGCGCAGAAGTCGCGCGAGTACGGCGCGATGACCCCGATGCGCCCGGCGTAATCCGGGTGCACGTATTCGATGGCAGGTCCCGCGTCGGCCGCGCGCATCATGCGCACCCAGCCGCCCGCGGCGAGCTCGCGCTCGAGTGCCTCGGCGCGCACGTGGTGCTTCTCGAAATAGTCGACGCGCTCGTTCGTGCGCATCAGCTCGATGAAGCGCACGGCGACCGGCCGCTCGCGCAGGTAATCGAGCCA
This sequence comes from Cognatilysobacter xinjiangensis, assembly GCF_014651995.1. Lineage (GTDB taxonomy): Bacteria > Pseudomonadota > Gammaproteobacteria > Xanthomonadales > Xanthomonadaceae > Cognatilysobacter > Cognatilysobacter xinjiangensis. Next base: position 514,920 of record NZ_BMXY01000001.1, on the reverse strand, counting down.
CTGCGGCAGCGAGGTGTCGTTGATGCCTCGCAGCAGCACCGCATTGACCTTGACCGCGTCGAAGCCGAGACCGAGCGCACGGTCGATGCCGTCGAGGATCTCCGGCAGGCGGTCGTGGCCGGTGACCGCATGGAACACGTCGCGATCCAGGCTGTCGACGCTGACGTTGAGCGCGGTCAGCCCGGCCTCGCGCCACGGCGCGACGTGCGCGGGCAGGCGCGTGCCATTCGTGGTCAGCGCGACCTTCGAGATGCCGGGCACGCCGGCCACCTCGCGGATGATCTCGACGAGGTCCTTGCGCAGCGTCGGCTCGCCGCCGGTCAGGCGAAGCTTGCGCATGCCCACGGCAGCGAACGCCGCGACCAGGCGGCGCACTTCGTCGCGCGCGAGGAAGACCGGGCGCCCGTCCGCGACGTATCCATCCGGCAGGCAGTAGCCGCACCGGAAATTGCAGGCCTCGGTCAGCGAGAGCCGCAGGTAGGGAAACGTTCGACCGAACGGGTCGGACAGGACGGACATCGGGCCTCTTCCGGCCCCCGGCGCCCCGGGGACTGCATGGGACACGCAGCTTACCGCCTCGCGCCGCCGGGCACGCGCCTGCGCGGCGCGCTGTCATGCGCGCTTCAACGTCGTCTCACTCTGCTGTCATGCGGCTTGGGAAGAATGCGCGGAACCTCAGGAAGGTCGCCATGAGCCCGCGCCCCGCCATGTCCCACCCGCTGCACCGCCTTCGCCGCCTGCTCGCACTCGTCGCCGTGCTCACGGCCATCCTGATCGCCGCCGTCTGCCGCCTGGAGGCCGCGGGACGCGCGATCGCTGCGATCGGCGTCGCTGCCTGCCTTGTCGCTTGGCTGACGCTGCTCGAAGCCGAGGCCCGCGCGGCCGAGCGGCTGGAGGCGCGCTCGCACCGGCGCGCCGCGGCGCGGGTACTACCCCGATCGTCTTCGCGCTCGTCGTCCGCCGCCCGCAAGCGGCGGCGGGCGGCCTGATCGGCCAGTCGCGCTACGGACGGCCGTTCAGGCCACGGGTGCGCCCTCAGTCGCTACCGCTCGCGCTGTCGCGCCTGCGCCCGACTTCGACCATCGAATCGCGCGACATCTCGCTTTCCATCCGGATCTGTTCGCGCGTACGGCAGACGCGCTTGGCACGATTGCTGCCGATCGGACGCTCGTTGCGGCAGACCTTGCCCTTGTCCGCATCGTCGGTTGCCGCGGCAGGATCCTGCGAGGTCAGCTGGGTTTCGGCCACGACGGGCTTCGGAAGCGCCGATGTATCGGTCTGGGCGAACGCCGGCAGGGCCAGCGCCAACAGTGAAGCGAGCAGGAAGGCGGACTTCATCGGATCACCCCGTGTGCGGAGACCCACGATGCCGCCGCCACGCGGCACCGGGCAAGTACCTGCCGTCGGCGCAAAAGCAAACGGCGCGACCCTTTCGAGTCACGCCGTCTGTCCACGTATGTGGTGGGCGGTACAGGGTTCGAACCTGTGACCCCTACCATGTCAAGGTAGTGCTCTACCGCTGAGCTAACCGCCCGTTGCCGGTGAACCACCCCGGCGAGGGGCGCACAGTGTAGCCAGCCCAACAGCCGTCGGCAAGCCATCAGCTGGCGAATCCCGCCTCCTTCAGTTTTCGTAGCTGATCGCGCACGTTCGCGGCCGCCTCGAACTCCAGATCGCGGGCGTGCTGGTACATCTGCTGCTCCAGCGCCTTGATGCGCGAGGCGATCTGCGCGGGGCTGAGCGCGGCGTAGTCGGTCTCCGGCTCGGCGACGCGGCGTGCCTTCTTCTTGCCCTTGCCCTCCTCGGGCTCGGCGCGTGCGCCTTCGAGGATGTCCTTGATCGGCCGCACTACCGACTGCGGGGTGATGCCGTGTTCGGTGTTGTATTCCACCTGCTTCTGCCGGCGGCGATCGGTCTCGTCCATGGCGATCTTCATCGACCGCGTGATCGTGTCCGCATACAGGATCGCCTTGCCGCGCAGGTTGCGCGCCGCACGGCCGATGGTCTGGATCAGCGAGCCCGCGGACCGCAGAAAGCCTTCCTTGTCGGCATCGAGGATCGCCACCAGCGACACCTCGGGCATGTCCAGTCCTTCGCGCAGCAGGTTGATGCCCACCAGCACGTCGAACTTGCCCAGGCGCAGGTCGCGGATGATCTCCACGCGCTCGACCGTGTCGATGTCCGAGTGCAGGTAGCGCACCTTGATGCCGTGCTCGGTCAGGTACTCGGTGAGGTTCTCCGCCATGCGCTTGGTTAGCGTGGTGACCAGCACGCGGTCGCCCATCGCGACGCGCTTGTTGATCTCGCCGAGCAGGTCGTCGACCTGCGTGGCGACCGGCCGCACTTCGACCTCCGGGTCGATCAGGCCGGTCGGCCGCACGACCAGCTCGACCACCTCGCCCTCGGACTTCTGCAACTCGTAGTTGCTCGGCGTCGCCGACACATAGATCGCTCGGGGCGCACGACCTTCCCATTCCTCGAACTTCAGCGGCCGGTTGTCCAGCGCGGACGGCAGGCGGAAGCCGAACTCGACCAGCGTCTCCTTGCGCGAGCGGTCGCCCTTGTACATGGCGCCCACCTGCGGAACCGTCACGTGCGACTCGTCGACGACCATCAGCGCGTCGGCCGGCACGTAGTCGAACAGGCACGGCGGCGGCTCGCCCGGCTTCTGCCCGGTCATGTGCCGCGAGTAGTTCTCGATGCCGTTGCAGAAACCGACTTCCGCCAGCATCTCGAGGTCGAACTGCGTGCGCTGCTGCAGGCGCTGCGCCTCGACGAGCTTGTTCTGCGCGTACAGCTGTTCCAGCCGCTCGCGCAGCTCGTCCTTGATCGTGTCGACCGCCTCGAGCACGGTCTTGCGCGTCGTCACGTAGTGCGACTTCGGGTAGATAGTGAAGCGCGGCATCTTCCGGAAGACCTCGCCGGTCAGCGGGTCGAACGCGGAAATCTGCTCGATCTCACCGTCGAACAGCTCGATGCGGATCGCCTCGTTCTCGCTCTCCGCCGGGTGCACATCGATCACCTCGCCACGCACGCGGTACGTGCCGCGGCGCAGTTCGGAATCGTTGCGCGAGTACTGCATCTCCGTGAGCTTGCGGATCAGCTCGCGCTGGTCGATGCGCTCGCCGCGCACCATGTGCAGCACCATCCGGTGGTATTCGCCTGGGTCACCCAAGCCGTAGATGGCCGATACGGTGCAGACGATCAGCGTGTCGCGCCGCTCCAGCAGCGCCTTCGTAGCCGACAGCCGCATCTGCTCGATGTGCTCGTTCACCGAGCTGTCCTTCTCGATGAAGGTATCGCTCGACGGGACGTAGGCCTCGGGCTGGTAGTAGTCGTAGTAGCTGACGAAGTACTCGACCGCGTTGTTCGGGAAGAAGGACTTGAACTCGCCGTAGAGCTGCGCGGCCAGCGTCTTGTTCGGCGCCATCACGATGGTCGGCTTCTGCACCTTCTGCACGACGTTCGCGATCGTGTAGGTCTTACCCGAGCCGGTCACGCCGAGCAGCGTCTGGTGCGCGAGGCCGGCTTCGAAGCCGGCGGCGAGGCGCTCGATCGCCGCCGGCTGGTCGCCCGCCGGCGAATAGGGTGAGACGAGCTCGAAGCGGCCGTTCTGCGGTGTGCTCATCAGGCTCATAGGTCTGCGGTCGGCTTCCTAAGGTTTGGGCGCATCGGCGTTTTCCTACACACGGATCCGCTCTCGTCCGACGCCCGTTCAGCGCCGGGCAGACCATCGTATCGGCACCTTCATGGACGGAGTATCGAGATGCGCCGGATGCGCGGCCTCACCCTGCCGGAGCTGGTGATCACCCTCGCGGTACTGTCGATCGCGCTGGGACTCGGCGTGCCCGCCGCCCGTCACGTGATGGACAGCGTGCGCGCGACGACCAGCCTGCACCAGCTCACGGCGTCGCTCGCGATCGCCCACAATGCGGCCGTTACCTACCGCCAGCCGGTGACGCTTTGCCCCTCGCGGGACGGAGCGAGTTGCCTCGACGGCACCGACTGGTCGGAGGGCTGGATCGCCTACCGCGACCCGCTCCGCCAGGATGCACCTGCGACCGCGGCCGACGTCCTGCGTCGATTCGATCGGCAGCACCCTACGCTTCGCCTTACGACCAGCACCGGCCGTCCGCGGGTACGCTACCTGCCCAATGGATCCGCCGCGGGCACCAACGCGAGCTTCCGCCTCTGCCGTCGCAGCGGCGCCCTACTGGGAATCGTCGTAGTGGCCAATTCCGGTCGCGCCCGACGGGAACGCCCCTCGGCGAATGCGGCCTGTTCCTGACGCCGACCTCTTGACCTCGCCCGCCGCCGGTTTACAATGCGCGTCCCCGCCCGAATAGCTCAGCCGGTTAGAGCACTTGACTGTTAATCAGGGGGTCGTTGGTTCGAGTCCAACTTCGGGCGCCAGATAAAAAAAGCCGCCAGCAATGGCGGCTTTTTTGTTACCAGCACTCGCTGAGCGGTGCTGAACCGGATTTGGTCTTCTGCCCGGTCTGATTGATCGTAAGCGTGCCGCAACGATCGGCCGACTGGCTCGACTCGGGCGTCGCCGTAATGGTGAAAGCGCTCGCGGTCGCGGTGTAACCGAGGCGATAGCGCGCGGTCGCCCCTGCCTCGCGTGGCGATTGGATCGGCAACGACGTGTTGAAACCGGCGTACGTTCCATTCGACGTGAAATGGCGCTCCGCCAGCTGTGCGTATTCAACCATGTCGGCCTTCGCCTGCGCGCGACGCGACTTGCGTACAGAGTCGTTGTACGACGGGAGCGCAATCGACGCCAGGATCGCAACCACCGCGACCACGATCATCAGTTCGATCAACGTAAAGCCACGGGCACGCGAGCGCGAGGGAATCACGGCGTTCTTCTCCATATACGGTAATCAGCGGACCTGTCGCCAAGACTGGCGCCCGCAAGGGCGACGGAGGTACAGCGGCTGCGAGCCCGGTGTCTGCACGACCATCATGCAGCGTGCGTCGAGCGCCTCGTCGACCTCGGTACTGGTTGCCGTGTCCGGCAGCAGGCCCTGGCGCGAGCTCGTCAGCACCGCGATATCGCGCACCGGCGCCGAACCCGTCGTCGAGAGGTTGATCGCACCCGTGCCCGCGCCCGGCGATGTGCCATCCGGTGTACCGACCTTCACATAGGACAACGCGGCAGCGCCGTTGAGGGCGCCGAGGCCGTAAAGCCGGTTGGTGCCACCGGTCGCGCATGCGTCCGTGCTGTTCGGGTCGAACGTCGCGAAGAACACGATGCCGCTCTCGACCCGCGGCGTGCCGACGAAGCGCTCGCCAGTGCCGACCGAGCCCACCAGCAGGTCGATGTACCAGCCCTTCTTGCCGGCCCCGAGCCCGAGCATGCTCGTCGTGCGCGAGCCCGTAGCCTGGGTCAGGACGGTCTGCTGTTGCAGATCGGCACGTGCCACGCTGGCGCCGGTGTCCAGCACACCATAGAAAGTCTGGATCTGCTTGTCGGTCGGGTCGTTGACGAACGAGAAGCTGCCGGTGCCGAAGTAGAGCATCACGCCGCTGCGCGGGCCGGCCGCCGCCTCGAAGCCGCCGGTGATCGCCTGGCGATTGCCGGTCGAGTCGGCCGCGATGAAGAAGGGCGTCGATTGCGCCGCCGGGGTTGCGCTGCGCAGGTCGAACTTCCACACGGCACCATTCTGGTCGCCTGCGTAGACGGTATCCGCGTAGCCGTCGCGTCCGGTCGTCGTCGTGCTTCCGACGAAGCGGTCGAGCACGATGACTTCGCCGAGGCCATTCGGCCCGGAATAGCCCGCCTCGGCCGCCTGCACCGTCGTCACGGCGCCGGTGGCGACGTCGACGATGAACAGAACCGCGCGATTGTTGATGCTGTTATAACCGTTGCCGAAGATCACCTTCCAAGACACGGTCGAGCCGATCTTTACCGGCACGATCACCGGCTTCGCAAGGACATGCCCGATGTTGTTCTTGACCGTCGCGTCCGAGGATCGATCGTTGATGTCCCAGAGGACGGCGCTGGTGGCGAACGACGTCGGTGCCGACACGTCGATCGCGAAAACGCCGCGACCGCCAGCGCCGAGCGCGCCCACCAGGACCGTCTGCCACGAACCGCTGTAGTAGGCGTCGGACACGTTGACCGGGCCGTCGACGTAATAGCGATGGGTGAAGACCTGATCGTCCTTGTCTTCGGCGCGGTATGGGAAAAGCAGGTTGCCCATGTGGCCGAGCGACGCGACCGGCACGTAGGCGAACTGCTCGACGCCCGTGTCACCATGAAACGCGTGCAGCATGCCGTCGTTGGCGCCGACATAGATCATCGGCTTGCGGGCCTTCTTGGCCTCGAGATAGGCCGCGTAGTTGTACGGATCCGCGCCACCGAGCGAACGGTAGCCGTAGTCGTTCAGGGGCGACACAATCAACGGGCTGGAGTTGACGATATCGCCGAGACGGGTAGTGCGACGGCGCAGCGGCGTCGTCGTCGAGCCTTCGAGCGACTGGTCGCCACGCAAGTAGGCGATGGCCTCAGCCTGGTTCACGCCCAGAGAGTTGATCGAGTTGCGCGCCGAACCGGCCGCCGTGCAACGCGACAAGGTGTCGCTACACAGATCCGCGAGTGAGACGTTTGTCGTGTTGAACGCCGTGACCGTCGGCTTGACGTTACCGGAGCTCTTGCCCACATAGATGTTGCGGCTACCCGCAACGGGCAGCTTCGCGGACGCCTCCCAGCGAACCGTCTGGTAGACCTGTCCGGTCAGATTGTTGGTCGTCAGGCCATAGGCCGTCAGCGTGCTGTACCAGTCGGTGCCAGAATTGGCTGAGGCATACAGCGGCTCAACGCTGAAGGACCCCTCGCCCACGCGCGCGCCGGTCAACGCGAGCGAACCTGACGGGGTCTCGCCGCCACCGACCGAGGCGAGGATGCGGCGCATCGCATCGGTGATGTCGCGGGGCGTGCGCGCGTTGATGTACTCGCCACGCGTATTCGTGGCGGCATGCCAGATGTCGTCGACCGTGCTCGGATTGTCGTTCTGACGCGATGGCCAGTTGCTGTAGACCGAACTGTCGGTGAAAGCGTCCTGGTTCAGCGCGGCGTTGTAGAGGTTGCCACGCGCTCCAAGCGTCACACCATAGAAATTGACGTGCAGGTTGGACTGACAGTCGAGCTTCGGGTCGGGGTTCGGGGCATTGCACGCCTGGGGAACCGGGACCTTGCCCGCCGACATGGTCGGCCGCAGGGACGACGCACCCGCGGCGCCCACCGTGCCATTCGCATTCAAGTAGTACTTCGTCGCGATGTCCGCAAGCGTGTTCGACCAGCCGTCGCCGAATGGCGCCCCCATGACCGTATCAACGTTACCGACGTTCGGGCCGTCCTGATTGCTGTAGCCGTCCGTGAACAGCATGACCGCGTTCTTCTGGCATGCGTACTGAATGGGCGCACCCGAATCCGTGCGGGTGAACTGGATTGACGCGGAGTTGACAGCTTGGCGATTGGGAGTGCTACCCGATGCAGGCAGCGCGAATAGCGAGTTGTAGAGACTGACGCGATCGGCAGTGACGGCCATGTCGTTCATCGTCACCCGCTCACCGGTCGCCGCGACAGGGTTGTCGTAGCCCGCGTGCTGGTTGATGCGCAGGTAACCAATGCGCATGTTGTTGATATCGACCAGCGACTGCGTCATCCCGGCGATCATCGCGCGGTTGCGATTGCCGTAGTAGGTGAACCAGTTCGCGAAGTTCTTCGCCGCAGCGTTATAGTCGGACGTCGACGAATAATTGCCCGACTTGATATCGTACCTGTAGAGGTCGCAACCGGTGCCGCAGCCGTCGTTTACGAGCGTGCGCTTCTCAGTCCTATAGCCGGCAGGCGCCGCAACCGAGGTCGGAAGGTAGAACGTGGCCGGGTAGTACTCGATACCCACGGTGCACGTCGCGCCAACGGTCTGCACCGAGTCTCGGGACTCCCACTTGTTGTTGTCGCCCGCAAGCCCGGAACAGTTACCGGTCTTGTAGTACTTCGTTCCCGCGGGGATCTTCATGCCATTGAGGACGCGGAAGTAATAGTCCGCGTTGCCAGCCATGGCTCGGTCATCGAGCAGGTTGATGGTCAGCGTCTTGCGCGGGTCGACCTTGGCATTCGACGCAGTGGAGTCCGCGTACCGCGTACCGTCTTCGTTGACCCAAGGAACGTATTCGACCGACGGATTGAAGTACTGCGGGTTGTACGTAGGCGACCGTGCAGCTCCCAGCTGATCGATCGGCGGGATCGCATAGCGCCCCGTGTCGATCCGGTAGCCCTCGTAGGGGAACAAATGGTGGTAGTCGCAGGTGCCGCCGCTCGCCCGAAGGACGCCCGGCCCCGTGAAGAACGAGCCGCCGCTAAAGCAGGCTTCGCCATCCTGTCCCGGGAACAGCGTTTCGAAGGTCATCGAGCCGGAGTCGTCGACCGCCATCATGAATGCAGGCGCGACGCTGGACTGGATGTTGAGCGGCGCCTGCGCGAGCACGCCCTGCCCCTGGACCGCATCGGCGTTGTAAGCCCAATAGGAAAGCCCACCCGCAACGACGAGGAGCCCGAGTCCGAGGGATGTCTTGCGCGCGTTGATCATGGTCGTCATGTCACGGCCTGAAAATGGTGTCGACGGCAGCCGTCGCACTGGCGGCGGTGCCGTCGGTGTCGAAAGCCGTTACCTGGAAAACCGGATTCGGATCTTCCTCGATGGGCGTTCGGCCCATGCCGAGGCTGCTGTTGCCGGAGATGCACTGACCGATCGCACGCACGTTCACGGCACCGGTCGCCGCACCTGCGGCCGCCTTCGTCTTCGCCCAGTCGGACGCATCAAAGCCATCGTCGCAGATGGGGTTGATCGACACTGACGCGCAGGTGGTCGAGGTGCGATTGACCGTCGCCTCGACGAAGCATTCGGCCGTGCGTGCACCCGCCTCCGCGTTCTGGAAGGCCAGATTGAGGGTGCGGTAGTTGTAGGCCATGCGCTCCTGCAGGCCACTGACCTGCATGCCGATGACACCCAGCATGGCCAACAGCACCAGCATGATCAGCGCGATGTAGAGCACCGCGCCTCGCTGGCTGCGACGCGAGTGAAACCGGCGACGGGGATTTCAGGGCACCATGGCGGTACTCAGTTTCCGTAGAGACGATTGCGCAAGGCGATCGTCGTTTCATAGGACGCGCGGTAACGACCGTCTTCCGGACCTACGACGCGAAGACCGAGCGCGCGTGGCCGCGTCTGCTCGCTGTCAGCCTGCCGGGTCGTTGCCGGATCTGGACTCGAGGCCACCACGGCAACCTGTACAAGCCCCACGCGGCGCCAGTTCTGCTCGCCCGCGGTCGTCGTAGCCGCACCGAGATCGGAGGCCGGCACCTGATTGGCCATGAAGCCCGAAGGGTTGCCAACGTCCGTCGAGCGATCCTGGCCGTAAAGGAACTGGATGCTTTCGATCCCTTCGACCAGTTCTTCGACGACAGGTGCAGCGGCGCCCGTCCAGCGCGCCCTGAAAAGGGACCGGCGGTTGCTGGCGTTATTGGCGACGTAGTACGCCACGGCCTCGGCGCGATAGAGCGCAGCGTGCCCGGCGGGATTCGGCGTATACCGATCCAGCGCGACGGTAGCCGAGACGGTCTTCGCAGCCGCGTTTCCGGTGCCGTTGAACACGTCGACATAGCTGCAGTCGGCGACGCCGAACACGCCAGGCGTCGCCACGCCGTCTTCGGTCAGGTCGGACCAGCCTGCAGCCGTCGTCGAGACCGTCGAGTTGGAACCGGACACGACGAGATTGCTGACAGGCGCGGAGTTCGGCCGCAGGAAGCGCAGCATGATGATGTCGCTGCCGGCCACCGGAGCGAGGCCCGAAATATGCGCAGGCAGCGCCGGCGTCCAGCCAGCGGTGGGGGCGGCCAGATTCAGATCCTGGTTCACCTGGCTGGTGCCGGTCGCCTCGAATCCCTGGACGGAAAGATTGAAGTCGAGGGGTTCTCCTGCGACCGCTCCGGTAAGCATCCGGAAGGCATCCACCTGCTGCTTGTGGGACTGATCGTTGACGCAGCCGAAGTGCCCGATCAGACGAAGGTCACGCTGCAGGTAATCCAATGCGAACCGGCCGTTCTCCTGTACACGCGCGAGGCCTTCCGACACCTGATAGGCGGCTCGTGACGCGGAAAACACCTGCACGAGCCCGAGCATGAGAATCGAGCCGATCAGAAGCGCGATCATCAGCTCGACCAGCGAGAGGCCCTCGACCCTGCGCGAATCCATGCGATGCAGCCGGGCCATCACAGTCGGCTCCTTGTCTCGAATGAAGTGGCGGGCGCGCCTGCTGTCCACCGCTCTTCGCCCCAGGAAATCCTCACGGTCACTTGCCCATTATTGACCTGCACGTTGGCTGCCGCCGCCGGACCCAGCGCGCGAGCTGCCTGGCACTGCCAGCGCGTGATGTTGCCGGCGACCGTGGTCGCACCCGTTGCCGGACGCGCACACGTCGCGCTGTTGACCGAGCCGGCCGCGAACGATGCGCTCTGGTACTGCATCGCCACGATACGGTTCGCGCGCATTTGGTCGATCAGGTCGTACGCCAGGTTGGTGGCTTGCGTCCGCTGGTTCGCGCCCGTGGCGAAACGAACGCTCATCGTCTGCGTAAGCGCGAAACCAAGCAGGCCGATCGCGAGTACCAGAATCGAAATCAGCACCTCGATCAGGCTGAACCCGGCCTCTTTTCGGGCGCCGCCCGACCGGCGTATTTTTCCGGTCAGCTGCATGACTGCAGGCCTCCGTCCTTGCGTACTTGTCCGGTAGCACCAATGGCCAATACGCGACGCAGCGCCTTGCCGTCGCAGTCGTCCGGCTGGATCGCGAATTGCTGGATGCTGTTCAGCCGCCCGCGCGAGTCGAATCGCAGCGCCGCGGCGGGCCCGTTCACGACGAGCTTCGGGTTGCCCTGCATGTAGCGCAGTTCCTCGCCGGAGTCGAAGCTGCCGTTGCCGTTCCGGTCGGCCCAGACCATCCAGCCGGAGTTCCAGTTGGTTCCGCTACCGCAGGACGCGCCGTCGCTGCTCACGCAGACGCCTCCACCGCGCGTGCTGCGGATCGCCTCCGTCCGCGCGAGCGCGACGGCGGCAATGACCTGGTTGGTCGTCGTCGCCACCCGGTTCGAGCGGATGGTGTACTGGAAGCTCGGAAAGGCGATGGCCGCCAGTATCGCCACGATCGCGATCGCCACCATCAATTCGATCAGCGTGAATCCGCGCACGGTTCCCCGTGTCTGTGCACGTGCCATGGAGAGGCCTGCTTTCCCTGATGACCCCATGGTACGGGAAGCGGCAACTACGGCCATAGCTCAGGGGACAGGCGGTCGAACGGGTCGATGGGCGCGATCGCACGGGACCTGCGTCACAGCCGTCGCGTGCGGCATGATCGTCCGATGCCTGCCGCTGCCGCCCCGCCACTGCCCTTCGACCTGCTCTGGTCGCGACCCCGCGCGATCCTGTGGCTGATGCTCGCCGCGGAGGGCCTGGCGCTGGCTCTCACGCTGGCGCTCGGCATCGACGACGCCTTCCACTTTCTCGGGGCGCTTTCACTGGCCGCGCAACTCGCACTGCTGGGAACGCTCGCCTCGATGTACGGGCTGCGCCGCCCGCTGGCCCGGCTCGGCCCACCCCGGCTGGTGCTCGCCTGCACCGCGCTTTTCGTCGTCGTCAGCGTGCTGGTGGCCGTGGTGACGGCCTACATCTTCGAGCCCGCGGTCGCGCTCGGACGCCAGGCATGGACCCATCTGGTCGCCCGCCTGGTGGGCATCGTGATCGTGGTGACCGCGCTGGGCGCGGCGGCATTCGTCAATTATTGGCGCCTGCAGCAGTCGACGCTTCGCGCCAAGCAAGCCGAACTTGAGGCGCTGCAGGCACGGATACGGCCGCACTTCCTATTCAACACACTCAATACGGCGACGGCGCTCGTCCACCATCGGCCGGAGGACGCCGAGCGGATGCTGCTCGACCTCGCCGACCTGTTCCGCGCCGCATTGGCCGGGCCGCGCGAGATCGGGCTCGCCGAGGAGCTCGCGCTAGTACGCCGCTACCTGGAGATCGAGCAGCAGCGTTTCGGCGAGCGCCTGCGCGTGGACTGGGAACTGCCGGCGTCGATTCCCGATGTACGGGTGCCGAGCCTGTCGATCCAGCCGTTGGTCGAGAACGCGATCCGCCACGGCGTCGAGCGCGTGCCGCAGGGCGCGCGAGTGACGATCAGCCTGTCGCAGACGCTGGCGCACGTGGTCGTGCGCATCAGCAACCCGCTGGTGCTGGGCGTGGGGCCTGGACCCGTGAGCCACGGTGTCGGGCTCACCGCCGCGCAGGTGCGCATCGAGGCGCTGACGCAGGGGCGCGGCAGCGTGGAAACCGGCATCCAGGGCGAGCATTACGTCGCCACTGTGCGCCTGCCCCGCCCTCGTCCCGCGAACTTCCGCGACTGACGACGACGCCGTCGCGCCGTCGTCGAACCGCGACGATCAGGTCACGACGCGGTAGCACGGCCGGTAGTCGCCCGCGATCTTCATGCGGTGCTGCTGCACGAAGGCCCGCAGCAGCGCGTCGAGCGCCTGCATGATGTCGACGTCGCCGTGGATCTCGAACGGGCCGAATTCCTCGACGCGGCGGATACCGTCTTCCTTGACGTTGCCGGCGACGATGCCGGAGAACGCGCGGCGCAGATCGGCGGCGAGCTCGTGAGGCTTGCGGCCGTGGTGCAGGTCGAGCGCCGCCATCGCCTCGTGGCTCGGCACGAAGGGCTGCTGGAAGGCGAGCGGGATGTCGATCGACCAGTTGAAGAAGAACGAGTCGCGATGGCCGATGCGGTGCTCGCGCACGCGCTTGAGGCCCTTGGCCATGCGACGCGCGACCTCGGCGGGGTCGCCCACTACGATCTCGTAGCGCGACGTTGCCGCCTCGCCGAGCGTGAGCCTCAGGAACTGGTCGATCTGCTCGAAATACGGCGCCGATGCCGTCGGGCCGGTGAGGATGAAGGGGAACGGGAGGCCCGCGTTCTCCTCGCGCAGCAGGATGCCGAGCAGGTAGAGAATCTCCTCGGCCGTGCCGACGCCGCCCGGGAACACGATGATGCCGTGGGCCATGCGGACGAACGCCTCGAGGCGCTTTTCGATGTCCGGCATGATCACCAGGTGGTTGACGATCGGATTCGGCGACTCGGCCGCGATGATGCCCGGCTCGGTGATGCCGATGTAGCGCATGCGGCGGCGACGCTGCTTGGCGTGTGCGATCGTCGCGCCCTTCATCGGGCCCTTCATGGCGCCCGGGCCGCAGCCCGTGCAGATGTCGATGCCACGCAGGCCCAGCTCGTAGCCGACCTGCTTGGTGTAGAGGTACTCGTCGCGGTTGATCGAGTGGCCGCCCCAGCAGACGACGAGGTTCGGGTCGCCGGGCTGCAGCACGCGCGCGTTGCGCAGCAGGCTGAACACCGCGTCGGTGATGCCGTCGCTACTGTCGAGGTCGCGACCGCAGTTGTCGCCGAGCTCGATCGCCGTATAGGCGAGATCGCGCACGACGGCGGCGAGCAACTCGGCGACGCCGTGGATGAGCTCGCCGTCGACGAAGGCCATCGCCGGCGCCTTGACCAGGTCGATGCGAACGCCGCGGTCCTGCTGCTGTACCTGGATGTCGAAGTCGGGATAGAGCTCGCGCGCGGCGCGCGGGTCGTCGCTGGTGCTGCCGCTGGTGAGCACGGCAAGCGCGCAACGGCGCAGGAGTTCGTGCATGCCGCCGCTGGACGCATCGCGCAGCCGCGCCACTTCGTTGCGCGACAGGATGTCGAGGCCGCCGCGCGGGTAGATGCGGGCGTCGACGGTGGGAAGCGTGATGCCGGAAGGTACGTCCACTACTGCATTCATCGTTTTTTTGCTGGCTGTCGTCGTTTTTAGTCCGGGGACTCTAGCGCAGCCGGCCCCGCAAAAGAAAACGGCCGGACAAGCCGGCCGTTTTCCCTGAAGCGGATGGATCGGATCAGAACTCGTACTTGAGACCGACCTGCAGCGACCACTGCGAGACGCCGTTGGTCTGGCCGTCGGCATTGGTCGGAAGACCCAGCGCCGTGGCCTGGCCGAACTCGGTGCCGCTGCGGTAGCCGTAGACGTACTTGCCCTCGTGGATACCGATCAGGCTGGCCACTGCGACGTTGGCGTTGAAGCCGTAGTCGATGATGTGGCCCCAGTCCTTGTTGATCAGGTTGCCGACGTTCTGGATGTCCAGCCAGATCTTCGACTTGTGACCCTTGAAGAAGCCCGGCAGCTCCTGGCTGATGCGGAGATCGAACGTGTTCACCCAGCCCGCACGGAACTCGTTCTCCGGCGCAAAGCGGCCGCGGTAGGCCTGCAGCTGCTGCTGGCCGTCCAGCCACTTCCAGAACGCGGCTTCCATCGCCGGGTTCGCGGTGAAGGCGCCCGTGGTGCTCAGCGAACCGAACTTGACGTCGCCCGGGCCCGCCGGCACGTAGAACAGGTCGTTGAAGGTGCGGTTATCGCCGTTCGCATCGCCGTTGAAGATGTAGCTGTACGGACGGCCGCTGCGGCCTTCGTAGAACAGGCCGACCTGCGTGGCGTGGTCACCGAAGAACTTGTGCTGCCAGTTCAGGGCGCCGGTGAAGCGATCCTTGATCTCGTAGCGCGCGGTGCCGGCGACGGGCTCGTTGATGTTCACACCCAGCTGCGAGCCGAAGCCCGAGCCCGCGGTCGAGCTCGTCAGAGCAGCCACTTCCTCGGCCTGCGTGTAGGTGTAACCGAGCGTCCACGACCAGTCGCTGTCGCGGTTGAACGGCTTCTCCAGCGACACCGTGAACTGACGGCCGCGACCCAGGTCGGTGTTCTCGAGCAGGTAGACGTCGTTGAAGTAGCTGTTGTTGCCGAAGCGCGCCGGGTTCGTCGGCGTCGTGCCCGAGGACGTGTTGCCAAACGGACGCGGGCTGTTCGGGTTCCAGTACACAGTGCGGCCGTACGGATCGGTGTAGCCCGCGCCGGTGTTGAGCGTGCGGTAGAACAGGCCGTTCTTGACTTCCGTCATGAGCAGCTCGGCCGAGGCCACGATGCCGTACCACGGCAGCTCATGATCGATGGCGAGGTTGGCCTTCCACACGGACGGCAGCTCGAAGTCCTCCGCGATCGCGTTGACGTTGCGCACGCCGGCGCCGCCCGACGGAATCGACGGATTCAGGCCGTTAGCGCTGAACTGCACGCCGTTGTCGCAACGACCATCGGCATTCGCATCCACGCACACGAGGTTCTGGTACGAGACGTAGTTCATGCCCGTGCTGCTGTAGGCATTGCCGACCCACACCTGCGGGGCATCACCCTGGAACAGGCCAACGCCGCCGCGCAGCTGCGTCGGACGCTCGGTGTCGAAGGTGTAGTTGAAGCCGAAGCGCGGCTGGATGATGAAGCTGCCGCTGTAGGTGTTGGTGTTGTCGATGCCGAAGCCGCCGTTCGGGCAGCTGGCCGGGCCGGTGCCGTTGGCGACGCGCTCGGAAGCGAAGCACGCGTTGAACGGCGGGTTCGGGCTGGCCTCCGGACGGTCGGCGCGGACGCCGAGGGTCAGCGTCAGGTTCGGCGAGACGTACCAGGTGTCCTGCACGAACAGCGAGAGGTTCTTGTTCGTGTAGCGCGCCGCGATCGCATCCGGGTTGGTCGGATTCGCCTGCAGGTCGTAATCGAAGTAGCGACCGTTGAGCAGGTTGCTGAAATCGTGCACGCCGTTACGGGTCGGGACGTAGAAGCTGTAGTTGCCCCACGAGTCCTGCAGGAAGAAGTTGTAGATCTCGCTTTCGCTGTACTCGGCACCGAACTTGACGTCGTGGTCGCCGAGCGTCCAGGTCGCCGAACCGAAGTAGTTCCAGGTCTCGGTGAGCAGCGAGTTGCCCGGCGAGCTGCGCTCGGTACCGATGCGGATCAGGTCGAGGCCGCTGAAGGTGCTGCTCGTGGTACCACGCGGATCGTCGTTGCCGTTGGCGACGTTGTCGTCGAAGTAGATCTGGATCGTCGGCGCCGTGGTCGGGCTGACGCGGATCGACGAGTAGTCACGGAACGAAACCTTGAACTCGGTGGAGAAGTTCTCGGTCCAGTCGCTGAAGAGCTGGCCGACGTAGCTCTCGACCGTCTTCTCGTGGTTGTACCAGTTCGAACTCAGCGACAGCGTGCTGGCGCTGGAAGCCTCCGGACGCACGCGGGTCTGCTCCAGCTTGCTGTAGCGGACGCTGGCGCGATGGTTGTCGTTGATGTTCCAGTCGATCTTCAGCGCCTTCTCGTCGAGCTCCGTGTCGCCGCCCGCGTTGAGGCTGCCGGCGTCGAAGCCCCAGACGTCGCGCGCGATGCGCTGCACTTCGGCCACGTCCTGCGCGTTGAAGTCGGCGCCGCTGGCCAGAGGGTTCGTACCCTGGCTGCCGCCCGCCGGACCGATGTCCTTCTGGCGGTACTTCTCGAAGTTCGCGAAGAAGAACAGCTTGTCCTTGATGATCGGGCCGCCGACGGTGGCGCCCCAGGTCATTTCTTCGGTGTACTCGTCGAACGGCAGGCCGGTCACGTCGAGCGAGCTGCCGGCGATGCGCGCCGGGTAGTCGCCGAACCACTCGCCGTCACGGAACGTGCCGTAGATCGAGCCGTGGAACTCGTTCGTACCCGACTTGGTGACGGCGTTGATGTTCGCACCGGCAGCGCCGGCGATCGTCACGTCGTAGTTCGACAGGTCGATGTCGAGGGCCTCGATGGCCTCCATCGACACCGGCTGGCGCTGGGTCGGCATGTTATTGCCTTCCAGGCCGAACGTGTCGCTGGCCGACACGCCGTCGATCGTGATCTTGTTGAAGCGCGGGTTCTGGCCGCCGGCGCTGATGCTGCCCGAGGCGCGGTCGGTGAACGCGACGCGCGGATCGAGGCGCATGTAGTCCTGGATGTTGCCGTTCATCGACGGCAGCGACTCGATCACCTGCTGGTTGACGCTGGTGCCCGAACCCATCTTGGTCGCGCTGAACACGTTCGAGCCGCCGGCGATGCCGACGACCTGCACCGTGTCGAGCTGGCCGGCGTCGCCAAGGGCGGCGTCGACGGTGCTGATCTTGTTCAGATCGAGGTAGATGCCCTGCTCGGTGTCGGTACCGACGCCGTTCTTGGAGACCGTGACCGTGTACGGGCCGCCGACGCGCAGGCCGCGCGCGGTATAGCGGCCGCTCGCGTCGGTCGTGGCGCGGCTGATCGTGCCCGACTCGACGTGCGTGATCGTCACTTCCGCACCGGCGACAGGCTGGCCACCCGCGTCGGTAACGATGCCGCCGAGACCGGCGGAGGTGCTCTGCGCGAAAGCCGGAGCGGTGGCAAGAGCGGCGAGAAGACCAAGCGTCAGCTTGGACATCCGAACGCGGTTCGGGTGAGTCATTACGGAAGCCTCGATGGGAACGGTCACGACACGGAAGGCACGCCGGGCTCCCCGCCCAGTGTGGTTAACTATAGGTTAACACGTTGATGCCATTGGGTTACACGGTGATGACGCCGTGAATGCGCGCTGCGGCGCAGAACGGCGAACGGTCGTTCAGCGCAGGTAGGCGGACAGGCCGTCCATGAACATCTGAACGGAAATGGCGACCAGCAGCATGCCCATCAGGCGCTCGATCGCGGTCAGCACGCGCTTGCCCAGGAATCGGTATAGGACGGTCGCCGAAAACAGGATCGCGGCCGTCGCGGCCCAGGCGATCAGCAGCGCCAGCGTCCACTCGTTCAGGCGGCCGGGCTCGTTGCTGCCCATCAGCATCACCGCCGCCATGCCCGAGGGGCCGGCGATCAGCGGGATCGCCATCGGCACGATGAAGGGCTCACCGTCGGGAATCTCGCCCATCAGGCCTTCCGGCGGCGGGAAGATCATCCGGATGCCGATCAGGAACAGCACGATGCCGCCGGCGATCGAGACCGACTCCTGCCGCAGGTGCATGAGCTCGAGGGCGTACTTGCCGCCCCAGAGGAAGGCGGCCAGCACCACCAGCGCGATGATCAGCTCGCGGGCCAGCACGATGCGCTGCCGCCGGGGCGGCAGCGAGCGCAACAGGCTCAAGAACACCGGGATGTTCCCGAGCGGATCGAGGATCAGGAACAACAGCAGCGCGGCCGAGGCGACGGTCATACGGAATCAGCCCAGCGACGGCGAAGGCGACCAGACGTCGCCGCGATGCGCGGCACCTGCCGGCGACAGAAGTTCGACGCAGGCCGGCGCGTAGACGGCCGGATCCAGCGCCTGGCGATCGGTTTCCTCGACCCAGGTGCGTGCGCGCAGCGGCGTGCGCATCGGCCCAGGCATCAGGCCGGCGACGCGGACGGCGCTGTTCGCCAGCTCCGCGTGCAGGATGCGGACGACGCCCTGCAGCCCGAACTGCGAGACGCCGTAGCCGCCCCAGTAGGCCGCGCCGACGCGCTCGGGGGCGTCCAGCGTGAAGACGACCGAGGCATCGGCCGACTTCGCCATCAGCGGCACCAGCGCCTGCGTCAGCCACCACGGCGCGGTCAGGCCGACGTGGATCGAGCGCGCGAAATCGGCCGGGTCGGCATGGACCAGCGGGGTGAGGCCGCGGAACTCGGCGGCGCAGTGCACGAGGCCGTCGAGGCGGCCGAAGCCCGACTCCAGCCGCTCGGCGAGCTGCGCGTAGTCGTCGGGCCCCGCACCCTCGAGGTCGAGCGGATAGATCGCGGGTTCCGGGCCCTCGGACGCGAGGCGGTCGTAGAGCCGGTTGAGCTTGGGCACCTTGTGCCCGAGCAGCACCACCGTCGCGCCCGCCTGCGTGCAGGCCCGCGCGACGGCGCTGCCGAAGCCGCCGTGGGCGCCTGTTACGAGGACGACGCGACCGTCGAGGACGCGGCTCTGCGCGTCGCTCACGAAGTCTGGGTCTCGCTGACGATGCGCGCGAGCTCCCCGGATTCCAGCAGCTCCAGCGTGATGTCGCAGCCTCCGATCAGCTCGCCGTTGATGAAGAGCTGCGGGAAGGTCGGCCAGTTGGACAGGCGCGGCAGGTTCGCGCGCACTTCCGGGTCTTCGAGCACGTTGATGGTGTGCAGCTCGGTGGCACCGGCAGCGCGCAGCGCCTGTACCGTACGGCTGGAGAAGCCGCACATCGGGAACTGCGGCGTGCCCTTCATGAAGAGCACGACGGGGTGGCGGTCGATCTCCGCCTGGATGCGCTCCATGACGCTCATGGGCCGGCTCCTGTGCATTGCACCGCCGCGACGGATCGCAACGGTGTCGTGGGGATAGAATGCGCGATTGTACGCCTCCCGCCCCCACCCGGAGATTGCCGATGGCCATCGAACTGCCGCCCCTCCCGTACGACCGCGCCGCCCTCGAGCCGCACATGTCGGCCGAAACGCTCGACTTCCATTACGGGAAGCATCACAAGACGTACGTCGACAACGCGAACAAGATGATCGAGGGCACCGAGTTCGCGGACATGCCGCTGGTCGACATCATCCGCCGTTCGCAGGGTGCGCTGTTCAACAACGTCGCCCAGGTCTGGAACCACACGTTCTTCTGGAACTGCATGAAGCCCAACGGCGGCGGCGAGCCGACCGGCAAGCTGGCCGATGCGATCAACCTCGCCTTCGGCGACTTCGCGACGTTCAAGGAGGAATTCGCCAAGACCTGCATCGGCACCTTCGGCTCGGGTTGGGGCTGGCTGGTGCAGCGCCCGGACGGCTCGTTGGCGCTTGTCAGCACGTCGAACGCGAATACGCCGATCGCCGGCGAGGACACCCCGCTGCTCACCTGCGACGTCTGGGAGCACGCCTACTACATCGACTACCGCAACGCGCGGCCGAAGTTCGTCGAGGCCTTCTGGAACCTCGTCAACTGGGACTTCGTGGCGTCGAACATGAAGTGATCCGCCGAGCGGATCGAAGCACGGACGGCCGGGGCGACCCGGCCGTTCGCGTTTGCGGGCATCACTTCACGTCGTAACCGTACTCGCGTGCCAGTACCGCATCGTCGCCGGATTCGCCGTGACAGGTGGCGAAATACAGGCTCGCCATCCCCTGCTCCACGCCCGACACGCCGCGCGGATTGAGCGCGAGCCGCGAAGCGTTGCCGCCGAACGAGACACGCGGGGCCTGCAACGAGCAGTCGACGATGGCCTCGATCGGTGGCGCCGCATCCCAGCGGATCACGGCATCCGCACCATCGAGCGGATAGTCGCCCGGATGCGGCCCGGATTCGCCCCCCTGCAACGCCAGCCGGTAACGCAGCGACGGCACGGCTTCCCGCTGCACGGACAGGTAGCGATACCACCAGCAGCCGCCCATGCGGCAGTTGGCACGCGACACCTGCCCCACGGCAGGCGCGGGTGCGAACTCCGAAACGTCCGGCGCATCGGACGGGCGTTCGACCGCGCTGGCGGCCTCGCCTGCCGCGATCGGCGTCGCCGCGGGGGCCCGGGTCGTACCGGCAGCGGCCCGCGCCGACTTCGCGGAAAGCCCGTCCGGCTCGGAAACGCGATCGCCGCAGCCGGTCATGGCTGCGACGATCGCCACGATGGCCACTACTCGCGGGCGATGACGGCGCATCGCGACACGCTAGGCGAGATCAGTCCTGCAGCGCGTGAATCACCGGCAGCACCTGGTCCTGACGGCCGAGTGCCGTGCCCACGCGCTGCAGTGACGCGGCAAGCGCGGCGGCATCGTCGCTGCGCAGGGTCGCGTGGCCGACCTTGCGCCCCTCACGCGGCTCCTTGCCGTAGTCGTGCCAGTGCCCGCCCGCCTCGTCGAGCACCGCGCGCGCATCGGGCATCTCGCCGATCCAGTTGAGCATGCACGCGGTGCCAACCATGCGCGTATCGCCAAGCGGCAGGCCGAGCACGGCGCGGAGATGGTTCTGGAACTGCGAGGTCTCGCTGCCTTCGATCGTCCAGTGGCCGGAGTTGTGCACGCGCGGCGCGAGTTCGTTGGCGAGCAGTTCGCCGTCGCGCGAGAACAGCTCGAGCGCGAACACGCCCACGTAGTCCAGCGCCTCGGCAAGGCGTTTCGCATGGCCTACGGCCAGCGCAGCCGTCGCTTCGTCGACGCGCGCGGGGGCAAGGCTTGCCGACAGCACGCCGTCGACATGCCAGTTCTCGGTCAGCGGCCACGCGCGGAATTCGCCGCCGCGTCCGCGCACCGCGACGACCGACAGCTCGCGCTCGAAATGCACGAAGCCTTCGAGGATCAGCCCGACCTTCGAGGCCTGCGCGCCGAGTGCCTGCCACGCCGCGTCGATGTCGCCCGCGCCGCGGATTCGGAACTGGCCCTTGCCGTCGTAGCCGAGGCGACGCGTCTTGAGGATGCACGGCGTGCCGATGTCGGCGATCGCCGCGCGAAGTTCGTCGAGCGTGTCGATCGGCGCGAACGGCGGCACCGGGATGCCGAGCCCGCGGAACAGTGTCTTCTCGGCGAGCCGATCCTGCGCGGTGGCGAGCGCGCGCGGGTTCGGGAACACGTCGACGCGCTCCACCAGCCAGCGGGCGGACTCGGCCGGCACGTTCTCGAAATCGAAGGTGGCGACGTCGATGCGCGACGCGAATTCCGCGAGCGCGGCTTCGTCGCGGTAGTCACCGACGACCATCGGCGCGAACTGGCCGGCGCAGGCGTCGGCGACGTTGTCCATCACCAGGAACCGCAGGCCGAGCGGCGCGCCGGCGAGTGCGAGCATGCGGGCCAGCTGCCCGCCCCCGAGGATGCCGACGGTGGTCATCGGCGCGGGTCGTCCGCGGCCATGACGTCGGCCGTCTGCTTCGCGCGGAACGCGTCGAGCCCGGCGGCGACGTCCGGGAATTCGTTCGCGATCATCGCCGCCGCGAACAGCGCCGCATTGGCCGCGCCTGCGTTGCCGATCGCGAACGTTGCCACCGGAATGCCGGCCGGCATCTGCACGATCGACAGCAGCGAATCCATGCCGTTGAGTGCCTTCGACTGCACCGGCACGCCCAGCACCGGCAGCGGCGTCTTCGACGCGAGCATGCCCGGCAGGTGCGCCGCGCCGCCGGCTCCGGCGATGATGGCGCGCAGGCCGCGGTCGCGTGCCGTGGCGGCGTAATCGAACAGCACATCCGGCGTGCGATGTGCGGAAACAACGCGCACTTCGTGCGGCACGCCCAGCGCCTCGAGTTTCGCGGCGGCGTGCTGCATGGTTTCCCAGTCCGAGCGCGAGCCCATCACGATGCCGATCAACGGCGACACGGAATCCACGGCGGCCATACGTCCACTTCCGGGCAAAGACGTATTCTAAACGGCCCACCCGCGATTGCCCGCCATGGACCGCAAGCTGCTCGACCTGCTGGCCTGCCCGACCACCCGCCAGCCCCTGCGTCCCGCCGACGCGCGCACCCTCAACGATCTGAATGCCGCGATCGCCGCCGGCAATGTAAAGCGAGGCGACGGCGCCGCCCAGACCGGCGCCATCGACGCCGCGCTGGTGACCGCCGACGGTCGGCTCGCCTACCGCATCGACGACGGCATCCCGGTGCTGCTGGCCGAGGAGTCGCTCGACCTCACCGCCTGCGGCATCACCGCTGCATGAGCGCGGTGCCGCTGCCGCCGGCCGCGTCAATCGAGTCCGACGTCCGCCGCGCGCTCGACGAGGACATCGGCAGTGGCGATGCGACATCGGCGCTGCTGCCGGACGTTGCCGACACGGCCTACCTGCTCTGCAAGGAGGACGCAGTGGTCTGCGGCCGCCCGTGGTTCGACCTCTGCCATCGCGCGATCGATCCGGACGTGCGCATCCACTGGCACGCCGAGGAAGGCGCGCGTGTCGCCGCCGGCACGTTGCTGGCGACTATCGACGGCCGCGCCCGCGCGCTGGTGACCGCCGAGCGGACGTCGCTCAACTTCATGCAGACGCTGTCGGCGACGGCGACCGTCACCGCCGCCTACGTCGATGCCGTCGCCGGCACGCGTGCGCGCATCCTCGACACGCGCAAGACACTGCCGGGCCTGCGCCTCGCGCAGAAGTACGCGGTGCGCGTGGGTGGCGGCACCAACCATCGCATCGGTCTCTACGACGCGGTGATGCTCAAGGAAAACCATATCCGCGCGGCGGGCTCGATCGCGGGCGCCGTACAGGCCTCGCGCGAGCGGTTTGCGTCGCTGCCGGTGATCGTCGAAGTCGAGACGCTGGACCAGCTCCGCGAGGCGCTCGACAGCGCCTGCGACCGCATCCTCATCGACGATTTCGACGCCGGCATGCGCCGCGACGCAGTGCGCATCGCGGCGGGCCGCATTCCGCTGGAGGTTTCGGGTGGCGTCGACCTGTCGACCGTGCGCGCGATCGCCGAGGACGGCGTGGACTGCATCTCGGTCGGCGGCCTGACCAAGCACGTCCGCGCGATCGACCTCTCGCTCAAGCTCGGGCGGCGGCCGGGCTGAGCCCTCGCGTCAGAGCGCGAGCGCGATCGCGCAGGCCAGCAGCGCGACGCCGATCGCCACGCCCCACACGAGCCGTCCGTCGAAACGGCTTCCGGTTTCCGGGCGCGGCTCGGTCTCCTCGGACGGCGCGGTCGACACGACGCGGAAGCGCAACGTGTCGAAGGCGATCTCGTCGCCGACCTTCGCTTCGCCGTGCAGGATGCGCTTGCCGTTGAGGTAGGTGCCATTGGTCGAGCCCAGGTCCTCGACCTGCACGCCGCCGTCGCTCGGCACCAGCCGCGCGTGGGCGCGCGAGATGCCGTTCTCGTCGAAGTGCAGCGTCGAATCCGGCGCACGGCCGACCGTCGTCACGCCCGCCAGCGGAAAGCTGCGGCCGAACAGGTGGCCGGCAACGCCGCGCAGCATTAACTTCGGCAACGCTTGGCGCACGGTGGTGGCAAACAGGTCGTCGTTGGCGGAGGCGGGGATCGCCGCGCCGGGCCGCGCCACCGCGACGTTCTCCATGCCGGTCAGGCGTGCCTCGAAACGGTCGAAGGCCACGCGGTCGCCGTCGCGTAGGGCGATCAGGCCGCGCACCGCGGAGCCGTTTACGGTGACGGCGGCGTCGGATGGCACGTCGAGCATCACGCCGTTGGCGGTGACGTGGAGCTGGCAGTGGCGGGGCTGCACGCCCGGCCGGTCGAGGACGATGTTCGCATCCGGCGCGGAGCCGACGCTGTTCACGCCCGGCTGCAGCACGACCTGCGGATGCTCACCCCCCGGAAAAACCAGCTTCATCGAATCGCCCCTGTCCGAAACGTGCCGGCTCTTGTCGCAGCCTGCCCAAACCACCACATTAGCAAAATGCTAACCGCCATCGTGTTGATGATCGTCGCGGCCGCCATGGTGGCCTTCTGGAACGCCGGCCGCGCGGCCGCCGAGCGTGCCGGCCAGCTGGGGCGCGACGCCTGCCGCGCCGCGCACGTGCAGTGGCTGGACGAATCCGTGCACGTGGTCGGCCTGCGCCCCTGCCGCGTGCAGGGCCGCCTCGGGTGGGAGCGCACCTTCCGTTTCGACTACTCGACCGACGGCTCGGACCGCCACCAAGGGCGGCTGGTGCTGCGGGGCGAACGGCTCGTCAGCTTCCTTGGCCCGGCGACGCCGACGCCCATCCCGTTTCCGGATCGCACGGGCAGCTGAAACGGCGGCAGCGATCGCATCGTCCAATCGGCGGGCTGCGCCGCTCCTGTCGTCGCGGTTTCGGCGTTCTCGCGGCGGCACCGTTGATTGCGCGCCAGACGGCAGACGGTCCCGACCATGGCGCTATGCGTCATCGTCGACGAAGCGTCGCGCGACCTCTGACAGCGATTGGCCGACTTCGCGCTTGTCGACCTCACAGCCGCGAGGCATTCCACATGCCGGGCGGAAGCGGGAGGTACAGCGCCTCATGCACAGGCGAAACCCTGATCATCCACGCCGCCGTTGCCGTCGATCTTCGGCCGTGTCCTCAGCGATCGGATCGGCCCAGGTCGGCCGCGAAATGTTAGTCAACCGCGCTGCGTACGGGGCCTGACCCTCTTACTTGACGATGCGCAGGTGCCCGCGGCGCGGCGGCGTCGGCGGCTCGTCGTCGCCGTCCGGGCCAGGGCGCGGCTCCGCGTCGCCACCGTCCTGCACGAGTTCCAGCGACGGACCTTCGTCGCCAGCCGCACCCATGGGCATCTCGGTGGCGACGTCCTCGTCCTCCGACTCCGGCGGCAGCGCCATGCCCTGCCCGTTTTCGCGGGCGTAGATCGCCAGCACTGCGCTGACCGGCACCGAAACGGCATGGCTGACGCCGCCGAAGCGGGCGCTGAAACGGATCAGCTCGTTCGTCATCTCCAGCCCGGCGACGGCGCGCTGCGCAACGTTGAGCACGATGCGCCCGTCCTTTACCGCATGGCGCGGGACCTGCACGCCGGGGCGCGTCGCGTCGACCAGCAGATGCGGCGTCAGGCCGTTGTCGGCGATCCACTCGTACAGCGCCCGCAGCAGGTACGGGCGATGACTGGTCATCTCGAATTCGTCGGTCATGCGGGGCAGTGTAAATGCAGCTGGCGAGGCCGGCGGAAACGGGGCATTCGGAAAAAACCAGAAGGCCCGCCGATGGCGGGCCTTCGTCGGGCGTTCGCGGCGCGGCTCAGGCCGGCAGGTCGCGCAGCTTGCGCTCCTGCTCGGTGAGGCTGCGAGCGAAGCCGGGGTTGCGGAAGATGCGGTTGCCGTAGTCCTCGATCACCTTCCCATCCTTCGGCAGCGGCACGCCGAGTGCCGGCAGACGCCAGATGATCGGCGCCATCGCGCAGTCGGCGAGGCTCATCTCGGGATTGAGGAAGAACTTGCTGGCCTTGAACAGCGGCACCGACGCGGTGAGCAGTTCCTTCAGGCGCTTGCGGCCGGCCTCGGCCTGGGCCTTGTTACCAAGCTGGATGGCCTGCACCTGCGGCACCCAGTCGTGCTCCAGGCGCAGCATTGCCAGCCGCAGGCGCGCGCGCGACAGCGGGTCGACCGGCATCAACGGCGGATGCGGATAGCGCTCGTCGAGGTACTCGCTGACGACGCTCGCGGCGTAAAGGACCAGGTCGCGCTCGACCAGCGTCGGCACCGACTGGTACGGGTTCAGGTCGACCAGATCCTCCGGAGGATTCTGCGGATCGACCGGCACCAAGTCGTAGGTCACGCCCTTGGCCGCGAGCACGAGGCGCACGCGATGGCAGAGGACGCAATCGGTGGAGGAAAACAGGGTGAGGGTATTACGCATGCGTGGATTCGCCGCCATCGTCGACCTCGATCGACCGGAAACCGCCGGCCGCAGGGCGCCGCCCACCCCGTGCGGGCGGTCGCCAACGGTCCCGAGTCACGACGATGCGGCACCCCCAAGCCCCCGGGTGCCGCCGCCGCGTCAATGCTCGACGTCGCGCCAGTATTCCTTCTTGAGCAACCAGGCGAGGAACGTGAGCAGGGCCAGGAACAGGATCACCCAGACGCCCATGGACTGGCGCTTGAGCGCCGCGGGTTCGCCGGCGTACTCGAGAAAAGCTGTGATATCGCGCGCGGCGCGGTCGAAGCCGGCGGCGTCGAGCGTGCCGTCCTGGGTGACCTTCAGGCCGGTCACCGGGCGGTCGCCCGTGGCGGTCGGCTTGCCGAACTCGGCGTGCTGCAGGCCCTGCAGCTGCCACAGCGGGTTCGGCATGGACACGTTCGGGAACACCGTGTTGTTCCAGCCCACCGGGCGCGACTCGTCCAGGTAGAAGGACTTGAGGTAGGTGTAGATCCAGTCGCTGCCGCGCACGCGCGCGATCAGTGAAAGATCCGGCGGCTGCTTGCCGAACCAGTCGCTGGACTCCGGCGGCATCGAAGCCTCGATCGTCTCGCCGTACTTCGCACCGGTGAAGTTGAGGTTCTTCTGCACCTCGTCCTCGGTCAGGCCAAGGTCGTCGGCCATGCGCGAGTAGCGCAGGTACTTGAGCGAGTGGCAGCCCGAGCAGTAGTTCATGAACAGCTGGGCGCCACGCTGCAGCGAGGCACGATCGGCGATGTCGGTGCCGGCCTGCTCGAGGTGTACGCCCTCTTCCGCGGCGAACAGCGGCGTCGAGACCGCGAGGCCGAGAACGAGCGTCGCAAGCGATCGCAGAACTCGCATTTTCATGAATCCAGCAGGCTGATGGGAGGTGGATGCGCGGCGGGACATGTCAGTCATGCATCGTCACCCGCTCGGGAACCGGCTTCGTGCGATCCAGCTTGGTCCAGATCGGCATCGTGATGAAGAACATGAAGTAGAAGAACGTCAGCACGCGACCGATGTAGGTCTCGGTGATGTCCGTGCCGGGGCCGGAGCCGATCTTGCCCAGCCACAGGAAGCTGAAGGCGAGCAGGCCGAACATGACCTTGGCGAGCATGCCGCGGTAGCGGATCGAACGAACCTTCGCGCGGTCGAGCCACGGCACCAGGAACAGCAGCACGATCGCACCGAACATCACCATGACGCCGCCGAGCTTGTCCGGCACTACGCGGAGCATCGCGTAGTACGGGGTGAAGTACCACGTCGGCTTGATGTGAGCCGGCGTCACGAGGCGGTTCGCCTCGGTGAAGTTGTCGTGCTCGAGGAACAGGCCGCCGACGGTGGGCTCGAAGAAGATGATGAAGGCCGCCAGCATCAGGAAGAAGCCGACGCCGACCATGTCCTTGACCGTGTAGTACGGATGGAACGGGATCGAGTCCTTCGGCGCATCTGCCGACCAGCGGTTGCCCTTCGGGCCGTACTTCACGTCGACGCCGTCCGGGTTGTTCGAGCCGACCTCGTGCAGCGCGCCCAGGTGCAGCACGACCAGCAGCAGCAGGACGAGCGGCAGCGCGATGACGTGCAGCGCGAAGAAGCGGTTGAGCGTGGCGTCCGACGGCAGGTAGTCGCCCATGATCCATTCGGTCAGGCCGTTGCCGATGACCGGAATCGCGCCGAACAGCGAGATGATGACCTTCGCGCCCCAGAACGACATCTGGCCCCACGGCAGCACGTAGCCCATGAACGCCTCGGCCATCAGCACGAGGTAGATCACCATGCCGAGGACCCACACCAGCTCGCGCGGCTTCTGGTACGACCCGTACATCAGGCCGCGCCACATGTGCAGGTAGACCACGATGAAGAACAGCGAGGCGCCGGTGCTGTGCATGTACCGGATCAGCCAGCCCCACTCGACGTCGCGCATGATGTACTCGACGGACGCGAACGCCTGCGCGGCGTCGGTCTTGAAGTGCATCGTCAGGAAGATGCCGGTGACGATCTGGTTGACCAGCACCAGCAGCGCGAGCGAGCCGAAGTAGTACCAGATGTTGAAGTTCTTCGGCGCGAAGTACTCCGACATGTGCTTCTTGTAGGCGATGCCCGCGCCCGGGGCACGGTCGTTGAACCAGTTCACCACACCGGTGATCAGGCCCTTGCCGATGTTGTTCGGCGCGGACAGCTGGTCATTGCTCTTGGCCATCTCAGGCGGCTCCCTGCGGATCGACGCCGATCACGATCGTGTTGTCGTTTTCGTAGTGGTGCGGCGGCACGACCAGGTTGGTCGGCGCCGGCACGCCCTGATAGACGCGGCCCGACATGTCGAAGCGCGACTTGTGGCAGGGGCAGAAGTAGCCGCCCTTCCACTCGGGGTCGAACGGCTCGGGGCGGATCTCGGCCTTCATTTCCGGCGAGCAGCCCAGGTGCGTGCACAGACCGACCAGCACGGAGACTTCCGGCTTGATCGAGCGGTACTCCGGATTGCCCTTCAGCACGTAGTTCGGCTGCTGGTCCGGGTTTTCCGACTTCGGATCGCGGAGGTTGCCGTCGAGCGTCGGCAGTGCCTTGAGGATCGCCTGCGAGCGGCGGACGATCCAGATCGGCTGGCCGCGCCATTCGACGATCAGGCGCTGGCCCTCGGGCAGCGCGCTGATGTCCGCGGTGATCGGGGCACCGGCGAGCTTGGCGCGCGCGCTCGGGTTCCACGATTTGATGAAAGGCACCGCGGCAAAGCCGGCACCGACCGCGCCGACGACTGCGGTCGTCGCGGTGAGGAACCGACGGCGGCCGAGGTTGACCGGCTCGTGGGTGGTCTCGTTGACCCCTTCGTTGGCCATCCGGCACTCCGAAAACTGTTCGACGTGGGCTGCCCCGCACGGATGCGCGGGGCCGCTGATAAAGACGTTGAAGTGTAACGGAACGGTGAACGGGCCGACAATCCACGGCGGCCGTCGGACCCGAGGCCTTCGACGCGGATCGCAGTCCCGCGCATGCGAAAACGCCAGCCGGGGTCGCCGGCTGGCGTCGGAAAGGCAGCCCTGGAGCAGGGAATCAGCGCAGGACGGGCGTGCTGCGATAGCGGTCGGCCAGCAGCGCGACACGCTGCACGTAGCGCTGGGTCTCGTTGTACGGCGGCACGCCCTTGTACTTGTCGACCGCGCCCTCGCCGGCGTTGTAGCCGGCCGCGGCCAGGCGCAGGTCGCCATTGAAGCGCTTGAGCAGGAAGGCGAGGTACTGCACGCCGCCGCGGATGTTCTGCGCTGGGTCGAAGGCGTTGTCGACGCCGAAACGACGCGCCGTGGCGGGCATCAGTTGCATCAGGCCCTGCGCGCCGACGCGCGAGAGCGCATTCGGGTTGTAGGAGGATTCGGCATGGATGATCGCGCGGACGATCGACTCGTCGACGCCGTACTGCGCGGCGGCGGCGGCGATCTCGCCGCGGTAGGCGTCGTGGCGCAGGCGGATCTTGGAGAAGTTCACACCCGGCGCTGCGGCGCAGGCGTAGCAGGTCTCCATGTAGCTGTACCGGATGGTGCGCACGGCGCCGGCACTGGCGACACCGGCCGGGCGGCGGCTCGAGTAGTGCCGCACGCCGTCCTTCATGTAGGAGTAGATCTGGCCCTGCACCAGGCGCGGCGCGCTGCCCCGCGAGGACACGACCGGCGCCTTCGCCGCGGCCGGCACGGCCGCCAGCGAGCCCGAGGCCGGCGAGCCGGCGACGAGGTTGACCGGGGTCATCGAGC
The DNA here is from genome assembly GCF_014651995.1 of Cognatilysobacter xinjiangensis. GTDB lineage: Bacteria > Pseudomonadota > Gammaproteobacteria > Xanthomonadales > Xanthomonadaceae > Cognatilysobacter > Cognatilysobacter xinjiangensis. Next base: position 484,959 of record NZ_BMXY01000001.1, on the reverse strand, counting down.
CCTGCGCGGGCGTCGGAGCCGGCTTGGGCGCCGCGACCGTCGCAGCGGCGCGCTTCGCGGGGCGGGCCGTGTAGCGGCTGACGACCTCGCAGCCGGCGCCAGCGATCTTCTTGCTCGAGTAACTGCGAACGCCATCGACGTCGCAACGGTAGACCGTACCGGCAACCGCGGGGGCGGTGCCGAAGAGGCCGGCAAGCAGCAGGAATGCGACGCGCGTCTTCATGGGAACATCATTTCTTGTTTCCAGAAGTTTCACAACCCCTTGATCTGTTTAGAATTGTCTTCTGCGGACGCGGTCACCTGCGCTGTTGCAGCGCGGTAGACTGCACGGCCGGCCCGGACTAACCGCCGCCCTTCCCGGATACCCCATGACCGACCTGTTGCTCGCCGATGCGCCCGAGGCGCCGGCCACCGCTGCCGCGCCTCGCGGCAAGCTCTTCATCGAGACCCACGGTTGCCAGATGAACGAGTACGACTCGGCGAAGATGGCCGACGTTCTCGCCGCGGCCGAAGGCCTGGAGATCACCCGAGACCCCGCCGAGGCCGACGTCATCTTGGTCAACACCTGCTCGATCCGCGAGAAGGCGCAGGAAAAGGTCTTCAGTCAGCTCGGCCGCTGGCGGCAGCTCAAGCAGGGCGGCAAACCGGTGCTGATCGGCGTCGGCGGCTGCGTGGCGAGCCAGGAGGGCGAGGCGATCGTCAAGCGCGCGCCCTTCGTCGACCTCGTGTTCGGTCCGCAGACCCTGCACCGCCTGCCGCAGCTGATCGAGGCCCGCCGCGAGTCGGGCAAGCCTCAGGTCGACATCTCCTTCCCCGAGATCGAGAAGTTCGACCGCCTGCCCGAGCCCCGCGCCGACGGCCCGAGCGCATTCGTGTCGATCATGGAGGGCTGCTCGAAGTACTGCAGCTTCTGCGTGGTGCCCTACACCCGCGGCGAAGAGGTCAGCCGGCCGTTCGAGGACGTGCTGGTCGAGGTCGCCCAGCTGGCTGCGCAGGGCGTGCGCGAGATCAACCTGTTGGGGCAGAACGTCAATGCCTATCGCGGGCCGTACGGTGACGGCGAGGTCGCGGACCTCGGCCTGCTGATCCGCACGATCGCGGGAATCGACGGCGTCGACCGCATCCGCTTCACCACCTCGCACCCGCTGGAGTTCTCCGACTCGCTGGTCGAGGCCTATCGGGACGTGCCGCAGCTCGCCAACTACCTGCACCTGCCCGTGCAGTCGGGCTCGGACCGCATCCTCGCGGCGATGAAGCGCGGTTACACGGCCCTGGAGTTCAAGCAGAAGATCCGCAAGCTGCGCGCAGTGCGGCCGGACATCTCGATCTCGTCGGACTTCATCGTCGGCTTCCCCGGCGAGACCGACGCGGACTTCGAGAAGACCATGAAGCTGATCGAGGACGTTGGCTTCGACCAGTCGTTCTCCTTCATCTACTCGCGCCGCCCGGGCACGCCGGCCTCGAACCTCGAGGACGACGTGTCCAGCGAGATCAAGCACGCACGCCTGTCGCGCCTGCAGGCGACCATCAACGCCAACGCCGCGCGCATCTCGCAGGCGATGGTCGGGACCACGCAGCGCATCCTCGTCGAGGGTCCGTCGCGCAAGAACCCGAACGAGCTGACCGGCAAGACCGAGAACATGCGCTCGGTGAACTTCCCCGCCCCGCCCCGCCTGATCGGCCAGTTCGTGGACGTGGTGATCACCGAGGCGATGAGCAATTCGCTGCGCGGCTGCGTGGTCACCGCGGACGCCGGAGCCGTCAACGCGTGAGCCGTGACGATGCATCCGGCGCCACCGGCCCGGCCGGGGCGCCGCGTGCGCGCACGCTGGGAGGGCTCGCCCTGCTGTTCGGCGGGTTGGGCGTCGCCGACGCGATCCGCTTCGTCAGGGCCGCGCTGCGGCCGGCCCCGCTCGTGGCCGGCGACTGGATGACGCTCGCCTTCGCGACTGCGCTGCTGCTCGCCGCCACCATGTACCTGCAGCAGCGGCGCCGGCTGGTCGCCGGTCAGCGTGAGGCCGGCGCCTCGAACACCGGACGCCCGTCGACGTAGGTCGCCCGCACGGTCAGCGATTTCAGACCTGACGGGTCGATCGCGAGCGGATCCTCCGCCAGCACCACGAAATCCGCGCGCTTGCCCGCTTCGAGGCTGCCGACCCGGGCCTCGTCGAACCCGGCGTAGGCGGCATCCAGCGTGAAGCCGCGCAGGGCCTCGAATGCGGTCAGCTTTTCCTCCGGGCGCCAGCCGCCCGCAGGCAGGCCGTCGGCATCCGTGCGGGTCGCCGCGGCGTAGAGCCCGAGGCGCGGATCGACCGACTCGACGGGGAAGTCCGAACCCAGGGCGATCCGCGTGCCGGCGTCGCGCAGCTGCCGCCATGCGTACGAGCCCACGATGCGCTGCGGGCCGAGGCGGTCCTGCGCCCAGGGCATGTCGCTGGTGGCGTGTGTGGGCTGCATCGAGGCGATGATCCCGAGCTTCGCGAGCCGCGGCAGGTCCGCCGGTGCCAGCACCTGCGCATGCTCGATGCGCCAACGGTGGTCGCCCGGATGGGTGCCGAGCGCCTGTTCGAAGGCGTCGAGCACCTCGCGGTTGCCGCGGTCGCCGATCGCGTGGGTGGCGACCTGCACGCCGCAGCCGCGCGCCCGGGCCACCACCTCGCGCAGCTTCGTTGGCGCGATTACCAGCAGCCCGTGCGTGTCGTGATCGTCGGAATACGGCTCGATCAGCGCGGCGCCACGGCTGCCCAACGCGCCGTCGATGTAGAGCTTGACCGCGCGCATCTGCAGGCGGCCGCCGGGATGCCGGTACAGGCCCTTCTCGCAGAGCCAGCCGAAGGACTCGCCGTCGCCGTCGGCCATGGCGTCGATGCGCAGCGGCATCTTCCCGGCGTCGGCGAGGCGCTGGTATCGACGCAGGTCGGCCAGCGACACGCCGGCGTCATGCACGCCGGTGAGGCCGTGCTCGACCGCCGCCTTCATGCCGAGTTCGAGCGCGCGCGTGGCGGTGGCCTCGTCGACCGGCGGCACGACGGCATCGACCAGATCCATCGCGGCGTCGACGAAGACGCCGGTGGGCCGGCCGCCGGTGCGCAGGATGCGGCCGCCGTCGGGCTGCCAGTTGCCCCCGAGGTCGCGTGTCACGGCCCGGAGGGCGGCGGAGTTCGCCCAGCCGGCGTGGCCGTCGATGCGGCCCAGCCAGACCGGGCGATCGGGGAACGCCGCGTCGAGGTCCGCTGCGGTCGGGAAGTCCTTCTCGGGCCAGTCGTTCTGGTCCCAGCCGCGGCCGAGCAGCCAGTCGCCCGGCGCGAGGCCCTTCGCCGATGCCCGCAGGCGCTCGATCACCTCGGCCTTGCTGCGCGTGCCGACGAGGTCGGCGCGCAGGAAGGTGTAGCCGAGGTTGGCGACGTGGCCGTGCGCGTCGATCAGGCCGGGGACGACGGTGGCGTCGCCGAGATCGATCCGCCGCGCGCCCGGGTGGCCGGCGAGGACCGCGTCGCGGTCGCCGACCGCGAGCAGGCGCCCGTCGGCGTCGTAGGCGAAGGCCGAGGCCAGCGGACGCGACGCGTCCATGGTGTGCACCTTCGCGGCGGTGACCACCGTGACCTGTGCGACAGCCGCCGTTGTCCACAGGGCTGCGACAATCGCCAGCCCACGCACAGCCTCGTGCATCCGCGCTATCCGCATGGTGATCTTCCCGAGAGGAGCTCGACTCTGCGCAAAGCGGCGGCAGGCTGCAAGCTCACGCGCCGCTGCCGGCGGCCGGTGCATCGTCCCCTGAACCTCCGAGACCTCGCTTCCGAATGGCCGAACACCTCAACCGCGACTTCGTCCTCGACCCGCCCGACCACGAGCGGCTCGCCAACCTCGCCGGCCCCTTCGACGCGCACCTGCGCATGCTCGAATTGCGCTTGGGCGTGCAGATCGCCAACCGCGGCAACGTGTTCCGCGTGACCGGCCCGGCGCAGGCCGCGCAGCATGCCGACCGGCTGATCCACGAGCTCTGGCAGGACACCGAGACCGAGACGCTCAGCGAGCCGGCGATCCACCTGCGCCTGTCCGAATCGGGCGTCGAGCAGCGCATGGCTGAGGCCGTGGAGCCGCAGGAGGTGGTGATCCGCGTCAAGCGCGGCAGCCTGCGCGCGCGCGGCGAGAACCAGGCGCGATACCTGCATGCCATCGCCACGCACGACATCAACTTCGGCATCGGCCCGGCCGGTACCGGCAAGACATTCCTCGCCGTCGCAAGCGCGGTCGAGGCGCTGAATTCCTCCCGTGTGCAGCGCATCGTGCTGGTGCGCCCGGCGGTCGAGGCCGGCGAGAAGCTCGGCTTCCTGCCGGGCGATCTCTCGCAGAAGGTCGATCCGTACCTGCGTCCGCTTTACGACGCGCTGTACGAGATGCTGGGCGTCGAGAAGGTGGCCAAGCTGCTGGAGCGCAACGTCATCGAGATCGCGCCGCTGGCCTACATGCGCGGCCGCACGCTCAACGATGCGTACGTCATCCTCGACGAGGCGCAGAACACCACCGTCGAGCAGATGAAGATGTTCCTGACCCGCATCGGCTTCGGCAGCACCGCCGTGGTCACCGGCGACCTCTCGCAGATCGACCTGCCGAAGGCGCAGAAGTCGGGCCTGCGCGACGCGCTGGACGTGCTCAAGGGCGTCGACGGCATCAGCTTCACCTTCTTCGAATCGCGCGACGTGGTGCGCCATCCGCTGGTCGCCCGCATCGTCAACGCCTACGATGCGCGGGACGCCGCCACACCGGAGTAGCGTGGCGCACCGCCCAGGGGGAAGGCATGCGCGCTTGGATCGTTCCACTTCTGGCAGTCGCGCTCGGCGCGATCGCCGGCCCGTCTCCCGCGAAGGAGGCCAAGGCGCCCTTCATCGCCCGGAGCCTCGTGCTCGCGCCGCGTGTCGTCGGTGATTACCGCCTAGCCGATCACGGCTACGATCCTTCGAACCGCTTTGCCGGCGTGAGGTTGCGCTATTTCGGTTCGCGCCATCCAACCGTACCGATCGATGTCTTCGTCTATCCGGCGGGGCGAATGGACGCGAAGGACGCGCTCGACGCCGAGGAAAAGGAACTGCGGGACTCGCTGGGTCTGGCCGCGAAGGCCGGCTATTACAGCGATCCGGCCGTGGTGGCCGTTCGGACCCTCGAACTCGACCCCGGCATGCGGCCTTCGGCTTCCGGCAGCGACGAGCTCGCGCCCGGCATAGCCGCCGTGCTCACGCGCGAGCCGCTCGTAGGACGCAGCCTGCTGCTCGGCTACCGCAAGGGCGAGCAGGCCCAGCGCTCGGCAGGTGTTCTGGCCTACAAGCAGCTCTATTTCTTCAAGGGGCGGCTGACCATGCCGACCGACATGATCGAGGCCGACGCCTTCGATGCCTTTACCGACGACGCGCTGAAGACGCTGATCCCCGCGATCGAGGTCATGCATGACGGCGCCTGCTCCGAACGGACCATCGCGCTGGACGTCTCGGAAAAGGATCCCGACAAGCAGGTGGCGGCGCTGATGCAGCAGATCGCCATGGACGCCGCGCGTGGCGTCGACGAGAACTGCGTGCCAGCGAAGCGGTACGCCAAAGAAAAAGCGGACACGGGCGATCGCGACGTCATCGAAATCGCCTTCGAGCCCGACGACTGGAAGTCGAGATGAGCCAGTACGCACCCGACGTAACGGTGACCTACGCCGCAGCGCGCAAGGGCGTGCCCTCCTCCGCGAGCTTCCGGAAGTGGGTGGCGGCCGCGCTGGCCGATCGTGACGCGCCGGCCGAAATGGCGATCCGCATCGTCGGCCCGGACGAGGGCCGCAAGCTCAATCGCACCTATCGCGGCAAGGACTACGCGACCAACGTGCTGAGTTTCCCGGCCGAGTTGCCGGAAGGGCTGCCGGAGGACGTCGAGCTGCCGCTGCTCGGCGACCTGGTGATCTGCGCGGAGGTCGTCGCACGCGAGGCCGCCGAGCAGGGCAAGCGCCCGGCCGACCACTGGGCGCACCTCGTCGTCCACGGCACGCTGCATCTGCTGGGCTGGGACCACGAGGCCGACGACGAGGCCGAAGCGATGGAAGCCCGCGAGCGCGAGATCCTCGCCGGGCTGGGCATCGCCGACCCGTACTGACCGCCGCCGGGCGGCTTGATACGGCCGCTGGCGACCCCATGTCGACGGACCGGTCGCCCCGACCGGCTAGACTGGCTCCCGTCGCCCCGAGCGGCGTACCCGAAAGAAGACATGTCCGAGGACGACAGTAGTACCCCTCACGAACGCGGCAGCGACCGCCGTTCCTGGTTCGACCGGATCAGCTCCGCTCTGTCGGGCGAGCCGTCGACCCGCGAGGACCTCGTCGAGCTGCTGCGCGACGCGCAGAACGACGGGCTGATCGAGGCCGACACGCTGCGCATGATGGAAGGCGCGATCGCGGTGTCGGACATGACCGTCGGCGACGTGATGATCCCGCGCTCGCAGATGGTGTCCCTGCCCGCCGACGCCCGCTTCCTCGACCTGATGAAGATGGTCGTCGAGTCCGGCCATTCGCGTTTCCCGGTGCACGGCGAGGACCGCGACGAGGTGCTCGGCGTGCTGCTGGCCAAGGACCTGCTGCGCGGCGTGGTCAGCGATCACGGGCCGGCCAGCGTGCACGAGCTGCTGCGCCCGGCGCTGCTGATTCCCGAGTCCAAGCGTCTCGACCTGCTGCTGCGCGAGTTCCGCCATTCGCGCAACCATATGGCGATCGTCATCGACGAGCACGGCGGCGTCGCCGGGCTGATCACGATCGAAGACGTACTGGAACAGATCGTCGGCGAGATCGACGACGAGCACGACGACGCGCAGGACCCGAATGCGCTGATCGCGGCGCAGGCCGACGGCCAGTTCGTGGTCGACGCGCTGACGCCGATCGAGGACTTCAACGAGCGCTTCGGCGCGGACTTCGACGAGGACGAGTACGACACCATCGGCGGGCTCGTGACCGCGGCGATCGGGCACCTGCCCGAGGCCGGCGAGGAACTCGCCCTGGGCCGCTTCGTGTTCCGCGTCGCCGGCGCCGACGCGCGTCGCGTGCACGCCTTCCACGTGGGCGTGCATGGCGAGGGTTGATCGCGGCCTCGCAGGCCGCCTGCTCGCGCTGCTCGTCCTGCTGCTGGCGCCGCTCGCGACGTTCGCCGCGCCGCGCATCGGCGTCGTCACCATGCAGCCGGGCGAGGTGTTCTGGGAGCGTTTCGGCCATGACGCGATCGTCGTGGTCGACCCTGCCAGCGGCGCCGCGACCTCCTACAACTACGGCTTCTTCGACCCGAGCGAGCCCGACTTCGTCGGGAACTTCGTGCGCGGCGTGATGCGCTACCGGCTGGTCGCCCTGCCCTTCGAGGAAGACATGGCGACGTACCGGGCCGAGGGCCGCGGCGTCTCGATCCAGTGGCTGCGCCTGACCGACGCGCAGGCGGACTCGCTCGCCGCCGCGCTCGCCGAGAACGCGAAGCCCGAGAACGCCGCCTACGGCTACGACTACTTCCGCGACAACTGCGCCACGCGCGTGCGCGACATGCTCGACCGCGCGCTGGGCGGCGCGCTGCATCGCCAGCTCGCGGGGCGCTCGCACGGCAGCAGCTATCGCAGCGAATCGGTACGGCTCGCGTCGCCCGCACCATGGATGTGGCTGGGTTTCGACCTCGGCCTCGGCCCGCGCGCCGACCGCCCGCTCTCGCTCTGGGACGAGGCCTTCGTGCCGATGCACCTCGCCGACGCGCTGCGCGAGGTGCAGGTCGATGGCCGGCCTATCGTCGTGGCGGAGGAAAGCGTGCTGCCGCATCGCATCGCGCCGGAGCCGGCCGACGCGCCGCGCGCCACCTGGCCGTGGCTGCTGGCGGGCATCGCGCTGGCGGCGGCGCTGATCGCCGCACGCCGCACGCGCTTCGTCGCCGGTTTCGCGTTCGCGTTCTGGCTGGTGTCGGGTCTGCTCGGCCTGCTGATGCTCTACCTCTGGCTGGGCACCGCGCACGAGTTCGCCTGGGCCAACCGCAACCTGCTGCTGGTCAGCCCGCTGGGCCTGCTGGCGTTGCCGGGCGCCGTGCGACTGCTGCGCGGCCGCGCATCCGGGCCGCTGATGCAGCGCATGCTGCCGCTCCTCGCCACGCTCGCGCTGGTCGCGATGTTCGCCTCGTGGCTGGAGCCCGGCGCGCAGGCCAACGCACGCTGGATCGCGCTGCTGCTGCCGCTGCACCTCGGCCTCGGCGCCGCGCTGCGCAGGCGCGGCGCCGCACCCGACGCCTGATGGATCCGGCCCTTACCCGCTGCGTCGTCAACTGCGCCGCGTACACGGCGCAGGGCGAGCGCGTGGACATCGACCTCGAGCAGATCAGCGAGGTGCTCGCGGTCGACGACGGCAGCTTCGTATGGGTCGGACTGTACGAGCCGGGCGCGGCCGTACTCGCGACGCTGCAGGAGGAGTTCGGCCTGCATCCCCTCGCCGTCGAGGACGCGCAGAACGCGCACCAGCGGCCGAAATTCGAGGGCTATGGCGATTCGATGTTCATCGCCGTACATACCGCGCATGTCAGCGACGGCACCATCCGCTTCGGCGAGACGCACATCTTCGTCGGTCCGCGCTACATCGTGACGGTGCGCCACGGCGCCTCGACCAGCTACGCGCCGGCGCGTGCGCGCCTGGAGCGCGAGAAGACGATGCTCGTGCACGGCCCGGGCGCGGCGCTGTACGTGGTGCTGGACCTCATCGTCGACAACTACATGCCGATCGTCGACGAGTACGACCGTCTGCTGGGCGAGCTGGAAAAGGACATCTTCGCCGCCGAGTTCCGCAAGGGCACCATCGAGCGCCTGTACTGGCTGAAGCGCGACCTCACCCAGTTGCGCATGGCCGTCGCGCCGCTGCAGGACATCGTCAGCCACCTCGCGCGGTCGCCTTCGCCGCTGGTGGATGCCGCCATCCAGCCCTACCTGCGCGACGTGCACGACCACGCCATCCGCATCGATTCCAGCACCGAGACGCTGCGCGAGATGCTGACCGCCGCGATGTCGGTGAACCTCTCGCTGGTGACGGTGCAGCAGGGCGAGATCGTGAAGCGGCTCGGTGCCTGGGCCTCGCTGCTCGCGGCGCCGACGCTGGTGGCGAGCTGGTACGGCATGAACTTCGAGCACATGCCCGAACTGCACGGCCGCTGGAGCTACGCCGCGCTGATCGGTGCAATGGCAGGCATCTGCGGCCTGCTGTACTGGAAGTTCAAGAAGGCGCGTTGGCTGTAGCGCCCGCACGCCGCTGCCGCGGCGCACATTGACCCCTGCCGCCCGGCTGCGCGACGCTCGCCGCTCCACGGGGAGGTGCGGCATGCGGGGACTGGCGGGACTTTTCTGGGCGGGACTGGCGATCGTCGCCGTGGCGTCGCTCGCGGTGCTGGCGCTGCATCGCGGCGAGACGGTGAGCGCGATGTGGCTGGTCGCCGCATCGGCCTGCACCTTCTTCCTCGCGCACCGCTTCTATTCGCGCTACGTCGCCTCCGCCATCGGCATCGACCCCGCGCGCGTCACGCCCGCGCACCGCCGCAACGACGGGCTCGACTACGTGCCTACCGAGCGCAGCGTGCTGTTCGGCCACCACTTCGCGGCGATCGCCGGCGCGGGTCCGTTGGTCGGTCCGGTGCTGGCCGCGCAGATGGGCTACCTGCCGGGCACGCTCTGGATCCTCTTCGGCGTGGTGTTCGCCGGTGCCGTGCAGGACATGCTGGTGCTGTTCTTCTCGACCCGCCGCGACGGGCGCTCGCTCGGCGAAATGATCCGCAGCGAGATGGGCAATGCCGCCGGCGTGGTGTCGATGTTCGGCATCGCCGCGATCATGCTGATCCTGCTCGCGGTGCTGGCGCTGGTCGTGGTGAAGGCGCTCGCGCAGAGCCCTTGGGGCACGTTCACCGTCGCGATGACGATCCCGATCGCGCTGCTGATGGGCGTCTACCTGCGCTGGCTGCGGCCGGGCCGCATCCTCGAGGTCTCGCTGATCGGCCTCGTGCTGCTGCTCGCGTCGATATGGGCCGGCGGGCACGTGGCGGCCGATGCGCAGTGGAGCGCGCTGTTCCGCCTCGAGGGCACGACGCTGGCCTGGCTGCTGATCGGCTACGGCTTCGTCGCCTCGGTATTGCCGGTCTGGCTGCTGCTCGCGCCGCGCGACTACCTGTCGACCTTCCTCAAGATCGGCACGATCGTCAGTCTCGCGCTCGCCATTCTCATCGCCATGCCCGAGCTGCGCATGCCGGCGGTGACGCGCTTCGTCGACGGCACGGGGCCGGTGTTCTCCGGCCAGCTGTTCCCGTTCCTGTTCATCACCATCGCCTGCGGCGCCGTGTCCGGCTTCCACGCGCTGATCAGCTCGGGTACGACGCCGAAGATGATCGGCAGCGAGCGCGACATTCCCTTCATCGGCTACGGCGCGATGCTGATGGAGGCCTTCGTCGCGGTGATGGCGCTTGTCGCCGCCTGCGTGCTGCAGCCGGGCCTTTACTTCGCGATGAACGCACCTGCCGCGGCGCTCGGCACGACGCTGGAATCGGCGTCGGCGGCGATCAATGCCTGGGGCTTCGCGATCACGCCTGATGTGCTCGCGACCACCGCGCAGCGCATCGGCGAGGAGACCGTGCTGTCGCGCACCGGCGGCGCGCCGACCCTCGCGGTCGGCATGGCGCAGATCCTCGCGGGCCTGGGCGGCGGCGACCGCATGATGGCCTTCTGGTACCACTACGCGATCCTGTTCGAGGCGCTGTTCATCCTGACCACCATCGACGCCGGCACGCGCGTGGCGCGCTTTATGTTCCAGGAGATCGCGGGTCTCGCGGTGCCGCGCCTGCGCGAGACGGAAAGCTGGGCCGGCAACCTGCTGTGCACCGCGCTCGCGGTCGGCGGCTGGGGCTGGTTCCTCTACCAGGGCGTGGTCGATCCGCTGGGCGGCATCAACACGCTGTGGCCGCTGTTCGGCATCGCCAACCAGATGCTGGCCGGCATCGCGCTGGTGTTCTGCTGCGTGGTGCTGGTGCGCATGAAGCGCGAGCGCTACCTCTGGATCCCGGGCATCGCGACGCTCTGGCTGCTGGTCTGCACGCTGACCGCAGGCGCGCAGAAGCTGTTCCACCCCGACCCGAAGATCGGTTTCCTCGCAGCGGCGCGGAAGTTCTCGGAAGCCACCGCGCGCGGCGAGGTGCTGGCGCCGGCGAAGTCGCTGGCCGACATGCAGCGCGTGGCCTTCAACAACCACCTCGATGCGGCGCTCTGCCTGCTGTTCGTCGCGGTACTGCTGGCGACGGTGTTCTTCGGGCTGCGCGCGATGCTCGCCGCGCGCAGCAGCGGCACGCCGACCACGCGCGAGACGGGCTATGCGGCCCGGGCAGGCGCTGCGTGATGCGCATCGAGTGGCGCGATATCGCCCGTCGCCTCGCCGCCACCGCGCGGCTGGCGATTGGCATCCCCGATTACGAGCGCTACCGCGAGCACATGGCGCACCGGCATCCGGATGTCGAGCCGATGGGCCGGGAGGCCTTCTTCCGCGAGCGGCTGCAGGCGCGCTACGGCCGCGGCCGCTCCCGCTGCTGCTGAGCTCAGGCGCGGCTGCCGATTCCGTGCATCAGGCGCGGAATCTCATCCAGCAGTTCGCGCGCGAGAAAACCGAGCGGGCCGCCCTGGCGTTCGGCCAGCGCATCGCCCGCGGCGGCGTGCAGGAACACGCCCCAGGCCGCTGCCTGGAAAGGCGTCGCGCCGCGCGCGGCGAGCCCGCCGACGATGCCGGCGAGCGTGTCGCCGGAGCCCGAGGTCGCCAGACCGACGTTGCCGTACCGGTTGCAGGCGATGGCATCCTCCGCGCCTGCATCGAGCGCAGGGCCGTCGACGACGTAGCTGGTCGCGCCCTTCATCACGCAGACCGCGTTGAAGCGACGCGCCATCTCGATGCCGAGTTCGAGCGGACGCGCCTCGATGTCGCTGCGCTCGCGGCCGAGCAGTCGCGCCGATTCGCCGGCATGGGGCGTCAGTATCCGCAACGCATCGCCCTTGGCGATCGCGTCGGCCTGCCCGTCGAAGGCGCATAGCGCGGCGGCGTCGACGACGACCGGAATCGCCGGCAGCGCCGCCAGCCAGCCGCCGAGCATGCGCGCGGTGGCGGCCGACTCGAGCAGCCCCGGTCCGACCACGATCGCATCGGCGTGCGCGGCCATCGCCTCGATGCGTGCGCGTGCGGCCGTCGCCAGCGCACCGCCTCGCGTTTCCGGCAGCGCGACCACGCGCGCCTCGGGCACGGCGGAGGCGACGAGCGGCGCGGCGGTGGCCGACGTCGCCACCTGCAGCTTGCCCGCGCCCGCGCGCAACGCCGCGACCGCGCACAGCAGCGCGGCGCCCGGCATTTCACCGGCGCCGGCGACGACGAGGATCCGGCCGCGCGCGTCCTTGTCGCCCTCGTGCGAGGGCTGCGGCAACGGCCAGCCGCGCAGGCGTTCGGGCGTGATCGCGAAGGGCTCGAGGGTCATTTCGGGCCCGCCGGCACGTCGGGCTCGGTGGTCACGGGCTCGCCGGCCTGCACCAGCGGCGCGACGAAGTTGTAGCGCTCCAGCACCAGCTTGCCGGCCTTGCCCAGCGCCGGATCGAAGCCGTAACCGGTGATCGCACAGTTCGCCACGTCCTTCTGGCGGTCGATCTCCAGCACCTGCGCCTCGCTCATGCGTTCGAGCAGGTAGCGGAAGCACAGCACCGTCACCTGGTGCGCGACGATCAGCACGCGGTCGCAGCGGTACTCGCGGGTGATGGTGTCGACGACGCTGCGCAGCCGCAGGATCACGTCGCACCAGCTCTCGCCGCCGGGCGGGCGGTGGTAGAACTTGCCGACCAGGTCCAGCGCCTGCGCCTGCTCCGGATAGCGGTCGCGCACGCCCAGGCGCGTGAGCCCGTCGAAGACGCCGAACTCGCGCTCGCGCAGGCGTTCGTCGTAGCGGATGCGATCGCAGTCGATGCCGCATTGCTGCAGCACGCGCTGCATGGTCTGGCGTGCACGCACGTAGGGCGAGCAGAGGAACACGTCGGGGCGTTCGTCTTCGGGCAAACCGGCGAACCAGCGCCCGAGTGCATCGGCCTGGCGCTCGCCGAGGCAGGAGAGCGGCACGTCGGCATCGCGCGTACCGAAGTCGTAGGTCAGCGCCTCGGCGACGCGTGCACGCTCGCGCTCGACATTGCCCGCGGATTCGCCGTGGCGGACGATCCAGAGCCGATCGGGCCACTTCTGCGTCTCGTTCATGTCGCAAGCCTGCGGCAGACCGCGGCTACGGCCCGTCAACGCGCGATCGGCAAACGACGACGCCCGCCCCCGACGTGGGGCGGGCGTCGCAGGTCACGCGCTTACTGGCCGATGTGCTGGCGCAGCCAGTCGTTGACCGTGTCGTGCCACTTCACGCTGTTCTGCGGCTTGAGCACCCAGTGGTTCTCGTCCGGGAAGTACAGGAACTTCGACTCGATGCCGCGGCGCTGCAGCGCGGTGAACACGCCCAGGCCCTGCTCGACCGGGATGCGGAAGTCCTGCTGGCCGTGGATGACCAGCATCGGCACGCGCCACTTGTCGACGTGGTTGACCGGGTTGAAGCGCTCGTAGTTCTTCGGCACGTCGAACGGCGTGCCGCCCTGCTCCCACTCGCTGAACCACAGCTCCTCGGTCGCGTAGCCCATCATGCGCTGGTCGAACACGCCGTCGTGGCTGACCAGGCACTTCCACGGCTCGTTCCAGTTACCCGCGATCCAGTTGACCATGAAGCCGCCGTAGCTCGCGCCCAGCGCGCACGCGCGGTTGCCGTCGAGGAAGGCGTACTTCTTCTGCGCGGCGGCCCAGCCCTTCTGAAGGTCCTCCAGCGGGCGGTCGCCCCAGTGCTGGCTGATCGCGTCGGTGAACGCCTGCCCGTAGCCGGTGGACCCGTGGAAGTCGATCATGACGACCGCATAGCCCTGCCCCGCGTACGTCTGCGGGTTCCAGCGGTAGCTCCAGCCGTTGCCGAAGCTGCCCTGCGGGCCGCCGTGGATCAGGAAGGCGACGGGATAGGTCTTGCCCTCCTCGTAGTTCCATGGCTTGACCACGTAGCCGCGCACGGTGTCGCCGTTCCAGCCCTTGAAGTCGAACTGCTCGTAGTCGCCGAAGCGCACGTCGCCGAGCAGGCCGGAGGCGTCCGGCGTGACCGAGCGCACGCCCTGCCCGGCGAGCCCGCCGGTGAACAGCTGGTCGCCCGACTTGATCGTGCTGCGGGCGAAGGCCAGCACGCCGTTCTCGATGTCGAAAGACGAGATCGAGCCATCGCCCACGACCTTGGAGACCGCGCCCGAGGTGACGTCCACCGCGAACAGCGGGTGCTCGCCCATGTCCTGCGCGGTGGTGTAGATCGTGCGGCCGTCGTTCGACAGCGCGATGCCGTCGGCGGAGCGATCCCACTTCGCCGCGATCTCGCGCTTGGCGCCGCTGGCGACGTCCATCGCCATCAGCGCGAAGCGGTCGGCCTCGAAGCCGGGGCGCTTCATCGCGCGGTAGTACAGCGTGCGGCCGTCGGCGCTGAACACGCCGCCGGTGTCCCAGGCCTTGTTGTCGGCGGTGAGGTTGCGCGCGTCGGCGCTGCCGTCGGCCGGGACGAGGTAGAGGTCGAAGTTGGTCGACCACGGCTCCTCGCGGTCGGCGTTGCGTGCGCTGAACACGATCGACGTGCCGTCCGGCGACCAGCCGAACTCCGTGGCGTCGCCGAACGGGCGCGAGGGCACGTCGCCCGTTACGTTGGCGCCGACCAGCGTCGCGGTCGCGGGCGGCTTGCCGGACAGGTCGGCGACGAACAGGCGATTGAGCTTGCCCTCGTTCCAGGCGTCCCAGTGGCGCACGAACATGCGGTCGAACACCACGCCACTGGTCTTGGGCAGGTCCTTGTTCTCGCCGTGCTTGGCGTTGCAGGCGAGATCCGCCGCGCAGGCGGGGTAGGTTTCCAGGCTGACCGCCACGCGCTTGCCGTCCGGCGAAAGCAGGAAACTGCCGACATCGAGCGGAAGCGCGGTGGCCTGCACCGGCGCGCCGCCAGCGGTAGGCACGTAGTAAAGCTGCGACGAGCCGTTCTTCGAACTCAGGAAGTAGACGCGCTTGCCGTCGGCGGAGATCTCCGGCGAGTTGACGTTCCAGCCCTCGGGCGTCAGCCGGCGCGGCTTGGCCGCGGCGTTGGCCGTGTCCTGCGCCCAGAGCGCGGCCGCCGCCTTGTTGGCGTCGAAGTCGACTACCCGGCGCGCGTAGACCAGCGTCTTCCCATCGGGCGTCAGCAGCGGGCTGGAGAAACGGTCCATCGAGACCAGCTCGCGGGGCTGCAGGCCATGGGGTGCGGCGCTCGCGGCCAGCGGGATCGCGGCGGCGACGAGCAGGGGCAGAAGGGCGAGGCGACGGGACATCGGGACTCCGCGTTCGGGGCGATCCGCCGATGGTAGGCCGACGGCGGGTGCCGGCAAAGCGATCATCCGCGGCGGGAAGGCGCTCGGCATGTCGTGGCTATACTCGGGCACCTTTCACACGCGGAGTCGTGCGTGTCGTCATCCCCGCCTGTCGCCGCCCTCGCCGCGGACCCGCGCCGTGACCTGTTCGGTCATCCCAAGGGCGTCTACGTCTGCTTCTTCACCGAAATGTGGGAGCGCTTCTCGTTCTACGGAATGAAGGCGCTGCTGCTGCTCTTCCTGCTCAAGCACCACCTCTTCAGCGACGACATGGGCTACGACGTGCTCGGCGCGTACGGCGGCCTGGTGTACTGCATCCCGGTGTTCGGCGGCATGCTGGCCGACCGCTACCTCGGCATGCGCAAGGCGGTGATCTTCGGCGGCATCCTGCTGGTGCTCGGGCACCTGGGCATGACGGTCGAGGGCGCGGAGGCGCACGTCGTCGGCGGGCAGGTGGTGCGCGACGAGGGCTCCCTGCGCGTGTTCTACCTGTCGCTCGCACTGATCATCATGGGCGTCGGCTTCCTCAAGCCCAACATCTCGACCATCGTCGGCAAGCTCTACGCCGAGGACGATCCGCGGCGCGACTCGGGCTTCTCGCTGTTCTACGCGGGTATCAACCTCGGCGCGCTGTTCGCGTCCATCGTCTGCGGCTACCTCGGCCAGACGCTCGGCTGGGCCTGGGGCTTCGGCGCCGCCGGCATCGGCATGGCATTGGGCCTCGCGCAGTTCCTGTGGGGCCAGAAGTACCTGCACGGGCTGGCCGAGCCGCCGGAACCGGCGCGGTTGCGCGAACGCGTTTTCGGCATGCCGCGCGAGATCGCGATCTATGTAGGCGCGGTGATCGGACTGGTGCCGGTGGCGGCGCTGATGTGGGCGGTCGCCAACGGCGCATTCTCGCTGGGCGAGCACCTCTCGCTCGCGCTGATGCTGATGCTGCTGGTGATGGCCGGCGTGCTGGTCTGGTTCTTCTGGTTCACCGCCACCAAGTGCACGCCGGTGCAGCGCCAGCAGATGTATGCGCTGATCGTGCTGATCGCGATGTGCCTGGTGTTCTTCACCCTCTACGAGCAGACCTACGGCTCGTGGGTGACGTTCACCGATCGCATGCTCACCAAGGACATCGTGCCTTCGCTCGTGCAGCGCGGCGCCGAGTTCGAGGCCGGCACGCAGGTGGGCTTCGCCGATTTCCTGCGGCATGCGCCCTGGTCGATCGTCTCGCTGCTGCTGGCGCCGCTGGCGTTCGTGGTGTCGGCGTCTCTGTCCGACCGCAACCCCGGCTCGGGCGCGCCGCGCGTGTTCTTCGGCCTGTCGGTGCTGGCGATGCTGGTGTTCCTGGTGCGCGACGTGCTGGTGCTACCTCAGACCGCCGGCTCGCTCACCTTCCTCGGCGCGCTCTTCATCGTGCTGTTGGCGCCGACCTTCAGCGTGGTCTGGGCCTGGCTGGGCCGACGCGGCCGCGACCCGTCCAAGCCTGTGAAGTCGGCGCTGGGCCTGATGTTCGCCGGCCTGAGCTTCATCCCGCTCGCGTGGGCGGCGGAACACGCGGGCGCATCAGGCGCGATGGCCAGCGTCTGGTGGCTGGTGCTGGCCTACTTCGTACTGGAGGTCGGCGAGATGTGCCTGTCGCCGGTGGGCCTGTCGGCGGTGACGCAGCTGTCCGTGCGTAGCGTCGTCAGCCTGATGATGGGCACGTGGTTCCTCGCCACCGCTTTCTCGGAGACGCTGGCGGCGCAGTTCGCCAAGGTCGCATCGCTGGAGATTCCAGAAGGCACGGCGATCGACATGGCCGAGGCCGGCGCGAAGTATGCCGACCTGTTCTGGCTGATGATGTGGATCGGCCTGGGCTGTGGCGTGCTGGCGCTGCTGATCTCGCCGCTGCTGAAGCGATGGATGCATGGGGTGAAGTGATCGCGGACGCGAATCCGCCCGGTGCAAAGAAAAAAGGCGCCTCGCGGCGCCTTTTTTCTTCCACCGTCAACGCGATGGAACCGCCATGACGTTGCGTCGACGATGCTGTCGGCAACGGCGGGGCACGTGGCCCCGCCGTACAGGCATCACTTCGCGCCCTGGCCGATATGCCGGTCGAAGAACCCGAGCATCTCGGTGTACAGCCGGAGATTGTTCTCTTCCTTGTAGAAGCCGTGCATCTCGCCGGACTGGATGATCACGCCTTCCGGCGGATTCCCGGCCTTGCGCAGCGCATCCGCCATCGCTTCGGTCTGGTCGGGCACCGCGCGTTCGTCGCGGGCGCCGGCCGCGAGGTAGACCGGAATGCGAACCTTGTCGGCATTGAAGGCCGGCGAGTTCGCCTGCTGCACCGCGCGGTCGGTACCGACGGTGCGACGCAGGTAACGCACGCCCGATTCGCTCTGCGGAATGTCGCCCTTGGTGAACAGCATGCCCATGTCATAGACGCCGACGTAGCCGAACGCGCACTTGAACATCCCCGGCTCGCGGATCGGTGCCATCAGCGACGAATAGCCGCCGAAGCTGCCGCCGTAGATGCAGACGCGATCCTTGTCCGCATAGCCTTCCGAAATCGCCCAGCGCGTCGCGTCGATGATGTCGTTCTGGATCGCCTGCCCCCACTGGCCGTGCCCGGCGTCGCGGAAGCCACGGCCGTAGCCGCCGGATCCGCGGAAGTTGATCTTCAGCACCGCGTAGCCGCGGCTGGCCAGCAGCTGCGCCTCGCTGTTGAAACGCCAGTTGTCGCGGGGGCCGATGGGGCCACCGTGGGGATTGACGATCAGCGGCAGGTTGCGGCCGGAGGTACCGGCCGGCACGACGAGATAGCCGTAAAGCTTCTGGCCGTCGCGCGCGGTGAACGAGAACGGCTTCACCGACGCCATCTTCGCCTTGTCCAGCCACTGGCGCTGCTGCATCAGGAAGCGCGCCTGGCCGGTCGCGCGATCGTAGAGATACAGCTCGCCCGGATTGCGATCGCTGTACACGGACACCACGATCTTGCTGCCGTCCGACGTTGCGCTGGAGAAATCCACCATCTCGCCCGGGAACGCCGCGGCCAGGCTCTGGTAGAGCTTGCCGTCCGCATGCTCGGGCTCGAGCACTTCCACCTTCGGCGCACCGGCCTCGGTGACCACCGCGACGATGCGCGACTGGTCCGCGGCCTGGATGTAGCCGGAGATGTCGGCCACCGGATCCTGGAACAGCGGACGATAGGCCCCCGTCCCGACATCGAACACGCCGATGCCCGCGGGCTTCACGCCGTCGGTTTCGCTCGCGTAGACCGTGCCGTCCTCCGACGTGCCGATGATCGCGAGGTGGCGCCCGTCGCTTTTCGAGGCATTGACCAGGTTCCACTTGCCGTCGTCGCCGCGGCGGAAGAGTTCGGTGCGCTCCTCGAACTCGCCCTCCTCGTTGCGGCTTGACGCGCATACCGCGAAGCGCGGCTGCTTCTCGCGGTCGAGCGCGATGTCGCAGTTCTCCTTCGGCGCGCGCGCCAGCGTTTTCCAGCGGCCAGTGAACGTATCGAGCAACACCACCTCGGTGCCGGCGCCTTCGTCCGAGCGCGGTGAATACACGGTCATGACGACGTTCGTATCGTCGTTCCGCAGCGTGTCGAGCAGGCTGAAGCTCTGGTTGGAGACGGTCTTCGATCGCTGCGTCGCGTCGCGGGTCCCGTAGAAGATCAGCGGCCGCGGCTGGCTGCCATCGGCGTTGACAGCGAACCACTCGCCGGTACCGAAAGGCTGCTCATAACTGCCTACCTTACGCACCGCCGTGAACAGCAGGCGCTCCGGACTTGCCCAGTGGAATGCGCCGACGCTCTTGCGATCCGGGAGCTGGTTGACCTTGACGATCGACAGGTCCTTGGTACGCAGCACCACGAGGACGTCCTGGTCACCACGGTCGACCGTCGTTGCAAGATATTCGCCGGTCGGTGAGATGCGAACGGAGCTGTAGCTAGGATGACGGACAAAGTCCTCGATATCCGCGGCCTGTGCCGGCACGGCGGCGACCTTGGCGGCACCGACCAAGGCAAGGGCCAAGGCGGCCCGGTTCAGCGTTTTCATGTTTGTTCCCCAAGGAAAATCCCCGGGGACAAGCGTAGCCAATGATCACGCTCGCTGCATGCATGCGAGCGGCCGCGCGGGACAGCTTTGCGTCCGCGACCTTCGAGATGGTGGCGTTCAATCACTTGCGGAAGCGGAACGTCGGGCCGCCCCTGACCCACGATCCACGACCGACAAGGCGCGGGCGGCGTGCGCTTGGGGCACGATCCGGCGAAGGCTCAATACAAGCCCATCGATAGCGCTCGACTCCTCGGGTGCGCTAACGCCAAATGGAAAGGCGCCCCGAAGGGCGCCTCCACTCTGCTCAGCGCGTCGCGGTCTTCGCGCCGGCCACCGGCGGGGATGCCGTTTCCCCGCCGAGGCTGCGGGACAGGAACGCGAGCAGCTTTGTATAGAACTCGCGGCGGTGCTCGACGAGATAGAAGCCGTGGCCCTCGGTATCGAAGTACAGCGTTTCCACCGGAACGCCCGCCTTGCGAAGTGCGCGTTCCATCATGCGGCTGTGCTCGATAGGCGCGCGCTCGTCCTCGCCACCGGCGGCAAGGAAGACCGGCACCTTGATGCGATCGGCCAGGCGCGTCGGCGACACCTCGGCGACCTTGTCGCGCGGACCGATCCAGTCGTTGACGTAGTTGCGGCCCAACTTGCGGTCGGCGATGTCGCCTGCCGTGTGCATAGTCGGCAGGTCGTAGACACCGACATAGCCGACGGCGCAGCGGTACAGGTCGGGTTCCTTGGCGACGCCCATCAACGACGCGTAACCGCCGTAGCTGGCGCCGTACAGGCAGATCCTCGATCCATCCGCGATGCCCTGCTCGATCGCCCACTTCGTGGCGTCGGTCAGGTCGTCCTGCATGGCGCCGCCCCACTGCCGCGCACCGGCGTAACGGAAGTCGCGGCCGTAGCCTCCGGAGCCGCGGTAGTTGACCTGCAGCACGGCATAGCCCGCGCTCGCCAGCATCTGCACGTCATTGTCGAAGCGCCAGTAATCGCGAATCCCGAACGGCCCGCCGTGCGGCATCACTACCATCGGCAGTCGCTTGCCTTCACTGCCTTTCGGACGCGTCACGAAGCCGCGCAGCGCCAAGCCGTCGCGGGCCTTGAAGTTCACTGGCACTGACGGATTCATCAGGTCGGGGTCGAACCAGTCCTGATTACTCATGACGTAGTCCGCCTTGAGCTTCCTGGTATCGAACAGATAGTAATCGCCGGAGTTGCGGTCGCTCGAGACGTACACGAGCGCCACACCTCCATCGGCGGTCTCCGACGTGATCGAGACGGTGGAGCCTTCGAAAGACTTCTCGAGCAGGCGGTAGAGCTTCGCGTCCGGGCTGGTCTCGTCGAAGAAGCGCATCTCGGGCTTGCCGGCGGCGAAGTAGGCGCCGATCGGCACGTTCGTGCCCGGCTTGTAGATCATCTGCATCGGATCGGCCACCGAGTCGCGCATCACCTCCCTGCGCTCGCCGCTGACAGTGTCGTACGCGATGATCCGATCCGGGCCCTTCTCGCTCTCCAGAAGCAGATAGGCGATGCGGTCGTCGGCCGAGAAGCCGAGCGGCGCCTCATCCAGGCCGGTCGCGGCGGCATCGTTGATCACCTGCCACGGCTCGCCATCACCCTTGCGGTAGTACAGGCGGGTACTCAGGTCGATGTCTTCGCCGTGCGCGAAGCGGACGATACCGGCATTGTCGGTCGTGAACGAGGCGTTGCGCATCGGCGCGCTCGCCACGCGAGTGCGACGGCCGCTATAGACGTCCATCTTCTCGGCTCGCGCGAAGGTGTCGGTGGCGAACGGCGAGACGGTGATGATCACGGACTTGTCGTCGTTGGCCAGATCGTCCACCAGGAACGCCGCGACGTCTTCTGCTTTCTTGCCCTTGATGTGCGTTCCCAGCTCCTGACGCACGCGGTAGCCCACCAGGGGATCCGCCTGTCCGCTGGTCGCGTTCAGCGCGAACAGCTCCCCCGTAGGACTCGGCTCATCGAGCGCACCGAACTTCTCGCCGACCGAAATCAGAACGCGCTCGGGGTTCACCCAATTGAAGCCGACAACGGTCGTGTTCCTACCAAGCGAGAAACTACCCGTGACCTTGTTGTCACTGCGGCGGATGACGGCCAGGATCGTGCGATCCTCCATCGGCACGGTGGCCGCAAAGTAATCGCCCTTGGGCGAGATCTTGATCTGCTCGAACTTGTCCTTGCGGATGTACGGCTCGATGTCGAGCGCATGCGCGAGCGGCGACGCGGCCATGACGGCCGCGATGACCGCGATCCTGAATCGGTTCATTCCCCTAGCCCTTCGATGAGTGCCGTCGGCCCGCGTGCGACCCATGTCGCGCCGTCCCGGGCCACCGGTCCCGCTAGGCTAGCCCACGGCGGGTGCCTCGACACCCTCCAGCGTGGTTTCCAGCGCGTCGCGCCAGTCGGGAAGATGAATTCCGATGCCGGTGAGGTCGCCGGTATCGAGGACCGAGAACGCGGGACGGCGGGCCGGTGTCGGATAGGCGGACGTCGGAATCGGCTTCACTCGCGGAGCCCGCTGCAAGAGTCCGCGGCGAACAGCGCTGTCGAAGATGGCGCTCGCGAAACCGCACCAACTGGTGCGTCCGGCGGCGACGAGGTGGTGGATGCCGCCGACGTCGGCTCGGTCGAGCAATTGCGTCGTCACCGCGGCGATCAGCCACGCCGGCGTCGGGCTGCCGATCTGGTCGTCCACGACACCCAGTTCGTCGCGCTCCGCACCCAGTCGCAGCATCGTGCGCAGGAAATTCTGCCCGCGAAGGCCGTAGACCCACGCGGTGCGCAGAATAAGCACGTCGGCGCCGCTGTCGAGCAGCGCTTCCTCGGCCGCGCGTTTGCTGCGGCCGTAGACGCCCAGTGGCGCGGTGGCATCGTCGACGCGATAGGGCGCGTCGGCGCTGCCGTCGAAGACGTAATCCGTGGAGTAATGCACGAGGCGCGCACCGATGCCGGCGCAGGCCTCCGCCATCGCCCGCGGTGCCTCGGCGTTGATGCGGAACGCGAGGTCCGGTTCCGCCTCCGCGCGATCGACGGCGGTATGCGCCGCAGCATTGATCACCCGCATCGGCCGCACCTCGGCGATCAGCGCGCGGACGGCGTCGAGGTCGGTGACGTCGAGTGCGGCCTCCCGAGAGCCCTCGCACACGCGCTCGCCCGAGCGCGTCGCGACGACGAGATCCTCGCCGGCAAGCCGCCTCGCGAGCTCGTAGCCCACCTGCCCCGTGCCACCGATCAGCAGCGTGCTCATTCGAAGCGTGGCAGGCGGTCGGCGGCGACCTCGGCGAGCAGCGGCGCCGCCGAGTCCTTCGCCGACAGCAGGGGCGACGACACCGGCCAGTCAATCGCGAGGGACGGATCGTCCCAGCGGACAGCTGCATCCGCGGACGGGTCGTAGGTCGCCGTGCACAGGTACGAGAACAGCGCCGTTTCGCTGAGCACCACGAAGCCGTGCGCGAAGCCTTCCGGGATCCAGAAGTGGCGGCGGTTCTCCTCGTTGAGAACGACGCCCGTCCAGCGCCCGAACGTGGGCGAGCCGGCGCGGATGTCCACGGCGACGTCCCAGACCTCGCCCTGCAGCACCGTCACGAACTTGCCCTGCGGCTTCGGCCACTGGTAGTGCAGGCCACGCAGCACGCCACGCGACGACTTCGACACGTTCCCCTGCACGAACGTCGGCGTGACGCCGTGCTCGGCGAGGCGATCCATGTTGAAGGATTCGTAGAAGAAGCCGCGGTCATCGCCGAACACGCGCGGCTCGATCACCACGCAGCCCGGCAGGTCGGTCTCAATCCACTTCACGGCACGTAACCCCGCTCGGACAGGCCGAGCAGGTAACGCCCGTAGCCGTTCTTCGACAGCGGCTTCGCCAGTCGGACCAGGTCATCGTTGCTGATCCAGCCATTGTTCCAGGCGATTTCCTCGGGGCAGCACACGCGCAGACCCTGGCGCGCCTCGATCGTCTCGATGTAGTTCGACGCCTCCAGCAACGACTGGTGCGTACCGGTATCGAGCCACGCGTAGCCGCGGCCGAGGCGCTGCAGGTGCAACGAGCCCTCGTCGAGGTACAGGCGGTTGAGGTCGGTGATCTCGAGCTCGCCGCGCGGCGACGGGGCGAGGCGCGACGCCAACTCGCTTGCACGACCGTCGTAGAAGTAGAGGCCGGTGACCGCGTAGTTCGAGCGCGGCTGCGCGGGCTTCTCCTCCAGGCCGACGACGCGACCGCCCGCATCGAATTCGGCGACGCCGTAGCGTTCGGGATCGTTAACCCAGTAGCCGAACACGGTGGCGCCGTCGGTGCGCGAATCCGCCTCGCGCAGCATCGCGGTAAGGCCCGGGCCGTGGAAGATGTTGTCACCCAGCACGAGGCAGCTCGGCGCGCCGGCGAGGAAGTCCTCGCCGATCAGGAAGGCCTGTGCGAGGCCGTCCGGGCTCGGCTGCACCGCGTATTCGATGCGCATGCCCCATTGCGAGCCGTCGCCCAGCAGGGCGCGGAACAGCGCCTGCTCGTGCGGCGTGTTGATCACGAGGACATCGCGGATGCCCGCCAGCATCAGCACGCTCAGCGGGTAATAGATCATCGGCTTGTCGTAGACGGGCAGCAGTTGCTTGCTGATCGCCTGCGTAATCGGATACAGCCGCGTGCCGGAGCCGCCGGCGAGGATGATGCCCTTGCGCCCGGTCGTGCTCATGCCTGGCCGATCCGTTCGAGGCGGTAGCTGCCGTCGAGCACGCGGTTCACCCACGCCTGGTTGTCGAGGTACCAGTCGACCGTGCGCTCGATGCCCTGCTCGAAGGTGACCGTCGGCGCCCAGCCGAGTTCGCCCTTCAGCTTGGACGCGTCGATCGCGTAGCGGCGATCGTGGCCCGGTCGGTCGGCGACGAAGGTGATCAGCGACTCGCGCGCGCGGCCATCGGCGAGCGGGCGCCTGGCGTCGAGCAGGCGGCAGATGGCGCGCACCACTTCGATGTTCTCGCGTTCTGCGTCGCCACCGACGTTGTAGGTCTCGCCGACCCGGCCTGCTTCCAGCACGCGTGCGATCGCGCTGCAGTGGTCGCCGACGTACAGCCAGTCGCGCACGTTGCGGCCATCGCCGTACACCGGCAGCGCCTCGCCGGCGAGTGCGCGGGCGACGATCAGCGGGATGAGCTTCTCGGGGAACTGGTACGGCCCGTAGTTGTTCGAGCAGTTGGTCGTGAGGACCGGCAGGCCATAGGTGTGGTGGAAGGCGCGCACGAGGTGGTCCGACGCGGCCTTCGACGCCGAATACGGCGAGTTCGGCGCGTACGGCGTGGTCTCGGTGAACTTGCCGGTCTCGCCGAGCGTGCCGTAGACCTCGTCGGTGGAGACGTGCAGGAAACGGAACGCGTCGCGTGCCTCGCCTTCCAGCGAGCGCCAGTAGTCGCGCGTGCGCTTAAGCAGGCTCAAGGTGCCGACCACATTGGTCTGCACGAACGCGGCCGGGCCGTCGATCGAGCGGTCGACATGGCTCTCGGCGGCGAAGTTGATCACCGCATCGGGGCGATGCTCGGCGAGCAGCCGCGCGACGACATCGGCGTCGCCGATGTCGCCCTGCACGAACACATGGCCGGGATGGCCTTCGAGGGCCGACAGCGTGTCGAGGTTGCCGGCGTAGGTGAGCGCATCGAGATTGACGACGCGAATACCGCGCCGCACGGCGTCCAGCACGAAATTGCCGCCGATGAAACCGGCGCCGCCGGTCACGAGCCAAGTGGTCAAGCGTCTGCTCCTTGCAGTGGAGGTGGCGATGGCCGCCCTCGCGTGACGGCCCGACGACGATCAGAACGGGATGTCGTCGTCCGCGAAGTCGCCGCCGCCGAAATCGTTGTTGCGCGCGGCCGGGGCCTCGCGGCGCGGCGCCGGGGCCGACTGGGGCGCGCGCGGTGCACGTTCGCCACCGCCGCGGAACTCGCCACGACCGCCACCCATGCCACCGCCGCCTTCGCCACCACCGCCGAGCATCTGCATCTCGTCGGCGACGATGTCGGTGAAGTACTTCTCCACGCCGTCCGCGCCGGTGAACTTGTCGTAGCGGATCGAGCCTTCGATGTAGACCTGGCGGCCCTTCTTCAGGTACTCGCCGGCGATCTCGCCGAGCTTGCCGAACAGCTTCACGCGATGCCACTCGGTGCGTTCCTGCTGGTTCCCGTCGCGGTCCTTGCGCACGCTGGTGGTGGCGAGGCTGAGAGTCGTCACCGCCATGCCGCCCTGCGTGTACTTGACCTCGGGATCGTTGCCGAGATTGCCGACGAGAATGACCTTGTTGACGCCGCGTGCCATGAGTTCTGTCCTTTCGGGGCCGTGAGTGACGGCCGACATTGAAGTATACCCGGCGGCCGTCGGGGGTCGGCCGCCGCCACGCTGCCGCGTAGGAAAAAGTCCCTCCGCAGGCCGCGCCGCCTATAATCGCCGGCCGCTTTCCCACCGCGCGAGACGCTTCGATGCCGTCCCCCACCCTGTCCGAGATCCAGGCGCTTGCCCGGGCGCCGATGGCCGCGGTCGACGCGCTGATCCGGCGTCGCCTCGCCTCGGACGTGGTGCTGATCAACCAAGTTGCCGAGTACATCGTGGGCGCGGGCGGCAAGCGCCTGCGGCCGATGCTGCTCCTGCTCGCTTCCGGCGCGGCCGGCGGCGAGGCGGCCATCGACGCACGCGCGCACCAGCTCGCGGCGGTCGTGGAGTTCATCCATACGGCGACGCTGCTGCACGACGACGTGGTCGACGAGTCCGACATGCGCCGCGGCCGTCGCACCGCCAACGCCGTCTGGGGCAATGCCGCCAGCGTGCTGGTGGGCGACTTCCTGTACTCGCGCAGTTTCCAGCTGATGGTCGAGTTGCAGCGCATGGAGGTAATGCAGATCCTCGCCGACACCACCAACCGGATCGCCGAGGGCGAGGTGCTGCAACTGCTGCACATCCGCAACCCGGATACCGACGAGGCCGCCTACCTGCGCGTGATCGAACGCAAGACGGCCGTGCTGTTCGCCGCGGCGACCCGGCTTGGCGGCCTGCTCGCCGGTGCGCCCGCCAAGCAGGTCGACGCGCTGGAAGCCTTCGGCCTCGACCTCGGCTATGCCTTCCAGATCGCCGACGACGTACTCGACTACGCCGCCGACGCCGATGTGCTGGGCAAGAACATCGGCGACGACCTCGCCGAGGGTAAGGCGACGCTGCCGCTGATCCACGCGATCGCGCACAGCGATGCAGCCACGTCGGCGCGCCTGCGCGAGATCGTCAGTGCGGGCGATGCCGAGGCGCTCGATGAGGTCGTCGCGGCCATCCGTGCGACCGGCGGGCTCGACTACAGCCGCGCGCGTGCCGACGAGTACGCGGCGCGTGCCGAAGCCGCGCTGTCGGCCCTGCCTGTGAACGCCTACACGGATGCGCTGCGCGGTCTCGCGCGCTATGCGGTGAGCCGCGAGGTCTAGCCCGCTGCGTCGCGGGCTGCCTTGGCCGCGGCTACGCGGCGCGTGTCGCCGCACGAATGACCCTCCCGGCATGTGTCATTCGGCCGGCAGCCCTGAAGATGCCTGCGTTCGCAGTGCGGCGAGCGGTACAGGGCGATGCCGCTGAGACGTGGCGCGTTGGCGTCACGCGCGGCGCGCAATCTAGCGCCGCGGCGTCTTCGCGAATCGCTCGGAGAAGAAGTCCGCCATCATCCGGTATGCGCGCTTGGCCGAACGCTCGTCGTAGCGGCAATTGCTGGACGGGTCGTTACCGGCGTCCGGCTCCGCGAAGCAGTGCACGGCGCCACCGAAGTCGACGAACTGCCAGTCGGCGCCGGCCCGCGTCATTTCGTCCTGGAACTTCGCCACGGCTTCGCGGCTGACGCCCTTGTCGGCCGCGCCATTGAGCACCAGCACCGGTGCCTTCAGCGCGCCGGCCTGCGCGGGCAGGGTGGTATCGATGCCCGCATGCAGCGCCACCACGCCGCCCAAGGGCGCTCCCGAACGTGCGAGCTCAAGTGCCGCCGTGCCGCCGAAGCAGAACCCGAACACGCCGATGCGCGAGGCATCCAGCGGCGCGGACGCCTGCGCGCGCAGCGTGTCGACGGCCTTCTGCATGCGGCTGCGCAGCAGCGCGCGCTCGCCCCGGAGCACGCCGGCGGCCTTGCCCGCCTCCTTCGCGTCCTTGGGCCGCAGGTCGCGCCCGTAGACGTCGGCCACCAGCACGACGTAGTCCTTGCCGGCCACCGCCTTGGCCTTCTCGACTGCCGATGCGTTCACGCCCATCCAGTTGGGCACCATGACGAGGCCCGGGCGGCTCTTCGCGCCCGCATCGTCGTAGACGAGCACGCCACGGAACGGCTTGCCGTCGATCGTCCAGTCGACTTCGCGCGTGCGCATCGCGGCCTGCGTCTGCAGCGTGGCGGCCATCAGCAGCGCGGTGACCGTGAAACGGAAGCGTCGCGTGCGGGTCATGGCAGTCTCCGGGGGCGGGATGCCCGGAGCGTACCGCGCTGATCGAGGCGCCGACGTGCAGCCCGTCGGCGCGGAGGCTCAGGCGATTCCCAGGCCCGGAATCGCGCTGATGATCTCGGGGTCGAAGCCCGCGCGGCGGGCGAAGTCGCGACCGCGATCGACGTAGTCGTGGTAGGCACCGAAGCTCGGCGCGCCGGGCGACATCAGCACGACCGGCGACGTCGCGCCGGCCGCCCTCAACGCATCTGCCGCGCGCGTCATCGCGTCGCCCAAGTCCGCCGCCTGCAGCAGCGCGAAGCCGGCGTCCGCGGCCACGGGCTTCAGCAGCGCGTGGATGCGTGGACCATTGGCGCCCATCGTCACCACGACTTTCGGCGCGTTCTGGCGCATTGCCACCGCAAAACCTGACCAGTCGAGGCCGCGGTCATGTCCGCCGACGAGCACCGCGACATCGCGATCGGCGAAGCAGTCCAGCGCCGCCAGCGTGGCATGCGGCGTGGTGCTGATCGAATCGTTGACGTACGTGACGCCGCCCCGTTCGCCCAGCGACTGCAGCCGGTGCGGCAGCGGGCGGAAGTCGAAGGCGGCCCTCGCCAATGCACGCGCGTCGAGCCCCAGCGCTTCGATCGCCGTCAGCACCGCGGCGAGGTTCCCGCGGTTGTGGCGTCCCGGCAGCGGCAGGCCGAGCGTGTCCATGACCGCCTCGTCGCCGCGATGCAGCACGTCACCGCGCAGGTGCCAGCCGCGCGCATCGCCGAACCAGCGCACGTCGATGCCGGCGGGCAGTTCGAGCGCGGCGAGAATCGGGTCGGCCGCATTGAGCACCGCGATGCGCGGCCCGGCGTGCGTCACGAGCTTGAGCTTGTCCTCGACGTAGCGCTGGTGCGAGCCGTGCCAGTCGAGGTGCTCGGGGAAGATGTTAAGCACGACCGCGACCGCCGGATGCGCGCCGCTGATCGCCACGTCGCCGGTCTGGTAGCTCGACAGTTCGATCGCCCAGTAATCGGGCGACGGCTGCGGCTCCAGCACTTCCAGCAGCGGAAGGCCGATGTTGCCGGCGAGCGCGGTGCGATGGCCGGCGCTGCGCAGCAGGTGCGCGAGCAGCGAGGTCGTGGTGCTCTTGCCTTTGGTGCCGGTGATGCAGACGGCATTCGCGACGACGCCCACCACGTCCGCATGTTCCGCGAACCACAGCGACGTCCCGCCGATCAACCGCGTACCCGCCGCCGTCGCCGCGGCAGCGCCCTCGCCATACGGGCTGATGCCCGGCGACTTGACGACGACGTCGAACGCCGAGAGCGACTCGCCATCGACGCGCGTGGCGATCGCCAGCGCGCCGTCACCCAGCGCGCGCGCATCGCCGGCCTCGGCCTCGCTGCAGAACAGCGTCAGCGGCAGCGCCGGCAGGCGCGAGCGGATCGCGCGATACGCGGCGCGGCCTTCGCGGCCCCAGCCCCAGAGCGCGACGCGCCGGCCGTCAAGCTGCGAGATGCGCACGCAGGCGGTTCCACAGCGCATCGGGAATGCCGTGCTCGTCTGAGATCACGAGCAGCGGCTCGATCGCCGGCACGTCGTCCAGTTGCGGCAGGATCTCGTGCGCGAAGCGCTCGACGATCGCGTCCTCGCGCCATTCCGGGCGCTGCGCGAGCGCCGCCATCGCTGCACGCGATTCCTGGCCCTCGCCCACGCATTCGAACGGCTTGTGGTCGCGGTATTCGAGCAGCGCGTCGAAGCCGCCGGTCTGGGACGCGTCGTCGAGCAGGTTGCGCCCGAAGATGCCGACCAGGCGCGGCTTGCTCATGAACGGCGCCAGCGCCAGGAACACGAAATGGCACTTCGGGCAGATGCCGCACCAGCGCTGCGCCGGGCGCTCGCCGAGGATGTGGAAATTGCGGTTGCAGCTGGAGAAGTGCTGGTCGTAGCGGTCCGACTTCGCGAACTGCCGCGCGACGGCCAGCTCGCTCAGCGGGCGCAGCAGCGAGTAGTAGCGAAGGTCGGCGGCGACATGCGTGCGCAGGTGCTTGGCGAAGGCCTGCTCGAAGGCCCAGCCCTTCGACCACTGGTGGTTGACCTCGCCGGTGCCCTCGATCATCGAGCCGTAGCTCGCCGAGCGCTCATTGGAGAACACCACCTGGTCGACGCCGTGCAGCAGCGCGGCGAGCGCTAAGGTCGCCGAGTTCACCGCGGTGACCGGGATGTGCCCGTTCCACGCGCCGCTGCGGTTGTACTCGAACAGCTGCGGTGCGAGCTGGCGGCCGATGTTGAGCGTCGGCAGGCCGGTGCGCTCGGCGCAGGCCTGGATCAGCTGCGAGCCGCCGATCCACGTCACCGTCTGATCGATGCCGGCGCCGCGCAGCGATTCGATGCTGACCAGCGAATCCTTGCCGCCGCCGATCGCCACTAG
Organism: Cognatilysobacter xinjiangensis; assembly: GCF_014651995.1. Classification (GTDB taxonomy): domain Bacteria; phylum Pseudomonadota; class Gammaproteobacteria; order Xanthomonadales; family Xanthomonadaceae; genus Cognatilysobacter; species Cognatilysobacter xinjiangensis. Next base: position 454,578 of record NZ_BMXY01000001.1, on the reverse strand, counting down.
CGCGTGCTGGCGCAGGCCGAGCGAGGGCGCATCGCCGCTCGCAGCGGCCGATGACGGGAAGCGGATCGCGCCGCGCAGTTGCAGGCCGTTGCGGTAGGCGAACTCGCCGAGGCCGCTCTCGTAGACCTCGGTGAGCAGCGCGGCGGTGGCCGCGTCGATCGCGTAGGACTCGATGAGGATGTCCTTCGGCACCGCGGCCTTGTAGTAGCTCACGCCAGCGATGAGGTGCAGCAGGCGCAGCGCCCGTTCCACCGCCTTTGCGCGATCGCCGTCCAGGGCGAACGGCGCGCCGGGCACGGTGACCGTCTCCACCAGCTCGGGGCCGTCGTCGAAGGCGTAGACGAGCTGCGCCACGCCGGTGGCCGCGTCGAAGCCGCAGCGGACGAAGCGGAAGCTGCGGATGGAATCGCGCGAGAAGCGCCAGTCAGTCATCGAGGATGTCCTCGGCCGGCAGCGGCCGCAGGTTGTAGGTATTCGCCATCGCCATGCCGTAGGCACCGGCGTCGGCGATCAGCACGAGGTCGCCCTCGCCCGTCGCCGACGGCAGGCGCCGGTGACGGCCGAGCACGTCGCCCGATTCGCAGATCGGGCCGACGACGTCGAAGGTGTCGAGCGACGGGTCGCCGTCGCGCGTGAGGTTGTGGATGCCGTGGTAGGCCTCGTACATCGCCGGCCGCAGCAGCGCGTTCATGCCGGCATCGAGGCCGATGCGGCGCACGCCGTCCTTCTCGACCACCTGCGTGACCTGCAGCAGCAGCGCGCCGGCTTCCGCCACGAGGTAGCGGCCGGGTTCGATGGCGAGACGGCATCGCGGATACGCGGATTTGATCGCACGCACGCCCTCGCGCCAGGCGTCGAGGTCGAACGGCCGCACATCGGGCGTGTACGGCACCGGAAAGCCGCCGCCGATGTCGATCGTGTCGATGCCCTCGGAGGAATCGGCCAGTGCGGCCAGCGTCCCGTAGACCTCGCGCCAGTGCGCGGGATCGTCGATGCCGCTGCCGAGGTGCGCATGCAGGCCGGTGATGCGCAGGCCGAGCGCGCGCGCCTCGGCCATGAACGCGTCGAAGCGCGCGATCGGAAGGCCGAACTTCGCCTCCGCGCCGCCGGTCTTCACCTTCTCGTGGTGGCCGTCGCCGTGGCCGAGGTCGAGGCGCAGCCAGGCCTCCCGACCGCGTACTACGTCGGGCCAACGATGCAGCATCTCGAGGTTGTCGAGCGTGACATTGACGCCCGCCTCGAAGGCCGCCTCGTACTCGCGGCGCGGCGCGAAACTCGGGGTGAACAGGATGCGCGACGGATCGAGCGCCGGCAGCGTGCGCCTCACGTGTTCGACCTCGGCCACCGACACGCATTCGAAGCCGAAGCCGACGGCCTCGAGCGCCCGCAGGATCGCAGGGTGGGCATTGGCCTTGAGCGCGTAGAAGCCGCGATCGACGATGCCGCCGGCAAGCAGCGAACGCGCGCGCTCGCGCACCGTCGGCAGGTGGTAGACGTAGCGCGGTGTCGACGCGGCGGCCTTCGCCAGCAGCTCGTCGCGATGCGCGACCCACCACGGCGTGGCGCGATCGGGGCGGCCGTGCACGACGTCGCGCCAGGCCGGGCCGAACACGCTTTCGTCCAGCACCGGCATCGCGCCGCCGCGCACCAGTTCGGCATGCAGCGTGGGCAGCAGGCCCTCGGCATCGGCCTCGTCGACCACGAACGTCAGGTTGAGGTCGTTGGACGACTGCGAGATCAGGTGCACGCGCTCGCGGCCGAACGTCGCCCAGACATCCGACAGCTTGTGCAGCAGCGAGCGCATGCCGCGGCCGACCAGCGTGATCGCCGCGCAGGGCGCGATGACCTTCACCCGGCAGACCTCGGCGAGGTCCTCGCTCAGCGCGCTCAGCACGTTGGTGGTGACGAGGTTCTCGCTCGGGTCGAGCGATACGGTGACGTTGGTTTCCGATGAGCCGATCAGGTCGATCGACAGGCCGTGGCGCTTGAAGCGTTCGAACACGTCGGCGAGGAAGCCGACCTGCTGCCACATGCCCACCGACTCCATCGACACCAGCACGATGCCGTTGCGCCGGCTGATGGCCTTGACGCCGGGCACCGTCGCAGCGGTCGCGTCGATGCGCGTGCCGGGCAGGTCGGGACGCTCGGTATCGAGGATCGCCATCGGCACCTTCGCATCGCGACACGGGCCGATCGAGCGGGGATGCAGCACCTTGGCGCCGGTGGTGGCGATTTCCTGCGCCTCGGCGTAGTCCAGCCGCGCGAGCAGGCGCGCGTCGGGCACCTCGCGCGGGTTCGCGGTGAACATGCCGGGCACGTCGGTCCAGATCTCGACGCGCGCGGCGCCGAGCAGCGCCCCGAAATACGCGGCCGAGGTGTCCGAGCCGCCACGGCCCAGGATCGCGGTGCCGCCATCGGCATGCCGCGAGATGAAGCCCTGCGTCAGCACGATGGACGTCGGATGCGCGGAGAACCGCGCGGCGAATGCGGGATCGGTGCGGTGGCCGCAGTTCACAGACAGGCGCCCGGCCCAATCGCTCTGGTTCGGCAGCGCCACGGCGTCGAGCCATTCGCGCGCATCGCACCAGCCGATGTCGACGCCCTGCGAGGCGAGATAGGCCACGCCCAGCGTCGACGAGAGCAGCTCGCCCTGCGCGAGCAGCTCGGCCTGCCAGTCGAGGCGGCGCTCGGACGCACGAGGATCGGCGACGAGCGCCGACAGCGCCGCGAGGCGCTCGCCGAGCACGGCATCGGCATCGAGGCCCAGCTCGCCGCAGAACTCGCGATGGCGCGCGACGAGCGCTGCGACCTTCGCATCCGCGATATCGCCAGCGCCGGCGTTCGCGATCGCCTGCAGCTCGTTGGTCACGCCCGACAGCGCGGACACGACCACCAGCACCCGTGCGCCTTCCTCCTGCGCGCGTTTGGCCGCGAGGCGCCCGATGGTGTCCCAACGGTTCCGGCGGGACACGGAGGTGCCACCGAACTTGAGTACGACCCAGCGCGTCGAAGCGGTCACGAGGTTTCCTGGAGGGCGCGCGGCAGGCGCCGCGGGCGGACATGGGAGCACGCGCCCGCCGGGGGCGGATGTCGTGCTCATGGGAACGCGCGATTTTATGCGATGACGGACCGCCCGCGCCCGGCGACAATGCCGCCCCCTCACGCCGGTGGCCGATTCCATGACGCAGCGCCGCTTCCTCCAGCTCGACGTCTTCGCCGACCGCCCCGGCGCGGGCAATCCGCTCGCCGTGGTGGTCGACGCCGACGGCCTCGACACGACCGCGATGCAGGCCTTCGCCAACTGGACCAATCTGTCCGAGACGATCTTCCTGTTGCCGCCCGGCGACGGCGCCGACTACCGAGTGCGCATCTTCACGCCCCGGCAGGAGCTGCCGTTCGCGGGCCACCCGAGCGTGGGCGCGGCCTGGGCCGCGATCGAGTCGGGCCGGGTGGACGCCGGCCGCACGTCGATCGTGCAGGACTGCGCCGCGGGCCAGCTTCCCGTCGAGGTCGGCGCGGACCGCGCGATCCGCCTGCGCGCGCCAAGCGCGCAGCGCATCGAGCCGCCCGCGGGCTGGCAGGCGCGCCTCGACGCCGCTCTGCCCGGCGTCGCGCGCGGCCACATCACACCCGCGCTCTGGGACAACGGCCCGCGCTGGTGGCTGGCCGAGCTGGCCGACGAGACCACCGTGCGCGGCCTCCAGCCCGATTCCGCCGCGATCACCGCGCTCACCGGCGACGCCGCCGTCGGCCTCGCCGTGTTCGCGCGGGCCGATGCCGGCACGGGCTACGACATCGTCGTGCGCGCCTTCTGCCCCGCCGACGGCATCCCCGAGGACCCGGTGACCGGCAGCGCCAATGCCGCGATCGGCGCCGCGCTGGCCGAGGCCGCCCGCCTTCCGGGCAACGGGCGCTACGTCGCCAGCCAGGGCCGCGAGGTCGGGCGCGACGGCCGCGTCGAGGTGCAGGTCGGCACCGACCGCGAGGTCTGGATCGGCGGCCGCGTGCAGGCCGTGGTCCGCGGCACCGTCACGTGGTGAGCGCTATGCCTATCCCAATGACTCGACGTTACATACAGCTCGACGTGTTCGCCGACCGCCCGGGCGCCGGCAATCCGCTGGCGGTGGTGCTCGATGCCGAAGGGCTCGACGATGGCGTGATGCAGGCGATCGCGCGCTGGACACGCCTGCCGGAGACCACCTTCGTGTTCCCGCCGACTGCGCCCGGCGCGAGCTACCGCGTGCGCATGTTCAGCCCGCGCCGCGAGGTGCCCTTCGCCGGTCATCCGAGCGTGGGCACGGCGCATGTCGTTCTCGAAGCCGGCCTGGCCGCGCCGCACGACGGGCTGCTGATGCAGGAAGGCGCCGCCGGCGTGCTGCCCTTGCGCATCGATGGCGAAGGTGCGTCGCGCACGATCGCGGTGCGCACGCCGCGCGCCTCGCTGGTCGAGCGTGTCGCGCCGGACGACGCGCGCATCGCGCGTGCGATCGCCGGCATGCCGCTCGGTGCGCTGCCGCCCGCGTTGATGGACGGTGGGCGCCGCTGGTGGCTCGTGGAAGTGGAGAGCGAGGCCGCATTGCGCGCGCTGGACCCCGCCTGGGGCGCGATCTCGCAGCTCGCGACGCGTACCGAGAGCATGGGCGTCTGCGCATTCGCGCGTGCGGACGCGGGCAACGGGTACCACCTCGTCGTGCGCGCCTTCGTCGGCGCGCCCGCGCAGTTCGAGGATGCCGCCTCCGGCGCCGCGAACGCCACGCTCGCCGCCTGGCTGGCGCAGAACGATCGCCTGCCCGGCCAGGGCGGCCGCTACGTGGTCAGCCAGGGCCGCGAAGTCGGCTTCGACGCACGCCTGCAACTGCACGTGGACGAGGCCGGCGACGTCTGGTCCGGCGGCCAGGTGCGCACGGTGGTGAGCGGGTCGATCGACTGGTGAGGGCGATGTCGCCGCTCAGGCGTCGCGCACGTCGAGCGAGATCGGCACCGAGGCGAGCAGCTTCGAGATCGGGCAGTTCGCCTTCGCAGTCTCCGCGTGCCGACGGAATTCGTCGGCCGACACGCCGGGTGCCTCGCCGCGCACGCTGAGCTTTACGCCGGTGACGTGCGGGCCACCGTCCATGGACAGCTCGACGTCCGCACGCGATTCGACGAACGACGGCGGATGGCCGGCTTCGCTCAGCTGCGCCGACAGCGCCATCGCGAAGCAGCCGGCATGCGCGGCGGCGATGAGCTCCTCGGGATTGGTGCCGTTCTCGTCGCCGAAGCGTGTGTTGAAGCCGTAGCGCGTACCGGCCAGGACGCCACTGCGCGGCGTCTCCAGCCGGCCGGCGCCGGCTTTCAGGTCGCCCTCCCAACGGGCCGTCGCATATCGGGTAATGGCCATCGCGGGTCTCCTGCACGGGAAGAGCCGAGGCTACGACCGCACCGGTAAGCCCCTGTGATCGGCGTCCCGCTGCTTGTGCAGCGCAACGCGACGGCCGCAGTCGCCCGCGCTATGGTGCGGTCAGCCCCGCCATGACGGCCCGCCTCGCGCAATGCGAAGGCGCGCTGCGCGGACAGCCATGACGGCGCATCGCCCGGACCGCACGCGGCCCGCGATGCGGCCGGACACGACGCCGACAACGACGCCCCCGCCCGACGGCTGCTCCCCTTCCCCCACAAGGAGCTCCCGGACATGGCCTACACCACCGAACAGATCAGAAACGTGGCCCTCGCGGGCCACCCCGGCGCCGGCAAGACCACGCTCTTCGAAGCCCTGCTGCATGCCGGCGGCGCGATTTCCGCGGCAGGCAGCATCGAGCGCGGCAGCACGGTGTCGGACTTCGACCCGATCGAGAAGCAGCGCGGCCACTCGGTCGACGTCGGCATCGCCAGCACCGACCACGCCGGCATCCACGTCAATCTCATCGACACGCCGGGCTATCCCGACTTCCGCGGCCCTGCGCTGTCGGCACTCGCGGCGGTGGAGACCGCCGCGATCGTGGTGGCATGTGATGCGGGCGTCGGATACGGCGCCCGCCGCATGATGGAGTACGCGAAAAACCGAGGCCTGTGCCGCGCGATCGTCGTCAACAAGATCGACCACGGCAATTGCCGCCAGTTGCTCGACGACCTGCGCGAGAGCTTCGGCCCCGAATGCCTGCCGCTGAACCTGCCCGCGAACGGCGGCAGCGCGGTGGTCGACTGCTTCGGCAGGGGTACCGGCGACAGCGACTTCGGCCCGGTCGCCGACTGGCACCAGAAGATCATCGACCAGGTGGTCGAGATCAACGAGACGGTGATGGAACGCTTCCTCGACGTCGGCGAGGACGGCCTGTCCGGCGACGAGCTGCACGACGCCTTCGAACAGTGCCTGCGCGAGGGCCACCTGGTGCCGGTGCTGTTCTGCTCGGCGCGCAGCGGCGTGGGCGTGCGCGAATTACTCGATGTGGCCGAGCGTCTGTTCCCGCATCCGGGCGAGGCCAATCCGCCGTCGTTCGTGAAAGGCACGGGCGAGGACGCGCAGCCGATCGACGCGAGGCCCGACCCGTCCGCGCACGTCATCGCCGACGTCTTCAAGATCGTCAATGATCCCTTCGTCGGCAAGCTCGGCGTGTTCCGCGTCTACCAGGGCACCGTACGCAAGGACACGCAGCTGTTCGTCGACGACGGCAAGAAGCCGTTCCGCGTCGGCCACCTGTTCAAGCTGCGCGGGAAGGAGCACATCGAGGTCGACCAGGCGATTCCCGGCGACATCGCGGCGGTCGCGAAGGTCGAGGAACTGCATTTCGACGCCGTGCTGCACGACAGCCACGACGAGGACCACATCCACCTCGCGCCACTCGCGTTCCCCAAGCCGATGTTCGGGCTTGCCGTGGAAGCGGCCAGCAAGGGCCAGGAGCAGAAGCTCGCCACCGCGCTGCATCGCCTGGCCGAGGAAGACCCGTGCTTCCTCGTCGAGCACAGCGTCGAGACCAACGAGACCATCGTGCGCGGGCTGTCCGACCTGCACCTGCGCATCAACCTGGACCGGCTGAAGGAGCGTTACGGCGTCGAGGTGAAATCGCATCCCCCGCGCATTCCCTATCGCGAGACCGTGTCCACGCGCGCCGAGGGCCACCATCGCCACAAGAAGCAGACCGGTGGCGCCGGCCAGTTCGGCGAGGTCTTCCTGCGCATCGAGCCGCTGGACCGCGGCCGCGGCTTCGAGTTCGCCGACGAGGTCAAGGGCGGCACGATCCCCGGCCAGTTCATTCCCGCGGTCGAGAAAGGCGTGCGGCAGGCACTCGCCGCCGGCGCGCTCGCCGGCTATCCGCTGCAGGACGTGCGCGTGGTCGTCTACGACGGCAAGCACCATCCCGTGGACAGCAAGGAGGTCGCGTTCGTCACCGCGGGCAAGCGCGCCTTCGTCGACGCGGTGCTGAAGGCGCGACCACAGGTGCTTGAGCCGATCGTCGACCTTGAGGTGACCGCGCCCGAGGCGAACATGGGCGACGTCAGCGGCAACCTGGCCGGCAAGCGCGCGCGCATCCTCGGCACGGATTCCTCGCGCGGCGAGGTGATCGTCAAGGCGCAGGTGCCGCTGTCGGAACTCGAGGGCTTCGCCGCGGAGCTGAAATCCATCACCGCAGGTCGCGGGCGCTATTCGATGGACTTCAGCCACTACGAGCCCGTGCCCTCGAACGTGCAGCAGAAGCTCGCCGAAAGCTACCGACCGAAGGTCGAAGAGGACTGAGCGACCGCGGCGTGACGACGAAAAAGGGCCGGCGATCGCCGGCCCTTCGTCGTTCGGCGCTTCGTCGCGGTTACTCGGGGCGCACGTCCACGCGCACGCGGATGCGGTTGCCCGGGTCGTAGCTGGTGCGCGTCGTGTACTGGCGACCGCCGTACTCGTAGACCACGTCGTAGCTCGTCGCGCCACGGCCGTAGGCACCCGGCTGCACGGGATCGCAGACCACCACGCGTCCGACGCGCTGATCGCGATGCGCGTTGTCGTAGATCTGCTTGCCGACCTGGCTGCCGACCATGGTGCCGATCGCCGATGTGGCGTAACGCGCACTGCCGCCGCCGACCTGGCTGCCGACCACGGCGCCGACGATGCCGCCGATGATCGTGGCCGCCGTGCTGCCGCCCTGGGTGGGAGCGCGGGATACGTTGCCGTAACCGTCGTAGCGGCGATCGTCGCGGGAGGGGTCGTAGGCGTCGTTATAACGATCGTCGCGATAGCCGCCGGCATATGTGCGGCTTTCGGTGCAGCGCTCGGCACCGGTGCTCGCGGCATAGCCGCGCGGATCGTAGACCGGGGTGACACGCAGCACACGCGCATAGTCGTAATCGCCCGGCGCGGCGTAGCCGTCCGCCGGATACGTGGAGTACTGCTGCGCCGACGCGGCGCCGGCGAACGCGGTCATCGAAAGGGCCACTACCGCGGCGGTGAGGTGCTTCATGCGGATGCTCCGTGCGCCGGGATGGCGCGCAGTCGCATCGTCAGGGCGACGCTCTTACCGCTTCCTGAACTTCGTAAAGAGGGCGTGAAACACTCAGCCGGCGTTTACCGTCACGGCCCGTTGCCCGCCGTGTCGAGCGTGCGTGCCTGCGGTGTGAGCTGCGCGCGCAGCACGCCGTCGGGATGCTCGCTGGTGCGAAGCACGATGTAGGCCGCGCCATTGCGCACCTGCTGCGCGACGATCGGCGTGAGGTCGGCCGTGCCGCCGATGATGCGTGCCTCGCTGCCGTCGGCCACGACATCCAGGCGTGCGACCTGCTCGGTGTTATCGCCGGCATCGCCCGTGTGCAGCGTCGCGGACGTCGCGCGCTCGGTCAGGCCCGAGACCACAAGGTCGATGCGCACGTCGCCGTCCTCGTCGACCACCGCGCGTGCTTCGCCTACCGGTGGCCGCGCATCGGCCTCCGGCCCACGCAGGGGCAGGAAGCGCCCCTGCAGGTGTACGTTCTGCGCGAGGGCCAGCGTCGGCAGCAGCAGCACCAGCGGCATCAGGCGGGCGAAGGACGGGCGCATGGCGTATCTCCGTGTGCGATGGCCACGGGATACGTCCGCCGTCGCCGCCGGTGCGTGAAAGCGGCCGTGGCGATGGCATGCTTCGACGACCTGGAGGACGATCATGAAACGCTGGCTGGCTTTGGGTGTTGTGGTACTGCTGGGCGGCTGGCTGGTGCACAGCTGCCGTGAGACCGACGATGAGCTGCCGGCGACGAGGGCCGCGTCAGTCGACCCGTTGCAGGCAACGCCGGGCGACCGCGCGCTGCCGCGGATTTCGTCGGCATCCTCTGCATCCATCGAGTCGACACAGGCGCTCGCCGAGGCCGCAGACCTCGTACAGAAGTATCTGCAGGCTGCCGGCGCGGCGCGCTGGGACGAGGCGAATGCGCTCTGGCGCGATGGCCGCGCACCCGACGACCGGGTCGAGGGTGGCCTGCGCGCGCTGCTGCCCGCCGCCGCCTTCCGCATCGGCAGCGACGCGCCCGAGCCGCTGGGCGAGGCCGTGCCGCCGGAGCGCGTGCGCGTGCCAGTACAGCTGCGGCTGACCGGCACCGACGGACACTTCTATCGTTACACCGGCCATTACACGGTGCGCCGCGACCCGGTCACCCGTGCGTGGTCGATCGTCGAGGCATCGGTAAGCGCCGCGCTCGATGGGCGGTGACCCCGCATTCACCGCGCGTGGCTAAGGTCGGCGCACAACGCCGAGGAATCACCGCATGCGCCGCGCCCTGCCCGCCTTCGTCTTCGCCGCTTCCGCCGCGCTGTTCCTGACCACCGCGTGCTCGACCGTCGGCCTGCTGCTCGGCTCGGACACCGTGAGCTTCTCCCAGCAGGAGATCCAGCAGCGCCTGGTCAAGCGCTTCCCGCGCGACTACCAGCGCCTCGGCGGGCTGGTCACGCTGACCCTGATGAACCCGCGGCTGTCGATCCCGCCGGGCGAGCGCCGTCTGCAGGTCGAATTCGACATGGCGGTCGGCGCGCTCGGCCACACGGCGCGGACGCCGGAAGGCTCGTTCACGCTGACCAGCGCGCTGCGCTACGATCCCGCCACGCGCGGGCTGCATCTGTTCGAGCCGCGCGTCGAGAACGTACAGCTCGCGACGCTCGGCGGCCGGATGAACGACACGCTGCGCGGCGCCGTCAATGAATGGTTGTCGGACTGGTCCCAGAAGGAACCGATCTACGAGTTCGACGACACGCTGATCGGCCGCCTGGGAGCGCGCCGCGTCGAGGGGACGAAGATCCAGGATGGTCAGGTGGTGGTCCAGCTGGGCGACTGAGGGTCGCCCCATGCGTGCCGGTGCGTCTATCGCACTGGCCTTGGTCCTTGCGGGCTGCAATCGCGAGCGCGCCGCCGCGGCGGATGCCGTGCCGCCCGCGGTGTCGGACGGCACGCCGTCGTCGTCGCTGCCGACGCCCGAGGCGGCGCCCGGCGCGAGCGTCACCGGCATGCCCACGCAGCCGCCGCCACCGCCGACGGAACCCGCGATCGCGGCGGAGGAGACGGCGCCGGTCGACGGCAGCGGGAATGGTGCGGACGCGGATGTTGCATCGGCTGTCCCCGATGCCGATGCGAGCGGCCTGCCCGCGCCTGTCGATACGATGGCGCCGGCGCCTGCCGCAGCCGTGGACGTCGCCGGCGCCAGCGGCCTCGTTTCGCAGTACATGTCGGCCCTCGGCGCGGGTGCCCTGCTGCGGGCGCAGGGCCTGTGGGCCACGACGCCGAACGATTCGATGGTGGTGGAACTCGCGCGCAGCGAAGGCGCGAGCGTCGGCGTGGGCATGGCCAGCGCGGACGCCACCGGCCGCGTGAGCGTACCCGTCGAGATTCGCGCGCACGGTGCCGACGGCAGCGAGCGCCACGTGCTGGCGAGCTATGCACTGCAGCGTTCGCAAATGGGCGCGTGGCGCATCCTCTCAGCCACCGTGCGCGACGCCGGCCCCTGATCGATGGCGTGCGTGGTACCGACGTTCGTGCTCGACACGAATGGCTGGCTCGACCTGCTGGTGTTCCGTGACCGGTCACTGGACGGGTTCGAGACCGCGGCACGGGTCGGGGCCCTGCGCATCGCCATCGACGAACGCGCGCTCGAGGAACTCGCGCGCGTGCTGCGCTACGAGCCGTTGCGGCTGTCGGAGGCCGACGCGTTGGCCTGCCATGCCGCCGCGTCGGCGCTGGCAGCGCACCTGGCAATCGACACCCGGCCACAGTTGCCGCGATGCCGCGACCCGGACGACCAGATGTTCCTGGAGATCGCGGTCACCGCCGGCGCTGACGCCATCATCAGCCGCGACGCCGAGTTGCTGCGGTTGCACCGTCGCATGCAACGCGAGCATGGCGTGGCGATCGTCACGCCTGCCGGCTGGCGCGACGTCGCCACTCAGATGTCGAAGCGGTAGGCCAGCTTGACCAGCAGCTGCTCGCTGTCACGCAGCGAGAAGGAATCGCTCAGCCAGTCGACCGCATCGATGCCGTCGGCGACCGGCTCCATCGCCATGCTGCCACCGCGCACGTAGGCCACGTAGAGGTTCGACAGCGGCGCGAGTTCGTAGCGATAGCGCACCTGGAAACCCATGTTGCCGAGGCCGAAATCCTCGTGGCGACGCCCGACGGGCAGCGGGGTTCCATCGGCGGCAAGCGCGTACGACTGCTTGGCGCGCGCCTCCAGGCCGATGGCTTCCAGCCGCACGCGCAGTTCCTGCCGGCTGTCGATCAGCCAGGTCGCGGCTGCCGCGAGGAACACCTGGTCGGTGCGGTAGGTCGCGAGCGACGGACCTTCGCCCGGTGCCGCGCGCCACAGCAGCAGCGACGGGTCGTGCTTGAGCTGGAGGGCCAGCCCGACGTTCGCGCGGTCGTTGATGAAGTAGGTCGGCTCGACGTCTACGGTGAACGAGCCGTGGTCCCAGCCGCCGAGGCCTTCGGCCGCGTAGCGCGCGTTCCAGTACAGCCCCCACGGGCCGCGGCGCGGGACATTCCGCTCGTAGAACAGGAACGCCTTCGACGGCATGCGCACCACGCCGTTCCCGCGCGTCACCAGGTCGTCGTGGCCCGAGGAATAGCCGGCCACCTCGAAGAACTCCGATCCGCCGTCGCGCATCTCGCTGGTGCGGTTGAACGCCCACGCGTCGGCGATCTTGATGCCGTGGTCGTTGGCGCGACGCGAGGCGGCGACGCGCCACTGGTGGCTCGCATACGCCGATTCCTTCGGAAGATCGGTGAAGCGGCGCGAGATCTCGTAGCGCGCGTAATTGAAGTTGTTGCGCTCGAGATAGCCGAAATCGTTGAGCTGCAGCGCGTCGCCCAGGTGCAGCAGGTAGAGCTGCTGGCGCCAGCCGTCGCCGAAGGAATGGTCGATGCGCGTCTGCGCGCCGGTGTCGCGCACGGTGCCCGCCCCCTGCTCGATCGTCGAGCCGACCGCGGTGGTGCGCACGGTCAGCGCCTCGGACGGCGTCCAGCGATGGTCGAACTCGGCCACCGTGGCGACGCGGTCGAAGTACGGCCGCTCGACCCGCGTGAGCATTGCGCCGAACCCCTGCGTGTCGAGGTCGCGCGTGCCGCGCAGCGCGTAGAAGTCCCGACCGACCTCGTCGGCTTCGGTCGCCGCGAACACGCCGTAGTTGAAACCGGCCGCGCTGCCGTTGACCTTCACCGCCGCGGTTACGTCGCCCGCGCCCTGCCCGTCGTCGCGCGGGCCGCCGACGCGGCGTGTGTAGATCAGGCGGTTGGCATTGCCGAGCGAGCCGAACGGTACGTCGAAGAAGCTCTGGTTCTCGGTAAAGAAAGGGCGCTTGTCGCTGAAGAAGGTTTCGATCGCGCTGAAGTTGACCACCAGCTGGTCGCTCTCGACCTGGCCGAAATCGGGATTGATGGTCGCCGACAGCTGGAACTGGCCGTTGGGCTTCCAGAACAGGTCCGCACCCGCATCGAAGTCCGAGCGATGAGCGACGTTGTCGAACACGCCGACGACATACGGCGTCACCGCCAGCAGCGCCTGGCTGTACTTCGGCACTTCGACCTTTTCCAGAACCGACAGGAATCGCGGCTCGGCGAAGCTCACCGCGGGCCAGGTGACCCGCTCGCCGGTGGATCCGATCACGCGATCCAGCGCGATGCCGAGCGTGCGCGTGTCGCCGACGGAGTCCTGCATCGGGGCGATGTGCCAGGGAATCAGCATCTCCGCCGACCAGCCCTGCTCGTCCTCGCTGACCGCGTGGCGCCAGTCGCCGTCCCAGTCGTTGCTGAACTGGTTCTCGTTGGCGATCACGCCGTCGACGATGCTGTCCGACAGCAGGATGGTGAAGTTGTAGCCCGCACGGCCGTCGCCATCGAAGTCGACGTACAGGTTGACGCGGTCCATGGGCCCGCCCTGGTCGCGCTGCGCGCTCTCGCGGCGGCGCGGCACGCCCGGCGGCTGCAGGTTGCGGAAGGCGATCGCGAGGCCTTCGGGCGTCGCCTTCAGCCAGGCCTCGGTGGGCAGCGGCGCCGGCGCGCGCGACAGCGGCTGAGTCAGGCGGAAATCGGTGACGTGGCGGGCATCGGCCCATTCGGCCGTATCGATGCGACCGTCGATGTCGACCGTCGTGGCGGCCGACGCGATGCCCGGGAGCGCGGCGAGCAATGCGAGCGCGAGCGCGGCGCGGGGCATGGCGGGCATGGGGCGGCTCCGATTGGCACGAAGGTGCCGGGGTGGCCGCAGCGTAGTCGGCCGCGCGTGGGCGGCCGACTGTCGTAAGTCACGGCCGCGTTGCGCCGCGGCCGCTTCGGATCACGCGCGCTTGCGGGCCGCGCTACGGCCGTTCTTCTTGGTCGCCGTCTTCGAGCGTCCGGTGGAGGCCGCCTTCGCCTTCGGCTTGGGCACCGGCTTGCGCTTGGGCTGCAGCATCGTGCCTGTGCAGTTCTTCTTGCCGCACAGGCAGGCCCATACCTTCTTCAGGCGCGCGGTATGCGGCTCGCCGAGGGTGATGCCGTAGTTGTAGGTCAGCTCCTCGCCGGCCTTGATCGCCTTCTTGGCCTCGATGAACACGCGGTCCCTGGTGCGGTCGTCGCCCTCGGCCTCCTCGATGATCGACTCGCAGTTCGGCGAGCAGCTGTGGTTGATCCACTTGGCCACGTTGCCGCGGCGCGCGCCGTCGATGACGTACTCGTCGTTGAGCGTGAACAGGAAGGTGTGGCCCGACTCCGCCGAGCCCTCGTCGCCGGCGTCGACATCCTCGTGGGTCCGGCGCTGGCCGCGGTACTCGATGATCCGCTCGCCCTTGGCGATCGGCGCGGTGGCGAACACGCCGGTGCCGTGGATGCTGGAACGACGAGCGACGATCTTGCTGGGCATGCGGTACACCGGCTGGAGGGGAACCGCATTCTGCCGCGCTGCCGCTCCGGGGTCATCCACGCGACTGCAGCTGAACCGACCCTGCGCTCGCGGCATGGCGATGGCCGGCCGCAAATCGTACAATATCGGTCCCGATTCAACCGTCCGGACGAGGTCTCGGCCCCATGCTGCGGGTCACCAAGCTCACCGATTACGCGACCGTCGTGCTCACGGTCCTCGCCGCGTCCGCGGGCGAAGTGCTGAGCGCGACCGAGATCGCCGAGCGCGCGGGGCTCGAAGCCACCACCGTCAGCAAGGTGCTCAAGCCGCTCGCACAGGCCGCGCTGGTCGAGGGCTTCCGCGGCGCGCACGGCGGCTACCGCCTGGCGCGCCCCGCCCGCGACATCCGCCTGATCGAGGTGATCGAGGCGATGGAAGGCCCGCTGTCGGTCACCGAATGCAGTGTCCACGACGGCCAGTGCGGGCTCGAATCGTCCTGTGGGCTGCGCCGCAACTGGCGACGCATCAACGACGTGATCGCGCAGTCGCTGCGCGGCATTTCGCTGCAGGACATGCTCGAGCCCGAACCCGATCCACGCGCGTCGCGCCGCATCGACATGCGGCTGGCGAACGCCTGAGGCAATGCCATGAACGAACACATCGCCAACGCCGAGATCCACCAGCAGCTCGGCCGCCGCTACGAAGCCGGCTTCGTTACCGACATCGAGTCGGAGACGTTCCCGGCCGGCCTGAGCGAGGACATCGTCCGCGCCATCTCGGCCAAGAAGGGCGAGCCGGAATGGATGACCGACTGGCGCCTCGCCGCCTATCGCCACTGGCTGACGATGACGCCGCCGCACTGGGCGAAGCTCGACCTGCAGCCGATCGACTTCCAGTCCCTGAGCTACTACTCCGCGCCGAAGGGCCCGAAGTACAAGTCGCTCGACGAGGTGCCGAAGGAACTGCTCGACACCTACGACAAGCTCGGCGTGCCGCTGCACGAACGCGCCAAGCTCGCGGGCGTCGCGGTGGACGCCGTGTTCGACTCGGTCTCCGTCGGCACCACGTTCCGCAAGGAACTCGCCGAGAAGGGCGTGATCTTCATGTCCATCTCCGAGGCGGTCCACGAGTACCCGGAGCTGGTGCGCCGGTACCTCGGCAGCGTGGTGCCCGTAGGCGACAACTTCTTCGCGGCGCTGAACTCGGCCGTGTTCTCCGACGGCAGCTTCGTCTTCATCCCCAAGGGCGTGCGCTGCCCGATGGAGCTGTCGACCTACTTCCGCATCAACGCCAGCGAGACCGGCCAGTTCGAGCGCACGCTGATCGTCTGCGAGGACGGTGCGTACGTGTCGTACCTCGAAGGCTGCACCGCGCCGATGCGCGACGAGAACCAGCTGCATGCGGCGGTCGTCGAGCTGGTCGCGCTGGAAGGCGCCGAGATCAAGTACAGCACCGTGCAGAACTGGTACCCGGGTGACGAGAACGGCGTCGGCGGGATCTACAACTTCGTGACCAAGCGCGGCGAATGCCGCGGTGCGAAGTCGAAGATCAGCTGGACGCAGGTGGAGACCGGTTCGGCGATCACGTGGAAGTACCCGAGCTGCGTGCTGATCGGCGACGACTCGGTCGGCGAGTTCTACTCGGTCGCGCTCACGCACCATCGCCAGCAGGCCGACACCGGCACCAAGATGATCCACGTCGGCAAGCGCACGAAGAGCAAGATCGTGAGCAAGGGCATCAGCGCCGGCCGCGGACAGAACACCTACCGCGGCCTCGTGCGCGTGGAGCGCACCGCCGAGGACGCGCGGAACTACACCCAGTGCGATTCGCTGCTGATCGGCAAGAAGTGCGGTGCGCACACCTTTCCGTACATCGAGGTTCGCCACCCGGGCGCGAAAGTCGAGCATGAGGCGACCACTTCGAAGATCAGCGAGGACCAGATGTTCTATTGCCGGTCCCGCGGCATCGCCGAGGAGGACGCGGTCTCGATGATCGTCGACGGCTTCTGCAAGAGCGTCTTCAAGGAACTGCCTATGGAGTTCGCGGTGGAAGCCAAGAAGCTGCTGGAAGTCTCGCTCGAAGGCTCCGTGGGCTGACGCCAGCGCCACTCTCATTTTCCGGACGGGATGTCCGGTACCGCGCCGAGGCGCGGACGTCGCGCCACGGACCGGCCATCGGATCATCCGGATAAAACAACGATGCTGAAGATCGAAAACCTCCATGTCCGCGTCGCCGGCAAGGACATCCTCAAGGGCCTCACACTCACCGTCGAGGCCGGCCGCGTGCACGCGATCATGGGACCGAACGGCGCCGGCAAGTCCACGCTGGGCAACGTCCTTGCGGGACGCGAAGGCTACGAGGTGGTCGAGGGCTCCGTGGAGTTCGAAGGCCGCGACCTGCTCGCGCTTGAGCCGGAGGAGCGCGCGGCCACCGGCGTCTTCCTCGCCTTCCAGTACCCGGTCGAGATCCCGGGCGTGAACAACACCTACTTCCTGCGCGCCGCGCTCAACGCCCAGCGCAAGGCGCGCGGCGAGGAGGAACTCGATTCGATGCAGTTCCTCAAGAAGGTGCGCGAAAAACTCGCCGTGCTGCATCTGAAGGACGAGCTGCTGCACCGTGGCGTCAACGAGGGCTTTTCGGGCGGTGAGAAGAAGCGCAACGAGATCTTCCAGTTGGCGCTGCTCGAGCCCAAGCTCGCGATCCTCGACGAGACCGATTCCGGCCTCGACATCGACGCACTCAAGGCGGTCGCCGACGGCGTGAACGCGCTGCGCTCGCCCGAGCGCGCCTTCCTGGTGATCACCCACTACCAGCGCCTGCTCGACTACATCCGCCCGGACGTGGTGCATGTGCTGGCCGACGGCCGCATCGTGCAGACCGGCGGCCCGGAGCTCGCGCTGGAGCTCGAGCAGCACGGCTATGCCTGGGTGAAGGATCGCGTCTCGCCCGAGGCGTCCGTCTGACATGAGCCCGCTGCTCGATTCGCTCGCCGCCGCCTTCGATACGCTGCCACTGCGCGAGGCCGGCGGCCTCGGCGCGTCGCGTCGCGAGGCGCTCGACGCGCTTCGTCGCGACGGCCTGCCCGGCCCGCGCGTCGAGGCCTGGAAGTACACCAGCCTGCGTCCGCTGGAGCGCCGCAGCTACGGGGCGGCATCGTTGGCCGACACGCTCGAACCGTCGTGGGTCGAGGACATTCCCGCGCCGCGCATCGTTTTCGTCAACGGCCGCCATGCCGCGGCGCTGAGCGAGCTCTCGGGGCTCGCTGACGGCATCACGGTCGAGCCCTTGTCGGCCGTGCTGGAGCGTGGCGACGAGCGCGAGTGCAATATCCTCGCGCGTCGTTTCGACCGCGCCGACGAGCCGTTCGCGCGCCTCAATGCCGCGCTCGCAATCGACGGCGCCGTGGTGCGCGGCGATGCCGGCGCGATCGCCCCGCAGCCGCTGCACATCGTTTCCATCGGCACGGCCGCGGCCGGCGACGTCGCCTATCACTTGCGCCATCTGGTCGACCTGCGCGAGGGCACGCAGCTGCGCATCGTCGAGCATTCGATTGCCGCGACGCCGCACGCCAACCTCGCCACCGCGATCGCGCATGTGCACCTGAAGTCCGGCGCGAGCCTCGCGCATGCGCGCCTGCAGGACGAGTCCGCCAACGCGCATCTGTTCGCCCGCACCGACGCGGTGCTCGCGCGTGAGGCCAGCTATCGCCGCCTCGACCTCGAGCTCGGCGCCGCGCTGTCGCGGCACGAGCTCAACGTCGCGCTGCAGGGCCAGGGCGCGGCGGTCGATGCAAATGGCGTCCTGCTGGCCTCGGGCCGTCGCCATCTCGACACCCGCCTCGGGCTCGACCATGTCGGGCGCGACACGCGATGCAACCTCGTCTGGCGTGGCCTGGCGACCGACCGCGCGCGCGCGGCCTTCCATGGCGGCATCCTGATCCGCGAAGGCGCCGACGGCACGGCTGCCGCGCTGTCGAACAAGAACCTGCTGCTGTCGGAAGGTGCCGAGATCGATTCGCAGCCGGTGCTGGTGATCCATGCCGACGAGGTGCAGGCCGCGCACGGTGCCACGGTGGGCCAGCTGGACCCGACCTCGCTGTTCTACCTGCGCTCGCGCGGCATTCCGTCGGCCGAGGCGCGCGCGTTGCTTACCGCGGCGTTCTGCCACGAGACGCTCGCCGTGGTCGGCGACGCCGCCATCCGCGGCGTGCTGGCCGCGCGCCTGGACGCCGCACTGGCACGCATGGAGGCCGCATGAGTGCCGTCGATGGGCTGACGCCGGTGGACTGGGCGCGTGTGCGCGGCGATTTCCCGCTGCTCGCGCGCCAGGTGCACGGCAAGCCGCTGGTCTACCTCGATTCGGCGAACACCTCGCAGAAGCCCGCGCAGGTGATCGAAGCCGTCGACGACTTCTATCGCCGCCACAACGCCAACGTCAGCCGAGCGGTGCACGCGCTCGGCTCGGAGGCGACGGAGGCCTACGAAGGCGCGCGCCGCAAGCTCGCCGCCTTCCTCAACGTGCGTGCCGACGAACTGGTGCTGTGCAGCGGCACCACCTTCGCGATCAACCTCGTCGCCTACAGCTGGGCGCTGCCGCAGCTGAAGGCCGGCGACGCGATCCTGCTCACGCGCATGGAGCACCACGCCAACATCGTGCCCTGGCAGATCGTCGCCCAGCGTACGGGCGCGGTGATCAAGGTCGCGGAGATCGACGAGCGCGGCGACCTCGACCTCGACGCGATGTACGCGCAGATGACGCCCGAGGTGAAGCTCGTCGCGCTCAGCCACGTGTCGAACGTGCTCGGCACGGTGAACCCGGTGCGCGAGATCTGTCGCGAGGCGCGCCGTCGCGGCATCGTCAGCGTGGTCGACGGCTCGCAGGCCGCGCCGCATCGCGCGCTCGACGTGGCCGCCATCGGCTGCGACTTCTACGCGATCACCGGCCACAAGATGGTCGGCCCGACGGGCACCGGCGCGCTCTGGGCGCGCCGCGAGCACCTCGCGGCGATGCCGCCCTTCCTCGGCGGCGGCGAGATGATCCGCGAGGTGCGCTTCGAGGGCACGGTGTACAACGATCCGCCGCACCGCTTCGAGGCCGGTACGCCGAACATCGCCGGCTTCGTCGGCCTCGGCGCCGCCGTCGATTACCTGAGCGGCATCGGCATGGCGCGCATCGAGGCCCGCGAGAAGGAACTGCTCGCACATGCCACCGAAGCGCTGTCGGCCGTCGACGGGCTACGCATCTTCGGCGAGGCACGCGAGAAGGCCGCGGTGATCAGTTTCCTGATCGAGGGTGCGCATGCGCACGACCTCGCCACGCTGCTCGACCTCGAGGGCGTCGCGGTGCGTTCGGGCCATCACTGCGCGCATCCGCTGATGCATCATTTCGGCGTTCCCGCCACCTGCCGCGCCTCGTTCGCGTTCTACAACACGCACGAGGAAATCGACGCCTTCGTCGCCGCGATCCAGAAAGTCCGCCGCCTGCTCGCCTGATCCGATGACCGAACTCCGCTTCCGCAATGCCACCCTTCGCGACGTCGACGCCATCGTCGAGCTCGTCCACTCGGCCTATCGCGGGGATGCCAGCCGCGCAGGCTGGACCACGGAAGCGGACCTGCTGGACGGCCAGCGCACCGATGGCGACGACGTGCGCAGCTGCATCGAGCGGCCCGGCAGCCTGATCCTGCTGGCGATCGACGGCACGACCCGCGAGCCTGTCGCCTGCGCGCACCTCGCGCAGCAGGACGGCAGCGGCTATTTCGGCATGTTCTCGGTCCGGCCGACCCTGCAGAACGCAGGCGTCGGCAAGCAGTTGCTGGCGCGCGCGGAGCGCCTGGCGTTCAACCACTGGCGCCTGCCGGCACTGCGCATGACGGTGATCGACGTGCGCGACGAGCTCATCGCGTTCTACGAGCGCCGCGGCTACCGCCGCACCGGCATACTCAAGCCGTTCCCGTACGGCGACGAGCGCTTCGGCTTGCCGCGCCGCGACGACCTGCGCTTCGAGGTGCTGGAGAAGGCCGCACCGCTAGGCACGCACGCATGAGCCTCGACGGCTGGGTTCGCGTGGCCGCGACGTCCGAGCTGCTGCCCGGTGAAACCCGCGTCGCCTGGGACGGCGACACGCCGATCCTCGTCGTCAACTTCGACGGCCGTTTCTACGCGCTCGAGGACCGCTGCACGCACGAGGACTACGAGCTGTCGGCAGGCCCGTTCGACCCGGCCGACGGCACGATCGAGTGCATGCTGCACGGCGCCCGCTTCGACGTCCGCGACGGGCGCCCGCAGTGCGGGCCGGCCTACGTGCCGGTGCGGACGTTCTCGGTACGCGTCGAGGACGGCGCCGTCTGGACCCGCGACGACCGGTGATTCCTGCGATCTGAACGACCTCGCGGCACTACCGCCGGTCGCCGGGCTTCGATCCGCAATTGCGAATCATTCTTAATTGCGTTTCAATAGGCGTACCGCCGGTCACGTTCGTGCCTCGGCCGCCCTCTTCAATGCCTTTCAGGACGCCATGTCTCACATCAGGAGTCGCAAGCACGCCGCCCCCCATTCCGACGCGAACCGCCGCCCGCTGGGCGCGTCGCTGATCGCGGGGCTCGCGCTCGGTGCCACCTTCACCGCCGCCGCCGCGCCGGCGGG
This sequence comes from Cognatilysobacter xinjiangensis, assembly GCF_014651995.1. Lineage (GTDB taxonomy): Bacteria > Pseudomonadota > Gammaproteobacteria > Xanthomonadales > Xanthomonadaceae > Cognatilysobacter > Cognatilysobacter xinjiangensis. The sequence goes on along the minus strand of NZ_BMXY01000001.1, from coordinate 433,645 downwards.
GCCCGCACCGGACGACAAGGAAACCCTCGACCACGTGAAGGTCTACGGCGCGCGCGTCAAGCGCTACGCCGGCGAGTCCAGCTCGGCGAAGTTCACCCAGAACCTGGTCAACACGACGCAGACGATCAACGTCATCGGCAATGACCTGTTCAACGAGCAGGGCGCGACCTCGCTGACCGAGGCGCTGCGCAACAGCCCGGGCGTCGGCACCTTCTACGCCGGCGAGAACGGCAACACGGCGACCGGCGACGCGATCTACCTGCGCGGCTTCGACACCTCCAGCAACATCTTCGTCGACGGCGTGCGCGACCTGGGCGCGGTCAGCCGTGACATCTTCAACATCGACCAGGTCGAGGTGACGAAGGGCCCGGCGGGCACCGACACCGGCCGCAGCGCGCCCACCGGCGCGATCAACCTGGTCACCAAGCGCGCGCACCTGCGCGACGCCAACAGCGCTTCGCTGTCGGTCGGCAGCGCCGACCAGAGGCGCGCCGTGGCCGACTTCAACCGCCAGTTGGGCGAAGGCACCGCGCTGCGCGTGAACCTGATGGCGCAGGACAGTGGCGTACCCGGTCGAGACAACGTCGAGAACGACCGCTGGGGCGTCGCCGCCTCGCTCGGCTTCGGGCTCGACAGCGCCACGCGCACGCACGTCGACGTGCTGCACGTCGAACAGGACAACGTTCCCGACGGCTGGGTGCCGACGGTCGGCCTGCCCGGCTACTCGTCGCCCGACCCGACGCGCCCGTGGATCTCCGGCGCGGCACCGGTGAACCCGGAGAGCTTCTACGGCACGACGTCCGACTACGACGACGTCGGCGCGGACATGGTCACGCTGCGCATCGAGCACATGACCGATTCCGGCGCGCAGTTGCGCAACATCACTCGATGGGGCCGCACGTCGCAGGACTACATGTTGACGGCCTTCATCAACTCGGGCGCGAACTTCGCCACCCCCGACCCGTCGAACCCGGCGACCTGGACGATCGCGCGCAGCACGCCGACGTTCAAGGACCAGGTCAACACGATCCTGACCAACCAGACCAGCCTCGTGGCGCATTTCGGCGAGGGCGCGGTGCGCCACGACCTCAGCACCGGCATCGAGTTCGTTCGCGAGAAGCTCTTCACCACCGGCATCGCCGTGCAGGGCGGCACGAAGTGGCCGGCCGCAAACCTCTACGATCCGGACCCGAACGTGAGCGGCCTGCGCTGGGGCCCGAACGGCGCCGACGGCCGCGGCAAGGTCGATACCGCCGCGCTGTACGCCTTCGACACCATGAGCCTCGGTGACCGCTGGCAGATCAACGCCGGCCTGCGTGTGGACCGCTACGAGAGCGAATACCGCAACGCCCGCGCCTGTGTCGCCACCGGCACCAACGGCCCGGCCTGCAACGGCGCGGCGGTGGGCACGGTGCTGCCCTTCGTCGACGGGAAGGCCTCGGACACGCTGCTGAACTGGAAGCTCGGCGCGCTGTACAAGCCGACGGAGAACTCCAGCGTCTACGCCAACTACGCGGTATCGCAGCAGCCGCCGGGCGGCGCGTCGCTGGAGCTGAGCAACAGCGCGAACAGTGCCAACAACCCCATCTACGAGCCGCAGAAGGCGCGCACCGCCGAACTCGGCATGAAGTGGAGCACGTCGGGTGACGCGCTGCTGCTGACGGCCGCGCTGTACGACACGCGGATCGAGAACGAGCTCGTCCAGGAGAACGGCGTCTACTTCCAGACCGGCGAGAAGCGCGTGCGCGGCATCGAGCTGAGCGCGGTCGGGCAGATCACCAGTAACTGGTGGGTGTCGACGGGCTTCACCACGATGGACACGGAAGTCGTCGCCGGCACCAACGTCACCGCCGACGGCTCGCGCGAACTGGCCTACACGCCGGACCGCGCCTTCACCGCCTGGACCACCTACCGCTTCGACAACGGCCTGACGCTGGGCGGCGGCGCGCGCTATTCGGGCGAGATGAAGCGCGGTACCGACGGCGCGATCGGCACGCCGGCCTACACCGAGGACTACTGGGTGTTCGACGCGGTCGCGAGCTACGCCTTCAACGATGCCTTCGACGTGCGGCTGAACCTCTACAACCTGGCCGACGAGAACTACGTGGCGGCGATCAACAAGAGCGGTTACCGCTACACGCCCGGCCAGCCGCGTTCCGCGCTGCTGACCTTCAACGTGAAGTTCTGACCATGTTGCTGCACGTTCCCGGCCTTCTCGACGGCGCGCGCCTGGCGGAGATCCGCCGCGCGCTCGCGGAGGCCGACTGGACCGACGGCCGGGCGACCGTCGGCGCGCAGGGCGCGCAGGTCAAGCGCAACGAACAACTTCCGGATGGATCGCCGCTGCGCCGGCAGCTCGCGGCGATGGTGGTCGAGGCGGTCTCGCGCGATCCGCTGTTCCATGCCGCCGCGCTGCCCGCGCGTATCTTCCCGCCGCGCTTCAACCGCTACCGCGGCGGTGGCGAGTACGGCTTCCACGTCGACGGCGCAGTCATGGCGGCCGACACCGCGCCGGGTATGCCGCCGCAGCAGATCCGCAGCGACGTCTCCTGCACGCTGTTCCTCAACGAGCCCGAGGACTACGACGGAGGCGAGCTGATCGTCAGCGATACCTACGGCGAGCACGAGGTGAAGCTGCCCGCGGGGGACGCGATCGTGTATCCGTCGAGCAGCCTGCACCGCGTCGCACCGGTCACGCGCGGCGAGCGCCTCGCCTCGTTCTTCTGGGTGCAGAGCCTGGTGCGCGACGATGGCCAGCGCCGCACGCTGTTCGAGCTCGATGCGTCGATCCAGGCGCTGACGGCCTCCGGCGCGGAGCGCGAGCCGGTCTTGCGCCTGACCGGCGTCTACCACAACCTGCTGCGCCGCTGGGCCGAGACCTGACCGCATGACGCAGCACGCCGCCACCGACATCGCCGCGCGACAGCAGCGTCGCGGCTACTGGCTGCGCGTGCTGCACAAGTGGCACTGGATCAGCTCGGCGATCTGCCTGGTGGCGATGCTGCTGTTCGCCGTCACCGGCATCACGCTCAACCACGCGACCGCGCTAGAAACCAAGCCCGTCGTCACCAAGCACACGCTGCAGATCCCCGCGCCGGTGCTGCGCGGGCTCGGCACCCGCGAGGACGGCAATGCACCGCTGCCGCCGCGTGTGGCCGACTGGCTGCGCGAGCGCCTGCCGGTGTCGATCGGCGCGCAGCCAGCGGAATGGTCGGCCGACGAGGTCTATCTCTCGCTGCCGCGCCCGGGCGGCGATGCCTGGCTGTCGATCGACCGCGAAACCGGCGCCGTCGAGTTCGAAGGCACCTCGCGCGGCGCGCTCGCCTACCTCAACGACCTGCACAAGGGCCGCAACACCGGCGCGGCCTGGAACTGGTTCATCGACCTCGTGGCGATCGCCTGCCTCGTGTTCTGCGTGACAGGCCTGTTCCTGCTGCAGCTGCATGCGCGCGAGCGCCGCTCCACGTGGCCGCTGGTCGCGCTGGGCCTGGTGGTGCCCGTGCTGCTCGCGCTCATCTTCATCCATTGATCCACCGCAAGGAGTCGTCCATGCGCATCCGTCTTACCATCGCGCTCGCAGGGCTGGCCGCACTGCCCGTGCAGGCCGCAGACATCGAGCTGAAGCTGCAGATTCCGCAGATCAACGTCGCCGAATACCACCGGCCTTACGTGGCGGTGTGGGTGGAAGGCGCGGACCAGACGGCGCTGGCCAATCTCGCGGTCTGGTACCAGCAGAAGACCACGCGCGAAGGTGCCGGCACCAAGTGGCTGCCGGACTTGCGCCAGTGGTGGCGCCGCAGCGGCCGAAGCCTCGCGCTGCCGGTCGATGGCGTGACCGGGCCGACGCGTCCGGTCGGCACGCATTCGCTGCGCTTCGACGACCGCAATCCGCAGCTCGCCAAGCTGCCCGCCGGTAACTACACGCTGGTGGTCGAGGCGGTGCGCGAGGTCGGCGGCCGCGAGCTGGTGAAGGTGCCCTTCAACTGGCGCGGCACCGGCACCGGCAGTGCGAAGGGCAAGACCGAACTCGGCGCCGTCACCGTGGCGACGCGCCGCTGAAACGCAACGACCCCAGGAGATTCCCGATGAAGCGTCACCTGCTCGCCTGCGCGCTGGTCCTCGCCTGCGCGCTCCCGCTCACCGCCGCCGCGCACAAGCAGTGGCTGCAGCCGTCGCAGACGGTGGTCGCCGGCGGCAACGAGTCCTGGATCACCGTCGACGCCGCGGTGTCGAACGACATCTTCCACGTCGGACACGTGCCGCTGCGCCTGGACAACCTGCGCATCACCGGCCCCGATGGCCAGCCCGTGCAGCCGCAGAACGCCGCCACCGGCAAGTACCGCAGCGTGTTCGACGTGCAGCTCGACAAGCCCGGCACCTACCGCCTCGCAATCGTCAACGACGGCCTGAACGGCCAGTGGGAAGAGAACGGCCAGCCCAAGCGCTGGCGCGGCAACGCGGCCTCGTTCGCCACGTCGGTGCCGAAGAACGCGAAGAACCTGCAGGTGTCGCAGACGCTCGGCCGCGTCGAGACCTTCGTGACCAGCGGCGCGCCGAATGACGCGGTGCTCGCACCGACGGGCCGCGGCCTGGAACTCGTGCCGGTCACGCATCCGAACGACCTGTTCGCGGGCGAGGCGGCCACCTTCCGCATGCTCGTCGACGGCAAGCCGGCCGCGAACCTGGAGATCGAGGTTATCCGCGGCGGCACGCGCTATCGCGATGCCCAGGAGGAGATCAAGGCGCGCACCGACGCGAAGGGCGAGTTCAGCGTGACCTGGCCGGTCGCCGGCATGTATTGGCTCGAAGCCACCTCGCAGGACGACCGCACCGACGTCCCGCAGGCCAAGCAGCGCCGCCTCACCTACGTGGCGACGCTGGAAGTGCTGCCGCAGTAATCGTGGGGCAGGACGTGCACGCCGCCGTCGACCGCCGCGTCGTGCATGCGCTGGGCGGCACCAGCATGGGCACGACGTGGTCGGTGAAGTGCGCGGCCGCGGCGGGCGTCGACCTGCGCCCGCTCCACGCGGGCATCCAGGCGCGCCTCGACGAGGTCGTGTCGCAGATGAGCAACTGGGCGCCGGATTCGGTGCTCTCGCGCTTCAACGCGGCGCCCGCCGGCAGCTGGCATGCGTTGCCGGCCGAATTCGCCACGGTGCTGGAATGCGCGCTGCGCATCGCGCGCCTCACCGATGGCGCCTTCGATCCGACCATCGGTGCGCTGGTCGACGCCTGGGGCTTCGGGCCGTCCGGTGCGAAGGTCACGCGGCCCGATGACGGTGCGCTCGCCGAACTGCGCCGCGTCGCCGGCTGGGAGCGGCTCCTGCTCGAACGCGGCGGCCGCGCGTTGCAGCCCGGCGGCCTCTCGCTGGACCTGTGCGCGGTCGCCAAGGGCTTCGCCGTTGACCATGTCGCCGACTACCTGCGAGGTATCGCGATCGGCGCGGCTCTGGTCGAAGTCGGCGGCGAACTCTTCGGCTACGGTCGCAAGCCGGATGGCAGCCCGTGGCGCGTGGTCGTCGAAGCCTGGTCGGGCGACGAGGACGACGACGTGCCCGCACGCATCCTCGCGCTCGACGGCCTCGCGGTCGCGACCTCGGGCGACCGCTGGCACGGCGTGCGCCATGACGGCCGCCGCCACTGCCACACACTCGATCCGCGCGAAGGCGTCGCGCTACACGACGCGCCGACCGCGGTCACCGTCGTCGCCGGCACCGCGATGGAAGCCGACGCCTGGGCGACCGCGCTCACGGTGCTCGGCGAGGAACGCGGCTTCGAGCTGGCCTGCGCACAGGACCTCGCGGTGCGCTTCGTCGGCCCGCGCTCGACCGGAAGCCGCGAGCGCATGACGCCGCGTTTCGAGGCCCTGCTCGCCGCATGAGCGACGGCGCCTCCCTCAGCCGCGCACGCATCGGACAGATCGCGACGTTCGCACTGCTCGCACTGGCCGCGCTCGCATCGGCGCGGCTCCAGCCGGGCGACTGGTGGATCGCGACGCCGTCGTCGGCGCGCGTCCTCGGCGCGACGGCGCTGTTGCTGGCCTGGCTCGCGCTCTGCGCTGCTGCACTGCGTCGCCGCGCTTCGTCGCGCATCAGCGAAACGAACGGCGACCGCATCGTCGTCGCCTGGGCCAGCCAGACCGGCTTCGCACACGAGCTCGCGCGGCACACGGCAGCGACGCTGGAGGCCGCGGGCACGCCCGCGCAGGCGCTGCCGCTGGACGCGCTCGAGGCCACGACGCTTCGACGTGTTCGCCGACTGCTGCTGGTCGCGAGTACCACCGGCGAAGGCGATCCGCCGGACCATGCGCTGCGCTTCCTGCGCGATTCGATGGCCCGCGACGAGGCGCTCCCTGGGCTCGAATATGGCGTACTCGCACTCGGCGACCGCAACTACGCGCACTTCTGCGAGTTCGGCCGGCAGCTCGACCAGTGGTTGCACCGCAGCGGCGCGCGCGCGCTGTTCGACCGCATCGACGTGGATGCGGGCGACGCCGGCGCGCTGCGCCACTGGCAGCACCACGTCGGCCTGATCGCCGGCCGCACCGACCTGCCCGATTGGAGCCCGCCCCGCTACGAGCCATGGCGTCTCGCGCAGCGCGTGCATCTCAACCCCGGCAGTCCCGGCGGTGCGGCCTTCCATCTGGAACTGGCGCCGCCCGACGGCACGAACCCCGATTGGACCGCCGGCGACATCGCCGAGATCGGCCCACGCCACGTGCCGGCGCGCGTGCAGGGATGGCTCGCCGCGCACAGCCTCGATGGCGGCACCCCGGTCACTGGCCACGATGCCACCACGCTGCGCGAGGCGCTGCTCCGAGCGCGCCTGCCCGACACGGTGGAGGACCGCGATCCGCAGGCGATCGTCGATGCGCGGGTGCCGCTGCCGCATCGCGAGTATTCGATTGCCTCGGTCGCGCTCGACGGCCGCGTGCACCTGCTGGTGCGTCAGGCCCGCCAGCCCGACGGCACGCTCGGTCTCGGCAGCGGCTGGCTTACGCATGGCGCGCAGGTGGGCGACATCATCGATCTGCGCATTCGCCGCAATCCCGGCTTCCATTCGCCGGACGTCGGCGTGCCGCTCATCCTCGTCGGTAACGGCACCGGCCTGGCCGGCCTGCGCGCGCACTGGCGACTCCGCGGAACAAAGGGGCGCACGTGGCTGCTGTTCGGCGAGCGCACGCGCGCCTGCGACTTCTTCCATCGCAATGAAATCGAAGCTGCACTACGGGACGGCGCACTCGAACGTGTCGACCTCGCCTTCTCGCGCGACGGCGACGGCCCGCGCTACGTGCAGGATGCTCTGCGCCTGCAGGCCGATCGCCTGCGTCGTTGGGTGGAAGAAGGCGCGGCGATCTACGTCTGCGGCAGCCTCGACGGCATGGCGCCGGGCGTCGATGCCGTGCTGCGCGAAGTCCTGGGCGACGAGCGTGTGGAAACGCTGCTCGCCGACGGCCGCTACCGGCGCGACGTCTACTGAGGCGCGGCCAGCGTCAGGCTGTCGCGCCGGTCGGCATCGCGCGGCATCAGGCGGATCAGCAGCGCCTCGCCGGCTCCGTCCAGCACGTGGCGCAGGCGCGTATCGCCGGCCTGCAGGATCGCGGTATCGCCCATCGCCAGCGCCGGCAGTCCGCTGTCGTCGGCGAAACGCGCGCCGCCGGCGAGCTGGTGGACGATCCACGTGGAATGCCGCTCGGCGAAGACCACCATCGCGCCGACCATCGGCCGCCGCCACAGCTCCGCCTCGAAGCGCTCGCGGCGCCACATCAGGTTGAAGTCGTGCGTCGGCCCATCGATCAGCTCGCCCTGTACCGCCCGCTCGCCGGCGAAGCGGTGGCGGCCGTAGGGCGGCCGTACGTCAACACTCTCGCCATCGTCGAACGCGAGCCGCACGCCCTCGCCCGCGAGCAGCACCAGTTCGCGGTCGATGCCCTCGAAGGTCGAGAACGGCCCGTCCGCGGTAATCTCGGCGATCGAGAGTCGCCAGTTCCAGTCGGTGCCCGCATCGGGCTCGGCGTGGATCTCGCGGGTCCAGCCGCCGCCATTGCGCCAGCGCGTGCGGCGGTACTCGTAGGACGGGATGACGCGCGACGTCGCGGGCATGGGGCATCCGTGCGTTGGACCGGACGAGTATGCCGAGGTGCGGCCGAACGACGAAGCCGCCGGCGGGCATCGTGCCCACCGGCGGCCTACGTCCGTGTCGGGTTGGTGCCCGTTTGCCAGGCGTCCTGCCTGCCAGCCGTCGTCCCTGCGGCCGGTGCGAGGCTCAGCGCTGCAGGCTGGCCGAGCGCGCCGGCATGCGGCTCGCGGCGGCGGCAGCCGGCCGTGCCGGGGCCACGTTGCCCAGCAGGATGCGGCCGCGGTTCTTCTCGATGGTCTTCAGGCCGATGCCCTTCACCAGCGCGAGCTGGTCGATGCTGCGGAACGGGCCGTTGGTCTTGCGGTAGGCGACGATCGCGTCGGCCTTCGCGGGGCCGATGTTGACCAGTACGCGGTCCAGCGTGGCGGCGTCGGCGGTGTTGATGTTCACGCGCTCGACCGCGGCGGCGGGAGCGGCGGCGCGCGCCGGCGTGGCCGGGGCGGCGGCGAGGGCGGTGCCGGCGAAGGCCAGCGAGAGGGCGAGGGTCTGCAGTAGGCGGGCGAGCTTCATGACGGGTTCCTTGTCGGTGGATGGCCATGTCGGCCGGTGTGCACAGTCTCCCGATGGCCGCCCGCCGCGCCGAGCGGCTATCGCCCCGCGCGGCGACGGGATTCTCCGTAGCGGCGTGTAGGAAAAGTCCGACTCGGTGCGGGCGGTAGAATGGCGGCTCTCTATCACCTCTCCCGAGGCTCCGATGGACGCCAGCCGCGTCGAATCATTCGTGTCGAAGAAGTGGGACGACGAGATCGTTCCGCGCCTGGTCGACTACATCCGCATCCCCTGCAAGTCGCCGATGTTCGACGCCGATTGGGTCGCCAACGGCTACATGGACCAGGCCGTCGAACTGATGACAGGCTGGGCGCAGGCGCAGGGCCTGGACGGCATGAACCTCGAGGTGGTGCGCCTCGAGGGCCGCACGCCGCTGATCTACATCGAGGTGCCGGCCGCGAACGGCGGCTCGGACGAGGACTGCGTGCTGCTCTACGGCCACCTCGACAAGCAGCCGGAGATGACCGGCTGGGACGAAGACCTGGGTCCGTGGAAGCCCGTCATCAAGGGCGACCTGCTGTACGGCCGCGGGGGCGCCGACGACGGCTACGCGATCTTCGGCTCGCTCACCGCGATCCTCGCGCTGCGCGAGCAGGACCTGCCGCATTCGCGCTGCGTGATCCTGATCGAAGCCTGCGAGGAGTCCGGCAGCTACGACCTGCCCGCCTACGTCGACCACCTGGCCCCGCGCATCGGCAAGCCCTCGCTCGTCGTCTGCCTGGACTCGGGCTGCGGCAACTACGAGCAGCTCTGGTGCACCACCTCGCTGCGCGGCCTGACCGGCGGCAACCTCACCGTGCGTGTGCTGCACGAGGGCGTTCATTCGGGCGATGCCTCGGGCGTGGTGCCGTCGAGCTTCCGCATCCTGCGCTCGCTGCTGTCGCGCATCGAGGACGAGACGACCGGCCGCATCCTGATCGAGGACCTGCACGTCGAGGTTCCGGCCGAGCGCCTCGCGCAGGCCAGGGAAGCCGCGCGCGTGCTCGACACGGCCGTGTTCGACAAGTTCCCCTTCCTCGACGGCATGGTGCCGATGGCCGAGGAGCTGACCGACCTCGTGCTCAACCGCACCTGGCGCCCGGCGCTGTCGGTGACCGGCGTCGACGGCATGCCGCCGCTGGCGTCGGCCGGCAACGTGCTGCGCCCCTTCACCGCGGTGAAGCTGTCGCTGCGCCTGCCGCCGACCATGGACGGCAAGCGCGCCGGCGAGCTGCTGGAAAAGGCGCTGACCGAGAACCCGCCCTACGGCGCTCACGTCACGCTCGACCTCGAGAAGGCGAGTTCGGGCTGGAACGCACCGGCGATGTCGCCCTGGCTCGACCGGGCCATCGACGACGCCAGCCGCGCCTTCTTCGGCCAGCCGGCGATGTACATGGGCGAAGGCGGCAGCATTCCGTTCATGGGCATGCTCGGCGAGAAGTTCCCCGGCGCGCAGTTCATGATCACCGGCGTGCTCGGCCCGCACAGCAACGCGCACGGCCCCAACGAGTTCCTGCACATCCCGATGGGCAAGCGCGTCACCGCCAGCGTGTCGCACGTGATCCACCAGCACCACCTCGCCTCGCAGCGCGGCGAGACACAGGGCGTGGCCGCCGTGGCCGGCGGCGAGCAGCACGGTTCGCACGGCTGCTGCTGACCGCTGCGACGGAACGGAAAACGGCGCCCACGTGGCGCCGTTTTTCTTTCCGCCTACAGCGTGCGGCGGATGTCCACGTTCCCGCGACGGAGCCGGCGGCAGTATGGCGGCCCCACCCGGCGAGGACTTCCCATGTTCGATGGCTTCTTCGGCTATCTCATCGGCGGCGCGATCGTCGGCCTGCTAGCGCGCATCCTCAAGCCCGGGCCGGAGAACGTGGGGATGGTCGTCACCATCCTGATCGGCGCGGCGGGCGCGGCCATCGCAGGGCACCTGGTGCCCGCGCACGGCGCGATGGCCTGGGTGGTGGCGATCGCGACCTCGATCGTGCTTCTGATCCTGTACCAGGCGATGTTCCACCGCTCGCGCGAGCGACGCCGGCTGCGCCGAGAGCGCTGAGCCCGCGCTATCGGGTTTCCAGCAAGCGCTCGACCACGCGCGCGGCCAGCGCTTCCGGCGGCTCGGCCACGGTGTCGAGCACCAGCTCGGCGTTCTCCGGCACCTCGTACGGAGAATCGATGCCGGTGAAGTTCGGAATGCGCCCCGCGCGCGCCTTCGCGTAGAGCCCCTTCACGTCGCGCGCCTCGGCCACCGCGAGCGGTGTGTCGACGAACACCTCGATGAACTCGCCTTCGTCGAACAGCTCGCGCGCGAGGCGGCGCTCGGAGCGGAACGGCGAAATGAAGCTGACCAGCACGACCAGGCCGGCATCGGTCATCAGCTTCGCGACCTCCGCCACGCGACGAATGTTCTCGACGCGATCCTCGTCGGTGAAGCCCAGGTCCTTGTTGAGGCCGTGGCGCACGTTGTCGCCGTCGAGGATGTAGGTGTGCAGGCCCATCGCATGCAGGCGCTTCTCGACGAGGTTGGCGATGGTCGACTTGCCCGAGCCGGACAGGCCGGTGAACCACACGCAACGCGGCACCTGCGCCTTCAGCCGCGCGCGCGCCGCCTTGTCGACGTCGACCTGCTGCCAGTGGATGTTCGCCGCGCGACGCAGCGCGAAATCGATCGTGCCCGCGGCGACCGTCGCGTTGGTCTGTCGGTCGACGAGGATGAAGGCCCCCATCTCGCGGCTGTCGCGATAGGGCTCGAACGGCACCGGCGTATCGAGGTAGAGGTTGCAGTAGCCGACCTCGTTCATCTCGAGGTGCTTGGCCGCCAGCGCCTCCTGCGTGTTCACGTCGACGCGGTGCTTGATCTCCGTGACGCTGGCACCGACCTCGGCCGTGCCGATCTTCAGCCAGTACGGCCGGCCCGGCAGCAGCGGCTGCGCGTCCAGCCAGAGCACGTGCGCGGCGAACTGGTCGCTTACCTGCGGCGCATCGTGCGCGGCGGCGATGACGTCGCCGCGGCTGATGTCGAGTTCGTCGTCGAGCGTGAGCGTGATCGCCTGCCCGCGCGTGGTGACGTCGAGATCGCCATCGGCGGTGACGATGCGCGCGACCTTCGAGCGCCGGCCCGACGGCAGCGCGACGACCTCCTCGCCCGGCTTGATGCGGCCGGCCGCCACGGTGCCGGCAAATCCGCGGAAATCCTGGTTCGGCCGGTTGACCCACTGCACGGGCAGGCGGAAGCCGGAGTCGCTCGCCGGTGCGTCGACCGGCACGCTTTCGAGGAACTCCAGCAGCGTCGCACCGGTGTACCAGGGCGTGTTCGCCGAGCACTCGATGAGGTTGTCGCCCTCCAGCGCCGACAGCGGCACCGCGGTGACGCTTTCGATGCCGAGCGACGCCGCGAGTTCGCGATACTCGCTGGCGATCGCGTCGAACGTCGCCTGCCCGTAGCCGACGAGATCCATCTTGTTGACCGCGAGCAGCACGTGCCGGATGCCGAGCAGCGAGACGATGTAGCTGTGGCGGCGCGTCTGCGTGAGCAGGCCCTTGCGCGCGTCGACCAGCACGACCGCGGCGTCCGCGGTGGACGCGCCCGTCGCCATGTTGCGCGTGTACTGCTCGTGCCCCGGGCAGTCGGCGACGATGAACTTGCGCCCGGGCGTGCTGAAGAAGCGGTAGGCGACGTCGATGGTGATGCCCTGCTCGCGCTCGGCGGCGAGGCCGTCAAGCAGCAGCGCGTAGTCGACGCGCTCGCCCTGGGTGCCGTGGCGGCGGCTGTCCTTCTCCAGTGCCGCCAGCTGGTCTTCGAAGAGCCCGCGCGTGTCGTGCAGCAGGCGGCCGATCAGCGTGCTCTTGCCGTCGTCCACGCTGCCACAGGTGATGAAGCGCAGCAGGCCGCGCGATTCATGATCGGCGAGGTAGGCGGCGACCGTGGCGGCCGCGTCGTCGTGGCGCGTCATCAGAAATAACCTTCCCGCTTCTTCTTTTCCATCGATGCCGATGGATCGTGGTCGATCACGCGGCCCTGCCGCTCGGACGTCGTCGCCACCAGCATCTCGGCAATGATCTTTTCCAGCGTGTCGGCCTCGGACTCGATCGCGCCGGTGAGCGGGTAGCAGCCCAGCGTGCGGAAGCGCACGCGGCGCATCTCCGCGGTTTCGCCCTCGCGCAGCGGGAAGCGCTCGTCGTCGACCATGATCAGCGCGCCGTCGCGTTCCACGATCGGTCGCTCGGCGGCGAAATACAGCGACGGCACCGGGATCTTCTCGCGGTAGATGTAGAGCCAGATGTCGAGCTCGGTCCAGTTCGACAGCGGGAACACGCGCACCGACTCGCCGGGCTGGATGCGCGCGTTGTAGAGGTTCCAGAGTTCCGGGCGCTGGTTCTTCGGGTCCCACGCGTGCTGGCGGTTGCGGAACGAGAACACGCGCTCCTTGGCGCGCGACTTCTCCTCGTCGCGGCGCGCGCCGCCGATCGCCGCATCGAAGCGATGCATGTCCAGCGCCTGCTTCAGCGCCTGCGTCTTCATGACGTCGGTATGCACGGTGGCGCCGTGCGTCATCGGGCCGATGCCCTGCGCGAGGCCGTCGGGATTGGTGTGCACGCGCAGCTCGACGCCGGTTTCCGCGGCGCGCCGGTCGCGGAACTCGATCATCTCGCGGAATTTCCACGTGGTGTCCACGTGCAGCAGCGGGATCGGCGGCTTCGCAGGATGGAACGCCTTGAGCAGCAGGTGCAGCAGCACCGAGCTGTCCTTGCCGACCGAGTACAGCATCACCGGGTTGCGGAACGACGCCGCGACCTCGCGCAGGATGTGCAGGCTTTCGGCCTCCAGGCGGTCGAGGTGGCTGAGGGACGGCAGGGGCATCGGGACGGTGCGCAGCGGCGGATGCGTCGATTATGACGGCCGCCGCCCGCAAGCGCCGCTGCCATCGCCTCGCGCCGCTTGTGCACACGCACGGAACACCGGCATTCGACCAACGGCACGCCGGCTTACGGCGTCGCGCTGCACCCTACGGGCTCTCCCCCACCGAACGATCCCATGGCCCTCTACGACAGCATCCTCGACACCGTCGGCGGCACGCCGATCGTCCGCCTGCACCGCATCGCGCCGAACAACGTCTCGCTCTACGCGAAGGTCGAATCGTTCAACCCCGGCGGTTCGGTGAAGGACCGCCTCGCCCTCGCCATCGTGCTCGACGCCGAGCAGCGCGGCCTGCTCAAGCCCGGCGACACCATCGTCGAGGCGACCTCCGGCAATACCGGCATCGCGCTGGCGATGGTCGCCGCCGCGCGCGGCTACAAGTTCGTCGCGGTGATGACCGAAACCTTCTCGATCGAGCGCCGCAAGTTGATGCGCGCCTACGGTGCGCGGGTAATCCTCACGCCCGCCGCCGAGCGCGGTACCGGCATGGTGCGCAAGGCCAAGGAACTTGCCGACAAGCACGGCTGGTTCCTCGCGCGCCAGTTCGAGAACGAGGCGAACCCGGCGTATCACCGCAGCACCACGGGCCCCGAGATCCTGCGCGACTTCGCCGGCCAGCGGCTCGATTACTTCGTCAGCGGCTGGGGCACCGGCGGCACCATCACGGGCGCCGGCCAGGTGCTGAAGCTCGCGCGGCCCGACATCAAGGTCATCGCCGCCGAGCCCGCGGGCGCTGCGCTGCTCTCGGGCGATCAATGGCAGCCGCACAAGATCCAGGGCTGGACACCGGACTTCATCCCCGACGTACTCGACCGCTCGATCGCCGACGAGATCCTCAAGATCGACGATGCCCTCGCCCGCGACACGGCACGCCGCCTCGCGGCGGAGGAAGGCATCTTCGTCGGCATCTCGGCCGGCGCCACGGCGGCCGCCGCGCTGCGCATCGCGGAGAACGCGCCGGACGGCTCGGCGATCCTTACCATGCTGCCGGATACCGGCGAGCGCTACCTTTCCACCGTGCTGTTCGAAGGCGTGGCGGAAGGGTCGGACGACGAATGGCTGCAGTCGATCGGCGACACCAGCCTGCCCTGATCGCACCGCCTCATGAGGCCGCCGCCGGCAATGCGCGGCGGCCGCGTGGATTCGCGGGCGGGGCATTCAACACGCCCGCCCCGCCCGCTACCCTGTCGTGCCGCGGCCTTCGCCGCACGGAGCACGCATGACGTCCAGCACGAACGTCGACGCCCGCGAACAGCAGCGCCTCGACTGGGCCCGGTCCGCGACCGGCAATCCCGACATCAGCCTCGCCGCCGCCTCGGCCGACGCCGGCTTCCGCAGCTACTGGCGCACGTTCAACGAGTCGCCGCAGCGCATCGTCATGGACTCGCCCCCGGACAAGGAGGACGTGCGTCCCTGGCTGGCCATGCGCGACGTGCTCGAAGCCGGCGGCGTGCGCGTGCCGCGCGTGCTGGCGCGCGACGTCGACAACGGCTTCCTGCTGCTCGAGGACCTCGGCGCGCAGACCTACCTGCACGTCATCATCGACACCAATGCCGACGAGCTGTTCGAGGCCGCCGTCGGCCAGCTGCTCAAGCTGCAGGCAATCACGCCGCCGCCGGGCCTGCCGGAGTACGACGAGGCCCTGCTCGCCCGCGAGCTGCGCCTGTTCGACGAGTGGTTCCTCACGCGCCACCTCGGCCATGGGCTCGACTGCGAGGATCTCGAAAAGCTCGACCTCGCCTATCGCCGCCTCATCGACGCCGCGCTCGCGCAGCCGAAGGTGCTCGTGCACCGCGATTTCATGCCCCGCAACCTGATGCCGACCGACGACGGCCACGGGCCCGCGGTGCTCGATTTCCAGGACGCGGTCGTGGGCCCGATCGCCTACGACGCGCTGAGCCTGTTCAAGGACGCGTTCCTGAGCTGGCCGGAGGCCTCGGTGCAGCGCTGGCTGCGCCGCTACCACGAGCGTGCGCTCGCCGCCGGCCTGCCGGTGCCGCCGCTGGAGCGCTTCCTGTCCGATGCCGATCTCATCGGCGTGCAGCGACACCTCAAGGTGCTCGGCATCTTCGCGCGGCTCAACCATCGCGACCACAAGCCGAAGTACCTTGAGGATGCCGCGCGCTTCGTTGCCTACCTCGACGCCGTGCTGCCGCGCCATCCGGAACTCGCGCCGCTCGCGGAGGTGATCGAGCGTCGCGTGCGCCCCACGTTTCCGCGTATCGGCGCATGAGGGCGCTGGTCTTCGCGGCAGGGCTGGGCGAGCGCATGCGCCCGCTCACGCTCACCACGCCCAAGCCGCTGCTCGAAGCCGGCGGCAAGCCGCTGATCGTCTGGCATCTGGAGAAACTCGCCGCGATCGGCGTCGACGAGGTGATCGTCAACACCAGCTGGCTCGCGCCGAAGTTCCCCGAGCTGCTGGGCGACGGCAGCCGCTGGGGGCTTCGGCTCCGCTACACCTACGAAGGGCTGACGCCGCTGGAAACCGGCGGCGGCATGTGGAACGCGCTCGGCGATCTCTCGCCCGGCAGCGCGCCCTTCATCGCGGTCAACGGCGACATCTGGACCGACTACGACTTCGCGCGGCTGCCGCGCGAGCCCGCCGGCCTCGCCCACCTCGTGCTGGTCGACAACCCGGCGCACAACCCCGGTGGCGACTTCGCGCTGGACGGCGGCCTTGTCCGCAGCGAAGGCGGCCAACGGCTGACGTTCTCGGGCATCGGCGTGTACCGCGCAGGCCTGTTCGACGGCTGGCCGTCGATCATCGGCGTCACGCCGGGCGCGGCCGAAACGCCGCCGCGCTTCAAGCTTGCGCCGCTGCTGCGCGCGGCGATGCAGGCGGACGCGGTGAGCGGCGAGCACCATCGCGGCGCATGGACGGACGTAGGTACGCCGGAGCGCCTGCAGGCACTCGACGCGTCGCTGCGCGGCTGAGCCGGCTCAGCCGCCCTGGCGCGGCTCCAGCTCGCGCCCGAGCACCTCGCGCAGGAACGGCACCGTGAGGCGACGCTGCGCAGCGAGCGCGGCGCGATCGAGGCGGTCGAACAGCTGCGTGAGGCTGCCGAGGTCGCGGCCGACGCGGCGCAGCAGCCAATCCAGTGCGGCCTCGTCGACCGCCAGCCCGCGACGCTGCGCACGCTGGCGCAGCACCTCGCGGCGCGCCTCGTCATCCGGCGGCGTCAGCGCGATGCCGATGCACTGGCCGAGGCGCGAACGCAGGTCGGGCAGCGTGAGCGCGAGCGCATCGGGGCGCGCATCCGCCGCGTACAGCACGCGCGTGCCGTTGGCGCGCGCGCGGTTGTGGAAATCGAACAGCGCGACCTCGTCGTCGCGATGGCCTGCGACCACGTCCAGGCCGTCGACGGCAACGAGGTCCATGCCTTCCAGAGATTCCAGCGCGTCGCGCACGCGCCCGGCCGCGCTCGCCAGCGGCAGGTAGGCCGGGCGTGCGCCGGTCGCCAGCGCATGCGCGCAGCTGCCGAGCAGCAGGTGCGTCTTGCCGGCGCCCGCAGGGCCGCTGACGTAGAGCCAGTCGCGCGCTTCGCCCGCCGCCACTGCGCGCAGCAGCGCGATCGCGCCGTCGGGCGCGCCGACGAAGGTATCCAGGTGCTGGTCGGGTGGATACCGCAGCGCCAGCGGCAGCTGCGGTACGAGCGGATCGGACATCAGGCCGTACCGCGCTCGCCGGCCGCCGTGCCTTCCAGCACGATCACCGGCTCCTCCGCGCCGTACAGGCGGCTCGCACGGTAGCGTTCCTGTGCGTAGCGCAGCAGCACGTTGGTCACCGCGGCCACCGGCAGCGCGAGCAGCATGCCGAGGAAGCCGAACAGCTGGCCGCCCGCGAGCACCGAGAAGATCACCGCCATCGGATGCAGGCCGATGCGATCGCCCACGAGCTTGGGCGTCAGCCAGTAGCTCTCGATCACCTGCCCGACGCCGAATACCACCAACACGCCGACGAGGTGCTGCCAGTCGCCGAACTGCACCAGCGCGGCGATGCTGCCAAGCACCAGCAGGCTGGCCGGGCCGACGTAGGGCACGAAGGTCAGCAGGCCGGCGATCAGGCCGATCAGGATGCCGAGGTCGAGGCCGACGATCTGGAGGCCGACCGCGTAGCCGATGCCGAGGATCACCATCACCAGGAACTGCCCGCGCAGGAAGCCGCCGAGCACCGCGTCAGACTCGCGCGCGAGACGCGAGACCGTCGGCAGGTGGCGCGGCGGAACCAGCGCGGCGATGCGCTCGACCAGTGCATCCCAGTCGCGCAGGAAGAAGAAGGCGAGCACCGGCACCAGCACCGCGTTCACCGCCAGCCCGATCAGCATCGAGCCCGAGCGCGTGACGTAGCCGAGCACCGTGCGCGCAACGCCACCGGCGCTCTCCCAGTGCTCGCGCACCATCGTCACCAGGTAGCCCATGTCGAGATAACGATCGACGTCGATGCGGGTACGCGCCTCGACCCAGGGCAGCAGCGTATCGCCCACCCACGCCAGGTAACGCGGCAGCGACTGGATGAGCGTGATCACCTGGCGCTGCACCATCGGCAGCAGCAGGAGCAGCACGACCACGAACAGCAGCGACATCACGCTGAACACGATGGCCACCGCGGTCGAGCGCGAACGGCCGGCGGCTTCGAGGCGATCGACGACGGGATCGCCCAGCCAGCCCAGTAGCGCGGCGATCACGAAGGGCGTCAGCACCGGCGCGAGCAGGCCGAGCAGCCAGAGCGCCGCCAGCACCACGGCGGCCCACTGCACCCGGCGCAGGAAGCGCGCGATGTCCTCCAGCGGCGTCGCGGCTTCCATCAGCGCAGCCGGAAGGTGGTGGCGCTGTCGTCGTCGCCGACCGGCTCGAGGATGCCGTCCTTGGCGACCGCGCGGCTGAAGCCGGCGATGCCGCTGACGAGCTCGAGTTCGTAGGTCAGGCCTTCACCGGTGGCGCGTATCGGCGTCGCGCGCTTCACCACCGCGGCGCGGTCGAGGTAGGCGGCGAGACGGATGAAGTCGTCCGTGCTGCCCACGCCGGTAAAGGTGACGGTGTAGCGGCCCGGCGGGCCCAGCGACTTGCCGGGCTTGGCGTACTTGCGGATCAGCGCGTCGGCCGCGATGTCGGCGCCGCCGGCCATCGCGCGCCGCGCGTCGGCATTGGTGGTCGAGGACTTCGCCAGCTGGCGGCCGTTGTCGAGGAACACCCAGTCGGCCTGCCAGCCGCCCTTGGGCGTGCGGTACAGCTTGCCGATCAGCTGCATCGGCGGCGCGTACTTGGACGAGGCACGAGCGATCGCCGCGGTGTCGCCGCGCCAGATTGCGCCGGCCAGCGCCTGCTCGGCAGCGTTGCCGGCCGGCAGGCCCAGCGCGTAGCCGCGCTGCTTGGCCTGGTCGAGCACCGGGCGCGCCGCGTTGCTCTTGCCGAGGCCCACCAGCCGCGCCCCCGAGCCGTCGTCGATCGCGAGCCACAGCACCGGCTTGGGACGCGGCGTCGGCCACAGCGGCAGGCCGAGCGTCGCGATCGCCTCGTCGACCTTGTCCTTGTCGTACTGGATGACCAGCGTCGTGTTGTAGGTGGGCGCGCCGGTCGGGCCGATGCCCTCGTCCTGGCGGTAGTCGTAGCGGTCGACGTACTCGCGCGCGCGCCGCAGCTCGTCGCCGACGCCGGGCTTCTGGTTCACCCCGCGGTCGCCGGTAATGCGCGTGAGCACCTGCAGCAGGCCACGGGCGAAGCCCGAGTTGCGCTGGGCATCGCCCTGGTTGGTGACGACCACCTCGGCCGAGTAGATGCCCGACGCGCGGGCGCGGCTGCCCTCCACGCGTTGCGCGAGCACGGTGGTGCTGAAGGCCAGGAGGAGGAAAGCGGTGAGGTAACGGTAGGCGCGCGCCATCGCCAGCCCGGGGTCGTGGACAGGCCGGACATGGTGCCGCAGTGCCGCCGGGCCGTCCACGAGGCCGGCCGCGGCGGGCGCCGCTGCTAGAATCTCGCGCTCCGTAACGACCGCCCGAGACCGCCGTGTCCCAGTCGAACAGCTCCGACCGCGCCCCGCTCACCTACCGCGAGGCGGGCGTCGACATCGACGCGGGCAACGAGGTGGTCGAGCGCATCAAGCCGCTGGTCAAGCGCAGCTTCCGCCCCGAGGTGATGGGCGGCCTCGGCGGCTTCGGCGCGCTGTTCGACCTGTCGGGCAAGTACCGCGAGCCCGTGCTGGTCTCCGGCACCGACGGCGTGGGTACCAAGCTGAAGCTCGCCCAGCAGCTGAACCGCCACGACACCATCGGCATCGACCTGGTGGGGATGTGCGTGAACGACGTGCTGGTGCAGGGCGCCGAGCCGCTGTTCTTCCTCGACTACTTCGCCACCGGCAAGCTCGACGTCGAGACCACCGTGGCGGTAGTCGGCGGCATCGCCAAGGGCTGCGAGCTTTCGGGCTGCGCACTGATCGGCGGCGAGACGGCCGAGATGCCCGACATGTACCCGCCGGGCGAATACGACCTCGCCGGCTTCTGCGTGGCGGCGGTGGAGAAGTCGAAGCTGCTCGACGGCGCGAAGGTGCGCGAGGGCGACGTCCTCATCGGCATCGCCTCCAGCGGCCCGCACTCCAACGGTTACTCGCTGATCCGCCGCATCTTCGACCGCGCCGGCCGGCCGGCCGACGTCGACGTCGGCGGCGTCACGCTGGTCGACGCACTGATGGCGCCCACCGCCTTATACGTGAAGCCCGTGCTGGAACTGCTGTCGAAGCACGACCTGCACGCGATGGCGCACATCACCGGTGGCGGCCTGACCGAGAACATCATCCGCGTCATTCCCGAGGGCCTGGGGCTGGACATCGAGGCCAGCGCGATCGTGCTGCCGCCCGTGTTCGACTGGCTGCAGCGCGAAGGCGCGGTCGCCGACGACGAGATGTGGCGCACGTTCAACTGCGGCATCGGCTTCGTGCTGGTGGCCGCGCCCGGCGACGTCGGCGCGATCACCGCCGACCTGCAGCGCATGGGCCTGTCGCACCGCGCGATCGGCCGGGTCGTGCGGGCGAGCGGTGAACGCGTTCGCATCGGCTGAGCCGGCGTCGCGCGCCGGGTGGGCGCTGCGCCACGGCGCCATCGCGGCGACCATCGCCGTCTTCCTCGCCAGCTGGATCCACCCGGTGTGGCCTCTGGAACAGGCGCTGCACAGCTCGCTGACGGTCGTCGCACTCGGGCTGCTGATCGCCTACGCGCGGCGACCGGCCACGCGCGACGGCG
Source organism: Cognatilysobacter xinjiangensis (assembly GCF_014651995.1). GTDB lineage: Bacteria > Pseudomonadota > Gammaproteobacteria > Xanthomonadales > Xanthomonadaceae > Cognatilysobacter > Cognatilysobacter xinjiangensis. The sequence goes on along the minus strand of NZ_BMXY01000001.1, from coordinate 412,828 downwards.
ATGTGGCGCTGCTGTGCGGCTTCCTGGTCCTGCACTGCGTCGGCTCGCGCTGGCTGTATTCCAACGTCCCCTACGACGCCTGGTGCCAAAGCGTGTTCGGCTTCTCCCCGCAGGCGGCATTCGGCTGGGAGCGCAACCATTTCGACCGCCTCGTGCACCTCGCCTACGGAATCTGCTTCGCGCCCGCGATCACGCACGACCTGCGTGTGCGCTACCGCCTCGGCGGCGGGCACGCCTTCGTGCTGATGCTGCTCCTGGTGATCGCCAGCAGCCTGGTTTACGAGTGGCTTGAGTGGGCGATCGCGCTGGCGCTCGCGCCCGAACAGGCGGAGGCCTACAACGGCCAGCAGGGCGATCCCTGGGACGCGCATGCGGACATGCTGCTGGCGACGGCCGGCGCAGCCTGCTGGGCCGTCAGGTTGATCCGCGAGCCCGACGCGGGCACGCCGCGATGAGGCTGGCCGTCCTCGCCTCGGGCCGCGGCAGCAACCTGCAGGCCATCCTCGACGCGATCGGCGACGGCATACTCGATGCCGGCGTCGTCGGCGTGTTCTCGGACCGTCCGAAGGCGCAGGCACTGGAACGCGCACGCGCCGCCGGCATTCCGGCCATCGCGCTGCGGCCGGCGGACTTCGATACGCGCGACGCCTACGACGCCGCGCTGTTCGATGCGATTGCCCGTGTGCAGCCCGAGCTGGTCGTCTGCGCGGGCTACATGCGCCTGCTCGGCGCTGCGCAGGTGGAGGCCTGGCACGGCCGCATGATCAACATCCACCCGTCGCTGCTGCCGCTCTTCAAGGGCCTGCGCACGCACGAGCAGGCGCTCGCCGCCGGCGCGCTGCAGCACGGGGCCAGCGTGCATTTCGTGACCGCGGAGCTCGACGGGGGGCCGGTGATCGCCCAGGCCCGCGTGGCGGTGCTGCCGGGCGACGATGCTGCGAGCCTCGCCGCCCGCGTGCTCGATCGCGAGCACCCGCTTCTTCTGGCGACTCTTCAACTGCTCGCGGCGCGTCGCCTCCGCCTTGACGGCGCATCCGTAGAGTTCGACGGCCGTCCGCTGCGGCAGCCGCTGCAGCTCGCGGGCATGGAACTCGTGGAGATCGAATGATGCGACGCCTCCTGATGCTCGCCCTGCTGCCGCTGCTCCTCGCGGTGGCCGGTGCCGCGTGGGCCGTCGAACCGTTCCGCGCCAGCTACGACGTCTACCGCGGGGGCCGCGCGATCGGCGTGGCGACGCTGCAGGTGGTGCGTGACGGCGCCCGCTGGCGCGTCGACCTCGCCATGGACGGCAAGGGCCTGGCGGGCCTCGCCGGGCTCAACGCGCAGCAGAGCACCGTCTTCGACGAGGTGAACGGGACCTATCGCCCGCTCGCGCAGAGCACGGTACGGAAGGTCCTGTTCACGCGGAAGCAGACGACCGGTACCTACGATTGGTCCGCTGGCCGAGCAACCTGGACCGGGGACGTGAAGAAGACCCGCCGGGCGCCGGTCGCGCTGCAGCCGGGGGACATGAGCGGTCTGCTCATCAACCTCGCGGTGATCCGCGACGCCCGGCCGGGCGCCACGCTGCAGTACCGGTTCGTGGACGACGGCCGTGCGCGCCCGCAGCAGTACGTGGTGTCGACACGGACGGAGCCCATGACCGTCGACGAGCTGCACTACGACGCCCTGCGCGTCGACCGGGTGCAGTCCGTCGCGGAACAGACCTCCATCTGGGTCGCGGAAGGCGTGCCGACGCCGATCCGCATCCTGCAGCGGGAAAACGGCGAGGACACCTACGACCTCCGCCTCATCGAATACAAGGGAGCCTGACCAATGACGAAGACGTTCCTCCGCGGCGCCGTAGTGGCCGCCTCGCTGGCCTTGGCCGGCGCGCCCGCCTTCGCCGCGCAGCCGTTCAATGCGGCCTACCAGGCGAACTACATGGGCATGAAGGCCACCGGCCGCATGTCCATCGAGTCGGCCGGTAACGGCCAGTGGCGCTACACGCTCGAAGTGCGCAACCAGCTCGCCAACCTCGTGCAGACCACCGTTTTCGAGGACGACGGCGGCGTGCTGCGCCCGCTCTCGGGCAGCGACAGCAACAAGCTGCTGGTGAAGAAGTCGAACAAAAAGGCGACCTACGACTGGTCGCGCGGCGTGGCCACCTGGTCGGGCGACGTGAAGCCCGACCGCGCGGGCCCGGTGAAGCTGCAGGCGGGCGATCTCGACGCGCTGCTGGTGAACCTCGCCATCGCGCGCGACGCCGCCGCCGGCAAGCCGCTGCGCTATCGCATGGTCGACGACGGCCGCGTGCGCCAGCTCACCTACACGGTGGCCGGCAAGGAAGCGGTGACCGTCGGCGGCAAGTCGCAGCAGGCGACCAAGGTGGTGAGCACCTCCGGCGACAAGAAGACCACGCTGTGGGTGGTCGCCGGCGTGCCGGTGCCGGTGCGCATCATGCAGGTCGACGGCAACGACACCATCGACCTGCGCATCGCGCAGTAATCGCCGCATCAAAAAAAAGAGCCCCGCCGAAGCGGGGCTTTTTTTTCGTGCCGCGGCCTCAGCCGATGCGCGAGATCCGCGCGCCCAGCCCCGACAGCTTCTGCTCGATGTTCTCGTAGCCGCGGTCGAGGTGGTAGATGCGGTCGATGGTCGTCGTGCCCTCGGCGACGAGGCCGGCGAGGATCAGCGACGCCGAGGCGCGCAGGTCGGTCGCCATCACTGGCGCCCCGCTCAGGCGCGGTACGCCGCGCACCACCGCCGTATGCCCGTCGATGCGTATGTCCGCGCCCAGGCGCAGCAGTTCGTTGACGTGCATGAAGCGGTTTTCGAAGATCGTTTCGTTCATCACCGCCACGCCGTCCGCCACGCAGTTGAGCGCCATGAACTGCGCCTGCATGTCGGTAGGGAACCCCGGATGCGGCATGGTGGTGATGTCGACCGACTTCGGCCGGCGGCCCTGCATGTCGATGGTGATGCGGTCGTCGTCGCAGTCGAGCTCCGCGCCCGCTTCCTTCAACTTGTCGAGCACCGCGTCCATCGTGTCCGGGCGCGCATGCGTGAGCGTCACGCGGCCGCCGGTCATCGCCGCGGCGACCAGGAAAGTGCCGGCTTCGATGCGGTCGGCGACCACCGAATGCTCGCAGGCGCGCAGCTTTTCCACGCCTTCGACCACGATGCGGCCGGTGCCGGCGCCGCTGATGTTCGCGCCCATCGCGATCAGGCACTCGGCGAGGTCGACGATCTCCGGCTCCATCGCCGCGTTCTCCAGCACCGTGCGGCCCTCGGCCAGCACCGCCGCCATCAGCACGTTCTCGGTGGCGCCGACGCTGACGATGTCGAACACGTGGCGCGCGCCGCGCAGCCTTTCCGCACGTGCCTTGATGAAACCGTTCTCGACACTGATCTGCGCGCCGAGGCTCTGCAGGCCCTTGATGTGCAGGTCGACCGGGCGCGAGCCGATCGCGCAGCCGCCGGGCAGCGAGACCTCCGCATGGCCGTAGCGCGCCAGCAGCGGGCCCAGCACCAGTACCGAGGCGCGCATCGTCTTGACCAGCTCGTAGGGCGCGACCTGGCTGTGCACCGAGGTCGGATCGACCGTCACCACGCCCGGCCCGCCGTCGCCCACGCGTGCACCGAGCTCGGCGAGCAAGCGCGCCGTGGTGTGCACGTCGTGCAGGTGCGGCACGTTGCGCAGGGTCATCGGCCCGTCGGCGAGCAACGTCGCGCAGAGGATCGGGAGGACGGCGTTCTTGGCGCCCGAAATACGGACTTCGCCGTTCAGCGGCCGGCCGCCTTCGACAACGATCTTTTGCATGGACTCGATTCGTAAGTGAGGGGAAGCGCGCGCGGATCAGCCCGCGGCGCCCGCTTCCTCAGGGGTGAGCGTCTTCAGCTGCAGCGCATGGATCTCGCCGCCCATGCGCTCGCCGAGCGTCGCGTACACCATGCGGTGCCGCGCGAGCGGAAGCTTGCCGCGGAAGGCATCGCTGACGACGCTGGCCTCGAAGTGGACGCCGTCGTCGCCGCGCACGTCGGCGCGGGCGCCGGGCAGGCCCTGTTCGATGAGTTGACGGATGGTTTCGGGATTCACGGCGACGGCCTATGGACAGGCGGAGCGGCGACGCCACGGACGTGGCGGCCTGAACCGCTTAAACTGGACGGATTAGCCTAGCCGAAAGGACCCCCGTCCGAAATGGCGGAACGCAACGCTCCGGCCGCGGCCGACATCGACTTCCCCGCCAGCGGCCGCCGCGTGTTCGCGGTCGAGGCGCAGGCGCTCGCCGCCGTCGCCGATCGCCTCGACGCCGCCTTCGCCCAGGCCTGCCGCCTGATGCTGGAGACCCGCGGTCGCGTCGTCTGTATCGGAATGGGCAAGTCGGGCCACATCGCGCGCAAGGTCGCCGCCACGCTCGCCTCCACCGGCACGCCGGCGTTCTTCGTCCATCCGGGCGAGGCCGCGCATGGCGACCTCGGCATGATCACCGACGCCGACGTCGTGCTCGCGCTGTCCTACTCCGGCGAGAGTGACGAGATCCTCACGCTGATGCCCGTGCTCAGGCGCCAGGGCAACGTGGTGATCGCCATGACCGGCCGCGCCGCCTCGACGATGGCGCGCGAGGCCGACGTGCACCTCGACGTCTCCGTGCCCGCCGAGGCCTGCCCGCTGCACCTCGCGCCCACGTCCAGTACCACCGCCTCGCTGGCGATGGGCGACGCGTTGGCGGTCGCGCTGCTCGAGGCCCGCGGGTTTACCGCGGACGACTTCGCCCGCTCGCATCCGGCCGGCGCGCTCGGTCGCCGCCTGCTGCTGCACATCGCCGACGTCATGCACACCGGCGCCGACCTGCCGGTCGTGGGGCCGGATGCCTCGGTCAGCGAGGCGCTGGTCGAGATGAGCCAGAAGCGGCTGGGCCTGACGGCCGTGGCCGATGCCGAAGGCCGCCTGCTCGGCGTCTTCACCGACGGCGACCTTCGCCGCACGCTGGACGACGCGCAGCTCGACCTGCGCGCCACGCCCATCGCGCAGGTCATGACGCGCGCGCCGCGCACGATCGGCGCCGACGTGCTGGCGGTCGAGGCCGCGCACGTGATGGAGCAGCACAAGATCAACGGCCTGCTCGTCGTCGCGAACGACGGGCGCGTGGTCGGCGCACTCAACATTCACGACCTGTTGCGAGCGCGGGTGGTTTAACCCCCCGACCCCATGACCTCCATCCCGCCCATCACCGACGACCTGCGCCAGCGCGCCCGCCGCGTGCGGCTCGCCTGCTTCGACGTCGACGGCACGCTCACCGACGGCCGCCTCGTCTACGACAGCGCCGGCGGCGAAGCCAAGGCTTTCCATGTGCACGACGGCCAGGGCCTCGTACTGCTGCGCCGCGCCGGCATCCACGTCGCGCTGGTCACCGCGCGCACCAGCCCGGTGGTCGAGCGTCGCGCGGCGGAGCTCGGCGTGCAGGCCTGCAGCGGCATCGGCGACAAGCTCGGCTGCGTCGAAAGCATCGCGCGCGGGCTTGGCATTTCGGTGGAGGACGTGGCCTTCATGGGCGACGACCTCCCCGACCTCAAGGTGATGCGCGGCGTCGGCCTCGCGGCCTGCCCGGCGAACGCGCACCCGTGGGTCGCCGCGCATGCGGCATGGCGTTCACGCTTCGACGGTGGCTGCGGCGCGGCACGCGAACTCTGCGACCTGGTGCTTGATGCGCAGGGCCGCGTCGAGGCGTTGATCGCCGACATGCTGGCCGCGGCGCCCACGCCGCTCGGAGCGCAGGCATGAACTGGCGCCTCGTCCTCGGCCTCGTGCTCGCCGCCGCGGCGGTGGCCATCGGCGCTTCGCTGTGGCGCCAGCGCGACGGCGGCGCGACGCCGCAGCAGGCCGGGCGTTCGGACTACACGCTGCACGATTTCCAGCTGATCGCGCTCGATGCCGAGGGTCGCGAGTCCTTCACGCTCAGCGCGCCGAAGCTCACCCGCGACCCGTCCGCGAAGACGCTCGACCTCGCCACGCCGCTCTTCACCATTCCGCCGCGTGCGGGCTCCGACGGCAAGCCGTGGGAAGTGCGCTCGAAGACGGCCTGGGTATCGGCCAAGGGCGACGAGATCCGCCTGCGCGGCGACGTGGCGGCCACCAGCATCGACGGCGACGGCCAGCCGATCCGCATGGACACGCAGCAGCTCAACGTCTTCCCCGACGCCAAGCGCGCGACCTCGGACGTCGCGGTCAGCGTCAAGCAGCCGGGACTTATACTCAACGGCTACAGCATGGACGCGAAACTCGATGCGCGCCTGGTGCAGCTCAGGAACGTCAAGGCCCGTTATGAAAAATAGCCGTATCGCCATCGCGCTGGCCGCGCTCGCATTGGTCGCCGTCTCGGGCGTCGCGCTCGCGCGCACCTCCGACCGCCGCCAAGCCATCGACATCGAGAGCGGCTCGGCCGTGTACTCGACCGATGACAGCCGCCCCACGGTTCTCGCAGGCGGCGTCACAATCACGCAGGGCACGCTCAGGATCACATCGTCGACGGCCGAAATCACGATGCGTAACGGCGAGGCGGTGCGGGCGGTACTGCGCGGCGGGCCCGTGCGCATGAGCCAGCAGCTCGACGACGGCACGCCGATGAATTCGGTGTCCTCGACCGCCGACTACGACATGCAGGCCGACGTCGTCGTGCTCGCCGGCAACGTGAGCGTCCAGCAGTCGCGCGGGTCGCTCAACGGCGAACGCGTCACCTACAACATGCGTTCGGGCCAGGTCGCCAGCGGTGGCGCGGCGGGCGGCGGTCGCGTGAAGATGCGTATCCTCCCCAAGAATTCGGGCACGCCCTGATGCTGCTGGCCGAGGGGCTGCGCAAGAGCTACAAGTCGCGCGAGGTCGTGCGCGACTTCGGGCTGAGCCTGGATGCCGGCGAAGTCGTCGGCCTGCTCGGCCCGAACGGCGCCGGCAAGACCACCTGCTTCTACATGATCGTCGGCCTGGTGCCCGCCGACGCGGGGAAGATCCTGCTCGACGGCCGCGACATCACCGCCGATCCGATGTACGCGCGCGCCAAGCACGGCGTCGGCTACCTGCCGCAGGAGCCGTCGGTGTTCCGCAAGCTCAGCGTGGCCGACAACATCCGACTGGTGCTCGAGCTGCGCAGCGATCTCGATCGCAAGGGCCGCGAGCGCGAGCTCGACGAGTTGCTGGAGGAATTGCAGGTCACGCACGTCGCGGACCAGATCGGCGCCAGCCTCTCAGGCGGCGAGCGCCGCCGCGTGGAGATCGCGCGCGCGCTGGCCGCACGTCCGCGCCTGATGCTGCTCGACGAACCGTTCGCGGGCGTCGATCCGATTTCCGTGGGCGAGATCCAGAAGATCGTGCGTCACCTCACCGAGCGCGGCATCGGCGTGCTGATCACGGACCACAACGTCCGCGAGACGCTCGGCATCTGCGACCGCGCCTACATCCTCAACGAAGGCGTGGTACTGGCGCAGGGCTCGCCGGAGTCGATCCTCGCCAATCCCGACGTGCGACGCGTCTACCTCGGCGAAACGTTCCGACTGTAATGCTGCTGCGCCCGACCGGCGGCCGCACCGGCCGCTGACGTTCGGTCGCACCGCCGTGTACCTTGGATGTCGATGAAACAGCGCCTCCAGGCCTCGCTCGGCCAGCATCTCGTGATGACGCCGCAGCTGCAGCAGGCGATCCGCCTGTTGCAGCTCTCGTCGATCGAGCTCGATGCAGAACTCAACGAGGCGGTGGAAAGCAACCCGCTGCTGGAATGGGACGAAGGCGGCGTCATCGCCATGCCCGAGGCCGCGCCGACGGAGCCCGCGCCCGAGAACGAGACATGGGGCGATGCCGAACTCGAGGGCTGGGGCGACGGCCCGAGCGGCGGCTCCGGCCTCGACGGCGACGGCATGTCGCTGGCCGAGCAGGTGGCCGAGCGCGAAACCCTGCACGACCACCTGCTGTGGCAACTGCACCTCAGCAGCCTCTCGCCGCGCGACCGCCGCATCGGTGCGGCGATCATCGACGCCATCTCCGACGACGGCTACCTGCGCGAGCCGCTGGACATGATCGCCGCCAGCGTCGACCCGCCGGTCCCGGTGGAAGACGTCGCGACGGTCCTGCACTGCGTGCAGCATTTCGATCCCATCGGCGTCGGCGCGCGCTCCGTGTCCGAGGCGCTCTGCGTGCAGTTGCACGCACTCGATGCCGACACGCCCGGCCGCGCGCTCGCCATCCGCATCGCCGACGCGCTGCTGGAGCGCCTGCCGAAACTCGGTGCCGATGGCATCGCCGCGGAACTCGGCGAGCCGCTCGACGAGGCCGAACAGGCGGTCGCGCTGCTGCTGTCGCTTGATCCGCGCCCGGGCGCGCAGATGGGCGAACTCTCGCCCGAGAGCTACGTCGCGCCCGACGTGACGATCTGGCGCCAGCACGGAGGCTGGCGCGTCGCGCTGGCCGAGCACACGCGTCCGCGCCTGCGCATCAACCGCGGCTACGAGGCGCTGATCAGCCGCACATCGAGCAGCGACGCCGCCTACCTGCGCTCGCAGTTGCAGGAAGCGCGCTGGCTGCTGCGCAACGTCGAGGCGCGCGGCGAGACGCTGCTGCGCGTGGCGCGTTGCCTGGTGCAGCGCCAGTCGGCCTTCCTCGATCTGGGCGACGGCGCGCTGCGTCCGCTGACGCTTCGGGAGGTCGCGACGGAGGTGGGCCTGCACGAGTCCACCGTCTCGCGCGCGATCGCACGCAAGTACGCGCGCACGCCGCGCGGCACGCTGCCGCTTCGGGCCTTCTTCGCTTCGGGCGTCGGCGGCGGTACGGCGGAGGAAACCTCCAGCACCGCCGTGCAGTCGATGATTCGCCAGCTGATTTCCAGCGAGAACCCGCGAAAACCCCTCTCGGACGCGCGCCTGGCCGACCTGCTGCGGGCGTCCGGCGTGCCGGTCGCGCGCCGCACGGTGGCAAAATACCGCGAAGCCATGAGCATCCCCTCGTCCCAGGATCGCGTCCGCATCGGCTGACTGCGCACTATTTGACGGGCGTCAAGGCGCGCCCTCCGGAAAGTGCGATGCTGGGGTCGCGGCCACAGGGCCGCCTCTGCAGACAGTCAGGAGATGCCCATGCGTATCGATATCCACGGTCAGCACATCGATGTCACCCCGGCCCTGCGCGACTACGTCGCGATGCGTTTCGAGCGGCTCGGCCGCCATTTCGAACGGCCCTTCGACGTCCGCACGGTGCTTTCGGTGGAGAAGACGCGCCAATGGGCGGAAGCCACGGTCAGCCTCTCCGGCCGGGTCTTCCATGCCGATGCCGAAGGCAGCGACATGTACGCGGCGATCGATGCGCTCGCCGACAAACTCGACCGAAGTCTGCTCAAAGAAAAGGAGAGGCGCGTCGACCACCACCGCGGGGAGCGTTTCGCCCGCGTGGCGGCCCTCGCCTGACGGGACCATGCCCTTTGCCGACCTGCTCTGCCATCAACGCATCGGCCGGATTTCCGGCCCCGTCGACCGCGATGGCGTGATCGAACGCCTCGCGGCCCTGCTGGCACGGCCGGTGGAGGGACATGGCCTCGCGGCGGCCGACGTGGCCGAGCGGCTGCGCGAGCGCGAGCGCCTCGCCAGCACCGCGCTCGGCCACGGCGTCGCCATTCCGCATGCGCGCATCGGCGGGCTCGATCGGGCCCGCGGTGCGTTCGTGCTGCTCGACCACGGCGTGTCCTATGCGGCGCCCGACGGCGAGCCCGTCGACCTGGTGTTCGCGATGGCGGTGCCGGAGGACGAGGTCGCCGGCCACCTCGCGCACCTGGGCGAGATCGCCGAGCGCTTCTCCGACGCCGATTTCCGCGCGTCGCTGCGCGCGGCCGACGATGATCGCGAACTCGCGCGTCGACTGCTCGGAGCCGACGCATGAATGCCCGCATCAGCGCGCAGGAGCTCTACGACCAGCAGCTCGACCGCCTCGGCCTGCGCTGGTTCGCCGGCCGTCGCGGCGGTACGCGCGTGCTCGAATCGGTCGACACCGTGGCGCGACGCCCGTCGCTCGCCGGCTACCTCAACATCATCTATCCCAACAAGGTGCAGATCCTCGGCAGCGAGGAACTCGCGTGGCTCGACGAACTCGACTCGCGCGCGCGCTGGGAGACGATCGAGAAGATCATGCAGTTCCGGCCGCTGGCGCTGGTGATCAGCAAGAGCCAGACCTGTCCCGAAGACCTGCGCCTCGCCGCCGAGGAAACGGACACGCCGCTGTGGATCTCGCCGCGGCGCGGCCACGAGCTGCTGAACCACCTGCAGTACCACCTCGCGCGCAAGCTCGCCCCGCGCGTGACGCTGCACGGCGTGTTCATGGAGATCTACTCGATCGGCGTGTTGATCACCGGCGAATCCGGCGCCGGCAAGAGCGAGCTCGCGCTGGAACTCGTTACCCGCGGCCATCGCCTCGTCGCCGACGACGCACCCGAATTCACCCAGATCGCGCCCGACGTGCTCGACGGCGCATGCCCCGAACTGCTGCAGGACATGCTCGAGGTGCGTGGCCTCGGCGTGCTCAACATCCGCCAGATGTTCGGCGACACCGCGGTCAAGCGGAACAAGTACCTGCGCCTGATCGTGCACCTCACGCAGCCGTCGCTGCATCCCGAGCCGGGCGGCTTCGAGCGCATCACCGGCGACCTCGGTGTGCGCCAGGTACTCGATCTCGACGTGCCGATGATCACCCTGCCGGTCATCGCGGGCCGCAATCTCGCGGTGCTGACCGAAGCCGCGACGCGCACGCACATCCTGCGCGCGAAGGGCGTCGACCCGGCCGCGGCGTTCATGGCGCGGCACAGCCACTTCCTCGAGCGGGGCGACTCGTGAGCGCGCGCCCATCGGCCACGCTGGTGCTGGTGAGCGGGATGTCGGGCTCCGGCAAGTCCGTCGCGCTCAATACGTTCGAGGACCTCGGCTTCTATTGCGTCGACAACCTGCCGGCGATGCTGCTGCCGCAGCTCGTCGCCGACATCACCGGTGGCGACGACGGCGGCCCGGCGAAGATCGCGGTAGGCATCGACGTGCGCAATCGCCACGACGAACTCGACAAGGTGCCCGCGGCGCTCGCCGCCGTGGGCGGCATGGGTTTCGACCCGCGGCTGGTGTTCTTCGACGCCGCCGACGCGGTGCTGCTCAAGCGGTACGCCGACACGCGCCGCCGCCATCCGCTGAGCCGTCTCGGCCTGTCGCTGCCCGAGGCGATCGCGCTCGAGCGGCAGGTGCTGGGGCCTCTGCGCAAGCTGGCCGATGCGATCGTCGACACCAGCGAAATGAACGTGCACCAGTTGCGCCGGCACGTCACCACGGAATTCGGGCTCGGCGCCGAGCCGGGCATGTCGCTGCTGTTCGAATCGTTCGCATATCGGCGCGGCGTACCGGCCGACGCCGACTTCGTGTTCGACGCTCGCGCCCTGCCGAACCCGCACTGGATCCCGTCGCTGCGGCCGCTGTCGGGCCGCGACCCCGCCGTGCGCGACTACCTGCTGGAACAACCCGACGTCGAAGCCTTCTACCAGCAGATCCGCGCCTTCCTCGACGCCTGGCTGCCGCGCCTGCAGGCCGACAGCACGCGCAGCTACGCCACGATCGCGTTCGGCTGCTCCGGCGGACGCCATCGTTCGGTGTATCTCGTCGAGCGCATGGCCGCGCACATGCGCGAGCTCGGCTGGCCGGAAGTCGCGGTGCATCACCGCGAGCTCGACTGAGTTCCACCACCGCCGCTTCCGGACCGTCGCGGCGCTCTGCTAACGTCGTCGCATGACCGTCGGCATCCTGCTCGTCACGCACGAAGGCATCGGCACCGCCCTGCGCGGCGTGGCCGAGCGACTGCTGACGCCCATGCCGCTACGCGTCGAGGTGCTCGAGGTGCCGTTCGACGCCGACCCCGAAGCCATTCTGCCCGCTGCGAGCGCCGCGCTGCGCCGCGCCGACGGCGGCGACGGCGTGCTGGTGCTCACCGATCTCTACGGCGCGACTCCCTCGAACCTTGCCGGCCGGCTGTCGCGGCTGGGCACGCCGGTGCGGCGCGTATCGGCCCTCAACCTGCCCATGTTGCTGCGTGTGCTCAACTACGCGGATCTGGCCCTCGACGAACTTCCCGCCATCGCCATCGCCGGAGGCCGGAACGGCGTCCAGCTCGACGACATCTGACCCCCATGATCGAACGCGACCTCACCGTTTCAAACCGCCTCGGCCTGCATGCACGCGCGACCGCCAAGCTCGTGCAGACGCTGTCGCAGTTCCGCAGCAACTGCACGCTCACCGCGAAGGGCCGCGAGGTCAACGCGAAGAGCATCATGGGCGTGATGCTGCTGGCCGCCGGCCAGGGCACGCAGGTGAAGCTGCGGGTCGAAGGCGAGGACGAGCAGGCCGCGGCCGATGCCGCGCAGGCGCTGTTCGACCGCCGCTTCGACGAGGACAGCTGAGCCGCATGGCACAGGCGCTGGCCGGACAGGGCGCATCGCGGGGCACTGTCCTCGGACGGGCGCGCGTACGGCTGCCGCACGCACTGCAGATCGCCGAGCAGCGAATCGCGCCCGAACAGGCGCCGGCCGAACTCCAGCGGCTGCAGCACGCGATCGCCGTGGTGCGCGGCGAGATGCACGCCCTGCGCGCACGCCTTCACGGCGCACTGGCGCAGGAGGTCGGCGAGTTCCTCGACCTGCACGCGCTGCTGCTGGACGACCCCGAACTGCTGCAGGGCCTCGACCAGCTGGTGCGCGACCGCCATTACAGCGCCGACTACGCCCTGCGCGTCCAGCGCGACCGTCTCGCCTCGGTGTTCGAGGCGATGGACGACCCCTACTTCCAGAGCCGCGTCGAGGACATCGACCAGGTCATAGGCCGCATCCATGCAGCGCTGCACCGGCGCGACTGCGAGCTGCGGGGATTCGCGGGCGAGATCCTCGTCGCCGAGAGCGTGGCGCCGGCGGAAATGGCGCAGTTGCAGGCGCAGGGGGTCATCGGCATCGTCACCACGGGCGGCAGCCCGCTCGGGCATACCGCGATCCTCGCGCGCAGCCTGCACATGCCGCTGGTGGTCGACTGCGAGCATGCGCTGGAGACCATCAACGATGGCGACGCGCTGATCGTCGACGGCGGCAGCGGACGCGTCGTCGTCGAGCCCGGCCCGGCCGACCTGCGCGCGCACCGCGCGCGCGAACGCGAGCACCTGCGCGAAACGCGCGCGCTGGCGCGGCTGCGGCGCGAGCCCACGCGGACCCGCGACGGCGTCGACATCCGCCTGTTCGCGAATGCCGAATCGCAGGCCGACGTCGCCGAGGCGCATGCGCTCGGCGCCGCCGGCGTCGGCCTGTACCGCACCGAGTTCCTGTTCCTGCAGCGCAGCGCCCTGCCCGACGAGGACGAGCAGTTCCGCGCCTATCGCGACGTGGTGATGGGCATGAGCGGCCAGCCGGTCACCATCCGTACGCTCGACGTGGGCGCGGACAAGACCGATCGCACCGGCCTGTCTCTGCGCGACGAGCCGAATCCGGCACTGGGGCTGCGCGGCATCCGGCTGTCGCTCGCGCGCCGTGCGCTGTTCCGCACGCAACTGCGCGCGCTGCTGCGCGCCTCGGCCTACGGCCGCATCCGCCTGCTGCTGCCGATGGTGAGCTGCGCCGAGGAGATCGCGCAGGCGCGCGCGGAGATCGCCGCGATGGCGGCGGCTCTGCGCGCGGAGGGCCATGAGCTGGCTGAGAACATCCCGGTCGGCGTGATGATCGAGGTCCCCGCCGCAGCGCTCGCGTTGCCTGCCTTCATCCGCGACGTGGACTTCCTGTCGGTCGGCACGAATGACCTCGTGCAGTACCTGCTCGCCGTCGACCGCAATCACGAGGGCCTGGGCCGGCTCTACACGCCCCTGCATCCCGCGGTGATCCGCGTGCTGCGCGACGTCATCCGGCTCGCGCAGCGCCACGGCCGCCCGATCGCGCTCTGCGGCGAAATGGCCGCGGCGCCGGATTACGCGCCGCTCCTGCTGGCGTTGGGGCTCACCGATTTCAGCCTGCATCCCGGCACGATGCTGGAAGTGCGCCGGCGCATCCGCGACTGCGACTACGCCGCGCTGCAGGCACGCCTGCCCGCCCTGCTGCGCGCGCGCGATCGCGATGCCATCGAGCGCTGGCTGGCGAACGCCGGCTGATCGCGCGTCTTCGCTGTCCATCACCGCCCGCAGCGGCGATAATGCCGCGATGAACCGCTGACCCCGGTCGCGACTCGGCGCACATCGCCGGCGTGCGACCTGCCCACGACCGTGATGGTCCCCGCCGGAATCCGCGCATGGCCGAATCCGTCCGCCACGAGAAGACCGCGCGGCAGCTGAGGCTGCTGTCCGACGCGCTCGACAGCGGGCGCCTCGGCCCGGTACGCCGGCTCGTCAACACGCTCTCGCCCGCCGAGATCGGCAACCTGCTCGAATCGCTGCCGCCGGCCAAGCGCACCATCGTGTGGGGCCTGGTCGACGCCGAGGACGACGGCGAGGTGCTGGTGCACGTCGGCGACGAGGTGCGCGAGAGCCTGCTCGCCGAGATGGATCCGGACGAGATCATCGCCGCGGTCGAAGACCTCGACATCGACGACCTCGCCGACCTCGTCGAGGACCTGCCCGACGCGGTGATCGAGCAGGTGCTGCTGTCGATGGACCGCGAGAACCGCGAGCGCCTGGAGCAGGCGCTCTCGTACCCCGAGGACACCGCCGGCCGCCTGATGAACCCGGACGTGGTGACGGTGCGCGCGGACACCACGCTCGAGGTGGTGCTGCGCTACCTGCGCCTGCGCGGCGAACTGCCCGACCACACCGATCGTCTATACGTGGTCAGCCGCCGTCACCAGTACCTCGGCCGCATCTCGATCTCCGACCTGCTGACGCAGGACCCGTCCACCCCGATCAACCGCCTCGTCGACGACGAGCAGGCGGCGATCTACGTCGGCGAGACCGCGAGCGAGGTCGCGCGCAAGTTCTCCGACTACGACTGGATCAGCGCCCCGGTCGTCGACGAGAACAACATCCTGCTCGGCCGCATCACCATCGACGACGTGGTCGACATCATCCGCGACCAGGCCGAGCACCAGGCGCTCTCGGCGGCCGGCCTCGACGAGGACGAGGATCTCTTCAGCCCCGTGCCGCGCGCGATGCGCCGGCGCCTGATCTGGCTGTCGATCAACCTCGCCACGGCATTCGTGGCGGCCAGCGTGGTGGGCCAGTTCGAGGGCACGATCTCGAAGCTCGTGGCGCTCGCGGCGCTGATGCCGATCGTCGCCGGCATGGGCGGCAACGCCGGCACGCAGGTGCTCGCCCTGATGGTGCGCGGCCTCGCGCTGGGTCAGGTCAGCGCGTCCAACCTGCGCGTGCTGCTGTGGAAGGAGATCCGCGTCGCGCTGCTCAACGGGCTCGCGCTGGGCACCATCCTCGGCCTGGTGGTGCTGCTCTGGTTCAAGATGCCGGGGCTCGCGCTGGTCATCGCGGTCGCGCTCACGCTCAACCTGCTGTTCGCCGCCAGCGCGGGGGTGCTGGTGCCGATCACGCTGCGCCGCATGGGTTTCGACCCGGCGCTCGCCAGCAGCATCTTCCTGACCACCGTCACCGACGTCATGGGCTTCTTTACGTTCCTCGGCCTCGCGACACTGTTCCTGCTCAAGTAAACGCGGCCCGGGCCGCTACCATGTCGGAACGGACTGCGTCGATGGACCGGCCGACCAGGGGATTCTCATGTTGAAGCGCTTTCTGCAGCGGCTGCAGGGACGTCCCGCGCGGCGCGAGGAGAATGCCGGCGCAACGGCCGATGCCGCCGACGCGCCGCTTGCAACGAACGCCGTCGTCATCGATCGCGACCGGCTCGCGGCAGGCTTCCTGCGCCACCTGCTCGATACCGCGCCGGCCGAGGCGGTGGCGGATGGTCTGGCCGACGACATGATCGATCGCCTCGGAACGGTGGCCGGACGCCTCGACCTCGCGCGCCTGCCGCGCCTGCCCGCGCTGGTGCCGCAACTTCTCGCCGCACTACGCCGCGACGACGTCGATGCGAATGCCTTGGCGGCGATGGTCGGCCGCGATCCGACGCTGGCTGGCGCCGTCGTGCGCTCGGCCAACAGCGTGCATTACAGCCGCAGCACGACGGTGTCGGCGTTGCCGCAGGCGATCAGCGTGATCGGCAACGAGGGGCTGCGCTTCGTCGTGCTGACCAGCGTGATGCGGCCGATCCTGCAGGCCGATCCGTCGCGACAGGGCGCCCGCGCCGGCCAGTGCCTGGTCGCGCAGAGCGAAGCGCGCACCTGGGCCTGCGGCGCCCTCGCCGCGCGCGGCGGCGATCCGGGGCAAGCGCAGCTCGCCTCGATCATTGCCTCGACCGGCACCGCCGCACTGTTGCGGATGATGCCGCACGCGCTACTCGCTCAAGCAGCGGCCGACCCCACGTTCGCGCCGCGCTTCTTCCACCTTGCCGCCGACCTCTCCGCGCGCACCGCTGCCCACTGGCGCCTGGACGCGGCTCTGCAGCAGGCGCTTCTGAAGATGCCAGGCGACGCCGCGCCTTCGCCGCTCGCAGCCACGCTGGCGACCGCCGACGCGCTGTCGATGCTGCACGTGCTGCGCGCCGCCGAGGCGATCGATACCGATGCGGTGCTGTCGGCCGATCCGGCCCTGCAGCAGGTCCATGCCGGCCTGCTGCGCACGCTGGCCGCGATGGACGCGGCCGAGGACGCCGCGGCTGCCTAGCCGCGGGCGGCGAGCAGCCGCTCCAGCACCGCCATGCGCACCGCCACGCCGTTCGCGACCTGGCGCAGGATCAGCGAGCGCGGGCCGTCTGCCACCTCGTCGGTGATCTCCACGCCGCGGTTGATCGGCCCCGGATGCATCACCAGCGCACCGGGCGCCGCGCTGCGCAGGCGCGCCTCGGTGATGCCGTAATCGCGGTGGTAGCCGTCCAGCGATTCGACCAGCCCGTCCTCCATGCGCTCGCGCTGCAGGCGCAGCGTGATCACCGCATCGGCGCCGTCGATGGCCTCGTCGAGATCGTGCGTGACGCGGCAACCGGCAAGCGTCGCCGCCTCCGGCAGCAGCGCGGCGGGCCCGCAGACTCGGATGTCGGTGGCGCCGAGCGCGCGCAAGGCGTGCAGGTCCGAACGCGCGACGCGCGAATGCTTCACGTCGCCGACGATCGCGATGCGCATCCGGGCGAAATCGTCACCCTTGGCCTGCCGCAGCGTCAGCATGTCCAGCAGACCCTGCGTGGGATGGTTGCTGCGCCCGTCGCCCGCGTTGAGCAACGCCGTGCCCTCGCCCGCCGCCGCGGCGAGTTGCGCGACCGCGCCGTCGTCGTGGTGGCGCACGATGAAGCCGCGCACGCCCATCGCTTCGAGGTTGCGCATGGTATCCAGCGCGGTCTCGCCCTTTCGCGCCGACGAGGTCGACACGTCGAAGTTCAGCACGTGCGCGCCCAGTCGCATCGCGGCGAGCTGGAAGCTCATCCGCGTGCGCGTGGACGGCTCGAAGAACAGCGTGCAGGCCGCGATGCCTTTCAGCGCGTCGACGTCGCCGCGCAGGTCGGCGAAGTGCTGCGCGCGGTCGAGCAGCTCGACGACGGTGGCGCGGGGCATGCCGTCGAGCGTGAGCAGGTGTCGCATGGGTCTATCCGGAAAGTGTGGCTTCGAGGTCGACCGCATCGGCCGGCGCCGCCAGCCAGCGTTCAACGATGATCGCGGCGGCCACCGCGTCGAGAATCTGCGCGTCGCGCCGGCGCTTGCCTCCCTGCGCGCGCTCCACGGCGAAACGCTGCGCGGCCTCCACCGAAGAGGAGCGTTCGTCGACGAGCATCACCGGCTTGCCGAAGCGGCGCCCGAGCTCACGCGCGAAGGCGATCGCGCGCCTGCGCGCGGGCTGGTCGCCACCGTCGAGGGTCATCGGGTCGCCGACGACGAAGCCGTCGGGCCGCCATTCGCGCGCGAGCTTCTCGATCGCGGGCCAGTCGGGGCCGTTGGCATGCACGTCGACCACCGCGATCGGACGCGCGCCGGTACCGAAGGCGCTGCCCACGGCGACGCCGATCCTGCGGGCGCCGACGTCGAAACCGAGGACCGTCGTCGCCGCCGCCATGATCAGGCGTGCCCCGTGTAGTCGGCCAGGCGCGCGAAGTCCACGCCGATGCGGCCCGCGGCGGCGCGCCAGCGTTCTTCCAGGGGCGTGTCGAACAGCAGCGACGGATCGGCCGGCGCGGTGAGCCAGCTGTGGTCGACGCTGAGTTCCTGCTCCAGCTGCCCCGCACCCCAACCCGCGCAGCCCAGCGCGACGACCGCGTGCTCAGGGCCCTCGCCGTTGGCCATGGCTTCGAGGATCTCGCGCGAGGTCGTCAGCCAGAGGTCCTCGCCGATCGGCAGCGTGGAATCCCAGCGCGTGCCGCCGTCGTGGATCACGAACCCGCGCTCACGGTGCACGGGGCCGCCGTTGAGCACGATCTGCGAGCGCAGCGCTTCGCTGCCGCCCTCGAAGCCCATCTGTTCGAGCACCTCACCCACCGTGTACTCGGACGGACGGTTCACCACGATGCCGAGCGCGCCGTCCTGGTCGTGCTGGCAGATCAGCGCGACAGACTTCGAGAAGCCGGACTCGGCGAGCGACGGCAGCGCGATGAGCAGCTGGCTGGCGAGGGGCGTCGGGCTGTCGGACAGGGCCATGCCCGCATTCTAGCCCGCGTTCCCTGGCGCGATGGAAGCCCCTCTACGCGACGAAAACGGCGAAGGCGCCCGAAGGCGCCTTCGCTTGGAACGATTCGGACGCGGTCAGCGGATGTCGGCCACGCCCACGTCGCCGAGCCCGGCCGCGAGCGTGCGCGCATCGCCGCCCTGCGCGAGCTTGATACGCAAGCGCACCTCGTTCTGCGAGTCGGCGTAGCGCAGCGCGTCCTCGTAGGAGATCTCGCCGGCCTGGTAGAGCTCGAACAGCGCCTGATCGAAGGTCTTCATGCCCAGGTTGGTCGATTCCTTCATGACCTCCTTGAGCTTGTGGATCTCGCCGTCGCGGATGTAGTCCTGCACCAGGGGCGTGCCGAGCAGGATCTCCATCGCGACGCGGCGGCCCTTGCCGTCCGGCGTCGGGATCAGCTGCTGCGCGACCACGCCCTTGAGGTTGAGCGACAGGTCCATCAGCACCTGCGCGCGACGGTCCTCGGGGAAGAAGTTGATGATGCGGTCCATCGCCTGGTTGGCGTTGTTCGCATGCAGCGTGCAGAGCACCAGATGTCCGGTCTCGGCGAAGGCGATCGCGTGGTCCATGCCCTCGCGCGTGCGCACCTCGCCGATCATGATCACGTCAGGCGCCTGGCGCAGCGTGTTCTTCAGCGCGGCTTCCCAGCTGTCGGTGTCGATGCCGACCTCGCGCTGCGTGATGATGCAGCCCTCGTGCTTGTGCACGAACTCGATGGGATCCTCGATCGTGATGATGTGGCCGGTCGAGTTCTTGTTGCGGTAGCCGATCATCGCGGCGAGCGAGGTCGACTTGCCGGTACCGGTCGCGCCGACGAACATGATGATGCCGCGCTTGGTCATCGCGAGCGTCTTGATGATCGGCGGCAGCTGCAGCTCCTCGACCGTCGGGATCTTGCTCTCGATCCGGCGCAGCACCATGCCGACCTGGTTGCGCTGGAAGAAGCAGCTGACGCGGAAGCGGCCGACGTTGGCCACGCCGATCGCGAAGTTGCACTCGTGCGTCTTCTCGAACTCCTCGCGCTGGGCGGGGCTCATCACCGACAGCACCAGGTCGCGCGACTGCTGCGGCGTGAGCGGCTGCTGGGTGATCGGCGAGATCTTGCCGTGCACCTTGATCGACGGCGGCATGCCGGCGGTGATGAACAGGTCCGAGGCGCGGTGCTGCGCCATCAGCTTGAGGTAGGACGAGAAATCGATCGCGCCGGGGCCGGGCGCTGCGGGATTGGGCGTGCTCATCGTGTGCTCCTCGGGAGCGTCTGAAGCCGGGCGGAAGTTCGATCAGGTGTAGTCGCGGCCGGGCCGCGGCTACCGCGTCATTCGAACAGGCGCTTGTCCTTGGCGTACTCGCGGGCCTGTGCCTTGAGGATGAGGCCGCGCTTGACCAGGTCCTGCAGGTGCTGGTCGAGCGTCATCATTCCGTAGTTCTGGCCCGTCTGGATCGACGAGTACATCTGCGCGACCTTGTCCTCGCGGATCAGGTTACGGATGGCGGGCGTGCCCACCATGATTTCCCACGCCGCGGTACGACCGCCGCCGACCTTTTTCAGCAGCGCCTGCGAGATCACCGCGCGCAGCGATTCGGACAGCATCGAGCGCACCATCGGCTTCTCGCCGGCGGGGAATACGTCGATGATGCGGTCGATCGTCTTCGCGGCCGACGAGGTGTGCAGCGTGCCAAACACGAGGTGGCCGGTTTCCGCGGCCGTGAGCGCGAGGCGGATGGTCTCGAGGTCGCGGAGCTCGCCGACGAGGATGTAGTCGGGGTCCTCACGCAGCGCCGAACGCAGGGCCTCGTTGAAGCCGTGCGTGTCGCGGTGCACCTCGCGCTGGTTGATCAGGCACTTCTGCGAGGTGTGCACGAACTCGATCGGGTCTTCGACCGAGAGGATGTGCGCGTACTCGTTCTTGTTGATGTGGTCGAGCATCGCCGCGAGCGTGGTCGACTTGCCCGAGCCCGTCGGGCCGGTGACGAGGATCAGGCCCTGCGGCTGGTTGATCAGCTCGCGGAAGATCGGCGGCGTGCCGAGGTCCTCGAGCGTCAGCACTTCCGACGGAATCGTACGGAACACCGCCGCGGCGCCGCGGTTCTGGTTGAACGCGTTGACGCGGAAGCGCGCCAGGCCCGGGATCTCGAACGAGAAGTCGACCTCGAGGAATTCCTCGTAATCGCGGCGCTGCTTGTCCGACATGATGTCGTAGACGAGCGCGTGCACCTGCTTGTGCTCGAGCGCGGGAATGTTGATGCGGCGAACGTCGCCGTCGACGCGGATCATCGGCGGCAGGCCCGCCGACAGATGCAGGTCTGACGCCTTGTTCTTGACCGAGAAGGCCAGCAGCTCGGCGATATCCATGTAAGTCCCCGGTGGTGCGAACGATCCCTCGATCCGGCGCGGTCTGGCCGCCCGGACCCCCTGAGGGCAGTATAGGCTCCCGCTCCGGCCCGGCAATCGGGCCGACCAAGAGGTCACCGACGTGCTCGCCGACGCCCTGCGCGAGGTCTCCGACAGCCTTTATAGCGCGGCCACCGCGGCCGGGTGCTCCGTACCCGTGCTGGTCGCCGTTTCGAAACTGCAACCTGCGGGTGCGATCACGGAACTCGCGGCCGCGGGCCAGCGCGATTTCGGCGAAAACTACGTGCAGGAAGCCCTGCGCAAGCAGCAGGAACTGCGCGCGTCGGGCGGTGCGCAAGCGGCCGTCTGGCACCTGATCGGGCACCTGCAGGGCAACAAGGCCAAGGAAGCGGCCGCGGCCTTCGATTGGGTGCAGACGGTCGACCGGCCCTCGATCGCCGAGGCGCTCTCGAAGCATCGCCCCGCCGACCGGCCGCCGCTGAACGTGCTGCTGCAGGTCAACGTGGACGACGAGGCCGGCAAGCATGGCTGCCACCCCGGTGAGCTGCCGGCGCTGGCAGCGGCCGTCGCGGCGCTGCCGCGGCTCGCGCTGCGTGGGCTGATGATCATCCCGACGCCGCATCCGGACCTCGAGGCGCGCCGCCCGGCCTTCCGTGCCGCGCGACAGCTGTTTGACGACCTGAAAGCCGCGCATCCCGGCGTCGACACCCTGTCGATGGGCATGAGCGACGACTACCTGCTCGCGCTCGGCGAGGGCGCGACGATGGTCCGCATCGGCAGCGCGCTGTTCGGCGCCCGTACGCCGCGCGCCTGAGCGATGCTGCATCGACTGCGGCCCGTGGTCCTCACGTTCCGCCTGGCCATCGTGGCCGGGGGTCTGGGGTTGTTGCTGCTCGCGGTCGCGGTGACGGTTGCCGCGGCGCGCTTCGGCAGTTGCGGGCCTAGTGCGCTCAATGCCGTCGAGCCGGCCTGCCGGCACGGCCTGCAACTGCTCGTCGCCGCCTATGTCGTCCTGTCGGCTGCGCTCGTGCTGGGCGCGACCAGCCTGACGCTGCTCTGGAGCGACCGCCGCCGTCGGCGCCGCGGGACGCCGCTATCCTGAGACGTCCGCAACGAGGAAACCGTCGATGACGCAGCAAGACGCCGCAGGCCCGATCGCCTTCATCGGTGGCGGCAACATGGCGCGCAGCCTGATCGGCGGGCTCGTGGTGCAGGGCCGCGCAGCCGGTTCGATCCGCGTGGCCGAGCCGGTCGATGCGCTGCGCGATGCGCTGGCGAAGGACTTCGGCGTCGCCGTGTTCGCGACCGCGGGCGAGGCGGCGGCGGGCGCGTCGACTGTGGTGCTGGCGGTGAAGCCGCAGGTGATGCGGGCGGTCTGCGGTGAACTCGCGGGCGTGGCACCCGCCGACGCGCTCATGGTCTCGATCGCCGCAGGGATCACCAGCGCGCAGATCGACCGCTGGCTCGGCGGCGGCCGCGCGATCGTGCGCGCGATGCCGAACACGCCGTCGCTGATCGGCCAGGGCGTCACCGGGCTGTTCGCGACGGGCGCCGTCACGCCCGCGCAGCGCCAACGCGCCGCGGCCCTGCTCGAAAGCGGCGGCCCCACCACGTGGATCGACGACGAGGCACTGATGGACGCGGTGACCGCCGTGTCCGGCAGCGGCCCGGCCTACGTGTTCCTGCTCGCCGAGGCCATGCAGGCCGCAGCCGAGCGCCAGGGCCTGCCCCCGGACGCCGCTTCGCTGCTGGTGCGGCAGACGATCGCGGGCGCGGCCGCCATGCTGGTGCAGGCCGTCGAGCCCGCACCGGTGCTGCGTGCGCGGGTGACCTCGCCCGGCGGCACCACGCAGGCTGCCGTCGAAACCCTGCAGGCCGGCGGCTTTGCAGCCTTGCTCGACCGCGCGATCGAGCGCGCCACGCAGCGCGGCCGCGAGCTGTCGGCCGCCAACGACTGAGGAATCCCATGCGACGCATCGCCCTGCTGGCTCCCTTCGTCCTCGCCCTCGCCGCCTGCGGCGGGAGCACCCCGCCGGTGACGGCCTCCACGTCGCAGGCCCCGCAGCAGGCCGAGGCGCGCCTGGGTGACGTCGTCGTGCATGCCAGCGCGCTGCAGACCTCGACGCTCGACGAGGCAATCGCGAAGCGCTATGGACTGGAGCGCTCGGGTCGCGTCGCCATGCTGCTGGTCAGCGTGCGCCGCGCCGACGGCAGCGACGCCGCCGGCCTGCCGGTGAGCATCGATGCGACGGTGACGCCCGACCGCGGCACGCCCGAGCGCATCACGTTGCGCGAGATCAGCGTCGACGGCTTCGTGGACCGTGTCGGCACCGTCCAAATCGCGCCGCCCGAATCGCTGCGCTTCGACCTGGTGATCCGCTACGGCAATTCGACGTCGACGATGCAGTTCACGCGGGACTTCTTCCCGCACTGAGCCTCAGGCGCGTCGAGCCGCCCAGGCGTGCACGATCCGCTGGATCTCCCGCACGCCGTCAGTGAGCGCCGCGGGGCCCGGCTGCAGGATCAATGGCGACTTGATCTCGTGCAGTTCGTCGTCGCGCACCGCGGGCACGTCCTGCCAGCCGGGCCGCGCGGCCACGCGCTCGGGCCGGAACTTCTTGCCGCACCAAGAGCCGATGACGATGTCGGGCGCGGCCTGCGTGATCTCCCGGTCGTCGGCGATGATGCGGTTCTTCGCCAGCGGCTCGATCGCGCGCGCGGGCAGCAGGTCGATGCCGCCGGCGATGTCGATCAGCTCGGCCACCCAGCGGATGCCGGTGATGATCGGCTCGTCCCATTCCTCGAAATACACCTTCGGACGCACCGGCAATGCACGGCCCGCGGCGGCGATCTCGTCGAGCCCGCGCGCGAGCGCGTCCGCATAGGCGTTCGCGCGCTCGCCGGCGCCGACCAGCGCGCCGAGCCGGCGGATGTAGTCCAGGATGCCGTCCACGCTGCGGTGGTTGCTGATCCAGACTTCGACACCGTGACGGATCAGCGCCGACGCGATGTCGGCCTGGATGTCGGAGAAGCCGACCACGAAGTCGGGCTGGAGCTTGAGGATCTCGTCGATCTTCGCGCTGGTGAACGCGCTGACCTTCGGCTTCTCCTTGCGCGCCTTCGCGGGGCGAACGGTGAAGCCGCTGATGCCGACGATGCGGCGGTCCTCGCCGAGCGCGTAGAGCGTCTCGGTCGGTTCCTCGGTTAGGCAGACGATGCGTTGCGGCCCGACGACGCGGGTCACGGATAGAGCATCCGCGTGGTCCATTCCCCGGCCACGTCGCGCTCGTAGACCTTGCGCTCGTGCAGCCGGTACTGCGCGCCGTACCAGAACTCGATGCGGCGCGGCTTGACCCGGAAGCCGGTCCAGCGTGGCGGGCGCGGGATGTCGCGGCCGGCGAATTCGCGTTCGACCTGCTGCAGACGGGACTCGAAGGATTCCACCGACTCCAGCGTTTCCGACTGCTTCGACGCCCAGGCGCCGATCTGGCTGCCGCGCGGACGCGAGGCGAAGTAGAGGTCGGCCTCCTCGTCGGCCACCACCTGCACCTCGCCCTCGATGCGTACCTGCACGCCGTTGCGCAGGCGCGGCCAGTGGAACAGCAGCGAGGCCTGCGGGTTGTCCTGCAACTCGCGGCCCTTGCGGCCGTCCATGTGCGTGTAGAACACGAAGCCGCGCGCATCGTGCGCCTTCAGCAGCACCATGCGCAGCGAGGGGCGCGCATCGAGCGAGGCCGTGGCCAGCGCCATCGCGGTGGGATCGGGCTCGCCGGCCTCGGCGGCCTGCACGAACAGGTGCTCGAAAGTGGCGAGGGCTTCGGCAAGCAGGGCGGGCGTCTCCATCGCGCTATTGTGCGGGCATGTCCGTACCGCTGCACGTGCATGCCCCGGCCAAGACGTTCGTCGACGCCGTGCTCGCGCGGGCGCTCGCCGCGCCGATGCCCTATGCGATCGCGGGGCTGCAGGGTTCGGGCAAGTCGACGCTGGCCGCCCGCTGCGTGGAAGCGGCCGAGGCGCGCGGGCTGCGTGCGATAGCGGTGTCGCTCGACGACTTCTACCTCGACCGTCCCGCACGCCTGGTGCTGGCGCAGCGCGTGCACCCGCTGCTGGCCACGCGCGGGCCGCCGGGCACCCATGACGTCGAGTTGGCGATCGAAACGCTCGACGCATTGGCCGCGCGGCGCCCGCTGCGGCTGCCGCGCTTCGACAAGCGCAGCGACCGCCGCCTTCCCGTGCGCGACTGGCCGCCTGTCCATGCCTGCGACCTGGTGTTCGTCGAAGGCTGGTGCCTGCGACTCGCGCCGGAGCCGTCGTCCGCACTCGCCACGCCGGTGAACGCACTGGAGCGCGACGAGGATCCGCAGGGCATTTGGCGAGGATGGTGCAACGAGGCGCTCGCGCGCGACTACCCCTCGCTCTGGTCGCGGCTGCCGGGCCTGCTGTTCCTCGCGCCGCCGGGCTTCGACGTCGTGGCCGGCTGGCGCTGGGAGCAGGAACGCGCGCTGCACGCCGGCGATCTGTCGCGCGGAATGTCGCCGGCGCGAATCGAGCACTTCGTGCAGCACTTCGAGCGCCTGAGCCGGCACGCGCTGCGCGCGCTGCCGGGCATCGCCGATGCGGTGGTGCGCATCGATGCACAGCGCGTTCCCGATGCGGGCGACGTCGAACGATTACGTAATGCGAATACGACGCCGCCTAGAATCGGCGCATGACCTCCTACCAGCGATTCGTACTCGTCGGGCCCACCGGCGCCGGCAAGTCGACCGTCGGCCCGTTGCTGGCCACGCGGCTCGGCCTGCGATTCGTCGATCTCGACCAGACCCTCGAGCAGGCCGCGGGCCGCCGCATCACCGATATCTTCGAGCAGGACGGCGAGGCCGCGTTCCGTGCGCTGGAGTCCGAGATGCTCGTGCGTTGCCTCGAGGAGGACGGCATCGTGCTGGCCACGGGCGCCGGCGCGGTGCTCGACGCCGGCAACCGCGAGCGCATGCGTGCGGCCGGCTGCGTAGTGCACCTGCATGCCGGCGTGCGCCGCCAGCTCGAGCGCCTGCGCGATCGCGGCGACCGCCCGCTGCTCGCGCTGGTCGACCGCGAGGCGACGCTCGAGGCGATGGCCCGCGATCGCGGCGCGCATTACGCGGCGGTGGCGCACCTTCGGCTGGACACCGACGCGCGTACCGCGCACGAGGTCGTCGAGGCGCTGTTCCGCGCGCTGCCGCTTGCATCGGCCTCGGGCGGCGCGCGCCATCGCCTGGACGTCGACTCGCCGTCGGGCCCCTACCCGATCCACATCGGTGCCGGCCTCGTGGCCGACGGCGAGGCGCTGGCCGCCGCGCTTCGCGGACGCCAGGCGCTGCTGGTTACCGATGCGAACGTCGCCGCGCTGCACGCGCCAGTGGTCGAGGCCGCGCTGCGGCGGCATCGGCCGACGCTGGACCTCGCCACACATGTGATTCCACCGGGCGAATCGGAAAAGACGCTGGACCGCTGGCGCGAAGTGATCGATGCGCTCGCAGCGCTCGGCGCCACGCGCGACGCGGCGGTGGTCGCACTCGGCGGCGGCGTGGTCGGCGATCTTGCCGGCTTCGCGGCCGCCTGCTGGATGCGCGGCATCGACGTGGTGCAGGTGCCCACCACGCTGCTGGCGATGGTCGATTCCTCCGTCGGCGGCAAGACCGCCGTGGACCTGCCGGCCGGCAAGAATCTCGTCGGCGCGTTCCATCCGCCGTCGGCGGTGGTGGCCGACACGGCGATGCTCGCCACGTTGCCGGATCGCGAACTGCGCGCGGGTCTTGCCGAGGTGGCGAAATACGGCGCGGTGTTCGACGCGCACTTCCTGGGCTGGCTGGAAGCGAAGGCCGACGCGCTGCTCGTGCGCGATCCGGACGCCATCGCCGAGGCGGTGGCGCGCTCCTGCGGGTTCAAGGCCGAGGTTGTCGCGCGCGATCCGTTCGAGCGCGGCGATCGCGCGCTGCTCAACTTCGGCCATACCTTCGGTCACGCGATCGAGGCCGAGCAGGGCTATGCGGGCGCGGTCGGCGGACTGGTTCATGGGGAGGCGGTCGCGGTCGGCATGGTGCTGGCTGCGCGTCTCTCGGCTGCGCTTGGGCGCGCACCGATGGCGGACGCCGATCGACTCGAGCGCCTACTTGCCCGTTTCGGCCTGCCCACGCGGATTCCGGCCGGGCTGTCGCCGCCGTCGTTGCTCGCCCGGATGCGGCTGGACAAGAAGGCCGATGCCGCGGGCCTGCGCTTCATCCTCTGGGACGCGGCCGGCGAAGGCCGCATCGCGCGCGATGTTCCCGAGGCGAAGGTGCTCGAGGTTCTGGCCGCCGACTGATCGGCGCGCCGCGGGCGACCGGACCGGCCCGCGGCCCGGCATTCACCCCGCGCGGCTACAATTCCGCCGATGCGACTGCTCCTGCAACAACGGCCCGAAGGCCGCGAAGCGCCGCGCTTCGTCCAGTTCATGCTCCAGCCCGACCTGCTCGGCGGGTGGACGCTCGTGCGTGAGTCCGGCCAGATCGGCGGCCGCAGCACCGTGCGTCGCGAGCAGTTCCTGGACCAGGCTTCCGCGTTTGCAGCGCTGGAAAGCGCGCGCGACACGCACATCAAGCGCGGCTTCCAGCTGATGTTCGCGGAGGGCGCTGCCCCGCGCTGATGGACTGCCGGGGCAGTCCATGCGGGGCAGCGCGCCCGGGCATGGATGCCCGGGCAGGACGATCGGAAGCGATCCGCGTGCGCCATGGATGGCCTCAGTCGACGACCGAAGCGACGTGAGCGCCGTCGATGGCATCAACCGTTCCCCGAAGCGACGTAACCGCCGCCTGCGCCATGCGCAGAATGCACCGCACCCGACCAGACCAGCCGGAGCGACGTTCCCACATGACTCATCCCACCCTCCAGAACGACCGCTTCCTGCGCGCGCTGCGCCGCGAATCCGTCGACCGCACGCCCGTGTGGCTGATGCGACAGGCCGGCCGTTACCTGCCGGAGTACCGCGCCACGCGCAAGCGCGCCGGCAGCTTCCTGGCCATGGCGAAGAACCCGGAGATCGCCTGCGAGGTCACGCTGCAGCCGCTGGAGCGTTTCCCGCTGGATGCGGCGATCCTGTTCTCCGACATCCTCACCGTGCCCGACGCGATGGGCCTTGGGCTGTACTTCGTCGAAGGCGAGGGCCCGAAGTTCGAGCGCCCGGTGCGCACGGCCGACGACATCGCCAGGCTCGCCGTGCCCGACGTCGGCAGCGAGCTCCGCTACGTCACCGATGCGGTCTCGCTGATCCGCCGCGAGCTGGGCGGTCGCGTGCCGCTGATCGGCTTCTCGGGCAGCCCGTGGACGCTGGCCTGTTACATGGTCGAAGGCGGCGGCAGCAAGGATTTCGCGCGGGTGAAGTCGCTCGCGCTCAACGATCCGCAGGCCATGCATCGCCTGCTCGACGTGGTCACCGACGCGGTCATCGCCTATCTCGACGCGCAGCGCATCGCCGGTGCGCAGGCGATGCAGGTGTTCGACACCTGGGGCGGCGTGCTGTCGCCGGCCATGTACCGCGAGTTCTCGCTGCGCTACCTCGAGCGCATCGCGCGCGAGCTGCCGCGCGGCGAAGGCGCTGACGCTGCGCCGCTGATCCTTTTCGGCAAGGGCAACGGCCTGCACCTCGAAGCCCTCGCCGCGACCGGCGCCGAGGGCGTCGGCATCGACTGGACCGTCGACCTCGGCGACGCTGCGCGTCGCACCGGCGGTCGCGTCGCGCTGCAGGGCAATCTCGACCCGGTGACGCTCTACGCCTCGCCCGAGGCGATCCGCCGCGAGGCCGGCCGCGCGCTCGATTCGTACCGCGACGGCAACGGCGGCTCGCGCGAGGGGCACGTGTTCAACCTCGGACACGGCATGTCGCCTGACATGGATCCGGAGCACGTCGCCGCGCTGGTGCGCGCGGTGCACGAGCTCAGCGCGCGATGAGGGCGCTGGCGCTGCTGCTCGCGGGCATGGTGCTCGCGCCGGCTGCAGGTGCCACCGAGAGCTTCTCCGGACGCTACGACCACCGCACCGACGGGCCGCCCGATCCCGTCTGGACGCTTCGCGACACGGCTACGGGCGTGCGCATGGAGCGCCATGACGGCCTTTCACTGCCCGTGCGCGCGCTCGACGGTGGCGAACTCGCGCAACTGTGGTCACGTCTCGACTGGCCGGCCGACACCGCGGCCGCCGTGAGCTGCATGGGCTGGGCCGACGAGCCCGGCCCGTTCTCGCAGCCCTTCGTCGGCACCCTGACCGCGGTGATCTGCCGCGTGCCCGCCGCCGCACGCGCACGCATCGACTGGCTGCGCGACAACGCCAGCGACTGGATCTACTACGACACCGGCTTCGGCGTCACCGCGCTGCGTCGCTTCGACTGACGACGCGCGCAGCTCAGCCCGCCTCCGCCGCCAGCGTCTCGCGCAGCAGTTCGCCCAGCATCGCGCCGGTCACGGGCTTGCGCAGGAAACCGTCGAAACCGGCCGCGCGCGCCGTCGGCTCGGATGCCGCGTCGGCGCGTGCGGTCACCGCGACCATCGGCGCCCGGAAGCCCTGCGCGCGCAGCTGGCGCGCCACGGCGAAGCCATCGATGCCCGGCAGGTCGAGGTCCAGCAGCGCGATGTCGTAGGCGGCGACCGTCGCCTCCGCGAGCGCGGCCAGGCCGTGCGCCACGTGCTTCACGCGGTGGCCCTGCGCTTCCAGCAGGCCGCGCACCACGGCCGCCACGGTCGCGTCGTCCTCTACCAGCAGCACCGACAACGATGGCAGTGGCGACGCCTCGCGGACGGCAGGCGTCGCCGGTATCGAAACCGGGGCCGACACCGCCTCGCGCAGCGGCAGGTCGACGTGGAACGTCGCGCCCGCGCCGGGCACGCTTTCGACCGAGATGCGGCCGCCCATCGCGTCCGCGAGTTCGGCGCTGATCGCGAGGCCCAGCCCGCTGCCGCCGTAGCGTGCGGCGGTGCGCGCACCCTCGGCCTGCTGGAAGCGATGGAACAGGCGCGCGGCCTGCTCGCGCGACAGACCCGGGCCCGTGTCGGACACGCTGAAGCGCAAGCGGTCGCCGTGCCGTGCGATGCGCAGCCTGATGGAGCCGTGCTCGGTGAACTTGCCCGCGTTGCCGAGTAGGTTGAGCAGGATCTGCCGCAGCCGGCTGCAGTCGCCGACGATGGCGCGCGGCACGTCGGGCGCGACCGCAAGCGCGAAGGCGAGCCCGCGCTGCCCGGCCAGCGGCGCTGTCAGCGCGGCGACCTCGTCGAGCATGCGATGCAGGTCGAACGGCTCGTCGGCGATTTCCAGATGTCCCGAATCGATGCGCGCGAGATCCAGTGCGTCGTTGAGCAGACGCAGCAGGTGCTCGCCCGCCGTGCGGATCGAATCGAGGTAGCCGCGTTGGCGCGCGTCCAGCGGCGTGTCGGCGAGAAGCTCGGTCATGCCGAGCACGCCCGTCATCGGTGTGCGCACCTCGTGGCCGAACGTGGCGAGAAACCGCGTCTTCGCGTCGGAGGCCTCCTGCGCCAAGCGGCGCTCGTGCTCGATGCGCTGCAGGGCGGCGCGCCGCTGCAGGCGATTGCGGAGCACCAGCGCGGCAGTCGCCAGCGCGAGCAGCGCGACTACGGCGAAGGTCGCGTAGGCCCAGCCGGTGCGCCACCACGGCGGCCGCACGCTGAATTCCAGGCTTTGCGGCGCGGACCAGACCTGGTCGGCGCCCCGCGCGATCACCTGCAGCCGGTAGCGGCCCGCCGGCAGTTGCGAAAACACGCGCTCGCCGTCCGCGCCCACGTCGATCCAGCCGCGGTCGAAGCCGGCGAGCCTGAAACGATAGGCATTGGCGCCCGCGTTGTTGAACGACACCAGCCGCGCGCGCACGCGCAGGTCGCGATCGCCGTCGCGCAGTTCGGCGAGCGTTCCGGCCGACAGCGGGATACGGCGGTCGCCGCGGCGCACGTCCACCGATTCGATGCGCAGTTGCGGCACGTGCGACGCCGGCCGCACCACCGCCGGGTCGAACACGACCAGCCCCTCGGGCGTACCGACCAGGATGCGGCCGTCGCCCGGGCGTGCCACCGGTGCCGCGGCGAACTCCTGGCTCGGCAGCCCGTCGCGCACGCCGTAGACGCGGATACGCCGTGCCAACGGATCGACGCGCACCAGGCCGCGCACGCTGGTCGCCCAGCCGATGCCGTTCGCATCGACGGTGATGCCGGTGGGGGCGACGCGCGGGAAGCCGGCGTCGGCATCCAGGCGATCGCGCAACGCGAGCCGGCCATGCTGCAGGCGATAGCGCTCGACCGCGCCGAAGCGCGCGAGCCAGACGTCGCCCGCCGCATCGAGCGCGAGGCCATGCACCGCGGCACCGTCGGTGCCGGCGACGCGCACCAGGCGCTGCCGCGCCTCGCTCCATTCCAGCAGGCCGACGGAGGTGGCGAGCCAAGGCACGCCACCGGGGCCGAGCTCGAGATCGTGCACCGCCGCGCCGCGCGGCAGGCCGCGGCCGTCGCCGGGCTGCAACGAGGCCAGCACGCGCCCACCGGGCTCGCGCAACTGCACGCCGCCCTCGCCGCCCAGCCAGATGCGACCGGCGCGGTCCTGCAGCAGCGCGTGCGACTCGCCCGACAGCGCGCCGTCGTGCATGCCGACCGACCAGCGCATGAGGCGGCCGCTCGGGGGATCGAAGCGCGCGAGGCCGTCGAGGTAGCTGATCCAGACGCGGCCGTCGCGATCGGCCAGCACGCCATCGAGGATCACGCCCTGGCCGACATCGTGCGCGACGTGGTCCACCTCGCCGGTCTCGCTGTCGAAGCGGTCGAGCACGCCGCCGCTGCCCACCAGCCACAGCGTGCCGTCGCCGCCCGGTGCGATGCCGCGCACCTGCGCGTTGGCCAGCGTGGCGGGATCGTCGATGCGCCGCGACAGCACGGAGAACTGCCGCCAGCGCGGCGGCAGGTACCACAGGCCGTGCGTATTGCTGGCGAACCACAGGCCGCCTTCGTGGTCCTCGTGCGCGCCGACCCACGCGGGCCGCACCAGCCCGCGCGACGCGGAGCTGTAGAGCGGCACGGTCACCACGCGGTGCTCGCTTTCCACGCCGAGGCCTTCCGGCACGTCGAACCAGTGCGTGTCCTCGCGGTCGCGCAACAGCATCTGCAAAGGCGCGCCGCCGGTGGGGGTCCACGCCGGCGCGTGCAGCGACCCGTCGCGATCGCGTCGCACCAGGCCGCGCGGCGTGCCGATCCACAGCGCGCCATCGCGCTCGGCGGCGAGCCCGTTGATGGCGGGATCGGGCAGCCGCGTGGCGTCGTCGCGCACGAATCCCGCGCCGTCCCAATGCGCGACGCCGTTGGCGGTGCCCACCCAGAGGCGGCCGTCGCGCCCGATCTCCAGCTTGCGCACGGCCGTGTGCGGCAGGCTGCGTGCATCGCCCGGGCGCGGCACGAAGCGCTCCACGCGCCCGGCGTGAAGGCGATGCAGGCCGGCACTCGCGGTGCCGAACCAGATATCGCCATCGCGCGCGGCGGCAACGCACCAGACCTCCGTTCCGCCCACGCCCGGCGTGGTGGCGTCGTACCAGGTGAAGCGCTCGCGGCGCGCGTCCAGCATCGCGAGACCGGCGCTGCGGGTGCCTATCCATACGCGGTCCTGCGCATCGATCGCGAGGCTCCAGACGAAGTTGTCGCGCAACCCCTGCTCCACGCGCCAGATGCGGAAGGACACGCCGTCGAAGCGCGCGAGCCCGTCGCTGGTGGCGATCCACAGGTAGCCGGCGCGATCCTGCGCGATGTCGTTGATGCGGTTCGAGGGCAGGCCGTCGGCCACGGTGAACTGCCTCGGCCGCGGTGTCTCGGGCAGGCCCGCGCGCGCGTGGCCACCTGCCAGCATTGCCGCCACGACGAGCAGCCCCGCGATGCGGCCGACGATTCCCCTGTGCATCCTGCATCCCCCCTGGTTCCGGCGAAGGCTGCGCCATCGCGTCCGCCGGGGCAACTTCGATGGAACGTCCCGTTCCGGCGCGGCCCGACACTCGCTTCCGCGCGGCGCGCCTAGAATCGGCCGCATCCGCCGAGGACCGTCCATGCGCCCACGCCTGCTGCTCGCTGCCTCGCTGCTGCTGCCTGTCGTGGCGATCGCCGAGGACTTCGCGATCGATCCCGTGCACACGCGGGTGATGGTCGCGGTCGAGCACGCCGGTTTCTCGCGCGCGCTGGGCACCGTGTCCGGCAGCAGCGGGCGGGTGACGTTCGAGGAGGGCTGGCGGAATGCGCGCGTCGAGGTCGCCATCCCGCTCGACCGCCTGGACTTCGGCGACGCCGACTGGAATCGGGCCGTGCAACGCCTGCTCGACAGCGCGCGCACGCCCAGCGCGCGCTTCGTGTCAGACCGCGTGACGCCGCGGGACGCCACGCATGCCGAGATCTGCGGCACGCTGAGGCTGCACGGCATCGATCGCCCGCTGTGCATGGAGGCCACGTTGAACGCGCTCAAGCGCCATCCGATGCCGCCGTTCCGCCGCACGCTCGGCGTCTCCGCGACCGCGCGCCTCGACCGTTTCGACTACGGCATCGACGACTGGCCCGGCGTGATCGGCCGCGACGTCGAGATCCGCATCGAACTCGAGGCCAGCCGCGGCATCGGCGCGCCGAGGGCGGACCTTCCCCCCGACGAGGACACCACGAAATGAGCACCGGCGCCTCGCTGCTGCCGCCCCGCTGGGGCGTCGTCAGCCAGCTGTTCCACTGGACCTGCGCTGCACTCGTGATCGCGCTCGGCGCGATCGGCCTGTACATGACCGAGCTCAGCAGCCCAGTGGCGAAGATCCGCATCTATGCGCTGCACAAGTCGCTGGGCATCACGCTGCTCGCGCTGGTCGTCTTGCGCCTGCTCTGGCGATGGAGCCGCCCCGCGCCCGGGCCGGTGCCCGGCATGTCGCGGCATCTGCGCCTCGCCGCCGACGGCACGCACGGCTTTCTCTACGTGATGATGATCGCCATGCCGCTGAGCGGCTGGCTGTACAACTCCGCATCGGGTTATCCGCTGCAGTGGTTCCGCCGCTTCAACCTGCCCGCGCTCGCGGGCAAGGACGAACAGCTCGCCAGGCTCGCCCACGCGTTGCACGAATACGGCTTCTGGCTGCTGCTGGTGCTGGTCGTCGGCCACGTCGGCGCCGCGCTCTACCACCACCTCTTCCTCGACGACGGCACGCTGCACCGCATGCTGCCGTGGCGTCGCCGCCCGCCTCCGCCGGAGTCCCTGCCGTGATCCGCTTCGCCCCGTTCGTCCTCGCGCTCGCCGCGCTGTCCGCCCATGCCGCCGACTATGTGCAGGCACCGGGCTCCACGCTCACGTTCGCCACCAAGTACCAGGGCGAGGTCTTCGTCGGCCGATTTCCCGCGTTCACCACGCGGCTGAGCTTCGATCCGAAGGCACTCGCGGGTTCCAGGCTCGACGTCGCCATTCCGCTCGCGGGCGCCGCCACGGGCGACGGCGAGCGCGATTCCAGCCTCAGGGGCGCGGACTTCTTCGACGTCGCGAAATTCCCGCAGGCCCGCTTCACCTCGACGAAATTCCGCGCGCTCGGCGGCAACCGCTATGCCGCCGACGGCCAGCTCACGCTGCGCGGCGCGACGCGTCCGGTCACGTTGACCTTCACCTGGACGCCAGGCGCGAAGCCGGTGCTCGCGGGCCAGGCGACGGTCAAGCGGCTGGACTTCGGCGTCGGCGGCGGCGACTGGGCCGATACCGGGCTCATCCCGAACGAGGTTGCCGTGAGCACCAAGGTGATCTTCGCGCCTGCGAAGTAAGCCCGGGTCTAGCGGGAGGTGTCGCCCGCGAGTGCCGTCGCGCGCGCGGCATCGAAGGGCCAGTCGAGTTCACGCCCGGTGGCCGCGTCCCGCAGTACCGGCACGCGCATGCCATAAGCGGTCTCCAGCACCTCGTCCTCGTCGATGAAGACGCTTTCGAAGTCGGGGAAGCGGGCCTGCGCCAGCACCTCGAGCGCGAGGTCGCAGAGGTGGCAGTCGTCGCGCTGGAAAAGGATGAACCGGGTCAGGGGCATGCGCTGCAGTACGGAAAAGCGGCGGCGGGTACGGACGTAGAATAGCCGCCTCCCTCTTCTTCCTTGCGCTGGAGCCGGCGTGGCCGTCAGCACCTTCGACCTGTTCAAGATCGGCATCGGCCCGAGCTCCTCGCACACGGTGGGGCCGATGCGCGCCGCCGCGCGTTTCGTCGAGCGCTGGCTGGTGGAGAACGGCGATCTCGCCCGCACCGCGCGCGTACGTGCCGAGGTATTCGGCTCGCTCGCGCTCACCGGCCGTGGCCACGGCACCGACAAGGCCGTGCTGATGGGGCTGGAAGGCCATTGGCCGAACCTGATCGATCCCGACGTCATCCCGCCGGCGCTCGAGCGCATCCGCGCGACCAAGCGCATCCACCTGCACGGCGAGCACGAGATCGGCTTCGACGAGAAGCACGACCTCATCATGAACAAGCGCCAGAAGCTGCCATTCCACACCAACGGCATGCGCTTCACCGCGTACGACGCGCACGGCGAGGTGATCGCGACGCGCGATTACTACTCCGTGGGCGGCGGCTTCGTGGTCAACCAGGACGAGGCGGCGGAAGACCGCATCGTCGCCGACGAGACCGAACTGCCCTACCCGTTCTCCACCGGAGACGAGCTGCTCGCGCAGTGCGAGCGCACGGGCCTGTCGATCGCGCAGCTGATGTTCGCGAACGAGCAGGTGTGGCGCTCGCCCGCCGAGATCGAAGCGGGGCTCGACGAGATTTGGAACGCGATGCAGAGCTGCGTGGCGCGCGGCATCCGCGAGGTCGGCACGCTGCCGGGCGGCCTGCACGTGCCGCGCCGCGCGCCGGCGCTGCATGGGGAGCTTTCCTCGCGCCCGGAGGCGGCGATGCGCGATCCGCTGACCACGCTCGACTGGGTGAACCTCTACGCGCTCGCGGTGAACGAGGAAAACGCCGCCGGTGGCCGCGTCGTCACCGCTCCCACCAATGGCGCGGCCGGCATCATCCCGTCGGTGCTCCACTACTACGACCGCTTCATCCCGGGCTCGAACATCGGCGGCGTGCGCACGTTCCTGCTGACGGCGGCGGCGGTCGGCATCCTCTACAAGGAGAACGCGTCGATCTCGGGCGCGGAAGTCGGCTGCCAGGGCGAGGTCGGCGTGGCCTGCTCGATGGCCGCGGCGGGGCTCACCGCGGCGCTCGGCGCATCGCCGGGCCAGATCGAGAACGCGGCCGAGATCGGCATGGAGCACAACCTCGGCCTTACCTGCGACCCGATCGGCGGCCTCGTGCAGATCCCGTGCATCGAGCGCAACGCGATGGGCGCGGTAAAGGCGATCAACGCCAGCCGCATGGCGGTGCGCGGCGACGGCAAGCACAAGGTCTCGCTCGACAAGGTCATCAAGACCATGCGCGACACCGGCCGCGACATGCAGGACAAGTACAAGGAAACCAGCCGCGGCGGGCTGGCGGTGAACGTCATCGAGTGCTGATCGCGTGACCGCTTGGCCCACGCGTTGACCGCGACCGCCTTTTCCTGCGGGCCACGCGCTCCTCGTGCGCATCAGACGTAGCGACCGCAGCTCGGGACATCGGTGATGCGACATCGGCGGTTCGACGCCATCCGCGCATCAGCAGGACGCGTCGCGCACGATCGCCAGCACATCGTCCAGCAGCGCGGCCGCGGTGACGCCGGCACCGGCGCCCGGCCCCTGGATCAGCAAAGGTTGTCCGTCGTAGCGGTCGCAGCGGATCGCGACGCGGTTGTCGGTGCCGCGGCCCGGCGCCAGCGGGTCGTCGGGCGCGAGCGATTCCAGTCCCACGCGCGCCAAAATCCGGCCGTCGGCGACCTCGAGCCGCTCGACATGACGCAATCGCTCGCCGCGCCTGTAGGCGGCCGCGAACCGTTCGCGCGTTACCTTGTCGAGCATGGGCAGCGACGCGTCGACGCCATCGCGGGGCAGCGCGGCGAGATGCACGGGCACGAGCGACTCCACGTGCACGTCGTCGCGCTCCAGCGGGAAGCCCGCGGTACGCGCGAGGATCAGCAGCTTGCGGCGCACGTCCTCGCCTGAAAGGTCCTCGCGCGGATCGGGCTCGGTGTAGCCGCAATCGCGCGCCGTGCGGACGAAGCCGGAGAACGGCCGAAGCCCGTCGAACTCGCCGAACAGCCAGGCCAGCGAACCCGACAGCACGCCCGCGATGGACGTGATCGCATCGCCGCCGTCGCGCAGTGCGCGCAGACTGCGCAGCAGCGGCAGGCCGGCGCCCACCGTCGCGGCGTCGCCGTAATGCGTGCCGGCGCGAGTGCAGGCCTCGCGGATCGCTCGCCATCGATCGAGACCGGCGCCCTGCCCGAGCTTGCTGGCCGTCACCACATGCACACCGCGGGCGAGCCAGCCCGCGTGGCATGCGGCGATCGCCTCGCTGCCGCTCGCATCGACGACGATGGCCGGCACGCGGCCGTCGAAAGCATGCAGTGGATCGCTCGGAACGCGCGCGTCGTCGGCGAGACGCGCGCGTGCCAAGGCGGCATCGATGCCGTCGCCGCCCACCACGGCGCCGCGCGAGTTGGCGAGATGCACCAGCCGCAACGGCGGGATCCGGCCGTCGAGCCGCGCCAGCCGGTCGAGCAACGCACCGCCCACCGTGCCGATGCCGAGCAGCGCGATCTCCGCCGCCACGACGGGGCGCCGACGCAATGCAACCGCCGTTGTCGACAACGCGGCGGCCATTACGCCACTGCCGGTTCGCGCCGGCACGCGCGCCGCACGC
The DNA here is from genome assembly GCF_014651995.1 of Cognatilysobacter xinjiangensis. Lineage (GTDB taxonomy): Bacteria > Pseudomonadota > Gammaproteobacteria > Xanthomonadales > Xanthomonadaceae > Cognatilysobacter > Cognatilysobacter xinjiangensis. Next base: position 374,948 of record NZ_BMXY01000001.1, on the reverse strand, counting down.
GGGCAAGCGCGGCGTCGATGTCCTCGATCAGGTCGTCGACGTGCTCGATGCCCACCGACAGCCGCAGCAGCCCGTCGCCGATGCCGGCGCCGCGGCGCGCCTCGGGCGACATCGCCGCATGCGTCATCGTGGCCGGATGGGCGACGAGGCTTTCGACGCCGCCGAGCGACTCGGCCAGGGTGAAACATCGCAGGCCGTCGAGGAAGGCGCGCACGCCCGCCTCGCCGCCTTCGATCTCGACGCTCAGCATCGCGCCGAAACCGTCCTGCTGCCGCGCGGCGAGCGTGTGCCCCGGGTGCGTCGCAAGGCCGGGGTAGTGCACGGCGCGCACCGCGTCGTCGGCCACCAGCCGCTGCACCAGCGCCGCGGTGTTCTCCTGGTGGACGCGCAGCCGCGCATCCAGCGTGCGCAGGCCGCGCAGCGCGAGGAAGCTGTCGAACGGCGAACCGGTGAGGCCAAGTGCGTTCGCCCACCACGACAGCCGTTCGTGCACGGCGGCATCGCGCGCCACCGCGGCGCCGCCTACGACGTCGCTGTGGCCGTTGATGTACTTGGTCGTCGAATGCACCACCACGTCGGCGCCGAATCCGATCGGGCGCTGCAGCGCGGGGGAGAGGAACGTGTTGTCGACCACCGCCAGCGCACCGGCCGCGTGCGCGGCCCCGACAGTCGCCGCCAGGTCGGTGATGCGCAGCAGCGGATTGGACGGCGTTTCGATCCAGACCAGCGAAGCGCCGTCGGCGAGCGCCGCGTCACGCGCGGCCGCGTCGGTCAGGTCGGCCGTCACCAGCTCGAACATGCCCTTCGCAGCCAGCGCGTTGAACAGGCGCCAACTGCCGCCGTAGGCATCGTGCGGCACCACGATCCGCCCGCCCGCCGGCACCAGCGCATGCAGCACCAGGGCGACCGCCGACATGCCGGTCGACGTGATCACGCCGCCGCAGCCGCCTTCGAGCGTGGCCAGCGCGTCGCCGAGCAGGTCGCGCGTGGGGTTGCCACTGCGCGTGTAGTCGTAGGCGCGCTTCACTCCGAAGCCTTCGAACGAGAAGTTCGACGACAGCACGATCGGGGGCGTCACCGCGCCAAACGCGGGGTCGCGGTCGATGCCCGTACGCACCGCGGCGGTCGCGGGTCGCGGCACGGCACGCCCGCTCATGCCGGCTGCTCCGCGTCGATGGCCTCGCGCAGGATCGCGGCGATCGCCTCGGGCTCCTTCAGGAACGCATCGTGGCCGTAGCGCGAGCGCAGCACGCGCAGCCGCGTTTCGCCACGCAGGCCCTGCGCGAGTGCGTAGGCATCGGCCACCGGCACCAGCCGGTCCTGCTCGACCGCCACCAGCGTCACAGGCGCGGTGACGGACGACGGCGCGACGTCCTGCAGGTCGATCGATTCGGACAGGCGCAGGAACGCGGTGATCGGCGTGCGCGCGGCATAGGCCTGGCCGGCGTGGTCGAGGTAGTCCTCGGCGGGCACATGCACGCGGCCGTCCACCACCCGTGCCGCGCCGAAACGCTCCTCGAATTCCTCCGGCGTGCGATAGCCGAGCAATGCGACCTGCCGCGCGAGCACCAGCCCGTCGACGCCGTCGCACTGCAGGGCGCCCAGCTGCACGACACGGCGCTGCAGCGCGCGCCAGGCACTCGAATACGGATGCGCGCGATGCACGCCGCTGATCGCCACCAGCCGATCGACGCGTGCCGGATGCCGCGCCGCGAGCTGCAGGCCCACCATGGCCCCGTACGACGCGCCGGCGAAGGCGTGCAGATGCGCCACGTCGAGGCGGTCGAGCAACGCGGCGATCGCGTCGGCCTGGTCTCCGGGATCGATCGGCACGTCGAGCACGCCATCGGCGCCGAGCCAGTCGATGGCGAGGACGTGGTGCCGCGCGGGATCGATCGCGCGGCCGGCGCCGACCTGTGCTTCCCACCAGCCGCGCACCGGGTCGGCCGCATTCGCGGCGAGGTGCCGATGCGCCGAGATGCCCCCGGCGACGAAGACCGCCGGCAGGCGCGGGTCGCCCACCGTCTCGTAGCGCAGGCGCACGCGGCGCATGCCGGCATGGCGCAGCGCGAGGTCGAACTCGAACTCACCGCGACGGACGGGCGGCGGCGCGAAAAGGATGTCGGTGGCCGTCCATTCGACGTCGCGACGGGAAACGGTTGAAACGAGGCTCATGGCGTGCGCTCCGGGTTGACGGGGCCATCGAGCCTGCGACCCCCGCCCGCGAAGGCGGGGAGCGCGACCATCTTCCGGCATGACGCCGCAGGAATTGGCACCTGGCACTCGCGTGCTGGTTGCCCCGGCGTCTAAGGGCCTGTCCCTCAGCCGGTCTCGATGGATGGCGCGCAGTCTGCCCATGCGGCGCGAGCCTGTCAATCGCTTCATTGCGATGAAGCGATGAAAGCAAATCGCTCAGGCTCCGTGCGGGTGGCGCCCGTACACTGGCGGCATGCGTTCGACCCTCCTGCTCGCCGCGATCCTCGCGGCCCTGACCGGCTGCGCGACGTCGCGCCCAACCACACGTATCGCGTCGCCTGAAACGCCTGCGGTCGACACGGTCGCGCCCGTCACCGGCGCGATCGTGGCCGAACGCTTCGTATCCGAGGCGGACGCCGCCGACGAGCTCGATTCGGCCGCCACGTGGACCACCGAGGACGGCCGCACCTGGGTGATCGTCACCGCCAAGTCGTCCAATCGCCTGGTCGTGTTCGACGGCGACAGCGGCGAGCGCCTGCGCGTGGTCGGCGGCGATGCCGGCGTCGTATTCGGGCGTCCCAACGGCATCGCCGTGCATGGCGATCTCGTCTTCGTCGTCGAACGCAATGCGCATCGCGTGCAGGTGCTGTCGCTGCCGCGATTCGCGCCTGTCGCCGTCTTCGGCGAGGGCGAGCTGCGCAATCCCTATGGTGTCTGGCTCAACGAGACCGCGCCCGGCGAGCTCGACGCCTACGTCACCGACAACTTCATGTACGGCGAACGTTACGACCGCCTGCCGCCGCTCGCCGAGCTCTCGCAGCGCGTCAAGCGCTTCCGCATCGACGTGGATGGCGACCGCGTGCGCGCCAGGCCCGCCGGCGCATTCGGCGACACCAGCGAGGCCGCCGCGCTGCATGCGGTCGAGTCGATCGCGGGCGATGTCGATCACGATCGCCTGCTGATCGCCGACGAGGACGCGGGGCGGCCCTCCACGCTGCGCGAGTACACGCTCGCCGGTCGTTACACCGGCCGCAGCCTGCCGCAGGACACGTTCGACGCCGAGGCCGAAGGCGTCGCGCTCTGGACGTGCGACGACGACGCCGGCTACTGGATCGCGGTCGACCAGCTCCGGCCGCAGACCGTCTTCCATGTCTTCGACCGCGCCACGCTCGCGCCGCGAGGGCAGTTCCGCGGGCGGATCACCTCGCATACCGACGGCATCGCGCTGCACGCCGCCGGCACGCCGAGCTTCCCCGCGGGCGTGCTCTATGCCATCCACGACGACCGCGCGATCACCGCCTTCGACCTGCGCGACGTCGCGCACGCGCTCGGGCTGTCCGAGCGCTGCGCGCGGTGAGCCGTCGCTTCGCCCGCTTCGCGCTGGCCGCGCTGGTCGCACTCGCGGTACTGCCGGCCGTACGCGCCGGCAAGGTCTATCGCTGGGTCGACGCGAAGGGCGTCGTGCACTACGGCGACCACGTGCCGCAGGACGACGCGGCGACGGCACCGGCGCGCGTGGACGTGGTGCCGGTGTCGGCCGAACCCACCGCCATCGCGACGCTGCGCACGCAGGCCTCGGGCCACGGTTTCCAGGCCATCGCCGAGAACCGGCTCGCCGGCCCGATCGAGGTTCGCATGGATTTCTCGCGTGCCCGCAACGTGCGCGGTAATCCGGATCTGCCGGTGCGCGCCGTCGTGCCGGCGCTGCGCGGCGCGGTGGTCAGCTACATCGACAGCGTGGACCTGTCGCAGCCGGGGGATTTCGAGCTGCGCATGGACGTGGTGCCGGGCGACCCGCGCGCGCGGCCGCAGGACGTCGAGTACGTGCTGCCGCTGCAGATGGCCGGCTGGCGCATCGACCAGGGCTTCGGCGGCAGCTTCAGCCACGACGACGAGCAGAACCGCTACGCGCTCGACCTGGCTGCACCGATCGGCACGCCGGTGCTGGCCGCGCGCGACGGCGTGGTGATGCAGGTGGAATCGGATTTCGCGCGCGCCGGCCTGAATCGCGAGCGCTACGCGGGCCGCGCGAACATGGTCCGCATCCTCCATGACGACGGCACGATGGGGCTGTACGCGCACCTCGACGTGGCCGGCGTGCGCGTTCGCAACGGCGAGCGGGTGCGCGCCGGGCGGGTCATCGCGCGATCGGGCAATACCGGCTTCACCACCGGGCCGCACCTGCACTTCGCGGTGCAGGTGAATCGCGGCATGCGGCTGGAATCGATCCGCTTCCGCATGCGCGGCCCGCAGGGGCCGCTCAACCTCGGCGGCGGCTGATCCTCAGACGGCCGCGAGCTTCTCGGCCTTGTCGCGCCATTCCGGCACGCGCTCGATCTGGAACACCGAGCGCAGGTACTCCTCGTCCAGCGGCAGGCCGCCGACCAGCGCGCAGGCCACGTGCACGGCGCCCGGCACCCAGAAGCCGGACATGCGCACCGCGCCCGGGCGGTGGTGGTAGGCCACGGCCTCGACGATCGGCATTGGCAGGCCCCACAGGCCCAGCAGGTAGGCGCCGGCCTCGGCGTAATGCGGGCCCGCGTCGTCGGGGCCACCACGGTTCACGCCCGGCAGCAGCTTGCCGACCTCGGCCAGCAGCGCGGCCGTCGCCGCGAGCTCGCCGCTCGGGCCGCTGAGCAGCTGCCCGGCCAGTCGCGACGTGCGCAGCGCGCGGTCCTGCATCGCCTCGCGCTCCACGTTCGACACCGCGCCGGATCCGAACGCCTCGCTGGTGAGCACGAGGCGCTGCAGGATGCGCGTGCCCAGCCGCGTCACCGCCGTGCGCATGTCGGTGATCGCGCGGCCGGACGAGAAATACGCGGAGTTGCACAGCCGCAGCACCTTCGCCACCACCGCCGGGTCCTGCGAGATCAGCTCGGCGATCTCACCGGCGCCCACGTCCGGGTCCTGCATCAGCCGCTCCAGCTCCATGTAGAGCTTCGGCGGCGGCGGCAGCGAGCCGATGCGGCCGATGGTCTGTACCAGCGTCGGATTGGTGAGCAGGTCGCGCAGTTCCTGCACGCTCTCCACCGCCTCGATCAGTTCGCTCGCGTCCAACGGCTTGCGCAGGAAGCGGTGGGCGACGTCGAGCACGCGGGTGGCATCGGTGCCCTGGCTGCGCTCGAGCAGCAGGATGCGCGCGGCCTCCGGATGCAGCGTTCGCACCTGCTCGAGCAGCTCGCTGCCGGCCATCGCGCCCACCTGCATGTCGCTGACCACCACGTCGATGCGGCGGTCGGACGGCAGCGTCATCGCGTCGCCGGTATCAGTGAGCCAGCAGACCGTCCAGTCCAGGCCGAAATCATGCAGCGCGAGCTGGAGCTCGCCCGCACGGCCACCTTCTTCACCCACGATGACGATGTACACCGATCCCCCGGAACAAAACGGTTCAGGCCCGTACGGCGGTAACGGCCGCCGACGGCGGTTCTTCAGCCCGGTGCGGGCGGGACTGCGACCTCCCGCCCGTTTCGGGCCCGGAGCGGCCGCGCCGGTATAATCGGCGCCCTCCCCGCTCCGCTGCCGCGCGAACCGCGCGCCGACGCCATGTCCGACGTTTCCCTCGAGGCGCTGCGCCGCCGCACCTTCGCCATCATTTCCCATCCCGACGCCGGCAAGACCACGCTGACCGAGAAGCTGCTGCTGTTCGGTGGCGCGATCCAGATGGCCGGCTCGGTCAAGGGACGCAAGGCCGCGCGCCACGCGACGTCCGACTGGATGGCGCTGGAGAAGGAGCGCGGCATCTCGGTGACGTCCTCGGTGATGCAGTTCCCCTACGAGGGCCGCATCGTCAACCTGCTCGACACGCCCGGCCACGCCGACTTCGGCGAGGACACCTACCGCGTGCTCACCGCGGTCGACAGCGCACTGATGGTGATCGACGTCGCCAAGGGCGTCGAGGAACGCACGATCAAGCTGATGGAGGTGTGCCGCCTGCGCGACACGCCGATCATGACGTTCATCAACAAGCTCGACCGCGAGGGCAAGAGCCCGATCGACCTGCTGGACGAGGTCGAGAGTGTGCTGAAGATCCAGTGCGCCCCGGTGACCTGGCCGATCGGCATGGGCCAGCGCCTCAAGGGCGTCGTGCACCTGCTGACGGGCGAAGTGCACCTGTACGAGCAGGGCCGCAATTTCACGCGGCAGGACTCGACGATCTTCTCCTCCATCGACGACCCCGAACTCGAAGCGCGCATCGGCGCGCAGATGCTCGCCGAGCTGCGCGACGAACTCGAACTCGTCGAAGGCGCGTCGCATCCGTTTGACGTCGAGGCCTACCTGCGCGGCGAGCAGACGCCGGTGTTCTTCGGCTCCGCGGTCAACAATTTCGGCGTGCAGCTGCTGCTGGATTTCTTCGTCGAGCACGCGCCGGCGCCGAAGCCGCGCGCGACCACTGGACGCCCGGTCGAACCGGTCGAAGACAAGCTGACCGGCTTCGTGTTCAAGATCCAGGCGAACATGGACCCGCAGCACCGCGACCGCGTCGCCTTCATGCGCATCTGCTCGGGCGAGTTCAAGGCCGGCATGAAGGCCTTCCACGTGCGCAGCGGCAAGGAGCTCAAGCTCGCCAACGCGCTGACCTTCATGGCCAGCGACCGCGAAATCGCCGAGGCCGCGTACCCGGGCGACGTCATCGGCATCCACAACCACGGCACGATCTCCATCGGCGATTCGTTCACCGAAGGCGAGGCGCTGAGCTTCACCGGCATTCCGAACTTCGCGCCCGAGCTGTTCCGCCGCGCGCGACTGCGCGATCCGCTGAAGCTCAAGCAGCTGCAGAAGGGCCTCGCGCAGCTGTCCGAGGAAGGCGCGACGCAGTTCTTCCGCCCGCTGATGTCGAACGACCTGATCCTCGGCGCGGTCGGCATGCTGCAGTTCGACGTCGTCGCCTATCGCCTGAAGGACGAGTACGGTGTCGACGCGAGCTTCGAGCAGGTGCAGGTGGCGACGGCGCGCTGGATCCGCTGCGACGATGCCAAGAAGCTCGAGGAATTCCGCGAGAAGAACGCGATGAACCTCGCGATCGACGCGGCGGGCGAGCTGGTCTACCTCGCGCCGACTCGCGTCAACCTGCAGCTGGCGCAGGAGCGCGCGCCCGCCGTGGAATTCCTGGCCACGCGCGAGCACGCGCATGCGGTCGGCATCGACTGAGGCCCAGCCGGGTCGCTCAAGCGGCTGTCACACCCCATCCGGGCCCGTATCGTAGGATCGGGGCATGGACGCCACCTCCAGCCTCGACCGACCTACCGCTTCGCGCCGGCACGACGCCGTCGAGCACGCCACGCACGAGCTGGCCAATGCGCTGACCCACGGCCTCGGCGCGATCGCGGCGCTCGCCGCCGGCTCGGTACTGATCACGCTGGCGGCCATCTACGGCAACGGCTGGCAACTCGCCGGCGCCATCGTGTTCGGCGTCTGCCTGCTGCTGCTCTACCTCGCCTCCACGCTCTACCACTCGGCGCGTCACCCGGCCACCAAGGCGCGGCTCAAGGTCTTCGACCACTGCGCGATCTACCTGCTGATCGCCGGCACGTACACGCCCTTCACCCTCATCGACCTGCGCGGCCCTTGGGGCTGGGGCCTGTTCGCGGCGATCTGGGCTCTGGCCATCGCCGGCATCGTGTTCAAGCTGTTCTTCACCGGCCGCTTCAAGCGCCTCTCCACCATCCTCTACATCGCCATGGGCTGGATCGCGATCGTCGCGATCCGCCCGCTGATGCAGGCCGTGGATGCGGCGACGCTGGGCTGGCTGCTCGCCGGCGGCGTCGCCTACACGCTGGGCACCGTGTTCTACCTGCGCAACTCGCGTTACTCGCACGCGGTCTGGCACCTGTTCTGCGTCGCCGGCAGCGTGTGCCATTACGTCGCCGTGCTGCGCCAGGTGGTCTGAACCGCGCGCAACGGATTCACCGCTCGTCGACCGGCCGCCGGGGAAGGTGCGGCCGAATCGATCGGAGCGCGCCATGCCGTCACCGCTTCGCCTGTCCGCCTCGCATCGCGTTGCGCCTGCAAGCGCAGGCCGCGCAGTCCTGATGACCCGCTGACGTCATGGCGACGGAGACTGCGGATACGCCCGATAGCGCACCGACACCGCCCACCGGCGGTCCGCTCGCCGCGCTGCGCCGCCATCCGATCCGCACGCTGCTGGCACTTCTCGCCGTCGCGATCGTCGTGCTGATCGTGCTCTGGGACTGGAACTGGTTCCGTCGCCCGATCGAGAAGATCGTGCACGCCAAAACGGGCCGCACGCTGCACATCGCCGGCGACCTCGATGTCGACCTCGGCTGGGTGCCCGTGATCACCGCCGACCGCATCACCTTCTCGAACGCCGACTGGGCGCGCCGCCCGCTGATGGCGAGCACCGATCGGCTGCGCTTCGCCGTCGACCTCAAGTCGCTGTTCAGGCGCCGGGTGGTGATTCCCTCGCTGGCGCTGACGCGCCCCGTTGTGAATCTCGAGCGCGGCAAGCAGGGCGGCAACTGGGTCTTCGACAAGGAGGACGACGGCGGCAACGACGTACAGTTCCGCAACCTGTGGGTCGAGGACGGCAAGCTCGAGTACCTCGACACGCCGCGGCGCATGGACATCGCGCTGCAGGTGCAGAACGAAAAGGCAGAGGGCGACGGCCCACCCCCGATCGTCGCCAAGGGCAGCGGCCACTGGCAGGGCAATGCATTCACGATGTCCGGCCGTGCCGAATCGCCGCTGCGCCTGAAGGACGCCGACACGCCTTACCGCGTCGACATCCGCGCGGCCGCGGGGCGCACGCGCGCGCATGCGCGCGGAACCCTGCTCGACCCGCTGCGGCTGCGCGATTTCGACGTGAAGTTCGCGCTTAGCGGGCAGAACCTGGAGGACCTCTATCCGCTGTTCGGCATCGCGATGCCGCCCACGCCGCCCTACTCGCTCGATGGCCGCCTGACCCGCGACCGCGACGGCCGCAGGACGTCCTGGCACTACAACGGCTTCAAGGGCCGTGTCGGCGACAGCGACCTTTCCGGCGACGCGACCTACGTCACCGGCGGGCCGCGCCGCTTCCTCAAGGGCCGATTCGTCTCGCATCGCCTCGACTTCGACGACCTCGCCGGCTTCATCGGCGCGGCGCCGCAGCGTGGCGAGACCACCAACCCCGAGCTCGCCGCCAAGGCCGCGCGCGACGCCGCGCGTTCGCGCCTGCTGCCCGATGAGCCCTACAAGCTCGACAAGCTGCGTGCGATGGACGCCGACGTCACGCTACGCGCGACGCGGATCAACGCGCCATCGCTGCCGCTGGACAACATGGACGCGCACCTCAGGCTCGACAACGGCGTCGCGCGGCTCGAACCGCTGAACTTCGGCGTCGCCGGCGGCAAGGTCCGCTCCGTGATACGCATGGATGCACGCGAGTCGCCGATCCGAACGCGTGCGCAGATCAGCGCATCCGGCCTCAACCTGCAGCAGTTGCTGCCCCGCTCGGAGGTGATCAAGGACGCCGTGGGCAAGGTCGGCGGCGAGGTCGCGCTGACGGGGACGGGCAACTCGATCGCGAAGATCCTCGGCTCGGCCGATGGCGACGTCGCACTCGGCATGGGCCGGGGCCACATCAGCAACCTCACGATGGAACTCGCCGGCCTGGACGTGCAGGAAGCGCTGAAATTCCTGATCACGAAGGACCGGCGCATTCCCGTGCGCTGCGCGTTCGGCGACTTCGCGGTGAAGAACGGGGTCATGAATGCGCGCTCGCTCGCGTTCGACACCACGGACACCATCATCATCGGCGAGGGCAGCATCAGCCTTCGCGACGAAACGCTCGCGCTGAAGCTGCGCCCCCGCCCGAAGGATCGCAGCCTGTTCTCGTTCCGCGCGCCGCTCTACATCAGTGGCAGCTTCAAGCAGCCGAGTTTCCGGCCCGACATGAAGCGCGTCGGCCTGCGCGCCGCGCTTGCGCTCGCACTCGGCAACATCGCGCCGCCCGCGGCGCTGCTGGCTACCATCGAGATGGGCGGCGGCAAGAACGCGGACTGCGGCGGTCGCTACGCGCGCTGAGGCGGTTCGACGCCCGCCGCGTGGAACTCGTCGACGAAATAGAGCGGGCGCTGCTTGGATTCGTCGTAGAGCCGGCCGAGGTATTCGCCGATCAACCCGAGCGCGATCAGCTGCACGCCGCCCAGGAACAGGATCACCGACATCATGGTCGGCCAACCCGCGACGGGATCGCCCCAGAGCAGCGCCTTGGCGATGATCCACACGCCATAGAGAAAAGCGACCAGCGCCGTCATCAGGCCGAGATAGGTCGCAAGCCGCAGCGGGGCGGTGGAGAAGCTAGTGATGCCTTCGATGGCGAAGTTCCACAGCCGCCACAGGTTGAACTTGGAGGCGCCCGCCAGTCGCGCGTCGCGCTCGTAGGGAATCGAAACGCTGCGATAGCCGACCCAGCCAAACAGGCCCTTCATGAAGCGATGGCGCTCGCGCAGCTGCCGCAGTGCCGCGAGCGAGCGTGGCGACAGCAGGCGGAAGTCGCCGGTGTCGGCAGGAACCGGCGTCTTCGACAGGCGCCCGATCACGCGATAGAACGCGTGCGCCGTCACGCGCTTCAGCCAGCCCTCGCCGGCGCGCAGCACACGCGTGCCGTATACGTCGTCGAAGCCCTCGCGCCACTTCGCCACGAACGCGGGTACGAGTTCCGGCGGATCCTGCCCGTCCGCGTCGAGGATCAGCGCCGCGCCCTCGGTGACGAGGTCCAGGCCCGCGGTGAGTGCCGCCTCCTTGCCGAAGTTGCGCGACAGCCGCAGCAGCGAAACGCGCGCGTCCTTCGAGGCGATTTCGCGCAGCACCTGCCATGTGGCGTCGCGACTGCCGTCGTCGACGTAGAGCACGCGGGCATCGAGTCGCTCGATGCCCGCCAGTGCGGCGACGATGCGCGGATGCAGCAACGGCAGGCTTTCGGCCTCGTTGTAGGCGGCGACCACGACGGTCAGGCGATCGGTATGCATGCCCGGCATCCTAGCGGGACGGTCAATCCAGGCGCTCGAGATAGTCGCGCCCGCCTATCAGCCGCATCTGGCGCTCGATCGCCTTCGCCCGCCGCGCGACGTACGGCCCCGGCCGCGCCGCGTTGTAGCGCTTCGGCGCCGGCAGCACGGCGGCGAGCCGCGCGCTTTCCGACGGCGTGAGGCGCGACGCGTCCTTGCCGAAGAAGCGCCGCGACGCCGCCTGCGCGCCGTATACCCCGTCGCCGAACTCCACCACGTTGGCGTAGACCTCGACGATGCGCCGCTTCGGCCACATCGCCTCGATCAGCAGCGTGTACCAGGCCTCGATGCCCTTGCGCACGTAGCTGCGTCCGCTCCACAGGAACAGGTTCTTGGCGAGCTGCTGGCTGATCGTGCTGCCCCCGCGCAGCTTGCGCCCCTTCGCATTGGCGCGACTGGCCTTTTCGATCGCGGCCATGTCGAAGCCGAAATGCTCGGCGAAGCGCTGGTCCTCCGCGGCCACCAGCGCGACGGGCAGGCTCGGCGAGATGCGTTCGAGATCGCGCCAGCGATAGGCCACCGAGAAGTCGAAATCGCCCGACGTCCAGGCCTCGACCTGCCGTATCGCCATGAAGCTGGAGAACAGCGGGTCGACGAAGCGCAGCGTCGCCACCTGCAGCATCGTCACGAGCACTAGGACCACCGGCAGCCAGAGCAGCCGCCGCAGCCAGCGCCGGCGCCATCCAGGTGCGCCTTGTGATGTCTTCATCGAGCCCCCATGTCCTCGCGTCGCCTTTGCAGCCCCGACAGGCATTATCCGGCAAGCGCCGCCGCGAACTCCGCCATGACCGACATGACCCACGACGACCGCCAGCGCGACCATCTCACGCGCTTCCTCATCCATCGCGCCGGCGTGCGCGGCGTGCACGTGCGTCTCAATGAGACCTGGCGCGAGATCCGCGAACGCGAAGCCTATCCCGAGGCCGCGATGACGCTGCTCGGCCAGGCTGCCGCGGCGGCGGCGCTGTTCACCGGCCACACCAAGGTCGACGGTCGCCTGTCCGTGCAGATGCGCAGCGAAGGCGCGATCCGCACGCTGTTCGCCGAGTGCACTGCTGCGGGCACGCTGCGCGGCATCGTGCAGCTCGACGAGGACGCCACAGACGTCGCGCCGGGCCTGAAGGCACTGGGCCCGGGCGGCATCCTTGCGATCACCATCGAGAACGCCGGCCCCGACGGCGAGCCGGTGCGCTACCAGGGCCTCGTGCCGCTGGAGGCCGACCGCCTCGATGCCGCGTTCGAGGACTATTTCCGCCAGTCCGAACAGTTGCCGACCCGCCTGCTGCTGGCCGCGAACGCCGACACCGCTGCCGGCCTGATGCTGCAGAAGCTGCCGGGCGACGAAGGCGACGAGGACGGCTGGAACCGCGTCGGCGCGCTGTTCGATACGCTCGGCACTCCCGAACTGCTTGCCACCGATGGCATCCAGCTCCTCCATCGCCTGTTCCACGAGGACGGCGTCGAACCGTTCGTCGGAAAGGATCTCGCGTTCGGCTGCTCGTGCTCGCGGGGCCGCGTCGAATCGATGCTGGTCGCCATCGGTAAGGACGAGGCGCGCCTGGCCGCGCAGACCGGCCAAGCCCATGTCCGCTGCGAGTTCTGCGGCCAGTCCTACGCTTTCACGCCCGACGAGATCGAGCAGCTGTTCGTGACCGCGGAGCGCGAAATGGAGGCCCCGGGGAGGGTTCAGTAAGCCCTCGACCGGGCCGATTGTTAAGGATCTATAAATCCCCTATTATCGGGCCGTCTTCACACGTACGGAACTTTCCGGTCCATATCCGGTCGCACTCCACGTGATGCCTGCAACCCGCCCGCTCCGCCGATTCCTCGCCGCCAGCCTGCTTCTGGTGGCCGGCGCTGCGTCCGCGCAGGTCGCCAAGCCGCGCGCCCAAGCGCTTCCGGTGTGGAACCAGAGCAGCGGAAAGGTCGAAGCGGTTCTCCTGCTCGAGCCGGTCACCACCGGAACCTGGCAGTTCGGCAATTCGCGCCTGGACAGCGCCCTCGGCGTGGGCTCCGGCGACACGCTCGGCCTGCTCTGCGATCGCAAGCCCGGCCTCGCCAGCGCGATCGGAAACCTCGCCGACAACTGCCTGCTCGCCTCGCTCGGCAACTCCCGCAACGCACGCCAGGCCAATGCAGGTGCCTCGCTCGTGCGCAAGGGCGGACGCCTCGGGGTCGGCTTCGGCAACAGCCGTGACGTGCTGCCGTCCTGGCTCGCGCCCGGCAAGGCGAATTCGCGCGTCAACCAGAACACGCTCACGCTGATCGGCGAGAAGAACATCGGCCGCGAGGCCACCGTGTCCATCGCCGGCACCCTCGCCCGCGCGCGCCTCGTCGCGCCCGATGCCGTGCCCGAGCTTGCCGATCGCTGGGACATCAAGACCCTCAGCGTCGGCACCAATGTCGGACGCTTCGGCGCGAACGTCATCGGGCGCGTCATCGAGTCCCCGCAGGATCCGGGCCGCTGGGAAGGCCTTGACCTCGGCCTGAGCTGGCGCACGCCGTGGCGCGGGCAGCTGAGCGTCGGCGCGGAAAATGTCGTCACGCGTGGCCGGAATCCTTTTGCACCACGTTCGGACGACAAAGACGAAGGCGCGATCCCGTACGTGCGCTACCAGCAGGATCTCTGACGCCTGCGACACCATTTTTCGAAGGCCGCCCACCGGGCGGCCTTTTTCGTTAACGACACTTTAATTTCCGGAAACAGGTGGCTACTATCGGCCCGACCCTGCCGGTTCTAGGTGTCCCGGGAGGTTCCCTTGGTAGTACTGCAAGACTCACTTTGGAGAGAGAGATGACCTTTAAGACCACCAGGCTCCGCGACGCGATCACGTTCGCGCTCGCCGTGGGTACCGCGGCGGGCGGCAGCGTCGCGTTCGCACAGGACACGACGGACACGCAGGGCGATGCCCAGCAGCTCGATCGCATCGAAGTCACGGGTTCGCGCATCCGTCGCGCGGAAGTTGAGACCGCGCAGCCGATCATCACGCTGAGCCGTGACCAGATCCAGAATCAGGGTTTCACGTCGGTCGCCGACATCCTGCAGAACCTCACGTCGGCGGGTTCGCCGGCGATCTCGCGCGCTGAAGCGCTCGCCTCGGGCGAGAACGTCGGCGGCTACTACATCGACCTGCGCAACCTCGGCGCGGCGCGCACGCTGGTGCTCGTCAACGGTAAGCGCCTCGGCATCACGACCTCGGGCCTGCAGGACCTCAGCCAGATCCCGGTCTCGGCGATCCAGCGCATCGAAGTCCTGAAGGACGGCGCCTCGGCCATCTACGGCTCCGACGCGATCGCCGGCGTGGTCAACGTCATCACCCGTCGCAATTTCGACGGCGCCGAAGCTAACGTCTACCTCGGCAGCTTCGACGAGGGCGACGGCTTCCGCCAGTCCTACGACGTTACGCTGGGTGCCACTGGCGAGCGCGCGAGCGTTACGCTGAGCGCCGAGTACACGAAGGAAGATCCGGTCTTCGCGCGCGACCGCTGGTTCAGCGCGTACGGCAACTCGGGTCCGAACTTCCCGTTCTCGGGCTGGAGCGCCATCAGCCAGAACGGCGTGTGGCTCGGCAACGTCGACGCGGACGGCAACTTCACCGCTCCGACCTGCTCGAGCGGCCTCTGCACCGTCAATGCGGGCCAGGATCCGCGCAACCCGGCGAACTACCACAACCTGACGCCGGCCGAGCGCGCCAATGCCAACCAGCAGATGATGCTGCAGACCGGCATCGAGCGCCGTTCGGTCCTCGTCAGCGGCACGCTGGACATCACCGACGAGCTGAAGTTCACGGCCGACGTTGGTTACACCAACCGTACGACCGACCAGCAGATCGCCGGCTATCCGTTCAACTACGGCTTCGGTCTGGTCTCGGCTGACAGCTACTTCAACCCGAACCCGGCCGCCGGCGACGCCTACTTCTACCGCCGCCTGTGGGAAGTGCCGCGCACCACGCGTAGCCAGCTCGACACCCTGCGCGTGAGCCTGGGCCTCGAGGGCGTGCTGAACTTCGGCGACAAGCAGTGGGATTGGGACGTCGGTTACCTGTCCAACCGCAACACCTCCAACAAGTACGGTCGCGGTGATGCGAACACGCTCGCCACCGCGCGTGCGATGGGCGCCTCGTACTTCAACGGCGCTACCGGCCGCGTCGAGTGCGGTACGGCCGCGAACCCGATCGCTTATGGCAGCAACTACGGCAACGGCGAGTGCATCCCGTTCAACCCGTTCCTGCCGTACGGCCAGGCGGGCCAAGGCTCGCTGTCGAACCCGGACCTGCAGACGTTCCTGTTCCCCGAGTACCACGACGCCGGCCTGACCACCACGACGATCTACAGCGCGAACATCGGTGGCAGCCTGTTCTCGCTCCCGGCGGGCGATCTCGGCATTGCGTTCGGTATCGAGCATCGCGAGGAAGACGGCCGCTTCGTGCCGGACGCGTTCAACCAGGGCGGCCTGAGCACCGGCCTGCCGGCGACGACGACCGCGGGCAGCTACTCGCTCAACGAAGCTTATGCTGAGGTCGAGATCCCGGTGCTGGCGGACGTCGCGTTCGCGAAGGAACTGACCTTCAACGTCGCGACCCGCTACTCCGACTATTCGAACTTCGGCGACACGCTCAACAGCAAGTTCTCGATGCGCTGGCGCCCGATGGAAGGCCTGCTGTTCCGCGCCACGTATGCGGAAGGCTTCCGTGCCCCGACGATCAACGACCTGTACGGCGGCATCGGCGGCAGCTTCGAGTCGTACACGGATCCCTGCGCGGCCGGTCAGCCGGGCGCAGGCGGCCCGGCCTGTACGGCCGCTGGCGTGCCGGCGACTTACGTGCAGCTCGGCCAGGGCAACATCCCCTGCACCACCCTGCCGTGCCAGACCAACTTCCAGTTCCTGAGCGGCTCGAACCCGAACCTCTCGCCGGAATCGTCGACGTCGAAGACGGCCGGCGTGGTGTGGAGCCCGAAGTTCGTGCAGGGCCTGGACTTCACGCTTGACTGGTTCGACGTGAAGATCGAGGACACGATCGCCGACGACTCGGTCGACCTGATCCTGGGCGACTGCTACGTGTCGAACATCCCGGCTCGTTGCGCGGGCATCGTGCGCGATCCGAACACCCACGTGATCCGCAACCTGTTCTTCGGCCTGACGAACCTCGGTGCGATCCGCACGGAAGGCTACGACTTCGGCGTGAACTACCGCGCGCCGGAAACGTCGTTCGGCAAGTTCAACGTGAACTGGCAGACCACCTACACCAGCAAGTACGACCAGCTGTCGGACAACAGCCCGGAAACGCTGTGGGTCGGCTACGTCGGCTCGCCGGGTGTCTTCCGCATCCGTTCGAACCTCGGCCTGCTGTGGGAAATGGGTGACTACGCGGTCTCCTACACCGCCCGCTACTACTCGGGCATGAAGGAGTCCTGCGCATCGGCTCCGCGTCCGTGCTCGGACGCTGGCCACCGCGACGTCTACGGTGCCGCTGATCCGCTGAACCGCGTCGGTGCCAACACGTTCCACGACCTGCAGTTCTCCGTGAAGCTGCCCTGGAACGCGACGGCGGCGATCGGTGCGAACAACATCACGGACCACTACGGCCCGATCATGTTCACGCAGCCGAACAGCAGCTTCCCGTACTACGGCGGCTTCGACATCGGTCGCGTCTGGTACCTCAAGTACCAGCAGCGCTTCTGATCGATCGAGTAACCGGTTAGACCCACGGCCCCGAAAGGGGCCGTGGTTTTTTGTACCGGGCGAAAGTTCGCGCGGCGAGCGTGCGTGTCGCCGCCGAGGATCAGGCGCGATCGAGCAGATCGAGCATCGGCGCGAGATGTGCCGCGTAGTGGCGCCAGTCGTCGCCACGATTCCTGAGAATGCCCCGGCGCAGCTCGCCGGCGCTGGCCGTCGTGGTATGCCCGCGAGCCGCCGCGAGGTCGAGCACGCGCGGGTCGAAATTCAGGCCGCAGAAGGCGAGCAGCCTTTCGGCTTGGCGGGCCGGATCGGCAACGAAATCGGCGTATTGGACGTCGAGGATGCATCCCGGCATCGCACGATGCCAATGCGCCATCAGTGCCTCATACGCGCGGTAATGCCGTGCCATGTCCATGGCGTCGTTCGAATACGCCGCAGCGCCCCGGAACATAGTGCGCAGGTTGGAGAAGCACGTGTCGCGGGCGTCGCGTCGCAGATGCACGATCTTCGCGTCCGGCAGCGCGCGCAGGATCCACGGCAAGAGCAGATAGTTGGACGGCAGTTTCTCGGTCAGCCGCGCCTTCCCGCCCTTGCGCCAGGTGGCGTAGGCGGCCATGCGTTCGCCGACCCGCGCGTAGTCGATATGCGGCGCGCGCGCGAACAATGGTAGATCGATGACGCCCGTTCCGTCCTGGTCCGCCGCTTCGCGCATGGCCGCGGTGAACTGGTAGGTCTCGCCGCCGTCCACGACGTCGGGATGTCCGGTCAGCACGCGCTCGATCAGGCTGGTGCCCGAGCGAAACATGCCGACGACGAAGATCATTCCCCCGCCGCTGACGCCGTCCCGCGCCGACGCGATCGCGCTCGCGTCGGTTGCCCGCAGGGCGTCGAACAGCGCGTGGTCGGCGGACGCGTCAAAGGGATCGAGGCGGCGCCCGATCGCCAGCCCGCGGTCGAGTTCCGTCCATGCCTCCTCGTAGCGCTGAAGCGAGTGCAGGCGACGGTGCAGGGAGAAGCGCAGATAGGCCTCCACCTCCGAGCCCGGCACGACGCCGGGCAGCGCGCGACGCATCGCATCCACGTGGGCCGCCGCCGAGCCTGCGTCCGCCTGCATCGCAACCAGCCAGTGCGCATTGCCCATGCGCGGCTCGATGGCGGTCGCGCGATCGAGGTGCTGCAGCGACGGCTCGCGCTCGCCGCGGAACATCGCGAGAAGACCGGCGACGTACTGCGCGTCGGCACTCGCCGGCAGTCGGCCGAGCATGCGGTCCGACAGTCGGCTGGCGACGTCGAACAGCGAGGCCGAGCTCGCGAGCAGCGTCAGCTCCGGCAGGACGGCATCGGGCAGCGTGGAGACGTCGTGGCGTTCGAGCAGCCGCTCTAGCTCCGCAGGCATCTCGAGCCGGCGCAGTAGTCGCACGTAGCGCATGAGCGCGGCCGGATCGAGCTGTCCCTCCGCGGCCGACGCGCCACGCGCCAGCTCGCAGGCTTCGGCGTAGGCGCCGAAACGGAGCGACACATCCGCGCCGAGTGCGAGAACATCGACAGTCGGACACTCGCGCACGAGCGGCGCGAGCAACGCAGCCGCACGTCGCCAGTCGCCGCGGGCGACGTGCGCCGACGCCTCGCGGTAGCGCGGGTCAGCCTGCATCGGTCATCGCTGTCGCGCGCCAGGTCGGATCCGTCCTCCGGCTTGGCGCGCCGTGGCTATCAGTCCAGGCTCGCGGCGATGCGCGCCTGCTCGTCGTGCAGAGCCTGCGGCATGCGGGGGCCGTATTCGCGCAGGTAGTCGCCGATGCTGACGAGTTCGGCACGCCAGCCGTCGCGGTCGAAGCCGAACAGCTTTTCGCGCGCCTCGCCGGAGAGCTGCACGCCTTCGAGGTCCAGATCCTGCTCGCGCGGCAGCGCGCCGATCGGCGTCTCTACCGCATCCGCGCGGCCTTCCACGCGACCGATCATCCACTCGAGCACGCGCAGGTTGTCGCCGAAGCCCGGCCACAGGAACTTGCCGTCGTCGCCCTTGCGGAACCAGTTGACGTGGAAGACCTTCGGCAGCTTGTTCCGGCCGTTGTCGAACGACAGCCAGTGCGCGAAGTAGTCGGCGAAGTTGTAGCCGCAGAACGGCTTCATCGCCATCGGATCGCGGCGCATGACGCCAACCGCGCCGGTGGCCGCGGCGGTCGTCTCCGAGCCCATCGCGGCGCCCACCAGCACGCCGTGCGTCCAGTCGCGCGCCTCGAACACCAGCGGGACAAGCGAGGCGCGACGGCCGCCGAACACGATCGCCGAGATCGGCACGCCGGTCGGGTCCTCCGCGTGCTCGCTGTAGCTGGGGCACTGCTTGGCCGAGACGGTGAAGCGTGCGTTCGGATGCGCGGCCGGGCCGTTGGCGGCATCGTAGGCGTTGCCGCGCCAGTCGGTGACGGGCTGGCCGTCGTCGAGGCCTTCCCACCACGGACCGTCGTCGGCGGTCACGCCGACATTGGTGAAGATGGTGTTCTTCGCGATGGTCGCGAGCGCGTTCGGATTCGACTTAGCGGACGTGCCGGGCGCGACGCCGAAGAACCCGGCTTCGGGGTTGATCGCGTACAGGCGGCCGTCCGGGCCGGGGCGCATCCAGCAGATGTCGTCGCCGATGGTCCAGACCTTCCAGCCTTTCTCGCGGTAACCCTCCGGCGGGATGAGCATGGCGAGATTGGTCTTGCCGCAGGCCGACGGGAACGCCGCTGCGACGTAATGCGTCTCGCCCTGCGGGTTCTCGATGCCGAGGATCAGCATGTGCTCGGCGAGCCAGCCTTCCTGGCGTGCCTGGTGCGAGGCGATGCGCAGTGCGTGGCACTTCTTGCCGAGCAGCGCGTTGCCGCCGTAGCCGGAGCCGTACGACTTGATCGTCAGCTCTTCCGGGAAGTGCATGATGAAGCGGCGATTCGGGTCGAGCTCGCCGGTCGAATGCAGGCCACGGACGAACGTGCCCTCGCGCTCGATACGCTGCAGGGCCGCCTCGCCCATGCGCGTCATGATCCGCATGTTGGCGACGACATACGGGCTGTCGGTGATCTCGACACCGCAGCGCGAAATCGGCGAGTCGATGGGGCCCATGCAGTACGGGATGACGTACATCGTCCGCCCTTCCATGCAGCCCTCGAACAGCGAGTCCATCTGCGCGTGGCCGTCGGCCGGCGACATCCAGTGGTTGTTCGGGCCGGCGTCGTCCTGCTCGCTCGTGCAGACGAAGGTGAGGTGCTCGACGCGCGCGACGTCGTCCGGGTGCGAGCGGTGCAGCCAGCTCCCGGGGTTCGTCTCCTCGTTGAGGCGGATCAGCGTGCCGTCGGCTTCCATCTTCGCGACGAGCGCAGCGTTCTCGGCGTCGGAGCCGTCGCACCAGTGGATGGCGGCCGGGCGCGCCAGCGCGGCGACCTGGTCCACCCACTGCTTGAGGCTTTCCAGCGTGGTGCCACGGCCCTGCACCTCGGGGGCGCGCTTGTCGACGTCCTGGACGAGGGCATTCATGTGGAACCTCCTGCGATGTGAAAAAGGAAAACGCGAAACCGCCGATTCTCAGGGAATCAACGTGGCCATCATGTGCTCGACGAACGCCTCGAACTCCTCGCGCGGCAGCCGCGTCTGGTTGAGCTGGAGGTTGAGCTGCAGGAAGCCGACATAGGCGGCATACGCCAGCCGCGCGCGGTGCTGCGCGGAGGTCGGGTCGAGCCCGGCCTGGCGGAAGGACGCGGCCAGCCATTCGAGGCGGCGCTGCGAGACGCGGCCGATGACCGGCGCGACGATCGGGTGGTCCAGCGCCTTGAGCAACGCCGAATAGACGATGTGCGAGGTCACCTCGTGCGCCACCACGTCGAACAGCTGGCGCAGGCGCTGACGCGGATCGGCGATCTGCTCGAGCTGGCCGAAGATGGCCTCCTGCTCGGTCTTTTCCCAACGCTCCAGCGCGGCCACCAGCAGTGATTCGCGCGACGGGAAGTGCCAGTAGAAGCTGCCCTTGGTGACGCCGAGACGACGCGCCAGCGGCTCGACGGCCACGGCGGGCACGCCCTGCTCGGCGATCAGGTCGAGGGCGGCCTGCGCCCAGTCGTCGGCGCTGAGGCGCCCGGTTCGATCGGACTTGGCAGGCGTTTCACTCGTCATGTGCGCAGTGTATCCGTACGGGTACGGCCGGGACAGTATGCATCGGGAAACAGGCCCGTCCGACGGTGGAAAACGGGCGTTGACAGCGGTCCGCGGACGTTACCATACTCGTGCGTATGTCGAGCGTTTCATGCCGGCGTTTGAATCCGCCTCGACAGCCTCAATCCACGATCACCCGCGCGGACGCGACGTCCGCAGGAGCGCTCCATGAGCATCGCCGCACCGTTCCTCGTACTGCTGATCATCGCTGGCATCGCCGCCTACCATCGCCTCCGCCTGCCGGTCTGGGTCGCGCTGTCGGCGGTCGGCCTGGTCGCCTGCTGGCTGCTGCAGGCCAATCCGACCGCCACCGTCCTGGCCGCCGTCCTGCTCGCGATCGTCGCGGTGCCGCTGCTGGTGGTGCCGCTGCGCCGCGCGCTGATCGCCGCGCCGCTGTTCGGCATCTTCAAGAAGATCCTGCCGCCGCTGTCGGAAACCGAGCGCGTCGCGCTGGAGGCCGGCACGGTCGGCTTCGAGGGCGAGCTGTTCACCGGCAAGCCGGACTGGAATGTGCTGCTGTCGCAGCCCAAGCCCGAGCTTCGTCCCGACGAGCAGGCCTTCCTCGACGGTCCGGTCGAGGAGCTCTGCAGGATGGTCAACGACTGGGAGATCACCCACGTCCAT
This sequence comes from Cognatilysobacter xinjiangensis, assembly GCF_014651995.1. Lineage (GTDB taxonomy): Bacteria > Pseudomonadota > Gammaproteobacteria > Xanthomonadales > Xanthomonadaceae > Cognatilysobacter > Cognatilysobacter xinjiangensis. Next base: position 353,258 of record NZ_BMXY01000001.1, on the reverse strand, counting down.
GCCGACCTGCAGCCCGAGCTCTGGGACTACATCAAGAAGAACAAGTTCTTCGGCATGATCGTGCCGAAGGAGTACGGCGGCCTCGGCTTCACCGCCCTGGGCAACCACAAGGTGATCGAGAAGCTGGCGTCGATCTCGTCGGTGGTGAGCTCCACCGTCGGCGTGCCGAACTCGCTCGGCCCGGCCGAGCTGCTGATGCACTACGGCACGCAGGAGCAGAAGGACTACTACCTGCCACGCCTGGCCGACGGCCGTGAAGTGCCCTGCTTCGGCCTGACCGGCCCGTGGGCCGGCTCGGATGCGACCTCGATCCCCGACTACGGCATCGTCTGCATGGGCGAGTGGAACGGGGCGCGCGTGCTCGGCGTCAGGCTCACCTTCGACAAGCGCTACATCACGCTCGCGCCGGTCGCGACGCTGATCGGCCTCGCCTTCCGCATGTACGACCCGGACAAGCTGCTGGGCGACAAGGAAGACATCGGCATCACCCTCGGCCTGCTGCCGCGCGACACGCCCGGCGTGGAGATCGGCCGCCGCGCGATGCCGCTCAACTCGCCGTTCCAGAACGGCCCGATCCGCGGCAAGGACGTCTTCATCCCGCTCAGCCAGCTCATCGGTGGCGAGGCATACGCGGGCAAGGGCTGGCAGATGCTGGTCGAGTGCCTGTCGATCGGCCGCTCGATCACGCTGCCGTCGACCGCCTCGGGCGGCTCGCGCCTGGGCGCGTTGGTGACCGGCTCGTATGCGCGCATCCGCAAGCAGTTCGGCCTGTCGGTCGGCCGTTTCGAGGGCGTCGAGGAAGCGCTGGCGCGCATCGGCGGCAATGCCTACACGGTGACCGCGCTGGCTGAAGCCTCGGCCGCAGCCGTCGCGCGCGGCGAGCTGCCGGCGGTGCCGTCGACGATCTCCAAGTACCACTGCACCGAGATGGGCCGCCAGCTCATCCAGGACGCCATGGACATCCATGGCGGCAAGGGCATCATCCTCGGCCCGCGCAACTACCTGGGCCGCGCGTGGCAGGCCTCGCCGATCTCGATCACCGTCGAGGGCGCGAACATCATGACGCGCTCGCTGATGATCTTCGGCCAGGGCGCGATCCTCTGCCATCCGTGGGTCCTCACCGAGATGAAGGCCGCGGCGAACGCCGACCGCGCGCAGGGCCTGCGCGACTTCGACCGCGCGCTCTTCAGCCACATCGGCTTCGCGATCTCCAACGCGGTGCGCTCGCTGTGGTTCGGCATCACCGGTGCGAGCATCGGCTCGGCCCCGGGCGACGACTACACCAAGCGCTACTTCCGCAAGCTCAACCGCTACTCGGCGGTGCTGTCCCTGCTCGCCGACACCTCGATGTTGCTGCTAGGCGGCAAGCTCAAGTTCAAGGAGTCGCTGTCCGGGCGCCTGGGCGACGTGCTGAGCCAGCTCTACATCTCCAGCGCGATGCTCAAGCGCTACGAGGACCAGGGCCGCCCGGCGGCCGATCGTCCGCTGCTGGCCTGGGCGTTCCACAGCTCGATGCACAAGCTGGAGCAGTCGCTCTCGGCCGCGCTGCGCAACTTCCCGGTGCGCGGCATCGGCTGGCTGCTGTGGGTGCTGGTGTTCCCGCTCGGCCGTCGCGCCGTGGCGCCGAGCGACCGCCTGAGCCGCAAGGTGGCCTCGATCCTGATGACGCCGAACGAGGCGCGCGACCGGCTCGGTCGCGGTGCCTTCCTCGCGCCGACGCCGAACAATCCGGCCGGTCGCATCGACAGCTACCTCGCCGCCGTCATCGCCGCCGAGCCGATCGAGCGCAAGTTCCAGAAGGCGCTGAAGGGCCAGGTGGAGGCGCACGACTTCGTCTCGCAGCTCGACCTCGCCGAGCGCAACGGCTGGATCACGGCCGACGAGCGCCGCCAGCTGGAGCAGTTGCGCGAGATGACGATCGACACGATCAGCGTCGACGACTTCGAGGCTGCGGAACTTCGCTCGGCGGGTTACGCGGGCCTCGCGACGGATGCCTCGTCGCGCGCCGCGGCCTGATCGACAACGATGTACGAATAACGGCGGGCTTCGGCCCGCCGTCTGCTTTTGCGGAGACCGCGATGAACCTGCTCGACCTTTACGCGCGCCTGGCACGCTGGCCCGCGGGACGCTGGCTGTTCGCCCGCGCGGTCTGCGTCCGGGCGCCCTACTTCGCCAGCATCGCGCCGCGCATCGACAGGCTGGAGGCCGGCCACTGCGTCGTGCGCTTCGCGCACCGCCGGCGCGTCACCAACCATATCGGCACCGTGCACGCCATCGCGCTGTGCAACGCCGCCGAACTCGCGGCGGGGCTCGCCACCGACACTGCGCTGCCGCCTTCGATGCGCTGGATTCCGCGCGGGATGCAGGTCGAGTACCTGCGCAAAGCGGTCGGCACGATGACGACGGTCGCACGCGTCGATCCGACGTCGATACCGACGGAAGCGGCCGACGTGCCGGTGCTGGTGGAGACCCGCAATCGCGAGGGCGAAACCGTGTTCCGGGCGACGGTCACGATGCGGGTGTCGCCCCGCCCGTCGCGCTGACGGCGGTACGCAGGGTCAGCCGCGAGATCTCCGGCGGCACGCCCAGCCGCAGCGGCAGGATGCTGGTGCCGATGCCCGGCGAGACGAACAGCAGCCGTGCGCCCTCCTGGTAGCTGCCGCGGATGTAGCGGTTCTCGGGCTTGCCCCACTGTGCGGGCTGGCCGATGCCCGGCAGCGATATCTGCCCACCGTGCGTATGGCCGGCGAGCACCAGCGAGGCTCGCGACGGCACCTGTGGCCACAGCGCGGGGTTATGGGTGAGCACGATGGCGGGCGCGTCGCCACTCACCGTCGAAAAGGCGCGACGCACGTTATGCGGCGCGGTCCAGAGATCGCCCACGCCGACCATCCAGACGTCGCAGTTGCGCAGACGGACACGCGCGGCCTGGTCTTCGAGCACCACGACGCCGGCCGACTCGAGTGCGCGGCGCACGGCGAGCCCGTCCTTCCACCAGTCGTGGTTGCCCAGCACCGCGAACACCGGCTTGCGCGCGGTGAGCGCGCGCAGGTGCGGGGCGACGCGACCGGCGGGGATGTAGCGGCCGCCGAGGACGCTGAGGATCACGTAGTCGCCGGTCAACACGACGGCATCGGAGTCGCTGGCGGCCAGGCGCGCGACGACGCGGTCGAGGTTGTCGAGGCCGTTGCCGGGTGAACCGGTGTGGATGTCGCTGACGTGGTCGAAGCGCAGACCGTCGCAGCGCGCAGGCCAGTTCGTCGGCGCCAGCGTGTAGTCGCGCTGTACCAGCCGGCGCGGCTCGACGGCCATGCCGTAGACCAGCGCGACGAAGGCCAGGGCGATCCAGACGATGAAGACGCGGCCGAGCCGGCGGCGCCAGACCGCACGCGGCCTCATTCGGCGTGCGGCTCCGCCTCGCGGATCGTGCCGGCGCGCGACAGCCGCCAGCCGATCGCCGCAGCTATGCCCGCGGCGACCACGCCGATGCCCGCTATCGCCGATACGCCCGCACCGAGCGCCTTCATGCCGTTCATCGAGAGCGCAATCACAAGATCACCGAAACGCCAGACCGCGGTGTCGACCGCGTTCTGGCCCTTGTAGCGCGCGTTGCGCGCGACCTGCGTGAACAGCGCGTGCCGCGCGGGCTCGGCAAGGCCGTAGGCCAGCGCGCGGCTAACGATCGCCGCGATCGCCACGGACGGCATCGCGCCCACCAGCGGGGCATACGCATCCGGTGCGAACACCACTAGGGCCAGCGCGGCCATCGCGATGCCCGCCCAGATGATCAACGCGCGCCCCGCGCCGATCATCGGCATCAACCAACAGGTCACGCCCGCCTGCAGCAGCATGGTCAACAGGTTGGTGGCGAGGTCGACCGTCGCGGCGAACTCGGTCCGTGCCTCGCCGGTGGCGAAGGTGGCGCCGGAATAGTCGGCGAGCAGCGCGTAATTGATGGTGCCGATGCCGTCCGCGAGGATCAGCAGCAGCGCCATACTGCGCATGAAGGGATGCGCGAACACCTGCTTGAGGCCATCGAGCATGCCGCCGCCGATCGGCGCATCGTCGCGGGCAGCCTGGCGCCGATCGTCGCGCGCCCAGCGCCCGAGCGCGACCGACAGCACCGTGGCCACGCCGAGCAGCACCGCGGAGACCACCAGCAACGGCGCGATGCCGATCACGCCCACGAGCGAGCGCGTGATCGCCGGCCCGGCCAGCGCGCCCGCGGTCCCCGCGAACGCGATCACCGGAAACAGCCGGCGCGCCTGCGCGGGCCACCAGATGTCGGACATGAAGATCCAGAACACCGACACCACGAACAGGTTGAACACGCTCACCCAGACGAAGAACACCACGCCGAGTACGCGTGCGGGCAGCAGGGTCGGGTCGGCGAAGAAGGGCACGAAGGCGAGCAGGCATGCCACGAACACGCCGTAGACCACCGGCACCATGATCCGCCGCGGCCAACGCGCAACCAGCGCGGCGAACAGCGGCGTGAGCAGCAGGGTCGCGACGAACGTGGCCGCGTAGAACCAGGGCAGCTGCGTCGAGCCGACCGCGGCCGACAGTTGCTCGCGCACCGGCCGCATCACGTAGTAGGCGGTGAGCACGCAGAAGAAGAACGCCATCGATAGCAGCAGTGCCGGCCATTCGCCGCGCAGCACGCGCGCCTGCTCGCTGGGGACGTGCCCGGGATCGGCTGTCATCGGTCGCGCATCGGCTCAGGGATGCGCACCGTACTCCCCGACCGGCCGCGCCGCCAGCCCGCGGCGCTATGCTCGTCCGTGGCGATGCACGACGGCTCCGGGGACTTCGCATGTATGACTACATCATCGTCGGCGCCGGCTCGGCGGGCTGCGTGCTGGCCAATCGCCTGAGCGCCGATCCCGCCGTGCGCGTCCTGCTGCTCGAGGCAGGACCGCGTGACCGCCACCCCTTTATCCACATGCCCGCGGGCATCGCCAAGCTGGTCAACGTGCCCAGCATCAACTGGAACTACGTCACCGAGCCCGAGCCGGCGCTCGAGGGCCGCCGCCTGTGGTGGCCGCGAGGCCGCGTCCTCGGCGGCTCCAGCTCGATCAATGCGATGTGCTACGTGCGCGGCCACCGCGCCGACTACGACGCCTGGGCGGCGAATGGCGCGACCGGCTGGGCCTGGCGCGACGTGCTGCCCTACTTCCTGCGCAGCGAATGCAATGCCGACCTCGGCGGCCCGCTGCACGGCCGCGATGGCCCGCTGCACGTGGCCTCGCTGCGCCACGTCAATCCACTGTCGCATGCGTTCGTCGAAGCCGGCCGCGAGCTCGGCTACGCGGTCAATAGCGACTTCAACGGCGAATCGCAGGCCGGCTTCGGCCTGTACCAGGTCACGCAGAAGGACGGCGCGCGCTGCTCCAGCGCGGTGGCCTACCTGCGGCCTGCCCTGCATCGGCCCAACCTCACCGTGCGTACCGGCGTGCTGACGACGCGCGTGGTGTTCGACGGTCGCCGCGCGGTCGGCGTCGAGTACGCCGAAGGCCGCCGGCTGCAGCGCGTACATGCCGACCGCGAGGTACTGCTCTGCGGCGGTGCGATCAACTCGCCGCAATTGCTGATGCTCTCGGGCATCGGCCCGCCCGACCCACTGCGCGCGCACGGCATCGCCGTGCTGCACGACGCGCCGGGCGTCGGCGCCAACCTGCAGGACCACCTCGACATCTGCACGCTGCACGCGAGCACGCAGCGTGTCACCTACGACCGCCTGAGCGACGCGCGCGTCGCCTTCGACTACTACCTGCGCGGGCGCCGCGGCCCGGGCACCTCTAACATCGCCGAGGCAGGCGCATTCGTGCGCTCCGCGCTCGCGCCCGACGAGCGCCCGGACATCCAGTTGCACTTCGTGCCGGCGCAGCTCGACGACCACGGCCGCCATCGCCTGCCGGGCGACGGCTACACCGTGCATGCCTGTTTCCTGCGCCCGCGCAGCCGCGGTCGCCTCGAGCTCGCGTCGGTGAATCCATCCGCGCCGCCGCGAATCTTCGCGAACTACCTGTCGGATGCGGATGGGCTCGATATGCGGATGATGGTCGAGTGCGCCCGCCTCTCGCGCGACCTGCTGCGGCAGCCCGCGTTCGCGCCTTACCGCGGAAGGCCGGTGATCCCGGATCGCGACGACCTCGATGACGCCGGCCTCGAAGCCTTCGTCCGTCGCAAGGCGGAATCGATCTACCACCCGGTGGGCACCTGCCGCATGGGCGTCGACGACGACAGCGTGGTAGCGCCGGACTTCTGCGTGCGTGGCGTGCAAGGCCTGCGCGTCGTCGACGCCTCGGTGATGCCGACGCTGCTTGGCGGCAATACGAATGCGCCGACGATCATGATGGCCGAGCGCGCATCGGATCTTTTCCGGGTCCGCGAGACCGTTGCCGCCTAACGAATTTCTTACGTCTTGCTGACGGGTCCGAAACGCCTTAACGCCTGAACATCCGTTCAGCGCGGGACACGTTCGCTGCGGAGCGGCTGCATCGCTGCGACAAGCGGCCGGCGCAATGTCACTTTTTCTGAAAGAACCACGTTCCTGAACATGCCAGCGCGTGGCACGCCGGTGTGACGCCGCTATGATCGGTACGTGAAATCGCCGTGGAAACCAGCGCCCATGACTGACAAGACCCGCTTCCGTCGCCGTGCCTGGCAGGTCGGCGCGCTTGCGTTCCTGCTCCCGGTCGCGCTCGGCACCGGCGCCGGCGCACAGACGCCGACGCCGACGCCGCAGGCGATGCCGGTCGTCGCGCCGCGGGTCGTGCGCAGCCCGCTGCCGATCGCCGCGGACTTCAACGTCGCGCAGATGGAATCGCTGGCGCAATCGCTCGTGGCCGGCCAGAAGGTGCCGGGCCTCGCGATGGCGATCGTGCACAAGGGCCGCGTCATCAGCGCGCGCGGCTATGGCATCACCGATCTCTCGGCCGCCGAACCGGTCGATGCGCACACCGTGTTCCGCCTCGCATCGCTGTCGAAGGCGTTCGCCGGCACGCTCACCGGCATGCTGGTCAACGACGGCTCGCTGCGCTGGGACAACAAGGTCACGCAGTACGTGCCGAGCTTCCGGCTGAGCGACCCGGTCGCGACGCAGAGCGTGACGGTCGCCAACGTGGTGAGCCAGAGCGTCGGCCTGCCGCGCAATACGCTGGACCGCGACCTCGAGTCCTACGTGCCCTACCAGACGCTGGCGCAGCGCCTGTCCACCGTTCCATTGTCCTGCCAGCCGGGCACCTGCTACGGCTACCAGAACGTCGCCTTCAGCCTGATCGGCGACGTGGTGTTCGCCGCTACCGGCCAGTTCTACGGCCAGGAAGTGCAGCGCCGCATCCTCAAGCCGCTTGGCATGGACGACGCGAGCGTCGGCATGGAAGGCCTGCTGTCCAGCCCGCGCTGGGCGCGCCCGCACGTGCACGGCCGCGGCGGCTGGGTGCCGGTGATGCCGAAGACGACCTACTACCAGGTGCTGCCCGCCGCGGGCGTCAATGCGAGCGCCAGCGACATGGCGCAGTGGCTGATCGCGCAGACGGGCTATCGCCCCGACGTGCTGCCGGATTCGCTGCTCGCCACGCTGCATCGCCCTGTCGTCGACACGCCCGGCGAGATGCGCGCCTCGGCATGGCGCCGGGAACGCCTGAGCTCGGCGGGTTACGGCATCGGCTGGCGCGTCTACAACTACGCCGGCAACACGATGGTCTTCCACGGCGGCGCCGTGCAGGGCTACCGCGGCGCCGTGGCGATGCTGCCCGACCGCGACTTCGGCGTCGCGCTGATGTGGAACAGCGAGAGCTCGCTGCCGTCCGCGCTGGTGCCCACCATCCTCGACCGCGCGCTGGGCATCCCCGGCAGCCGCTGGATGAAGGAGGACTTCGAGGAGCCCTCGCAGTTCGTGCAGAACGACGACGCGGATGCGGCCGGCGCGAGCGGCGGCAAGGCAATCGCCGCGCCACACTGAGCCCCTCATCGATCGCATCGACGGCCGGCGCAGTGCCGGCCGTTTTTGTTTGAGGCTGGCGATGCAGGTGGACAAGCATCGAGCGCGGGCGTGGTCTTCGGCAGCTCGATCCGTCGTCGGTCGGCCGCGTCCACGTGGCTATCGCGGACATCGCGGGGGATCCGACGATGCGTCGGGTCTGCTTGGGTAGCGTCGATCTACATAGGACCAGCGACGGCGGTCTTGCCGCTGCGAGTCCCTCACACATGGTGTCGACGACAGCCGCGCTGGCGGCGCCGGCGCAACGATGAGCGCCTTCCACGACGCCGCATCGGGGTCTCGGCTTGCGGCGACTTCACGACGTCCCGTCGGCATTCGACTTCAACGCGCACCTTTGCGACCGCTTCACCGCCGTGCCTTGCATCGAGCGCGACCGGCCGTGACGATCAAATGCATCGACGCCGCTTCTCATGTCGAGCCCGTGCCTCGCACCGCGTCCGCTCCGGGCGTCGTGAAACGCGAACGTGGCCGCGGCGCCCTATTTGCCAGGCGGCGATGCGCGCTGCCGCTGGCGACGCGCCGCAATCGGCAACCGGCAACCGCATCGCAGGCGAACGCGCAAAAAAAACTCTCCCCCGCCTGGGCTGCGGGAGAGAGTCGTTTGTCGCGGTAATCGGTGTTGTTTTTCTTCTTAGATCATCGGTGCCGGGGTCGCCGGCATCGCGGTCGGGGCCTCGGCCGCGCCGCGAGCCGAACGACGGCCCGACGTGCGACGGGCACCGCCCTTCTTGGCAGCCGTCTTGCGGGCGCTGCCCTTCTTCGCCGCGGTCTTGCGCGCGCCGGCCTTCTTGGCGGTGGCCTTGCGGGCGGTCGACTTCTTGGCGGTCGCCTTGCGGGCGGTCGACTTCTTGGCAGCGGCCTTGCGGGCGCCGCCCTTCTTCGCCGCGGTCTTGCGCGCGCCGGCCTTCTTGGCGGTGGCCTTGCGGGCCGTCGACTTCTTGGTCGCCTTCTTGGCGGTCGACTTCTTGGCGGTTGCCTTCTTGGCGGTGGCCTTCTTGCCAGCAGCCTTCTTACCGGCGGCCTTCTTGGTCGCCTTCTTGGCGGTGGACTTCTTGGTTGCCTTCTTCGTGGCCATGGGGTGGCTCCTCGTTAGTGGTCTATCGGGGTATTGCCCAGTTCAAGACGACGTCGCGGGAACAGCCCGGCGACTGGCCGCCGCATCCTGGAACCGATGCGACGGAAGCAGCGGCGGGCGGCATGCACCCGCCGAAATCGACAGCACCTGTCTGTAGCGCACGCGTGGCGCGGTCACGAAAAAGCCCGGCCCGCGAGCGGCGGGTCGGGCTGCTTCGGAATGCGCTGCGTGCTTTCGCGAGGGAAACGGAACCTGCGTCCACCGGTTTTGTATTCCGGGCGGAGGTCCGTTTTGTGTTGCGCGTTGTCGCGTCTGTTTTTTTCACTCGCTTATGCAGGTTTCGCTGCTGGGGCGAAACCTAATCAGCGTTTTTTTGCGTGTCAACAACTTGGGCGATTTTTTTTCGCCCCTGCCCGACGGGTGACAGTGCGAGGGAGCGGGCCGAGACGCGATGCCGTTGCCGCCTCGCATTCGCGGCCATGCACGTCGCGCGCTCGGGCACGAAGAAAAACATCGGAAAACATGCGGTTTTTAATCGCGCATTGCCGTGCGTGCAGTGCGATGCACACCCGCGTTCGTCGAGCCGGAGCTGCCCAAACGGAAGCCGAACGGGACGCGTCGCCGGTGTGTTCGCCACGCGAAGAAAACGACCGGCTTGCGCGTCGCACAAGCCCGATTGCGCCGATTTGCGCGAACCGCGGCGAGAGCATGCGCATGCGCCGGCACGCCCGTCGCGATCGTCGTATCGCGCGCGCGGCCGCACATCGGTCGCGACGCAGGCATCGCGCAGTCGACGCGAGCGCTTGCCGACCGCATCGGGCACGGCGCCGACGCTCGCAGTTCCAGCGACCGAAAAACGAAGAAGGCCGCGGACTTCCGCGGCCTTCCGGAGATACCACCTGAAAAGAACGATCAGTGATCGTCTTCCAGCTGCTCGGCGTAGTCGTCGGGCTCGAGCAGTTCGTTGAGCTGCTCGGCGTCCTCGATCTCGAGCTGGTACAGCCAACCCTCGCCATAGGCGTCCTCGTTGATCGTCTCCGGCTTGTCGGCGAGCGCCGAGTTGACCGCGACGACCTTGCCGGTGACCGGCGCATACACGTCCGAGGCGGCCTTGACCGACTCGACCACCGCACAGGCGTTGCCTGCCTCGACGCGGTCGCCGACGTTCGGCAGTTCGACGTAGACGAGATCGCCCAGCAGCCCCTGCGCGTGGTCGGAGATGCCGACGGTCACCTTGCCGTCGCCTTCGACGCGGGCCCACTCGTGGGTCTTGAGGAACTTCAAATCGCCAGGGATCTCGCTCATGGGGGCTCCGGTGCAGTGGGGTTCGCGATGGATGCGTGGGTGACGCGATGCGCGGCTAGTTTAGCCAAGCGCTGCGGACGCGACAGCCGCTCGTCCGCAGGCGGCGGGTCAGACGAGGCTCGCGCCTTCGCGGACGAACGGATACTTGACGACCCGTACCGGCACCTCGCGCCCGCGGATGTCGACGCGCACCTCGCAAAGCTCGCCCGACGGCACGCGCGCGAGCGCGATCGCCTTGCCGATCGTCGGCGAGAACGTGCCCGAGAGGATCTCGCCCTCGCCCGCGCTGGTCAGCACCTTCTGGCCATGGCGCAGCACGCCCTTCTCGTCCATGACGAGGCCGACCGTCTGCCTTGCGACGCCGTCGGCGAGTTGCTGCTCGAGTGCGGCGCGGCCGACGAAGTCGCGGCCTTCGTCCATCGCCACCGTCCATGCGAGACCCGCCTCGTAGGGCGACACGTCCTCGTCCATGTCCTGGCCGTAGAGGTTCATGCCAGCCTCCAGGCGCAGCGTGTCGCGCGCGCCGAGGCCGGCCGGCTTGACGCCCGCGTCGGCCAGGCGCTGCCAGACATGCGCGGTGCGGTCGGCCGGCACCAGCACCTCGAAGCCGTCCTCGCCGGTGTAGCCGGTGCGCGCGACGAACAGCTCGATGCCGTCATCGGTCGCGGCGGTGCCGGCGGCGAAGCGGCCGAGCTTGTCGATCGCGGTGCGCTGTTCCTCGCGCAGCAGGCCGATGACCTTCGCGCGCGCATTCGGGCCTTGCACCGCGATCATCCCGTAGTCGTCGCGCTCGGTGACCTCGACGTCGAACGCGAGCGCCTGGCCGCGGATCCACGCGAGATCCTTCTCGCGGGTGGCGGCATTGACCACGAGGCGGAAGAAGCTCTCGTCCATGTAATAGACGATCAGGTCGTCGATCACCCCGCCACGCTCGTTGAGCATGCAGGTGTACAGCGCCTTGCCCGGCTTCTTGAGCTTGTCGACGGAGTTGGCGACCAGCATGCGCAGGAACTCGCGCACGCGCGCGCCGCGCAGGTCGACCACGGTCATGTGGGAGACGTCGAACATGCCGGCATCGCGGCGCACCTGGTGGTGCTCGTCGATCTGCGAGCCGTAGTGGATGGGCATGTCCCATCCGCCGAAGTCGACCATCTTGGCGCCGTGGGCGCGGTGGGTCTCGTTGAGGACGGTCTTGTTCGTCATGACGGGATCGCAGCCGGTTGGGGCCGACGATTATCCCGGATCGGCGCCGACCGCGCGGACGCCCGCGTAGGGCACCCGCGCCGGGGCGCATTACTGCGGCCGCACCTCGAGCGTCATGCCGCGCACACCGACGATACGAACACGCGTGCCGACGGGAAGGTCGGGGCCTTCCACGTCCCAGAGCGCGTCGGCGATCTGCACTCGGCCGCGGCCGTCGACGATGGGCGCGACGAGGGGCTCGACGCGGCCGATCAGCTGCTCGGCGCGACGGTTGAGCGCGGGTTGATCGCTGGACCGTCCGGCGCCACGGAACCAGTGGCGATAGGCGAGCACCGAGGCCACGCTCAGCACGGCGAAGACCAGCATCTGCGCGATCACCGGCAGCTCCGGCAGTGCGAACACGATCAGGCAGGTGGCCGCCGCGGCGATGCCCAGCCATAGCATGAAGGCGCCCGGTGCGATCACCTCGGCGGCGATCAGTCCCAACGCGGCGAGCGCCCAGGCGGTCGTGGCAAGTTCCCAGCGCATGGCGATGGCCTCAGCGTGGTACCGCGGGCGGACGCGGCGTGGACGGCCGGTCCAGCGCTTCCTTGGCGAGCTCGGCGATGCCGGCGATCGAGCCGATGATGCCGCTGGACTCCATCGGCATCATCACGAATTTCTGGTTCGGCGCCTCGGCCAGCGACTTGAACGCCTCGATGTACTTCTGCGCGACGAAGTAGTTGATGGCCTGCACGTTGCCGGCGGCGATCGCGTCGGAGACCAGCTGCGTGGCGCGCGCCTCGGCTTCGGCCAGGCGTTCGCGGGCCTCGGCCTCCCGGAACGCCGCTTCGCGGTCGCCCTCGGCCTCGAGGATCTTCGACTGCTTCTCGCCCTCGGCCTTGAGGATCGCGGCCTGCCGGAAGCCCTCGGCCTCCAGCACGTTGGCGCGCTTCTCGCGCTCGGCCTTCATCTGGCGCGCCATCGAATCCACGAGGTCGCGCGGCGGCGCGATGTCCTTCAGCTCGATTCGGTTGACCTTGACGCCCCAGGGGTGCGTGGCCTGGTCGACCGCCACCAGCACCTTCGTATTGATCTCGTCGCGCTTGGACAGCGACTCATCGAGGTCCATCGAGCCGATCGCGGTGCGGATGTTGGTCATCACCAAGTTGAGGATGGCGATCTCCAGCGTCGCCACCTCGTAGGCGGCCTTGGCCGCATCGAGCACCTGGAAGTAGACGACGCCGTCGACCTTGACCACCGCGTTGTCCTTGGTGATCACGTCCTGGCTGGGGACGTCCATCACCTGCTCCATCATGTTGATCTTGCGGCCAACGCCCTGGTAGATCGGGATCAGGAAGTGCAGGCCAGGCGACATGGTGTGGGTGTACTTGCCGAAGGCTTCCACCGTCCATTCGTAGCCCTGCGGCACCATGCGCACCGCCTTGAACAGCACGATGACGACCACGGCGGCGATGAAAAGCCCGACGATCGAAATGCCCATGGTGTTCCTCCCCTGTCGTTGAACCGAGTATAGGCGCCGGGCGGCTGCGACGGTTTCGCCGCACCGCGCATCTGGAAGGGGGATGACGCTCGCCATGACTGCCGACGCACCCCGGACCGCGACCGCTGCGCCCGCCCCGGCGCGCAGCAGCTTCGCGATCGACGTGCCGGCGTCGCTGCTCGAACGTGCCCGCGCCGGCGAGCACGCGGCCTTCGAGCAGCTGTTCCGCTGGTTCGAGCGGCCGGTCTACACGTTGGCGTTGCGCCTCTGCGGCGACCGCGACGACGCCGCGGACGTACTGCAGGACACCATGCTGAAGGTCTTCGGCAATCTGCGGTCGTTCCGCGGCGGCAGCCCGTTCTGGGGGTGGCTGCGCCAGGTAGCGGTGAACGAGGCGCTGCAGAAGCTGCGCCGTCGCCGGCTGCTGGACGACGAGCTGCCGATGGGCGAGCACGAGTTCGAGGATCTCGCACCGCCGCCCGCCGCTGCAGCGGATGCCGCGACGCTGACCCGCGCACTGCTGCGACTGCCGCCGTCGACGCGCAGCGTCCTCTGGCTCTATCACGCCGAGGGCTACACCCACGAGGAGATCGCCGGGCTGTTGCAGCGCACTGCGAGCTTCTCCAAATCGCAACTCGCGCGCGGCGGCCGTCGGCTTCGCGCGCTGCTGGAAACACCCGAGGAGGCCGACCGTGGCTGACGCCGAGCATCCGCGCACGCCGGATATTCCCAACTGGCAGCAGGCATTCGCGGCGCTGCCGCTCGACGGGCCGCCAGCCGACGCCTGGTCGCGTCTCGCGGTCTCGCTGCCGACAGGTACAGCCGCATCGCGACCCCACGGGCCGTCGTCGCAGCGCACGCGCTGGGCGATGGCGGCCGCGCTCGGCGTCGCGGCGGTCGGCGGCCGGGTGACGATGCGGACTTCGCAGCCGTCGCTGCCGCCGGTCGTTGCGACCGCCGATGGCAGCGCAGCAACCAGGCATCCGACGTCCGATGCGATGCCGGCGCGCGATGCGGGGCCGGTCGCCAACGACGCGCCGGCGGTTGCCGCGGGCGTCGGCGCGGTCGCATCCGAACCGGAAGCCATTGCGGCGGTAACCGGGGCCGCGCCGGCGACCCCACCGCGGCGCGAGAGGGCCGCAGGTCTCACGGCGTCATCTCCGAGCCGGCCGGCACAGGCCGTGACCACCGCACAGCGGTCGGGAAACGACGCGGTCGCCACATCGACAACCGCACTGGCGAGTGCGGCGCGCGCGGACGGCGTCGCCCGCGCGCTCGATGAGCTTCGCGGCGAATCGTCGCGCCTCGAAGCACTGGTCGCCCTGGCACGCCAGTCGGGCATGCAGAGCGGGCCGGCGCTGGTGCTTACCGCCGACATCGACGATCGCCTGCAACTCATCGACGCCGCGCTCTCGCAGCCGTCGCTGGACGAGGCCGAACGCGCCGACCTGTGGCGGCGTCGCGTCGACACGCTGGGGGAACTCGCCGCCGTCGAGGGTACGCAGCGCTGGATGGCCGCGCAGGGTTATTCCATGGACGCGGTCGCACGCGTCGACTGATTACAGACCACCACTCCGAGGTCGCCATGCAACGTCCATCTCCCCGCCAATCCCTGCTCGCGCTCGCGGTGGGCGCGCTCGTCGCCTTCGGCGCGGCCGCCCAGACCGATGATCGCGCCGCCAAACAGAAGGAACTGGAAGCCGCACGTGCCGAGCTGCAGGCGACCGCGCGGAAGGTCGCCGCACTGTCGCGCGAGCTCGGCGAAAGGAACGACGGCGTGTTCGTGTTCGAGCAACGCGCCCTGAGCCGGCCCGTGCTTGGCGTGCTGCTGGATGCGGATGCATCGCGCGGCGTGCGGGTCAGCGGCGTGACACCCGACAGCGGCGCGGCGAAGGCCGGCCTGCGTACCGGCGACCGCATCCTGAGCATCGACGGCAAGCCCGTCGAAGGCGCCGACGGCAATGCGCGACTTGAGCGCCTGCGCGCGATGCTCGCGGATATAAAGGAAGGCAGCACGCTGCGCATCGGCTATGAGCACGACGGCAAGGCTGCGGCCGCATCGGTGACGCCCCGGCGTTCGGCGTCGATGACGCTCTTCAACGCCGACGGCAGCGAGGTGAGGCCCCGCGGCGATGTCCGCTTCATGGGCAGCGCAGACGGCGGCATGACGTTCGAGGCGGATTCGGTCGAAATCAAGCCGGGCCAGCCGCTGCAGGTGCTCAAGAGCACGAGCGCCGATGGCAGGACCGTCACCCGTCGCATCGTCCGCACCGACGGCACGGGCGCCGGCCGCGATGTCCTGGCCGAGCTGCCCGGCGTCTCACCGCGTGTCCACAGCGAAATCCTGCGCCTGGCGCGCGACGGCAGCTGCAAGGACGGCGAGAACTGTCGCTCCTTCGCGCTCGCCGAGGCGTTCCGCTGGAACGGGCTCAACCTGGCGTCGCTGGACGCGAACCTCGGACGCTACTTCGGTACCACCGACGGCGTGCTGGTGGTCAGCGCGGGCCCGGAACTGGCGGGGCTGCAGTCGGGCGATGTGATCCGCAAGGTCGACGGTCGTGGCGTGGCCAGCCCGCGCGAGGTCATGGACGCACTGCGCGGCAAGCCCGAGGGCGCGACGGTCAGCGTCGAGTATCTGCGCGATCGCAAGGCCGCCACCGCACAGCTGAAGGTGCCCAAGGCCATGCGCATTCCGCTGCCGCCGGCACCGCCTGCCCCGCCCGTGCCGCCGGCACCGCCGAGCCATGCCGCGCCTGCACCGCCGCCGCCGCCGGGCGATGCGCCGCCACCGCCACCGCCGCCGGCGCCTCCCGCCGCACCGCCGGCACCGCGCGTCGCGGCACTGGTGCCTCCGGCGTTGCCTCCCGTGCCGCCCATGCCACGACAGGTCGACTGACCACCACAGCTTTCCCTCGGCGCCGGTCTCCGGCGCCTTTTTTTATGCGGCCGCAGCTTCGACCCGCTGCCACGCCGCCTCGTCGAGCGCGTCGACCAGCGCGAGCGCACCGAGGTTCTGCAGCAACTGCTCCACGCGGCTCGCGCCGAGGATCACCGTCGACACATGCGGATTGCGCAAGCACCAGGCAATGGCCAGCGTCGCCGGCGCATGGCCGAGAGCGCGCGCGGCCTCGGCGAAGTGGCGTGCCCGTTCCGGTCGACGCTCGCTCTCGTCGCCGACAACGATGCGCTTGAGCCAGCCCATGCCCTCGCGCTCGAGCCGCGCGGGGGCGTCGCCCGAGGGCTCGGCGTACTTGCCGGTGAGCAGGCCCGAGGCCAGCGGCGAGAACGTCGTGGTGCCGAGGCCGAGCTCGGCGTACAGCGGCGCGTATTCCAGCTCGACGCGCTCGCGGTGAAGCAGGTTGTACTGCGGCTGCTCCATCGTCGGCGCGTGCAGGTGATGGGCCCTGGCGACGCGATGCGCCTCGCGGATGAGCGGCGCGGGCCACTCCGACGTGCCCCAGTACAGCACTTTGCCCTGGCGGATCAGCGTGTCCATCGCCCACACGGTCTCCTCGACCGGCGTGTCCGGATCGGGTCGATGGCAGAAGTAGAGATCAAGCGCGTCGACGCGAAGGCGCCTGAGCGCGGCCTCGCAGGCATCGCGCACGTGCTTGCGCGAGAGGCCGCGCTGCGTGGGCCGCGGGTCCTGCGCCGAGCCGAAGAACACCTTGCTCGACACGCAGAAGCCGTCGCGCGGCAGCCGCAGGTCGGTGATGACGTCGCCCATCACGCGCTCGGCGTCGCCGTTGGCATAACCCTCGGCGTTGTCGAAGAAGTTGATGCCGTGGTCCCACGCGGCGGCGATCAGGTTGCGGCATTCGCTGCGCGAGATCTGGTTGCCGAAGGTCAGCCACGCGCCGAATGAAAGCGCGGAGAGCTTGAGGCCGGACGATCCGAGTCGGCGGTACTGCATGGGTCGGCTCCGTGGTGGGCGCCGCATCGTAAACCGCGCGCCGCGGCCGGCATGCGAGCAGCGACGATTGGCGGGGCCCTGTGGCGGGCGGGTACAATGCGCGCACCTTTCGGGGAGTAGTCCGCCGTCGCAACGACGGCCCGCGCGTCAACACACTCGGCCAGCCGGCCGTGGCGCGCGGAGGATCGCCTGGCGATCCGGGGCAAGACCGGAGGCGATGCGCGACCGCCGGGCCGTGCCTCGCCTTCGTGCATGCCCGGCCCCTATCGGACAGTCCCTTGAGCGCATTCCTGATTTCGACCGGCACGGTCGCCCTTGCCGAGATCGGCGACAAGACCCAGCTTCTCGCCCTGATGCTTGCCGCGCGCTACCGGCGCCCTTGGCCGATCGTCGCCGGCATCACCGTCGCCACCGTGCTGAACCACGCGCTCGCTGCCGCGCTGGGCGACTGGCTGTCCACCGTGCTGACACCGGAGATGCTGCGCTGGATCGTCGCCGCCAGTTTCCTTGCCGTGGCGCTGTGGACGCTCAAACCCGACACGCTGGACGAGGGCGACGCCAAGGCCGCGCGCTATGGCGCCTTCTTCGCCACCACGATCGCCTTCTTCATCGCGGAGATCGGCGACAAGACGCAGGTGGCGACCGTCCTGCTGGCGGTGCGTTTCCATGATTTCTGGTGGGTGGTGGCCGGCACGACGGTCGGCATGCTGCTCGCCAACGTGCCTGTCGTGCTGCTCGGCAGCCGCTTCGCCGACCGCCTGCCGCTGAAGGCCGCGCGCCTCACCGCCGCCGCCGTATTCGCGGCGCTCGGCCTGTGGGCGCTGTTCGTCGGCATCGGCTAGTCAGCTTCCCGCGCGGCCGGCGTCTTCACCACGGCCGCTTTTGCCTCTACGCTGCGGCGACTTCCGCGCCGCACCAGGACCGCCCGTGAACCTCAAGCTCCGCCTCACGCTGATGAACTTCCTCCAGTTCTACATCTGGGGGGCCTGGCTCATCACCATCGGGCGCTACTGGTTCGAGAACCGGGGCTGGTCGGGCACCGAGTTCGGCTGGGTGTTCTCGACGATGGGCTTCGCGTCGCTGTTCATGCCGGCGCTGATGGGCGTACTGGCCGACCGCAAGATCAACGCCGAGCGCCTGTACGGCGTGCTGCACATCGCCGGCGGCATCCTGCTGGCCTGCGTGCCGCTGATGGACAGCCCGCGCGCGCTGATCGGGCTCATGATGCTGACCATGTGCTGCTACATGCCGACGCTCGCGCTCGGCATCGCGGTGGCTTACAACGCGCTCAAGCGCGAAGGCATGGACGTCGTGCGCGACTACCCGCCGATCCGCGTCTGGGGCACCGTCGGCTTCATCGCCGCGCTGTGGACGACCAGCCTGCTCGGCCTCGAAACCTCGCCCGGCCAGTTCTACATCGCCGCCGGCGCCGCCGTCGCGCTGGGCCTGTACGCCTTCACCCTGCCGCCCTGCCCGCCCAAGCTCGTGCGCGGCGACAGCCGTTCGATGGTGGACGTGCTCGGCCTGTCTTCGTTCCGCCTGTTCCGCGACCGCAACATGGCGGTGTTCTTCATCTTCGCGATGATGCTGGGCGCGGCCCTGCAGCTCACCAATGCGTACGGCGGCACGTTCCTCGGCGAGTTCAGCGCCGACCCGACCTATGCCGACAGCCTCGCGGTGAAGTACCCCGCGATCATCATGTCGATCTCGCAGATCAGCGAAACGCTGTTCATCCTGACCATCCCGTTCTTCCTGCGCCGCTTCGGCATCAAGACGGTGATGACGATCTCGATGATCGCGTGGTTCCTGCGCTTCGGCCTGCTCGCCTACGGCGACCCGGGTGCAGGCCTGTGGATGATCATCCTGAGCTGCATCGTCTACGGCATGGCCTTCGACTTCTTCAACATCTCGGGCAGCCTGTTCGTCGAGCAGCAGAGCGATCCGACGATCCGCGCCAGCGCGCAGGGCCTCTTCATGGTGATGACCAACGGCATCGGCGCGGTGCTGGGCAGCCTGGTATCGGGCTACGTCATCGATGCGTTCTTCACCGGCGCCGACGGCGCGAAGGACTGGCACGGCATCTGGTCGGCGTTCGCGCTTTACGCGCTGGCCATGGCCGTGCTGTTCGTGCCGCTGTTCCGCCATCGCCACGACGCTGGCGCGCGCGTCGCGGTGCACGGCGCGGCCGACGTCAACAATCCCTGACCGATGGGCGCGACGGTCGTGGTGGTCGGCAGCTTCAACGTCGACCACGTGTGGACGCTCGATGCCCTGCCCGCGCCGGGCGAGACGCGCTCGGGCGCGTACGCCAGCGGCCCGGGCGGCAAGGGATTCAACCAGGCCGTCGCGTCCGCACGTTCCGGCGTCGCGACGCGCTTCGCCTGCGCACTCGGCGACGACGCGGGCGGCCAGTACGCGTGCGCACTGGCCGTCGCCGACGGCATCGACCTGCGCGACGCTGTGGCCGATGCACCCACCGGCTCGGCCGGCATCTTCGTCGACGCCAACGGCCGCAACTCCATCGTGGTGGCGCCCGGCGCGAACGACGCACTGGACGCCGCGCACGTCCAGGCCGCGTTCGACGGCGAGCCGCCGCGCGTGGTGCTGTCGCAGCTCGAGACGCCCGCGGCCGGCGCGCAGGCCGCCTTCGCCGCGGCTCGTGCCGCCGGTGCGCTGGCGATCCTCAACCCTGCCCCGGCGAATGCCGCGGTCCCGGCATCGCTTCTCGACCAGGTCGACCTGCTGACGCCGAACGAGACCGAGTTCGCCGCGCTGGTGCGTACGCACCTGGGCGTGGCTCTCGACCCCAACACGCTCGCCGCCAGCACCGACACCGACCTGCACGCGCACTGCCGACGCCTGCTGCCGCGGGGCAGCGTGGTGGTGACGCTCGGCGCGGCCGGCGTCTTCATCTCGCACGCGTCGGATGTGCTGCGTGGCGACGGCGACGCCTGCTACCGCGTGCCCGCCTGCAAGGTCGCGGTGGTCGACACGACGGGCGCCGGCGATGCGTTCAACGGCGCGCTCGCGGCCTCGCTCGCGGCGGCGCCCGAGCGGCCGTTCGCGGCGCATGCGGCTTATGCAGTCGCCTATGCCGGCCTGTCGACCGAACGACCGGGCGCTGCGCTATCGATGCCCTCGCATGCCGACGTCGCCGCCCGCTTCCCGGATGCCGCCGGCCCCGCCTGAGCCCGGCGCGTAGAATCGCGACATGCGCATCGGCCCCTATGAGATCGCGCCCCGCGTGGTCCTCGCGCCCATGGCGGGCGTTACCGACAAACCCTTCCGGCTGCTGTGCAAGCGGCTGGGCGCCGGGCTGTGCGTGTCGGAAATGACGACCTCCGACCCGCGTTTCTGGAACACGGCGAAGTCGCGCCACCGCATGGATCACGTCGACGAGCCCGCGCCGATCAGCGTGCAGATCGCCGGCACGGTCCCCGAGGTGATGGCCGAGGCCGCGCGCTACAACGTCGAGCACGGCGCGCAGATCATCGACATCAACATGGGCTGCCCGGCCAAGAAAGTCTGCAATGCCTGGGCGGGCTCGGCGCTGATGCGCGACGAGGCGCTGGTCGGCCGCATCCTGGATGCCGTGGTGAACGCGGTCGACGTGCCGGTGACGCTGAAGATCCGCACGGGATGGGCGGCGGACGCGAAGAACGCGCTGACGATCGCGCGCATCGCCGAAAGCGCAGGCATCGCCTCGCTCGCGATCCACGGCCGCACGCGCGACCAGCAATACACCGGGTTCGCCGAATACGACACGATCGCGATGGTCAAGGCCGCGCTGTCGATCCCGGTGGTCGCGAACGGCGACGTCGATTCGCCGCGCAAGGCCGCCGATGTCCTGGCGTACACCGGCTGCGATGCGGTGATGATCGGCCGCGCCGCGCAGGGTCGGCCGTGGATCTTCCGCGAGGTCGCGCATTACCTCGCCACCGGCGAGGAACTGCCACCGCCGTCGCTTGAGGAAGTGCGCGACGTGCTGCTCGGCCATCTCGACGCGCTGCATGCCTTCTACGGCGAGATCTCCGGCGTGCGCATCGCCCGCAAGCACCTGGGCTGGTACGCCAAGGACCGGCCGGAGAACGCGGCGTTCCGCGCCGTGGTCAATCGCGCGGAAACGGCCGAGGCACAGTCGCGCCTCACCCGCGACTACTTCGACGCGCTGATCGCCGGCGAGCCGCCGGCACGGGAAGCGGCCTGACCTCACGGCGGCTTTCCGGGCGCGACGCGGGAATCCGCGCACCAGGAGTTCCGCCATGACCGACACGAACGACGCCGCCGTCTACCTGCACGGCTTTTCGCGCACCGAGCAGGCGCGGCTCATGAAGCAGGCGCGCATCGCCGAATCGACGATCTTCCGCAACATCGACTACACCGGCGCGCGGCACCTGCTGGAGGTCGGCAGCGGCGTGGGCGCGCAGACCGAGATCCTCCTGCGCCGCTTTCCCGAGCTGCACGCCACCTGCGTCGACCTGAGCGACGCGCAGCTCGCCGCCGCGCGCGAGCACCTAGGCGGCATGCCGCACCTCGCCGACCGCTACACGCTGCAACAGGCCGATGCCGGTGATCTGCCGTTCGAGCCGCGCAGCTTCGACGCTGCGTTCCTGTGCTGGGTGCTCGAGCACGTGCCCTCGCCCGCGCGCGTGCTGAGCGAGGTGCGCCGCGTGCTCGCGCCGGGCTCGCCGGTCTACATCACCGAGGTGATGAACTCCTCGTTCCTGCTTGATCCGTATTCGCCCAACGTCTGGCGTTACTGGATGGCGTTCAACGACTTCCAGCACGAGCACGGCGGCGACCCGTTCGTGGGCGCGAAGCTCGGCAACCTGCTGCTGGCAGGGGGCTATCGCGACGTCACCACCGAGCTCAAGACCTTCTATTTCGACAACCGCGAGCCGGCGCGCCGCAAGGTGATGATCGGCTTCTGGGAGGAACTGCTGCTGTCGGCCGCCGACAAGCTCGTCGAGGCGGGCGCGGTCACGCAGGAGATCGTCGACGGCATGCGCCGCGAGATGCACCAGGTGCAGAACGACCCGAAGGCGGTGTTCTTCTACGCCTTCGTGCAGGCCCGCGCGGTCGTCTACTGACGCGCGTCCGCGCCGCGTGCGCCCGCCACGATCGGCTCGGCCCAGATGCGATGCCACATGTCCGGCAGCCGGCGCGTCGCCTCCCACGGCCACTGCGGCTGCTCGGGCGGGACCGCCGACCATCGCCCCCGCGCATCGCGGCGCGCGACGGCGAAGCGGAACGTGTAGTCCGGCTCGGCGCCCATGCGCAGGTCGCTCAGCACGAGCCGGCCGTCGCGCACCTCCGCCTTCATGAAGCCGCGGTTGAACCAGGCGAGCCGCCGCACCGCGGGCAGCGCCGACACCGCCTGCAGTGCTTCGACGTCCGAGCGGTAGCGGCGGAAGCGCATGGGCCCGCGATCGGCCACGATCGAGCGCTCGCCCTCGACGAAGCCGTCCGGCGTCATCGCGACGACGCGCCAGAGCAGCGTGTTGAACGGCATCGGCACCGAGAAGCGCGGCGCATCGGCGAGCCCGAGGGCCGCGAGATCGCGCCCGGCCTGGCGGTCGACGATCGACTTCGCGACGAGCGACCAGCCGAGATAGCCGGTGCTCAGCACCAACGCGACGACCAGTGCACGCTGCGCACCGCGGCGCTCGCGCAGCCACCACGCCGTGGCGCAGCCGATGATCAGCCACACGGTGTAGAGCGGATCGACGATGAAGACGCTCGACCACATCGTCGGCGGCGGGTGCAATGGCCACAGCAGCTGCGTGCCGTAGACGGTGAACGCGTCCAGCAGCGGATGCGTGACGAGCGCCAGCTGCATCGCCCAGAACCAGCGCCGCGGCGCCTCGGCCACGCGTCCGCCGCGCGAGCGCAGCCAGGCCCACAGCAGCGTCCCCAGGATCGGCAGGACGAACAGCGAATGGCTGAAGCTGCGATGCCAGGTCATCCGCGCGACGGGGTCGTCAGTGAACGGGTTGATCAGCAGCACGTCGAGGTCGGGCAGCGTCCCGAGCGCGGCGCCCGCCAGCAGCGCGGCCCGGCGATGACGCGGCGGCGCGACGGCGGCGGCCACCGCGGCGCCGAGCACGATCTGGGTCAGCGAATCCATCGCGCGATGCTAGCCGCCCGGGCGGCCGTGGCGTTTCCTTGACCGGAACGGAATGGCACCGCGCGCAGAATGCGCGGGCGGGGCCGAGCCTGTATCATGCGCGGCCATCCTTTCATTCGAATACAAGGATATAGCCGATGTCCAGCTATCTCTTCACCTCCGAATCGGTCTCCGAAGGCCATCCGGACAAGATCGCCGACCAGATCTCCGACGCCGTCCTCGACGCGATCCTCGCGCAGGACAAGCGCGCCCGCGTGGCCTGCGAGACGATGGTGAAGACCGGCGCCGCGATCGTCGCCGGCGAAGTCACGACGTCGGCCTGGGTCGACATCGAGTCGCTCGCCCGCAACGTGATCAACGCGATCGGCTATGACAACTCGAACGTCGGCTTCGACGGCCACACCTGCGCGATCATCAACATGCTCGGCAAGCAGTCGCCGGACATCGCCGCTGGCGTGGATCGCACCTCGCCGGAAGAACAGGGCGCGGGCGACCAGGGCCTGATGTTCGGCTACGCCTGCGACGAAGCGCCGGAGTTCATGCCCGCGCCGCTGTACTACAGCCACCGCCTCGTCGAGCAGCAGGCGCGCGTGCGCAAGAACGGCACGCTGAACTGGCTGCGCCCGGACGCGAAATCGCAGGTCACGCTGCGCTACGACGCCAACCACAAGGTGCAGGGTCTCGATGCCGTGGTGCTGTCGACCCAGCACGATCCGGACATCGCGCAGAAGGACCTCGTCGAGGCCGTCTACGAGGAGATCCTGAAGCCGGTGCTGCCGGAGGAATGGCTGTCGGCGCTGCCCAAGCACAAGGTGCACATCAACCCGACCGGCATCTTCGTGATCGGCGGTCCGGTGGGCGACTGCGGCCTGACCGGCCGCAAGATCATCGTCGACACCTACGGCGGCATGGCCCGCCACGGCGGCGGCGCGTTCTCGGGCAAGGATCCGTCGAAGGTCGACCGCTCGGCCGCCTACGCCGCGCGCTACGTCGCCAAGAACATCGTGGCCGCCGGCATCGCCGAGCGCTGCGAGGTGCAGGTGTCGTACGCGATCGGCGTCGCCGAGCCGACCTCGATCTCGGTCACCACGTTCGGCACCGGCAAGATCTCCGACGAGCAGATCGAGAAGCTGATCCGCGCGCACTTCGACCTGCGCCCGTACGGCATCGTCAAGATGCTCGACCTGATCCATCCGGTGTACCAGCCGACCGCCGCCTACGGCCACTTCGGCCGCGCGCCGTACGAACTGACCTACACCGGGCAGGACGGCAAGTCGGAAACAGCGACCGCGTTCTCTTGGGAAAAGACCGATCGCGCCGACGCGCTGCGTAAGGAAGCCGGGCTGTAATCGCCCCCGCGTTTGGATGTACATGGAACGGGCCGCGAAAGCGGCCCGTTTCTTTTTGGGTGCGAGGCAAGCGCCGACGTACGCAGCTCTGCCCCCGCGGCGCCGCTCGCCTTGACCTCCATGCGTGGCCGCGGCTACCGTCGACGCGACCCACACGGACCGTGACCATGACCAAGCGCCCGCCGTGGCCCGCTGCCACGCTCGCCTCGCCGCTTCTGTTCCTCGCCCTGCAGGGATGCGCAACGCCGATGCCCCCATCCGACGCCCGTCCGACCTATCCGCCACCGGGGCATTTCCCGCCGACGTTGAATCGCGTGGCGGACGGTCCGCTGCGCTTCTGGCAGCACAATTTCGGCGCTTATTGCTTCAGTACGTGGGGCTGCCGCGTTCGTTACGGGTCGATGCTCGTGGTCGACCATTCCCCGGACGAGTGGCAACGGCCGCTCGAAGACGCTGTGGGCGACTTTCGCGCGCGCATGCGCGGCGGGTACATCGGCCTGCGCAACTTCGAGGGGCCCGTCGTCCTCGAGTGGCAGGACGCAAAGCGCAATCCACTTCACATGGAGCTGGACCTCGGCACGATCTTCGCCGACGGTCTGATTCGTCACCGCGTGCCCTTGGACGAGATTCGGAGAGACTCGTCGGTCGGCAATCCCGACATCATCGTCGAGATCAACGATCGCACTGTCCGCCTGTACATGCGCGCGCACATTCCACTCGAAAAGCCGCGTGATCCAGGCAATCGTTATTCGAATTTCGTGGACGAAAACGTTCTGGTGCTTGAACAGATCCTCTAAGGAGATGTGCCATGGAAGGCCGCTATCCGGGTGGCGTCTCACGCCACGCCGCCGATGCTCACGACCTTGCGAGCTACGCCAACACGGAGCACGAACTCTCGCGGATGCCTGTCCCCGTCCTGCACGACAGTCGAGATCCGTCGTCGCGCATGTTCATCGCGTTCTTCGACGGCACCGGAAACGACATGCGAAAGACGGACCGGGGGCAGACCAATGTGGCCCAGCTGTTCGACGCCACCAAGGAGGCTTCCCGCCAGCACCCCGGGCTAGGCAGTCATTACGTTCCGGGCCCAGGAACGCAGTCCAATGCGTTGGTTGCGCTGGCCGATGGCGCGCTGGGTGTGAGCTATGACGCCCGACTGGAAACGATGTACGTCGAGTTCTGCCGGCAGGCGAAGCAATGGCTGGCTGAAGATTCGAACGTGCGCATCAGCCTTGCGAACGTTGGCTTCAGCCGCGGCGCCGAGCAGGCCGCCGGCTTCGCAAGGCTTGTTGCCGAGCGCGGGATTATCGATGTCGACGAGGGCCACCTGACTCGCAATCGCGACGGCTTGATCGTCAATGCGCGCTACAGCGGCAAGGTCCTGATGACTGGCGATCAAATCGCCCAAGCCGAACTCCTGTTCGACCCCGTCGGCACCGGCATCCCGCACGAGCGCGATCGCCGGCCGCCGCCGCAGGTGCTGACGGGCCTGCAGATCACCGCCGAGGACGAGCGTCGCGACGCGTTCAAGGGCTCGTGGATCATGGATCCCGGTTTCACCCATGGCGGGCGATTCCTCAACGTCATGGTCGGCGGCTGCCATTCCGACATCGGCGGCAGCTATGGCGAGGACGGGCTCGCCCGGCGTAATTACAACCTCGGCGTGGACTTCCTCAACGCGCTGTCCGACCGCCCGTTCCTGTCCAAGCAGCACCTGCGACCGGATCTCGATGTCGTCCATCGCTCGGTCGAACACGCGCACTTCTACGACGACGACGTCTATCGCCGAAACGAGCGCAGGGGCCTGCCGGAAGAGTCGCGGCGCGGCATGGTCGATGCGATCGGCGGCAACCGCCGGGATCGCAGCCCGGCAGCGAGGGACGCCGAGCCGATCGACAGCGCACTCGATGCGCGCTATCCGCGCAGACCGGTGGAGATCATGCCGGTGCCGGAAACACCCGCGGAGGTCCGCGATCGGCCGCCCGCGAGCGAGCGTCAGGATCTGCAACCGCATGCGCAGCCGCGACCGATTCTGCAGCGCGTGATCGGGATCGTCGCGGAGTCGGAGATCAAGGGCGATCGCGACCTTCGCGACGAAGCGCTCGATGCTTACCTCGCCAGCGCCTACGGCAAGGCCTTCGCAGCGCGCGTCGATGCGGCCTACGAGGCGGCCCGCGATCACCAGCGCGAGGCGGCCGTGGTCGCGAGCCAGGATTCGCAGGCGCCACGCGCGCGAGCGATGGCGGTCTGACATGGCGCTTCCGAACGATCTGGACTTGCTCACCGAGCAGACACTGCAACTGGCGGTCGTGGCCCGCGCGCTCGACGAGCGCAGCCAGCAGGCGACGCGCACGCTCGAACGCGCCGCGCAGGAGCTCGCGGCCGCCGCGGCGCAATTGACGGGCGCGGGCGAGCGTGTCGGACGCGACGCCTCGCGTGTCATCGCACACGAGGCCTCGGCACAGGCCCGGCGCGCCGCGGCCGACGCATTCGCCGATGCGCGCGCAGCGCTGGATACGCATGCGGCGCGCGTGCGGGAACTCGATGCGACGCTGCAGGCAAGCCGCGACGCGGTGGTGGCGATGCAACGCCGCTGGCTGCTGATCGCGCCGGCGGCGGTGCTGGCGGGTTGCGTGCTGTCGGTCATCGGAGCCACAGCCTGGGTCGCCGCGGCACGCGCTGACGTCGAGCGCCATCGCGTGGACGCGGCGACGTTGCGGGCGGTGGATGCCGCGGACCTCGTGCGCTGCGGCGATTCGCTGTGTGCGCGCGTGGAGCGCGGCGCCGCGCCCGACGGCTATCGGCGAGTGGCGCTGCGCGGCGGCCCCTAAGCGCTGCGGCGTCGCCCGCGACCCGCGGTTTCCGCTCCCGCGGCGCCTGCTCCTCCCCGCGTACGACGACGTTGGAGGCGCCGGCCCACATCCAGTCTCTGCGTTTCGGCTTATGGCTTTCGACGTCCGGTTTCCGACTCTCGTCTGCCGTCTCACCGCTCGCGGCTTGCGGCTTGCGGCTTGCGGCTGGACGCTAGCCGCTGGTCCCGTCCGCGCGTTTCCGACCATTGCAAGCGTCGGCCGCCGGCAGAAAACGGGCCGCATGCGCGGCCCGTTTAGATACCTCCAGCGCGCCCCGCTTACTTCCCCGGCGCGCTCTTCGATGCCGCCGTGGCGTTCTTGACGTACTTCGTCAGCCAGTCGTCCGACTCGGCGAGCATGGTCATGATCGACTCGCGCGCGCGGTAGCCGTGCGCCTCGCGCGGCAGCATCACCAGCCGTGCCGTGCCACCGGTGCCCTTGATCGCGGCGAACATGCGCTCGCTCTGGATCGGGAAGGTGCCGGAGTTGTTGTCGTCCTCGCCGTGGATCATCAGCAGTGCGTCCTTGATGTCCTTGACGTAGTTGAAGGGCGACATCGTCATGTAGGTGTCGCGCGCGTCCCAGTAGTTGCGCTCCTCAGCCTGGAAGCCGAACGGCGTCAGCGTGCGGTTGTAGGCGCCGCTGCGCGCGATGCCGGCCTTGAACAGGCGGGTGTGCGCCAGCAGGTTGGCGGTCATGAACGCGCCGTACGAATGCCCACCCACGGCGACGCGGTTGCGGTCGGCGACGCCGCGGCGAACGACCTCGTCCACCGCTGCCTGCGCGCTCGACGTGAGCTGCTCGAGGTAGGTATCGTTCGGCTCGCGATCACCCTCGCCCACGATGGGCATCGACGGATCATCGAGCACCGCGAAGCCGCGCGCGAGGAAGGGCAGCGGGCCCCAGTAGCTCACGGCGTTGAAGCGGTACGGCGAATCGGTGACCTGCGACGCGGCCGCGGCGGATTTGAACTCGGCCGGGTAGGCCCACATCAGCAGCGGCAGCGGACGGTCCTTGCCCGGCTTGAAGCCCGGCGGCAGGTAAAGCGTGCCGGTGAGCTCGACGCCGTCGGCGCGCTTGTAGCGGATCTGCTCCTTGCGGATGTCCTTGAGCTGCGGCGTCGGGTGCTTGAACGCGGTCAGCGCGCGCAGCGGGCCCTTCGCATCGCGCACGAAGTAGTTCGGCGGGTTCGCCGGCGACTCCTGCGTGACCAGCAGGCGATTGCCCGTGTCGTCGAGCACCGCGACCGGCGCCGTGTAGTTCGGCGCCTCGGAGCGGAACACGCGCGTCGTAGCGAAATCGGCGAGGTTCACGCGATCGACGAACGGGCGATCACCTTCCGGGGAGGCACCCGCACCGATTCGGAAGAACGCGCTGCCGTCGCCAGTGAACTGCAGGCGCGGCAGGTACGAGCCCGTGCGCGAGGCGACGGCGCGTCCCGGGTCGGCGTAGCGATCCTCGCTGGACCCTTCATGCACCAGGCGCGGCGCGGTCGACGGTGCGTCGGGCGCCACAAGCCACTGCTTCTCCTGCCGGTTCTTCCACCAGTACTCGTCGATCAGCGCGACGTCGCCGCGGCCCCAGGTCGCGCCCGCGAAGCGCGTCGAAAGCTTGGCGAGAACCGCCGGCTTGCCGTCGAACGGCGCGGCCTGCTGGTAGACGATGTCGCGTACGTCGACCTGCTTCGCCGGATCGCCACCGTCCTGCGCCTCGGCCCAGACCAGCGCGGCCGGCGCATCGCTGCGCCATTCGATGTCGCGCACCCCGGTCGGCACGGCGTCGTTGCCGTTGGGCAGGCCTTCGAACAGCGGCAGCCTGGCGACCGTGTGCTCGACGCGACCGTCGAGGCCGATCACCTCGATGCGCCGCGGGAAGTAGAACAGCGGGACGATGTAGGAGTACGGACGGTCGATCGTCTGCGCGAGCAGGTGGCGGCCGTCCGGCGACGGCGCGAGATCCACGTACTTCGCGGGTTCGCCGATGCGCGTGACGCTGCCGTCGAGTGACACGATGGCCGGCTGCACGGTGAGGTAGTGGTCGAGCACGCGCGCGTCCTGTTCGCTGCGCAGCATGTCCTGGTACGTGCGCAGCTGGCGGACGGTGCCCGTGCCCGCGGTTTCCTGCACGTTCGGGCCCGTCGGGTCGGTGTCGCCGGCCGGCGGCTCGCCCTGCCCGGCCGGGCGCAGGTTGACCAGCAGGCGCTTCGAGTCCGGCATCCAGCGCGGCGGATCCATCACGGTGTTGAGGCCGCCGGCGAGGCGACGGGCCTTGCGTGCCTGCACGTCGACCAGCCACAACTCGTTGGCGCCGGTGACCGGGTCCTGCTGGTTCAAGGCTACGTGGCGCTGGTCCGGCGACCACACCGCCGACGCCAGCGAGAGCGGCTGCGGCAGGCCGTCGATGCGGATGTCCTTGCCGGTGGCGACGTCCTTCAACCAGAAATCGCTGCCGAACGAGAAGCGGCTCTGCGCGTAGCTGCGTGCATTGATGCGCACGCCCGCGAGCTTGAGCTCGGGCTGGGCAACGAGCTGGATCGACGGTAGCGGCGGCACCTGCATCATCGCGGCGACGTCGCGCTGCGGGCCGAGGATGAGCTGCGGCGGACGCGGTGCATCGACGATGGCCTGCAGTTCGGCGGCCGGCATGCGGTAGCTGTTTTCCGACTTCGCGGCGGCCGGCGCGGTGGCGGGCTGGGCCGCCAGCGTGCCCATGCACGCGAGCGAGATCAGGGCGGGAAGGACGAGGCGGCGCAGGACGGGGGCGGCGGTCGGCACGGTGGCATCCGTAAAGTCGATCGGACCGCGATGCTTCGCGTACGGCCGGCTGCCTGTCAATGCGCCGGAAGTGCTGGTCGGGCGATGGGGATCGCGCTTCGGGCTCACGAGCGCATCGGCCGTGGTTGCACCGTGGTGCCGCCTGACGAGCCTCGCTTCTTCGGCCCTCCACGGCACACAGCGTTCAGGTCGCGCCTTCGGCCCATTGCACGCCGCGGTACAATGTGCGGCCCATCGAGGGGCGCTGCGACCGTCGCG
This sequence comes from Cognatilysobacter xinjiangensis, assembly GCF_014651995.1. Classification (GTDB taxonomy): domain Bacteria; phylum Pseudomonadota; class Gammaproteobacteria; order Xanthomonadales; family Xanthomonadaceae; genus Cognatilysobacter; species Cognatilysobacter xinjiangensis. The sequence continues at coordinate 322,911 of NZ_BMXY01000001.1, read as the reverse complement.
CGGACCTCCGCGCCGGCCCTTCATCGAAGGCGCCGACGGCCAGGCTCGGTGGCTTTCTTTCCAACGGCGCCCGTGCAGGAACCGAACGCATCCACTGCCGGTTCCCCACGACCACGGAGCTACCCATGAACGCAATCCAGAAGTCCTTCTCGACCGAAGGCGATTACAAGGTCGCCGACATCTCGCTGGCGGACTGGGGCCGCAAGGAACTCGACATCGCCGAGCAGGAAATGCCGGGCCTGATGTCGATCCGCCGCAAGTACGCGCCGAGCAAGCCGCTCGCCGGCGTGCGCGTGACCGGCTCGCTGCACATGACAATCCAGACCGGCGTGCTGATCGAGACGCTGAAGGACCTCGGCGCCGACGTGCGCTGGGCCTCGTGCAACATCTTCTCGACGCAGGACCATGCCGCCGCCGCGATCGCCGCGTCGGGCACGCCGGTGTTCGCGTGGAAGGGCGAGTCGCTCGAGGAGTACTGGGACTGCACGCTCGACGCGCTGACCTTCCCCGGCAACCTCGGCCCGCAGCTCGTCGTCGACGACGGCGGCGACGTCACCCTGCTGATCCACAAGGGCTACGAGCTCGAGAACGGCTCGACGTGGGTCGACGAACCGGCGTCCTCGCACGAGGAGCAGGTCATCAAGAACCTGCTCAAGCGCGTCAAGAACGAGCGCCCGGGCTTCTGGCACACCGTCGTCAAGGACTGGAAGGGCGTCTCGGAAGAGACGACCACCGGCGTGCACCGTCTCTACAAGCTGGCCGAGGAAGGCTCGCTGCTGGTGCCGGCGATCAACGTCAACGACTCGGTCACCAAGTCGAAGTTCGACAACCTCTACGGCTGCCGCGAGTCGCTGGCCGATGGCCTCAAGCGCGCGATGGACGTGATGCTCGCCGGCAAGGTCGCGGTGGTCTGCGGCTACGGCGACGTCGGCAAGGGCTCGGCGCACTCGCTGCGTGCCTACGGCGCGCGCGTCGTGGTCACCGAGATCGACCCGATCAACGCCCTGCAGGCCGCGATGGAAGGCTTCGAGGTCAATACCGTCGAGTCCACGCTCGGCCGTGGCGACATCTACGTGACGACGACCGGCAACAAGGACGTCATCACGCTCGATCACATGAAGCGCATGAAGGACCAGGCGATCGTCTGCAACATCGGCCACTTCGACAACGAGATCCAGGTCGATGCGCTGTACCAGTCGGGTGCGAAGCACACGAACATCAAGCCGCAGGTCGACAAGTACACGTTCGAGGGCGGTAACTCGATCTTCCTGCTGGCCGAAGGCCGCCTGGTGAACCTGGGCTGCGCGACCGGCCACCCGAGCTTCGTGATGTCGAACTCGTTCTCGAACCAGACGCTCGCGCAGATCGACCTGTGGGCGAAGAAGGACGAGTACGAGGCGAAGGTCTACATCCTCCCGAAGAAGCTCGATGAGGAAGTCGCCCGCCTGCACCTCGAGAAGATCGGCGTGAAGCTGACGGTGCTGACCGACGAGCAGGCGGCGTATCTCGGCGTCGACAAGGACGGCCCGTACAAGCCTGACCACTACCGCTACTGATCCAGGCAGCGGTATCGACGAAAGGAACGGGCGCTTCGGCGCCCGTTTCCGTTTGCGCCCATCACTCCCGATGTGAGTGCCGAGTGAAGCAACTTGCACGAATCGCGCAGCCGCGCACATTCATTTAGGAAGCCACACGACTTTCTGCGATCGCGCGCACGGAGCGGGGCTGCCGTTGCGCGAGGATTCCCCCAGGGGATTCGTTCGCGGGACATCGTGTGAAGCGCGCTTGCATGGCGGCAGTGGCCGCCCTTTTCGCCGTCGCGGGGAGCGTCGGCATGGCTTCGGCGGCCGAGACCATCGTCGATGCCGACGTCCGATTCCTGCCTGCCGACCAGGCGATCCGCATCGAGGGCGCCATCGGCGCGCGCTTCGACGCCGACGTGCGCGCCGCGCTGGAGGCCCATCCCGACGCACGCCACATCGTCATCACAAGCCCGGGCGGCATGCGCGCACCGGCGATGCGGGTGGCGGAGCTGGCGAACGCGCGGGGCCTCACCGTGCGCGTATCCGGCCGCTGCGCGAGCGCCTGTGCCCTTCTGTGGGCGGCCGCCGACCGCCGCGAGATGACCTACGACTCCGGCCTCGGGCTGCACCGCAGCGGCCTGGACCCGTCGCTCGGCCTGCCCGACGTGCTGCGTCGACGGATCATGGCGCGCAACGATCGCCAGACCGACGACGTGCTGCGAAATGCCGGCTTTCCGGAACGCGTGATCGCCGTCGGGGCGGCGACGCCGGCGGAGTCGATGAGTTGGTTCAGCCCCTACGAGCTGCAGACGGGCGGCGTGTCCTTCGTGCTGCTCGACGGCACCGGCCATGCGGCGGCGTTGGACATTGCGACGGGCCACGTGCTGACGGGCGCGACCGTCGCGCGCTGAAGGCGGAAGTCGAGCGGTTTCTCTTCATCGCGATAGAAAGATAGAATCGATGCCAGATTCCGCCGCGGCGTCGACATGGTCCCGATCAGCTTCGAGTTCTACCCCCCGAAGACTCCCGAACAGCATGTCCAGCTCGACAAGACGGTTGCCAAGCTGCAGGCCCATGCGCCGGAGTACGTGAGTGTCACCTTCGGCGCCGGCGGCTCGACGCTGAGCCATACGCCGGAAACGATCCGCAAGTTGCGCGGAACCGGCCTCGACGCCGCCCCGCACATCACCTGCATGGGCGGCTCGCGCGAGGAGATCCGCAGCCTGCTCAAGCTCTACCGCGCGCTCGGTGCGAAGCGGCTGGTGGCGCTGCGAGGCGACCTGCCCTCGGGCATGGTCAGCGCCGGCGAGCTGCGTTATGCCGACGAGCTGGTGCGCTTCATCCGCGAGGAGACGGGCGACCACTTCCACATCGAGGTCGCGGCTTATCCCGAGATGCATCCGCAGGCGCGCGACGCGCAGGTCGACCTGAAGAACTTCATCGGCAAGGTGCGGGCCGGCGCGAATGGCGCGATCACGCAGTATTTCTACAACGCCGACGCCTATTTCCGCTTCGTCGACGACGTGCGCCGAGCGGGCATCGACGTGCCGGTGGTGCCCGGCGTAATGCCGATCGCCAACTTCAGCCAGATCCGCCGCTTCTCGGAGCTTTGCGGCGCCGAGATTCCGCGCTGGATCTCGCAGCGCATGCTGGCCTACGCGGACGATGCGGACAGCATCCGCGCCTTCGGTGCGGAAGTCGTGGCGCAACTCTGCCGACGGCTGGTCGACGGAGGTGCGCCGTCGCTTCACTTCTACACGCTGAACCTCTCGAGGCCGACGCTGAACGTTCTCGCACAGCTGGGCTGATTCCGGCAGGACGGTTCGAAACCGGTTCAGTTCCGGGCGGTTCGTCACACTTCTCGTTGACACGCGCGTTCCGAGCATCTCCCGCATCGGTTGCGGAAGGTGCGTGCCATGAAAACTTCGATGTCCGTTCTGACCCTCGCGCTCGGCCTGGGGCTCACCCTGCCCGCCGCCCCCGAGGTCCAAGCCGCCTATACCGGCATCCAGCGCTGCCGCGCGCCCGATGGCACCACGCTCTACACCGACAAGCCCTGCGCCGCGTTCAACGCAACGCCCGAGGCGGCATCGGTCGAGCTCGGAATGCGGCTCGCCAACGAAGCTCGCATCGATCCCCGGGCTTACGAGGACGCCGCACGCAACGACGAAATCGCCGCGACCGGCGCGGCGCCGGGGCGCCGTTCGCTGCAATCAGGCTGCGCGCGCAGCCCCACGCAGCTGGCCATGGACATCCAGGGCGCGATCGCGCTGCATGACGTCAACCGGCTCGCGGAGAGCTGGTACTGGGTCGGCATGACGCAGAAGCAGGCGATGCCGATCATGTCGAAGCTCGACAGCATCGCGCGCGGCGACGTGGTGTCCACGCAGTACTACAACGCGCAGATCGGCTTCGGGCTGCAGCTCGCATCCGCCGACGACGCCCAGGTCGATGGCCGCGCCGGCATCCTCCAGGTGGCCGTTTCCGGGCGACATGCGCAGTCGCTCGAGCTGAACGTCGAACGCTACGCAGGCTGTTACTTCGCCCGCTTCTGAACCATCGCCGCTCCATGGGGCGCCGCGCCGGCTTAACCTTCCGGGATGCCGTCGCGTCCTTACGTCCTCATCGCCCTGCTTGCACTGGTTGCGCCATCGTCCGCGCTGGCGGAGGTCAGGCGCTGCGCGTTGCCCAACGGCTCGATCGTGTTCACCGATCGCCGCTGCGACACGATCGGCGGCGAGGAGCGCGCGGCACCCACGGAGACCGCGCAACTGCGCAGTCATCGTGCTGCGTGCCCGCGCACGCTTCGCGATCTCGCCTACGAGGTACGCGCGGCGGTGGACGCGCATGACGTCAACCGCCTTGCCAGCGTGTACCTGTGGAGCGGCATGGGAACGCGCCAGGGCTATGCGCTGATGGACCGACTTCAGGCGGTCGTCGACCGCCCCCTCGTCGACCTGCAGCCGATCTACCCCGGTACCGACGAGCCCTATCCGACCACGGTTCCGCTGCGTCCGCCGACCGGCCTGCGGCTCGAACAGACCTCGATCCGTGGCGGCACGCCGCTGCGCGCGGTGTTCGGGCTGCGCAAGCACCTGGGTTGCTGGTGGATTGTCGAGGGCGGCACCCGACGCGTCACCCCACCGCCCTCCGTCGAGGACCTCCCGGAACCCGCGCCGGTTCCCGTGGACTGACGGCGCGGCGCGCCCTCATGGGAGAATGCGCGCTGTTTCCCACCCTGGAAGGCGCGCATGCAGTACCCCGAATGGATCTGGCACAACGGCTCGATCAAGCCCTGGGCCGAGGCGACCACCCATGTCATGTCGCATGCGCTGCACTACGGCTCGTCGGTGTTCGAAGGCATCCGCTGCTATCGCACGCCCAACGGCCCGGCGATCTTCCGCCTGACCGAGCACAACCGCCGCCTGTTCGCCTCGGCGCGCATCTACGACATGGCCATGCCCTATTCGCTCGAGCAGCTCAATGCGGCCTGCCGCGAGGTGGTGCTGAAGAACGGGCTGGAGCAGGCCTACCTGCGCCCGGTCGCCTATCGCGGCCTCGGCGGCTTCGGCCTGTCTGCGGAAACGCCCACCGACGTCGCGGTCGCCGCCTGGCACATGGGCCCGTACCTCGGCGAGGGCGTGCTGGAAGCGGGCATCGACGCCTGCGTGTCGAGCTGGCAGCGTTTCGCGCCGAACACGATTCCGGCCGGCGCCAAGGCGGGCGGCAACTACCTGTCCGGCCAGCTGGTCGCGCGCGAGGCACGCCGCCTCGGCTTCGGCGAGGGCATCGCGCTGGCGTCGACGGGCCTTCTGAGCGAAGGCGCGGGCGAGAACCTGTTCCTGGTGTTCGACGGCGCCCTGCACACCACGCCCGTCAGCGCCGCCCTGCTCAACGGCATCACGCGCAACACCATCATCACCCTCGCCCGCGACGCCGGCATCCCGGTCGTCGAGCGCGACCTGCCGCGCGAATACCTCTATCTCTGCGACGAACTGTTCATGTGCGGCACCGCAGCGGAGATCACGCCGATCCGCTCGGTCGACGGCCGCCAGGTCGGCAGCGGCGAGGCCGGCCCGCTGACGCGCCGCGTCCAGCAGATGTTCTTCGGCCTGTTCGACGGCACGACGCCCGACCGCTACGGCTGGCTCGAGCCGCTGGAAGGCTGAGCGCGTCCTGCGAGCACGAAAAAAGGCCGGCGAATGCCGGCCTTTTTTTCGACTGTGCAATCGTCCCGCCGTCAGCCGAACGTGAGTGTCGCCACCACACCGCGTTGGGCACCGGGCTTGACCTGCACGTCCCAGCCGTAGAGCTCGCAGAGCCGGCGCACGATCGACAGGCCGATGCCGCCGCCCTGCGAATGGCCGGCGTGCGTGCCGCGATAGCCGCGCTCGAACAGGCGCGCAGCGTCTTCCGGGCTCAGGCCGGGGCCGGAGTCGATCACCTCGACCGAATGCGGATGCAGGCGCACCACCACCTCGCCGTCCGCCGTGTACTTCACCGCGTTGCCGATCAGGTTGTTGAGTGCGACGGTCACCGCGGCCTCCGGCGCATCGGCAGTCAGTCCGCGCTCGCCCTCGATTCGCAGCTGCACCGGCTTGCCGCCGAGTTGCGCGCGATGCGCGTCCAGCAACTGCTCGGACACCTTGGCCACGTCGGTGGTGCCTTGCCCGCGTTCGCCGCGCGAGAGCAGCAGCAGCGCGCTGATCAGGTCGGTGCACTGCTGCTCGGCGCGCTGGATGCGCAGCAGGCGGCTGCGCGTCTTTTCGTCGATGTCCGGGCGCGTCAGCAGCAGCTCGATCGCGCCGCGGATCACCGCGAGCGGCGTGCGCAGTTCATGGCTGACGTCGGCATTGAATTCGCGATCGCGCTGCACGACCTGAGTGAGCCGCGCGGAGTAATCGTCGAGCGCCGCCGCGAGCTGGCCGACCTCGTCGTCCGCGAAGTCGTTGGCGAGTGGCTCGGTGAGGCCCGCGCGCCCCGAGCGCTTGAGCCGCTTGGCGAGTTCGAGCACGGGGCTCATCACGCGAGACGCGGACCACCAACCGATCAGGAACGACACGAGGGTGAACAGCAGCACGGCGCCGATGATGCTGTGGCGCAGCTTGTTCGCGTTCTCCGCGGCACCCGTGACGTCGTAGCGGACCAGGCTGGTGAACGGCTTCCCGTCCGGACTCGTGCCGCGTCGAACGGCGACCTTGTAATCGCGCCATTGGCCATCCGGCGCCTGCTGACGCACGTTGTGCAGTCCGGGCGCTAGGTCGCGATAGGTGGGATCGATCTTGCGTGCGTTGTCGTCGCTCCACGTGCGAGCGTCGAAGATCAGGAAGTAAGGCGGCAGATCCGGATTCGTCTCGACCTGATCGACGAGGTTGCGCACTTCGCGTTCCAGCGTGCGCTCCACCAGCTGGCTCTCGAGCCGGTCCCGCAGCCAGAGCGTCGCCACGGCGAACATCGCGGTCAGGCTGAAACCCAGCAGCACGAAGCCGAGGATGATCCGGCTGCGCAGGCGGCGGCGATAGCGGGTGCGGATTCCCGCGCGACGTTGCGCGGACGGACTGGCGGTGGCCATCGTCGATGGGTTCGGACGGAGACGCGCAGTCTATGCGCTCGCGCCACCGTCCATGAAACGGCGGCGCGGGCGCATGCAGGCGATCAGGCGTTGCCGCCGTCGGGCGCGGCGATGCGGTAACCGATGCCGTGACGCGTCTGGATCAGAGGGTTGCCGAACGGCTTGTCGACCACCGCGCGAAGCCCGTGGATGTGCACGCGCAGGCTGTCCGAGTCGGGCAGCTCCTCGCCCCACACGCGCGTCTCGAGTTCCTGACGCGTCACCACCGCGGGCGAGGCTTCCATCAGCGCCTGCAGGATCTTCAGCGCGGTCGGGTTGAGCTGCAGCAGCTTGCCGCCGCGGCGGACTTCCAGCGTGTCGAGGTTGTACTCGAGGTCGGCGACGTTGAGCACGCGCGTCTGCACGCCGCGGCCGCGACGCGACAGCGCGGCGAGGCGCACCTCGACCTCCTGCAGCGCAAACGGCTTGATGAGGTAGTCGTCGGCCCCGGAGTCGAAGCCCGCGAGCTTGTTGTCGAGCGAGTCGCGCGCGGTGAGCATCAGCACCGGCGTCTGCTTGCGTGCCTCATTGCGGAGCTTGCGGCAGACCTCGAGGCCGTCGAGGCCCGGCAGGTTGAGGTCGAGCACGATCGCGTCGAAGTCGTGCACCACGGCCAGGTGCAGGCCGGTGATGCCGTCGGCCGCGAAGTCGACGGTATGGCCGCGGTCCTCGAGGAAATCGCCGAGGTTGGCGGCGATGTCGGGGTTGTCCTCGATGACGAGAATGCGCATGGAGGTGTCCTGGGGCTGGAGCCGGCCGCCGGCCGCGAGCACCGCATCGGGTGTCGAGGTGGGGCGCGAATCGGGGGTGGGCGTCTGCATCGTTCGATTGTGTCAGACGGCTGTTCATGCGCCGTCTTCACGTCCGACCGGCGGCGGCAAAAAAAGTGCCCGGACACGAAGGCCCGGGCAAAAAGGTGTTACCCCGATTACCGCGGCCCGCCGAGGAGCCACCCCGGGATGAGCTGCGGAAGGGGCACGCTACGCCCGAAACCCTTAAACGATGGTTAAGGGCTGGCCCGGTTTTTCGTTAGGAATTCGTTATTTCCGGCGGCGACCGGCGGACGGTTTTCGCGGTGGGCATCCCTGTGCAACGAAGGCCACGATTTCACCCGCAATGTCCTTCCCGGAGGCACTTTCGATGCCCTCCAGCCCCGGCGAGGCGTTCACCTCCAGGACCAGTGGGCCCCGGTCGGAGCGGATCAGGTCGACGCCAGCGATGCCCAGTCCCAGCACCTTCGTCGCGCGGACGGCCACCTCGCACTCGGCCTCGCTCGGACTGACGCCGACGGCCGTGCCGCCACGGTGCAGGTTGGAGCGGAACTCGCCCGACGGCGCCTGGCGGCGCATGGCCGCCACCACGCGGTCGCCGACGACGAAGCAGCGCAGGTCCGCGCCCTTGGCCTCGGCGACGAACTCCTGCACCAGGAAGTTCGCATAGAGGCCGCGCAGCGCCTCGGTGATGCCACGCGAAGCCGAGAGCTTCTCGGCGAGAATCACGCCCGCGCCCTGCGAACTCTCGGTCAGCTTGATGACGTGCGGCGGCGGGCCAAGCAGGTTGAGCAGGTCGCCGGTATCGTCGGGGTTGTCGCCGAACACCGTGACCGGCATGTGGATGCCCTGCGCAGCCAGCAGCTGGTGCGCGCGCAGCTTGTCGCGCGCCTTGAGGATGGCGTCGGACGGATTGGGCGTGCATGTGCCCATCAGCTCGAACTGCCGCAGCACCGCGCTGCCGTAACGCGTCACCGACGCGCCGATGCGCGGGATCACCGCGTCGTAGCCGGTCAGCGGCTTGCCCTTGTAGTGCATCGCGAAGTCGCCGGCGGCGATGCGCATGTAGCAGCGCAGCGGATCGAGCACGCGCACCGTGTGGCGTTGCTCGCGTGCCGCTTCGATCAGGCGCCGCGTGGAGTACAGCGAGCTGTTGCGCGAAAGGATCGCGAGTTTCATGGCGTCGGAAGCGAGGAAGTCGACCGGCGGGGGGCGCGGCCGTGGACGAAAGATCGTGAGGGATCGACTGCGAACAAGCCGGCGAGCGCCGAGCGGCCGACCAGCATCGGGAAACGCATGCCGCGCCGGTCGGCGAGATTGATCTCCACCTCGCGTTCGACACCCGCCAGCCGAAGCCGCGTGCGCAGGAAAACGCGTACGCCACGATGGCCGCCCGAATCGACGACCTCGCGTTCGTCCTGCACGGGCGCCCGCAGCTCGACCACGCGGCCGCCTCCGGGGCTGACGCGGAAGCCGACCCACGGCGTGCCACCATCGAGGAAGCGCCACTGCGCGTCGACGTGCAGCGCGCAGGTGCGCGCGCCGGTGTCGATCTTCGCGCGCAGCGCCGGCACGTCGAGGTCCGGCAGGCCGACGCACTCGCGCCAGCCGACCACCACGGAGGGCGACGGATCGGTCAACGCGGGCTCCCCTTGGCGGAATGAAAAAAACGGCGACCAGTTTTGCCCGGTCGCCGTTTCGATTTTGTGGAGCGGGTGATGGGAATCGAACCCACGCTAGCAGCTTGGGAAGCTGCAGTTCTACCATTGAACTACACCCGCATGACGCGAAGTCTAGGCCGCGCGCGCGCCGCTTGGCAACGCGCGCGGCAGTCGGTCAGAAGCTGCCGCCGACAGTGAGGTAGACGGTGGCGTCGTTGCCGGCCTTCTGCGCCTGCGTGAGGCTCGCGCCGACGTCCGCGTTCAGGCCGAACAGCTTCGAACGCACGCCGAACTGCAGCGTGGCGTAGGAGTCGTCGAAGTCCACGCCCGGCACCGCGTACTCGCCGGTGGTCGAGAGCGTCTGCGAGCGCGCGAACGCCTCTTCCGGACGGTCCTCGAGCTCGCGGTCGTAGGTCAGGCGGGCGTACGGCGTGGCGGTCTCGCTTTCGAAGCGGGCCTGCCAGCCGACCTTGCCGATCAGCGAATCGAAAGACTGGTCGGGGTAGGCCAGCGCGGTCGACAGCGTGCCCTGGTCCTCGGCGAAGCCGTCGATGTCGATGCGCTGCGCCAGCAGGCCGAGCACCGGGCCGTGGCGGAAGCCGCCGCTGCCGAAGTCCCAGCCGCCCTCGACGCCGGCCGTCACCACGCTGCCGTCGGCTTCGCCGTGGTGGATGCGGGTGGCCTGGCCGAGCTCGACGCGACGGTCCAGGTCGTATTTGGTCTGCGTGTAGCCGAGCTGCGCGTTTACCCAGCCGGCGCCCGCGCGCCAGCCGACGTAGCCGCCGATGGACGCTTCGCTCTGGTCGAATTCGCCCATGCGCTGGCCCCAGTCGAAGCTGCTGCGGCCGAAGCCGGCGAAGCCGCCGTAGACGAAGTTGCCGGACTTCTGGTCGACGCCGACGGTCAGCGACGGGCCGACGCCGTCGTACAGGTCGCCCTTGCCGTAGCGCTGGAAGTCGCCACGCGCGTTCGCCCACCAGTGCGTGCCGTCCTCGTCGTCGTAGCCGCGGGCCAGCGTCTCGCCCGAGACGATGTCGGCGCGCGCGCGACCGGTCACGGCCGTCGTGTTGAGCAGCAGCTGCACCTGGCGCGGGGCTTCGAGCACGGAGAGCGCGAAGTCGGCGAGGATCGCGTGGCCGGCCAGCGACGGATGCACGCCGTCGGCAAACAGATAGGTGTTCGGCGCGTTGACGTTGGCGTAGTTGGTCGGGCTGCAGGTCAGCGACGAGGCGGTGATCTGCGGGTTGCAGGCCGTGCCTGTATTGGTGACCGCGATGCCGAACTGCGTCGGGTTGGCGATGACTTCGTTAAGCAGGTGGAACGTGTCGAGCGGGATCACGCGCACGTTCGCGGCGGCGAGGCCGCCGAACAGCGCGGTGTTGTACTGGTTCGACAGCGCGGTGCCGGTGGCCTGGGCGGTGGCGCCCTGCGCACGGAAGGCCGGCGTCGAGCCAATGTCCGGCAGCGTGGGAACGAGGATGTAGCGCGCGCCCGCGTTCGACAGCTGCTTCACCATCGCGACCTGACCGTTCACCGCGGTCGCGAGCGAGCTCACCGGCGCGCCCGCGTTGGTGATCGCGAACAGGTCGTTAGCGCCGCCCCACACCGTGTACAGCGCGTTCGCGTCGGCGCGGCCGCCGTTGGCGGCGAGGTAGTTGTTGACCTGCGTCTGCAGCGACGGGACGGTGACGGCGACGCCGGGCGCGAAGACCTGCGAGCCGTTGCTGCCGATGCGCGCGCCGCCCACGGCGTAGTTGGTCCCGCCCTGGTTGGACGGCGCGGCGTTGGTGCCGTAGAAGTCGGCCAGGTACTCGGCCCAGATCAGCGCCGGGTTGGTGGTGAAGCGGCCGACCGAGCCCGCCGACGGGCCGGCGACCTGCACCAGCGTCGGGCGGAAGTAGCCGGTATCGGTCAGCGAGTCACCGAAGAAGACGGTCGACGAATAGGTCTGCGCGAAAGCCGGCATCGCGGCGAGCGCCAGCGCGGCCGCCAGGGCGGTACGGACAGGTTTCATGCATTGCGTCCTTGGAAAGCGTTGGGAAACCGCCGGCATACGCGGGCGGACGGGCGGCATCCAAACACGCCGTATGTTGGCGGCGCAAGCGACGAAGGTGGGGCTGCGCGGCCCGGTGCGTACGCCGCGCGTGCGGGCGACAATGCGGCATGGCCGAAAACTTCCAGATCCTCCTCAACGGCGAGCCGCGCGACCTGCCCGGCGATGCCGACATCCAGCGCCTGCTTGAACAGGAAGGCCTCGCCGGCCGCCGCGTGGCGGTCGAGGTCAACGGCGAGATCGTGCCGCGCGGCCGGCACGCGGGCCATGCGCTGCGCGCCGGCGACCGCGTCGAGATCGTGCACGCACTGGGGGGCGGGTGAGGAACGGCCGCTCACGCGGCACTGCCGCGTGGCCGTTCCGAACGCCCGCCGCCCTGCGGCGGGCCGGAAGCTAAATCCGTACGCGACGCCCCTCATTTGCGCCGAACGCCCCACCCTCCGTGTGGCCGTTCCGAGCGCTTGCTGGGCCGCAGCGAGGTGAAACCGCGATCCGTGGATCATGCCTTCGTATCCCCCACTTGACTGATCGAAGTCCCGTTGCCCGGCCATGAGCGGCAACGAATCCAAACGCCATCCCGTCGCCTGTCGCCCCTTCTCGGCCACCTCCCCTCCCTATTCCGCTGCACTGCCGCACGAAGTTCCGCGTAGCGCACTCGACGGGGACGGATGAATCGCGGCAGGTCCCCGCCCGGAACGCCATGCGATCGTGGCCCGGGCGAGGCCACCCGAACCCCACCGAAGCGGGATGCCCGATGCCCCGCACCGCGCCGCCGGCCGATGCGATAATCCCTCGATGACCGATTTCGCCAAGAACGATCCGCTCGTCGTCGCGGGCGTCAACTATTCCTCCCGACTGCTCACCGGTACCGGCAAGTTCGCCGACCTGCAGCAGACGCGACTGGCCACCGAGGCCGCGGGCGCGCAGATCGTCACCGTGGCGATCCGCCGCACCAACATCGGCCAGAACCCGGGCGAGCCGAACCTGCTCGACGTGTTGCCGCCCGAGCGGTTCACCATCCTGCCGAACACCGCCGGCTGCTACACCGCCGACGACGCCGTGCGCACCTGCCGGCTCGCGCGCGAGCTGCTCGACGGCCACAAGCTGGTGAAGCTCGAGGTGCTGGGCGACCAGCGCACGCTGTATCCGGACGTGGTGCAGACCCTCGCCGCGGCCGAGAAGCTCGTAGCCGACGGTTTCGACGTGATGGTCTACACCTCCGACGATCCGATCCTCGCCAAGCGCCTCGAGGAAATCGGGTGCGTGGCGGTGATGCCGCTGGCCGCCCCGATCGGCTCGGGCCTCGGCATCCAGAACCGCTACAACCTGATCGAAATCATCGAGAACGCGAAGGTGCCGATCATCGTCGACGCCGGCGTGGGCACTGCCTCCGACGCGAGCATCGCGATGGAGCTCGGCTGCGACGGCGTGCTGATGAACACAGCGATCGCCGGCGCCAAGGATCCGGTGCTGATGGCGCACGCGATGAAGCTGGCCGTCGAGGCCGGCCGCGCGGCGTTCAGGGCCGGGCGCATTCCGCGCAAGCGCTTCGCCAGCGCGTCCTCGCCCGTGGACGGGCTCATCGGCTGATGACCGAGCCGCACGTCCCGCAGGCCAAGCCGTTCACGGTCGAGGAAGGGCATCGCCGCATCCGCAGCTTCGTGCTGCGGCAGGGGCGTTTCACCGATGCCCAACAGCGCGCGTTCGATGAGCTGTGGCCGCGCTTCGGGCTCGACTACACCGGCGCGCCGCGCGATTTCGACGCCGCCTTCGGCCGCAGCGCACCGCGCATCCTCGAGATCGGCTTCGGCAACGGTGAGGCGCTGCGCTTCGCCGCGGCGAACGACCCGGCGCGGGACTACATCGGCATCGAGGTACACGCGCCCGGCGTCGGCCGGCTGCTCAACGCGCTGGCCGCGGACGGCACCACGAACGCCCGCGTCTACCACCACGACGCGGTCGAGGTGCTGGAGAACGAAGTGGCCGACGGCGCGCTGCAGGAAGTGCGCATCTACTTCGCCGACCCCTGGCACAAGAAGAAGCACCACAAGCGCCGCATCGTGCAGCCCGCCTTCGCGCAGATGCTGGTGCGCAAGCTCACGCCCGGTGGCCTGCTGCACCTGGCCACCGACTGGGAGGGCTATGCCGAGCACATGTGGGACGTGCTCGACGCGACGCCCGGCCTGGTCAACCGCGCCGGTCCGCGCGGCCACGTGCCGCGGCCGGAGTGGCGGCCGGAAACGCATTTCGAGAAGCGCGGCCTGAAGCTCGGCCACGGCGTCTGGGACCTTCTGTACGACCGCGTGGGATGAGTCCGGACGTCGCCCCCGCCCTTCCCGCCGCATGCGCGCATCGCGCGATCCCGCGAGCCGGCTGAGCGATGGACGACACCGCCCTCCCGTTGACGCGCGACATGGTGACCGTGCTGGCGATCGCCGGCTTCACCATGGTGATGTTCCTGTTCGAGCGCATCCGCGCCGACGTCGTCGCGCTGGTGGTGCTGGTGCTGCTGGGCCTGACCGGCCTGGTGGAGCCCGAGGCGCTGTTCGGCGGCTTCTCCGGTAACGCGGTCATCTCGATCATGGCGACGATGGTGCTGGGCGCGGGCCTGGACCGCACCGGCGCGCTCAACCGGCTGGCCGGCTGGCTGCTGCGGCGCTCGCATGGCGACGAGAAGCGCCTGATGCTGCTCACGACGGGCATCGCCGGCATCAACTCGGCCTTCATGCAGAACCCGTCGGTCATGGCGCTTTACATGCCGGTGGCCGCGCGCCTGTCCTCGCGCACCGGCCTGCCGTTGCCGAAGCTGCTGCTGCCGATCGCCGCCGCGATCCTGATGGGCGGCGGGCTGACGATGGTCGGCAATTCGCCACTGATCCTCCTGAACGACCTGCTGGTCGCCGCCAACGCGAACCTGCCCAGCGGCGCCGCCACGCTCGAGCCCCTGCAGATGTTCCGGCCGCTGCCGATCGGCCTGGTGCTGCTGGCTGCCTCGCTCGCCTACTTCCATTACGTGGGCTCGAAGAAGCTGCCCGACGAGGACGCCAAGGGCGTCACGCCCGGTCGCACGCAGAGCTACTTCGCGCAGGCCTACGGCATCGAGGGCGACGTCTTCGAGCTCGAGGTCACGGACGACAGCCCGCTCGCGGGCATGAGCATCGGCGAGATCGAACTCCTGCCTGGCGTGCCGATGCTGCTCGCGCTGAAGTCGGGCGAGGAAGCGCGCCTCTCGCCCGCCGCAGACGCCCGCCTGCAGTCCGGCAGCGTGCTCGGCGTGATGGGCCCGCACCAGCTGGTGACGGATTTCGCGCAGAGCCAGTTCCTGCGCGTCGGCCCGCGGCTGCGCCACTTCGCCGACCTGTTCAACCCCGCGCGCGCGGGCATTTCCGAAGCGGTGGTGCCCGCGACGTCGCGCTACATCGGCCACAGCGCCGGCCAGCTGCAGCTCCGCCGCCGCTACGGCATCTACCTGCTGGCGATCAACCGCGGCAAGGAAGTGATCCGCGACAACGTGCGCGACGTGGCGCTGCGCGCCGGCGACATGCTGGTATTCCACAGCGTGTGGACCGACCTCGCGCAGATCGCGGCCACGCGCGAGGTCGCGATCATCACCGACTATCCCAAGTCCAAGCAGCGCCCGCACAAGCTGAAGATCGCGCTCGCGATCTTCGTGGTCGCCATGCTGCTCGCACTGTCCTCGCGCCTGCCGGTGTCGATCGCGCTGATGACCGGCGTGGCGGGCATGCTGATCGCGGGTGTGATCGACATCGACGAGGCCTACCAGGCGATCAACTGGAAGACCGTGTTCCTGATGGCCTGCCTGATCCCGCTGGGCTGGGCAATGGACTCCAGCGGCGCGGCCGCGTGGCTGGCCGGCCATACCGTCGAACGCCTGCCCTCGGGCACGCCGCCGTGGCTGCTGCAGGTGCTGGTCGCGCTCGGCACCACGGCGATGTCGCTGGTGATCAGCCACGTGGGCGCGACCATCGTCGTCGTGCCGCTGGCCATCAACCTCGCGCTCGCCACCGGCGGCGACCCGACCGCGTTCGCGCTCACCGTCGCGCTGTCGGCCTCGAACAACTTCATGACCGCGTCGAATCCCGTGGTGTCGATGGTCGCCGGCCCCGCCGGCTACACCAGCCGCGACCTCTGGCGCATCGGCGGGCCGCTGTCGCTGTGCTACTGCGCAATCACCGTGGTCATGGTGAACGTGCTGTTCTGATCCGCGCCCCTACCGTTCGTCGGCCGATGACGCGGCGATGTCGAAACGGCGCCTCTCCGTCCGTCGTATGCGATGAAGGCCCGGCATCCTGCCCGGCCGACGGGAGATTCCGATGCGCGTAATGGTGTTGGTGAAGGCCAGTCCGTCCTCCGAGGCGGGCGTGATGCCGGAAACGGAGCTGTTCGAGGCGATGGGCCGCTTCAACGAGGAGCTGGCGAAGGCCGGCGTGCTGCTGGCGGGGGAAGGGCTCAAGCCGTCGTCGCAGGGTGCGCGGGTGCACTTTTCCGGCGCCGCGCGCAGCGTGCAGGACGGCCCGTTCGCCGAGACGCGGGAGTTGGTCGCCGGCTTCTGGCTCTGGCAGGTGCGCTCGATGGACGAGGCGATCGAATGGGTGCGCCGCTGCCCGAACCCGATGCCCGAGGACTCGGAGATCGAGATCCGCCCGGTCTACGAGGCTGAGGACTTCGGGGACGCCTTCACGCCCGAGCAGCGCGAGCGCGAAGCGCGCCTGCGCGCCGACATCGCGTGACCAGGGAGGAGACCGACATGCAACTCGTTCCCTACCTCGCCTTCGACGGCGACTGCCGCGAGGCCTTCGATTTCTACCGCGACGCCTTCGACGGCGAGATCGTCTTCACGATGACCGTCGGCGAGTCGCCGATGGCCGCGCAGATGCCGCCGGAATCGCATGCGCGCCTGATGCACATCGAACTGAGGGCCAGCGGCGCATCGCTGATGGGCGCGGACATGCAACCCGGCTGCGGCGACGGCGGCGGCCACCACGGCGGCTGCGTCAGCATCGGCCTCGACACCATCGAGGAGGCCGAGCGCGTGTGGGCCCGGCTTTCGCAGGGCGCCACCATCGGCATGCCGCTGGAACCCACGTTCTGGGCGACGCGCTTCGGCATGCTGACCGACCGCTTCGGAAAGGCCTGGATGATCAACGGCCCGCAACTCGAGGGAGCCCAGGCATGAGCCACCCGCTCTATCTCAACCTGCCGGTCACCGACGTCGCACGCGCGAAGCGCTTCGTCGAGGCGCTCGGCCTGGCGGTCGACACGACCTTCAGCAACGAACAGGCGACCTGCGTGCGCCTCAACGACGGCGTGATGCTGATGCTGCTCGCAAGGCCGTTGTTCCAGTCGTTCACGAAGAAGGACGTGGGCGATCCGATGACGTCCACGCAGCACTTCATCACCCTGTCGTTCGACTCGCGCGAAGCCGTCGACGACTTCCACCAGCGTGCGGTCGATGCCGGCGCGACGACCGAGCACGACGCCGAGGATTCGGGCTTCATGTACCAGCGCGGCTTCAACGACCCTGAAGGCCACCAGTGGGGCCTGTTCTGGATGGACGCGTCGCAGATGCCGCCGGCGGCGTAATCGATGCCCTGTGGCACGGCGCGCCAGCTCGACACGCTGTGGCGGATGGAATCGCCACGGTTGGTCGCGCGCGTCGCGCGCATGACCGGCGATGTGGGCACGGCCGAGGAACTCGTGCAGGACGTGTTCGAGCAGGCGCTGCGGCGCTGGCCGGCCGAAGGCGCGCCGTCGAACCCGGCCGCATGGCTGATGACCGCCGCGCGCCATCGCGCCATCGACCACCTGCGCCGTCGCGCGCTGCATGGTGAGCGCGGACGCGAATACGCGGTGGAGCTCGAGCTGCACGACGCATCGCAGGAGGGCACGCCCGACATGCAGGCGGACGACGACATCGGCGACGACCTGCTGCGGCTGATGTTCGTCGCCTGCCATCCGGTGCTGCCGCTCGACTCGCGCGTGGCGCTGACACTGCGGCTTCTGGGCGGCCTCACCGTCCCGGAGATCGCGCGGGCGTTCCTCGCCCGCGAGGCGACCATCTCGCAGCGCATCGTGCGCGCCAAGCAGGCGCTGCGCGACGCGCGCGTGCCGTTCGAGATCCCGCGGCACGACGAGCTCGACGAGCGTGTCGATGCGGTTCTGCAGGTGATCTATCTCGTCTTCAACGAGGGCTACGCGGCCACCTCGGGCGAGGACCTGCTACGTCCCGCGCTCTGCGAGGAGGCAATGCGGCTCGCCCGCGTGCTGGCCGGGCTGATGCCGCAGGCGCCGGAGGTGCATGGCCTCGTCGCACTGATGGAACTGCAGGCTTCGCGGTTGCACGCACGCACGGATGCGAACGGCGACGCCGTGCTGCTGGCCGACCAGGACCGCGCGCGCTGGGACCGCACGCTGATCCTCCACGGGCTGTCGGCGCTGGATCGCGCGATCGCGCTCGGCGGGCATGATGGCGTTTACGCACTGCAGGCCTCCATCGCCGCCTGCCACGCACGCGCCGCTACCGTCGACGCCACCGACTGGCCGCGCATCGCCGGCCTTTATGCGCGGCTGGCCGGCATCACCGGCTCGCCCGTGGTCGAGCTCAACCGCGCGATGGCCGAATCGATGGCGCACGGGCCGGCGGCGGCGCTCGTCCGCGTCGACCGGCTGGTCGAGCAGGGCGTGCTCGACGGTTACGCGATGCTGCCGGCCGTGCGAGGCGATCTGCTCGACCGCCTCGGCCGGGCGCCAGAGGCACGCATCGAGTTCGAGCGCGCCGCCGCGCTCACCCGCAACGCGCGCGAGCGCCGCGTGCTGCTCGATCGCGCCGCGCGCTGCACGGCGACGTGACAGCGCGGGCCTGCGCGCGCAGCATGTCGCCGACCGCCGACCGGACGCCGCCCATGCAGTTCATGCTGCTCGTGTACATCGACGAAGCCCGCCTCGCCGAACTGCCGGACGGCGAATTCGACGCGCACATGCGCCACTGCTTCGATAATGCCGATGCCCTGCGCGCGCAGGGCTGCCTGCTCGATTCGCAGCAGCTCGAGCCGCCGTCGACAGCCCGTGCCGTGCGCCATCGCGACGGCGCCATGCGCGTCACCGACGGCCCGTTCGCCGAAACCCGGGAATTCCTCGCCGGCTTCAACCTGATCGAGGCGGCGGACCTCGACGAGGCCGTGCGCATCGCCGAATCCATGCCGTGGACGCGCTTCGGCGCGATCGAGGTGCGTCCGGTGCGCGACATGGGCGCGGTGCGACGCCGCGTAGGCGCGGCGGCCTGATACGCGGCGCTTCAGCGCGCCAGCCGCACCTCGCCGTCCTGCACTGCCACGTCCACGCGTCGCAGCGCGTCGCCCTTGCACGGCCCGGCGATGCATTCGCCCGACGGCAGCGCGAACGAGGCGCCGTGCGCGGCGCAGACCAGATGGCCCTCGCGGCTGAGCAGGAACTTGCCCGGCGCCCAGTCGAGCCGGCGCCCGGCATGCGGGCAGATGTTGAGGAAGGCGTCGACACGGTCGCCCGCGCGCAGCAGCACCAGCGATTCGGCCTCGCCGTCTATCACGGCCTCGGCTTCGGCCGGCTGGCCGTCCTGCAACTGGTCCAGCTTCGCGACAACGCCGTTCATCGGTTTAACGCTTCCCTCACACGGTCCGGGGACGAGCGCCGGATACTCCCCGCTCGCAGACTTCACAAGTTTCTCATGCGACCGCAGCCACTGCTCCGCCTGTTCGAGATCTTTGCCCGCTACGACCGGCCCGCGCGCGTGTTCCGCGCCGTCATCGAGCCGCGCAAGCCGCGCCATCGCATGGCCCGCGTGCTGCTCGCCGTGACCGGCGTAGTCGTGTTGGGCGTGCTGGCCGTCGCGGCCATCGCCATCGGTGCGGTGATGATCCTCGGCGGCATCGGCTGGCGCCTGCTGCGCCGCTCGCCGACGGCGGCCGCGCCGCGCGATCGCGTGCTCGACGGCGACTACCGCGTCGTCCCGCGCGCCATGCTGTCGCGCTGAACATGGCCGACGTGATCCGACCGGCCGAGCCGGTCCGCATTCCCGTACAGGGCGGTTCCGATCGCTTTCCGGTGCGGCGCGTGTACTGCGTCGGCCGGAACTTCGCCGACCACGCGCGCGAGATGGGCGCCGCGGCGCCCGCGTCGAAGGCCGAACGCGGCACGCCGGTGTTCTTCCTCAAGCCCGCCGATGCGATCGTGCTCGACGGGCAGGTGCCCTACCCGCCCGGCACGCGCGACCTCCATCACGAGGTCGAGCTGGTCGTCGCGCTCGGCAAGGACGCGCCGGCTGGCGAGATCGATCCGGCGAATGCGCTGGATCTCGTGTTCGGCTACGGCGTCGGCCTGGACCTCACGCGCCGCGACCTGCAGGCGAACGCCAAGGCCAAGGGGCTGCCCTGGGACACCGGCAAGTCGTTCGACCATTCCGCGCCGATGAGCGAACTCGTGCCCGCGTCGCAGGTGGGCGACTACACCTCTCACTCGATCACGCTCGAGATCAACGGCCAGCGCCGCCAGCATGGCCAGCTCACCGACCTCATCTGGAATGTCGAGGACATCCTGCACGAGCTGTCGAAGCTCTATGCGCTCAAGGCGGGCGACCTCGTCTTCATGGGCACGCCCGCGGGTGTAGCCGCGCTGTCGCCCGGGGACGCGTTCCGCGCCACGCTCGATCGCGTCGCCACGCTCGAAGGCCGCATACTTCCCGCCTGATTCCCCGGGAGCGCGACGCATGCGTGTCATCGACGAATTCAAGGCCTTCATCGCACGCGGCAACGTCGTCGACCTCGCGGTCGGCGTAGTGATCGGCAGTGCATTCGCAAAGATCACCAGCAGCCTGGTCGACGGGCTGGTCATGCCCGTGCTCGGCATGGTCACCGGCGGCATCAAGGTCGATCAGTGGAAGCTGGTACTCAAGCCCGCGACGCTCGACGCGGCGGGCAAGGTGGCCGATCCCGAGATCGCGCTGATGTACGGCACGGTGCTGCAGGCGGCGATCGACTTCCTGATCATCGCCTTCGTCATCTTCCTGTTCCTGCGCGCCTACAACCGACTGCGCGCGCCGGCCGCGGCCGAGCCCCCGAAGCCCGCGGAAGACGTGCTGCTGCTGCGCGAGATCCGCGACCTGATGAAGGAGCGTTCCGCCGCGGGACCGTGACCGATGCCATGCAGCGCACCGGCGCTGCATTGCTAAGCTCGTCGACTTTCCTGATGGGGATCGACGCATGCGTATCCGGCTGATCGTGGCGGCACTGGCTCTAGGCATGGCGATGACGCCGGCCTTCGCGGCGAACAAGCCGGTGCGCATTCCGGACGCGGCGATGACGCAGGCGGCGACGCTGCGCGAGCAGGCGCTGACCAGCGACCTCGCCTACCGCATCACCGAGTCGATCACCACCGAAGTCGGCCCGCGCATGGCCGGCAGCGAAGGCGACGCGCGCGCCGTGGCGTGGGCGCAGGCGAAGTTCAAGTCGCTCGGCTACGACCGCGTGTGGACCGAACCGGTCACCTTCCCGAAGTGGGAGCGCCGCAGCGAGCGCGCCGAAGTGCTCGGCCGGCATGCGCAGCCGCTCGTGCTGACCGCGCTCGGCGGCAGCCCTGGCGGCACCGTCGAGGGCGAGGTGGTGCGCTTCACCGATCTCGCGTCGCTGGAAGCCGCGCCCGCCGGCTCGTTGGCCGGCAAGATCGTCTTCGTCGACTTCAAGATGGAGCGCAAGCGCGGCGGCGACGACTACGGCTTCGGCTCGCGCATCCGCTCGCGCGGCCCGACGACCGCGGCCGCCAAGGGCGCCGTGGGCTACCTCATGCAGTCGGCGGGCACCGATTCGCATCGCATGCCGCATACCGGCATCACCCGTTTCGACGAGGGCGTGAAGCCGATTCCGGCCGCCGCGCTCTCCGCGCCCGACTCGCGCCAGCTCTCGCGCCTCGTCGCGATGGGCCCGCAGCGCGTGCGCCTCGCGCTCGACTGCGGCTGGGACGGCGAAGCCACGTCCTACAACGTGATCGGCGAAGTGCGCGGCAGCTCTAAACCCGACGAGGTCGTGCTGATCGGCGGCCACCTCGATTCCTGGGACCTCGGCACCGGCGCGATCGACGATGGTGCGGGCCTGGGCATCACCATGGCCGCGGGCGCGATGATCGCCAAGCTGCCCAAGCGCCCGGCGCGCACCATCCGCGTCGTGGCCTTCGCCAACGAGGAACAGGGCCTCTACGGCGGCCGCGCGTACGCGGCGAAGTACGAGAAGGACGTCGGCAAGCACCAGATCGCCGCCGAGAGCGACTTCGGCGCCGGCCGCATCTACGGCTACGCGAGCTCGCTGCCGGAGTCGGCACGCGAGGCCGACGAGCAGATCCTGCAGGCGCTCGCGCCGCTGGGCATCCAGCGCCTCGAAGGCCGCGGCGAAGGCCCGGGCCCGGACATCGGCCCGTTCGCGCAGCGCGGCCTGGCATGGGCATCGCTGGCGCAGGACGGCACCGACTACTTCGACTTGCACCACACGCCGGACGACACCTTCGACAAGGTCGACCCTGCCGCGATCCAGCAGAACGCCGCCGCCTACGCGGTGTTCGCCTACCTCGCCGCCTCGGCCGACGGCAGCTTCGGCAGCAGGCCGGTCGCGCCGGCGACCCCCGCGCGCTGAGCGCCACGAGCACGGCGGCCATTCGCTACGGCCGCCGCTCGGTGGGCGCGGATCCGCCTAGACTTGCCGCATGAACCAGCGCTACGACGAGTACGGCAGCGTCCCGGTCGATCCGGTCACCGGGATCTACCGTCTCGGCGCGAACGGCCCGAGCCTCGCCACCGCGATCGCGGCGGCGGCGGCCACGCGGCGCAAGGTGTCGCTGCTGCACATCGACGTCGACATGTTCGGCTCGATCAACAGCAACATGGGCGAGTCGGTCGGCGACCAGGTGCTCGCCGCCGTCGCGCAGCGCCTGCGCAACGCGATGCCGCAGGACGCGTGGCTGTGGCGCCGCGGCACCGACGAGTTCATCGCCGGCATCGGCCATCGCGAAGGCGAGATGGACGGCGAGGCGCTTGCCGAGCGCCTGCGCGACGCCTTCGAGGTACCGCTCTCGATCCCGCCCTACACGCTGCCGATCACGCTCTCGATCGGCATCGCCGTGTTCCCCGACCACGCGCAGAACGCCGCCGCGCTGCTCGCGAGCGCCGAGCACGCGCTGCGAGATGCGAAGCAGACCGGCCTCGACAACGTCGGCCTCTACAGCGGGCGGCCCGAGCGGGGACCGATCAACGACGGCTTCGCGCAGCGATTCGCCGACGCCTTCGACCGCGACGAGTTCCGGCTGTACTACCAGCCCTTCGTCAATGGCCATGACGGCTCGCTCGCCGGTTTTTCCGCGCTGCTGCGCTGGAACTCCGAGTCCAGCGGCCTGCTGCGACCGAACCGCTTCCTCGACATCGTCGAGCGCGTCGGCCTGTCCGCGCGCCTCGGCGCCTGGGTGGTCGAAGCCGCCGCGCAGCAGCTCGCGCGCTGGCGCGACGAGGGCATCGACTACCTCAGCATCTCGATGCACCTGCCGAGCACGCTGCTCGCGCAGCCCGATTGCCGCGACCGCATCGGCGAGTTGCTGCATCGCCTGAACCTGCCGGGCAGCTCGCTGGAATTCGAGGTGCCCGAGAACGCGCTGTCGCTCGACGCGCGGCATACCTACGAGACGCTGGTCGGCCTGCGCGAGCTCGGCTCCACGCTGACGGTGCAGGACTTCGGCCTCGGCGGCCTGTCGTTCGCATCGCTCGCGCAGTACCCGCTGGACCGGTTGAAGATCGACCGAAGCTTCATCCGAAACGTCACCAGCGACACGCGCTCGGCGGCGATCGTGCGCGGCATCATCGCGATGGGCCATCGCCTGGACATGAAGGTCTGCGCGAAGGGCGTGGAAAGCGAGGCCGAGCTCGGCTTCCTGCGCCGCAACCACTGCGACTTCTTCCAGGGCTACATCTTCAGCGCGCCGCAGCCGGTGGAAGCACTGGACGCGTTGATCAAGAAGCGCTTCCTGCTGCCGGAAGCCTTCGCGCAGACGCGACCCGAGCGCACGCTGCTGCTGCTCGACGACGAGGAGAACGTACTGCGCTCGCTGGTGCGCCTGTTCCGTCGCGACGGCTACCAGATCCTTACCGCGAACTCGGTGCGCGAGGCCTTCGACCTGCTCGCCAGCAACCGTGTGCAGGTCATCGTCTCCGACCAGCGCATGCCCGACATGAGTGGCACCGAGTTCCTCGGCCGCGTGCGCGACCTCTATCCCGACACGGTGCGCATGGTGCTTTCGGGCTATACCGACCTCGCCACGATCACCGACGCGATCAACCACGGCGCGATCTACCGCTTCCTGACCAAGCCGTGGAACGACGACGAGTTGCGCGAACACATCCGCGCCGCGTTCCGTGCGCACGAGCGACGGGCGGCGGGCGAGGAAGTGGGCTTCTAGGCGTCAGTCGAGACCGGCCGCGAGCGCGGGCGCGCGAAGCGCGCGCGCCATCGGTCGAGCCGGTCCATCACGGGCTTGGCGGTGAAGCCGTGCAGGAGCACCGACAGCAGGACGACGAGGCTCACCACGGCCCAGAGCGAGCCCGCCTCCGCGAAGTGCGCATGGCCGGCGGCGAAGGCGAGGTAGTAGAACGAGCCGATCCCGCGCACGCCGAAGATCGCCACGGCCCAGCGATCGCGTTCGACGAGCGGCGATCCGGCGAGGCAGAGCCACGTGCCGATCGGCCGCAGCACCAGCACGATGGCCAGCGCGGCCCCGATGTCGCGCCAGCGCAGCGGCGCCAGCACACCGGTCACAAGCGCGCCGCCGAAGCCGATCAGCAGCAGCGCGATGAGCAGGCGCTCGCATTGCTCGGCGAAGAGGTTGAGCGTGCCCTGGTAATCGTGGTCGCGCTCGTAATGCCTGATCACCAGCGCGGCCACGAAGACCGCGAGGAAACCGTAGGTGTGCAGCAGCTCGGCGACGCCATAGACGATCAGGATGATCGCGAGTGCGGTCAGCCCGTCGCCACTGCGGCTGAGGCTGTCGGCGCGCTCGACGCGGAAGACCACGTGCATCAGCGCGTAGCCGAGGCCCCAGCCGACCGCGAGGCCGCCGCCGAGTCGCCAAAGCACATCGAGTGTTAGCCATCCCATCCAATCGACGCCCCGCATGCCGCTCGCGGCTGCGACGGCGATCGCCAGCCAGACGAAGGGAAAGGCGAGTGCGTCGTTGAGGCCGGCTTCCGAGGTCAGGCTGAAGCGGACGGGATCCTCGCCGCCCTCGCCCGGTGCGCCGACCTGCAGATCCGACGCGAGCACGGGATCGGTCGGCGCCAGCACCGCGCCGAAGAGCACCGCGGCGGCGGCGGAATAGCCGAGCACTCCGTAGCCGAGCAGCGCACCGCCGATGATCGTCAGCGGCATTGCGAGACCCAGCAGCCGCCAGGTGACGTGCCATCGCCGCCAGCCGAAGCGCGTGTCGATTCGAATGCCGGCCCCCAGCAGCGCCACCAGCACGGTCAGCTCGGTGAGCTTCTCGATCGCGGCGCGGTCCTCCGCGGGACGGATCTCGGGCAGGGGAAGCGGCAACAGGTAGAGCAGTGCGCCGAGCGCGACGTAGACGACTGGAAAGCTCAGCGCTCGACGCTTGAGCAGATGCGGCAGCCAGGCCGCGCCCAGCAGCGCGATGCCTGCGACCAGCAAGACAAATTTGTAGTTTTCCATCGCCCGATGATGCCGGAGGCCGTGCGAACGCCCCTGCGGCGGTCAGCCGACCGCCGGCTGGCGGATCGGCAGCACCACGCGGAACGTCGTGCCCATGCCGACGGTGCTTTGCACCTCGATGCGGCCGTGGTGCTTCTCGACGATGCGGTAGCAGATCGCGAGCCCCAGGCCCGTGCCGCGGCCGATCGGCTTGGTGGTGAAGAACGGATCGAAGATGCGACCCAGCGCGTCCTCGGGAATGCCGCAGCCGGTGTCGGCCACACTGACCCAAGCCTCGCCGTTCTCCTGCCCGCAGGCGAGCGTGATCACGCCGCGCTCGGTGATCGCCTGTCCGGCGTTGATCAGCAGGTTCATGAAGACCTGGTTGACCTCCGACGGCAGGCATTCCACCAGCGGCATGTCGCCGTAGATCTTCTCCAGCTGGACCTTGTACTTGAGGTCGTTCCACACGATGTTGAGCGTGGATTCGAGGCCCTTGACCAGGTCGGACGGCCGCATCGTCTCGTTGCGGCCGACGTGCGAGAACTCCTTGAGGTCCTGCACGATGCGCGTCACGCGCTCGATGCCCTCGCGCGATTCGTCGAGCAACTGCGGCAGGTCGCCGAGGATGAACTCGATGTCGAGCTTCTCGCGCTGCGCGAGCAGTTCGTCGCGGTGGGCGGCGGGATCGGGCGATGCGAGCGCGGTCGAGTATGCGTCGATCAGCCCGAACAGCGCGCCCATGTACTCGCGCAGCGTGCCGATGTTGCTGTGCACGTAGCCGATCGGATTGTTGATTTCGTGCGCGACGCCCGCGGCGAGCTGGCCGATCGAGGCCATCTTCTCCGACTGCAGCAGTTGCTCCTGAGTGCCGGCGAGGCGCTTGTAGGTGCGCTCGAGCTCGTCGTGGCGCTGCTGCAGCTCGCGCTCGCGCGCCGAGCGCATGGAGATGTCGGTGAGCGCGACGAAGCGGAGGCCGGCGTTCTCGCCGGTGCCGCAGAAGGCCTCGACGGCGATCACGAGGTCGGGCCGCAGGTCGACGTCGCGGCGCGCATGGCCCTGCGCGCAGGCGATCGTCCAGTCGGCTTCATGGGTCAGCGCGAGCAGTCGCGACGGGGCGTCGGCGGCCGGAGCGTCGGGATCGATGCGCTGGCCCAGGCGGCGCGCGCTGGCGTTCGCATAGGCGACGCCGCCCTGCGCATCGAGCAGCAGCACGGCCATCGGGGCGACGTCGGCTGCCCAGCGCATCTGGGCGGTCCAGCTTTTCGGATTGTTCGAAGGACTCGGAGTCTCGTTCCCGCTCATCCCACGCCCAGGCATCGCGACTGCGGGCGCATGCCCGCCTGACCACCGGCATCGTACACGCCGGCGGTTTCAACGCGACCCAGGTGACGCAGCGCCCACGAGACTTCGCGGCGGCGACGGGAAAGCAGGATGCCGTTGGCGCGATTGAGCTCGGACAGCGCCATCACGCGCTCGGCCTCGGCATGGCCGGGCTGCAGCGCCTCGGCGCGGCGCAGCGCGGCGAGCTTGGCCTGCGTGGAGCGCAGAAGCGCGTCGGCATCGTTGTCGAGCAGCGCCTGCCGCTCCTCCTGCAATGCACGCTCGAGCGCGTCGAGCGCTTCGCCAGCCTGGACGGGCGTGGATGCATTGGGGGAAGCGGCGAACATGGTCAGCCCGCCATCTGGCGCTCGAGGGCGACCAGGCGATTCGCGATCTCCTGCGGATTCACCTGGTAGCTGCCGTCGGCGAGCGCGGCGCGCACGGCGTTGATCTTGGCCATGTCCATCGGGGCGGACTGGCCGAGCTCGGCTTCGACCGCGGCCTGCAGGCCGGTGGCCTCGCCGGTCAGGCGGACGCTGTCGGCGGCCGGCGCGGCGGCGACGGGCTGGGCGCGATCGGTACCGGCGCGGGCCACGGCGGCCGTCGCTGCGGTATCCACGACGCGGGCCTGCGGCAGGCTCGGGCCATCGATCTTGGTGGTCATGACGAACTCCGGGGTTTGAGCGGTCAGGGCAGGTAACGGCGCCCGGCCGCCGGACTTGAGGCCCAGCCCACAGATTTTTCGCGGCGGTTCAGATGAGCGGTCATTGCAGCACCTCCACCACTCCGTCGGCGACCAGCCGTCCGCGCACGATCCGGCGCGACGCCAGGTTCTCCACCGCGACAACAGCCCCCGAAACCGCGTTGCCCAGCGCCCGCCCGCCCATGCGGACCTCGATGCCGCCGGCGCGGGAGACGATGACGACCGGATCGCCGCGCTTGAGCGCGCCGGCACCGTCGGCCAGGTCCCCGGCGGTGACGACGGCGCCCGCGGGCAGCGCGCGGCGGGCGATGCGGCCCGCCACCTGCGACGGGTCGGCCATGCCGACGCCGCTGCCGCCGGCGATGTCGCGGCGCTGCACGGCGAGCTGCGAGGCGTCGATGGCCATGCCGCCACGCACGGGCGCGGTCAGCACCACCACATCGGCCTCGCGGCGCACGCGGGCCGGCACGGTGAGCCGCCAACCGGATGGATCGGGGCAGCGCACCTCGGCCATGCGCGGGCCCAGCGCGACCGCCGACAGCGGCTGGCCGCAGGCCGGCATACGCACGGCGGCGTCGACCGTTGCCTCCACCTGTGCGCCGGCGCCACCCAGCGCGGTCTCGGCGGCTTTCAGGATGTCGGCGACGGGCGTGAACCCCGGCGCGGCGCGGCCGACCAGCGCGGCAGCCAGCAGCATCGAGGCGACGAGGAATCGGAGCAGAAGCGGCGGGCGACGGATCTGGTGCATGCCCGACCCCAGCAATCCGCGTGCCGGAGCCGCGACGACGCGCACGTCCCGCCGCCTCAAGGAAGCGCCTCGGGCGGCCGACAACGCGGGCATGAGCCGCGACCTCCTCGACCGCATCGACCAA
The DNA here is from genome assembly GCF_014651995.1 of Cognatilysobacter xinjiangensis. Lineage (GTDB taxonomy): Bacteria > Pseudomonadota > Gammaproteobacteria > Xanthomonadales > Xanthomonadaceae > Cognatilysobacter > Cognatilysobacter xinjiangensis. The sequence goes on along the minus strand of NZ_BMXY01000001.1, from coordinate 294,668 downwards.
CGCACGCGCCTGGCCGGCCACAACCGGCTGGCCCTGCTGCTGTTCCGCCTGGGCTCGCGTCAGCTTTTTGGCGTGAACGTGTTCAAGGTGCAGGAAGTCATCCCGCGCCCGCCGCTGTTCACCCTGCCGCAGCTGCCGCCGGCCTTCGCCGGCGCCGCCGACGTGCGCGGGCGCACCGTGCCGGTGCTGGACTTGGGCCGCGCGGTCGGCCATGCGCCGCCTCCGGGCAGCCCGGAGGCACCGTACCTGGTCGTCACCGAGTTCAACCGCACGGTGCAGGGCTTCCTGGTCTCGGGCGTCGAGCGCATCGTCAACATCGCGGTCGAGGACATCCAGCCCCCGCCGGACCTCGGCGGCGAATGCCATTACCTGACCGGCGTGACGCGCTTCCACGGCGAGCTGATCCAGCTGCTGGACGTGGAAAGCGTGCTGGCCGAGTCGGCGCCGCGGCCGATGGACACCGCCGGCATCCAGCCGCTGGCGCTGGGCGCGGACATCCCGCGCGAGGTGCTGGTGGTGGACGACTCGCGCGTCGCCCGCAACCAGATCCGCCAGCTCCTGGACCAGCTGGGCCTGGCCGCGACGCTGCTCTCCGACGGCCGCCAGGCACTGGAACACCTGCAGCAGATCGCCGAGGGCGGCACCCCGCCCGACCACCGCTACGCCATGGTGATTTCCGATATCGAGATGCCGGCGATGGACGGCTATACCCTGACGACGGAAATCCGGCGCTCGCCCGCCCTGCGTGGCCTGCACGTGCTGCTCCACACCTCGCTGTCGGGCGTTTTCAACCACGCCATGGTCGAGCGCGTGGGCGCCGACGACTTCGTGCCGAAGTACTCCGAGCGCGAACTCGCGGCCCGTATCGAGCACCGCATCTCCACCTTGCTGCGCCAGCGCGCCGCGGCCTGACCGGCCTCCGGCCGCCCGCCCCCCGGCCGGCCGCCGGTCGGCCGAAAGCGCCCGCTGGCACGGGCCTTGCCTCAGCCCCTCCGAACGCACCGCCCTTCGGAGGGGCACATGGCCACGGAATCCTTCCTCGGCATCCACGGCACCGCCCTCGCCCTGCGCGAGCAGCGGCTGCAGCTGCTGGCCGGGAACATCGCCAATGCCGACACCCCGGGCTTCCGCGCCCAGGACATGGACTTCGCCAAGGCGCTGAACGCCGCGCTGGCGCCGGCCGCCGGCACGGGTGGCGATCCGCTCGGCGCCGCCGCCGAAGCCGCGCGCTTCGATGCGCCCACCAGCCAGCCCAGCCTCGACGGCAACACCGTCGACGGCGAGCGCGCCAAGGCCGCGTTCGCGCAGGCTTCGCTCGAGTACCGCGCCTCGCTCAATTTCGTCGAATCGAAGGTGCGCACCATGCTCACCGCGATCACCGGGCAGTGAGGACTGACGCATGAGCAACCTGCCCATCTTCGACGTCGCCGGCAGCGCGATGACCGCGCAGCAGGTGCGGCTGTCGACCGTCGCCTCCAACCTCGCCAACGCCGACTCGGTGTCGGGCAAGGCCGAAGACACCTTCCGCGCCAAGATGCCGGTGTTCGAGACGCAGCCGGTCGCGGGCGATCCGGCGCTCGCCGGCGTCAAGGTGCAGACCGTCACCGAATCGACCGCCGCGCCGCTCAAGCGCTACGAGCCGGGCAACCCGCTCGCCGACGAGTCCGGCTACGTGTACGCGCCGGACATCGATCCGGTCGCGCAGATGGTCGACATGATCTCCGCCTCGCGCAGCTACCAGGCGAACGTCGAGGTGTTCAACACGGCCAAGGAACTCGCGGTCGCCACGCTCAGCATGGGCCGCTGAGGCCTGAAGGACAGACGCCATGACCACCGTGGGCAACGCCACCGACGCACTCTCGCAGTACGCCGTCGGCAGCAACAAGAAGAAGAGCGATCTCGGGCAGGCCGATTTCCTGCGCCTGATGACCGAGCAGCTCAAGAACCAGGACCCGCTCAAGCCGCTCGACGGCACGCAGATGCTGGGCCAGCTGGCGCAGTTCTCCACCGTGCAGGGCATCAACGGCATGCAGGACGCGCTGGGCGCGGTGGCCAACGTCATGGAATCGGACCAGACGCTGCGGGCGGCGTCGCTGGTCGGCCACGACGCGCTGGTCGATACCGACACCGTGCAACTGCAGGCCGGCACCGGCATGGACGGCGAGGTCGTGGCGACCAGCGCCGGCACCATCACCATCGAGATCGTCGATTCGGCCGGTCAGGTGGTCGACCGCATGCCGGTCGAGGCCGCGGGCGCCGGCAACGTCGCCTGGAGCTGGGACGGCCGCAACGCCGATGGCGCGATCGCGCCGGCCGGCACGTACAAGATCCGCGCGGTCGCCGGTTCCGGCGCCTCGTCGCAGGCGCTGTCCACGCGCGTCGCCGCGCATGTCGACAGCGTGTCCATCGAAGCCTCCGGCCTGGTGCTCAACCTCGCCGGCGTCGGCCCGCAACCGCTTTCGGCCGTGCGACGCATCGGCTGATTCCACTGACACGTCGCACGCATATCCAGGAGTGAACCCATGAGCTTTCGCATCTCGCTGAGCGGCATGAACGCGGCGCAGGCCGATCTCAACGTCACGTCGAACAACATCGCCAACTCGAACACCACCGGCTTCAAGGAGTCGCGCGCCGAATTCGCCGACGTCTACCCGGCTTCGGCCTACGGCATCTCCAAGGACACCGTCGGTGCCGGCGTACGCCTGCAGCGCGTGGCGCAGCAGTTCACCCAGGGCACGGTGGAGAGCACCGGCAAGGCGCTCGACCTCGCCATCAATGGCAAGGGCTTCTTCACCCTGTCTTCGGGCGGCAGCACCGTCTATTCGCGCGCCGGCAACTTCGGCACCGACAAGGACGGCTTCGTGGTGAACCCGTCGGGCGCGCGCCTGCAGGTCTACCTGCCGAGCGCCGGCGGCACCGGCTTCGACACCGGCCGCATGTCCGACGTGCAGCTGCAGACCGGCGATTCCGCGCCGGCCCCGACCAGCAAGGTCACCGTGGGCAGCAACCTGCCAGGCAACGCGACCGCGCCGACCACCGCGACGTTCGACCCGACCGATGCCACGTCCTACAACTACACGACCTCGCTGACGGTGTACGACTCCCTCGGCGCCTCGCACAGCCAGTCGATCTATTACGTCAAGACGGCCAACCCGAACGAGTGGGAAGCGCACGTCTACGTCGACGGTACCGCCGTGGGCGGCCCGCAGACGCTGCAGTACACCAACGTCGGTACGCTGGCCTCGCCGTCGCCGGGCACCATCGCGCTCCCGTCGTACACGCCCAACACGGGTGCGGCGCCGATGGACATCTCGCTCGACGTGTCGAAGTCGACGCAGTACGGCAACAGCTTCAGCGTGTCCTCGCTGACGCAGGACGGCCACACCACCGGCCGCCTCACCGGCATCGAGGTGAGTGCCGACGGCGTGGTGCAGGCGCGCTACACCAATGGCGTGTCGACGCCGCTGGGCCAGGTGGTGATGACCAACTTCGCAAATCCGCAGGCGCTGCAGCCGCTGGGCGACAACGCCTGGGCCGAGACCGCCGAATCCGGCGAAGCGCTGCGCGGCGTCGCGGGCTCGTCGGAGTTCGGCGCGATCCAGGGCGGCGCGCTGGAGTCCTCGAACGTCGAGCTGACCGAGCAGCTGGTCAACATGATCACCGCGCAGCGCAACTTCCAGGCGAACGCGCAGATGATCTCGACACAGGACCAGATCACGCAGACGGTGATCAACATCCGCTAAAGGCTTCTCCGGGGGGAGATGGGTCGGCCGCCGCCGTCATGGGGCGGCCGATTTCTTTTGCGGCGGCGCCAACCGACGGGGCGCCGCGCCGCGAGTGGAAGGCCGCTGGCACGGCGCTTGCCTGAGTGTCGTTACCGGCCCAACGGCCGTCCTAGCGTGGCAACCGATGATCGACAAGTCCCTCTACGTCGCGATGACCGGCGCCAGCGCCTCGCTGCGCGCGCAGGCCAGCGTCGCGCAGAACCTCGCCAATGCCGACACCGTCGGCTTCCAGCAGCAGCTGGTGGCGACGAAGGCGATGCCGATCACCGGCGAAGGCCTCGCCTCGCGCGTCAACACCGCGCCGGTGATGGCCGGCGTCAGCGCCGCGCCCGGGCAGCTGATCAATACCGGCAACGATCTCGACGTCGCGCTGCACCAGGACCGTTGGCTCGCGGTGCAGGCCCCCGACGGCTCCACCGCCTATACCCGCGCGGGCGATCTCAAGCTCACCGCGAACGGCCTGCTGACCACCGCCGGTGGTCTGCCGGTACTCGATGCCGGCGGCGCGCCGCTGTCGATCCCGCCCTACCAGACGATGTCGATCGCCAGCGACGGCACGATCTCGATCGTGCCGCAGGGTCAGCCCGCTTCGACGATCACCGAATCCGGCCGCCTCCAGGTCGTCGCCGCACGGACGGCGGACCTCGTGCGCGGCGACGACGGCCTGATGCGCGCCAAGCCCGGTGCCGAGGCACCACCGCAGGCCGCGGGCCCCGCGCTCACGCCCGGCGCGGTGGAAGGCAGCAACGTCGAGGCCACCTCGATGCTGGTGTCGATGATCCAGTACGCCCGCCAGTTCGAGATGCAGGTACGCGTCTTGCAGAGCGGTGACGAGAACGCGCGCAGCGGCAATTCGCTGCTGTCCTCGAAGTAATTCCCGAAGCACTTCCGGCACCGAACAGGAACCGCCGCAATGACCCAGGCACTGTGGATCGCCAAGACCGGCCTCGACGCGCAGCAGACGCGCATGTCGGTCATCTCCAACAACCTCGCGAACGTCAACACGGCGGGCTTCAAGCGCGATCGCGCCAGCTTCGAGGACCTGCTGTACCAGACCGTGCGCCAGCCCGGCGGCTCCACGTCCGAGCAGACGCAGCTGCCCTCTGGCCTGCAGGTCGGTACCGGCGTGCGCGTGGTGGCCACCGCGAAGAACTTCTCGCAGGGCAATCTTTCCAATACCGGCAACGCGCTCGACGTCGCGGTGAACGGCCGCGGTTTCTTCGAGGTGCTGATGCCCGACGGCACGTCGGCCTACACGCGCGACGGCTCGTTCCAGATCAACTCGCAGGGCGAGATGGTCACCAATTCCGGTTATCCGGTGCAGCCCGGCCTGCAGCTGCCGCAGGGCACGCAGAGTGTGACCATCGGCGCCGACGGCACGGTGACCGCGCAGGTCGCGGGCCAGGCCGAGCCGGTGCAGGTGGGTTCGCTCACGCTGGTCGACTTCGTCAATCCCGCCGGCCTGCAGGCGAAGGGCGAGAACCTCTACGCCGAGACCGGCGCCAGCGGCCCCGCGCAGCAGGGCACGCCGGGCACCACGGGCCTGGGCATGCTGGTGCAGGGCTCGGTCGAAAGCTCGAACGTCAACGTGGTCGAGGAGCTCGTGTCGATGATCGAGACGCAGCGCGCGTACGAGACCAACGCCAAGGCGATCTCGACCGTCGACAACATGCTCGGCTTCCTCAACCAGAACCTGTAAGGCATCGCGATGAAGACGCTCGCCCTCGCGCTCGCCCTGCTGCCGATCGCCGGCTGCGCCACCGCCATGGGCGACGTGCGCACCTTCAAGCAGGACCCGACCGTGCCGACGCCGCAGCAGGTGCATGCGCAGATGGCCGCACAGGCCGCGCTGCGCGCGCAGGCCTCGCAGCCGATGGCGCAGCCCGTCGCGATGAACGTGGCCTACAACGACGGCGGCGGTTCGATCTACGGCGGCGCCACCGCCACGGGCACCAAGCCCATGCGCCTGTTCCAGGACAACAAGGCGCGCGAGGTCGGCGACATCCTGACGATCATCCTCGTCGAGACGACGAGCGCGTCGACCAAGGCCACCACCGCGGTCAACAAGCAGACCTCGATCGACCTCGCCGCACCGACGATCGCCGGCCAGTCGGTCACCTACAAGGGCAAGAACATCCTGCAGGTCGGCGTCGACGGCTCGCGCGGCTTCACCGGCAACGGCGATACAAAGCAGAGCAATTCGCTGGACGGCACCGTGTCCGTCACCGTCGTGCAGGACCTGGGCAACGGCAACCTGCTCGTCTCCGGCGAGAAGAAGCTGCGCCTGAACCAGGGCGACGAGGTCGTGCAACTGCAGGGCATCGTGCGCACCTCCGACATCGCCGCCGACAACACCATCAGCTCCGAGCGCGTGGCCGACGCCAAGATCGTCTACGGCGGCCGCGGCACGATCGCGCGCAGCAATGCGATGGGCTGGCTGGGCCGCTTCTTCAACTCCGCGCTGATGCCGTACTGAGGACGCGCCGATGACTCCCTTCTTCAACCGCACCGCGACCGCGCGCCTCTCCGTCGCGCAGGCGCTGTTCGCCGTGGTCGCGATGCTGATGGTCGCCACGCCCTCGCATGCCGAACGCATCAAGGACCTCGCGCAGGTCGCCGGCGTGCGGGGCAATCCGCTGGTGGGCTACGGCCTAGTCGTCGGCCTCGACGGCTCGGGCGACCGCACCTCGCAGACGCAGTTCACCGTGCAGTCGCTCAAGTCGATGCTCGACCAGCTCGGCGTCACCATTCCGCCGGGCGTGAACCCGCAGCTCAAGAACGTCGCGGCCGTCGCGATCAGCGCGGAGCTTCCGCCTTACGCGAAACCCGGCCAGAACATCGACGTCACCGTGTCGTCGATCGGCAACGCGGGCTCGCTGCGCGGCGGCACGCTGCTGATGGCGCCGCTCAAGGGCGCCGACGGACAGGTCTACGCGATCGCGCAGGGCTCGCTGGTGGTCAGCGGCTTCGGCGCCAACGGCAAGGACGGCTCGCGCATCCAGGTCAACGCGACCAACGCTGGCACGATTCCCAACGGCGCGATCGTCGAGCGCGCGGTGCCCGGCAATCCGCAGGGCGGCGCGGTCACGCTCAACCTCAACGAATTCGACTTCACCACCGCCTCGCGCATCGTCTCGGCGATCGACCGCACCTTCGGCCCGGGCCATGCGCGCGCGGTCGATGGCGTGACCATCGAGATCTCGCCGCCGGCGATGGACCGCGTGGCCTTCCTCGCCCAGCTCGAGTCGCTGGACGTCTCGCCGGGCGAATCGGCGGCCAAGGTGATCGTCAACGCGCGCACCGGCACCGTGGTGATGGGCGGCAACGTCAGCGTGATGCCGGCGGCGGTGTCGCACGGCTCGCTCACCGTGTCGATCACCGAGAACACGCAGGTCAGCCAGCCGATGGCCTTCGGCGACGGGCAGACCGCGGTGGTCGCGCAGTCGACCATCCAGGCCAGCCAGACCGGCGGCCGCATGTTCAAGTTCGAAGGCGGCACCTCGCTCGACGCGATCGTGCGCGCGGTCAATGCCGTGGGCGCCGCGCCGGGCGACATCGTCGCCATCCTCGAGGCGCTCAAGCGCGCTGGCGCGCTGCGCGCCGAGCTGCAGGTGATTTAAGTCCCGCCCGCCCGCGGCCGTTACCGGCCTCGGGCATCCCTGCCTCGTCCCTCGCGAGTCCCACGCTCCGCACGAATTCCGTCGTGCCCTCGGGCACAGCCTTTGCATCGGTCCCGTCATGCGCCTGCAGACCGCCATCGCCCTGGACCACGCCGCGACCCAGTCGAGGTCGCGTCCTGCCATGGAGAAGGCCGCGCGCGACTTGGAAACCCAGTTCGCGAACATGCTGATCAAGACGATGCGCTCGACCACCGGCGGCGATCCGCTGTCCGGCGGCAATACGACGTATCGCGAGATGTACGACAGCCAGCTCGCCAAGGAGCTGACCAAGGGCCGCGGGCTGGGCCTCGCGCCGATGATCATGCGCCAGCTCGAGCGCAGCAGCGGGCAGTCGCCCGTGCCTGCCGCGCCCGGCGGCGCCCTGCCCCTTACGAAGCCCGCGGCGCCGATGATGCCGATCGTGCAGCCGATGGGGCTGTCGCCGATCGGCCTGGATTCGACGCTGCAGCTGGCGCCGACCAGCAGCGGCGTATCGATGGCCGCCGCCGCGCCGATGCCGATGCCGACGCCCGCACCGGCCGCGCCCGCGGGCGACGTCGCCTGCGGACCGCTGACGCCGCTGGACTGCTCGAGCCCCGAGGCCTTCGTGAAGTCGCTCTGGCCGCATGCCAAGAAGGTGGCGACCGAACTGGGCGTGTCGGCCAAGGGACTGATCGCGCAGGCCGCGCTGGAGACCGGCTGGGGCCGGCGCCTCGTCGGCGGTAATGGCAACGTCTCGCACAACCTGTTCGGCATCAAGGCCGGCGGCAGCTGGAACGGGCCGAAGGTCGCGTCGGGCACGCACGAATACGTCAACGGCGTGCGACAGAGCCAGCGCGCGAACTTCCGCGCCTACACCTCGCCTGCCGAAAGCTTCGCCGACTACGCGCGCCTGCTCGGCCGCGACCGCTACGCCGCCGCGCGCGGCACCGGCGACGACACCCACCGCTTCGCCAGCGCGCTTCAGCATGCCGGCTACGCGACCGATCCGTCGTACGCCAACAAGATCACCGCGATCGCCAACGGCAGCACCATGCGCCGTGCGCTCGCCGCGCTGGGAGATGCGTAAGCGATGAGCGTCCTGTCGACCGGCACGTCCGCCCTGCTCGCGTTCCAGCGCGCGCTCGGCACCGTCAGCCACAACGTGGCGAACGTCAACACCGAGGGCTACTCGCGCCAGCGCGTCGACCTCGAAGCCCGCCCCGGGCAGACCAGCGGCGCGGGCTACGTCGGCGCGGGCGTGTCGATCCAGAAGCTGCAGCGCCTGGCCGACGGCCTGACCTTCGCGCGCCAGGTCGACAGCAGCGGCGAACTCGGCCGCCTGACCCAGCTCAGCACGTTCGCCGATCGCATCGACAGCCTGTTCAACAACAGCGCGACGGGCCTGGCGACGCCGTGGGCGAACTTCTACGGCGCGGCGAAGGGCGTGGTGTCCGAGCCCGGCTCCAGCGTCGCGCGGCAGGCCATGCTCGACTCGGCCAACCAGCTCGCCTCGCGCTTCCGCGCCGTCGATTCGCAGCTCACATCGATGGGCAAGGAAGCGGACCTGCGCCTCGCCGCGCAGGTGGACGTCGCCAACCAGCTCGCGACCGAGATCGCGGCGCTGAACCAGCAGATCTCCGCGTCCGGCACGAACGCCAGCCCCGACCTCATCGACCAGCGCGACGTACGCGTGCAGAAGCTCGCGGGCCTCACGGGCGCCGAGATCGTGCCGCAGGACGATGGTTCGCTGAACGTCTTCAGCGGCGGACAGGCGCTGGTGCTCGGCACGCGCGCCGGAAAACTGGCGCTGTCGGCCGACCCGTACAACCCCGAGCGCCAGGTGCTGGCGCTGTCGACGCCCTCCGGCGCGGTGAAGCTGCCGTCCGGCACGCTGTCGGGCGAGATCGGCGGCCTGCTCGAGTTCCGCGAGCGCGTGCTGGACCCGGCGCGCGCCGACCTCGGCCGCATGGCCACCGCGTTCGCCGTCGCCTTCAATCAGCAGCAGCGCGCGGGCGTCGACTACAAGGGGAATGCGGGCCAGGACCTGTTTGCGATTCCGTCGCCGCCGGTCGATGCCAGTGCGGGCAACACCGGCACCGCGTCGTTCAGCGCGAGCATTTCCGACGTCGGCGCGCTCAAGGGCAGCGACATCGAACTGCGCTTCGCCTCGGGCAGCTGGAGCGCCGTGCGCGCCGGCACCGGCGAGCCGCTTCCGATGTCGGGCACCGGCACCGCGGCCAGCCCGTTCGTGATCGAGGGCGTATCGCTGGTGATGAGCGGTGCGCCTGCCAACGGCGACCGCTTCATGCTGCGCCCCACCTCCGAGGCCGCCGCCGGCCTGCAGGTGGTGCTCAAGGATCCCGACGCCATCGCCGCCGCCTCGCCGCTGCGCGCGCAGGTCGATGCGTCCAACCTCGGCAGCGCCAAGCCGGGCACGATGAGCGTCACCGACGCCGGCGCGTTCGCTTCGTTCGCGGGTGCGCAGGTCGAGTTCATCGATGCGACCAGCTACACCGTCGATGGCGCCGGGCCGTTCGCCTACACGCCCGGCGCGGCAATCACCGGCAACGGCTGGTCGATGACGCTCGACGGCGCACCCGAAGCAGGCGACACGTTCAACCTCTCGCGCACGCCCGCACGCTCGACCGACAACTCCAATGCGCGCCTGCTGGCAGGGCTCGACGGCAAGAGCATCCTCGACGGCGGCACGGTGAACCTCACCTCCGGCCTGAGCCGCATCACTTCGCGCGTGGGCACCGAGTCGCAGCACGCGCAGATGAACCTCGCCGCGCAGCAGGCGCTGCACGACCAGGTCGTCGCCGAGCGCGATTCGGTATCCGGCGTGAACCTCGACGAGGAAGCGGCCGACATGCTGCGCTACCAGCAGGCCTACCAGGCTGCGGCGCAGATCATCTCGACCGCCGACACCATGTTCCAGACGCTGCTCGGCGCCGTGCGTCGCTGATCCGGGAGACCCGCATGCGCATCTCGACGAATGGCCTCTACCAGCAGGGACTCGCCGCGCTCATGGCGCGCCAGACGCAGCTGGCGAAGACGCAGCAGGAAATGGCGACCGGCAACAAGCTCACGCGCGCGGCCGACGATCCCGCGGCCGCCGCGCAGGCGCAGACGCTCGACCATGCGCTCGGCCAGCTCGACCAGTACGCGAAGACCGCGGGCCTGCTGCAGAACCGCCTCCAGGCGCAGGAAGGCGCGCTCAGCGACGCCAACGACTACCTCAACCGAGTGCGCGAGCTCACGGTGCAGGCGAACACCGCGACGTTGAGCGCCGATGACCGCAAGGTCATCGCGAGTGAGATCCGCCATCTGCGCGCGAGCCTGCTCGATGTCGCCAATCGCAGCGACGGCAACGGCCGCGCGCTGTTCGCCGGCCAGCGCGACGGCGTGGTGCCGTTCGCCGACAGCGCGGGCGTGGTGACCTACAACGGCGACGACGGCCAGAACCTGCTCGACGTCGCGCCCGGCATGACCGTCGCCGATGCCGACGCCGGCAGCGCCGTGTTCATGCGCATCCGCAGCGGCGACGGCACGATCCGCGGCAGCGCGGCTGCGGCCAACGCCGGCACCGGCGTGCTGCAGGGCGCGAGCGTCACCGATCCGTCGGCCTGGGGCGGCCGCACGCTCACGCTCGAATTCACCTCGCCGACCGAATGGCGCGCGCTTGATGCGAACGGCGAAGTCGCTACCGGCACTTACACCCCAGGCGACACGCTCAAGGCGGCCGGGGTGCAGGTGCGCATCACCGGCACGCCCGCCGCAGGCGACAGCTTCACACTGCAGAGCGCGCCGCGGCAGGACATCTTCGCCACGCTCGAGGGCTTGGCCGACGCGCTCGACGCGCCTACGATCACGCCGCAGCAGAAGGCGGTGCTGTCGAACTCGCTCGGCAATGCGCTCGCCGACGTCGCCAGCGCGCAGGAGCATTTCACCGCGATCCGCGCGACCACCGGCTCCCGCCTGGCCTCGATCGACCAGTCCTCCGACGACCGCGCCGAGACGCAGCTCTCGCTCAAGGCCACCCTGTCGGGCCTGCGCGACGTGGACTATGCCGAGGCCAGCGCCCGCTTCTCCCTGCAGCTGACGGCGATCGAGGCTGCGCAGAAGACCATGCTCCGGGTACAGTCGCTGTCCCTCTTCGACAAGCTGTAAGGCGCCGCATGCCTCCTCCGACGCGGCGCCCGACCACCGCCTTCCGGAACGCGCACGCATGAGCGACCCCCAGCCGGTCACCACCGAAGGCGAGAGCCTGTACGAGAAGTACATGCTCCACCATCCGGCCGACATCCGCGGCTGCCTCAAGCAGCTCGTGGACAAGCGCTGCGTGCTGCTGGTCCACGCGGCCGGCACCGACAACGCCGTCAGCGTCGCGCTGGCGGCGGGGCCGACCTCGTTGGTGATCGACGTGCCGCGCGAAGAGGCGCTGACCGCGCAGCTGCTCGCCGCCGATCGCCTGCGCTTCGAAAGCTCGGTGGACCGCATCACCGTGCGTTTCGCCACCGGCGCCGCACGCCAGGTGCTGCACGAAGACCTGCCCGCGCTCGAAGTACCGATGCCGGTCAAGCTGATGCACCTGCAGCGCCGTGAGTACGTGCGCCGCGAGCCTCACGGCGCCGTCTCCTGCCTGCTGCCGGTTCATGTGCAGGGCGGCGCGCGCCGCAGCGTGCGTGCGGCCATCGCCGACATCGGTGGCGGCGGCCTGGCGGTGCTGACCAGCGACGACAGCTCGCTCGAGCTGCGCGCCGGCGACATCCTGCCCGATGTGTTGCTCGAGCTTCCCGAGCAGGAGCCCATGAACGTCACCCTGCGCGTGCAGCACGCGCAACGCGTCGACCAGAACGGCCGCCGCGCATGGCGCGCCGGCTGCAGCTTCGTCGACCTCAACGTGCAGGAACAAGCGCGTTTGCTGCGTTACGTCATGCAGCTCGATCGGCTGCATGCGGCGAAGCTGCGGGAGTTCTGAGCGCGGCTTGCGACGCGATACGTCGCCGGTCGTGCAGACCGCAGCTTGTGTCCGCCCGCCGACAGCCACGACTGATCCGATGCGCGCGCTGTAGTACCCGTGCGCATCCGCCTTGCCGCCGCGCCCATTCTCGTCGCCCGGCGGCGCCGCAACGCGCTGCTTCCCAAGCGTGAACTGCGGCGCGAAGCACCGGTTTTTCGCGCAGCTTCACCGTCGGAATGAACTTCTCCGCCTTCATCACCGATCCACGAAAGGCGGTGAGCGAGGACGCCCGCATCAATCGAGCGATCCGACAGGCCGCGCTCGCAGATCGAACGCGGCGCTCGCCGCCCACCTCGATGCAATGCCCTGCATGCGAATGAACGCGTTCGCGTGCCGCGACGCGTCGCGCAGCAGGTGGTCATGTGCGGCCTCCCGCAGCCCGGCTTGAAACGCGCGGCCGTAGTGCGCGGTCTACATACCTGCCTTTCCGCTTCATCCGCACATTGGCCGGGCTATCCGACGAAACTTTCGTTTGCGCTCGCCGATAACGACACGGGACGCTATCGCCCTACGGCCGCTTCCGTGCGCACTTCGTGGCTGCGATGTCCCTCAAGTTTTTCCGCGTGCTGTCGTACGCGCATGCGCATCCGGCGGGACGTCCATCACGATCCGTGAAATTTCCGCTTGACGGGCGCAAGCGGCCTAAAGGCCCGCGACGGAGTGCCGTTACTCCTCACAGCAGCGGCGAAGGCAATCCCGCCGAACCCTGCGGAAACCGGCCACGAAGGCTTTCGCCGCCCCGCCGGACCCTCTCTAGGAGACAAGACAATGTCCGTCATCAACACCAACGTGATGTCGCTCAACGCGCAGCGCAACCTGACGACGAGCGGCTCGAGCCTGGCCACCAGCATCCAGCGCCTGTCCTCGGGCCTGCGCATCAACAGCGCGAAGGACGACGCCGCCGGCCTCGCCATCTCCGAGCGCATGACCTCGCAGATCCGCGGCATGGACCAGGCCGCCCGCAACGCGAACGACGGCATCTCGCTCGCGCAGACCGCCGAAGGCGCCCTCGGCGAGATCGGCAACAACCTGCAGCGCATCCGCGAGCTGGCCGTGCAGTCGCGCAATGCCACGAACTCGGCTGAAGACCGTGAAGCGCTGCAGAAGGAAGTTTCGCAGCTGACGTCCGAAATTGATCGCGTGGCTAAGACCACGTCTTTCAATGGAACCAAGTTGCTCGACGGCAGCTTTACCGCAAAGTCGTTCCAGGTCGGCGCAAACCAGGGCGAAACGATTGACGTCGATGCCATCGCCAATGCTCAGATGGACGCTCTGGGCAGCTGGACTTCGGTCTCCTATCAGGAGGCTAAGGTTACGGTTACGGCCGCCAATCTAGTCGCCCCGACCGTGGGCAATGGCGCAGACGCCGCGGCCGGCGGTGGCGACGATACCCAGGAGTTCGCCGCGACGAGCTTCACGATCAACGGCACCACGGTCAACGTGGCTGCCTACAGCGGCGCAGCCGGTGGCACGGCAGCCGATGCGCGCACCGCGCGCCTCGCCCAGGTTCGCGACGCAGTGAACAACGCCAGCATCGCTGGAGTATCGGCCGGTCTCAACGCGACCACCGGCGACCTCGAGCTGACGTCTTCCGCTGCAATCACCATCACAAACGGGACGAACGTCGCGACCACTGGACTTGCCACGGCAGCGCTTGCCACTGTGGCCGGCTCGCCTCAGACCGGCTTCGAGGACCTCGATATCTCCACGGTCCGCGGCGCTGACAACGCGATTTTGGCAATGGACGCGGCGCTCAAGTCGGTAAATGGCGCGCGCGCTGACCTTGGTGCAATCCAGAACCGCTTCAGCTCGGTCGTCTCGAACCTCAACACGACGTCCGAGAACCTGACCGCCTCGCGCAGCCGCATCCGCGATGCCGACTACGCCAAGGAGACCGCCGAGCTGTCGCGCACGCAGATCCTGCAGCAGGCCGGCACGGCGATGCTCGCCCAGGCCAACCAGGCGACGCAGGGCGTCCTCAGCCTCCTGCGCTGATCGACACGCCGTAGGAAAGACCGCCCGGGACGCGGACCTCCGCGTCCCGGGTTTTCCGTGGTTGACCCGCCATGTCCGACATCGCGTCCGTCAAACCCGCAGCACCCGTCTCCCCGGCCTCGACCGGGGTTTCGTCGTTGCAGCCCGCCCTACCCGTCAAACCCCACGTCGAAGTGCCGCGCACGCCGCATGCGCTGCAGGAGCAGCTCGATGCGATGCTCGCCGATGCCGATACCTCGCTGCGCTTCCGCGTCGACGACACCAGCCGACGCATCGTCGTGACCGTGGTCGACGGCGCGGGCGAAGTCATCATGCAGATCCCCGGCGAAGCCTCGCTGGCTATCGCGCGCCGCCTCGCGCTCACCGGATCGCTCCTCGACGGCCGCGCCTGACGCGATTACGGCCGCCTGCTAAAGCGACGCGCCGATCCGCCGATAACGTCCCCGGGAAAGCGCCGCGTCGCGGCGAACCGGAGGCTTCATGGCCAGCATCTCCACAGGCTCGTCGATCGACGTCAACACGCTGGTGAGCCAGCTCGTCGCCGCCGAGCGCGCGCCGACCGACAAGCGCTTCAGCGCGATCGAAACCACGACCAAGGCGCAGATCTCGGCCTTCGGCCAGCTGACCAGCGCGCTTTCCAGCCTTGACAGCACCATCAAGCGCTTCGACGGCGACGGTGCCCTGCCCGGCCGAAAGGCGACCGTGGCCGCCGACGCCGGTTACACGGCCAGCGCCGGCGCCACCGCGCGCCTGGGCAGCTACTCGATCAGCGTCGAACGCCTCGCCACCGCGCAGAAGCTGCAGTCCGCCCCACTCGCGAAGGACACGCAGCTCGGCCACGGCCGCATCAGCATCCAAGTCGCCGATGGCGACGCGATCGATATCGACATCGCCGAAGGCAAGGGCACGCTGGCGCAGATCCGCGACGCGATCAACGCCAAGTCCGCCGACAACGGTTTCACCGCGACCATCGTGCACGGCGACGCCGGCGACGTGCTGATGCTGTCGGCGACCAAGACCGGTACCGCCGGCAAGCTCACCGTGACCACCAGCGGCGGCGACGGCGGCCTCGGCAAGCTCGCCAGCAGCGGCGGCACGATGACCGAGGTCGTCGCGGCCAACGACGCGAAGGTGATCGTCGACGGTGTCGTGCGCACGTCCAGCAGCAACACGATCACCGACGGGCTGGACGGCGTGAGCCTCACGCTGACCAAGGCCAACCCGGGCACCACGTTCGCGCTCGACGTCGCCAGCGATGCGAGCACGCTCAAGGCGTCGCTGCTCACGCTGGTGAGCACCTACAACACCGCCATGACGCAGATGCGCTCGCTGGGCCAGGCCGGCACCGACGGCAAGACCGCGGGCACGTTGGTCGGCGACGCGATGCCGCGCAACATCATGCAGAGCTTGCGCTCGATGGTGTCGGCCTCGTATGGCGACCTCTCCAAGCTCGGCTTCAAGACCGCAGTGGACGGCTCGCTGTCGCTGGACGGCGCGAAGTTCGACGCCGCGATCGCAGCGGATCCGAACGCGATCAGCAAGCTGTTCGGCAACGAAGCGCCGCTGGGCAAGCAGATGCGCTCGCTGACGGCGAATTACGTCGGCACCGACAACGCGATCGGCTCGCGCACCGAAAGTCTCAATAAAAAGCTCAAGGATCTGACCCGACAGCGCGATAACTACGAGGTAAGGATCGAGAAGCTTACCGCGCAGTACCGCACGCAGTTCACCGCGCTCGACTCGCTGCTGAGCAAGCTGTCCTCGACCAGCTCGTATCTGTCGCAGCAGCTGTCCGCGCTGTCTTCGTCGTCGTCCTGATTGCATTCCAGAGCCCCGCCATGAGCCACCACGCCTACGCCAGCCAGTATCGACAGACCGCGGTCAGCAGCGCAGTGCTGGACGCGGACCCGCATCGCCTCGTCGCGCTGATGTTCAACGGCGTGCGCGAACGCCTGCAGCTCGCCGCCGCCTGCGTCGAAGCCGGCAATGTCCCGCGCAAGGGCCAGGCGATCACCGAGGCCTCGACCATCGTCGGCCACCTCGCCGGCAGCTTGAACATGGATGCTGGCGGCGAGATCGCGCAGAACCTGCTCGCGCTCTACGACTACGTGCAGCGTCGGATGCTCGATGCCAACGTGCGCAACGACACCAGCGCGCTGCTCGAGTGCGACGGCCTGATCGCGGACATCGAATCGGCCTGGAACGCGATCGCACCGGGCGCCGCGCCCGCTCGCATGGCGGCCGGCGCGTGAGCGCGGTGCGCCTGCCTACCGACGCGATCCGCGCCTGCATCGCCGCCAGCGATTTCGACGGCGCGCATGCGCTGCTGGTCGAGCACGAGAACGCGTTGCGCGCCGTGTTCGAGGACGGCACGGCCGCCGAGAAGGGCTGCCGCGAAGCCTGGCTCGAATTGCTTGCAGCGCAGCGTTCGCTGATCGACGAGCTGCGCAGCGCGCGCGACGAGGCCGCGCGTGCGCTCGACCGCGCCGGCCAGGATCGCCGCGCCGTGAACGCCTACCTGCGGAGCGGCGGGTGAACATCGAGGCCGCGCGCGAAGCCCTGTTCGGCGATGCGATCGCCAGCGAGGACGCGCGGCCGCTCTCCCTCCTGCCCGCCCTGCCGGAAGGCCGTCAGCGCGCCGCGCTCGCGCGTGGCGAAGCACTGATGCGCGCACTCGCATTAGTCGACGAGGCGCGCGCCGACGAACCCGAGGACTCGGGTGCCGACCCGGCCCTGCGGCGTCTGGAAGCCAAGGTCGACCTGCTGGTCGGCCTGGTCGGCGCGCTGATCCAGCGCGACCAGCCGGCCGATCCGGTGCGCAGGCTGCACTGGTCGTCGCGCGGCGCTTCCGTCGTGCTGGACGCCGACGACGACGCACCCATCGTCGGCGATGCCGTGGTGCTGCGCCTGCAACCCTCCGACACGCTGCCCGAGGCGCTGCAGTTGCCCGCGCACGTGCTCGCGATCGAGACGATCGAGGGCGCCCCGCGCGCCTGGCTGCGCTTCGATCCGCTGCCGCCGAACCTCGAAGCCCTGCTCGAGCGTCACCTGTTCCGGCTGCATCGCCGCGCCGTGGCCGAGCGCCGCCGGCAGCGCTGATTCGTTGCCGCGGCCCGCATCGCTGGTTAAGGTGCCCGGGCCCTCGAACGGAATCGCCGCCGCTTGCGCGTCCTGATCTGCGACGACCACACCCTGATCCGTGCCGGCCTGCGCCGGCTGGTCGAAGCCTTCGACGGGGTCGAAGTGGTCGGCGAGGCCGCGAACGCCGACGAAGTGGTGATCCGCACCCGCGACGTCATGCCCGACGTCGTGCTGCTCGACCTCTCCATGCCCGGCCGCAACGGTTTCGAGGCGCTGGACGAACTGCGCCGCGTCGCCCCCGACACCGCCGTCGTGATCATGTCGATGCATGACGACACGGCCCATGTGCGCGAAGCCCTCGCTCGCGGCGCCCGTGGCTTCGTGGTCAAGGAAGCCGCGCCGGCCGAGCTGGAGATCGCGCTGCGCGCCGCATTCGCCGGCCGCGTGTTCCTGAGCCCGCAGGTGTCGGCGGCCACGCTGGCCGACGTCGCCGCGCGCCCGCGACGCGGCGAGCCGGCCGACCTGCCGCCGCGCCAGCGCGAGATCCTCGCCGCGCTCGGCGCCGGCCGCACCACCAAGCAGATCGCCGCCGACCTCGGCCTTTCGGTCAAGACGGTCGAGACCCATCGCGCGCGGCTGATGGAGGCGCTCGGTTGCCGCAACGCGGTCGAGCTGGTGCGTGCGGCGGTGCAATGGCACGACCGCGTGCCGCGCATCTGAGCGCGGCCGGGTTCGGTCCGCTGTCGTTCATCTAGCCGAGCGGCCGGCGGGCGGTTTTTCGGACCAGTCCACAGAACGCGCCGGAATGTCGACGCGGTCGTCGGAAATCCCCCTACACGTCGCAGTTCTGCAGGCGCCAACTTGTGGGGAACGCCCCTATCCTGAGGTTGGCACGGCTCCTGCACGATGCTGTGCAGGATTCATGCCGTACTAACGAACGTTCGGAGGGGGAGGCTCGCATGAAGGCGTCGGTTCGCGCGCAGATGTCGCAGTCGCTCAATCTGACGCCGCAGTTGCTGCAGTCGATCCGTCTTCTCCAGCTGACCGCGCCGCAGCTCGAGATGGAGCTGCGCCAGGCGCTGGACCGCAACCCGATGCTGGAGCTCGACGAGGGGGACGAGGCCGGCGAGACGGACGCGGACGGGCACGAGGCGGCGGCCGACGAGGCGTCGTACGAGGCGGCGGCTTGGGACGAGCTTCCCGAGCCGCAGTTCCTGTCGGGCGTGAGTGGCGGCGTCACCGTGGGGGATGACGACGCCACCGCGCGGATCGCGGACGGGGTGTCCAGCGATTGGCGCGTGCGCCTGCTCGACGAGCTGCGCCTGGACTGGCGCGCCGCCGACCTCGCGCTGGCCGCGTGGTGGCTCGACCGCACCGCCGACACCGGCCTGCTCGAGGGGGAGCCGGCCGGGCTCGTCGCGGAAGGCGTGGCCGAGCTGCGCGTGCCGGCCTCGGCGCTGGAGATCGTCCGCCAGCGCCTGCTGCACGGCGACTGGCCGGGGCTGTGCGCGGCGGACGCGGGCGAATGCCTGGCCGCGCAGCTCGACCGCCTGCCCGCCGACGAGGTGCGTGCGCTCGCGCACCGCATCGTGCGCGAGCACCTCGCCACCCTCGCCCGCCACGACGCCCGCGCGCTCGCGTTGGCCCTGGGCTGCGACGTCGACGCCTGCGACCGCGCCGTCGCGCTGATCCTCTCGCTGGACGCCTGCCCCGTGCCGATGCCGGTGATGCAGGACGACGACCACGTCATTCCCGACGTCGTCGTGCGCAAGCTTGGCGGCGTCTGGCGGGTGAACCTCAACGGCCGCACGCTGCCGAAGGTGCGGATCTCGGCGCATTGCGAATCCGGGCTGTCGGGCGCGTCGGGGGACGTGTCCGCGCTGCGCGGGCTGCTCGACGAGGCGCGCTGGCTGGTGCGCGGCATCGCCATGCGCAACGACACGCTGCTGCGCACCACGCAGGTGCTGGTCGAGCGCCAGCAGGCCTTCCTCGACCAGGGCGAGGAAGCCATCGCACCGCTCACCCTGCGCGAGGTCGCCGACGCCATCGGCATGCACGAGTCCACCGTCTCGCGCATCACCACCGGCAAGTACATCCAGACGCCGCGCGGCACCCTCGAGCTCAAGCGCCTCTTCGCGGTGCGACTGGAAGGCGCGGAGGTCTCGGGCGCGGCGGTGAAGGCGATGGTCAAGCGCCTCATCGACGCCGAGCCGCCGCACGCGCCGCTCGCCGACGAGACCATCGCCGGCCTGCTCGCGCGACAGGGCGTACGCATCGCGCGCCGTACGGTGGCAAAGTACCGGGACCAGCTGGACATCGCCCCCGCGCGGGCGCGCCAGCGTCCGTCAATCCGGGCCCAGGCCCGGTGACCCGCAGGGTCAGGAGATCGCAATGCTGAGCGTCCTGCTCGTCGACGACCACGAAGGCTTCATCAACGCGGCCGTGCGCCACCTGCGCCGGCTCGACTGGGTGAACATCGTGGGTTCCGCCGGCAACGGCATCGAAGCGATCGCGCAGTGCGAGGCGCTGCGGCCGGACGTGGTGCTGATGGATCTCGCCATGCCCGAGATGGGCGGGCTGCAGGCCACGCGCCTGATCAAGGCGCAGGACGCTCCGCCCTACGTCGTCATCGCCAGCCACTTCGACGACGCGGAGCACCGCGAGCACGCGCTGCGCGCCGGCGCCGACGCGTTCGTGAGCAAGTTGTCCTACATCCACGACGTCATGCCGTTGCTGGAGAAACTGGCCGGCCGCGCGGGCGCGGAGGCCGGGGCCGCCGAATGAGCGAGTCGCGCATTCTGGTCGTCGACGGCGACATGGCGCGGGCCGAGCGCGTCGCCACGCTTCTGGAATTCATGGACTTCACGCCCCGGCTGGTCGCGGACGCCGCCGACATCGACCTGTCGCGCGCGAAGCCGACCGACTGGGTCGCGATCGTCGCGGGCGATGTGGGCGATGCCGATGCCTGGCTGAAGTTCTGCGACTGGCTGTCGCGCCAGCCACTGCATCCGCCGCTGATGGCGCTGCCCGGCCACGACGAGCGCGCCGCCTGGCGTGCGCTCGTGCACCCCGATTCGGTCTGGCCGCTCGACTACCCGATCCGTCGCCCGCAACTGCAGGAAGCGTTGCGTCGCGCAAGCCTCAAGCGCATCGACGACGAGGAGCGCGCCGAGGCGTCGCAGGGCTCGGGCCCGACCGGCACCTCCGAGGCGGTCGTGCGGCTCAACCGCATGATCGACCAGGTCGCCGGCTTCGACACTACGGTGCTCATCCTTGGCGAGTCCGGCACCGGCAAGGAAGTCGTCGCGCGCACCATCCACGACCGCAGCAAGCGCGCGGGCAAGCCCTTCGTCGCGATCAACTGCGGCGCGATCCCGCCGGACCTTCTCGAAAGCGAACTGTTCGGCCACGAGAAGGGCGCGTTCACCGGTGCGCTCACCCAGCGCAAGGGCCGTTTCGAGATGGCCGAGGGCGGGACGCTGCTGCTGGACGAGATCGGCGACATGCCGATGGCCATGCAGGTGAAGCTGCTGCGCGTGCTGCAGGAACGCACGTTCGAGCGCGTCGGCGGCACGCAGCTGTACCACTGCAACGTGCGCGTGGTGGCGGCGACGCACCGCAACCTCGAGGACCAGATCGCCAAGGGCGGCTTCCGCGAGGACCTGTTCTACCGCCTCAACGTGTTCCCGATCGAGATGCCCGCGCTGCGCGAGCGCACCGAGGACCTGCCGGACCTGATCGCCGCGATCACCCGCCAGCTGGCCGACAGCGGCCGCGGCCGCGTGTCGCTCACCGGCGAGGCGGTCAACGTGCTCAAGCACTACCACTGGCCCGGCAACGTACGCGAGCTCCACAACCTGCTCGAGCGCCTCGCCGTGCTGCATCCCAACGGCCAGGTGCGCGCGGCGGACCTGCCTGCGCGCTATCGCGCCGGCGTGGCCGATCTTCCGGTCGAGCCGGCGCCCGCGCCGGTGCAGACGGCGGTGCAGGCCGCGCGCGCGGTCGTACCGCCGCCTGCGGCACCCGATCCGTCCACGTTGTCGGCGCGCGCCACGCTGCCGCCCGAGGGCATCGATCTCAAGGGCCACATGGCCGAGCTGGAACTGGAGCTGATCCAGGCCGCGCTGCAGCAGGCCAATGGCGTGGTCGCGCATGCCGCCCCGCTGTTGGGCCTGCGCCGCACCACGCTGGTCGAGAAGCTGCGCAAGTACGGCATCGACCGCGATTCCGACTGAGCCCCGGGCCTAGTACGGGCGATCGAGCGGGCTGAGCACGGCGCCCGCGCCGCGGCCGAGCACGTGCGTGTAGATCTGCGTGGTGCCGAGGTCCTTGTGGCCCAGCAGCTCCTGCACCGTGCGGATGTCCTGCCCCGCTTCGAGCAGGTGCGTCGCGAACGAATGCCGCAGGGTGTGGCAGGTCGCCGGCTTGGCGATGCCCGCGACGCCGCGCGCCCGCTTCACCGCGCGCTGCAGCGAACTGTCGTCGACATGGTGGCGGTGTGTCCTGCCGGTGCGCGGATCAACGGAGCGCTGCGCCGACGGGAATACGAACTGCCAGCCGGCTTCGCGCGCGGCGTTCGGGTATTTCTTCGCCAGCGCATGCGGCAGGCGGGCTTCGCCGAAGCCGTCGGCGAGATCATGGCGGTGCAGCATCGACGCGCGCTCGATCGCTCGCCGCAGTTCCTCGCGCAGCGCCTGCGGCAGGGGAACACGGCGGTCCTTGTCGCCCTTTCCCTCGCGCACGAGGATCTCGCCGCGCTCGAAGTCGACGTCCTTGATGCGCAGGCGCACGCATTCCATCAGGCGCATGCCGGTGCCGTAGAGCAGCGCGGCCATCAGCCGCGAGGGGCCTTCCATCGCGCCGAGCAGACGCTCGACCTCGCCACGCGAGAGCACGACGGGCAGCCGGCGTGGGCGCTTGGCGCGCACCACGTCCTGCATCCACGGCAGCTTCAGGCCGAGCACGTCGCGATACAGGAACAGCAGTGCCGCAAGGGCCTGGTTCTGCGTGCCGGCTGCCACGTCGTCGCGGGCGGCGAGGTCGGTGAGGAACCGCTCCACTTCCGCGCCGCCGAGTTCGCGCGGATGGCGCCGGCCGTTGGCGATGACGAAGCGCCGTACCCAGCCGACGTAGGCGCGCTCGGTGCGCACGCTGTAATGCCGCAGGCGGACACGCTCGCGGACCTGGTCGAGCAGGCGTGGGCCCATCGCGGACGCCGGGGTGGTCGGATCAGCGGGCAGTGATGGCTCGTCGCGACGGGCGTGCCCTCCTGTCGGCCTCCGCCTTTGCGAAACGCCGACGTCGTCGAAGGGTGGATGCCGACGCGCATCGCGCCCGGCGTAGCCCGGCCGCCGGTCCTCGCGCAGCCGCAGGCCGAGCCTGCGCCCGATCCGCCGATACAGCCCCGCCAGCGCGTCCATGCCCGCCTCCGTCCCTTGCCAGGCGGCAGTGTCGTAGGCCTGGCCGCCCGGCGGTGTCGGCAATGTCGGACACACGGGTCGGACAACGCCGGCCCGCGGCGTCGGAAAGCGGTTGTTCGGCACTCCGGCACGACAGGCCGCACCGACCGCGGGTGCTAGGCTTGCGCGCCCCGCGGCTCGGTGCATCCCTTGAAAGCGAACGTCCTCCAGCTGAAAGCCGACTGGCAGTACGAGGAGAGCGAGCACCGGCAGCACTACGTGATCGAGGCCTGGCTCGACGGCGAACTCGCCGGCCGGGCCTACGGCTGGTTCCAGCCGGGCGCCGAGTTCGTGCTGGAGAAGATCGAGGTCGACCGCGCCCAGCGCTCGCGTGGCTACGGCACGGCGGTGATCGAGCAGCTTCGCGCCAAGGCGCGCGAGAAGGGCTGCCGGGAGTTCGTGATCAAGGGCGTGCGCGCCGCCAACACGCGCGCGATCCGGCTCTACGAGTCGATGGGCGCGCAGCCGGTGCGGACCTCCGACACGCTGATTTCGTTCGTCATCGCCCCGCCCTGACGGCCGTGTCGGCCGCGGCGACGGCCGGCCGGCCATGCCCGTTCCCATCCGCCTGACTCCGCCGCTACGGACGGCTCCGCGCAGGCCGCTGTCCCCGCCTTGAAGCGCGCCGGCGCCCCGTGACCGCCCACCGCCGGTTTCCCGGCACCCGCGTGGCACGCGCCTTGCCTGAGTGGGTCGAGTCCCCGTGACGCGACCCGCCAGGCCATGACCGACGCGATTTCTTCCGTTCTCTCCCAGATCCGCGCGCACGAGATGCGCATGAAGGGCGTGGGCGACACGGCCGCCGGCAGTGCCATCGCGCCCACCGCCGCTGGCATCGGCGGTACGCAGGCGACCGAGGGCGGCGGCTTCCGCTCGGCGATGTCGAATGCCATCGACAACGTCAGCAAGGTGCAGAACGAGGCCGGCGAGCTGCAGAAGGCCTTCGAAATGGGCGACCCGCGCGCCGACCTCGCCCGCGTGATGGTGGCCATGCAGCAGTCGCAGGTGGCGTTCCGCGCCACCGTGGAAGTTCGCAACCGACTGGTACAGGCGTACCAGGACGTCATGAACATGCCGGTCTGACGCCGCCTCCGACCTGACGAACGAATCGAATCGAGACCCGCTCCATGGCCGTGATCGCGCTCCCCAAAACCACCGACAAGCTCGAGAAGCTGGGACGCCTGCAGGACATCCCGGCGATCCGGCAGGTCGGCATGATCGCGCTGGTCGCCGCCGCCATCGCCGCCGGCCTGTGGCTGTTCTTCTGGACGCAGAAGCCGAACTACGTGCCGGTGTACGCGGGGCTGGACGCCAAGGCGACCGAGGAAGCCGCGCAGCTGCTGGGCACGTCGCAGATTCCGTATCGCATCGACACCGGCACCGGCGCGCTCGCCGTGCCCGCCGACCAGCTCGGCGCCGCCAAGATGGCGCTGGCTTCCGCCGGCCTGCCTGCGGGCGGCGAGAAGGGTTTCGAATCGATGCAGGGCGACCAGGGCTTCGGTACCAGCCAGTTCGTCGAGAACGCGCGTTACCAGCACGCGATGGAAGTCGAGCTGGCCCGCACCATCGCCAACCTGCGCCCGGTCCGCGAGGCGCGCGTGCATCTCGCGCTGCCCAAGCCGAGCGCGTTCACCCGCGACAAGCAGGACGCCAGCGCCTCCGTGGTGCTGCAACTGCGCACCGGCAGCACGCTGGAGCAGAACCAGGTCGACGCCATCGTCAACCTCGTCGCCACCAGCGTGCCGAACCTGCCGACCAACCGCGTGACCGTGGTCGACCAGTTCGGCCGCATGCTCTCGCAGCGCGACCCGACCTCGGCGGAAGCCGTCGGCCAGCAGCAGCTCGACCAGCAGCACCGCCAGGAAGCCGTCTACGTGCAGCGCATCGAGCAGTTGCTCGAGCCGATGACCGGCCCGGGCCGCATCAGCGCACAGGTCAGCGTGGACATGGACTTCGACCAGACCGAGGAAGCGCGCGAGACCTACGGCCCCGACCAGATCGTGCGCAGCGAACAGACCTCCGAGAGCGGCGACCTGTCCGCCACGGGCGCGGCCGCGCCGCCGCAGCGTGGCGTGCCGGGCAGCGTGAGCAATACGCCGGTGCCGCCGGGCACCGCGCCCGTGGCGTCGAACGCCCCCGCGCAGCCGGCGCAAGGCACCCGCAACGCGGTGCGCAACTACGAGGTCGACCGCACGCTGACCCACAAGCGCCAGGCGCCGGGCAAGATCCGCCGCGTCACCGCCGCGGTGCTGGTCGACAACGTGCCGGCCAGCGCGCCGGGCAAGGACGGCAAGGTCAACCTGCGCGCGCTCACCCCGGCCGAGCAGCAGCGCATCCAGACGCTGGTGCAGCAGGCCATCGGCTTCAACGCCGAGCGCGGCGACGCGGTGTCGGTGGTGAACGCGCCGTTCGCCCGCGACCTCGCCGCCGGCGACGACAACTCGCCTCCGATCTGGCAGGACCCGCAGGCGCGCGACCTGCTGCGCACCATCCTCGGCGGCGTCGCAGTGATCGTGCTGATCTTCACCGTGCTGCGCCCCGCGTTCCGCCAGATGCTGCAGCCCAAGCCGGTGGTGCCGGCGCAGTCGACGGTGGCGACGATCATCGCCGAGGAGCTGGAGCAGGAGGCCGCCGCGCCGCGCGATCGCATCCCCAACGGCGGCGACCCGGCCCTGCCGACGGCGGCGATGCAGTTCGACCAGAAACTCGAAGTCGCGCGCAGCGCGGTGACCAACGACCCCAAGCGCGTGGCGCAGGTGGTCCGCGACATGGTGGCGCAGGATGGCTGATAACCCGCAACTGACCGGCACGCAGAAGGCCGCGATCGTCCTGCTCTCGCTCGGCGAGCAGCAGGCCGCCGAGGTGCTCAAGCACATGAGCGCCAAGGAAGTGCAGAAGCTCGGCGTGGCCATGACCTCGGTGAGCGGTGTGACGCGCAACCAGGTGGTGGACGTCGTCGACGATTTCGTCGAGACGCTGCAGCAGCCGTCCGGCCTCGGCGCCGGCGCCGACGAATACGTGCGCGCCGTGCTGGTGCAGGCGCTCGGCGAAGATCGCGCGTCGAGCCTCATCGACCGCATCCTGCTCGGCCGCAACACGTCGGGCCTGGACACGCTCAAGTGGATGGAGCCGCGCGCGATCGCCGAACTGGTGCGCAACGAGCATCCGCAGATCATCGCCATCGTGATGGCGCACCTCGACCCCGACCAGGGCGCCGAGGTGCTCAAGTGCTTCCCCGACCGCGTCAAGAGCGACGTGCTGGTGCGCGTGGCCACGCTCGACGGCGTGCCGCCGCATGCGCTCAACGAACTCAACGACGTGATGGCGCGCCAGTTCGCCGGCAGCCAGAACATCAAGTCGTCGACGCTCGGCGGCGTGAAGGTGGCCGCGAACATCCTCAACTTCATGGACGGCGGCCAGGACGAGGCGATCCTCGGCTCGATCAACGGCATCGACGAGAACCTGTCGGGCCAGATCCGCGACCTGATGTTCGTCTTCGACAACCTCGCCGAGATCGACGACCGCGCGATGCAGGCGGTGCTGCGCGAGGTGCCGAACGAGAAGCTCGCCGTCGCCCTGCGTGGCGCCGACACCAAGGTCAAGGACAAGATCATCGGCAACATGTCGCAGCGCGCCGCGGAGATCCTCAAGGACGACATGGAGGCCCGCGGCCCCGTGCGCCTGGCGGACGTCGAGGCCGCGCAGAAGGAGATCCTCGGCATCGTGCGCAAGATGGCCGATGACGGCACGATCACCCTCACCGCCAAGGCGGAGACGTTCGTATGAGCGAGGCCGCCGTGCTGCGCTGGATCGCGCCGGGCTTCGAGCCGCTGCCGCCCGCCGAGCCCATGCCGCAGCCGCCGAGTGTGGAGGAGCTGCAGGCGATCACCGATGCCGCCTACCAGGACGGCTTCCAGCGCGGCCACGCTGACGGTTTCGCATCCGGCCAGGCCGAAGTGCGCCGCATGGCCGCGCAGATCGAGGGCATCCTCGACAGCTTCACGCGTCCGCTCGCACGCCTCGACGGCGAAGTCGCCGATGCGCTGGCCGACCTCGCCACCCGCATCGCCGGCACGCTGGTCGGCCAGGCCTATCGCGCCGATCCCACGTTGCTGGCGGACCTCGTGCGCGATGCGCTCGACGCCGTCGGCACCAGCACGCGCGACGTCGAGCTGAGGCTGCATCCCGACGACCTCGGCCTGCTGATGCCGCACCTGATGACGCTCGACGGCGTGCGCCTGACCGGCGACACCACCCTCGCCCGCGGCGAGCTGCGCCTGCACAGCGAGGGCATGCGCATCGATGGCACGCTCGATGCACGGTTGAAGGCCTGCCTCAACGCCATCCTCGACGGGTCCAAGAGCGCCGCATGACCAGCATCGCCGCCGCGCAGTGGGAAGAAGCGCGCAACCTGCGTCTGGCCGCGCGCCTGTCGCAGGTCGACCCGACCGCCGCCGGCAGCGGCCTCGCACGCGAAGGCGTGCTGCGCCGCGCGGTCGGCCTGACGCTCGAAGCCAGCGGCTGCTCGGCGCCCATGGGTTCGCGCTGCCGCGTGGAAGTCGCCGGTGGGCGCTGGGTCGATGCCGAAGTGGTCGGCTTCGCCGGCGACCGCACCTTCCTCATGCCGACCGCGCACCTCGAAGGCCTACTGCCGAATGCGCGCGTGGTGCCCAACCCCATGCAGGGCGAAGTCGCCGTGGGCGAAGGCCTGCTCGGCCGCGTCATCGATTCCGACGGCGTGCCACTCGACGGCCGCGGCCCGATCCGCGCCGAGAGCCACATGGGCCTTGCCGGCACGTCGATCAATCCGCTGATGCGCGAGCCGATCACCCGCTCGCTCGACGTCGGCGTGCGTGCGATCAATGCACTGCTGCCGATCGGCCGCGGGCAGCGCGTCGGCCTGTTCGCCGGTTCCGGTGTCGGTAAATCGACGCTGCTCGGCATGATGACCAAGTTCACCGCGGCCGACGTCATCGTCGTCGGCCTGATCGGCGAGCGAGGCCGCGAAGTGCGCGACTTCGTCGAGGCGACGCTGGGCGAGGAAGGCCTGCGCCGCTCCGTGGTCGTTGCGGCGCCGGCCGACCGCCCCCCGCTTGCCCGCCTGCACGGCGCGCTGCGCGCCACCGCGATCGCCGAGTACTACCGCGACCAGGGCCTGCACGTCCTACTGCTGATGGATTCGCTGACGCGCTATGCGCAGGCGCAGCGCGAGATCGGCCTGTCGGTCGGCGAGCCGCCGACCACGCGCGGCTATCCGCCGAGCGTGTTCGCCAAGCTGCCCGCACTCGTCGAGCGCGCGGGCAACGGCGCCGATGGGCGCGGCTCGATCACCGCGTTCTACACGGTCCTTACCGAGGGCGACGACCAGCAGGAGCCGATCGCCGACGCCGCGCGCGCGATCCTCGACGGCCACATCGTGCTCAGCCGCCGCATCGCCGATTCGGGCCAGTACCCGGCGATCGACGTCGAGGTGTCGGTGTCCCGCGTCATGCAGGACATCACCGACGCGCCGTGGCGCGAGCGCATCCGCAAGCTCAAGCGCCTGATGTCGGCATATTCGACGCAGCGCGACCTGATCGCGATCGGCGCCTACCAGCGCGGCAGCGATCCGCTGGTCGACGAAGCACTCGCGCGCTGGCCGGCGATCCAGGAATTCCTCGGACAGGACGTCCGCGAAGCCAGCGACGTCGAGCAGAGCAAGGCCGCGCTGATGCGCCTGCTCGACGACGGCAACCCGCTCTAACCGGAACCTTCCATGGCACCGCGTTCCCAACGCCTCGATCCGATCCTCAAGATCAAGCAGCGCCAGCAGGACGACGTCGCGCAGCAGGTGGCCGCGCGCGAAGCCGCGCACGCCGAGCAGCAGGCGCGGCTGGAAGCGCTGCAGCGTTATGCCGCCGAGTATTCGCAGCCGCTGCAGGGTTCGACGATCAACCCGGCGCTGCTGGCCAATCGCCTCGCGTTCCAGGAAAAGCTGCAGCAGGCCGTGCAGCAGCAGTCGCAGATCGTCGACCGCACCCGCGAAGCCACTGAGGTGGAGCGCGCGCGCCTCATGCTCGCGAGCCGCGAGACGCACGTGCTGGAGAAGCTGGCCGCCAGCTATCGCGCCGAGGAGACGCGCGTGGCCGACCAGCGCTCGCAGAAGGAACTCGACGACCTCGCCGGCCGCCGCGTACGCGCGGCACTCGGCAGCGAGGGCGACGGCCGGTGAACATCGACCGCGCGCTGCCGCAGCTCGGCATCGGCCCGGCGACGGGCGATACGCGCACGTCGTCGTCCCAGGCCGACGCGCCAGCGTTCTCGCTGGACGCCGGCTCGCAGGGCGCGGCGCAGGAAAGGAAGTCCACCTCCTTCGCAGCGCGCGACACCGCGCGCGCCGAAGCCGCGGTACAGGCGGCGCGGACGCGTGCGTCCTCGCAGCCCGCGCGCGAGCGTGCGCATGTGCGCGCGACCGACGACGTGCCGCACGAGGAGGCGGCCGCCAAACCGCAGGAAGCCGTAAAGCCCGACGCCGCGCGTGGACCGCACGATGCCGCGAAGTCCTCTGCGCGCGCGGAGCGTGGCGCGAGTGCGCCGCAGGATGAGGCGGTCGAAGCCCCTACCGATGCGTCAAGCGATGCCGTGGCTGCGGCCGACGACACGCACGCTCCTGCGAAAGCCGTCACCGACGACGCCCTGCCCGACCGCATGCTCGCGTTGCTGTCGGGCGACTGGGCGATGCCGACGGCAGCGCCGCCGCCTGCGTCGATCAGCCCGGCCACCGCTGATACGTCCGCAGTCACGGCGCCCCTGGCCGCGACGGCAGGGCCATCGCCGATCGGCGTCGCACCCCTCCTCGCGGGCATCGCCACGGCGGCCGAGTCTGTCGCTACGTCGCCCGCATCCGTCGACGCGGCTGCGCCGGCGATCCCGCCGGTACTTCCCGATGCACCGATGGCACCGATGGCACCGGTGTCGCCGCTTGCGACGACTGCCGCAGGCGTTGCGCTCGCCGCGCTGCAGCCCAGCGCGCCGTCGAACGCCGGTGCCGACGCGGCCTCGAACGATGCCTTCGCCGCGCTCGCGGCGCTCGCCGAGGGTGCGGGCGAACGCAACGCGGCCGTCGCGACGTCCACCGACACCGGCACGCCCGCGACGCCGGGCCTCGCCTTCAACACGCCGGCAGCGCGTGGCGCGGACACGCTGCAGACCGTCACGCGCGCCGTCGCCGTGGCCGGTCCCACCTCGATTCCGCTCGCGCTCGACGCCGCCTTCGACGACGGCATGGGCAGCCGCATCCTTTGGATGGCCGACCAGCGCGTCGATCGCGCGGAGATCCGCCTCAATCCCGATTCGCTCGGCCCGATCGACGTGCGCCTGCAGATGGACGGGCACCGTCTCAACGCGCAGTTCCACAGCGCCAACGCCGACGTGCGCCAGGCGCTCGAATCCGGCATGGACCGCCTGCGCGACATGCTCGGCCGCCAAGGCATGGAGCTCGGGCAGGCACAGGTCGGCACGGGCGCGCGTCAGGGCGACGGTCGCCAGACCGCGTCGAACGGCAACGGAAGTGGCGGCGAGGCGGCAGCCGGCGAGCCCCACGTGACCACCGTGCGCACGCTGCGTTCCCGCGGGCTGCTGGACGAGTACGCCTGACGTAAGGGGTGTCCTGGCGCTGTCCTCGTCAGATCGGCGTTCCGCGTCCCCTTGTTGCGATGGCGACCGCGTGCCACGGATGCCTGGATCGTCAGCGCGACTCGCTCGGCATGAGCCGCAGCACTGTCCGCGGCGTCTCCAACCGCTGCACGCGTAGACCGGCATCGCGACCGGCCGCCGGCGCCATGGCGGCGGCCGCATGGGCGCCCCGCGCCGGCCGTATGCCGCGCACCGCCGCCGTCGCCTTTCCGGCGCGGCCGCGTCAGCGGACCGACGCGCCGCCATTCAGGCTTCCGTCAAATCCCCGTCGATCCGCCGCGCAGCTCCGGCACGCCCCTTGCACAGCGCTGGCGAGTCCAAGGAGTTTCCTGCGTGTCCGCCAAAGCCCCCGCTGCCGCTGCTGCCGTCCCCGCCGATGCCCCGACGAAGAGCCGCAAGAAGCTCTTCGTCATCGTGGGCGCCGTCCTGTTGATCGCCGCGGGCAGCGCGGCCGCGTACTTCTTCACCGGCCACTCGGGCGGCGAGTCGAAGAAGGAGGCGGCCAAGCCGCAGCCCACGCAGTATTTCGCGATGGAGCCGTCGTTCGTGGTCAACCTGGCCGACGTCGACGCCACGCGTTACCTGCAGGCCGACGTGCAGCTGGCCACGCGCGACGCCGAGACGCTCAAGACGCTGGAGGAGCAGGCACCGGCCATCCGCAACCGCCTGCTGCTGCTGTTCGGCCAGCAGACCAGCGACACGCTGATCCAGCGCAGCGGCAAGGAGCGGCTCCAGGAGAAGGCACTGGTCGAGGTGAAGTCGGTCCTCAAGCACGAAGGCGCGCCCGACAAGGTCGACGCCGTGATCTTCACGAGCCTGGTCACCCAGTAAGGACCGCCATGAGCGCCGACCTGCTGTCACAGGACGAGATCGATGCCCTGCTCCACGGCGTGGATGCGGGGGCGATCGAGGTCGAGCCGCCGGCCGCCCCGGGCGAGGCGCGCACTTACGACTTCGCCAGCCAGGACAAGATCGTCCGCGGCCGGCTGCCCACGCTCGAGATGATCAACGAGCGCTTCGCGCGCTCCTGGCGCATCGGCCTGTTCAACCTGTTGCGCCGCTCGGCGGACCTCTCCGTGCGCGGCATCGACCTGATGCGCTTCGGCGAGTACATGCATTCGCTGCAGGTGCCGAACAACCTCAACCTGGTGAAGATGAAGCCGCTGCGCGGCACCGGCATCATCGTGTTCGAGCCGCGGCTGGTGTTCACCACCGTCGACAACTTCTTCGGCGGCGCCGGCAAGTACCACACCCGCATCGAGGGCCGCGAGTTCACGCCGACCGAGATGCGCGTGATCCAGTTGCTGCTGCGCCAGACCTTCGCCGACCTCACCGAGGCCTGGGCGCCGGTGATGCCGGTCGAGTTCGAGTACGTGAACTCCGAGGTCAACCCGCATTTCGCCAACATCATCTCGCCGCGCGAGTACATCGCTGTCAGCCGCTTCCACGTCGACCTCGAAGGCGGCGGCGGCGAGCTGCACGTCGCGCTGCCCTACTCGATGCTCGAGCCGATCCGCGAGCTTCTCGATGCCGGCGTGCAGAGCGACCGCATCGAGAAGGACGAGAACTGGACCCGCGCGCTGCGCACGCAGCTGCAGGACGCCGAGGTCGAGGTGTCGAGCTGCCTCGCGCAGCGACAGATCTCGCTGCGCGCGCTCAGCCGCATGAAGGTCGGCGACATCATCCCGATCGAGCTGCCGCCGCAGCTGTCGGTCGAAGTCGAAGGCACGCCCCTTTTCCACGGCGAATTCGGCACGCACAACGGCAAGAACGCGATCAAGATCACGCAGGTCAACCAGCCGCGTTCGCTGATTCCCCTCGATTCCCTGGATTGACGCCATGAATGCTTCCGACGCCGCCGCGCCCGCGGCCTTCGACACCCTCACCGCCGATGCCGGCAACGGCGCCGACCTCAACCTCGACGTCATTCTCGACGTCAACGTGACGCTGTCGCTCGAAGTCGGCCGCGCGCGCATCCCGATCCGCAACCTGCTGCAGCTCAACCAGGGCTCGGTGGTGGAACTCGAGCGCGCCGCCGGCGAGCCGCTGGACGTCTACGTCAACGGCACGCTGATCGCGCAGGGCGAAGTGGTGGTCGTCAACGACCGCTTCGGCGTTCGACTCACGGACGTGGTCAGCCCGTCCGAGCGCATCAAGCGCCTGAAGTGAGCGGCATCGGCCCGGCCATGGACGACGTGGTGCCCACGGTGACGCAAACGCAGGCGACGGCAGCGCAGCCGGCGCAGCCCGCGACGGTGCAGCCGGCCGTGACGCCGGTGGCGCATGAAACCGCTGCGGCGACGTCGCAAGCCGCGCCCGCCACGGGCGCCGCGGCTGCACAGCCCGTCGCGCAGGCGCAGGCCGATTCGACGGCGACGGCGACCCGCGGCGTCAGCTTTCCCGTTCGCCCCGCCACCACCGCTCAGGTCGCCGCACGCCCGGCGACGCCCGCCAATGGCGTCGACGCCGGCAGCATCGGCGGCGCGGTGTTCTCGCTGCTGCTGATCATCGGCCTGATCCTCGGCCTGGGCTGGCTGGCCAAGCGCATGCCGGGCATGAAGCGCGGCGCGAACGCCGCGCAGCTCAAGGTGGTGGCGAGCGTGGCGCTCGGCCCGCGCGAGCGCGCCGTCGTGCTCGACGTCGGCGGCCAGCAGCTGCTGGTGGGTGTCGGCCAGGGCGGGGTACGGACCTTGCACACGCTCGAGCATCCGCTGCCCGTCGTCGAATCGACCGCACCTTCGCCCTTCGCACAGGTGCTCGCGCAGCATTTCGGCAAAAAGTCATGACCGGAAGGCTCGACCGTTTCCCGCGCGTGCTCTGCGCGCTCGCGCTGCTGCTCGCGCTGGCCTACAGCCTCGTCGGCGGCGTCGCGCATGCGCAGGCCGCGCCAGCCGCTGCACCCGCGACCGTCGCCCCACCCGCAGCGGCGCCCGCGCAGCCGCTGCCGTCCGTGAATGTCGGACAGATCGGCCAGCAGCCGGTGAGCATGCCGCTGCAGGTGCTGCTGCTGATGACGGGCATCACGCTGCTGCCGGCGGCGCTGATGGGCATCACCGCGTTCACGCGCATCATCATCGTGCTGGGCCTGCTGCGGCAGGCGCTCGGCACCGGCCAGCAGCCCAGCAACCAGGTGCTGCTCGCGCTCGCGCTGTTCCTCACCTTCATGGTGATGACGCCGACGTTCGACGCCGCCTGGGCCGCCGGCATCTCGCCCTACCTTGACGGCACGATGGACTTCAAATCGGCCTGGAGCGCCGCCGCGCAGCCGTTCCGCGGTTTCATGCTGGCACAGGTCCGCGAGACCGACCTGATGACGTTCGCCGGGCTGTCGAACAGCGGCCCGTATGCGACGCCCAACGACGTGCCCTTCAGCGTGCTGGCCGCCTCGTTCCTGACGAGCGAGCTCAAGACCGCGTTCGAGATCGCCTTCCTGATCTACATCCCGTTCGTGATCATCGACCTCGTCGTGGCGAGCGTGCTGATGAGCATGGGCATGATGATGATGTCGCCGATGATCGTGTCGGCCCCCTTCAAGATCCTGCTGTTCGTCCTCGTCGACGGCTGGGTCCTCGTGGTCGGCTCGCTCGCCGGCTCGTTCAACCCGGTGGGATGACGCATGACCCCTGAAACCGCAATGACGGAAATCGGCCGCGGCCTCGAAATGGCGCTGGTGCTGGGCGCGCCGCCGCTGCTCGCCGTACTCGGCGTGGGCGTGGTGGTGGGCGTGGTGCAGGCGGCCACGCAGATCAACGAGCAGACGATCGGCTTCGTGGTGAAGGCGGTGGCGCTGACGGCGACGATCGCGTTGATGGGACATTTCCTGCTGGGGCGGCTGGTGTCGTTCACCGCGGATCTGTTCGGGCGGATTCCGCAGCTGATTGGGTAGTGAGCGGCAGCGCTGGGGACGCGACAGCGTCCTGCTGTCGCGAACGCCATCGCGAATAGCGATGGCAGGAAGCGAAGTCACCGATCGCGCGAAATGTCGTGGCGCGCTTGCCTCGCGTCTTTGCAGACCAAAGGCATTCCGCCACCCTTCAGCGCCCGAGCCGCCTTCTGGCTGCACCGACGCCACAAGCCCGCGCCGCATGAAGCCTCACGCCCTCCTCCTGCCGCTGGTTCTGGCAACACAGGCCCACGCTGCGGACTTCGCGACCCGTGTCGCCGCCGCCAAGGCCGCCACGACCAAGCTCGAAGGCTTCGCCTACGACACCGCGATGGGCCCGGCGATCCATCACGTGCTCGTCCCCTGCGTACCGAAGGGCACCGACCCGGGTCGTGGCGGCGAGTTCGTGCTGGTCGCGAACGTCGATGCCGCCGGGCGTCCAAGCGCCATCGAGGCGCGCCCGGACACTCCGCTCGCCCGCTGCTTCGCGAAGGGTTTCGGCGGCTTGCGCCTGCAGCCGCCGCCGAAGCGGCCGTCGCCCTACCCGGTCCTGGTGGAGATGCAGACCCGCCGCTGACGGGCGCCAGAGGTACGGGCCTTGCATCCCGCAGGGCCGATGGATCCCGTCACCCTCACCACCGCCGACGGCCTGAACCTGTTCGGGCTGCTGTCGGCCACGCTCTGGTATGCGATCCGCATCGGCGCGGCCATGCAGGCGCTGCCGATGGTGGGCGGCCGTGGCATCCCGGCCCGCTCCCGGCTGGTGCTGACGATCGCGATCTCGGTCGCCCTGTCGCAGTTGCTGCCGGCGCCGCCGCCGGCGGGCGTCAACGCGGCGACGGCGCTGGCGGTGATGCGCGAGTTCGCCACCGGCATCGCGATCGGGCTGATGCTGCGCATCGCCTTCGAGGCGGGCGAGATCGCCGGCCAGCTGATCAGCCAGGGCATGGGCCTGTCCAACGCGACGCTGGCCAATCCCACCAGCGGCGAGGCTTCGCCGGTGGTTTCGCAGTGGTTCTTCCTCGCCTTCGGGCTGGTGTTCTTCACCAGCGACGGCCATCTGGCGCTCGTACGGCTGCTGTTCGACAGCTACGCCGCCATGCCCGTGGGTGCGCCCTTCGCCGACTGGCCGGGCTTCGTGACGTCGGTGCCGACCTTCTTCGGCGAGGCCCTGCGCACCGGCGTACTGCTGGCGCTGCCGGTGATGATGGCGCTGCTGGCCGTCAACGTGGCCGTGGGCGTGCTGTCGCGGGCCGCCCAGCAGCTGAGCCCGATGTCGCTGGGCTTCCCGATCGCACTGCTGGTGGGGCTGCTGCTGCTGATGCTGCTGGCAAGGGAATTGCAGGGGCCGGTGCAACGGCTGTTCGAGCAGGCCTTCCAGGCCGCCCGCGCCCTCACCGGTTGATCCGCTGCGATGTCCGAGACCGACAACGAAGACCGCACCGAAGCCCCATCAGAGAAACGATTGCGGGAAGCCCGCGAGCGTGGCGATTCGCCGCGCTCGCGCGAGCTCGCGAACGTGGCGGTGCTGGGCTGCGCGACGCTGGCGCTCAAGGTCACCGGGCCGCACATCGGCGGCGCCTCGCGCGACTGGATGCGCAACGCCCTGCAGTTCGAACCCGGCCTGATCGGCCAGCCCGATCGCCTGCCGGCCTATGCGGCCAAGCAGCTGCTTTCGCTGATGCTGCCGGTCACGCCGCTGCTGGCGGCCGCGCTGGTCGGCTGCCTGCTCGCCCCGGCCGCGATGGGCAGCCTGCGCTTCTCCGGGCAGGCGCTGAAGACCGACCTCACCCGCCTGAGCCCGATGGCGGGCATCAAGCGCATGTACGGCAAGGAATCGCTGGTCGAGTTCGCGCGTTCCGTGCTGCGCCTGCTGCTGATCGGCGGCATCGCGGCGCTGGTCATCAAGGGTTCGCTGCCGCGGCTGATGGACCTGCCCTCGCAGTCGCTCGAAGGCGCCGTGTCGAACGGCGTCGACATGGTGCTGGGCGTGTTCCTCGCGGTGGTGGTGTCGATGGGCCTGCTGGCCGCGCTCGACGTGCCCTACCAGCGCTTCGCCTGGGGCGCCAGGCTCAAGATGACCAAGCAGGAGCTGCGCGACGAGGCCAAGGAATCCGACGGCAACCCCGAGGTCAAGGCGCGCATGCGCCATGCGGCGCGCGAGATGGCCAACCGCCGGATGATGGATGCGGTGCCGACGGCCGACGTGATCGTCACCAACCCCACGCACTACGCCGTCGCGCTCAAGTACGAGGCCGGTGCGATGCGCGCGCCGAAGGTGGTGGCCAAGGGCGTGGACGAGATGGCGCTGCGCATCCGCGAACTCGGCAGCCAGAACAAGGTCGCGCTGGTCGAGGCGCCGCCGCTCGCGCGCGCGCTGTACCGCCAGTGCAAGGTGGACGAGGAAATCCCGGTGAAGCTCTACGCGGCGGTCGCGCAGGTGCTCACCTACATCTTCCAGTTGAAGAAGTGGCACCCGTCGCGCGGCCCCATGCCGCAGCTGGTGCAAGTGGACGTGGGCGCCGACGGCGCGCCCGACCTGGTCGGAGATAACGCATGAGTCGCGCTGCAGGAATCATGCAGTCGTTGAAGGGCGGCGCCGGTGCGCCGCTGGTGGTGCTGGGCATGCTGGCGATGGTGACGGTGCCGCTGTCGCCGCTGGTGCTCGATGCCTTCTTCACGATCAACATCGCGCTGTCGCTGGTGGTGCTGCTGGCGGTGGTTTACGTCAAGCGCCCGCTGGAGTTCTCGATCTTCCCCAGCGTGCTGCTGATGGTGACGCTGCTGCGCCTTGCGCTGAACGTCGCCTCCACCCGAGTGGTGCTGCTGCACGGCCATCAGGGCGGTGCGTCGGCCGGCCACGTCATCGAATCGTTCGGCCAGTTCGTGATCGGCGGCAGCTACGCCGTCGGCCTGGTGGTGTTCGCGATTCTCACCATCATCAACTTCGTGGTGGTGACCAAGGGCGCGGGGCGCATCTCCGAAGTGTCGGCCCGCTTCATCCTCGACGCGATGCCCGGCAAGCAGATGGCGATCGACGCCGACCTCAACGCCGGCCTGCTCTCGCGCGAGGAAGCCAAGGCGCGCCGCGAGGACGTGCGCAACGAGGCCGACTTCTACGGCTCGATGGACGGCGCCGGCAAGTTCGTGCGCGGCGACGCCATCGCCGGCCTGCTGATCCTCTTCATCAACCTCATCGGCGGCATGCTGATCGGCATGCTGCAGCACGGCCTGGGCTTCGGCCAGGCGGCAGAAACCTATTCGCTGCTGGCGATCGGCGACGGCCTCGTCGCACAGCTGCCGGCGCTGCTGGTGTCGACCGCGACGGCGATGCTGGTGACGCGCGCGACCACCGAACAGGAGATGGGCGAGACCGTCAACAAGCAGGTCTTCGGCCACCACCGCGCGCTCAGCGTGTCGGCGGCGATCCTCGGCCTCGTCGGTCTGGTCCCGGGCATGCCGAACATCCCGTTCCTGCTCGCCGCCGCCGGTATGGGCTATGCCGCGTGGCGCCTGCACAAGAAGGCGCAGGAGCCGGCGGCCGAGCCGGCGTCGGACATCACCGCCCCGCCCGCGCCGTCGCCCAATGCCGAGCTGACCTGGGACGAGCTGCGCCCGGTCGAGCCGCTCACGCTCGAAGTCGGCTATCGCCTCATTCCTCTGGTGGACAAGGCGCAGGGTGGCGAGCTGCTCGCGCGCCTGAAGGGCGTGCGCCGCAAGCTCACGCAGGACCTCGGCTTCCTGATTCCCGCCGTGCACGTGCGCGACAACCTCGAGCTCGCACCGAACGCTTATCGCCTGATGGTGCATGGCGTGCCGGTCGCCACCGGCGAGCTGCAGCCCGACCGCGAGATGGCGCTCGACCCCGGCCGCGTGTTCGGCCAGCTCGACGGCATCCCGACGCGCGATCCGGCCTTCGGCCTCGACGCGGTGTGGATCGTGCCCACGCAGCGCGCGCATGCCGAATCGCTGGGCTACACCGTCGTCGATCCGGCGACCGTGGTGGCCACGCACCTGTCGCACGTCGTGCGCGAAAAGGCATCGGAGCTGCTGGGCCACGACGAGGTGCAGCAGCTGCTGGCCAACGTGGGCAAGCAGTCGCCCAAGCTCGTCGAGGAATTGACGCCGAAGCTGTTGCCGTTGTCGACCATCGTCCGCGTGCTGCAGTCGCTGCTGGGCGAGAAGGTGCCGCTGCGGCAGATGCGGCAGATCGTCGAGGCGCTGCTGGAGCACGGCGCGATCACGCAGGACCCGGCGCAGCTCGTCGCCGCCGTGCGTACCGCGCTGGGCCGCTTCATCGTGCAGGAGCTCAACGGGCTCAACGCGGAACTGCCGGTGTTCACCCTCGCCCCGCAGCTCGAGCGCGTGCTGCAGGACTCGGTCAGCGGCCAGGGCGCCGCGCTCGAACCGGGCCTCGCCGAACGCCTGCACCAGAACCTCAGCGAATGCGTGACGCGCCAGGAAAGCCGCGGCGAACCCGCCGTGCTGCTGGTGCCGTCGCAGATCCGCTCGTCCATCGCCCGCCTCGTGCGCCACAGCGTGCCGCAGCTCGCGGTGCTCGCCTACGGCGAGGTGCCGGAGGACAAGCGGCTGCGGCTGGTGGGGTCGATCGGCTGAGCGGAAGTGGCGCGACAACGCGCCGCGTGGAGCGCGCGGATTGGTTGGCGCCCGCATGCCGCGGACGACGCCATCGCGACGCTCCACCGCCTACCGGATTCCGCCCGTTCGAGCGCGCAGCGCCGCTCTACGGTCGAAGAGCGCGACTTCACCTGCGCATCAACTTCGCCCCGCGCCGGGTCCACGCACGCGGCCGAGACTGGCGGCCCTTCGTTCCGGACCCGGCCGCATGCCCACGCCTTCCGCCCGCACGGGCATCACCTCGACGACGCGGACGTTCGTCATCGCCTCCGCCGTCGGCGTCGCGATCTACGTCGTCCTGCTGCTGACCGTCGGCGCACGGCTGAGCGTCCTGGCGTACGTTCTGCTCGCGATGGCGCTGTCGCTGCTGGTGCTGGTCACCGCCGTGCGGCTGCTGATCGACGGCTGCGCGAGGCTCCGCCGCGCGCTGTCGCGGCGCGTCTTCGTGACGACCGTCGCCCTGTTCCTGGCATCGCCCGTGCTCGCGGCGGGCCTCGGGTACGCGGCGTTCAAGCGCGCGTTCCTGCTGAGCTTCGTGCCCGACGCGCTGCACGTGCGCCGCATCGTCTACGAGAAGGAGGCGCGTTGGGGCCTGCCCTTCCTCGCCCTGCCCGGCGACAACGAAACCGGCCTGCGGATCTACGCGTTGCCCGCGGCCGTCGCCGCCGACGTGCACCGCGGCGGCGTCGACTGGCTGGACCGCATGCCGCGGGAAGCCCGGGCGCCGTCGCCCGACCAGCGCGACGTGTACGACGACTGGCACGAAACGCCGCTGGACGCGACCGCACGCGGCCAGGCCACCGCGACCTACAGCGGCATTCCCGGCGATTGCGGCTTCTGCATCGAGGTCGAGCCGGAGGTCTGGGCCGAGGTGCAGTCGATCGTGAATGCGCCCGGCAGCTATTACGCGCTGGGCCGCAGCGGGGTGATCGTCGTCAGCCCGTCGCACCGGCGCGTGGTCTTCATGTTCAACGGGTGACGGCCGGTTTCCCGTCACAACGGTCGCGGGGCGCTGCGGCACGCCGGCTGCCGCGCGGGCGTCTGGACGACGTAAGCGCGACGGCGACACGCGCGGCGGGCCCACCGCCGAACGGCCGGTATGACCGCGGCCCCACCGCCGAACGGCCGGTATGACCGCGGCCCCACCGCCGCTTCGGCCCGGGCGGACGCGACAGCCGCGCCCCGGTACGCCGGTACGACGGCAGCAGCACGGGGCCGCCGCGTCGCCCTTCCGTCACCTGCCTCTGGCACGCCCATTGCACAAGCCTCCGGCATGAGCCGCACGCCCCTGCAATCCGCCACCGCCCGCCTCGAGGCCGTCGCATGAGAATCAAGCGTTTCGTCGCCCCGGACATGCGCACCGCGCTGAAGATGGTCCGCGAAGAACACGGTCCCGACGCCGTGATCCTGTCGAACAAGCCGGTCCACGGCGGCATCGAGGTCGTGGCCGCGACCGACTACGACGAGGCGCTGGTGCAGCAGGCGCTGCGCACCGCTTCGGAGGAACCGGCCGCGCCGGCGACCGCGCTCGACGCGATGCCCGCCTTCGCGCCCGCCACGCTGCCGGTCCAAGCCGCCGCGCCCTCGCGCGCCGACGCCATGATCGCCGCGCTCGCCGGCAACTCGGCGCAGGCCGCCGCTGCGCGCACCGCGCTGGCCGACCGCGCCCGTGCCGCGGTGAAGGGCGACAAGCCCGCGCTTTCGGCACTGCTGCGCAAGCCCGTCGCCGAGCCGATGCCGGAACCGGAGCACGCCGCGCCGGCCAATGCCCGTCCGGGCGACGACTTCCGCGCGCTGCTGCGTCGCCTCAGTGACGAGGAAGACGAGCCCACCGCGACGTTCAGCCCGCGCGCCGCCGAAATGGCGCAGGCCGAGGCCGAGTACGTGCAGGCCCGCGCGCAGGCGCAGGTCGAGGTCACCGCGCCGCAGGCTGCCGCGCCCGCCGACGACATCCAGGCGCCGGTCGAGGCCGAGGTCGTCGAGATTCCGGCGCCGGTCGCCATGCGTCCCGCGCCGCCGGCGCAGGCCATCGTGGAGACGCCGATCGCCGAGCCGAGCTTCGCTGAGCTGGCCGCGCCCGCGCCGGTGGCCGCCGTCGCGCTGCCCGCGCCGAGCTTCGTCGACGCCTTCGATCCGCTGGCCGAGATGGCCGCGGTGCAGGCGCCCGCGCTCGTCGCCGTCGCCGCTCCGGTGGCGACCGTCGCCGCGCCGCCGACGCTGCAGCTGGTCGTCAACCAGTCCGAGGATCCGACCATCGTGGCGATGCGCAACGAGCTGGCCTCGATGCGGCAGATGATGGAGCGCCAGATGGGCCAGTTCGCGGTCGAGCGCCTGCGCGGCTCGCCGGCGCGCGCCGCGGCGTTCGAGACGCTGCAGGCCTACGGCTGCGACGACGCGCTGGCGCAGACCATCGCGCAGCGCATCGACCCGAAGCTCGAGCCGGCCAAGGTCAAGGCGCCGCTGCTCGCCGAGCTCGCGCGTCAGCTCACCATCGCGCGCTCGGAACCGCTCGAGGACGGCGGCGTGTTCGCGCTGATCGGCCCGACCGGTGCCGGCAAGACCACGACGCTCGCCAAGCTTGCCGCGCGCTTCGCGCAGCGCCACCGCGCCCGCGACGTGGCGCTCGTCACCACCGACATCGAGCGCCCCGGCGCGCGCGAGCAGCTGCATGCGCTCGGCCGCAAGCTCGGCATCACCGTGTGCGAAGCGGAAGGCCCCGAAGGCCTGACCGACGCACTCGACCAGCTCGTCGACTATCCGCTCGTGCTCGTCGACACCGCGGGCTACGCGGCGCGCGACAAGGCGCTGCTCGGCCAGGTGACCTGGCTGCGCGCCACGCGCGGCCTGCGCTCGCTGCTGGTGCTGCCCGCCAACCTGCAGCCGCAGGACATGTCGGAAGCCGTTCGCCGCTACCGCATGGCGCAGCCGGAAGCGGTGGTGCTGACCAAGCTCGACGAAACCGGTCGCCTCGGCAGCGCGATTTCCGTCGCCATCAAGCACGGCCTGCCCCTTGCATACACCACGGCGGGCCAGCAGGTGCCGGCCGACCTCGAGGCCGCCGATGCATCGCGCCTCGTACTGCAGATCGAAAAACTCCGTCGCGCCGCCGACAACCCGCTCGCCACCGAGGAACGCCATGTCGTCGCCTAACCCCATCGCTTCCCCCGTGCGCGCCTCGAACGATCCGGGCCCCGTCCGCGTCATCGCGGTCGCGAGCGGCAAGGGCGGCGTCGGCAAGACGTCGGTGAGCGTCAACCTTGCGATGAGCCTGCAGAACGCCGGCCAGCGCACGCTGCTGCTCGATACCGACCTCGGCCTCGCCAACGTCGACGTGATGCTGGGCCTGAGCCCGCGCTTCACGCTGAGCGACGTGTTCGCCGGCCGCTGCGAGCTGGCCGATACGCTGCTCGAAGGCCCGAACGGCCTGCTGGTGGTGCCCGCCGCCAGCGGCAAGCGCCATATGACCGAGCTCACGCCGGCGCAGCACGTGGGCCTGGTGCACGCCTTCAGCCAGCTCGACGTGCCGGTCGACGTGATGATCATCGACAACGCCGCCGGCATCTCCGACAGCGTACTGACCTTCTGCCAGGCCGCGCAGGACGTGATCGTGGTGGTCTGCGACGAGCCGGCATCCGTTACCGACGCCTACGCGCTGATCAAGGTGCTCTCGCGCGAGCGCGGCGTCACCCGCGTGCAGGTGCTGGCCAACCAGGTCGGTCATCCGTCCGAGGGCCGCCAGCTGTACGACAAGCTCGAGCGCGTGACCGCGAAGTTCCTCGACGTGACGATGAACTACCTCGGCGCGATCCCTCGCGACGAATGGCTGCGCCGCGCGATCCAGCGCCAGGAAGCCGTCGTCGACGCCTTTCCCGCCGCCCCGGCGTCGATGGCCTTCCGCGAGATCGCCAAGCGCGCCGAGAAGTGGCAGACCCCGAACGGCCCGCGCGGCCACGTCGAGTTCTTCATGGAACGCCTGATCCCCACGACCAGGAGTGCGACCGCATGAGCACGACCGCCACGGCCGTGAAGGCCAATGCGTACAAGCAGACACGCAGCGCGAGCGCCGATTTCGACGCCACCGCGATCGTCGTCAAGCACGGCGAACTGGTGCGCCGCATCGCCCACCATCTCGCGGCGCGCCTGCCGGCGAGCGTGGAGGTCGACGATCTCATCCAGGCCGGCATGCTCGGCCTGATCGAGGCCGCGAAGAACTTCCAGGCCGACCAGGGCGCGGCGTTCGAGACATATGCCTCGATCCGCATCCGCGGCGCGATGATCGACGAGATCCGTCGCGGCGACTGGGTGCCGCGCAGCGTGCACCGCCGCTACCGCGACGTGGTCGCCGCCACGCGGCAGGTCGAGCAGGCCAACGGCCGCGCAGCGAACTCGTCGGAAATCGCCGAGGTGCTGGGCGTGTCGGTCGACGACTACCACCACATGCTCGAGGACGCCTCGCGCGGCCAGCTGCTTTCGCTGGACGAGCAGATGGACGACTTCGACGGCGAGCCGCGCCTGGCCGCCAGCTGCAACGTCACCCCGGCGCGCGAGCTGGAGCACCAGGTCTTCCGCCAGG
Organism: Cognatilysobacter xinjiangensis; assembly: GCF_014651995.1. Classification (GTDB taxonomy): domain Bacteria; phylum Pseudomonadota; class Gammaproteobacteria; order Xanthomonadales; family Xanthomonadaceae; genus Cognatilysobacter; species Cognatilysobacter xinjiangensis. The sequence goes on along the minus strand of NZ_BMXY01000001.1, from coordinate 250,916 downwards.
CGCTCGGCGAGGCCATCGGCACGCTGCCCGAGCGCGAGCAGCTGGTGCTGTCGCTGTACTACGAGCAGGAGATGAACCTGCGCGAGATCGGCGCAGTGCTGGGCATCAGCGAATCGCGCGTCTGCCAGATCCACGGCCAAGCGATGCTGCGCCTGCGCGGCCGCCTCGGCGACTGGCGCGACACCGCGGTCGAGCAGGTCGAGAACTGAAACGCCCGTCACGGATGCGGGGGCCGCGCCCCTCAAGCCCGGCCCCGCCGGGCCGATAGCACTACCCAGAAAAGCGAGGGCCCCCGTCCCATGGACAAGAACATCAAGATCCTGATCGTCGACGACTTCTCGACGATGCGCCGCATCGTCAAGAACCTGCTCAACGACCTGGGCTTCTTCAACACCACCGAAGCCGACGACGGCACCACCGCGCTCGTCGAGCTGCGCAAGGGCCCGTTCGACCTCGTCATTACCGACTGGAACATGCCGGGCATGCCGGGCATCGACCTGCTCAAGGCGATCCGTGCCGACGAGGCGCTGAAGAAGATCCCGGTGCTGATGGTGACCGCCGAAGCCAAGCGCGAGCAGATCATCGAGGCCGCGCAGTCGGGCGTGAACGGCTACGTTATCAAGCCGTTCACCGCGGCCACGCTGGCCGACAAGCTCAACAAGATCTTCGAGCGCGTCGAGGCCGCCGCATGACCACCGCGGCCGCCGTTCCGGTGGAGCGCGCCGCGATCGTCGAGGTGCTGCAGGCCGCGTTGCACGCGGTCGAGACCGGCGACGACGCCGGCGCGCGCGCCGCGCTCGATGGCCTGGTGCAGTGGCGCACGCAGCCGCTCGTCCAGGGTCTCGTGCGCCTCGCGCGCGAGCTCGCCGTGGTGCTGGGCGACGGCGGCCACGGTACCGCGTCGCTGCCCGAGGCCTGCTCGCGCCTCGAGCACGTGGTGCAGCTCACCGAATCCTCCAGCATGCGCACGCTCGACCTGATCGACGAGTGCTCGCGCCTGCTCGCCGCGCTGCCGCCCGCGCAGGACGACGCGCAGCGCGAGGCCATCGCCGGCCTGCGCTCGCGGTTCTCCGAGATGTCGCTAGCGCAGGGCTACCAGGACCTCACCGGGCAGATCATCCTGCGCGTGGTCGAGCTGGTGCGCGCCGTGCACACGGGGCTGGGCGACATCGTCGGCGGCTCCGAGCCGCTGCACCTGCACAACAACCGCGGCCACGGGCCGTCCGTGGGCGGCGTCGATCCGACGCCCGCCACCCAGGACAACGCCGACGAGCTGCTGTCCGCGCTGGGCCTCTGATTTTCTCCGGACGTGACGGCATGAGCGCCAGCGAAGGCATCAGCGAGATCTGCGCGGACTTCCTCGTCGAGGCCCGCGAGATCGTCGACCAGCTCGGCGAGCAGATGGTGGTGCTCGAGCGCGCGCCGGAAGACCGCGACGCGCTGAACACCGTCTTCCGCGGCTTCCACACCATCAAGGGCGGCGCGGGCTTCCTCGACTTCCCGCCGATGGTGACGCTCTGCCACGCCGTCGAGGACCGCCTCGACGTCGCGCGCAACGGCAGCCTCCCGCTCGATGGCTTCGCCTTCGACGGTGCGCAGCAGGCGATCGACCTGCTGGCCGACATGCTCGACTGCGTCGCGCACGGCCGCGAACTGCCGGCCGTGCCGCAGGCGCTGCTCGACAGCATGCACGTCGACGGCAAGAGCCATGCACCCGCCGCCACGACCATTTCCGCCGAGGATCTCCCCGAGAACCTCGACGACCTCGATTTCGATTCGCTGCTCGATGCGCTCCACGGCAAGGGGGCACTCCCCGGCGCCGCACCGGTGTCCGAAGCACCGGTGCCGGCCGCGGTCGCCCCCGCGCCTTCGCCCGCGCAGGTCGCGCGCCCCGAGCCGGTCGCGGGCGGACGCCGCAGCCCGGCGTCCAACGACGCCGGCGAAACGACGGTGCGCGTGGACGTGCGCCGCCTCGACGCGATGGTCAACCTCGTCGGCGAACTCGTGCTGGCGCGCAACCGCCTGAAGACCATCCGCCCGCGCCTGCGCGACGAGGATCTCGATCGCGCGGTGACCTCGCTCGATGCCGCCACCAGCCGCCTGCAGTCGGCGGTGATGATGGCGCGCATGCAGCCGGTCGGCCGCGTGTTCTCGCGCTTTCCGAAGCTCGCGCGCGACGTCGCGCGCCAGGTGCAGAAGTCGGTCGAACTCGAAGTGATCGGCGCCGAGACCGAGCTCGATCGCAACCTCGTCGAGGCGCTGTCCGATCCGCTGGTGCACCTAGTGCGCAACGCGATCGACCACGGCATCGAATCGCCCGAGGCGCGGCGCGCCGCCGGCAAGCCCGAGCAGGGCAACGTGCGCCTGTCCGCGCAGCAGGAAGGCGACCACGTGCTGATCGAGGTGCGCGACGACGGGGCCGGCATCGATCCCGACCGCATCCGCGACAGCGCGATCCGCAAGGGCCTGATCGATCCGGAAGCGGCCGCGCGCCTGTCGTCCGACGAATGCCTGCAGCTGATCTTCATGGCCGGCTTCTCGACCAAGGCCGAGGTCAGCGACCTCTCCGGCCGCGGCGTCGGCATGGACGTGGTGCAGAGCAAGATCCGCGAACTCTCGGGCACCGTGCAGATCCAGTCCGAGGTCGGCCGCGGCACGCGCATGTCGATCAAGGTGCCGCTCACGCTCGCCATCCTGCCCACGCTGCTCGTCGAGATCGACGGCGACGTGTACGCGCTGCCGCTCGTGCGCGTGGTCGAAGTGCTCGCGCACGAAGGGCGCGGCGCGATGTGGATCGACGGCCAGAGCGTGCTGGACCTGCGCGAGCAGCCCACGCCCGTGCTCGACCTGCGCCACTGGCTGGGCCTCGATGCATCCAGCGAAGGCGCGTCCACCGGCGTGGTGCTGCAGGCCGGCGAGCAGCGCTTCGTGCTGCTGGTGGACCGCGTGCGCGGCCGCGAGGAAGTCGTCATCAAGGCGCTGCCGCGCACCCTGCGCGGCCTCAAAGGCTACGCGGGCGCCAGCCTCATCGGCGACGGCCGCATGGCGCTGATCCTCGACGTCGACTCGCTGCACGAGACGGGCGTGCGCACGCGCAGGGCGGCGCTGGCCGGCTAGCACAACGCAAAGCCGCTTGCACTGACCACCCTCAAACGGGCCGCCGCCGGGCGGCCCTATCGTTGCGCCCGTCCGTCGGCCGACTGCCAATCGCGTCACGACATCTCGCAAGGGAGCCGACCGACACAGGGGATCCCAGCCGAGTCGCGCCCATGCGCCAGAACCTACCCGTGACACAGGTCGAAGTGTTGCTGCCCGAGGGCGAGGAGATCGTCTCCCGCACCGACCTCAAGGGCCGCATCGTGTCGGTGAATCCCACCTTCGTCCGGGTGAGTGGATTCACCGAGGCCGAACTGATCGGACAGCCGCACAACATCGTGCGCCATCCCGACATGCCGTCCCAGGCCTTCGCCGATCTATGGGCGACCCTCCAGGCCGGTCGCCCGTGGGTCGGCTTGGTCAAGAACCGTTGCAAGAACGGCGACCACTACTGGGTGCAGGCCAACGCCGTGCCCGTGCACGAGAATGGCGCCCACGTCGGCTACATGTCGGTGCGCCGCCAGGCCACGCGCGACCAGGTTCGCGAGTGCGAGGCGGCCTACGCGGCGCTGCGCGCGGGCACGTCGAGCAAGCAGCTGCGGCAGGGACGCCTGTGCGGCCCCGAACGGTGGACTCGCCGCTTCAATCCGCTCTGGAAGATGTCGCTGCGCGCGCGGCTGTTGAGCGCCGCGCTCGGCATGGGCGCGTATGGGCTGGTGCTGATGGCGCTGCAGGCGCGCGGGGCACCGTCCTGGCTGATCCTCGCGACCATCGGCGGCGGCACCGCGTTCGCGCTGTACTGCGCCTGGTGGCTCGCGCGCGACGTCGTCGGCCGGCTCGAAGAGGCTGGCCGGCAATTCCGCTTGCTCGCCAGCGGACGCTACGACGCCCATCTGCCGATCGACCGGGATGACGAGGTTGGCGCGATGTTCCTGGGCATCAAGGCGATACAGGTGCGCCTCGGATTCGAGATCCAGGATCAGGCGCGACGTGCCGCCGAATCGGCGCGCATCCGAAGCGCACTCGACGCGGCCGACGTGAACATGATGATCGCCGACGCGGACCTCACCATCCTGTATGTCAATCCCGCGATGCAGCGCATGTTTGCGGCCGCCGAAGACGACCTGAAGGCCGCGTTGCCGGGCTTCCGTGCGGACGCCCTCGTGGGTCGGTCGATCGATGTGTTTCATCGCGACCCCGCCCACCAGCGCGCCATGCTCGCGACGCTCGACCGGCCGCACCGTGCACGAATCGCGCCCGGCGGCCGCCGCTTCGAGCTGATGGTGACGCCGGTATTTGACAATGCGGGCCGCCGCGTCGGCTTCGTCACGGAATGGCGCGACCTGACGATGGCGATGAAGGCGCTGGCCCGCGAGGTGGGCGACGTGGTTCAAGCGGCGGCGCGCGGCGATTTCAGCCGCCGCATCGGCCTCGACGGCCAGGACGGTTTCCTCGAAGTTCTGGGCAGCGGCGTCAACGAGCTGCTGGAGACGACCGAGCTGAGCCTTCGCGCCACCGCCGACGCACTGGATGCCCTCGCCCACGGCGACCTGCGGCCGCGCATCACCGCCGAGATGCACGGCCTCTTCCACGAGATGAAGTCGCGCGCCAACCAGACCTTCGAGCAACTCGGTGCGATCGTCCGGACGATTCGAGAGGCCAGTGCGCACATCCACATCGCCTCCCGCGAGATCGCCGAAGGAAACGAGGATCTTTCGCGTCGCACCGAGCAGCAAGCCGCCGCGCTCGAGCAGACCGCGAGCTCGATGGAGGAACTGACCACCACGGTTCGGCAGTCCGCCGGCAACGCCGCACAGGCGCGGACGCTGGCCGACGACGCCGCGGCGCAGGCCCGCGACGGCGGAGAACTGGTCGAACGCGTGGTGGCGACGATGGCGCAGATCCACGACGCCTCCGTGAAGGTCGCCGATATCGTGTCGGTCATCGACGCGATCGCGTTCCAGACCAACATCCTCGCGCTCAATGCCGCGGTCGAGGCGGCGCGCGCCGGCGAGCAGGGGCGCGGATTCGCGGTGGTGGCGAGCGAGGTACGGGCACTCGCCCAGCGTTCGTCCGCATCCGCGCGGGAGATCCGGCAGCTGATCGGGCGCTCCACCCAAGCGGTCGACGAGGGTCGCGCGCTGGTCGCGCGTGCCGGCATGTCGATGGATGGCATTGTCATGCGCATAACCGAGGCCGCCGCCCTGGTCGCGAACATCGCCGGCGCGGCCGCGGAGCAGTCCACCGGCATCAGCCATGTGAATCAGGCGGTGGTGCACATGGACGAGAGCACTCAGCAGAACGCCGCGCTGGTCGAGGAGGCCAGCGCTTCGGCGCAGGCACTGGAGACGCAGGCGCGGCAACTCGTCGAAGCGGTGTCCGTTTTCCAGCTGGGCGACGCGACGTCTTCGCGTGACAGCGCACGGACGCCGGCGCGGGTCACCTAGTCGCGGCCACCACCGTCGCCAGCCAGTCCAGCAGTGCGCCGGCATCGACCGGCTTGGTGAAGTGGCGGTCGAAGCCGGCGGCGAGCGCGCGGCCCTGGTCCTCGGGACGACCCCAGCCGCTGAGCGCGGCGATGTGCGGGCCCGGCGCGGGCAGGAATTCGCGTAGCGCGATGACCACGTCATACCCGGAGATGTCGGGCATGCCGATGTCGAGCAGGGCGACGTCGGGCGGTGCGCGACGCGCCTGCGCGATCGCATCCTCGCCGCTGTAGACGGTGGTGACGTCGTGGCCGCCGAGGCCGAGCAGCGCCGCCAGCATGTCGGCCGCGTCGTGGTTGTCGTCGGCAACCAGGATCGACAGCGGTTTCGTCGCGGCGCCCTCGCCCGCCGTCGTGCCGGCCTCGCGCTGCACGTGGCCGGCCGGAACGCGCACGGTGAACGCGCTGCCCTTGCCCGGCCCCTCGCTCGACGCCTGCACGCGGCCCCCATGCAGCTCCACCAGCCCGCGCACCAGCGCGAGGCCGATGCCGAGGCCGCCTTCGGCGCGCGAGAGCGCTTCCTCGCGCTGCGAGAACATGTCGAAGATCGAATCGATGCGGTCGGGTTCGAGGCCGATGCCGCTGTCGGTCACGCGCAGCACGGCGTCGTGGCCGTCGACCCGCGCCGACAGTGCGATGCGGCCGCCGCGATCGGTGTATTTCGCCGCGTTCGCGAGCAGGTTCGACAGCACCTGCGACATGCGCACCGGGTCGAGCCGCACCGGCGCGTCCGGCGCGGGCATGTCGACTTCCAGCACGTGGCCGCGCGCGTCGATCGCGTCCTGCACGCTTTCGAGCGCGCTGCGAACGATGTCGCCGAGCGACGCGTCCTGCGGCTGCAGGGTAAGCCGGCCGCGGGTGATGCGCGCGACGTCCATGAGGTCTTCCAGCAGCCGGCCCATGTGGCCGACCTGGCGCTGGATCACTTCGCTCGCCCAGGCGACGCGCGCGGGATCGTGCGCGGCCTGCGCGAGCAGGTGCGCCGCCGTGCGCACCGGCGCGAGCGGGTTGCGCAGCTCGTGCGCGAGCGTGGCGAGGAAGACGTCCTTCTGCCGACTGGCCTCGCGCATGGCGTCGAGGTGTCGACGCTGCTCGGTGACGTCCCAGAGCACGCCGGCGAACCGCACCGCGCGACGCTCGCCGTCGACGACATCGAAGTGCGCCTGGCCGATCGCGTCGACCCAGCGCATGCTGCCGTCGCGATGGATCACGCGGTACTGCTCGTGGTAGCGGCCTTCGTCCTCGCCGCGCAGCGCGAGTGCGATCGCGTCGCCGACGCGCTGGCGGTCGTCCGCATGCATGCGCGAGACCGGATCGCTCAGGTGCACCGTCTCGTCATCGCCGCCGATGTCGAACAGGCGCCGCGCGCTCGGCGACCAGTACACCTCGAAGGTGTCGGGATTGACGTCCCACCAGCCCAGCGACGAGGAGGACATCGCCAGCAGCAGGCGCTCTTCCGCCTCGCGCAGCGCGGACTGGCTGACCTCCAGGCTGCGCGCCGCCTCGACGTCGGCGGTGACGTCGAACACCAGGCCGCTGAGACGCAGCGGCACGGCACGGCCGTCCTGCTCGCCGAACACCAGCCGGCCGATGGAATCCACCCAGCGCACGCCGTCGCCCGCGAGGATGCGGAAGCGATGGCGCCATTCGTGCGTACTACCGGCTGCGAGCGCCTGCTGCAGCGCCGCGTCGAACGGCTCGCGGTCGTCGGGATGCATGCGCGAGAGCAGCAGCTCGGCGTTGGGCTCGGCGTCTGCCGGCACGCCGTAGATGGCGCGCGCGCAGGCATCCCAGCTCAGCACGTCCGTCGGCACGTCCCAGTCGAACAGGCCCGCGGACACCGAATCGAGCGCGAAACGCAGTTGCGCGCGGCTGGCCTGCAGCGCCGTCCAGGCTTCCTCGCGCGCGGCCTCGAGGCGACGGTCGGCGCTGACGTCGCGGAAAAGCAGTGCCAGCTGGTGCGGCGCGGCCACCGGATCGAGCGGCAGCGCCTCCACCTCGAACCAGCGGCCGATCGACGGCACCAGGTCGACGACCTTCAGGCGCTCGCGCGTTTCCAGCACTGCGGCGTAGCGCTCGATCCAGCCCGCGCGGATGTCCGGCACGAGTTCGCGGATGGTGCGGCCCACGGCATCGTTCAGGCCGGTCTGCTGCTCGAAGACACCGTTGGTTTCGAGATAGCGGTAGTCGACCGGATGCCCAGTCGCGTCGAAGAGGATCTCGATGATGCAGAAGCCGATGCTCATCGCGTCCAGCACGTCGCGATGCCGGGTGTCGAAGGCGGGCGCGAGCTGGATCTGGTCGGACGCGGGAGCGGACACGGCGGTGGGCTGGGCAGCGGCGGCCGCGGAGGATCGCATGCACCACCGAGGCCGCTCTCACCCGCCCGTCACGCCGTTTCGCGGCCGCCACGGCGCGGCTGCTATGAACGTACCCTCCTTGTCCGGAGCCGCCGCATGCGCCTGCTCGTCCTGCTGCTTTCGCTGTCGATGCCCGTGATCGCCTGGTTCGCCCAGCGCGGCGCGTTCGGGCCCACCAACGGCGAGATCTCCGACCGCTATCCCACGCTGCTGGTCGCCGCGGGCTATGCGTTCTCGATCTGGGGCCTGATCTTCCTCCTCGACGTGCTGCACGGGCTGCTGCAGGCCGGTGGCCGCCGGCGCGCGCTGGCCTCGCTCGATCGGGCCGCGCCGTGGACGGCGCTGGGCTTCGGCGGCAGCGCGATCTGGATGCCGCTGTTCTCGGCCGGGCATTACGCGCTGTGCGTCGCGATTATCTTCGCGGCGACGCTGGGCATGGTGCAGGCCTCGCGCATCGTGCTGGCCGATCCGGCGACCCGGGCGGTCTCGCGCTGGGCGCTGCCGCTGCACGCGGGCTGGCTGACGCTGGCGAGCTTCCTCAACCTCGCGCAGACGATCGTCGCCTACCGCTGGCTGCCGACCGGCGACATGCTCGGCTGGAGCCTGGTGCTGCTGGCGCTCGCCACGCTCGCGCTGCTGCTGGTCAACGCGCGGCTGCGCAGCCTGCCCTATGCGGCCGCGGCGGCCTGGGGGCTCGTCGCGGCCTGGGTGCAGCAGCACGATTCCACGCTGCCCGGCGCGAACGTGACGGCCGTCGCGGCGCTGGTCGCGGCCGCGCTGGTCGTCGTGCAGCTTCTCGTCGCAGGCCGCCGCCGACGCCGCCACTGACCGCATGACCCGGGCGGTACCGGCTCAAGAAAGCGGCACCGCTGCCCGTTAACGGGGCCGATGGACAGGCTCACTCTCATCGGCGTCGTGCTCGCGCTGGTCGCCCTCGTCGGCGGCAGCGTGCTCAAGGGCGCCGGGCTTTCGGGGCTGTGGTCGCCCGCCGCCTTCGTGATCGTGATCCTCGGCACGCTGGCCGCAACGCTGGTGCAGACGCCGATGGCGACGTTCCGCCGCGCCATGAAGATCCTCGGCTGGGTGTTCCGCCCGCCGGCGCGCGACGGCGCCGCGCAGATCCGCCGCCTCGTCGAATGGAGCAACATCGCGCGCCGCCAGGGCCTGCTGGGCCTCGAGCCCGAGCTGTCGAACGTCGACGACGAGTTCCTGCGCAAGGGCCTGCAGATGGTGGTGGACGGCAACGAGCCCGAGCAGATCCGCCAGACGCTCGAGATCGAGATGCAGGGCCAGCAGCAGCGCGACATGGCCGCCGCCAAGGTCTTCGAGGGCATGGGCATCTACTCGCCCACGCTGGGCATCATCGGCGCGGTGCTGGGCCTGATGGCGGTGATGAAGAACCTCGCCGACCCGAGCAAGCTCGGCCACGGCATCGCCGCCGCGTTTACCGCGACCATCTACGGCATCGGCGCGGCCAACCTCGCACTGCTGCCCATGGCGGCCAAGCTCAAGGGCGTGGTCAACGGCCAGGCGCTGGAGCGCGAGATGCTGATCGAGGGACTGATCGCCATCGCGCAGGGCGAGAACCCGCGCAACATCGAATCGCGGCTGTCGGGCTACCTGCACTGATGGCGCGCCGGCACGTCCACGAAGAGCACATGAACCACGAGGCCTGGGCGATCCCCTACGGCGACCTCGTGACGCTGCTGCTCGCCTTCTTCGTGGTGATGTACGCCATTTCCTCGGTCAACGCCGGCAAGTACCGCGCGGTGGCCGACTCGCTGTCGAACGCGCTCGGCGGGCCGCCCAAGGCAATCACGCCGGTGCAGCTGGGCAAGACGCAGGTGCGCGGCGCCGACCACGACCGCCCCACGCTCGCCACCAAGGGCAGCACCGCGCCCACGCGCGCTGCCGCGGTGCAGCTCGCACCGCTGCCGCTGCCGGCCGCGGAGGCCGCCGCCGATGCGCAGGCGCGCTCGGCGAAGCAGTTGCAGGGCATCGGCAACCGCATCGGCGACGCGCTTTCCGGGCTGGTCAAGCAGAAGCTGGTGCGCGTGCGTCGCGGCACCGATTACCTCGAGGTCGAGATCCAGAGCGACCTGCTGTTCGCCAGCGGCTCGGCGCGGCCCAGCGCGCTCGCCATCGACACCGTCCGCAAGGTCGCCGACGTGCTGCGCGACGAGCCCAACGCCCTGCGCGTGGAGGGCTATACCGACAACCAGCCGATCGCCAGCCCGCAGTTCCCGTCGAACTGGGAACTGTCGGCCGCGCGCGCGGCCAGCGTGCTGCATGTGATGGTCGATGCCGGCATCGCGCCGCAGCGCCTGTCGATGACCGGCTATGCCGAATTCCAGCCCGTGGCCGACAACGCCACGTCCGAGGGCCGCAACGCCAACCGCCGCGTGATGCTGGTGATCCTGCCCGCGGGCCTGGGCACCGACGCGGTGACTCGCAGCGGCACGGTGTCCGTCGCGATGCGCGAGACCCGCTCCGACCGGAGGACCGCCTGATGCAGACCTGGGCCATCGCCAACCAGAAGGGCGGCGTCGGCAAGACGACGACCACGCTGTGCCTCGCGCGCGGCCTGGTCGGCGCGGGCCACCGCGTGCTGCTGGTCGACCTCGACCCGCATGCCTCGCTGTCGCATGCCTTCGGCGTGCCGACCGACCCGACGCCGCGCGGCGCGTACGAGCTGTTCACCGACGCGGCGCCGACGCTGTCGCGCCTCGCGCGCGAAACGCCGGTGGACGGACTGACGCTCTGTCCCGCGCAGCCCGCGCTCGCCACGCTCGAGCGCCGCGGTGCCACCCAGCCGGGCCTCGGCCTTGCGCTCGGCCGCGCGCTGCACGCCTCGCGCGGCGCCTACGACTACGTGCTGCTCGACTGCCCGCCCACGCTCGGCCTGCTGATGGTCAACGCGCTGGCCGCGGCCGACCGCCTGGTCGCGCCGACGCAGACCGATCCGCTGGCGCTGCACGGCCTGCGCGACATGATGCGCACCGCCGACATGGTGGAGCGCTCGCGCCGCCGCCCGCTGCCGCGCGCGGTGATCCCGACGCTGCACGATCGCCGCACCCGGTCCGGCCAGCAGAGCCTCGATGCGCTGCGCGAGACCTACGGCGAGCAGGTCAGCCCCGATCCGATCCCGCTCGACACGCGCCTGCGCGACGCCGCGGCGGTGGCGACCGGCCCGACGCTCGCCAGCCGCGGCGCCGATGCCTATCGCGAGGCGCTGCAGTGGCTCCTCGATCCCATATCCCTCGAATGCGAAGCCGCGTGACCATGGCCCCCATCGACGCCTACCTCGACGAACTGCTCGGCGGCGAGTTCCAGCCCGCCACGATCGCGGCCGACGCGCTGCCGAAGCCGCTGCGCGAGGCGAACGCGCCCGAACCCCCGCCGGCGCCCATCGCGCCTGCAATGCCGGTCGAGCCGCCCGCACGCATGCAGGCCCCCGCGCCCGGCCCGGCGCGTGCGATGCCGTCGCTGGCAAACTTCATCGCCACCGATCCGATCGCGCCCATCCCGCGCACGCCGATCGCGTCCAGTGGCCGCGCCCGCACCGCCACCGGCGGCAACCGCTGGCTGCGCGTCTGCGTCGACCACGATTCCTATGCCTTCGAGCTGCTGCGGGTGCAGGAGGTCGTGCGCGTGGCGCCGGTGGTGGCCATGCGCGGCGCCGCGCATTCGGTGCTGGGCGTGATGAACCTGCGCGGCCGCATCGTGCCGGTGTTCGACCTCGGCCTGTGGCTGGACGTCGGCGCCGTGCGCGTCGAGGAACGCTCGCGCGTGGTGGTGATCGAGCGCGACGACGAGCTGATCGGCGTGCTGGTGACCTGCGTCGAGGACGTCGTGTCGCTGGAGGCCGAGCACGTCGAGCCGCCGCTGCCGGGCGCCGACCCGGGCCCGACGCTGGGCGTGGCGCGCGTCACCGACGCCCCGACGGTGCTGCTCGACGCCGACGCGCTGTTCGACTGACTCGCACCGCCCGGATCGACCGGCAGCCCGTGCCGGTCGCCTCGCCGTGCGCGCTCCTCGCCACGTCGCGACGGCCGCCGGCCTCCCGAACTGCGACGCGCCTCGCACCCCGGCCGCCTCAAGTCGCCCGTGACGCCGCCGTTAAACCGGTCGTATTCCTTTCCGCGGCGAGGTGCGTCATGGCCGAACTGAGCCTTCAATCCGACCTCGGCATCGAGCACGTGGGCGAGCTGCACCAGGTGCTGCTGCCGCATCTCGAGGACGACGAGCCCGTGTCGCTCGTCGCCGACCAGGTGCAGCGCGTGCACGCCGCCGGGCTGCAGCTGCTGCATGCCTTCGTGCGCGACCGCAGCGTCGCGGGCCGCCACACCACCGTCACCCTCGCCTCCTCTGCCCTGGTCAACGCCGCGCGACAGCTCGCGCTGGCGACGAGCCTGGGCGTCGATAACACTCAAGCTGTAAACGGAGATATTGCGTGAGCGCGCAACTGCTGATCGTCGACGACTCCACTTCCATGCGACAGATGGTCGCGTTCGCGCTGTCGTCGGGCGGCTATAACGTCAGCGAGGCCGAGGACGGCCAAGCCGCGCTCGACATCGCCAAGACCAAGCGCTTCGATGCGGTGGTGACCGACGTCAACATGCCGCGCATGGACGGCATCGAGCTGATCCGCAACCTGCGCCAGCTGCCCGACTACCGCTTCACCCCGCTGCTGATGCTCACCACCGAGTCGGGCACCGACAAGAAGCAGGAAGGCCGCGCCGCCGGCGCCACCGGCTGGCTGGTCAAGCCGTTCGATCCGGAGCAGTTGCTCGCGACGGTCCGCAAGGTCCTCGGCTGATCCGCAGGAGCGCGTCCCCATGGACATGAGCCGGTTCCACGCGGCGTTCTTCGAGGAAAGCCGCGAAGGCCTGGACACGATGGAGTCCGGCCTGCTCGGCATGGAGGCGGGGCGTTCCGACGCGGACACGATCAACCTGATCTTCCGTGCCGCGCACTCCATCAAGGGCGGCGCCGGCACGTTCGGCTTCAGGTACATCAGCGACTTCACCCACGTGATGGAGACGCTGCTGGACGAGGCCCGCGCCGGCAAGCGCCATCTCGATTCGGCCGCGATCAGCGTGCTGCTGACGTCCGTGGACGTGCTGCGCGGCATGATCGACCACGCCGAGAACGGCAGCGGCCTCGACCAGCCGGCGATCGACGCGAGCAAGCGCGAACTCGACACGCTGCTCACCGGCGTCGCCCCGGCGGCGCCGACCGCCGCGGCCGCCAAGCCCGGGAGCGACGGCCCCGAGTGCTGGCGCATCGTATTCCGCCCGTATCCGTCGCTGTTCCTCAGCGGCAACGATCCGCTGCGCATGCTGCGCGAGCTCGACGAGCTCGGCGCGCGCGACATGGCCTGCTTCGACGACACGCTGCCCGCGTTCGCCGAGCTCGATCCCGTCAACGCGTATCTCGGCTGGTCGTTCGAGCTGCCGGGCAGCGTGAAGCGCGGCGCGATCGACGACGTGTTCGCCTGGGTCGAAGATCAGTGCGACCTCGTGATCGAAGCGATCGAGCCCGAGCCGGCGCCGGTCGTCGAGGCCGCGCCGGTCGTGGCCGAGGCCGCCGCGGACGCGCATGCGCCCAGCGCCGGTGGCGGCGCCGCCGAAAGCTCGATCCGCGTCGGCGTCGGCAAGGTCGACGCGCTGATCAACCTCGTCGGCGAACTGGTGATCACGCAGGCGATGATCCGCCAGCGCGCCGAGTCGCTCGACCCGGTGCAGTTCGAAGGCCTGCTGGCCGCGATCAACCAGCTCGAGCGCAACTCGCGCGACCTGCAGGAAGCGGTGATGAGCGTCCGCATGCTGCCGGTCGACTTCGCCTTCAGCCGTTTCCCGCGCATGGTGCGCGACCTCGCCACGCGCCTGGGCAAGAAGGTGCGCCTGAAGACCACCGGCGAGCAGACCGAGCTGGACAAGGGCGTGATCGAGAAGATCGTCGATCCGCTGGTGCACCTGATCCGCAACTCGATCGACCACGGCCTCGAGGCGCCCGAAGAGCGTCGCGCCGCGGGCAAGGACGAGACCGGCACGATCGCGCTGAGCGCGATGCACCAGGGCGGCCACATCGTCATCGAAGTGACCGACGACGGCCGCGGCCTCAACCGCGACAGGATCCTGCGCAAGGCGATCGAGCGGAACCTGCCGATCGGCGAGAACCCGAGCGACGCGCAGGTCTGGGAGCTGATCTTCCATCCGGGCTTCTCCACCGCCGACACGCTCACCGACGTGTCCGGGCGCGGCGTCGGCATGGACGTGGTGCGCAGGAACATCCAGGCGCTCGGCGGCGGCGTCGACATCCGCAGCGAGACCGGCCGCGGCTCGACGATGACGATTCGCCTGCCGCTCACTCTCGCGATCCTCGACGGCATGACCGTCGCGGTCGGCGACGAGGTGTTCGTGGTGCCGCTCAACGTGGTCGTGGAATCGCTGCAGCCCAAGGGCGACGAGGTGCGCACCATCGGCGGCGGCGACCGCGTGCTGCGCCTGCGCGAGGATTACATCCCGATGCTCAACCTCGCCGAGCGCTACGGCATCGATACCACCGCGAGCGCGCTGCTCGATACGCCACCGATCGCGGTGGTGGTGGAGAGCGAGCGCGGCCGCATCGCCTTGGAGGTCGACGAACTGCTCGGCCAGCAGCAGGTCGTGATCAAGAACCTCGAAAGCAACTACCGCAAGGTCCCCGGCGTATCCGGCGCCACCATCCTCGGCGACGGTCGCGTCGCGCTGATCGTCGATGCCGACGGCCTCGCGCAGCACGTGCGCCTGAAGGACGCGGCCTGAGCCGCGCAGAGACAGAGAACCCCATGAGCACCGAAGCCATCGAAGACGTCGCCGGCCTCACCGAGCACGAGTACCTCACCTTCACCCTCGGCAGCGAGGAGTACGGCGTGGACATCCTCAAGGTGCAGGAGATCCGCGGCTACGATCAGGTCACGCGCCTGCCGGGCGCGCCGGACTTCGTGAAGGGCGCGATCAACCTGCGCGGCCTGATCGTGCCGGTGGTGGACATGCGCATGAAGTTCCAGCTGTCGCAGGCCACCTACGACGACACCACGGTAATGATCGTGCTGAGCATCGCCGGCCGCACCATCGGCATCGTGGTCGACAGCGTGTCCGACGTGCTGCGCCTGCAGCCCGACCAGCTGCGCGCGGTGCCGGACCTGGGCTCGGCCATCGACCGCAAGTTCCTCATGGGCCTGGGCGTCGTCGACGAACGCATGCTGATCCTGCTCGACATCGAGCGGCTGATGACGAGTGAAGAGATGGGGCTCGTGGAGCAGGCCGTCGCCGCCTGATTCGCGCCAGCACCGCTTTGCATGCAACGGCCGCTTATGAGCGGCCGTTCATGTTTCCGCGCACCGTTCGGCGGACAAACGGCGTGCGCGCGTTGCTATTCATGAAAGCCCCTGTACCGTGATGGCTGTCCGCATTGCGGAACGTTCCACGGAATCGCGGGCAAGTCGCTACCGTCGCTTCCGTCAGCTGCAGCCCTTCCCCGTCGATCCGGGGACGCCGTCCACCGGCGGGCGCTGCCTCCCAGCGCGCCAGGATTCCCCATGAACTTCCACATCTTCGAGCGCACCGACGGGGCGTTGCTTCTGATGCCGTCCATGCTCGATCCGCAGGGCGGCCACGGCCGTTCCGACGAGCTGCGCCCGCGCGGCGCCCTCGACTGCGACCTGTCGGTCTTCAGCGCCGAACTCGTCACCCAGCTCGGCCTGCACGGCCGCGCCGTCGTGCAGGGGCACGACCGTGAACTGCTGATCACGCGGATGCGGCTGGCCGATACCTCGGCAGCGGGCAGCGACGAGGCGGTGTCGCTGTCCAACAACTGAGGCGCTTCGCACGTCGCACAAAAAAAGCCGCGCATCAGCGCGGCTTCTTTTTGTGCGCGACATGCCCGCCGGCGATCCGGCGGACTGACCTTCCGATGGATCACATCGAGAAGTTCAGGCGCACCTTGCCCTTGCCGCCGCCCGGGGCGAACTGCCACTGCTTGACTGCGCGAACGGCGGCCTGCTCGAAGGTGCGGGTGGGCTTAGCATTGACGACGGACACGGCCGCGACCTTGCCGGCCGGATCGACTTCGAACTCGACGTCGACGTAACCGGTGGTGCCGGCGCGGGCCGCTTCCGGCGGATAGGTCGGTTCGACGCGCTTGATCGGCTGCAGGTCGGCCGCCCGGACCGGCAGCGCGGTGCCCAGCGCCATCGCGACCGCGAATACGAGGGAACGATTCATGGGGGGTCTCCTGAAAAATACGTGGCGCGGCGCTCGCGGCGCCGTAACCGGGGGATCGGCCATCCCGCGGGGTTCTTTAACCCTCGACCCCACTTCCGGCCGCCCTCGTGCGCCGTTCATGACGCGCATCCCAGAAGCGACCGGACCAAGGTCGCACTGGGGCGTGGCTCGTCACGAAACCTGCACCCGCGGCCCGAAAACCGGGCGGCCGTCACTAAAGTTCATGGCGCGCGCGCCGATGACGCTCCCAGTCGACCCATGAAGGGTCTTCGTCCGAGGCTGTCATGAGTTCCAACACTTCCTCCATCGCCGATCGCATCCTCGCGCCGGCCACGCGACTGATGAGCCGGCTGCGTTTCACGCAGAAGGCGATGCTCATCGGCGGCGCATTCGCCCTTACCTGCGCGGTGCTCGGCACGCTGGTCGTGCGCAATACGCAGCAGCAGATCTCGGACGCCAAACTGGCCGGCAGTACTTCGGTCGAGCTGCGCACGCTCAACGATGCGATGTTCGCCATGCAGGCGCATCGCGACCTGATGATGCTCAAGCTCTACAACTCGCCGCCCAGCGCGGCGAAGATCGACGACATCAACAAGCGCGTCGCCGAAGCCTTCAAGGCCGTCGAGACCTGGCGGAAGGATTACGAAACGACCGCTTCGCTGGACGCGCAGCTGGCCGCGGCCAGGACCGCCTGGGCCGCCGCGCAGACGCCGCAGGCCGACGCGAGCGCGATGGTCGCCGCGCATAACAAGGCGCTGCGGCAGATGCGCCTCCTGACGCGCGAATACGCCTCCACAGGTGGCGTGGACGTCACCTCCGATCCGGGCGAGTTCTATACCGGCCGCGCCATCTCCGAATGGATGCCGCTACTGAGCAACGCCAGCGCCACCTACGGCACCACGGCCGCGCACGTGCTGGGCGAGCAGTCGATCTGGACCGAGGACCGCGCCGACTTTGCTTCCTCCAGCAGCATGGCGGACTTCCTGATCGACCGCGTGACGCTCGACGTCGCCAACCTCAAGCGCTCCTCGCCGCACGTGGCTGCGCTGGTTTCGAAGCAGATGGACGACGCGGTCAAGGCCGTCCTCGCGCACCGCGAGTTCGTGCAGAAGAACGTGATCGACGCCGAAACCCAGGACATGCCGTTCCCGGCGCTGGTCGCCCAGAACAAGAAGCTGCAGGACGCCGTGATGGCGGCCTCGGAGGCGATGGGCCAGGCGATGGACACCGCGTCGGAAGACAACGTCGCCGCGCTGCAGCGCCAGGCCGCGATCGTCTTCGCGATCGTGCTGCTGACCCTGCTGCTCTCGACCTACCTGTTCTTCGGCTTCAGCCGCAGCACGCAGGACTCGCTCGCCAAGATCAAGAACGCGGCCGAGATGCTGGCGGTCGGCCAGTTCCCGGACAAGGTCGGCGTGAAGAGCCAGGACGAGCTGCGCGTGATCGGCGACGGCATCGAGAACGCCGTCGGCGCGCTGCGCGGCTTCGCGAAGGCGCAGCAGGACATGTTCAACGAGCACCAGGCCGGCAACATCGAGTACCGCATCGACGCCGAGCAGTTCCCGGGCTCGTACGGCGTGATGGCCGACGAGATCAACTCGCTGACCTTCTCGCACGTCGATTCGATGCTGGACATGCTGTCGATCGTCGGCGAGTACGGCCGCGGCGACCTGACCCGCGACATCGAGCGCTATCCGGGCAAGAAGGCGGCCGCCACCGACGCGGTCGACGCCGTCAAGGCCGGCATGCTGAGCGTCAACGGCGAGATCCGCCGCCTGGTCGAGGCCGCGCGCAACGGCGACTTCCGCCAGCGTGGCGACGCCGAGGCGTTCGAGTTCGTCTACCGCGAGATCATCTCCAACCTCAACGAGCTGATGGAGAGCGCGGACCGCGGCCTCGGCGAAGTGGGCTCGCTGCTCGCGGCGGTCTCCGACGGCGACCTCACGCAGAACGCGGACGAGAACCTGCCGGGCCAGTTCGGCGAGCTCGCGCACAACGCCAACCGCACCGTGCAGCAGCTGGCGGGCATCGTCGGCCAGATCCGCATGGGCAGCCAGCTGATCAACACCGCGGCCGGCGAGATCGCCTCCGGCAACAGCGACCTCTCGGCGCGTACCGAGTCGCAGGCCGCGTCGCTGGAGGAAACGGCCTCGTCGATGGAGGAACTCACCTCCACCGTGCGCCAGAACGCCGACAACGCGCGCCAGGCCAACCAGCTCGCTGTCGGCGCCGCCGACGTCGCGCAGCAGGGCGGCCAGGTGGTCAACAAGGTCGTCGACACGATGGGCGCGATCAACGCGGCCAGCCGCAAGATCGTCGACATCATCAGCGTCATCGACGGCATCGCGTTCCAGACCAACATCCTCGCGCTCAACGCGGCGGTGGAAGCGGCGCGCGCCGGCGAGCAGGGCCGCGGCTTCGCGGTTGTGGCGGCCGAGGTACGCTCGCTCGCGCAGCGTTCGGCGCAGGCGGCGAAGGAGATCAAGGGCCTGATCACCGACTCGGTGGAGAAGGTCGGCGAAGGCACGCAGCTGGTCGACCAGGCCGGCCAGACGATGCAGGAGATCGTCACCAGCGTGAAGCGCGTGAGCGACATCATCGCGGACATCTCGGCCGCCTCGCAGGAGCAGTCGACCGGCATCGAGCAGGTCAACCAGGCCATCCTGCAGATGGACGAATCCACGCAGCAGAACGCGACGCTCGTCGAGGAAGCCTCGGCGGCTGCGCGCTCGCTGGAGCAGCAGGCCGTGCAGCTGGTCGAGACCGTCGCCGCGTTCCGCCTCGACGAGGCTCAGGCCGAGGTCAACGCCGCGCTCGCGCGTGCGGTCGATCCGGTGAAGAAGGCCGCACCGGCCAAGGCCGCCCCGATCGCGGCGGCGAAGACCCGCAAGACGGCCAAGAGCAGCGGCAACGAGCAGCACTGGCAGGAGTTCTGATCCCGCCGTGGCAACGACGAACGACGCCGGCCCAGCGCCGGCGTCGTTCGTTTGGCGAATCGCGCGGTCGCACCGCAGCCGTGACCGGCTTCGCACTCCCTGAATGCTCACCGCCCGCGACGCTTCAGCCAGGGTCGTACGGGGCCGTTAACTGACGGGCGCATAGCCCGGTTCACCGCACGGACCGCAACCGGCCGCCCATCGAAGGACCTCAATGGCGCTCTCCTCCACCCCGTCGGACCTTTCGCTGCCCTCACCCTCGTTGCTGGCGGAGGCGCTCGCCCATGCCTCGGGCTGGGGCGCGGAGTTCGACGACGTGGTCGCGCTCGCCGCGCGCGTCGCCGATGCGCCCTTCGCCTGGCTCACGCTGGCCGATGCGTCGGGTGCCATGCAGGTGGTCGCGCGCTTCGGGCTCGACGAGGGCATGGACGACTCGCTGCTGGCGCTGGTCGAGTCGCTGAATCCCGAGTTGCCGCGCCTCACCGTGCCCGATGCCCAGGATGACCCCTGCTTCGTCGACGAACCCGTCGTCGCCGGCGCGCCCGCGCTGCGCTTCGTGCACGCGCAGGCGCTGCTGGGCGACGCCGGCCACATCGGCACGCTGGCGATCGCCGACGCCGCGCCGCGTGCGTCCTGCGGACGCGAAACGATGCAGGCCCTCGCCCGCGTGGTCCTGCTGGGCGAGAAGCTGATCGAGCGTCACTGCCTGCAGCGCCGCAACCGCATCGCCACGCAGATCATGCAGGCCGGCTTCAACGCGATGATCGTTACCGACGAGCACGGCCAGCTCACCCTCGCCAACCGTGCCGCCGAGATGCTGTTCGGCATGCGCGTGCGGCAGATCCGCGGCATGCCGCTGGACGTGCTGTTCCCCGCGCAGCTGCAGGCCGATCCGGCGGCCGTCACCGCCTGGTTGCAGGCCGACGACGCCGAGGCCACCGGGCGGGCCCCGCAGCAGCAGCTACAGGTGCGCGGGCCGAACGGCGACGTGCGCACGCTCGAAGGCACGCGCTGCGTCTGGCGGCTCGGCCAGGGCCATGGCCGTGCCTTCATCCTGCGCGACATCACCGACGACCTCGCACAGCAGGCCACGCTGCGCCAGCTCGCGCTCTACGACGCGCTGACCGGCCTGCCCAACCGCACCGCGCTGGTCGAGGCGCTGACCGCGCGCCTGGAGGCCACCGAGTCCCCGCTGGCGCTCGCACTGCTGGGTCTCGACAACTTCAAGACCATCAACGACACGCTCGGCCACGCGGCCGGCGACACGGTGCTGCAGGCCGTGGCCTCGCGCCTGCGCCTGGCGCTTCCCGCGGGCGTGCAGGTGGGTCGCTTCGGCGGCGACGAATTCGGCGTGCTGTTCGACGGCATCGCCACCGCCGACCTGCCGCCGCTGCTCGAATGCATGCTGCAGGCCGTCGGCGAGCCGATGGAGGTGGTGGGCACGCCGGTCCATTTCGAGGCCAGCGTCGGCATCGCCGTGCGCGAGGACCTGCACAGCGAGGACTCACTGCCCAACGCGAGCGAGCTGATCGCGCGCGCCGACCTCGCGCTGTACAAGGCCAAGGCGCGCGGCGGCCGGCAGTGGTGCCGCTACGACCTCGGCATGCGCCGCGAGGTGATCGACCGCCGCATGCTGGAAGTCGAGCTGCGGCGTGCATTCGCGCGCGGCGAGTTCGAGCTGCACTACCAGCCGCAGGTCGACCTCGCCAACGGGCTGACCTTCGGCGCCGAGGCGCTGCTGCGCTGGCGCCATCCCGAGCGCGGCCTGCTCGCGCCGGCGGCCTTCCTCGACGTGCTGGCCTCTAGCGCGCTCGCCAACGACGTCGGCCGCTGGATCATCCGCCAGGCCTGCCGCGACGCCGCGACGTGGCCGGAAGTCGGCGGTCGCCGCATCGACATCAGCATCAACCTGTTCCCCGGCCAGGTGCACGAGACCGACCTGCGCCACGACGTCGACGTCGCGCTGCGCGAAAGCGGGCTCGCGCCGGAACGGCTGGAGCTCGAGATCACCGAGACCATCGCGCTCAAGCCCGACGACAGCGCGTCCTACGCGCTGGCTGCGCTACGTGACCGCGGCGTGCGGCTGTCGTTCGACGACTTCGGTACCGGCTTCGCATCGCTGTCGATGCTGCAGCGCTTCCCGATCGACCGGGTCAAGATCGACCGTTCGTTCGTGCGCGACATGCTCGACAACCGCGGTGACGCCGCGATCGTAAAGTCCATCGTGCTGATCTCGCGCAACATGGAGCTGCACGTCACCGCCGAGGGCGTGGAAAGCCAGGCGCAGGCCGAACTGTTGCGCGGCCTGGGCTGCAACGCGGCACAGGGTTTCCTGTACTCGCCGGCGCTGTCGCCGCGCGCGTTCGAGGACTGGCTGGCCGCGCAGACCGCCAACCCTGCCGCCGCGCCCTGGCGCAGGCTGGAGGCGCAGGATGGCTGAGGGCCTCGCCCGGCAGCGCGGCGCCGACGCACCGGTCGGCGCGAGCCTCGAGCGCGTGTTCGCGTTCGAGGATCGCGACTTCGCGCGCATCGCCCGGCTCATCCACCAGCGCGCCGGCATCTCGCTCGGCCCGCACAAGCGCGACATGGTCTATAGCCGCCTCGTGCGGCGGCTGCGCGCGGGCGGGTTCACGCGCTTCGCCGACTATCTCGACGCGCTCGAGCACAGCGGCGATGCCGAGGAATGGCAGGCCTTCGTCAACTGCCTGACCACCAACCTCACCTCGTTCTTCCGCGAGGCCTATCACTTCGAAGCGCTGATCCGGCAGCTGCGCGAGGCGCCGCGCCCGCGCGCGGACGCACCGCTGCGTATCTGGTGCGCGGCGGCGTCCACCGGCGAGGAGCCGTGGTCGCTGGCGATCACCGCCTGCGAGGCCTTCGGCACGCTCGCGCCGCCGGTGCGCATCCTCGCGACCGACATCGACACGCAGGTGCTGGAAACGGCCGAGCGCGGCGTGTACTCGGTGGAGCGCATCGCCGGCCTGTCGGACGAGCGTAAGCAGGCGTTCTTCCAGCGCGGCAGCGGGCCGCACGAGGGCCAGTGCCGCATCAAACCGGCGCTGCGCGAACTGGTCGAGTTCCGCCCGCTCAATCTGCTCGAGTCGCCCTATCCGATCGCGCCGGGGCTGGCGGCGATCTTCTGCCGCAACGTCATGATCTATTTCGACAAGCCGACGCAGTACGGCCTGCTCCAGCGCATGCGTCCGCTGCTCGGCCCGGGCGGCCTGCTGTACGCCGGCCACTCGGAAAGCTTCAGCCACGCGACCGACCTGTTCACGCCATGCGGCCGCACCATCTACCGGCCCAAACCCTGATGTCCGCCGCACTGGCCATTGCCGATCCCGGCACCTATTACGACGAGGCGCTGCAGACGCACGCCTTCCGGCTGCTGCCGGCCGAGTATCGCGTCACCGACCAGCCGATCGCGCTGGTGACGCTGCTCGGCTCCTGCGTGGCCGCCTGCCTGTACGACCCTGCGGTCGGCGTCGGCGGCATGAACCACTTCATGCTGCCCGACAGCGAGCCCGCATCGATGGCCGCGAAGTCCGACGGCAGCGCGCGCTACGGCGCGCATGCGATGGAACTGCTGATCAACGACCTGCTCAAGCGCGGCGCGCGGCGCAACCGCCTGCAGGCCAAGGTGTTCGGCGGCGGCAACGTGCTGCGCGGCTTCACCAGCGATCCGATCGGCACCCGCAACGCGCGCTTCGTGGTCGACTATCTGGAAGCCGAGCGCATCCCGATCATCGCCCGCGACCTCGGCGACGTGCATCCGCGCAAGGTCTGCTTCTTCGTGCAGACCGGCCGCGCGCTGGTGCGCCACCTGCCGGTCACGCGCGACGAGGAGATCGTCAAGGCCGAGCGCGCGCTGTACGGCCGCCTGTCGCATACGCCGGTCGCCGGCAGCGTCGAGCTGTTCTCATGAGCGCCATCGCCCGCGCGCCCCGGGAGGGCCGCCGCATCCGCGTGCTGGTGATCGACGATTCCGCGCTGATCCGCCAGCTTATGACCGAGCTGCTGTCGGCCGATCCCGGCATCGTCGTCGTCGGCACGGCGGCCGATCCGTTCATCGCGCGGGAGAAGATCAAGCAGCTACGGCCCGACGTGCTCACGCTCGACGTCGAGATGCCGCGCATGGACGGGCTGACCTTCCTGCAGAACCTCATGCGCCTTCGGCCGATGCCGGTGGTGATGGTGTCCTCGCTGACGCAGGCGGGCGCGGGCGTCACGCTCGACGCGCTCTCGCTCGGCGCCGTCGATTTCGTCACAAAGCCCTCGATCGATGTCGCCCGCGGCATGGCCGAGTACGCGTCGGTGCTGCAGCAGAAGGTGCGCGCGGCGGCGTCCGCGCGCGTGGCGCGCGTCGAAACGCGTCCACTGACGGTCGAGTCGATCTCGGCGATGAGTTATCGCACCACCGATCGCCTGCTCGCGATCGGCGCGTCCACCGGCGGCACTGAGGCGATCCGCGAGGTGCTGTCGGCGATGCCGGCCGACGCGCCCGCGATCGTGATCGCGCAGCACATCCCCGCGCAGTTCAGCACCGCCTTCGCCGAGCGCCTGGACCGCCACAGCCGCATGACGGTGATGGAGGCGCAGGACGGCCAGCAGATCATGCCGGGTCATGCCTACATCGCCCCCGGCGGCCGCCACCTGCGCGTACAGCGCAGTGGCGCGCGCTGGCATTGCCGCCTCGGCGACGACAACCCGGTGAGCGGCCACCGCCCGAGCGTGGACGTGCTGTTCGAGTCGGTGGCCGAGCATGCCGGTCGCAATGCGAGCGCCGCACTGCTGACCGGCATGGGCGACGACGGCGCGCGCGGCCTGCTGAAGCTGCGCGAGGCCGGCGCGGCCACCATCGCGCAGGACCAGGCCACCAGCGTGATCTGGGGCATGCCCGGCGCCGCTGTGGCGCGCGGTGCGGCGATGGAGGTGGCGCCGCTCGGCGAGATCGCCCCGCGCCTGCTGGCGACGACGACCGGCACGAACTGACGCGCGGCGAGTACGGCGGATCCGGCGACGCTCCATACCCCGCCGCACCTGCCCGACGCGAAAAACACGCGCGAAAACACGGCCCGCGATGCGAAACCGCGACCGCCGCCACTAAAGCCCCCCTCGCGACGGCCGTTATCGCCCATGACCCTCTTCCAGAGAGCCGCGATGGACTCCCGCGTACTAATCCGAATCGCAGCGCCGGTAGCGCTCACCTTCCTCGTCATGCTCGCCGTCGGGCTGGACTGGCCGACCGCGGTGACATGGGGTGCGCTCGTCGCCATGACCGCCGCCTGGCTCGCCTTCGCCTGGTCGGTCAGCCATTCGGGCGGCAAGCAGGTCTCGATGGTGCGCGAGCAGACGCGCGTCCTCGAGGAACTGCGCACTTTCGTCACCGCCGAGATCGGCGGT
The DNA here is from genome assembly GCF_014651995.1 of Cognatilysobacter xinjiangensis. GTDB lineage: Bacteria > Pseudomonadota > Gammaproteobacteria > Xanthomonadales > Xanthomonadaceae > Cognatilysobacter > Cognatilysobacter xinjiangensis. The sequence continues at coordinate 226,366 of NZ_BMXY01000001.1, read as the reverse complement.
TCGAAGAACGAGCTCGACCGCACCAAGGACCTGATCCGCGAGGCCGTCGCCAAGCTCGGCACGAGCTTCGAGGCGGTGAACCGCAAGTCGCGCGAGCAGAGCCAGATCGTGGCGCGCATCGTCGACCGCACCGGCGACAACGGCGGCGGCGTGGACGTGCAGCGCTTCGCGCAGCAGGCCAGCCAGCAGATGGAGCAGCTCGTCGAGGCGCTCGAGGCCGTGTCCGGCCAGAGCAGCCACACGGTCACGCACATCGACGCCATGGCCGAGCACCTCGACGGCATCTTCGCGCTGCTCGAGGACGTCAAGTCGATCGCCGACCAGACCAACCTGCTCGCGCTCAATGCCGCGATCGAGGCGGCGCGCGCCGGCGAGGCGGGCCGCGGCTTCGCGGTCGTCGCCGACGAGGTGCGCAACCTCTCCGAGCGCAGCACCGCGTTCAACGAGCAGATCCGCAAGCTGGCCTACAGCTCCAAGGACGCGATTCACAAGGTGCGCGAAACCGTCACCAACATGGCTTCGCGCGACATGGACCGCGCCCGCTCGGCGCGCGGCGAAGCCGCCGCGATGCTCGACCGCGTCGAAGTCATCAACCGCTCGCTGTCGACCGGCATGCGCGACATCTCCGACTGCGGCCGTGCCATCGACGGCTCGGTCTCCGAGGCGGTGCGCTCGCTGCAGTTCGAGGACATCGCGACGCAGGCGCTGGGCGCGGCGAACGTGCACCTCGACCGCCTGTCGGCAATCAACCGCGAGGCCGTCGCGCTGCAGGAACTGCTGCACCGGCCGCACCATGACGCCGAAGTGCAGCGCGCGCTCGGCCAGATCGCACAGCGCATCGCCACCATGCGCGGCGAGTGGGAGCGTCCGCCGCACAAGCCGGTGATGCAGCAGTCGATGGAGGCCGGCGGCATCGAGCTGTTCTGACCGCCGTCCGCACGACCCGAGCCGGGGCCGCCACCGCGAGGTGCGCGGCCCCTTTTTTCTTGCGCGCGCTAAAACCGCGACGCATGGCACACTTCACCGATGCCGACGGACGCCCCCGAGTCTCCGGGCGGCCCGCGCCGCCAGGCCGCACTGATGCTCGCGCCGGTGCTGCTGATCGCGCTGGGCCTGCCCTATGCCCTGCACCTGCCCGCACGTGCCGCCGCGGCCGTGACGGTCGGCGTGCTCGCCGCGGCCACGCTCGCCGCCTCGTCCATGCGGCGTGCGTTCGATACGCGTGGCGGCGCGGATGCCGCGCTGCCCGTCGACCTGATCGCGGCGCTGCCGCAGGCCGCCGTTCTGCTCGTCGACGGCCGCGTGCGTGTCGCCAACGCACCCGCACAGGCGCTGCTGGGCCTGCACGACACGGACATGCACGACGCGGATCCGTCCGCCTGGTTCGGCGAGCGCGGCGCCAGCCGCACACTGCTGCATGGCCCGTCGGGCGATCACGAGGCGACGCTGGGGCGTGGGGATACGCGCATCGACATACAGGTCTGCGCACGCGAGCTCGGCGGTCGGCAGCGGCTTCTTCTCATTCGCGAAGCCGATAACGACCTCGCCGCACGCGTCGAAGCGCAGCGCGCCGAGCTGCAGACGCTCGCGCGCCGCCTGATGACGGTGCAGGAGGACGAACGCGCCGCCATCTCGCGCGAGCTGCACGACGACATCGGCCAGGCGATCACCGCCATCAAGCTCTGCGCGACCTCGCTCGCCGAAGGTCCGGAGCCGATGCGTCAGGCGGTGGTGCTGGAAATGGCGCAGGAAATCGCCACCGTCGCCGACCAGACGGTCGCAAAGCTGCGGGACCTCTCGCTGCTGCTGCGTCCACCGCAGCTCGACGCGCTGGGCCTGGAAGCCGCGCTGCGCTGGCAGGCCGGCGCGCTGTTCCGCGGCGACCTGCCGCGCATCGAACTCGACATTCCCCCGCTGGACTGCCGCCCACCGCGCGACATCGAGCTGGCCTGCTTCCGCATCGCGCAGGAAGCGCTGACCAACGTGCTGCGCCACGCGCGCGCCGGCCGCGTCGCCCTGCACCTGCGCTGCGACGACACCGACCTGCGGCTGCGCATCGAGGACGACGGCTGCGGCATCGCGGCCGGCCATCGCGCGGGGCTGGGATTGATCACGATGCGCGAACGCGCTCGCCTCGTCGGTGGCGAGCTGACCATCGATAGCCGCCCGGGCCGTACGCGCATCGATGTGGTGTTGCCGCTGCCCGAGGACGGCGACGCCCGCAGCGGCCTGCTACAGGGCTGAGCGCGCGCGTCGGCGCCATTCCGCGAGGAGCACCGCCGTCGCCGAGGCCACGTTGAGGCTTTCGACGGCGCCGCTGCCCGGGATCGACAGACGCAGGTCCAGGTTCTGGGCGAACGTGCGATCCATGCCGCCGCCTTCGGCACCCATCACGTAGACCAGTCGCGGCGGCAGCTCGGCCTCGAAGAGGTCGTCGCCGCCCTCGACGAGCGTCGCGGCCAGGCGGAAACCGGCGCCGTGCAACTGCGCGATGGAATTGTCCGCGCGTCCCAGCCGCACCAGCGGCACGGCTTCGGCGCCGCCTTCGGCCACGCGTGCTGCCGCGCCCGAAAGGGTCAGCGTCGCTTCCTTCGGCAGCAGGATCGCGCCGACGCCGAAGTGCGCGGCCGAGCGCAGGATCGCGCCGAAGTTGTGCGGATTACCCACGCCGTCGAGCCACAGCGCGCACTGCGGGCCCGCGGGCAGGTCGCGAAGCCAAGTCGACAGCGGCATCGGCGGCTCGCGCAGCACGTCCGCCACCACGCCTTCGTGGTGCGAGCTCGACGCGAGCTTCTGCAGGTCGCCCTCCTCCACCACGCGGTAGCCGACGCGATGGGCGACGCACCACTTCAGCAACGGCTGCAGCGCCGGAATGCGCGCCTCGGCGAGGTAGACCTTGCGGATGGCTTCCGGACGACGCGCGAACACCGCCCGGATCGCGTTCAGCCCGTACACGCGCAGCTCGTCGCGGGCCTCGGCCGCCGGCGCGGCATCCGGTCGCGGCGTGCGCGGGCCACGGCCATAGGGAGACGGAGGTCGGTTCATGGCGGGCATCGCGTGGGGATTCGACGCGCATTGTCGTCGAAGCGGCGCACGCGGCGCGTGGCCGCGCCGCCGGAGCGACGCGGCCACATTCGGCTACGCGTGTCCGCCGGCCTGCGGCGTCGACGCTTCCAGCGCCTCGAGCTCCTGCGACACCGCCTCCGGCGAGCGCGTGTACTTCGCCAGCAGCACGTAGAACGCCGGCACGATGAACAGCGACAGCAGCGTCGAGAACGACACGCCGAAGATGACCACCACGCCGATCGCCGCGCGGCTCGCCGAGCCCGGGCCGCCGGCAAGCACCAGCGGCACCGCGCCGACGACGGTGGCGATCGAGGTCATCAGGATCGGGCGCAGGCGCACGGCCGAGCTCTCGACGATGGCCTGGTGGATCGAGCGGCCCTCGTCGCGAAGCTGGTTGGCGAACTCGACGATCAGGATGCCGTTCTTCGCCGCCAGGCCCACCAGCATCACGATGCCGATCTGGCTGAAGAGATTCAGCGTGCCGCCGGTCATCCAGATGCCCAGCAGGGCACCGAGCACGCCCAGCGGCACCGTCAGCATGATCACCAGCGGGTGCACGAAGCTCTCGAACTGCGCGGCCAGCACCAGGAACACCACCAGCAACGCGAGCGCGAAGGTCAGCACCACGGCGCCGCCGGCCTGCTGGAACTCGCGCGATTCGCCCTTCCAGTCGATCTGCGCCTGGTCCGGCAGTTCCTCGCGCACGGTGTTCTCGAGGAAGCTGATCGCGTCGCCCATGCGATAGCCGGGCGTCAGGCCGGCGCTGAGGGTGATCGCACGCAGGCGGTTGAAGCGGTTGAGGCTGCCGGGCTCTGCGATCTCGCGCAGCGTGACCAGGTTCGACAGCGGCACCAGCGAGCCGTCCGCCGCGCGCACCTGGATCGCCTGCAGGTCGGCCGGTGAGGCGCGCGTGGCGCGGTCGGCCTGCATGATCACGTCGTATTCCTCGCCGTTCTGCACGAACGTGGTGACGCGACGGCTGCCCATCATCGTCTCCAGCGCATGGCCGATCTCGGTGACGCTCACGCCGAGGTCCGAGGCGCGCGCGCGGTCGATCTCGACGCGCATCTGCGGGCGCGTTTCCTTGTAGTCGGAATCGACGCCGAAGAAGCCCGGGTTCTGCTCCATGCGCGCCTGCAGCGCATCGCGCCACTTCACCAGCTCGGCGTAGTCCGGCCCGCCCAGCACGATGTTGATCGGCTGGCCGCGCGAACGGACGAGGCCGCCGCCCACCTGCGCCGCCGCACGCACGCCGGGCAGCTTCGCGAAGTCCTTCTTCAGGCTGTCGGCGACGTCCGCGGTGCTGCGATCGCGCTTGTCCCAGTCCTGCAGGAACACCGCGATGCGGCCGGTGTGCATCTCCTCGCTGGCACCGAAGCCGCCGGGCACGCGCGGGTTGTAGCGCGCGATCTCCTTGTCCGGCCCGGTGCGCGCCGCGATGATCTGCTCGACCTGCTTGACCTGGCCGACGGTGTAATCGAAACCCGCGCCCTCGGGGCCGGTGATGCTCACCTGGAACGAGCCGCGGTCCTCCGCGGGCGCGAGTTCCGACGGCACCGCCTTGAACAGCAGGAAGCTTGCGACCAGCGCCGCCAGCATCAGCGCGCCGAAGATCCACGGGCGTTCGACGCTGCGGTCGAGGAAGCGCCGGTAGCGGCCGCTCACCGACTCCAGCCGCGTGTTCACCCAGCGCGTGACCGGGTTGGATTTTTCCTCGCTGTGCGGACGCACCAGCTTCGACGACATCATCGGCGTGAGCGTCAGCGCGACGAAGGCCGAGAGCGCGACGGCGCCGGCGAGCGCCACCGACAGCTCGCGGAACAGGCGACCGGTATTGCCCTGCATGAAGCCGATCGGCAGGAATACCGACACCAGCACCGCGGTGGTGGCGATGACCGCGAACGCCACCTGCTTGGTGCCGCGCGAGGCCGCGACGAGACGCGGCTCGCCGAGGTCCGCACGGCGCTGGATGTTCTCCAGCACCACGATCGCGTCGTCGACCACCAGGCCGATGCAGAGCACCAGCGCGAGCAGCGTCAGCAGGTTGATGGAGTAGCCGAAGGCGTACAGCGGGATGAACGCGGCCACCAGGCAGACCGGCACTGTCACCGCCGGGATCAGCGCGGCGCGGAAGCTGCCGAGGAACAGCCAGATCACCACCAGGACCAGCACGATCGCCTCGACCAGCGTGTGGTAGACGCGCTCGACCGCGGCGTCGATGAACGTGGTGGTATCGAATGCGACGAACATGTCGGTGCCGGCCGGCAGCGACGGGCGGATGTCCTCGATCGCTTCGCGCGCCGCGCGGGCCACGTCGAGGCTGTTGGCCGTGGACGTCTTCACGATGCCCAGGCCGATGTTGTTCTCGCCGTTGCTGCGGTAGTACGCGCGCCGCTCGGCGGTGGTGAGTTCCACGCGCGCCACGTCGCCCAGGCGCACGACGTAGCCGTCGGCGCCCTTCTTCACCGGCATCTGCGCGAAGTCCTGGGGCTTCTGGTAGCCGCGGGCCACGCGCAGGGTGAAGTCGCGCGTCTCCGATTCGATGCGGCCGGCCGGCAACTCGACGTTCTCGGCGCGCATCACGCCCTCGATGTCGCCGACGGTGATGCCGCGCGCGGCCATCGCGTCGCGATCGAGCCAGACGCGCATGGCATAGCGCTGCTGGCCGCCGATGCGCACCTGCGCCACGCCTTCCAGCGACGCGAGGCGGTCGACGATGTAGCGCTCCGCGTAGTCGGACAGCTGCAGCGTGTCCATCGCGGTCGAGCTCATGTTGAGCCAGATGATCGGGTCGGAATCGCTCTCGACCTTCGCGATCTCGGGCGCGTCGGCCTCGTCGGGCATGCGGTCGACGACGCGGCTGATCGCGTCGCGCACGTCGTTGGCGGCGGCTTCGATGTCGCGCGACAGGGTGAACTCGATGCTGATCGACGCTCGCCCGTTGACGCTGCGCGACTCGATCGTCTCCACGCCCTCGATGCCCGAGAGCGCGTCCTCCAGCACCTGCGTGATGCGCGTCTCCACCACGCTGGCCGACGCGCCCGGATAGGTGACGCTCACCGAGACGATGGGCGGATCGATCGCAGGCAGTTCGCGCAGGGTAAGGCGGCTGAAGGCCATCACGCCCAAGGTGATGAGCAGCAGGCTCATCACGGTGGCGAATACGGGGCGGCGGATGGAAAGCTCGGAGAGGTTCATCGCATCGGATTCCGGCGCGGCGCCCGGAGGCACGGACTACTGGGACGGGTCGCCCGCTCCGTGGGCGTCGCCGCGAGGAGGCGGACGGCGGCCTCGGCCGCCGTCATCAGCCGGCGGTCGCGGAGTTGTTGTCGCCGCCCTGCGACTTCGCGGCGTCGACGACCTTCGCGCCCGGACGCAGCTTGCCGGTGCCGTCGACCACGATCACGTCGCCCGCGGCGATGCCCGAGGCGATCTCGACCTGGCCGCCGGCGCGCGCGCCCAGCTTCACGTCGGCGCGCTCGGCCTTGCCGTCGCGCACGCGGTACACGTAGGACTCGGTGCCCACCTGCACCACCGCGATCTCCGGCACGAGCAGCGCCGGGCGCTCGGCGCGGGCGATCTCGACCTGCAGCAGCATGCCGGGCTTCAGCAGGCGCTCGGCGTTCGGAAACCGGCCGCGCACGGTGAGCGCGCGCGTGGCGGTGTCGATGCGTGCATCGACGGTGTCGACCATGCCCTCGAAGCGCCGTCCCGGATAGGCCGCGGCGGTGCCGGCGAGGCGCTGGCCCGCGGCGATCAGCGCGAGCTGGGTTTCGGGCACGGGGAAGTCGACGAAGACGGTGGAGATATCGTCCAACGTGGTCACCACCGTGCCCGGCGTGACCAGCGAGCCGGGGCTGACCTGGCGGATGCCGAGCACGCCGGCGAACGGCGCGCGGATCACGCGCTCGGCCAGCTGCGCGCGCACCTGGGCGACGCGTGCGTTGGCGGCATCGCGCGTGGCGCGTTGCGTCTCCAGTTGCGATCGCGCGATCAGTTGCTGGCCGGCGAGCTCGCTCTGGCGGCGATAGAGGCTCTCGGCCTCGCCCGCGGCGGCCTGCGCTTCGCGCAACTGCGCCTGCTGGGCATCGCCCACCAGCGTGACCAGCGGCGCGCCGGCGCGCACGCTGTCGCCGCTATCGAAATGCACGGCCTGGACCTTTTCGGAGACGCTCGCGGTCACCGTCACCGATTCACGCGCACGCACGGTACCCAGCGCCTGCAGGGTGTCGACGAAGGGTTGCGGGCGGACGGCCTGCAGGGTGACGGGGATCGGCCGGTCACCGCCCCCGCCCTGCGGGGCGGCATCCTGCTTCTTGCCGCAGCCGGCCAATGCCAAGGCGGCGGCGAGGGTCGCGAGCACGAGATACGGTCGCATGGACATCCGGACTACAGGGGAACCGCGGATTCTATCGGCCTCGTCCGTGATGGCCCGTGTCATCGGTACCACCCCGCGTGACCGGGATCGGACCTCAGCGTTGCAGGCACGGCGTCAACCGGCGCGACCGGCGGAAACGAAAACGCCGGCGCGAGGCCGGCGTCTTCGACGGTCATGGCAGGCCGATCAGCCCTGCCACTGGCCCAGTGCGGCGAGGCCGTTGTCGCGCGCACGCGCGAACACGGTTTCCTGCGCCTTGCCGTAGTTGCCCTGCATGTCCTGCGCCCAGAGCTTGAGCGCGGCCTGCTGCATGGCACGGCCATAGGAGAACGACAGCGGCCACGGGTGCGGGCCGGCCTTGTTCATGGCGTCGAGGTGCGCGGTGGCGTCCTCGTCCGACTGGCCGCCCGACAGGAACACGATGCCCGGCAGCGTGGCCGGCACGGTCGACTTGAGGCAGCGCAGCGTCGCCGCCGCCACTTCCTCGCGCGAGGCCTTCTCGGCGCTCTCGGTGCCGTGGATGACCATCGAGGCCTTCAGGATGGTGCCCTCGAGCATCACGTTGAACTCGTACAGCGAGCCGAACAGCGAGCGCAACACGACCTCGGTCACCTCGTAGCAGGTGTCGATGTCGTGGCCGCCGTCCATGATCACCTCCGGCTCGACCATCGGCACCAGGCCCTGCTCCTGGCAGAGCGCGGCGTAGCGGGCCAGCGCATGGCTGTTGGCCTCGATCGCACTGCCGGTCGGGATGTCGTCGCCGATGTTGATCACCGCGCGCCACTTGGCGAAGCGGGCGCCGAGCTTGTAGTACTCCTCCAGGCGCGCGCGCAGGCCGTCGAGACCCTCGGTCACCACCTCGCCCGGGAAACCGGCCAGCGGCTGCGGGCCCTTGTCGACCTTGATGCCCGGGATGATGCCGTTGGCCTGCATCAGGTCGGCGAAGCGCGTGCCGTCCTTGGTGCTCTGGCGCAGCGTCTCGTCGAACAGGATCGCGCCCGAGATGTACTGGCCGAGGTTCGGCGTCGTGAGCAGCAGCTCGCGGTACGCGCGGCGGTTCTCCTCGGTGTTCTCGATGCCAACGCCCGCGAAGCGCTTGGCGATGGTGGTGGTGGACTCGTCGATCGCGATGATGCCCTTGCCCGGGGCGACCATCGCCTGGGCGGTTTCGGCAAGCTGTTCGATGCTCATGGGGTCCTTCGAGCGGCTGGGGAAAGTCCGCCATTATAGCCGCCCGCGCCTGCGATCTTTTTTCAAACAGGCACTTACGCCGACTTCACCGCGACGCCAGTATGTCGCCCGGCGAAACAGCTTTCAGCGCGTGCGGCGCTCGATGCGATTGGTATTGAGGCGCCAGCGCGCCTCGTACAGGCCCTTCAATACCTCGTCCCATTCAACGCCATTGCGCAGCGCACGCGCGACGTCGCCCGTGCCGCATTGCCCCGCGGCCGCGGAGCCCTCGACACCGAACTCGACGATGCTCGCGGTGAGCGTGCGGCGTGCTTCGCCAACCGGCGCGTAACGCCACGTCGAGGCCGCGGCCGCGGCGGCACGCGCGAAGGCCTCGATGGCCTGGCGCTTGGCCAGCGGCGAGCGGCTGCTGGCCGCGGCATCGAGCGTGCGGAACTCGGACGTCGTTCCGTCGGGCTCGATCAGGTAGGCCAGCGTCACGCAGCCGGTCACATCACGCGAGGCGAGGTCGGCCGGATAGGGCACCGGCGCCTGCGCGGCGACGGTCCAGTAGGTCGGGAGCTCCTCCGGCCCGATCATGCGCGGGGCCGGCGACACTTCCTGCGCCTGCGCCGCGCCGGCCATGCCGACGGCGAGCGCGACGAGACTGCACAGCGAGCGGATGCGATCCATGACGCTCTCCCGTGGCGATGGCCCGACTCTACGCCCGCCCACCGAGGGGCCACAACTAGAGCTCGCCGAGGCCCTCGGCCGCGCCGCCGGGGCCGATCTGCAGCAGCCGCAGCGTATTGGTCGCGCCGTGCTGGTGCATGATCTCGCCGCTCGTGAAGATGATGCGGTCGCCCTCCTCGAGCAGGCCCTGCTCGAACAGCATGCGTGCCGCGCCGCGTGCAGCGACGCCCGCGCTCATGCCGGCGCTCTCGAACGACAGCGCAGTAACGTCGCGCATCAGCGCCATGCGGCGGCGCGCGGCCTCGTCGCTCGACAACGCGATCACCTGAGCCGGCGAACGGAAGCGCGAAAGGAAACGCGGCGTGCCGCCCGATTCGGTGATAGCGACGATCGCACGCACACCGATGTGCTCGGACAGGAACATGGCCGCCATCGCGATCGCCTGGTCGGCCCGATCGAGGTTGCGCGGCGCGGCCTCGAAGTCGGTGTCGTGCGTGAACTGCCGCTCGGCGCCGAGGCAGATGCGCGCCATCGCCTCGACCGCCTTGAGCGGGTACTTACCGGCGGCGGTCTCCTGCGACAGCATCACGGCGTCGGTACCGTCGATCACCGAGTTGGCGACGTCGAGCACTTCGGCGCGCGTCGGGATCGGGCTGTCGACCATCGACTGCAGCATCTGCGTCGCGGTGATCACAATGCGATTGCGGCTCAAGGCCTCGCGGATGATCTTCTTCTGCAGGCCCGGAAGCTCGGCATCGCCGATCTCGACGCCGAGGTCGCCGCGCGCCACCATCACCACGTCGCTGGCTTCGACGATCTCGGTCAGGTTCTCGATCGCCTCGGTGCGCTCGATCTTCGACACCAGCGCCGCATGGCTGCCGGCTTCCACCGCGATGCGTCGCGCGTCGTGCATGTCCTGTGCGTTGCGGCAGAACGACACCGCGATGAAGTCGACGCCGATGCCGGCGGCGACGCGGATGAGCTCCTCGTCCTTCGGCGTCAATGCACCCAGCGATAGGCCGCCGCCTTGCTTGTTCAGGCCTTTGCGGTTGGACAAGGCGCCGTCGTTGAGCACGGTGCAGACGATGCGCTCGCCCTCCACGCGCTCCACCTCGAGCTGCATCATGCCGTCGTCGAGCAGCAGCACGTCGCCGGCCGTGACGTCGCCCGGCAGGCCGAGGTAGCTCACGCCGACCTCGCGTTCGTTGCCGGCCGGCGCGTCCTCGCGCGCGACCAGGTCGAAGCGGTCGCCCCGCTTCAGCTCGACGCGATCGTTCTCGAACTTCTCGATGCGGATCTTCGGGCCCGGCAGGTCGGCGAGGATCGCCACCTCCCGGCCCGCGCGGCGTGCCGCCTCGCGCAACGCCTCGGCGCGCGCGACCTGGGCCGACGGATCGCCGTGCGAGAAGTTCAGCCGGACGCAGTCCACGCCCGCCTTCAGCAGCGAATCGAGCACGCCCGGCGCGTCGGTGGCGGGGCCGAGCGTGGCAAGGATCTTGGTACGGCGTGTCACCTGGGTCATGCAGCGCGGGCTCCTGTGCGAAGCCGGAACCTAGCATGGCCGCGACGGCGTGCGCCGCGGTACGGCCTCAGGCCAGCAGCCGCTGCAGATCGGCCGGCGCGGCCGCCAGCGCCGATGCACCGGCGGTACGGAGTTCATCCTCCGAGCCGAAGCCCCAGAGCACGCCGATGCCGCGCATCCCGTGGTGCACGGCACCCTCCATGTCCATGCGGCGGTCGCCGATCATCGTGCACTCCGCGGGTTCCGCACCGAGGCGACGCAGCGCTTCGGCGATGAGCTGCGGCTTGTGGCTGATGCGCCCGTCGACGGTCGCGCCGACGATCTCGACGAAGCGATGGCCGAACGGCAGCGTTGCGATGATCTTGCGCGCATGCGGCTCGTTCTTCGCGGTGACCACGGCGAGGCGATGCCCCGCCGCATGCAGGGACTCGATCACGTCCGCGATGCCGGGATAGACCTCGCGCTCGAGCCAGCCGTGGTGCTCGAAGCGGTGGAGGTAGTGCCCCACCGCCTGCTCGACGCGCGCATCGTCCTTGAGGATCGGCGCGAAGCTGACGCGCAGCGAGGGGCCGATCCAGGTGCGCAGCGTCGCCTCGTCCGGCACGGGCTCGCCCATCTGCTCGAAGGCATGCGCGACGCAGCGCGTGATCCCGACGGCCGAGTCGATCAGCGTGCCGTCGAGATCGAAGAACAGCGTCGCCATCAGGCGGCGCGTTCGGCGAGCGCGGCGACCGCCGGCAGCGTCTTGCCTTCGAGGAACTCGAGGAAGGCGCCGCCACCGGTGGAGATGTAGCCGACGTCGCCGGCGATGCCGTACTTGTCCACCGCCGCCAGCGTGTCGCCACCGCCCGCGATGGAGAACGCATTGCTCGATGCGATGGCGCGCGCCAGCGCCTCGGTGCCCTTGCCGAACGCGTCGAACTCGAACACGCCGACCGGGCCGTTCCACACCACGGTGCCGGCGTTTTTCACGATTTCCGCGTAATGCGCGGCAGTCTGCGGGCCGATGTCGAGGATCATGTCGTCCTCGCCCACGGCGTCGACCGCCTTCACCGTCGCCGGCGCATCGGCTTTGAACTCCGGCGCGACGACGACGTCCACGGGCATCGGGATCTCGGCGCCGCGCGCCTTCGCCTGCTCGATGATCCGCTTCGCGGTGTCGACGAGATCACGTTCGACCAGCGACTTGCCGACGCCATGCCCCATGGCCGCGATGAACGTGTTGGCGATGCCGCCGCCGACGATCAGCTGGTCGACGCGCGAAACGAGGTTGCCCAGCAGTTCCAGCTTGGTCGACACCTTCGAGCCGGCGACGATCGCGAGCAGCGGGCGCGCGGGATGTTCGAGCGCCTTTGCGAGCGCGTCGAGTTCCGCCATCAGCAGCGGGCCGCCGCAGGCGACTTTCGCCTGGCGGATGACGCCGTGCGTGGAGGCCTGCGCGCGATGCGCGGTGCCGAAGGCGTCCATGACGAAGACGTCGCAGAGGCCGGCATAGGCCTTCGACAGCGCCTCGTCGTCCTTGCCCTCGCCGACGTTCATGCGGCAGTTCTCGAGCATCACCACCTGGCCGGGCTTGACGTCCAAGCCCGCGACCCAATCACGCACCAGCGGCACGTCGACGCCGAGCAGTTCGGAGACGCGCGCGGCGACCGGCGCGAGCGAGTCGTCCTCGCTGAACACGCCTTCCTTCGGGCGGCCCAGGTGCGACATCACCATCACCGCCGCGCCCTTCTCCAGCGCCATGCGGAGGGTCGGCAGCGCCGCGCGGATGCGCTGCTCGGAGGTGATGCGGCCCTCGCTGATCGGCACGTTCAGATCCTCGCGGATCAGCACGCGCTTGCCGGCGAGGTCGAGGTCGGACATGCGGAGGATGGCCATGGGCGGTCTCTTCGAAGGAGGAAGGAGGCGCCCGCCGCGAGCCGTCGCGACGGGCGAAGCCGCCTATTGTCGCCGCTGGGCGCGTGTGCCGTCAGTCGACGGGGCGCGCGGGCTCGCGCAGCACACGCAAGGCGAAGCCCCCAACGGCCAGCACACCGAGCGCCAGCACGGCCCACAGGCCCCAGGTCTTCCAGTCGCGGGCCGGCGACAGCGCGGCCTCGCCGGCCCGCGCGCCGGAGGCGCCAAGCTGCGCAATCGCGGGCGGGCCGGCCGCGTCGATCGCCGCCTGCACCGGGCGCGGCTCCCGCTGCACGCGCAGGCTGCCGGCCACCAGCGTGTAGGGCGCGCGCCCGCCGGCGACGAACACGAGGCGCTCGGGCACGTAGCCGAGCCGCAGCGACGGCGCGTCGCCCTCGCCCTCGGGCACCAGCCGCCAGTAGCGGTCGCGCACGGGGGTGTCGAGCACGCGTGCGGGCGAGCGGCCCGTGCCGACCCGATAGACGACCCAGTGCGAAATCCTGTCGACCCAGTGCGCCTGCGGCGTATCGCGGCTCTGCAGGCGCCAGCTGCGCGCATCGTTGCCGCCGGTGTCGAGGTCGATCCAGCGCACGGGGTAGCGGCCGTCGAGGCGGAATTCGTAGGTGCCGTCGCCATCCGCGCGCGGTGGCAGCGTGAGCCAGCGCGGCGCCATGCGCGTGTCGGTCGAGATCGCCTCCACCGAAATGATGTCCGGCAGCGCCTGCGTCGGGTCGTCGGGCACGAGGCGCAGGAAGCGCGGCGGCTTGCCGCCGCCTTCGATCGTCAGCCTTCGCAGCTGCAGCGCGCGCCCCTTCTCGCGAATGTCGACCAGCCGGCCGCGGCCCAGGCCGTACCAGTGCTCGAAGTCGTCGCTGCCCTCGATGCGGTAGCCGGCGTCGAAGCCCGTGTCGGTGCGCCAGTCGAGTTCGAGCGCATGCGGGCGCCGGTCGAGCGCGGTCGCGTCGAGCAGGAGCGTCGTCGCCGGCTGCGCGGTCTGCGACGGCAGGCGTTCGACGCGCAGATGCCCGTCGGCGTCCACTTCGGCCATGAGCTGCCAGTCGGTTCGACGGGTCGTCGCCGGCATCCGGAACCAGGGAAGCGCGCGGCGGCGCTCGCTCGACGACGATGGCGGACGCACGATGCCTGCGGGTACGGGGCGGCCGTCGGCATCGAGCACGTCGAGATCGCGCAGGTCGGCGTGCTGCACGCTCGCATAAACCTCGGGCGTCAGCTCGACGGCGTGCGAGGCGGCGCGTGCATCGGTGTCGATCGGCCATTGCCGCGCGTAATCGGCGCTCGCGGCGGCGATGCCGCACAGCGATGCCAACAGGACGAACACCATGCGCCTCATGCGGCGGCCTCCTCGTCGCGCGGCGGCACCGGCGCGAAATAGCCGACCGCCGTGCACAGCAGCCCGAAGGCGATGAACGAGCCGATGCCGAGCAGGTTGCCGAGGTACTGGCGGTCGACGAGCACCAGCTTGGCGAGCACCACGCCCATCAGCACCGCGCCGATCGTCCAGAGCGCGCGTCGCTGGCGGCGCGATCCCGCCACCCACGCGGCCATGCCGATCACGCTCCAGAGAACGGTGAGCGAGGTCTGAACCAGGCCGGTCGAGAACATCGACGGCGACCACGGCACGCCGCCCCAGTGATGCGTCGCGCGCAACACGATCGACGTGGCGAGCACGAAGGCCGCGCCCGCCAGCGGCAGGCGCAGCGACGCCGCCTCCGCGGAAACGCGCAGCGCGAGCAGCAACGCGCCGAGTTGCACCAGCTCCACCGGATCGAGCAGCGGCACGTACGGCAGCGGCGACATGCGGCCTTCGCTGCCCAGGCCGACCACGAAGAAACCAGCGAAGGCGATCGACGCGACGGCGCGGAGGTTGCCGCGCCACCGCACGAAGTCCTCGCCGAACGGCGCCGCGATGCGCGCCGGGCGCAGCCACGACGTCGCCGAAAGCGCGAGCCACGGCAAGGCTGCCGCGGCGAACCGCCAGGCCTCGCCGAGGCCCGCCTGTTGCGCAAGCCGGGGCAGCGAGAACGACAGCACGAGCGCGATCGACGCCAGCCAGCCGACATGCGTCCAGCCACGCAGGCGCGAGTCCGCGTCGCGCAGCACGGTCAGCACACGCCAGCCGACGACGAGGTCCAGCACCCAGGCCACGGCGCCGAGCCCCGCCAGCGGCTGGCCACGCTCGCCGGCCTGCGCGACCGCGAAAGCGATCGGCAACAGCAGCGCGACGGCCGCGGTGGCGTGCAGTGCCCCGGCGCGGCCCCGTCGAGCGGCCTCCGCGGCAAGCAGGCCGGTGCCCAGCGCGAAAAGCATCAGCGCGTCGACTACCTGGTGCGGCGCCACGCTGCGCTCGATCTCCCAGACGCCCGCACCGACCCACCAGGCGAGGCCCCACAGGTAACCGCCCAAGGCGATGCGGTCGTCCTGATGAGCACGACCGGCCACCGCGGTCGCGAAACCGCCGATCGCAATGAGCAGCGCGGTCATGAAACTGCCGTTGAATACCGGCATCGGATCGACCGCGCGCTCCATGCCGAGGGCGAATGCCGCCAGCGCGGCAGCCTGCAAGGCGACGCCCGCGAGCTGCGCCAGCCCACGGGACTGCCGCAGGCCCAGCCAGACCAGCCCGGCGCCTTCGAGCGCGAAGATCGCGGCGGTCGCACGCGCCGACAGGGCGAGCGGGACCGCGAGCGTGGCGAAACCGACGGCGAGCACCGCGTATGGCGCGACCAGCGCGGCGAAGGTCTCGCGCCGACGCAGCATCGCGGCGAGCACCGCATACAGCGCCCCCACGCCGAGCGCGCAGAACGCGAGCGCCATGCGGTCGCCCCGCAGCATCGCGGCCTGCAGCGCGAACGCCACCAGCGGCGTGCCGAAGATCAGGCTGCCGTCGAAGATGCGTCGCTGCGCCGGTCCCTTGGCGGCGGCATAGAGGATCGGGATCGCGACGTACATCGCGAAGAACAGCACGAGGAACGGCTCCGTGCTGCCAAAGTCCTCGGGGCGATAGCTGAGCGCGCCCCACAGCGTGCCGATGCCGAAGGTGAAGGCGAAGCCCAGCAGGTTGAGCAGTCGCCACGGGCGGCGCCAGGCGATCGCCACGATGCCCGTGTTGAGCACCGCGTAGTAGCCGAACAGCGCGACGTGATTGCCCTGCCCGGTCGACAGCCAGATCGGCGCGAGGAAACCCGCGAGCACGCCGAGTACCGCCAGCGCCAGCGCCTCCTGCCGCACCGCGAGCACGCCCAGGCCCGCGACCAGCGCGACGCTGATGCCGAATGCGGCACCCGCAGGAATGAAGTGGTAGAGCTTGAATGCCGCGAAGGTGACAAGCAGCAGCACGCCAATCGCGCCGCCCTGCACTGCCAGACCGAACGCACGCCGCGATTCGCGCTGGCGCCAGCCGAAGCCCAGCGCGGCGATCGCCGCGAGTGCGATACCGGCGAGGCGCAGTTCGACCGGCAGGTTCAACTTGCCCTGATCGACCGCGTACTTGAGCAGTGCGGCGACACCCGCGAACAGCACCAGCACGCCGACCTTCACCGGCACGTTGCCCTCGGTGAACCAGCGACGCACGGTGTCGACGAGATCGTCGAAGCGCGAGCCGACCGCATCGGCGGGTTCGTAACGGGGCGATTCGTACCGCGGCGATTCGTACGGCCGCGGCGCGGGCTGCACAGGTGCCGCAGCGCGCGGCGGCAACGGCGGCGGCGTGGCGCTGCGCTCCTGCAGCGCGGGATCGGGCGCAGGAGGTGCCGGCCTCTGGATGGGCGGCGCCTGCCCGGGCGTCGACTGCCGCAGCAGCTCCGCCAGCGTAGGCGCATCGTCGAGCGGCTGCGCCTGCGTCCCGCTCGGCGCAGGCGCAGCCGCCTGCGGCGTTGCAGCGCCGGCCGCGCGGCCGCGCAGCCAGGCCACTTCGCCTTCGAGGTTTGCGACGCGGCGCCGCAGGCCGACCGTCCAGGCCAGCAGCACGACCAGCAGCACCGGGATACCGAGCACCGCGAGTACCGCGAGCACCAACAGGTTTTCCATCGTCCCCTCCGCCTCCCCGGCCGCGCCGGCAACGTAGCACGTAGCCCCGAACGAAAAAGCCCCGCGGATGCGGGGCTTTTCCTGCATGTCCTTTCGGATCAGTCGTCGCGGTAGCCGTCTTCGCTCGCGTCGTACTCGATCTTGATCAGCACCGCCTTGCCGTCGAAGTCGGACTGGTTGGTGAAGACCAGGCGCCCGAGGCCCTTGTACGCGCATTCCTGGCGAACCTTGTCGCCACCGAAGTGGAAGGGAATGAACGACTTACCGGTGAAGTACTGGCCGCACTCCGCGTCATCCTGCACTTTCGAGCCCAGGATGTCGGTGACCTGCTTTTGCGACATGCCGATCTCGAGCTTGGTGAACGGGCTGCCCGGGATCTCGTTGCCGACGATCTCGCCTTCGACGCCCTTGCGACCGGTGACCTCGCGGCTCGGCGGCTCGTCGGAATCCTTCTTCTTCGCCTCGGCCGTGGCAGCGGCGGAAAGGGCCATCAGTGCCACCATGCAGGCGGCGATCGTCTTGCGTGACATGGATTCTCCTCGTAATCCCCGTGCGCGGTTGCGCGACGGCAGTATCGCCAGCGCCGCCATCGTCGACAAGCCGGAACATCCGCCAGGCGGATGTAGGAAATGTCCGACGACGCAAACGACGAACCCCGCCATGAGGCGGGGTTCGAGGAAGGCCGCGTTAGCGGTCAGCGCGCCACGACGCGCGCCATTTCGAGGCACTTGTTCGAGTAGCCCCACTCGTTGTCGTACCACGCGACCAGTTTGACGAAGGTCGGGTCGAGCGCGATGCCGGCTTCGGCATCGAAGATCGACGTGCGCGCGTCGCCGCGGAAGTCGGTGGCCACGACCTTGTCGGTGGTGAAACCCAGAACGCCCTTGAGCGCGCCTTCCGACTGCGCCTTCATTTCCGCGCAGATCTCCTCGTACGAGGCCGCGTTGTTGAGCTCGACGGTGAGGTCCACCACCGAGACGTCCGACGTCGGTACGCGGAAACTCATGCCGGTGAGCTTCTTGTTGAGCTCCGGGATCACCACGCCCACGGCCTTCGCCGCGCCCGTGCTCGACGGGATGATGTTCTCGAGGATGCCGCGGCCACCACGCCAATCCTTGTTGGACGGGCCATCGACCGTCTTCTGCGTCGCCGTCGCCGCGTGCACGGTGGTCATCAGGCCGCGCTTGATGCCCCACTTGTCGTTGAGCACCTTCGCGAGCGGCGCGAGACAGTTCGTGGTGCACGAGGCGTTCGAGATGATCTGCTCGCCGGCGTACTTCGCGTGGTTCACGCCGTAGACGAACATCGGCGTATCGTCCTTCGACGGCGCCGAGATGATGACCTTCTTCGCGCCGGCCTCGAGGTGCTTGCCCGCGCTGGCCTTGTCGAGGAACAGGCCGGTCGATTCGATGACGACGTCGGCGCCCACCTCGTCCCACTTGAGGTTGGCCGGGTCACGCTCCTGGGTCAGGCGGATCTTCTTGCCGTTGACGACCAGCGCACCGTCTTCCACCGACACGTCGCCCTGGAAGCGGCCGTGCACGGAGTCGTAGCGCAGCATGTAGGCGAGGTAGTCGGGCTCGAGCAGGTCGTTGATGCCGACGATCTGGATGTCGTCGCCGAAGTTCTGCACGGCCGAGCGAAGCACGTTACGGCCGATGCGGCCGAAGCCGTTGATGCCTACCTTGATCGTCATGGAAAGCTCCTGCGTGGGGTCCGGCCCGGGCCGGAATCGACGCGCATTCTAGCAATCGCGCCCTGCCACGGCTTCGCGCCCGCTGCTTTGAGAATGATCAAACGCGCGTTTGGATCGCGGGAGGAGACTTCTCGCACCCCAACCACAGGTCCTACCCATGAAGACGTACCTCGGCCTTTCCGTGCTCGCGCTCGCCCTCGTCGCCTCGGCCGCGCCGGCCCTCGCGCAGTCCCGCGGCGACTTCACCCTCGGCGTCGGCGTGCACAACGTCGAGCCCAAGTCGAACAACGGCGCGCTGGCGGGCGGCACGCTTCCGCTGGACATCGGCTCGGACGTGCGCCCGACGATCACCGGCGAATACTTCCTGCGCGACGGCCTCGGCATCGAGGTGCTGGCCGCACTGCCCTTCGAGCACGATATTTCGGTCAAGGGCGTCGGTCGCGTCGGCAGCACCAAGCACCTGCCGCCGACGGTGTCCCTGCAGTACCACTTCAACAACGGTGGCAAGGTGTCGCCGCTGCTCGGCGTCGGCCTGAACTACACGACGTTCTTCCAGGAAGACACGACCGGCGCGCTGGCCGGCACGCGCCTGGAGCTCGGGGATTCCTGGGGCGCCGCCGTGCACGCGGGCGTGGACTTCCGGATCGGAACGCGCGGTGCGCTGCGCGTCGACGCGCGCTGGATGGACATCGACACCGACGTAAGGGTCAACGGTGCCCGCATGGGCACGGCGAACATCGACCCGATCGCCTACGGCGTCTCCTACATCCACGCGTTCTGACGTTAAGCGGGAAGTCGCGCGTAGCCGCTTAAGATCGCGCGATGAACCGTCGCCTCATCGCCGCAGCGCTGCTGCTCGCCATCGCGTCCCCGGCTTTCGCTTGGGGACGCCTTGGCCACCGTCTCGTCGCCGACCTCGCGCAGGACGAACTCACCCCGAAGACGCGCGCGCAGGTCGATGCGCTGCTCGCCGCCGAGCCGGGCGCCACGCTCGCATCCATCGCGCCCTGGGCCGACGAACTGCGTGCAAAGGATCCCGCACTCGGCAAGCGCAGCGCGCCCTGGCATTACGTCACCATCCATTCGCCCGACTGCAGCTACGACGCGGCGACCGACTGCAAGGGCGACAACTGCGTCGTCGGCGCCATCGAGAAGCAGACCGCGATCCTGGCCGACCGCAGCCAGTCGCAGGATGCGCGGCGCATGGCGCTGAAGTTCGTCGTGCACTTCATCGGCGACATCCACCAGCCTCTGCATGCCGGCAACCGCCCCGACAAGGGCGGCAACCTGGTGCAGGTGCGCCTGCCGACGGCCGCGGGCGGCGAGCGGGGCACCAACCTGCACAGCACGTGGGACAGCGGGCTGATCGAACTGACCGGCCGCGACGAGGCCGCGTACCTGCAGCACCTGCGCAGCCTGCCGCTCGCCGTCGCGGTCGACCGCCCGGCGCTGCCGCCACGCGCCGGCGAATGGGCCGACCTGTCCTGCGCCATCACCGAGCGTCCGGGCCTCTACCCCGACGGCGCGCGTCTCGACGCGGGCTACGCCCGCACCTGGACGCCGGTGATCGACGAGCAGATGCGCCGCGCCGGCGCCCACCTCGCGCAGGTACTGAACGCGGCGTTGGGCGACTAACGCGGAAGCCTTTTTTGCGGACGGCCGTCACAGAGTTACTCTTGGCCGCTGGCGTCCCCACGAGGAACGCCTGCAGGGGCGCCATGCAGATCGAAGAACGCGAGATCGAAGCGGATCAGGTGCGGCTGGGGATGTTCGTCAGCCGGCTCGACCGTCCGTGGACGGAGACCCCGTTTCCGCTGCAGGGTTTCGAGGTCCGTGAGCTCGACGAGATCACCCAGTTGCGGCACTACTGCCGTCGGGTGTGGATCGACGTCGAGCTGAGTGCGCTCGGCGGACGCATGCGTCCGCAGGTGCTGGCCACGCCGACGACCGCGGCCGCGCCGCAGCCGCCCGCGCCGCGCCGCGAGCGCGCCGACACGCGCATCGGCGCGGTGCGCTACGAGGACCGCGTCGAGTTCGAGCGCGAGCTGCCTGCCGCGCGCGACGCACTGGAGTCCGCCGTTGCCACGATCGGCGGCATGGTCGACCAAGCGCGCGGGCACCAGCCGATCCTGCCGGACGTCGCGCATGCGGCCGCCTGCCCGATCGTCGACAGCGTTCTGCGCAATGCCGACGCCGTGTTCTGGCTCAACTCGCTGCGCCGCCGCGACGGCTACGCCTATTCGCACGCGCTCAACTGCGCGACGCTGGCGGCCGCGTTCGGCCGCCATCTCGGCCTCGCGCAGGATTTCCTCGTCGAGCTCGCCATCGGCGCCATGCTGATGGACATCGGCAAGACACAGGTACCCGACACGCTGCTGCAGCACCCCGGACCGCTCGACGCCATGTCGATGGCGCGCGTGCGCCGCCATGTCGAGCTCGGCACGCAGGCACTGGGCGACGGCGCGTTCAGCCAGATCGTGCGCGAGGTCGTTGCCGGCCACCACGAGCGCATCGACGGCAGCGGCTACCCGCTGCGCCGCAGCGCCCGCGATATTCCGCTGCACGTGCGCATCGCCGCCATCATCGACAGCTTCGACGCGATGACCAGTGCGCGCCCGCATGCGCCGGCAATGGCCCGCCACGTGGCGCTGCAGGAGCTCTACCGCCTGCGCGACACGCGCTACCACGCCGAGCTGATCGAGCAGTTCATCAGCTGCCTCGGCGTGTACCCGACCGGCTCGCTGGCCGAGCTCAACACCGGCGAGATCGTCGCGGTCATGTCGCAGAACGCCGCGCGGCGGCTGCGACCGCGTGTACTGGTGCTCACCGACACCGACGGCAGGATGATGCCGAGCTTCCGTACCCTGGACCTGCTCGACACATCGACCGAAATAGAGATCCGCCGCCCGCTGCCGGACCGCCATGCGGGCATCGACCTCGCGGAGCTTTATCTGTGAACCGCCGCGCGCTCGCGCGACTTCTCGGCGAGCGCATCGCGCAGGCAGGCGACGAACGCTTCGGCATCATGCTGGTGCGCGTGCAGCGGCTGCAGGAATTCCGCCTGGTGCACGGTTACGACGCCAGCGATGCCGTCGGCGAAGCGGCGCACGCGCGCCTGCGCGAGGTGCTGCGCCCGGTCGACGAACTGGTGCAGGTCGCCGAGAACGAGTTCATCGCTTTGCTGCCGGCGCTGCTCAACAACGGCCACGCGATGCTGGCGGCGAGCCGCGTCGCCCGCGCGTTCGAAACACCGCTGCTGTTCGAGCACCACTCTGTGATGACGCCCGTCGCCGTCGGCGTGAGCATCCATCCCGAGCACGGCGTTGACGCCACCACGCTGCTGCGCCGCGCCGAGATCGCCCTGCGCGACGCGAAGCGGATGAGCGAGCGTTGCGCGCTGTACTCGCCCGGCAGCGAGCGGATGATGGTGCCCTACGAATGGCTGCACGAAGCGCTGCGCACCAACCGCCTGGAAGCGCATTTCGAGCCCATCCTCGACCTGCGCCGCAACGACGTCTGCGGCTACGAGTCGCTCGCGCGCTGGAACAACGTCGAGATCGGGCCGATCCGTCCCGACGTCTTCATCCGCCTCGCCGAAGACACGGGGCTGATCGCCGAGCTCACGCGATGGAGCCTCAACGCGACGTTCCGGCACGCCGCACACATCCGTGCGAAGGACACGCGCCTGCGCTTCTCGGTCAACATCTCGCCGCGCGTGTTCGGCCAGCGCGACCTCGTGCAGCAGATCACCAGCGCGCTGTCGGTCTGGGACATGCCGGCCGACGCGGTGACGCTGGAAGTGACCGAAAGCGCGCTGATGGAGGATCCGGACGCCAGCATCTCGATGCTGCACACGCTGCGCGAGGCCGGCCTCGGCATCGCGATCGACGACTTCGGCGCCGGTTACTCGTCGCTGGCCTATCTCAAGCAGTTCCCCGCCACCGAGCTGAAGATCGACCGCAGCTTCGTGGGCGACATGCGCCACGACGTCCGCTCCGCGCGCGTGGTGCGCGCGATCATCGACCTGGGGCATCAGCTCGACCTGCAGGTCGTGGCCGAGGGCGTGGAGGACGCGGAGACGCTCGAGGTGCTGCGTGCGCTGGGCTGCGACCGCGCGCAGGGCTTCCACATCGGTCGCTCGACGCCCGCCTCGTTCCTGCTCGACCGCATCGCCACGGTCTGAGCATTCCGCGGTGTCGAAGAAGAACGGCGCCACGTGGGCGCCGTTCTTCTTCGCACCGGTCGCGGATCAGCGCAGCGAGCGCGCCGCCTCGACCACGCGCTCGACGGTGAAGCCGAAGTGCGGGAACAGCTTCTCGGCGGGCGCGCTGGCACCGAAGCCGTGCATGCCGATCACCACGCCGTCCAGGCCGACGTACTTGAACCAGTAGTCGGCGGTCGCCGCTTCGATGGCGACGCGGCGGCGCACCGCGTTCGGCAGCACCGACTCGCGGTACTCCGGCGACTGGCGGTCGAAGATCCCGGTGCAGGGCATCGACACCACGCGCACCGTGTCGCCGAGCTGCTCGGCCGCCTGCATCGCGAGGCCGACTTCCGAGCCGGTGGCGATCAGGATCAGCTCGGGGGTGCCGACCGAATCCTTCAGCACGTAGCCGCCGCGCTCGATGTCCGCCACCTGCTGCGCGGTGCGATGCTGGTGCGGCAGGTTCTGACGCGAGAATACGAGGCAGCTCGGGCCGTCGTTACGGACGATCGCATGCTTCCACGCCACGGCCGATTCGACGGCGTCGCACGGGCGCCAGACGTCGTTATGCGGGATGTAGCGCAGCGAGGCGAGGTGCTCGATCGGCTGGTGCGTTGGGCCGTCCTCGCCGAGGCCGATCGAATCATGCGTGTAGACGTGGATGACGTGCGCGCCCATAAGCGCTGACATGCGCACCGCATTGCGCGCGTAGTCGCTGAAGACGAGGAACGTGGCGTCGTACGGAATGAAGCCGCTGTGCAGCTCCAGGCCGTTGCAGATCGCGCTCATCGCGAACTCGCGCACGCCGAAGTAGATGTAGTTGGCGTTCGGGTCGTCGGTGGCGACCGACTTGCTGCCCTTCCACAGCGTGAGGTTCGAATGCGCGAGGTCGGCGCTGCCGCCGACGAGCTCGGGCAGCAGCGGCGCGAAGGTCTCGATGGCCATCTGCGAGGCCTTGCGCGAAGCGACCGTCGGCCCCTCGGCCTGCAGCTTGGCGATGTAGGCATCGGCGGCCTCGACAAAGCCGGCCGGGCGCTCGCCGCGCACGCGGCGCTCGAACTCCGCGGCATCCTCGGGGAAGCGCGCGGCATACGCCTGCAGACGACGGTTCCACTCGGCCTCGCGCAGCTGGCCGGCGTCGTTGGCACGCCAGGCCTGCGCGATCGGCGCGGGCACCTCGAACTCGCCACCAGTCCAGCCGAGCGCGGCGCGCGTGGCGACGATCTCGTCCTTGCCCAGCGGCGCGCCGTGGCTGGATTCCTTGCCGGCCTTCGCCGGCGAGCCGAAACCGATCGTGGTGCGGCAGCAGACCAGCGTGGGCCTGTCGGTCGACTTCAGCGCCTGCTCGATCGCGTCCTTGATCGATGCCGCGTCGTGCCCGTCCACGCCGCGCACGACGTTCCAGCCGTAGGCCTCGAAGCGCGCCGGCGTGTCGTCGGTGAACCAGCCGTCGGTATTGCCGTCGATCGAGATCTTGTTGTCGTCCCAGAACGCGACGAGCTTGCCCAAGCCCCACGTGCCGGCCAGCGACGCGGCCTCATGCGAGATGCCTTCCATCAGGCAGCCGTCGCCCATGAACACCCAGGTGCGGTGGTCGACGATGGCGTGGCCGTCGCGGTTGAAGCGCTGCGCGAGCAGCTTCTCGGCGAGCGCGAGGCCGACGGCGTTGGCGAAGCCCTGGCCGAGCGGGCCGGTCGTGGTCTCGACGCCCGGCGTCATGAAGTTCTCGGGGTGGCCCGGCGTCTTCGATTCGAGCTGGCGGAAATTGCGCAGGTCGTCGATCGACAGGTCGTAGCCCGCGAGATGCAGCAGTGCGTACTGCAGCATCGAGCCATGGCCGTTCGACAGGATAAAGCGGTCGCGGTTGAACCAGCCCGGGTTGTTCGGGTTGTGGCTCAGGTAATCGTTCCAGAGGACTTCCGCGATGTCGGCCATGCCCATCGGCATGCCGGGATGGCCGGAATTGGCGGCCTGGACCGCGTCGATTGCGAGGAAGCGGATGGCGTTGGCGAGGTCGCGACGGGTCGGCGTGGTCATCGGGTCGGGATTTCCGGGATCACCGGAGCGGGCGGCGGGAGTCCGCCATTGTCCCATCCCTGCGCGCCGGACGTCGCCCCGTCGCGATCAGGCGGCCGTATCGGCGGCCGCCGGCTCCACGATTTCGCCCTTCGACACCACCGTCGCGGCGACGAGATCGCCGGTGACGTTGAGCGTGGTGCGGCACATGTCGAGGAAGCGGTCGACGCCGAGGATCAGGCCGATGCCCATCGGATCGACGCCCACCATCGCGCAGATCAGCGCGACGACCGGCAGCGAGCCGGCCGGTACGCCGGCGGTGCCGATGCCGCCGAGGATGCAGACGAACATCACCGTCGCCTGCTGCATCAGCGTGAGCTCGACGCCGAAGAACTGCGCCAGGAACAGCACGGTCACGCCCTCGAACAGCGCGGTGCCGTTCTGGTTCGCGGTCGCGCCCACGGTGAGCACGAAGCGCGAGATGCGCGGCGGCAGGCCGAGGCGGTGCTCGGCCACGCGCAGCGCGGTGGGCAGCGTCGCATTGGACGAGGCCGTCGAGAACGCCATCACCATCGCTTCCTGCGAGGCGCGGAAGAAGCGCACCGGCGAGTAGCCGCCGACGAACTTCAGCGCCAGCGAATAGGTCACGAACATGTGCAGCGCGAGCGCCAGCACCACCACGCCGACGTAGGCGCCGAGCCGCGCGAGAAGATCCCAGCCGAACAGCGCCGCCAGGTTGAACATGAAGCAGAACACCGCGTAGGGCGCGAGGCGGATCACCAGCCCGATCAGCGTCATCGAGACGTCGAACAGGCCCTCGATGCCGCGCTTGAGCGCGTCGGCGGCCTCGCTGCGGGTGAGCACCAGGCCGATGCCGAGCATCAGCGCGAAGAACATCACCGCGAGGATGGTGTTGTCGGCCGCCGCCTTGATCACGTTGTCGGGAACGATGCCGAGCAGCATGTCCAAGCCGGTCGGCGAGGTACCGGTGCTACCGACGATCGCGCTCGCGCGCTCGCTGCCCTCGGCGAGCATGCGCGCCGCGACCTCGCGGTCGACGCCGGCGCCCGGCTGCAGCCAGTTCACCAACAACAGGCCGATCACCACGGCGATAGCCGACACCACCACGGTATAGGCCAGCGTCTTCCAGCCCACGCGCCCGAGCGCGCGCACGTCGCCCATCTCGGCCACGCCGACCACCAGCGCCGAGAACAGCAGGGGCAGCACGAGCATGAAGATCAGCTTGAGGAACAGCGTGCCCGCGGGCTGCGTGACGTACTTCGTCAGCATCTGCACCCAGGTCGCGTCGGCGCCGGCACCGTAGTGCGCGACGAGGCCGAGCAGCAGGCCGAGGCCGAAGCCGATGGCCATCTTCCAGTGCAGGGGCATGCGCCGGCGCCCGTCGGCGTGGGTGGTGGTGGCGTCGGACATGGCGGTTCCCCGAAAAGCGATCGCGAAGGGTAGCAAACGCGCGATGCGCGCTCAGGCGTCGGGATAGAGGGGCGGCAGCGGATCTTCGCGACGCGGCGGCGGTGCGCGCCAGCGCGGCCCGCGGGCGAAGGCGTCACGCAGCTGCGCGCGCGCAGTGGCCGGGTCGTCGCCGGCCCAGCGCGCGCGGCGCAGGCGTTCGACCGCCTCGCGCTGCGCATCGTCGTCGAGGCGCGCGATCACGCCGTCCAGATCGATGACGCCATCGCCGGCGAGGCGACGCAGGGCCGCGTCGATGTCGGCGAGGTCGCCGAACTCGAGCAGGCGCTGCAGGTTCGGCGGGGCGTCATTCGTGCGTGCCGGCGTCGGCCCGGTTGGCGCTGCCGGGCCGCCGGGGGCCGGCGTGCCGCGCACGGGGGCTGCCGTCCCCGTCGCGGTGGACGCATAGGACGTCGCCGTGGCGTCGTAGGCGGGAATGGCGTCGAGCTGTGGGGCCTTGCCCGTCCCGTTCTGCGCGTGCGTACGCCGTCGCCAGAAAAGACCCGCGACGACGAGCAGTACGGCGAAGGCAGCGATGCCGACGAACAGCGCGACCGGCGTGCGTGTGGCCGCGGGCGCGCGAGGCCGCTCGGCCGGCGCGGCACTGCGCGCCGCAGGCGTCGCGCCCCGTGCAACCTGCAGGGTGATCGGCGGCAACTGCGCGGTGCGTGCGGCTCCGGCGCGACTATCCCACCAGTCGATGCGCGGGCCCGGCAGCACCAGCCGGCCGTCGCGCGTCGGCACGATGGCGATCCGTCGCTGCACGCGCACCTGCGGACGGCCGTCGACCATCGATTCGTCCGACTGCGCGCGCTCAGGGAACAACTGCACGCCGTCGACCGGCGCAAGGCGCACCTCGGGCAGCTGCGAGGCCGTCGCGCCGTCCGCCTGCACTTCGATCACGACGTGCGCAGCCTCGCCCGCCCGTGCCTGCGCGGGCGTGGCGAGATAGCGCATGGTCAGGCCGCGCAGCGGCAGCCAGGGCTGCGGCGCATCCGCGGGAATCGGCCGCACCTGCAGCACGCGCGGACGCCCCGTGGCCTGCAGCGCCGTCTGGCCGTCGCCGAAGAGCTGGTCGAACGCGTTTCCGGTGCCGCGACCCTCGAACTTCGCAGGCGGCACCACCAGCTCGCCGCTGCGCTCGGGGATCAGCAGGTAACGGCGCTCGGTGACCACGTACGTGCGGCCACCGACGCTGCGCCGGTACTGCACGTCGTCGCCCACACGCTGCAGCCCGGCGCCCGCGGGCTCGGGCTGCTCGAGCTGGCCGGCGATCAGCGGGATCGCCGAATACAGCCGGACCACCCACCCGACCGACTGCTGGACGTACGGGTCCTGGTCGTCGGCCTCGCTCTCGATGAAGACATCCGAATTGCCGGGCGCCACCGATGGCACCGGCGCACGCGTGACCAGCAGCACCAGTGGCGCGGTCACATCGCCGCCGACGCGCAACGGCGGCAGGCGCAGCAGGCCGTCGCGACGCGGTCGCAGCGCGACGGCGTGCAGCGTGCTGCTCGACACCCGTCCGTTCACCCACTGCACCTGCTGGCGGCTGGCCTGCGCACTGAGGTCGAAGTCGCGCACCAGCGGGCCGTAGTCGGGCGCGGCGCCCGCATCGGTTTCGATGTTGAGCGTGGCGGTTTCGCCGAGTGCGATGCGGTCGCGGTCCAGCCATGCACGCGTGTTCGCGCCGGCGAGCGCGGTGAAGGCGAGCAGCACGAGCGCAACGAGAAGGCGCGCGAGCCGCGTCATCGCCGCCCCCCGAGTTGTCGGCGCTCGTGCTCGAGCCGGAACTTCTCGCGCAGCAGGCTGCCGGGCTCGTCGGGCACGCGTTGCAGCGCCGCGTCATCGGACAGGCGTCGCTCGCGCTGGCGCGGATCGACGGGCGTAGTCGACGGTTTCTGCGCGGCTTTTGCCTGCTGCAGGGCGCGCTCCATGCGTTCGCGCTGCGCGGCGTCGGCGCGTGCCTGCCGGGATGGGTCGGAAGGCTTGGGTGGCTGCGGCGCCTGCGAGCGCTGTGGCTCGTTCCGCGAAGGTGCATCGGACTGCGGCGAAGGCTGCTTCGGCTGTGATTGGCAGGACGGATCGCCGGGCTTGCACGCACGGGGCTGCTGCGATTGCTTCGACGTCCCGCCCTTCTGGCCCTGTTGCTGGCCACCCGAGGGAAGCTTTCGCTTCAGTGCATTAAGCACGGACTGCCGATTCGCGACGGCATCGGGCATGCCGGGGCGGCGGCGCAGCGCCTCGTCGTAGGCCGACACCGCCTCCTGCAGGCGCCCGGCCTTCGCCAACGCATTGCCGCGGTCGTAATGCGCATCCGCACCGTCGGCCTTGGCGAATTCCTCCGCGGCTGCCTCGAAGTCGCCACGTCGATAGCGCTCGATGCCACGCTCGATCGCTCGATGCGCCTGCTGGTCGGGGCGAAGCCATGGATCGGCCGCGAACGAGGGCCGCGGCACGAGCGCGATCGCGAGCAACGCCACCGCCGCGCGTGGGCGTCGCACCAGCACTACGAGCGCAAGCAGCACCAGCGGCGGCAACAGGCGGAAGCCTTCGTCGGCCCAGCCGCGGCCGCCGCGTCCGTTCGCGCGGCCGCCCGTGGGCACGGCGGCGAACACGGCGTCGTCGCCGCCGTCCAGCGACAGGGGCGCGTACATGCCGCCGCCGCTGCGTGCGAGCTGGCGCAACGAGGCCTCGTCCAGCGCGACAGGCACGTCGCGTCCATTGCGCATGCGCACGGCTGCGCCGTCGCTGCTGCCCAGGCCGAGCGTCGACACCACGTGGCCCGCCGCATGCGCCTCCACCGCGGCCTGCTGCGCGGCGGCATCGGCACGATCGGTGACCAGCACGATGCGACCGCGCGGATAGCCCGCACGCTCGATCAGCTCGCGCGACCATTCGATCGCGCGTGCCGGCGACTGCCCGTCGACCGGCATCACGTCGGGTTGCAGCGCATCGACGAAGAGCGCGACGTTCGCAGCGTCGTCGGTGATGGGCGCGACGGTGAACGCATCGTCCGCGAACGCGACGAGGCCGATCGGGCCTTCGGGACTCGATTGCAGCAGACGCCTCAGCCGCGCCTGCATCTGCGCGACGCGGCTCGGTGCGACGTCGGTGGCGAGCGATGCGCTCGACAGGTCGACCGCCACCACCATCGGCAGCCGCGTCTGCCACAGCGGCTGCTCGATGCGCCGCCACGCGGGCCCCGCGAGCGCCACCGTCGCGATCAGGTAAGCAAGCGCCGCCAGCCACCCGAGCCAGCGCTGCCGCGACGCACGACCGGGCTCGAGCAGGAACGGCAGCAGGTGCGGATCGACCGCGCGCCGCCAGTCCGCACCGGCGTCACCCGTGCGGCGCAGCCACAGCGCCAGCACCGGCAGCGCGAGCAGCGCCCACAGCCACTCGGGACGCAGGAAATGAAGCGGGCCGAGGTCGATCACGATCGACGCCTCCACGCGAGAACGGCCAGCAACGCGAGCACGAACGACGCGGCCAGCGGCCACGCGTAGCGCTCGATGCGCGGCCGCACCGCGCGGCCGGGTTGCGGAATCGGCTCGAGCCGGTCGATCTCGGCATAGATGCCGGCGAGCTCGCGCGTGTCGCGCGCGCGGAACGAGCGCCCGCCCGTCGACGCGGCGATCGCGCGCAGCGTCGCCTCGTCGATGGGATCGTCGCCTGCCGTCATCGGCAGGCGGAAGCCGAACAGCGACAGCCCGCCTTCGCCGCCGAAGGCGACGGTATGGATGCGCACGCCGGAATCGGCGGCGATGCGCGCGGCCTTGCGCGGATCGAGCACGCCTGCGGTGTTGACGCCATCGGTGAGCAGCACCAGCACGCGCTCGCCCTCGCGCTGGTCGCGCAGGCGCCGCACCGCGAGGCCGATCGCATCGCCGATCGCGGTTTCCTGCCCCGCAAGGCCGACCACGCTGTCTGCGAGCTGCTCGCGCACGCTGTCGCGATCGAGCGTGAACGGCGTCAGCACGTGGGCCTGCCGTCCGAACACCAGCAGGCTGAGTCGATCGCCCGCACGCCGGTCGATGAAGTCCGACAGCACCGCCTTCGCCGCGGTGAGCCGGTCGACGACGCCGCCGCCGAGTTCCATGTCGGGCTCGTTCATGCTGCCCGACAGATCGAGCGCGAGCATCAGGTCGCGGCCCTTCACCGGCGGCTGCACCGGCGGCCCGAGCTGTTGCGGTCGGGCCGCGGCGATGCACAGTAGGATCCACGCAAGCGCGGCGAGCAGGCCCACGCCGTCGTGCGTGCCGCGCGTCGCGACGGCCGGCGCCAGCTCGCGGATGCGATCGGCGATCGGCAGGCGCAGCGCCGCGCCCTCGCGACGGGGCGCGGGAACGAAGCGCCCAAGCAGCCACGGCAGCGGAATCGCCAGCAACCAGGCGGGCCACTGCAACATGTCGTACAGGTCGCGCAGCGAGGCCATCATCGACGGCGCTCCATCAGCATGACGAAGCGCTCGCGCGCGAGGTCGAGCGCCGTCTGGGTGGCGTCGTCCGCGACGTCGCGCCGGAACGCGCCGTCGACGACCAAGCGCCCGGGGCCTTCGACAAAACGCGTACGCGGCGTGTCCAGGAATTCGAGCCAGGCGTCGCCGTCGAGGCGGTCGGCGTCGTCGTGCACGCGGCGCGAGGCGCGGCGCAGCAGTTCGGACGCTTTCGCGAGCCGCGACGGCGCGTCGTCCGCGGTGGCGATGGTCGAGTCGAACAGCGCGAGCGTGCGGGCGTGACGGCGCGCGCGATGGCGTCGCCACAGCAGCACGCCGACGACCACCAGCACAACGGTGGCGGCAAGCCACCACCAGCCCGGCGCCGGCGGCCACCACGGCGGCGCCGGCGGCCGATGCACGTCGCGCAGGACCAGTGCGTCCTGCATCAGGCCACCCGGGCCGTACGGCCGTCGAGCACCGCGAGGCAGGCCTCGCTCGGCTCGGTCGTCGAAAGCGCCATCACGCGCACGCCGCGTGCGGGCAACGACTCGTTCGCCTGCCGCAATGGCGCGGCGAAACGCGCGAGCCAGCGCTGCCGCGTCGCCGCGTCGTCCAGCGGCATCTCGACCCGCGCGCCCGCCGCCGCGAACGGAAGTCGCAGCGCCGGCGGCTGAGTTTCCAGCGGGTCGTGAAGCAGCACGACGGCGACGTCGTGATGGCGTGCGAGCGCGCTCCAGCGCGTCGCGGGCACAGCGTCCATGCTCGACGGATCGGCCAGCACGAGCAGGCGCGCGCCGGGTCGCATCAGGCGCTGCGCACGATCGAGTGCGAGCACGAGGCCGCGGTCATCCGAAGGCGGTGCCGCGTACCAGCGCACGAGCGCATCGATCACGCGGAGCGCGCCGCGCGGGCCGCCGGCAGGCG
Organism: Cognatilysobacter xinjiangensis; assembly: GCF_014651995.1. Classification (GTDB taxonomy): domain Bacteria; phylum Pseudomonadota; class Gammaproteobacteria; order Xanthomonadales; family Xanthomonadaceae; genus Cognatilysobacter; species Cognatilysobacter xinjiangensis. Next base: position 194,846 of record NZ_BMXY01000001.1, on the reverse strand, counting down.
GCACCGGCGGCTCGCGCGGGCTGCCGCGCAGGATCGCGACGCGGTCGCCCTCACCCACCGCGTGCCATGCCGCGACTGCTCCCGCCCGCGCGGCCTGTACCGACTTGAAGCGCACGCGCGTGCCGAAATACAGCGCCGGGCTGGTGTCGGCGACGATCAGCGTCAGCCGTTCGCGCTCGGCATGGAAGACCTTGGTATGCGCGCGCCCCGTCCGCGCGGTCAGCCGCCAGTCGATATGCCGCGCATCGTCGCCGACCGCGTATTCGCGCGACTCCGCGTACTCCATGCCGCGCCCACGCATCGGCGAAGTGGCGAGGCCCGCGGCGCGCGTGCGGACACGCCGCAGATGGCGCGGGCTCGACGCCAACGTGCGCAGTGCCACAAGCTCCTCGATCGAGGGCAGGACGCCGGGAGCGGGCGGATCGGCGCGCATGTCGGCCGCGCTCAGGGCAGCGGCACCCGCGCCAGCAACTCGGCGACCAGCCGTCCGCCGTCCCAGCCTTCGGCCGTGGCCTCGAAGCTCGGCAGCACCCGGTGGCGCAATACGTCGGGCGCCACGCTGCGGACGTCGTCCGGCGTGACGTAATCGCGACCCGCCAGCCAGGCGTGCGCGCGCGCGCATCGCTCCAGCGCGATCGATCCACGCGGACTTGCGCCCCATGCGATGCGCCGCGCGAGCGCGGCGTCGTAACGCATCGCATCGCGCGAAGCGAGCACGATCTCGACGAGGTAGCGCTCGACCGCCGGCGCCACGTGCAGCGCGAGCACCTGTCGCCGCGCGGCGAACACGTCCTCGATCGCGATAGGCTCAAGTCCATGCGCGTCGGCGGATGCCGTGCCGTCGAGCAGGTCCTGCGCACGCTCGCGCGCCAGCCGCAGGATCTCCGTCTCGACCTGCGCGTCCGGGTAGCCGATGCGCACGTGCATCAGGAAGCGGTCCAGCTGCGCCTCGGGCAGCGGAAACGTGCCTTCCTGCTCGATCGGATTCTGCGTGGCCATCACCAAGAAGAGCGCGGGCAGCGGATAGGTCGCGCGGCCCACGGTGACCTGACGCTCGCCCATCGCCTCCAGCAGCGCCGACTGGACCTTCGCCGGCGCGCGGTTGATCTCGTCGGCCAGCAACAGGTGGTGGAAGATCGGCCCGGGCTGGAACTCGAAGCGCCCGTCCTGCGGCCGCCACACTTCGGTCCCGGTAAGGTCGGCAGGCAGAAGATCGGGCGTGAACTGCACGCGCGCGAAGTCGGCGGTCAGCCGCGATGCGAGCGCGCGGATGGCGCTCGTCTTGGCGAGTCCGGGCGCACCCTCGACGAGCAGATGGCCATCGGCCAGCAACGCGACCAGAAGCCGCTCGACCAGCGTCGCCTGCCCGACGATCTCGGCCTGCAGCGCGGCTCGCAGGCCCGCGAAAAGGCCATGCAGCCGGGCCGGGTCGGAAGCGGGTTCCATCGTAAGTTCCTGCGCGGTCATGGCCCCATTCTGACCGGCATGGCGACACGGAGTTCCGACGGCGTCTTCACGCCGTCGACGCGGGCCACAAAAACGAAACGGGGCCCGAAGGCCCCGTTTGTCGAATCGTCCGTAGCAATCAGCGCTGCGCGACCTTCAGCACCTTCGGTGTCACGAAGATCAGCAGCTCGGCCTTGTCCTTGGTCTTGCCGCGCTTCTTGAACAGGTTGCCGAGGAACGGTACGTCGGCCAGGAACGGCACCTTCGAAATGTCGCTGCGCTCGGTGAACTCGTAGACGCCACCGATGACCACCGTCTGCCCGTCCTCCACCAGCACCGCGGTGTTGACCTCGCGCTTGCTGATCTGCGGCACGTCGCCGACGTCCTGCACGCGCACGTAGCCGGCCACCTCGTCCTTCTTGACCGCCATGTTCAGGAACACGCGGCCATCGTTGGTGATGGTCGGGGTCACGCGCATCTGCAGCAGCACGTCCTTGAACTGCACGCTCGGGGTCGGCACGCCGCCCGCCTGTGCCGGCTGGATCGTCACGTAGCCGACTTCCTGACCCTGCGTGATCACCGCCTCGCGCTGGTTACTGGTGACAACGCGCGGGTTGGAGATCACTTCGCCGCGGCCTTCGGTCTGCAGGGCCGACAGCTCCATATCGAGCGCATAGCCGGCATTGAGAATCGACAGCGCCACCGAGCCGGCCGGGTTGGCGACGGCGAGGTTGCTCATCAGACCCTGCTTAATCTCCCAGCGCCCGTTCCTGTTCTCGTCGAAGCGGGAGTTGTAGGAGTTCTGAGTAGCCGTATTGTCTTCGATGTTGCCATTGAAGCCGATCTTGCCGTCCCGCGTGACGCCCGAGATACCGAAGCGCGCACCCAGTTCACGCGAGAACGAGTCGCTGGCGATCACGACGCGGGCCTCGATCACCACCTGATCGACCGGACGGTCGATCACGCGGATCAGCTCCTTCATCTGCCCGACCTTCTTCGGGATGTCGCTGATCATGAGCGTGTTGGTGCGCTCGTCTGCGACGAGGCGTCCACGCGGCGAGAGGAAGCCGGTGTCGTTCTCGGTGTTCGAGCTGCCGGAACCGCTCTGGCCGCTGCCACCGCCGCCGATGCCCTTGGCCTCGGTCAGCGCCTTATAGATCGCCGCGGCGTTGTGATAGTTGATCTGCACGTACTCGGTGACGAGATCGGTGCGGTTGTCGATCGCGATGCGGGCGTCTTCCTTGTCCTGCTCGTACTTGGCGATCTCGGCCTGCGGCGCAATCCACACCACGTTGCCGCTGCGGCGCTTGTCGAGGCCCTTGGCCTGCAGGACGATGTCGAGCGCCTGGTCCCACGGCACGTTGACCAGGCGCAGGGTCACGTTGCCCTGCACGGTGTCGGACGCGACGATGTTGAGACCGGATTCCTCGGCGATCAGCTGCAGGACTGTGCGCACCGGCACGTCCTGGAAGTTGAAGGTCACCGGCTTGCCCGAGTAGCGCACCGCGGCGTTCGCCGCGCTGACCTGCGCTGCTGCCGCACGGACGTCGGCGGTGCCGCCGACGGCGCGCGAGCTGGTCGCGGCCTTGGGCGTGATCTCGACGATGTAGTCGCGGCCGGTCTGGTAGGCCATCGAGTCGAACGAGCCGCTGGTGTCGAGCACGAGCTGCGTGCCCGCACCGCTGTTGCGCGGATCGATGCGGGTCACCGGCGTGGCGAAATCGCGCACGTCGAGCGTCTTGCGCAGGCTGTCGGGAAGCTCGGCATTGCCGATGTCGACCACCACGTTTGAACCGGTCTTGCGCAGGTCAGGCGTGGCACCTTCGCCGCTGAAGCGGACGACTAGGCGACCGGCGCCGTCGTCGCTGCGCTTGAAGTCGATATCGGCGACCGAGACCGTGCCCGGCAGCTGCTTGGCCGGGTCGAGGCTGGGCGCGGGCGCGATCGGCGCAGCGGGCGCCGGCGGCGCGGCCTGCACGCTGCCGAGCGCGGCCAGCATGCCGAGGGCGAGTCCCGCCAGCCGCACCCCGATCTGGGGGCGGGCCGTCCTTGCGGATTGGGCAGTATTCGAAATCATTTTCCTCATCCCCTCAGCATCACTTGTTGTCGTCGAGTGCCAGCGTGGCCGGCCGTTCCAGCCAGCCACCCGCCCCGTCGGGCACCAGTTCCACCAGCTCGATCCGGTCGTCGTGCACCGAAGTCACGCGGCCGTCGGACTGCCCCATGTAATCGCCGATACGGACGCGGTAGGTGACCTTGTCCGGCGCCATCACCAGCGCGATCAGTCCTGCGCCGCGGCCGAGCGTGCCGACCATGTCGAGGCTGTCGAGCGGAAAGGCCTCGAGCGCCTGCTTGCGGCGCGCCGAATCCGGACGCGGGCCGCTGCCGTTACCGTCGTCGGTGAACGCACGGCTGAAGGGATCGCGCAGGCCCTGCGCCGCGTACTCGAACGTCTCGAACTGCTGCATCACGGGCAGCGGCTCCAGAGGCGGCGCCGGTCGCGCCTTGACGTCGACGACCCACTTCTCGAGGTTCGGTGCTTCGCCGGGCGTGCTGGTCACGCCGCGGCCGCAGCCGGCGAGCGCGGCGGCGAGCACGAGGGCCCGGGCGATCACGGTATGCGTGGTCGTCTTCATGTCAGCCTCCGTTCCCGGCGTTCGCGGCCGCGCCGTTGGGCTGGCCCGCGGCTTGGGCCGCTTGGCTCGCGACTTCTTCCTCGTCGAGATAGCGATACGTCTTCACCGTGCCCGACAGCTCGAGCATGCCGTTGGCGACGGTCGCGGCGGTCGCACCCTCGCCGCCGCCCTTGGGCTTCAGCGAGATGTCGTGCATGGTCATGATCACGACGCGCGGCAGCGAGGCGACGCCGCTCATGAAGGCGCCGAACTGGTGGTACGAGCCGACCATGCGCAGTGCGATCGGCTTCTCCGCGTAGAACTCGCGCGGCTGCTCGTCGCCCGGCTGGAACAGCTCGTTGGTGATGCCCGTAGCCAGAGCGGTCTGCGAGATGTCGACGATCAGGTCGGGCATCTCGTTCTTGCTCGGCAGCTGGCGCAGCATCTGCTGCAGTTGCTGCTCCATCTGCGCGAGCTGCTGCTTGAGCGGGCCGAGGTTGGCGGCTTCGCCCTGCTTCTTCTCGAAGTCGGCGCGCAGCGTTGCTTCCGTCTGCTCGAGATTCGCGAGTTCCTCGCGCTTGTCGCTGACGAAAAGCACCCAGACCAGCACGACGATCAGCAGGCCGACGATGGCGCAGAAGACCGCCTTGGCCTGGCGCGGCCAGGAGCCGATGTTGTTGAAGTCGAGGCTCTTGAGATCCATCTTGCGGCTCACGACTTGCCTCCCGGAGTAGTCGTCGCGGTGGCGGCCGCCGGTGCGGCCGGGGCCGGGGCCGGCGTCGTAGCCGGTGCGGCGGCCTGCGTGGCGCCGTCGGTCGCGGCGGGCGCGGCAGCCTCGGGCGCGGGCACCGAATCCGGCACGCCGTCGCCATCGGTATCACGCGGCGCGTTCGGGTCGGCGAGCTTGACCTGCAGGCTGAACTCGTACGGCAGACCCTTGTCCTCGCCCTTGGCCTCGATGATCGAGAGCTGCGGGTCGGTCATCCAGCCCGAGCCCTCGAGGTTGCGCATGTAGGTGCTGACGCGTGCGTTCGACTGCGAGCGCCCGGCCAGCGTCAGCGACTGGTCGTCCTGCTTGATCGAAGTCAGCACGACGCCGTCGGGGATCGTGCGCACCAGCGAGTCGAACAGGTGGACCATCTGCGAGCGGCTGGCCTGCAGCTTCTCGATGACTTCCTTGCGGGCCAGCAGGCGCGACTTGGTCTCGTTGAGCGCCTTGATCTCCTCGTTCTGCTTTTCGACCTCGGCGATCTGCTCCTGGATGTACGCGTTGCGCTCGTTCTGGCCGTCGATCTGGGCGCCGTAGAACATGTTGATGCCCATCGCGAGCACCAGGGCGCCGATCGCGGTCGCGGCCAGCATCACGCCGAATTCCTTCTGGCGCTGCTTGCGGCGTTCGGCGCGCCACGGCAGCAGGTTGATCCTTGCCATCAGTCGAAGCTCCTCAGCGCCAGGCCGCAGGCGATCATCAGCGAGGGCGCGTCCTGGGCCAGGGCATGCGGCTGCACGCGCGGCCCCAGCGTCATGTTCGCGAGCGGGTTGGCGACCATGGTCGGCACGCCGAGCTGGTCCTCGAGCATGCGGTCGATGCCGCTGATCGAGGCGCCGCCGCCGGCGATGACGAGCTGGTCGACGCGATTGAATTCGCTGCCCGCGTAGAAGAACTGCAGCAGGCGGCTGATCTGCTGGACCATCGCCTCCTTGAACGGCTCCAGCACTTCGGTCTGGTAGCCCTCGGGCAAGCCGCCCTGGCGCTTGGCCTGGCCGGCTTCCTCGTAGGACAGGCCGTAGCGGCGCATCACCTCGTCGGTGAGCTGCTTGCCGCCGAAGACCTGTTCGCGCGAGTAGATCGTGCGGCCGTTTCGCAGGACGTAGAGCGTGGTCATCGTCGCGCCCGAATCCACGAGCGCCACGAGTCCGTCGCGCGGGGTCTTGAGCTGCTCGGACAGCAGCGAGAACGCGTTCTCGATGGCGAAGCTCTCGACGTCCATCACCCGGGCCGACAGTCCGCCGAGTTCCAGCGCGGAGGCGCGGATCTCGACGTTCTCCGAGCGCGAGGCCGCCAGCAGCACCTGCACGGTGTCGGGCGTGTTCGGCATCGGGCCGAGGACCTCGAAGTCGAGGTTCACCTCGTCGATCGGGTACGGCACGTAGTTGGCCGCTTCTAGTTCGACCTGGGCCTCCAGTTCGTCCTCGTCCAGGTCCGCCGGCATCGGGATGACCTTGGTGATGACGGCCGAGCCGGCGACGGCGGCCGCGGCCCCCTTGGCGCGGCTGCCGGAGCGGCCCATGGCGCGCTTGATGGCCTCGCCGACGGCCTCGACCTCGACGATGTTCTTCTCGACAACCGCGTTCGGTGGCAACGGCTCGACCGCGTAGTGCTCGACCCGGTACCGGTTCCCGGCCCGCGACAGCTGCAGCAGCTTCACGGCAGTCGAGCTGATATCCACGCCGACCAGGGCCGGCTGGCTCTTCGTAATCACGCCCACTTCGAATCTCCCCTGCCACAGGCGTTTAGGTGCGCTTCTTGCGGCACTGCCTAGATAACGGACTTTTCACTCCGTGGCAACCGGGACCTCACGATTCGTGATCGCCTCCGACAAAAAGCCGTCACCGGCCCGACGTGCCCTCCAGCCCGCCTGCCGACGGAATTCCGGCACCCCGTCGACGTCCCCGCGAGGGGCTCCTCTATACTCGGCTTACGATTTCTTTACGCGACTTCCCCATGCCCCGTTTCCGCCGCCTGCTCCGCTGGGCGCTGTTCGCGACTGCCGGCCTGATCGTCCTCGGCCTCATCGGCGCCGGTGCGCTGTACGCGGTGATCGCCCCGAAGCTTCCGGACGTGGAGACGCTGCGCGACGTGCAGCTGCAGGAGCCGATGTACGTCTATTCGAAGGACGGCCGCCTCATGGCTCTGTTCGGCGAGACGCGCCGTTATCCGGTCGACATCGAGAAGGTGCCGGACCTGCAGAAGAAGGCATTCATCGCCATCGAGGACTCGCGCTTCTACGAGCACCACGGCGTGGACTTCAAGGGCGTCGCGCGCGCGGTCTGGCTGCTGGCCACCACCGACGACAAGCGCGTGCCGGGCGGCTCGACCATCACCCAGCAGGTCGCGCGGCAGTTCTTCCTGAGCAACGAATACAGCTACACGCGCAAGCTCGCCGAGATGATGCTGGCCATGCGCATGGAGCGCGAGCTCAGCAAGGACGAGATCTTCGAGCTCTACCTCAACGTGAGCTTCTTCGGTAACCGCGCCTACGGCCTGGCCGCGGCCGCCGAGTACTACTACGGCAAGCCGCTGGAGAAGCTCTCGCTCGACGAGATGGCCTCGCTCGCCGGCATCCCGAAGTTTCCGTCCAGCGCGAACCCGATCAGCAACCCGGAGCGCGCGAAGATCCGCCGCGATTACATCCTCGATCGCATGGCCGCGCTGAAGTACGTCAGCAGCGCCGATGCGGCCGCCGCGAAGGCGGTGCCGATGCACGCCTCGCCGCACGAGCGCCCGGTCGAGGTCTACGCGCCCTACGTCGCCGAGATGGTGCGCCTGGAGATGATCGAGCGCTACGGCCCCGAGGCGCTGACCAAGGGCTACCACGTCTACACGACGATCGACCCGGAGCTGCAGGCGGCCGCCGACGCCTCGGTGCGCGACGGCCTGCATACCTACGACCGCCGCCACGGCTGGCGCGGCGCCGAGAAGCATTTCGAACTCGCCGAGGCCGAGGACGTGGCGGCCACCGCGCGCCGCCTCGCGTCGATTCCGGCGCAGGGCGAACTGCTGCCGGCGATCGTGCTGTCCGCACGCGCCGGCTCGGCGGAGGTGCTGCTGGCCGACAAGCGCACGATCACCCTTCCGGGCTCGCGCGCCTGGCCGGGCATGAGCCTGGGTTCGCTGCGCCGTGGCGACCTGGTGCGCCTGCGCCGCGTCGTCGCCGAGGGCGACAAGAAGCCCGCGACCGATGCCGATGCCGATGCCGTGTATCGCCTCGACCAGCTGCCGCGCGCGCAGGCCGCGCTGGTGTCGATCGACGCCATGAACGGCGCGCTTCGTGCGCTCACCGGCGGCTACAGCTTCGCCGGCAACAAGTTCAACCGCGCCACGCAGGCCAAGCGCCAGCCGGGCTCGAGCTTCAAGCCGTTCGTCTATTCGGCGGCGTTCGAGCGCGGCTTCAACCCGGCCTCGATCGTTCTCGACGCGCCGGTGGTGTTCAAGGACCGCGTCGGCCACCTCTGGCGTCCGCAGAACGACACCGGCAACTTCGCGGGCCCGATGCGCCTGCGCGAGGCGATGGTGCAGTCGCGCAACCTGGTGTCGGTGCGCCTGCTCGATGCGATCGGCGTGGACTACGCGCGCAAGTTCATCAGCAACTTCGGCTTCGAGATCGATTCGCTGCCGCCGAACCTGTCGATGTCGCTGGGCACCGCCTCGCTGACGCCGCTGTCGGTCGCGCGCGGCTATGCCGTGTTCTACAACGGCGGCTACCGCGTCACGCCGTGGTTCATCGACACGGTGAAGGACCGCAACGGCGCGGTCATCTTCAAGGAGAAGCCGGTCGTGGGCTGCCACGGCTGCGCGGTGGTGGCGACGCCGAACGGTGCGCAGCCGCAGGCGGCGACCACCGTGGTCGACGGCTTCGACCTCGGCCCCGCGCCCGGTGCCGCGACGGCGCAGGCCGACGACGCGAAGGCCGCAAAGAAGCCCGACGCCGCATTGCCCGCACCGAAAAAGCCCGACATGACCGGCATGGTGCTCGCGCCGCGCGCGATCGACGAGCGTATCGGCTACCAGGTGGTGTCGATCCTGCGCGACGTCGTGCAGCGCGGCACCGGCACCGCCGCCAAGGTGCTCAAGCGCGAGGACATCGGCGGCAAGACGGGCTCGACCAACGATCACCGCGACGCGTGGTTCTCGGGCTTCGGCGGCCCATACGTCACCATCGTCTGGGTGGGCCGCGACGACTTCAAGCCGCTGGGCTACGGCGAGTACGGCGGCCGCGCCGCGCTGCCGATCTGGATCGAGTACATGCGCGTCGCGCTCAAGGACAAGCCGATCCAGCCCAACGAGCCGCCGCAGGGCATGGTCAAGGTGACCGTGGGCGCGGGTGGCCGCCTGATCCCGGGCGGCGAAGGCGGCATCACCGAATGGGTAAAGGCCGAGGACCTCGAGCGAATGCAGAGCGACGTCGACTACGGCCCGTCGGCCGAACAGCAGGACGAAGGCTCGGAAGAATCGTTCGACATCTTCTGAGCGGCTGAACCGATGTCGACGCCGCGACAACGGGCGTCGACATCCGCGTGTTAGCGTGCAGGCGCCGGCCTTCGTCGGCGGCGGTCCACCGCCTTTGCCTGCCACGGAGCCCGCCATGCGCCCTGCCCGTCAGCACGCCCATCTGCATGCCCAGTCGCGCCTGCGCGAACGCCGCGAGCGACTCGCCGGGGAGGCGGCACGGTTGATGGCCGAAAGCGGCATCGCCGACTACCACCAGGCCAAGCTCAAGGCCGCCGAACGGCTCGGCATCCACGACGACGCCTCGCTGCCGCGCAACGCGGAGATCGAAGCCGCGTTGCGCCAGTACCAGCGCCTGTTCGGACGCGACAGCGCGGGCGAGCTGCAGCGCCGCCGCGAAGCGGCGCTCGAAGCATTGCGATTCTTCCGCGCCTTCGAGCCGCGCCTGGTCGGTCCCGTGCTCGAGGGCACCGCCGACGCGCGCACGCCAGTGCTGCTGCACCTGCATGCGGACGATGCCGACGCGGTGCACCGCTTCTTCGTCGAGCACGACATTCCGGCGCAGCCACGTAGCCGCCGGCTGCGGCTGGATCGCCACCGCGACGCCGAATTCCCCGTATGGGTATTCAGTGCCGACGACCTGCCCTTCGACGTGACGGTGCTTCCGCACGACGTGCTGCGCCAGGCGCCGCTGTCGCCGGTCGACGAGAAGCCGATGCGACGCGCGAGCGCGAGCCAGTTGCGGCAGATCCTCGCGGACGCGGAGATCGAGGGTTTCGAGCGCGGCTTCGGCTAACGCCTGTCCTGCGCCTTCGAGCCCCAGCCGAAGACGTTGAGCTCGATCACCCAGAACGCGACCAGCCAGAGCGCCGCGTCCCAGGTGTCCAGCCATGCGGCGCGGGGATCGTCGCCGGCGATGCCGCCCAGCAGCCAGGTGACCAGAAAGCCGCCGAGCGCGAGGTATAGCGCGCCCGCCGCATAACGACGCAGCCGATGCGCGCGCTTGAAGCGCGACGGCAGGCGCAAGTCGACTTCCAGCAGTGCGACCACGCCCAGCCACGTCGCCTCGTTCGCGAAGTCCAGCCACTCGCGTTCCATTGCGTAGCCGACGACCGCCACGACGACGCCGATCGCCGCCAGTGCACGAACGCCGTGCAGCAACGGGCGTGCCCGGGCCGGCAGGCCCCAACCGCCCGTCTCCCATTCGAACAGCAGCACCAGCACGACCCAGGCCGCCGTATCGAGCAGTTCGGTCGCGCGCCCGTACAGTCCGAACAGCAGTACATCGAGCGCCAGCAGCGCATAGACGCACCACTTGAAAACGACGAAGCCGCGGGCGGGCCGCGGCTTCGTGTCGGTGTCCGGGGACGCCGAAACCATCGTCAGCGCTTGTCGGCGCCCACGTAGTCGCGCTGCGCGGCGCCGGTGTAGATCTGACGCGGGCGGCCGATCTTGTTCTCCGGATCGTTCTGCTGTTCCAGCCAGTGGCTGACCCAGCCGGCGGTCCGCGCGATCGCGAACATCACCGTGAACATCTCGACCGGGATGCCGAGCGCCTTGTAGATGATGCCCGAGTAGAAATCGACGTTCGGGTAGAGCTTGCGCTGCACGAAGTACTCGTCTTTCAGCGCGGCCTCTTCCAGGCGCATCGCGACTTCGAGCAGCGGGTCGTCGATGTTCAGCGCGCCCAGCACGTCGTGCGTCATCTTGCGGACCAGCGCGGCGCGCGGATCGTAGTTCTTGTAGACGCGGTGGCCGAAGCCCATCAGGCGGAAGCCCGAGTTCTTGTCCTTGGCCTTGTCGACCGCGCTGCTCACGTTCTCGGGGCGGCCGATCTCGGCGAGCATCTTCAGTACCGCCTCGTTCGCACCGCCGTGCGCCGGGCCCCACAGCGCGGCGACGCCGGCGGCGACGCAGGCATACGGATTCGCGCCGGTCGAGCCGACGAGGCGCACGGTCGAGGTCGACGCGTTCTGCTCGTGGTCGGCGTGCAGGATGAAGAGCAGGTCCAGCGCCTTGGCGGCAACCGGGTTGAGCTCCAGCGGCTCGGCCGGCACTTCCTTCATCATGTGCAGGAAGCGCGTGGTGTACTCGAGCGAGTTCTTCGGATAGCGCATCGGCCAGCCGATCGAATAGCGATGGCAGGCGGCGGCGATCGTCGGCACCTTGGCGATCAGGCGGATCGCGGCCAGGCGGCGCTGCTCCGGATCGTCGAGGTCGAGATCGTTGTGGTAGAAGCTCGCCATCGAGCCGAGCATGCCGACCAGCATCGCCATCGGATGCGCGTCGTGGCGGAAGCCGTAGAGGAACGTGCGGAAGGCCTCGTGCATCATCGTGTGATGCGTGACCTCGTGCTCGAACGCGTCGAACTCCTGCTTGCTCGGCAGTTCGCCGTTCATCAGCAGGTACGCGACCTCGAGGAAGTTCGACTTCTCGGCCAGCTGCTCGATCGGGTAGCCGCGATACAGCAGCACGCCGGCGTCGCCGTCGATGTAGGTGATGGCCGACTTGCAGCTCGCCGTGGCGGTGAAGCCGTTGTCGTAGGTGAAGCAGCCGGTTTCCTTCGGCAGCTTGCTGATGTCGATGCACGGCGCGCCCAGCACGGGGTGCAGCACGGGCAGGGTCACGTTGGCGTCGCCGGCGGTCAGGTTGACCTGCTGGAGGCCGGAATTTGTATCGGACACGAAGCGCTCCTGGGGGGCAGGCGGCAGTGACGCCGCGGCTGAAGGAGAAAGGCCATCACGGATGAACCGCAAGCCACGGATTATCGCACATACGCCTGCGAACGCAGGCTGGCCATCGGTCCAGTGGTTTTCGTCGCTGGAACGCCCTAGGCCGCGAAACGCGCGCCGACACCGGGCGTTTTCCCGGATGACGGAAACGACGACGGCCGCACGAGGCGGCCGCGATCGACTCGATGCGGGCGATGCCCGCGGCGAGGATTACTTCTTGGCGTAGCGCTGACGGAACTTGTCGACGCGACCGCCGGTGTCGATGATCTTGTTCTTGCCCGTGTAGAACGGATGCGAGGCCGACGAGATGTCGACCTTCACCAGCGGGTATTCATTGCCGTCTTCCCACTTGACCGTCTCCTTGGAGGGGATGGTCGAACGGGTCAGGAAGGAAAAGTCCGTGGTGACGTCCTGGAAGACGACTTCGCGGTACTCGGGATGGATGCCGGTCTTCATGGCATGCACCATTCAGGGATTCGGGGAGCCCGGCAGTATAGAGACCGACCGGGCTCCGTGCAAGCCGTGTGAGGACGCGGTGGGCTGGACCGGCCTCAGGCGCCCAGCGCGCGGCGCATGCGGGCCTCGAAGCGGGCCTGGTCGTAGCGCATGAGGATCCGGCAGTTGTCGCCCGCCCCGCCCTCGCGGCGCCAGTCGACCACGGTGGCACCACGACTGTGGCGACCTTCGAGTTCGACCGCGACCGGGCGCTCGACCAGCTCCGTCGCTCCCTCGGGCTCGAGCGCGTAGGCCATGGCGAGGGCGTCGGCCGCATGCCAATGGTCGCCGCGGCGGTCGCTGGACCATTCGCGCGTCTTCTTCGAGATCGAGTCGTAGAAGCGCGCGAGCGGCGCGTCGGCCTGCAGCCAGCGCTCGACTTCATCGTGCGCGAAACCGTGGGCGACGGTGGCCTCCCAGTCGGCCAGGTCGATGTGCGGGAAGCCTTCGAACACGATGCGCGCCGCCTCAGGGTCGAAGTAGATGTTGAACTCCGCGGCCGGCGTGATGTTGCCGTGGCCGGTGACCGCACCGCCCATCACCACGAAGCGGGCCACGCGCGAGGGCAGCGTCGGATCGAGCTTCAGCGCCAGCGCGACGTTGGTCAGCGGGCCCAGCGCGACCAGCATCAGGCGGCCGGCATGTTGGTGCGAGAGGCGAAGGATGGCGAGCGCGGCGTGCTCGGCCTCGGCCTGCTTGGTGGCCTTCTCGTAGCCGGTATCGCCGAAGCCGTCGCGGCCGTGCACGTAGGCGGCGTCGCGCGCCGGATGCAGCAACGGCGAGGCGCAGCCCGGGAAGACGGGTACGTCCACGCCGGCCACTTCGCAGAGCTTCAGCGCGTTGGCGACGGTGTGGTCGAGGCCTACGTTGCCGGCGGCGATGGTGAGGCCGACGACGCGATGGCGCGGGTCGTCGAAGGCCATCAGCAGGGCCAGCGCGTCGTCCACGCCGGGGTCGGTATCGATGAGGAGCGGGATCTGTTCGGTCATCGACCGATTATGCGCGCCCGCTCAGGCCGAGGCGTAGCGCACGGCGCCACCGACCCAACGCGCGACGATGCGCCCGCCGAGTTGCGGCGCGCGCTCGGCGATGCGCTCGCCGAGGAGTTGCACGCGCGGCATGAGGTCGGCATCGCGCGTGAGGTCGGCGACGCGGAATTCGGCCAGGCCGGTCTGGCGCGTGCCGAGCAGTTCGCCGGGGCCGCGCAGCTCGAGATCGCGCTCGGCGATGACGAAGCCGTCGTTGGTCTCCCGCATGGTGGCGAGCCGCTCGCGCGCCATCTGCGACAGCGGCGGCTGGTAGAGCAGCACGCAGCTCGACTGCGCACTGCCGCGCCCGACCCGCCCGCGCAACTGGTGCAGCTGCGACAGGCCGAGGCGCTCCGCGTTCTCGATGATCATCAGCGAGGCGTTTGGCACGTCGACGCCGACCTCGATCACCGTCGTCGCGACCAGCAGGTCGATGTCGCCGTTCTTGAACGCGAGCATCGCCGCCTGTTTCTCCGCGGGCCGCATGCGGCCGTGCACGAAGCCGAGGCGCAGCTCCGGCAGCTGCGCGGTGAGCTCGTCGAAGGTGGTCTGCGCGGCGCGGGCGACGACCTCGTCGCTCTCGTCGATCAGCGTGCACACCCAGTACGCCTGGCGGCCTTCCGCGCAGGCGCGACGGATGCGCTCGACGAGCTCGGGGCGACGGTCGGCGCCGAGCACCACGGTCGTCACCGGCGTGCGCCCCGGCGGCAACTCGTCGATGGTGGAGACATCGAGGTCGGCGTACGCGGCCATCGCCAGCGTGCGCGGGATCGGCGTGGCGGTCATCACCAGCTGATGCGGCACGTTGCCGCGCGCACGCGGGCCCTTGTCGACCAGCGCCAGGCGCTGGTGCACACCGAAGCGGTGCTGCTCGTCGACGATGGCCAGCGCGAGGTCGTGGAAGGCAACGCCCTCCTGCATCAGCGCATGGGTGCCGACGACGACTTGCGCCTCGCCCGAGGCGACCTCCGCCAGCACCTTCGCGCGCGCCTTGCCCGTGACCTTGCCGGCGAGCCATGCCACGCGCACGCCGAGCGGTTCCAGCCAGCCGCGCAGGTTGACCAGGTGCTGCTCGGCGAGCAGCTCGGTGGGCGCCATGAGCGCGGCCTGCTGGCCATCGCCGACCGCGAGCAGCGCCGCCATCGCAGCGACCACGGTCTTGCCCGAGCCGACGTCGCCCTGCACCAGTCGCAGCATCGGCACCGGCTGCGCGAGATCGCGCGCCACCTCGGCGAACACGCGCGCCTGCGCGCCGGTAAGGCGGAACGGCAGGCCGTCGCGCAACGCGTTCGCAAGGCGTGCATCGCGCAGTGCCGGCGCCGCATGCGCGCGATGCGCACGACGCTGACCGCGCAGGCTCAGGTGGTGCGCGAGCAGTTCCTCGAGCGCGAGCCGGCGCTGCGCGGGATGACGCCCCGACAGCAGCGCGGGAATGTCGTCGCCGGCCTGCGGGCGATGCACGGTCACCAGCGCTTCGTGCAGCGACGGCAGGCCGAGGTCGGCCCACCACTCGACGGGCAGCAGTTCGAGAGCGGCATCGGGCGGCAGGCGATCGACGGCGAGCCCGATCAGCCGCCGCAGCGTGGCGGGCGCGACGCCCTCGATCTGCGGATAGACCGGATCGAGCACGCTGCCCAGCGCCTCGTCCGGCTCGACCACGCGATAGCTCGGATGCACGATCTCCAGCCCCTGAGGGCCCAGCCGCGGCGTGCCATAACAGCGCAGGCGCGTGCCCGGCTGGAACTGCGCGACCTGCGCTGCGCGGAAGTGGAAGAAACGCAGCACCAGGGTGCCGTGCGAGTCGTCCGAGATCGCCACCTTCAGCATCGGCCGGTAGCGGAAACCCTTCTCGACCGCCTCGACCACGCCTTCGACCTGCGCCGCAGCGCCGGCCTGCAGCTCGCGGATCGGCACGATCTTCGTGCGGTCCTCGTAGCCGCGCGGCAACTGCAGCCAGAGGTCCTGCACGGTGGAGAGCCCGCGCGTGGCGAGCTTCTCCGCGAGCGCCGGCCCGCAGCCGCGCAGCGACGTCAGCGGCGCATCGCCGGCCGGCGCGAGGGCAGGCGTCGGTCGCGCCGCGCGGGGCATGTCAGCGGAGGACGAGGATCGCGTCGACCTCGAACTGCGCGCCCTTGGGCAGGCCGGACACCTGGATGGTCGAACGCGCCGGATACGGCGCCTGGAAGTAGTCGGCCATCACCGCGTTGACCGCGGCGAAGTCGCCGAGGTCGGTGAGGTAGAGGCCGAGGCGCACGACGCCGTCCAGCGAGCCGCCGGCGGCCTCGCAGACCGCGCGCAGGTTGTCGAACGCGCGGCGCGCCTGCGCGGCGATGTCGCCCGCGACGATCTCGCCGGTCGAAGGATCGAGCGGGATCTGGCCGGACAGGAACACGGTGTCGCCGGCGCGCACGGCCTGCGAGTACGGGCCGATGGCGGCGGGAGCGAGGTCGGTCTGGATCGGTTGACGGGCCATGGCGGCGAATCCGGAGAAAACCCGGAGTGTAGCGAAGCCGTTCGCGAACGCTGAGACGCTAGATACGCTGCACGCCCAGCGCGACGCTCAGTTTGCGCACCTTGCGCATGACGTCGGCGAGGTGGCGGCGATCGGACACCTCGATGCCGAAACGCAGCACCGCGACGTTCGCATCGCGCTCGATGTATTCCACGCGATCGATGTTCGCCTTCGCCTCGGCGATGCCGGCGGCGATCTGCGCAAGCGCACCGGGGCGGTTGTCGACCTCGATCTTGAGCGCGGCGTGGAAATCGCCCTGCACCTGGCGGTCCCAGCCGATCGGCACCCAGCGGTCGGGCGACTTGCGGTACTCGGCGACGTTCGGACAGTCCAGGCGATGCACCACGATGCCCTTGCCGGCGGTGTGGTAGCCCATGATCTCGTCGCCCGGCACCGGCAGGCAGCAGGCCGCGAAGGAAATCACGCCCTTCTCGTTGCCTGTGATCAGGATGCGGTCGCGCATCGCGTGGCCCGGATCCTCGGCGCGCGGCTGCAGGTTCGAGCCCTGCTCGCGCACCAGCGCCAGCGCCACCTGCTGCGGCATGCGGTTGCCGAGCGCGATGTCGGCCAGCAGCGCTTCCAGCCGCGCGTAGCGGTTGTCGCCGAGGTAGGTCTCGAGCCGCGTGGCCGGCACGCGCTCGAGCGAGGTGTCGAGCGCTTCCAGCGCGCGGTCGAGCATGCGATGGCCGATCTGCACGGCATCCTCGTGCTCCAGCTGCTTGAGCTGCTGGCGGATCGCCGTGCGGGCCTTGCCTGTGACGACGAATTCAAGCCACTGCGGTTTCGGCGTCGCCGAGCGCGCGGTGATGATGTCGACGCGATGGCCGCTCGCGAGCTTGGTGCGCAGCGGGACCAGCTTGCCGTCCACGCGCGCGGCCACCGCCGTGTTGCCGATATCGGTATGCACGGCGTAGGCGAAATCGAGCGCGGTGGAATTGCGTGGCAGCGAAAGGATGTCGCCCTTCGGCGTGAACACGTAGACCTCGTCCGGGAACAGGTCGACCTTCACGTTCTCGAGGAATTCGAGCGACGAGCCCGCCGAGCGCTGCGATTCCACCAGGTTGGTCACCCAGTGGTGCGCGCGGCTCTGAGCACCGTTGAAGCCTTCGCCGCCGAACTTGTACGACCAGTGCGCCGCGATGCCGCGCTCGGCGATGAGGTCCATCTCTTCGGTACGGATCTGGACCTCCACCGGCGAGCCGTACGGGCCGAACAGCACCGTGTGCAGCGACTGGTAGCCGTTCGCCTTGGGGATGGCGATGAAGTCGCGGAAGCGCGAATCCAGCGGCTTGTAGGTGGCATGCGCGACGCCGAGCGCGCGGTAGCAGTCGCCCACGTTGCGCACCACGACGCGGAAGCCGAACACGTCCATCACCTGGCGGAAGCTCTTCTGCTCCGAGCGCATCTTGGTGTAGATGCTCCAGGGCGACTTCACCCGGCTCACCAGCCGATGGATGAGTTTTTCCTTCGCGAGCTTCTGCGCGAGGTTGGCCTCGATCTGCACGATCAACTCGCGGCGCATCACCGGCTGGGTGCGGATGCGCTTCTCGATCACCGCGTGCCGCCACGGATGCAGCGCGCGGAAGCCGTGGTCCTGCAACTCGGCCTTGAAGAGGTTCATGCCCAGGCGCTGCGCGATCGGCGCGTAGATCTCGATCGTCTCGCGCGCGATGCGCTTGCGCGATTCGGGGCTTTGCGCGCCCAGCGTGCGCATGTTGTGCAGGCGATCGGCGAGCTTGATCAGGATGACGCGCAGGTCGCGCGACATCGCCAGCAGCATCTTGCGGAAGCTCTCGGCGGCGGCTTCCTGGCGGTCGCGGAACTGCAGCTTGTCGAGCTTGGTCACGCCGTCGACCAGCTCGGCCACGGTCTCGCCGAACTCGGCGACCAGCTGCTCGCGCGAGAGCTCGGTGTCCTCGAGCGTGTCGTGCAGGATCGCGGCGATCAGCGTCTCGGGGTCCAGTCCCTGCTCGGCCAGCACCTTGGCCACCGCGACGGGATGGGTGATGTAGGGCTCGCCGGATTTGCGCGTCTGGCCCGCATGCGCCTCGGCGCCGATGCGCCAGGCCTTGCGCAGCAGCGCGCGCTGTTCCTCGCCCAGATAGGAGGCGGCACGCTCCAGCTCGAGGACGTACTCCGGCACCTCGTCGGCGGGAACCGGGACGGAGGCGGTTTTCGGGCTGGCGACGCGATCGAACGAACTCATTGCGACCGACTATACGGGCGCGCCCCTAGGGCGCAACGGTTTATGGCGTGGCCTCCGGCCGCCGGTTCACCGCCGTCCACGATCCGTGACGGACGTGCGGAAACGAAAAGCCCCGCCGATGGCGGGGCTTTCCGGGATCGATCGGCGGGACCGGTGGATCAGTCGTCGCCCTTCGACAGGTCGTCGTCGGCGACCACCTCGGCGGCGGCCCATTCCAGCGCCTCGCGCTCCTTGCGCTCGCGCTCGGCCTTTTCGACGGCGTCGATGTAGTCGTTGTCGATGCGGCGGGCGGCGATCTCGCGCAGCGCGAGCACGGTCGGCTTGTCGTTCGCGTCGTTGTCGAGCTGGGCGTCGACGCCGGCGGCGAGCTGGCGGGCGCGCTTGGACGCCATCATGACGAGCTCGAAACGGTTGTCGACGACCTGCAGGCAGTCTTCTACGGTGATGCGGGCCATGGGGCTCCCGGCGGCCGGACGGCGCGCCACGTGATGCGAAAGGGGCGAGAAGTGTAGGCCCGCCCGCCGAACGAGGCAAGCCTTTCCTTTGGAATCAGTCAGTTAGGCCGCGCCGGCCGGATCAGGATCTGTCGTCGGCCAGCAGCGCGCTGATCAGTCGGGCATGGCGGGCGACCTGGCGGTCGCGCAGCAGGCGGCTGGAAGTGAAGATCGCGCACATCTCCGACACCGCGGTGTCGAAGTCCTCGTTGACCACGAGGTAGTCGAACTCGCCGTAGTGGCTCATTTCCTCGCGGGCGGCGTCCAGGCGCTGGCGGATCACCGCCTCGCTGTCCTGCCCGCGCTTGCGCATGCGCTCGTCGAGCGCGGCGCGCGACGGCGGGAGGATGAACACGCTGATCGCGTCCGGCACCTTGGCGCGTACCTGGCGCGCGCCCTGCCAGTCGATCTCCAGCAGCACGTCGCGGCCGGCGTTCAACTGCGGCTCGACCGACTGCCGCGCCGTACCCTTCCAGTCGCCATGCACCAGCGCGTGCTCGAAGAAGTCGCCGGCGGCGACCATGTTCTCGAACTCGGCGGCGCTGACGAAGTGGTAGTGCTCGGCGTGCCGCTCGCCCGGGCGCGGTGCGCGCGAGGTAAACGAGATCGACAGGCAGATGTTCGGATCGCGGGCGAGCACCGCGTTCACGATGCTGGATTTGCCCGCGCCGGAGGGCGCCGCGACGATGAAGAGTGTTCCGCGCATGGGCCGGTTGGTGGTCTGCGGAGGTCGGCGGGGCCGGGCTGGCGAATGCTAACCGCTTTGGCGGCCCGCCCGGCGGGACGTCACTCGATGTTCTGGACCTGCTCGCGGATCTGGTCGATCAACACCTTGAGATCGATCGCGGCGGACGAGGTGCGGCTGTCGACCGACTTGCTGCCCAGGGTGTTCGCCTCGCGGTTGAATTCCTGCAGCAGGAAGTCCAGCCGGCGGCCCACCGCCTCGCGCAGCTTGAGCACGCGGCGCGCCTCGGCGAGGTGGGCATCGAGGCGATCGAGCTCCTCGTCGACGTCGAGCTTCTGCAGCGCCATCACCAGCTCCTGCTCGATGCGACCGGGATCGACCGGCACCGGCAAGTCCGCGAGGCGCGTCTCCAGTCGCGTGCGCTGGCCTTCGCGGATCGCCGGGATGCATTCGCGCACGGTCTCGCGGATGGTCGCGATTGCGTCGAGTCGGTCGACGATCGCCTGCGCGAGCTTGGCGCCCTCGCGCTCACGCGCGGCCACGAAGTCGTCCAGCACGCGGTCCAGCAGCGCCAGCGCCTCGGCCTGCAGCGCGGCGGCATCGGTGCCCTCGCCCTTCACCACACCGGGGATCTGCAGCAGCTGCGAGAAATCGGTGCGCAGGCCCGGGAAGTCGGCTTCGAGCTCGCGCGCCAGGCGCGACAGCTCGGCCAGCCGCTCACGATCGACCTGCAGCGCGCCCGCGCCCTCGACCGCGCGAAAGCGCAGGCTGACGTCGACCTTGCCGCGGCTGATGCGCGCGCCGATACGCTCGCGCAGCGCGGGCTCGAGCACGCGCAGCTCGTCGGGCAGGCGCGTGGCGATCTCGAGGAAGCGGTGGTTCACCGACCGCAGCTCGCAGGCGAGCGTGCCCCATGGCGTGGTCGTTTCGCCGCCGGCGAAGGCGGTCATGCTGCGGATGGACATCGCGACTCCTGCCGGGACGGCGGGGTGCGGATGGTACGCTCACGCGCCGTTTCACGGATATCGCGCCATGACCGCGGCAGTTCCCGCAGCCTTCGCACGCCCCTCCGGCCGCGCGCCCGACCAGCTGCGACCGGTGCGCATCACGCGTGGCTTCACCAAGCACGCGGAAGGCTCGGTGCTGATCGAGTTCGGCGAGACGCGCGTGCTCTGCACGGCCAGCGTCGAAGCCCGCGTGCCCGGCTTCCTGCGTGGCAAGGGCGAGGGCTGGGTCACCGCCGAGTACGGCATGCTGCCGCGCTCGACCAATACCCGTAACGACCGCGAGGCCGCGCGCGGCAAGCAGGGCGGCCGCACGCTGGAGATCCAGCGCCTGATCGGCCGTTCGCTGCGCGCCTGCGTCGACCGCCGCGCGCTCGGCGAGCGTACCGTCACCCTCGACTGCGACGTGCTGCAGGCCGACGGCGGTACCCGCACCGCAGCGATCACCGGCGCCTATGTCGCGCTGGTCGACGCCATGCAGTGGCTGCGAGGGCGCGGCGAGATCAAGCGCGATCCGATCGTCGGCGCGGTGGCGGCGGTGTCGGTGGGCGTGTATCGCGGTGTGCCGGTGCTCGACCTGGACTACGCCGAGGACAGCGACTGCGACACCGACATGAACGTGGTGATGAACGACGGCGGCGGCTTCATCGAGCTGCAGGGCACGGCCGAGGGCCATGCCTTCCGCCGCGACGAGCTGAACGCGCTGACCGACCTCGCCGAGGTGGGCATCGCGCAGCTGGTGGCGTTCCAGCGCGAAGCGCTCGCGCTCTGATCCACCCCGCCTACACCGCCCCGGCGAGACGATGGCTGCCATGAAAGTGGTCGTCGCCACCGGCAACCGGGGCAAGCTCGCCGAGTTCGAGCGGCTGCTGGTCCCGCTCGGCCTGGAATGCGTGTCCCAGGGCGAGCTGGGCATCGGCGAGGTCGACGAGACGGGGCTGAGCTTCGTCGAGAACGCGCTGCTCAAGGCCCGCCACGCCTCGCGGCTGACCGGCCTGCCGGCGCTGGCCGACGACTCGGGCCTGTGCGTGGACGCGCTCGACGGCGCACCCGGGCTGTATTCGGCGCGCTACGCCGGCGCGCTGGCCGATCCCGCCGCCAACATCGACAAGCTGCTCGGCGAGCTGGACGGCCGCCTCGAGGCCGAGCGCGGCGCATATTTCCACGCCGTCATCGTGCTGCTGCGCAATGCCGAGGACCCGCGCCCGCTGATCGCCGAAGGCAGCTGGCACGGCAGCATCCTTGAGGCGCCGCGCGGCGCCGGCGGCTTCGGCTACGACCCGGTGTTCCTCGACCCGGCGCTGGGGAAATCGGCCGCCGAACTCGATCCCGATACCAAGGCGCGCATCAGCCACCGCGGCCGCGCGGTCGAGGCGCTGCGCGCGCGGCTGGCGGAGTGGAGGGCAGGATGAGCACGCTGCGCGACACGCTCGACGTCGGCTGGCAGTCGCGCCGCATCGGCATCGCGATGGTGGCGGCCACCGGCGCCATCGTCACGCTGGCGACGCTGGCGGCGTTCGGGCCGATGCCGGGATTGATCGCGCTGCTGGCCTCGTCGCTGGCGGGCATGTCGCGGCTGCAGTGGGCGCTGATCGAAGGCCCCCTGCTGCATCTTCGCGAGGCGCGCGGCGGCTTCCGCTTCCATCCCTTCTTCGCGCGCCAGGCCAGCGGGCTGCGCTTGCGCCGTTGGCCCTTGCCATGGTGCCGGCTGCGCATCGTGCAGGACGACGATGGCGCGCACGTAGTGCTGAACGCGCCGTCGGCGCGGCATGCCACCTCGCGCGCGGTGACGCTGTGGATGATCGTGCACGGCCGACGCCGCGCACGCATCGACACGCGCCTGCTCGACGCGCTGGCCTCCATGCCCGAGCATGACGACGTCCGCCAGCCGCACGACGCATCGCCCGCATGAGCCTCGTCACCCCGCCCCTCTCGCTCTACGTGCATGTGCCGTGGTGCGTGAGGAAGTGCCCGTACTGCGACTTCAACTCGCACCAGGGGCGCGGCGAGTTGCCGATGGCGGCCTACGTCGACGCGTTGCTGGCCGACCTCGACTTCGACCTGCCGCTGGTCTGGGGCCGCACGATCCGCACCGTGTTCTTCGGCGGCGGCACGCCGAGCCTGATGCCGGCCGATCTCGTCGACCGCTTCCTGCAGCAGGCGTCCTCGCGCCTTCGCTTCGCGCCGGATTGCGAGATCACGCTCGAAGCCAATCCCGGCACCGCCGAGTACGGTCGCCTCGCCGATTACCGCGCCGCCGGCGTCAACCGCCTGAGCTTCGGCGTGCAGAGCTTCGACGACGGCTGCCTCGAGCGGCTCGGCCGCATCCACGATTCGGCGCAGGCCGAAGGCGCGATCCGCGCCGCGCAGGACGCCGGCTTCGCCGAGCTCAACCTCGATCTGATGTACGCGCTGCCGGGCCAGGACCTCGCGATGGCCGAGCGCGACGTCGAGCGTGCGATCGCGCTCTCGCCTACGCACGTCAGCCACTACCAGCTCACGCTGGAGCCCAACACCGTGTTCGCGGCGCGCCCGCCCGAGCGCCTGCCCGACGACGACCTCGCCTGGGACATGCAGGAGCGCTGCCAGGCACTGCTGGCGCAGGCCGGCTTCCAGCATTACGAGACGAGTGCCTACGCACGCCCCGGCCATCGCAGCGAGCACAACCTCAACTACTGGCGTTTCGGTGACTACCTCGGCATCGGTGCCGGCGCGCACGGCAAGATCACGCTGGGCGCCGAACAGACGATCCTGCGCCGCTGGAAGCACAAGCATCCGACCAAGTATCTCGAAACCGCCGGCACGCCCGCGGCCATCGGCGGCGACGAACGCATCGAACCCGCGCGCCGGCCTTTCGAGTTCATGCTGAATGCGCTTCGCCTGCACGAGGGCTTCGCGTGGACGCAGTTCGAGGCCCGCACCGGCCTGCCGCGCGCGGCCATCGCCGCGTCGATGTCGACCGCCCGCGAACGCGGCTGGCTGCAGGACGATGGCGAACGCGTGAGCCCTACGGAAACGGGGCGTCGCTTCACCAACGACGTGCTCGAGCTGTTCCTCGATGCACCCATCGAAGCTGACATCGGGGCCTGAGCGTGTTTAGATCGTCCTGATCGGCGGGGAGATCCGAGTTGTCCGTTCCCTTTCCACCCAATAGGCGGATACCTGCCGCGGACGCCCTTGCGTCCGCGTCGCTGCCCGCGCGGGTGCGCGAGGCGCTGCTGGTCGTCCATGCCGCCGTCTACGAGCTGGTGATCGATCCGCTCGACCGGCTCATCCCGCACATCGAAGCCCGGCTGATGCACGTGCGCGACCAGGGCGCGCGGCATTCGGTGGGCATCAGCTACCTGGACCAGGCACAACTGCTCGCGCGCCGACAGCGCGCCTTCATCGAACGTTTCGCGCGCAACGTCGACGAGGAATTCGCCGGCCTGCGCGACGCCTCGCGCGAGCCCCAGCGCCCGCTCGACACGCCCGTGGCGATGCCCGCGTTCGAGGACCTGCGCCTCGTCGACGAGGACGAGGCCGACGAGCAGACCGAGGTCAAGGCGATCGCGCTGCGCCAGGAATCGCGCGCGCCGCTGCCCATCCACCTGCTCTGCCAGCGCTTCGCGGTGCTGGCCGAAAGCCCGGCCTTCGATCCCGGCCGCCTGCCCGTCGGCCCGCGACGGCTCTGCGAGCTGATGCTCGCCGCCGCCGAAGCCAGCGGCTTCAGCCTCGCGCTTCGCGTCGCGCTGCTGCGCGAGTTCGATCGCGCCGTGCTGGCCGAATACGCGGGCATCGCCGAATCGATCAACGAGGCGCTGGCGCGCCTGCGCATCATGCCCGGGCTGTCGTTCGTGCCATTGCGTGTGCGTGCGAGAGCCTCCAGCGCCGATGCCGGCGACGACGCGACGCCGCCCCAGCCCGAGGGCGAGCGCCCGCACACGGGCTGGACCGCGACGCCGCCCAGCAGCGCCGACACGCCGACGTTCCAGTTGCTGCAGGACCTGCTGGCCGCGCGGCGTTCGATGGCCGACCGCTTCCGCGGCGGCGGTTTCGCACCCGGCACCGGCGCCGCCGCGACCGGTGGCGGCCTCGCCCTCGAGGGCGTCGGCGCCCCGACCATGCCCGGCCGCCGCGAGCTGCCGACGGCGGCCGTCCTGGAGATGCTGCGCGGTGCCGGCGACGACGTCCTCGGCCTCGACATCGACGCGATCCGCCAGTGGGTGCTGCTGCAGGGCCGGCATCGCCAGGGCGAGGCCGTCGCGCTGTCGCGCGAGGACGCCGACATCTTCGAACTGCTCGGGCTGATGTACACGCAGCTGCAGCGCGACGTACGCGGCGACAGCGCGGCCGCACTGATGCTCGAGCGCCTGCGGCTTCCGCTGCTGCGCCTCGCGCTTGCCGATGCAAGCTTCTTCCTGCGCGCCGCGCATCCCGCCCGCGAGGTGCTCAACGCGGTCGCCGAATCGGGGGCGCGCTGGTACGCAGCCGACGATGTCGACCCGCAGCTCCTGCTGCAGCTCGAACGCATCGTCGACGCGATCGCGCGCGCGCCGGACGACCTCGGCGCGGCGTTCCGCGCGGGCGTCACGGCGCTGGAGAGTCAGCTGCAAGCGGTCGCGCGGCGTTCGGAAATCGCCGAACGCCGCAACGTCGAGGCCGCACGCGGCAAGGACAAGCTCGCCGTGGCGCGCCGCCGCGGTACCACGGTCATCGACCAGGCGCTCGCCACCGTGCGCGTGCCCGCCTTCCATCGCGGCATGCTGCGCCAGGCCTGGGCGGACGTGCTTACGCTCGCGCACCTTCGCAACGGCGAGGAAGGCGACGACTGGCTGGCGCTGGTGGATGCGACGCACGAGCTGGTGCGCGCTGCCGCCGGCCAGGGCGCGGCGCCCGACCTCGTATTGCTCGTCGACCAGTGGCTGGCGACGGTGGGCTACCACGCCGACGACGCCGCCCGCATCGCACGCATACTCACCGGCACCGAGGACGAGGCCGGCGACGATGCCGCCTCGCGCACCGAGCTGGCGATGCGCCTGAAGGCGCGTGCGCGGCTGGGCGAGGAGACCGCCGTCGACGATGACAGCGGTGCGGATGCGCTGCAGGGCGAGGCGCGGGTGATGGCCGAGCGCGTGCGCGCGCTGCCGCCAGGCACCTGGTTCGACCTGCCGGACGAGGGCGGCCGCAGCATGCGTCGCCGCCTCTCCTGGCTGAGCCCCGTCACCGGGACCACGCTGTTCGTGAATCCGCGCGGCCAGCGCGTGGCCGACGGTACGTTGGATCGACTCGCGCGCGACCTCGCCGACGGCCGCGCCCGCATCGTCACCGCCGACGAAGGCCGGCTGGTCGACCGCGCATGGCGCGCGGCGCTGCAGTCGCTCGGCGATGGACGTCCGCGGGAGGCGAGTCGATGAACATGGCCAACGACGAATCGCGCCGCAGCCGCCGCCGCCGCGTCGAGGAACGCGTCGACGTGGTCGATGCGATGACCGACCACACCGTCGGCCAGCTCGGCAACGTCTCCGAAAGCGGCATGCTGCTGCTGGCGAATGGCCCGCTACAGGACGACTGCCTCTACCAGCTGCGCTTCGTGCTGTCCGACCGCGCCGGCGGCCGCCATGCCTTCGAGGTCGGCGCCCACCTGCTGTGGCGCAACGAGGCGGCGGCGCCCGGCCAGGCCTGGAGCGGCTTCCGCTTCCTGTCGTTCGAGGACGGCCAGCTCGAGCGCCTGCGCGACTGGATCGCCGCGCCGGGCGCCACCTACGTCTGACGGTGCATTACCACCGGCTCCGGCCGGTGCAGCGCGAAGCCCTGCGCATGGTCGACACCGACCTCGCGCAGTGCGCGGATGATCGCCTCGCTGTCGACCCACTCCGCCACCACCTGCAGCCCGCGCTGGTGGCCGATGTCGGTCACCGCACGCACGATCGCCTGGCTCATCGGGTCGCTAGTCAGGTCCTGCACGAACGAGCCGTCGATCTTGATGACGTCGATCGGCAGGTTCTTGAGGTAGCCGAAGGACGACATGCCGACGCCGAAGTCGTCGAGCGAGATGCGGCAGCCGGCCTTGCGCAGCTCGCCCATGAAGCGCGAAACCTGTGCGAGGTTGCGCACCGCGAGCGTCTCGGTGATTTCGAAGCAGAGCCGGCGCGGGTCGACATCATGTCGGCGGATCAGCTCGAGTATGTGCTCGACGAAGGACTCGTCCTCGATCGTGCCGCCCGACAGGTTGATCGCGACGAGCCCGAGCCCTTCGGCCGCCGGATGCAGGCGATCCATGTTGGCGAGCGCGGTGTCGACGACCCAGCGATCGATCGCGGGCATCATTCCGTAGCGCTCGGCCGCGGGAATGAAGGCGCCCGGCGGCACCAGGCGGTCGTCCTCGTCGACGAGGCGCAGCAACAGCTCGATCTTGGGGCCGCCCGACAGCGCGCCCAGCGGATGCACTTCCTGGTAGTACAGGCGCAGGCGGTCTTCCTCCAGCGCCCAGCGTAGGCGGTGCGCCCATTCCATCTCGCTGCGGCGCTTCGCGGTGGCGTCGTCGCTGGCGGAGAAGAAATGCACGCGGTTGCGGCCGGCTTCCTTCGCCATGTAGCAGGCGGTGTCGGCCTGCGCGAACAGCTCCTTCAGCGAGCTCGACGGGTCCAGCAGCACGCCGCCGATGCTCGCGGTGATGCCGTAGCTCGCCCGCTCCCACACGAAGGTGTAGCCGTCGATGTGCTGGCGCAGACGCTCGGCGACGAGTCGCGCGCCGGCTTCGTCCTGCACGTTGTAGGCGAGCACGCCGAACTCGTCGCCGCCGAGGCGGGCGAGGATGTCGCCCCCGCGCAGCTGCTCGCGCATGACCTGCGCGAGCTGGGTCAGCAGCTGGTCGCCGGCGGCATGACCGGAGGTGTCGTTGATCAGCTTGAACTGGTCGAGGTCGACGTAGAGCAACGCGCAGGCCGGGGTGTCGGCGGCATGCGCGAGCGTGCGCTCGACGCGGCGCTCGAACTCGCGGCGGTTGTAGAGCTCGGTCAGCGCATCGTGCGAGGCCTGGTAGCTCAGCAGCTCGGTGAGCTGCCGCTGGTGCGAGATGTCCGAAGCCACCACGAGCCGCTTGCGCCGCCCGTTGATGCTCACGCGCGAGATCGAGACGCTTGCCCAGAAGCGGTCGCCGTTCGTGCTGCGCAGCATCGCCTCGGCGTTCTCCCAGTTGTGCTCCTCGCCGTCGAGCAGTTCGGCGCGGCGATGCGGGTCCTCGAACAGCGCGTCGAGCCGCGCGCCGTCCACGCCTTCGCCCAGGCGGATGCGCGCGGCCTGGTTGGCGTAGACGATGCGACCGTCGGCCTCGCGCGCCAGCAGAACCAGCGCGGGCAGCAGCTCGTTGACGGCGCGGAAGCGCTCCTCGCTTTCGCGGTAGCGCCGGCTCATGGCCTCGCCGACCTCCATCGCCCGGCGCCGCGAGCCGGCGAGAGCGGCCGCCCACAACGCGAACACGATGCTGCCCGCGATGCCCGCGATCAGCAGCGGCAGCCCGTCGCGCGCATCGAGCACGCCGTGCTGCGCGTCGTGCAGCGTCACCCGCCATTGCCGACCGCCGACCGCCATCAGGCGTACGTCGTGCCAGCCGTCGACGCGATCTCCCGCCTGCTCCGGGCTCGAGTCGTAGACGACGGTGCGGGAGTCGACATCGTCGATGCGAAGGTGCAACGACCTGCGCCAGTCGGGGTGGAAGGATTCGCTGGCGAGTCGCGAGATGCGGAACGACATCGCGAGCGAGCCGACGAAGCGCTGGCGACGCTCGGCGACGGTCGTCGGCATGGCGCCCGGCGAGTACGCCGGCAGGCGCAGCAGCAGGCCGTCGGGCGGGTGCGAGGGGGCGTCCTGAACCAGCCGGAACGGCGCCGAGAGCATCGGCCGGTCCGCGTCGCGGGAGATTTCCAGCGCGGCGAGGTTGGCCGGCTGCTGGCGCACGTCCAGGCCGAACACGGCCTCGTTGCCTTGGCGCGGCGCGACCAGCGTGGTCGGATACGAGGTGCCGTCGGGGCCTTCCCGGCGTTCGGAAAACACCACGGCCTGCAGGCCCGGCAGGCGGCGGGCCATCTCCAGGCCGCGGAAGATGCGCTCGAAGGTCTGCGCGTCGACGCCATGGCCCAGGAAACCGGCCTGCAGAGCGCGCAGCGCGAGTTCGTATTCCTGCATCTGCGCCTGCAGTGCACGCATCTGGCCCTCGGCGAGCGCGTCGAGCTGGCGCGCGCGGTCGTCCTCGGCGCGCCCGCGCTGCCAGCCAACCAGGGCGGCGGTCAGCGCGAGCCCCGCGAGCAGCGCGAGCAGGCTGGTTACCCAGGGCCCGGAAGCGCTGCGCGGCAGGCGGCGGCGTTCGGGCACGTCCACGCCCGATGGGTCAGAATCCATGCCGTCGTTTCCTCCCCCTCCCGACATGACCGATCACGCTCCGGCCTCCCTGTACGCCCGCCACGTCGAAGTGCTGCAGGCCCGCACCGCCATCGCGCTCGAGCGCGCCGGCCTCGACCACCTCGTCGTGCCCAGCGGCAGCCTGCACTACCAGGCGTTCGACGACCGTGACTACCCCTACGCGGTCAATCCGCAGTTCAAGGCCTGGCTGCCGCTGGTGCGGAACCCGGGCAGCTGGCTGGTGATCACGCCGGGTTATCGGCCCAAGCTCGTCTATCTGCAGCCGCGCGATTACTGGCATGTCGTTCCCCAGGCGCCCAGCGGATGGTGGGTCGAGCATTTCGACATCGTGGTGGTCCGCACCGCGGACCAGGCCCTCGCCCATCTTCCCCCTGCGGGCCGTAGCGCGGTCATCGGCGAGCCGCAGAGCGCGCTCGGCGAGTATGCCCCGAACAATCCGGCCGCGGTCATCTCGTATCTCGAATACCACCGCGCGTTCAAGACGCCCTACGAGATCGCGATGATGCGCGAGGCCTCGCGCATCGGCGTGCGCGCCCACCGTGCCGCGGAAACCGCGTTCCGCGAGGGGCTGTCCGAGTTCGACATCCACCTCGCCTACTGCGCCGCCGCGCGCCAGGACGCCAACGACCTGCCCTACGGCAACATCGTGGCGCTGAACGAGCACGGCGCCGTGCTGCACTACACCGAGCTTGATCGCGAGGCCCCGCCCGAGGCGCGCAGCTTCCTGATCGACGCCGGCGCCGGCTTCGGCGGCTACGCCTGCGATATCACCCGCACCTATGCCAGCGACACCGCGGGCGAGTTCCAGGCGCTGATCGACGCGGTCGACGCCGCCCAGCGCGGCATGTGCGCACAGGTGCGCTCGGGCGTCGACTACCGCCAAATCCACCTCGACGCGCACCTCGCCCTCGCGCGCATCCTGCGCGAGCATGGCGTGTTGAAAATCTCGCCGGAGGCCGCGGTCGAGACGGGCGTCAGCGGCACGTTCTTCCCGCACGGCATCGGCCACGGCATCGGCCTGCAGGTGCACGACGTGGCGGGCTTCGCCGCGGCCGATTCCGGCGACGCGCGCATCGACAAGCCCGAGGGCCACCCGTTCCTGCGCCTCACCCGCACGCTGGCGCCGGGCATGGTGGTCACCATCGAGCCCGGCATTTACTTCATCGACATGCTGCTCGAGGACCTGCGCGGCGGCCCACATGCCGATGCCGTGGACTGGTCGCGCGTCGACGCGTTCCGCCCCTACGGCGGCATCCGTATTGAGGACGACGTGGCCTGCACCGACGGCGATCCGCTCAACCTCACGCGCGAGGCCTTCGCCGAAGGCTGATCAGCGCGGCAGCGCGATGGCCTTCATGCCGATCCACACGGCGATCAGGCCGAGCACCAGACTCGCGGCGACATAGGCCGCCGCGAGCGCCGTGTCGCCGCGCCGCAGCATCAGCACGGTTTCGAGGCCGAACGCCGAGAACGTGGTGAAACCGCCCAGCAGGCCGGTGACCAGCAGCAGCCGCGCCGGCCCGTTGAGCGACGGAATCGCCTCGGCGAACGCGGCGAATACGCCGATCAGCGCGCAGCCCAGCACGTTCACCGCGAGCGTGCCGAACGGAAAACGCGGCTGCGTGGCGAGCCCCATCAGCCAGCCGCCCATCGCGTGCCGCGCGAGCGCACCGACGAAGCCGCCAGCGCCGACGAGGAGCAGGTCGCGCATGTCAGCCGGTGGGCTCGGACACGAAGTCCAGCGCGGCGGAGTTGATGCAGTAGCGCAGGTGCGTCGGTGGCGGCCCGTCCGGGAAGACGTGGCCGAGGTGCGAATCGCAGCAGGCGCAGCGCACCTCGATGCGGCGCATGCCATGGCTGACGTCCTCGTGCTCGGTCACCGCTTCGGGCCGGGCTGTTCGCGTATAGCTCGGCCACCCGCTGCCGGAGTCGTACTTGTCGACGGACAGGAACAGCGCGGCGCCGCAGGCCGCGCAGGTATAGGTGCCGGCCGACTTGTGGTTCCAGAACCTGCCTGTGAAGGCGCGCTCGGTGGCGGAGCACCGGCAGACCGCGTACTGCTCGGGCGTCAGGCGCGCGCGCCATTCCTCGTCGCTGCGCTGCGTCGACGCGCCGGTCCTGTCGTCTGCGCTCATGTCGCCTCCACTCCGATCACCCGATCCTGCCGCGTTGCCGCCCCTGTGGGGATACGGCAAGCTACCCGCCCGATGGCCTGAACGCCATTCATAACGACGGATGACCCGCGTGCGCACGACTCTCCGCCTGCTCCCGTTATCGCTGTGCATCGCCTTCGCCCTCCCGGCGATGGCGGCCGAGGACGAGGAGGACTGGAGCCTGTGCCCGCTGCAGGACGCCGTGCCTGCCTTCGAAGGCGTGACCACGCCGACCGCAGGCAACTCGCAGACCCGCGTGCAGCAGCCCACCGACATCGAGGGCGACGCGCTGGAAGGGTCGGAAGATGCCGACACGCTGGTGCAGGGCAACGTGCAGCTGCGCCGCGGCGACCAGTTCCTCGGCAC
The DNA here is from genome assembly GCF_014651995.1 of Cognatilysobacter xinjiangensis. Classification (GTDB taxonomy): domain Bacteria; phylum Pseudomonadota; class Gammaproteobacteria; order Xanthomonadales; family Xanthomonadaceae; genus Cognatilysobacter; species Cognatilysobacter xinjiangensis. The sequence goes on along the minus strand of NZ_BMXY01000001.1, from coordinate 163,480 downwards.
CGACCGCCTGGTCTACAACCAGACCACGGGCCAGTACCGCGCCGACGGCAGCGTGCGCTACCAGGACTCGGGCATGCGCATCGTCGCCGACAGCGCCGAGGGCAACCAGGACACCGACTCGCACACGATCAACGACCTGCAGTACCAGCTCGTGCGCCGGCGCGGCAACGGCGGCGCCGACCGCATCTCGCTGAACGACGATCGCGGCGCGCTCTACGGCGCCACCTACTCGACCTGCGATCCCGACCAGCGCGCCTGGGAGCTTCGCGCGCGCGAGATCGACATCGACCTCGCCAAGGGCCGCGGCGTGGCGCGCAACGCCACCCTGCGCGTGGGCAAGGTGCCGGTGCTGTACGTGCCCTACTTCCCGTTCCCGACCGACGACCGCCGCCAGACGGGCCTGCTGTATCCGTCGATCTCCAGCTCCAGCCGCAACGGCTTCGACTGGAAGCAACCGATCTACCTCAACCTCGCGCCGAACTACGACGCCACGCTCTACCCGCGTTTCATGAGCAAGCGCGGCGTGCAGCTCGGTGGCGAGTTCCGCTGGCTGTACGGCCAGGGCAGCGGCACCGTCTCCGGCGCCTGGATGCCGAAGGACGACCTGCCCGGCAACCGGCCCGAGCGCTACCTGCAGGACTTCAACGGCAACCCCATTCCCGGCGCGACCCTGCCCGAGGACAACCGCGGCCAGTTCGGCCTGACGGCGATCCACAATTTCGACTCCACGTACTACGCCAGTGCGAACCTCGGCTGGGTCAGCGACACGCATTACCTCGAGGACTTCAGCAACAGCCTCTACGGCGTGTCCAGCTACTTCGTGCAGAGCGATGTCGGTGTATTCGGGCGCGGCCAGTATTGGAACGCGGGCATCGCCGCGAACCATTACCAGCTCGCCGACTACACGCTCAGCGACGCGAACCTGCCCTACGATCGCCTGCCGCGCGTGTTCGGGCACTGGGCTCAGCCTTTCGGGCGCTGGTTCGAGGCCGGCGTCGATGGTGAGCTGGTGCGCTTCCGGCACGCCAGCTATGCCGGCCAGAACACGCTCTTCGACGGCTCGCGCCTCGACGTGAAGCCCTATGTCGCCGCCAACTTCGACGGCGCCAGCTGGTTCGTGCATCCCAAGCTTGCCTGGCGTTACTCGCAATGGGAGCTCGACAACGATTGGCAGTCGCGCGCTGGCTTGACCGAGCTGTCGCCCAGCCGCAGCCTGCCGATCACTTCGGTCGATGCCGGCATGTACTTCGACCGCAACACCACCGTGCGCGGCGAGCGCTACCTGCAGACCTTCGAGCCGCGCCTGTTCTACCTGCGCGTGCCCTACCGCGACCAGAGCGGCATCCCGCTATTCGATACCGCGCCAATGACCTTCAGCTGGGGCCAACTGTTCCGCGACAACCGCTACACCGGCCCTGACCGCCAGACCGACGCCAACCAGCTCACCATCGCCGCGACCACGCGCTTCATCAGCGAGGCCGACGGCCGTGAAAAGCTCGCGGTGAGCCTCGGCCAGATCCGCTACTTCGAGGACAGCCGGGTGATCACGCCCGGCGAATCGCGGGTGGCCGAGGGCAAGTCGGCGTGGATCGTCGATGCCACCTTCGCGCCCAGCGACCGCTGGCTGATCAACGGCGCCTACCAGTGGGATCCGAAGATCCGTGGCCAGGACCTCGCCTCGCTGCGCGCGCGCTACCTCGTCGGCGACCGCGGCATCGTCAACTTCGGCTACCGCTATCGCCGCAACATCAACTTCAATCCGGCGGTGCCGGGCAGTGAACCCGACCTGATCAAACAGGCCGACATTTCCTTCCTGTATCCGATCACCGAGAACTGGAGCGTGGTCGGCCGCTACTACTACTCGCTGCTGGACAAGAAGCCGCTGGAGCAGATCGCCGGCGTGCAGTGGGAAAGCTGCTGCCTGGCCGTGCGCGCGGTGGCCCGCCGCTACCTGCGCGACCGCTCCGGCGAGCTGAACGACGCTCTCCAACTGGAAGTTGAACTGAAGGGCCTGGGGTCGGCCGGGCAGAAGACGGAACGCGTATTGCGCCGTGCTATTCTCGGTTACGACCGCGACGACCTCTATCTCGTCCCGCCGCAGACGGTGAGTCCGCCCGTCACCAGCGGCACCCCCACGACTTCCGACTCCTGAGCCCATGACGACATCCTCCCGCCCGGTGAAGACGCTGCTCGCGTGCCTGCTGACCGCTTCGCTGCTCGCACCGGCCGTCGCGCCGCTGCCTGTCCACGCGCAGCAGCAGGCGCGGGAACTCGACCGCATCGCCGCGGTGGTGAACGAGGACGTCGTCCTGCGCAGCGAACTCGACCGCGCGGTGGCCAACATCCGCGCGCAGTACGCCGACCGCGCCGGCCAGCTGCCGCCGGACGACGTGCTGGAACGCCAGGTCCTTGAGCGCCTCGTGCTGACCAAGCTGCAGGTGGCGCGCGCGCAGGAGACCGGCATCCGCGTCAACGACGAGGAGCTGGACCAGGCCATCGCCGCCATCGCACAGCAGAACGGCGCGACCGTGGCGCAGCTGCGCCAGCGCGTGACGTCCGACGGCTCGACCTTCGACGAGTTCCGCGCCTCCATTCGCGAGGAGATGCTGCTGCAGCGCCTGCGCCAGCGCTTCGCGCAGGGCCGAATCAACGTCAGCGAGGCCGAGATCGAGGCCGCGATGGCCGCGACCGCCGCCACCGGGCAGCAGTTCCACCTCGCGCACATCCTGGTCGCGCTGCCCGAGGGCGCCACGCCCGAGCAGATCGCCACCGCGCAGAAGAAGATCGAAGGCGTCAAGGCGCTGATCGACAAGGGCGAGATGGACTTCGCCGCCGCCGCCGTGCGCTATTCCGACAGTCCGAACGCGCTGGAAGGCGGCGACCTCGGCTGGCGCAGCAGCGACGAAATCCCGAGCGCGTTCGCGCGCCTCGTGCAGAACATGCAGCCGGGCCAGGTCACCGACCCGATCCGCGGCCCCAGCGGCTTCCAGCTGCTGCGCGTGGTCGAGGTGCGCGACGCCTCGCAGGCGCCGGCGCAGATGGTCACCCAGTACCACGGCCGCCACATCCTGATCCGCGTCGGTGAAGGCAAGAGCGACGACCAGGCGCGCGCCGAGGCCGAGACGCTGGCCGCGCGCCTCGCCGGCGGCGCCGATTTCGCCGAGCTGGCTCGCGCGAGCTCGCAGGACCAGAACTCCGCCGCCCGCGGCGGCGACCTCGGCTGGTTCACGCCCGAGGAGTTCGGCCCCGAGTTCGGCGCGCAGGTCACGCTGCTGCAGGACAACCAGGTGTCCAAGCCGTTCCGCACGCAGGCCGGCTGGCACGTGCTGCAGCGCCTGGGCACGCGCCAGGCGAACGTCGGCGACGCGAACAAGCGTGCGCAGGTCGCCGAGACGATCGGTCGCCGCAAGCTCGAGGACGAGTGGAACCGCTTCCTGCGCGAGCTGCGCGGCGAGGCCTATGTCGACATGCGCGTCGGCAACGCAAGCACCACGACCAACGCTCCGGCCACGCCGGCCGCCACCGGCGGCTGAGTGCGCCCGCCGCGCCTCGCGCTGGTCCCGGGCGAGCCGGCCGGCGTTGGGCCGGAACTCTGCGTGCGGCTCGCCCAGCAGCCGCGCGCGCATTCCCTGATCGCTTTCGCCGACGCGCTCGTGCTACGCGATGCCGCCGCGCGCCTCGGGCTCGCGCTCGACCTCGTCGAGGCCGATGACCCGGCCAGCGACCGTCCCGGGACGCTCGGCCTCGTCGCGATCGACGCTCCGCGTCCCGTCCAGCCCGGTCGGCTCGACGTCGCGAACGCGGCGTCCGTCATCGATGCCCTGCATGAAGCGGCCCGGGGCTGCCTCGAAGGCCGTTTCGACGGCCTGGTGACCGGCCCGGTGCACAAGGCCGTGATCAACGACGCCGGTATCGCCTACACGGGCACTACCGAACTGCTCGCCGCGCAGGCGCACTGCGACGTGGTGATGATGCTCGGCCACGACGCGCTGCGCGTCGCGCTCGTCACCACGCACCTGCCGCTGCGCGCGGTGCCGGATGCGATCACCGCCGACGCCATCGAGCGCACGTTGCGCATCGTGGGGTCCGCATTGCGACGCGACTTCGGCGTCGCCCGGGCGCGAATCGCGGTGCTCGGTCTCAATCCGCACGCGGGCGAGGACGGCCACATGGGCCGCGAGGAGATCGACGTCATCGCGCCGGTCATGGCGCGGCTGTGCGGCGAAGGCTTCGACCTCGCCGGTCCGCTGCCGGCCGACACGGCCTTCCTGCCCGCGAAGCTCGAGGGTTTCGACGCGGTGGTCGCGATGTACCACGACCAGGGCCTGCCGGTGCTCAAGTACAGCGGCTTCGAGCGCGCGGTGAACATCACGCTCGGCCTGCCCTATCCGCGCGTGGCGGTCGACCACGGCACCGCGCTCGACCTCGCCGGTACGGGCCGCGCCGATCCTTCCAGCCTGTTCGCCGCGGCGGCGCTGTGCGCGAAGCTCGCCGCGCACCGCCTCGCGTCGACGGCCTGACCACCGCCGCACGCGCGCTGCGGGATAATCCCCCGATGACGCATTCCTTCACCGAACCGCCGAAGAAGCGCCTCGGCCAGCACTTCCTGCACGAGCGCGGGATCATCTCCAAGATCGTGCAGGCGGTGGATCCGCAACCGGGCGATCGCCTCGTCGAGATCGGCCCGGGCCAGGGCGCCATCACCTTCCCGCTGCTCGAGCGCCACGGCGAACTCACCGTCATCGAGTTCGACCGCGACCTCATCGCACCGCTGATCGAGGCTGCGCAGTCGCACGGCGTGCTGCACATCATCCATTCCGACGTACTGCAGGTCGACTTCACCGCGCTCGCAGACGGCGGCACGATCCGCTTGGTCGGCAACCTGCCCTACAACCTGTCCTCGCCGATCCTGTTCCACGCGCTCGACCACGCGGCGGTGGTGCGGGACATGCACTTCATGCTGCAGAAGGAAGTCGTCGACCGCATGGCCGCGGGCCCGGGCAGCAAGGTCTACGGCCGGCTCGGCGTGATGCTGCAGGCGTACTGCCGCGTGACGCCGCTGTTCGACGTGGCGCCGGGGGCCTTCAATCCGCCGCCGAAGGTCGATTCGGCCGTGGTGCGGCTGGTGCCGCGCCCGGCGTCGGAAATCGCCGTCGAGGATCGGGCCATGTTCTCGCGCGTGGTGCGCGACGCGTTCGGCCAGCGCCGCAAGACGCTGCGCAATGCGCTGTCGAACATCTGCGACGCCGATGCGATCGCGGCGGGCGGACTGGACCCGACGCTGCGCGCGGAGCAGGTGCCGGTCGACGGCTTCGTCGCGCTCGCCAACGCGCTCGCACGCGCGGCATGAACGCGCGCGGTTTCGCGGCCCACGCGCGGCACGTAAACTCGGCCGGATGAACGAACGGCTTCCCCATGCGATCGGCGTCGATGTGCAGGCCCGCTATCTCGAAAGCGAGTCGGCACCCGAGCAGGACCGCTATGTCTTCGCCTACACCGTGCGCGTGCACAACCGCGGTGCCGTGGGCGCGCGCCTGCTCGGCCGGCATTGGATCATCACCGACGCCCGCGGCCAGGTGCGCGAGGTCGACGGCGAGGGCGTGGTGGGCGAGCAGCCGCTGATCGAGCCGGGCGAGGCGTTCGAATACACGTCGGGCGCCGTGCTGGAAACCGACCTCGGCACCATGCGCGGCAGCTACCGCATGCAGGCAGAGGACGGCACGCCTTTCGAGGCGCCCATTCCCGCGTTCACCCTGACCGTGCCGCGCACGCTGCACTGACCGCATGACCGTCTGGGCCATCGGCGACCTGCAGGGCTGCTACGAAGCGACGCAGCGCCTGCTCGAGCGCATCGCCTTCGATCCGGCGAACGACCGCCTGTGGTTCTGCGGCGACCTCGTCAACCGCGGCGGACAGTCGCTGGAAACGCTGCGCCTCGTGCACTCGCTGCGCGAGCACAGCGTCGTCGTGCTGGGCAACCACGACCTCTCGCTGCTCGCCATCGGCGAGCGTCGCGAAGAGGAGCAACGCAAGGTCAACGCCGACCTGCAGCGCATCGTCACCGCGCCCGACCGCGACGAGTTGCTGGGCTGGCTGCGCATGCAGAAGCTCATGCACGTCGACCGCGAACTGGGCTGGTCGATGCTGCACGCGGGCATCGCGCCGAAGTGGACCATCGCGATGGCCGAGCGCCACGCGCGCGAAGTCGAGAAGGTGCTACAGGGCGATCAGTACGCGCGCCTGCTCAAGCACATCTACGGCGACGCGCCGGCTTGGAACCCGCGGCTCGCGGGCATCGACCGCTGGCGTGCGATCATCAACATCTTCACCCGGATGCGCTACTGCAGCCCGCGCGGCCGCATCTCGTTCGAGGACAAGGGCCCGCCGGGCACGCAGCCGGCCGGCCTGTATCCCTGGTACGAAGTGCCGGGGCATACGCCGCGCGACACGAAGATCGTCTGCGGCCACTGGTCCGCGCTCGGCCTGTTCATCGGCCACGGCGTGCACGCGATCGACACCGGCGCGGTCTGGGGCGGCAGGCTGACCGCGATCCGCCTCGACACCGACGAGCTGCAGCTCGCGCAGGTGAAGGGCCGCGACGTGCCGGCGCAGCCGCCGAAGGCGCGCCAGTACGGTCGTGATGGCCGGCACCGGCATGGCCGCGATCGCGATCGTGGACCGCGCCGCGACGCGCCGCCCGCCAAGCCCTGACGGGCGTCAGCGCGCGTCCTGCTCCGGTGCGTCGGCGATGCGTTCGAGCTTCGACCACGTCCACATGACGCGATCGGCCTGCGGGATTTCGCCCACCGACTGATCGCCCCATTGCACCGCCGGCGCGGTGCGATGGCCGATGCGCTCGACCGTGCCGATCGCGAGCGCGCCGTCCTTCAGCCGTTGCAGGACGAAGCCCTTGGTGCCCGTCGTGCCGCGCCCCCAGTCGCGCGACACGTCGATCTCGTGCGGCTTGAACTCCAGCCGCCCGCCCGTGCATCGATAGTCGGTGACGTAGTGCTCGACGTAGCCCCATTGCCGCGCAAGCCGGCCATTCGCGGGCGCGCGGCGCGTGCGCAGCACGATGCGACTGGACTGCACGTCCACCCAGAGCTGCATCGGGACGCGGTCGACGTAGGCCGGATAGCCGTCGGCCCACGGCCTGCGATTGGACGCGAAGCCACTGGCGAACTCGCCGGCCACCGGCGGCCAGCGATACAGCCCGCCGACATCGGCGCAGCCGAACAGGCGTCGCGCGGGCCGGCCGAAATCGGAAGGCAACGGGCCGTCGTCGGCGGAGCGGCCGCAGGCGGCGAGCGCGACGCACAGGCAGGACAGCGCGACGCCGCCGGCGAGCGCACGCGACGGCATCGTCATGGCGGGACGCATGTTCAACGGCGCCGCAGGTCGACGAAGTCGAACGCGAAGGCGTGCTTCGCGTCGGCCGGATGGTGTTCGCGCGCGACGTCGATCCACTCGGTCATGTCGATTGCGGGGAAATAGGCATCGGCACGCGGCACGGCGGTGTCGACGAGGGTGAGGTGCAGGTCGGTCGCGATCGGCAGCGCCTCGGCGAATACGCCGCCGCCACCGATCACCGCGAGTTCGTCCGCGCCTTCCTCGCGCGCGATGCGCAACGCCTCGTCCACGTTTGCCACCGCGCGCATGCCCTCGAACGGCACACGGCCGCTGCGCGTGAGCACGAGGTTGCTACGACCGGGCAATGCGCGGCCCAGCGACTCGGCGGTGAGGCGCCCCATCAGGATCGGCCTGCCGAGCGTGAGCGCCTTGAAGCGCTTCAGGTCGTCGGGTAGATGCCACGGAAGCGCGTTGTCGACGCCGATCGCGCGGTTGCGGTCATGGGCGACGACGATGGAGATCCGCATCAGACGGCGACAGGCGCCTTGATCGCCGGATGCGGGTCGTAGCCTTCGACCGCGATGTCGTCGAAGGTGAAGGCGAACAGGTCGTCGACGCCGGGATCGAGCACGAGCCTCGGCAACGCGCGCGGCTCGCGCGTGAGCTGCTCGCGCGCCTGGTCGACATGGTTCGCGTACAGATGGGCGTCGCCGAGCGTATGCACGAAGTCGCCGACACCGAGCCCGCAGACCTGCGCGACCATGTGCGTGAGCAGCGCGTAGCTCGCGATGTTGAACGGCACGCCCAGGAAGATGTCGCCGCTGCGCTGGTAGAGCTGGCAGCTGAGCTTTCCGTCGGCGACGTAGAACTGGAACATCGTGTGGCAGGGCATCAGTGCCATGTGCGGCAGGTCCCCCACGTTCCACGCGCTGACGATCAGGCGGCGGGAATCGGGATTGCGGCGGATCTCCTCGACGACCCATTTGATCTGGTCGATCTCCGAGCCGTCGCTGCCGGTCCAGCGCCGCCACTGCTTGCCGTAGACGGGGCCGAGCTCGCCGTTGGCATCGGCCCACTCGTCCCAGATCGTGACCTTGTTGTCGCGCAGGTACGCGACGTTGGTCTCGCCCTTCAGGAACCACAGCAGTTCGTGGACGATCGAGCGCAGGTGCAGCTTCTTGGTGGTGACGAGCGGGAAGCCGTCGGCCAACGGGAAGCGCATCTGCCAGCCGAACACGCTGCGCGTGCCGGTGCCCGTGCGGTCGGCCTTGACCGTGCCGTGCTCGAGGACGTGCTGCAGCAGGTCGAGGTATTGCCGCATGTCAGCCGGCCTGCGGCTGCAGCGTCGGCTGGCGGCGCGACCACGCGAGCCAGAACAGGCCCAGCGCGATCAGCGGCAGGCTCAGCACCTGGCCCATCGTCAGCCAGCCGAACGCGAGGTAGCCGAGCTGCGCATCGGGCTCGCGCACGAATTCGACGAGGAAGCGGAAAAGGCCGTAGAGCAGCGCGAACAGGCCACCGATGGCATAGCGCGGCCGCGGACGGCGCGAGAACCACCACAGGACCGACGCCATGACGATGCCCTCGAGCACCGCCTGGTAGAGCTGCGACGGGTGCCGCGCGAACGCGTCGAGCGCGCCCTGCGCATGCAGCTCGCGCAGTTGCGCCATCGTCGCGTGCTCGTATGGCGTGCCGGCGAGGCCGCGCGGGAACACCACGCCCCAGCCGCCACCGGTGAACTTGCCCCACAACTCGCCGCCGATGTAATTGCCCAGCCGGCCGAAGCCCAGCCCCAGCGGCACCAGCGGCGCGACGAAATCCATCGCGTCCATGAAGTGCAGGTTCTGGCGCCGGCACCACAGCCACACGCCGGCCATCACGCCGAGCAGGCCGCCGTGAAAGCTCATGCCGCCTTCCCAGATGCGGAAGACCATCAGCGGGTTCTGCAGGAAATCGCCGAACGCGTAGAACAGGATGTAACCGAGGCGGCCACCCAGCACGACGCCGAGCATCCCGTAGAACAGCAGATCGCCGAAGCCCTGCTCGTTGACGCCGGGCAGGCGCCCGGCGCGGATGCGGCGACGGCCCAGCAGCCAGGCGGCGATGAAGCCCAGCATGTACATCACGCCGTACCAGTGCACCTGCACCGGGCCGAGGTGGAGGGCGATCGGATCGATGTCGTGCAGGATCGTCATCAGGCTCGGCCACGGCGGGACGGCCGGTATTGTGGCCTGCCGGCGTGGCCGGCGTCACATGCGGATCGTCCTGCCGGCATCAGAGCATGTGCGGGCGATCGGGCAGCTCGTTGGTATCGACATAGCCCTCGCGGCGCGGGAAATGACGTTCCAGCAGCGCGGAGATGGCGTCCACGGCGCGCAGCACGCCGGCTTCGGTGTCGCCCGCGCGCATCGCCTGCTCGAGGTCGCGGCAGATCGCGGCCCATGCCTCGGTGTCGACGCGCCCGTTGAAGCCGCGGTCGGCGACGATCTCGATCGCATGGTCGGCCAGCAGCATGTAGACCAGCACACCGTTGTTGGCCTCGGTGTCCCAGACCCGCAGCCGTGCGAACACCTCCAGGGCGCGTTCGCGCGGACGATGGTCGACCAGCGCGAGACGCAGCGGCAGCGCGGCCTCGACCGCGAAGCAGATCTCGCCCGCATGGCGCGCTTCGCTGGCCGCGATCGCCGCGGCGACGCGCCGGAGCAGCGGCTCCGGGAAAAGGCGCGCCGACGATGGCGCGAAGAGATGCCTGAGTGCGCGCATCACCAGCTCCCCGAGGCGCCGCCGCCTCCGCTCATGCCGCCTCCACCGCCCCAGCCGCCTCCACCGCCGAAGCCACCGCCACCTCCGAAACCGCCACCGCCGAATCCACCGCCGCCCCACCAGCCACCGAGGCCGACGTCGCGCGCGTAGCGGACACGCCGCCCACCGGACAGGCCGAGGAAGAAGCCGATCAGGCCACCGATCGCGCCGAACAGCAGGCCCGCCAGCAGCGCGGCCACCGCGGCGGCCGCGACCCCACCGGCGATGCCGCGGAACAATGCCGGAGCGCCGCCGAACAGCCCGCGCGCCATCTGCGCGACGAAGAAGGCCGCGATCAACGCGAGCAACGGATTGCCGCCGCGGCGCGCGCCCGAGGCCGAAGGTTGCGCCATCGGCGGCGGCAGCGGCTCCTCGTCGATCAGCTGGGTGATGACGCGCGTGGCCTCGACCAGCCCGCCCGCGTAGTCGCCCTGGCGGAAATGCGGCGTCATGTACTCGTTGATGACGCGGATGGCGGTCGCGTCGGGGATCCGGCCTTCGAGGCCGTAGCCGACCTCGATGCGCGCACGGCGGTCGTTCTTGGCGATCACCACCAGCACGCCGTCGTCGACCTTCTTGCGGCCGAGCCGGTACTGCTCGAAGGCGCGTACGGCGTACTCCTCGATCTCCTCGGGCCGCGTGGTCGGGACCATGAGGATCTGCAACTGGGCGCCCTTGCGCTGCTGCAGCGCGAGTGCCTGCTGCTCGAGCTGGCGGCGCGACTGCGCGTCCAGCGTGCCGGTGGTGTCGACCACCGGCGAGGTCAGCGGCGGCACCGGTGCGAAGCCGTCGGGCGTCTCGGCCACCGGTGCGGGCATCGTCGCCTGTGGCGATGCCGGCACGGTGGCGGGCATCGCCGCAGGTGCCGGCTGCGCCGCGGGTGTTCCGGCAGGCGTCGTCGCGGGCGCCGCGCCGCCGAGTTCGCGCGGCGCGGTGCTGGGTGCGAGCACCTGTGCGCCGATCGGCAGCGCCGTCAGCAGCGCCAGCGCGACGGCGAACAGCAGGTGCGGACCGCGACGCATCGGGACGCGGTCAGCCCTGCGTCTGCGGCGGCGTGCTGGTCGGCGGTGCGGGCGCCGGCGTGGGTGCGGTCGACGGCTGCAGCGGAGCGTTGGACGGCTGCGGCGGCGCCGTGGCGGGCGGCATGGCCGACGGAGCCTGCGGCGCGGCGGCCGGCGGCGCGCCGAAGTCCACCGTCGGCGCGCTGGAGATCTGCGCCTCGTTCTCGACGGTGAAGTTCGGGCGGGGCTTGTAGCCGAACATCTTCGCGGTGATGTTGGTCGGGAACTGGCGGATGTAGGTGTTGTAGTCCTGCACGGTGCCGATGTAGCGCTGGCGCTCCACCGCGATGCGGTTCTCGGTGCCTTCCAGCTGCGCCTGCAGCTGCAGGAAGTTCTGGTCGGCCTTGAGCTGCGGGTACTGCTCGCTGACCACCAGCAGGCGGCTCAGTGCGCCCTGCAGCTGCGTCTGCGCGGCCTGGAACTGCGCCAGCGAGTTCGGGTCGTCGGCATTGACGTTGATGCTGCCCACGCGCGCGCGGGCTTCCGTCACCTCGGTCAGCACGCGCTCCTCGTGGCTCGCGTAGCCCTTCACCGTCGCGACCAGGTTGGGCACGAGGTCCGCGCGGCGCTTGTAGACGTTGAGCACCTGCGACCAGGCGGCGTTCACCGCCTCGTCCTTCTGCTGGATGGTGTTGTAGCCGCAGCCGCTCAGCAGCGTGGCGAGCATCAGCAGCATCAGGGCGGTGAGCGTCTTGCGCATGTCGGGCCTCGGTCGTCGTTTCGGCGGTGCCGGCGCGTCAACGTACCGGCTGTACCGATAAATACGCCGTGACGGCGCGCCCCGCTACTCCGCGAGGCGACGGGCGGCGCGTCGGCGGGCGACGAGGTTCAGCACCTCGACCACCGCCGAGAAGCCCATCGCGCCGTAGATGTAGCCCTTCGAGATGTGCAGGTCGAAGCCTTCGAGCACCAGGTAGCCGCCGACCAGCACGATGAAGGCCAGCGCGAGCATCTTGATCGTCGGGTTCTCGTCGATGAATCGGCCCAGCGGCTTGGAGGCCAGCAGCATCACGCCGACGGCGAGAAGGATCGCGCTGACCATCACCGCGCGCTGGTTCGCCATACCCACGGCGGCGATCACCGAGTCGAGCGAGAACACGATGTCGATGACCGCGATCTGCGCGATGACCATGCCGAACGAGGCTGCCGGCCTGGTGTGGATGTCGTCCTCTTCCGGCTCGCCGACGATGAGGTCGCGGATTTCGCCGACGCCCTTCACGACCAGGAACAGGCCGCCCACGATCAGCACCAGGTCGCGGACCGAGACGCCCTTGCCGAACACCTGGAACAGGTCGCTGGTGAGTCCGGCGAGCCAGGCCAACGTGAGCAGCAGCGCGATACGGGTGATGCAGGCCACCGCGATGCCGAAGCGGCGCGCGCGGTCGCGCTGCGCGTACGGCAGCTTGCTGACGGCGATGGAGATGAAGACGAGATTGTCGATGCCCAGCACGATCTCGATCGCGCTCAGCGTCACCAGCGTGATCCAGGTCTGGGGGTCGAGCAGCATCTCGATCACGGTCGTATCCGCAGGTCAGGGGTCGCGCAGTTTACGCGTCCGGAGCGATCAGGCGCGGGAGGAGGATCACGCCCCACGTCAGGAGCACGTTGAGCATCATCACGAACACCGCCGCCGAGCCCATGTCCTTGGCGCGTCCGGCGAGCTCGTGGAACTCGGCGCCATAGCGCTCGATCACCGCCTCGACCGAGGAATTGAGCAGCTCGACGGCGATCACCGCGAGCATCGAGCCGATCAGCAGCACGCGCTCCACGCCCGACTGCCCGAGCCACCAGGCCAGCGGCGCCAGCACGACGAACAACCAGACCTCGAGGCGGAACGAGGACTCGTGCCGCCAGGCCGCGCACAGGCCCTGGAACGACCATTTGGCGGCCTTGACGATGCGCAGCGGGTGGCGCGGCAGGTGCCCGACGGTGTCGGCCATGGCGGTGTCTCGTGGCGACGGTCGGGCCGGGGCTCCGCCGTGTCCTGCGACTGCGGGAGGCGGCGCGGATCCCCGGTCCACGCCGTGCGGGATTGTGGCACGCGGCGTTCCCGGCGCCGCCGGTCGATCGGCCGATCCGCGACCGCGGCCCGCAATCGCGTGCCGGCCGCGTCGCAGCCTGCCTCAGCGCGTCGTGCCTTCCCCGTGGATCGCCACGCCGCGGCTGCCGTCCGGGCGGATCCAGCCACGGAACATGCTGCCGCTGTTGAAGGGCATCGCGATGTTGCCCTCGATGTCCAGTGCGATCGCGCCGCCGTCGCCGCCCATCGCCGGGATCACCTTGTTGATCACTTCGTCCGCCGCCGCCTGCAGCGTCTCGCCGCGGTATTCGACGCGGGCGCAGATGTCGCGGGCGGCGCCGGCGCGGATGTAGAACTCTCCCCAGCCCGTGCCCGAAACGCCGCAGCCGGCGTCTGCCCAGGTGCCGGCGCCGATGATCGGGGCGTCACCGACGCGGCCCCAGCGCTTGTTGGTCATGCCGCCCGTGCTGGTGCCCGCAGCGATGTGGCCGTCGCGGTCCAGCGCCACCGCGCCCACGGTGCCGAGGTAGCGTCGGCCGTCGTTGCCGTCGTCTCCGGGTGCGCGAACGGCAGCGCGCTGCGCCTGCTCCTTGCGCTGGGCCTCTTCGAGCTGTCGACGGCGGTGCGGCGTGTCGAACCAGCCGTTGGGGACGCGTTCGATGTCCTTCTGTGTATCGGCGAAGGCTTCCGCGCCCTCGCCGGCCAGCATCACGTGCGGGCTGCGCTCCATTACCGCACGCGCCAGCCGGATCGGATTGCGCACCGTGGTGACGCCCGCCACCGCGCCGGCGCGCCGGGTATGGCCTTCCATTACCGCGGCATCGAGTTCGTGCCCGCCGCGCGCATTGAACACCGCGCCCTTGCCGGCGTTGAAGCGCGGCGACTCCTCCAGCACCAGGATCGCCGCCTGCACGGCGTCCAGCGCCGGGCCGCCCTTCTGCAGCACGGCGTTGCCGGCGTCGAGCGCGCGATTGAGGGTCTCGTCGATCTCCTTGCGGTCGGCGTCGGTCAGCGATTCCTGCGGCACGAAGCCTGCGCCGCCGTGGATGACCAGCGCGGTGCGGCCCGGAGCCGCGACGGGGAGCGACTGCGCGGCGGCGGCGGCGGCGGACGCCAGAGCGAGCAGCAGAAGGGGCGCGAATCGCATCAGCTTTCCTCGGTTGGACGCCCGCCGAGCATAGCGGCCGACGCTTCGCCCCGACCTGTCGAACGGCCGCAACGCGACGGTGCACCGCAACATCGATCTTGACGGGACCATCACGTAACTGACTGATCCGAGATGACTTCCACGGGCGCCAAACTGACCGAAACTCCTTATGGATCCGTTACTTGCGGCCGGCGCTCGTGACGGAAGCCCGGTCATATAACGCATTCGGCCAGCAAACCCGGCCATCTTTTGGTTGACATCGTTCAACCATCGTTTGGATTGTCCCCCGGCGCCGTGTTCCCGCCGGCGCAACGGCCGCCCTCCAGACCGATCGGCCTACTCCCCCTCACAGACTGATGGAGCAGCAATGAACGCCAAGCACGTCCTCGCCGTCGCTATTTCCCTGTCCCTCGTTTCGACCGCTGCCAGCGCCGGCACGCTGGTCCGCGCCCAGAAGAACCGCATCGAAGGACAGTACATCGTCGTTCTGAACCCGTCGCAGCTGCCCGTGCAGGCCAGCCTCGCACGCGAGCAGGGCCTCGCCCGCGCAGCCGAGAACGCGGCGGTCGACCTGGCCGCCAAGCACGGCGGCGACGTGCGCATGGTCTACCGCAACGCGGTGCAGGGCTTCGTGGTTCGCGCCTCGGAAGCGCAGATCGCACGCATGCTCAAGGATCCGCGCATCGCGATGATCGAGGAGGACGCGACGATCTCCATCAACGCCACGCAGAGCGGCGCCACCTGGGGCATCGACCGCATCGACCAGCGCTCGCTGCCGCTCAATGGCACCTACGTGTACGACTACACCGGTTCGGGCGTGCGCGCCTACATCATCGACACCGGCATCCTCGGCACGCACTCGCAGTTCAGCGGCCGCATGCTGTCGGGCTACAGCGCGGTCAGCGACGGTCGCGGCACCACCGACTGCAATGGCCACGGCACGCACGTCGCCGGCACGGTCGGCGGCTCGACCTACGGCGTCGCCAAGTCGGTGAAGCTGGTGCCCGTGCGCGTGCTGGGCTGCAATGGCTCGGGCACCAATTCGGGCGTGATCGCGGGCATCGACTGGGTGCGCACCAACCACGTCAAGCCGGCGGTGGCCAACATGTCGCTCGGCGGCGGCGCCTCCTCGGCGGTCGACACCGCGGTGAACAATCTCGCCAACGCGGGCGTGACCGTCGTGGTGGCCGCGGGCAATGACGCCTCGAACGCCTGCAACTACTCGCCGGCGCGCGCCTCGGGTGCGATCACGGTGGGCGCCACGACCTCGACCGACGCACGCGCGTCGTACTCGAACTACGGCTCCTGCCTCGACCTGTTCGCACCGGGCAGCTCGATCAAGTCGGCCTGGTACACCAGCACCTCGGCGACCAACACCATCAGCGGCACCTCGATGGCCTCGCCGCACGTCGCCGGCGCCGCGGCGCTCTACCTGCAGCGCGCGCCCTCGGCCACGCCTTCGCAGGTGCGCAGCTGGCTCAAGACCAACGGCACCGCCAGCAAGGTGACGAGCCCGGGCAGCGGCTCGCCGAACATCCTGCTGTACTCGCGCTGATAGCGTCGTAACGAAGGAAGGCGGCCTTCGGGCCGCCTTCCTTTTTTTGCCGACCGTGCGCCTGCGCCTACTGCGAACGCAGCGCCTCGATCGGATCCAGCCGCGACGCCTTGCGCGCCGGGTAGAAGCCGAAGAACAGGCCCGTCGCGATCGAGAAACCCGCGGCCAGCAGGATCACGCTGCCGTCGAGCTTCACCGGCAGCGAGCCGAACTTCTCGACCGCGAGCGCACCGCCGATGCCGATCAGGATCCCGAGCGCGCCACCGATCAGCGAGATCAGCATCGCCTCGGCGAGGAACTGGCGCTGGATGTCGCGCGGCCCCGCACCGACCGCCATGCGCAGGCCGATCTCGCGGATGCGCTCGGTCACCGAGACCAGCATGATGTTCATGATGCCGATGCCGCCGACGATCAGCGAAATGCTCGCGACGGCACCGAGCAGCAGCGACATAAGCCGCGTCGCCTGCGTACGCGTGGCGACCACCTCGGCGATGTTGCGCACGCTGAAGTCGTCCTCCTCGCCCGGCTGGATGCGATGGCGCTGGCGCAGAAGCGCCTCGATTTCGCCCTGCGCGTAGTCGAGATCCTTCGCGTCCGCCACGCCCACCGCGATCTGCATGACCGCGCCGGCCGGCAGGCCCATCGCGCCCATCAGGCGGCGACGCGCGGTCTCCAGCGGCACCACGACCAGATCGTCCTGGTCCTGGCCGAAGCCGCCCTGTCCCTTCGACTTGAGCACGCCCGCGACCGTGAACGGCACGCGCCCGAGGCGCACGGTCTGGCCGACGGCTTCCTCGTCGCCGAACAGCTCGCGACGCACGGTCTCGCCGAGGATCACCGACTTGCCGCCCGAGTAATCCGAACCGGAAAAGCCTTCGCCACCGGCCAGCTCCCAGCCGTTGATCGCGAACCAGTCTTCCTGCACGCCCTGCCAGGACGACTGCGTGTTGTTCTCGGCGAACACCACCTGCGTGCTGCCGCGCAGCGTACCGGTGACGCGCTCGACCTCGGGCACTTCCTCGCGGATCGCGGTCGCATCGTCCTCCGTGAGCGTGAAGAACGAGCTCGACGACATGCGCACGCCGCCCATGCCGCGACCGGCGCCCGGACTGATGTCGAGCCGGTTCGAGCCCAGGCCCGACACCAGCTTGTCGATCTCCGCCTGTGTGCCCTGCCCGACGGACACCATCACGATGACCGCGGCGATGCCGATGATCACGCCGAGCGAAGTCAGCGCACTGCGCAGCCAGTTACCGCGCAGCGAGAACGTCGCGGTGCGGAGGGTTTCGGTGAACTTCATGTCGCGCCCTCCGTCCACGGGCCGGTATCGGGCGGCGCGATGTCGGGCACGCGCGTCTCGTCGGTCTGCGGATGCAGCTCGCCGTCGCGCATCACGAACACGCGGTCGGCATGCGCGGCCACTTCCGGATCGTGGGTGATCAGCACGACGGTATGGCCGTCGTCGCGCAGGCGCTTGAAAAGCGCGAGGATCTCCTCTCCGGTTTTCGTATCGAGCGCGCCTGTAGGCTCGTCGGCCAGGATCACCGGCGGGCGATTGATCAGCGCGCGCGCGATCGCCACGCGCTGCTGCTGGCCGCCCGAGAGCTCGCTGGGGCGATGGCGCACCCGTGCGCCGAGGCCGACGGCTTCCAGCGCTTCCTGTGCGCGCTTGAGGCGCTCGCTGCGGGCGATGTCCGCATAGCCGAGCGGCATCGCGACGTTCTCCAGCGCATCCAGCCGCGTAAGCAGATTGAAGCCCTGGAACACGAAGCCGATCGTGCGCAGTCGCAGCGTGGCGCGCTGCTCGGCGTCGAGCGTGGCTACGTCGACTCCGTCGCAGAGGTAGACGCCCTCCGTCGGCGTGTCCAGGCAGCCGAGCAGGTTCATCAACGTGGACTTGCCCGAACCCGACGGGCCCATGATCGCGACGAACTCGCCGCGCCCGATCGACAGCTCGACACCGCGCAGCGCGACGACCTCGGCCTCGGTGCCGGGCGAATAGACCTTGCCGAGGCCGCGCGTCTCGATGACGGCAGCGGTCATTTCGCCTTGCGCTCCACGCCGGTGATCACCGTGTCGCCCGCCTTGATGGTGCCGGAGACCTCGGTGTACGAGCCGTCGCTCGCGCCGAGGCGCACCATCACCATCTTCGGCTTGCCCGCGTCCAGCACGTACAGCGGGGCGCGGCGCGCAGCCGCCATCTCGTCGAGCCCGCGATCCCAGGCCTGCTGCTGCGCGGGATTCAGGGTGGCGCGGAACGCGGCGAACTGCTGCGCCATGCGTTCGGCCATGCGCTGGCGCATCGCGCCCACGTTCTGCCCGCCCGCGCCGCCACGCGCGCCACCGCCAGGGCCGCCCGGGCCGCCGCCAAAGAGGCGATTACCGCCTTGCGCCTGCGCGCCCGCCTGCGCCTGCCGCGCCTGCATGCGATCGCGCATCTCCTTGATCGCCGCGTCGAAAGCCTCGCGCTGCGGTGCGGTGAGATCCAGCGACGTCGCCAGCTTCTGCAGGTCGTCGGCCATGCCCATGCGGCCACCGGCGGCACCCTGCGGGGGCTGGCCGGCCTGCGCCTGCAGCGCGGCGGCTTCCTCGTCGCTGGGCTTGTAGCGCAGCGCGGCATTGGCCACGCGCAGCACGCCGCTGCGGTTGCTGACCTCGATCTCCGCGTTCGCGGTCATGCCGGGCAGCAGCTTGCCGTCCTGGTTGTCGACCTCGATCACCACCGGATAGGTCACGACGTTGTTGGTCGTCGTCGCCGACAGCCGCACCTGCGAGACCTCGCCGTTGAAGCGGCGGTCCGGGAAGGCGTCGACGGTGAACGTGGCGCGCTGGCCGACGCGCACCTGGCCGATGTCGGCCTCGTCGACGGCCAGCTCGATCTTCATCTTCGACAGGTCTTCCGCCAGCTTGAACAGCTCGGGCGCCTGCAGGCTCGCGGCCACCGTCTGGCCGGGCTCGACGGTTCGCGTCAGAACCACGCCATCGACCGGCGAGCGGATCTCGCTGCGGCCGACGTTGAGGCGCGCCGTGCGCGTGCCGGCCTGCTGCTGCGCGATCTGCGCGCGGCTGGCGATCAGCGCCGCGCGCGCGCGCTCGAGCGTTGCGCGCGCGAGGTCGACGTCGGCCTGCGCGACGAGCTTGTCGCGGCCGAGTGCGGCCTTGCGCTGGTAGTCGAGCTCGGCGTTGCGCAGCGCGGCCGCGGCTTCGACGGAATTGGCCTGCGCCGCGCCGATCGCCGCGTTGCCCTGCGCGATCTGCGCCTCATAGGTGCTGGGATCCAGGCGCGCGAGCACCTGGCCCTTGGTCACGCGGTCGTTGAAGTCGACCAGTACGTCGGTCACGCGGCCGGAGACTTCCGAACCCACCACGACGGTCGAGATCGCGCTCAGCTGGCCGGTAGAGGAGATCACCACGCGGATGTCGCCCTGCTCGACGCGCGCCGTGCGGTAGCCGCCGGCGTCGTCCGCCGCGGCCTTGTGCGATTTCCAGTACCACAGGCCGCCCAACGCGATCAGGGCAACAGCGGCGATCAGGAGGGGGCCGCGGCGGCGCGCGGGACGGGGAACGGAAGAACCGGGTCGGCTCATGCGGGATCGTCGGATTCGGAATGCGGAAATGCGTCAACGATATGAACGCACCGATGCGCGTTCCGTTGACAGGAGCTCAGCGACGGAAGCGGATGATCGCGGTGGTGCCTTCGCCGGGCGCGCTCTCGAGCTCGACCGGCCAGCCGAACCGCTCGCCCAGCCGGCGCACGATGGACAGGCCGATGCCCATGCCCTCGCCACCGCCGTCGCGGTCGTGGCGGTAGAACGCGTCGAAGGCCTTGGCCAGCGTCTCGCGGGACATACCGACGCCGGTGTCGCGCACCTCGATGCGATCCGGGGCCAGCACCACCTCGACGCGCCCGCGCTCGGTGAAGCGCACGGCGTTGCTGAGCAGGTTGCCGACCATCAGCGAGAGCACGCGGCGCGGCGCGTCGATCACGCCGCCGCCGTCGTCACGCACCGCGATCTCGACCGGCTTCGTTCCGAGGAGCGTGCGCGCAAGCTCGACCTCGTCGTCGACCACCTCGTGGATGTCGAAGCGCTCGCTCTCGGCGTCGATCTCGGCGTCGCGGGCGAGGATGAAGAAGGCGTCGATCACCGCCTGCATGTCGTGGCCCGCGCGTTGGATCCGGCCGACCGCGCGGCGCGAGCGCTCGGGGATCTCCGGGTCGCCGGCCATGATGTCGGAGGCCACGCGGATCACCGTGAGCGGCGTGCGCAGCTCGTGGCTGGCGTCGCGGGTGAAGCGGCGCTCGCGGTCGACGAACTCGCCCACGCGCGTGGCCATGCCGCGCAACGCATGCGCAAGTCGACGCACCTCCAGCCCGGAATCCACCGGCAGGTTCTGCGGCGCGAGCGCGGCGGCATCCGGCGCGAGGGGATCCCAGCGCGCGACGATCCCGGCGAGCCAGCTCACCGGCGCCACCATGCGGCGCGAGATCCGGTAGGTCATCCAGGCCGCGAGATAGGTCGCCAGCAGCGCCAGCAGCAGGCTCAGGCCGCCGGTCCAGAACACGGCGTCATCGGTGAAGCGCGGATTGAGGCTCACATAGACGGTGCCGGCGGAGCGGCGGTCGACGATTACCGCCGGGCCGCCCCACCACGGGATGTGGTAGCCCGGCGCCAGCGCTCTCAGCTGGGCCGGCAGACCCGTGACCGGCGCATCGGCGGCCACGAAGTAGCTGGACATGCGCGAGTTGTACGGCAGCGTGGCACCCGAGCCGGCTTCCTCCCAGGCGACCCGGGCCTCGTCGGCCAGGCGCTCGCGCAGCAGCACCTGCCGGACGCCGAGCTCCGTGCAGGCGATGCCGAGCGCCATCACCAGGCTCGCGATGAGAGCCTGGATGATGAACGCGACCTTGATTTTCCGGGGAAGCCCGTGCGGCATGCGGTCGCCGGATTACTCCGGCGGCTGGGAAATGTCCGCGATACGGTAACCGGCCGACTGCACCGTGTGCAGCAATTGCTTGTCGAAAGGCTTGTCGATGGTCTTGCGCAGGTTGTAGAGATGGCTGCGCAGGGTGTCGGAGTCCGGCAACCCGTTGCCCCAGATCTCGCGCTCGATCTCCTGGCGGCTCACCACGCGGGGCGATTCGCGCATCAGGATGGTCAGCAGGCGCAGGCCGATCGGCGAGAGCTGCAGCTCGACGCCGCCGCGGGTCACGCGCAGGCTGGCCGGGTCGAGGACCAGGTCGGCGACCTTCAGCACCTCGCCACCGACCTGCCGGCGCTCGCGGCGGATCAGGGCGCGCAGGCGGGCCTCCAGTTCCTGGATCGCGAACGGCTTGGTCAGGTAGTCGTCGGCGCCGGCGGACAGGCCGGTGAGCTTCTCGTCGAGCGTGTCGCGCGAGGTCAGCATCAGCACCGGGGTCGACTTGCGGGCTTCCTCACGCAGCCGCTTGCACACTTCCACGCCGTCCAGGCGCGGGAGCATGAGGTCCAGCACGAGCACGTCGTAGCTGTTCTCGGCCGCCAGGCGGTAGCCGTCGAGGCCATCGGCCGCATAGTCCACCTCGAAGCCGCGGCTTTCGAGGTATTCGCCCATCATCTCGGAAATGTTGCGGTTGTCCTCGATGATGAGGACGAGGCCGCCGTCTCGGTTGGTCTGCATCAGGGGAGCCCTCCTTCAGTTTTGTGAAAGGTGCCCGGCTGCCAGTCTATGCGCCGTGAAGACGGTCCATTTCTCTCAACTCGTCCTGATCTCGATGAACGAACGCATCCTCAGTCCCCTCCTGCTCATGGCCGCCAACGTCTTCATGACGTTCGCCTGGTACGGCCACCTCAAGTTCAAAGGCGCGCCGCTGCGCTGGGTGATCCTCGCCAGCTGGGGCATCGCGCTGTTCGAATACTGCCTGCAGGTGCCGGCCAACCGGATCGGCAGCAATGTCTACAGCGCGCCGCAGCTCAAGGGCATGCAGGAGATCATCACGCTGCTGGTCTTCGCGGTGTTCTCGACCTGGTATCTCGGCCAGCCGCTGAAGTGGAACCACTGGGCGGGCTTCGCGATGATCGTCGTCGCCGGCTGGCTGATCTTCCTCGACTGACGGAGCCGATCGATGCGTCGCTTCTCGAGCTTCCGCGAGTTCTATCCGTTCTATCTGACCGAGCACGCGCATCCGATCAGCCGGCGGCTGCATTTCGTCGGCAGCCTCGGCGTGCTCGGTTTCCTCGTCGCCGCGATCGTCACGCGCGACGCGCGCTGGCTGATCGGCGCGCCGCTGTGCGGCTACGGCTTCGCATGGGTCGGGCACTTCATCTTCGAGAAGAACCGGCCGGCCACCTTCAAGCACCCGCTCTGGTCGCTGATGGGCGACTGGGTGATGTTCAAGGACATTCTTCTCGGGCGGGTAAAGCTCTGACACGCGCACCGATGCGGCGTCATCGCATCGCTTACTTCGCCGCCTTTTCCTCGGCTTTCGCGCGGTTCCAGTAAGCGTCCTGCGCATCGAGGTCGAGCTCCGCAAGATCGATCCCGTCGGCGGCGGCGAGCCGCTCCATCGCGCGGAAGCGCCGCTCGAACTTGGCATTGGCGCGACGCAGCGCCACGCCGGGATCCACCCTTCCGTGGCGCGCGAGGTTGGCGGCGACGAACAGCAGGTCGCCGATCTCGTCCTCCAGCCGGTCGCGCGCGGCTTCGTCGCCGTCCGCGAGCGCAGCGAACTCCACGCGCACTTCCTCGATTTCCTCGTGCAGCTTCCCGATGACCGGCGCAGGGCCCGGCCAGTCGAAACCGATGGTCGCGGCGCGCTTCTGCAGCTTCACCGCGCGCTGCCATTCCGGCAGGCCGCGCGCGATGCCGGCGAGCAGCGACGTGTCGGCCTCGCCCTTCGACGCACGCTCGGCACGCTTGATCGCTTCCCAGCTCGCGGTCTGCGCTTCGGCAT
This sequence comes from Cognatilysobacter xinjiangensis, assembly GCF_014651995.1. Taxonomy (GTDB): domain Bacteria; phylum Pseudomonadota; class Gammaproteobacteria; order Xanthomonadales; family Xanthomonadaceae; genus Cognatilysobacter; species Cognatilysobacter xinjiangensis. Next base: position 140,614 of record NZ_BMXY01000001.1, on the reverse strand, counting down.
CCTCGAAGCTGGCATCGCCGAAGACGTGCGGATGCCGGCGCACCATCTTCTCGTTGATCGCCTGCACGACGTCGCCAAAGGCGAAGCTGCCCTGCTCTTCGGCAATGCGCGCATGGAAGACCACTTGCAGCAGCAGGTCGCCGAGTTCGCCGCGCAGGTCGTCCATATCGCCGCGATCGATCGCGTCGGCGACTTCGTAGGCCTCTTCGATCGTGTACGGCGCGATGGTGGCGAAGTTCTGCTGCAGGTCCCAAGGGCAGCCGCCGTCGGGATCGCGCAGTTTCGCCATGATCGACAGCAGCGTGGCGACGTCGCGCGGATCACCGGGCATCGTCACGATGCGACCGCCTTCTGCGCGGCCGCGGCCCAGTCGCGCCACGGCATGTGCGGATCACCGATGGCGACGAAATCGCCGTTGAGCAGCGTGTCGCGTACGTTGTAGCGCAGCGGCCGGCCGCGCGGGTCGACGACCTGCCCGCCCGCGCCTTCGAGAATCGCCTGCCCGGCGGCGGTATCCCATTCGCAGGTCGGGCCGAAGCGCGGATAGATGTCGAGCCCGCCGTCGGCGATTCGGCAGAACTTCAGCGACGAGCCGAGGTTGAGCTGCTCGACCTCGCCGCGCGCGCGCATGGCGTCGATGAAGGCCTCGCTGCGGCCGTCGCGATGCGACCGGCTGGCCGCGACCTTGGTCGGCACGCCGGCGGGCGATTGCACGCGCAGCGCGAGGTCCTCACCGTCGAGGCGTTCGCGGCGGAACGCACCGAGAGCGCCGCCCCCGTGCCAGATCGTGCCGGTTACCGGCGCCTGGATCACGCCCCAGCTGGCCACGCCGTCCTCGACCAGCGCGACGTTCACCGTGAACTCGCCGTTGCGCTTGACGAACTCGCGCGTGCCGTCGAGCGGATCGACGATCCACAGGCGCCGCCATTCGCGGCGTATCTCGGGCGCGACCTTGTGCTCGGCCTCCTCCGACAGCACCGGGATATCGGGCGTGAGCCGCGCGAGGCCGTCGGCGATGCAGCGGTGCGAGGCGAGGTCGGCCTCGGTGAGCGGCGAGGCGTCCTTCTTGCGCTCGACGTCGAAGTCGTTTTCGTACACGCCGAGGATCGCGCGGGCGGCGTCGACCGCGAGCGCGATCACCGCCTCGCGCAGGGATGCATCAATCACGTTGCGACCTCAGCCACTCGCGGGCGATGAACAGCGCCGCGATCGAGCGGCCTTCGGAAAAATCCTCGCGCAGGATCAGCTCACCCAGCGCATCGAGCTTCCACGGCACCACGTCGAGCGGCTCGGGCTCGTCGCCGGGCAGGCGCTCCTCGTAGAGGTCGCGTGCGATGACCAATTGCGCCTTGTGGCTCATGTAGGTCGGTGCCAGCGACAGCTCGCGCAGCCGCAGCAGCGAGCGCGCGCCGTAGCCGGCTTCTTCCTTCAGCTCGCGATCCGCCGCCTGCTCGGCCGTCTCGCCGGCGTCGATGCGGCCCTTCACCAACCCGAGCTCGTAACGGTGGAAACCCGCGGCGTACTCGCGCACCAGCAGCACCGTCTCGTCGTCGAGCATCGGCACCACCACCACCGCGCCATGCCCGCGCCCGTGCAGGCGCTCGAACTGGCGGCGCTCGCCGTTGCTGAACTCGAGGTCGAGCCGCTCCAGGCGGTACGGCCCGGCGTCGTGCTCGGTCACGCCATGGATGGTCGGCAGCGTCTTCATGCGGGCCTCCCCGGCGGGCCGGCGCGACGCGGGATAATGGGGGAATGAACAGGCTCGATCACGATGCGCCCATCCTAGCAGGGGGCTGCGAACGTTCCGCCGACGCATGGCGGCGGCGCGACCTCGATGTCGTCTGGCACCCGTGCACGCAGATGCGCGAGCACCCCGACGTGCTGCCGCTGCTGCCGATCCAGCGCGGCGACCGCGAATGGCTACACGGCTTCGACGGTCGCCGCTATCTCGACGCGGTGTCGAGTTGGTGGACCTGCATCCACGGCCACGCCGAGCCGCGCATCGCCGAGGCGATCGCGGCGCAGGCGCGCACGCTCGAACACGTGATCCTCGCCGGCTGCACGCACGAGCCCGCGGTGACGCTGGCCGAGAAGCTGCTGGCGATCGCGCCGCGACAGGCCGGGCGCGCGCCGCTGTCGAAGGTCTTCTATGCCGACAACGGCTCGGCCGGCGTGGAAGTCGCGCTGAAGATGGCCTTCCACTGGTTCCGCAATGCGGGCGAGGCGCAGCGCACGAAGTTCGTGGCGCTGGAGAACAGCTATCACGGCGAGACGCTGGGCGCGCTCGCGGTCGGCGACATCCCGCTGTATCGACGCGTCTACGCACCGCTGCTGGCCGAGGCGCTGTTCGCGCCGTCGCCCGACGCATTTCAGGCAGCTGCCAACGAGACAGCGGAGCAACACGCGCACCGTGCCGCCGATGCGCTGGCCGCAATGCTGGCCGAGCATGGCGAAACGGTCTGCGCGCTGATCCTCGAGCCGCTGGTGCAGTGCGCGGGCGGCATGCGCATGCATCATCCGGCCTACCTGCGCCGCGTGCGCGATCTCTGCGACGCGCACGGCATCTTCCTGATCGCCGACGAGATCGCGGTGGGTTTCGGCCGCACCGGCACGATGTTCGCGTGCGAGCAGGCCGGCATCGCGCCCGACCTGCTCTGCCTGTCCAAGGGGCTCACCGGCGGCTCGCTGCCGCTGGCGGCGGTGCTGACGTCGCAGCGCATCTACGATGGCTTCCTCGACGACTCGCGCGAGCGCGCCTTCCTGCATTCGCACAGCTACACCGGCAATCCGCTGGGCTGCGCCGCGGCGCTGGCCTCGCTCGCGATCGTCGAGAGCGACGACGTCATCGCACGCAACCGCGGCACCGCGGCGAAGATGGCCGAGCGCGCCGCCGCGTTCCGCACGAATCCGAACGTGGTCGACGTGCGCCAGACCGGCATGATCGTCGCCATCGAAATGAGCACCGGCAGCGGCAAGGACGGCACCGCCGTCGAGATCTCCGGCAACCGCGGCCTGCGCGCGTATCGCGAAGCCATCGCCCGCGGCGTGCTGCTGCGCCCGCTGGGCGACGTTCTCTACTGGTTCCCGCCCTACTGCATCGGCGACGACGCGCTCGACCTGCTCGCCGACACCACGCGGCACGCCATCGACGCCGCCTTCGGAGACCCCACGTGCGCCTGACCCGTGTGTTCGTGCCCGATGCGCTGTCGCCGGGCGCCGAGATCGCATTGCCCGACGGCGCGGCCGCGCACCTCACCCGCGTGCTGCGCCTCGGCGTGGGCGACGCCTGCATCGTGTTCAACGGCGACGGCCATGACTACACGGCGTCGATCGCCGCGGTCGGCAAGCGCGAGGCGCGGCTGCGCATCGGCGAGGCGACGCCGGTCGAGCGCGAGTCGCCGTTGCGCCTGGTGCTGCTGCAGGGCGTGGCCAAGGGCGAGAAGATGGACCTGATCCTGCAGAAGGCCACCGAGCTCGGGGTGCACGCGGTGGTGCCGGTGTGGTCGCAGCGCAGCGACGTGAAGCTCGACGGCGATCGCGCCGCCAAGCGCCTGGAGCACTGGCGCAGCGTGGTGGCCTCGGCCTGCGAGCAGTGCGGCCGCGCGGTGGTGCCGGCGGTGGCCGCGCCGGTGTCGCTGCAGTCGGCACTGTCCGCGGCGGAACTGCCTGCCACGCGCCTGCTGCTCGATCCGCAGGGCGTGCATGCGCTGCCGTCGATGAGCATCGACCCGGCGGCCGGCATCGCGATCGCCGTCGGCCCGGAGGGCGGCTGGTCACCGCTCGATCGCGAGCAGTTGCGGGCGGCGGGTTTCGAGGGCCTGCGCCTGGGCCCGCGCATCCTGCGCACGGAGACGGCCGGCCTCGCGGCCATCGCGGCCCTGCAGGCCCGCTTCGGCGACCTCGCCTGAGGCTTGACGCAAAAAGGGCCGCCCAAGGCGGCCCTTTTCGACGCGTCCGCGGTCCGATCAGGCGGCTTCGCGCAACTCCCGCAGGCGCTGCTCGACCTGAATGAGGTCTGGCAGCAGCGCGGGCTCGTCGTTGAGCCGCACGTAGGCCTGCACGCCCGACGGCAGCATGTCCTGCGATTCGACACTCAGCGCGCTGCGCGACACGGTGACCAGGCGCGGGAAGCCCTGCGTCACGATGGCGAAGAACGGCGTGCGCAGATCGCCACCGAGCGCCTTGAGCACGGTGACCTTGCTGCCCAGGCCCGGTGTGTCGTCACCGATGCCCGCCAGGCGCGAGAACGCGATCAGCGGCAACTGCCAGCCGCGCCAGCGGAACTTGCCGAGCATCCAGTCCACCCCGGAGCCATCGGCTTCCGGCTCGGCGTAGGACAGCACCTCGGCGATCGTGGCGTTCGGCAGCAACAGCCGCCCGCCGCCGACCTGGATCAACACGCCTCGGATGTCGCCGGATTCCTGCGCCGCCCAGGCGGCGGGCTGCGGCGTGGTCACGACGGCTGGCGCCATAGGCTCGATCGGCGCGTCCGGCAGGTCGTCCTCCGGCGGCTCGATGCGGGCCATCGCCGCGGCATGCGCGAGCACGGCGTCGACTACCGGTTCGACCGTGTCGGCGGGCTCGACCGTCACGCCGGACGAGTCGATGCGGTCGTTGGCGACCGGCATCACCGGGGCGTTGGCCACCGCGGGCGACGACGGACGGCGATTGCGCTTCTTTTTGGACACGGCGATCTCCTCAGCGGCCCTGGCGGCCGGCGAGCTGTGCTGCGAGTTCGGAGGGCGGTGCGGACGTCGCACCGCGGGACGCGAGCGCTGAGGCTGCCGCGGCGTCATAGCAACCTTCCGGCGCCTGCGCACCGACGAAGGCGCCCTTGCCGATCAGCATCGCGATGCCGTCGGCGAGCGTCGGGTCGGCGCCGCTGAGCACAACGACGCCGCTGCCCACCGGCGGCAGGCGGTCGACCAGGAATTCGGTATCGCCGGAGACGAATGCGCCGGCCTCGTCGAGCCCGATGTCGTCGCCGAGCACGTAGACCTGCCCCGGCTGCGGCATCTGGCCCGCGTCGGCGAGCGTCACCGGCAGCGCACTGGCGCGCTGCAGCTGTGCGACGAGCTTGTCGTAACGCGCGCCGTCGAGGCGCTGGCGGATCAGCACGGCGCGGTCGAAACGCGCGGGCAGCGCGCCGAGGAACTGGCGCACGGCGTCCGGGCCGCCGATGCCGGCGAGCACCAGCACCAGTCCGGTACGACTGTCGTCGACCAGCTCGAGCGAGGCGATGCGACGCTCGAGGTCGCCGAGGTCGTGGGTGCGCGTCGGCGCGCTCGATACGTGCAGCGGCGCGGCGTCGTCGGCAAGGCTCAGCTCGCCGAAGCTCATGGCAGGCATCGGCGGCGGGACGGCCGGGGCTGGCGCCACGTCCTCGCTGGACACCTCGTCGGCGGGCACGAAGTCCTCGACGAGGCCGCCCTGCCAGTCGGCCTCGGGAAGCGCGGATTTGGGCAGCGGCAAGTCGGGCAGCTCGGCGTCGAGTTCCGCCAGCAGCGGGTCGAAGTCGCTCGCGGCGAAATCGGGGCCGGTCACCGGCGGCAGCGCGTCGTAGTCGCCGCCTTCGAGCGTCAGGCCCGCGTCGACCGCGGGGGGCGCGTCGTCGAACGCGGTCGCCTCGAGTTCGAGGCCGCCGACAGTCAGCGAATAATCACCGGCGCTGCCCTCGGCCGACTCGGCCGCGGCGGGATCGAAGATCGAGAAATCATTGCCGCCGGTCGCGAGCTCGGGGAGCGCGTCCTGCGCCGCCGGCGGGAAGTCCGGCTCGTCGGTGCTGATCAGCTCCTCGATGCTCAGGGAGAGCGCGTCGACCGCCGGCACCAGCTCGGCGCCGGCGACCGGCGGCAGCACGTCGTCGCGATGGTGCAGCTTGGCGGCGAGGTGGCGGCGCCAGCGTGCGGCCTCCCAGCCGTCGCGCGAGGCGGCAACGTCGGCCTCCTCGAACATCACCTCGATCTGCGGATCGCCCAGCATGCTGTCGAAACGGTCCAGCGCACCTTCGCTGACCGCGTCGAGCACGATCATCAGCACCTGCGGCGAGGACTCGCGGATCGCCTCGGGCGACGTCGCGCCCGGATCCTCCTCGGCGACGATGTCGGCGCCGACCTCCAGCAGGGCGCCGCGCACGCAGTCGCGGGCGGCGCCGGGACGCGCGAGCAGGGCGACTCGACGGCTCGTATCACTCATGTGCAGGCACCCGTCCGAGCAGCTCGTTGACGTTGCGCATCAGCTCCGGCTCCTGGTACGGCTTGCCGAGGTAGCGGTTGACGCCGAGTTCGAACGCGCGCTGGCGATGCTTCTCGCCGGTACGCGAGGTGATCATCACGATCGGCACGTCGCGCAGGCGCGAGTCGCTCTTCATCGCGGCCGCGAGCTCGTAGCCGTCCATGCGCGGCATCTCGATGTCGAGCAGCATCAGGTCGGGCACGCGCTCGGCCATGCGCTCCAGCGCATCGATGCCGTCCTTCGCCGTCGCCACCTCGTAGCCGTGGCGTTCCAGCACGCGGCCGGTGACCTTGCGCATGGTGACCGAGTCGTCGACCACCATGACCAGCGGCACCGCGCGATGCTCGACGGCCGGGGCCGGCGGCTCGATGACGCCGCGAGGCAGCGTCGCCTGGCGGCGCACCAGCGGGGCGACGTCGAGGATCACGACCACGCGGCCATCGCCCATGATCGTCGCGCCGAAGATGCCCGGCACCGAGGCGACCTGCGGGCCGACCGGCTTGACCACGATTTCGCGGTTGCCGATGACCTGGTCGACGGTGACCGCCGCGCGCAGTTCGCCCGCGCGGATCAGCAGCAGCGGCACCTGCAGCAGGCCGTCGGCCTTCGCCGGCGCCTGGCCGAGCAGGCGACCCAGGTCGTGCACGGCGTAGTCCTCGCCACCGTAGCGGAAGCTGCCGCCGTCCTCGCTCTCCATCGCCTTGGCGAGTTCGTCGCGCGAGATGCGGCCCACGCCGCGCACCGAGGCGATCGGCACCGCGAACGCGGTCTCGCCGATGCGCACGAACACGGCCTGGGTGACCGCGAGCGTCTGCGGCAGGCGCAGCACGAACGTCGTGCCGCGGCCCTTGTTGGTGTGGATGTCGATCGTGCCGCCGAGCTGGCGCACTTCCGAGGCGACCACGTCCATGCCGACGCCGCGACCGGCGAGGCGGCTGACTTCGTCGGCCGTCGAGAAGCCCGGCTCGAAGATCAGCATGTCGAGGTCGGAATCGGCGATCACCGCATCGCTGCGGATCAGGCCGCGCTCGATGCCGCGACGACGGATCGCTTCGCGATCGAGGCCGCGACCGTCGTCGCCGACCTCCAGCACGACTTCCGAACCCTCGCGGCGCACCGCGATGCGGATCGTGCCCTCCTCGGGCTTGCCGGCGGCGACGCGCGCGTCGGTGGACTCGAGCCCGTGCGCCACGGCGTTGCGGAGCATGTGCTCCAGCGGCGCGGTCATGCGCTCGAGCACGTTGCGGTCCAGTTCGCCCTGCGTGCCGTCCAGGCGCAGCACGACCTGCTTGCCCATCTCGCCGGAGGCCTGGCGCACGACGCGACGCAGGCGCGGCAGCAGGCCGTCGAACGGCACCATGCGCGTGCGCATGAGGCCTTCCTGCAGCTCCGAGGACACGCGCGACTGCTGCAGCAGCAGCGTCTCGTACTGGCGGGTCAGGTCGTCGAACGTGGTCTGCAGCGAGGTCTGGTCGGCCGCGGACTCGGAGAGCGCACGGGTCAGCTGCTGCAGCGTCGAGAAGCGGTCGAGCTCCAGCGGGTCGAACGTCGCCTCCGCCACGTCCTCGCGTTGGTAGCGGGCGACGATCTGTGCCTCCGTCTCGATTTCGAGGCGGCGCAGCTGGTCGCGCATACGCGTGTTCGTCGCTTCCATTTCCGCGATCGCGGAGCGGAACGCGCCGAGCTGCTGCTCGAGGCGCGCGCGGTAGATCGCCACCTCGCCGGCGTAGTTGACCAGCCTGTCGAGCAGGTCGGCACGGATGCGCACCTGCTCCTGCGGCGCGCGGACGGCGATGTCGTCCTCGTCCACCGGGATCGGCTGCTCGCCGATCGGCGCCGACAGCGGCTTGAGGTCCGCGACCGGCTCGGGCATCTCCGGTGCGCGCGGCGCTTCGGCGGGCATCGCCAGCACTTCGCCGCGGGCACGCGCCTCGAACTGCGCGATGAGCGCCAGCGGCATGCCGATCGCGCGGCGCTCGCCGACGCGGGTGACCATCGCGTGCAGGCGGTCGAAACCACGCTCGAGCAGAGGCACGCCATCGCGGCCGAGTTCGCCGCGATGCTCGACGACGGACTCCAGCAGCGACTCCATGACGTGGCCGAGTTCGCCCACGGCCATGATGCCGGCCATGCGCGCGCCACCCTTCAGCGTATGCAGGTCGCGCTGCAGGCCGACCAGCGTCTCGCGGTCGTCCGGATGCTGGCGCAACTGCGCGAGGAGGCCGTCGGAATGGTCGAGCAGGTCGACGCCTTCCTCGACGAAGATGTCGACGAGTTCGGGGTCCAGACCCGTGAGGTCGAGCGCGGATTCCGGGTCGGCCTCGTCGACGAGGTCGCTCGGCATCGCGGCGCCAGCCTGCACGGCGGCGGCCGCCGCGGCGATCGCCGCACGCACCTGCTCGGCCATCTTCTGTTCGGCGGCGATGCGCTCCAGACGCTCGCTCTCGGCGCGCTGCGCCTCGATGCGGGCCTGTTCGCGACGCTGCGCTTCCAGGCGCTCGGCCTCGGCGCGCTCGGCTTCCAGTCGCTCTGCCTCGAGACGTGCCTGTTCGGCACGCTCGGCGGCCAGCCGTTCTTCCTCGACGCGGCGCGCTTCCGCCTGCTCGGCGGCGACGCGTTCGGCTTCGATGCGCTCCTGTTCGAGGCGCTCGGCCTCGGCACGGGCCGCCTCTTCGGCGGCCATGCGCTCGGCTTCGGCCTGCTCGGCTGCGATGCGTTCGGCTTCGAGACGCTCGGCTTCCAGGCGTTCCTGCTCGACGCGCTCGGCTTCGGCGCGGGCGGCCTCTTCGGCAAGACGCTCGGCCTCCGCCTGTTCGGCGGCGATGCGTTCGGCTTCGAGACGCTCCGCCTCGAGGCGCTCGTTCTCCAGACGCTCGGCCTCGGCGCGTGCCGCTTCTTCGGCGGCCATGCGCTCGGCTTCGGCCTGCTCCGCGGCGACGCGCTCGGCTTCGACACGCGCGGCTTCTTCCGCCGCGATGCGCTCGGCTTCCTGCTGTTCGGCGGTGAGTCGCTCGACGCGTTCGGCTTCGAGACGTGCGGCCTCGGCCGCTTCCTCGGCCGCCACGCGCTCGGCTTCGACGCGTTCCTGCTCCAGTCGCTCGGCCTCGGCACGCGCAGCCTCTTCGGCGACACGCTCGGCTTCGGCCTGCTCGGCGGCGACGCGCTCGGCTTCGATACGCGCGGCTTCTTCCGCCGCGGCGCGTTCGGCTTCCGCCTGCTCCGTCGCGATGCGCTCGGCCTCGAGGCGCTCGGCCTCCGCCTGTTCGGCGGCGATGCGTTCCTGCTCGACGCGCTCGGCCTCGCGGGCCGCCTCTTCGGCAGCGATGCGCTCGGCTTCGGCGCGCGCGGCTTCTTCCGCGGCACGTGCGGCATCGGCGCGTTCGGCTTCCACCTGCGCGGCTTCGAGCTGCTCGAAATCCTCGTTCGCAGACGCCTCGATCGGATCGACCGGCGTCATGTGGCGCGCATCCGGCAGGCTGTCGCGCAGCGCGAGCACGCGCTCGGACAGGCCCTCGAAACGCGGCACGTGCGGGCGCTCGGCCTGCAGGCGCGCGAGGGTGGTGCGGATGGCCGCGGCCACGTCGGCGATCGCTTCGACGCCTTCCGGCGTTGCGGCATTGCCGCTGGCGAGCAGACGCTTGATGTAGGCCTCGGTCGGACCGGTGATCGCCGGAATAACCGGCACCTCGGTCATCGCGAACGCGCCGTTGAGCGTGTGGATGGAGCGCTGCAGGCGGTCTTCCGCCGGCTGCGGCTGGCGGCGCGCGTTCTCCAGCCAGTCGTCGATGGTCGCAAGATGCCCGTCGACCTCCGTCGCGAGGATCTCCAGCAGCACCGGATCGACATAGGCGGGCTCGCCGAGATCCTCGACGGGCACCTGCACCGGCGCGGCGACCGGCGTTTCGACTACGGGCGCAACCGCCGGAGCGGCCACGGGACCGGTGTAGAAGGCTTCCTCGCCCTTCTCCAGGCGATCGGCGATCGCTTCGAGACCTGCCAGATCCGCCGTCACCGACGCATTGCCGGCGAGCGCGGCGTGGAACTGCGGCAGCGTGTCGACCGCCTGGTCGATCAGCGCCGCGACCGCCGGGGTCGGCGGACGCGTGCCGTCGAGCACGCGGTTGAGCATGTTCTCGATCTTCCAGCTGAACTCGCCGAGCACCTTGGCGCCGACGAGGCGGCCGCTGCCCTTGAGCGTGTGGAAGACGCGTCGAACCGGGCGCAGGCGCTCGATCTCGTTCGGCACCGCCTTCCACGCCGGCAGCAGCGCGGCGAGGTTTTCCATCTCCTCGGACAGTTCTTCGAGGAACACCTCGCGGATGTCGTCGTCGATGTCGGCACTCGCCTCGAAGCCGCCGAAGATCGCATCGCCCGCAGGCAGCGCCGGCACGGCAGCGACCGCGTCGACGACATCGGCTTCGAGCGCGACCGGATCGTGCACGGTCGGCGTTTCCTCGTCGCGCGCCTGCAGGTCGATGACCGCGAGCGACTCGGCGATGTGCTCGAGCACGGCCTCGTCGTCGCTGCCGTTGACGACCGGCGCGGCGTGCGCGTCGGCGGTTTCCGGATGCAGCACTTCGGCGATGGCGGCATCGACCGCCGGCTCGGCGTCGACCGGCACGTCAGCGACCACATTGGCCACCGGCGCCGCAGCGGGCACCGGCCAGTAACCCAGCGATTCCATGCTCGACCTGGCGATGTCGAGCATGCCGTCGCGGTTCGGGCGATGGTCGCGCAGCGCCTCGAGGTAGTACTCGAGGCTGGCAAGGGCATCGGCCAGCGCATCGAGCTCGGCGCCGGTCGGGACGTGGCGGCGGTCGATCAGCACGTTCTGCGAGTAACGCGCGATGGCGTCGAGATACTGCGCGGGCACGGCGAGCTGCACCATGCGCATCGCGCCGGCGACCTCGTCCAGCAGGCGCGGCACTTCGGCGAGTTCCGCGTGGTCCCAGCCCGTCTCGACGAAGGCGACGAACGACTGGCGCGCGTCGCCGAAGTTGGCGATGGTCTCGCGGACGACGATGTCGAGCACCTTGCGCGATTCGCGCGCGAGCGCGTCGTCGCCGGTGTCGGCGTCTTCGAGGCCGAGGCGCGCGACCTGGTCGTCGAGCGATGCGTCGACGTAGAGCAGCGCACCGGCGATGTCGAGCAGCGCGTGCTCGTCGGCCGGGCGGCGGCCGTCGACCACGTCGGCCATCGCGTCGCGCTGCTGCATTACCACGCCGCGCGCGGTGGACAGGCCCATCATGCCGAGCGTGTCGCCGACCTGGGTCAGCGCGTCGACCTGCGGGCGCAGCTCGGCCACTTCGATGCGGCCGGTGCGAAGGTGGATGTCGAGCGCGTCCTTGACGCGCATCAGGTCTTCCTTGATCGCCGCCGACACGGTGTCGAGCAGCGCGCGGTTGCGGCCGCTCAGCGAGCCGCGCGCATGCGCGATCTCGCTTTCGCTCGGGCGCTGCGCGTCGAGGTCGAAGGTCTCGCGGATGTCGTCCAGGCGCGGATGCGAGGCGCCGCTGTGGGCGACGTGATACAGCAGCTGGCGGGTGGGCTCCGCCGCGGCATCGCCGGCCGACAGGGTCATGCCGTCATTCGAGGTGGCGTCGCGCGCGGCACGTTCGACGCCCGCGAACGCCTGCTGCAGGCCGCGGCTGCTGGGCATCGCGCCGTCGGCGAGCGACGTGGCCACGCCCTCGGCGACCCACAGCATGCGCTGCACCGGCTCGCTGCCGCCTGCGCGCATCAGCTCGCCCAGCGCCGCGACGACACCGTTCGCATCGGTGGGCTCGCCGTTCTCGGGCCAGCTCGCGATCGCGGCGGAGAGCCGGCCGAGCGCGGCCTGCGCATCGATGCCGGCATCGGCCTGCGCGGCGCCCGGCACCGGACGCTCGATGTCCGGCGAGAACAGCACGCTCTCGCTGAGCCCCGCCTCGCCCCTCGCCGCGCGCAGCTCGTTGAGCAGCGGTAGCAGCACGATCGGGATGTCGCGATGGCCGCCCTGCAGGCGCTCGAGGTAGTCCGGCAACTGCACGACGCCGCGCAGCAGCGCGGCGCAGGCTTCATCGCGATCGGCCACCTGCCCGGCCTGCAAAGCGCTGGCCAGCCGCTCCATCTCGGAGGCGACCATCGACGGCGCGTCGAGCTCGATCATCTGCAGCGTGCCGCGCACCTGGTGCAGGAGCGTGGCACAGGCGCGCATTGGCGCGGAGTCGGCGGGATCCTCCAGGAACGCCTCGATCTCCTGCCGCGCCTGGCGCAGGGTCTCGTCGAGTTCCGGCTTGATCCAGCCGAGCGTGGTCGTATCGATCACTTCGCGCATCGCGATCATCGTGCACCTCGCGCCGGGCCTGCCGCGGACGTCGCGCCATCCTCAAGGGAAGGCGCGCTCGATGCGCGGTGGCGGCCAGGTGCGTGCCAAGTCATTTCGTCGGTCGTCCGGATTGCAGGTCAGGCGGGCAGCTTGAAGTCGGCGACCGAACGGCGAAGATCCGCCGCCAGCTGCGCGAGGTTTCCAATCGAGGCGGCCGTCTGGCTCGCACCCTGCGAGGTCTGCGCGGTGATCGACTGGATCGTGGTCATCGTCTGCGTGATGTTGGTCGCCGCGAAGGACTGCTGCTGCGCGGCCTGCGAGATGCCCTGAATGAGGTTCGACAGGTCGGTCGACACCTTTTCGATCTCGCCCAGCGCGGTACCCGCGTCCTCGGCGAGGCGTGCACCGGCGACCACCTCGGACGTCGTCTGCTCCATCGACGACACCGCTTCGTTGGTATCGCTCTGAATCGTCTGGACCAGCGTCTCGATTCGCTTCGTCGCGTTGGACGCGCGCTCTGCGAGTCGCTGCACTTCGTCGGCCACGACCGCGAACCCGCGGCCCGCCTCACCGGCCGAGGCCGCCTGAATCGCGGCGTTCAGCGCGAGGATGTTCGTCTGTTCCGAGATGTCGTTGATGAGTTCAACGATCGAGCCGATTTCCTGCGACGACTCGCCGAGGCGCTTGATTCGCTTCGAGGTTTCCTGGATCTGGTCGCGGATCGAGTCCATGCCCTGGATCGTCTGGCGCACGACGCCGGCGCCCTTGGTCGCGATTTCCACCGAGCGCTGTGCCACTTCCGCGGACTCCGCGGAGTTGCGCGAGACCTGGTCGATGCTGGCCGCGATTTCGGTGATTCGCTCCGAGGCGGAACCGATCTCCTGCGCCTGGTGCTCCGCGGCTTCCGCGAGCTGCATGGCGGTGGCCTGAGTTTCCTGCGCGCTGGCCGCGACCTGCACCGAGGTGTCGGTAATCGTCTGCACGAGGCTGCGCAGCTGCTCGACCGCGAAGTTGATCGAGTCCGCGATCGCGCCGGTCATGTCCTCGGTGACCGTCGCCTTCACCGTCAGGTCGCCTTCTGCCAGCGAACCCATTTCGTCCAGCAGGCGCATGATGGCCTCCTGGTTGCGGTCGTTGAGTTCCTTCGTGGTCTGGTAGCGACGGTCCTGCTGCTTCTTCAGCGCGTAGAGCAGGCCGAGGATCGACAGCAGCGTCAGCGCACCGGCGGCGATCGAGATCCAGATGTTGCCGAGCAGGCTGGTGTCCTTGATCGAGCCGATCGAGGTGAACGCGCCGAACAGCTTCTGCGAGTCGGCGAGCATCCGGCCCGACTGCGCGGTGATGTCGTCGGCCGCCTTCTGCGCGCCGACGAGGTTGCCGGAGCTCGCGGTGATCGCGTCGAGATCCTTCCTCATCGCCGCCCACTGCTGCTCGACCTGCCGCAGCTGCGCGACGGCCGGACCGGCGGTCAGCGGCAGGATGCGATTGGCGTCGTCGCCCTTGTTCAGGCCGGCGAGCACCGTGGTGAACAGGTTGGCGTCGCGGCCGAGCGCGTCGCCCGCGGCCTGCGCGCCGGGGCCGCCGCTGCGGATTTCCGCGATGCGGCGCGCCATCGTTCCGGACAACACGACCTGGCGCAGCGCGATGTAGACCTGCGACGACGGCGAGCCCGACGCCGACATGGCGCGGACCAGCTCGTCGAGCGTGGCCTGGAAGTTCGGCAGCGTCTGGTTGAACTTGTCGGCATGGCCGGCGAGCTCGACGATCGCCTGCTCCGACCCCAGCACCTGCTCGGCCTTCTTGCCGACCTCGCCCCAGGTCTGCGCGACCTGCTGCACGGCGCCGCCGGCGCGGCTGTCGTCGCCCCAGGTGGACTTCAGCGATTCGACGTTCTGGTCGATGCGCACCTTGGTGTCGCGGAAGCTCTTGAAGGCTTCGGCGTTGCCGCCGACCGCCTCGGTGCCGCGCACCGCGAGCTGCTGCGAGAGCACCTGCAGTTCCGAGGCGCCCGACGAGGCGCCGCTGAGGCGGCCGGCCTTGTACGACGCGTAACCGACGTTCGCGCCGAGCACGACCAGCGAGCCGATCAGCAACGCCACCCAGGTGTTGACTTTGATGTCACGGCCTTTGCCGGCGACGTTATCCATCGTGGTGCTCATGAGTTGAACCTCAGGTCTTCGTGCTCGGGGCCGTCAGTTGGCGGCTTGTCGGAATTCGGGGGTGCGGGCGAGGCGGTCGAGGCTGAAGACGCCCCAGACATGCCCGCCCAGGTGGTAGGCGCGATCGACGAAATGCGCGTAGCGGCCCTGGGCCAGCGGCGCGGTGTCGTCCTCGGAAAGCTGCTGTTCCTCGACGAACGAGCGCTGGCCGAACAGCTCGTCGACCAGCACCGCGACGTCGCCGCCGGGCTGGCGCACCAGCAGCACGCGCATCGATTCGTTCAGAACCGTGCGCTCGCCCTCGAGGAACTGCTTGAGGTCGACGATCGGCAGCAGGCCGCCGCGCACGTTGGCCACGCCCAGCATCCACGGCTGCGTGCCGGGCACCGGCGTGATCTGCGGGACGGAAAGGATTTCGCGGACCTCGCCGAACTCCGAGGCGAGGCGGCGCGAGCCGACGCGATAGCCGACGCCGCGCCACAGGCCGGGCGCGTCGAGCTGTTCCGGCAGGCCCGCGACATGCGCGAGCGAGCGGCGCTCGTAGTCGACGAGCACGTCGAACGGGCTCATCGTGATGTCCATCGTCAGGCGCCCAACGCTTCGTTGATGCGCGCGATGAGCTCGTCCTCGCGCGGCGGCTTGACGATGTAGTCCTTCGCGCCCTGGCGAAGGCCCCATGCCTTGTCGGTGTCCATGCCCTTGGTGCTGACGATCAGCACAGGAATGGCCTTGGTGTCCGCGTCGCGCGAGAGCGCGCGGGTGGCCTGGAAGCCGTTCATGCCCGGCAGGACGACGTCCATGAGGACGAGGTCCGGCCGTTCGCGGCGGCAGGTCTCGATGCCGTCCTCGGCGCTGCCGGAGGTGATGACCTCGTGGCCGTTGCGCTCGAGCAGCTGGGACATCACCGCCGACTCGGTCGGCGAGTCTTCGATCAGGAGAATGCGTGCCATTGGTGCCCTACCCCCCGGTCAGGCGTTGACGTGCTTGCGGATCGCGTCGAGCAGTTCTTCGCGGGTGAACGGCTTGGTCAGGTACTGCTCCGAACCGACGATGCGACCGCGGGCCTTGTCGAACAGGCCGTCCTTGGAGGACAGCATGATCACCGGCGTGGCCTTGAAGTTCTGGTTGTTCTTGATCAGCGCACAGGTCTGGTAACCGTCCAGCCTGGGCATCATCACGTCGACGAAGATGATCTGCGGCTGCTGGTCCGCGATCTTCGCCAGCGCCTCGAAGCCGTCCGAGGCGGTGACCACGTCGCAGCCCTCGCGCTTGAGCAGCGTTTCGGCCGTGCGTCGGATGGTCTTCGAGTCGTCGATGACCATGACCTTGAGGCCGCCCAGGCTGCCGTTGCGGGCGTCATCCTGCATTCGTAAATCCCCCAGCGCCGCGTGAGGCGGCGCGCGACCCTATATTCCAAGCCGGGACGAGCCTGTCAAGCAGGCATTTTTCGTCACGACGAAACTGAAGAAGTGGCACTTTGCGTCAGGTCCCCACCTGCCCCACTGATACCATCGGCAGCCCCGACCGCGGCTTGAGCCATGCCCCTCGACATCGTCGTCGTGATGGACCCCATCGGTTCCATCAAGATCGCCAAGGATTCCACGTTCGCGATGCTGCTCGAGGCCCAGCGCCGCGGCCACCGGCTGCACTACGTGCTGCCCGGCGGGCTCGCGGTCCGCGATGGTCGCGCCTTCGCCGCCGTGGCGCCGCTGAAGGTGGTCGACGACCCGGCCGGATGGTTCGAACTGGGCGAGGCGTCACAGCTCGAACTGGGTACGGGTCACGTCGTGCTGATGCGCAAGGACCCGCCGGTCGACGACCAGTACATCCACGACACCCAGATCCTCGGCATCGCGCAGCGCGCCGGCGCGCTGGTGGTCAACGATCCGCAGGGCCTGCGCGACTACAACGAGAAGCTCGCCGCGCTGCTGTTTCCGCAGTGCTGCCCGCCGGCGCTGGTCAGCCGCGACGCCGCGGAGCTGAAGCGTTTCGTCACCGGGCACGGCCAGGCGGTGCTCAAGCCGCTGGACGGCATGGGTGGCCGATCGATCTTCCGCGCGCAGGCCGGCGAGCCGAACCTCAACGTGATCCTCGAGACCCTGACGCAGGGCGGCAGCCATCTGGCGATGGCGCAGCGCTACCTGCCGGAGATCGTCGACGGCGACAAACGCATCCTGCTGGTGGACGGCGTGCCGGTCGATTACTGCCTGGCGCGCATCCCGCAAGGGGATGAGTTCCGCGGCAACCTCGCGGCCGGCGGCCGCGGCGAGGGCCGCCCGCTGACCGAGCGCGACCGCTGGATCGCCGCGCAGGTCGGGCCGGAAATGAAGGCGCGCGGGATGATCTTCGTCGGCCTCGACGTGATCGGCGGGCATCTCACCGAGGTCAACGTGACGAGCCCGACCTGCATCCGCGAGCTCGACGCGCAGTTCGGCCTGAACATCGCCGGCCTGCTGTTCGATGCGATCGAGGCACGGGTCGGCTGACGCGATGGCGGCCGTCGTGACCGAGCAGGCGCCGGGCATCGTGGAATCGCGGCGGCTGGGCGTCACCCTCGCGATCTCGCTGGCGCTGCACCTGTTCGTGATCCTCGCGGTCGGCTTCGCGCCGGAGGCGGCGGCGCCGGTGGTGCCGACGCTCGATGTGATCTTCACCGAGACGCAGAGCGCGCTGACGCCCAGGCAGGCCGACTTCCTCGCGCAGGCCAGCAACGAGGGCGGCGGCGAGCACGAGAAGACCACGCGCCCGCGCGAGCCACAAGTCGGCACCGCACCGCAGGCCGAGCCGGGCGTCGCGCCGCGCGAGCTGCGCGCGCAGTCGCCCGCGCCAGCACCGCCGCCGCAGGCGCGCATCGTCAGCAGCGCGCGCGGCACGGCCACCACGCCCACGCCGCAGGCCACGCCGACGCCGACCGCGGTGCCCGCGCCGGTGGGCGACGAGAAGATCGAACGCGACGCGCGCATGGCGCGGCTCGCCGCGGAGCTGCACCTGCGCTCGCAGCGCTACGCCAAGCGGCCCAAGCGCAAGTTCGTCTCGGCGAGCACGCAGGAATACGTGTGGGCGGGCTATCTGCGCGAATGGGTGGACCGCGTCGAGCGCGTCGGCAACCTCAACTATCCCGAGGAAGTGCGTCGTCGCCGGCTGTCGGGACAGGTCGTCATCACCATCGCGGTGCGCCGCAACGGCAGCGTGGAACGCTCGGACATCGTGCAGTCCAGCGGCATTCCCGCGCTCGACCAGGCGGCGCTCCGAATTGCCGCGATGGCCGAGCCCTACCCGCCGCTGCCGCGCACCAAGGAAGACCCGGACATCCTGCACGTCACGCGTACGTGGTGGTTCCGGCCGGAAGGCACGCTGGTCGACGATTGAGGACGCGGGCGCGGCGCCGCCCGGTCCATCGCGAGTTCCGGATCCATCGCGCGAACCACGGCGCGCGATGGGCGATCAGCGGTTCTTCGATTCGCGGAACGCCTGCTGCTCGACCAGCGTCATCGCGACGTTGTTGCGCAGGTAGGCCGGCTCGACGAGTTCCGGCGCGATCGCGCCGCCGCTCGCGAAGACCTGCGCCGCGATGCGCACGACGTCGCCGGCATGCGGCAGTGCGGTGGCGTCGACATGCGCGAGTTGCGCGGCGAGGTGCGTCGCGAGCGCCGCGTCGCCCGCGCCGAAGCCGGTACCGACGCCGCGCCAGCCGTCCCCGTCCACCGCCACCTGCGACGCCGACAGCAGCGCCTCGTCGAGCAGCGGATCCAGCACGTTGTCCACGACGCGATAGCCGGCGACGTAGAGCTCGCCCATGCGCGCGTCGATCGCCGCGAGCACCGGCGCGCCGGGGTTCGCCCGTGCCGCAGGCAGCGCGAGCGCGGCCAGCGTCGACACCGGCACGAGCGGGCGATCAAGCCCCAGCGCCACACCCTGCGCGATCGCGATCGCCAGGCGCACGCCGGTGAATGCGCCGGGGCCGCGACCGACGGCGACGGCATCCAGCTGCGAGCGTGCGAGGCCCGCGTCGGCGAGCAGCGCATCGGCCCAGGGCAGTGCGAGCTCGGCATGGCGGCGCGGCGCGATCTCGAAGCGTTCGACGACCTCGCCGTCCACGCTCAGCGCGACGGAGCAGGCTTCGGTGGCGGTTTCGAAGGCGAGCAGTTTCATCGCGGCATGATCGCAGCTTCAGGCGAAGCCGAGCAGGGGCTGTTGCGGATCGTCGGCGTCGGGCAGGTCGGCGACGCCGAAGAATTCGCGCACCGGCGCGAGGTCGCGGGTCTTGGGAAACGGCGGCAGCGAGTTGAAGAACACGCGACCGTACTGGCGGTTGACCAGCCGCGGATCGCAGAGCACCAGCACGCCGCGATCGGTCTCGGTGCGGATCAGGCGGCCGACGCCCTGCTTGAGCGTGATCACCGCCTGCGGCAGTTGCTCGTCGCGGAACGGCACGCCGCCGTTGCGGCGGATCGCATCCAGGCGCGCCTCGAACACGGGATCGTCGGGCGCCGCGAACGGCAGCTTGTCGATGACGACCACGCTGAGCGCGTCGCCGGCCACGTCGACGCCCTCGCGGAAGCTCGCAGCGCCCAGCAGCACGCCATTGCCCGATGCACGGAAGCGTTCCAGCAGCACCGAGCGCGGCGCCTCGCCCTGTACGAACAGCGGCCACGGGCCGTCGCGCAACAGCTCGGCCGACTCGCGCAACGCACGATGCGAGGCGAACAGCAGGAAGGCACGGCCGCCGGAGGCCTGCAGCACCGGACGCACGGCGTCGATCACCGCCGCGGTGTAGTCGCGCGCCGAAGGCTCGGGCAGCCCGCGCGGCACGTAGCACAGCGCCTGCGACTGCCAGTCGAACGGGCTCGGCGCCAGCATCGTCTGCGGCTGCCACAGGCCGAGCTTGATCGAGAAGTGCTCGAAGCGGCCGCCGACGGCGAGCGTCGCCGACGTGAACACCCACGCCGCCTGCGTGCGCGCACGGTGCTGCGCGAGCGGGCCGGCGACGTCGAGCGGCGTGCGCGACAGTCGGAAGCCGCGCGCACTGAGCTCGTACCAGAGCACGCTGCCGTCGTTGCGGCGGCGCGGCGGTGCGTCGTCCGCTTCCGGTTCGTCGTCTTCGGCTTCGACCGGCGCATCGTGGTCGGCCTCGTTGCGCCAGCGATCGAGACGCCCGCGGAACTCGTCGGCGCGCGCGAGGCAGCTGTCGAAACCGGGCGACGCCGCCGCCAGCGGGCGCAGCGCGTCCTGCAACGCGGCCAGCGCGTCGTCGAGCGCGTCGAATGCGGCTTCGACAGCGAGTTCCTCCTGTGCGCGCCGACGCGTGCCACGCACGGGCAGCAGGTCCATCGACGTGCGCAGAAGTCGTACGCAGTGCTCGAGTTCGTTCGCCGGCGCCTGCAGACTGGCGAGCGCCGCCGGCACCTGGCGGCATTCGAGCAACGTGTCGCGCGCGAGTTCGACCAATGGCCGTGCGCTGAGCGATTCGCCGAAGAACTGCGCGGCGAGCTCCGGCAGCTGGTGCGCCTCGTCGATGACGAAGGCTTCCGCGCCCGGCAGGATTTCGCCGAAGCCTTCCTGCTTGAGTGCGAGGTCGGCCAGCAGCAGGTGATGGTTGACGACCACCACGTCCGCGGCCTGGGCGCGCTGGCGCGCCGCGACGACGAAGCACTCCTGGAAGAACGGGCATTCGGTGCCGAGGCAGTTCTCCGCCGTGCTGGTCACCAGCGCGTGCAGCGGCGAATCCTCCGGCAGGTCGGCGAGTTCGGCGAGGTCGCCCATGCGCGTACGGCCGGACCAGGCCACGATGCGCTCGAACTGCGCGGCCTGCTCGCGCGTGGAGAAGCGTGCGCCGGCGTCCTTCAGCCCGGGAACGAGATCCGCACCGCCCTGCGCCTGCCGCATGCGGTAATGGCAGAGGTAGTTCGCGCGCCCCTTGAGCAGCGCGCTGCGGAAGCCGACGCCGAGCGCGTCGCGCACGCGCGGCAGGTCGCGGTGGTAGAGCTGGTCCTGCAGCGCGCGCGTGCCGGTCGAGATGATCGTCTTCTTGCCCGACAGCAGCGCGGGCACGAGGTAGGCGAATGTCTTGCCGGTGCCGGTGCCGGCCTCGGCCAGCAGCGTGCCGCGCGTGTCGAAGGCCTCGGCGATCGCGGCCGACAGGTCCTGCTGCGCGGGGCGCGCGCGGAAGCCGTCGATCCCGCCGGCGAGCTGGCCGCCATCGGCGAGCGCCGCACGGCTCGCGTCGGCCAGGCGGGACGACGTCATCTCAGTACCGCGGCGGCGGCTTGACCGTGCAGGCGTCGCGCTCGCTCGCGAGCGCGTCGGCGCGCGCGGTCGCGGCGTCGTCGCCCATCTGCGCGCGGATGCGCTCGACCTGCAGCAGCGTCTGCACCGAGCGACGGCAGAGCGGGCCCACCGTCGGGCCGACACGCCGCGCGCGCTGGGCGAACGCGAATGCGGCGTCGGGCTGGCGCTGCAGCAGCGCGAGCTCGGCGCGCTCCTGCAGCACCGCGGGGTCGTCGGGGCGTTCGGCGAGTGCGTGGTCGAGCGCGGACGCCGCATCATCGAAACGCCCGGCCTGCTCGTCGGCGCGCGCCTGCTCGCGCAGGTCGGTGACCAGCGGATCCTGCAAGGGCTGCACGTCGAGTTCGGTCGGCAGCTCGGCCCCGGCAGCACGGATCGTGGCGACGGCAGCCGCGGCGTCGAACGCGGGCGCGGGGCTCGGCGGGGGCGACGTCGCGCAACCGGCGAGTACGAGCAGAAGGACGACGCAAAGTACGTGCTTCATCGCTGGCCTCCGTCGACCGGCGCCGGTGCGGGCTGCTGCGGCAGGCGCTTGGCGGGGTCGGGCTCGGCATCGGAGCCGCCGCCGAACAGGCGGCTCCAGAAGCCGCCGCCTTCGTCTTCGCTGCCGGCCGCTTCTTCGACGGCCGGCGCGCTCGGCGAGCCGTAGGGGCACGGCGTCGACGACGGCGCATAGCCCGGCACGAACGGGAAGCGCTCGGAGCCCGGGCAGCCGGGGTCGGTGGTGTGGCTGCCGGTCACCCAGCGCCAGTCCAGTCCCTCGTCCGGCACCGCCAGCGGCGCCGTGGGCAGTCGTGCGAACAGCGCGGACCAGACACGCATGGCGCCGGTCGCGCCGTACAGGCCGGTGGTCTTGTTCTGGTCGTTGCCGACCCAGACCACGGCGAGATGGTCGCCCGTGTAGCCGGCATACCAGCTGTCACGGCCGTCGTTGGACGTACCGGTCTTGCCGGCGGGCGACAGCCTGCCGAGGCCGTCGTTCACCAGCTGCCGCGCGGTGCCGCGGCTGACCACCTGCTGCAGGCCGACCGTCACCAGACGGGCCGCGACCGCATCGCCCGGCTGTGCGGGCGCCGCCGGCTTGTCGTAGCGATTGAGCGCGCGCCCATTGGCATCGAGCACGCCGCGCACCGCGCGCAGCGGCTGGATCTGTCCGCCCGAGGCGAGGAACTGGTAGAGCTGCGCCATCGCATACGGGCTCTGGTCGACCGCGCCGAGGATCAGCGACGGATTGACGTTGCCCTCGATCTCGATGCCCGCCAGCGTGCGGATCAGATCGGCCAGGCGCTGCGGCGTGACCTGCATGCCCACGCGCACCGTCGCCTGGTTCAGCGACAGCGCGAGCGCATCGACCAGGCGCACCGTGCCGCGACTGCGCCCGTCGGAATTGCCCGGCGTCCACGACTTGCTGCCCGGGATCTTCACCGTGATCGGCGCGTCCTCGACATAGCTCGCCAGCGACCACTTGTCCGGCTCGGCCAACGCCAGCAGGTAGACGAACGGCTTGAGCAGCGAGCCCACCGGGCGTTGCGCCTCGATCGCACGGTTGAAGCCGTGCTCCGACACCTGGCGCGCGCCGACCACCGCGACCACCTCGCCGCGGTGCACGTCGGTCACCACCATGCCGGTCTGCAGCTCGGGACGCTTCTTGGACTCGAGCGATTTCAGCGTCTTGGTGACCGCGCCTTCGGAATACGCCTGCGCCGACGGCGACATTCCGGTCATCACGCTGAGGCCGGCGCCACCCAGCGCCTCGCTCGGGTAGTCGCGCGCCAGCTGGCGCCGCACCAGGTCGACGTAGGCCGGGAAGCGGTTCGGCGCGAGCGAAGTCGGGTTCTCGGTGATGCCCAGCGGCGCCTTCTGCGCGCGGTCGTGCTCGGCCTGGTCGATCAGGCTGGTCTCGAGCATCTTGTCGAGCACGAAATTGCGACGCTCGCGCGCACGATCGGCATGCACGCGCGGGTCGTAGTACGACGGCCCGCGCACGATGCCGATCAGCAGCGCGATCTGCTCGGTGGTGAGGTCCTTGAGGTCGCGGCCGAACCAGAACTCGGCGCCGGCGGCGACGCCGCGGATCGCCTGCGAGCCGCGCTGGCCGATGTAGACCTGGTTGAAATAGGCCTCGAGGATCACGCTCTTGTCGTAGCGCGCCTCGATCAGCATCGCGTAGATGATTTCGTTGAACTTGCGCGTGAACGTCTGTTCCTGCCCGATGCCGAGCAGGCCCGAACGCGCAAGCTGCTGGGTGAGCGTGCTGGCGCCCTGGCGGCGGTCGCCGGTGCGCAGGTTGACGAGCACGGCGCGCGCCATGCCGGAGAGATCGATGCCGAAATGGCGGTTGAAATCGCGGTCCTCTACGGCCTGCAGGCCGGTGACGAGCAGGTCGGGCACCTCGTTGATGCGCACCAGCCGGCGCTCTTCCTGCTTCTGCCCGTAGAGCGTGGCGATGCGCGCGGGATCGAGGCGGTGCGCGCGCAACGTGGCTCGGCTGTCGGGATCGCGCAGGCCGAGCACGCGGCCGCCAGAGAGCGTTACCTCGACGCGACGCGCACGGACGGCGCCGTCGACGTCATTGAAGCCCCGGCTCGAGACCGTCCAGCGCGAACCGTCCTGCGCATAGGTGCCGGCGCGCCTGCCGTCGCCCGCGCGGTAGGCGGCGGCTTCAAGCTCGGTCCTGAGCGTGGCGGCATCGAGCGCGACGCCGGTCGCCAGCTCCAGCGGCCTCGCGTATACGCGCGTGGGCAGCTGCCATCGCAACTGGCCGAAGCGCTCGCCGACCTCGTGGTTGAGGTAGGTGACGTAGGGAATGAGGAAGCCGAGCCCCAGCCCCAGCACCACCAGCACGCCCGTGATCAGCCGACGCCGCCATTGCGGCCGGGTGCCGGCCTGGCCGGCATCATCGTCTTCGTCGTAATCGATTCGGGCCACGGAATGCGAGAATGATGGGCTGCGCCCGCCTGCCCGGAGTCTAGCGCAGGCGCCCGCGGCCACCGTCGGCGCGCGGGCGACGGTTCACGCGCAGTTGGAGGCAGCCACGTATGTGGGACATCGCATGGGGATGAGCTGGGCGGACCTGCGCTTCTCCATCGCGCGCGCGCGCGGCCTGCTGCGCCGTACCGCGACCAGCCTGCGCACGCGCGGGCCGGGGCCGACGCTAGAGCGCATCCGCGACCACCTGCGCGCGCCGCCGCGTGCGCCGTCGGTCGACCTCTACTTTCCGGCCGCCGCGCCCTTCGCGCCGTTCGCGCTGTCGACCTCCGACTCGCCGCGCGCGAGCATCGTGGTCCCGGTCTTCA
Organism: Cognatilysobacter xinjiangensis; assembly: GCF_014651995.1. Classification (GTDB taxonomy): domain Bacteria; phylum Pseudomonadota; class Gammaproteobacteria; order Xanthomonadales; family Xanthomonadaceae; genus Cognatilysobacter; species Cognatilysobacter xinjiangensis. Next base: position 116,333 of record NZ_BMXY01000001.1, on the reverse strand, counting down.
ACCAGTTCGACTACACGCTGGCCTGCCTGCGCGCACTGGCCGCGCATCCGCCGTCCACGCCGCACGAGGTGATCGTCGTCGACGACGGCTCGTCGGACGCGACGGCCGCATCGCTCGTGCAGGTCGACGGCCTGCGCTTCCATCGCCGCACGAGCAACGGTGGCTTCATCGCCGCGTGCAATGACGGCGCCTCGCTCGCCCGCGGCGACGTGCTGGTATTCCTGAACAACGACACGGTGCCGCAGCCCGGCTGGCTGGAAGCGCTGCTCGAAACGTTCGTCACGCGTCCGCGCACCGGTCTTGCCGGCTCACAGCTCGTCTATCCCGACGGGCGGCTGCAGGAATCCGGTGGCCTCGTCTTCGACGACGGCAGCGCCTGGAACTACGGGCGCTTCGGTGACCCGTCGGACCCGCGCTACGCGTATGCGCGCCGCACCGACTACTGCTCCGGTGCCGCGATCGCGATCGGCCATGCGCTGTTCGATGCGCTCGGCGGCTTCGATACGCGCTATGCGCCGGCGTACTACGAGGACACGGACCTCGCGTTCTCGGTTCGCTCGAAAGGCCTCGATGTACGCGTGCAGCCCGCGTCACGCGTGGTTCACTGCGAAGGCGCGACGTCGGGCACCGACCCGTCGCAGGGCGCGAAGGCCTATCAGGTGGCCAATCGGTCGAAGTTTCTCGACAAGTGGCACCACGCCCTACGCGCGCAGCCGGCGCCGGGTGGTGATCCGGACGCCGCCGCGCGCCCGGCCGGGCCGACGATCCTCATCGTCGACGCGCTGACGCCCGATGCAACTCGCGATTCGGGTTCACTGCGATTGATCGGGCTGATGCGCCTATTGATCGCGGAAGGTGCCCATGTCGTGTTCCTGCCTGCCAACCGCATGGACGCCGGAGCGGCCACCGCGCGCCTCCAGGCACTGGGCATCGAGTGCTGGCACGCGCCGCATGCGCCGCGTTTTCCCGCCTGGCTGCGCCGCCACGGCGCACGCTTCGATGCCGTCGTTCTGTGCAGGCACTACGTCGCGCGCGAATTCCTGCCACTGGTACGGCGCCATGCGCCGCAGGCCCGCGTGCTGTTCGACACCGTCGACCTCCACTACCTGCGTGAGCGCCGCGCCGCCGAGCTGTCGGGCGATCCAGCGGCGCTGCGCGCCGCCGCGCGCACGCGCAGGCTCGAGCTCGACGTGATCGAACGCAGCGACGTCACCCTGCTGGTCAGCGAGGCCGAGCGCGCGGTGCTCGCCGAGGACGCGCCGAACGCACAGGTCGAGATCGTCTCCAACATTCATGAGGTCGCGGGCGCGGGCCTGCCGTTCGCGCAGCGTCGCGATCTCGTGTTCGTAGGCGGTTTCCGGCATCCGCCGAACGTGGACGCGGTGCTGTGGTTCGTGCGCGAGGTCTGGCCGCGTATCCGCGCGTGCCGGGCCGACGTCGTCTTCCACTGCATCGGCGCAGATGCGCCGCCGGAGATCATGGCGCTGGCGACGGTGAACGGCGTGCGCCTGCATGGACATGTGCCGGATCTCGCGCCGTACATGGACGGCATGCGCATCGCGGTGGCGCCGCTGCGCTACGGGGCGGGCGTGAAGGGCAAGGTCAACCTGAGCATGGCGCACGGGCAGCCGGTGGTGGCGACGCGCTGTGCGGTCGAGGGCATGCACCTGGTCGACGGGGAGGATGTGCTGGTCGCCGACGATGCAGACGCCTTCGCCGACGGCGTGCTGCGTCTCGATGCCGACGAGGCGCTGTGGACGCGCCTGGCCACGAACGGGCTCGACAACGTGCGCCGGCATTTTTCCGCCGACGCCGCACGCGATGCGGTGCGCCGCGCGCTGGGCGACGTGTTGCCCTAGACGCGCCGCGCCTGTTCGACGCCGGGCAGCGCGGCCAGCCTGCCGAGCACCGACGACAGCTGACCGTAATCGGCGACGCGCAAACGCAGCCGCAACGTGACGCGACTGCCGCCGCGCGCGTGCTCCGTGTTCATGCTGCCGATCGCCACGCCCTGCTGCGCGACCACGTTGGTGATTTCCTTCAGCAGCCACTTGCGGTCGAGCGCGACGAGTTCGACATCCACGTCGTAGCCGGTGCCCGCGCGCTGCCATTCCACCGGCAGCACGCGCTGCGGCTGCGCGGCGGCGAGGCGCTGGAACGAGGCGCAGTCGGGCCTATGGACACTGACGCCGCGCATCCGCGTCAGGTAGCCAACGATCGCCTCGCCCGGCAGGGGCTGGCAGCAGCGCGCGATCTGTACCAGCAGGTTGCCGACGCCCTCGACGGTGAACTCGCCCGCGCGCGCACTTGCAGCCTTTCGCGTGACGGTCGTCGCGTGTGTCGACGGCGGCGCCGAGGTCGCTTCTCCCTGCGCACGCTCGTGCTCCAGCAGGGCGCGGCCCACCTGGTGCGGACCGATGTCGCCGAGCGCGACCAGCACGTACAGGTCGCCGTCGCTTGCCACATGGAAGCGCTCGCGCGCGGGCGCGAGGTCTGCGCCGAGCAGCGACAGCCGGCGCAGTTCCTTCTCCAGCATCTCGCGGCCGGCCTGCTCGTTGCGCGCGCGGTCGAGGCGGTTGAACCAGGTGCGCACCTTCTCGCGCGAGCGCGCGCTGGCGAGGAAGCCGTTCGATGCGACCAGCCAGTCGCGTCGCGGCTCGGACACCTTTCCGGTCAGGATCTCGACGTGGTCGCCGCTGCGCAACTTGTGGTCCAGCGGCACGATGCGGCCGTCGACCTTCGCGCCGCGGCAGCGATGCCCGACTTCGGTGTGCACGTGGTAAGCGAAATCGAGCGGCGTCGCGCCCGCCGGCAGGTCGACCACCTCGCCCTTGGGCGTGAGCACGTAGATGCGGTCCTCGACGAGCTCGCTGTCGAGCTCGCTGGCAAGCGTGCCCTCCTCGCCCGCGTTCTCCAGAAGGCGGCGCATCCAGGCGATCTTGCGCTCGAACGCGGCTGCGGCCTGCGCGCTGCTGCCGCCCGGCCCGCTGCCTTCCTTGTACTTCCAGTGCGCGGCCACGCCGAGTTCGGCCTGGCGGTGCATCTCGTGCGTGCGGATCTGCACTTCGAGCGTCTTGCCCTCGGGGCCGACGACGGCGGTATGCAGCGAACGGTAGTCGTTGCGCTTGGGTCGCGCGATGTAGTCGTCGAATTCGCTCGGGATCGGCACCCAGGTCGAATGCACGACGCCGAGCGCGGCATAGCAGGCGGCGAGATTATCGACCAGCACGCGCACCGCGCGCAGGTCGTAGAGCTCGCTGATCGGCACGCTCTTGCGCTGCATCTTCTTCCAGATGGAATAGATGTGCTTCGGCCGGCCGGCCACCTCGGCTTCGATGCCCTGCGCGGCCAGCGCGCCGCGAAGCACGTCCTTCACGTTCTCGATGTAGCGCTCGCGCGCGACGCGCTTCTCGTCGAGCAGGCGCGCGATCTGCTGGTAAGTGGCGGGCTCGAGGAAGCGGAACGCGAGGTCCTCGAGCTCCCACTTCAGTTGCCAGATGCCGAGCCGGTTGGCGAGCGGCGCGTGCACGTCGCGCGTCAGGGCGGCGAGCGCGCGGCGCTCGTCTTCGGGCAACGCCGCGGCATGGCGCAGGTGCGCCAGCTGGCGCGCGAGCAGGATCGGCACCACGCGCAGGTCGCGCACCATGGCGAGCAGCAGGCGACGCAGGCCCTCGCTGCCGCGCCCGTCCGGATGCCGCGCATGCAGCGCCGACACCGGCCCGGCCGCGTGCTGGCTGTCGAGCAGCGCCGCGACCGCGGGAAAACGGGTCGCGAGGTCATCGCCCAACGCGTCGGCGAGGCCGGGCCAGTCGTGCAGCAACGCGGCGGCGACCATGTCGGCATCGGCGCCCAGCGTCGCCAGCGAGCCGAGCATCGATTCCACGAGCCGCCAGGCGCCGCCGTCGATCGGTGCCACGTCGGCACCCGCGAGCGCCTCGCGCAGCGGCCCGGCCACCACCTGGGCGGCCGGATGGGCGAGCGCGTCGGCGAAGGAGTGCGTCGTCGTGGACGGCGGCGCGTTCATCGGAAAGCCGTGGGCAGGGCGGTCTACACTAGCCGGCATCCGTCCGGAGGAACAGTTCATGGCACTCGTCCGTTCGCGCGCCGTTGCACTCGCCGTCGCGCTCGCCTGCACCGCCCTCGCCGCCCACGCCGCGCCGCCGATCGAACAGCAGATGTCGCCCGAGGAGTTCAAGGCCGCCGGCCTCGACAAGCTGAGCGCCGACGAGCTCGTGCGCCTCAATACCTGGCTGGGCCGGACCATCGAGACCGAGAACGCGAAGGCCGCGGCGACGGCCAAGAAGCGCGTGGAGGACGAGAACCGCGGCTTCTTCAACTTCGGTTCGATGGACCCGATCCGCTCGTCGATCACTGGCGAGTTCCGTGGTTTCGGCATGGGCCGCAGCTACACGCTGCAGAACGGCCAGGTCTGGCGCCAGGTCGACGACGCCAGCCTTGCCGGCGTGCGCCTGACCGATCCCGAGGTCACCGTGTCGCCGAGCGTGATCGGCAACGCCTGGTACATCTCGGTGAAGGGTTACGCCACGCGCGCGAAAGTCACCCGGGTGAAGTGAGGACGCCATGCGCAACCGTTTCGCGATGCCGCTTTCGATCGTCCTCGCCGCGGCCGCGTTCACGACCATGGCCGCGCCGCCGGCTTACGTGCCGCTTGAGCAGCGCCTGACCGCGGAGCAGATGCGCAACACGGGCTTGGATGGCCTTAGCGAGGCGCAGCTGCGCGAGCTCAACGCGATCCTCGCCGCCGACGCGCGACCCGCGCCAGCCGCGCCCGCGAAGCGCGAGGCGACGCGCGCGCCGGTCGAGGCGCGCCTCGTCGGCCGTTTCACCGGCTGGCGCACGGGCACCGTGTTCACGCTCGACGACGGCTCGCGCTGGCAGGTCAGCGAAGGCAGCTTCGATGCGCGTCCGGTCGAGGCGCCCCGCGTGACGATCAAACCCGGATTGCTCAGCGGCTGGTACATGCACGTCGAGGGCCAGCCGGTCGTCGCCAGCGTGCGACGCGCCCGCTAGCCGCGCGACTTCCACTGCGCGAGGCGCGCGGCGAGCTTCTTCGCCGACGCGCCGCCGCGCCCGGCGAGTTCCTGCGCGAAGGTGGATACGCGCAGTTCCTCCAGATCCCAGCGGAACGCCTGCCATTCGGCGTCGTCGACCGGTGCCTCGTCGAGCGCCTGCACGAACGGGCGCAGTTCCAGCATCCGCGCCTGGTCGCGCGCGGGATCGCGCAGCGCGCGCTCGGCACGCAGCGACAGCGCCCTCAGGTAGCGCGTGTACTCGCGCAGCGCATGAGCCGGCGTGCCGCGCAGGAACCCCGGCGGCGTGAGGGACGCGAGGTGCGCGCGCATGTCGTCGAGGTTGCCGCTGGCCCAGCCCATCAGCGGCGACTCGAGCTTGGCGCGCACGTCGGCGACGGCCGCCAGGATGGCCTCCGCCTGTCGCAGGCGTTCGGTCGCTTCCGGGAACACGCCCTTGCCGACCTGCTCGCGACGCGCGGCGAACGCATCGCTATCGCGGATCGCATCCAGCCCGTCGACGGTCAATGCGTCGAACGCGCCTTCGACCAGGTCCAGCCGCAGACGGTCGCCTTCCTTCAGCGACGCCGCCTCGCCGGTGCGCGGCGCGGCGGATTCGATCGCGGCGTACAGCAGCGCCGTCTTCGGGGACACCGGCAATTGCTTGCGCGCCTGCCGCATGCGGTCGGCCAGCGCGATGCGCAGCAGGCGGCGTACGCCGGCCGGATGCGCGCGCTCGGCGTCGCTGCGCTGCGCGAAAACCTGCAGCGACGCCGCGTCGCCATCGTCCTGCAGCGCGGGAAACGCCGGCACGCCGCCGGCGCCGCGCACGCTGGCCGGAATCGGCGCGGACGGGAACGTGGTCAGGCCTTCGGCCGCGAGGCCACTCGATGCCTTCTCGGCGAATGCATCGGCGGCCATCGCGCCGAAGCGCTCGCGCAGGTCGGCCAGATCGCGCGATTCCGCCAGCACGCGGCGGCCGTCGCGATCGAGCAGGCGGAGGTTGACGCGCAGGTGCGGCTCGATCGTCGACTCGTCGAACTCGGTGGCGGCGACCGCGACGCCGGTGAGTTTGGACAGGAACCGCGCGAGCGTGCCGCCGAACGCATCGGGCTCGGACGGGCGCCCGCTCGACCACGCGCCGTGCGCCTCCGCGAAGGCCCTGGCGAAGTCCGGCGCCGGCACGAAGTTGCGGCGCTGCGCCTTCGGCAGCGAGCGAATCAGTGCCGCGGCCTTGTCGGCGACGAAGCCGGGCGCGAGCCACGACAGCTGCGGCTCGTCGAGCGCATTCAGAAGATGCAACGGCACCGCGATGGTCATGCCGTCGTCGGCGGCGCCCGGCTCGAAGCGGTACTTCACCGCGAGCTGCACGTCGCCCATGCGCAAGAACGGCGGGAAGCGCGAAGCGGTGCTGGCCTCGCCGATCATCAGGTCGTCGAGTGACCATTCCAGCGCGGCCTTGTCGGCCGGCGGCAGCCTGGCGTACCACGCGTCCAGCGCCTGCACGTTGTGCACATGCGCGGGCAGCCGGTCGAGGTACCACTGCGCCATCCACTCTTCGTCGACGACGAGGCCCGCGCGCCGCTGCTTGGCCTCCTCGTCCTTCGCCTTCGCGAGGGTGGCGAGGTTCTTCTTCAGGAACACCGAGCGCGTGTTGATCTCGCCGGTCACCAGCGCGTCGCGCGCGAAGATGACGCGGCTTTCCTCGGGAAACAGCGCGCCGTAGTGGATCGGCTTCTTCGGCGCGAGCACCAGGCCGAACAGCGAGATCTGCTCGCTGCCGATCACGCGGCCCTGCGAGCGCGACCAGCGCGGGTCCGACTGGCGGCGCGACAGCAGGTGCGGCAGCTCGTCGATCGCCCACTGCGGCTCGATCGTGGCGTTGGTCAGCGCCCAGACGCGTTCGGTATCGAGCAGCGTGGCCGACAGCACCCACGGCGGCGGCTTCTTCGCCAGCGGCGAGCCGGGGAACAGCTGGAACTTGCGGCCGCGCGGGCCGTCGTAACCGCGGTCCGCGCGCTGGCCGACCTGCGTCGGCAGGCCGGCGAGGATGGCGCGGTGGAGCTTGATGTAGTGGGCGATGGAGGCTTTGTGGTCGGGGGATTCGGCGTCGGCGACGCTCGACGGCGCACTTGCCTCGCCGGCCGACTGTGCCGCTTCCCGACGCTGCGGCGAGGGCGCGGGAGCCGCTGCGCCGTTTCGATTCGCACCGCGCCACCGTCCATGGCGCTGCTCGACCGACTTCGGATCGCCCTGCCCGGCCATCCTCGGCCGGGCGCTCGCGTCCGTGCGAGCCTGCGGCTCGATGACACGGCCGCTCGCCCATCCCAGTTCTTCCGCCATCAGCTTCAGCTGGCGGTGCAGCTCGCGCCACTCGCGCATGCGCAGGAAACCGAGGAAATTCTTCTCGCACCAGCCGCGCAGCTTCGACTGTGTCAGGTCGGCATGCGCCTGCTCGTAGGCGTCCCACAGCTTGAGGATGCCGACGAACTCCGAGCGTGGGTCGACGAACTGCGCATGCGCGTTGTCGGCCGCGGCGCGCTGGTCGGAGGGACGCTCGCGCGGATCCTGGATGCCGAGGAAGGCGGCGATGACCAGCAGTTCGCGCAGCACGCCGTGCGATTCGGCCGCCACCAGCATGCGCGACAGCTTCACGTCGACCGGAAGCTTCGCCATCAGGCGGCCGATGGCGGTGAGCGCGCGCTTGTCGTCCACCGCGCCGAGTTCGGCCAGCTGCTGCCAGCCATCGGCGATCGCACGCGGATCCGGCGGCTCGAGGAACGGGAAGTCCTCGATACGGCCGAGGCCCAGCGAAAGCATGCGCAGGATCACCCCCGCGAGCGCCGCGCGCCGGATCTCGGGATCGGTGAACTCGGCGCGCGACTGGAAATCGGCCTCGGAATACAGGCGATAACAGGTGCCTTCCGACACGCGTCCACAGCGGCCCATGCGCTGGTTCGCGCTGGCCTGGCTGACCGGCTCGATGTGCAGGCGGTCGAGCTTGGCGCGCGGGCTGTAGCGCTTGACGCGCGCGAGGCCTGGGTCGACGACGTAACGGATGCGCGGCACCGTCAGCGAGGTTTCCGCGACGTTGGTCGCCAGCACGATGCGCCGCTGCGGGCCGGGATTGAACACGCGATCCTGGTCGCGCGCCGACAGCCGCGCATATAGCGGCAGCACTTCGGTGTGGCGGTACTTGCGGCGCTCCAGTGCCTGGTGCGCGTCGCGGATCTCGCGCTCGCCGGGCAGGAAGATCAGCACGTCGCCGCGCGGATCTTCCGACGTGATCTCGTCGCAGGCGGCGACGATCGCCTCGTTGACCGTGCGCGCGCCGTCGCGGTCGGCCTCGTCCGCGAGCGGGCCGCGACGCGCACCCGACGGCGCGTTCGCCTCCGATTCGCCCTCCAGCGGCCGGTAGCGCACCGCGACCGGATAGCCGCGTCCCTCGACGCTGACCACCGGTGCATCGGCGAAATGCGCGGCGAAGCGTGCGGTGTCGATCGTGGCGGAAGTGATGATGACCTTGAGGTCGCGGCGCTTCTGCAGCAGCTGCTTGAGGTAGCCGAGCAGGAAATCGATGTTGAGCGAGCGCTCGTGCGCCTCGTCGATCAGCAGCGTGTCGTAGCGCGAGAGCCAGCGGTCGGACTGGATCTCCGCCAGCAGGATGCCGTCCGTCATGAACTTGACGACGGTGTCCTCGCCCACGTTCTCGGTGAAGCGCACCTGGTAGCCCACGGCGCCGCCCATCGGCACCTGCAGTTCCTCGGCGACGCGGCGCGCCACCGCGCGCGCGGCGATGCGGCGCGGCTGCGTGCAGCCGATCATGCCGGCGGCGCCGCGCCCCGCAGCTAGGCAGAGCTTCGGAATCTGCGTGGTCTTGCCCGAGCCGGTTTCGCCGGCGATCACCACGACCGGGTGTTCACGGATCAGCGCGACAATGCGATCGGCTTCGGCGGCGATCGGCAGCTCGTCCGGCACCGTCGCCGCCGGCAGGTTGCGGGCCCGTGCCTCGCGCCGGGCGATCGACGCCTCGAGCGCGTTCTCGAAGGCCTCGCGCTTCGCGGCATCTGCGGGCGCCTGGTTCCAGCGCGTCCACAGCCCCTGCAGGCGGCCGCGATCGCGCGTCATCGCCGCATCCAGGCGGCGGCGCGCGGCCTGCGGCTCGGACCGTGGTTCGATAGAGGGCGTGGATCGGTCCAAGAGAGAAATTCGATTTCACCAGAGCCGGCGTCACGACTATTGTCGCCGGTGTCGCGGCAAGACTTCGGGAGAATGAAAATGCAGAACGGATCCGACCTTGGCCAGACCGCCGGCAACGGCAACGTGCAGACCGCGGGCAGCATGCCGGCGGTGAATATCGGGATCGAGGAGGGCGATCGCAAGGAGGTCGCCGAGGGACTGTCACGCTTCCTAGCGGACGCCTTCACCCTCTACCTCAAGACCCACAACTTCCACTGGAACGTCACCGGCTCGATGTTCAACGCGCTGCACACCATGTTCGAGACGCAGTACACCGAGCAGTGGGGCGCGCTGGACGACGTGGCCGAGCGCATCCGCGCGCTGGGCTTCAATGCGCCGGGTTCGTATGCGGAGTTCATCCGGCTGACCTCGCTGCCGGAGGAGCCGGGTCTGACGAACACGGTGGACTGGCGGGAAATGGTGCGCCAGCTGGTGGTCGGCAACGAGGCCGTCTGCCGCACCGCGCGCACCGTGCTGTCGCGCGCCGACGACGCGGGCGACGACCCGACGGTGGACCTGATGACCCAGCGCCTTCAGACGCACGAGAAGTACGCCTGGATGCTGCGCTCGCTGCTGCAGTAAGCGGCGGAACGCGCCAGAATCGAAGGCAGTCGCCCCGGACGCCTGGTACCAATTGCTGAGCCCGCTCAACAACTGGACGTCCGGGGCGACGTCACTTTGTGTCTGACCAGCTGAATATCAGCTGCCCGCGGAAAGTGAATAGGACGACGTCCACAAAAAAGCCCCGGCGGGTAACCGGGGCTCATCTTCCTGACAGGGAAGCGGCCTGCTGAGGCCTAGAAAAAGCCTAATACGGACGAAAGATAAATTCTGTTAGGCGCGCGCCTGTTCATCATAACGCCTGTGCTTCTATTTATCGCGGGGATACGTTTCGTTCACTGCCCGGACAGGTGAACAGGCATTCGTCCAAGAAGCGGGCCCGCGACTGGCCTTGCGCGCGTATGTCCGGGAAGCCGATCCCGGCGACTGCGCCTCCGCCTCGCCCGATGAGATGCACAGGCCGGATAATTCCGACGCCGGCCCGAGCCGCGGCCCGGTAGGCGGCTCGACGTCGCGTCCCCATAGTCACGACACGACCGACCTGCCGCAGATGACCGACACCGCACTCGACCTGCTGCACCGCATCTTCGGCCACGGTGCCTTCCGCGGCGAGCAGGCCGAGATCGTCGAGCACGTGGCGGGCGGCGGCGATGCGCTGGTGCTGATGCCTACCGGCGGCGGCAAGTCGCTCTGCTACCAGATCCCCGCACTGCTGCGCGATGGCGTCGCGATCGTCGTGTCGCCGCTGATCGCGCTGATGCAGGACCAGGTGGAGGCGTTGCGGCAGGTCGGCGTACGCGCTGCATTCCTGAATTCCACGCTGGGCGGCGAGGAGGCCGCGGCGGTCGAGCAGCGGTTGCTCCGCGGCGAGCTGGACCTGCTCTACGTCGCGCCCGAGCGCCTGCTGACCGGTCGCTTCCTGTCGTTGCTCGAGCGCGCGAAGCTCGGCCTGTTCGCCATCGACGAAGCGCACTGCGTGTCGCAGTGGGGCCATGATTTCCGCCCCGAATACCGCCAGCTCACCGTGCTGCACGAGCGCTGGCCGGACGTGCCGCGCATCGCGCTCACGGCGACGGCCGATGCGCCGACGCGGCGCGAGATCGTCGAACGCCTCGGGCTGGAAGATGCGCGGCAGTTCGTCAGCTCCTTCGACCGCCCGAACATCCGCTACACCGTGGTGCCCAAGGACGGTGCCGGTACGCGCGCGCTGCTGGATTTCCTCGCGCGCCACCCGGGCCAGAGCGGCATCGTCTATGCGATGAGCCGCAAGCGCGTGGAGAGCGTCGCCGAGCAGCTGTGCAAGGCCGGCATGAAGGCCCTGCCCTACCACGCCGGCATGGACGCCTCGATCCGCGCCACCAACCAGCGCCGCTTCCTGCAGGAAGACGGCATCGTGATGGTGGCGACGATCGCCTTCGGCATGGGCATCGACAAGCCCGACGTGCGCTTCGTCGCGCACGTCGACCTGCCCAAGTCGATCGAGGGCTACTACCAGGAGACCGGTCGGGCCGGACGCGACGGCGATGCGTCGGAGGCCTGGCTGAGCTACGGCCTCGGCGACGTGGTGAGCCTCCGCCAGATGATCGAACAGGGCGAGGCCGGCGAAGAGCGCAAGCTGCTGGAGCTGCGCAAGCTCGACTCGCTGCTGGGCTTCTGCGAGACCACCGGCTGCCGCCGCCAGGCGCTGCTGCGCTGGTTCGGCGAGGAACACGCCGGCGCCTGCGGCAATTGCGACAACTGCATCAGCCCGCCGCAGAGCTGGGACGGCACCGAGGCCGCGCGGAAGGCGCTGTCGGCGATCTACCGCACCGGGCAGCGTTTCGGCGTCGGCCATCTGGTCGACGTGCTGCGCGGCGCGAAGACGGAGAAAGTGCAGCAGTTCCGTCACGACCAGCTCGCCGTGTTCGGCGTCGGTGCCGATCTCGACGACCGCCAGTGGCGCAGCGTGTTCCGCCAGCTCGTGGCGGGCGGGCATGTCGACATCGACGTCGAGCATTTCGGCGCGCTGCGGCTGACGGAGGCGAGCCGTCCGGTGCTGAAGGGCGAGGCGACGCTGCGCTTTCGCACCGAGCCGAAGACGGTGTCGCGCGGGCGTGGCAGCCGGCGCACGACCGAAGCCGAAGCATTCGACCTCGACCCCGACTCGCTCGCGCGTTTCCAGTCGCTGCGCGAATGGCGCTCGCAGGTGGCGCGCGAGCAGAACGTGCCGGCCTACGTGATCTTCCACGACGCCACGCTGCGCGCGATCGCCGAGGCCGATCCGGCCGATCTGGACGACCTTGCCCGCATTCCCGGCATCGGCAGCAGCAAGCTCGATCGTTACGGCGAGGCCGTGCTGCAGCAGTTGTTCGACGCCGCCTGAGGTTCAGGCCGGCGCGAAGGCCTCTGTCGGGCTGCTGCGAAGCAGCGCTTCGTCGGCCCCGTGCGCGACGGCGAAGCCGTGCAGGCCGATGTCGAGCACCAGCGCATCGCCGAGCACGGCGAGGTCCTGCCGCACGCTGCGGATGTAGCGCAGCCCTTCCGGCGCCGGGCCCGGAAGGCAGCGTGCGAACCGCGATGGGACGACGATGAGGGCGCCGTCGCTGCGTCGGAACAGGTCGAGCTTCACGGGATTCCAGGGACGGCCGCCGCGCGCGACCCGCCACAGGCTAGACGCCCGAATCGCAATGCCGGGTCCACGGCTGACGGGAGGCGCGTCGGATCCGACGGGCGGCGGGCTGCGTCGCGGGCGTAGTGCGTTCCGTGCTGACCGTCAGTGCAATTGTCGACCGCGCAGATGCGGCACTCCGTCGATGACGTCCGTCCAGACCGCATGGAGGCCATCGCCTGCGGACACCAGCCGCGGCCAGCCGGTGCCACGCCCGCGACCCACGAGGCGCGCCAGCGTACGCGTCGCGTCCGGATGCGCAGCGCCGTTCGCGACGCGCGCGAGCTGCAGCGCCTGTCCCTGCGCATCCTCCTCCAGCCACAGCACCCAGGTGCCCTTGGCGTCGCGCGCCACGTCGACGCGCCCGAGCACCTGTTCGCCCGCCGCCAACTCGACCGGCGCATCGAAACGCATGCCACCGTCGCGGCTCGCCGCATAGCGGACCATGGGGCGAGTCGAGTGCATGGTGTACCAGGCGACCGCGACGTCGCGACCGCGGGCGGCGATCGCGGGACCGTTGACCGGGCAGGCCTCGATGGCCCAGCCGTCAGCATGCAGCTGCCGCGGGGCCGACCAGCCCGCGGCGTCGCGGCGCAGCAGTGCGATGTCGCGGACCTCGCCGGGCAGGCGATCGCGATAGACCAGCAACGGCGCGCCGTCGACCGCGGCTACGTCCGTCTGGCAGCAATCGCAGGTGACGGTATCGATAGCCTTCTCATCGCGGCGCGACAGTCGTGCGTCGAACACGGCCGTACGCAGCATGGTGGCGCCGGCCTGCATGCCGTGCATCGCGTGCTCGCCGGTTTCGCGGCCATCGAGCCAGGCGATGCCGATCGCGTCGCGGCCCTCGGGCCAGAGCGAGGCGAAGCCGTGCTCGGTGGCGGTGCCGTCGAGGTTGACGCTCTGCGGCGCCGACCAGGTACGGCCGTCGTCCACCGAACGCGCGAGCACCAGGTCGCGCGCATGGCCTTCGCCGATGCGGCGCAGCCACGTTGCCCACAGCGCGCCATCGGCGGTCTGGCGCACGTGGGGCATGTCGGCGACGTTGCCGATGCCGCCGTCCACGACGATCGACTTCGGCGCGCTCCAGCGCCCGTCGCGCCAGCGTGCGAAACGCAGGTGCTGCGTGTCGGTGTCGCCTTCGATCCAGGACAGCAGCAGCGAGCCGTCGGGCGCGGCGGCGAGGTCGGGTTGCTGTGCGGCATCGACGGGCAGGCGCCAGTCCTGCCAAGCAGGTGCGGCGGCAGCCACTTTCGGCGTCACGCGATCCGTACAGCCTGCGACCAGCACGAGCGCGATGCAGAGAACCGCCTGCAACGACGCTGCGACGGAGCGGCGCAGCCGGCTGCCAGCGTGATCGGGGGGGCCGCCTACGAGGGCGGGCATTGCCGGGTGGCCGCGGAGGATGGAGGGCATGGCGCGATTATCCCCCGGCCGCCATGACAGCCAGCGATGCGCTCCCGCGATCGATCGGACGCCTCGGGTCCGGACGGCGCCGCGAACCGATATAGCGCCCGGCGTGCATTCGCGCCCGGCCGAAGGGCGGTCGATGGGATCAGGAGGAAATTGGTGGGCCGTGATGGATTCGAACCATCGACCAGCGGATTAAAAGTCCGATGCTCTACCGACTGAGCTAACGGCCCACGTGTCCGGCTCGGCCGGCGCCGGCGATCGCCGGGGGCGCGATCTTACCGCAGACGCCCCGGCCCTTCAGCCCGCGCGTAGCGGGTGGGATCGGCGACGCCGGCGGCATCGAAGCCCTGCGCGCGCAGGCGGCAGGCGTCGCATTCGCCGCAGGCGCGGCCCTCGGCATCGGCCTGGTAGCAGGACACGGTGAGGCCGAAGTCGACGCCAAGGCGCAGGCCTTCGCGCACGATGTCGGCCTTGCTCATGAACTGCAGCGGCGCGTGCACGCGCAGGCCGGCGCCTTCCACGCCCGCCTTGGTGGCGAGGTTGGCGAGCCGCTCGAAGGCCTCGACGAACTCCGGGCGGCAGTCGGGATAACCCGAATAGTCGACCGCATTGACGCCGCAGAAGATGTCGTTCGCGCCCAGCACCTCGGCCCAGCCCAGCGCGATCGACAGCATGATGGTGTTGCGCGCGGGCACGTAGGTGACCGGGATCGACGCGCCGGTGTCGCCATCGGTGGGCACGTCGATGTCGTCGGTGAGCGCGGAGCCGCCGATGCTGCGCAGGTCGACCACGACCGTCTTGTGTTCGACCGCACCGAGCGCCATCGCCACGTTGCGCGCGGCGTCGAGCTCGGAGGTATGCCGCTGGCCGTAGCGCACGCTCAGCGCGTGCACGTCGAAGCCCTGCGACTTCGCGATGGCGACGACGACGGCGGAATCCATGCCGCCGGAGAGAAGGACGACGGCTTTGCGGGGCGATGCGGACATGGCGACTCGTAACGTTTGCGGGATCATCCGTCGGCGACGGGACGGGAATCATGTTTCGGCGTGGATACTGCGACGGACGACGACGTCGCTCGATGTCTGCATGCGACAGCGCCCTGCGACGTGGCGCATCGGCGCTGCCCGCCGCGTCGACGCATAACGCAGCGGCGCAGTCGACGTACCGGTCAGCGACCCGGCTCGTCGCCCCAGAGGATCTTGTGCAACTGCAGCTGGAAGCGCACCGGCAGGCGGTCGTCGACGATCCACTGCGCGAGGTCGCGCGGCGCGACCTGACCGAAGCTCGGCGAGAACAGCACGTCGCAGCGCGTGCTCAATGCATGCTCGGCGACGACGGCGCGCGACCACTCGTAGTCCTCGCGCGAGCAGATCACGAACTTGACCTCGTCGCGCGGCGTCAGCAGCGGGATGTTTTCCCAGCGGTTGCGATGCACCTCGGCAGAGCCGGGCGTCTTGACGTCGACCACGCGCGATACGCGCGGGTCCACGCCGCCGATGTCCAGCGCGCCGGAGGTTTCGAGCGAGACTTCGAAGCCCGCATCGCACAGGCGCTGCAACAGGATCAGGCAACGCTTCTGCGCGAGCGGCTCGCCGCCGGTGACGCAGACATGGCGCACGCCCAGGCGCTCGACCTCGCGCACGATCGCGTCGATCTCCCACCAGTCGCCACCGAAGAAGGAATACGTGGTGTCGCAGTAATGGCAGCGCAGCGGGCAGCCGGTCAGGCGCACGAACACGGTCGGCCAGCCGACGGAATTCGACTCGCCCTGCAGCGACAGGAAGATCTCGGTCAGCCGCAGCCGTTCGGGGGCTGCGGCGGCCGTGGTGACGGGAGCGCTCATCGGGCGATTTTACCGCCCCGCCCCACCGGGCCGCCCGATGCCGCCCGCAACGGTTCAGCCCGTCAGCGTGCGCCCATGGCGCGCAGCCGGTCGCTGGCCGAGCGCGCGGCGTCGGTGCCCGGATAGCGCTCGACCACGCCGGCGAACGCAGTGCGCGCAGCGTCGTCCTGCCGCATGTTCAGGCGCGTCAGGCCGAGCTTGAGCAGCGCGCCGGGCGCCTTGTCGTGCGTGGGGAAGCGGTCCAGCAGCTGGGCGAACGGCTCGACCGCAAGCTCGTAGTTGCGCGTCGCGTAGTAGCTCTCGCCCAGCCAGTACAGCGCGTTCGGCGCGTAGACGCCGCCCGGGTAGCGATCGACGAAATCGGCGAACAGGCGCGAGGCATCCGCATAGCGGCCGGCCTTCAAGGCATCGAATGCGGTGTTGTAGGCGGCGAGTTCCGCGCCGGTGGGCGTCGCGCTGCCTGCGGCGGGGCGCGGTGCGGGCGTGGCGGGCTTCGACGTGGCGGCGGGCGGCTTGGGCGCCGCGGTGGTGGACGCTACCGGCGCGACCGGAGTCACCGCCGGCGTAACCGAGCGTGGCGCAGCAGTGCCCGCGCCCTCCAGGCGCTGCAGGCGGCCATCGACGTCGAGGTACTGGCTGCGCGAGGTCGCGCGCAGCTTCTCGTTGGTCTGCTCGAGCTCCTCGATCTGCGCGCGCAGGCTCTGCACTTCGGTGCGCAGCTGGTTGATCTGGTTGATCAGGTCGAGCGTCTGCTGCGGATTGGCGGCGCGCTGCTCCAGCGCGGCGACGCGGTCGGCGAGGCTGGCGCGCTGGGCCATGGCGGGCGATGCGAGTGTCGCGAGCGCGACGGCCACCGACGCGGCCAGCATGCGGTACTGGGTCATGCGATGTCCCCTGGTTGTTCGACGTCGAGTATGCCCGGGCGCCCGCGGTGGCCGGCTGTCGCGTCGATGAACGCCAAAAAAAAAGGCGGGCCGCCGGAGCGACCCGCCTCGTGTTCGACGCGAGGTCGATCAGCGCGCGCTGTAGCTGATTTCGACGCGGCGGTTCTTCGACCAGCAGTCCTCGCCCGAGTCCGTGCAGACCGGCTTCTCTTCGCCGTAGCTGTTGACGGTGATCTGCGAGCCCGAGCCGCCGGCAGCCTGCATCGCCGACGACACGGCATTGCCGCGGCGCTCGCCGAGGGCCATGTTGTAGTCGCGGCTGCCGCGCTCGTCGGCGTGGCCGTCGAGCGTCATGCGCGAGGACGGACGGTCGCGGAGGTACTTGGCGTGGCAGTTCACGATCGCCTGGAACTCCGGCTTCAGCGCGTCCTGGTCGAGGTCGAAGTAGACCGTGCGCTGGCGCAGGCAGCTGTCGGTATCGAGGTCGTTCGGGCCGTACATGCCGGCGCCGGTCGGGCCGGTGGTGCTCGGCACGGTGGTGGTGGTGCCGGTGGTGTCGGTCGGCGGCACTTCCTTGACCTTCTTCGAGCAGGCCATGGCGAGGGTGCACATGGCGGCGACGATCAGGACCTTGCTGGCGGAGTTGACGTTCATGGGTCGTTCCTCTGTTGGCGAATCAGTCGGACTGCGGCTCACGACGCTCAACGCGGCGTGCGGTAGGGGCCCCACGCGGGCTCGCGCACGTCGCCGTCGGCGAGAACCAGACGCTGGCGAACGCGTGCATCGGCCGAGACGGCGTACAGCACGCCACGGCCGCCTTCGCGCGCGGCATAGACCAGCATGCTGGCATTCGGCGCGAAGCTCGGGGATTCATCGAGGTTGCCCGGCGAGAGCAGGCTCCAGCGCGCGCTGCCGAGGGAGGAGTCCATCAGCGCGATGCGGTAGGTGTTGCCGGCGCCCTGCGCGGTGGCGATCTTCTTGCCGTCGTAGGAGACGGTGGCGCTCGCGTTGTAGCTGCCCTGGAAGGTCAGGCGCGAGGCGCTGCCGCCGCTGGCCGACACCTGGTAGATCTGCGGGCGGCCGCCACGGTCGGAGGTGAAGTACAGGCGTGAGCCGTCGGCGCTCCAGGTCGGCTCGGTATCGATCGAAAAGTGGTTGGTGACCTGCGTCAGCGCGCGGCTGCCGAGGTCCATCACGTAGATTTCGGGGTTGCCCGAACGCGACAGCGTCATCGCGATGCGGCGGCCGTCCGGCGAGAACTCGGGCGAGCCGTTGATGCCGCGGAAGTGCGCGATCTTCTCGCGCGCGCCGCTGGCGATGGTCTGGATATAGATGGCCGAGTTGCCACCCTCGAAGCCGACGTAGGCGATGCGCGCGCCGTCGGGGCTCCACGAGGGCGACATCAGCGGCTCGGTCGAGCGCACCACCGTCTGCGGGTTCCAGCCGTCGCTGTCGGCGACGACCAGCGCGTAACGCGCCGAGTTGCCGGCGCCGGTCTGGGTGACGTAGGCGATGCGCGTGTAGAACGCGCCGCGCACGCCGGTGATCTTCTCGTAGATGGCATCGGCGATCTGGTGCGCCACGTCGCGCATCTGGCCACTACGCGCGGTCATCGCGAAGCCGAGCAGGCGCATCTGCTTGGCGACGTCGAGCAGCTCGTACTCGACGCGGAAGCCGCCACCGCCGGCGTCGAGCACGCGGCCGACGACGACGTAGTCCTGGTTGATCGCGCGCCAGGCCGGGTAGTTCACCTCTTCGCTGCGCGCGGGGCGCTCGGGCAGGCTCTCGACGGGCAGCGACTTGAACTGGCCGGAGCGGTTGAGGTCGGCGGCGACGATCGAAGCCACGTCGGACGGACCGGTACCGTTCTGGAACGGCACCACGGCGATCGGCAGCGCGGCCGCGTTGCCGCCGACGATGTCGATTTCCAGCCCCTGCTGCTGCGCGGCGGCCATCAGCGGCAGCATGCAGGCGAAGACACCAGCGAGGAGGCGGAGCAGACGATTCATCGGACACCTCAGTACACAGGGCTGCGTACTGTTAACAGACCGTTCGTGAATCCTAGCTCACAGCTGAATCGTTTAGCTAATTGACGGTCGCTTCGTGCCGTGTACATCGCCGCCCGTGGCGCGCGAAGCCTTGCACCCGTCGAAAACGCAGGCTTGGCCGGGCTCAGGGTGCTCGGAAATTGAGGATCAGCGTGCGCTCGAACACCTTCTCGAAGCCGGTATAGGGCAGCGGCTGCGCCTTTCGGACTGCCGCCTCAATAGAGCGCTGTCCGAGGTCGTCGTAACTGCAGGGGGAACTCACCTGCACGTCCATCACTTCGCCGCCGGGCAACTGTCGGATCACAAGACGGCACAGCGACCCCGACTGCACGTTATCCGGACGCGTCCACTTCGAGCGGATTGCCTCCTGCAGGGCTGCCGCGTAACGGGCCCGGAGGCCGTCATCGTCGCCCGCACCGGCTGACGCCGCACCCGGCCCCGGCGTCGGGCTGCCGCCCGAGCGCGGCGCGGTGAGCTGCGCGAGGCGCTGCTCGGCCGCGATTGCCGCGCGCGATGCCGCGGCGCGCCGCTGGCGGATCTCGTTGAGCTGCTTCTCGCGTTCGGCGGCGATGCGCCTCTGCTCGACCTCCCTCGCCGCGTCGGCCTTCGCCTTCGCATCGGCCTGCGCCTTGGCCTGCGCGATGCGGTCGAGCTCGGCCTGGCGCTGGCGGTTCTTCGCTTCCTGCACCTTGGTCTCGGTGGCCTTCACCGGCGTCGGCGTGTCGACCACTTCTTCCTGCTCGACGGCTTCCGGCTGCGGCAGTTGCACCTGCGGCTCGGGCTGCGCGGGCGGCGGCACGACCTCCGGCTGCGGCTCCGGCTCGTCCGGCAGCGGCTCGGGCAGCGGTTCCTCGACGGGTTCCTCCACCGGCTCGGGCCGGTCGCGCAGCGTGCGCTGCATCGCCGCCGACAGGTCGCCCACCGCGACGACGTCCGCCGCGATGCCACCAGCGCTGGCCTGCACGGCATCGCTCGGGCGCATCGCCAGCCACAGCAGCGCGGCGAGGCCCAGATGCAGCGCGACCGCCAGCGCGATGGCGCTCGCGTCGTCGGTCGGGCGGGTCCTCACTTCGACTTGCCCTCGGGCGAGCTGATCAGCGACACCTTCTGCACGCCGGCCGCCTTGAGCTGGTCGATCGCGGTGGTCACCGTCTGGTAGCTCGCGGTCGCGTCGGCACCGATCAGCACCTGCGCCTCGTTGTTCTGCGCGACGATCGCCGCGAGCCTCGAGCGCAGTTCCTCGCGCGTGACCGCCTCGTTGCTGCCGGCCTTCACCGCGAGGAAGTAGTTGCCCTCGGCATCGACCTGCACCACCACCGGGTCCGATTTCTGCTGCAGCGACTTCGCGTTCGACTTCGGCAGGTTCACGTCCACGCCGAGGTTCAACAGCGGTGCGGTGATCATGAAGATGATCAGCAGCACGAGCATCACGTCGATGTACGGCACGACGTTAATCTCGGACTTGAGCTTGCGGCGGCGATGCCGCCTGAGCGAGAGCGACATGGCTCAGCCTTCCAAGTGCGACTGCCGCTGCAGGATCGACGAGAACTCCTCGGCGAAGGCCTCGTAGCGCGTCGCGAGCCGCTCCACCGCGGTAGCGAAGCGGTTGTAGGCCCAGACCGCGGGGATGGCGACGAACAGGCCCATCGCGGTGGCGAGCAGCGCCTCGGAAATGCCCGGCGCGACGTCCTTGATGCCCACCTGCTGCGAACTGGCGAGCAGCGAATGCATCGTCACCATGATGCCGAACACGGTACCGACCAGACCGATGTACGGCGACGTCGAGCCGATGTTGGCGAGCAGTTCGAGGTTGTGCTCCAGCGAATCGAGTTCGCGCGAGGCGGTCGCGCGCATGCCGCGCTGCGCGGCTTCCAGCTGCGCGTCGGAATCGGCGCCGCGGCGCTGGCGCAGGCGGTTGAAGTCGCGGAAGCCGGCTTCGAAGATCGCTTCCATGCCGCCGACGTCGCGGCCGCGCGAGGACGCGCCCTCGTAGAGCTTGCCGAGCTCGGCGCCCGACCAGAAACGCTCCTCGAATTGCTCGGCCTCGCGCTTGGCGCGACGCAGCAGCGCGGCCTTGCGGAAGATGATCACCCACGAGGCGATCGAGGCCACCACCAGCAGCAGCATGATCAGCTGCACCGGGATGCTGGCCTTGAGCACCAGGTCGAGCAGGTCGAGCGAATTCGCCGGCACCGCGGCGGCCACGTCGCCCGCGGCCTGCGCCGCGTCCGAAAGCGGCTGCGCCTCGATCGGCGCGGCGTCGGGCAGCGCGCTCGGGCTCGACTGCAGCATCAGCGACAGCGCGCTCATCGGGCGGCCTCCGGGCGGTAGCAGGAAGCGGACGTGCGCGGGGATGGCGATGCGGTCATGCGGGATCTCCGGTCCGTGACGCGGACCTGTCAGGTCGGGCTTTGCAGGGCGGCGAGCTGCGCGTGCAGCCCGGGGGGAATGGGAGCGGGACGGAACGTCGCGGCGTCGAGCGCGGCGATTCTGACCGTGGCGGCGAGCAGGCGTTCCCCGCCGCGCAGCACTTCCTGGCGGAACACGAGGCTGGCGCGGCGGCATTCGGCGAGCGCGGCGGTCACCTCGAGCGCATCGTCGAGGCGCGCGGGCTTGAGGAAGTCGACGGTCATCGCGCGCACCGCGAACACCATGCCGGCCTGGCGCAGCGACTCCTGCCCGTGGCCGTTCGCGCGCATCCACTCCGAACGCGCGCGCTCCATGAAGGCCACGTACTGCGCGTGGTAGACGACGCCACCGGCGTCGGTGTCTTCCCAATAGATGCGGACCGGCAGGCTGAACATGCGTTCCGTTCGGTGCGGCGGGGCGCGCCAGTCTACCCGCCGTGCGCGCACCCGTTCGACCGCGCGGTTCGCGCGGGGTTCAGTCGACGGCCGCTTCGAACCGCGGCGCTCAGCCCGCCGGCGGTTCGAACAAGTCCGGCGCCTTGGAGCGCGGGGTGAAGCCCATGTGCCGGTAGGCCTTGGGCGTCGCCATGCGGCCTCGCGCGGTGCGAATCAGGTAGCCCTGCTGGATCAGGAAGGGCTCGACCACGTCCTCCAGCGTGCCGCGCTCCTCGCTGAGCGCGGCCGCGAGCGACTCGACGCCCACCGGGCCGCCGTCGAAGGATTCGATGATGGTGCCGAGCAGGCGCCGGTCGAGCTCGTCGAAACCCTCCGGGTCGACCTTCAGCATGGTCATCGAGTCGAACGCGGCTTCCCTAGTGATCGTGCCGTCGCCGCGTACCTGCGCGAAGTCGCGCACGCGGCGCAGCAGGCGGTTGGCGATGCGCGGCGTGCCGCGCGAACGTCGCGCGATCTCCGCCGCGCCGTCGGGCGTGCACGGAATGCCGAGGATCTGCGCCGAGCGCTGCACGATCTTGGTCAGCTCCTCCGCGCTGTAGAACTCCAGGCGCTGCACGATGCCGAAGCGGTCGCGTAGCGGCGCGGTGAGCAGGCCCGCGCGCGTGGTCGCGCCGATCAGCGTGAACGGCGGCAGGTCGATCTTGATCGAGCGCGCCGCGGGGCCCTCGCCGATCATGATGTCGAGCTGGAAATCCTCCATCGCCGGATACAGCACTTCCTCGACCAGCGGCGAGAGACGATGGATCTCGTCGACGAACAGCACGTCGTGCGGCTGCAGGTTGGTGAGCAGGGCGGCGAGGTCGCCGGCCTTCTCGATCACCGGGCCCGAGGTCTGGCGCAGGTTCACGCCAAGCTCGTTGGCGATGACCTGCGAAAGCGTGGTCTTGCCGAGGCCGGGCGGGCCGAAGATAAGCACGTGGTCCAGCGCCTCGCCGCGGCGCTTGGTGGCCTCGATGTAGATATTCATCTGCTCGCGCACCGGCACCTGGCCGAGGTACTCGTCCAGACGCTTGGGGCGGATGCTGGCTTCGACCGCGGCGTCCTCGGTGGTGGCGCCGGCGGCGATGATGCGGGTCTCGGTCATGCGTTGATTATGGCCCGCTGTGGATCACCCGGTGCGACGCCTCAGATCTCGACCTGCGCACCCAGCTCGACCAGGCGGTTGCCCGGAATGCGGAAGAACGTGGTGGCCGGCGCAGCGTTGCGGTGCATCAGCGCGAACAGCTTGTCGCGCCAGAGCGGCATGCCCCGGTGCTTGCTGCCGACGATCGTCTCGCGGCTGGCGAAGTACGTGGTTTCCATGGGGTCGAAATGGATGCCACCGCGGTCGCAGGAGCGCATCAGCGCCAGCGGGACATCGGGCGTCTCCATGAAGCCGTACTTGATGGTCACGCGGTAGAAGTCCTCGCCGATCGACTCGATCTTCAGGCGCTTTTCCCTGGGTGCGATCGGGATGGTGAGCGTCTCCACGGTCAGGAAAACGTTGCGCTCGTGCAGCACCTTGTTGTGTTTGAGGTTGTGCATGAAGGCCTGCGGCACCACGCCGCGATCGGCCGTCATGAACACGGCCGTGCCGGGCACCCGCACCGGCGGCGACAGCATCAGGCCTGGCAGGAAGACGTCGAGCTGGATGCCCTCCTTGCGTACTTCCTCGTGCAGCAGCGCGCGGCCACGCCGCCAGGTGCGCATCATCGTGAATGCGCTGACACCGATCAGCAGAGGTACCCATGCGCCGATACCGGTCAGCAGCTTGGCGCCATTGGCGATCAGGAACGCCAGGTCGATCAGCAGGAACAGCCCGCACAGCGGCAGTATCCACTTCCGCGCATCGGGCCAGCGGATCCACGCCACCACGGCCAGCAGGAGCGTGTCGATCAGCATCGTGCCGGTCACCGACAGGCCGTAGGCCGTGGCGAGGTTGGTGGTCGACTGGAAGGACAGCGTGAGCACGATGGTCGCGATCAGCAGCATCCAATTGATCGACGGCACGTAGATCTGGCCGATCGTTTCGCGTGAGGTATGGCGGATCGACAGGCGCGGCAGGTAGCCGAGCTGAACCGCCTGCCGCGTCACGGAGAACGCGCCGGTGATCACTGCCTGCGAGGCGATCGCGGCCGCGAGCGTGGCGAGTCCGAGCATCGGCACCTGCGCCCAGCCGGGCACCGCCATATAGAACGGGTTTTCGATCGCCGCGGGCGTGCGCAGCAGCACGGCGCCCTGGCCGTAGTAGTTGAGGACGAGCGCGGGCAGCACGAAGCCGAACCAGCCCCAGCGGATCGGGCGTTTGCCGAAGTGGCCCATGTCGGCGTACAGCGCCTCGCCACCGGTGACGGTGAGCACCACCGCGCCGAGGATCAGCACGGCGTGCCAGTCATGCGTCGAGAAGAACACCCATGCCCAGTAGGGGTTCAGTGCCGTGAGCACCGACGGGTTGTGGCTGATATTCCAGATGCCGAGCCCGGCGAGCACGACGAACCAGGTCATCATCACCGGGCCGAAGGCCTTGCCGACCTTCGCCGTGCCGTAGCGCTGGAAGCCGAACAGCGCGAACAGGATCACCACCGCGATGGGCATGATGAAGGGCTCGAGCCGCGGCGATATCACGTTCAGGCCTTCGACCGCGCCGAGCACCGTGACCGGAGGCGTGATCATGCCGTCGCCGAAGAACAGCGACGCACCGAAGATGCCGAGGATGCCGACCGCGTAGCTCAGCCGGGATCCCTTCTGCAAGCTGCGTTGCGCAAGAGCGGTGAGCGCCATGATGCCGCCCTCGCCGTCATTGTCGGCGCGCATGATCACGATCACGTACTTCAGCGTGACCACGAGCATCAACGACCAGAAGCCCAGCGAAAGCAGCCCCTTAACCGTGGCCGCGTCGGGCGTTAGCCCGAAATGCGGATGGAACATCTCCTTGATCGTGTAGAGCGGGCTGGTGCCGATGTCGCCGAACACCACACCCACCGCCCCCACCACCAGCGCGGCCAGCCCTGCATGGCCGTGCCCCCCGCTTCCGCCATCAAGGGACGGAGTGTCGCTGCTTGCCGATACGCTCATGACGATCCTGATGCGGTCCCGGGCTCAACGGAGCGCGGACTGTAGCGCCTTGCGGATGATGGTCGCGGTGTCGTCGCCGGGTTGCGTGGCGTCCTTCGCCATGCGCGCGGCTTCGGCCGGCTTGTAGCCCAGCTGCTGCAGGGCGACGACGGCTTCCGTCTGTGGATCGGCCGGAATCCCGGTGTTGACGCCGAGCGTCGCGCCGACACCGGCGAGGTCGGCGGCGCGGTCGCGCAGCTCGACGACGATGCGCTCGGCGGTCTTCTTGCCGATGCCGGGAATCCGCGTGAGCGCGGTGACGTCGCCGGCCTGCACCAGCCGCGCGAACTCGTCGACGCTGACCGCCGACAGGATGGCCAGCGCGATCTTCGCGCCGATGCCGTTCACCTTCTGCACGTCGCGGAACAGCCTGCGCTCGCCCTCGCGCAGGAAGCCGTACAGCGCGACGGCGTCCTCCTTCTGCGCGTAGTGCGTGAACAGCACGACCTCGCGCCCGGCTTCGGGCAGGTCGTAGAACGTGCTCATCGGCGCCTCGAGCTCGTAGCCGATGCCCCCGGCCACTTCCACCATCAGCCACGGCGGCTGCTTGTGGATGAGGATGCCGCGCAGGCGCCCGATCATGCGGCGCGCTCCACGCGCATGACCGCCAGGTACGGGTAAGCGGGCCGGCGGCCCGCATTCGGGATCTTTCGCATTCCGATCTGTCCGGTCAGGGCCGCCGCCGGCGATCCGGCGGCGCGCATTGTGCGCCTATCGCGGCCAAGGTGGCAGCGCGACGTCTCAGCCGCCGCGCCGGCGCAGCGTGGCCACGTCGATGCCGGTGCGCCCGGCGGTCGCGCTCATGTGCGCATGGGTGAGCGCCACCGCGAGCGCGTCGCCAGCGTCGGCCTGCAGCTTCTGCTCCGGAATGCCCAGAAGCAGCCGCACCATGTGCTGCACCTGCTGCTTGTCCGCCGCGCCGCGCCCCACCAGCGACTGCTTGATCAGCCGCGGCGCGTACTCGCTGACCGGCAGGCCGCGACGCACCACGGTGGCGATCGCCGCGCCGCGTGCGTGGCCGAGTTTGAGCGCCGAGGTCGCCGACTTGTCCATGAAGACGGTCTCGATGGCGACCTGGTCGGGCTTCCACTCGTCGATCAGCGCATCCAGCCCGTCGCACAGAAGGCCCAGGCGCTTCGGGAAATCCTCCGCGTCCAGCAGCTTCAGCGTATGCGCCGAGACGTAGGTGCACTTGCCGCCGGGCGCGACGTCGACGAAGCCGACGCCGGTGCGCTGCGAGCCCGGGTCGATGCCGAGGATGCGGGTCACGATGGGCTACGCCGTCAGGCGTAGGCGTCCTCGCCGAGCTCGGCGTTGGAATAGACGTGCTGCACGTCGTCCATGTCCTCGAACCACGCCAGCATCTTGGCGACCTGCCTTGCGGTGTCGCCCTCGACCTTGACCATGTTGTCGGCGCGCATCGTCACCTGCGCCTCGCCCGGTGCGAGGCCCGCGGCCTCCAGCGCGGCCTTCACCTCGGCGAAGGATTCCGGCGAGGTGAGCACGTCGATCGAGCCGTCTTCCGGATACACGACGACGTCGTCGGCGCCGGCCTCGATCGCCGCTTCGGTGATGCGGTCTTCGTCCGCGCCCTCGCCGAACCAGATCACGCCGCGCTTGTGGAACATGAAGGCGACCGAGCCGTCGGTGCCGAGGTTGCCGCCGAACTTCGAGAACGCGTGGCGGACGTCGGCGACGGTGCGGATCTTGTTGTCGGTCAGGCAGTCGACGATCACCGCGACGCCGCCGGGCGCATAGCCTTCGTACCGGATTTCCTCGTAGGTGACGCCTTCGAGCTCGCCGGTGGCCTTCTTGATCGCGCGCTCGATCACGTCCTTGGACATGTTGACGTCGAGGCCGCGGTCGATCGCGGCGCGCAGCCGCGGGTTGCCGGCCGGGTCGCCGCCGCCCATGCGCGCGGCGACGCCGATCTCGCGGATGACCTTGGTGAAGATCTTGCCGCGCTGGGCATCGACGGCATTCTTGCGGGCTTCGATCGAGGGACCACGACCCATCGGGCACTTCCGGAACGCGGGAAACGGGCGGCGATTTTACCGGATCGGCCGCTGGCCACCGCAGCCGGCGGCTGCACGGTTCAGCGCTCGAAGCGCCCCTCGCGCAGGAAGGCGGCCACCTGCCGCGCCACCGGCGCCGAGAACACCAGCCCGGTGTGGCTGCTGGGCAACACGATGTGGTCGGCCACGCCCGGCAGGCGCGTTTCCACCACGCCGACCGCGCCGTCGTTCTCGCCCTCGATGCGGCCGAGCATGCGCCCGAGCCCCAGTGGGCGGTTGCCCGCGACCACGCCGACCTGCGCCCGCCCGCGCCAAGGCCTGCAGCCCGGACGCAGGAACGCGCGGCTGTGGCCGAGGCTCGCGCCCAGCACGGGCAGCCGCTCCAGGCGCGTCGCCGCTAGGCTTCCGCACAGCGGCGAGCCGAGGCAGACGACGCGTTCGACCGGCAGCACCGGCTCGGCCTCCAGCGCGTGCAGCGCGACCAGCCCGCCGAGGCTGTGCGCGACGATGTGGCAGGGGCCTTCGCGCAGCGCCCGCGAGACCCGCCGCACCGCCGCCGAGGCCGGCCCGCGCACGCTGGGGTAGCACACCGCCTCGCAGTCGAAACCGTCATGCGACAGGCGCCGCGCCAGCACCGTCAGATAGGCCGGCCGCATCCACAGCCCGTGGAGAAGCACTACGCGTCGCGTCGTATCCATTACCGACGGATGGGGCGTGCCATCGCGCAATGCAAGTTCAGCCCGCGCCGCCGCGCGCGATGGCTTCCAGCTCGAGCGTGCGCTCCGCAGTCATGCGCAGCACGCAGCCGTTGGCGGTGACGCGCGCGAGCGTGCCGCCGTCGGGATCGAGGTAGTAGTCGCAGTTCGCGGTGCGGTAGGTCAGCCACGCACGCTCGGCCCTGACCAACGCGTCGCGGCGTTCGGGCCGCTGCCGCAGCGCGATGCGGTAGGCCGCGTTGAGGCGCGCGTCGAAGCGCCGGTACTCGGCGGTGATGCAGGCCACCATCGACGCGGTGACGCCGCCGGCGCGTGACATGCACTGGCGGTAGCCGGCGCTGTACGCCGGTTCGGCCGCGACGGCCCGGATCGGAACGAGGATCGCCAGCGCGAGGGCGGCGGCAAGAACGACACGCATGGGGCGCTCCATCGACGGGAGCGCGCAGGCTAGCGTTGTCGGTCGCGCCGCAGGATGAATTCCAGGTCGACCACGCGGCCGACCGGAAAGCCGTAGGTCCCGACCTGCGCGAAGCCGTAGCGCTGGTAGAAGCGCTGCGCGCCGAGGTTCTCGCTCCACACGCCGACCCACAGCGTGCGCGGGCCGGCCTGCTGCAGCCAGGCCATCGCGGTGTCCATCAGTCGGCTGCCCTGCCCGCCCTGGAACTCGCGCAGCACGTAGAGGCGCTTGATCTCGCCGTCGCCGGGCCGGACGTCGTCATGCGGCAGGCCGCAGGGGCCCGCCGCGCAATGGCCGACGGGGCGTCCGTCCGCCTCGAGGAACCACACCGCGTAATCGGGATGCGCAAGGATCGTCGCCTGCTTCTCCACCGCGTAGGCATCGTCGAGGAAGGCCTGCAGGTCCTCGCGCTCGTAGAGATGACCGAAGGTCTCGACGAACGTGGCCGTGGCGAGCGACGACAGCGTCGCCGCGTCCTCGACCGTCGCGCGGCGGATCGCGAGGCTCACTCGGCCCTGGCCTCGCGCGGACGCACCGACACGTGCACCTCGGCCAGCTGCGCATCCGGGATCGGCGACGGCGCGCCGGTCATCAGGCACTGCGCCGACGTGGTCTTCGGGAACGGGATGACGTCACGGATCGATTCCGTGCCCGCCATCAGCGCGGCGATGCGGTCGATGCCGAAGGCAATGCCGCCGTGCGGCGGCGCGCCGTAGCGCAGCGCCTCGAGCAGGAAGCCGAACTTGAGCTCGGCCTCCTCGCGCGTGATGCCGAGCAGGTCGAACACCGCCGATTGCATCGACGAGCGATGGATGCGGATCGAGCCGCCACCGATCTCGTTGCCGTTGAGCACCATGTCGTAGCCGCGGGACACGGCCGTGCCGGCATTGGCGCGCAGGTCGGCCTCGTCGTCGATCTTCGGCGCGGTGAACGGGTGGTGCAGCGCGACGTAGCGCTGTTCCTCCTCGTCCCACTCGAACATCGGGAAGTCGGTGACCCACAGCGGCTTCCAGCCGTCCTGCACGAGGCCGAGGTCCTTGCCGAGCTTCAGACGCAGCGCGCCCATGAAGTCCGACGCGGTCTTGTAGGTCGCAGCGCCGAAGAAGATCGCGTCGCCGGTGTTGGCGCCGGTGGCGCGCAGGATGGCATCGAGCGTGGCGTCGTCGAGGAACTTGGCGATCGGCGAGTTGATGCCCTCGCGGCCCTTGGTCGCATCCTCGACCTTCATCCACGCGACGCCCTTGGCGCCGTACTTCGCGGCATGCGCGCCGAGCTCGTCGATCTGCTTGCGCGAGAGCTGCGCACCGCCAGGCGCGCGCAGCGCGATGACGCGGCCGTCGGCGTGGTTCGCCCAGTCGGTGAACACCTTGAACTCGCAGTTCTTCACCAGCTCAGCGACGTCGGTGAATTCAAGGTCGATACGCAGATCGGGCTTGTCCGAACCGAAGCGGCGCATGGCCTCGGCATAGGTCATGCGCGGGAATTCGGCGTCGAGCTCAACGTTTATCACCTCGGCGAAGACGCTGCGGATCATGGCCTCGACCATGTCCTGCACGTCGCGCTCGGACACCCACGCGAACTCCATGTCGAGCTGCGTGAATTCGAGCTGGCGGTCGGCGCGGAGCGCTTCGTCGCGGAAGCAGCGCGCGATCTGGTAGTAGCGGTCGAAGCCCGCCATCATCAGGATCTGCTTGAACAGCTGCGGCGACTGCGGCAATGCGTAGAACTCGCCCGGGTGCATGCGCGCCGGCACCAGGAAGTCGCGCGCGCCTTCGGGCGTGGCCTTGGTGAGGATCGGCGTCTCGATGTCCTGGAAGCCGCGCTCGTCGAGGTGGCGGCGCAGAGCGGCGACCAGCTTGATGCGCGTGCGCATCATCTGCTGCATCTCCGGGCGGCGCATGTCGAGGTAGCGGTACTTGAGGCGGATGTCCTCGCCCGCGTTCTCGTGCGCGTGGAACGGCAGCGGATCGGCCTTGTTCAGCACTTCGATCGAGGTCGGGATGATCTCGACGCGGCCGGTGCGGATCTTGTCGTTCGCCGCATATCGCGCGCGCACCGTGCCGGTGACACGCACGGCGTCCTCGTTGCCGAGTTCGGCCGCGGCCTTGAACAGCTCGGGCTGGTCGCTCTCGACGAGCACCTGCACCACGCCCTCGTGATCGCGCAGGTCGATGAAGGTCTGGTGGCTCTGGACGCGGGCGCTGTTGACCCAGCCGCACAGGGTCACGGTCTCGCCGATCAGGCGCTCGTCGACGAGGCCACAGAAATGGGTACGCATGGGAACTCCGGCAGCGCCCCGCCGCGGGGCGCGATTTGAGCCGGATAGTTTAGCTGGGCGCCGGGACGGCAGGCGGCCGCGACGAATCTGAACGCGCCGCCGCGCGCTGCGTTACCCGCTTGCGGCCGTCAACCGCCCAGGCGCGAGGACTCCAGACCTGCACGCCGCACGGACCACCAAGCGCGTTGCCCCACGAAAAGACCGGGCTCAGCCCACCCGGCGGCGCGCTCAGGTCGCGGCCGACGTGCCAGAGGAACCCGCGCCGCCGGACGCCGAGCCACTACTCGACGTCGAGCCGCTACCTGACGAGGCCGCCGGCTTCGCCTCGGACCCGCCCGAGCTGCCGCCCGAGTCCTTCGACCCGCCCGCGCCTTCGACGAGGTTGCGCTTCTTCTCGCCGTCCTTCTTGAAGTCGGTCTCGTACCAACCGCCGCCCGCGAGGCGGAACTGCGGCGCGGTCAGGCGGCGGCGCACCTGCGGCGCGCCGCACTGCGGGCAGTCGGTCGGGTCGGCGTCGCTCATCTTCTGCAGGCGATCGAAGTCGTGGCCGCAGGCGGAGCATTCGAAGGCGTAGATGGGCATGGCGATCGTTCGGAAGAAAGGGGAAGCCGGCGCGAGTGTGGGGCCGCGCGCCGGGGTTTCAAGCTCAGGCGTCGTAGAGCTCGAGATAGACGGCTTCGGCTTCGGCGAGCACGCGTGCGGCCGCCTCGCGCTCCTTGCCGAGCCGCGCGAAGTCCGCATGGCGCGCGGGATCGGCAAGCACGGCGTCGAGCTCGGCGACGCGCGCCTCGAGCTCGGCCACGCGCGCCTCGGCCTGCGCGAGCTTCACCGGGTTCGCCTTTTTCGCGGGCTTCACCGGGGCCGCCGGCGCAGGCGCCGGCTTCGCGGGCGACCCGGCAACCGGAGCCTTCGCGCTCTTGTCGTCGGCATCGCGCGTGCGCAGCCACACGGCGTACTCGTCGAGGTCGCCATCGAACGGCTGGGCGACACCACCAGCCACGCGCCAGAAGGTCTCGCAGACCAGGCCGATGAGGTGGCGGTCGTGGCTGACCAGCACGATCGCGCCGTCGAAGTCCGACAGCGCCTCGGCCAGCGCTTCACGCATGTCGAGGTCGAGGTGGTTGGTGGGCTCGTCGAGCAGCAGCACGTTCGGCTTGCCCCAGGCGATCATCGCCAGCGCCAGACGCGCGCGCTCGCCGCCGGAGAACCCGTCGACCGGTTCGAACGCGCGGTCGCCCGGGAACTGCCACTTGCCGAGGAAGTCGCGCAACTGCTGCGTGGCGACGCCGGGCGCGAGCTTGGACAGGTGGTCGATCGGCGTCTCGCCCTCGCGCAGCGATTCCACCGTGTGCTGCGCGAAGTAGCCGATGCGCAGGTCCGGATGGCCGCCGCGCTCGCCCGCGAGCAGCGGGATCTCGCCGACCAGCGTCTTCACCAGCGTCGACTTGCCGGCGCCGTTGGGGCCGAGCAGCGCGATGCGGTCGCCGGCTTCGAGGCGGAAGGTGATGTTGTCGAGAATCTTCGTGTCGCCGTAGCCGCAGTCGGCATGCGTGAGGCCGAGCAGTGAGTGCGGCAGCTTGTCCGGCACCGGGAAGTCGATGTGCAGCGAGCGCTCCGCGCGCACCGCCTCGGTACCGGCAAGCTTCGCGAGGCGCTTCATGCGGCTCTGCGCCTGCTTGGCCTTGCTGGCCTTGGCCTTGAAGCGGTCGATGAACTTCTGCAGGTGCGCGCGCTCGGCCTGTTCCTTCTCGTGCGCGATCTGCTGCTGGCGCAGCTGCTCGGCGCGCTGGCGCTCGAAGTCGGTGTAGTTGCCGGTGTAGAGCTTCGCCGTACCCGAATGCAGGTGCAGCATGTGGCTGCAGATGCCGTCGAGGAATTCGCGGTCGTGGCTGATCACGAACAGCGTGCCC
The DNA here is from genome assembly GCF_014651995.1 of Cognatilysobacter xinjiangensis. Lineage (GTDB taxonomy): Bacteria > Pseudomonadota > Gammaproteobacteria > Xanthomonadales > Xanthomonadaceae > Cognatilysobacter > Cognatilysobacter xinjiangensis. The sequence goes on along the minus strand of NZ_BMXY01000001.1, from coordinate 84,335 downwards.
GGGTACTTGAGGAGCCACTGTTCGAGCCACAGCACGGCGTCGAGGTCGAGGTGGTTGGTCGGCTCGTCGAGCAGAAGCAGGTCCGACGGCGTCATCAGCGCGCGCGCGAGGTTCAGGCGCACGCGCCAGCCGCCGGAGAACGTCCTGACCGCGCGGTCGTGCGTGTCCGACGAGAAGCCGAGGCCGTGCAGCAGCTTGGCCGCGCGCGCCTCGGCGTCATAGCCGCCCACTTCCTCCAGGCGATGGTGCGCCTCGGCGACGGCCTCCCAGTCCTCGCGCGCGGTGGCCTCGCGCTCGGCGGCGACCGCCGCGTGCACGACGGCATCGCCGGAGAGCACGAAGTCGAGCGCGCTGTCGTCCAGCGCCGGGGTCTCCTGCGCGACGCTGGCAATGCGCGCCTTGCCGGGCACGTCGATGTCGCCCTTGTCGGGCTCGACCTCGCCCTGCAGCGCGGCGAACAGCGACGACTTGCCCGTGCCGTTGCGGCCGACCACGCCCACGCGCCAGCCGGCGTGCAGGGAGAGGTCGACGTTGGACAAAAGCAGCCGCTCGCCCCGGCGAAGGGCGAAGTCACGAAATCCGATCATGCGGCCATTGTACCGGCCTGCCCGACGCTGCCCCGCTATCGCGCACAGCGGTTAATGTGATGAACGGGCGGCGGTCGGCGCGCCGCTTTCCTTTTCCGGGTCCTTCGTGCACCACACTTCGCTCATCGCACTCCTCGTCGCGGGCTTCGTGCTCGCCTTCGTCTTCGGAGGCATCGCGCACCGGTTCCGGCTTTCGCCGTTGGTGGGCTACTTGCTCGCGGGCGTGGCGTTGGGGCCGTTCACGCCCGGCTTCGTGGCCGACGCGTCGCTGGCGCCTCAGCTGGCCGAGGTCGGCGTGATCCTGCTGATGTTCGGCGTCGGCCTGCACTTCTCGGTCCGCGACCTGCTGGCGGTGAAGGGCATCGCTGTACCGGGCGCGCTGCTGCAGATCATCGCCGTGGGCTCGCTGGGCTGGGCGCTGGCGCACGGGTTCGGCTGGACCCACACATCGGGCGTCGTCTTCGGCCTTGCGCTGTCGGTGGGCAGTACGGTCGTCGTCCTGCGCGGGCTGGAGGAGCGGCGGCTTCTCGACAGCGGCCGCGGCCGCGTCGCGGTCGGCTGGCTGATCTTCGAGGACCTCGCGATGGTGCTCGCGCTGGTGCTGCTACCCGCGCTCGGAGGCAAGGCCCAAGGAGGCGTCGGCACGGCGCTCATGCTCACGGTGGCCAAGGTCGGCGCCTTCATCGTGCTGATGATGCTGGTGGGACGTCGCGTGATCCCATGGGTACTGGAGCGCATGGCCGGCACGGGATCGCGCGAGCTGTTCACGCTATGTGTGCTGGCGATCGCGCTCGGCGTCGCGTTCGGCTCGGCGGAGCTGTTCGGCGTGTCGTTCGCGCTCGGTGCGTTCTTCGCCGGCCTGCTGCTCAACGAATCCGAATTCAGTCATCAGGCCGCGAACGAGACGCTGCCGCTGCGCGACGCATTCGCCGTGCTGTTCTTCATCTCGGTCGGCATGCTGTTCGACCCGGTAATCCTGGTGGAGCAGCCGGTGCGCGTGCTGGCCACGTCGGTTCTCGTGATCGCCGGCAACGCGCTCGCGGCCTGGGGGGCGGCGCGCCTGCTCGGCGCCGGCGGGCCGACATCGGCGCTGCTGGCCGCCAGCCTGTGCCAGATCGGCGAGTTCTCCTTCATCCTCGCCGGCCTCGGCGTGTCGCTGGGGATGCTGCCCGAGGAGGGACAGGACCTGATCCTCGCCGCGGCCATCGTGTCGATCGTCGCCAATCCGCTGGTGTTCGTCCTGCACGATCGCTTCACCGCCCGCCGCGAGCGGCTTGACCCGCCCGCACCGCACGACGTCATGAGCCCGCCGTTGCCCGACGGCAGCCGCCCACACGTGATCCTGATCGGCTACGGGCGCGTGGGCAGCGAGCTCGGCCCGCTGCTGTCGGCCCAGGGTGTACCGGTGGTGGTGGTGGACGACGACGAGCCGCGCGTCCAGAGCGCCCGCGCCGCCGGCCTGCCCGCCGTGCGCGGCCACGCCGCGAACGCCGCGGTAATCGCCGAGGCGCGGCCCGATACCGCGCAGATGGCACTGATCGCCATTCCCAATGCGTTCGAAACCGGCGAGATCATCGAGCGCCTGCGCGACCTCAATCCGGCCATCAGCATCATGGCCCGCGCGCATTCCGATGCCGGCGTGCGCTACCTCATCGATCGCGGCGCCGACGGCGCGGTGATGGCCGAGCGCGAGCTCGCGCACAGCCTCGCGGAGATGGTGATGGCGTTGCCGGCGTTCCGCGGGGAAACCCCGCTCGCACCCGCGCGCGGCGGCTGATCGGCGCTTTTCGGATTTTTCCGATGGCGCGCACCGACGCGCCCGAACACACTCTGCGCCGCGGCGGAGTCCGCGCTTCACGACGGCACAGGACGTGCGCTCTTCATCGCCCACGACGCGAGCCCCTTGCGAGGCGTGGATCCGCACGCGGATCCGAAACCTTCCAAGGAGCTTTGAATGACCGTCCGTACTCCGGGCCGTCGGGCCATGAAGGCCCGTTGCCCGTTCCGCCCGACCGCCCTCGCCGTCGCGCTCGCGCTCGCCGGCGCCGCCTCGCCCGCCTTCGCACTGGGCTGCAAGCTCGACCGCGACGGCGACAGCGTGGTGCTGTCGCGCAATCCGCTCGAGCTTCCCGGCAACTACTCGTACTACGGCTTCGGCAGCAATCGCGTGGACGTGCCCTACGAAGCGACCGGGCTCGACCGTCTCGAGGTTCGCAACTGCCTGGTCGACGGGATCCTCCACGACGCGCTGGTCACCGACCGGCCGATCGAGCTCGTCTACGATAACGGCGACGTGCGTGGCGACGGCAAGAACTCCGCGGCCTGGAACACCACGATCGACCTGCACAACCGCACCGTGGTTCATGGCGCCGGCACGGGCCGCAACCGTTTCGTCATCAGTGCCGGTGGCTTCTGGTCCTTCCTCGGCCCGAGCGGTCCGGTGCCGCTGGACGTGGTCTTCGACGGCGGCAAGTTCGGCGGCGGCGGGCTCGGGCGTTTCGTTTTCGACCCCGCCGGCGTCATCCGCGACGACACGCTGACCGTCAACGGCGGCGTCATCGCGGATCCGGTGTACCTGGGCGGCGGCAACGACCGCATCGACATCCGCGGCGGCGACAGCAGCGAGCGAGGCACGATCTACGGCGACGGCGGCCACTATGCGGCGGCCGACCTCAATGCCTTCGGCAACCGATTCGACGACACGTTCACCCTCACCGGTGGCCGCATCGACACGCTGCACGGCGACAGCGGCGACGGCGAGGCGGTGCGCGATGCGACGGGCCGGTACACGCAGGACGGCAGCCCCGCGGGCAACGACCATTTCCTGCTGGACGGCGGCTGGGTACGCGACCTGATGGGCGACGACGGCGACGACCATCTCGACCTGCGCGGCACGTCCTCGCTGTACGAGTTCCGCGGTGGTTTCGGCAGCGACACCGTGGACGTCGCAGCGGGCGCCTCGCTCGACCACGTCTACGCCTTCGAAGGCGACTCCGGCAGCGGGACCGCGCTCGACATCCACCAGTCACGCAACACGGACGTCGACGTGATCCGCTTCCACGGGCAGGTCTTCGAGATCGCGTCCGACCACGACCACGGCTGCGCGAGCGGCAACAACTGCAGCAAGCACGTCGACGTGCACGGATTCGAGCGCATCGAGCTGCTCGACGGCGCCCGCGCGAGCCTCTACGCCGCCATCCCGGGTCTCGGTGGCCGGGTGCTCGGCGACGGCACGCAGGTGGCCGGTCATTCGCTGCTGATCGATGCGAGCAGCTCGCTGGCCACGCGCAACAACGGCCTGTCCGGCTCGACCCTCCATCTCTCGGTGGTCAACAACGGCACCATCGACCTCGGGCAGGACGCGGCGGGCGACACGCTCGACGTCAGCGGCGACTGGAGCGGCGGCGGCCGCGTACTGATGAGCACGGTGTTCGCCGGCGACACGTCGGCGAGCGATCGCCTGCGCATCTACGGCAACGCCAGCGGGCGCACGATCCTCGACATCGCGCAGGCCGCGGGCAGCGTCGGCGCGCAGACGGTCGACGGCATCCTCGTCGTCGACATGCGCGGCACGTCCACCGCCGACGCCTTCGTGCTGGCGGCGCCGATCACGACCGCCAATGGCCTGTGGCAATACCGGCTGGAGAAGGCATCCACCGGTATCAACGCCGGCAGGTTCGTGCTGACCTCCGCGGTACCTGCGAAGGACCCGCCGACCACGCCACCCACCACGCCGCCGCCGACCACGCCGCCGGGCGGCACCCCGCCGCCCGACGCGACGCCACCGCCGTCGGACGGCAATGCACGACTGCTCGCGCCGACCGTTGCGACCGTCGCCGGCACCGGCACGGCCGCACAGGCGTTGATCGTCGACGGCATCGCCGATGCCGATGCACGCGCCACCGCGCTGCGTGACCGGACGGGCGCTGGCCACGGCGATGCACCGATCTGGCTGCGGGCGCGAGGCGATCGCCTGCGCGCGCACGGCGAACGCTTCGGCGAGGACATGCGCCGCATGTCGCTGCAGGCCGGCATCGACCTCCAGCAGGACGACGACGTGACGCGTGGCGTGATGGTGCGTGTAGCGCATGCCGACGGCGACATCGAGGACCGCCTGCGCCCCACGCTGGGCGGCTTCGCGACCGCGCTCTCGCCCGATGTCGGCGACGTGCGCCTGCGCGCCTACACGCTCGGCGGCTACCAAACGCTGCGGTTCGCGCGGGGCCTGTCGTTCGACGTTACCGCCGAGGCCGGCCGCCTGCAGGCGCGCATGTCGCCCGAGAACGCGCTGCGCGTCGACACCGACGGCTGGGCCGCGGCGCTGTCGACCACGCTGGCGGGTACGTTCGGTGCCGGCGACTGGACCTGGCAGCCGCAGGCGCAGCTCATCGCCGCGCACACGAGTCTCGATGGCCTGGACGGCAGCGTCATTAGCGACCGCCTCACGCAGAACGCGCTGCGCGGCCGCGTCGGCCTGCGCCTTTCGAGTCGCGGCGATGCGACGACGCGTGTCTACGGCGTCGCCAACCTGTGGCGCGACCTGCGCGATGCGAACGATGTCGTATTCCACGGCGGCAGCGACTCGACGTCGGTGCAGGCCGGCAGCGCGCGCAGCTGGGTGGAAGTCGGCGTCGGCCTGGCCGGCGGTCGCGGCGACGGCGCGTGGTTCGTCGACCTGCGCAGCGAACGCGGCATCGGCGCCGGCGGCCGCGAGGCGATGGCGGCGCAGGCGGGCATCAACCTGCGCTGGTGATCGTCGGGTTGAAAAACGAACGGGCGGCTCTCGGGCCGCCCGTTTTCATCGCGCCTGACGACGCGGAGCCGCAGGGACGCCTCAGGCCCTGTCGAACGCCAGATGCCCGCCCTCGGTGCGCACCCGCACGGTGTCGCCCTGCGCGAACTCGCCCGACAGGATGCGCTGCGCCAGCGGGTTCTCCAGCTGCTGCTGGATCGCGCGCTTGAGCGGGCGCGCGCCGTAGACGGGATCGAAGCCGACGTTGCCGAGCAGCGTGAGCGCCTCGTCGGTGAGGTCGAGCTTCAGGCCGCGCTCGGCGAGCCGCTTCTCCAGTCCGCGCAGCTGGATCTTCGCGATCTCGCGGATCTGCGCCTTGTCCAGCGGGTGGAAGACCACGATGTCGTCAAGCCGGTTGATGAACTCCGGCCGGAAGTGCGACTGCACGACGCCCATCACCGCGGCTTTCATCTGCAGGTAGGCCTGCGGCGAATCGTCGCCGGCCATTTCCTGGATCTGGTGCGAGCCGAGGTTGGAGGTCATCACGATGACCGTATTGCGGAAATCCACCGTGCGGCCCTGGCCATCGGTGAGGCGGCCGTCGTCGAGCACCTGCAGCAGGATGTTGAACACGTCCGGATGCGCCTTCTCGACCTCGTCGAGCAGGATCACGCTGTACGGGCGGCGCCGCACCGCCTCGGTGAGATAGCCACCTTCCTCGTAGCCGACGTAGCCCGGGGGCGCGCCGACCAGGCGGCTCACCGCGTGCTTCTCCATGAACTCGCTCATGTCGATGCGCACCATCGCATCGGTGCTGTCAAACAGGAACTCGGCCAGCGCCTTGCACAGCTCGGTCTTGCCGACGCCCGTCGGGCCGAGGAAGAGGAACGAGCCCGACGGACGATTGGGATCGCTCAGGCCTGCCCGCGAACGGCGCACGGCATCGGACACGACCTTGATCGCCTCCTCCTGCCCGACCACGCGTGTGTGCAGCTGGTCTTCCATCTTCAGCAGCTTCTCGCGCTCGCCCTCGAGCATCTTGCTGACGGGGATACCGGTCCAGCGCGAGACGACCTCGGCGATCTCCTCGGCGGTCACCTTGTCCTGCAGCAGCGTGAAGCCCTTCGTTTCCGCTTCCTGCGCGGCGGCGAGCTGCTTCTCCAGTTCCGGGATGCGCCCGTACTGGATCTCGGACATCCGCGCATAGTCCTGCTTGCGCTGCGCGGCCTCCAGCTCCAGCCGCGCCGCCTCGATCTGCTCCTTGATCTTCGTGGCGCCCTGCACGCTGGCCTTCTCGGCCTTCCAGACTTCCTCGAGGTCGTTGAACTCGCGCTCGAGCGTGGCGATGTCCGCTTCCAGATCCGCGAGCCGTTGCTTCGACGCCTCGTCCTTCTCCTTCTTCAGCGCCTCGCGCTGGATCTTGAGCTGGATCAGGCGACGCTCGCGGCGGTCCAGTTCTTCCGGCTTGGAGTCGATCTCCATGCGGATCCGCGACGCCGCCTCGTCCATCAGGTCGATGGCCTTGTCGGGCAGCTGGCGGTCGGCGATGTAGCGGTGCGACAACGTCGCCGCGGCAACGATCGCCGGGTCGGTGATCTCCACGCCGTGGTGCACCGCGTAGCGCTCCTTCAGGCCGCGCAGGATCGCGATGGTGTCCTCGACGCTGGGCTCGCCCACGAACACCTTCTGGAAGCGACGCTCCAGCGCGGCGTCCTTCTCGACGTACTTGCGGTACTCGTCGAGCGTGGTCGCGCCGATGCAGTGCAGCTCGCCGCGCGCCAGCGCGGGCTTGAGCATGTTGCCCGCATCCATCGCGCCCTCGGCCTTGCCGGCGCCGACCATCGTGTGCAGCTCGTCGATGAACAGGATGATCTGGCCTTCGTTCTTGGCGAGGTCGTTGAGCACCGCCTTGAGGCGCTCCTCGAACTCGCCGCGGTACTTCGCACCGGCGATCAGGGCGCCCATGTCGAGGCTCAGCACGCGCTTGCCGCGCAGGCCTTCGGGCACCTCGCCGTTGACGATGCGCTGCGCGAGGCCTTCGACGATCGCCGTCTTGCCCACGCCCGGCTCGCCGATCAGCACCGGGTTGTTCTTGGTGCGACGCTGCAGCACCTGGATCGTGCGGCGGATCTCCTCGTCGCGGCCGACCACCGGATCGAGCTTGCCGCTCTCGGCGCGCGCGGTGAGGTCGACGGTGTACTTCTCGAGGGCCTGGCGCGCGTCCTCGGCGTTCTCGTCCTGCACCTTTTCGCCGCCCCGCAGCTTGTCGACGGCGGCTTCGAGCTTGTCCTTCGTCGCGCCGGTGGCCTTCAACGCGCGACCCAGGTCGCCGCCGTCCTCCAGCGCGGCGAGCACGAACAGCTCGCTGGCGATGAAGGAATCGCCGCGTTGCGACGCCAGCTTGTCGGTCACGTTGAGCAGGCGCGAGAGATCGTTGCCGACCGAGATGTTGCCGGCCTGGCCGGTCACCTTCGGCAACTTCTCCAGCGCCTCCCCGAGCCGCTCGCGCAGCGCGGCCACGTTGACGCCCGCCTGCGCCAGCAGCGGGCGCGTGCTGCCGCCCTGCTGGTCGAGCAGCGCGGTCATCAGGTGCGCGGGTTCCAGCACGGCATGGTCGCGCGCGACCGCGAGCGACTGCGCGTCGCCCAGCGCCTGCTGGAAGCGGGAAGTCAGCTTGTCCATCCGCATGGCGGGGTCCTCGTCGGATAAGGGCGGCGTGGGCCGCGATGCCCGATAGATGCGGCCTATGCGCATCCATTCAAGCGCCGTCCGGCGCCCCGAGCGGCCGCTGTCCACCTCGCGCTTACGAACCGGCAGCGAGAATGCCGCGGATGAGTGCGACCGCCCCGTTGGCCCTGCCGCCCCCGCCGCCCGTCCAGTCCGACTGGGCGCTTTTCCTCGACGTCGACGGTTGCCTGCTCGACTTCGCCGACGCCCCCGAGGCCGTCGTGGTACCCGAGGGGCTTGCCGACGCGCTGGCGCGCCTGTCGCGCGCGCTCGGAGGCGCGCTGGCCTTCGTCAGCGGGCGGCGCATCGTCCAGCTCGACGCGCTGTTCGCGCCGCTGCGCTTCCCGAGCGCGGGCCTGCACGGGCTCGAGTTGCGCGAAGCCGCCGACCTGGCGCACGTACCCGACGCGGCGCCCGAAGCGCTGCGGCAGGCGCGCGATGCCGCCGAGCGCATCGCCGCCGGCTATCCCGGCGCGCGCGTCGAGGACAAGGGCATCGCGATCGCGCTGCACTGGCGCGCCGCACCGGCGGCCCGCGCATCACTGGAGGCCACGGCAGCCGCGGCCCTCGCGCAGCTGCCCGGCTATCGCCTGCAGTACGGCAACTGCGTGGTCGAGCTGCGTCCCGCGCATGCCGACAAGGGCCAGGCCGTGCAGCGCCTGATGGGCGCCACGCCGTTCGCCGGCCGACTGCCCGTCTACGCGGGCGACGACCTCACCGACGAGGATGCCTTCGCTGCAACCAACGCGCTGGGCGGCGTGTCGGTACGCATCGGCCACCGCGAGCCGACATACGCCACGCACACGCTCGCCGATACCGCAGCGCTGCGTGCATGGCTGTCGGAGGCCGCGGCACGCCTCGGGGCACGCGCATGAGCTCGCTCGAACTCGGCCTGATCGGCAACTGCGGCATCGGCGCGCTGGTGGACCGGCGCGGCCGCATCGTCTGGGGCTGCGTGCCGGCCTTCGACGGCGACCCCGCCTTCTGCGCCCTGCTCTCGCCCGCCATCGATGGTGGCGACTTCACGATCGAGCTCGCCGACTGCGTCGCCACCGAGCAGCACTACCTCGAGAACACCGCGGTCCTGCGCACCGTGCTGCGCGACTCGAAGGGCGGCGCGATCGAGATCGTCGACTTCGCACCGCGGTGGAAACAGTACGACCGTTTCTACCGCCCGATCATGATGATCCGTAGCGTGCGACCGCTCGCCGGCGAGCCGCGCATCCGCATCCGCCTGCGCCCGCTGGCCGACTACGGCGCGCGCGTGCCGGAGATCACCTGGGGCAGCAACCACCTGCGCTACGTGCTGGGCGACTTCACCCTGCGCCTGAATACCGACGCGCCGATCCGCATGGTGCGCGAGGAAGTGCCGTTCCTGCTGGACCGCGAGCTGCATTTCATCCTCGGCCCGGACGAGACTTTCACCCGCTCGGTCGGGGACTACGCACGCGAGTCGCTCGAGAAGACCATCGACTACTGGCGTTCCTGGGTCCGTGCGCTGTCAATCCCGCTGGAATGGCAGGACGCGGTGATCCGCAGCGCGATCACCCTCAAGCTGTGCCAGTACGACGAGACCGGCGCGATCGTCGCCGCGATGACGACGTCGATTCCCGAGGCCGCGCACACGCAGCGCAACTGGGACTACCGCTACTGCTGGCTGCGCGATGCCGCCTTCGTCGTGCGCGCGCTGAACCGCCTCGGCGCCACGCGCACGATGGAGGAATACCTGCGCTACGTGTCCAACCTCATTCCCGAGGACGGCCACCTGCAGCCGCTGTACGGAATCGGGTTGGAGCGCGAGCTTCACGAAAGCGAAGTCCCGTCGCTCGGCGGCTACCGCGGCATGGGCCCGGTGCGCCGCGGCAACCTCGCCTGGGTGCAGCCGCAGCACGATGTGTACGGCAGCGTGGTACTGGCGTCCACGCAGCTGTTCTTCGATCGCCGCCTGAACCTGCCGAGCGGCATCGCGCATTTCCAGCGCCTGGAACGGCTGGGAGAGCGCGCGCATGCGTTGTTCGAGCAGCCCGATGCGGGGCTGTGGGAGTTCCGCGGCCGTGTCGAGGTCCATACCTACTCGGCCGTGATGTGCTGGGCCGCCTGCGACCGCCTGGCGAAGATCGCCGTGCAGCTGCAGCTGGTCGAGCGCGGCCGCCTCTGGCGCGAGCGCGCCGATCGCCTGCATGCGCGCATCAGCGAACTCGCGTTCGACGCCAACCGCGGCAGCTTCGTGGAGGGCACGCAGAGCGGCCGCATGGACGCGGTGCTGCTGCTGCTCGCCGACCTCGGCTTCGTACGCGCGGACGATCCGCGCTTCGCCGCGACGGTCGACGCGGTCGGCCGCGAGCTGGCGCGCGGCGACGGCATGCTGCGCTACGTCGCACCCGACGACTTCGGCGTGCCCGAGACCAGCTTCACCATCTGCACCTTCTGGTACATCGACGCATTGGCCGCGGTCGGCCGCGTCGACGAGGCGCGCGAGCTGTTCGAGCGCGTGCTCGCGCGCCGCAACCACCTGGGCCTGCTGTCGGAGGACATGTCGCTCGAGGGCAGCGAGATGTGGGGCAATTTCCCGCAGACGTATTCGCACGTGGGCCTCATCAATGCGGCGATGCGGCTGTCGCGCCCGTGGCAGGACGCGATCTGAGGCCCGTCACGCGAGGAAAATGCTTCGCGCGGCAGACTACGGCCGGTTGAAGGTCCGTGGGGACGGATCGCGAGGAGTGGCATGGGTCGTCTTGTCGTCGTATCGAACCGCGTCGCGTTGCCCGATGAATCCCGGGCCGGCGGCCTGGCGATCGCGCTGCTGGATTCGCTGCGCGAAGAGGGCGGGCTGTGGTTCGGCTGGAGCGGCAAGATCGATCCGGACGCCTCCGGCCGCCTGCACGAGCAGCAGGACGGCAACATCCGCTTCGTCACCATGGACCTGTCGGCGCAGGACCACGAGGACTACTACAACGGCTTCGCCAACCGCACGCTGTGGCCGCTGCTGCACTTCCGCATGGACCTCGTGGACTACAACCGCGAGACCTACGAGGGCTACCAGTGCGTCAACGCGCTGTTCGCCGGCAAGCTCGCGCCGCTGCTTCAGCCCGACGACATCGTCTGGATCCACGACTACCACCTGATCCCGCTGGCCAAGCTGCTGCGCGAGCGCGGTGTGCGCTGCCGCATGGGCTTCTTCCTGCACGTGCCGATGCCGTCGTCGGACCTGCTGGCCGCGCTCCCGAGCCACCAGCGCCTGTTCGAGGGCCTGTCGTCCTACGACCTCGTGGGCTTCCAGACCGAGCGCGACCTGGAGCGCTTCCAGGATTACGTGCGCCTGTTCGGCCGCGGCCGCGTACTCGATCGCGGCGTGCTGGAAGCGCCGAACGGCCGGCGCTTCCACGCGGGCGCGTTCCCGATCGGCATCGACACCGCACGCATCGCCGAACTCGCCGCCGATGCGGTGACCAAGTCGGGCGTCGAACGCCTCGCCGAGAGCATGTCGGGCCGCGCGCTCGCGATCGGCGTGGACCGCCTCGACTATTCCAAGGGCCTGCCCGAGCGCTTCAAGGGTTTCGCCAACTACCTTCAGCGCTATCCGCAGCAACGCGGGCAGCTCACCTTCCTGCAGATCGCGCCGGTCTCGCGTGGCGACGTCACCGAGTACCAGCAGCTGCGCGAAGAACTCGAGCGCCTCGCCGGCCACATCAACGGCCGTTACGCCGAGCCCGACTGGACGCCCGTCCGTTACGTCAACCGCAACTATCCGCATGCCACGCTCACCGGCTTCTACCGCATGGCGCGGGTCGGCCTGGTCACGCCGCTGCGCGACGGCATGAACCTGGTCGCGAAGGAGTACGTGGCGGCGCAGAACCCGGACGATCCCGGCGTGCTGCTGATCTCCCCCTTCGCCGGCGCCGCGCGCGAGCTCGATGGCGCACTGCTGGTGAACCCCTACGACCTGGACGGCGCCGGCGACGCGATCGCGCAGGCGATGACCATGCCGGTGGAAGAGCGTCGCGAGCGCTGGAAGAGCATGTTCGACCACCTCTCCACGCACGACATCACGTACTGGCGCCGCAGCTATCTCAAGGCGCTGCGCGAGGCGGACCTGGCCGCGGACGGGGCGGGCGCGGATCGTCTCGATGCGGTCGCCGGCAACGGCAATGGCGCCACGCGCGCGCCCTTGCGCGAGCGTCGTTCCGGCATCGAGCGTCGCCATCCGCCATCGGCGATTCCACCGCCGGGTTGAGCGCGGCTAGGCTGGGCGCATGCCCCGCTCCCGCATCCTGCTCATCGGCGCCTACGGCCAGTTCGGCCGGCGCATCGCAGTCGAACTCGCCCGCGACGATGTCGACCTCGTTCTCGCGGGGCGGCGCCTCGACCGCGCGCAGGCGCTTGCCGCATCGCTTGCGGGTGACGCGAGGCTCGAAACGGCCCGCATCGATGTCGAGGACGGGTCGCTCGCGAGCGACGTAGCCGCGCTCGCGCCTACGCTCGTCATCCATACCGCGGGCCCGTTCCAGCAGCGCGACTACCGCGTCGCCGAAGCGGCGATGGAGGCCGGCGCCGACTACGTCGACCTTGCCGACGGGCGCGAGTTCGTCGCGGGCGTCGCCAGGCTGGACGCGCAGGCACGAGCCCGCGGCGTGCGGCTGGTCAGCGGGGCCAGCAGCGTCCCGGGCCTGTCGGGCGCGGTGGTCGCTGCGCATGCCTCGCGTTTCGCGGAGCTGCATTCGGTGGAGTCGGCGATCAGCCCCGGCAACCGCACCGAGCGTGGACTCGCCACCACGCGCGCGATCCTCGGCTACGTCGGCCGCCCATTCCCGGCGCTGGTCGATGGCCGTCGCAGGGACGTGCATGGCTGGCAGTCGTTGCGCCGCATCCGCCATCCCGCCGTCGGCACGCGCTGGGTGGCCCGCTGCGACGTGCCGGACCTCGACCTGCTGCCGCACCGGTATCCGTCGCTGCGGCACTGCGACTTCCGCGCGGGGCTCGAGCTGCGCCGCATGCATTTCGGCCTCTGGCTCGGCTCATGGGCGGTGCGCACAGGCCTCGTCCGCGACCTGTCGCGCCATGCGAAGCCGCTGCTGCACATGAGCGAGTACTGGCTCGATGCAGGCAGCGATACCGGCGTCATGACCGTCGACCTCGCGGGCACCGGGCTCGATGGCGCGCCGCTGCGACTGCGATGGAGCGTGGTCGCGCGCGAAGGCAGCGGGCCGCAGATCCCCGCGACGGCCGCGGTGGTGCTTGCACGCCGATGGCGCATCGAACGGCCCGCCGCCGGCGCAGGCCCGTGTCTCGATCTGTTCCGGCTCGACGATTTCATGGCCGCGCTCGCCGGCTATCCGATCGACGCAGCGACGCTCGTCGTCTAGAGAAACCGCGCGCGCTCCGACGGCGGCGGCAGCACGCAGGCGTCGCGCCGGCCGAACCAGCGGTAACGGTTGCGCGCCAGATGACGGTACGCGGCGTCGCGCAGCCGCGGTGGCGTCAGGCGAAGTGCGAACGCTGCGATCGACCACGGCAGGCCGAGCGCGGCGAGCACGCCCGCGATCGCCTGCGTATCGGTCGACGCGGCGTCGCCATCGACCAGCAGGAACGATGCCGGGTCGTCCGGATCCAGCCCATGCGCGGAAAGCAGCGCGCGGCCGGTCTCGCTCTGCATGGCGGCGAAGCGGAAGCGTCGGCGACGGTCGTGCCGCAGCAGGAAGCGCACCCACCCATTGCAGAGCACGCACACGCCGTCGAAGACCACGATGGGGCCTTCAGTCGACATCGAGCCAACCCGTGTAGTGCACGAGCAGGCCCGCAAAGGGCAGCGTCGCACGCACGTCGAAGCGATAGCGGCCGTCTCGCTCGGACTCGATCGCCTCGACGCCTTCGAACCAGCCACGCGGCAGCGGCAGGCCGAAGACGTGCACGGCCGCGACCGACCAGCGCAGTTGGCCCGCGTCGACGTGCAGGTCGAAGTCGAACGTGACCAGCCCGAGCCGCTCGCGCAATCGTCCCGCATGCGCGCGAAGCCGGGACGGCATCGCATGGCCGGCGACGTGGCGGATCCAGCGCTCGCCGTGCCGATCGGCGTCGATGTCGACGTGGATGGGACCGGCGCCCGCCGGCGGCAGGCGCGTCGCCCAGGCACACAGCCGCGACAACGGCGACGCGCCGCGGCGTACCTCGACCTCGCCGACGTAGCGGCGTCGCCCGTCGCGCGCGTGCAACATGGCCACGCGCTGCGGCAGTCGCCGGTACGCGTCGCCGAGCAGGTGCCCGTAGAGCGTCGCCGGTATCAAGGGTCGATCCACACCAGCGAAGCGATGCGCCCGGAGCGTCCGTCGCGGCGATGCGAGAAGAAGCGCGCCGGATCGCCGATGGTGCACAGCCCGCCGCCGTGGATGTCGGCCGCGCGCAGGCCCGCGCGTTCCAGACGGCGGCGCGCGAGCGCATACAGGTCGACGCGCCAGTGGTGCGGGCGCGTCGACACGAACGCGCTGCCGCAGGGCCAGTCGTCGGCGACGAAGGCGTCGTAGACCTCGACGCCGACTTCGTAATTGTCCGGGCCGGCGGCCGGGCCGAGCCAGGCGATGACCTCGTCGGCCGGCGTGCGCATGGCGGCGACGGTGGCCTCGAGCATGCCCGCCGCCAGCCCGCGCCAGCCCGCGTGCGCCGCGGCGACCTCCGAGCCGTCGCGCGCGGCGAACAGCACCGGCAGGCAGTCGGCGGTGAGGATGGCGAGCGCCACCCCGCGATCGGACGTCACCGACGCATCGGCCTCCGGTTCCGGCGCGATGCCATCGTCGATGCCGAAGCGGATCACGCGCGTGCCATGCACCTGCCTGAGCCAGCGCGCCGGCGACGGAAGCGCGAGCCGCTCGGCCAGCTCGGCGCGGTTGGCCTCGACGGTCGCCGCATCGTCGCCGTCGGCGGCGAAGCGGTTGCCGAGGTTGAAGCTGTCGAACGGCGGCCGCGAGCGACCCGCGCCATGGCGCAGCGTGGTCAGCCCGTGCACGCCCGGCGGTGCGGGCCAGTCGGCCTGCAGGAACGGGCTCACCGGCCGCGTTCCTCGTGCTCGCGAAGATCGGTGCGCAGCGCGTCGACCAGCGCACGCAGGTCGGCCGGCACCGGCGCCGTGCAGCGCACCGGCTCGCCGCTGACGGGATGCACGAATTCCAGTGTCTCGGCGTGCAGCGCCTGGCGCTTGAAGCCGCGCAGCATCGCCACGGTTTCCTCCGACGCGCCGCGCGGCAGCTTCAGCGGCCCGCCGTAGAGCGGATCGCCGACGATCGGGTGCTTGAGGTGCGCCATGTGCACGCGGATCTGGTGCGTGCGGCCCGTTTCCAGCCGGCATTCGAGCAGCGTGTGCGCGCGGAAGCGCTCGCGCAGGCGGAAATGCGTGACGGCCTCCTTGCCGTCCTCGCGCACGGCCATGCGCAGGCGGTCGCGCGGGTGTCGGTCGATCGGCGCGTTCGCGGTCCCGCCCGACACCAGCGCACCCACCACGACGGCGAGGTACTGGCGATGCACCTGCCGTGCCGACAGCTGGTCGACCAGCGCGGTATGCGCCTGCAGCGTGCGCGCGACCACCATGACGCCAGAGGTGTCCTTGTCGAGCCGATGCACGATGCCGGCGCGCGGCAGCGCCGACAGCGAGGGGTCGCGGTGCAGCAGCGCGTTGACCAGCGTGCCGGCCGGATTGCCCGCGCCGGGATGGACGACGAGCCCGGCGGGCTTGTCGATCACGATGACGTCGGCGTCCTCGTAGAGCACGTCGAGCGCGATGTCCTCGGCCGGGGCGTCGGTGGCGATGCCGATCTCGGCCTCGACCGTGACGAGCTCGCCGCCGCGGACGGGGTCGCGCGGTCGGGCCTCGCGGCCGTCCAGCCGCGCCTGCCCGGCCTTGATCCAGCCGGCCAGGCGCGAGCGGGAGTGCTCGGGGAAGAGTTCGGCGATGACGGCGTCGAAGCGACGCCCGGCGCAGGTGTCCGGAACGCGCGCTTCCAGAAGGATGGTGTCGGGCATCGGAAAGGGCCTCGTGGCAGGGTCCACCAGCGCGGGCCGGTTAAGACAGGGCTGCTATTATCCGGCGTTCCTGTCTCCCGATCCGGCCCGCGTCGATCCCATGAGCCAAAGCTCCGCTTTCCGCCCGTCGTCCATGTCCGTCCTCCGCGGCGCGGCGGTCGCTGTCCTCGCGGTCTCGCTCCTCGCCGCGAGCGGCTGCGCGCGTTTCCGCGACCGCAAGGACGACGCCAACGAGGGCCAGCCCGTCGAGACGCTGTACGAGAAGGGTCACAAGTCGATGACCAACGGCAACTGGTCCAGCGCCGAGCAGACCTACCGCCGCCTCGTCGCCCAGTATCCGTACGGCCCGTACACCGAGCAGGCGCTGATCGAGACCGCCTACGCGCAGTACAAGTCGGGCAAGCACGAGGACGCGGTCAGCAGCATCGACCGCTTCATCCGCACCTACCCGACCCACCGCAACATCGCCTACCTCTATTACCTGCGCGGCCTGGTCAATTCGACCCGCGACACGGTGTTCCTGCAGCGCGTCTGGCACCTCGACCCGGCCCGCCGCGACCTCGCCACGCCGATGCAGGCCTACAACGACTTCTCGATCGTCGCCGAGCGCTACGGCAACAGCCGCTACGCCGCCGACGCGCGCGAGCGCATGGCGCAGCTGCGCGACGTGTTCGCCCGCTACGAGATGGACACCTCGCTGTACTACCTGCGCCGCGGCGCGTACGTGGCGGCCGTCGACCGCGCGAAGTACACGCTGGAGAACTATCCGCAGTCGCGCTACCAGAACGACGCGATCGCCGCGATGGCCGCCGGCTACAGCGAGCTGGGCAATACCGCGCTCGCCAACGACGCGCGCGCCGAGCTGCAGAAGGCCGACCCGAACCATCCGTACCTCAAGGGCGACTGGCCGGACTATCCGGGCCACCTGCGCCGCCTGAACCCGTTCGGCGGCGACGCTTCCGCGCTCCGCGACTGAGCCCGGAGCGCACCTACGAAAACGCCGCCTCCGGGCGGCGTTTTCGTGTGCGGCGGGGCCAACGGATCAGCGGTAGCGGTTGCTGATCGGGTAGCGGCGCTCGCGGCCGAATGCGCGGCGCGTGAGCTTCGGCCCAGGTGCGGCCTGATGGCGCTTCCATTCGGAGGTGCGCACAAGCTTCAGCACGCGGTCGACGAGGCCCGCATCGAAGCCTGCGGCCACGATCTCCTCGCGCGACTGCTCGCCGTCCACGTAGCGCTGCAGGATCGCGTCCAGCACGTCGTAGGGCGGCAGCGAGTCCTGGTCGGTCTGGTTCTCGCGCAGCTCGGCCGAGGGCGGGCGGTCGATCACCATCTGCGGGATCACCGCGTCGCCCACCGTGTTGCGCCATCGCGCGAGGCGGAACACGTCGGTCTTGTAGACATCCTTGATCGGCGCGTAGCCGCCGGCCATGTCGCCGTAGATGGTCGCGTAGCCCACGGCGTACTCGCTCTTGTTGCCAGTGGTGAGCAGCAGTCCGCCGAACTTGTTCGACAGCGCCATCAGCATCGCGCCGCGGATGCGCGATTGCAGGTTCTCCTCGGTGGTATCGACCGCGCGGCCCTCGAAGGTCTCCGCGAGCGTGTCGAGGAAGCCTTCGAACGGCTTGGCGATCGGCAGCGTCAGCAGGCGCACACCCTGGCGCTCGCACTGCTCGGCGGCGAGGTCGTTGGACATGTCGGCCGTGTAGCGCGACGGCAGCCGCACGGCGGTCACGTTCTCCGCGCCCAGGGCGTCCACCGCGATGGCCAGCACCAGCGCCGAATCGATGCCGCCCGACAGGCCGAGCCAGACCTTCTCGAAGCCGTTCTTGCGGCAGTAGTCGCGCGTGCCGCGCACGATGCCGCGCCAGGCCAGCGCCTCGCGGCTCTCGTCGCCGTCCTCGGTCCACTGCATCGCCGCGAAACGACGCGTGCCGGCGTCGAAGTCGACGACCAGCCATTCCTCGCTGAAGGCCGCGGCGGCGGGATGCACGTAACCGTCGCCGTCGGCCACGATCGAGGCGCCGTCGAACAGCACATGGTCCTGCCCGCCGACCACGTTGACGTAGGCGATTCCCGCGCCCGTGGCCTTGGCGCGCTCGGCCAGCACCGCGTCGCGCGCGGCATGCTTGTCGTGCTCGAACGGCGAGGCGTTCGGTACGACCAGCAGCTCCGCGCCCGCCGCGACCGTCGACGCGGCCGGCTCGGCGAACCAGAGGTCCTCGCAGATCACCAGGCCCACCTGCACGCCGTCGACCTCGAATACGCAGTCGCCGCCGTCGGGGTCGACGGAGAAATAGCGGCGCTCGTCGAACACCGCGTAGTTGGGCAGCTCGCGCTTGCGGTAGGTGTGCTCGATGCGGCCGTCGCGCAGCACGCTGGCGGCGTTGTAGACCACCGGGCCCGCGGTCTCCGGCCAGCCGACGACGGCGGTGATGCCGGTCGTGGAGGCGGCGATGCGCTGCAGCGCGTGCTCGCAGTCGGCGAGGAAGCTCGGGCGTAGCAGCAGGTCCTCGGGCGAATAGCCGCTGAGCGCGAGTTCCGGGAAGACCACCAGCCCGGCGCCGAACTCGTCGCGCGCGGTGGCGATCATCGCCTCGATCATCGATGCGTTGCCGGCGACGTCGCCGACGGGGAAGTCGAACTGCGCGAGTGCGATTCGCAGGGCCATGGCCGCTCCTGTGCAGACCCCGCGATTCTACGCGGGCGCCGCGGCGCACCTGTCGACACGCGATGCCACGCACGCCCACGAACGAAAAAGGCCGCCCGGAGGCGGCCTTTTTCCCGTACTGGACCGGATCAGCCGGCCAGGCGCTTGGCGATCGCCGCGCCGAGGTCGCCCGGCGACTTCACCGTGGTGACGCCCGCCTTCTCCAGCGCCGCGAACTTGCCTTCGGCCGTGCCCGAGCCGCCCGAGGCGATCGCGCCCGCGTGGCCCATGCGCTTGCCCTTCGGCGCCGACGCGCCGGCGATGAAGCCCACGACCGGCTTGGTCACGTACTGCGAGATGAACTCGGCGGCTTCCTCTTCGGCGCTGCCGCCGATCTCGCCGACCATGATGATGCCTTCGGTCTGCGGATCGTCCTGGAACCACTTCAGCGCGTCGATGAAGTTGGTGCCGTTGATCGGGTCGCCGCCGATGCCGATGCAGGTCGACTGGCCGAGGCCGACGTCGGTCGTCTGCTTCACCGCTTCATAGGTGAGCGTGCCCGAGCGCGACACGATGCCGATCTTGCCCGGCATGTGGATGTGGCCCGGCATGATGCCGATCTTGCACTCGCCCGGCGTGATCACGCCCGGGCAGTTCGGGCCGACGAGCACCGTCTCCGGATAGCCGTTCAGCACGTTCTTCGCGCGCAGCATGTCGAGCACCGGGATGCCCTCGGTGATGCAGACGATCACGCGGATGCCCGCGGCCGCGGCTTCCATGATCGCGTCGGCCGCGAACGGCGGCGGCACGTAGATGACGGACGCATCGGCGCCGGTGGCGGCGACGGCTTCTTCCATCGTGTTGAACACCGGCAGGCCGAGGTGCGTCGTGCCGCCCTTGCCCGGGGTGACGCCGCCCACGACCTTCGTGCCGTAGTCGAGCATCTGCTGCGCGTGGAAGGTGCCCTGCGAGCCGGTGAAGCCCTGCACGAGCACCTTGGTGTCCTTGTTGATCAGAACGGACATGTCTTGGAGTCCTTCGGAATTCGTAGTCGTTCGGCTCCGGATGCATCGGACAAAGGTGGATCGCCCTTGTCCGTCAGGAGTTGCTTCCACAACCCTGGCCCGTCGCTTCGCTCGGGGCCGCCCCCTTGGCTCAAGGGGGCTCTGAAAAGCATCGCGTCGCCGCGCGTGGGATCAGGCGGCGTTCTTGACGGCCGCGACGGCCTTCTTCGCGCCGTCGTTGATGTCGTCGGCCGCCGTGATGGCGAGGCCGGAGGTGCGCAGCAGCTCCTTGCCCGCTTCGACGTTCGTGCCCTCGAGGCGCACGATCACCGGCACCTTGACGTCGACTTCCTTGACCGCCGCGATGATGCCTTCGGCGATCATGTCGCAGCGGACGATGCCGCCGAAGATGTTCACGAAGATCGCCTTCACCTTGTCGCTCGACAGGATCAGCTTGAACGCCTCAGTGACGCGCTCCTTCGTCGCGCCGCCGCCCACGTCGAGGAAGTTCGCCGGCGAACCGCCGTTGAGCGCGATGACGTCCATCGTCGCCATGGCCAGGCCCGCGCCGTTGACCATGCAGCCGATGTCGCCGTCCATCGTGACGTAGTTGAGGTCGTACTTCGACGCCAGCACTTCGGTCTCGTCTTCCTGGCGCGTGTCGCGCATGGCCACGAGGTCGGCGTGGCGGAACGAGGCGTTGTCGTCGGAGTTGATCTTGCCGTCGAGCACGGCGAGGTCGCCGTTGGTGAGGATCGCGAGCGGGTTCAGCTCGACCAGCGCGAGGTCCTTGTCCATGAACAGCTTGAACAGGCCGGTCATGATCTTGGTCAGCTGCCCGACCTGCTTCGCGTTCAACCCCATCGCGAAGCCGACGTCGCGGCACTGGTACGGCTGCAGGCCTTCGACGTAGTTGATGTTGAGCGTGTGGATCGCCTCCGGCTTCTCGGCCGCGACCTGCTCGATGTCCATGCCGCCCTCGGCCGACGCTATGAACGTCACCGACTTGGTGGCGCGATCGACGAGCACCGAGAGGTAGAGCTCCTTGTCGATGTCCGTGCCTTCCGAGATCAGCACGCTGTCGATCGGCAGCTCGACGCCGGCGGTCTGGTAGGTGGCCATCTTGGTGCCGAGCATCGCCTTGGCGTACTCGCGTACCTCGTCATACGACTTCGCCAGCTTCACGCCGCCGGCCTTGCCGCGGCCACCCGCGTGGATCTGCGCCTTCACGACCCAGAGGTCGCCCGGGATCTGCTTGGCCGCCGCGACGGCTTCGTCCGGCGAACGGGCGACGATGCCCTTGGGAACGGCAATGCCGTAATCGGCAAAGAGCTGCTTTGCCTGGTACTCGTGGAAATTCATGCGTCACCGAAGGATGGACGTGGGGGCTCGCGCGCGAAAGCGCACCCGACAGGCCGGCGCGAGGGGGCGTTATTGTCGCCGATCGGGCCGGGCCGGGCAAAACGGCCCGCCCGCCGGGCCGGCCCCGGGACGGGCACCTATACTCCGGCGACCTGCCGCCGGACGCGCGCCGTGCCCCTGAAGACCGCCGTCACCCCGCTCGACGCCGACCACGTCCTCTACCGCGAGCTGCGGCTGTTCAATCTCTACCGGATCCTCGAAGCCGCGCTGCTGGTGCTGGCGGTGTTCGGCCCGGTGGCGGGCATGCTGGAGCTGCCGCGCCACGAGCTGCAGGCGCGCGCGGTGGTGATCGCCTACCTGTTCGTGTCGCTCGTGGTGTTCGGCCTCGGGCGACGCCTGGACGTGCGCGTCTCCGCCGGCATCGGCATCGCCGCCGACCTGTTCTTCGGCGTGCTGGCCATGCATGCGCTGCCAGCGGCGGGCACCGGGATCGCGCTGATGCTGATGTTCAACGTCGGCGCCGCCTCGTTGCTGCTGCCGCCGCGCTTCGCCTTCACCTTCGCAGGCATCGCGGTGCTGCTGCTGATCGGCGAGTTCGCCTGGAGCACGGCCGACGAGGGCACCGGGCGCTCGCTCGCCGAGCCGGTGATGTTCGCCATCGGCTACTTCGCGCTCGCCACGCTGATGAATGTGCTGGGCCGGCAGATGCGCGAGAGCTACGAGATCGCGGCGCTGCGCACCACCGAGAACGAGCACCTCGCGCAGGTCAACGAACTGATCATCCGTCGCCTGCGCACCGGCGTGCTGCTGGTCGACGGCGCCGGGCGCATGCGCCTGGCCAACGAGGCCGCGTCCGCGCTGGTGGGCGACGTGGGCGACGAGATCCACGGCTTCCGCGAGCTGGCCGTTGCGGTGCCGGAACTCGGCCGTCGGCTCGATGCCTGGCGCGAGAAAGCGGCGGTCGACGACACGCCGCTGCGCCTCGCTGTCGACCAGCCCGACGTGATCCCGCGCTTCGCCCGCCTGCAGGCCAACAGCGACCAGGTGCTGGTCTTCCTCGACGACACCTCGCTGGTCTCGCAGCGCGCCGAGTCGATCACGCTCGCCACGCTCGGGCGCTTCTCGGCGAGTCTCGCGCACGAGATCCGCAACCCGCTCGCGGCGATGAGCTACGCGGTGCAGCTGCTGGAGGAATCGGACGACATCCGCCCCGCCGACCGTCGCCTGCTGGAGATCATCCACCAGCACATCGTGCGCATGAACGGCATCGTCGAGAACGTGCTGGGCCTCGCGCGGCGCGAGCCGGCCAAGCCCGTCGTGGTCGACCTCGTCGAGTTCTCCCGCCACTTCGTCGACGACTACCTGGTCAGCCACCCGATCGAGGGCGACATGCTGACGAGCGCCTCCGCGCTGTCGACCCTGCCCGCGCTGTTCGACCCGCGCCAGCTGCACCAGGCGGTCACGGTGCTGGTCAGCAACGCGCTCAACTACGGCCGCATGCCCGGCGAACCCGCGCGCGTCACGCTGCGCGTCGGCGTCGACGGCGGCCAGCCGGTGCTCGATGTGCTCGATCGCGGCCCCGGCATCCCCGAGCCGCTGCGCGGGCGGCTGTTCAAGCCGTTCTTCACCACCTCCAGCCACGGCACCGGCCTCGGGCTCTACATCGCCCGCGAGCTCTGCCGCGCCAACCAGGCCACGCTGGACTACGTTCCCACGCCCGGCGTCGGCGGCTGCTTCCGCATCCGGCTGAGCGCACTGGGTTGACGCAGGCCTGACCCAAACCGCACGAAGTGGCCGCAGGCGGTCACTTCCGCTAAGGTGCGCAGCGGAGGAACCGATGGCCGAAACCCGTAGCGAACCCGCCCGCACCGCTCTCGTCGTGGACGACGAACGCGACATCCGCGAACTTCTCGTCATGACCCTGGGCCGCATGGGCCTGCGCTGCGACACGGCCGCGAACGTCACCGACGCCCGCGCCCTCCTTTCCAGGAACCGCTACGACCTCTGCCTGACCGACATGCGCCTGCCCGACGGCACGGGGCTGGAGATCGTGTCGGAGATCAACCAGAAGCATCCGACCACGCCGGTCGCGATGATCACGGCCTTCGGCAACGTCGAGGCGGCGGTCGAGGCGCTGAAGGCCGGCGCCTTCGACTTCGTCAGCAAGCCCGTGGACCTGGGCGTGCTGCGCGACCTCGTCCGCCAGGCGCTCGAGCTGCACGAGAAGCGCCGCGCGGCCAGCGAGTCGGGCATCTCGTCGCGCCTGTTCGGCGAATCGCCGGCCATGGCGAGCTTGCGCGCCACGCTGACCAAGGTCGCCCGCAGCCAGGCCCCGGTGTACATCTCCGGCGAATCGGGCGTCGGCAAGGAACTGGTCGCCCGCACCATCCACGCCGAGGGCGGCCGCGCCTCCGGGCCGTTCGTGCCGGTCAACTGCGGCGCGATCCCCGCCGAGCTGATGGAGAGCGAGTTCTTCGGCCACAAGAAGGGCAGCTTCACCGGCGCGCATGCCGACAAGCCCGGCCTGTTCCAGGCGGCCGACGGCGGCACGCTGTTCCTCGACGAGGTCGCCGAGCTGCCACTGCCGATGCAGGTCAAGCTGCTGCGCGCGATCCAGGAGAAGTCGATCCGGCCGGTCGGCGCCAATGCCGAGGTCAAGGTCGACGTCCGCATCCTCTCGGCCACGCACAAGGACCTCGCGGCGCTGGTCGAGGAAGGCCGCTTCCGCCACGACCTCTACTACCGCATCAACGTCATCGAGCTGCGCGTGCCGCCGCTGCGCGAACGCCCCGAGGACCTGCCGGGCCTGTCGGACGTCATCCTGCGCCGCCTCGCCGGCGCGCAGGGCCGCGGCGTGCCGCACCTGTCGCCCGATGCCGTCGCCGCCCTGCGCGACTACGGGTTTCCCGGCAACGTCCGCGAACTGGAAAACGTCCTCGAGCGCGCGCTCGCCATGGCCGACGGCGACACCATCCATGCCGACGACCTGAGCCTGCCGAAAGGCGGCCCGAAGCCGGCCGCGGCATCGACCGCCGCGCCGGCCGCGTCGACGCCTGCCGCCGCCCCATCGCCGCCGGCCGCCGACCCCCGCCTGCTCGACCCGCGCGACACCGCGACCAGCGCCCTGCCCTCCTACATCGAGGAGATCGAGCGCGCCGCCATCCAGCACGCGCTACAGGAGAACCGCTACAACAAGACCCGCACCGCGGCGGCCCTCGGCATCACCTTCCGGGCCCTGCGGTACAAGCTGAAGAAGCTGGGGATCGAGTAGGTTCGCCAACAGGTGACACGCCGCGTCACCCGATCGCGTAAGCTGACGTTCAGCGGCAGGCCGGGGACGAGATGCCTGCCGTCAAGCGTGACCGGGAGCCCGAAAGCCGCCCATACCCGTTGGCATGTCGCCTTGGCACGGGTTATGCGTATGTCCGGATGCACGGATAGCACGCACGGCGGACCGAAGGATCCGGCGAGTCGTCCGTAGTGATCCGTGAAGTTCCAAATCCACTCCTAGGGGATACACCATGAAGAAGCAGCAGGGCTTTACCCTCATCGAACTGATGATCGTCGTCGCGATCATCGCCATCCTGGCCGCGATCGCGCTGCCGGCTTACAGCGACTACACGAAGAAGTCGAAGGTGTCGGAAGTGGTGTTGGCCGCTTCGGCTGTGCGTACTGCCGTGGCGGAGTACGCCTCGTCGAACAACTCGCTGCCGCCTGCAGCGTGGGCCGGCTTTGAGGCGCAGTCGTCGAAGTATGTCTCCAGCGTCGCTTGGAATGGCACCACCATTACGGCAACCGCCAGGGGCATTGGTAGCGGCGTCGATACCAGCACCATCACGCTTACGGCTGCGCTCAA
Source organism: Cognatilysobacter xinjiangensis (assembly GCF_014651995.1). Classification (GTDB taxonomy): domain Bacteria; phylum Pseudomonadota; class Gammaproteobacteria; order Xanthomonadales; family Xanthomonadaceae; genus Cognatilysobacter; species Cognatilysobacter xinjiangensis. Next base: position 59,413 of record NZ_BMXY01000001.1, on the reverse strand, counting down.
CTCGGCCAATGGCACCGTTGACTGGACCTGCAGCGGCTCGATCCCCGCCAAGTACCGTCCTGGCAGCTGCCAGTAATTAATTAAGATGTAGAAAAGACCCCGCGTCCGCGGGGTCTTTTTTTTCGGAGATCAGCATGCTGGATCGCATGCACCGCTGGACGCCCTGGTTTTTTGCGGCTGCGCTGTTGTTATATCTCAAGCCCTACACCGGCATTCGCCACGACGCCCTGTTGTATCTCGGTCAAGGTCTGAATTTCCTGCATCCCGCGTCCTTCGCGCAAGACCTGTTTTTCGCAGCCGGCAGCCAGGCCGATTACACGCTTTTCCCACGACTGATCGCGGTGCTGTTGCGCCACAGCGAACCTGGCGCCGTGTTTCTATGGCTTTCACTGGTGGGGCGCTGTGCGTTTTACGTCGCCAGTTGGCTGCTGCTTCGCACCTTCATGCCGCAGCGATGGGCTTTTCCGGCCCTGCTGGCGCTACTGGTGATGCCAGGACGCTACGGCGCCTTCAGCATCTTTGCGTACGCCGAGCCGTTTCTTACACCACGCCCGTTCTCCGAGGCGCTTTCGCTCCTCGCGATCGCCCTGACTATCCGGAGGCGTCTACCCGCGGCAGCCGCCGCGCTCGCCTTGGCACTGGTGCTTCATCCTCTGCAAGCCATTTCGGCGGCAGTCGTTGCTTGGTGCTGGCTGGTCATTGGAGATCGGCGCTGGCTGTGGTGCATCACCGCGGTTCTTCCCGCGTTTGTGTTCGCCGCAATTGGCGTCAAGCCTTTCGACGGGCTACTGCTCCACGTCGATCCCGAGTGGTGGACCGTCATCCGAGCATTCAGTTCTCAAACCCTCTTGCAGGGTTGGAATCCGCGCGATTGGGCGATTGTCGTCACTGACATCTATTTGCTGCATCTCCTGATGGGCCATTGCGGCGACAGCGCAATGTCGCGAATCGCCAAGGCGTCACTCTCCGCAGCGCTGATCGGGCTCGCGTTAACGGGCGTTTTTGTGGACTTACTGAGGCTGCAGTTGCCGCTTGCTTTGCAGTTCTGGCGCACTCTTTGGGTAGCTCACTGGGTTGCGATGGCCGGCCTGCCTCTGCTGGTCGCAAGCGAATGGCAAACGGAAGCAGCACCGAAAGTACGGACACTGCTTCTCCTTGCCATTGCCGCTCTGGGTGCCAGCCTGCCTCGCATACCACTGCCTTTGGTTGCCTTGGCATTTATTCCACTGCACATGTTCTGGCCTGCGATGTCTCACTCTGTCTCGCACGGCATGCGGCGACTGCTGGCGGCAGTCGCACTGGCGGCGATCGCAGGCGGACTGGTTCGCTATGTCATCGGCAGTTCGATGGTCTTCGACATGTTCGGAGGGGACCTGTCGCGTGTCCGCCATGACGTGATCCTACTCGGATTTCCGGCGCTGACTGCCGCCCTCGTTTTTGCCGCGTTCGTCGTATACCGCAGGGTCAATGGCAATTGGCGAATCGCTACCACCCTGTCCGCTGCCTTGCTTCTCCTCGCCACTGGCATCCAATTCGACTCACGGAGTCAGTGGAGTCGGTTGGTAGAAAGCCACTCGGCCGATGGCTATGTGTTCGCCGGTCTTGTCCGGCCGGGCGCCACGGTCTACTGGCCATCGGTGGAAGAATCGCCGTTGGCGCCGTGGTTGGTAATGGGGCGCGCCAGCTATTTCACGCCTGGGCAGATGGCAGGGCAAATGTTCAACCGGGAGACTTCGATACTCGGCCTGAAGAGATTTACGCAGGTCGAGCCGATCCAGCAGCAGTTCACCTACTGCCTCACGCTTAATGCTATGAGCGGTGATGACAACGCGTGCTGGCTCGGAGACGAGGGCCTGAGCCACCTCTGCACGCCCCGAGAGGACATTGAACCTCCAGACTATTTCGTCGTCCCCTTCCGCCAGAAAAATCGTTTGTCATCATGGACAGTGAGGACAGGGGGCAATTCGGCAACAATCTTCCATCTGTATCGCTGCAGCGACTTTGCATCCAAGGAAGCGAGCGCACATGTATAGCACTGCCGAACACACCGGGTCGTTGACGCGGTCGCAGCGCTGGGCGCGTTCAGCCGTAGCGATACGCAAGTTGATTCGTTATTTTTTCGGCTCGGTAGCGGCGCTAGCGCTGGATACAGCGGTCTTCTCTGCTTGCATACGGCTCCTGGGTATGGCCTGGCCCATTGCGGCAACCCTCGGCTTCATTGCAGGCACGATCCTCCTCTACGCATATAGCGTCCACTGGGTATTCACCAGCCGCACGATGCGCGCGAATGCATTGACGGAGTTTGCCTACTTCGCTTCCGCAGGCGTGCTCGGGCTTGGACTGACTCAGGTACTGCTTTACGTAGGTATCGAAATTATTCGAATGCCCCCTGAAGCTGTCCGCCTTGCGGCGGCAGGTGTCACATTCGTCTTTAATTACTCACTGCGCACGTTTTTACTTTTCAGGAAGCTTCCGTCCGTATGACAGTTGTAATCGTTGGCGCGGGCCCCGCCGGGCTCACAGCCGCCCTTGAACTACAGGCCGCAGGTAAAACGGACGTCGTTGTTCTGGAGGCCGACAGCCTAGTTGGCGGCATATCCAGGACGGTTGACCACAACGGGAACCGTATCGATATCGGCGGCCATCGCTTTTTCTCCAAGTCAGACTGGGTCATGCAATGGTGGGCAGCACTTTTACCGGTCGAGAGTGGCACGGCGTGCGCAGGCTTGAACCTTCAGTACAAGGGTCAGTCACGAGATACGCTACCGGACCATACCAAGAGCCCGTCGGATGATGTCGATGAGGTAATGCTCCTTCGCAGCCGATTATCACGTATTTACTACAACCGGCAGTTTTTCGATTACCCGCTTAAATTGAACTTTGACAGCCTCCGAAAGCTCGGAGCGCTTAAGACTGTTGTGTTCGGCTTTAGTTACGTGGCTGCACGACTGAAGCCCATTCAACCCGAGCGATCGCTTGAGGACTTTCTGATCAACCGGTTTGGCGCCAAGTTATACCGCCAGTTCTTCAAGGAATATACCGAGAAGGTCTGGGGTGTGCCCTGCAATGAAATCAGCGCTGCATGGGGCGCACAAAGAATTAAGAGCCTCTCGGTGACGAAGGCTCTATTGCATGCAGCAAGGCAGATGCTCGGGCTTGGCGGGGACAGGGCTGAGCAGACATCCCTCATCGAAAGCTTCCTTTACCCGAAGTACGGCCCAGGGCAAATGTGGGAAGTGGCCGCGCGACGCTTTGTCGAGAACGGAGGTCGACTAATAATGGAGGCCCGTGTGACCGAGATCGAAATCGAACACGGCATGGCCCGCTCGGTCACTTATGTCAAAGGCGGCCGAGAAATCGCTGTCCAAGCATCGCATGTTATCTCCACCATGCCCGTTCGTGATCTGGTGTTTGCCTCGTCCAGCGCATGGCCCGAACACGTTGTCTCAATTGCGCGCGACCTAGCATACCGTGATTTCATTACCGTGGGTCTGCTTTACCCACGAGCCGCCCTGCCAAGGCCGCTAGACGACAACTGGATCTATGTCCAAGAGCCCGGGGTAAAGGTGGGCCGTGTTCAGGTATTTAATAATTGGAGCCCCTTCATGGTCGCGTCGCCTGACACTGTTTGGCTTGGGCTCGAATTTTTCTGCCGAGAAACCGATGAACTATGGCACATGGATGACCATGAGTTGATCGCTCTCGCACAGCGCGAAATGCTCGATATCGGACTTGTTTCAGTACGTCAGACTCTTGACTCCGTTGTTATCCGAGTCCCAAAGGCGTACCCGGGCTATTTTGGCGCCGCGTATGACCGCTTCGACGAGCTAAGGGGTGCGCTTGATTCGATAGAAAATCTTTTTCTGGTCGGCAGAAACGGTATGCATCGCTACAACAATCAGGACCATTCGATGCTTACCGCCCGGGAAGCTGCCCGCCAAATAGCACATGGTGAGGTTGATAAGTCGAAGATCTGGGCAATCAATATTGACGACGAATATCACGAGGAAAAGGCCGCCTGAGAGGCCAAACGGGCTGATCGTGATTCCATCCGCAGGTTGCGCATGGTCTTTCCATAGGGGGCGACTGATGCGGTAGAGTCCATCTGGGGAAATTGGGTGCCACAACATGTCAGCTATTGCCAGCCCTAACCTAGTGGGCATCACGGGCATTGCCCGCCGTCTGGTGCTTGACGGCGCCTTGGATGAGAGCAGCGCTCGAGACGCGATGAATGCCGCGACGGCAGAGAAGAAGCCGCTCGCGGCTTACCTTTCCGAGCGAAGGCTTGTCACGGCCGCCAGCATGGCTGCTGCGAACTCGGTCGAGTTCGGTGTCCCCTTACTGGATGCCAGCGCGTTCGACCCCGGTCAATCGGCCATCAAGCTGGTCAACGAGGAGCTGCTGCGCAAGCACGGCGTGCTGCCGCTGTTCAAGCGCGGCAACCGGCTGTTCGTGGGCGTCACCGACCCCACCAACTCGCACGCGCTCGACGAGATCAAGTTCCAGACGAACCTCGCCGTCGAGGCGATCCTCGTCGACGCCGACACGATCGCGCGCTGCCTGGACCGCTGGGCCGAGACCTCCGACAGCTTCGGCGACGACGGCGGCGACGGCGAAGGCCTCGAGAACCTCGAAGTCGGCAAGGACGACGAGGGCGGCGGCACCGGCGACGCCGGCGTGGACGCCAAGGGCGACGACACGCCGGTGGTGCGATTCGTCAACAAGGTGCTGGTCGACGCGATCCGCCGCGGCGCCTCGGACATCCACTTCGAGCCCTACGAAACCGAATACCGCGTGCGCATGCGCATCGACGGCATCCTCAAGCAGGTGGCCAAGGCGCCGGTGCAGCTCAACACGCGCATCGCCGCCCGCCTGAAGGTGATGAGCCAGCTCGACATCGCCGAGAAGCGCGTGCCGCAGGACGGCCGCATCAAGCTCAACCTGTCCAAGACCAAGCAGATCGACTTCCGCGTCAGCACCCTGCCCACGCTGTTCGGCGAGAAGGTGGTGCTGCGTATCCTCGACGGCAGCGCGGCCAAGCTCGGCATCGACAAGCTGGGCTACGAGGAGGACCAGAAGGAACTCTTCCTCAACGCGATCGCCAAGCCCTACGGCATGGTGCTGGTCACCGGCCCGACCGGCTCGGGTAAGACGGTGTCGCTGTACACCGCGCTCAACATCCTCAACGAGGACGCGCGCAACATCTCCACGGTCGAGGACCCGGTCGAAATCCGCGTGCCGGGCATCAACCAGGTGCAGATGAACGTCAAGCGCGGCATGACCTTCGCCGCCGCGCTGCGCAGCTTCCTGCGACAGGACCCGGACGTGATCATGGTCGGCGAAATCCGCGACCTCGAGACGGCCGAGATCGGCGTCAAGGCCGCGCAGACCGGCCACATGGTGCTGTCGACGCTGCATACCAACGACGCGCCGCAGACCATCGCGCGCCTGATGAACATGGGCATCGCGCCCTACAACATCACCTCGTCGGTGACCCTGATCATCGCGCAGCGCCTCGCCCGGCGCCTGCACGACTGCAAGCGCCCGGTGCACCTGCCCGAGCACGCGCTGCTGTCGGAGGGCTTCACCCCCGAGGAAATCGCCAACGGCATCACGCTCTACGAGCCGGTCGGTTGCGCCGACTGCACGGAGGGCTACAAGGGCCGTACGGGTATCTACCAGGTGATGCCGATGACCGACCAGATCCAGGCCATCATCCTGGAGGGCGGCAACGCCATGCAGATCGCGGAGGCCGCGCAGCGTTCGGGCATTCGCGACCTGCGGCAGTCGGCACTGCTGAAAGCCAGGAACGGCGTGACCAGCCTCGCCGAAATCAACCGCGTCACCAAGGACTAAACCATGTCCGCGAGTCGATCCGCAGCAAAAACCGCCCCGCGCGCCAATGACGGCCTGCAGACCTTCACCTGGGTTGGCAAGGACAAGCGCGGCGTCGTCATGAAGGGCGAGACGCCCGCCAAGAACATCAACCTAGTCAAGGCGGAACTGCGCAGGCAGGGCATCACCCCGCAGACGGTGAAGCCGAAGGCCAAGCCGCTGTTCGGCAGCGCCGGCAAGCCGATCAAGCCTGGCGACATCGCGGTCTTCAGCCGCCAGATCGCCACCATGATGAAGTCGGGCGTGCCGATCGTGGCCGCGCTCGAGATCATCGGGAATGGCAATAAGAACATTCGCATGCAGAAGCTCATCAATGCGATTCGCAGCGATATCCAAGGCGGCATGTCGTTCTCAGAGGCTCTCACAAAGCATCCGGTGCAATTCGACGAGCTCTACCGCAATCTTGTCCGAGCCGGTGAAACAGCAGGTGTGCTCGACACCGTCCTCGACACAATTGCGACCTATAAGGAAAACCTTGAGGCACTCAAGGGAAAAATTAAAAAAGCGATGTTCTACCCGGCAATGGTCGTTGCCGTCGCGCTCATCGTTAGCGCGGTCCTGCTTATCTTTGTTGTTCCCCAATTCGAAGACGTCTTTAAGAGTTTTGGCGCGGAACTTCCGGCATTCACGCAGATGGTCGTGAACTTGAGCCGATTCATGGTCAGCTGGTGGTGGGTGATATTTCTCGCGTTGGTCGGTTCTGTCGTGGGCCTCATCGCCTTCTACAAGCGCTCTGAGGCACTGCAGCACACGGTTGACCGAGTCGTGCTGAAGGTTCCGGTGATCGGACAGATCATGAACAACTCGGCGATCGCGCGTTTCGCGCGCACGCTGGGCGTCACCTTCCGCGCGGGCGTGCCGCTCGTCGAGGCGCTCGACATCGTCGCCGGTGCAACCGGCAATCGTGTCTACACCGACGCTGTGCGCCGCATCCGCGACGACGTCGCCGTGGGCTACCCGGTCAACCTGTCGATGAAGCAGGTCAACCTGTTCCCGCACATGGTCATCCAGATGACGGCCATTGGCGAGGAAGCCGGCGCGCTCGACACCATGCTGTTCAAGGTCGCGGAGTTCTACGAGCAGGAGGTCAACAACGCGGTGGATGCGCTGTCGAGCCTGCTCGAGCCGATGATCATGGTGTTCCTCGGCGTGATCGTCGGCGGCATGGTGATCGCCATGTACCTGCCGATCTTCAAGCTCGGCGCAGTGGTCGGATAAGCGGTGGCTTTTCTAGATCAGAATCCCGCCATCGGGTATCCCCTCGCTGCCGGCCTCGGCCTTCTGGTCGGCAGCTTCCTCAACGTGGTGATCCTCCGCCTTCCGGGGCGGCTGGAGTGGGCGTGGAAGCAGGACTCGCGCGAGGTGCTGGGCCTCGACGAGGTCTACGACCCGCCGCCGCCGGGCATCGTCGTCGAGCGCTCGCACTGCCCGCACTGCAAGCACGTGTTGAGCTGGTACGAGAACATCCCGCTGTTCAGCTGGCTCGCGCTGCGCGGCAAGTGCCGCCACTGCAAGGCGCCGATCTCGCCGCAGTACCCGCTGGTCGAACTGCTGACGATGCTGCTGTTCGTCGCCTGCGTGGCGCGCTTCGGCTTCGGCTGGCAGGGTTTCGGCGCGATGGTGTTCACCGCCTTCCTGGTGTCGATGTCGGGCATCGACCTGCGTACGCAGTTGCTGCCCGATTCGTTGACGCTGCCGCTGATGTGGCTGGGCCTGATCGCGGCCTCGGACAATCTCTACATCGCCGCCAAGCCCGCGCTGATCGGCGCGGCCGTCGGTTACGGCAGCCTGTGGTCGGTGTGGTGGCTGTTCAAGCAGCTCACCGGCAAGGAGGGCATGGGCCACGGCGACTTCAAGCTGCTCGCCGCCATTGGCGCGTGGACGGGCCTCAAGGGCATCCTGCCGACGGTGCTGATCTCGTCGCTGGTCGGCGCGATCATCGGCTCGATCTTCCTGGCCATGAAGGGCCGCGACCGCGCCACGCCGATTCCATTCGGGCCCTACCTCGCCATCGCCGGCTGGATCGTCTTCTTCTGGGGCGAGGCGATGATCGACGGCTACATGCGCTTCGCGAGCCTGCGCTAGCGCCTCAGGCCGCGACAGCGGCCAGTTGCCGGTAACGGCGATCCAGCGCCTCGATCCGGGGCGCCAGCGATTCCGGGCTTTCCGTGTTGACGAGAACATCGTCGGCGATCGCCAGGCGCTGCGCGCGCGTGGCCTGCGCGGCGATCATGCGGTCGGCCAGCGCGGGCTCGATGGCATCGCGGGCCACCAGGCGCGCGCGTTGCACCTCGACCGGCACGTCGACCACGAGGATCCGCGCGAAATACGGATAGGCGCTGCGCCCGCCGCCCTCGGCGAGCAGCGGAATGGCGGCGATGACGTACGGACCCCGCGCAGCGCGGCAGCGTGCCTCGATGGCCTCGCGCACGCGCGGGTGCACGATGGCCTCGAGCGCGAGGCGCTCGTCGGGCCGGTCGAATACGTGGCGGCGCAACGCCGCGCGGTCGAGGCGGCCATCGGGCTGCAGGACACCCGCGCCGAAATGCGCGACCAGCGCGGCCAAGCCGTCGGTGCCGGGCTCGACCACCTCGCGCGCGATCACGTCCGCGTCGACGACCTCGATGCCGAGCGCCTCGAAGCGGCGGGTCACCTCGCTCTTGCCCGAGGCGATGCCGCCGGTCACGCCGATGACGTAGGGCTCGGTCATGCCGATCTCCGCAGGGGTCGACAGCCTAGCGGACGACGGGGGCGTCGAAGAAGCCGCGGATCGCGGCGATGCCCTGCGCGCCATGCTCGCGCGCCAGCACGAGGTCCTCGCGCGCCAGTCCGCCGATGGCGTAGATCGGCAGCGAGGCGTGCTCGCGCAGGCGCGCGAAGCCGTCCCAGCCCAGCGGCGCCCGATCGGGATGGCTGGGCGTCGCGGCGACGTGGCCGACGACCGCGAAGTCGCAGCCGAGCCGCTCGGCGTGGCGCAGATCGTCGGCGCCGTGACAGGACGCGGCCACCGCCATGCCGTCGGGACGCGCGGGCAGCGTCGCCAGCTGCGCGGCGCGCAGGTGCACGCCGATGCCGAGTTCGCGCGCGAGGTCGATGTCGCCGTTGACCAGCACCTGCGCGCCTGCCGCGACGCAGCGCGCGACCGCCTGCCCGGCGACGCGACGCCATGTCGCAGGCTCGGTGCCCGGCGCGCGCAACTGCACGCGGCGCAGGCCGGCGGCGAGCGCGGCATCCAGCGTGGCCAGCCAGGCGGCTTCGTCCTGCAGTGGCGGGGTCACGGCGTAGAACGGCGGATCGAGCAGCGCGGCCACGACCGGGCGGTCGGCCGGCGGCATGTCGTAGAGCGCGAGCTTCTCGACCGGCACCCAGGCCAGCGCCTGACCCTCGCGGCCGCGCGCGGGCCCGTGCCAGGCCTCGACCTCGCGCACGTCCAGCACCAGCGTCTTGTCGGGGTACTGCTGCGGCACGCGGATCAGCGGCGCGCCGATGCGCGACTCGATGCCGAGTTCCTCGTGCAGCTCGCGCGCGAGCGCCTGCTCCGGCGTCTCGCCGGGCTCGCACTTGCCGCCAGGAAATTCCCACAGGCCGGCGAGATCACGGCCTTCGGTGCGACGCGCCAGCAGGACGCGGCCGCGGACGTCGCGGATCACCCCCGCGACGACATGGATCAATCGTTTCGCACTGCCCATTTCGCGCATCGAACGGCCGGCACGCGCGGAGCGCGCCGGCCGCGGTCCGTCAGGCCAGCTGGCCGTGGCAGTGCTTGTACTTCTTGCCGCTGCCGCAGGGGCACGGATCGTTGCGACCGATGTTGGCCGTCAGCGGATCGGTGGCGGCGAGCACTTCGCCGGCCTCGGTCTCGGTGCCGAGGCCGCCGACGTCGGCGTGCTGGAACTGCATCTGCCGCGCCTGCGCCTCAAGCTGCGCGCGCTGCGCGGCCTCTTCCTGCGCGATCTCCTCCTCGCTGCGGATGCGCACGCGCGCCAGCAGCGTGATCACGTCGCGCTTGACCTTCTCCAGCATCTCGGAGAACAGCTCGAACGCCTCGCGCTTGTACTCCTGCTTGGGCTGCTTCTGCGCGTAGCCGCGCAGGTGGATGCCCTGACGCAGGTAGTCCATGCGGGCGAGGTGCTCCTTCCAGCTCTGGTCGAGCACGTTGAGCATGATGTGCTTTTCCAGCATGCGCATCGTCTCGGCGCCGAGCTGCTCCTCGCGCTGGGCGAAGTGCGCGGCGACCGCCTCGTCGACGTGGCGCAGGATGCCCTCGGCGTCGAGCTCGTGCGAGGACTTGACCAGCCCGTCGAGGTCGAGCTGCACGCCGAAGTCCTCGGCGATGGTCGCCTCCAGGCCGCGCAGGTCCCACTGCTCGTCGATCGAATTCGGCGGCACGAACTTGTCGACGGTGTCGGCGACCACGTCGCCGCGGATGGCAGCGATGTTCTCGCCGACGTCGTCGGCTTCCAGCAGCTCGTCGCGCTGGCCGTAGATGACCTTGCGCTGGTCGTTGTTGACGTCGTCGAACTCGAGCAGGTTCTTGCGGATGTCGAAGTTGTGCGCCTCGACTTTGCGCTGCGCATTGGCGATCTGCTTGGTGACCAGCGGGGACTCGATGATGTCGTCCTCCTTCAGGCCCATGCGCGCCATCACCTTCTGCACCCAGTCGGCCGCGAAGATGCGCATGAGGTTGTCTTCGAGCGACAGGTAGAAGCGCGAGGAGCCCGGGTCGCCCTGGCGACCGGAACGGCCGCGCAGCTGGTTGTCGATACGGCGGGACTCGTGGCGCTCGGTGCCGACGATGTGCAGGCCGCCGGCGGCCTTGACCGCCTCGTGGCGGGCCTGCCACTCCGACTTCAGGCGCTGCTTCGTGACCTCGTCGACCTCGTTGCCGTCCGCTTCGAGCTGCGCGAGCTCGGCTTCCAGCGAACCGCCGAGCACGATGTCGGTACCGCGGCCGGCCATGTTGGTGGCGATGGTGATCGCGCCCGGGCGACCGGCCTGCGCGACGATGTGCGCCTCGCGCTCGTGCTGCTTGGCGTTGAGCACCTCGTGCGGGATGCCGGCCTCGCGCAGTTGCTCGCTGAGCATTTCCGACACCTCGATCGAGGTGGTGCCGACCAGCACCGGCTGCTTCTTCTCGTAGCAGTTCTTGATCTCGGCGAGTACCGCGCGGTACTTGCCGGCGCGGTTGAGGAACACCGCATCCGGATGGTCCTTGCGGATCATCGAGCGGTTGGTCGGGATCACGATGACCTCGAGCCCGTAGATCGACTGGAACTCGTAGGCCTCGGTATCGGCCGTGCCGGTCATGCCGGCGAGCTTGCCGTACATGCGGAACAGGTTCTGGAAGGTGATCGAGGCGAGCGTCTGGTTCTCGCGCTGCACCGGCACGCCTTCCTTCGCTTCCACGGCCTGGTGCAGGCCATCGGACCAGCGGCGGCCCGGCAGCGTGCGGCCGGTGAACTCGTCGACGATGACCACCTCGCCGTCGCGGATGATGTAGTCGACGTCGCGCTGGTAGATGGCATGCGCGCGCAGCGCGGCGTTGAGGTGGTGCACGACGCTGAGGTGGCGCGGGTCGTACAGCTCTTCCTCGCCTTCGAGGATGCCGGCCTTGCGCAGCAGCTGCTCGGCGTGTTCCTGGCCGGCTTCGGACAGGTGCACCTGCTTGCCCTTCTCGTCGACCCAGAAGTCGCCCTCGCCTTCCTCGGTCGCCTGGCGCACGAGCTGCGGGACGATGCGGTTGACCTTGATGTACAGCTCCGGCGATTCGTCGGCCGGGCCGGAGATGATCAGCGGCGTGCGCGCCTCGTCGATCAGGATCGAGTCGACCTCGTCGATGATCGCGAAGTTCAGGCCGCGCTGGACACGGTCCTGCTTCGACAGCGCCATGTTGTCGCGCAGGTAGTCGAAGCCGATCTCGTTGTTGGTGGCGTAGGTGATGTCGGCGGCGTAGGCGGCGCTCTTGTCCGACGACGGCATGCCCGGGTAGACCACGCTCGTGGTCAGGCCCAGCCAGCCGTAGAGCTTGCCCATGGTCGCGGCGTCGCGGCGGGCGAGGTAGTCGTTGACGGTGACGACGTGGACGCCCTTGCCTTCCAGCGCGTTGAGGTAGACCGGCAGCGTCGCGGTGAGCGTCTTGCCTTCACCGGTGCGCATCTCGGCGATCTTGCCCAGGTGCAGCACCATGCCGCCGATCAGCTGCACGTCGAAGTGGCGCATGCCCATCACGCGGACCGAGGCTTCGCGGCAGACCGCGAATGCCTCCGGCAGGATCTTGTCGAGCGATTCGCCGTTCGCGATACGCTGCTGGAACTCCGGCGTCTTCGCCTTGAGCGCCTCGTCGCTGAGCGCTTGCATCTGCGGTTCGAGGGCGTTGATCTTGTCGACGGAGCGCTGCAACTGGCGCAGGAGGCGTTCGTTGCGGCTGCCGAAGACGCGGGTGAGCAGGCTGTTGAGCATGACGGACCGGTTTGGAAAGGGCTGTGGCAGGACGACGGAGCGTCGCCACCAATAAAAAAGGGCGCTGGGCGCCCTTTTACGGCATCGCTGATTGTAGCTGGAGGCGGCCGGCGGCGTTTGCAAGCCGCCCGCCCCAGGCGTGGCCTCAGCCGCGCAGCCGGTTGCCCTGCAGGAACGGGCGTGGATTCACCACCCGTCCGTCCTGCCAGACCTCCAGGTGCACGTGCGCCCCGGTGGAACGGCCGGTCGAGCCGGCCTTGGCGATCTCGTCGCCCGCACGCACCAGCTCGCCGTTGCGACGCACCAGCCGCGAGTTGTGCGCATAGCGCGTCACGTAGCCGTTGCCGTGGTCGATCTCGACGGTATTGCCGTAGCCCGAGCGCTCGCCGACGAAGCTGACCACGCCGTCGGCGACGGCCAGCACCGGATCGCCGGTGTTCGCCGAGAAGTCGATGCCCTTGTGGAACTGGCCGCCGCCGACGATCGGGTCGGCGCGCAGGCCGAAGCCCGAGGTGACATAGCTGTCGATCACCGGCTCGCGCGAGGGCACGGCGCCCAGCGCATGGGCGCGGTCGGCGAGCAGCGTGTCGAGCACCGTCAGCTGCTCGCCCGAGGTCGTGAGCTGCTCCTGCAGCGCGCGCAGCGACTGGTCGAGTTCATCGCGCGGCATGTCGCGGACGGCCTCGTCACCACCGACGCCCACCGGACGCTTGAAGTCGAACTCGCCGTCCTTCAGTCCGCCGATGCGGGTCAGGCGCTCGCCGAGCGCGTTGAGGCGGTTGGCCTGTGCCTGCAGCTCGCCGACGCGTGCGGCCAGCGCGTTCAACTCGCGCTGGGCGCGGGCCTGGGTGAGCTGCGCCTGCGCGGCCTGGTCGGCCAGCCGCTGCTGGGCGATGGCCGCACCGGCCGCGCCGCCGGCGCCGAGCAGGGCGAGGCCGCCGGCCATGAACAGCGACAGCGCGAGCGCCGGGCGGCGCGCGGCGCGATCGCCGAGAAAGACGAGGGCGTCGCTGATGAGACTGCGGGGATTTACGATGCTCGAAACGGTCATAGGTCCGATGTCAGATTCCAAGCCCAGGCTCCGAAGGAAGGCCACCGGCCCGGCCCGCGCACCTCTGGATGCGCTGCTGGACGGCCCGGCGGGCGATCCCGTGCGTCGAGCGCTCTGGCTCGACGACCTGGACGGTCGATTACGCCCATGCCTGCCGCAGGGGCTGGCCGCGCATGCGCGGCTCGCGAACTTCGATCGCGGCAGGCTCGTGTTTGTCGTCGATGCCCCGGTCTGGCAGGCGAAGCTGCGCCTCGCCATCCCGGAACTCCTCCAAGCGGCCCGCTCCATCGGGCTTGCTGCGAGCGACGTCGTGATCAGGACGTCGCCGGGGACTGCCGTGGACCGCAAAACGGTGCTGGCGCCTCGTCCCATGTCGGCCGCGACGCAGCAGGCGCTGCAGGCGGCGCTGGCATCGCTGAGGGACCTCGACTAGTCCCGTACGCCTGATGCCGTGCCCCGTACGGCGACGTACGCCGTCGAGGTGGCGGCATGCTACCCACCGCCTCCCCCGAGGGTGTTAACGGATCGGTAAGCGAAGCGACGGTTTCGTTAAGAGCCGGTTATTCGTCACGACGGATTCACCGGCGTGACGACGAACGGTCGCAAAGCGGCCGCAGCAACCCGAAGGACGCTGCTAAGTCCTTGATCGATATGGGGCGCCTATGCGGCGGTCAGGCCCCGGCGGCGGCGAGGATCGGGCTGCCGAACACCACGGGCGTGGGCGCATCGCCGGTATAGGTCACTTCTTCCCAGGCGCCCTGCTCGGCCAGCAGCGCGCGGACCAGCTTGTTGTTGAGCGCGTGGCCCGACTTGTAGCCCTCGTAGGCGCCGATGATCGGATGCCCGGCGAGATAGAGGTCACCGACCGCGTCAAGGATCTTGTGGCGGACGAACTCGTCGGCGTAGCGCAGGCCGTCGTCGTTGAGCACGCGGAACTCGTCGAGCACGATGGCGTTGTCCATCGAGCCCCCGAGCCCGAGGTTGCGCTCGCGCATGTATTCGAGGTCGCGCATGAAGCCGAACGTGCGGGCGCGGCTGACCTCGCGGATGTAGGCCTCGGTCGAGAAGTCGACCACGGCGCGCGACTGCGAGGCCGGGATCGCCGGATGGTCGAAGCGCACGGTGAAGCCGATGCGGAAGCCCTCGTGCGGGCTGAAACGCGCGACCTTGTCGCCCTCGCGCACTTCCACCTCGCGCACGATGCGAATGAAACGTTTAGGCGCCTCCTGCTCCGCGAGCCCTGCCGACTGCAGCAGGAACACGAACGGGCCGGCCGAGCCGTCCATGATCGGCACTTCGGCCGCGGACAGCTCCACGTAGCAGTTGTCGACGCCGAGACCGGCGAGCGCGGACAGCAGGTGCTCGACCGTCTGGATCTTGCCGATCCCGCAGGTCAGGCCCGTGCACAGCGTGGTCTCGGTGACGAGGTCGGCGCGCGCGGGGACTTCGACCACCGGATCGAGATCGGTGCGGCGGAACACGATGCCCGTATCGGCCGGCGCGGGACGCAGCGCCATGAACACCTTCTCGCCGCTGTGCAGGCCGACGCCGGTCGCGCGGATCGTGTTCTTCAGGGTTCGCTGGCGCAGCATGGTGGGGGCGGGTCTCGTCGAGCCGGTCGAAAAGTTAGCACGCGCCCGGCTGAACCTGAACGGAAAAGCCGCCGCGCCGCGGACGCCGGAGGGACATTGGCCCGAGGCGTCGTGAATGCGGAGTCGAGCGACTGCCGTGGCCGACGGCCGGTGGGCACGGAAATGGCGGGACGCCGGATCGGCATCCCGCCCAAGTCATCGACCGACGGACAGGCGGTCGATGCGGCGGATCGCGACGGCAGCCGTCGGATCGCCCGCAACGCGCGCGGGGCGCGCGCGTCGTGTCACCTCGATGGACCGGCCGGCGCGTGGTACGGCCACGCGGGCGGCGGTCGCCAGCCCGTCAGTCGGCCTGGCGGCGCAGGAAGGCCGGGATGTCGAGGTAGCTGTCGCCACCGAAGTCGGCCACGGCCGGCTGCGCGGCGGGCGCCGACGGCGCGGCATCGGCGCGGGTGCGCAGGCCGCTGGTGAAGCTCGGCACGCCGGCCGACATGTTCGGCGACGAGTACGCGGTCGCCACCTCGTCGATCGGCAGGCCGGTGGTGCCGTCGCGCTTGCTGGCGACCACCTGCATCTGCGGACGGCGCTGCGGCTCGAACGTGCTCGCACGCACCGCGGCGCGGTTGAGGCCCGTCGCCACGACGGTGACGCGCACTTCGTCCTGCATGTCCGGATCGAGCACCGTGCCGATGACGACGGTCGCGTCCTCCGAGGCGAACTGCTCGACCGTGCGGCCGACCTCGTCGAACTCGGCCATCGTGAAATCCGGGCCGGCGGTGATGTTGACGAGAATGCCGTTCGCGCCCGACAGGTTGACGTCGTCGAGCAGCGGGTTCTGGATCGCGGCCTCGGCGGCAGCCTGCGCGCGATCGTCGCCGCGGGCGGCGCCGGTGCCCATCATCGCCAGGCCCATCTCGCTCATGACGGTGCGCACGTCGGCGAAGTCGACGTTGATCAGGCCCGGGCGGACGATCAGGTCGGCGATGCCCTGCACGGCGCCGAGCAGCACGTCGTTCGCGGCGCGGAACGCCTGGATCATCGTGGCGTTGCGGCCGAGCACGGTGATCAGCTTCTCGTTCGGAATCGTGATCAGAGAATCGCAGTGCTGCGACAGTTCCTCGATGCCCTTGAGCGCGACCTGCATGCGGCGGCGGCCTTCGAACGGGAATGGCTTGGTGACGACGGCGACAGTCAGGATGCCCATCTCCTTCGCCAGCTGCGCGACGACCGGCGCGGCGCCGGTGCCGGTGCCGCCGCCCATGCCGGCGGTGATGAACACCATGTCCGCGCCCTGCAGCGCATCCATGATGCGGTCGCGGTCCTCGAGCGCGGCCTGACGACCCACTTCGGGGTTCGCGCCGGCGCCCAGGCCCTTGGTGACGTTGCCGCCGAGCTGCAGCTGCAGCTTCGCGCCGCAGTTCTTGATCGCCTGCGAGTCGGTGTTGGCGGTGATGAACTCCACGCCGTCCACGCTGCTGTTGACCATGTGCGCGACCGCGTTGCCGCCGCCGCCACCCACACCCACGACCTTGATGACGGCGTTAGGAGCCATCTTCTCGACCAGTTCGAAATGCGCCATGTCCGTTGTCCTCGTTGGTGCGGGCATTCGACGTGTCCCCGATGCCCGCTTTATTTGATGTGTATTGTTGCTGAAGTACGAAACGCTGTGTGCTGCCGCTACGATTTTTTTTGCAGTTTTTTTCGTATTTCCCGCTTGCCGCATGCAGCGACGGGTTCCGCCGTCAGAACTCGCCGCGATACCAGTTCTTCAATCGACTCAGGAAGCCGACCGCGCGCCCGGCCGGCAGCATCGGCCGCCGCGGGTTCTCGATCTGGCTGCCCATGAGCAGAAGGCCCACGCCGGTGGCATGCACCGGGTTGCCGACCACTTCGCCCAGGCCCGTCACGTGCTGCGGAATACCCATGCGCACCGGCATCTGCAGCATCTCCTCGGCGAGCACGTCCACGCCTTCCATCTTCGAAGCGCCGCCGGTCAGCACCATGCCGGCACGCACGTGCTGCTCGAAGCCCGAGCGGCGCAGTTCGGCCTGCACCATCTCGAAGATCTCCTCGTAGCGCGCCTGCACCGCCTGCGCGAGCGAGGCGCGCGGCATGCGGCGCGGCGGGCGGTCGCCGACGCTCGGCACCTGGATCGATTCCTCGGCCGTTGCCATCTGCGCCAGCGCGCAGGCGTAGCGGACCTTGATCTGCTCGGCCTCGGGCGTCGGCGTGCGCAGCATGTGCGCGATGTCCTCGGTGACCTTGTCGCCGGCGATCGGCAGGCTCGCGCTGTGGGCGATCGCGCCCTGCACGAACACCGCGATGTCGGTGGTGCCGGCGCCGATGTCGACCAGCACGACGCCCAGCTCGCGCTCGTCCGGGGTCAGCACCGCCTGCGACGAGGCCAGCACCGACAGGATCAGGTCATCGACCGCCAGGCCGCACTTCTGCACGCACTTGCTTATGTTGGCCGCGGCCGACTGCGCGCAGATCACCAGGTGCGCATGCACCTCGAGGCGCACGCCGGTCATGCCGACCGGGTTGCGGATGCCTTCCTGCGAGTCGTCCAGCACGTAGTCGCGCGGGATCGCGTGCAGGATCTTCTGGTCGGCCGGGATCGCCACCGCCTTGGCCGCGTCGAGCACGCGGTCGAGGTCGCCGTAGGTCACCTCGCCCTCGCGGATCGGCGCGATGCCCTGCGAATTGCGGCACTGGATGTGGCTGCCGGAGATCGAGGCGTAGACCGAGCGGATCTCGCAGCCGGCCATCAGCTCGGCCTCCTCGATCGCGCGCTGGATCGACTGCACGGTCGAGTCGATGTCGACCACGACGCCGCGGCGCATGCCGCGCGACTCGTGCGAGCCCAGGCCGATCACCTCGATGGGCTGGCCGGGCAGGTATTCGCCGACCAGTGCGGTCACCTTCGAGGTGCCGATGTCGAGGCCGACGATCAGCGATTTGTCGCCCTTGCGGTTCATGTCAGAGAGGGAGCCGGAAATCGGAGAAGGGAAAGTGCGGCGGTCCACGGCGTGGACGCCGGGCTCGCGGGCGATTCAGGTACGCGCGCGGCCTTGGCCGGCGCCGCCGGCTTCGACCACACCAGCGCGAAGCCGTTGGTGTAGCGGAGGTCGGCGCGCTCGATGTGGCGCTCCGGGTTGACGCGCAGTTGCGGCAGCAGGCGCACGAAGCGATCGATGCGCGCGCGCGCCTCGTTGCGGCCGACCAGCACCTGCGTGGCGGTACCGCCGCGGCTGCGATCGAGCAGGGTGAGCGACCAGCTGCCACGCGGATCCATCGCGAGCGCCTCGACCTGCAGCCCCACCGGCGCGAACAGCGTGCGCGCCTGCTGGTAGAGCTCGACCACCTCGCGCGTGCGCGTTTCCGGCCCGTCGAGCATCGGCAGGCCCGCGGGCACCTTCGCGCCGCGGGCGTCGAACAGCGCGCCGCGATCGGAAAGCAGGCGGTCCTTGCCCCAGCGCGCGAACGGGCGGTGCTCGGTGATCGAGACTTCCAGCACGTCGGGCCAGCGCTTGCGCACCCGGGCCTGCTCGACCCAAGGCAGGCGCGCGACCGACGCCTGCGCGCCCCTGAGGTCGACGGCGAAGTAGCCGTGCTTGGCGTAAGGCAGCAGCGTGCGCTGCACCAGCGCGGGATCGACGCGCTCGAAGCGGCCCGTCGCGCGCAGGTGGGTGAGCGGCCAGCGGTCCGCGCCGATCCATCCGCGCAACACGGCGACCACCGGCAGCGCGACGAGCGCGACCGCGATCAACCAGGCTGCGAGACGGAGCATCGCGTTCACGCCGTGCGGCCTCCATCGCGATCGAAGGAGGACTCGAGCACGCGCCAGCACAGGTCGGCGAATTCGATGCCGATCTGGCGCGCGGCCTTGGGCACCAGCGAATGGCTGGTCATGCCCGGCGCGGTGTTCACTTCGATCAGTTGCAGACCGCGGACGCGGTCCCGCATTACGTCGACGCGTCCCCAGCCTGTGCACCCAGCTGCCTGGAACGCGGCGAGCGCGACGCGGCGAACCTCGTCCTCCTGCTCGCCCTCCATGCCGGGACACAGGTACTTCGTATCGTCGGCAATGTATTTGGCGTGGTAGTCGTACCACTCTCCCGCCGGCACGATGCGAACCGACGGAAGCGCTGCTTCCCCGAGGATGGCGACCGTGTACTCCTCGCCCTGAACCATCTGCTCCATCAGCAGGTCTCCCGGGTAACCGCGAGCGAATTCGATCGCTGGGTCGAGATCAGATTCCTGCAACACACGGAACACGCCGACGCTGGAGCCTTCGCTCGACGGCTTGACGAACACGGGAAGGCCCAGTTCCTTCGCCGCCGCGCGCAAATCGGCGCCCTTCGCGATGCGGCGGAACTGCGGCGTCGGAAGGCCGGAAGCGATCCATACCTGCTTGGTACGAATCTTGTCCATCGATAGCGCCGAGCCGAGCACGCCCGGGCCGGTAAACGGCACGCCGAGCGCCTCAAGCAACCCCTGGAGTACGCCGTCCTCGCCACCGCCCACGCCGCCGTGGAGGATGTTGAACACGCGATCGACGCGGCCTTCTCGGATCGCATCGACCAGTGCCGGGATTCCGTCGACGGCGAACGCGTCGACGCCCTTGGACTGCAGCGCCTCGAGCACGTTGCGACCCGAATCGAGCGAGACCTCCCGCTCGGAACTGCTGCCGCCCATCAGCACGGCGACGCGGCCAAAGGCGGCCGGGTCAGTGACGCGCGCGGGGGCGATGGTGATGCTCAAGACTCGGCTCCTTCGAAACCGTGGGCGGCGATGTGTTGCGCGGCATGGCCGATGTCGCCCGCGCCCATCATCAGCAGCAGGTCGTCGGCACGCAGGACGTCGGGCAGCACGCGCGCGAGATCGGCGGCGCGCGACACCACGACCGGCTCGGTGCGGCCGCGTGCGCGGATCGCGCGGGCCAGCGCCTTGGCGTCGGCACCGGCGATCGGCGCCTCACCGGCGGCGTAGACGTCGGTCAGCACCAGCACGTCGACGCCCGACAGCACTTCGGCGAAGTCGTCGAACAGGTCGCGCGTGCGGCTGTAGCGATGCGGCTGGAAGGCGACGACGAGGCGCTTGTCGCCCCAGCCGCCGCGCGCGGCCTTGAACACCGCGTCGAGTTCCTTCGGGTGATGGCCGTAGTCGTCGACCAGCGTGACCGTGCCGCCGTCCACCGGCACCTGCGCGAGCAGGTTGAAGCGGCGGCCGATGCCGGCGAAGTTCTCCAGCGCGCGGCAGATGGCGGGCTGCTCGACGCCGAGCTGCCAGCCCACCGCGGCGGCGGCGAGCGCGTTCTGCACGTTGTGGCGGCCGGGCATCGCCAGCGTGACCGCGCAGCGCACGCCGTCGGGCAGCACCAGCGTGAAGCGCATGCGTCCGCCCTGTTGCTGCACGTCCTCGGCGCGCACGTCGGCCTCGGGCGCGAAGCCGTAGGTCAGCACGTTGCGCGTGGTGCGTGCAGCGAGCTGCGCGACTTCGGGATCGTCGATGCACAGCACCGCGAGGCCGTAGAACGGCAGGCGGTGCAGGAATTCGTCGAACGCGGCCTGCACCTTGGCGAAGTCGCCGCCGTAGTTCTCGAGGTGGTCGGCGTCGATGTTGGTGACGACGGCGATCTGCGGATTCAGGCGCAGGAAGCTGCCGTCGGATTCGTCGGCCTCGGCCACCAGCCAGTCGCCGCCGCCGAGGCGCGCGTTCGCGCCGGCCGCGAGCAGCTGGCCGCCGATGACGAAGGTGGGGTCGATGCCGCCCTCGCCGAGCACGCTGGCGGTGAGCGAGGTCGTGGTGGTCTTGCCGTGCGTGCCGGCCACCGCGATGCCGCGCTTGAAGCGCATCAGCTCGGCGAGCATTTCCGCGCGCGGGACGATCGGGATGCGGCGCGCGCGCGCGGCCAGCAGCTCGGGGTTGTCGGACTTGATCGCGCTGGAGACGACGAGGCATTCCACGCCCTCGACGTTCGCCGCGTCATGGCCGCGGTGCACGGTGACGCCCAGGCGAGAGAGGCGGCGCGTGGTGGCGTTGTCGGCGCTGTCCGAGCCCGACACCTGGTAGCCGAGCGTGCACATGACTTCGGCGATGCCGCTCATGCCGACGCCACCGATGCCGACGAAATGCACGCGGGCGCCGCCCTGCTCCGGCTTGTCGAGAAGGCGGTGGCGTTGCGTGCGGCTCATGCGGCGCGGTCCATGTCGATCGTTTCCATCAGGAGGTCGGCGACGCGGCTCGCCGCGTCCGGGCGGGCCAGCGCGCGTGCGGCCTCGGCCATCGGCCGCAGTGCATCGCGCGAACCCAGCGATTCGAGGACGTCGGCGAGCTGCACGGCGAGCTGCGGGCCCTGCGGCAGCAGTCGCGCGGCGCCGCGCTCGACGAGGTAGTTGGCGTTCTTGGTCTGGTGGTCGTCGACCGCCTGCGGGAACGGCACCAGCACGCTGGCGACGCCGACCGCGCAGACTTCCGCGAGCGTCAGCGCGCCGGCGCGGCAGACCACGAGGTCGGCCCATGCATACGCGGCGGCCATGTCGGCGATGAAGGGCTCGACGGAGGCCTCGACGCCGGCGTCGCGATAGGCCGCGCGCGCGTCGTCGAGCATCTTCTCGCCGCACTGGTGGCGCACCTGCCAGGCCGCGCGATCGCGCAGCGAGGCGATCGCCTGCGGCACGGCGCGGTTGAGCGCGGCGGCGCCCTGGCTGCCGCCGAGCACCAGCAGGCGCAACGGGCCTTCGCGGCCGTCGAAGCGCGCGGCCGGCGGCGCGACGTCGGCGATCTCGCCGCGCACCGGATTGCCGACCACGTCCTCGCCCGCGAAGCTGCCCGGGAAACCGGTCAGCACGCGGCGCGCCATCTTCGACAGCACGCGGTTGGTCATGCCCGGCGCGCGGTTCTGCTCGTGCACGTACAGCGGAATGCCGGCGAGCTTCGCGGCGAGCCCGCCCGGTCCCGCGGCGAAACCCCCGAAGCTGATCACCGCGTCGGGGCGACGACGCGCGAGGACCGCGCGCGCCGCCGATACCGCCGACATCAGCTTGAACGGCGCCTTCAGCAGCGTCGCCACGCCCTTGCCGCGCACGCCGCGGATCGCGATCGTGTCGACGTCGATGCCGTGCTGCGGCACCAGGCGCGTTTCCATGCCGCCTTCGCTGCCCAACCAGCCGACGGCCACGCCGCGGCGGCGCAGCTCGTGCGCGACCGCGAGGCCCGGGAAGATGTGCCCGCCCGTGCCGCCGGCGAGCACCATCACGCCGCCGCGTCCGCCTGCATTGGCGCGTGCATCGGTCATGCGCTGTAGCGCCCGAAGGTGGGTTCGATGCGCGGACGCAGCCGGCTGGTGCCACGCGGATCCTGGCGCGTCGCGGCGGCGATCGGCGTCACCACCGGCGCGGCGGTCGCGGCACGCGGCGACGGCGCGGACGGCACCGGCGCGCCCGACGGCGCGGACGGCGAGCCGCCGAACGCGTCGCGGCGCAGCGCGACCTGTCGGCGCGCACGCTCGAGTTCGTAGGAGATGCGCAGCAGCAGGCCCATCGCGGCCATGGTCATCGCGATCGACGAACCGCCGTAGGAGATCAGCGGCAGCGTCAGGCCCTTGGTGGGCAGGATGCCGAGGTTCACCCCGATCGACACCGTGCTCTGGATGCCGATCCACAGCGCGATGCCGAAGGCGCAGTAGCCGGCGAAATGACGGCGCATTTCCACGCACTTGAGGCCGACCCAGAGCGCGCGCGCCACCAGGCCGGCGTACAGCGCGACCACGAGGCAGACGCCGACGAAGCCGAGCTCCTCGGCGATCACCGCCATGATGAAGTCGGTATGCGCCTCGGGCAGGTAGGACAGCTTGTGCACCGATGCGCCGAGACCGGCGCCGAACCACTCGCCACGGCCCACCGCCATCAGCGCGTTGGCGAGCTGGTAGCCGTCGCCGAACGGATCCTTGAAGGGATCGGTGAACGACGTCAGGCGCCGCACGCGGTAGGGCTCGAGCAGGATCATCGCGCCGAGGAAGGGCAGCAGCGCGACGATCGGCGTGATCAGGCGCGGCAGGTGCGCGCCGCCGAGCACCAGCATCGCGGCGGTGAGCGCGAGGATCAGCGCCGACGAGCCGAAGTCCTTCTGCACGATCAGCAGCACGCCCGCGAACGCGCAGGCCACGCCGATCACCTTGATGATCGCCTTCCACGAGGCGCTGACTTCCTCGGAGAAGCGCTTGAGGTAGGCGGCCAGCCACACCACCACCATCAGCTTCACCGCCTCGACCGGCTGGAAGTTGGTGATGCCGAGGTTGATCCAGCGACGCGCGCCCTTGACCGTCACGCCGAGGCCGGGGATCGCCACCATCAGCAGCAGTACCAGCCCGATGATCGGCAGCCACTGCGCGTAGCGCTCGACGGTCTTGAGCTCCGTGCGCATGACCCACGCGCCGGCGATGCCGCCGGCGGCAAGGAACACGAGATGCTTGGTGAGGTAGTAGGTCGGGCTCGTCGCCTGTGCGACCGAGCTGGAGCCGACCATTACCACGCCCAGGCACAGCAGCGCGCCGATCAGGCCGAGCAGCCAGGGATCGAAGCGGCCGGTGATGGCCTCGAGGCGGGTGGCCTGGCGGGTGGCGTCCATCAGCGCACCTTCAGCGTCGCTAGGCCGATGAGCACGAGCACCACCGAGATGATCCAGAAGCGCACGATCACGCGCGGCTCGGGCCAACCCTTGAGCTCGAAGTGGTGGTGGATCGGCGCCATCTTGAAGACGCGCCTGCCGGTGAGCTTGAAGCTGGCCACCTGGATCATCACCGAGAGCGTCTCGATGACGAAGATGCCGCCCATGATCACCAGCACCAGCTCCTGGCGCACGATCACCGCGATGGTGCCGAGCACCGCACCGAGCGCGAGCGCGCCGATGTCGCCCATGAACACCATCGCCGGATAGGTGTTGAACCACAGGAAGCCCAGCCCCGCGCCGGCGATGGCCGCGCAGATGATCACCAGTTCACCCGCGCCCGGCACCTGGGGGATCTGCAGGTAGTTCGAGAACACCGCGTTGCCCGAGGCATAGGCGAACACGCCGAGCGCACATGCCACGAGCACCGTCGGCATGATCGCCAGGCCGTCGAGGCCGTCGGTCAGGTTCACCGCATTGGAGAAGCCGACGATCCACAGGTAGGCGATGGCCAGGAAGAACACCACGCCTGCCGCGCCCACCAGCGGCAGCGCGACGTTCTTGAAGAACGGGATATAGAGCGTGACCGCCGCCGGTGCATCGGCGGTGAAATACAGGAACAGCCCCGCGCCGATGCCGATGATCGACTGCAGGGCGTACTTCGTGCGCGAGCGCATTCCGTTGGGATCGCGCTTGACGATCTTGATCCAGTCGTCCCACCAGCCGATCGCACCGCAGGCCAGCATCACCGCCAGCACCAGCCAGACGTACTTGTTGCGCAGGTCGCCCCACAGCAGCACCGAGGCGAGCACGGTGAGCAGGATCAAGGCGCCGCCCATGGTCGGCGTGCCGGCCTTCGAGAAATGCGTCTTCGGGCCGTCGGTGCGGATCGGCTGGCCGCCCGCCTTGAGCTGGCCGAGGCGGCGGATCACCGACGGGCCGATCCACAGCGACAGCAGCAGCGCCGTCAGCGCCGAGAGGATGCCGCGGAACGTGAGGTAGCCGAACAGCCCGAAGGTGCTCTGCAGCTGTTCCAGCCAGCGGGTGAGTTCAAGCAGCATGCGGGGTTCCGTGGAGAAGCGCGGCGACGATGCGATCCATCGCGCTGCCGCGCGAGCCCTTCACCAGCACGCGCACGTCGGCGGACAGGTCCACCCGCAACGCGTCGGCGAGCGACTCGTGGGTATCGAAGTGACGGGCGTTCGCACCGAATGCCTCGGCGGCGGCGGCGCTGAGCGGCCCGAGCGTGTAGAGCCGCGCGATGCCCGCCTCGCGGGCGCGCGTGCCGGCCTGCGCATGCAGTGCGATGGCATCATCGCCCAGCTCGCGCATGTCGCCGAGCACCAGCCAGGACGCGCCGGGCATCGCGGCGAGCGTGTCGATGGCGGCAGCCAGCGAGCCCGGATTCGCGTTGTAGCTGTCGTCGATCAGCGTCGCGCCGCTGGACAGGCGATGCGTGATCAGGCGGCCGGCGACCGGACGCGCCGCGCTGAGCCCGCGCGCGATCGTCGACAGCGGCACGCCGGCGCCGATCGCCAGCGAGGCGGCGGCGAGCGCATTGCGCACGTTGTGGCGGCCGGGCATCGCGAGCTGCACGTCGGCCTCGCCTTCCGGCGTGACCAGCACGAAGCTCGAGCCGTCGTCGGTGCCGCGGATGTCGCGCGCGCTGACGTCGGCGCTGGCCTCGAGGCCGAAACGGATCAGGCGACGGCCCGCGGCGCGCTCGGCGAAATACGGCGCGAACGCGTCGTCGGCATTGATGACGGCGACGCCGTCCTCCGGCAGCGCGTCGTAGATCGCGGCCTTGGTATCGGCCACGCCGAGCAGCGAGCCCATGCGTTCCAGGTGCGCCGGCGCGATGTTGTTGACGATCGACACGGCGGGCCGTGCGATGGCGGTGAGGTAGGCGATGTCGCCCGGCTGGCCGGCGCCCATCTCGTAGACGGCGAACTCGGCGTCTTCGGGCGCCTCGATCACCGCCAGCGGCAGGCCGATCTCGTTGTTGCGGTTGCCGGGGTTGCCGTAGGTGCGGCCGGCGAGCTCGAGGATCGCCAGCACCAGCGTCTTGACGCTGGTCTTGCCGTTGCTGCCGGTGATCGCGACCACCTTCGCGCTGCGCGAGGCCTGCAGCCCGCGTGCGAGGTCCGCAAGCGCGAGCTGCGTGTCGCCGACCTGCACCTGCGGCAGCTCGCCGACCACGCGCGACACCAGCGCGGCACCGATGCCCTCGTCGGCGGCGGCGGACACGTGGTCGTGGCCGTCGAAGCGCGCGCCCTTGAGCGCGACGAACATGCTCGACGCGCAGGCGGCTGGCTCGACGCAGCTGAGCCCGCGCGTGTCGGTGAGCAGTCGGTCGACGACGACGTCCTCGCCGATGACGCGGCCCGCGGTCATCGCGGCGATCTGGGAAAGACGCAACGGCCTCATGCGAAGACCTCCAGCGCGTCGCGCGCGATCGCGGTGTCGTCGAAGGGATGCTTCACGCCGGCGATCTCCTGGTAGGGCTCGTGGCCCTTGCCGGCGATGAGCACGACGTCGGCGTCGCGCGCCTGCGAGATCGCATGGCGGATGGCGGCGCCACGGTCACGCATGACCAGGGCGCGCTCGCGCCTGGCGAAGCCGTCGAGGATGCCGGCGACGATCGCGTCGCCGTCCTCGCCACGCGGGTTGTCGTCGGTGACGATGGCGACGTCGGCGAGTTTCTCGGCGATCGCGCCCATCTGCGGGCGCTTGCCGGTGTCGCGTTCGCCGCCGCAGCCGAACACGCACATCAGGCGGCCCTTGGTATGCGCGCGCAGCGTGGTGAGCGCCTGCTCCAGCGCATCGGGCGTGTGCGCGTAATCGACCACCACCAGCGGGCGGCCCGCGCCGCCGAGGCGATTCATGCGGCCGTGGATCGGCTGCAGCTGCGAAAGCGTGGCGGCGATGTCGGTCGCGCGCGCGCCATCGGCGTGCAGCACGCCGGCGACGGCGAGCAGATTGTCGACGTTGAAGCGTCCCAGCAGCGGCGAGCGCACCGTCGCGCTATCGCCATCGACGACGAGCTCGAAGGCGATGCCGTCGGCATCCAGGTGCGCGTTGCGCGCGAGCACCGTCGCGCCGTCCGCGCCGCGCGAGCTCAGGCCGATGCCGCGCAGCACCGGCGGCAACGCCGCGAACAGCTGGCGGCCGTATTCGTCGTCGAGATTGACCACCGCCGACTTCAGCCCCGGCCAGCCGAACAGGCGCGCCTTCGCGGCGCCGTACGCGGCCATGGTGCCGTGGTAGTCGAGATGATCGCGGGTGAGGTTGGTGAACACGCCGATGTCGAAGCGCACCGCGTCGACGCGGCCCTGGTCGAGCGCGTGCGAGCTCACTTCCATCGCGAGCGCGCTCGCGCCCTTGTCGCGTAGCCCGGCGATCAGCGCATGCAGGCGCAGCACCAGCGGCGTGGTGAAGCCGGTCGGCTCCACCTGCCCGTACAGCCCGGCGCCCAGCGTGCCGATGGTGGCCGCGGTGGTGCCGCTCAGCGACCAGGCCTGCGCGATCAGCTGCACGGTGGAGGTCTTGCCGTTGGTGCCGGTCACGCCGACGACGGTCATCGATTCGGTGGCGCGGCCGTGGAAGCGGTGCGCCATCTCGCCCATGCGCGCGCGCAGGCCGGGCACGGCGATGGCGTCCGCCGGCGCGGGCAGCTCGTCCGGCGCCGGCGGCTCGAACAGGATCGCGGCGGCGCCGCGCGCCTTCGCCGCATCGACGAAGCCGAGGCCGTGCGCGCCGAAGCCGGCGATCGCGACGAACGCATCGCCCGGCGCGACTTCGCGGCTGTCCTGCACGAGGCCGGACACGACGAGGTCGGCGGGCACGCCGTCGACATCGGGCAGCAGCTCGGCGAGCTTCATCGTGTTCATGGCGTCACCGCCATGACGCCGTCGTCGGCATCGATCGGCAGCGGCGCCGGTTGGAGCGGCGCGGCCGGTGCAGCCGACGTAGTCGCCGCGATCTGCATCGCGGCCGGACGGTCGCCATGCAGCGCCTTGTCCTGCGCGGCCATCCAGGTCTCGATGTCGTCCGGCGGCACGTCCATCAGGCGCAGCGAGCCTTCCATCACCGCCTTGAACACCGGCGCGGAAACGAGGCCGCCGTAGTAGCCCTTCGCCGGATCCGGATCGTCGACGACCACCACCATCGCGAAGCGCGGGTTGTCGACCGGCACGACGCCGGCGAAGAACGAGAGGTAACGACGCGAATAGCCGCCGCTCGCGTTGAACTTGCGCGCGGTGCCGGTCTTGCCGGCAACGTGGTAGCCGAGGATCGCGCCCTGCGTCGCGGTGCCGCCCTTCTCGGTCACCGTCTGCATCATTTTGACGACTTCGTGCGCGATCGCCGGCTCGAGCACCTGGCGCGTCTGGCCGCGCTCGCCCTTGACGAAGGTCGGCGTGGTCAAGGTGCCGCCATTGGCGATCGCCGCGTACGCCATCGCGATCTGCAGCGGCGTCGCCGACAGGCCGTAGCCGTAGGAGATCGTCGCCTTCTGCAGCCCGTTCCAGTTCTTCGGATCGGCGAGCACGCCCGAGGACTCGCCCGGGAAACCGCTGCCCGGCTTGCTGCCGTAGCCGAACTTGCGCACGAAATCGTAGAAGTAGCGATCGTCCATGCGCGCGGCGATCTTGGCGGCGCCGATGTTCGAGCTCTTGGTGATAACGCCGGTGACGGTCTGCAGGCCGTAGTTGTTGTGGTCGCGGATCGTGTACTTGCCGAGCTTCATCCAGCCCGGCGACAGGTCGATCGGCGTATTCGGCTTCACCAGCCCAGCGCTCAGTGCGGCGGCGACGGTGATCGGCTTCATCGTCGAGCCGGGCTCGAGCACGTCGGTCACCGCGCGGTTGCGGTGCGCGTCGCGATCGGCGGTGCCGACGGCATTGGGGTTGAACGTGGGCAGGTTGGACATCGCCAGCACCTCGCCGGTGCCGACGTCGAGCACCACCGCCGAGCCGCTGCTCGCGCCGGTGCGCAGCAGCGCGTTGCGCAGCTCGCGGTGCGCGAGGAACTGGATGCGGCGGTCGATGGTGAGCGTGAGGTCGCGGCCCGCCTCGGCCGGGCGCACCAGGTCGACGCTCTCGATGATGCGGCCGCGGCCGTCGCGCAGCACGCGCTTGGCGCCGGGCTTGCCGCGCAGCCATTCGTCGAATGCGAGCTCGAGGCCTTCCTGCCCTTCGTCGTCGATGTTGGTGAAGCCCAGCACGTGCGCCAGCGCTTCGCCCTGCGGGTAGAAGCGGCGGTACTCGCGCTGGCTGGCCACGCCGGGAATGCCGAGCGCGATGATGCGGCGCGCCTCGTCGGGATTGATGCGGCGCTTGAGGTAGACGAACTCCTTGCCCGCCTTCTGGCCGAGCTTTCGCTGCAGCACGTCCAGCGGCACGCCCAGCGCCTCGGCGAGCTGCGGCAGGCGATCGGGCGCCTTGAGCAACTCCTGCGGATTGCCCCAGACCGATTCGACCGGCGTCGACACCGCGAGCGGCTCGCCGTTGCGGTCGGTGATCATGCCGCGCGAGGTCGGGATCGGGATCTCGCGCAGCGAACGCGCCTGGCCCTGCGCGACGTAGAACTCGTTGTCGACGACCTGGATGTAGAACGCGCGCGCGACCAGTGCGAACGAGCACAGGCCCATCACCGCGCCGAGGCCGAGCAGGCGCATGCGCAGGTCGCTGCGCGCACGGCCGCGCGGGCCCTCGCCCGCGCCCAGCAGCGCACGCAGGCGACGCAGCGGATCGAGGCCGTCGCGTCGGGCGTTGGCATTGCGGCGCGTCTCGCCCGGATTCTTCATGGGCGGATCACCACGATCTCGTTGCCTTCGGGAAACTTCATGCCGAGCCGGTCGCGCGCGACCTGGTCGATGCGGTTGGACTCGGCCCAGGTCGCCTGCTCGAGCTGCAGGCGGCCGAATTCGATGTTGAGTTCGTCGCGCGCGCGCTCCAAGCGCGTGAACTGCACGAACAGCTGGCGATGGCGCTGGCGCGTCTCGACGATGGCGAGCGCGCTGACCACGTTCGCGGCGACGAGCACGGCGAGGACGACGCGCAGGATCATGCGACCGCCCCGATTTTCTCGGCGACGCGCAACACCGCGCTGCGCGCGCGCGGATTCACCGCGAGTTCGGCGTCGTCCGCCTTGAGCGCGCCGCTGACGTCGCGCAGCACCGGCGTGAACTCGACCTCGACCGGCAGGCGGCGATTGCCTGCCGGCGCCTTCGCGTGCTTCGCGATGAATTGCTTGACGATGCGGTCTTCGAGCGAGTGGAAACTGATCACTGCGAGCCGGCCGCCGGGCCTGAGGCGCGCGAGCGCGGCATCGAGGCCGTCCTCGAGGTCGCCCAGCTCGCGGTTGATGTAGATGCGGATGGCCTGGAACGAGCGCGTGGCCGGATGGATCTTCGAATCGCCGCGCGGCATCACCGACGCGATGAGCTCGGCGAGTTCCGCGGTGCGCGAGAACGGCGCCTGCGCGCGGCGGGCGACGATGGCGCGCGCGATGCGGCGGCTCTGGCGCTCCTCGCCGAACGTGTAGAGCACGTCGGCGATGGCCTTTTCGTCGGCCGTGTTGAGCCACTCGGCGGCGCTGACGCCGGACTCGGGGTCCATGCGCATGTCGAGCGGGCCGTCCTTGCCGAACGAGAAGCCGCGCTCGGCGACGTCCAGCTGCGGCGAGGACACGCCGAGGTCGAGCAGCACGCCGTCGAGGCCGGTAGCGGTCGCGTCCCACTGCCCGAGCTGCGCGAAGCTGCCGCGGAAAATGGACACGCGCGGATCCGCGCCGAACTCTCGTTCGGCGACGGCGATCGCTTCGGGATCCTTGTCCATCACGAGCAGGCGACCTTCCGGGCCCAGTTGCTCGAGTACGCCGCGGGCATGCCCGCCGCGACCGAACGTGCCGTCCAGATACGTTCCATCCCCAACGACACGCAGGCCTTCCAGGACCTGCGCATACATCACCGGGAGGTGGCCGGCGAGCGCACCGCGCTCGATGCCACCGACCGTCACAGCTCGAGTTCGAGCAGACCGTCGCTCAGATCGTCGTCAGAGATGGTCTGGCGGATCTGGGCGTGGTGGGCCTGCTCGCTCCACAGTTCGAACTTGTCGCCCATGCCCAGCAGCACGGCGCGCTTCTCGATGCCCACCGCCGAGCGGTGGCTCGCCGGCACGCTGATGCGGCCGTTGCCGTCGGGCTCGACGAAGGTCGCGGCACCGACCAGCTTCAGCTGGAAGATGCGGCTGGTGCGCTTGGTCTTCGGCAGCGCGTTGACCTGGTCGCGCACGCGCTCCCACACGGGCTGCGGGTAGAGATAGAGCGAGCCCGACTCGAAGGGGTTGTAGGTGAATACCAGGCGCCCGCCGCACTCACGCGCGATGACGTCCCGGTACGCGGTGGGCACCGCGAGCCGGCCCTTGTCATCGATGGTGATGGCGGTTTCGCCCTGGAACACGACTGGGTCCCCTCGGTCGCCCGTCTTCACGCGGGCTTGATGGCTACGGGAAAACCCACGAAACACCCGGTTTTCCCACGGGAATCCACCTTATGCCCCGCCCGAGGGGTTGTCAACAATCCGACGCGCTCATTTTCCTAAGTGAAGTCAACGACTTGCGGCGCACTTGAGATACTTGTTCAAGCTTTATCCACAAGCCGCTGTTTTGTCTCAAATCTTGAGACAACAGTCACTTGGATTCGAATGTTCACTGGCTGTCCACAGGCGCTACGGCCGCCTTCACGCGGGCGACCGCCCGTCGGCACGGCCGGCCTACGGCCGCTTGCGCCAAGTGGTTGACGGGAAAGGAAAGCGGCGGAGCCGGCCGGTAAGCCGGGTTCTGTCGTGGACAGTCATTCCTCTCGGCGAGGGGTCACCCCCTGCGCTCAAGCAACCTACCCGGAGGCACCGCGGGCCGCGGCATTGCCTCCCTATTTGGTCTTGCTCCCGGTGGGGTTTGCCGTGCCGGTCCGTTGCCGGACTCGCGGTGCGCTCTTACCGCACCGTTTCACCCTTGCCTGTGCCCGTGAGGGCCATCGGCGGTCTGCTCTCTGTTGCACTTTCCGTCGGGTCGCCCCGCCCAGGCGTTACCTGGCACCGTGCCCTGTGGAGCCCGGACTTTCCTCGGCATCGTTTCCGATGACGCGACTGTCTGGCCGGCTCCGCCGCGGCGCAGTGTACGGGATGCCCGCACGCGCGCCCGGGCGGCATGCGTACTCGTTCAGTTGCGACCGCCGCCGCGGGTCAGCGGCGCGGGCCGGATTCCACTACTCCCCACCGCCACCGTAGAGCGCCTTGCGCGGCGCCCCGGTGAGCTCGGCGGCCACCTTGGCCGCCTGCGAGGGCTTCATGTGCGCGCACAGCGTGGCGTAGACGCGACGGCCCTCGGCGAGCGTGGCGTCGGCGTCCTCCGGCGCGCCCTCCACCACCAGCACGAATTCGCCCTTGCGCTGGTTCGGATCGGCCGCGACCTGCGCCTGCAGCGACGCGAGGTCGCCGTCGAGCACCGTCTCGAACAGCTTCGTGAGCTCGCGCGCGAGCACGGCGCGGCGCTCGCCGAATACCGCGACCAAATCGGCCAGCGTTTCCTCGATGCGATGCGAGGCCTCGTAGAAGATCAGCGTGCGCGGCTCGCCGACCAGCCCGGCCAGTCGCTCGCGACGCGCGGCGGCCTTGGCGGGCAGGAAGCCCTCGAAGGCGAAGCGGTCGGAGGGAATGCCGGCCACGCTGAGCGCCGCGATCGCCGCGCAGGCGCCTGGAACCGGTGACACGCGCAGGCCCGCCTCGCGCACCGCGCGCACCAGCCGGAAGCCCGGATCGCTGACCAGCGGCGTGCCGGCATCGCTGACCAGCGCCAGCGACTGCCCCTCGCGAAGGCGCGACACGAGTTGCGCGGCCTGCGCGTCCTCGTTGTGCTGGTGCAGCGCGACGAGCGTCTTCTCGATGCCGAAATGCGCGAGCAACTGCCGCGTATGGCGCGTGTCCTCGGCGCAGATGGCGTCCACGCTGCCGAGGATCTCGAGGGCACGGGCGCCGAGGTCGCCGAGGTTGCCGATGGGGGTGGCGACGACGTGGAGCGTGCCTGGCGTCTGCATCATGGTCCTGCACGGGGGCGCGGGTAGAATCCTAACCCGGTCCACGCCGTCGCCCGAGCGCATGCCCATCGCCCCGATCCGATTCCTGTCCCGTTTCGCCGCGTTCGCGCTGGCGACGGCCCTCGTGTTCGGCTGCGCGCAGTCGCCGACCCGCACCACGGCACCGGTCGCGGCCGAGAACGCGGCGGTGCGCGATGCCGTGCGCGAAGCGCAGCAGCTCGCGCAATCGGTCGCCACGCAGACGGGTGCGCAGCGCCGCGACACCGAGGCGCGCATCGACCGCCTCGTGCAGCAGCTCGACGACGCCTCGCTGCAGCGCGAGGCCGCGCGGCTGGCCGAGGGCGATCCGCTCTACGACTACGTGGGCCGTGCGCTGCTCGGGCGCGGGTTGCCACTGCCACGCGCGTTCGCGCGCGCCGGCTGGAATTTCGACGACCGCCCCGCTGCCGATCGCGACGGCTATCGCCCGCCGGTGAAGCTGGCCGTGCTGCTGCCGCTGTCGGGCAGCCTGTCGGCGGCCGCCGGCTCGGTGCGCGACGGCTTCCTCGCCGGCTACTACGGCGAAAGCCGCCGTCGTCCCGAGGTGCGGTTCTACGACACGGCCGGCACGCCCAACGGCGCCCTGTCGGCCTACGACCGCGCGGCGGGCGACGGCAACGACTTCATCGTCGGCCCGCTCGGCCGCGACGAGGTCAGCGCGCTGTTCGCGCGCGGCGAGCTGCCGGTGGCGACGCTCGCGCTCAACCGCGGCACGCAGGCCACGCCGCGCGGGCAGTCGAGCTTCTCGCTGTCGCCGGAGGACGAAGGCGTGGCCGCCGCCGACTACCTCCTGCGCAGGGGCGCGAAGCAGGTGCTGGTGATCGCCGCCGACGACGACACCCAGCGCCGCGCCGTGGCCTCGCTGCGCGAGCGCCTGAGCGCGCGTGGCGGCGAGGTGGTCGCGGTGGCCGACGACAATGCCGCCGAGCTCGCGCCTTCGATCGCCGGTAAGCAGGTCGATGCGGTGTTCCTCGCGACCAAGGGCAGCGTGGCGCGCGCCGTGGTGGCGCGCCTGCAGCTGGCGGGTCTGGGCGACAAGCCGCGCGTGGCGACGTCGCAACTGCTGTCGGGCACCGGTAAGGCCGCCGAGGATCGCGTGCTCGACGGCATCGCCTTTCCGAGCGAATCCTGGCTGACGCGCGGCGTGCACGGCCTGTCCGGCGCCGAAGCCACCGGCGCGCGCCTGGCGAGTGCCCGGGGCGCCGCCGGCCGCCTGTTCGCCTTCGGCTTCGACGCCTGGCTGCTGACGGCCTACCTCGACCAGCTCGGCCGCAAGCCCGATGCCGCGGTCGAAGGCGCAACCGGCGTGCTGCGCCTGGACGGTTTCGGCAACGTGCAGCGCACGCCGGCCTGGTCGACCTTCGTCGATGGCGATCCGGCACCCCTCGCCGACGCCTCGCGCTGACGCCTCGACGCGTGCGCGCGGCGCGCGCATCGAGGCCGCCGCGCAACGTCATCTGGCGCAGGCCGGCCTGTCGGCGGTCGCGGCGAACGCCAATTACCGCTTCGGCGAACTCGACCTGGTGATGCGCGACGGCCCCACGCTGGTGTTCGTCGAAGTGCGCTACCGCGCCGATGACCGCTTCGGCGGTGGCGCGCAGTCGATCACATCGACCAAGCGGCGCAAGCTGGTGCAGGCGGCGACCGCGTTCCTGGGCGCGCATCCGCGCTGGGCGGAGGCCCCCTGCCGTTTCGACGTGGTCGATGCGAGCGGCGACATCGAGGCACCCGCGCTCACCTGGATCCGCGACGCGTTCCGCGCGGACGACGCTTGAGCGCGCTGCCCGCTTCGCTCGACGCCCGGCTTGCCGCGCTGCTCGGCGACGGCTGGCGCACCGATCCCGCCGAGCGGCTCACCTACGGCTACGACAACTCGCGGCGCGAAGCCATGCCCGACGGCGTCGCCCTGCCCCGCGATCGCGACCAGGTGGTCGAACTGGTGCGTGCCTGCCGCGGGTTCCGCGTGCCGATCGTCGCGCGCGGGCGCGGCACCAACACCACCGGCGCCGCGGTGCCGATCGCCGGTGGCGTGGTCGTCTCGTTCGAGCGCATGGACCGCATCCTCGACATCCGTCCGGGCGATCGCTGCGCGGTGGTCGAGCCGGGTGTGATCAACGGCGACCTGCAGGCCGCGCTCGCGCCGCATGGCCTGTTCTGGCCGCCCGACCCCACCAGCGCCGCCTTCAGTACCGTCGGCGGCAACCTCGCCTGCAATGCGGGCGGGCCGCGCGCGGTGAAGTACGGCGCCAGCCGCGATAACGTGCTCGCGCTCACCGCCGTCACCGGCGCGGGCGAGCTGATCGTATGCGGCAGCGCGACCACCAAGGGCGCCACCGGCTACGACCTGCAGCGCCTGCTGGTCGGCAGCGAGGGCACGCTCGCGCTGATCGTCGAGGCCACGCTGCGGCTCACGCCGAAGCCGACCGCACGCCGCGCGCTGCGCGTGATCTATCGCGACGTCGCCAGCGCCGCGCGTGGCGTCGCACGGCTGATGGCGCAACCGGTCACGCCGTCGATGCTCGAGTTCATGGACACACAGGCGGTGCGGCTGGCGCGCGATGTCGGCGGCGCCGATCTGCCGACGGATGCCGGCGCACTGCTGATGATCGAGGCCGATGGCGAGCCGCACATGCTCGATGCGGCCATCGCCGCGCTCGCGGCCGCGGCGAACGGCGATGGCCTCGTCGCGCTCGACGATGCGCCCGACGAGGCCGCGCGCGGGAAACTCTGGGCCGCGCGCAAGGCGCTGTCGCCCGCGCTGCGCACGCTGGCGGCGGGCAAGATCAACGAGGACGTGGTGGTGCCGGTATCGCGTATTCCCGAGCTCGTCGACGGCGTGCAGGCGATCGCCCGGGCGGCTTCGCTGCCGATCGTCTGCTTCGGCCATGCCGGCAACGGCAACCTGCACGTCAACATCCTCTACGCGCCCGGCGACGCCTCGCAGTGCGAGCGCGCGGACGCGGCCTTGTCGCAGGTGTTCGCGCTCACCGTGTCGCTGGGCGGCACGCTGTCGGGCGAGCATGGCATCGGGCTGGCCAAGCGCGATTTCATGCCACAGGCCGTTGCCGCGCCGACGCTGGCGCTGATGCGGCAGCTCAAGGCCGCGTTCGACCCCGACGGCATCCTCAACCCGGGCAAGCTGCTGCCCTGATCGCCTGGTATAGCGCCGGTTCCGGCGCAGCGGTGCATGGTGTGGTCCCGGAAACACGCTGCTCCGATGGCTCTCGACGCCCTGCTCGACTCGATCCGCGCCTGCCGCCTGTGCGAAGCGCAACTGCCGCTGGGACCGCGCCCGGTGCTGCGTGCATCGCCGACGGCGCGGCTGCTGATCGTCGGCCAGGCACCGGGCACGCGCGTGCATGCGAGTGGTATTCCCTGGGACGACGCCAGCGGCCGCCGGCTGCGCGACTGGCTGCAGGTCGACACGGACACGTTCTACGACGCCGCGCGCATCGCCATCGTGCCGATGGGCTTCTGCTATCCCGGCCGCGCCGGCAGCGGCGACGCGCCACCGCGTCCGGAATGCCGTGCCACGTGGCACGGGCGGCTGTTGCCGCTGCTGCCGCGCGTGGGCCTCACCCTGCTGATCGGCCAGTACGCGCAGGCGTATTTCCTTGGCGATCGTCGCAAAGGCACGCTGACCGACACCGTGCGCGCCTGGCGCGAGTACGCGCCCGGCGTCATCCCGCTGCCGCATCCCAGCCCGCGCAACGTGGCCTGGTTCAAGGCCAATCCGTGGTTCGAAGGCGAGGTGCTGCCGACGCTGCGCACGCACGTCGCGGCACTGCTGTCGGCGCCGTGCGGCGTGTAGCGTGCGCTCCATGCGCGCCTTCGCCCTCCTGCTACTGATGCTCGCCTGTGGCTACGCGCAAGCGCGCGAGCCGCTGCGCGTGCTGATGATCGGCAACAGCCTCACCTACACCAACGACCTGCCCGCGATGCTGACTGCGGTCGCCGCATCGCAACCGTCGGGCATCGCGATCGAAACGACCAGCTTCGTCGAGCCCGGCGGCTCGCTGGCGCGGCGCTGGCTCGACGGCGCGGCGGTGCGCGCGCTCGAGTCCGCGCACTGGGATGCCGTGGTGCTGCAGGAACGTGGCGGCGTCGAAGCCTGCCTCGTCGACGACGTGCAGCGCAGCGGTGACGAATGCCGCGCGAGCATCGTCGCGCATCGCGCGTTCGCGAAGCTCGCCCGCGAACGCGGCGCGCGCGTGCTGTTGCTGGAGACCTGGTATCCGACCGAGGCGGCGCAGGCGCGTCTGCACGAAGGCACCCTGCGGTTCGCGCGGCAGCCGGTGGCCAGCGTCGTGCATGCAGGCGATGCGCTGCAGGCGCTGGCGCGTCGCGACGGCCGCGCGTCGACCTTTCCCGACGGCCTGCATCCGGGGCCTGCGGCGTCTCTGGTGATGGCGGCGCAGCTCTACCGCACGCTCACCGGCGAGGCGCCGGTGCCGGCCACGGTCCGCATCGATTTCGCGCTGATGCCGGCCGCATCCGACCCGGATCCGCAGCGTCCGCTGGAAGCGCAGCACGTGCCGGCGCGACAGCCGCTCGTATTCGCGCCGGAGGCCGTGCGCCCGCTGTTCGAGCTCGCGGCGCGTTATCGCTGATCGGCGGCGAAGTGCTGGTAGCCCGTGCGCGCCGGCTGCCAGTGGCGCCCCTCGGCATCGACGGGCCGCACGCCCTCGCCCGCCGTTACGTCGCCGACGCGCGTGACGGGGACGCCGCATTCGCGCGCCATCGCGTCGATCGCATCGCGTGCCGATGCCGGCGCGGTGAAGCAGAGCTCGTAGTCGTCGCCACCGGCCGCCTGCAGCAGGCGACGCGTATCGGTGTCGGCACTGCGCGCGAGCGCTGCGGATGCCGGCAATGCGTCGACATCGATGCGGAGTGCGGCGCCGCTCGCACGCCCGATGTGCGCAGCGTCCGCGAGCAGGCCGTCGGAGATATCGATGCAGGAATGGGCGACGCCGGCCAGCGCCGCGCCGAGCGCGACCCGCGGCTGCGGGCGTGCGAGGCGAAAAGCGAGCGCATCGCGGTCCTCGGTGCTCGCCTCGATACGATCGACGCCGGCAGCCGCTATGCCCGCAAGCACCAGACCCGCCGCAGCATCGCCCGGCGTGCCGCTCACCCAGACGTCGTCGCCGAGGCGCGCGCCGTCGCGGCGCAGTGCGCGTCCCGGCCCGACGAAGCCATGCGCGGTGACGCAGACCGACAGCGGGCCACGCGTGGTGTCGCCGCCGACAAGCGCGATGTCGTGCATCGCGGCGAGCATCGAGAACCCGTCGAGGAAACCGTCGAGCCAGCGCGCATCCGCCTCGGGCATCGACAGCGAAAGCGTGCACCACGCGGGCGCCGCGCCCATCGCGGCGAGGTCGGACAGGTTCACCGCCAGCGCCTTCCAGCCGATGTCCGCTGCGGGCGTGCCGAGCGGGAAATGCACGCCCGCGTTGAGCGTGTCCATCGCGACGACGAGCTGACGGCCCGGCGGCGGTGCCAGCAGCGCGGCATCGTCACCGATACCCAGCACCACGTCGCCGCGCGCGACGACGCGGCGGCGGATGCGCTCGATCAGTTCGAATTCGCCGGGCGCGGCGCTCATGCGGGCGATCGCGCCGCAACGCGCCTCAGCGCGGGCGCCTGGCGGCCTGCACTTCCGGCGCGCGCCATTCGGCGGCGGCGCGGTCGAGCACGCCGTTGACGTAGGTATGGCCGTGCTCGGCGCCGAACTTCTTGGCGGTCTCGATGGCCTCGTTGATCACCACGCGGTACGGCACGTCGGGGCGCATGCGCAGCTCGTAGGCGGCCAGTCGCAGTACCGCGCGCTCGACCGGATCGACCTGGTCGATGTCGCGGTCGAGGAAAGGCGCCAGCGCCTCGTCGAGCGCGTCCTGGTTGGCGTCGACGCCGCGCACGAGGTCCTCGAAATACTCGAGGTCGGCCTGCTCGCGGGCCTGCTCGTGCGCGAACTGCGCGATGACCTCGCGCACGCCGGCGCCCGACATCTGCCAGGCGTAGACCGCCTGCAGCGCGCGGCGGCGGGCGCGGGAACGCAGGACCGGGTCGATGCCGTCCTTCCGGGGATGCTTGTTCATTCGTCTGCTCCGGGCAGCTGCATCAGCAGGTGCGCCATTTCGATGGCGACCAGCGCCGCTTCTTCGCCCTTGTTGCCATGGCTGCCGCCCGCGCGCGCCTCGGCGTCCTCGAACCGCTCGACCGCCAGCACGCCGTTGGCCACCGGCACGCGCCAGTCGAGCGCCACGCGCATCAGGCCGTCGGAGCAGCCGTCGGCCACCTGTTCGTAATGGCGCGTGTCGCCGCGGACCACGCAGCCCAGCGCGACGATGCCCGCATGCGCGCCGGCCGCGGCCAGCCGCGCCGCGGCGACCGGGATCTCCCAGGCGCCGGGCACGCGGATGACGTCGATGGCGGCCTCGTCGACGCCGTGGTCGGCGAACGTCCTGCGCGCGCCGGCGACCAGCGTGTCGGTGATGCGCGGGTTCCAGCGGCTGGCGATGATGGCGTAGCGCGCGCCCGGCGGGCTGCGCAGGTCGCCTTCGATGTGGGGCATGGATCGGGTTCCGCGAGGGGCTGCGAAGTTTACCGGCTCGCGGTGGAGCCGGCGGTAAGGCGCGCTCAGGCGGCCGGGTCGACGTATTCCACGACCTCGAGGCCGAAGCCGGCGAGGCCGATCTGCTTGCGCGGCGTGCCGATCACCCGCAACCGGCCGAGGCCGAGGTCGGCCAGGATCTGCGCGCCGGCGCCGTTGCGACGCCATTCGGCCAGCCCCGCGCCGCGGCCTTCCGGGTCCGGCGCCGGCTGCTCGCGGATGCGCGCGAGCAGCGCGTCGGCGCTGGCGGGCTCGGACAGCAGCACCAGCGCGCCGCGCCCCTCGGCGGCGATGCGCGCCAGCACGTCGCCCACCGCCGGGCCGAAGTCCGGCCGGCGCCAATGCACGGCGTCGGACAACGGATTGAGCATGTGCACGCGCACCAGCGTCGACGCCGCCGGGTCCGCCTCGCCGCGCAGCAGCGCGAAATGCAGCGCATGGCTCACGCGGTCGCGATAGGCGTGCAGGGTGAACTCGCCGTGCTCGGTTTCGATCGGACGCGTTTCCACGCGCTCGATGGTGTGTTCGTTCTCGAGGCGGTAGCGGATCAGCGCCTCGATCGAGCCCATCTTCAGGCCGTGCTCGCGCGCGAAGGCCTCCAGCTCCGGGCGGCGCGCCATCGAGCCGTCGGGATTGAGGATCTCCACCAGCACGCCGGCCGGCTCAAGCCCCGCCAGCAACGCGAGGTCGCTCGCGGCCTCGGTGTGGCCGGCGCGGTTGAGCACGCCGCCGGGCTGCGCCATCAGCGGGAAGATGTGGCCGGGCTGGCTCAGGTCGGCCGCGCTCGCATCGGGCCGCACGGCGGTGCGCACGGTATGCGCGCGGTCGTAGGCCGAGATGCCGGTGGTGACGCCCTCGGCCGCCTCGATCGACACGGTGAAGTTGGTGTGGTGCGGCGAGGTGTTGTCGCGGACCATCGGCGGCAGGCCGAGCTGCCGGCAGCGCTCGCGCGTGAGCGACAGGCAGACCAGCCCGCGCGCATGCGTGACCATGAAGTTGATGTCCTGCGGCCGCACCAGCTCGGCGGCCATGATCAGGTCGCCCTCGTTCTCGCGGTCCTCGTCGTCGACGATGACGACCATGCGGCCGGCGCGGATCTCTTCCAGCAGTTCGGGAATGGTGGCGAAGCTCATGGCAGATCCTTGTTGAGCAGGCGCTCGACATAGCGGGCGACCAGGTCGATCTCCAGGTTCACCGCATCGCCGACCTGGGTCGACGAGAACGCGGTATGCGCGACCGTATGCGGCACCAGCGCGACCTCGAAACCGTCGGCATCCACCTCGTTGACGGTGAGGCTGACGCCGTCGACGCAGATCGAGCCCTTCTTCGCGATGTAGCGCAGCAGCGCCGCCGGCGCCGTGAAGCGCCAGCGCTGCGCGCGCGCGTCGTCGTGGATGGAGGCGACAGCGCCGACGCCGTCGACGTGGCCGCTGACCAGATGCCCACCAAGGCGGTCGTTCGGACGCATCGCGCGCTCGAGGTTCACCGCCGCGCCCACCGCGAGGTGGCCCAGCGTGGTGAGCGAGAGCGTCTCGGTGGATGCATCGGCCTCGAACGAGGCCGCGTCGAACGCGACGACGGTCAGGCAGATGCCGTTGACGGCGATGCTCTCGCCCAGGCGCACGTCGTCGAATGCAAGCGTGCCCGCGGACACGCGCAGGCGCACGTCGCCGCCGCGCGGCTCGATCGATGCGATCGCGCCGACGCCCTCGATGATGCCGGTGAACATCAGCAGGCCTCCGTCACGGAGGCGGTGGAGCGGGTGTCGTTGGACATGAAACGTTTCTCGCGAGGTGACTAAAGCGAAAAACGCCCCAAGGCACGAGGCGATGCACGCACGGCACGCGCCGCGCGAGGACACCGTCTTCTTTCATCCGGACTTTCCGGGATCTTCCGATCCCGACCGTCGGCCCCGGCATTGGACCGGGTCTGCTGACCCTCCGCATCGCGGAGGCGCTCGCGGGCTCGCGCTGTCGCGCCTACCGCCGGTGGGGAGTTGCGCCCCGCCCTGAAGACGTCATGGAAGCCGGCGAACCGGCGCGCGCAGTTTACCACCGGGCCTCCGGGCGCCCGGCGGACGCTGCGTTGCGACGGTGCTCAGTCGGGCTTGCGGCGCAGGTGCATGAACAGCGGCCAGCGGATGCGGCGGATCGAGGCCGGATCGCCCCAGGCCTCGCGCAGCGCATCGAGGTGCAGCGCGACCGGGTCCTCGCCGGTGCGCGCGCGGTGCTGTGCGGTGGCCGAGAAGCTCGAGAGGTAGCCGGCGAAGCGCTCGAACGGCCAGTCGACCTCCAGCGCGAGCGCGGGCGCTTCGAGGCGATCGAACGGCCAGTCGAAGTCGGCGTAATGACGCTTGATGAAGTCGCGCTCGGGCGGCCAGTCCTGTTCGATGCGCGCCCGGAACGGCGCAATCGCGTCCTCCATCCCCGACGGCACATCGAAGTCGTCGTAGCCCCAGGCCGCGAGCACGCCGCCGGGGCGCAGCACGCGGTGGCATTCGCCGAAGAAGGCCGGCACGTCGAACCAGTGCATGGCCTGCGCGACGGCAACGAGGTCGACCGAGTCGTCGAACAGCCAGGTGCTCTCGCCCGGCTCGACGGCGAGCGTGACGTTGGCAGCGCCCTCGCGCGCCCAGTGCCGCGACAGCTGCTGTTCGCTCGGATCGGTGGCATGCACGTGCGCGAAGCGCGCGGCGAGATCGCGCGTGGCCTGCCCGCTACCGCAGCCGGGCTCCCACACGTGCGCGCGCGGCGACACGTGCGCCGCGACCGCGTCGTAGAGCGCGTCCGGGTAGTCGGGACGCGCCGCGGCATAGGCCTGGGCAACGCCGGAGAAGTGGTCCTGCACGCTCATCGCACGGGCCTCAGCAGCAGGCGCAGGTCGTCACCGGTGTGCCGGTTGTCGACGACGCGCATGGCCAGCCGCTCGCTCATCTGCTGGATGTCGAAGCCGTCGAACAGCGGACGCGCATGCGCGCCCAGCAGCACCGGCGCGACATAGAGCAACAGCTCGTCGACCAGCCCCGCCGCGACGAACGCGCCGGCCAGCGTGGCGCCCGCCTCGAGCTGCACCTCGTTGACCTTGCGCTCGCCCAGCAGCCGCAGCACGGCGTCGAGCTCGAAGCGGCCGTTGCGCACGGGTGCTGCCGCCATGTCCGCATCGCAGTTGCGCGGCAGGCGTGCGTCGGGCGCGTGGATGTAGAGCGTCGGCGCGTCGCCTTCGCGCACGCGGCCGCGATGGATGGTGGCGAGGCCCGGATCGAGCACGATGCGCAGCGGCGGCACGAAGTCGGTGTCGTCGCCCAGGCGCACGGTGAGCTGCGGATCGTCCGCGAGCACGGTGCCCGCACCGGTCATCAGGGCGGACGAACGCGCGCGCCAGCGTTGCACGTCCAGCCGCGAGCCCGGCCCGCTGATCCACTTGGACTCGCCGCTGGCGAGCGCGGTACGTCCGTCGAGGCTCATCGCGAGCTTCACGCGCATCAACGGCCGGCCGCGTTCCACGCGCGACAGGAAGCCGCGATTGAGCTCGCGTGCCTGCGCCTCCATCAGTCCCACGCCGACCTCGATGCCCGCCTCGCGCAGGCGCGCGAAGCCGGCGCCGTCGACCTGCGGGAACGGGTCGCGCATCGCGCCGACCACGCGCGCGACGCCGGCCTCGATCAGCGAATCCGCGCATGGCGCGGTGCGCCCGGTATGCGAGCAGGGCTCGAGCGTGACGTAGGCGGTGGCGCCGCGAGCGCGTTCGCCCGCATCGCGCAACGCGAAAACCTCCGCGTGCGGGCCGCCGGTGCGCTGGTGGAAGCCTTCGCCGACGATCTCGCCGTCCTTCGCCAGCACGCAGCCGACCATCGGATTCGGCTTGGTGGTGTAGGCGCCGCGCTCGGCCAGGCGCAGCGCGCGGGCCATCATCGCGTGGTCGAGGGCGGAAAACGGGGCGTCGGACATGGCGGCTCGCGGGTGTCGTCCTGGTCAGGAAAGTCGAGGCGACGGCGCCCGGTGGCGCGCGTCTTCAACCCGCGGCGCGGCGTCGCCGGCAGGCGCGACGCAGAGGGGCAGCGGACATGCGACGGCGGCGGGCGACCCGCGATGCGAGGCCACGCGCAGGCCTGCACGGGCCGGCGGCATCAGCGCCGACGCCCCTTCTCGGGCCTGGGCTCGTCCTCGCCCAGCAACGGCAGCTGGCCTTCCACGGGCGCCACGTCGCGCTCCAGCCGATCGAGTTCCTCGCGGAAATCGGCTACGTCCTCGAACGCGCGGTACACCGACGCGAAGCGCACGTAGGCCACGTGGTCGAGCTTGCGCAGCTCGCCCATCACGAATTCGCCGATGCGGCGCGACGGGACTTCGCGCTCGGTAGTCATGCGCAGCTGGTGCACGACCGCGCGCACCGCGGCTTCGATCTGCTCCTCGGCCACCGGGCGCTTCTGCAGCGCGCGATCGAAGCCGATGCGGAGCTTGCGCGCGTCGAAGGCCTCGCGCCGGCCATCGCTCTTGACGATGGTCGGCAGCTTGAGCTCGACGGTTTCCAGCGTGGAGAAGCGCTCGGCGCAGACCTCGCAGACACGGCGGCGACGGATCGTCGCGCCGTCCTCGGACACGCGCGAATCGATCACGCGCGTGTCCTGGTGCTGGCAGAAGGGGCAATGCATCAGGGCTTGCGCGGCGGCTCGCCGACGCGCCAGGTCACCAGCGCGACGCCCGTGCCGGCCGCGCCGTCGAACGTGGCCGCGCGGTAGCTGCCCTTCATCGCCGCCGCCTCGACCGGCGCCACGAGCGCCTGCGTCGACGCGCACAGCACCTTCGCGCGCAGCGGCTTGCCCTGCGCATCGACCAGTACCGCCGACGTGGCCACGCCCTGCCCGTTCTGCGCCGGCCAATCCACGCGGCCGAGGCTCACCGGCTGTGCCGGCGTGCGGCGCGCGGCCTGGGGCTGCGCCGGCCATTCGGCGCCGAACAGCTGACCCAGCGTGCGGCCGGCGGCCACGTCGACCTGGCCCGGCCGGCAGCGCATCGGCACGTCACGCATGCGCGGATCGGTGGCAT
Organism: Cognatilysobacter xinjiangensis; assembly: GCF_014651995.1. Classification (GTDB taxonomy): domain Bacteria; phylum Pseudomonadota; class Gammaproteobacteria; order Xanthomonadales; family Xanthomonadaceae; genus Cognatilysobacter; species Cognatilysobacter xinjiangensis. Next base: position 14,956 of record NZ_BMXY01000001.1, on the reverse strand, counting down.
CGCGCTGCGGCGCGGCGGGCGCGGCCACGGGCTTGGGCGGCGCCGGCTGCTGCGCGAAGGCGGCGGTGGAGAGAACGAGGCCGAGCGAGAACGGAATTGCGCGGATCATGACGCACCTCCATACACGGGGAACTTGCGGCACTGTGCCTTCACGGCCTCGGCGACCCGGGCGATCACCGCCTCGTCCTTCGGGCTGTCCAGCACGTCGGCGATCCAGTTGGCGAGGTCGACGCATTCGGTCTCGCCGTAGCCGCGCGTGGTCACCGCGGGGGTGCCCAGGCGCAGGCCCGAGGTGACGAACGGCGAGCGCGGATCGTTCGGCACCGAGTTCTTGTTGACGGTGATGTGCGCGCGGCCCAGCGCGGCTTCCGCGTCCTTGCCGCTGACGTCGCGGCCGATCATGTCGACCAGCATCAGATGGTTCTGCGTGCCGCCGGAAACGATGCGGTAGCCACGCTCGATCAGCGTCTTCGCCATCGCCTGCGCGTTCTTCACGACCTGCTGCTGGTAGGCCTTGAAGTCGCCATCCAGCGCTTCCTTGAACGCCACCGCCTTGGCCGCGATCACGTGCATCAGCGGGCCGCCCTGGATGCCGGGGAACACGATGCTCTGCAGCTTCTTGGTCAGCTCTTCCGACGGATTCTTGGCAACGATGATGCCGCCGCGCGGGCCGCGCAGGGTCTTGTGCGTGGTCGACGTCACCACGTGCGCGTGCGGCAGCGGCGACGGATACACGCCCGCGGCGACGAGGCCGGCGATGTGCGCCATGTCGACGAAGAACAGCGCGCCGACGGAATCGGCGATCTCGCGCATGCGCGCCCAGTCGACGATCTGCGAGTACGCGGAGAAGCCGGCGACGAGCATCTTCGGCTTGTGCTCCTGCGCGAGGCGCTCGACCTCGGCGTAGTCGATCAGGCCGTTCTCGTCGACGCCGTACTGCACGGCGTTGTAGATCTTGCCGGACAGGTTCACCTTCGCGCCGTGCGTGAGGTGGCCGCCATGCGCGAGGCTCATGCCGAGAATCGTGTCGCCCGGATTGAGCAGCGCAAAGTAGACGGCCTGGTTGGCCTGGCTGCCCGAGTGCGGCTGCACGTTCGCGTAGTCGGCGTCGAACAGCTGCTTGCAGCGGTCGATCGCGAGCTGCTCGGCGACGTCGACGTATTCGCATCCACCGTAGTAGCGCTTGCCGGGATAGCCCTCGGCATACTTGTTGGTCAGCACCGAGCCCTGGGCTTCGAGCACGCGCGGGCTGGCGTAGTTCTCCGACGCGATCAGCTCGACGTGGTCCTCCTGGCGCCGCGCCTCGTTCGCGATGGCCTGCGCCAGTTCGGGGTCGAATCCTTCGATACGGGCATCGCGAGCGAACATCGGGGGCTCCGGAGGGGGTCGGTCGGACGTGAATTCTAGCCCGCCGCGCCACCGGGCCGGGCCCGCCCGTGGGCCGCGGGCCTTATAATTTCGGGCTATTCCGAATCCTCGCGGCCCCTGCCCCCGTGCAGGCGGCCGCCGCCTGCCCCACGCGGCGCCATGCGCCGTCCGACCGGAGCCCCGAGCCCCATGCAGTACATCTACACGATGAACGGCGTCAGCAAGACCGTTCCTCCGAAGCGCCAGATCATCAAGGACATCTCGCTGTCGTTCTTCCCGGGCGCCAAGATCGGCCTGCTGGGCCTGAACGGCGCGGGCAAGTCCACCGTGCTCAAGATCATGGCGGGCGTCGACACCGATTTCTCGGGTGAGGCGCGCCCGCAGCCCGGCATCAAGGTCGGCTACCTCGCGCAGGAGCCGGAGCTGAATCCCGAGCACACCGTGCGCCAGGCGGTCGAGGAAGGCCTTGGCGAGATCATCAACGCGCAGGCCGCGCTGGAAGCCGTGTACGCGGCCTACGCCGAGGAAGGCGCGGATTTCGACGCGCTGGCCAAGGAGCAGGAACGCCTCGAAGCGATCCTCGCCGCGGGCGACGCGCACACGCTGGAGAACCAGCTCGAAGTGGCCGCCGACGCGCTGCGCCTGCCGCCGTGGGACGCGATCGTCGGCAAGCTGTCGGGCGGCGAGAAGCGCCGCGTCGCGCTGTGCCGCCTGCTGCTGCAGAAGCCGGACATGCTGCTGCTCGACGAGCCGACCAACCACCTCGACGCCGAATCGGTCGAATGGCTGGAGCAGTTCCTCGCGCGCTACACCGGCACCGTGGTGGCGGTGACGCACGATCGCTACTTCCTCGACAACGCCGCCGAGTGGATCCTCGAGCTCGACCGCGGCCGCGGCATTCCGTGGAAGGGCAACTACACCGAGTGGCTCGTCCAGAAGGAAGAGCGCCTCAAGCAGGAAGAGAACCAGGAAAAGGCGCGCCAGAAGGCGATCCAGAAGGAACTGGAATGGGCGCGCAGCAACGCGAAGGGCGGCCGCTCGAAGGGCAAGGCGCGCCTTGCGCGCATCGAGGAGCTGCAGTCGGTCGACTACCAGCGCCGCAACGAAACCAACGAGATCTTCATCCCGCCGGGCGAGCGCCTCGGCCAGAAGGTCATCGAGTTCAAGAACGTGTCGAAGAAGTTCGGCGACCGCCTGCTGATCGACGACCTCTCGTTCTCGGTGCCGCCGGGCGCGATCGTCGGCATCATCGGCCCGAACGGCGCAGGCAAGTCGACGCTGTTCAAGATGATCACCGGCAGGGAGCAGCCGGATTCGGGTTCGATCGACATCGGCCCGACCGTCAAGCTCGCCTACGTCGACCAGAGCCGTGACACGCTGGAAGGCAACCACAACGTCTTCCAGGAAGTGTCGGGCGGCCTCGACATCCTCAACATCAACGGCATCGAGATCCAGTCGCGCGCCTACATCGGCCGCTTCAACTTCAAGGGCCAGGACCAGCAGAAGATCGTCAGCACCCTTTCGGGCGGCGAGCGCGGACGACTGCACATGGCCAAGACGCTGCTGCAGGGCGGCAACGTGCTGCTGCTCGACGAACCGTCGAACGACCTCGACATCGAGACGCTGCGCGCGCTCGAGGACGCGCTGCTCGAGTTCCCGGGCAACACGTTCGTGATCTCGCACGACCGCTGGTTCCTCGACCGCATCGCCACGCACATCCTCGCCTTCGAAGGCGACTCGCACGTCGAGTTCTTCCAGGGCAACTACCGCGAGTACGAGGAAGACAAGAAGCGTCGCCTCGGCCAGGACGCAGGCCCGCACCGCCTGCGCTTCAAGGCGCTCAAGTAATCGCGATAGCCCCACGCCCGCCTTCCCGGCGGGCGTCTCGCATGCGGAGTTCGACATGGCACCGGACGTCAATCGAATACTCGTGCTCGCCGCTGCGCTCAGCGCGCTCGCGGCGCTGCTGCATGTCGCGGTGATCGCGGGCGGGCCGGACTGGTACCGGTTCTTCGGCGCGGGCGAGCGAATGGCACGCCTGGCGGAGGCACGCAGCGTGGTGCCGGCCGTCGTCACCCTCGGCATCGCACTGATCCTGGCGGCGTGGTCGGTCTACGCCGCATCCGCCGCGGGGCTGCTGCGGCCGCTGCCGCTCACCGCGGCCGCGCTCGTCGCGATCACCGCGGTGTACGTGCTGCGCGGCCTCGCGCTCGTGCCGGTCGCGCTGATGCCGGCCCTGCGCACGTCCTTCAACCTCTGGAGCTCCGCGATCTGCCTCGCGATCGGCCTTGTGCATGCCGTCGGCCTTTGGCAGGTGTGGAAGCGCCTCTGACGATCGATTCCGGGAGACGACCGATGAGCTTCATGACCGCCCTGCGCGAGCGCTGGCAGACCGCCAACACACTGGTCTGCGTCGGCCTCGACCCCGAGCCCGCGAAATTCCCGGCGCGCTTCGCCAACGATCCCGACTCCGTCTTCGCCTTCTGCCGCGACATCGCCGACGCCACGGCCGATTACGCCTGCGCCTTCAAGCCACAGATCGCGCACTTCGCCGCGCTGGGCGCGGAAAATGCACTCGAGCGACTGATCGCACACATCAAGTCGAACCACCCGGCCATCCCGGTGATCCTCGACAGCAAGCGCGGCGACATCGGCAGCACCGCGCAGCACTACGCGACCGAAGCCTTCGACCGGTACGGCGCGGATGCGGTCACCGCCAACCCGTATCTCGGTCACGACGCGCTGCAGCCGTTCCTCGATCGCGCAGACCGCGGCGTGATAATCCTCTGCCGCACGTCGAACCCGGGCGCCGGCGAACTGCAGGACCTGCTCGTCGCCGGCCGCCCGCTGTACCAGCACGTGGCCGAGAAGGCGGCGGTCGAGTGGAACTCGAACGGCAACATCGCGCTCGTCGTCGGCGCGACGTGGCCGGAGCAGCTCGCGGACGTGCGTGCACTGGTGAAGGACATGCCGCTGCTGGTGCCCGGCGTCGGCGCTCAGGGCGGCAATGCCGCCGCGGTGGTATCGAACGCGAAGTCCGCCGACGGCACCGGGCTGATGATCAGCTCCTCGCGCGCCGTGCTCTACGCATCGCACGGAGACGATTACGCCGAAGCGGCCGCGACCGCGGCACGCGCGCTACGCGACGCGATCAATCCGCATCGCTGACCGGTTCCGGTGGCAGGCCGAACACCTGCCGCAGGTAGGCCATGTAGCCGGGATCGCCGCCCATGCCCTTGCCGGGCGAATCGCTGATCTTCGCCACCGGCTGGCCGTTGCACTCGACCATCTTGATGACGACGTTGATCGGCTTCGGCCCGAGGTCGTTGGTGAGATTGGTGCCGATGCCGAACGCGAGCTTGGAGCGCGCGCCGAAGCGTTCGTGCAGACGCAGCACGAGCTCGGCATCGAGGCTGTCGCTGAATACCAATGTCCGCTGGCGCGGGTCGATTCGATGCTGCTCGAAGTGCGCGATCACGCGCTCGGCCCATTCGAACGGATCGCCCGAGTCGTGGCGCACGCCGTCGAAGAGCTTGCAGAAGTAGAGATCGAAATCGCGCAGGAACGCAGCCAGCCCGACGACGTCCGACAGCGCCACGCCGAGATCGCCGCGGTACTCGTGCACCCACGCTTCCAGCGCCGCCTTCTGCGAATCGACCAGCCGCGGGCCCAGCGCCTGGAACGCCTGCAGGAACTCGTGCGCCATCGTGCCGTGCGGCGTCATGTCGTAGCGACGCGCGAATTCGACATTGCTGGTGCCGGCGAAGCGCGCACCGAGGCCGTCGCGCAGGATCGGCAGGATCTTCGCGTGCCAGTCGTGCGAGTAGCGCCGCCGCGTGCCGAAGTCGGACACCGTGCAGTCGGGCAGCGCCTGCAGGCGCTCGATCTTGGCTTGCAGGTGTCGCAGTCCCTCGGCCTCGTCGGCGGGCGGTTGGTGGCGGAACCAGACCTCGTTGACGATGGCCAGCAACGGCACCTCGAACGGGATCGTGTGCAGCCAAGGCCCCTCGATCTCCAGCCCGATGCCGCCCGAGGCGCCCGGCACCGCCTCGAGCCGCACGTAGCGCGCGTCGAGCTGGAACAGACGCAGGAAATCGACGAAATCGGTCTTGATGTAGCGCAGGCCGCGCAGATACGCGAGTTCGTCGTCGGCAAAGCGCAGCGTGCACAGCGCGTCGATCTCGGCGCGGATCTCGTCGATGAAGGGCGACAGATCGACGCCCGGCGTGCGGCAGCGGAAGCGGTACGCGACCTGCGCGGCCGGGTGCTGGTGCAGCACCGCCTGCATCATCGTGAACTTGTAGAGGTCGGTATCCAGCAGCGACCGGATGATCATGCGCCCGCGCCCTCGTCGATCAGCGGCCTGCGAGTATCGACAGGGTGATCGACAGCGCGCGTGAAGCGAAGCGCGCCGAGATCGCGGCAAAGACGCCCGCGCGCACCAGCAGCCCGCGACGCGGTGCTTCGAAGCGCGCGAAGTAGCGCCACAGGCCGCGATGCTTGTGCCACTCGACGAAATACGGCCGCGCGCGGCTCGACACGCCGCGGATGTGCACCACGCGCACGTCGTTGGCGATCGCGACGTCGCCACCGGCGTCGCGTACGCGGCGGCAGAGGTCGAGGTCCTCGGCGTGCAGGCGGTAGCCCTCGTCGAAACCGCCGATGCGCTCGAACAGCGCCCGCGGCAGCAGCATCAACGCGCCCGATACCGCGTCCACACGCTGCAGCGGCGAACCGTCCGAAGGCAGCGATAGATCGGTGCCGCGGCCCGCGAGCATCGCGCCGAACTCGGGATCGCGCCGGCGCGCGGCCGGGTCGGGCATGCCCTCTTCGTCGACCAGTTCGCAGCCGAGGAGCACGGGCGTGCCGCCGGCGAGATCGCGAAGGCGTGCGAGCGTGTCGGGCTCGACCATGCAATCGGGATTCACGAATGCCAGCCAAGGCGCGTGCGCGGCGCGCGCGCCCTGGTTGCAGGCAACCGCGAAGCCGGGATTGTCCGGGTTGGCGATGAACTTCAGGCGCGGCTCGCCCGCGGCGATGCGCTGCACGATCGCAAGCGTGCCGTCGTCGGAACCGTTGTCGACCACGCGGATCTGCGCGACGCCGTCCGCCGCGCGCAGCCGCTGCAGGCAGAGCTCGATCGTCTCGGCGCTCTGGTAAGTGACGACGACGGCGGCGATGGCGTCGTTCATGGCGTGGCAATGCGGTGCAGGTCGATCAGCGCAGTGCGGGCGTGGCGCATTCGCATCCGTGCATGGCCGCGATGCGAGGCGACGCCCGGCGCGCCGCCCACGGGCGGACGCGGGGCGTGCACGACTCAGCGCACCTCGGTGCCGGTGGACTTCGGCTTGCGGTGCAGCGGCTCCATCGCGCGGAAGCGCTGCGTGTACTCGTCGGTGAGGTTGCGCACTTCCTGCGGGTTGCGCACGACCGTTGGCGTGAGCAGCACGATCACCTCGTTGCGGTCGGTGCGCGAGCTCTGCCGGCCGAACAGCCCGCCGACGATCGGAATGCGGCTCAGCCCCGGCACGCCCGACGAGCCCTTGGTCACGCCGTCGCTGATGAGGCCCGCGAGCATGATGGTGTCGCCGCTCTGAACCGCGGTTTCCGTCTTCACCTTGCGCGTATTGATCGTGACGTTGCGTGCATTCGCGTCGCGAGCGCCGGGCGAGCTGACCTCCTGCACGATGTCGAGGAACACCATGCCGTCGCGGGTAATCCGCGGACGCACCTTCAGGATCACACCGGTGTCGAGGTACTGCACCTGGCTGTAGGTGGTACCGGTGCCGTTGCCCGGATCGACCGTCACCGATTCGATCGGAATGCGGCTGCCGACGTTGAGCGTGGCTTCGGCGTTGTTGCGCACGAAGACCGAGGGCGACTGCAGCAGCTGCAGGTCGGTAACTTCGTCGAGCGCGCTGATCACCGCCGCGGCATTGCGGCCGAGGAACGTCCACGCGAGACCGGGATTGGCGACGTCGCCCGGGCGCAGGCTGCCGCGCAGGTCGCCCCAGAAGCCTCGCCCGGCCGCGTTCGGAAGGCCCGCGCCGCCGCTGGCCACCGGATCGCTCACCGCCTGCTCGAAGAACCAGTTGACGCCGTACTGCAGCGCGCCGGAGAGCTGTACCTCGACGACCTGCGCCTCGATGTGCACCTGCATCGGCATCACGTCGAGACGCTCGATGACGTCGCGGATCGACTTCCAGGCCTGCGGCGTCGCGCGCACCAGCAACGAGTTGGTTTCGTCCACCGCCGACACACCGACGCGCTGGCCGTCGACTTCGAGGCTCACGCTGCCGTTGCCGCCGCTGCGCGGATTGAGCGACAGCGTCGACGTCATGCCATTGCCGCCGGTGCCCGTGCCGGTGTCGCCGGTCGTGCCTGAATCGCTGCCGCCGATGCTCGCGGTCGCGCCGTCGTCGGTATCGCGCAGCTCGGTGGCCTCAACGCCGGGCATCAGCGTCGGCCGCCCGCCGGTGTCGCCGCCGCCACTGCGGCTGCCGCCGCCGAACACTTCCGACAGGCGATCGGCCAGGTCCTTGGCCTTGATGTACTTGAGCTCGTAGGAGAACAGGCGCGCGTCGCCGCCCGCGCCGTCGATACGCTCGAGCCACTGCTGGATGTCGTCGAGGTAGTCGGCCTGCGGCGTGATCACCAGCACCGCGTTCGCGCCTTCCAGCGGCATGAAGCGGAACATCCCGGCCACCGGCGACTTGCTCTGCTCGCCGAACACGCGCTCGAGGTCGGCGACCACGCGGCTGGCGCGGCCCGACTGCAGCGGGAACACGCCCACCGACATGCCCGACAGCCAGTCGACGTCGAACGTCTCGATGGTGCGCAGGTAGTTCTCGAGCTCGGTGCGCGTGCCCGCTACGGTGATCACGTTGCGCGCGTTGTCGACGGTGACGATCGCGTTCGGACGCGCATACGGCTTGAGGATCTTCTCCATCTCCGTCGCCGACACGTACTTCAGCGGCACGGTGCGCGCCTCGAAACCACGCGCGGTGGAGGCCGGGCCGGTGCGCGGCGCGACGGTGCCGGCGATCGCCTGGTCGGCCGGCACGATGTTGTAGCGCCCGCCGCTGTAGACCATGCGCGCGTTGTTCCAGCCCAGCACCATGTCGAGCAGGTTCAGCGCCTCGGCGGGGCTGACCGCTTTCGGCGTGCCCAGCGTCACCGTGCCCTGCACGCCCGGCGCGATCACGTAGTTCTGCCCGAGCATGTCGCCGAGGATGGCCTTGACCACGCCCTGCAGCGATTCGCCCTCGAAGTTGAAGCGCGCCTCGCCCGAGCTGCCGCCGAGGTTGGACGGCGGGGCGCTGGCGACGCGGCGGTTGATCACCTCGCCGGTGCCGCGGCGGATCTGCGCGCGCGGCGCGGCATCGGCCTCGGGCGCGCCGAGCGGCGTCGTCGTGACGCCATCGGCGGCGGTGGCCGACGAGGTGCCCGCGACCGGGCCGTCGAGCCGGCCCTCGCGCTGGAGCGTAGGCACCGGCGCGGTGGCGCAGCCGGCGAGCGTCGCGGCGATGGTCAGCGCGATGAGGCTCTGGCGCAGGACCGGGCGGAAGGCGGGAACGGGCGTCATCGGGGTCATCGCGGGGCTCAGCGGGTCGCGGGCGCGGGCGGCGCGACCGTGGCGGGGGGATTGGCGTTCTGCGCGCGGCGGCGCATCTCTTCGCGGCGCGCTTCGATGCGCTGGCGGATCTGGTCGATCTGCTGCGGATCCGGCATGGAGGCGGCGTCGGCCATGGGCGGCGTCGGCGTGGACGGCATCGGTGCGGGGCGGGCGGTGGCGCCCGATGGCGGCGCGCCCGGCATGCCCGGCGGCGGCGCGGCCGAGGCCGACGGGGGCTCGCCGCCCTTGCCGTCGAACACGCGCAATGCGAGTTCCTTGCGGCCTTCCGGCCCCTGGAATACCGCGCTGCGCGGCGCGAGGTCGACCAGCGTCCATGACGGCAACGCATCCGGCGCCTCGCCGAGCTTCACCCGCCAGGACTCGCTGCCATCGGGCTTCTGCACGATGGCGATGCGCACCTGCGGGGTGATCAGCACGCTGGTCAGCACGAGGTCGAAGCTCGGCGCCGCCTCGGCCTGCCCGTCGACGTTCGGCAGCAGGAAGGCGTGCGGACGGCGATCGGTGGCGAACAGCGGGCGCGCGACGATCTGGTCGTACTGCGCGAACGGGCCGAGCGTGGGCGGGGCCTGTTCCGGCAGTTCCGGCAGGCGGCTGCCCTCGATGGTGCCGCTCTCGCCGTCCGGCAGTTCGCGGCCCATGCCGGCGAGCGCGAGCACCCAGGCAAGCACCGCCCAGCCGGCGAATACGCCGAGCAGCAGCGTGCGCGGGGCGATGTCGTCAAGGCGCACCGGGGCCTCCCGTCATGCCGGCCGGTAAAGCGGGCGTCGGTGCGGCCGGAACGGGCGCGCCCGGCGCGGCACCGGGCATGCCGGCGGGCGCCGGCGTCGCGGGCGTCGGCATCGCCGGGACGGGCATCGCGGCGGGCGGCGCGGTGGTCCCCGCCGTCCCGGCGGGCCGCAGGTAGCCGACGAGATCGAAACTCACGTCGATGCCACCGTTGTTGCCACTGCCACTACCACTGCCGGGCATTCCGCCGTCCGACTGCAGTAAGAAGCGCTGCGCGAGCACATTGAGGTTCTCGACGAACAGCCGCGGCGTGCCGGCCTCGAGCGCATGCAGCACCACCCCGAGTTCCGGCGTGCCGCAGCGCAGGCGCACCTGCACGGCCACGCGGGTGTAGGGCTCGCGGCCCTCGCCCTGCAGGGGCGAGCGGTTGCTGATCTGGCAGCTGCGATTGCCGGGGCTGGCCTGCGCCACCACGGTCTCGAGGCGCTGCACGAGGCCGGCCATCGCCAGCTCGGCCGTCGCCTCGGGCAGGAAACCCGGGCGCGTCGCCAGGCGCTGCTGCGCGTCCTGCAGGCGGGTGCGTACTGCCGGCGCCTGCGCGACCGCCGCGGCGAGGCGCGCGCGACGTTCCTGCAACTGCGCGATGTCGGCATCGACCGCGCGCATCGGCACGGTCCACCACGGATGGATCAGCACGCCGTAGGCGAGCAGCAGCGCCGCGACCAGCAGGCCCAGCGCGAGCCAGCGCTCGCGGTCGGTGACGACGGGCGTCACCGCGTGCCTCCCGCGTTCGCGGCGTTCGCGGCGGGCGCTGGCGCGCGGCCCAGCTGCGCGGTCAGCGTGAAGCCCTCGCGGCGCGACTGCGGATCGGGCTGCAGCGCGCCGGCGAACGCAGGCGAGCGCCACAACGTCGAGCCTTCGAGCTGCGCGATCAGCGCCGGCGCCTGGTTGCTGAAGCCGATCAGCGTGAGGCGGTCGCCTTCCATCGCCAGCTTTTCCAGATAGGTGCCGTCCGGCAGGCGCCGGCTCAGTTCGTCCATCACCTCGATCGCGGTCGGCGTCTCCGCGCGGCGGCGGTCGAGGAAGGCCTGGCCGGCGACGAGGTCGACCAGCGCCTGACGTTCCTGCGCGGCCAGGCGAGCCGGACGCGCGAGATCGTCCACTTCGGCCTTGAGCGCGGCCGCGGCCTCGCGTCGGTTGTCGAGCACGGTGGCGAGCATCGCCGCGAACGCGACCACCCCGACCGCTAGCAGCACGCGGTTCCACAGGCGCCAGGGATCGCGCTGGCGGCCGCGTGCACCGGCGTCCAGAAGATTCGCGCCGCGCGGCTGGCCCGTCGCGTCGAGCACGTCGATACCGGCGAGGCGCCCGGCCAGCGGGCCGAGCGCGGCCAGCACGGGTTCGGCGCGCAGCCGCGGCGTGGCCACGAGTTCGACGTCGAGCTGGCCGTCAGGGCGCAGGCCGACGAGGCGCGCGTCGTAGAGCACGTCGTCGGCGGCGAACGGGGTCTGGCGGTCGATCTCGAAGCGCATCACGTCGCGCAGGCGATCGGCGGCGGCGGCGGGCAGCGCGAGGCGGCGCACCAGCACGCTCGTGGGGGGCAGCGCCAGCCAGCGCGGCAGGTCGAGAGCGGTCGGGCCGAGCACACTGGCGAGCGGATCGTCGACTGGCAGGTCGACCGGGGGCGGCAGCAGGCCGAGCTCGTGCAGCTCGCCGTCGCGATGCAGGCGCAACTGCACCTGCCCGTCGTCGCGCGGCATCAGCAGCAGGCGCCCGCGATCGACGCCGAGCGCGCGGCGCATGCGCAGCGGCAGCCAGGCGGCGAGCGCGCGGCCCCACCAGGCGAGCAGGCCGCGCAGGCTCGTCGCCTGCGGTCCGAGACGCGCGGCAAGGCGCCCGAGGCCGCGCATGCGGCCTTCCAGAACCGACGTCATCGTGACTGAGCCCCCTCCTCCCACCGCAGCGGCGTGTAGGCCATTCCGGGAACGGAACCGCCCCCGATACGGACCACGGCGGCGAGCGTGGCAGTGCGTCCGCCACGGAGCCGGGCCGTGCTCTCGATACTATACGTTCCGCTTCCGGACGCCTGAAGGCCGCCGATTCCCGGGATGCCCGGCATGGGCTGGCCGCGCGACGGATCCCAGGCCTCGCGCCGCTGCACGATGTCCTTGCCGTCCAGTCCCATCGCGGTCAGCACGGGGGCCGAGGCGAACGCCGTCTCCGGCCGCGCCCGCCCGCTGTAGACGGTCACGTGCGGGAGCAGCCGTCGCACGTCGTCGGCGGCGAAGCCCAGCACCTGCAGCAACTCGGCGCTGCTCTCGAACTCGGCGTCCTTGGCGCCCCAGGGCAGTCCGGCGGACGCGTAGTCCGGGTCCTCGGCGCCACCGGAGGGCTGCGTGAGCGGATCGGGGTCGCGCCAGTCGATCACCGCGCCGGCCAGCTTCTCGGCGCGCGTTCGCGCGATGCCCACCGCCTCCATCAGCCCGACCAGCAATCCGTTGTCGGCCTGGTTGAGGTCGACCTTGGCGTCCTCGTCGACCAGCCGCACCTCGACGCCCGCGTCGGCGAAGTTCCAGCGATAGGTGCGGCCGTCGGGACGCCACTGGCGCCGCGGATCGGTCTCGCCGACGCGCGTCAGCGCGTATTCCAGGCCCGCGCGCGCGGCCTGCTCGGCCTGCACGCCGTCGACCAGCGCGCGGGCCTGCAGGTTCTCCGTGCGCGCGGTCAGCGAGAACGCGCCGACCAGTGCGATCAGCAGCACCATCAACCACAGCACCAGCAGCAGCGCGGCACCGCGCGCATCGCGCCTCACTGCGGCACCCCGGTGGCATAGGCGCCGGCCAGGCGAGGTGCGACCGTCAGCACGGGCCAGGCTCGGCCGTCGTTGCCCGTGATGCGGACCTGCACGAGCAGCGGCAACTGCTCGATCGCGGTCCATTCGTCGCGCCATTCGCCCAGCGCGCCGTTTTCGCCGAGGCCGCGGTAGCGGAATTCGACGCGACGCAGGTCGTCGGCCAGCAGCTCGGGGGCTCGCTCGCGTTCGGGCACCGGCAGGCCGGCCTGCACGACGGCGAGATCGAGCATCAGCCGCACGCCGTCGCCCGCGGGCCGGCGCTCGATGCGCAGGTCGTGCACGCTGGGGCCGCCGCGTCCGATGTAATCCGGCAGGTCGGCGACGAAACGCATGCGGTCGCGCTCGCCGGAAAAGCGGATCGGCAGTCCATTGGCCTCTTCCACGCCGAACGGCACCGCCCGCGCGCCCGCCAGCCGGCGCCGCAGGAAACCTTCCACCGCGCGGATGTGCTCGTTCTCGCGCGCGACCTCCTCGCCGCGCCGCGCCGCGCCCGTCGCGCCGGTGATGGTCGCGAAGGCGAGCGTGAGCCCTGCCGCGAGCAGCACCGTCGCGATCAGCACCTCGACCAGCGTGAAGCCGCGCGCGCGCCTCATGTCGTCGGCCCCGCCGCATTGGCCGGCACCAGTCGCAGCGATCGCAGCTCGAAACGTTCGCGTGCGCCGCCCGCGCCCCATTGCAACGTCAGGTCGACGGTGAACAGCGCGGGCGCGGCGGGATCGACGGGCTGCCCGACGCGGGTCGGGTCCTCGAAGCGGCGCACGCGCATCGTCCAGCGATAGCGCCCGTCCTCCAGCGCGCCGCTGCGTTCGCCCTCCCTCCACGGGCCGTCGAGGTCCGCCTGCTCAAGCACCGACTGCGCGAGCAGCGCGGCGCGCCCGGCATCGGCCGACCAGCGCACCTGGCGGCTCGCGTTGGTCAGCGTGCCGAGCAGCAGCGTCAGCGCGAGCGCGAGCACCGCGAACGCGACGATCACCTCGATCAGCGTGTAGCCGCGCATGCACCGCATCAACGCTGCGCCTCCGCGCGCGCGAGCTTCACCTCACCCGTCAGCCAGGCGACATCCACGTTCCAGGCCGCCGTTTCGCGCGAGAGCTGCACGCGGCCGCCGGTGGACGCGCCGTCGGCGAAGAACAGGATCGCGCCCTCGCCGCGCGCCGGCCGGTCATGCCGCGCGCCGGTGAACGCGACACGAAGCGACTCGGGGATCTCACCGTTGCGCTCGCCCGCCGCGCTCCAGACGTGCCGCTGCGGATCGATCACGAAGCGCTGCGTCTGCCCGGTGGCGATCGCGCGCGTGCGCGTGAAGCGCAGCTGCGCGGCGATTTCCTTCGCCGACGAGCGCAGTTGCATGCCCTTGAAGCCGCCGCCCATCGCCGCGGCGGCCAGCAGGCTCATCACCGCGACCAGCGTGATCACGATGACGATCTCGATGAGCGACACGCCGCGCGCACGACGGGCGGGCGGTGCCGGCCGGCGTCGCGCGCGGTAGATCATTCGTAGCGCACGTCGCCGTCGTAACTGCTGCCGCCGGGCTTGCCGTCCTTGCCCAGGATCACCAGGTCGAACGCACGGCCGTCCTCGCCCGGGGCGCGGTAGCTGATCGCATTGCCCCACGGATCCTTGAGCTCGGGCTCCTTCGCGTACGGGCCGAGCCAGCCCGCGGCGCCCTGCGGCTGCGAAACCAGCTCGGACAGCGAGCCCGGCAGGCGGCCGGTATCCATCTGGAACTGCTCGACCTTGCCCGCCAGCGTCTGCACCTGCGACTTGGCGAGGTTCGCCTTCGCGCGATCGGCGCCACCGAGGATGCGACTGCCGACGAAGGTCAGCACGATGCCGATCAGCACGATCACGATGATGATCTCGATCAGGCTCATGCCGCGCTGCAGCGCGCGGCGTGCGGGCGAGCGGGTCAGGGAACGGCGGTTGCGCATGGCGGCGTGACTCGGGGGAAAGGCGAACTGTTTACCAAATTCGCGACGTGAAGCGCGAATGCTGGCCGGATTGTTCAGGGTGTCTCGTCGGAGCTGCAGGGCTCGGACCGTGCAGGGCGAAACCGGTTCCGCGCTTGGTTCGAAGCGTCAGGTCGTGCTGCGGAGTCGGAGCGGGATGAGGCGGCCGGCAGTCGGCTCGGCTCCAGTGCCTTGCAGTCTCTCCCGGGGGCGGTCGCTTCACGTACGTCGCGCGGTCGGGCATGAGGTCGTCGAGATCCGTTACGACGCTTCCGTTCGTGCGCGACGCTCGAAGCGCGGTGGTGCGACGCGGCAGTGCGCGCCTTCGGTCGGTGGTTAGCTGCGATCTGATGCGTCGCTTCCGGCCCGGCGCAGCGCGCCGGGCGTTCGCGATGCCCACGCGGCGATGCGCGCCTGCGGATG